>NZ_QWLV01000010.1 GCF_003515075.1 Sphingomonas gilva
AAGCTCGTCCGCCGCTACAACAATACACCCCGCAAATGCCTCGGCTTCCAAACCCCAGCCGAAGCCTTCCTCCAACCGTTGCACTTCAAATGTGAATCCACACCCGGAACAAGTCCGGGGTGACGGGTGAGGCGGGTATTCAGATCACAAGCGGCCCTAGCCTAAGCGGCGTCGTGGAAGATGATGCCGAGGGTGTGGCGTCGGCCTGAGCGCACGGTGCTGACGCCGTGGCGGTGCTTGACTCGGTAATGGCCGCGCGTGCCGCGTACCGGGCGCTCATTGACCGCGAATATCACTGCGTCGCCCTGGCCGAGCGGCACCACCTCCGCGCGCGACTGCATGCGCGGGCGCTGTTCGGTCAGGACGAAATCGCCGCCGTCGAAATCCTCGCCCGGCCGGGATAGGAGCACCGCGACCTGTAGCGGGAAGACGTGATCGCCGTAGAGGTCCTGGTGCAGGCAGTTGTAGTCGCCCGCGCCGTATTGCAGCAGCAGCGGCGTCGGGCGGGTCTGTCCGGCGGCATGGCAGCGGTCCAGGAAGGCGGCGTGATCGGTCGGGAAACGGTCGTCGCGTCCCATGCGTTCATGCCAGGCGTTGGCGATGGGGGCGAGGTGCGGGTAGATCGCGGTGCGCAAGCGCTCGACGAGCGGCGGCAGCGGATAGGCGAAATAGCGATACTCTCCGCGACCGAAGCCGTGGCGGGCCATCACTACCCGGCTGCGGAAGCCCCGGTCCTCGTCATAGCGGGCGGCGATCGCGTCGCACGCCGCCGGGGCGAGCAACGCTGGCAGCAGCGCATGGCCGCGTGTGTCCAGTTCACCGGCCACCTCCATCCAGTTGATCTTGTTCATACCCATCTTGGGCGTGAGGTAGGAGCGAGCGGCGCGCATTGCGCTCCGGCGCTTGCGCTCAAAACAGGAAAGGGCGCCGCGACCCTGTGGTCCGGCGCCCTTCATGTGCCGCGGCGGCGCGCCCTGGTCGGGGAAAGAGGATTCGAACCTCCGGCCCCTGCCTCCCGAAGGCAGTGCTCTACCAGGCTGAGCTATTCCCCGATTCCGGGGCGCGCATCCGCGTGCAGGCGGCGGCTTATATCAGCGAAATCTCCACGTTCAAGCCCGGCGTCAGCCGTTTCGCGCGGCCATCATCTCGGCGACGCCGACGAACTTTTCGCGCGGGGAACCGTCGCGCGCGCGGGCGATTTCGGCCGCCTCGATCTTCTGCCAGTCGCGGAAGGTGACGATGTCGACGCCGCGCTTCGCCAGCAGCGCATCAAGGCCGGCGCGACCCGCCTTGCCGTTGCCCTTGCCGATATCCTCGGCGATCAGATCGACGATGGCGAAGCCGTCCGGCCGGTTGGTGCCGATCGTGCCCGTCGGGCCGCGCCGCGCCCAGCCGACGGCGTAGAGCCCCGGCAGCACGCGTCCGTCATTGTTGGCGAAGCGGCCGCGGCCATGTTCGTAAGGAACCCCCTCGATCGGCGGCGTGGTGTAGCCGATGCAGCTCACCACCAGCCCGGCGGGGACGGCATAGGTCTCGCCCGTGCCGATCGAGCGGAGCTGATCGTCGAGCCGGGTGCGCTCCACGACCACCCGCTCGGCCTTGCCGTCGCCCTCGATCGCGACGGGTGCGGCGAAGAAGTCGAAATCGATCGTCACCTGCTTCGCCACCGGATTGGCGGCGAAATCGCGCAGATGGGTGACCGATTTGCGCATGCCCGGCTCGAGCAGCGCATCCGCGCCTTCTTCCGGCAGGTCGATCGGATCGACCCGCGGCGAGGCGCGCTCCAGGTGGCCGAGCTCGCCCAGTTCCTTGGGCGTCATCGCGATCTGGTGCGGCCCGCGGCGGCCAAGGATGGTGATGTGGCGGATCGACGATTGCGCCAGGGCCTCCAGCGCGTGGGCGACGATGTCCGATCCCGTGAACTCGCCCGGCGTCTTGGCGAGGATGCGCGCGACGTCGAGCGCGACATTGCCGTTGCCGATGATCACCGCGCTGGTGACGTCGAGCGGTGGGGCGAGATCAGTGAATTCGGGGTGCCCGTTGTACCAGCCGACGAACGCCGCCGATCCGAGCACGCCGGCCAGGTCAGCGCCGGGAATGTCCAGCTTGCGGTCGTTGGGCGCGCCGGTCGCCAGGACGACGGCGTCGTACAGCTCGATCAGCTCGGCGATCGACACGTCGCCGCCGACCGAGACATTGCCGACGAAACGGACATTGTCGCTGAGCGCGACGCCCTCGTAGCGGCGCGACACGCCCTTGATCGACTGGTGATCGGGCGCGACGCCGAAACGGATCAGGCCGTAGGGCACGGGCAGGCGATCGATCATGTCGACGCGGACATCGTCGCCGAACGCCTTCTGGCACGCCTCCGCCGTGTAATAGCCCGCCGGGCCCGATCCGATCACGGCGACGTGCAGCATATCCGCGCTCTCCCAACGCCTTGTTGTCGAACGCGATGCTAGCGGGGAAAGCGGGGAGGGCAAGCGCGGCGGATCAGGGCGCGATGGCGAGGCCGTCTCCATTCTTGCCGACGGGGATGCGGCGGAGCACCTTGCCGGAGGCGAGATCAATCTCCGCCACCTGATCGCGGCCGGTCTCGGCGGCGTAGAGGCGCTTGTTGTCGGGCGAGAAGAGCAGGGTGACCTGACCCGCCTCCTGTTCGCCGCTGACCGGGATCGTGCGCGACACCTTCAAGGTTGCGGGATCGATCAGGCTGACGCTGCCCGCGGCGATGTTGCTGGTTGCGATCCATTTGCCGTCGGGGCTCGCAAGAACGCGGATGGCGACGGGTGGAATCGCGACCTCGGCGAGGCGTTCGTAGCTGCTGGCGTCGAACGCCTGGACGCGCGGGGCGTCGAGGTCGCCGACCCAGAGCTGCTTGCCGTCGGGCGTGACCGCGATTCCTTCGGGCTTGCCGCCGGTAGCGATGTCGCGGAGCTTCCTGCCCGCGGCCAGATCGATCACGCTGACCGTGCCCGACCCGATGTTGGCGACGAAGGCGTGGCCGGCATCGGGGGTGATCGCGACCATGTGCGATCCCTGCTGATCGGTCCTGATGCCCGTCACCTGGCCGTCCGGCGCGACGACGGCGATCGACTGGCTGGCTTCGGCGGTCGCGACCAGCCGGCCGTCGGCGAGCCAGAGCAGGCCGTGCGGGCGCTGGTTGGGGGCGAGGTCGATCGTGCGCAGCTTCTTCGCGCTGGCCACGTCGAACACGTCGATGGTGGTGCCGCCGTACGCCACCACCGCGGCCTGCTTGCCGTCGGGCGAGACGGCGATCTCGTGCGGCATGTCGCCGGTGGCGACGCGGGCGCGTTCCTTCGCGGTCTGGAGATCGATGAAGCTGACGGTATCCTCCCCCTTGTTGCCGACGATCAGCGTTTGCGCGAGCGTGGGCGCGGCGGAGAGGAGGGCGAGGGCGGCGAGGAGCGTGCGCATCTGAGGTCTCCGGACGGGTGGACGAGACTATTGCGCGGGACGGCTTTGGCAAGCGCGTGAACGCTGCTAGGGGGCCGCAATGACTCCGCTCGACCGCATCCGCAACTTCTCGATCATCGCGCACATCGACCATGGCAAGTCGACCCTGGCGGACCGGCTGATCCAGCGCACGGGGGGCCTCTCCGACCGTGAGATGTCCGCACAAGTGCTTGATAACATGGACATCGAGAAGGAGCGGGGGATCACCATCAAGGCGCAGACGGTGCGGCTTGAGTGGAAGGGCCATGTCCTGAACCTGATGGACACGCCGGGCCATGTCGACTTCGCCTATGAGGTCAGCCGCTCCCTCGCCGCGTGCGAGGGCGCGCTGCTCGTCGTCGACGCGGCGCAGGGGGTGGAGGCGCAGACGCTGGCCAACGTCTATCAGTCGATCGAGCACGACCACGAAATCCTGCCCGTCATCAACAAGATCGACCTGCCCGCCGCCGAGCCCGAGAAGGTCCGCGCCGAGATCGAGGACATCATCGGCCTCGACGCGTCCGAGGCGGTGCTGGCCAGCGCCAAGTCCGGCATCGGCATCGACGAGATCCTCGACCAGATCGTCGCCAAGATCCCGCCGCCAAAGGGCGACGCCGACGCGCCCTTGAAGGCGATGCTGGTCGACAGCTGGTACGACCCCTATCTGGGCGTCGTCATCCTGGTCCGCGTGATCGACGGCAGCATCAAGAAGGGCCAGCAGATCAAGTTCTTGGCAGCAGGCACCACCCATCTGGTCGACCGCGTCGGCGCCTTCCGCCCCAAGATCGAGCAGCTCGGCCAGCTCGGCCCCGGCGAGATCGGCTTCATCACCGCGCAGATCAAGGAGGTGGCGCAGACCGCGGTCGGCGACACCATCACCGACGCGAAGAAGCCCGCCGCGGCGCCGCTCCCCGGCTTCAAGGAGGTGCAGCCGGTGGTGTTCTGCGGGCTGTTCCCGGTCGACGCCAATGACTTCGAGAAACTGCGGGAGTCGATCGGCAAGCTGCGCCTGAACGACGCGTCGTTCAGCTACGAGATGGAGACGAGCGCGGCGCTGGGCTTCGGCTTCCGCTGCGGCTTCCTGGGCCTGCTCCACCTGGAGATCATCCAGGAACGGCTGATGCGCGAATATGATCTGGACCTGATCACCACCGCGCCCAGCGTCGTCTATCGCATCCACCTGAGCCATTCGAAGACCGAAGACGCGAAGGTGATCGAGCTGCACAACCCGGCCGACATGCCCGATCCCAACCGCATCGAGGAGATCGAGGAGCCGTGGATCGAGGCGACGATCTACGTGCCCGACGAATATCTCGGCTCGATCCTGAAGCTGTGCCAGGACCGGCGCGGCATCCAGAAGGACCTGACCTATGTCGGCGGGCGCGCGCAGCTGCGCTACGAATTGCCGCTGAACGAGGTGGTGTTCGATTTCTACGACCGGCTGAAGAGCATCAGCCGCGGCTACGCCAGCTTCGACTATCACCAGATCGGCCACCGGCCGGGCGACCTCGTCAAGATGAACATCCTGGTCAACAACGAGGCGGTCGACGCCTTGAGCATGATCGTCCACCGCGGCACGGCGGAGGCGCGCGGCCGCGGCATGTGCGAGCGGCTGAAGGACCTGATCCCCAGGCACCTGTTCAAGATCCCGATCCAGGCGGCGATCGGCGGCAAGGTGATCGCCCGCGAGACGATCGCGGCGCTGAGGAAGGACGTGACGGCGAAATGCTATGGCGGCGACGCGAGCCGCAAGAGGAAGCTGCTGGACAAGCAGAAAGAGGGCAAGAAGCGGATGCGGGAATATGGGTCCGTTAGCATTCCGCAGGAGGCGTTCATCGCTGCGCTACGCATGGGTGAGGAATAGAGCCGGATCGCGTGGGCGATCGCTTTCGAAAGCGCCCCGCGCTTTCGAACAAGACGCAATCACCTCCTGCAGGAGGCCTTTATTGCGGCGTTGAGGATGGGGATGATGCCCGAGGCTAACGAGCGGATCGCACGCGATCCGGGAGTTAGACGAGGACCAGCATCATCCCGGCCGACGGCCGGCTGATCCCGCCGTCAGCCGAGCCGTTCGACGACGCGGCTTCGCCGCGGTGGGGGTTTGATCGAAAGGTCCGGTGCCCGCCAATCGGCAATCTGATCATGCTGTCGCTCGTTGTGAATTTCATCGAGTTCTTCACAATGACAAAATCCCGTCATGATTCGGGTACGTCGGTTAACCGGCAGCAGGAGAGGGATGATTCGGCTCGAGACATCACGCACCGAGCAGGAGGTCTTTGACGACCTGGAACATCTGTGCTCGTCGCCGGGCTATATTCATGTCCTAGCCTTGCAGTCGTTTCGCGACAACCTTGTCATCCATTCTGGTGAGTTGACGAGTGAGGCGCTTGCCGCCTCCTATGCGCCTCAGCGGACTATTCGCACCGAGTTTTCGACTTTGCTTGGCCTGATGCTCAAGCACCCTATCGACTTTGAGCTGCCAACGCCTGACAAAATCCTTCGCCTAATCGATCGCACCGGTAAGTTATTAGAAGAGCTGCACGCGTGCTTCAACCAGCCGATGATGGCCGCGATCAAACAAGCTTTCGAGGAAGTTCAGGCGGGGCGGTCGGTTGAGGAGGCAAGTCCCTTCCTACGAGGTGACGTGCTTCGCGAGCCGATCTTCTATGGTGGGGAATCTGCCTATAGCTTTCAGTACCGCGACTTTGCGGTCGACCGTTATACGCCGGACGATGACTGGCTGTTCGCCAACAAGGGATTCCACGCCTCGGATGGCCGAGCGGTCGCCGAAGCGCTGAGCACGCTACCGAATAAAAAGTTACTGCCGATGTTCGACCAGATTCTTGGCGCCGATCAAACCACGCTGAACTTTCTCCCCGGCTTCACCTTTTCACTCCAGGAGATCGCCGCTGCTGCGGCCGTGCCGGTCGAGATCGCAGTTGCGGTGCTCGACGCGTTTACCGCGCCGGAGGCACCGACCAATGCTGATTTCAGGACAATCGGTGACTTCAATGTGGCCAATGCTTGTCCGATCCTCCGAACTCCATCGGGCGACTACGTCTCGCTTCAGGCCTATGGGGTCGTTGAAGCGCTCTATGAATCCCCTTATTATTGGATGGCCTCCGACCAAGCGTACCGTAACGCCGCCTTCCAGCATCGAGGAGCCTTTACCGAGGCGCTTGTTGCGAAGCGACTCGCGGCGGTATTCGGTGAAGGAAATGTTCATCGCAGCGTGAATGTGTTGCGCAAGGGCGGCCGCGTCAGCGAAATCGATGTGCTGGTTCTGTTTGCCGACCGCGCCGTTGTGGTCCAGTGCAAGTCGAAGAAACTCACGCTAGAGGCACGAAAGGGGAACGATCTTCAACTGCGGGGCGACTTCAAGAAGGCTGTACAGGACGCTTACGACCAAGCGCATCTATGTGCGAAGTCGCTGAGTGATCAGACGCTCAGCTTCGTTCGGGCAGATGGCGTAGTTTTGGAAGTCCCAGCGTTGCGCGAGATTTATCCCGTGTGCGTCGTGTCAGACCATTATCCCGCGCTGGGGGCACAGGCCCGCCAATTCCTTACATTTGAGACCGATGCAGTGATCCAGGCACCGCTGATCGGAGATGTGTTTCTGATCGATGTGCTTGCGGAGATGTTGTCAACTCCGTTGCGTTTGCTGAGTTATGTAAACCGCCGGGTGAGCTATGGCGATCGCATCAACACCATCAATGAGTTGACGATCCTTGCCTACCATCTCAAGCAAAATCTCTGGCTCGATGAGGAAATGAATCTCGTCACCATTGCCGACGATTTCAGCATCTCGCTCGATACCGCGATGACCGTTCGCCGAACGGGCATTGCGGGAGAGCATACTCCTACCGGCATCCTGACTCATATGGAGGACACGCTAGTTGGGCGGCTACTAGCAAGCATCGAAAACCGGCCTGACCCGACACTGGTTGATCTTGGCTTCTTGCTGCTGTCGTTGAGCGGCGAGACACTAGACGATCTCAATCGCGGATTGCGGCAGATTGCCGAGCAGACTCGTGGGGACGGGAAGAGCCATGACCTCACCCTAGGTTTCGATGACAGTCAAAGCGGTCTAACTATCCATTGCGGGTCGCTGCCCAATGTGATCGCCACCGAACGGCTGGCAGATCACTGCCGCCGCCGAAAGTATGTGCATCATGCCGACAGTTGGTTCGGCCTAATGGTTCGGGCTGACGATGGACTGCCGAAATTCGGAATCCATCTGCGCTTTCCGTGGAAATACGACAATGCCCTTGAACGGGCCACTCAAGGTATGAGTCGAAATTCCGCAGCGCGACCTATCGCACCAAGGCCCACCGGATCGAAAGTCGGGCGCAACGAGGCCTGCCCGTGTGGCAGCGGAAAGAAGTTTAAAAGGTGCTGCCTTATAGGCTCTGCTTCTACTCAGAACTAACGGCAGCGTGAATATGGGACGCCTCTAAGCCGCCACCCGCTCCACCCGGATATCCCCCTCATGCGCGCGCGCCTGCGCGAGATCGTGCGCGGCCTGCATGCGCAGCAGCGTGTCGGCGCGGAGGCCGAAGGCTTTTTCGAAGCGGATCGCCATTTCGGCGGAGAGGCCGGCATGGGCGTTGAGGAGATTGCTCATCGCCTGGCGGGTTACGCCGAGCTTGCCGGCAAGCTCCGTCACGCTGAGGCCGTGGGGGGCGACGATCTCGGTCTTCAGCCATGCGCCGGGGTGGACGGCGAAGCTGGGATGAAGCTTGATGGCCATCAGTGATAATCCTCCAGGTCCATGTCCTCGACATGCGAGGCGGCGTTGACGTGAGAGAACAACTACTGGTTTCTTGATCGTAGGATAAACACAAAGCCCGGAGAAGAAGGGCGGTGCTTCGATACGCGCCTGCGGCGCTACTCAGCATGAGCGGGCTGGGGTTGGGTGTCGCTTTGGCGCGCGGGGGCGCCGCGGCAAAGCCGCCCTTCGACTGCCTGCCAAGGCAGGCGCTCAGGACAGGCTGACCTGGGCAAAGCCCAGGTCGTCGAACGACACGGCCGGTTCTCCGGCCGGTCGTCGGCCGCGCTTGCCGCCGGCGCTCGCGCCGGTGCTGCGTTGGCTGCGCCTACTCGCTTCGGCTGGCGCGCCATACCGCCCACGTCTCCTCCTTCCACGCCGCCTCCCATTCCGCCTGCGCCTCGGCGATCCTCGCCTGGGCGGCGCGGCGGGCGGCCTTGCGTTCGGCCTGGGTGTCGCCGGGCCAGGGGTCCTGGCCGTGGCCCGGCGGCAGCTTGCGGTGGTGGTGGGGGAGGGCGGGGCGTTCGAGGCCGCCGTCCTGGCGCGCCCACACTTCCCGCCGGATACCGTCGAGGATCTTGCTGACCGGATCGGCGAACAAGTTGTTGTCGTGGAGGATGGACGGCGTCTGGCCGTCCTCGGTGCTCCACATGTCGAGCATCTCGGTCGTGCGGCCGCCCATCGACAGCATCAGCTCGATATGGGTGAGCTGGCGCAGCGTGTAATCGGCGGCGATCACCTCCCCGGCCAGGCGGTGGCGGCGCTCGCTCAACACCTTCGCCCGGTATCGCTTGAACAGGTCCATCAGCCATTTGGACGGGAAGGCGGCGAGAGCGGCCGCACGGTCGGCCTCCTCCTTCGCCTTGGCCTCGGCCTCGTCCACGGCGCGCTGCTTGCAGACGGGGCAGTTCTCCGCCGCCTCCTGCTCGATCTGCTCCCGGCTGCGCGGGGCGGCGAGCAGGCCGGCGCCGTAGCGCGCGGGCATGTGGTGCTTGAGGATGAACATCAGCAGGCGATCGTTGAACCAGCGCTTCTCGCCCACCTGCTCGCCGCGCCAGAAGATGGGGACCGGGACGCCGTTCATCGCGCGATCGATGGCGATATCGGCGAGGCGGCGGACGCCGTGATCGAGCGCGGCCTCCCACGCGGCGGCGAAGCTTTCCGCATCGGGCTGCCGGCGCAATGCATAGGCGCCCTCGCTCGCCATGTTGACGCGGCGCGCGGCGGCGGTGACCGATCCGGTGTCGGCGAGCGCGGCGACGAAGGCGCGCTGGCGTTCGGGCGTCCAGCCGTCCGACCGGTATTTGCGGGCGACCGGGGTGAAGTGCGGGATCGGCGGGCGCTCGCCGGGCGGCAGGGGTGGGAGGATTTGCATAGCGACTCGGCATATAACCTATATGGTTATATGTAGGACAGCAGAATTTTCCTCAAGCGTTCGGCAGCGCCGCGGCAAAGCCGCGTCGTCGGACGGCTGCTTCGCGCCGCCGGCCGGGCTTGCCGTCGGCTTGCGCCGCCGCTGCGTTGGCTTCGCCTACGCGCTCGGCAGCGCCATGTGCTTGCCGTCGGTGACGATGACGCGGGTGCCGAGCTCCGCCTCTCCGAACAGCTTCGCGGCGAATTCCGGCGGCAGGCCGATGCAGCCATGGGTGGCGTTGCCCCATTCGACCTCGCTCGCGTGGATCGCGACGCCGTCATTGGTGAGGCGCAGCATATAGGGCATCGGCGCGCCGTAGAGGTTGCTGATGTGGTGGCGCTTCTTCTGGCTGATCGGGAAGGTGCCGGTGGGCGTCGGCTTGTCGGTCGCGCCGTAGATGATGACCGCGGCGCCGATCTCGTACCCGCCGCGGAACACCGACATGGTCTGCGCGGCGAGATCGACGGTGACGACGATCTCCCCCGGGGGGACGCCCGCATCGTCCCACACCCAGCTGCCGTGCCGCATCGGGCCGGGGATGTCGAGGATGCGGCGGACGACGAAGGGGGCGGGGGCGGGCTTGGGCTTGGGCGCGGGGATTGCGGCGGCGGCGGCGGGCCCCGGCGCGGGTGCGGGCGCGGGCGCCGGTTGCGGCGTGGGGGCGGGCTCCGCGGGTGCGGCTTCGGGGACGATGGCGGGCGGCGGGGACGGCGCGGCCGGGGCGTGCGCCTCCGCCAGCCCGTCGCGCGGGGGCGGGGTGATGCCGACCAGCGCGGCGGCGAACAGCATGGCGGCGGCGGTGCGGGCGATCCTGTGTCTCGCCATCTCTCGGCTCCCGGTTGGTTGAGGCCCTCTTAACGCATCGGAGGCGGGCGAGTCTGTGCCGAAATGGGGCTGTTCCGGCGTGGCACGTTAAGCATGGCCGGTGACGCCGCCGGGCGCGAACGACTCGCAACAGGCTGATATGCGGGAACGATGCGCGGGGCGCGCGGTTGAGGCCCTGAAACCACAGGAGGCCCCGCATGGCAGACACCAAACAGGACGCGATCGCGCTGCTCAAGGCCGATCACCGCAAGGTCGAGGAGCTGTTCGCAGCGTTCGAAAAGGCGAGCGGCGATGGCCGCAAGGAGAAGCTGGCGCGCGAGATCTGCCTCGAGCTGATCGTCCACACGCAGATCGAGGAGGAGATCTTCTACCCCGCCTGCGAAGGCAAGGTGGAGGAGGACCTGCTGAAGGAGGCCTATGTCGAGCATGACGGCGCCAAGGTGCTGATCGCCGAGATCGAGGCGGGCGGGCCCGACGACGAGTTCTACGACGCCAAGGTGAAGGTCCTCTCCGAACAGATCGAGCATCATGTCGAGGAGGAGGAGAAGCGCATGGAGGGCATGTTCAGCCAGGCGCGGCACGCCGGGCTCGACATGGACGCGCTGGGCGACGAGCTGCGCGCGCGCAAGGAAGCGCTGACCGCGGAGTACAAGGCGAACGGCCTGCCCAGGCCCCAGACGGCGACGCTGACGACGGCCTGAGGCGGCCCGGCGAAGGTAACGAAGGTCACGGCACGCCACCCCGGGACTGCGGCGGGCCGTTGGGCTCATCCGCCGAACCCGCCGCCTAGATCGGCCGGCGCGGTGCGCGCGGCGGGATCGATCGCACGCAGCGCGGCGAGCAGCAGGCGATTGTCGTAGCGCCGCCGCTCGCCGATCTGACGGCCGCGATAGAAGACGGGGGTCGCCTCGCCGTTCAACGCTCGGTCTATCGCCAGGCTGAGCGCCCGCGCGCGGCCGATGTCGAGCGCGCCGGCCCAGGCGGCGGCGAATCCGCTGCCCTCTCCGGCGCGCTTGCGCAGGGCATAGGCCGATTTCGCGCTCATCCCCACCGCCTTCGCCGCCGCGCCGACCACGCCGATCCGCGCCAGCTGGGCGATGAAATCGCGCTGGCGGGCGGGCGTCCAGCCGTCATGGCGGGCGGCGGTTTTCACCGGCGCAAAGGCGAGCGGATCGGTGGCGGCGTCAGGGGCGGGCGAATCGGTCATCGGCGAGTCTATGCCGATTTCGGACGATGTAGGACAGCGATTTGTTTCCGATATGTTCTGGCCGGGACGGCGGGAGCGGATGATTGGTCGCGAGGTGGGGGGATGGGCGTCCGTCCTTCCTCGCATCGGAACCTGCGCTTCGGGGGCGTGCGCGACGGGGGTTGCGGGCGGAGCCGCGGAGAAGAAGGAGTGGTTCGCGCGGAGACGCGGAGCGCGCGGAGATATTTGGCCCTGCGCGAGGCGCACGCTCAGGCTCGGCGTCATGCCTAGCTCGCCGGCGGGAACATGAATGCCGCTGGCGCGGCGGGCCGCTCCGCGCCTTTGCGTGAATCAGATCCTCCCCAGGAAACGGCGACTGATCGATTTCGCGGAGCCGCCCGGCGCAAGCGGGGCGGGCCCCGAATCAAGTCCGGGGTGACCAGCAGAGTTGGACCGGGATCAGCTCCCGGCGTCTCGGGACTGCGAGGGGAAGGCGAAAAAGGATTTTCACGCGGAGGCGCGGAGACGCGGAGGGCGCTTTGCCGCGTCGGCGGTTCTCATCCCTCAACCACGCGACGTGTCGCGATGTTGATGGAACACGGGCCTTGCCGGGAAAGTGTCTCCGCGCTCTCCGCGCCTCCGCGTGAACCATTCTTCCGGCCGAGCCGAGCCGCGGTCGATCGGCCTCACGCGCGGCCGCCCCTTGTCCCGGCATTGCCGTTTCCCGGAGTTCGTCGCGCCCCTTTCCTCGTCATCCCGGACTAGTTCCGGCATCCATCGTGCCGCAAGCCCAGCTTGCGCGCGTGGAGGGATGGACCCCGGAACGAGTCCGGGGTGACGAGTGTGGGTGAGGTCATTGCTGATGGCAATCAAGCTGCATCCAAGCCTCGCAGTGAATCCCGGCTCATGGCTGCGCGCGGAGGTGGTGGAGCCGCACGGCCTGTCCGTTATCGACGCGGCGGCGCGGCTGCATGTGACGTGGGCGCGATGAGCAACCAGCTGGGCCACCGCGCCGGGCTGTCGGCGGAACACGCTGGTGCGGATGCAGGCGGCGCACAATCTGGCGTGGGTACGGGCGCGGGAAGGAGCGATCGAGGTGGAGCGGGTGGCGGCGTAATTAGATCTTGTGTGTCTGAATTTGTTATGACGTCAGAAGCGATTGGCTCTCATTTCAGCCAACTCCTCAGCGACCATTTGAGCAGATAGTTCAAAAAAATCGAAGCGCTCATATAGTGGAATGAGCATAGGATGCATCACTTCGACTAAATTTTCCTCAAATTCAACAGCCGACGCTTGAGTTTGAATCACAGCTTCATCATCTCGACAGCGGCGATTGTCGAATATAGCGCGACGTCCATTCCAACTTGTTAGTGTTCGATCTCCTAGGCCTCTATATGTTGCTCTAAGAGTTATGGAAGCGTTGTCATCCAGCGCCCGAGCAAAGCGGGCCACATAAAGCATTGCCTCGCCTACACGCCATATTGGTAATGTGACGTCGAACAAAGTGCCGGCCGGACGACTTTGAACGCCATCTTCGTCAAATCCACGCATCAGAAAAAATTGGCCGTCAAGATTTGCTTGCCAGAAGTCACAATGCGCCGGTGTTCTTTGATACCGTTCCACGTCCGGAGCGCCGAGCCAAGCTTCGATACATCTTTCTCGTGCGTATGGGGTCAATGGTTCTCTATGCAGAGTGACGAATGGGCCCCAACCAGTGTGCCTAGTTTGCCCAGCTGCTGCCATCCGATCCCTTAAATTGGCAAGGGTAGCCACATTAGGGACATTCTGCAGATCGAATGTGAGCTCGTAACGCCCGAGCGGCATTTTTCCTGCGTCATCGGATGGGAGGTTTTCGGTCAACTCATTCCAACGACTGATGGCGCGACTCGTAAAATCGACAACCTGCTCCAAGCGTGCATCATCGGGCGTAACACCTGCGCGCCCTTGAACAATGATTCGAATAGCTTCGAGCATGTCATCGCGACCCGATCGGACACACCGATCCAAAATGCTGCGCCATTCTTGTGCGGTAAAAGGCTCTTCGCTTTGCGGCCCTGGCTTGCGCATATAGCAGCGCTGAGCAGAGATGACGCCTGCGTGATCACGCCGGCTCATCACCGGCACGTGCTCATCACCAGGAACAACAACAAAGGCATGCTCAACATTCGTGTTGGGATGGCGTGCGAAGAGCAGCGAGCAATGCACGCGAGGCTCTGCAAACCGATTGACAGCGGCGTTCACATCGTCCTGTCGGTATCGACCGATGGCATCAGGGCGAGGCAAGGATTGTAAGCCGGCCACGGCATCATCGCCACGCATGCCAAACACCACGATGCCGCCGCCATGGTTTGATAAAGCAATTACAGCTTTTGCTAGAGTGGCTTGACTGTGTCTTTCGGAAAGATCGAGCCAACTTTTGTGTTCGATAGAAAGCGATTCCGAAGGTTCTGCGATAAGCGCGACAAGTTCAGCTGTTGTTGGCATCCTCACCCCAAGCTCACAAAGCTATCTATCACCCGCTTCCGGCCGGCCTGTTCGAAGTCGATCTCCAGCTTGTTGCCTTCTATCTCGGCGATGCTGCCGTAGCCAAATTTCTGGTGGAACACGCGCATTCCGACCTCCAGGTCGTCGCGGCCCTTGTTGCCTAGGCTGACGGCGGGGGCTCGGGCTTCGAGGACGCGGTTCGAGACCGGCGCTAGGCCGCCGGCGCCGGCGGCGCGTTGCCAGCCGGGGCCTCGGCCGGTGCCGCGCGCGACGTTGGCGAAGGGGTCGGTGTGTTCGGACCAGTTGGCGCGCCACAGGCTGGCGCCGCCGGAGAGGGTGGTTTCCTCCTCTATGTGGTCGGCGGGCAGTTCTCCGACGAAGCGGCTGGGGATGCTCGACGTCCATTGGCCGTAGATGCGGCGGTTGGCGGCGTGGAGGATGGTGGCGCGGGCGCGGGCGCGGGTGATGGCGACATAGGCGAGGCGGCGTTCCTCCTCGAGGCTCGCATTGCCGCCTTCGTCGAGCGCGCGCTGGGAGGGGAACAGGCCTTCCTCCCAGCCGGGCATGAACACCGTGTCGTATTCCAGCCCCTTGGCGGCGTGCATGGTCATGATGGTGACCTTTTCGCGCTCCGCTTGCGCGTCGTTGTCCATCACGAGCGAGACGTGTTCGAGGAAGGCGCCGAGGGAGTCGTATTCCTCCATCGCGCGGATGAGCTCGGTGAGGTTTTCGAGGCGGCCGGCGGCTTCGGCGGAGCGGTCGGCCTGCCACATGGCGGTGTAGCCGGATTCGTCTAGGATGGTTCGCGCGAGTTCCGTGTGGGGCAGGCCCCCTCCACCACCCGGCTGCGCCGGGCGGTCCCCCTCCCCCGCTGAAGCGGGGGAGGAACTGGCCAGGTCTCGCCAGCGGGCGAGGTCGCCTACGAAATTGCCGAGGGCGCGTCTTGCCTGGGGGGTTAGTTCGTCGGTGTCGAGGATGCGGGCGGCGGCGATGGTGAGGGGGACGCCCTGCGCGCGGGCGAGCTGGTGGAGCTTGGCGAGCGCCTTGTCGCCCAGGCCGCGTTTCGGCACGTTGACGATGCGTTCGAAGGCGAGATCGTCGGCGGGCTGGTTGACCAGGCGGAGATAGGCGAGCGCGTCGCGGATCTCGGCGCGTTCGTAGAAGCGGAAGCCGCCGACGATCTTGTACGGGAGGCCGATGGCGATGAAGCGATCCTCGAACTCGCGGGTCTGGTGCTGGGCGCGGACGAGGATGGCGATATCGTCGAGGCTGGCGCCGCCGCGCTGGGCGGCCTCGATCTCGTCGCCGATGCGGCGGGCCTCCTCGGGGCCGTCCCAGATGCCGATGACGCGGACCTTCTCGCCCTCGCCGGCCTCGGTCCACAAGGTCTTGCCCAGGCGGCCGCCATTGTTGGCGATAACGCCCGATGCGGCGGCGAGGATGTGCGGGGTGCTGCGGTAATTCTGTTCGAGCTTGATGACGGCGGCGCCGGGGAAGTCCTTCTCGAACTTCAGGATGTTCTCCACCTGCGCGCCGCGCCAGCTGTAGATCGACTGGTCGTCGTCGCCGACGCAGCAGATGTTCTTGCGCTCCTGCGCCAATAGCCGCAGCCAGAGATACTGGACGGCGTTGGTGTCCTGATATTCGTCGACCAGGATATATTTGAAGCGCTGCTGATAGAGTTCGAGCACGTCGCGATGCCGCTTGAGGATCACCAGCATGTGGAGCAGCAGGTCGCCGAAATCGCAGGCGTTCAAGGCGGCGAGGCGGGCCTGGTATTGGGCGTAGAGCTCCCGCCCGCGGCCGTTGGCGTAGGCGGCGGCGTCGTCCGCGCCGATGTCCGAAGGCGTGAGGCCCTTGTTCTTCCAGCCGTCGATCAGGCCGGCGAGCAGGCGGGCGGGGAAGCGCTTCTCGTCGATATCGGCGGCGACGATCAGTTGTTTGAGCAGGCGCAGCTGATCGTCGGTGTCGAGGATGGTGAAGTTGCTCTGGAGCCCGACGAGCTCGGCATGGCGGCGCAGCATCTTCGCGCCGATCGCATGGAAGGTGCCGAGCCAGGGCATCCCCTCCACCGCGTCACCGACCATGCGGCCGATGCGCTCCTTCATCTCGCGCGCGGCCTTGTTGGTGAAGGTGACCGCGAGCAGCTCCGACGGCCACGCCTTGCGCGTGTAGAGCAGGTGGGCGAGGCGGGCGGTGAGCGCCGCGGTCTTGCCCGTGCCCGCGCCGGCGAGGACGAGGACGGGGCCCTCGGTGGTGAGGACGGCCTCGCGCTGGGGAGCGTTCAGGCCGCGCAGATAGGGCGGATCGGCTGCTTGGCCTTGGGGGGCGGGGGCGGGGAGACTCACCTGCGAACAGGTAGGGAACGGGGGCGGCAGGGGCAAGCCTTGTGCCGCCCGCCGCCCGCTACAGCGCGCGGAGGAAGCCGAGCACCGCGTCGAACTGGCCGTTCGCCTCGGCATGGCGCAGGCGCTTGACGTTTTCGACCAGGATCTCGGGCGGGGTGGGCTGCTGGTTGAGCAGGCCCAGCGTCTCGGCGAGATAGTCCTCCAGCGGCATATAGCCCTGGCGCGTCGACTGGCCGGGGGTGAGATCGGTCTGCACCGCGGGCGGGGCGATCTCGATCACCTCGACCTTGCCCTCCAACTGCGCGCGCAGGGATACGGTGTAGGAGTGCATCGCCGCCTTGGTCGCCGAATAGGTCGCGGCCTTTGGCGCAGGGACGAAGGCGAGGCCCGAGGTGAGGTTCAAGATCGCCGCGTCGGGCTGGGCTGCGAGATGATCGACCAGCGCGTCGGTCAGGCGGATCGGGCCGAGGATGTTGGTGACGATGGTCGCCTCGGCATCGGCGAGGTCGCGCTTCTGGGTGACGTCCTCGTAGCGCATGATGCCGGCATTGTTGACGAGGATGTTGAGCGCGGGGTGATCGGCGACGATCCGCGCGGCGAAGGCGGCGATCGCGGCCGGGTCCTCGATGTCGAGGGTGGCGGCGTGCATGTTCGCGCGGCCGGCGATCGCCTCCTCCAGCGCCTCGCGGCGGCGGCCGGCGACGATGACGGTGTTGCCCTGGTCGTGCAGGCGCTGCGCCAGCCCGCGGCCGATGCCGCTGCCGCCGCCGGTGACGAGAATGGTGTTGCCGCTGGGTTTCATGACTGGCTCCTTTCGCATGAGGCGCCGCCGATGTATTCCGTTCCTCTCCCTTCGGAAGAAGGCACCCGAAAGATTTATACTTACCCGAAAGAGAGTGTCAGCATGGCCGCCGCCGCCGATCGTCCGCGCGAATATCCGCCCCTCGACCCGCGCGTCGAGGCGCTGGTGACCCAGGTGATCGGCCGCGTCGCCGACAAATGGACGATGCTGATCCTGGAGGCGCGGGGCTGGTCAGCCTCGCCCCGCGCGACTGACGGACCGGGCGGAAGCGGAAAGCCGCTTCCGCCCGGTTTGCGTCCTTGTGCCTCGGACTGCGACCCGCGCGGGAGAGAAGGCGGTCCGCCGGCACCTGGAATTCCTGCGGACGTGACGGCGCGGCCGCCGATCAATAGGGTTCGCAGCGCGCCTGCAGGCCGATGCGGAAGGCGTGGTTGGAAAGATCGCGCCCGACCTGGCCGTCCATATGGCCGCCGCGGAAGGTGACGTTGCCGCCGGCGACGCTGACCGTGCCGGGATTGCCGCCCTCAAGATCGGTATAGCGGCCGTTCGCCGCGACCTTGAAGCCCAGCCCGATCATGATCCGCCCGCCGCTGCCATAGCAGGCATATTCGCCCGGCTTGAGACCGCCGCCGACGGCCGGGACAGGCGGTTTGGGTTTGGGCTTGGGCTTGGCCATGGTCGCGGGGCGGGATGCGGGCCGAGGCGCCGTCCCCGCGGGCGCGCCGAGCGGACGAATATGCGCTGGGCCATAGACGATATAGTTGCCCGCCGCCCATTTGCGGAACTGCGCGCAACGCACGCGCATCAGCCCCCCGGACGGGTTTTCGGAGACGGTGCACGTCTGAAAATCGGCGGCGTTTCCGCTGACGCTGAAATGGACCTTCTGACCGACGCGGTATTGCGCGGCGAAACCGTCCTGCGCGACCGCATGCGTACCGCCGAGCATGGCGGCCGCGACCATTGCCAATCCTTTCATCGAATTGCCCTCCCCAAGGCCGATCGCGAGTGTGACCAACGACGGGGCGCGAGTCCAGCGGGATTGACCGCGCGGCGCGGCTGGGGAATGTCGCGAACATGCATCCGATCCGCCAGCACCGCCGTGTCCTGATCGCCAGCCTGGTCGGCACCTCGGTCGAGTTCTACGATTTCTATATCTATGCGACCGCCGCCGCTTTGGTGTTCGGGCCGCTGTTCTTTCCCGCCGATTCGCCTTCGACCCAGCTGCTCGCCTCCTATGCGAGCCTTGCCGTCGCGTTTCTCGCGCGGCCGGTGGGGGCGTGGGTGTTCGGCCATTATGGCGACCGGATCGGGCGCAAATCGACACTTGTCGCGAGCCTGATGCTGATGGGGGGATCGACCCTCGCCATCGCCTTCCTGCCGACCTATGCCGCCGCGGGGATCTGGGCGCCGATCATGCTGTGCATCCTGCGCTTCGGCCAGGGCTTCGGGCTGGGCGGCGAATGGGGCGGGGCGGCCTTGCTGGCGGTCGAGAACGCGCCGCCGGGCTGGCGCGGGCGATACGGCATGGTGCC
This sequence comes from Sphingomonas gilva, assembly GCF_003515075.1. Classification (GTDB taxonomy): domain Bacteria; phylum Pseudomonadota; class Alphaproteobacteria; order Sphingomonadales; family Sphingomonadaceae; genus Sphingomonas; species Sphingomonas gilva. Next base: position 18,816 of record NZ_QWLV01000010.1, read on the forward strand.
GCAGCTGGGCGCGCCGATCGGCTTCATCGCGGCGAACGGCCTGTTCCTGTTGCTCGGCATGATGATGACGCCCGAGCAGTTCATGAGCTGGGGCTGGCGCGTGCCCTTCCTGCTTTCGATCATCCTCGTCGCGCTGGGGCTGTGGGTGCGGCTGAAGATCGCCGAGACTCCCGCCTTTGCCGCCGTTCTGGAGGAAGGCCCGCCGCCGAGCGTGCCGATCGGCGAGCTGATGCGCGATCACTGGCGCACCGCGATCGGCGGGACGCTGGGGGCGCTCGCTTGCTTCGCGGTCTATTACATCGCGACGGCGTTCGCGCTGGGCTACGCCACGACGACCTTGGGGATCGACCGGCAGCTGTTCCTGTCGCTGCAGCTCGTCGCGATCCTGTTCATGGCGATGGGCATCGTGCTTTCGGGCATCTGGGCCGACCGGACCAGCGCGGGCAACGTGCTCGCCTGGGGTTGCGCGGGCGCGGTGATCGCCGGGCTGCTGCTGGCGCCGGGGCTGGGATCGGGCTCGATTCCGCTGATCTTCGCGGTGCTGGCGCTGGCGCTGTTCGTGATGGGATTCGTCTACGGACCGCTCGGCGCGTGGCTGCCCGGCCTGTTCCCGGCGCGGGTGCGCTATACGGGGGTGAGCCTTGCGTTCAACATGGCGGGGATCATCGCCGGCGGGCTGACCCCGGTGGCGGCGCAGGCGCTTGCCGTGCGTGGCGGGCTGACCCTGGTCGGCGGGTATCTGGCGGTAATTTCGCTGGTGAGCCTGGTCGCGCTGCTCGCGCTGGGACGGCGGCGCGAGGCCGCACCGGTGATGCTGGAGCCGTGACGACCATGATGCGCCGCCTTCTGGCTTTCCTCATTCCCCTGCTGGCCTGGACCTCCGCGGCGCACGCCGCCGGCTGCGAGATCGGCGCGCCGGGATCGGCCACGCGCATCGCCATCGGCGATACCGGGCGCCCGCTGCTGGCGCATGTGCCGAAGGGCTTCGACGGCTCCCGGCCGGCGCCGCTCGTCTTCCTGCTCCATGGCAGCGGCGGCACGGGCGCGCAGATGCTCGCCGATTCGCGGCTGGCGGAGACCGCGGACCGGCACGGCTTCATCCTCGTCGCGCCCGACGCCGGCATTGCGCTGGACAAGGGGTTTGCGTGGAACATCCCCGGCGTCCCCACCATCGCGGGCAAGATTCCCGGGCCCGACGACGCCGACGACGTCGCTTATATCGGCGGGATCATCGACACGCTGGCGGCGAAGGGCTGCATCGATCGCGCGCGGGTATATGCGACCGGCCTTTCTGGCGGCGGGCGGATGACGTCATGGCTGGGCTGCGTCGCGGCCGATCGCTTCGCCGCGATCGCGCCGGTGGTCGGCCTGCGCGCGGGCAATCCGCTGGCGAGCGATCCCTCGCGCCCCGACCCCGCCACGTGCCGCCCCGACCGGCCGATGCCGGTGATCGCCTTTGCCGGCGACAAGGACGGCACCAACCCGATCGCCGGCGGCGGCGCGGGCTATTGGCAATACAGCATGCACGCCGCCGAGCAGCGATGGGCGGCGCTCAACCGCTGCACCGCGGCGCCCGTGACGCGCTGGGTGAGTGAGGGCGTGTACGAGGAGCGCTATGCGGATTGTGCGGACGGCGCGGAGGTGATCGGGCGGATCAGCGTCGGCGGCGGGCATAGCTGGGTGGTGGACAACGAGGCGCTGTGGGCGCTGCTCTCGCGGCACCGGCGATGAATGGTCAGGGATAGAGCTGGCGGGCGTGGAGGATGCGGAGGACGTCGATGGCATCGGGGGTGATGCGATAGATGACGATGTAGTTCGGATGCACAATGAGTTCGCGAGTTCCGGCCACGCGGCCCGGGCGACCGATGTGTGGGAAATTTCTCGCGCGATTGAGGCCATCAAGGATAAGACGGGTTATCCTTTTTGCGCCATCTGGCGAGAGCGCTTCGATGTATCCGACGATGTCGTTGAACTGATGCTCCGCCTCAGCTTTCCAGATCAGCTTCAACATCGCCCAGTCCCGGAAATCTCGCCTTGAACCTGGCCATCACCTCCTCGTGAGGGATTGACGGTTCGGTCGAGGCCAGCGCGGCCTCCACCTGCGCGCGGAACCATGCGTCATACGCCGCCGCATCTTCCTCGGTTTCGAACTCCGAGACGATCGGGGAGAGCTTGCCCATGGCGACAGGGTAATCCGAAGCGCCGTCCGGGCGCAACATCGCGAATTGGTCTGACGCGACCGTCCCGACTCTAAAGCGCCCAGCGGAAGGCGCGGCGGAGTTCGGCCGTTCCGTCCCGTTCGTACCAGCGGCCGTGCGCCATGATCACGCGCTCGGGCGCCCAATCGAGCATCCGCCGGGCGCTGGCGCGGATGCGCTTGCGGTTGCGCCAGAAGCTGAGGCGCATGTCGAACGGCGCCTTGCCATCCGGATCGGCCGCGCCGCCGAGCTTCAGCACCGCCCGCAGCAGGCGCGATTCGACGCGCTCCAGCTCGAAATTCTCGATCAGGTCGGTGAGGATCAGCGTGCGCGAGGCGCGGTGGTGGAACACCGCCTCGGTCACAACGTCGCCGGTGAACAGGTCCTGATCGAAGTCGTCGGGCCAGGCGGCGGCGGGCCAGGCGACGAGGGGGTGATCGATCGCGAACGGGCGCTTGGCCCTGCGCAGGAGGTTGGGGACGGCATGGACCTCGGCGCCGGGACACCGCGCCTTCCAGTCCGGCACATACCAGTAATGGATCGTGTTGGGCGCGATCAGGTAGCGGATCGGGCCGATGGCGGTGAGCGACGCCGCCAGCGCTTCGTCGAATGCAATCGGCGAATGGAGCCAGAGGTCGCCCGAGGCGAGGCGCACCACGGTCATGCGCGTGGGGAAGGGAATCGTCGCGCCGAGATAGTCGAAGCCGATCTCCGGCCCGTCGACGATCCAGATGTCTTCGCCGACGGGCTTGAGGGTGTTGAGGGGGACGTAGGGGCGCATCGGTTGGTTACGCTAGCTGTCCGGGCGCAGCAGCGTGATCTTGGCCTTGCCGTGGTTGCGGACGGCGTCGACGGTGAAGCCGGGGGCGGCGAAATCCTCGTTGAAGGCGGTTTCGACGCTGATCCAGGCGCCGGGCGCGAACCAGCCGAGGCGGGCGAGCTTGTCGAGCGTCACCGCGCCGGCGCCGGTGCCATAGGGCGGATCGGCGAGGATCAGGTCGTAGGGCCGGGCCGCGGGACCGAGCGCGAGAACCGAGGTGGCGCGGACCTCCGCGCCCGGCAGCGCCAGCCTGGCGATGTTGGCCTTGAGCGCGTCCAGCGCGGCCTTGTCCTGTTCGACGAAGGTGCAATGCGCCGCGCCGCGCGAGAGCGCTTCCAGGCCGAGCGCGCCCGAGCCGGCGAACAGGTCGAGCACGCTGAGGCCCGCGAAATCGCCGATACGGCTGGCGAGCATCGAGAACAGCGCCTCGCGCACGCGGTCCGCGGTGGGGCGGGTGGAATCGCCCTTGGGCGCGAGGATCGGACGGCCGCGATGCGTGCCGGCGATGATTCTCATGGGCGGCGTCGCTTGGGGCCGCCCCCTCCACCACGCGACTGCGTCGCGCGGTCCCCCTCCCCGTTCCGGGGAGGTATTTTGGTCTTCGCCTTGTGGACTTGGCGGGACAATTCCTTCTGGAAGGTCTCCAGATCGACCTGGCGCACTTCTTCAACCGCGCCGATCGGAAGGTCGCCCAAGTGGAACGGGCCATAGCTGGTTCGGATCAGGCGGCTGACCTTGAGGCCGAGATGTTCGAGCACGCGGCGAACCTCGCGGTTCTTGCCTTCGGCGAGCGTCATCTCGATCCAGACGTTCGCGCCGGTGCGGCGTTCGAGATTGGCGTCGATCGAGCCATAGCGGACGCCGTCGATCTCGATGCCGTGGATCAGTTCCTCGAGTTGGGCCTGCGTCACCGCGCCATAGGCGCGCGCGCGGTAGCTGCGCGGGACACCGGTGGCGGGCAGCTCCAGCTCGCGCTTGAGCCCGCCATCGGTGGTGAGCAGCAGCAAACCTTCGGTGTTGAGATCGAGCCGGCCGACGGGAACGACGCGGGGCAGCCCCTTGGGCAAGCGGTCGTAGATGGTCGGGCGGCCCTTGGGATCGCGCTCGGCGGTGAGCAGACCGGTGGGCTTGTGGTAGCGGAACAGTCGCGTCGGCTCGGCCGCGGCGACGGGCTGGCCGTCGACCGTCACCCCGGCGAGCGATTTGAGGATCGTCGCGGGGGTTTCGATCACCGCGCCGTTCAGCGACACGCGGCCGGCCTCGATCAGCCGTTCGACCTCCCGGCGCGAGGCGACGCCGGCGCGGGCGAGCAGCTTGGCGATGCGCTGGCCCTCGCCGGGCTTTTCCGATGTGGGTTTTGGGCGGGATGGGGGCACGGTTGGTCCTGTTCGAATATCTTCTGTCGCGGATCACAGGAAAATCTGTGCAGCCGCAATCCGGTTACGCGCGTTATGAACCGCGAGCGTAACGACGAAGGGGCTGTATCCCCGTCATAAGGTGATCGGAAGCGGCGGCAATGGTATTCGGCAGATCGAAACGGCGGATCAACCGCATCCTCGTGGTCGAGGACGAGGCGCTGATCGCGTTCGAGACCGAATATTCGCTGGAAAGCGAAGGCTTCGAGGTGGTCGCGACGGTCGATACGGTGGCCGAGGCGGTACGCGTGCTGGAGACGGAGCCGGTCGATCTCGCGCTGCTCGACGTCACGCTTTCCGACGGCAGCGGGGTCGAGATCGCCCGCGTGGCGGCGGAGAAGGGGGTGTGCGTGGTGTTCGCCACGGGAAGCTGCCCCGGCGACGCCGACGGCCTGGCGCATGGCTGCCTGAGCAAGCCGTTCGGCGCGCGCGAGGTGACGCTGGTGGTCGCGGCGATCGAGCGGGTGCTGGCTGGCAAGCGCCCACGCAAGCTGCCGCCGACCTTCACCTTGTTCGAACGCGCGTTCGCGGCGAACGCTTAGCCGATCACCGCTTCGACCGCGTGCTTCCAGCCGGAGAGGCGCGTTTCGCGCGTCTTACCATCCATCTTGGGGGTGAAGCTTTCGAGCTTGCCGCGCATCGCGGCGGCTTCCTCCAGATCGGCGAACAGGCCGCTGCCGACGCCCGCCAGCATTGCCGCGCCCAACGCGGTGGTTTCGGCGAAGGCCGGGCGCTCGACCTCGAGGTCGAGCATGTCGGCGAGGTCCTGCGCCAGCCAGTCGTTCGCCATCATGCCGCCGTCGACGCGCAGCTTGGCCCAGTCCTGGCCGTCGGCGGCGAAGGCGGACTTGAGGTCGCTCGCCTGGTGGGCCATCGCCTCCAGCGCGGCGCGGACGATGTGCGCGCGCGTCGAGGCGAAGCTGAGGCCGGATATGGCGGCGCGCGCCTCCGGCTCCCAATGGGGCGCGCCGAGGCCGGAGAGCGCGGGGACGAGATAGACCCCGCCATTGTCGGGAACCGAGCGGGCGATCTCCTCGGTCTCGGCGCTGGTCCGGATCAGCTTCACCGAATCGCGCAGCCATTGGATGAGGCTGCCGGCGACGAAGATCGCGCCCTCCAGCGCGTAGTGGCGCTCACCGTTCAGCTGCCAGGCGATGGTCGAGAGCAGGCGGTGGCGCGAGGTGGGGAGGCGGCGGCCGGCCTGGGTCAGGATGAAGGCGCCGGTGCCGAAGGTCGCCTTGGTGTCGCCGGGCCGGAGGCAGGCCTGGCCGATGGCGGCGGCCTGCTGGTCGCCGGCCATGCCGCAGATCGGGATGGAGCCGCCGAGCAGCGCGGTCTCGCCGAAACTGCCGGCGCAATCGACGATCTCGGGCAGATGACGGCGATCGACGCCGAACAGGCTGAGCAGCCCGTCGTCCCACTGGCCCGAGCCGATCGCCATCAGCGCGGTGCGGCTGGCGTTGGTCGCATCGGTGATGTGCGCGCCGGTGAGCTTGAAGATCAGCCAGCTTTCGATGGTGCCGATGGCGAGATCGTCGCCCGCCTCGCGCAGTTGCGGCCAGTTTTCGCACGCCCAGGCGATCTTGGTCGCGCTGAAATAGGGATCGAGGAGGAGACCGGTCTTGGCCTGGACCGCGGTTTCGTGGCCGTCCTCCTTGAGGCGGCGGCATAGCGGCGCGGTGCGGCGGTCCTGCCAGACGATCGCGGGGGCGAGCGGCTCTCCGGTGCGCCGGTTCCAGAAGACGACGGTTTCGCGCTGGTTGGTGATGCCGATCGCGCGGATGCTGCCGGGCGCGGCACGCGAGGCGACCGCGCGGGCGCAGGCGAGGGTCTTGTCCCAGATCTCGGCGGGGTCGTGCTCGACCAGGCCGGGGCCGGGATAGGATTGGGTGAGTTCCTGCTGTTCCGTGTCGAGTGGCGTGCCGTCGGCGGAAAACAGCATTGCGCGGGTGGAGGTGGTGCCTTCGTCGATGACGAGGATGTGGTCGGGCATTTGGAGAGGCTAGGGTGAGCTTCCTATTCTGTCCATCGTCGCCCCTGCGAAGGCAGGGGCCGCTGGGTTCGTGGCACCTCCAGGCATCGCTCCTGCCGACAGAGGCCCCTGCCTTCGCAGGGGCGACGGGTGTTATCTGAGCCCCAATCCCGCCAGGCTCGTCTGGTCGAACTTGAGCTTCAGGGTCACGAAGGGCCCCGAGCGGGTGTAGCGCGCGTCCGCGAAGTCGCGATCGTGGAAGCCGACGGCGTTGTAGCCGACGGTGATCGCGCTGTTCTTCATCGGGCTCAGCGTGACGCTGGGGCCGGCGGACCAGGCGAAGCTGCGCATGCCGGCGCCCTGGCGGACGGTTCCCTGCGCGCCGACGGCGACGGTGTCCGACAGATCGAAGCGCAGGTCCGCGCCGACCAGGTTGCTCCAACCTTCGACATCGTCAGCGCCGAAGCGGTCGAAGACGTAGCGCGTGCCCCAGAAGATCGCGTACTCCCCGCACGCCCCGCCCGAGGGCGCATAGTTGACCGACAGGCTGTTGATCACACGGCGCGACAGCGCGTCGCCATCGACCAGCACCGGCGCGCCGCCGATCGGGCCGGGCGCGCCGATCACCGCGCCGGTAATGCTGTCCGACTTGAGTTCGAGCTTGTCGAGCAGCGCCCAGTCGCTCGCGGCCGGGCGGTGCGCCCAGCTGATCGCGATGCGGGCGGTTTCGGTGGTCGCGCCGGTGGGCGCGTCGGCATGGAAGAAGCTCGCCTGCCCGCCCAGCGCGCGGCCCTCGCCGATCTGGCGGAGCGCCGCGGTGGTGACGCCCCAGCGATCGCCGCTGTCACCGCTGCGCACCTCTGCACGGCCGGTCCACGACCAGCGGTCGCCGCGATAGGTGGCGCCGGCGGTAAGCGCGGTGAAATCCTCCGCGATGCTTCCGTCGCTTCCGAGATGTCCGCCGGAAGCGGCGGGTTGAGCTGGATTAATTACACGTGACGGCTCGATACCGGAGAGCGTGCGATTGCCGTCGACCGAGAGGTCCACGGTCCAGTTCCTGCCGAGCGGCAGCGACTGGGCGAGGCCATAGGCGGCATAGGTGCGCGGGCCGTATTCGGCGATGTTCTGGCGGTTGGCGGTGGCGACCAGGCGCGCGCCGGTCCACGGCTTCAGATCGAAGCCGAGCCGGGCGGTGCGGGCCTTCACCGCCTCCCCCTCGGCGATCTCGTACGCGCCGACCAGGCCGATGCCGGGCGTCACGGCGAAGCGCGCGGAGAGGCGGTGGCGGGCGGGGAAGTCGACGCTGTCGTCGGCGTCCGACAGCGCGAATTCGGTCTGCGCGTCGAGTTCGAGGCGGTTGCCGAACAGCCGCTGGGTCGCGCCCAGTTGGGCGAGGGTCGAGCTAGCCTCGCGGCCGTCGGCGAGGCGATCGTCGGCGAGGATGACGCCCGCGCGCAGATCGGTGGATTTGGTGCGGTATTCGACCAGCGCCTCGCCGGCGCGGCGGCGCGCGTCGGTGAGGAGATACTCCTCCTGCCAGGCGCGCGCGGAGACCGACAAGGCGTCGGTCAGCCGCGCGCGGACGTCGGCGCCGAATTTGCGCGTGCCGGTTTCCGACGCGTTGGTCTGGCCGACGCCGAAGCCGCCCTGCTGCTCGCGGGCATAGGCGAGCAGATCGATCTTCGAGCCGTGATGCTCGGCCTCGACCAGCCAGGCCGTCGATGCGCCCTCGGCAGCGCCTGAATCCGCCTTGGCGTCACGGTCGGTGACGGCGATCTCGGCGCGGATCTCGGTCGCGGCGTCGGGGCGGTAGCGGATATCGGCGCCGCCGAGCAGCGTCGTATCGCTATCGGTCTCGTCGCGGATCGCGGTGGCGGCGACCTGCAGCTTGCCGTCCGCCAGGCGCCAGGCGGCGCGGCCGCCGGCGTTGACCACGCGCTCGCCGACGCCGTCGACCTCATAGTCGATCACGATGAACTGCGGATCGAGGCTCGACGAGCGGCTGAGCACGGGCGATTTGAAGCGGAGCAGGCCCGCGATATAGTCGATATCGTAATCGACATAGCGGGTGAGGGTGGTGCGTTCGACGATGCGGTCCGAGCGGAGCCGGTCGCGGACCTCGATCACCACGGTTTCGGAATTGGGCAGGATGTCGCGCGCGGCGAGGGCGTAGGGGCCGGAGAGGCCGTTCCCCTGCAATTCCTCGCGGCGGTGGCGGAAGGGGGTGTCGGCGGCGAAGGCGGTGGCCTTCACCCGGCCGTTGTTGAACTCGGCCTTCACACCGTTGAAACTGCGGACGTAGCGGGCGAGCTCGGCCTCGTCCAAGCCGGTCTCGTAATCGCCGAACAGCGCATAGAATTGCGGGCGTTCGAGGCGGAGATAGAGGCGGCGCAGCGATGCGGCGTCGTGGCGGCGCTCCGAACGGTCGGCATAGACGGTGTAATAGGCTTCGGGATCGATGGCGCCCTGGAAGCGCGTCTCGTCCTCATCCTTGTCGCTGTCATAGGCGAGCGTCATCAGCCATTTGCCGCGCACTCTTCCCTTGGCGTAGAGGGCCAGGCGGGCGTCGGTGAACCAGGTCTCCCCGCCCTTGCCGAGATCCTCGCTGCGGCTGGCGAGGGTGCTGAAGCCCGCGGTGCCGGCGGCGAAGCCGACGATGGTCCAGGGGCGGTCGCCGGGGTCGAGCCACGCCTCCAGCCGCTGGGTGCGCGTCGCCTCGCCATCGCGGAAGGCGAAGCTGACGGCGAGCGTGCCCGAGGCGGTGGTCGGCTCAAGCTCGATAGTGGCGATGCCGTCATCGCCCTGGACGCGCCAGACGGGGCGGGCGCGCTCGAGGCCGGAGAGCTGGCGCGCGGCCTGCGCGTCGGCCTCGACCGCCGGGAAATAGGGCGCGGGAACGGCGAAATCGCCGACCAGGCCGTGGTGCACCGGGCGGCCGTCGCGATCGGTGAGACGGACGGCGATGACCGGGCGGGTGACGCCGTCTGCGACCAGCAGCGAGCGTTTGCGGACCAACTCGGCGTGCATCGGGCTGGCGGCGAAATGGACGTCGCGGGAAAGCGTCCGGACGAGCGCGCCGCCGGCGTCGCGGACTTGCGCGGTGAAGCGGGTCGTGCGGCCGGCAAGCTCGACGCCGCGCCACAGGCTGACCGCGCGCGCGCCGTCGGGCGCCGTGGTCGCGCCTTCATAGGCGAGCGTGTCGACTGGCTTGCCGTCGGCGAACAGCGTCACCTTCTGACCGGGCAGATGGCGGATGGCGATGCGGACGGCCCGAGTGCGTGGATTATGGTCCTCGGCCGGGAACAGCCAGGCGATGTCGTTGCCGGGAATGGCGAACCAGTCGGTCGCGCCGCCCGCTGCCTCGCTGTCGCTGGCGACCGGCGCGCGGACCGCTTTCCGCGCCGCATCGGCGCGCGGTGCGACCGCGGCGGCACGGAAATCGGCGCGTTTGATCATGCCGCCCGAGCCTGAGACGAAGCGCGAGATGGCGCTGCCTGCCGCCTCCGCGCCGCCTGCGCAGTCGACCGGCGCGCGATCGGCGGGGAAGGTGGCGGGCTCGACCTGGACGACGTGCAGGCCGGGCAGGACGCCATCGAAATGATAGCGGCCTTCCTCGTCCGTCACCGCGTAGCTGCCGTCCTCCAGCAGGACGCGGACGCCGGCTATCCCCTTGGAAGAGCGCGGATCGGCGGCGCAGCCGCCTTCGGTGACGCGGCCGATGATGGTCATGCGATCGGCCAGCGCGTCGCGGGCGATGCGCACGCTGGCGGCGGCGATGACGCTTTCGCTTCCGCGCGAATCGACGGCCTGGGCGCGGTTGAGCGCGTCGCCGGGCTGCGCATCGGGACGCACTTCGAGCAGATAGGTGACGAGGCCGCTCGCGCCGCCGGCGAGCGGCCCGATCGGCACGCTGAGCGATCGGCCGTCGCCGCTGACGCCGTAATCGGCCCGCGCGCCGTTGAAGCGCACGGTATCCGGCCTGAGGCGCATGGCATCGGGGATGGTGTCGCTGACGGTGACCGCGCCGGTCGCACGGTTGGCGTCGCTGTTGCCGACGGTGATGCGGTACTGGACGATATCGCCCGGCTCGGCGACCGCGGCGCTCGCGGTCTTGGTCAGCGACAAGGGCGCGCCGGGCTTGTCGAGCGGGATGTCGATCCTGACGGGCGCGGGCGTCGCGAGCGTGAACGCCGCGCCATAGGAGCCGGCGACGATGGCGTACGGCCCGCCGTCGGGACGCTCGAAGCCCGCCAGATCGGCGGGCGATGCGCTCGACGGCGCCGAATAGGGCGCGGGGGGCTCTACCCGCAGCCGGTAGCGCCCCGGCCTGGCGAGCGGGAAGCGATAGTCGCCGGGCGGAAACTGATACACCGCGCCGCCGCTGTCGGTGACGGTCGATCCGGTCACGACGCTCGACGGGAAGCTGGAGACGCCGTCGTCGCCGAACACTTCGGCCGGCTGGCCGGTGGCGTCGTCGATCAGCGTGACGCGCGCGCCCGCGACGGGCGCGCCGTCCGCACTGTCGAAGGTGACGCCATAGGGATCGATCAGGATGTCGAGCGCGGGCGAGCCGACCAGCGCCCCGGTGTCGCCGCGCGCGGTGTCGATCGTGACGCGCGTGCCCGGCGCGACCGACAGGCGGCAATCGTCGCGGACTGCGACCGGCGGGGTCGCGATCGTCAGGATATAGCTGGTGAAGATGCCGCTATCCGCGTCGGTTTCGGTGAGGGTCACCGTCTCGCGATCGCCGTCCGCACCCGAAAGCACGAGGCGCACCGTCTCCGTGCTTGCGGGATCGCGATTGTCGGCGGGCGATTCGAAGCGCAGCACGATCGCGTCGGCGGCGTGGATGGCGGATGCCGGGGCGACCGATGCGGGACGCAGCGCGGCGGGGCCGTAGACCCCGCGCGCCGCCTGGTTGGGGCCGCTGTGCGGGCAAAGGGCGTCGCCGATATCGAGCGGCTGGCTGCCGGAATCGCCGGAGAAGCGCAGCAGGCTGAGTGCGGCCGCCGGCGTCTGGGCGAGCGCGATCGTCACCCGGTTCGACTGGCGAGCCTGGCGGGCGGTCCCCGCGTCCCATTCGATCTGCGCGACGTTGACGATGGCCGGGGCCGGCGTCTGCGCGCGTGCGATCGACGGGAGAAGCGCGGCGGCGGCGATCGCCACGGCCACGCAGCACCGGACAAGAAGATGGCGAATGACGTGCATCGCGCTTGGGCAAATCGGGAGCCGGCTCGTCCCCACGAGAACCGGCTCCCGACCCCGCTGACGGTCAGTTGACCGTGACGCGGAAGCGAAGCGTGCTCGACGAGCCCGCCGGAACGGAGGCGAGCGTGCCGGACACGGTGTTGCTGGCGAACGAGCCGCCCGACGCGCCGTCGGCGTTGCACACGCCGCCGGTGACGGTTCCGCCCAGCATGATCCCGATCGAGCCGGGGCCCGAGGCGAGATAGGTCGTCTGCGACGGCAGCGGATCGCTGATCGCGACGTTCGACGCCGCGGCCCCACCCGCGGCGTTGGTGACGGCGATGCAATATTCGACCACCGCGCCCGGGATCATCTTCGGATCGGTGGCGCCGTTGACCGGATCGCTGATGACGGTCGAGGTCTTGGCGACGGTCAGGCTGGCCGCGGCGACGGTATAATCGTCGCGCGCGCTGAACGCGCCGTCGCGCGCCGCATCGTCGGTGCCGGCGCCGTCGGTGAAGACGGTGTCCTTGCCCGACGTGTTGGCGCCCGAGGTCTGGCTGATCGCGGCGCCCTGGCTGGTCGCCGTACCGCCCTCACGCGCGGTCGCGGTGAGCGAGACGGCCGCCTTGTCGCCGGTCGCCTGGCCGAGCGGCACGGCGGCGACGACGAAGACGGTGCGGGTCGCATCGATGCCGAGCTCGTCGACATAGGTCGCCGCGAGATCGGTGCCAGCATTGTACACGCCGTTGCCGTTGGTATCGACATAGACGGCGAGGCCGGTGACGTTGAAATTGTCGGTGCCGCCGTGCGGCGCCGATCCGCCGGTCAACTGGGCGGCCGTCAGCGCGAAATCGAGCACCTCGTTCGAGGTGTTGGTGACCGCGAACGTCGTCACCGCCACGGTCTGGCCGGGCGACACCGATGTGGTGGCGTTGCCGGTCTCGACGATGGTCAGATCGACCTTGCGGTCGACGGTGAAGCTGTTCGACGCGGTCACCGCGTTCTGCGCGACGCCGCCGACCTGATAGTTGACGGTGACGTTGTTGGTGATGCTCGTGCCGGCGGTGGTGCCCCCGGCGAGCGCGGGGGAGGCCCCCGCGACGCCCGCGACAGCACCGGCCGCAAGAAGCAGCCTGGTCTTGCTGGTCATGATGGTCTCACTTCAATTGGGCGCCGAAGTCCCCACCCGCCGGCGCCTGAAGCGGGGTAATCTTACTAGCGGACGACGCCGCGGAAGCTGAGCTTTCCTCCCTGTCCGGCCGGAATGGCCTTTGCGAATGTCCAGCGGACATGGGTGACATCCTCCGGGCGGGCCCCACGCACCGTCCCATCGGATTCCTTGACCTTCAGGCTGGAAAGCGTTCCCCACGAACGCCCCCCGTCGATCGAAACGACCGCTGCCTGATCGGGCGAGGACTGGAATGCGACCGCGCCCGGCATCGGGTTGGTCACGACGAAATCAGTCGCCGGGGTCGCCCCCCTGTTGCGATAGTTGAGCACGAAGACGAGCTTGTCGCCGGGCACCACCAGGCTCGGCTCCTCGAGCACGATCTTCTGCTGGCCGTTCGCCAGCACGGTCTTTTCGACGAACACCGCGCTGGTCAGCGCGACATCGTTGGCGGCGTGCGCCAGCGCCGGCGAAAGCAGCGCGGCGAGCGCGAATACGAGACGCTTCATCATGCGAAGTCTCCTCAATCGACCTGAACCTGGAAGGTGACGGTGCGGACCTGCCCGCCGGCGACGTTGCCGAGGCGGACGGCGATGGCGCCGCTCGCCAGCTCGCCGGCGTCGCCGTCGGCGGCATCGGTGAGCGCCGCGCCCTGGAGCGTGAGCGTGCCGGGGCGATAGCTGGACCCCGCCGGAATCGCGTCGGCGATGGCGAGGTTGCCGAGCGTGCCGGTGCCGCTGACCGTCGCCACGAGCGAATAGGTGATGACCGATCCAGGCACCGCGCTGGTCCCCCCGAATGGATCGGCGACGGTCGCGCTCTTGACGAAGCCGACGGTGGCGGCGCTGACGGCGTAGAAGCCGCTCGCGTCCGCATCCGCGCCGGTGGCGCCGACGATGGCGTTGCCACCGCCCTGGCCCTGGCCGGCGAAGCTGGCGCCGGGCGCGCCCGAGCCGGTGCTCGCTTCGGCCGAAAGCTGCGCGCGACCGCGGTGGCCGTCGCCTGCGCCGCCGGGAATGGTCGAAAGCAGGAAGACGGTGACCGAGGCGTCGGGCGCCAGCAGCGGATCGTTGCCGCCGGCGACATAGACGGTGTCGACCCCGGCGTCGTAAGCGCCGTTCCCGTTCGAATCGAGGACGATCGCGGTGACGGCCGGATCGAAATCGTCGCCGCCGAGCGTCCCGGCGCTCGCCAGGCCGAAGGCCTCGTCGCCATTGCCGGTATTGGTGACGGTGAAGGTCAGCACGCGATCGGCGCTGCCCGGAATCGCCTGGACGTCGCCCGGATCGGCCGAAACGACCGTCACGTCGAGCAGCTCGTCCACCGTCAGGCTGACGGTGTTCGACGGCACGGTGACGGTGCCCCCCGGCCCGTCATAGCTGGCGGTCGCCTGGTTATCGATCCGCGTTCCCGCGGTCGTGCCGCCGGCGATCGCCGGACTGGCCAGTCCCAGGGCGGCGCCTGCAATTATGCGCGCGCCAACGCCCGAAATATGTTGCATGTTTGATCCCCACTCAAACGTGAGGACGGCTTCTGAACGAAAAGGGCAAATTTTCGGTTAACCGGATATGTGAAGGATATTGCCGTCCCGAATGCGGGCAGGGAGTGATGCGTTGCGGATCGACGAACGGGCATTGACGGCGGAGAAAGACCCGACCGGGGAGCTCCCGCGGATCGCGGCGGACGAGGGCGCCGAAGAGATCTCGCTGCGCCGCGACCGGCTGCTCGCGGCGCTGACCCTGATCGCCGCGGTGGCGTTGTTCCTGGCGATGCCCTTCGCCTTGCGCGCCGCGGCGCCGGTGTTCCTGCCGCTGACCGCGGCGATCGTCATCGCCATCGCGCTGGTGCCGCCGCTCGAATGGCTGGAGCGCCGCCGCATTCCCGCGCCGCTCGCCGCGTTCCTGTGCGTCGTCGGCTTCCTCGTGCTGGTCAACATCGCCCTGGCCTCGATCGTCGTGCCGGGGATCGAGTGGTTCCGCGTGCTGCCGGAGCGAATCGAGCGAATCCAGTCCAACCTGGCGCCGCTGCTCGACCTCTATTCCAGCCTGGACCGGTTCCTGAACGAGATCATCGGCCAGTTCGCCCAGGGATCGGGCGTGCGCGAGGCGCAGACCGCGGCGGTCGAGCCGCCCGGTTCGATCGTCGAGGTGCTGGCGACGTCCGCGCCGTCCGCGCTGATCGAGATGTTCTTCGCGGTGCTGGTCATCTATTTCTTCCTCGCCGGCTGGACGCGGCTGCGGCGCGGGGCGATCACCAGCCGGACTAGCTTCGGCGGCGCGATGGCGACCGCGCGCGTGATCCAGGAGGTGGTCGACGACACGTCGAGCTATCTGGGCACGATCACCTTCATCAACATGGGCCTGGGCGCGCTGATCGCCTGGGGGCTGTGGATGATGGGCATGCCCAGCCCGCTGATGTGGGGCGGAATCGTCGCGCTGTTGAATTTCGTGCCCTATCTCGGCCCGATCCTGGCGGCGTTCCTGCTGGCGTTGGGCGGGCTGATGACCTTCGCCGACATCTGGATGGCGATGGCGCCCGCGGCGCTGATGATCGCCGCGCACACGATCGAGGCGAACTTCATCACCCCGCTGATCGTCGGGCGGCGGCTGACGATCAATCCCATTCTGATCCTGATCTCGCTCTCCTTCTGGGGCTGGATCTGGGGGGCGCCGGGGGCGCTGCTCGCGGTGCCGCTGCTCATCATCATCCAGACCGTGGTGCGCGCCGCGGGCAAGCCCGACATCGCCGGCTTCCTGTTCGAGCACGGCACGCTGACCGCGCATCAGGACCCGCTGCATCCGCCGCGGTAGCAAGCCGTATCCTGTTTTTCCGTCGCCCCCGCGCAGGCGGGGGCCTCAGTCGGCATATGCAGCGCTTGATTGTGCCACAAACCCGGCGGCCCCCGCCTGCGCGGGGGCGACGGAAGGTCGGCCGGCGCTGCTTCGGCGCCAGCAGAAATCTACCCGCGACCGCGCTTGACAGGGTGGGGGCGCGCTTCTAGGTGAGCGCCTCCCAAGCCCAAGCGGGTGTAGCTCAGTTGGTTAGAGCGCCGGCCTGTCACGCCGGAGGTCGCGGGTTCGAGCCCCGTCACTCGCGCCATTCCCGGATGGAATGGCCGCCTGCCTGGACATTCTCCACAACGCGATTTGTCTGATTGGAGCCGGCGCGCTTTCCGGCTAGAAAAGCGCCCGATGGCCGATGTCCCTGGAACAATGCCCGAAAAGGGCGAAGTCGCCGCGCCAGCATTCCTCTCCGGCGGCGGCGACATGGGCGAGCGGATTCGCGGGTTCGACTGGAGCGCGCACCCGTTCGGCCCGCCCGCGACCTGGCCGGCGGCGCTGCGCACCGCGCTGAGCATCTGCCTGCATTCGAGCTTCCCCACCGCGATCTACTGGGGGCCCGAGCTTCGCCTGCTCTACAACGACGCCTGGGCGCCGATCCCGGCCGATCGCCATCCCTGGGCGCTCGGCCGGCAGGGAATGGAGGTCTGGGCGGATATCTGGGACGTGGTCGGTCCGCAGTTCGATGCGGTGCTGCGCACGGGCGAAGGTTTTTCGGCGTACGACCAGATGCTGGCGATGGAGCGGAACGGGGTTCCGCGCGAAACCTATTGGAACTACAGCTTCACGCCCATCGTCGACGATGACGGCGCGGTGCTCGGCGTGCTCAACCAGGGGCACGAGACGACCGCCAAGGTGCTCACCGCGCGCGACAATCGCGCAGAGGTGGAGCGGATGCGCGAGATGGTCGAGCAGGCGCCGGCCGCGATCGCGCTGCTGACCGGGCAACGCCATGTCATCACCGTCGCCAACCCGGCCTATCGCACGCTGGTCGGCGGGCGCGAGGTGCTCGGCAAGACCGTGGCCGACGCGCTGCCCGAGGTGGTCGAGCAGGGCTTTATCGACCTGCTCGATGCGGTGCGCGGCACCGGGGTCGCCCACCGGGCGACGGGCGCGTCCGTCTGGCTGGACGGCGCAGACGGCGCGCGCAACGAGCACCGGCTCGATTTCGTCTATCAGCCGGTCAAGGACGCAGCCGGCAACGTCATCGCCATCTTCGTCGAGGCGACCGACGTCACCGACCGCTTCGCCGCCGAGGCGGCGTTGCGCGAGAGCGAGGAGCGCCTCCACCATGCGCTGGGCGCGTCCAACAGCGTCGGCGTGTGGGACTGGGACGTGAAGGCGGACCGGGTCCATGCCGACGAGCGTTTCGCGCGGCATTACGGCGTCGATCCCGAACGCGCGGCGGCCGGCCAGCCGATCCGCGCCTTCATGCGCAATTTCCATCCCGACGACATCGCGCGCGTCAGCGGGGAGATCAACGCGGCGCTTGCCAGCGGCGACCTCTATTCCTCCGACTATCGCCTGCGCCGCCCCGACGGGTCATGGATGTGGGTCAACGCCCAGGGGCGGGCAGTGCACGATGCCGACGGCAGGGCGGAGCGCTTCCTGGGCGTGTCGTTCGACATCACCGATCGCAAGCTGGCCGAGGAGGAATTGCGGCGCACCCGCGACGACCGCGATTTCGTGTTCGAACTGGCCGAGCGGATGCGCGCGATCGGCGACCCCGACGATATCATGCAGGCGGCGGTCGAGACGCTCGGGCAACGGCTGGGCGCCGACCGGGTCGGCTTCTTCCGCTATGTCGGCGCCGGGGAGATCGAGTTCGGCGCGGGCTGGACCACTTCGGCGGTCAAGCCGCTGGAGGGGCGGATGCCCGTCGCCACGCTGGGCGGCTGGGTCAACGAGCATCTCGAGGCGGGCGAGCTGCTCGTGACCGACGACAGCCGCGCCGATCCCAACTGGCGCGATACGGTATTCCCCAAGATCGGCATGGCGGCGGGCGTCGGCGTGCCGATGCGGCGCTGGGACCGGCTGGAGGGCGGCCTCTACGTTCATCAGGCCGAGCCCCGCAAATGGACCAGCGAAGAAATCGGCTTGATCGAGGAGGTTGCGCAGCTTTCCTGGGATGCGATGGGACGTGCCGAAGCGGTCGCCGAATTGCGCCTGCGCAACGAATCGCTGCGCGAGGAGGTGGAAGAGCGCACCGCCGAGCGCGACCGCATCTGGGACGTCAGCCAGGACCTGCTTCTGGTTTCCGATACGGCGGGCGTTTGGCTGGCGGTCAACCCCGCGCTGACGACGATGCTCGGCTGGGAGCCGGAGGATGTGATCGGCCGCACGTCCGAATGGATGGAGCACCCCGACGACCGCGCCGCGACGCGCGCCGAGGTGGCGCAGCTTGCGATCGGCGAGACCACCTTCGGCTTCGTCAACCGCTTCCGTGCGCGGAACGGCGGCTATCGCACGATATCGTGGACGGCGGTGACGATCGAGGATCGCATCTACGCGACGGGACGCGACGTGACCGCGGAGGAGGAGCAGCGCGCCGAGCTCGCCCGGTCCGAACAGCGCACGCGGCTCGCGCTGTCGGCGATCAACGGCGTGGGCACCTGGACCTATCGGCCCGATATCGACCTGTTCCGCTGCGACACCAACTTCGCCCGGCTCTACGGCGTCGATCCGACCGACGGCGCGCGGGGCATTCCGATCGAGGGAGCATTTCGCCGGATCGAGCCCGACGACCTGGTGCGCCTGAAGGCGCTGATCGCCAAAAGCCACAATCGGCCGGGCGACGCGCAGATCGAATATCGCGTCATCCAGGAAGACGGATCGGTGGCGTGGGTGCTGTCGCGCACCAACACCTCGATCGGCGAGGGCGGGACCCGCGTGGTGACCGGCGTCGCGGTCGACATCACCGAGCAGAGGCGGCTGGAGGAGACGCTGCGCCAGTCCCAAAAAATGGAGGCGGTTGGGCAGCTTACGGGTGGTCTTGCGCACGACTTCAACAACATGCTGACCGGCATTTCGGGCGCGCTGGAGATGATGCAGCTGCGCATCGGCCAGGGACGCGCGAGCGAGGTGCCGCGCTATATCGACGCGGCGCAGGGCGCGGCGAAGCGCGCGGCGGCGCTGACGCACCGGCTGCTCGCCTTTTCGCGCCGCCAGACGCTCGATCCGCGGCCGGTCGATCCCGGTCCGCTGATCACCGGGCTCGAGGAGATCATCCGTCGCGCGGTGGGGCCGGCGCACGACATCGGCATCGATATCCACGACGGCGTGTGGCGAACCCGGGTCGATCCCAACCAGCTGGAAAACGCGCTGCTCAACCTGTGCATCAACGCGCGCGACGCGATGCCGGAGGGCGGACATATCGAAATCGTCGCGAGCAACCAGGCCGTCGAGGAAGCCGACGCGCGGGCATGGGAGATGGCGCCTGGCGACTATGTCGTGCTGTGCGTCGCGGACGAGGGATCGGGCATGTCGCCCGAGGTGATCGCCCGCGCGTTCGACCCGTTCTTCACCACCAAGCCGCTTGGGGAAGGAACGGGGCTCGGCCTCTCCATGATCTACGGCTTCGCACGCCAGTCGGGCGGGGCGATCCGCATCGAATCGGCGCTGGGCAAGGGCACGGTGATGCGCCTGTACCTGCCGCGCCACCACGGCGCGGACGCGAAGGGCGCGGCCGAGGGCGACGCGCAGATCATCCCGCGCCCCGGACGGGGCCGGTCGGTGCTGGTGGTGGACGACGAGCCGACGGTGCGGATGCTGGTGACCGAGCAGCTCGCCGAGCTCGGCTATTCGGCGATCGAGGCGGCGGATGGGGCCGGGGCGCTGGCGATCCTCGGATCGCAGGCGGTGATCGATCTGCTGGTGACCGATGTCGGCCTGCCCGGCGGCATGAACGGCCGGCAGGTCGCCGAAGCGGCGCGGATGGTGCGACCCGAGCTGAAGGTGCTGTTCGTCACCGGCTTCGCCGAGCAGTCCGTGCTGGCCGATGGCGAGCTGCCGCCGGGGATGGGCGTGATGACCAAGCCGTTCACGATGGACGTGCTTGCCGCCCGGATCGATGCGCTGGTGAGCGGGTGAGCGGAGGCTAGCGCCAGGCGCCCGTTTCCATCCAGCGCAGCAGCGGCTTGAGCGGGGCGATCCAGACGATCCCCGCGACCAGATAGACGATCAGCTGCAGCGCCCAGTGCCATCCGCCGATCACGCCGGAAAAGCTGGCGATCAGCACCACCCACACCAGGATCAGCGCGAGAATGACGAACATCCCGAATGGCTTGCGCCAAGTTGGCGTCATGACTTCGCTCCATCCCGCCAGACGATGCCGGCTTCGGTGATGACCGCGTCGAGCGGCTGGTCCCAGCTGTCGACCGGCAGCACATCGACGCGTTGGCCCGAAAAGGCAACGCCGACGCGCAGCGCCTTGCGCAGCCCGGCGAGCGCGCGGTCGTAATGACCGGCGCCCTGGCCGAGGCGATGGAGCGCGGCGTCGAAGGCGAGCAGGGGCACCAGCACGATGTCGGGCGCCGCCTCAGGCGCGTCGTGCGGCGGCTGGGTGAGGCCGAAGGGGCCGGGGATCAGCGGCGTGCCGTCGTCGATCAGGAAGCGGATCGGCTCTTCGCGCGACACGGTGTGCGGCAGCGCTATGGCGATCCCGGCGCGACGCGCGGCGGCGACCAGCGGCGCGGGATCGGCTTCGCTGCCCGTCGCGACATAGGCGGCGATCGTGCCCGCGCCGCGCAGCAGATCGGAAAGGCCCGGCGGCGCTTCGATCGCGGACGAGCCGCGCGCGGCGACGATCGCGGCGCGGGTGGCGCGCATCGTGCGGCGCAGCGCGATCTTGCCGGGTGCGTCTGTCATGAACGGGTGACGGGACCGCCTTGGTCGTTTGCCTGAATATCCTCTGACGCCGTAAACGTCAGGTGGGGATCATGTGCGACAGGCCAGGACCTGCGCAGGGACAACCCCCAAGGATGATGAATCGCCTCAGGGATAATGCAAAGGCTCGTGCCAGGCAGTGCCCGTCGCGTCCAATCTAGGCGCTGGCGCCTTCGCGCTCAAGAGCGGAGGCGATCGCCTCGACCCGTTCGGCGAGGCGTTCAAGCGCTGGCGCGAGATCGGGCTGCGTCTGTGCCGCGGGCGCGCCGCCACCGCCGCTGTGCAGCTCGTCGGCGAGCAGCAGCCCGGCGAGCAGCAGCTGACGGGTCTCATTGACACCGCCAACCGCCTGGCGCGCCTCCTCCGCGCGCGCATCGAGCAAGGTGCCGAGCTTGCGCAGGTGATCCTCCTCGCCATCGCGGCAGGTGACGGCATATTCGCGTCCGCCGACGGTGATGACGATCTGCGCCATCAGCGCTGCTTCGCGATGAGGCTGTCGAGCTGTTCGACCGCCATCTCCGTCGTCCGGCGCAGCTTCGCGTAACGCGCTGCCAGCGCGGGATCTCCGGCCGGCTTGCGCGCCGCGGATTCGATCCGCGCCAGCGCGGCGTCGATCCGGGCGAGGGCCTGAGAGGCGCGGTCGTTCGACATCGGATGATAGCTACCACGCTCAATCGCCTGTGCAAGCGGGATTACCCTGCTTGAGCCCGCCAGCCCGGTTGACGCGGTGGCCCGCGGCCCGCAAAGACCCGCGCATTCGCCGACTCGCGCCCGCGGGTCGCTTCCATTCGCGCAAGCCCGAGGGGCACGACATGGCCGTTTCCGACACCGATCTCGCCAACGCCATCCGCGCGCTCGCGATGGATGCGGTGGAGGCGGCGAACTCCGGCCATCCCGGCATGCCGATGGGCATGGCCGACGTCGCGACGGTCTTGTGGACACGCTATCTGAAGTTCGATGCGGCCGACCCCAAATGGGCGGATCGCGACCGGTTCGTGCTCTCCGCCGGGCACGGATCGATGCTGATCTACGCGCTGCTGCACCTGACCGGCTACGCCCGGCCGACGATCGAGGACATCAGGAACTTCCGCCAGCTCGGCAGCCCGTGCGCGGGGCATCCGGAGAATTTCGAGCTGCCCGGCGTCGAATGCACCACCGGGCCGCTGGGGCAGGGCCTCGCGATGGCGGTGGGCATGGCGATCGCCGAGCGGCACCTGAACGCGGCGTTCGGCGACGATCTGGTCGATCACCGGACGTGGGTGGTCGCGGGCGACGGCTGCCTGATGGAGGGGGTCAACCACGAGGCGGTTGGCCTTGCCGGGCATCTCGGGCTCGGCCGGCTGATCGTGCTGTGGGACGACAACCGGATCACCATTGACGGATCGACCGATCTTTCCACCTGCGAGGATATTCCCGCGCGCTACGCGGCGGGCGGCTGGCATGTGGTGGAATGCGACGGGCACGACACCGCGTCGATCGCCGCCGCGTTCGATGCGGCGATCGCCGACGCGCGGCCCTCGCTGGTGCGCTGCCGCACGATCATCGGCAAGGGCGCGCCCAACAAGCAGGGCACGTCCGCGACGCACGGCGCCGCGCTGGGCGCGGCCGAGGTTGCCGCGGCGCGCGAGACGCTGGGCTGGAGCCATGCGCCGTTCGTGGTGCCCGACGACATCCGCGAGACATGGCTGACGGCGGGCAAGCGGGGCGGACCGGATCATGCGGAGTGGCGGGATCGGCTCGCAAGCTCTTCCGATCGCGCGGAATTCGAGCGCCGCATGGCCGGGACCTTCACCGATGACGGGATATCGGCGCACATCGCAGGATTGATCGAGGCGCCGCAGAAGATCGCGACGCGCAAGGCGTCCGAGATCGCGCTGGAGGCGATCAACGCGGCGCTGCCGGAGACCATCGGCGGCTCGGCCGACCTTACCGGCTCGAACAACACCAAGACCAAGGGGCAGGGGCCCCTGACCCGCGACGATTACGCCGGGCGCTACATCTATTACGGCATCCGCGAGTTCGGCATGGCCGCGGCGATGAACGGCATGGCGCTGCACGGCGGGGTGATCCCTTATGGCGGCACCTTCCTGGTGTTCAGCGATTACTGCCGCCCGGCGATCCGCCTTTCCGCGCTGCAGCGCGCGCGGGTGATCTATGTGATGACGCACGATTCGATCGGGCTTGGCGAGGACGGGCCGACCCACCAGCCGATCGAGCACGTCATGAGCCTCAGGCTGATCCCCAATCTCCAGGTGCTGCGCCCGTGCGATGCGGTGGAGACCGCCGAATGCTGGGCGCTGGCGTTGGCCAAGACGGACGGCCCTTCGGTGTTGGCGCTGACGCGGCAGAATCTGCCGCAGCTGAGGACCGAGGCGAGCGAGAATCTCTCTGCCAGGGGGGCGTACCGTCTGCGCGCCGCATCCGCCGATCGTCGCGTGATCCTGATCGCCACCGGTTCGGAGGTCGAAGTAGCGCTGGGCGTGGCGGACCGGCTTGAAGCCGAGGGCGTGGGTGCCGATGTGGTGTCCATGCCCAGCTGGGAATTGTTCGCCGCGCAGCCTCAATCCTATCAGGACGAAATCCTGCCCTTCGCCGATCCATCGCAGATCCTGCGCGTGTCGATCGAGGCGGGCAGCACGCTCGGCTGGGAGCGGCATACGATGGTGCAGGGCCTGCGCTTCGGCATGGACGGCTTCGGCGCGTCCGCCCCGGCGCCCGACCTGTTCAAGCATTTCGGCCTGACCGCCGACGCCATAGCGCCGCAGGTTCTTGCGGCGATCCGGAACTGAGGAGACAGCAATGACCAAGGTAGCGATCAACGGGTTCGGGCGCATCGGCCGGCTGGTGGCGCGCGCGATCCTGGAGCGTGGCGACAGCGCCCTGGAACTGGTGGCGATCAACGACCTGGCCGACGCCAAGTCCAACGCCTGGCTGTTCAGCCGCGACAGCGTTCACGGCAAATATCCCGGCACCGTCGCTGCCGAGGGCAACGACCTGGTGGTCGACGGCAAGCGCATCCGCGTCACCGCCGAGCGCGATCCCGCCAAGCTGCCGCACGGCGAGCTGGGTGTCGAGCTGGTGCTGGAGTGCACCGGCTTCTTCACCGACCGCGAGAGCGCGCAGAAGCATATCGACGCGGGCGCCAGGAAGGTGCTGATCTCCGCGCCCGCCAAGGGCGTCGACCTGACCGTGGTGTATGGCGTCAACCACGACAAGCTGGAGGCGGGGCACGACATCGTCTCCAACGCATCGTGCACCACCAACTGCCTGGCGCCCGTCGCCAAGGTGCTGAACGACGCGCTGGGCATCGAGCGCGGGCTGATGACCACCGTCCACGCCTATACCAACGACCAGAAGATCCTCGACCAGATCCATCCCGATCTGCGCCGCGCGCGCGCCGCGGGCATGTCGATGATCCCGACCACCACCGGCGCGGCGCGCGCGGTGGGCGAGGTGCTGCCCGAGCTCAAGGGCAAGCTCGACGGTTCGGCGATCCGCGTGCCGGTGCCCGATGGCAGCCTGATCGACCTGACCTTCACGCCCAAGCGCGATACGACCAAGGAGGAGGTCAACTCCATCCTGAAGGCGGCGTCGGAGAGCGGGCCGCTGAAGGGCGTGCTCCATTATTCGGACGAGCCGCTGGTTTCGATCGACATCGTCCACACCCCGGCGTCCTCGACCATCGACAGCCTGGAGACGGCGGTGATGGACGGCAAGCTGGTCCGCGTCGTCAGCTGGTACGACAATGAATGGGGCTTCTCCAACCGCATGGTCGATACCGCGACGGCGATGGCCAAGCTGATCTGATGTTCGGCGCCGTCGTCCCTGCGGAGGCAGGGACCTCTGGGTTTGTGGCACACCAGATGTCCCGCTTGCCGATCGAGGCCCCTGCCTTCGCAGGGGCGACGGGCATATCATGACTGGCCGCCTCGCCGGGATTGCGCGCCACGCGCGTTCGCGCGGGCCGATCGAGGTGATCGATCATGTGTCGGTCAGCCTCAAAGGCGGCCTGGCCGGTGATTTTCGCGGCGCGGTTCGGCCGGGCGGCAAGGGCAAGCGCCAGGTCTCGCTGATCGAAGCGGGCGACTGGGCGGCGGCGATGGCCGAGCTGGGGGCGGACCTGCACTGGTCGGTGCGCCGCGCCAACCTGCTGGTCGAGGGCCTCGACCTGCCGCAGACGGCGGGCGCGGTGCTCGCGATCGGCAGGGATGTGCGGCTGGAGATCACGGTCGAATGCGACCCGTGCAGCCGCATGGAGGAGATCGCGCCCGGGCTGAAGGCGGTGCTCACCCCAGACTGGCGCGGCGGCGCGTTGGCGCGGGTGCTGAGCGGCGGCGATATCGCCGTCGGCGATGAGATCAGGATCGAGGAATGACCATGAAGCCATTCAAGACGCTCGACGATATGGGCGATATCGCGGGCAAGCGCGTGCTGGTGCGCGAGGATCTGAACGTGCCGATGGACGGCGGGCAGGTCAGCGACGACACGCGGCTGAGGGCGGCGCTGCCGACGGTGAGCGAGCTGGCCGATCGCGGCGCGATCGTGGTGGTGCTCGCCCATTTCGGGCGGCCCAAGGGCCAGCGCAATCCGGAGATGTCGCTCGCGCTGGTGACTCGGCCGTTCAGCCAGCTGCTCGGCCGGCCGGTGCGCTTCATCGACGATCAGGGCGCCGCGGACGCCATCGCGACGATGCAGCCGGGCGAGGTCGGCATCCTCGAGAACACCCGCTTCGATGCCGGAGAGGAGAAGAACGATCCCGCCACGGTCGATCGGCTGGCGGCGCTGGGCGATCTCTACGTCAACGACGCCTTTTCCGCCGCGCACCGCGCGCACGCATCGACCGAGGGGCTGGCGCACAAGCTGCCCGCCTTTGCCGGGCGATCGATGGAGGCCGAGCTCGACGCGCTGGAGAAGGCGCTGGGCAACCCCGAGCATCCCGTCGCCGCGGTGGTCGGCGGGGCCAAGGTCTCGACCAAGCTCGACGTGCTCAAGCATCTGGTCGGCAAGGTCGATCACCTGATCATCGGGGGCGGCATGGCCAACACCTTCCTCGCCGCGCGCGGCGTCGATGTCGGCAAATCCTTGTGCGAGCATGATCTGACCGGCACCGCCGACGAGATCATGGACGCCGCCGACAAGGCCGGCTGCACCGTCCATCTGCCCTATGACGTTGTGGTGGCGAAGGAATTCCGCGCCAATCCGGAAACGCGCACCGTCAACGTTCATGAAGTCGCCGCCGACGAGATGATCCTCGATGTCGGGCCGAGCGCGGTCGAGGCGCTGGCCGACGTGCTCAAGACCTGCCGCACTTTGGTGTGGAACGGCCCGATGGGGGCGTTCGAGACGCCGCCGTTCGACGCGGCCACCGTCGCGCTGGCGAAGACCGCGGCGGCGCTGACCAAAGAGGGTCAGCTGGTCTCGGTCGCAGGTGGTGGGGATACCGTCGCGGCATTGAACCAGGCGGGCGTCGCGGGCGATTTCTCCTTCGTTTCAACCGCGGGCGGCGCTTTCCTCGAATGGATGGAAGGCCGCGAGCTGCCGGGAGTAGCGGCCCTTTCCCGTTGAAAGCCCTTGGCGGCGCTGCTATGTTTAACATGTTAAACACATAGGTGCGGCAATGTTGGGAGTCCGACTCGACGACGATCTTGAGCGCCGCCTGTCTGCGGTCGCGCGTAGCCAGGGACGGTCGAAGAGCGATATCGCGCGCGACGCGGTGCGCCGTTACGTCGAGCAGCACGATCAAGCTTTTCTCGCGGAGGCAAGGCGTCAATCGCGTAGCGCCGCGGCGCGCGGCTGGAGCGATGAGGACGAGGCTTGGGAACGGCTCGGCGTGCTCTACGACGATCCGGATCGCGACCAAGCGCCCCACGCCGCTGAATGAAGCGCGGAGAATTCGTCACCATCGCCGATCGCAGCGGCGATTTTGCCGGCAAGCCGCGCCCGGCCGTCGTCGTGCAAAGCAGCGTGTTTGAAACGCATCAGACGGTGACGGTCTGTCTGGTCACCAGCGGCGTGACGGGGCATCACCTTTTTCGCGTTCCAGTGTTGCCCGGAGCCGCGACGGGTTTGCGTTTACCGAGCGAGATCGCCGTCGACAAGCTGCAGGCGGTGCGTGCGGATCGCATCGGCCGCCGAATCGGTCAGGCCTCCGAGGACACGATGTTTCTGGTGGACCAGGCGCTGCGGCGCTGGCTCGCCCTCTAGCAAACACTAAGGGGATTACAATGACGCCGACCGTGAAGGCCATTCTCGCCAATTACGAATCCGACAATCCGGGCGTGAAGGCGAATCTCGCCCGCATTCTGATGCAGGGACGGCTGGGCGGCACGGGCAAGCTGGTCATCCTGCCGGTCGACCAGGGCTTCGAGCATGGCCCGGCGCGCAGCTTCTCGGTCAACGCGCCGGCCTATGACCCGCATTACCACTTCCAGATGGCGGTCGATGCGGGCCTTTCCGCCTATGCCGCGCCTCTGGGTATGATCGAGGCGGGGGCATCGAGCTTCGCCGGACAGATTCCGACGATCCTCAAGGTCAACAGCTCGAACAGCTGGGCGACCGGCGCCAACCAGGCGCTGACCGGCGGCGTGGACGACGCGCTGCGGCTGGGGTGCTCGGCGATCGGCTTTACGATCTATCCGGGCAGCGACGATTGCTTCGACATGATGGAGGAGATCAAGGAGATGCGCGCCGAGGCCGCCTCGGTCGGCATCGCCACGGTGATCTGGTCCTATCCGCGCGGCGGCGCGCTGCCCAAGTCGGGTGAGTTGGCGCTGGACGTCGGCGCCTATGCCGCGCACATGGCCGCGTTGCTTGGCGCGCACATCATAAAGGTCAAGCTGCCAAGCGACCATGTCGAGCAGAAGGACGCGCAGAAGGCCTATGAAGGGACCGACTGGTCGAAGCAATCGGACCGCGTCGCGCATGTCGTGAAGGCGTGCCTGGGCGGGCGGCGGATCGTGGTGTTCTCCGGCGGCGCGGCCAAGGGCGAGGACGCGGTGTTCCAGGACGCGCGCGACATCCGCGACGGCGGCGGCAATGGATCGATCATCGGCCGCAACACATTCCAGCGCAGCCGCGAGGACGCGCTCGCCATGCTCGACAGGCTCGTGCGCATCTACAAGGGCGAGGAATAGGTCCGGCTGGAGGACGAACTCTAGCCAGGTTTCCGCTGCCGGATCATCGCCTTCAGCGTCAGCGCGTCATGGATGGCATGGGCTTCCGCGTCATTGTTGAAATAGGCCCATACGGCTCGCCCCGCCCGGGCCTGCTCAACCATCCAGTCGCTCCAGTCGAGCAAGGCTTCGTCCGAATAGCGGCCCCAATATTTGCCCTCGCCGCCGTGGAAGCGGACATAGGCGGCGGGGCCTGTGGCCCAGCGCGGCGTGGCGAGGCCCGGCATGTCGTGCGCGCAGAATGACGCGCCGTGGCGTTCGAGCAAGTCGAGCGTATCCGGGATCAGCCAGCTCTTGTCGCGAAACTCGAACACCGCCGTCACGTCGTCCGGCAGCAGGACGAGGAAGCTCTCCAGCCGCTCCAGATTGAGACGGAAGCGAGGGGGAAGCTGGAACAATATGGGTCCCAGCGTGCTTTCCAGGTGTCGCGTCGGCGCGATCATCCGCGCGAGCGGTTGTTCGCAGTTCTTCAGCTTCTTCGCCTGGGTGAGATATCGGTTGGCCTTCACCGCGTAGCAGAAGCCCGCCGGCGCCTGCTCACGCCACGCATCGAAGGTCTCCGCCCTGGGCAGGCGGTAGAAGCTGTTGTTGATCTCCACCGTATCGAAATGCTCGGCATAGTGTGAGAACCATGACTTGACCGGCAACTTTTCCGGGTAGAATGCGCCGCGCCAATGACGATAGTTCCAGCCGGAACAACCCACGCGGATGTCCGCGCGCTTGGAGTGAGACATGCCGATTGATCCCGAAAGTGACGAGGCGCTGCTGGACAACAACGCGCTGGAAGGCTTTGCGGATCAATTCGTGCGCGATGACAAACGGCCGCCGTGCCAGCTCTATCTGATCTCGCCGCTCGATATGACGGGCGGCTTCGCCGATCGGCTGGCGCGCGCGCTGGATGCGGGGCCGGTCGCCGCGTTCCAGTTCCGGGTAAAGGATGTCGACCAGCATGAAGCGGCGCGGCTGGCCGAGCCGCTGCAGCGCATCTGCGCCGACGCGCAAGTCGCGTTCATCGTCAACGACAGCATCGCGCTGGCCCGGCGGCTGGGGGCGGACGGCGTGCATCTGGGGCAGGGCGACGGCGACCCGCGCGACGCGCGGACCGTGCTCGGCCCATCCGCGCAGATCGGCGTGACCTGCCACGACAGCCGGCACCTGGCGATGGAGGCAGGCGAGGCGGGCGCGGATTATGTCGCGTTCGGCAGCTTCTATCCGACCACGACCAAGGAGGTTCGCCACCATCCGGAACCGTCGATCTTGAGCTGGTGGGCGACGATGTTCGAGCTGCCATCGGTCGCGATCGGCGGCATCACGCCGGACAACGCCGCGCCGCTAGCGGCGGCGGGCGCCGACTTCATCGCGGTGTCAAATGCCGTGTGGGGCGGCGATGAAGCGGCGGCGGTGAGGGCGTTCGGCGAGGTTCTCGCCAATTCCGGCGCAAGCTGATAATCTGGCGGCATGACGAAGTATTCGCCCATCGAATCGGAGTTCGCGAACAGCGAGGAAGAGGCGGCTTACGACGTTTGGTTCCGCGCCAAGGTGCAGGCATCATGAGGAGGTGATGGCGGAAATGCGCGCGGTGATCGAATCGAAGAAGCACGCACGGCAGAATTATCCCTGAACGGGGCTCACCAGAATCGTACGCGCCCGGTGTCGACATGGACGAAGCCGTCGACCGGATAAAAGCCGACGCCGCCTTTCTGCGCGGCGCGGGCGGCGCTGCGGAGGCGATCGAGCGGAATGCCGGGGAGCGCAATATCGGCGGCCTTGCCCAACATGTGCTGGCTCTTGGTCGCGACTCCCGTATGGGCGCCACCGGCCTTGCGCAGGCTGCTGTTGGTCGCCGGCGACCGATAGCCGGAGATGAGGTCGAATGCGGTTCGCGGCGCGACCTCCAGCGTGTCGCGCAGATCGGTGAGCAGCGCGATCAGCTTGCGATCGATCTCGAACACCTCGCCGGTGCGCCAATCGCGCAAGCCGTGGTTGATCTCGGCGAGACCTTCCGCGTCCCAGCCATTCGCATTGAAATAGCGCGCATCGATCCGCTCGCCGGTGTTGACGCTGCGAAAGGCGATGCGCTTTTCGGGGAGCGGCGGCGGGGCCGACGGTTCGGTTGCGGCATCGACGGGAAGAAAGGGACGCGTCGCGCTGCCGAGACCGCCGGGCAGGAGCATGGCGCCGCCTGCGGCAAGGCCACCGAACAGCAGGGCGCGGCGGGAGGCATCGGACGTTTCGGGGGGCGTGTTCGGAAACAAGCCCTCGTTACGGCGTTGAAATGGCATGTGCGTAAGTTAGGAGCGTCTGGGCGTGTATAAAGCTTTTGTTTCCGTAGCTTGTCTCGGTCTGGCCACGGCTGGCCTCGTTTCGGCCTCCGAGGCGCAGAATGTGGCCGCTCCGCGCGCCGCATCGGTTTCCCCGATCGACATGAATGTGCTGCACGTGCAGGTGATCCTAGGCAAGCTCGGCTTCTCGCCGGGCGTGCTCGACGGAAAGCGCGGGCAGTCGCTGACGGCGGCGCTGCGCGGCTTCCAGGAAGCGCGCGGGCTGAAGGTGACCGGCGAGATCGACCCGGCGACGTTGCGGGAGCTGCACCCCTATCGCGCCTGGCGGCCGACGCGCGAGCTGATCGTTGCGCCCTCAACCGCCAAGGGGCCGTTCACCAATCCGTTCCCCGACGATCCCGTCGCCCAATCGAAGCTTTCCGCGCTCAACTACAAGAACCTGCTGGAGAAGCTCGCCGAGCAATTCCACACCACGCCGGCGACGCTGGTCGCGCTCAACGGGCGCGACGCCAGGCTGGGGGCGGGCGCGAAGCTGGTCTTTCCCAACGCGTTGCCGCTGTCACGCGACTATCCCGCGGATCTGAGCGATCAATGGCGCGCGACGCTGGGCGGGCTCAACGTCACCGCCGATCAGCCCGAGGCTGCGCGGATCGTCGTCGACAAGTCGGACGGCGTGCTTCGGGTGTACGACAAGGCGGACAAGCTGGTGGCGCAGTTTCCCGCGACCATGGGCTCGTCCTCCGATCCGCTGCCGCTGGGCAAATGGACGATCAAGGGCACCGCGTACAACCCGACTTGGTCGTACAATCCCGATCTCCTCAAAACCGCCGATCAGAGCGATCCCAAGGTAGAGGTGCCGCCGGGACCCAATTCGCCGGTGGGCGTGGTGTGGATCGACATCAGCAAGCCGCATTACGGGATTCACGGCACCAATGAGCCGAGCACGATCGGCCGCGCCGAAAGCAATGGCTGCATTCGCCTGACCAACTGGGATGCGGCGCGGCTGTCGCTGATGGTCAAGCCCGGCACACCGGCGCTGTTCCAGGCCTGACCGCATGACACGGTTCGGCTGGATGATGCTGGGCCTGTTCGCCTTGCTGGGCGCGGCGCTGGTCGCTTTGCTGGGCGGCGAGGGGCCGGCGATCCGGACCGCGGAACCCGCTGCGGCGCCGGCGCGCGCGACGCCGACGTTGTTCGATGAGCGGACGCCCGCCGATGTCGACGAGGTGCGGCTCGCCCGCTCGGTGACCGCATCCGGGCTGATCGTGCCGGTGGCCGGAGTCCGGCCCGACCAGCTCTATGACAGCTGGGGCGATGCGCGGGGCGGCGGTTCGCGGTCGCATCTGGCGATCGACATTCCCGCGCCGCGCGGCACGCCGGTGCTCGCGGCGGCCAAGGGCAGGGTCGCCAAGCTGTTCCAGAGCGACGACGGCGGCACGACGCTCTACATCCGGTCGCCCTCGGGCAAGCTGATATATTATTACGCGCATCTCGACCGCTATGTCCGCGGCATCCGCGAGGGCGCGATCGTCTCCGCCGGACAGCCGATCGCGACGGTCGGCGACAGCGGCAATGCCGGGCCGGGCAACACGCACCTCCATTTCGGCATCTCGCTGATGGCCCCGGGGGACAACTGGTCGGGCGGGCGGCCGGTCAATCCCTATCCGCTGCTTGCGGGGAGCGGGGGCGGCGGCTAAGGGCCACGCCTTCACGCTCTTTCCATATCTGCAGACAGGTGCATCCCCATGAAGATCAGCGGCGTCGACATTCGCCCGGGCAACATCATCGAATATGAAGGCGGCATCTGGCGCGCGGTGAAGATCCAGCACACCCAGCCCGGCAAGGGCGGAGCCTATATGCAGGTCGAGATGAAGAACCTGATCGACGGGCGCAAGACCAACGTCCGCTTCCGTTCGGCCGAGACGGTCGAGCGCGTGCGGCTGGACACCAAGGACTTCCAGTTCCTCTTCGCCGACGGCGACCAGCTGACCTTCATGGACAAGGACAGCTACGAGCAGATCACGCTCGACAAGGACGTGCTGGGTGACGCCGCCGAGTTCCTGCAGGACGGCATGGACGTGGTGATGGAACTGCACGACGAGAAGCCGATCAGCGTGCAGCTGCCCGACACCGTCGAGGCGACCATCGTCGAGGCCGACGCGGTGGTGAAGGGGCAGACCGCCTCTTCCAGCTACAAGCCCGCGATGCTCGACAACGGCGTGCGCGTGATGGTGCCGCCGCACATCACCAGCGGCACGCGCATCGTGGTGGACGTCTATGAGCGCACCTATGTGAGGCGCGCGGACTGATCATTCCCCTCCCGCTTGCGGGAGGGGCTAGGGGAGGGCCTGAGTCCGGCGCTCCCGAACAACCCTCCCAAAAGCGGGAGGGGGAAAGAAGAAACATGCCCTCTCATTCCGGTCTTCTCACCATCATGGAGCGCGCCGCGCGCAAGGCCGCGCCGCGGCTTCGGCGCGACTTCAACGAAGTCCAGCAGCTGCAGGTCAGCCGCAAGGGCACGGCGGATTTCGTCACCATGGCGGATCAGCGGGCCGAACAGACGCTGTACGAGGAATTAAGCCGCGCGCGGCCGGACTGGGGCTTCCTGATGGAGGAGCGGGGGCTGATCGCCGGCGATCCGACCAAGCCGCGCTTCGTGATCGATCCACTCGACGGCACGTCCAACTTCATCCACGGCATCCCGCACTTCGCCATCTCGATCGCGGTCGAGACGCCGCTTCCTTCGGGCAAGACCGAACTGACCACCGCGCTCGTCTATCAGCCGCTGACCGACGAGAGCTTCTGGGCGGAGAAGGGGCGAGGCGCCTGGCTGCAGGATGCGCGGCTGCGCGTGTCCGCCCGGCGCGACCTGACCGAGGCGCTGATCGCGACCGGCGTGCCCTATGCCGGGCATGGCGACATCACCAAGTGGAGCCGCATCTTCGGCGCGATCGCGCCCGAGGTGGCGGGCATCCGCCGCTTCGGATCGGCCGCGCTCGACCTCGCCTGGGTCGCGGCCGGGCGATATGACGGTTTCTGGGAGAACGATCTCGAGCCGTGGGACGTCGCCGCAGGCATGCTGCTGGTGCGCGAGGCGGGCGGTTTCGTGACCGATTACCGCGGCGGCGACAAGCCGATCGAGCGCCGCGAGATGCTGGCCGCCAACGATGGCCTGCACACGCGGCTGCACAAGCTGGTGGCCGGCGCGCTGAGAAACGCCTGACGCGCGCTTTTGCGAGCGATTCTCACGCTTCGCGAGCCTTGCCCCACCCGGACCATCGGCCTAAAGCGCCCCCGACAAACCGTTCGCATCCGCGAGAGTCCCGTTGCTAGACCTATCGCAATATCTGCCGATCCTCCTGTTCCTGGGCGTCGCGCTCGCGCTGTCCGGCGCTTTCGTCGTGCTGCCCATGCTGGCCTCGCGCCTTACCGGATCGCACCAGCCGACGCCGGAGAAGCTCTCCGAATATGAGTGCGGCTTTCCCGCCTTCGAGGATTCGCGCAGCCAGTTCGACGTGCGCTTCTATCTGGTCGCGATCCTGTTCATCATCTTCGACCTCGAGGCCGCGTTCATCTTCCCCTGGGCGGTGAGCGTGTTCGGGATCGGCTGGTCGGCGTGGATCGCGATGATGATCTTCATCGGTGAGCTGGCGCTGGGCCTCGCCTATGCCTGGAAGAAGGGAGCGCTGGATTGGGAGTAGAGCTGACAGCACCGCCCGCGGGCACGCTTCCCGATCAGACCTTCTTCAACGATCTGAACGGCGAGCTGACCGACAAGGGCTTCCTCGTCACCTCGACCGAGGACCTGTTCCAATGGGCGCGCACCGGCAGCCTGTGGTGGATGACCTTCGGTCTCGCCTGCTGCGCGGTCGAGATGATCCACGTCAACATGCCGCGCTACGACATGGAGCGCTTCGGCGCCGCGCCGCGCGCATCCCCGCGCCAGTCGGACGTGATGATCGTCGCCGGCACATTGTGCAACAAGATGGCGCCCGCGCTCCGGCGCGTCTACGACCAGATGTCGGAGCCGAAATACGTCATCTCGATGGGCAGCTGCGCCAATGGCGGAGGCTATTACCATTATAGCTACAGCGTGGTGCGCGGCTGCGACCGGATCGTACCGGTGGACATCTATGTTCCCGGCTGCCCGCCGACCGCGGAGGCGTTGCTCTACGGCGTGATGCAGCTGCAGCGGAAGATCCGCCGCATGGGGACGATCGAACGGTGAGCTCGCCAGCGCCAGTCTATGCCGCCAATGACGGCGTGATCGAAGCTGCGCGCGCCGCCCTTGGCGCGGCGTTCCTGGATGCGCAGGACAAGGTGGGCGAGGTAACGCTCAATCTCTCCCGCGACGGCCTGGTCGCGGCGATGACCGCGCTCAGGGATACGCCCGGCCTGGAATATCAACAGCTGATGGAGATAGCAGGGGTGGACTATCCCGAGCGGCCAGAACGGTTCGACGTCTGCTATCACCTTCTCTCGGTCACGCGAAACCATCGCCTGCGCGTGCGCGTGACGACCAACGAGGCGCAGCCGGTCCCCTCGGTCACCTCGATCTGGCCGGTCGCCGGCTGGCTGGAGCGCGAGGTGTACGACATGTACGGCGTGCTGTTCGAGGGCAACGCCGATCTGCGCCGCATCCTGACCGATTACGGCTTTCGCGGCCATCCGCAGCGCAAGGATTTCCCGCTGACCGGTTTCGTCGAGCTGCGCTATTCGGAGGAGACCAAGCGCGTCGCCTATGAGCCCGTGCGGCTGGCGCAGGATTTCCGCAGCTTCGATTTCATGAGTCCCTGGGAAGGCGCCGAATATGTCCTGCCGGGCGACGAGAAGGGCGCCCAGCCCGAGGCCAAGGGCGCGCCGAGCCCGGTGACGGCCGACCAGCTCGCCAAGGCCGACAAGGCGATCGCGGCGAACAAGGTCGACGTGATCGAGAAGAAGACGACCGAGAAGACCTCCGACACCGGCGCCGGGGAGCCCGCCAATGCGCAGGCGGCGAAGCGCACGCGCAGTCCGCGCAAGCCCCAGCCGCAGAACGACACCACCAGCGCCGATTCCGATCCGGCCAAGAAGCCCTCCACGCGCAAGCCGCGGGCGAAGAAGAGTGACAGCTGATGGCTGAGGTTTTCGACGAACGGCTGGGCCATGCCGATGCCGCCGACCCGACCCTGGGCGATGTCGCGATCCAGAATTACACGATCAATTTCGGCCCGCAGCACCCGGCGGCGCACGGCGTGCTGCGTCTCGTCATGGAGCTGGACGGCGAGATCGTCGAGCGGGTCGATCCGCATGTCGGCCTGCTTCACCGCGGCACCGAGAAGCTGATCGAGTACAAGACCTATCTGCAGGCGCTGCCCTATTTCGACCGGCTCGATTACTGCTCGCCGATGTGCATGGAGCACAGCTATGTGCTCGCGGTCGAGAAGCTGCTCGATCTGGAGGTGCCGCTGCGCGCGCAATATCTCCGGGTGTTCTTCGCCGAGCTGACGCGCATCAAGAACCACATGCTTAATCTCGGCTCGCACGTCATGGACGTGGGCGCGATGACGCCCAATCTGTGGCTGTTCGAGCTGCGCGAAGACTGCATGAACTTCTATGAGCGCGCGTCCGGCGCGCGGATGCACGCGGCCTATTTCCGGCCCGGCGGCGTGCATCAGGACGTGCCGCTGAAGCTGCTGACCGACATTGCCGACTGGCTCGACACGCGCCTTCCGCGCCTGTTCGAGGATGCGATCAGCCTGGTCGCCGACAATCGCATCTTCAAGCAGCGCAACGTCGATATCGCGGTGGTCAGCCGTGAAGACGCGCTCGCCTGGGGCTTTTCGGGTCCGATGATCCGCGGCGCGGGCGTGCCCTGGGACCTGCGCAGGTCGCAGCCCTACGACGTCTATGATCGCATGGATTTCGAGGTGCCGGTGGGCACCAAGGGCGATTGCTACGATCGGTTCATGGTGCGCGTCGAGGAGGTCCGCCAGTCCGCGCGGATCATGAAGCAGTGCCTGGCCGAGATGCCGGAAGGCCCGGTCAGCAGCCTCGACCGCAAGGTGGCGCCGCCCAAGCGCGCCGACATGAAGCGATCGATGGAGGCGCTGATCCACCATTTCAAACTCTACACCGAGGGCTTCCACGTGCCCGCGGGCGAGGTCTATGTCGCGACGGAGAGCCCCAAGGGGGAGTTCGGCGTCTATCTGGTGAGCGACGGCAGCAACAGGCCCTATCGCTGCAAGATCCGTCCGACCGCGTTCAGCCATCTCCAGGCGATGGATTTCATGATGAAGGGCCACATGCTGGCGGACACCACGGCGGTGCTGGGCGCGATGGACATCGTGTTCGGGGAGTGCGACCGGTGAGCAATCGAGAAACTCTGGTCATCATCCTGATGTCGGCTTTTCTTGGATTCAAGCTAGCTGATGAGGCGGGCAGAAGCACTTTGTTTGTTGTGCTCGGATTGGGTTGGGCGGTGGTCGTTATTTTGACCGTCTTGGCCTATCGCCGGGGCGAGCGCGTCTTCATATGGCAAAAGCAAGATGGCTGACATCCACCTTCCCGACGAAGCCGAGACCCGCGCGCGGTGGGGCGATTGGGCGTGGTCGCCGGTCAATGTCGAGGCCGCGAAGATCATCATCGCGCGCTATCCCGAGGGGCGGCAGGCGTCGGCGGTGATGCCGCTGCTCGATCTCGCCCAGCGGCAGATCGGCGAGGAGACCAACACGCAGGGCTGGCTGCCCATCCCGGTGATGGAGAAGATCGCCGAGCAGCTCGGCATGGCCTATATCCGCGTGCTGGAGGTCGCGAGCTTCTACACCATGTACAATCTCGCGCCCGTCGGCCGCTACCACGTCCAGGTGTGCGGCACGACGCCGTGCATGCTGCGCGGGTCGGACGATGTGCTCGCCGCGTGCAAGAACCACGGGCTGCAGAAGGGCAAGACCACGCCCGACGGCCTGTTCACCCTGACCGAGGTCGAATGCCTGGGCGCCTGCGCCAACGCGCCGATGGTCCAGATCAACGACGATAATTACGAAGACCTGACCTACGACAGCATGACCGCGGTGCTGGAGGCGCTGGCGCGTGGAGAGAGCCCCAAGGCGGGCCCGCAGGTCGAGCGTCAGACCAGCTGCCCTGAAGGCGGGCCTACCACGCTAAAGGACATGGTCGCTGCCAACCACGATTATCGCGGGGAATGGGCATGAACCTGCTGATCGTCATCGGGCTGATCATCCTGGCCGTCGCGCTGCTCGGCGTGCTGCTCAAGCTCGCCTTCGGGTTGATACTGGTCGCGCTAGCGGTCGGGGTGGTGCTGATGGCGTTCGGTGCTTTCTCGAAGCGGGGAGGGCGCTGATGCTCGCCGACAAGGACCGCATCTTCACCAACGTCTATGGTTTCCAGCCGTGGAATCTCGACGCGGCGCTGAAGCGCGGCGACTGGGACGACACCAAGGGGCTGATGGCGCGCGGACAGGACGCGATCATCGAGGAGATCAAGGCCTCGGGGCTGCGCGGGCGCGGCGGGGCGGGCTTCCCGACGGGCATGAAGTGGAGCTTCATGCCCAAGGAATCGAAGGACGGCCGGCCCAATTTCCTGGTCATCAACGCCGACGAATCGGAACCGGGCAGCTGCAAGGACCGCGAGATCATCCGCCACGATCCGCACAAGCTGATCGAGGGCGCGCTGATCGCCGGCTTCGCGATGCGCGCGCGGGCGGCGTACATCTACATTCGCGGCGAGTTCATCCGCGAGGCGGAGACGCTGTTCGCCGCGGTTGCCGAGGCGTACGACAAGGGTCTGCTCGGCAAGAATGCCGCCAAGTCCGGCTATGACTTCGACGTGTTCGTCCACCGCGGCGCGGGCGCGTACATCTGCGGCGAAGAGACCGCGATGCTCGAAAGCCTGGAGGGCAAGAAGGGCCAGCCGCGCCTGAAGCCGCCCTTCCCGGCGGGCGCGGGACTCTATGGCTGCCCGACGACGGTCAACAATGTCGAATCGATCGCTGTGGTGCCGACGATCCTCCGGCGCGGAGCGGCCTGGTTCAAGGGCTTCGGCAACGAAGGCAATGCCGGGACCAAGCTGTTCCAGCTTTCCGGCCATGTGAACACGCCCTGCGTGGTCGAGGAATCGATGTCGATCCCGTTCCGCGAGCTGATCGAGAAGCATGGCGGCGGAATTCGCGGCGGGTGGGACAATCTGCTCGCGGTGATCCCCGGCGGATCGTCGGTGCCGCTGGTGCCGGCGGCGCAGATTATGGACGCGCCGATGGATTTCGATGGGCTGAAGGCGCTCGGATCGGGCCTCGGCACCGCCGCCGTGATCGTCATGGACAAGTCCACCGACATCGTCCGCGCGATCAGCCGCATCAGCTATTTCTACAAGCACGAAAGCTGCGGCCAATGCACCCCGTGCCGCGAAGGCACCGGCTGGATGTGGCGCGTGATGGAGCGGCTGCGCGAGGGCGATGCCGACATCAGCGAGATCGACATGCTGCACGAAGTCACCAAGCAGGTCGAAGGCCACACCATCTGCGCGCTGGGCGACGCCGCCGCCTGGCCGATCCAGGGCCTGATCCGGCATTTTCGGCCGGAGATCGAGCGGCGGATCGCCGAGAAGAACGGTGGTTATCTTGCTCCCATGATGGAGGCGGCGGAGTAATGCCGACACTCAAGGTAGACGGGATCGAAGTTGAAGTCCCAGCAGGCGCCACCGTGCTCCAGGCATGCGAGGCGGCGGGGAAGGAGATCCCGCGCTTCTGCTATCACGAACGGCTGTCGATAGCGGGCAATTGCCGGATGTGCCTGGTGGAGGTGAAGCCGGGGCCGCCCAAGCCGCAGGCGTCCTGTGCGCTTCCCGCCGCCGACGGGCAGGAGATCCGCACCGATTCGCCGATGGTCAAACATGCGCGCGAAGGGGTGATGGAGTTCCTCCTGATCAACCACCCGCTCGATTGCCCGATCTGTGACCAGGGCGGCGAATGCGACCTGCAGGACCAGTCGATCGCATACGGCAAGGGCCACAGCCGCTACGACGCCAACAAGCGGGCGGTGACCGAGAAATATATGGGGCCGATCGTCAAGACGATCATGACCCGCTGCATCCATTGCACCCGCTGCGTGCGCTTCGCCGAGGAGGTCGCCGGCGTCGAGGAGATCGGCGCGCTGGGGCGCGGCGAGGGGATGCAGATCACCTCGTACCTCGAACAGGCGGTGACATCCGAGCTGTCGGGCAATGTCGTCGACCTGTGCCCGGTGGGCGCGCTGACCAGCAAGCCCTACGCTTTCGAGGCGCGGCCGTGGGAGCTGAAGAAGACGCTCTCCATCGACGTGATGGACGCGGTCGGCACCAACATCCGCCTCGACAGCCGCGGCCGGCAGGTGCTGCGCGCGCTGCCCAGGATCAACGAGGACGTCAACGAGGAATGGGCGCACGACAAGACCCGTCATGCGGTGGACGGCCTTGTGCGGCGGCGTCTGGACCGCCCATTCGTGCGGCGCGACGGCAAGCTCGTGCCCGCAAGCTGGGACGAGGCGTTCGCCGCGATCGCCGCCGTGGATGCGGGATCGAGCATCGCCGCGATCCACGGCGATCTGGTCGATTGCGAGACTTTGTTCGCTGCCCGGGCGCTCGTCACCGCGATGGGCGGCAGCCTCCTCGAAGGCCGTCAGACGGGGATGGATTACGACACCTCCAGCCTGGCCGCGGTCAATTTCAACACCACCATCGCGGGGGCCGAGGAAGCCGACGCGATCCTGCTGATCGGCACCAACCTGCGCTGGGAAGCGCCGCTGGTGAACACGCGTATCCGGAAGGCGATCAAGAAGGGCGCGAAGGTCTTCGCCATCGGGCCGGAGATCGACCTGACTTACAAGGTCGAATGGCTAGGCGACGATCTGTCGCTGCTCGGCAAGCTGCCCAAGGCGGCCGCCGATGCGTTCGACAAGGCCGAGCGGCCAATGGTGATCGTCGGCGGCGCGGCGTTGAAGGGCGGGCACGGCGCGGCGCTGGCGCTGGCCAAGACGCTCAACCTGGTGCGCGATGCCGCTTCGACAGGCTCAGGACAGGGCTGGAACGGCTTCAACGTTCTCCACATGGCTGCGAGCCGGATGGGGGGGCTGATGCTGGGCTATGCGCAGAAGGGCGGCATCGCCGATATCGCCGCCGCGAAGCCGAGGCTGGCGTTCTTCCTCGGCGCGGACGAGGTCGATTTCTCGGCCTTCGCAGACAGCTTCAAGGTCTATATCGGCCATCACGGCGACAGGGGCGCGCATGCGGCGGACGTGGTGCTGCCCGGTGCGAGCTATGCCGAAAAGCCCGGCACCTATGTCAATCTCGAAGGCCGCGTGCAGCGCGGCGACCGTGCGGTGTTCCCGCCGGGCGACGCGCGCGAGGACTGGACGATCCTGCGCGCGCTTTCCGAAAAGCTCGGCCACACGCTGCCGTTCGACACGTTCGAGCAACTGCGCGCCAAGATGGCCGAGGCTGCGCCCGCTTTAGGGCAGGAGGGGCTGGTCCGCTTCGACTGGAACCCGCCCAAGCTGGCGGCCAAGGGCGAGGGCAAGGTGACCTATCCGATCGCCGACTTCTACATGACCAACGCCATCTGCCGCGCCTCCCCGACGATGCAGCGCTGCTCGGCCGAGCTGGTCCACGGTGAAGACTTCGCGGAGGCGGCGGAATGACCGCGTGGTTCGAATCATGGGGCATGATGCACGGTTGGGCGTGGTTCCTCGCCACGATCATCGGCATCCTCATCATCGCTTTGCCGCTGATGCTGGCCGTGGCGATGATCATCTATGCCGACCGCAAGATCTGGGCGGCGATGGCTCTCCGGCGCGGACCCAATGTGGTGGGGCCGTTCGGATTGCTTCAGTCGTTCGCAGACGGTCTGAAGGTGTTCCTTCAGGAAACCATCGTGCCGGCTGCGGCCAATCGCGGACTGTTCCTGCTCGCGCCGATCATCACCTTCACTATCGCGCTGATCGTCTGGGCGGTGATCCCGTTCGATGCGGGCGTGGTGCTGGCCGATATCAACGTCGGCCTTCTCTACATCCTCGCGGCGTCGTCCCTCGGCGTCTATGGGGTGATCATCGCCGGCTGGGCGTCCAACTCGAAATACCCCTTCTACAGCGCCTTGCGCGCCGCTGCGCAGATGGTGTCCTACGAGGTGTCGATCGGCTTCGTGCTGATCTCGGTCGTGCTGTGGGCGGGAACGTTCAACCTGTCGGGCATCGTGCTCGGCCAGGAGGCGCACGTTTTCGGGCTCTTGAATGGCTATGGCTTCAACCCGCTCCTGTTCCCGATGGCGGTGGTGTTCCTGATCTCCTCGATGGCGGAGACCGCGCGTGCGCCGTTCGACCTGACCGAGGCGGAGAGCGAGCTCGTCGCCGGCTATCAGACCGAATATTCGTCAATGGCCTTCGCGCTGTTCTGGCTGGGTGAGTATGCGAACGTCATCCTGATGTGCGCGCTGAACGCCATCCTGTTCTGGGGCGGCTGGCTGCCGCCGCTCGATATCGACCTGATTCCCTGGTTCGACATTCCCGGCATCCTCTGGCTGTTCGGCAAGATTCTGTTCTTCTTCTTCGTGTTCAGCTGGGTGAAGGCGACCGTCCCGCGCTTCCGCTACGACCAGCTGATGCGACTGGGCTGGAAGATCTTCCTGCCGCTGTCGCTGACCTTCCTGTTCCTGATCTCGGGCTATCTGATGCTGGTCCGCTACGGAGTGCCCGCATGAGCATTGCTGCCCATATCAAGGCGTTCACCCTGTGGGAGTTCGTCAAGGCGCATGCGCTGACCTTGAGGTATTTCTTCAAGCCCAAGGCGACGATCAACTATCCATTCGAGAAGAACCCGATCTCGCCCCGGTTCCGCGGCGAGCATGCGCTGCGGCGTTATCCGAACGGGGAGGAGCGGTGCATCGCGTGCAAGCTGTGCGAGGCGGTGTGCCCGGCGCAGGCGATCACCATCGAGGCTGAGCCGCGCGACGACGGATCGCGCCGCACGACGCGCTACGATATCGATATGACCAAGTGCATCTATTGCGGATTCTGCCAGGAGGCCTGCCCGGTCGATGCGATCGTCGAGGGGCCGAACTTCGAATTTTCGACCGAAACCCGCGAGGAACTGATCTACGACAAGTCCAAGCTGCTCGACAACGGCGACCGGTGGGAGCGTGCGATCGCCGCGAACCTTGCCGCCGATGCGCCCTACCGTTAAGCGCCACGCCACCAAGAGGGGCCATCTGCCAGCGTGATTCAGACACTCGCCTTTTACCTGTTCGCCATCGTCGTCATCGCCGCGGCGGTGCTGACGATCACCGCGCGCAACCCGGTGCATTCGGTGCTGTGGCTGATCCTGGCGTTCTTCAACGCCGCCGGGTTGATGCTGATCGCCGGCGCCGAGTTCATCGCGATGCTGCTGGTGATCGTCTATGTCGGCGCGGTCGCGGTGCTGTTCCTGTTCGTCGTGATGATGCTCGACGTCGATTTCGCGGAGATGCGCGCCGGCTTCATGCGGTATCTGCCGTTCGGGCTGCTGCTGGCGCTGGTGCTGGCTGCCGAGGTGATCTTCGCCGTCGCCGCGTGGAACGCCGGGGGTGTGGACATGGGCGCGCGGATCGCGCCGGCGGCAGGCGACATGCCCAATATCGAAGCGATGGGGCGGCTGCTCTACACGCGCTATTTATACATCTTCGAAGCTGCCGGGCTGGTTCTGCTGGTGGCGATGGTCGGCGCGATCGTGCTTACGCACCGTACCCGGGGCGGCACGCGGCCGCAGAATATCGCGCGGCAGGTGCGCCGGCGCCCCCAGGATTCGACGCGCAACATGAAGCCCAGCGTCGGACAGGGGGTGGAGTTGTGAGGCCCCAACCGTTCCTCCTTACCCGTCATGCCGGACTTGTTCCGGCATCCATTGCGCCACAAGCGAGCGCCTGGCCGGAGGAGAGATGGGCCCCGGAACAAGTCCGGGGTGACGAGCTTGGTTATGGCGCGGTCCTAGTTGCAGGAGCCGCGATATGATCGGCCTGACCCACTATCTCGTCGTCGCTGCGATCCTGTTCGTCATCGGCGTGCTGGGCATCTTCATCAACCGGAAGAACATTATCGTCATCCTGATGGCGATCGAGCTGATCCTGCTGGCGGTGAACATCAACCTGATCGCCTTTTCGGCGGCGCTGGGCGATCTGGTCGGCCAGGTGTTCAGCATGTTCGTGTTGACCGTGGCGGCAGGCGAGGCGGCGATCGGACTGGCCATTCTGGTGATCTATTTCCGCGGCCGGGGGACGATTTCGGTCGACGATCCCAGCCGGATGAAGGGCTGAACACGTGAACATCCAGCTCATCGTCTTCCTGCCCTTGCTGGCGGCGATCATCGTCGGCCTGGGCAACCGCATGCTCGGCAATATTGTCGGCAAGCTGATCACCACCGGCGCGCTGTTCGCGTCGTGCGCGCTCAGCTGGCCGATCTTTCTGGCGTTTCTTGGCGGCGATCAGGCGGCTTATGTCCAGCCGGTCTTCAGCTGGATCGTTTCGGGCGACCTGAACGTCGACTGGGCGCTGCGCGTCGACACGCTGACCGCGGTGATGCTGGTCGTCATCACCACCGTCTCCGCGCTCGTCCATCTCTATAGCTGGGGCTATATGGAGGAGGACCCGGATCAGCCGCGCTTCTTCGCCTATCTGTCGCTGTTCACCTTCGCGATGCTGATGCTGGTGACCGCGGACAACCTGGTCCAGATGTTCTTCGGCTGGGAGGGCGTCGGCCTCGCCAGCTATCTGCTGATCGGCTTCTGGTTCAAGAAGCCTTCCGCAAACGCCGCCGCGATCAAGGCGTTCGTCGTCAACCGCGTCGGCGATCTTGGCTTCATGCTCGGCATCTTCGGCACCTTTCTGGTGTTCGGCACCATCTCGATCCCCGAGATCCTTGAGGCGGCGCCCGGCATGGCGGGATCGACCATCGGCTTCCTCGGCTACCGCTTCGACACGATGACCGTGCTGTGCCTGCTGCTCTTCATCGGCGCCATGGGCAAATCCGCGCAGCTGGGCCTGCACACCTGGTTGCCCGACGCGATGGAGGGTCCGACGCCGGTTTCAGCGCTGATCCATGCGGCGACGATGGTGACCGCGGGTGTGTTCATGGTCTGCCGCCTGTCGCCGATGTTCGAGGTCGCGCCGGTGGCATTGGGCTTCGTCACCTTCATCGGCGCCGCGACCTGCCTGTTCGCCGCGACCGTCGGCACCGCGCAGATGGATATCAAGCGGGTGATCGCCTATTCGACCTGTTCGCAGCTCGGCTATATGTTCTTCGCGGCCGGCGTCGGTGCCTACAACGCGGCGATGTTCCACCTTTTCACCCACGCCTTCTTCAAGGCGCTGCTGTTCCTGGGTGCGGGATCGGTGATCCACGCGATGCACCATGAGCAGGATATGCGTTTCTACGGCGGACTGCGTAAGAGCATCCCGTTCACCTTCTGGATGATGATGGCGGGCACGCTCGCGATCACCGGGGTCGGCGTCTATTGGCTGCATGCGGGCTTTGCCGGCTTCCATTCGAAGGACGCGATCCTGGAGGCGGCTTATGCCAGCGGCGGGGGCGGGGTCACAGCCTTCTGGGTAGGCGCGTTCGCGGCGCTGCTCACCAGTTTCTATTCGTGGCGGCTG
This sequence comes from Sphingomonas gilva, assembly GCF_003515075.1. GTDB lineage: Bacteria > Pseudomonadota > Alphaproteobacteria > Sphingomonadales > Sphingomonadaceae > Sphingomonas > Sphingomonas gilva. The sequence continues at coordinate 63,408 of NZ_QWLV01000010.1, forward strand.
ATCTTCATGACCTTCTTCGGAGAGCCGCGCTGGGCGGCGTCCGAGCACATCCAGCACGCGCTGCACGATGCGCATGGCGATCACGACACGCACGCCCATGGCGACGCGCACGACAATGCGCCCGCGCAGGAGAATGCCGGGCACGATCCGCACACGCATGCGCCGGGTGCGGCGGAGGTGAAGACCGGCACCGGCGGCTATCACCCGCACGAAAGCCCGCTGACCATGCTGGTGCCGCTGGGCGTGCTGGCGATCGGCGCGGTGCTCGCCGGCTTCGTCTTCAGCCACGCCTTCCTTGAGAATGGCGCCTTCTGGGTCGGGTCGCTCGCCTATGACGAGCATCTGATGCACGCGATGCATGAGGTGCCATTGTGGGTGAAGCTGTCGGCGACCGCGGCGATGCTGATAGGCCTGGGAATCGCGGTGCTGGCGTATCTGGTCCATCGCGACTGGCCGGCGCGCTTCACCGAAAGCTTCCGCGTGCTCCACGCCTTCGTGCTCAACAAATGGTATTTCGACGAACTGTACCATGTCGTTTTCGTCAAGCCGGCCTTCTGGCTGGGGCGCCTGTTCTGGAAGAAGGGCGATGAGGGCACGATCGACCGGTTCGGCCCCAACGGCCTGGCCGCGCTGGTGGCGGGCGGCGGCCGGATTACGGCGCGGCTGCAGTCGGGCTATGTCTATACCTATGCGCTGGTGATGCTGCTCGGCCTGACCGCCGCGGTCACCTGGGCGATTTCGCGATGAGCGCGGTCATCTTCTCCCCTCCCTGCAAGGGAGGGGCCGGGGGTGGGTGCGCGCGCAGCGCGCTTCACGCCTCGCCGGTTTTCGCGGCGTCGACCCACCCCCTACCCCTCCCTTTCCAGGGAGGGGAGTAGAGTAATGAATTTGGACGGTTTCCCTATCCTCTCCCTGATGATCGCGCTGCCGATGGCGGCGGCGATCGCCTGCCTCTTCGTCGGCGCCAATGCCGCGCGCTGGCTGGCCCTGGGGGCGACGCTGATCGACCTCGCCCTCGGCGTCATGCTGTGGGTCAATTACGATATCAGCGGGCCGCAGTGGCAGTTCACCGAATACGCCCCGCTGTTCGGGCGCTTCGCCTGGGCGCTGGGCATCGACGGCATGGCGCTGATGCTGCTGATGCTGACGGTGTTCCTGATGCCGATCTGCATCGGCGCCAGCTGGGAAGCGATCAAAACGCGGGTGCCCGAATACATGGCCGCCTTCCTGTTGATGGAAGTGCTGATGATCGGCGTGTTCGCCGCGCAGGATCTGTTCCTGTTCTACATCTTCTTCGAGGCCGGCCTGATCCCGATGTACCTGATCATCGGCATCTGGGGCGGGGCGAACCGCATCTACGCCAGCTACAAATTCTTCCTCTACACGCTGCTCGGATCGGTGCTGATGCTGATCGCGATGCTGTGGATGGTGCAATTTGCCGGCACCACCAGCATTCCCGTGCTGCTCCAGACCGACTTCCCCGTTGAGGCGCAGACGTGGCTTTGGCTCGCCTTCTTCGCCAGCTTCGCGGTGAAGATGCCGATGTGGCCGGTGCACACCTGGCTGCCCGACGCGCACGTCCAGGCGCCGACCGCAGGTTCGGTCATTCTCGCGGGTGTGCTCCTCAAGATGGGTGGATACGGCTTCCTGCGTTTCAGCCTGCCGATGTTCCCCGAAGCCTCGGCGCAGCTGGTCTGGCTGATCTTCGCGCTGTCGATGATCGCAGTGGTCGCGACCAGCCTAATCGCGCTGGTCCAGCAGGACATGAAGAAGCTGATCGCCTATTCCTCGGTCGCGCACATGGCGATCGTCACGGTCGGGCTGTTTGCCTTCAACCGGCAGGGGATCGAGGGCGCGCTGATCGTGATGCTCAGCCACGGCCTGGTCTCCGGCGCGCTGTTCCTGTGCGTCGGCGTGATCTACGACCGGCTGCACACGCGCGAGATCGACCGCTATGGCGGGCTTTCGATCAACATGCCCAAATATGCCGTGCTGTTCCTGCTGTTCACCATGGCGGGGATCGGTTTGCCCGGCACGTCTGGCTTCGTCGGCGAGTTCCTGAGCCTGATGGGCGTATACCAGGTATCGAGCTGGGTGGCGCTGGTGTGCACGACGGGCATCATCCTGGGCGCGGCCTATTCGCTCTATCTCTATCGGCGCATCGCGTACGGCGATCTGACCAAGGACGATGTCCGCGCGATGCCGGACCTATCGGCGCGTGAACTGTGGCTGCTTGCGCCGATCGCTGCGGTGGTGCTGTGGATGGGCGTCTATCCGGAAAGCTTCCTGGCGCCGATGCGCAACGATGTCGGCACCTTGGTCGCGCGGATCGAGCGCGCGCGACCGGCGGGCGATGCGCATTTGACCGCGGGCAAGCCAGCCGCAGCAGCCGCTCATGCAGAGACCGCGCATGAGGGGGCGCACTGATGGATTACGCCGCCAATCTTGCGATGACGATGCCGGAGATCATCCTCTCGGTGACCGGGATCGCGCTGCTTCTCGTCGCCGCCTGGGGCGGTTCGACGCGCTGGGTGAGCGGTCTCGCGATCGGGGCGCTCCTCACCGCATCCTTCTCGCTGATCGGGCCGCCGACTTCGGGTGGCGTCGCATTCGACGGGCTGTACAAGGCGGACGCCTTCGCCGGTTTCGCCAAGGCGCTGATCTTCATCGCCGCGGCGGTCGCCATCGCCATCGCGCCGCGCTTCTTCGCGCGCACCGAGGGCGACGACCTGAAGCCCGAATATCCGGTGCTGATCCTGTTCTCCGCGGTCGGCATGGGAATGATGGCGTCGGCCGCCGATCTGATTACGCTCTATGTCGGGCTCGAGCTGCAGAGCCTCGCCGCCTATGTGCTGGCGAGCTTCATGCGGCGCGACACGCGATCGGCCGAGGCGGGGCTCAAATATTTCGTGCTCGGGTCGCTCGCGAGCGGAATCCTGCTCTACGGCATCTCGCTGGTCTACGGTTTCACCGGCACGACGATCTTCGAGGAGATCGCGGTCGGTATCGCGCAGCAGCAGGGGAGTGAGAACGGGCTTTCCTTGGGCCTGCTGTTCGGGATCGTCTTCACCTTTGCAGGCATCGCCTTCAAGATCAGCGCGGTGCCGTTCCACATGTGGACGCCCGACGTCTACGAGGGCGCGCCGACGCCGGTGACCACCTTCTTCGCCTCCGCGCCCAAGGTGGCGGCGATGGCGCTGGCGGTGCGGCTGGCGGTCGAGGGCATGGGCACCGCGACCGACGAATGGCGGCAGATCGTGATCTTCGCCGCGCTCGCCTCAATCATCCTAGGCGCGGTGGCGGCGATCGGCCAGACCAACATCAAGCGGCTGCTGGCGTACAGCTCGATCAACAATGTCGGCTTCGCGCTGATCGGCCTCGCCGCGGGCAATCCCGAGGGTGTCGCCGCGGTGATGAGCTATATGGCGATCTATGTCGCGATGACGCTGGGCGCGTTCCTCTGCGTGCTGCAGATGCGCGGCGCCGATGGGCAGCCGGTGGAGGACATCGCCAGCCTGTCCGGCATGTCCAAGACGCGGCCGGGCGTGGCGGCGGCGCTCGCCATCTTCATGTTCAGCCTGGCCGGCATTCCGCCGCTGATGGGCTTCTGGGCGAAGTTCCTGGTGTTCGACGCGGCGGTGGCGGCGGGGTACCTGACCCTCGCCGCGGTCGGCATCGCCGCCAGCGTGATCGGCGCCTACTACTATCTGAAGATCGTCAAGACGATGTACTTCGATGAGCCGGCGCCGGCGTTCCGTCCGGTCGAAAGCTATGTCGAGGGCGGACTGATCACCGTCGCGGCGATCCTGGTGTCGCCGATCGGCTATCTGCTGATCGCACCGTTGGGGCTCGCCGCGCAGCGCGCCGCGGTTTCGCTGTTCTGATCCGCACCGTCGCAGAGACGGCATCGACCAACGCCGACATGATCGCGCTCGCGGCGAGCGGCGCGGAGGAAGGGCTGTGGCTGCGGGCCGAGCGCCAGACCGCCGGGCGCGGGCGGCAGGGCAAGGCATGGGATTCGCCGCGAGGCAATCTCTACGCCAGCACGATCGTGCGGTTGCGGCCGGGCGGTCCGCCGGCGGCGACGCTGGCGATGGTCGCGGCGGTGGCGTTGGAAGAGGTGGTGCGCACAGTGCTGCCGGGCGGTGACCTGACGATCAAATGGCCCAATGACTTGCTGCTCGGCGGAGCGAAGCTGTCTGGTATCCTGCTCGAACGCGCCGGCGATGCGGTGGTGATCGGCATCGGCGTCAATCTGGCGCATCATCCAGAGGGCCTGCCGCGTCCGGTTACAAGCCTCGCCGCGCACGGTGCGCCCATCGGCCCCGAGCCCTTCCTGGAAATGCTCGCCGACAGCTTCGCGCGTTGGCTGGAACGCTGGCGGGGCGAGGGGATTGCCCCTGTCCGCCGGTGGTGGATCGAGCGGGCGCATCCCAAGGGCACCGCGCTCACCGCCAACCTGCCCGATGGCGGCGCGGTCGAGGGGCTGTTCGACGGCCTCGACGAGGACGGCGCGCTCGTCCTGCGCTTGGCGGACGGATCGACCCGTGTCATTCACGCCGCCGACGTTTTCCTGATCTGAAGGGCCGACTTCCCATGCTGCTCGCCATCGATGCCGGGAACACCAACATCGTCTTCGCGCTCACCGAGGAGCAGGAAATCAAGGCGCGCTGGCGCATCGCGACCGATCCGCGGCGAACGGCAGACGAATATGCCGTGTGGCTCAACCAGCTGCTGCAACTGGAAGGGCGTACGCGTGATGACGTCACCGCGGTGATCATCGGCACCGTGGTGCCGCGCGCGCTGCACAATTTGCAGGTGCTGAGCAGCAAATATTTCGGCGTCGAGGCGGAGGTGGCCGGGCAGGGGACGACCGAGTGGGGCATCGCGCTCGACGTCGAGGAACCGGGCAGCGTCGGGGCCGACCGTGCGCTCAACACCATCGCCGCGCACGCGCTCTACAAGGGCGATCTGATCGTCATCGATTTCGGCACCGCGACGACCTTCGATCTGGTCGATTATACCGGTGCCTATAAGGGCGGGATCATCGCACCGGGTCTGAATCTGAGCCTGGAGGCGCTGGTCAGCGCCGCCGCGAAGCTGCCGCGCATCGCAATCGAACGGCCCCGGACCAATTCGGTTGTGGGCCGCAATACCGAGGACCAGATGCTGATCGGCGTCTTCTGGGGCTATGTTTCGATGATGGAGGGCCTGGTCGCCCGCATGCGCGCCGAGATCGGCCGACCGGCCAAGGTGATCGCCACCGGCGGCCTTGCCACGATTTTCGACGCGCAGACCGATATTTTCGATTCGGTCGAACCCGATCTGACCATTCAGGGGCTGGCGATGCTGCACGCCCGCGCCCATATGAGCACCACGCGCGATCAAGGTTGAGGCAACCGCCTCCCGCGTGCGCATATAAGGAATTCCATGACACCCGGTAACGAACTTCTCTTCCTCGCGCTTGGCGGCTCGGGCGAGATCGGCATGAACGTCAATCTCTACGGCACGCAGGGCAAGTGGCTGATGGTCGATTGCGGCATCACCTTCGCCGATCCGAACTATCCCGGCATCGATGTGGTGCTGCCCGATCTCGCCTTCATCGAGGAGCGTCTCGACGATCTGCTCGGCATCGTCCTGACGCATGGGCATGAGGATCATATCGGCGCCCTGCCCTATCTCGCCGCCGATCTCGGCGTCCCGCTCTACGCCACCCCCTTCACCGCCGGCCTGATCGCCGGCAAGCTGGCCGAGGAAGGCATTCTCGACCAGATCGAGCTCAACATCATCGAGAATGAAGGCCGGTTCCCGATCGGGCCGTTCACCATCCAATATGTGCCCTTGGCGCATTCGATTCCCGAAGGAAATGCGCTGCTGATCGGCACGCCGTTCGGCCGCGTGTTCCACACCGGCGACTGGAAGCTGGACGAGGAGCCGCTGCTCGGCCAGCCTTCCACCGCCGAGGAGCTCACCGCAATCGGCGACCAGGGCATCCTCGCGCTGGTGTGCGATTCGACCAACGTGTTCAATCCTGAGGCGTCGGGCAGCGAGGGCGCGGTGCGGCGCGGGCTGGACGAGGTGATCGGCGAGGCGCGCGGGCGCGTGCTGGTGACGACCTTCGCGTCCAACGCCGCGCGCCTGCAGACGCTGGGCGAGGTAGCGAAGGACACCGGACGAACGCTGTGCGTCGCGGGGCGCTCGCTCGACCGGATCATCAAGGTCGCCAAGGCCAATGGCTATCTGCGCGACTTTCCCGAACCCGTCGATTGGGACACGGCGATGCGGCTGCCGCGCGACAAGGTGATGATCGTCGCGACCGGCGGGCAGGGCGAACCGCGCGCGGCGCTGGCGCGGATCGCCGATGGCAGCCATCCGATCAAGCTCGACGCGGGCGACACCGTGGTCTTTTCGTCCAAGCAGATTCCGGGCAACGAAACCGCGATCGGCGTGATCCAGAATCGGCTGGCCGACGACGGGGTGATCATGATCACCGATCGCCAGGCCTTCGTCCATGTATCCGGCCATCCGGGGCGCCCCGAGTTGAAGGCGATGTACCAGTGGATCCGGCCGGAGATCGTCGTGCCCGTGCACGGCGAGATCCGCCACATGGCGGAGCAGGCGCGTTTCGCCGCCAAGGTCGGCGTGCCGAGCGCGATCGTCCAGAAGAATGGCGATATCGTGCGGCTTTCGCCCGATGGTCCGGAGCGGATCGGCCAGACGCGCACTGGACGGCTGATCCTGGACGGCGACGTCATCCTGCCCGCGGACGGCGCGACGATGGGCGAACGGCGGCGGCTGTCGATGAACGGTCAGATCTCGGTCGCGGTCGCGATCGGACGCGACGGGCGCGCGATCGGTGCACCGCAGCTGAAGCTGCAGGGCGTGCCGGTGGAGGAGGACCGCGAGGCGTTCCTGGACGAGGCGACCGAGGCAGCGGCCGAAGCGTCACGCAAGCCCGAGCGCGACCGCGAAATGCTGCGCGAGGGTATCCGTCTCGCCGTCCGACGCTGCGCGACGCGCTGGACGGGCAAGAAGCCGGTGGTCGACGTGCTGATCGTGGAGGCCTGACGACCGATGCAGTGGACCTCGGCGCTCGCCATCTATTTCCTGTTCTGGAACCTCAGCATCTTCTTGGTGCTGCCGTTCGGCGTGCGCACCAGCGACGAGGCGGGCGAGGCGAAGGTGCCGGGCCAAGCCGACAGCGCCCCCCACCGGTTCGATTTCTGGCGGATGGCGCTGCGCGCGACGATCGTCGCGACGGTGCTGTTCGGGCTCTATTATCTCAACTACGTCAACGGCTGGATCGGCGTCGACGCGCTGGATTTGTTCAGCAACGCCGGCTGATGCCTCTGGCCCCTCCCTTTCAAGGGAGGGGGTCGGGGTGCGCGCGCGCGTCTGCGCGCTCAAAAGACTCTTCGACATCCAGCCCAAAGCGCCGACAGCGGCATCGAGCCGCTGCCGCCACTTCACCCACCCCCTCCCCTCCCTTGAAAGGGAGGGGTTTAAAGGAAGTCAGGTCCGCAGACGTTCGATCGCCTGGGCGAGTGCGACGTAGAGCTTGCCCATATCCGAGGATAGCAGGGTTACGCCCAGCGGCGTGCCCTCGCGGCTCGCCAGCACGGTGCGCAGCATCGCCTCGAAATCGTGGATGTACCGGTTCACCTGCTCGCGGAATTCGGGTTCGTTGTCGTAATGACGGGCGATCTCGCGCGCGTCGTTGTTGTCGAGCAGGCGCACCGCCCGGCGGGTGAAGACGCCGCGGTCGCCCTTCAGATAGCTCGCCCAAGCGACGTCGGTGACCTCGTTCGAGAGCAGCTTGGTGACGTCGATCGCCGCCGAATTGAGCGACTCGAGCAGCAGCGACACGCGCCGCGCGAAATTGTCCTCGTCATACTCCTCGCGCTCGGCCTTGGCCTCGGCCAGACGCTGCTCGACCTGCGCGGTGGTGTCGGCAATGGTCAGCATCTGGCGCATCAGGCGGTCGGAGGCGCGGTGCGCGGCGGCGACGGCGGCGGAGGACGCCTCCTCCAGCTCGCCCAGGCGGGCGCGCAGCCTGTCGTCCAGCGCCTTTTCCAGCGCTTCGCCGCTCGCGTCGGCGAGCGCCTGCGCGGCCTGCGGGATGACCTGCTCGAGCGCGGTGCGCGCCTTGTCCGATGCCTGGTGCGCGGTGTCGCGAACGCGGAGCAGCGCCTCGACCAGCCGCGGTGCGGCGCTGTCGGCAAAGCCCTGCGTAGCCTGCGAGATCTCGGCGACCAGCGCGGACAGCGCTTCGGCTTGGCCATTGCTCTCGGTCAGGTGCGTGGAGACGGATTGCTCCACGGCGGCCAGCCCGGTGCGCTGCTCGGCGACCAGCGCGGCGAGGGCGGCTGCGGCGTCGCGGGTGCGTTCGCTGGGAGCGACGAGCGCGTCGACCTCGCCGCCGAGCGGAGCGAGCGCCGCGCGCGTATCGGCGATGCGCGCGTCGAGCCGGCGGATCGATTCGGGCATAGTCTCGTCGATCTCGCGCGCGTTCGATTCGAGCGCCACGAGCAGGTCCTCGGCCTTGGCCTTGAGCGAATCGGCGAGGCTGCCGCCCTGTTCCAGCGTCTTGGCCATCTCCTCGGCATGCCCGCGCAGCGATCCGATCGAGTCGGCCAGCTTCAGGGTGCGCGCGGTGCCCGTCTCGTCGAGCTGCGACAGCCGAGCCTCGACACCATCGATGCCGCGCTCGATCGATTGGATCACCGCACCGCCGGCCTCGCGCTGCTGCGCCAGTTGCTCGGCGATTCTGCCCATCGTCGCCTCGATCGCCTCAATGCGTTCGGCCATCGCGTCGATCGCGCCGCTGCCCGCGCGGCCGATGTCCGACTGGCCCGCCGCGATCATCGCGCGCATCGCTTCGGCTTGGCCGGAGATGTCGCGGCTGGCCTCCGCAATGGTCTCGCGTGCCGCGACGAGCGTCTGCTCGACCATCGCTGCGGCTTCGCCCGCCGCGGTGTCGATCTGATTGCCCGCGGCGACGCTGGTGCTCTCCATCCGCGCGAGATGTGCGGACAGGCGCTGCGCCGCGCCGCCCGCGACCTCGTCCGCCTCGCGTCCACGCGCGATCAATGCGGCGACCTGCGCCTCCAGCGTCTGCGCAGCGTCGTGCGCCTTCTGTCCGGCCTCCTGGATACCGGTGGCCATCCCGCGCGTCTGGTTGAGCGCCTTGGGCAAGGAGGCGAGCAGCACGCTCATATCGGCGCGCGCGGCCGTCGCCGCCTGGAGCAGGCGCTGGGCGTGCGCATCGATCGAGGCGGTCTCGTGCGCGACTCCGTTGCTGATCGCGGCAAGCCGTTCGGCCGCGACGTTGCCCTGCTGGAGCATCCGGTCGGCTTGTTCGGTGAGAGCATCGCGATTCTCGTCCAGCCGCTGGGCGAGCCTGACAACGAGATTATCGAGCGATTGCGCCTCGGCGCGCATCTGGGCGGCGGCGCGGGCGAAGCGGCTCGCCTCGGCCATGCCGGATCGCTGGAAGGCGAGCCAGATCAGCGCGATCAGCGCCAAGGGGGCGGAAAGCACCGCCAACCACTCGGCGATCACCGGCGGTTGCGGATCGGCGCGAAGCAAAGGCAGCGAGGACCAGATGACGAAGCCGGTCCATGCCAAGCCCAACAGGATCGCCGCGCCGAGCGCGAGACGCGCGGGCCATATGCCCGCAGGCTCGGCATCGTCGAAACCGATGTCCGGCACGGCGACCTCCTCAGGCTGGGTGGGCGCCGCCTGCTGCGCGGCCGCGCGGCCGCCGTGCAGATCGATGATCTGATATCCCCCGGTCATCTCGCCATCGTATCAGTTTTCGCGGCGATGCGAAGGGGCAGGTGCAGCCCCCGTCTTAAGCCGGGGGCGTTTAGGCGACGATGACGGCGCCAGCCGCCGTGCAATGACTTTGCCAAGCGGCGTATCGCTGGCCTAATACGGTCCCATGTTCGCCGGACTGATCTTCGCCCGTGACGAGGCCGATGGCGCGCTGGTCGCGACCCTGCCGTTCGCCGGGGCGACGGTAATCGAGGTGCAGGCGAGACGGCTCGTCGCGGCGGGCGCGTCGCGCGTGTTCGTCACGGCAGGCCGGGTCACGCCCGCGCTGATCGCCGCGATCGACCGGCTCGGTTCGCGTCGGATCGCGATAGAGCTGGCGCGCAGGCCCGCCGAACTGAGCGAGAAGCTGCGCCCGGACGAGCCGGTGCTGGCGGTGGGCGACGGCGTCGTCGTGAGCGAAGCCGTGCTGCGCACGATCGCCCACGAAAGCGCGCCGGTGCTGCTTTCGGTGGCGCAGGCGCCCGCGGGCACCGCGCTCGAGCGGATCGATCCGCAGGATCACTGGGCGGGGGTGGCGCTGATCGACGCGGCGCTGCTCAAGGAGACGGTGACGACGCTGGGCGACTGGGACCTGCAATCGACGCTGCTGCGGCGAACCGCGCAGGCGGGCGCGGTGCGTCGATATCTGAGCCCCGACGCGAGCGCCGCGGACCATCTGCTGATCGCCGGCCGCGAGGATGCGGCGCGCGGTGACGCGCTGCGCATGGCGGCGCTGGCCGACGGCGAGGGACAGATGAGCGAGCGGCTGATCACCGCCTGGATCGCCCGCCCGCTCATCGAGATGATGGAGGCGCGCAAGGTCGTGCCCTGGGCGCTGGAGGTGGCGGCGGGGATCGCGGGCTTCGCCGGGCTGGCGTCGGCGACCCTCGGCTGGGTGACGCCGGGCATGGGCCTAGCGCTGCTGGCCGTGTTGCTGGTGGCGGTGATCCGCGTCCGCGCGCTGCATGGTTTCGACGAGGCGCGCGCGGCGATCGCCGGATGGATCGCGGACGGTGTGGCGCTGACGGCGATTCCGGCATTGGCGCTGGGCGTGTTCGCCAGCGGCGGGCCGACTTCATACACCCTCGTGGCCACGACGCTGGCCTTGCTGGCGATCGGCCGGCGCGCCTTTGCCGAGCGGCTGAGATGGGCGCCCGCGCCGGCGACGGTCGTGGGCATCCTGTTCGCCGCCAGCCTGCTGGCGATGCCGCGGGTAGGGCTGGCGCTGGTCGCGATCCATGCCGCCGCCGCGCTGGCGGTCGCGGTCGAGCGGCTGCGGCGGTAAGGGTAATCCGGTCTTAACCGCGCTTCGCGTAAGCGCGGGCCATGGCCGAGGCTGATCCTGGCGACATTGCGCGCGCGCGGCTCGACCGCGAAGGCCGCCTGCTGTCCGCCGATCCGAAGTTGCTTGCGCTCAACGCGCGCGCGGGCGGCGCGATCGGCCGGCTGCTTGCGCTGCCGCAGGTCGCGACCCTCGCCAAGCTCGCCGCGCGGCTGGAAATACCCGTTTCCCGGCCGGCGATCGCCGGCGACAGCGAGCATGATTTCGACCTGTGGATCGATGCGCAGCCGGTGCCCGAGGGCGTCGCGCTGGAGGTGAGCGGCTGGAAGCCGCTGCCGCCGCGTATGCCAGCGTTCCCCGATATCGGCGAGATGGACGCCATTGGGGACTGGAGCTGGCAGACCGATGCGCAACTGCGGCTGGTATCGCTTTCACTTGATGGCGACGTTCCGTTCGACGCATCGCGCCTGATCGGCCGGCCGCTCACCCGGGTGTTCGCGCTCGAGGAGGAGGATGACGGATCGCTGCCGATCCTCGCGGCGACCGCCGCAGGCGCCGATTTCGACGGACAGCGCGCGATCGTGCGCGACACTGGCGCCGCCGTGCTGCTTTCGGCATCCGCTTTGCGTGATCGCCGGGATCGGCTGACCGGCTATGTCGGGCGGGCCGTGCGCGCGCCCGATAGCGGCGACGAGCGGTTGCCGCCCGTGATAGGGGCCGACTTCGCGGAGCGTCTCGGCCGTGCGCTGCGCCGGCCGCTATCGCGCATCGTCGCCAATGCCGATTCGATCAGCGCGCGGTCGGAGGGGCCGCTGCGCGCCGATTATGTCGATTACGCCAGCGATATCGCCAGTGCGGGGCGGCACCTGCTGGGGCTGATCGACGATCTCGCCGACCTGGAGGCGATCGAGCGCGCCGATTTCCGCGCCGAGCAGGAACCGGTCGACCTGGCCGATATCGCCCGCCGCGCAGCCGGGCTGCTCGCCGTCCGCGCGAGCGATCGCGGCATCCGTATCGACCGGCCGGGCGCCGAAGAGGCGATGCCTGCGATCGGAGACTTCCGCCGCGTGCTGCAGATCCTTGTGAACCTGATCGGCAACGCGGTGCGCTACACGCCCGAAGGCGGGATGGTCTGGATCAGGACCGAGCGCGAGGGCGACCTGGCGACGGTGATCGTCGCCGATCAGGGCAGGGGCATCGCGGCGTCCGACCATGCGCGCGTGTTCGAGAAGTTCGAGCGGATCGATCCTTCCGAACCGGGCGGCAGCGGCCTCGGCCTCTACATCGCCCGCCGCCTGGCGCGCGCGATGGGCGGAGACATCTCAATCGACAGCGCGCCGGGACAGGGCGCGCGTTTTGCGCTGACGCTGCCGGCGCGGGATTAGAGTTTGAACTCATAAAGCCGATGCTTGGCAAACGATCCGATGCGCGACGCAAGGCGAGATTCAGGACCTGAAGCGTTAGCCGCAGCAGCGCTCGCGTCCGTTCCCCGCCAATCCGACGCATCTTATGACTTAAGGGGCTGTCCTGTTTTGCATGATTCACTCTCTCGTCGCCCCTGCGTAGGGCACCCGGCAAAGTGGTACTTTGCTGAGACCCGAGGCAGGGGCTTATCCCGTCATACCCCGGACGGCGGCAACTGTGGATGGGCGGATGGACCTGGCTGCGCAGGGAAGGATTCCACACCTAAACAGGACAAACTCTAGCGCCGGATACGCCGTCCTATCAGGATCAGCACCAGCCCGGCGACCGCTATCGCCGAGCCGTAAGTCACCCAGGTCGCATCGCCGAGCATGGAACTGCTTGATGGCCAATGAATGAGATTACCGCCCTGCGCCATGAACAGCGATCCCGCCGCGAGCAGCAGGATGCCGACGACGAAGAGCAGCGTGCGCATCAGCGCTGCTCTATGGACACATAATCGCGCTGGGTGGGGCCGGTGTAGAGCTGGCGCGGGCGGCCGATCTTCTGCTGCGGATCGGCGATCATCTCATTCCACTGCGCGACCCAGCCGACGGTGCGGGCGAGCGCGAACAGCACGGTGAACATGGTGGTCGGGAAGCCGATCGCCGAGAGGATCACCCCCGAATAGAAGTCGACATTGGGGAACAGCTTCTTTTCGATGAAGTAATCGTCGCTGAGCGCCATTTCCTCTAGCTGCAGCGCGACGTCGAACACGGGATCGCTGACGCCGAGCTCGCCCAACACCTCGCGCACGGTCTGCTGCATCACCGTCGCACGCGGATCGTAGTTCTTGTAGACGCGGTGGCCGAAGCCCATCAGGCGGAAGGGATCGTCCTTGTCCTTCGCGCGGGCGATATATTCGGGGATGCGGTCGACCGTTCCGATCTCGCGCAGCATATTGAGCGCCGCCTCGTTGGCGCCGCCATGCGCCGGACCCCACAGGCAGGCGATGCCCGCGGCGATGCAGGCGAAGGGATTGGCCCCCGACGAGCCGGCGAGCCGCACGGTCGAGGTGGACGCATTCTGCTCATGATCGGCGTGGAGGATGAAGATGCGGTCGAGCGCGCGCTCGACGATCGGATTCACGACATATTCCTCGGCCGGGACGCCGAAGGTCATCCGCAGGAAGTTGCCCGTGTAGGACAGCGTGTTGTCGGGATAGACGAAGGGCTGACCGACCGAATATTTGTACGCCATCGCCGCGATCGTCGGCATCTTGGCGATCAGCCGGTGGCTGGCGATCATGCGCTGGTGCGGATCGGTGATGTCGGTCGAATCGTGATAAAAGGCCGAAAGCGCGCCCACCACGCCGCACATCACCGCCATCGGATGCGCATCGCGCCGGAAGCCGCGATAGAATTGCGCCAGCTGTTCGTGCAGCATGGTGTGGCGGGTGATGGTGTAGGTGAAGCGCTCCAGTTCCTCCTTGCTCGGCAGCTCGCCGTTCAAGAGGAGGTGCGAGACCTCCATGAAGCTCGAATGTTCGGCGAGCTGGCCGATCGGATAGCCGCGATGGAGCAGCACGCCCTCGTCGCCATCGATATAGGTGAGCGCCGATTCGCACGACGCGGTGGAGGTGAAGCCGGGATCGAAGGTGAAACGCCCGGTATCGCCGTAAAGCTTGCGGATATCGATGACGTCGGGGCCGACCGAGCCGGTGAGCACCGGATAGTCGACCTCGCGATTGCCGATCTGAAGCTTCGCGGTCTCGGTCATCATGGATCCTTCGTCTGTTGTCAGTCCGGCTTCGCCATCTGGTCGGCGATGCGGCCCAAGCTTTCCTCGCGGCCCAGCAGCACCAGCACGTCGAAGATGCCGGGCGAGGTCTTGCGACCCGTGAGCGCGGCGCGCAGCGGTTGCGCGACCGCGCCGAGCTTCACCCCGGCGTCCTCGGCGACCTGGCGTACCGCCGTTTCGAGCGCTTCCGTATCCCAACTCTCGCTCGCGTCAAGCGCAGCATGGGCGAGAGCCAGGATGAGCGGCGCATCCCCCCCTAGCAGAGCGGCGGCGGCTTCGTCCATTTCCAGTGGGCGCATGCGAAAAAGGAAAGCGCTATTGTCGGTCAATTCCAAGAGATCGCTGGCGCGCGGCTTCAGCGAGGGCATGGCGCGGCGCAGCAAATCCAGCTGCCCGGGGGTGACGGCGAAGGGCAGGCGATCGGCAACCAGAGCGGCCAGCCGGGCATCGTTCGCCTCGCGGATGTAATGGCCGTTGAGGTTTGCAAGCTTCTTGAAATCGAACCGCGACGGCGATTTTCCGACATGATCGAGATCGAACCAGCGGACCGCGTCCGCGCGGCTGATGATCTCGTCATCGCCGTGGCCCCAGCCGAGGCGGAGCAGATAGTTGCCGACCGCCTCTGGCAGCAGGCCGAGCTGGTCGCGATAGGCGTCGACGCCCATCGCGCCGTGGCGCTTGGAAAGCTTGCCGCCGTCCGGCCCGTGGATCATCGGCACATGCGCATAGGCCGGTTCGCGCCAGCCGAGCGCGCGGATCAGCGCGAGCTGGCGGAAGGCGTTGGAGAGATGATCGTCGCCGCGGATGACGTGGGTCACATCCATGTCATTGTCGTCGACCACGACTGCGAGCATGTAGGTCGGCGTGCCGTCCGAGCGGAGCAGGACGAAATCGTCGATCTCGGCCGCGTTGACGGTGACCGTCCCCTGGACCTTGTCGTCGATGACGAGATCGCCCTCGGTCGGCGCCTTCAGTCGCACCACGCTGGGCAGATCGGGCCCCGACGCCGGATCGGCGTCGCGCCATGGGCTGTCGAGCCGGAAGGGGCGGCGTTCGGCCTTGGCCGCCTCGCGCTGTGCGGTCAGCTCCTCGGGCGTCAGATAGCAGCGATAGGCTTTGCCCGCCGCGAGCAGCTCGCGCGCCACCTCGGCGTGGCGGCTTGCGCGGGCGAACTGATAGACGGCGTCGCCGTCCCAATCGAGCCCGAGCCACCGCATCCCGTCGAGGATCGCGGCGATTGCCGGCTCGGTCGAGCGGGCACGATCGGTGTCCTC
The DNA here is from genome assembly GCF_003515075.1 of Sphingomonas gilva. Taxonomy (GTDB): domain Bacteria; phylum Pseudomonadota; class Alphaproteobacteria; order Sphingomonadales; family Sphingomonadaceae; genus Sphingomonas; species Sphingomonas gilva. Next base: position 78,981 of record NZ_QWLV01000010.1, read on the forward strand.
GATGCGCAGCAGGAACTTGCCGCCGTGATGACGGGCGAATAGCCAGTTGAACAGCGCGGTGCGCGCGCCGCCGATATGGAGATAGCCGGTCGGCGACGGTGCGAAGCGCGTCACGACCGCGCCGGTTTCGGTGCTTGCGCCCAAGCGCGTCTGCTCCCAGTCTGAATTGGATGGCCAGTACGACCGGGGGAGCCTCTACGGCCTATGAGGAGCGCGGGCAATGGCCGCGCCCGGTTCAATTGGGGCGTCTGTTAGAGATCGAGCGCGACCGGCTGGCTCTATGGCTGCCGGTGATGCTGGGGCTGGGAATCGCCGGCTGGTTCCTGCTGTCGCGCCCCGCGGAATGGATGGCGCTTATTCTGGTGGGCCTCGCCTTGTCGGCGGCGGGCGCGATGGATTGGCGTGGGCGTGGTGGCCGCGCGGCGTTCTGGGCTGGGCTGGCGATAGCGCTGGGCTGCGCGTTGATCTGGGTGAGGGCGGAACGGCTCGCCGCGCCAGTGCTCGAACGGCCGGCAGTGGTCGAGATGCGGGGGCGCGTCATCGCGGCCGATCCGCTTCCAGCGCGCGACATGGTGCGGCTGACCATCGCGCCAGAGAAGGGATCGGAGCTGCCGCCGCGGGTGCGGGTGAACGCGGCCGAGGAGACGAAGGTCGCGCCCGGCGCAATCGTGCGGTTGCGGGCGCGGCTGATGCCGCCCGCCGATGCGGCGGTGCCCGGCGCCTACGACTTCCGGCGCGTCGCCTGGTTCCTGCAATTGGGCGCGACCGGGCGCGCTCTGAGTCCGGTCGAGATCATCTCGGGCGGCGACCGCGCGCCGGGCCTGCGCGACCGACTGACCGCGCATATCCAGGCGCAGCTGCCGGGGAGCGTGGGCGGCGTGGCCTCGGCTCTCGTCACCGGTGATCGCGGTGCGATTTCCGAGAAGGATGACGAGGCGCTGCGGCGCGCGGGACTGACGCATCTGCTGTCGGTCAGCGGATTGCATGTGACCGCGGTGGTCGGGGCGACCTTTCTGGTGGTGCTCCGGCTGCTGGCGCTCAGCCCGTGGCTGGCGCTGCGCGCGCCGCTGAGGCTGATCGCGGCCGGCGTGGCGGCGGCCGCGGCGGTGGGGTACACGCTGCTGGCCGGGGCGGAGGTGCCGACGATCCGGTCCTGTGTCGCCGCGCTGCTGGTGCTGCTCGCGCTCGCGCTGGGACGCGAGGCGATCACCATGCGGCTGGTCGCAGCGGGCGCGGCGATCGTGCTGCTGGTCTGGCCCGAAAGCCTGGCGGGCCCCAGCTTCCAGCTGAGCTTCGCCGCGGTCGCGTCGATCGTCGCGCTGCACGAACACGCCCGCGTGAAGGCGCTGCTCGCCCGGCGCGAGGAGGGGCTTGCGGCGAAGACCGGCCGCGTGCTGCTGTCGCTGCTGCTGACGGGAGTCGCGGTCGAGATCGCGCTGATGCCGATCGTGCTGTTCCACTTCCACAAGGCGGGGCTGTACGGCGCGGCGGCGAACATCGTTGCGATCCCCCTGACCACCTTCGTCATCATGCCGCTCGAGGCGCTTGCTTTGCTGCTCGATCCGGTCGGGCTCGGCGCGCCCGTCTGGTGGCTGGCGGGGCTGGCGCTGCAGGCGTTGCTGGCGCTCGCGCATGCGGTGGCCGCCGCGCCGGGATCGGTGACGGCGATCCCGCACGTGCCGGACGGCGCGTTCGCACTGGTGATCGCGGGCGGATTGTGGCTGCTGCTGTGGCATTCGCGGCTGCGACTGGCCGGGTTGGCCCCAATCGCAGCGGGACTGATCTGGATCGCCGCGACACCGCCGCCCGATCTGCTGGTGACCGGCGACGGCCGCCACGCCGCGATTCGAACGGGCGACGGGCTGGCGCTGCTGCGCGCGCGGGCGGGCGATTATGTGCGCGACACGCTCGCCGAGAATGGCGGAGCCGAGGATGAGCTCGCCGATCTGGCGGCGATGCCCAACGCGCGGTGCAGCGCCGATCTGTGCGTGGCGGATATCGCGCGCGATGGGCGCACATGGCGCATCCTCGCAACGCGGAGCAGCTATTTCGTCGATATCGCCGACATGGCACCGCTCTGCACCAGCGCCGACATCGCAATCAGCGACCGCAGACTGCCGGGAAGCTGTACGCCGCGCTGGTTGAAGCTCGACCGGGCCGGACTGGAGCGGACCGGTGGGGTGGCGATCACCTTCGATGATCCCGTGGTGCGCACGGTGCGGAAGCCGGACGCCGAGCACCCCTGGCGGAACCCCGAAACGGTGATGCCGCCCCGCTAAGCTGATGCGACCTCATCCCTTGTCGGCCGCTCGACTGGCCCGAACGGCGCATCCTCGGTGGCGTAGTGCGCCATCGCCATCGTCGTCAGCTGCGCGTTGACGCGGATGCAGCTGGTGAAGGTGCTGGCGTCGGTCACCAGCACGTTGGCGGCGCCGTGAAGGCGGCAATCGAGATCGACCACACCCATTGCGGGGTCTTCGTTGCGGGCGTTGCCCCCCTGGGGATGCGAGCTGGAAAGCGTGACGTCGTCCGCCTCGCGGATGGCGTCTTCGAAGAAGGCGTCGATGTCGTCATCGGGCGTGAGCGTCTGGCCGCGGGCAAGCGCCGGATAGACCTCGATCGCGCCCGCGGCGAAGTGGACCTTGCAGAGCGTCGCGAGTGCGCGGCGGAGCAGCGGCAGCTCGACGTCGTCGCGCAACTTGAAGCTGAGCCCGCCATTCACCAGCCGCCCGCGCCGGTCCGCCGGAAACAGCACGCCCGCCGAGGCCAGCCGGTTATAGTTGCGCATCCGCCGCGCATGGCGGCGGAACCAGCCGGGCATCAGCGTCGACATGCTCATCGGCGGCTGAAAATGCGATTCGATCAGGAAATCGCCGCAATCGACATAGGTCGCCATCTGGTCCTCGTCCCAGGCGCGCATCTCCTTGTCCTCGGGCATCAGCGCCACCACCGGGCAGGCGATGTTGAGCGAGATGCCCTGGCCGGCGCCGGCGATGCCGCTCTTGTCGAGGATTCGGCTGGAGGCGAGCGCGCCTGCCGCGACGACGACGCCGGCGGTCGCGCGGATGAAGCGCTTGCGTCCGTTCGGCAGGACGACGTCGACGCCCTCGGCCACGCGGTCCTCACCGTCGAGCTCCGGCTGCCAGCGGATGCGCTCGACCCGCGCTTCGGCGAGGATTCGCGCGCCGTCACGCCGTGCGTCGAGCAGGAAGGACTGTGCCGCGCCCTGCTTGCGGCCATAGGGGCAGCCGGTGTTGCAATAGCCGCAATAGGCGCAGTTGGCGCCGATGCCGTCCGGCCCGTAATTCTTGCTGAACCAGGTTGCAGGGGCGTCGCTATCGGCCGGATTGCCGCTGGCGGCGGCATAGGCGCGCCAGCCATCGGTGAGGTGCGGGCCATTGTTGCGGCCGCTTTTGGGGTCGATCGGAAGCACCGACAGGCGACGCTCGACCGTTTCATAGGCGCGGGTGAAGCGCGCCTCGTCGACCGGCGCGCCGAGCGCCGCCCATTCGGCGAACACGTTCTTCGCCGCCGGATGGGTCGACCCTTCCTGATTCACGCGCAGGCAGATGCCGTTGTTGATCACGGTCGACCCGCCGACGCAGCGGCCCTGGAAGACGACGATATCGTGATCGCGGCTGGTCTGGATGCCGCCATCGACGAACAGCCGCGCGGTCATGCGGCGTTCCTCGTGCGTGATCGCCGAAGACGGGAAGAACGGGCCTGCCTCGACGATAAGGACATCTTGCCCCTGGGCGGCGAGGTTGGCCGCGGCGACCGCGCCACCGGCGCCCGATCCGATGACGATGACGCCGGCCGAATCGGGGATTGAGTCGTGACCGAGGATGTCCTGGGCGGTCAGATCGCGGCCGGGAAAGGGCGTGATCGGCACCTCGCCGGGGCCGCGCACGCGGTGGCAGGGCAGCGTGAAGCCGATATCGGCGAAGACCGGGTTGGTGCGGTTGTCGTCCTGGCTCTCGCCCTGCCAATGGCCGTAATAGCCGGCATAGATGACGCCGCGGACGCGGGCGAGATCCTGCATCAGATCGTTGCGCGACCGCTTGAGCCGCTTTTCGACGCGCCGCGCGCGCCATTTGGGCTCGAACAGCAGGAAGAAGGGGCCGCCCAGCACGATGCAGAGCAGATAGAGGGTGAGGCCAATTTCGCGCGGCTTCCCGCCCTCCACCATCGAGAACTGGTGCTGGATGTTGGCGACCACCTGCGCGGGTGGGATGACCATCTCGACGCGGTGGAACAGCGCCTCGGTCAACGCCTTGAGGATGGTGGCCTGGAGCCAGTTGAACGGTTTTCGCATGCTTCCCCCCGAAAGACGCGTCTTGCCGGGGAAGGCATAGCGCGATCAGGGGTGGAGGGCGATGGGTTCATTAGGTCCGTTCGAATGAGGTGGACCGCATCACCAATATATCGTCGCCCCTGCGCAGGCAGGGGCCGCAGTCGGCAGGGGCGGCGTCGGAGCGCCACAAACTCAGAGGCCCCTGCCTGCGCAGGGGCGACGGCAATGCTGAGTCACCCCGCCGCGATGGATCAGTCGTAGCGGCGGAGCAGTCCCGCCAACCGGCCCTGCACCCTGACCTGGCGCGGATCGTAGCGTTGCGGATCGTAGCTGCGATTGGCCGGATCGAGCCGGACCATCGCGCCTTCGCGGCGGAAATATTTGAGCGTCGCCTCGTCCTCGTCGATCAGCGCGACGACGATCTCTCCGTCGCGCGCGGTCTCGGTGCGGCGGATCAGCGCATAGTCGCCGTCGAGGATGCCCGCCTCGACCATCGAATCGCCCGACACTTCCAGCGCATAATGGTCGCCCGAGCCGAGCAGGGCGGCTGGAACCGAAAGAGTCGACTGGCCTTCCAGCGCCTCGATCGGCAGGCCCGCGGCGATGCGCCCGTGGAGCGGAATCTCAACCACGTCGTTCGCGGCGATGGGCAGCGATTTGGATGCCGTCGCCTTGGGTTTGGCTGTTCCGATCGGCGTGACCTTCCTGTCGGGGCGCTCGGGGGTGCGCAGCACCTCCAGCGCACGGGCGCGGTTGGGCAGGCGGCGGATGAACTCGCGTTCCTCGAGCGCGCTGATCAGGCGGTGGACGCCCGATTTGGACTTGAGGTTGAGCGCCTCCTTCATCTCCTCGAACGAAGGCGAGACGCCGGTCTCCTCCAGCCGATCGCTGATGAAGCAGATCAGTTCGTGCTGCTTGCGCGTGAGCATCATGGTCCTCCGTATGGAACGAACGAAGAACGTGTAGGAACAAAGTGCGAGTTCGTCAAGCGATCGGCAGATATTCGGCCAGATCGCCGGCGGCGACGGGCGGGGCGTGGACCGGGCGGACGATCAGCGCGTCCGATCCGGCCAGCGCGGCGAGCATCCCCGAATCCTGCACCGGCCAGGCGTCCAGCCCCGCCGACGTGAGCCGTGCGCGCATATAGTCCTCGCGCGGGCCATTGGCGGGGAGCGGATGGGCGAGGGGCGCGGAGAGACGGCGGGGGAACGGATCGGCGGCGCCGGAGAGATGCGCGATCAGCGGGCGGAGGAACAGCGTGGCGGTGACGAAGGCGGACACCGGATTGCCGGGCAGCCCGAGCACCACCGCGCCGCCCAGACGGCCGGCGAGCAACGGCTTGCCGGGGCGCATCGCGATCTTCCAGAAATCGAGGCTGCCGCCCGCCGCCAGCAGCGCGGGGCGTACGAGATCGTGGTCGCCGACCGAGGCGCCGCCGGTTGTGACGATCACGTCGGCGTCGAGCGCGGTGAAGGCGGCGGTCATCGCTGCGAGATCGTCGCGGACGATGCCGCCGTCGAGCACTGTAACGGGCAAGTCGGCGAGCAGGGCCGCCAGCATCGGCGCGTTCGAGCTGGGCAATTGCGCGCCGCTGGCTGGCGCGCCGGCGGGGACGAGTTCGTCGCCGGTCGAGAGAATCGCGACGCGGACGGCGCGGCGAACCGGCAGAGCACCGTACCCCGCTGCCGCCGCGAGGCCGATCATGGCTGGCGTCAGGTGCGCGCCGCCAGAAATGATCTCCGCGCCGGCGGCGAAATCCTGCGCGCGCGGACGGATATGGGCGCCGATGCGCAGCGGCCCTTTGCCGCTCAAGGCAAGCCCGTCACCATCACGCGCGGCTTCTTCCTGGACAAGGATGGTGTCCGCGCCGTCGGGCACGGGCGCACCGGTGAAGATGCGAACCGCCTCGCCCGCAGCCACGGATCCCAAAAAACCCTTTCCGGCGGCACTTTCACCGACGACTTTGAGGGGCTGTCCGAGATCGGCGAAGCGCAGCGCGTAGCCGTCCATGGCGGAGAGATCGGCGAAGGGCTGGTCGCGCGCAGCGATGACGGGCGCGGCTGTCCAGCGCCCCACAGCCTGCGCGAGCGGGACCGTCTCGACCGCGACCGCCGGCGCCAGAGCGAGGAGCCGGGCCTGCGCCTCGGCGACGGGCAGGAGATCAGCCACGAACCCAATCGCCGGACTTGCCGCCGGTCTTGGAGAGCAGGCGAATATCGCCGATGGTCATGGCTTTATCGAGCGCCTTCGCCATGTCGTACAAGGTCAGCAGTGCGACCGATACGGCGGTGAGCGCCTCCATCTCGACACCGGTCTTGCCGTCGGTGCGTGCCGTGGCGGTGGCGGTGATGCCGGTCTCGTCGGTCGCGAGGTCGATGCTGATCGAAGACAGCGGCAGCGGGTGGCACAGCGGGATGAGGTCGCTGGTGCGCTTGGCCGCCATGATCCCGGCGATGCGGGCGGTGGCGAGGACGTCCCCCTTGGCGGCGGTGCCGTCGCGGATGGCGGCCAATGCTTCGGCCGCCATGGTGACCCGGCCCCGCGCGACGGCGGTGCGCGTGGTCATCGCCTTGCCCGACACATCCACCATGCGCGCCGCGCCGGTTTCGTCGAGATGGGTGAGTTCAGCCATGCTCCACCCTATCCGTTCGTTTCGAGCGAAGTCGAGAAACGTAGCCCAGCGCGCTGCACCGCGTTTCTCGACTTCGCTCGAAACGAACGGGGAAGGGGAACATGTCAATCGGTTCCGATCAGGGCGCGCGTCGCCGCTTCGACATCCGCCTGACGCATCAGCGCTTCGCCGACGAGGAAGCAGCGAACGCCCTTCCTGGCCATGGCGTCAAGATCCTCGCGGCTGGCAAGGCCGCTTTCGGCGACGAAGGTGCAGCCCGGCGGGGCGCGGCCGACCAGTTCATAGGTGCGCTCGAAATCGACCGAGAAGTCTCTGAGGTCGCGGTTATTGACGCCGATCAGCCGCGACTTCAGCCGCAGCGCGCGGTCGAGCTCGGCGGCGTCATGGACCTCGACCAGCGCATCCATGCCGTGATCGATCGCCGCCGCCTCGATCTCCGCCATCTCGCCGTCATCCAGCGCCGCGACGATGATCAGGATGGCGTCCGCGCCCAGCGCCCGCGCCTCGGCGACCTGCCAGGGATCGACCATGAAGTCCTTGCGCAGCACGGGCAGCGAACAGGCCTCGCGCGCGGCGACCAGATAGGCGTCCGCCCCCTGGAAATAGGGCTCGTCGGTCAGCACCGAGAGGCACGCCGCGCCGCCTGCCTGATAGGCGCGGGCATGGGCGGGCGGATCGAACTGCTCGCGGATCGGGCCTTTGGACGGGCTGGCCTTCTTGATCTCGGCGATCAGCGCGGGACCGGTCGCGGCCTTGGTCTCGAGCGCGGCGCGGAAGCCGCGCACGGCGGACGCCTCGCGCGCCGCCGCCTCCACCTCGGCGAGCGGGCGCGCGGCCTTGCGGCGGGCGACCTCCAGCCGCTTGCTGTTGCAGATCTCCTTGAGCACGTCGGTCATGAATAGGCGATCCAGCAGTCGAGCAGCGTGTTGGCGAGGCCGTTGTCGAGCACCTCGCCGGCTTCCTCTATCCCAGCCTCCCAGCTGGGCGAATGGCCGGCGACCTGCAGCGCGGCGGCGGCGTTGATCAACACCGCGTCGCGATAGGGGCCGTGCTCGCCCTGGAGCAGGCGGCGGAGCGCGGCGGCGTTGTGCGCCGCCTCGCCACCACGGATCGCCGAGATGGGATGGCTGGGAATGCCCACCATCTCGGGCGTGATCCGGTGCTCCATGCGCAAGCGTCCGACCGGCACCAGCCGCGTCGCACCGGCGCAGCTGATCTCGTCCAGCCCTTCCTCACCCGAGACGACCAGGGCCGCCTCGGTGCCGAGCTGTTCCAGCGCATCGGCATAGGGCTCGGCATAATCGGGGCGGGCGATGCCGATCAGCTGGCGGCCGACATGCGCCGGATTGGCGAGCGGGCCCATCAGGTTGAAGATGGTGCGCCGGCCGATGCGCTTCCGGATCGGCGTGATGCGCTTCATCGCGGGATGGTGATTGGCGGCGAACAGGAAGGCGATGCCGATATCCCTGAGACTCGCCTCGGCGAGCCGCCCGGCGCGCTCCATGTCGAGGCCCAGTTCTTCCAGCGTATCGGCGGCGCCCGCCTTGGACGAGGCGGCGCGGTTGCCGTGCTTGGCGACGGGCACGCCGCACGCCGCGACGACCAGGCTGACCGCGGTCGAGACGTTCAGGGTGTGGTGGCCGTCGCCGCCGGTGCCGCAGACGTCGATCGCCCCTGCCGGGGCCTCGATCGGGATCAGGCGCTGGCGCAGGCCCTTGGCGGCCTCGGCGATTTCGAGGCTGGTCTCGCCGCGTTCGGAGAGCGCGACGAGGAAGATGGCGATCTCGTCCTCGCTCGCCTTGGCGTCGAGGATGTCGGCGAAGGCCCTGGCCGCCTCTTCGCGGCCGAGCGGCTCGTGCGGATCGGGCAGGGGGCCGTACTGGTTCACTTGGTCGGCTCCATGCCGGCGATCTTGAGGAAATTGGCGAGCAGCGCGTGGCCGTGCTCGGTGGCGATGCTTTCGGGGTGGAACTGGACGCCGTGGATCGGCAGGCTTGCGTGCCGCACGCCCATTACCGCGCCGTCCGGGCTGGTCGCGTTGACCTTGAGCGGCGCGCCCGCGTCCTCGACGACAAGGCTGTGATAGCGCGTCGCGGTGAAGGGGGAGGGCAGGCCGGCGAACACGCCGCTTGCGTCATGCTCAACCGGTGCGGTCTTGCCGTGCATCAGGTGGCCGCGCACCACCTTGCCGCCGAAATGCTGGCCGATCGCCTGATGGCCGAGGCACACGCCGAGCAGCGGCTTCCCCGCATCGGCGGAGGCGGCGACCAAATCGAGGCTGACGCCCGCCTCGTTGGGCGTGCAGGGGCCTGGCGAGATGAGGAAACCTTTGGCCCCGCTCGACAAGGCTTGGCCGGCGGAGATCGCGTCGTTGCGGACGACTTCGACGGGCGCGCCCAGCTCCATCAGATAATGGACCAGGTTCCAGGTGAAGCTGTCGTAATTGTCGATGACGAGGATCATGGCGGAGCGCACCCTTATCGGCGAACGCGGCGCACACAAGTGCGAGGCGGTTCAGGAGGCGGAAAGGTTGCGGCCCCCATGCCGGCCGGATAGGGAGACATCCATGCCGGGTCGCGCCGCCGCTTTCGTTATCACATTGGCGCTTGCCGCCCCGGTCTTCGCACAGGACGCGCCGCCCGAGCGGATCGTCAACGCCGAGGTTTATGGCGCCGATCCCTGTCCCGAGGCGACCGAGGACGAGATCGTCGTCTGCAAGCGCCTGCCCGAGAGCGAGCGCTACCGCCTGCCCAAGCGCTTCCGCGAACCGGCCAACAAGAAGCCCAACGCCGCCTGGGCGACGCGCGTGCAGACGATGGACGAGGTCGGCCGCGTCGCCGGCGGGCTGCCCAATACCTGCTCGCCGATCGGATCGGGCGGGCATACCGGCTGCACCCAGGCGATGATCGACGCCTGGTACGCCGACCGCCGCGCCCGCCAGAGCGAGCTGGAGGCGGCCGACAACTACGTTCCCGAGTAGGCGCTTCTACTGCGGGGCGAGGACGATCCGCCGTCCGTTCTGCGAAACCAGCACCATCCGGCCATTGTTGCGTTCGCGAATGGTGAGCGGGCCCCGGAGCGCGCCGAGCAAGGCGTTCTCCTCAGTCATGCGCGGACCCGGGCAGGCCATCTTGGTCGCCATGATCGGGCCGGTGATCAACCGTTCGCCCTGGACCCGATAGGTCCCGCTGAAGCTGTTGCAGGCGCGCCCGGAGATGCGCCCTTCGGCAAAGGCTATGGTCGAGAACTGCGCGCGCGTGCCATCGATATTGGCGACGCGCCAGCTGGTGCCGTCAAGCGGCGCCATGCCGAGCCCGCTCTCACCGCCGCAGCCGTTGAGCCTGCGGCCGTCCACGGTGACGCGAACGGTGTCCGGATAGGAGCGGTCGCTCATGCCGTCGCTGCAGCGGACATGGGTGATGTCGACGGTCAGGCGACGGGTTTCGTAACGTTCGCCGTTGATGCCGACGCGCGGGCGCGGCGTCGGCACGGTGACGATGCGCCCTTCGGCCGATTCATAGCGCATCGCGCCGCCGCCGATGGCGACCGACCAGAAGGGCTCGGTGCCCACGGCGCGGTAATTCTTGCTCGAGGGCGGGGGCGGATAGGTGCCGGGCCCGTCGTCTCCCGGCATCGTCATGGTGCAGGCGGAAAGCGCGAGCGCGGCAAACGGCAATGTGGCGAGAGTCTTCATGGGTCGTCCCTCCGTGTTTACGGAGATGCAACGATCAGCCTGAACCCTTGGTTGCACGGCGCTGGTTGAGCACCTCATAGGCCATCACCGCGGTCGCGACGGCGGCGTTGAGGCTATCCGCCTTGCCGAGCATCGGCATGCGCACCAGCAGGTCGCACGCGTCCTCATAGGCGGCGGGCAGCCCCTGCGCCTCGTTGCCGACCAAGATGAAGGTCGGGCTGACGTAGCGCGGCGCCTGATAGTCGGTTTCGGTGCGTAGCGAGGTGCCGACGAGCTGGCCGGGACCGGCGCGGAGCCAGGCGACGAAATCGCTCCAGCGCGTGGCGGCGACCGCTTGTGTGAACAGCGCCCCCATGCTGGCGCGCACCGCCTCCACCGCGAAGGGATCGGTGCAGTCGTCGACCAGGATTAGCCCGCCCGCGCCGACCGCGTCGCCGGTGCGCAGGATGGTGCCGAGATTGCCGGGATCGCGTAAGCTCTGCGCGACGATCCAAATATCGGCGGCGGTGCGGTCGATCTGAGCGAGCGGCGTCAGGCGTTCGGGATAGACGCCGATCACGGTCTGCGGATTGTCCTTGCCGGAGAGCTTGGCGAGAATGTCCACGCTGGTGCGAATCGCCTCGCCGCCCGCCGCCTCGACCGCGGCAATCAGGCGGGCGACCTGGGGGTGACCTTCGGAGACATCGGCGAAGAACAGCATCTCCGGCAGGGTACCGGCCTCTTCCGCTTCGATCAGGATGCGCAGCCCTTCGGCCAGGAACAGCCCTTCGCGGCGGCGGTGCTTGCGGTCGCGCAAGGAGCGGACACGCTTGACCAGCGGGTTGGAGAAGCCGGAGATGTCGCGGAGCACGGCGGCCTCAATCCTCGCCGAACTTGTCCTCGACCAGCGAGGAGAGCGCCGCGACCGCGGCCTCGGCGCCGTGGCCCTGAGCGCTGATCGTGATGCTGTCGCCCATCGCCGCGCCGAGCATCATCAGGCCCATGATCGAGGTGCCGGTCACCTTCGCACCGTCCTTCTCGACATCGACGGTGCAGAGCTGCTGGGTTGCGAGCGTGACGAACTTGGCGCTGGCGCGCGCGTGCAGCCCGCGCTTGTTGGTGACGAGCACGGTGCGCGCGATCCGGCTCAAGCGGCGGCTTCCCCAAGCACCTCGGAGGCCACCGAGATATATTTGCGCCCCGCCTCGCGCGCGGCGGCGACGGCATCGACCACCTTCATCGTCTTGCGGGCGCCTTCGAGGCGGATCAGCATCGGCAGGTTGATGCCCGCAATGACCTCGACATGGCCCGCGCGCATCAGCGAGATGGCCAGATTGGAGGGTGTGCCGCCGAACAGATCGGTCAGCACGATCACGCCGCGACCCTTGTCCACCGCCTTGATCGCCTTGGCGATATCGGCGCGGCGCGCCTCCATATCATCGTCGGGACCGATGCAGATGGGCATAATGCGCTCCTGCGGGCCGACGACATGCTCCATCGCGGTGACAAACTCCTCGGCTAGCCGCCCGTGCGTCACCAGAACCAGACCGATCATGCGAAATCGATGCTCCGAAACCTCATCTTGCGACCGGCGCGCGTTCGAGCGCGTCCTGCGGGGCCGTGGCCAGATCGCGATGGGTGACCGTGGGGGAAAAACCTTCAGCGCGCAACCGCCCTGCGACACGATCGGCGACATGTACCGATCTATGACGCCCGCCAGTACAGCCGAAGGCGACGGTGACATTGCCCTTGCCTTCGGCGCGGTAGCGCGGAAGCAACTCGAACAGCAGCGATTCGATCTGCTCGATCGTGTGATAACCGGGATCGCCCATAACATAGGCGGCGACATCTGCGTCGAGCCCCGTGCCGGGCCGCAGCTCGTCCACCCAGTGCGGATTGCGCAGATAGCGCAGGTCGAACACCAGATCGGCGTTGCGCGGGATGCCGCGGGCGAAGCCGAACGACATCACGCTCAACACCGGTTCGAAGTGGTCGCCGCCGAAATTGGCGCGGATCTGCGCCCGCAGATCGTTGGACGAGAGATCGGTGGTGTCGATCAGCCGGTTGGCGAACGCGCGTAGCGGCGCGAGCAGTTCGCGTTCGCGCGCGACGCCGTCGGCGGCCGGCCGATCGAGCGCGAGCGGATGGCGGCGGCGCGTTTCGTTGTAACGGCGTTCAAGCTCGGTCCCCGCGCAATCGAGGAACAAGGTGCCGATCTCACGGCCATGTTCCTCGCGCATCCGCTTGATCCGGCGGACGATCTTCTCCGCGTCGAATCCGCGCGTCTCGGCGCCGAAGCCGACGGCGAGCGGGCGGGTGTCGTCGCCGCCGCCGGGAAGCTCGGTCGCCAGCAGCCGGTCAAGCAGGAGGAGGGGGAGGTTGTCGACCACCTCCCAGCCGAGATCGTTGAGCGTGCGGAGCACGGTCGACTTCCCCGCGCCCGACAGTCCGGTGACGAGCAGGATCGGTTTTTTCGGAGGGGAAGAGATGTCAGCCGCCATGCCGCCTGAGCGCGATCTCTATCTTGATGGGAGCCGAGGCCTCGAGCGACGGCAGCGCCATTTCGGGCAGCTCCACACCGGCGATCCATCGCGCGCCGCGCGGTTCCGGCATGCGCTCCGGATTGTCTGCAAGCTGCACGACCAGGCCGACCCGCGCTTCCTTCAATGCCTCCATCGGCACGATGCCGAGCCCGCGCACCTCGATCATCCCGGCGATATTGGCCGGGGCCGTCGCCCATAGCGCGCCGTCGCGGCGGGTGAGGATGACGTAATCGTCGCTGACCAGCCTGGCGCCCCGGTCGATCAGGCGCAGCGCGAGATCGGACTTGCCCGCCCCCGACCGGCCCTCGATCAGCACGGCGCGATCGCCGATGGCGACGCAGGAGGCGTGAAGCGTTTCGGAACTGAGCGTGCTCATGATTGCTCCACAAGCGGCAGGCAAACGACGAAACGGGCGCCTCGCACGCGGTCCGCGCGCGATTCGACCGCGATGGTGCCCTGATGCGCCTCGACGATGGTCCGCGCAATGGCGAGGCCGAGGCCGGAATGCCGCCCGAAATCCTCCGCATCGGGGCGCACCGAATGGAACCGCCGGAAAATGCTGGTGCGCGCCTCTTCGGGCACGCCGGGACCGTCATCGTCGACGGTGACAACCAGCCAGCCATCCTCCTCGCGCGCGCCGATCGTCACCGTGCCGCCCGGCGGCGAGAAGGAGACCGCGTTGTCGATCAGATTTTCGAACACGCGTTCGAGCCGTGCGCCCTCCCCGAGCACGACCATATCGGCGGCGTCGGCCTGGTCGAAGCGTAGCGTGACGCTCGACTCGGGCGCGCGGGCGCGGCGGACCTCGATCAGCGCGGCGATCATCTGCGCCAGATCGACCTCCTCGAACTGCGCGCGGCTCAGCTGCGCGTCGAGCCGGGAGGCATCCGAGATGTCGCTTATCAGCCGGTCGAGCCGGTGCACATCGTCCCGGACGATTTCAAGCAATTGCGCCTGGAGCGCGGGATCCTTGACCGTGGCGAGGCTCTCGACCGCCGATCGCAGCGAGGCCAGCGGGTTCTTGAGCTCGTGCGTCACATCGGCGGCGAAGGCCTCGGTCGCGTCGATCCGCGCGCGTAGGGCAAGGCTCATATCCGACAGCGCGCGCGCCAGCATGCCGATCTCGTCGCGGCGCGTGGGCAGGCGGGGGACGACCACCTCGCGCGCGCGTCCCAGCCGGACGCGCACCGCCGCGCGCGCCAGCCGACGCAGCGGCCGCACGATGGTGCGCGCGAGGAACAGCGAGAGCAGGATCGAGATTAAGGTAACGATGCCCAGCACCACGCTCAGCCGGAATCGCTCGACGCGGACGGTTTCGGTGATGCTGCGTGCGTTGACCGCGGTCATCACCACGCGCCCGCCCGGCTCCAGCGGCGCAAAGGCGAGGATCACCGGCGTGCGGTCCGGCGCGCGCAGCACCTGCGCGCGCGTCGCGTCATTCTCGCGCGCGAACACAACGCCCGGCCAGGCCGAGCCGATATCCGGATCGCGATCGCGGTAGAGCGGCGCGCGCTCGGCGCCGACCACGGTATCGATCACCGCGTCGAGGAAGCGCGCAGCGGTCTGGTCCCAGCCCTGCTTGTCGGGATCGCGCAGCACGAAGTTGCGCACGCCCAGCGCGCGGCTGTCGAGCAGGCGGGTGTCGTCGGGCGCGTAGAGGCGGATGCGCGACCAGGTTTCCCGCGAAAGGCGGGCGGCGAGCGGCTCCATCTGATCGAGCGGGACCGAGCGCAGCGCCTCGGCGATCAGCCGGACCTCGCGGTTCGCCTGCATCACACGGCTGTCGACAATGCGGCTGCGATAGCTGTCGAGATAGAAGAAGCCGCCGGCGAGCAGCGCCAGCGCGAAGATGTTGACCGCGAGGATGCGCCGCGTGAGCGAGACGCGGCCCGACCAGCGCAGCGCGAGATCGCTCTCGAACCGCTCAATCTTCGGAGAATCGATATCCGGCGCCATAAAGCGTCTCGATCGCGTCGAATTCCGGGTCGACCGCGCGGAACTTGCGGCGCACGCGCTTTATGTGGCTGTCGATGGTGCGATCGTCGACATAGATGTCGTCCTGATAGGCCGCGTCCATCAGCTGGTTGCGCGTCTTGACGATGCCGGGGCGCTGGGCGAGCGTTTCGAGGATCATGAACTCGGTGACGGTCAGCGTCACCGGCTCGCCGCCCCAGGTGACGCGGTGACGCGCCGGGTCCATCGCCAGGCGGCCGCGCTCGATCGGCTGGGGCTGGCCCTCTTCCGCGCCTTCGTCGCTGCTGCGCGCGGCGTCGGTGCGGCGCAGGATGGCGCGAATGCGGGCGATGAGCAGGCGCTGGCTGAAGGGCTTGGCGATATAGTCGTCCGCGCCCATCGCCAGGCCCAGCGCTTCGTCGAGCTCATCGTCTTTCGACGTGAGGAAGATCACCGGCAGCGCCGACTTCTCGCGCAGGCGACGGAGCAGTTCCAGCCCGTCCATTCGCGGCATCTTGATGTCGAACACCGCGAGATCGGCCGGGTTCTCCAGCAGCGCCTTGAGCGCCGTCTCGCCGTCCGAATAGACTCGCGTCAGAAATCCTTCGGCCTGCAGCGCGATCGATACCGAGGTAAGGATGTTGCGGTCGTCGTCGACCAGCGCGATCGTGGCTGTCATCGCGATACGGGGCTGCGCGGCGGGATCATTGCGCACCCGGTTAAACCAAAGCGCGGGGCGGCTCAACCGATGGAACCGGTTACGAGTTTGACCCGTCCCAAAGTGCGGGATAACGGACCCGCATAAAGACGCGGACTCGGCAGAAGTCCGTGACATGCAAACTTGGGGAGATCGCCGATATGGCACCGCGTATGCCCGTCAAGGGCCTGTCGTCATTGGGAATCGCAACCGATGCGACCCTCCACTGGAATCTGATCACCGCACCGCTTTACGAACACGCCATCCGCCGCGGCGAAGGACGGCTGGCGAAGCACGGCCCGCTGGTCGTCGCCACCGGCAAGCACACCGGGCGCAGCGCGCAGGACAAGTTCATCGTTCGCGACGCCGAAACCGAAAACACGATCTGGTGGGGCAAAACCAACAAGGGCATGAGTCCTGAGCATTTCGCCGCGCTCAAGGCCGATTTCCTTGCGGCGCTGGGCGAGCGCGACGAGCTGTTCGCGCAGGATCTCTATGGAGGGTCGCAGCCAGAGCACCGCGTCCGCGTCCGGGTAATCAACGAACTCGCCTGGCACAGCCTGTTCATCCGCACGATGCTGGTGCGGCCGGAGGAGAGCGAGCTCGCTGGTTTCGACCCCGAATACACCATCATCGATCTGCCCAGCTTCCGCGCCGATCCTGCGCGCCACGGCACGCGCGGCGAGACGGTGATCGCGGTCAGCTTCACCGACAAGCTGATCTTGATCGGCGGCACCGCCTATGCCGGCGAGATGAAGAAATCGGTATTCGGGCTGCTCAACTACAAGCTGCCGGCCGAGGGCATCATGCCGATGCACTGTTCAGCCAATATCGGCCCCAGGGGCGACACCGCGGTGTTCTTCGGGCTTTCGGGCACGGGTAAGACGACGCTGAGCGCCGACGCAAGCCGCACGCTGATCGGCGATGACGAGCATGGCTGGTCGGACACCGCCGTGTTCAACTTCGAAGGCGGCTGCTACGCCAAGATGATCCGCCTGTCCGAAGAGGCCGAACCGGAGATTTTCGCCACAACGCGCCGTTTCGGCACGGTGCTGGAGAATGTCGTGATGAACCCGGACACGCGCGAACTCGACCTCGACGACGCCAGCCTGGCGGAGAACAGCCGCGGATCCTACCCGATCGACTTCATCCCCAACGCTTCCGCGCACAATATGGGGCCGGTGCCGAAAAACGTTGTGATGCTGACCGCCGACGCTTATGGCGTGCTGCCGCCGATCGCGAAGCTCACGCCGGACCAGGCGATGTACCACTTCCTCTCCGGCTACACCGCGCGCGTCGCGGGGACCGAGATGGGCGTGACCGAGCCCGAGGCGACCTTCTCCACCTGCTTCGGCGCCCCGTTCATGCCGCGCCACCCGAGCGTCTACGGCAACCTGCTCAAGGAGCGGATCGCCCAGGGTGGCGTCTCGTGCTGGCTGGTCAACACCGGCTGGACCGGCGGCAAGTACGGCGTCGGCAGCCGCATGCCGATCAAGGCGACGCGCGCGCTGTTGAACGCCGCGCTCGACGGCAGCCTGAACGACGCCGAGTTCCGCACCGATCCGAACTTCGGCTTCAAGGTGCCGGTGGCGGTGCCGGGGGTCGACAGCGCGATCCTCGATCCCCGCCGGACCTGGGCGAACAAGGAGGAATACGACGCGACCGCGGCGGCCCTGGTCGACCAGTTCGTCGCCAACTTCGCCCAATTCGCGGACGCGGTGGACGAGGGGGTGCGACAAGCCGCCCCGCAAGCAAGCAGCGCCGAAACAGCATAACCGGCCCGGCAGCGATCGGGTCCCTCCCCAAGGAGCCCGATCGATGACCGACCATCCGCCCCGCCTGTTCGCCGACGCCGCCGCCATCGTCCGGGTGGGGCAGGGGCTGCTCGCCTGCACGCTGCCCAGGGCCGAATGGACACATGAGGCGCACCTCGGCGCCACCACATGGCTGGCGCGCGAACGGCCGGACATCGACCTCGACGCCGAGCTGCCGGGCATCATCCGCCGCTACAACGAAAGCGTCGGCGGGGTGAACGACGATTGCCAAGGCTACCACGACACGATCACCCGCGTGTTCCTGCACGGAGTCCGCGCGCATGTCGCTGATCGTCCGGCGGGCGAGCCGCTGGAGGCTTGCGTCAACGCGCTGCTGCTGTCGGCGCGGGGCAAGCGCGACTGGCCGCTTCGCTTCTATTCGCCCGAGCGGTTGTTTTCCGTCGCCGCACGGCGCGGCTTCGTCGAACCCGACCTGCGTCCGCTCGGCTAATGTTGCGGCAGCGCGCCCGGTAGGGGCTCGACGCGCAGCGCGCCGCGGTCGCCGCCGGTCACGCGCATTCGCGTGCCAACGGAGGCATCGGGGCCATGCGCGGTCCATTCGCCGTCGCCGACGCGGATGCGGCCCGTGCCGTTCTCGATCGCCTGGACCACCGTCACGGTCTCGCCCACCAGCCGCGCGACGCGATCGTTAAGCAGCGGATCGCTGCTGTCGACCGGGAATTCGCGGTACCAGCGCTTGCCGATCAGCACCGCGACCACCGCCCAGGCGGCGAAGCTGACCAGCTGCCCGGCCAGCCCCAGCTCGGGGAACAGCAGCGAGAGCAAGCCGGTGATAACTGCAGCGATCGCGAGGAACACCAGGAACACGCCGGGAATCGCCAGCTCCGCCAGCACGAGCAGCGCGCCGCCGGCGATCCACCACGCGCCGGGCGAATCGAACCAGCCGTCCATCATTCGCCCTTGATCTCGAACGGGCCAGTGCGAGGCGATGGGGCCGGGGGCGGGAGCGGCGCGTCACGATCGCCGAGCGCGCTCTTCGCCAACTCGCCGATGCCGCCCAGCGATCCGATCAGCTGGGTCGCCTCGACGGGGAACAATATGGTCTTGGCGTTGGGCGAGGTGGCGAACTTCCCCACCGCCTCGACATATTTCTGCGCGATGAAATAGTTGAGGCTCTGGCTCGATCCCTTCTCGATCGCGTCGGAGACGAGCTGGGTCGCCTTCGCCTCCGCTTCGGCGGCGCGCTCGCGCGCCTCGGCGTCACGGAAGGCCGATTCGCGGCGGCCCTCCGCCTCAAGGATGCGCGCCTGCTTCTGTCCCTCAGCGCGCAGGATTTCGGAAGCACGCGTGCCTTCCGCTTCGAGGATGTTGGCGCGCTTCTCGCGCTCGGCTTTCATCTGGCGGCCCATAGCGTTGACGATGTCGGCGGGCGGGCGGATGTCCTTGATCTCGACGCGGGTGATCTTGACTCCCCATGCCGTCGTCGCGTGATCGACCACCGACAGCAGCCGCGCGTTGATCTCGTCCCGCTTCGACAGCGTCTCGTCGAGGTCCATCGAGCCCATCACGGTGCGCAGGTTGGTGGTGGTCAGCTGAAGCAGCGCGACATAGAGGTCGCTCACTTCATAGGCGGCCTTGGCCGGATCGAGCACCTGGAAGAAGACGACGCCGTCGGTCGAGACCATCGCATTGTCGCGGGTAATGATCTCCTGCCCCGGAATGTCGATCACCTGCTCCATCATGTTGACCTTGCGCCCGACGCGGTAGACGAGCGCGGGGACGAAGTTGAAGCCCGGTCGGGCGACACTGGTGAAGCGGCCGAAATGCTCGATGGTATACTGATAGCCCTGGCGGACGATCTTCACGCTGACGAGCAGGTAGAACACCACCACCGCAGCGAGAATGCTCAATAGAGTCGTCAACATCGTCCCGGTTCCCCCTTGGCCTGTCGAGCCGATTGCTAGCATAGAACGCCGATGAGCGAACAGACCTACATCGCCCCGCGCACTGCGCTGTTCATGCCTGCGAGCAACCCTCGCGCGATCGATAAGGCGCGGACCCTGGCGGTCGACATGGTGATCCTCGACCTGGAGGATGCGGTGAAGGCTGAGGACAAGGAGGCGGCGCGCGACGCGGCGGTGGCCGCATCCGCCACCTTCGGCGATCGGATGGTGGGCATACGCGTCAATGCGGAAGGCAGCGATCATTTCAAGGACGATCTGAAGGCGGTCAAGAAATCCGCCGCGACGCATGTGATCGTCCCCAAGGTCGAGATGCCCGAGGTGATCGCCACCGCCGGTGCCTATGCCAAGCGGCCGGCGCTGGCGATGATCGAGACTCCCGCCGGTGTGATGAATGTCGGCCCGATCGCGAGCGCCAAGGGCTGGGGTTACGAGATCGCCGGGCTGATCGTCGGCACCAACGATCTCGCCGCCGGCCTGCGCCTGCCACCGGGGAGCGGCCGCGCGGCGATGGCGACGGCGCTGCAACTGGTGGTGCTCGCCGCGCGCGGGCGCGAGATCTGGGCGCTCGACGGCGTGTTCAATGCGCTCGACGATCCGCAAGGGCTGGAAGAAGAATGTCGTCATGGCCGCGCGCTGGGGTTCGACGGCAAGAGCCTGATCCATCCGGGCCAGATCGACATCGCCGCCCGCGCCTTCGCCGCAACCGAAACCGAGATCGCCGAGGCGCACGCCCTGATCGCCGCCGCGTCGGGCGGGGCGGAGCGCTACAAGGACCGGATGATCGAGGAGATGCATGTGGAACAGGCGAAAGCGCTGCTGGCGCGTGAGGGCGTGACCTGATCCGTCGCCCCGCGCAGGCGGGGGCCGCTGGGTTTGTGGCACATCGACCCTCGCATATGCCGACTTGAGGCCCCTGCCTGCGCAGGGGCGACGGTTCGTGGCCCTAGCCCTCGGCCCGCCGCTTGATTACATGGGCCGCCACGAATCGATTCCGCACAAGGGACTTCTGGCGCTCATGGACATTCCGCTCGGCCTCACCTTCGACGATGTCCTGCTGCTGCCCGGCGAATCGGATGTGCTGCCCAGCCAGGCGGATACGCGCACCAAGCTGACCCGCGAGATTTCGCTCAACATCCCTATCCTGTCCTCGGCCATGGATACCGTGACCGAGGCGGACATGGCGATCGTCATGGCGCAGATGGGCGGGATCGGCGTGCTCCATCGCAACCTTTCGGTTGAGGAACAATGCGCCGCCGTCCGCCAGGTCAAGCGCTTCGAAAGCGGCATGGTGGTCAACCCGATCACCATCGCGCCTGACGCCACGCTGGCCGAGGCGCAGGCGCTGATGGCGGCCAACCGGATCAGCGGAATTCCGGTGGTCGAGGCGTCGGGCAAGCTGGTCGGCATCCTCACCAACCGGGACGTGCGCTTCGCCGAGAATCCGCGCCAGCCCGTCGCCGAGCTGATGACGAGGGACAATCTCGCGACCGTCTCGACCGGCGTCGGCCAGGAGGAGGCGCGCCGGCTGCTCCACCAGCGGCGGATCGAGAAGCTGCTGGTGGTGGACGACGCCTATCGCTGCGTCGGGCTGATCACGGTCAAGGATATCGAGAAGGCGGTGACCTATCCCGATGCGACCAAGGATGGATCGGGCCGGCTGCGCGTGGCGGCGGCGACCACGGTGGGCGACAAGGGCTATGATCGCACCGAGGCGCTGGTCGAAGCCGAGTGCGACCTGATCGTCATTGACACCGCCCACGGCCACAATCGCGACGTCGCACGCGCGGTCGAGCGGGTGAAGCGGCTGTCCAATTCGGTGCAGGTCGTCGCCGGCAATGTCGCGACCGCCGAGGCGACGCGCGCGCTGATCGATGCTGGCGCGGACGGGATCAAGGTCGGTATCGGACCCGGATCGATCTGCACCACGCGCGTCGTCGCGGGCGTCGGCGTGCCGCAGCTGACCGCAATCATGGAAGCCGCGGCCGAGGCGGCCAAGTCCGGCGTGCCGGTGATCGGCGACGGTGGGCTGCGCACCTCGGGCGACGTCGCCAAGGCGCTGGCCGCCGGAGCGTCATCGGTGATGGTCGGATCGCTGCTCGCAGGCACGGAGGAGGCTCCGGGAGAAACCTTCCTGTATCAAGGGCGTGCGTACAAATCCTATCGCGGCATGGGAAGCGTCGGCGCGATGGCGCGCGGCTCGGCCGACCGCTATTTTCAGCAGGACATCAAGGACCAGCTCAAGCTGGTGCCGGAGGGGATCGAGGGGCAGGTGCCCTTCAAGGGACCCGCGCGCGACGTGATCCACCAGTTGGTCGGCGGGGTGAAGGCGGCGATGGGCTATACTGGCTCGAAGAGCATCGCCGATCTGCAGGCGCGGGCGAAGTTCGTCCGCATCACCGGCGCGGGTCTGCGCGAAAGCCATGTTCACGACGTGACGATCACGCGGGAAGCCCCGAATTATCCTACTCGTTAGGGCGGGCTCATTGGCGATCAGATTACCACCCTTTTTCCGTCACCCCGGACTTGTTCCGGGGTCCATCGTGCCCCAGGCAAAGCCCTTGCGTGTGGCACGATGGATGCCGGAACAAGTCCGGCATGACGGTGGCTGGATATGACCCCAGGCGCGCGTGTCCAGGCGGCGATCGAGATCCTCGATCAGGTCATAACGGCGGCGCGGGAAGGCGGCGCGGCAGCGGACACGCTCGCTCAGCGCTATTTCGCAACGCGACGCTATGCCGGGTCGAAGGATCGCCGCGCGGTGCGCGAACTGCTCTATGACGCGATCCGGCGCGCGGGGGAACTGCCTGCGAGCGGGCGGGCGGCGATGCTGGGGCTGACCGAGGACCGCCCTGATATCGCCGCGCTGTTCGACGGCGAGCCGCACGCGCCCGCGCCGATCGGGCAGGACGAGACGCCTGCCCCCGCCGGAACCGCGCCTGGTTGGCTGGCCGACCGGCTGACGCAATCGGGCGTCGATGCCGCGACACAGGCCGCGCTGCTCGGCCGCGCGCCGCTCGACATCCGGGTCAACCGGCTCAAGGCGAGCCGCGATGACGTCATGGCGGCCTGGCCTGACGCCGAACCCTTGCCCCATGCGCCCGACGGGCTGCGCCTGCCGACCGGCGCCGCAATCGAGAACAGCGCGGAATATGCGCAAGGGCTGGTCGAGGTGCAGGACCATGGCAGCCAGCTCGTTTCGCTGGCCGCTGCCGTGTCTCCCGGCGCGAACGTGATCGACCTGTGCGCGGGTGGAGGCGGCAAGACATTGGCATTGGCAGCGGCGATGGAGGATCACGGTCATATCATCGCCACCGACACCGATCGCGGCCGGTTGCAGCGGCTGCCGCCGCGCGCTGGGCGGGCGGGGGTGTCGATCGTCGAAACACGGCTGCTGGATCCGGGGCGCGAGGCGGCGGCGCTGGGCGATGTCGTGGGCGCGGCCGATCTGGTGCTGATCGACGCGCCCTGTTCGGGCACGGGCACCTGGCGGCGCAACCCCGAGGCGCGCTGGCGGCTGACTCCCGAGCGGCTCGCCCGCCTCGTCGCATTGCAGGCGCGCCTGCTCGACCTGGGGGCTTCGCTGGTGCGGCCGGGAGGCACGCTCACCTATATCGTCTGCTCGCTGCTCGACGAGGAAGGTGCGGACCGGATCGCCGATTTCCTGTCACGTCATGATGGATGGAAAGCGGAAACGATTGATCTTGCAGTTGGAACGCCTCGTGGAGCCGGTTTGCGGCTCGATCCATATAGGGACTCGACGGACGGCTTCTTTGTCGCGAAACTGGGGCGATCATGTTAGATCAGGCCAGGTCAGATCAGGCCCGACCGGCCGTGTTGGAGACGATCATGCGCTTTACCCCCATCGCCGCCGCCATCTCGCTGACGCTGCTGACCGTATCGAGCGTCAGCCACGGCCAGCGCGCGGACGACGTGATCGATCCGCGCAGCCTGGCGCTGATGGAAAAGGGCGTCGCGGCGCAGAAGGCCGGCGACCTCAAGGGCGCAACCGACGCGCTGGAAACAGCGTTGGTGGTCGATCCGCGCAATCGCCAGGCGTTCCTGCGCCTCGCCGAGGTGGCCAAGGCGCAGGGGCTGACCGGCAAGTCGATCCGCCTCTATCGCGAGGCGCTGACGCTCGAGCCCAATGACTTGAAGGCGCTCGCGGGCCAGGGCGATGCAATGGTCGCCAAGGGCGCGGTCGAGAAGGCGCGCGAGAATCTCGCCCGCATCAAGGCGCTGTGCACCTCGGCCTGCCCCGAGGCGACGACGCTCGCCTCGTCGATCGCCAAGGGTCCGCCCCAGGCGGTGGTCGCCGCGCAGACTGTCGCGCCCAAACCGACCGCGGAAGAGACCGAGGACGCTCAGCCCTGATCGAGCGTTCGCGCCAGTGATACGAACTCGGCGACGCTGACGGTTTCGGCGCGGCGGGTCGGGTCGATTCCCAGCCGGCCGAGCGCATCGAGCGCGCCGGGCGTTCCCTTGAGGCTCTGGCGCAGCATCTTGCGGCGCTGGCCGAAGGCGGCGGCGGCCAGACGTGCGATCGTCCTGACCGACACACCCTCCGGCGCTTCCTCCGGCACAATGTGCGCCACCGCGGACATCACCTTGGGCGGCGGCGTGAAGGCGGAGCGGTGGACGCTCATCGCAATGCGCGGGTTCGATCGCCACTGGGCGAGCACCGCCAGCCGGCCATAGGCGTCGCTGCCAGGCGAAGCGACGATCCGCTCGGCCACCTCCTTCTGGAACATCAGCGTCAGGCTTCGCCACCAGGGCGGCCAGTCCGCCTCCAGCCAACCGATCAGCAACGCGGTGCCGACATTATACGGCAGGTTGGCGACGATATGCGGGCGGCCCTCGAACAGCGGCAGCGGATCAATCGCCAGCGCGTCGCCCTCGATCACGCGCAGCCGGTCCGGATAGGCCTCACCCAATTCCGCAAGCGGCGCCATGCAGCGCCGGTCGCGCTCGATCGCCGCGACGCGCGCGCCGGCCGCCAGCAGGGCGCGGGTTAGGCCGCCCGGACCGGGGCCGATCTCGAGCACCTCCGCGTCCCCAAGATCGCCAGGCACACGCGCAATCCGGTCGAGCAACTGGCCATCGAACAGGAAATTCTGCCCCAGCGCCTTGCTGGCGGACAGGCCGTGCGCGCGGATGACCTCACGCAGCGGAGGAAGGCCGCTCACGCCTCGGCGAAAGCGCGGTGGCGGGCGGCGTCGGCGGCCATACGGATCGCCGCGATCATCGCGCCGGGATTGGCGACGCTGCGCCCGGCGATGGCGAAGGCGGTGCCGTGATCGGGGGCGGTGCGCACGATCGGCAGGCCCAGCGTCATGTTGACGCCTTCGTCGAAATGGAGCGTCTTCAGCGGGATGAGCGCCTGATCGTGATACATGCAGATCGCCGCGTCGTAATTGGCGCGAGCACGCGCGTCGAACAGCGTGTCCGAGGCGAAGGGGCCGGTCGCGTCGATGCCCTCGTCGCGCAGGATGCACACCGCGGGTTCAATGATGTCGACCTCCTCGCGGCCCAGCGCGCCCTGCTCGCCGGCATGGGGATTGAGCCCGGCGAAGGCGAGCCGCGGACGCTGAATGCCGAAACTGCGGGTGAGGCCGCGCGCGGTGGTGCGCGCCTTGGCCAGCAGCAGCTCGATGCTGAGCATGTCGGGCACCGCGCTGATCGGCACATGCGTCGTTACCGGCACCACGCGCAGCGAAGGCCCGGCGAGCATCATTACCGTATTGTCGCCCGCCACGCCGCAGCGTTCGGCGATGAACTCGGTCTGGCCGGGATGGGCGAAGCCGATCGCGTAGAGCTGCGCCTTGCTGACCGGCGCGGTGACGACCGCGCCCGCGCCGCCCGCGCGCGCGAGCCCCGCGGCGAGCTCCAGCGAATCGAGCGAGCAGCGCGCGCCGGCGAGATCGGGGTTGCCCGGTTCGATCTCGCCCGCGTCGTGCACCGGGATCACGGGGAGCGCGCGGGCGAAGACGCGTTCCGCCTCGATCGGATCGTCGATCCGCTCGACCGGGCCGTTCCAGATTCGGCCGATCGAGCGCGGGTCGCCGACGGCGAAGAAGGGGCGGAGTTCGGCTTGGTCGCGTGCTTCCCAGGCCTTGGCGACGATTTCGGGCCCGATCCCCGCCGGGTCACCCAGGGCAACCGCGAGAGGGGTCATGCCGCGCTCATCGATAATCGACCACCGCATCGCGGCGCAGATCGCGCAGATAGCGCTGGGCGCGGCGGTTGGTGCGCTCTTCCTCGAGCTGGCCCATCACCTGATCGAAGGACGGCGCGCTCGCCACCTGGGCGTCGTCGCGGCCGCACAGCACCAGCGTGCGCACGCCCTCGGTCGGCGAGCCGAAAGGCGGCGTCGCCTGGCCGATCTGCATGCCGAGCATGATGTCCTGCAGCTGCGGCGGCAGATCGCGCACGCGCACCGAATCATTGTCGACCACGGTCGCGCCCAACGTCTTGGCCACCTCGTCCACCCGGCCGCAGCCCTGCAGCGACTGGATCGCGCTCGCGAATTGCGACGCCCTTTGCGTGGCCTGCGCTTCGGTAGTCCCCGCCGGGAAGGCGATCGACATCTGGCGCAGGCTGAGCACCGCGTCGCGCGGGTCGGCGGTCAGGATCTGGCGCTCGTCGACCTTGAGCAGGATCGAGACGCCGCCCGGGAGCGGAATCGGACCGGCGACCTGGCCGACCTGCAGCTCCTGCGCCGCAGAGGCGAGCTGTTCGGGCAGCTGCGCGGCGCGAATCCAGCCGAGATCGCCGCCGACCGCGGCGGTCGAGGCTTCGGAGAACTGCCGCGCATAGGTGGCGAAGGAGCCGCCATTCTTGAGCTGCTCGATGATCCGCTGCGCATTCGCAACGGTCTGTTCCATGGTGTCGGGCGTGCCCGACAGGAATATCTCGCCCAGACGGTATTCGGCCGTGCCCTTGGACGCGTTCAGCCGGGCGATGATCGACTGCACCTCCTCGTCCGCCACGTTGACGAAGGGGGTGATCTGGCGGCTGAGCAGGCGCTGCCAGGCGAGCTCGCCCTCGATCTGGCGCTTCAGCGACTTGGGCGAGGAGTTCTGCTGGCGCAGGAATTCGTCGAACTGCGCGGGCGTGCGCTGGAAGCTGCGCGCCACGCGGGCATAGCCCTGATCGATCTCCTGCTGGGTGACCTCGATCTCGTTGGCCTTGGCCTCCTGGATCTGCAGCGTCTCGTCGATCAGGTTGCGCACCACCTGCAGGCGCAGGCGCTCGAGCTCGTCAGGCGGAACCTGCCCCTGGTTGGCCGCGACGACCAGCGCCAGGCGGTGGTCGACATCGGTGCCGGTGATCAGCTCGCCGTTGACGATCGCGGTGGCCTTGCGGACGTTCGGGTCCTGCTTGCCGAAGATCGTCGGATTTTCGGGCAGGTTCAGGTTGGTCGGCGGCGGGACGTCGTCCTGCGGCGCAGGCGCGGTCTGCGCGACCGCGGCGCCCGCGAGGATCAGCCCCAGGGCGCCAAGCGCAAGACGCGCGCGCGGGGATTTGGCGATATTCTTCAAGGCAACCTCTTCAACGGCGCAAATGCATCGGCGGCCCATGCCGCCATTCAACTGAACGAGGGCTTAGCGGCCCAAATTCTTGAACGCCAGCCGGAAGAGCACGCTGTCGCCCGAGCGCGCGTCGCCGATGTCCGAATAGTTGCGCCGCCAGGTCAGCCCGATCTCGATGCAATCGTCCTCATAGGCGACGCCCAGCCGGTGCCTGAGCGGCTCATAGCCGTCGGCAAGCGACAGGGGATCCTCCTGGCGGTCGGTCAGGTCGATCACCGCCGATCCGAACACCGACCAGAAGCGCGCGAACGCGACCCGCCCGCCGACGCGCGCCTCCTCGCGATCCTGCAGGTCCTCCAGCTCGTCACCGATATCGCGGTTGAGACGCAGATAGCCGAGCTGCGCGTAGGTGCGCCGGCTGCCGATCGTCGCGTCGATCTCGTTGCGGCGAACGGCGAGGTCGTCCTTGTCGAGCCGGTAGCGATGGGTGAAGGTGACGAAATCGCGGAACTTGACGCGCGTGCGCCCGACGATGTCGGACGTGCGGTCGAACAGGCCGGTTCCGTCGGGGAACAAGGTGGGCTGCGCGTCGAGGCGGTAGCTCTGGCCGACCGTCGCCTCGAGCGCGAAATCGGGCAGGTCCAGCGCATAGTCGACGCCGTAGGTGACGCGCGCCGAATCCTCGAACCGGTCGTAGCCCGGGAAGCGATTCAGGGCGAAGAGGTTCGAATCCTCCAGATCGACCGCCCGGGCGTCCTCATTGGGAATATCGAGATTGCGGACCGGCGGGGAGGCGACGAGCTGCACGCGCGGGGTGATCCGCTGCGTGCCCCCGAGAAACGCGCCGATGAACGGCCATTGCACGTCGACCGCGAGCGCGCCGATCACGCGCCCCTGCACGCCCTCCTCACCGCGATAGCCGAGGATCTCGGTCGAGAGCGTGTCGCTGGTGTGATAGACGTCGCCGCGCGCATAGGCGGTGAAGGTCACCTCCTGGCCCCAATCGGTCAGCTTGCGCAGGTCCCAGCGGGCGCCGGCGAAGGCGCGCTGCGTATCCTGCCCCTCTGTCCTCAGCAATGCGAGCGTATTGCCCTGCAGCTCGATCACGCCGCCGAGCAGCGGATCGGCGATGCGGCGGCGATAGTCGATCGCGGGAAGGGCGATCGGCTGCTGCCCCTGCGGATCGCCGAAGCGCAGCGTCTGCACCGCCCAGCCGGCGATCTGGAGATAGCTGTCGCGGTCGATCCGCTCGGCCTTCACCACCGAACGCAGGCGATCGTCGTTGGACAGTTCGTAACGGCGCAGGAAGGTGCGGTCGGTCACCCGCCGGATCGATCCCGACACGCTCCATTCGGGGGAGAGCTGGAAGCGGCCCGAGGCGTCGATATAGCCGCGCAGCTCGTTCTGGCTGGCGTCGCCGGCCTCGGCGGTCTGGGGCAGCACGTCCGAATAGGTCAGGTGCCCCGCGATCCGGTAGGCGCCGTCCCCGGTCAGCGCGCGATATTCGCCCGAGATCATAGGCGCGACATTGCTGAACACGCGCGGGGTGACGACGAGATCGCGGTTGGGCGACAGCCGCCAATAATAGGGCGCGGCGATGTCGATGCCGTTGATGCTGTCATAGCGGACATCGGGCACCAGCAGGCCCGATCCGCCCAGATCGCCGGTCGGATGCGAGAAATTGGGGAGCGGCAGGGTGAAGCCGAACAGGGAGAAGCGCGCGCCCTTGTAGCTCATCCGCTCGCGCACCTGATCATAGGTGACGCGCACCGCCTCGATCTTCCACACCGGGTCCTTGGGACAGCCTTCGCTGTCGACCACCGCGCAGGGCGTGTAGGCGGCGCGATCGAGCGTGACGACGTCGCCGCCGCGCGTGCCGCGCTGCGCCGCGAGCCGGCCGCCTTCGTCGAGCACGATCAGCAGATTCTGGACGACGCCGTCCTTCAGGCTGTCGGTCAGCTCGATCGAATCGCCGTAGGCGACATCGCCCTGCGGATTGACCACGGCGATGTTGCCCGTCGCCGTCACCTTGCCCGTGGCGCGGTTCCAGGTAACGCTGTCGGCGCGCAGGCGGTTGCCCTCGCGAAACAGGCGGACGTCGCCCGAGGCGGTGACGATCTCGGTCTCGTAATTATATTCGAGGCTGTTGGCGCTGAATTCGATCTGGTCGTCCTCGACCGGCGCGGTGGGGCTGGGCGGCGGCGGATCGACCGGGCGATCCTGCAGGTCCTGCGCGACCGCCGGGGCGGCGAGCGCGAGGCCGAGCGCGAAGGCTGCGGTGGCGAACAGTCCGTGGCGCATTACTCAGCCAAACACCCCAATCGCCCCCCTGACGGGGCGTCGAAGCGGCTGCCCTATCGCACCGCACCCGCGCCGTCCATCCAAGGGCGCGCCTTTGCGTCGGGCGGAGGGTGCGCCTAGATGGTCGCAATACCGATTCCCCTGAAAGGCTCGTCCGCAATGAAAGTCCGCTTCGCCGATACGGCTCCCGACCGCATGCCCATCGCCTATCCGATCGCCAAGGGCGGGCTCGCCGGGACCGCGATCGGCGGGCTCGGCGCGGACGCCTCCACGCTGGTGCGCGCCTCGGCCGCCGGGGTGCGCTTCGAAGGCGAGGCGGGAACGATCGCCGAGGCGTTCATCGCCGAAGGGAAGGGCACGCGGCGGATCATCCTGGTCGGCACCGGCGGGGGCACGCCGCAGGAATGGGAGCGCGCGGGCGGCGCTGTCGCCGCGCGGCTGCTGGTCTCCGGCGAGACCGGCGTGGCGATCGACCTGACCGGCAGCGCCGCCGACGCCGCGGCCGCCGCGCTGCTCGCAGCCGGCGCGCGCCAGCGCGCGTGGCGGCATGACGTCTATCGCACCAGGCTGGCCGACAAGCAGAAACCCACGCTGGAGGAAGTGACGATCGTCGGCGCGCCCGAGGGCAGCGACGCCGCCTGGGCGCATCAGGACGCGCTGACCCAGGGCGTCGCCTTCACCCGCGCGCTGGTGTCCGATCCGCCCAACATCCTGTTTCCCGAGGAATTCGTCGCGCGCTGCCGTGATATGGAGACGCTCGGCGTCAAGCTGACCGTGCTCGACGAGGCGGCGATGCGCGAGGCGGGCATGGGCGCGCTGCTGGGCGTCAGCCAGGGCTCCGTGCGCGAGGCGCGGCTGCTGGCGATGCACTGGAACGGCACCGGCAACGACGCCGATCCGCCGCTGGCGCTGGTCGGCAAGGGCGTGACCTTCGACACCGGCGGCATATCGCTGAAGCCCGGCCCCGGCATGGAGGACATGAAGTGGGACATGGGCGGCGCGGGCGCGGTCGCCGGCGCGATCCGTGCGCTGGCGCTGAGGAAGGCCAAGGCCAACGTCGTCGGCATCTGCGGGCTGGTCGAGAACATGCCCGACGGCGCGGCGCAGCGTCCCGGCGACATCGTCACCTCCATGTCCGGCCAGACGATCGAGATCCTCAACACCGACGCCGAGGGGCGGCTGGTGCTGTGCGACGCGATCACCTGGGTGCAGAAGCATTTCCGCCCCAGGACGATCGTCGATCTGGCGACGCTGACCGGCGCGATGATCATCGCGCTGGGCAACGAGCATGGCGGCCTGTTCTCCAACGACGACGAACTGGCCGAGAAGCTCGCCGCCGCTGGCAAGGCGGTGGGCGACCCGCTGTGGCGCTTCCCGCTGTCCGATGCCTACAACAAGCTGATCGACAGCCCCATCGCCGACATGAAGAATGTCGGCCCGCGCGGCGCGGGATCGATCACCGCGGCGCAGTTCATCCAGCGCTTCGTCGACGAGGGCGTCAAATGGGCGCATCTCGACATCGCCGGGATGGTCTGGGCGGACAAGCCCGGCGCGACCTGGGACAAGGGCGCGACGGGGTATGGCGTGCGGCTGCTGGATCGGTTCGTTGCCGAGAATTTCGAGGCTTAGTCGTCGCCCCTGCGCAGGCAGGGGCCTCAGTCGGCAAGCGCAGAGTTCAGAAGTGCCACAAACCAAGCGGCCCCTGCCTGCGCAGGGGCGACGGACACAGCAATGCAGGTCGATTTCTACCATCTGACCGCCACCCCGATCGAACGCGCGCTGCCGCGCATCGCCGAGCGGGTGCTGGAATCGGGCGCGCGGCTGCTGGTGGTGTCGGCGTCGGAGACGCAGCGCGGGCAGATCGACAAGGCGCTGTGGACCTATGCGCCCGACAGCTTCCTGCCCCACGCGCAGGCGGGCGGCGAGCGTGACGATGGCCAGCCGGTGCTGATCGCCGCCGATTGCGCCGCCGCCAACGGCGCGCGCCACATCGCGCTGATCGACGGCGAGTGGCGCGACGATGCGCTCGCCTTCGACCGCGCCTTCCACTTTTTCGACGAGACCGGAATAGAGGCGGCGCGCGCCGCGTGGCGCGGCCTCGCGACGCGCGAGGGCGTCGAGCGCCGCTACTGGAAGCAGAGCGAGGGCGGGCGCTGGGAACAGGTTGCCTGAACCGCGCCCCGCGTCTAAGGGCGCGGCAAATCCATCATCACCACCCTATTAGAGGACAGCACGGCATGGCCGCGACCCGCACCTTTTCGATCATCAAGCCCGACGCCACGCGCCGCAACCTGACCGGCGCGGTCACCAAGATGCTGGAGGATGCGGGCCTGCGCGTCGTCGCCTCCAAGCGCATCCACATGACCCGCGAGCAGGCGGAGGGCTTCTACGCGGTGCACAAGGAGCGGCCCTTCTTCGGTGAGCTGGTCGATTTCATGATCTCCGGCCCCGTCGTGGTGCAGGTGCTCGAGGGCGAGGACGCGGTGAAGCGCAACCGCGACGTGATGGGCGCGACCAATCCCAAGGACGCGGCCGAGGGCACGATCCGCAAGACCCACGCCGAATCGATCGAGGCGAACACCGTCCATGGTTCGGATTCGGACGAGAATGCGGCGATCGAGATCGCCTATTTCTTCAAGCCCGAAGAGATCGTCGGCTGACGCCTGACTTCACCCTGCGGCGCGCCGCGGCCGAAGACGCCGCGGCGCTCGCGCTGGTCGGGGCGGCGACCTTCCTCGACGCGTTCGCCGGCATTCTCGACGGTCCCGATATCGTCGCGCATTGCGCCGCGAACAACAGCGCGGCCGCGTTCGGCAAATGGCTGGGCGACGGGGGCAGCGTCGTCTCGATCGCCGAGACCGCGACCGGCGGCGCGCCGGTCGGCTACACGGTGCTCACCGCGCCCGACCTGCCGATCGCGATCGGGCCCGGCGATATCGAGCTCAAGCGCATCTACGCACTGTCGCGGTTCCACGGAACGGGGCTGGGCGGGGCGCTGATGGAGCTGGCGCTCGACGATGCGCGGCGGGCGGGAAAGTCACGCGTGCTGCTCGGCGTGTACGGCGAAAACGCCCGCGCCCGGGCGTTCTACGAGCGCCATGGCTTCACGCTTTCGGGCAAGCGCGACTTCAGGGTCGGCGCGACCGTCCACCAGGATGTAATCTACGCGCGCGCGTTGAATCGTTGATCGCCAATCTCGTCACCCCGGACTTGTTCCGGGTGTGGATTCACATTTGAAGTGCAACGGTTGGAGGAAGGCTTCGGCTGGGGTTTGGAAGCCGAGGCATTTGCGGGGTGTATTGTTGTAGCGGCGGACGAGCTTG
>NZ_QWLV01000011.1 GCF_003515075.1 Sphingomonas gilva
CCAACCTCGACACCTTCTCCAACAACGATATCGACAAGCTCGTCCGCCGCTACAACAATACACCCCGCAAATGCCTCGGCTTCCAAACCCCAGCCGAAGCCTTCCTCCAACCGTTGCACTTCAAATGCGAATCCACAGGGGGACCATGCGTAGCATGGTGGAGGGGGCTTGCCGCCAACGCGACGCTCGCGGCTATTCCCCCTCCCCAGACAAGCTGGGGGAGGATCTCTCAAACAAACAGCGCGACGCTCTGCATCTGGGTGGCGATCGGCTCGCCATCGGCGTTCCAGATCGCCATCGTCTGGCTCGAACAGCCGTTGGCGGCATATTCGGAAACGGCCCGCAACAGCCACCAGCCGTCGCGCGTCCTG
This sequence comes from Sphingomonas gilva, assembly GCF_003515075.1. GTDB lineage: Bacteria > Pseudomonadota > Alphaproteobacteria > Sphingomonadales > Sphingomonadaceae > Sphingomonas > Sphingomonas gilva. The sequence continues at coordinate 372 of NZ_QWLV01000011.1, forward strand.
GGCTCGGGCGTCAGCAGGTTGCACAGCCATGTCATCGAGGAGACCGGCGCGGGGCCGCCGATCAGCTTGAACGCCGCCGGCGGCAGCGCATCGGCGACCGCGATCAAATGCACCATCGGGTCAAGCCCTTCGCGCTCGTCCAGCCGCACCCAGCGCAGCCATTCGGATTTGCCGCGCGCGTCGCTGCGGTCGTCGACCAGCTCGAAATTGTGGATGAAGAAGTCCTTGGGTCCCTTGTACGTCACCGTATCGGGGTCCGGCAGGGGGAAGTCTGGCGCGGGCGCCTCCTTGTGCGCGACCTTCGACTCCATGTCGCGGACGAAGACGAAAGTCGCGGCCAGGCCAAGCCCCGCCTCGCTTGTCACATCGGCCTGCACCCAGGCCGCATTCTTGCCCCGGCGGAGCAGACGGGCGGTGACATCGACTCCACCCGCCAGCGGACCGACGAACGACACCTGCGCCGATCGAAGCGGCGGCAGATCGGGTGTCAATTGCTGCGCAGCATGCAGCGCCATCGCCGAAGATACGCCGCCATAAGCGGTGCGCCCCTGCATCCAGCTTGCCGGAATCTCCATCCGAAGGCCATTCTCCATCGGGGTCGCGGCAGCGAGAATCTCGGGCAGGCTGGTCATGCGGTCTCCTTCAACCGGTCGCGCAACTCGCGCTTCAGCACCTTGCCGATTGCGCTCCTCGGCAGCTGGTCGATCGGGTGCAGCCCGGACAGCCGCTGGGTCTTGCCGAGCCTGGCGTTGGTCGCGGCGAGGATATCGGCGGCGGATGTCGCGTCGCGCGGCACATAGAAGCCGACGGGCGTCTCGCCCCATGCTTCGCTCGGCACGCCGATCACGCTGCAGTCGGCGACCGCCGGATGCTGCGCCAGCACCGCCTCCAGATCGCTCGGATAGATGTTGAATCCGCCCGAGATGATCAGATCCTTCTTGCGGTCGAGCAGCGTCAGGAAACCGTCCGCGTCGAACCGACCGACATCGCCGTGGCGGATGAAGCGATTGCCCTCGGCGTCGAACCATGCCGCTTCGTCAGTCGCGTCCTTGCGGCCGTGATAGCCGCTCATCATCGCCGGGGAACGGCCGACGACCTCGCCCATCTCGCCCTGCGGCACTTCCTTGCCGTCGTCGTCGATCAGGCGGATGTCGTGCCCTTCTACCGGGCGCCCGACGGTGTGCAGCTTGTCGGGAAACTGGTTGCAGACCAGCGCGCAGGTGCCGCCGCCCTCGGTCATCCCGTAATATTCGACCAGCAGCCCCGGCCAACGCGCCACGACATCGGCCTTGAGCGCCGCGGAGAAGGGGGCGGAGGTGCAGGTCTTGAGGCGAAAGCTCGTCAGGTCGAAGCGGTCGAACTCGGGATCGGCCATGATGCGGCTGTATTGGACGGGCACCAGCATCGCGTGCGTCGCGCGCCAGCGTTCGGCGCTTTCCAGAAACGCCCGCGCATCGAACTTGCCCATCAGCACCGCCGTGCCGCCCCAAGCGAGCGTCGGGAAGAAGCTGACCAAAGTCGTGTTCGAATAGAGCGGCGTCGCGATCATCGTCACCGCGGTGTCGAAGCCGGCAGCGGCGTTTCGCGCGACATGCGCCCAGCGCATCCGGTGCGGCTGGACGATGCCCTTGGGCGTGCCGGTGGTGCCGCTCGAATAGATGATGTTGAACGGATCGTCGGGGCCGATCTCGACCGGCGCGGGTGCCGTATCCTGCACCGGCAGCCAATCCGCCCAGCGCGGCGCTGCGCTGTCGTCGAGGCGGATCACCCGCGCACCGATCGGCTGCCCCTCCAGCGCGGCGGCATTGTCCGCATCGACGAACACGATCCGCGCGCCGCAGTCGCCGATCATCGCCGCCAGGCTCTCGGGCGTTGAGGACGGAGCGAGCGGGGCTGCCGCGGCGCCGGCGCGCAGGATCCCTAGGAAAGCGACCGCATAAGGGATCGACGTGGCGGAGACGATCGCCACGGCCTCGCCCGGGCGGATGCCGTCGCGCTGCAGCCCGGCGGCGACGCGATCCATCTCGCGATTTAGCCGGCGATAGGTCATGCTCGCGCCGTCCATCGCCAGCGCGACCGCATCGGGGCGCTCGACGGCATGGAGCCTGATCAGGCTGGGAATCGTACCGAATGCGCCTTCCAGGATTTCGCGTGCCGTGTTCATGGCGGAATGGGTAGATTGCGTCCGGGCAAAATGCCATACGCATTTTTCGAAAACGGGGAGAGACTATGCTGTTCTATGACGCGCCCAATCCCGCGCCGAATCCGCGCCGCGTGCGCATCTATCTCGCCGAACGCGGGATCGAGGTGCCGATGAAGCCGCTCTCGATTCCCGCGCGTGAGCAGAAATCGCCGGAGTTCACGGCGATCAACCCGCTCGGCCAGGTACCGACCCTGGTGCTCGACGATGGAACCGCGATTACGGAAAGCGTCTCGATTTGCCGCTGGTTCGAGGCAGAGCATGGGCAGTCGCCGCTGTTCGGCCGGACGCCTACCGAAATCGCGCTGATCGACATGCATCTGCGTCGCGCCGAAATGGTGTTGATGACCCCTGTCGGCATGGTCTGGGCGCACACCCATCCTTTCACCGCGAAGGCCGTCGTGCCGCAATACAAGGATTTCGGCGAGAGCAACCGCGCCAAGGTGGCGAGCGCGATGGGATTCTTCGACCGGCAGCTCCAGGGGCGAGAATGGCTGGCGAGCGAGGATTATTCGATGGCCGATATCGTGCTGCTCACGACGATCGATTTCGCCGGCTTCATCGGCATCGAGATGCCCGAGGATGCCGCGAACCTGCGCGCCTGGCACGCCCGCGCCTCCGCCCGGCCGAGTGCGCGGGCATGAAGGGCCGCGTCGCGATCGTCACCGGCGGCGGCACCGGCATCGGCGCGGCGATCGTGCGCCGGCTGGCCGGTCAGGGTGTGCGCTGCGTGATCAACTATGCCTCCAGCCGCGACGACGCCGAGGCGCTGGCGGCGGAGGTGGGCGAAGGCGCGATCGCGGTGCAGGCGGATATCGTCGACGACGCCGCCTGCCGCGATCTGGCGCGGGCCGCGACCGACGCGTTCGGGCGGATCGATTTCCTCGTCAACAACGCGGGGCGGACCAAGTTCGCCAACCACGAGGATCTGGAGGCGCTCAGCGCCGAGGATTTCGTCGACATCTACAAGCTCAACGTGATCGCCGCATTCCAGATGATCCGCGCCTGCGCCCCGGCGATGCGCGAAGGCGACGCATCGGCGGTGGTCAACATCGCCAGCGTCGCGGGCGAGTTCGGCATGGGGTCGTCGGCCGCCTATGCCGCGTCGAAGGGGGCGCTCAGCACGCTGACACTCAGCATGGCGCGCGTGCTGGCGCCTGCGATCCGGGTCAACGCAGTCGCGCCCGGCTATGTCGGCACCGGCTGGTTCGAAAAGCGGCTGGGCGCGGAAGGCTTCGCCAAGCTCAACCAGCGCATCGCCGCCTCGGTGCCGATGGGCCTCGCGACAATGGCGGAGGACGTCGCCGCGCCGGTCGTCTCGCTGCTCGATCCAGCAATGCGCGCGGTAACGGGCGAGATCCTGCTGGTCGATGCCGGCTCGCACCTCGATGTCGGATTGAGCCGACGGCCGGGAAAGGACAACTAAATCCTCCCTCGCGAAGCGGGGGAGGGGGACTGCCGAAGGCGGGAGGGAGGCGGCTACACACGATGCGCTCCTGGCGCTCCCCCTCTACCACGCTACGCGTGGTCCCCCTCCCCCAGACAAGCTGGGGGAGGAACAAGTATCACCGCCCCGTCGCCGCGGTCTGGCCGAACAGGACCTTCTTGGCCTCTTCGCTCATCGGCCGGCTGCTGTCGTTGACGGCCTTGCCCTTCTCATAGGCGCGGATCGTCGCGGGGCGTTCGCGGATTGCCTCGAACCAGCGCTTGAGGTTGGGGAAGTCCTCCAGCCGCTGCCCCTGCGCCTCGTGCGGCACGATCCAGGGATAGCAGGCCATGTCGGCGATCGAATAATCGCCGGCGATGAACTCGCGCCCCGCCAGGCGCCGGTCGAGCACGCCGTAAAGCCGGTTGGTCTCGTTGACGTAGCGGTTGATGGCGTACTCGATCTTCTCGGGCGCATAACGGTTGAAATGATGGTTCTGCCCCAGCATCGGGCCGAGCCCGCCCATCTGCCACATCAGCCATTCGGTGATCGCGATCCGTTCGCGCTGGTTCGCGCCGACGAAGCGGCCGGTCTTGTTGCCGAGATAGATCAGGATCGCGCCGCTTTCGAACACGCTGATCGGTTCGCCGCCGTCGGCGGGTGCATGGTCGACGATCGCCGGCATCCGGTTGTTGGGCGCGATCTTCAGGAAATCGGGCGCGAACTGCTCGCCTGTGCCGATGTTGACCGGGACGATGCGGTAATCGAGCCCCGCCTCTTCCAGGAACAGCGTGATCTTGTGCCCGTTGGGCGTCGGCCAATAATGCAGATCGATCATGCGTCACTCCCGAATTGATCAAGCTCGGCAAGTGGGCATCGCCACCGCTTGGGGCAAGAAGGCGAGGGTCAGAGCGCGATCAGCCTGTCGTCGCCAAGGCTCGCGATCAGGCCGACCAGCCCGCCCGTCTCCACCCGCGGATCGAGCGCTTCGGCATCGTGATCCCCCAGCGCCAGCCCGGTCTGGCAGGCGATCAGCGTGACGCCCATCGACAGCGCCACCTCGAACAGACCGGCCAGGTCGGGCAATCCCTTGGCGCGATAATCCGCGTCGGCGGCGTCGGCGATCGGGCGGCACAGCATCGCAACCGCGGCTTCGTGCAGATAGATGCGCCCGCGCTGGCCCAGCGCCGCCGTTGCGGTGACGATGGTCAGCGCGGCGCGCAGGGCGGGCGGATCGTCGCGGATGAGGATGATGGTGATGCCGCTCATCGCCCGCAGGCGGCGCAGGCGGGGTCCTTGGCGAGCGTCAGCGTGCGTGCGCGCAGCGACAGCGCGTCGAACAGCAGCAGTTTGCCGGCCGCGTCCTCGCCGAAGGCGGTGATCGCGCGGACGGCCTCCATCGCCGCGAGGCTTCCCATCACGCCGGTCAGCGCGCCGAGCACGCCCTGTTCGGCGCAACTGACCTCGGCGAGACCGGGATCGGCGCCGACGAGGCAGCGATAGCAAGGCGCGTCCGGCTCCCAGCCGCGATAGGTGGCGAGCTGGCCTTCGAACCGGCCGACAGCGGCGGAGACCAGCGGCACCTTCGCGGCGAGCGCGGCGTCTGCGACCAGCAGCCGCGTCGCGAAGCTGTCCGATCCGTCGACGACGACATTCGCCCCCTGCACGAAATCGCCGGCGTTGTGCGCCTCGATCCGCTCGGGCCACAGCTCGGTCGCGACATGCGGGTTGAGATGGTGGACGGCCTCCGCCGCGACCTCGCACTTGCCGCGGCCGACATCCTGCGTGCCGAACAGGGTCTGCCGCTGGAGGTTTGACAGCGCGACCTCGTCATCATCGGCGATGCGCAAACGCCCGACCCCCGCGGCGGCGAGATACTGGATCGCGGGCGATCCGATGCCGCCCGCCCCGACGATCGCCACCGTCGCCGCGCGCAGCTTCACCTGACCCAGCCCGCCGATCTCGGGCAGCACGATATGACGGGCGTAACGCTCCAGCTCGGCGTCGCTGGGTTCGGCGATCATGGATTCAGAGCTCGAACGGCGCTCGTATTCTTTCCCATGAAGGCGGTGTTTCGGGAAAGGTTTCCGGCAGAAATCCGGTTTCCTGCGCGGCTTCATACCGTGCCTGCCTGTAAGCTTCCGCCACGATCTCATCGAGACTCGATTTCAGGCCGGGATTTGCCGCCAGGAGACGATCGAAACGGCGAAGATGTTCCCGGATCGAGCTCGACCAGGATCGCGTGCGGAGCATCGGCTGATGTTCCCATTTCAGAAGATGCAGCAGCACGATCCGCAACGCCGATTCGGTCGCGTTGTATTCCCGTCTGCCCATGCTCTCGATTTCCTCGGCGATATTGTCCCAGTCGAGCGCATTGGTCTGGCGGGCGCGAAGTAAGGTCGCTTGGCGCATTGCCCAGCCATAGCCGTCGTCGTCATAGGTCGGCTCGTTGCGCTCGAACGTCGCGGCGGAAGCGGGCTTGTTCATGACGCGCTGGATACCACGGAAACCCCGTCAACGGAATTGATGCCTGTCGATCCGAAACCGCCCGCGCCGCGTTCAGTATCGTCAAGATCGGCGACCTCGGTCAGCCCGGCGCGCAGCACCGGCGCGGGGACGATCTGGGCGATGCGGTCGCCGCGGGCGATGGGGAAGGGCGCGTCGCCCAGATTGGCGAGGATCACCTTCACCTCGCCGCGATAGTCGCTGTCGATCGTGCCGGGCGTGTTTAGGCAGGTGACGCCGTGCTTGAGCGCCAGGCCCGAGCGCGGCCGCACCTGGACTTCATAGCCGTCGGGAATCGCGATGGCGAAACCGGTGGCGACGGCGTGGCGCGCGCCGGGGGCGAGCGTCAGCTCCTCGGCCGCGACCACGTCCATGCCGGCCGCGCCGCTGGTGGCGTAGGCGGGAAGAGGCAGGTCCTGCCCGTGCGGCAGGCGCTTGATCAGGATGGCGATGGAGGCGTTGGTCATCGCGCCTCCTTACCGCCGCCGAACGAATTGTCGAACGCCGATCGCCTCAATCGTTGAAGACCGCCGCGATCTTGTTTCCGGTCGGGTCGCGCATATAGGCCGCGTACCATTTCGGTCCGAAATCGGGCCGGGGCCCCGGCGCGCCCTCGTCGCTGCCGCCATGCGCCATCGCCGCGGCGTGGAACGCATCGACCTCATCATGCGAAGCCGCGGCGAAAGCCACCATCGTGCCGTTGCCCGCGCTCGCCGGATTGCCATCGAACGGCTGGCAGACCCACAGGGTCAGGCCTTTCCCCTCGCCGCCTGCCGAATAGGCGCGCCAACCCGGAAAGCTCATGTGTGAAGACCAGCCGATGGTGCCCAGCACGGCATCGTAAAAGGCGTTCGAGCGATCGGCGTCGATCGCGCCGAGGGTGACGTAGCAATCCATCCCATCCTCCTGTTCCCCATTCCATGGATGGCAGATAGGTTGGAACAGATCAAGAACAATCGTTCAGGCCAGCGCTTTCGCGATCCTCTCCGCCAATGCGTCGGCCACGGCCGCCTTGTCCATCCGATCCCAACTCTCGACCCCGTCCTGGCTGACGATGTGGACCGTGTTCGCATCGCCGCCCATCACGTCGCCGGACACGTCGTTGGCGACGATCCAGTCGGCCCCCTTGCGGGCGAGCTTGGCGGTGGCGTGCTCGATCACCTTCTCGGTCTCGGCCGCGAAGCCGATCAGCAAATGGGGGCGATCCTTGCGCGCGCCGAGCCCGGCGAGGATATCGGGGTTCTCGGTCAGGTGGAGCGTCGCGCCGCCCGCCTGCTTCTTGATCTTCTGGCGTTCGCCTTCGGTGCGCCAGTCGGCCACCGCGGCGACCATCACGGCGGCGTCCGCCGGCAGCGCCGCCTCCACCGCGGCCGCCATCTCGCGCGCGGTCTCGACATCGATGCGCGTCACCCCCGGCGGGGTGGGCAGCGCCACGGGTCCGGCGACGAGCGACACCCGCGCCCCGCGCCGGGCGAGCGCCGCGGCGATGGCGAACCCCTGTTTCCCCGAGGACCGGTTGGCGATGTAGCGCACCGGATCGATCGGCTCATGCGTCGGCCCGGCGGTGACGAGGATGTGCTTGCCGGTCAGCGGCTTGACGGGCGCCGTTCCCGCCTCGCGCGAGATCGGCGGCGCGGGAGGGCGTCCGGCGAGCGCATGCTCGATCGCCGCGAGGATCGCTTCGGGTTCGGGCAGCCGGCCGGGGCCATATTCGCCGCACGCCATCGGGCCTTCGTCGGGCTCCATCACCGTCACGCCGTCCGCGCGGAGCTGCGCTACATTGCGCATGGTCGCGGCATGCTGCCACATCCGCACGTTCATCGCCGGTGCCGCGAGCACCGGCTTGTCGGTCGCGAGCAGCAAAGTCGTGGCGAGATCGTCGGCCATGCCCGCCGCCATCTTCGCCAGCAGATCGGCGGTGGCGGGGGCGACGACCACCAGATCGGCCTCGCGGCTGAGCTGGATATGGCCCATCTCCGCCTCGTCCTTCAGATCCCACAGGCTGGTATGGACCTGCTGCTCGCTCAAGGCGGCGAGCGTCATCGGCGTGACGAACTGCGCGCCGCCCGCGGTCAGCACGCAGCGCACCGACATGCCCGCCTTGCGGATCAGCCGCACCAGCTCGCACGCCTTGTACGCCGCGATCCCGCCGCCGACGATCAGGAGGATGCGCCGAGTCGCGGTCATGCGGAACGGGTCCCGATGGTCCGAAAGGTGAGGAAAGTGAGACCAGGCGTCATATCACTCTCCCTCCCGCCGATCGCCGTGAACCGGGTGGCGGCAGGGGCGAAGCGCGGGGCCATTCCAGTCCCATAGCATCGCATGGCCGATGTAGGACAGATCACAATATCACCCACATCGCCGCAGCACCGCCAAGCGCCGCGAGAACCGCCACCGCCGCATAGCGCCAGCCGCCGCCGATCCGCACCACCTCGATCTCCTTGAGCGGCGGAGAGGGCGGAGCGCCGCCGGGCGGGGGATAGCGCGCCTCTATATTGCGGATCAGGTCGGGCAGGCGGGCGAGGGTGCGCACGTCGCGGACGATACGGTCGGCGACCCAGGCCTCCGGCCCCAGCTCGGTCCTGATCCATTCGCGGATGAAGGGGGCGGCGGCGTCCCACATGTTGATGTCGGGATCGAGCCTGGTGGCCACGCCCTCCACCATCACCATCGTCTTCTGCAGCAGCAGCAGGTGCGGCTGGGTCTGCATGTCGAAGTCGCGGGTGATGGCGAACAGCCCGTCGAGCATCGCGCCGACCGACATCTCCTTGACCGGCAGCCCGCGCATGGGCTCGCCCACCGCGCGCAGCGCGGTCGCGAACTCGTCGACGCTGTGGTGCGGCGGCACATAGCCCGCCTCGAAATGGATCTCCGCGACGCGGGCGTAATTGCCCGTGATCAGGCCGTAGAGGATCTCCGCCAGCCACACCCGCGCGCGGCGGTCGATGCGGCCCATGATGCCGAAGTCGATCGCCGCGATCCGCCCGTCGGCCAGCGCGAACAGATTGCCCTGGTGCATGTCGGCGTGGAAGAAGCCTTCGGAGATCGCCTGGCGCAGGAAGGCGCGGATCAGGATTTGCGCGAGATGCGCGGTGTCGTGCCCGGCGGCGATCAATTCCTCGCGTTTCGACAGCTTGATCCCGTCGACCCATTCGAGCGTCAGCACCTTGCCCGACGTGCGCTGCCAGTCGATCGCGGGCACGGTGAAGCCCGGCTCGGCCTCCATCGCCTCGCGCAGTTCGGAGGCCGACGCGCCTTCGCGGCGGAGGTCGAGCTCGCGCGCGGTCCAGCGCTTGAACGTCTCGACCACCAGCCGCGGGCGCAGCCGCCGCGTCTCGCGGCCCATGCCCTCGACCTGCGCCGCCGCCCATTCATAGGTGTCGATCGCGCGGGCGAACTCGGCCTCGACCCCGGGGCGCAGCACCTTGACCGCGACCCTGCGCCCGTCGGTGGTGACGGCGCTGTGCACCTGCGCGATCGAGGCGGCGCCGATCGGCTCGGGATCGATCGAGGCGAACAGCGCGTCGACCGGCTTGCCCAGGCTCTGGACCATCTGTTCGCAGATCAGATCGAACGCCACCGGCGGCAGCGCGTCCTGCAGGCGCATCAGATCGTGCGCCGCCTCCTCGCCGACCAGATCGGGCCGCGTGGCGAGCGTCTGGCCGAACTTGATCGCCGCCGGCCCGATCGCCTGCAACGCGTCGGCATAGGCCGGCACCTTGGGCACGCGCGCGCCGAAACGCGCCAGCCGGGCGATGCGGCGCACCGGCGGCGGCGTCAGCGGATCGCGCTCGATGCCCCTCAACGCCCCGTGACGCGCGAGGATGCGCCCCCATTTGAAGATCCGCCAGAGATGGATGACGGGCGCGGTCATGCGATGATGATTCCCCTCCCTGGAAGGGAGGGGTTAGGGGTGGGTTCCTCTCCACCGGCGTTGCGCTCGCGGAGGGAAACCCACCCCCGGCCCCTCCCTTCCAGGGAGGGGAGTAACGGATCGCGATCCATCAAATCTTCCAGCCGCTGTGGATGGCCACCAACCCGCCCAGCACCGGCTCGACGCGGGTGCCCACGAAGCCCGCCTCGGCGATCATCGCCTCGAACGCCGGCATGTCGGGAAAGCGGCGGATCGATTCGATCAGGTAGCGATAGCTGTCCTCGTCATGCGCCAGGAGCTTGCCCAGCTTGGGGACGATCCGGTGCGAATAGGCGTCGTACACGTCGGCGAAGCCGGGCCACAAGGTGGTCGAGAATTCGAGGCAGAAGAAGCGTCCGCCGCGCCTGAGCACGCGGTGCGCCTCGCGCAGCGCCGCGGGAATGTCGGTCACGTTCCTTATGCCGAAGGCGATGGTGTAGGCGTCGAAGCTCTTGTCGGCGAAGCCGAGCGTCTCGGCATTCTGCTCGGACCAGATCAGCCCCTCGATGCCGCGTCTCGCCGCGCGGTCCATGCCGACGGCGAGCATATCGGGATTGATGTCCGCCACCGTCACCTGCGCGCCCGACCTGGCGAGGCGGAAGGCGATGTCGCCGGTGCCGCCCGCCATGTCGAGGATCGCCTCGCCGGCGCGCGGCTTGACCAGCCGGACGAAGCGGTCCTTCCACAGCCGGTGCAGCCCGCCCGACATGGCGTCGTTCATCAGGTCGTAGCGGCTGGCGACGCTCGAGAAGACTCCGCCGACGCGCGCGGTCTTTTCGTGCGGCGCGACCTGCTGATAGCCGAAGGATACGGTGTCGGTCATGGCCCTGCGCTCTAGCCGCGCCTTGCGCGACCCGCAAACGCAACCTAGCGCGTGCCCGTGCCCGAGCTTCCCGAAGTCGAAACCACCGTCCGCGGCCTCGCGCCCGTGCTCGAGGGGCGCGTGCTCTCGCGCGTGCTCGTCCGCCGCGCCGATCTGCGCCGCGCCTTTCCGCCCGATCTCGGGCAGAGGCTGACCGGGGCGCGCGTCACCGGGCTTTCGCGGCGCGCGAAATACGGCCTGATCGCCACGACCCGCGGCGACACGATGATCTTCCATCTCGGCATGTCGGGGCGTTGGCGCCTCGATCCCGCCCAGCTGCTGCCGCACGACCATCTGGTGATCGAAACCGACGCCGGGCGCAGCGTCGCGCTCAACGATCCACGGCGTTTCGGTTCGGTCGATCTGGTCCCGACCGAGGCGGTCGCCGAATGGCCGCCCTTCGCGGCGCTCGGCCCGGAGCCGCTCGGCCCCGATTTCACCGCCGAGCACCTGCGGAAGGCGTTCGCCGGCCGGACCGCGCCGGTCAAGCCGCTGCTGCTCGATCAGCGAATCGTCGCGGGGCTTGGCAACATCTATGTGTGCGAAGCGCTCAACCTCGCGCGGATCGCGCCGACTCGCCCGGCCGGAAAGATCACCGGACCGCAACTGAAGCGTCTTGCCGAAGCGGTGCGCGCGGTGCTGCTCGCGGCGATCGAGGCGGGCGGATCGTCCTTGCGCGACTATGCCCGGCCCGACGGCGAGCTGGGCTATTTCTCGAAGCAGTTCCGCGTCTATGGCCGGGAAGGGGAGGCATGCCCATGCGGCGGCACCGTCCGGCGCCGCGTCGACGGCGGACGATCGACCTTTTTCTGCCCAACCTGCCAGCGCTAGGCAACTATGCCTCATCACCTTAACCCGTCACCCCGGACTTGTTCCGGGGTCCATCAAGCCGCGAGCGCGAGGGTCTGAGCTTCTTGCTCCGTACATGCCGCACGATGGACCCCGGAACAGGTCCGGGGTGACGGAGAAGGAGCCGGTCAGCCTGAGGTTGACCGAAACGAAGCGTTGCAGTATGCGCCGCCCCTCAAAGGGTCGCGGGCGGTTCCGCGCCCCTTTTTCATTTATCATCGGGTTTCGAGGCAAGACATGGCGAACACGCCCCAGGCGAAAAAGCGGATCCGGCGGAACAACCGCCGCGCGGAGATCAACGGCAACCGCGTTGGTCGCATCCGCACCTTCGTGAAGCGGGTCGAAGCCGCTCTGGGCGCGGGCGACAAGGCGGCCGCCGCCGAGGCGCTGGCCGCCGCGCAGCCTGAGCTGGCCCGCGGCGTCGCGCGCGGCGTGCTGCACAAGAACACCGCCTCGCGGAAGTTCGCGCGGCTGACCAAGGCGGTCGCCAACCTCGGCTGAGCCCGCCCAGGCGGAACGCAAATCGAACAACCCGCCGGCCTTCCCCGGCGGGTTTTTTCGTGTGCGCGGCAGATGTCAGGAATCACCGCGATTCGCACAGGTCATCCACAGGCGGCGGCTTGAATAATCATCTGGAAACAACGGGATATCAAATATTCGACGGGTTTCCTTCGCTTGATCCGAGTCAAGCCGCATATTTCATTTTGATGACCTTGATCGCGCAGCCGCGCTGTTCCTAAAACAGTCGCTCGCCGTGGCGAGTCTCATCGTCGCGGCTACCAGCAAGCGTAAGGGCTGCGCCGGGCTCGCCCGGCACGGGGGCAAATTGCTGTCGGTGTAACCGGTTCGGAAGCGGCCCGTGCTTCCGGAAGAGAAGGGGTGTGTCTGTTGAGCCTTGCCGCTGTCGAATTGGGTCCGGAAGAACAGGCGCTCGCCGATGCATGGGCGGCGGTCCGCGCGCAGCTGCGCAAGAGCGCGGGCGCGCGCGTGTTCGACCAGTGGCTCAGGCCGATGGTGCTCCTGGGCGCGGGCGAGCGCGCCGGATCGGTGCGGCTGGGATTGCCCTCGGACTTCATGACCAGCTGGGTCGCGCAGCATTATGAGGATCGCTTGGCGATGGCCTTTCGCGATTCGCTGCCGGGCTTCTCCGGCCTTTCGGTCGAGACCTGCGACACGCGGCGCGCGCAGGCGGTGGTCGCGCTCAAGCCCGTCGCCGAGGCGCCCGGGCCATCGCCGGTGCATCACGATCCGTTCGATCCGCGCTTCACCTTCGATCGCTTCGTCGTCGGCGAATCGAACCGGCTGGCCTTGAACGCTGCGCAGGCGATCGCCGCGCCGGGCGTGCCGCGCTACAGCCCGCTGTTCCTCCATTCGGCGACAGGCCTCGGCAAGACGCACCTGATGCACGCGATCGGCCACGCCTTCCGCGCGAGCCATCCCGACGCGTCGATCGTCACCATGTCGGCCGAGAAGTTCATGTTCGAGTTCGTCTCGGCGATGCGCGCCCGCGACACGTTGAGCTTCAAGGCGCGGCTGCGCTCGGCCGATCTGCTGATGATCGACGACATCCAGTTCATCGCCGGCAAGGAGGCGACGCAGGAGGAATTCTTCCATACTGTCAACGAGGTGATCGGCGCGGGCAAGCGGCTGGTGATCTCGGCCGACCGCAGCCCGCACGATCTGGAGGGCGTCGAATCGCGCATCCTCTCGCGGCTCGGCTATGGCCTCGTCGCCTCGATCCAGCCGCCCGAGCCCGAGCTGCGCCGCGCGATCCTCGACGCCAAGCTCGCCGAGCTGGGGGATGCCGGGGTGCCCGAGGACGTGGTCGAGCTGCTCGCGACGCGGATCGGCGGCAATGTCCGCGAGCTGGAGGGCGCGCTCAACCGGCTGGTCGCCTATGCGCTCCTGACCGATCAGCGGATCGACATGGATTTCGCCGAGAAGACGCTGGCCGACGTGCTGCGCGGCGTGCAGCGCAAGATCACCATCGACGATATCCAGAAGGCGGTCGCGGCGCATTTCTCGCTGCGCACGACAGACCTGCTCTCCGCCCGCCGCGCCCGCGCGGTGGCGAGGCCGCGCCAGATCGCGATGTATCTCGCCAAGCGGATGACGCTGAGGTCGCTACCGGAGATCGGCCGCAAGTTCGGCGGCCGCGATCACTCGACCGTGATCCACGCGGTGCGCCGGATCGAGGAGCTTCGCGGAAGCGACAGCGACCTGGACGGCGACGTGCGGGCGTTGATCCGGCAGCTCGAAGGATAAGAAAATCCTCCCCCAGCTTGTCTGGGGGAGGGGGACCACTCGAAGGGTGGTGGAGGGGGATGCCAGGCAGGAAGACGCCTGTGACGCTCTCCATCCAACGCCCGACACGGGACTAGATCCCGTGTCGTCGGACGGCGCTTGGGGCGCCGCCGGCCGGGCGCTGCCGGGTGCGCTCGCGCCCAGCTTTCGCTGGGCGCTTGCCGTCAGCGCCGCGGCGGCAGCGTGATGTTCACCGTCTCGCCCGAACGTCCCGGGAAGCCCGCGAACATCGCGTCGATCAGGTTGGGCACCAGATATTGCAGGTCGTCGTCGCGCGAGCGGGCGCGGGCGGTGCCTTCGAACAGGCGCTCGCCGCTGCCGGCGCGTTCGATCTGCATGTCGAGCTCGCTGGTGTAGATGGTGTAGCTCGACACGTCGCCATAGCCCGGACCCCAGGCGAACGGATCATGGAAGCCGTACAGCCAGGCGCGCCGGGCGCCCCAGCGATAGGGATAGCCGAAGCCATAGCCGCCGCCGAAGCCGGTCGAGACGACGCGTTCGCGGCCCGTATCGACGTCATAGTCGATCGTCACGCGCAGCGCCGCGTTCGATGGCGAGGAGGCCGGCTGATAGCCCTGCTGGACCATCCGCGCGGTGACCATCTGGGCATATTGGTTGAACTCGATGCCGCCCTGCAGCTTCGGATCCGACGCCTGGACGTAGAAGGTCTCGCCCTGCGCGGGCGGCAGCTGTTGGAAGCGCGCGACATCGGCGCGGAAGCCCGTGGCGCATGCGCTGACAGCGAGCAGCGATGCGATACCGAGCATCTTGAGGGATTTGTACATGGCAAACGACCTTTTTGAATGTGCAAAACCAAGACGTTGCTGGGTTGAGCCTACCATGCGCCCAAACGCATGAATAGCGCTTGAATGTTCTCGGCGTGCGACGAACGGTTGCAACGATCAGGCGTCGGCGGGCTTGCGCCGGAGCAGCATCATGATCTGTTCGCGATCGACCGCGCCGATCACCCAGGCGACCGCGCCATAGACGGCGAGGCCGATCCCGACGAGCACCGCGATCGCCGCCAGCTTCGCCACGGTGCCGCCGGCCAGCAGGAAGCCGATATTGGAGCGGACCAGCAGGAGCGCAACCACCATCGCGCCGGTCGCGAGCAGCTGCAGCGCGATCCGCCGGGCGACCGCGCCCTGCAGCCGGTAATGCCCGCGCCGCGACAGGATCGCGTAGAGCAGGAAGGTGTTGAACCACGCCGCCGCCGCGCCCGCCGCGACCAGCCCGATGATGCCGTAGCGGCCGATCAGCAGCACGATCAGGATGACGTTGACGATCAGCGCGGCGAGCGCGGTCCACACCGGCGTGCGCGTGTCCTTGCGCGCGAAGAAACCGGGAATCAGGATCTTGACCAGCACATAGGCGGGCAGGCCGACGACGATCATCTGCAGCACCGCCGCGGTCACGCGCCCGTCCTCCGGCGTGAAGCGCCCGCCGACGAAGAAGCCGTCGACCAGCGGCCCGGCGCATACCGCGAGCGCGGCGGCGGCGGGCAAGGTCAGCAGCATGGCGAGCTCGATCGCCTGCCCCTGCAGCCCGCGCGCGCCGCTCTCGTCGTTCTGGACGATATGGCGCGACAGCGCGGGGAGGATCGCGGTGCCGAGCGCGATGCCGATCACCCCCAGCGGCATCTGGTTCAGCCGGTCGGCCATCGCCAGATGAGTCAGCGTGCCCGTCGGCAGCCTTGTCGCGAAGAAGGTGTCGATG
This sequence comes from Sphingomonas gilva, assembly GCF_003515075.1. Lineage (GTDB taxonomy): Bacteria > Pseudomonadota > Alphaproteobacteria > Sphingomonadales > Sphingomonadaceae > Sphingomonas > Sphingomonas gilva. Next base: position 16,147 of record NZ_QWLV01000011.1, read on the forward strand.
AACTGGCTGACCTGATAGATCCCCGCACCGAAGGTCGCCGGCAGGATGATCCGCCCCAGCTCGCGCACGTCGCCGGTGAAGCGCGGCCGCCTCAGCTTCAGCGAAATGCCTTCCCTGCGCACGAACCACCACAGCCAGATCAGCTGAACGAGGCCGGACAGCGAGACGAACGCCGCGAGCACCTGGACGACGATGACGTCGCCGCCGCCCGGCGGCCGGAGATAGCCGCCCAGCAATATGCCGCTGATCAGCGTCAGGTTGAACAGGATCGGCGCCGACGCGCCCGGCCCGAAGCGCGACATCGAATTGAGGATGCCGGTCAAGAGCGAGACCAGGCTGATGAAGAACAGATAGGGGAAGGCGTAGCGCGACAGCTCCACCGCCAGCTCGAACTTGCCCGGCACCTCGCGGAACTCGCTCGCCAGCGCCAGCACGAACCAGGGCATGATGAGGAGGAACAGCGCGGTGAAGCCGAGCAGGATCGGCACGAACACCGACAGTACGTCGCGGCTGAAATTCTCCGCCTCGGGCAGCCCGCCTTCGCCGTGCAGCTTGCGGCTGAACATCGGCACGTACGCCACGGAGAAGGCGCCCTCGGCGAACAGCCGGCGGAAGGTGTTGGGCAGGCGGAAGGCGAGCTGATAGGCATCCGCCGCAACGCCCGCGCCCAGCACGCGCGCGAGCAAGATGTCTCGCACGAAGCCGAACACCCGGCTGACCAGCGTCAGCCCGCCGATCGTGCCGGTCGATTTGAGCAGGTTCACCGGCGCAGTCCGGCCGCCGGTCCGGTCAGGCGTTGCCGCTGGTGTCGAACGAGATCTCCTCGCCGCCGACGCCGCTCGCGGCCTGCGCCTGCTGCAGGTAGAGCGCGTTGAAGTCGATCGGGTCGAGCAGCAGCGGCTGGAATCCGCCGTCGCGCACGGTATCGGCAAGGACGCGGCGGGCGAAGGGGAAGATCAGCCGCGGCGCTTCGGTCAGCAGGAAGGGCTGGATCTGCTCTTCGGGCACGTTGCGGATGCCGAACAGCCCGGCATAGGTCAGCTCGACGGCGAACGCGGTCTTGTTCTCGGAAGGGGCGGTCGCGGTGACCTCCAGCTTCAGCAGCACCTCGTGGAACTCCTCGCCCACGCGCTGCGCGCCGATGTTGAACTGCACGTCGACGCGCGGCTGCTCGCTCCATTGATAGACCGCCGGCGAATTGGGATTCTCGAACGACAGATCCTTGACATATTGGGAGATCAGCCCCGCCTGCGGCTGGTTGTCCGCGCCGTTGGTGAACTGCTCCTGGGCGCCCGCGCCTTCCTGTTCGGCCATGTTTTCGTCTCGATCCTGTCAGCTGGATTGGAGGGCAGCGTCACGCGCCCTGTCAGCGGCGGCGCGTAGCAGGCGCGCAGACGCGGTTCAACCGCTGCGCCGCGCCAAAGTGCACCATTTGAAACCCTCGTGCGTTGCGCCTATGTTGCATGTCGAGTTCCTGATCGGAGGCAGAGTGGTTTACGTCGTTCTCTTGGCGCTTGTCGCGGGTTTCCTCGCTTTGAGGCTCTATGCCGTGCTGGGCAAGCGCACCGGTCATGAACAGCCGCTGCCGCGCACCGCGGAGGAAGGGCAGATCGCCGGCCCCGCGCAACGACCGGCGATCGATATCCCATCCGAACGGCGCGACACTGCCAATCCCGTGGTCGATCCCACCGCCGAAGCGGGCGTCCGCGCGATCGCGCAGGCCGAGCCCGGCTTCTCGCCCGAGCAGTTCGTCGACGGCGCCAAGGCGGCCTACAAGATGATCCTCGAGGCGTTCTGGCGCGGCGACGAGGAGGAATTGTCCTGGTTGGTCGATGAGGATGTCCGCAGCGCCTTCGCCGCGGCCATCGCGCAGCGCGCCGAAGCGGGCCACACGCTCGACAACAAGCTGGTCGGCATCGAGCGCGCGATTATCTCCGCCGCCTCGGTCGATGGTCGCAATGCGCGCATCACCGTGCGGATCGACGCCGATATTGCCGCAGTCACGCGCGATGGGGAAGGCAACGTCATTGCGGGTTCGATGAGCGACGCGGTGGAAACGCACGACGTCTGGACTTTCGCGCGGACGCTCAAGGGGGATGATCCCAATTGGAAGCTCGTCGAAACCGACGAGGATTGAGGTCGATGCGTTTCTGGGGGGCCGGGATCGCGCTGTTCGCGCTCGCGTCCTGTTCCAACGGTATCGTCCCGCCATCGGCGAGCGGCAATCAGCCGCCGGTTCGCCAGCCGGTCGCCGCCACGCCGATGACGGCCGCCGCCGCTCCCGCGATCACCGCCGAGATCACCAGCGCGCGCGCGGCCTCGCTGCTGGCCGGCCCCGCGGTCGCCTCGCTGCCGATCGATGAAGTCGGCGCCGTCCGCGCGCTCTCCGCCTTCCGCACCAGCTGCCCCAGCCTCGTCCGCCGCACCGATGCGAGCGGGCTGACGCGCGGGGAGGACTGGCAGGCGGCCTGCGCGGCGGCGCCCGGCGCGACCGACGCCCGCGCCTTCTTCGCGCAGCATTTCGAAGCCGTGCAGGTGGCGGACGGCAAGGCCTTCGCCACCGGCTATTACGAGCCCGAGATCGCCGGATCGCGCACCCGCCGCCCCGGCTACAAGGCGGCGATCTACCGCAAGCCCGACGATCTCGCCGAAATCGACCTCGGCGCATTTTCGGACGAGTTCAAGGGCAGGAAACTGCGCGGGCGCGTCTCCGGAAACACCTTCGTGCCCTATTATGAGCGCGCGGAGATCGTGAACGGCGCGCTGGCCGGGCGCGGGCTGGAGCTCGCCTGGGCGGCCGATCCGGTCGAGCTGTTCTTCCTTCAGGTGCAGGGCTCGGGCCGGTTGCGTCTGCCCGACGGCGGCGTGATGCGCATCGGCTACGACAACCAGAACGGCCGCGGCTATACGGGCATCGGCAAACTGATGAAGGATCGCGGCCTGCTCGGCCCCGGCCAAACCTCGATGCAGGGCATCATGGCGTGGCTGCGCGCGCACCCGGAGGAGGGGCGCGCGATCATGAACGAGAACAAGAGCTGGGTGTTCTTCCGCGAGCTGACCGGTCCTGGACCATTGGGCTCGATGGGCCTCCCGGTCGTGGGCCGCGCCAGCGTCGCCACCGACCCGAAATTCGTGCCCTTGGGCGCGCCGGTGTTCCTGTCGATGGACCGCGAGGACGCGACCGGCTTATGGGTGGCGCACGATGTCGGCGGCGCGATCAAGGGCAGCAACCGCTTCGACACCTTCTGGGGCGCGGGCGAGGAAGCGCGGGCGATCGCCGGCGGCATGTCCGCGCGCGGCACCGCCTGGGTGCTGCTGCCCAAGGGCGCGCTCGCCAGGCTCACGGCGGAGGGCGCCGGTGGAGCGGCCGCTCGACCCTGACGAGGCGGCGCTGTGGGCGCGGGTGATGGCGACGGTGCGCCCGCTCGGCCGCCCGGCCATGCCCGCTCCGCCGCCGCGCAAGGAACCGCCCCCGCCCCGGCGCCAGTCCGCGCCGGCGATGCCGCTCCACACCCCGCCCGCCGCGAAGCCGCACGACCAGCGCACCCTCGACGGCGGTTGGGACCGCCGGCTGGGCCGCGGCATCGTCTCCCCCGACAGCAGCATAGACCTCCACGGCCACACCCTCGACCGCGCCTATGCACGGATCGATTTCGGACTCGAAACGGCAATCGCGCGCGGAGACCGCGTCGTCCTGCTGGTGACGGGCAAACCCAGAGCCGAAGGCGCGAGGGAGGGCAGGGGCGCGATCAGAGCCGTCGTCACCGACTGGCTCGCCGCCTCGCGCCACGCCGGCGCAATAGCGGCGGTGCGGCCGGCGCACCCGCGGCATGGCGGGGCAGGGGCGCTGTATATCGTGCTGCGGCGATAATGTCTGCTTTCGACCTAGTTGCAGACGTTCGTTCACGATCGTAGCGCGCCTTAAAGCAGACGCTGGAGAGATCATCTGGCGGCATCCGCATCTACGAGACGAAGACTTCAACGGCTTCTCACCAGAAAGTTCGACTTGTAGATGCTGTCAGTTCGCTCGATTATAGACGAGCGTATAGTGAAGTGGTGTAGAGAGCAGCGGACCGATGATGGTAGTCTCTGCCACCAACTGCTGCCCAACGCTACGATACACTATAGTCCGCTCGCTGTCGTCCGCACGGAATGTTAGCGAAATGGCCTCACCATTCGCTTTTGCCGACACATCGAAAACAAGCTCTTCCACGAGTTTCCACTTGATCGGCTCTCCGCCTATCAAAACGGCAATCAGTCGATGGGCATCGTACTTGATCGAGAACCGATCTGCCCAAACCGAGATTCTAATACTGCCTGCACCCGTTGCAGCCGTGGACTTGCGCAGCCTCATGCGAGCGAGAGGGCTAGCTTCGCTGGGAAGGCCGGCAATAGCGCTCTCGATCGCTTGAAAGACGTCGTCGCTCCGTTCTCCGTCCTTGACATAGTTGCCTGAAACCACACCTTGCGCCGGGCTCGCTGAGCCTGAACTAGAGATCAAGATGGCAGCTCCGATCGCCGCCGACCAAGTCCAATGGCGCATCACGCTCTCCTCAAATTCCGCTGCTCGGTGTGATGGGTGTAGTGACGATCCGCTTTGGCGCATAGGTGAGGCCTTGATTGTCGAATTGAGGGACTCCCTCCCGTTTTGTAGACGCACGTACTGGCGGAGGGCTGGCTGTATCAGAGGGCCGAGCTTCGCGGCCGCTAACTCGATCTGCAAACTCGAGAGCGGACCAGCCGCTCTCCACCAATAGCCGTCATGCCGGACGTGTTCCGGCATCCATCTCGCCACCCGCCGGCGCTGACGTTGGCGCCCACCACCAAAAACGCTGTCCTACATGCGCCCGATCTGCGATTCTGCGATCCTGTGATTCGGCTCTTTGACATGTGCAGTTCCTCGCAGCGCCGCCCCACCCTCTCGCTCCGATCGGCCTAAGGTAAAACGCGTCGAGAAAAACCGTTACCTTTGGAGGGAAGGCGGCGCTTCACGCGAAGGCGTCTATGGGTGAACTTCGTGAAGTTTGACGGTCAGGCGGCCGCCGTCACCCGATCCAGCACCGCCGCGTAAACCCGCGCCAGCGCGTGCAGGTCTTCCACTGCGACCGCCTCGTCCAGCTTGTGCATCGTCGCGTTGACCAGGCCGAACTCGACAACCGGGCACAGCTTCGACAGGAAGCGCGCGTCGCTGGTGCCGCCGGTGGTGGAAAGCTCGGCCGTGAGGCCGGTCACCTCCGCGATCGCGTCGCTCACCAGCGCCGAGAAATCGCCCGGCGGCGTCAGGAACGCCTCGCCCGAGACGCGCGGCGTGACGATCGCGTCGGGCGCGTGGGCGTGGACGATCGCCGCCACGCGCGCCGCCAGGTCGTCGCCCCGGTGCAGATCGTTGAAGCGGATCGACAGCCGCGCCTCGGCCCGCGCCGGGATGACGTTGGTCGCCGGATTGCCGACGGTGATATCGGTCAGCTCGATATTGCTCGGCTGGAACCAGTCGGTGCCGTCGTCGAGCACGATGCCGTCGATCTCGGCGAGCGCGCGGACCAGCCTGGGGATCGGATTGTCGGCAAGATGCGGATAGGCGACATGGCCCTGCCGGCCCGGCACGTCGATCCAGATGTTGACCGATCCGCGCCGGCCGATCTTCACCATGTCGCCCAGCCGGTCGACCGATGTCGGCTCACCGACAAGGCAGAGTTCGGGCTTCAGGCCGCGCTCCGCCATGCGGTCGATCAGCGCGCGGGTGCCGAAGATCGCCGGGCCCTCCTCGTCGCCGGTGATGATCAGGCTGGTCGTGCCGCCGCGGTCCTCCGCCACCGCCGCGACGAAAGCCGCGATCGCTCCCTTCATGTCCACCGCGCCGCGCCCGTAGAGCAGGCCGCCGCGAATTTCCGGCTTGAACGCGTCGCTGTGCCAGCCAAGCCCCGGCGGCACGACGTCGAGGTGTCCGGCAAAGGCGAAATGCCGCCCACCGTTCCCGCGCACGGCCAGCAGGTTCTCGACCGGCCCGTCCGGCGCCTCGCCGGAGATGAAACGCTCGACCATGAAGCCAAGCGGCGCGAGCGCCGCCTCAAGCACGTCGAACACCGGTCCGCGCGCCGGCGTCACGCTCTCGGCGGCGATCAGCTTCTTGGTGAGTTCGACGACATCGGGCAGGGAGGGGGCGTGATTCATGGGAGGTGGCATTGCCCAAGCTCGATCTCGATACAATCCCGCAAACCAACGCGACCGGCTATCCGCCCGAATATGCCAAGGCGGTCGAGGGGCGGTGGTATCGCCGCCTGGGTCCCGCATCGGGGATCGGGGATTTCGGCGTCAGCCACGTCACGCTCAAGCCCGGCGCCTGGTCGTCGCAGCGCCACTGGCACGAGGGCGAGGACGAGTTCGTCGTGATGCTCGCCGGAGAGGCGGTGCTGGTAGACGATGGTGGGGAGACGGTGCTGCGCCCCGGCGACTGCGCGGCCTTTCCCAAGGCCGACGGCAACGGCCATGTCCTCCAGAACCGCAGCGACGCCGATTGCGTGTTCGTCGCGGTCGGGCGCCCGGCGGACACCGACTGCCATTATCCCGATATCGACATGCACCTGTTCGCCGGCCAGGACTTCCGCCGCAAGGACGGCGGCGCTTTCTAGGCCTCGGGCGGGGTAGGGGTCTCGAACTTCTCGATCACCCATTCCTCTTCCTGCGCCGCGGCGATCCAGTCCTGCATGAAGGGGTGCTGGACCACCGCGTCGGCATAGGCCTTGGCGAAGTTGGGCAGGGGGATCGAGTAGGTGATCAGCCGCGTGACGACCGGCGCGTACATGATGTCCGCCGCGCCGAACGCGCCGAACAGGAAGTCGCCCTCGCCGCCATGCCGCGCGCGGGCGTGCGCCCACAAGGTCATGATGCGGGCGAGATCGGCGAACACGTCCTGATCGATCCTGGCGGGCGGGAATACCTGGCGGATGTTCATGCTGTGCTTGCGGCGCAGCGCGGCGAAGCTCGAATGCATCTCCGCCGCCATCGAACGCGCCATGCCGCGGGCGCCTTCGTCGGCGGGCCAGAAGCGGTCACGCCCCACCTTGTCGGCGAGATAATCCACGATCGCCAGGCTGTCCCATACGACGATCTCGCCATCCCACAGGATCGGCACCTTGCCGCCGCCCGGCGCGAACTCGTCCCCCTCGCGGCGCTTGTCCCACTCCTCGTCATAGAGCGGAACGACCGCCTCCTCGAACGGCAGGCCGGACTGCTTGCAGGCCAGCCAGCCGCGCAGCGACCAGGAGGAGTAGGCCTTGTTGCCGATGAAGAGCTTGAGCATGGCCGGCTGGATAGCGGGCCGCGCCGGCGAAGGCCAGTCAGCCGATCGCGTCGATCACCGCGGCGCGGAGTTCGGGAATGCCAAGGCCCTTCTCGCTCGACGTGGCGATGATGTCGGGGTGAGCGGCGGGGCGTTTGCGCGCCTCGGCGGCGGTGGCGGCAGTGACTGCTTCGAGCTCCGTCGCCTTGACCTTGTCCGCCTTGGTGATGACCAGGCGGTAGCTGACCGCTGCATCGTCGAGCATCTGCATGACCTCACGATCGACATCCTTGATGCCGTGGCGCGCGTCGATCAGCACCAAGGTCCGCTTGAGCGCCGAACGGCCGCGCAGATAATCGTTGACCAGAAAGCGCCATTTCCGGACGACGTCCTTCGGCGCCTTGGCGAAGCCGTAGCCGGGCATGTCGACCAGCCGAAAGCCGAGCGGCTCACCCACGTCGAAGAAGTTGAGCTCCTGCGTCCGCCCGGGCGTCACCGATGTCCGCGCCAGCGCCTTGCGTCCGGTCAGCGCGTTGAGCAGCGAGGACTTGCCGACGTTCGATCGCCCGGCGAAGGCCACCTCCGGAACCGCGGCGTCGGGCAGGAACTTCAGGTCCGGCGCGGACTTGAGGAACGCGATGGGGCCGGCGAAGGTCTTGCGCGCAGCCTCGATCGCGTCCTCCTCGAAGCTCATTTCGCCGGTGCCTCCTTCAGGCCCGGATGGCGGCTATAGAGCCACTTCTGTTGGGCGATGGTGAGGATGTTGGTCGTCGCCCAATAGAGTTGGAGGCCAGCCGCGAACGGCGCCATGACGAACATCAGGATCCAGGGCATCAGGCCGAACACCTGCTTCTGGATCTCGTCCATCGGCTGCGGGTTGAGCTTGAACTGCATCCACATCGTGACGCCGACGAGGATCGGCAGCACGCCGATGGCGACGAAGGCGGGCGGCGCGAAATCGAGCAGGCCGAACAGGTTGACCGGGGTCAGCGGATCGGGCGCGGCGAGATCCTTGATCCACAGCGCGAAGGGCTGGTGGCGCATCTCGATGGTCAGCAGCAGTACCTTGTAGAGCGCGTAGAAGATCGGGATTTGCAACAGGAGGGGCAGGCAGCCGGCGAGCGGATTGACCTTCTCCTCCTTGTACAGCTTGAGCATTTCCTGCTGCAGCTGCGCCTTGTCGTCCTTGTAGCGTTCCTGCAGCGCCTTCATTTTTGGCTGCACTACGCGCATTCCCGCCATCGACGCGAACTGCTTCTGCGCGATCGGGAACATCAGACCGCGGATGATGAACGTGAGGAGGATGATCGCCACGCCGAAATTGCCGACCGCGCGGAACAGCCAGTCGAGCAGGTAGAAGATCGGCTTCTCGACGATCTCGAACCAGCCCCAGTCGATCGCCTTGTCGAAGAAGACGACGTTTTCCTGATCCTCATAGCGATCGAGCAGATCGACCTCCTTGGCGCCGGCGAACAGCCGGGCGGTCTGCGTCACGGCCTTGCCGGGCTGGAGGATGGTCGGCGCGGCGGTGCGGTAATCCGCCTGGTATCCGCCGTTCGCTCCGGGGCGGAAGCGAAGCTGGGCGGCGCGGCCCTGATCGGGGATCAGCGCGGCCAGCCAGTAATGATCGGTAAAGCCCGCCCAGCCGCCGGTGGTGGAGACGCTTTGCGCGCCCTCGGTCACGTCGTCATAGTTGATGCCGTATTCGGCCGCGCCGTTCGCCACCCACATCGGGCCGACCTGGATGGTCCAGCTATCCTTGTCGGAGCCGATATCGGCGCGGCTGAGATAGCCATAGGTCTGCACCGCGACGGCGCCCGCGCCGCCGTTGCCCACCGTCTGACGCGCGGTGAACATGTAGCCATCGTCGATCGACAACTGGATCTGGTAGCGCTGGCCGCCGGAGGTGGCGCTGAGCGTCACCGGCTGGCCCTGGCGCAGCACCGGCGCGCTCGCGCTCCACACGGTGTTGCCGTCGGGCGGGGTCAGCCCTTCGCCCGTCCAGCCGAAGCCGGCGAAATAGGCGCCCGCCGCGCCGCCCGGCGAAAAGAGGCGGATCGGCGGCGAATTGTCGGCGACGGTCTCGTTGTAGCGGGTCAGCGTCAGGTCATCGATGCGCGCACCCTGCAGGTTGATCGAGCCCTGCAGCCGCGGCGTGTCTATCCGAACGCGCGGCGTTTCAGCGAGGACGACGGCGCGGCTGCGCAGCGCGCGCGGCGTATCCGCGGTGGGATCGGCCTCGGGTTGCGGATTGGCCACGACCTGGCCGTTCTCGACCCGGGTCGAGGGCTGGGTCGCGCTCGGAAAGAATTTGTCGACCAGGAACGGCCAGCCGAACAGGATGATCCCGGCGAGCACGATCGCGAGGATCATGTTGCGATTGTCTTTCACGAGCCTGTAATTTCCCTGTCAGTCACGGCACGGGATCGTGCCCGGAGCCGCCCCAGGGGTGGCACCTGAGCAGCCGTCTCGTCGCGAGCCAGCTTCCCTTCACCGCCCCATAGCGGCGAAGCGCCTCGATTGCATAGGCCGAACAGGACGGATTGTAGCGGCACGAGGGCGGCAATATGCGTGACGGGCCGATCTGCCAGCCGCGGGCGATAAGGATCAGCGCGCGCGCGATCATCGCGAGAGCTTCGCCAGCGCCTTGGCCAACTCGACCCGCATTTGGGCGAAATCGCGCTCGATCCCGCCCTGGCGGCCGATCAGCACGTGATCGGCGCCGCGCAGGCCCGATTCGGGAAGCAGCTCGCGCAACAGGGCGCGGAAGCGGCGCTTCATCCGGTTGCGCGCGACGGCGTTGCCGATCTTCCTGGTCACGGTCACGCCCATGCGAATCGCCGGGTCGCCGTCATCGCGGGGGCGCACCAGCAGGACGAAGCCCGGCATCGGCGCGCGCTTTCCCGCATTCGCCGCAAGGAAATCCCTGCGGACGCGTAAGGTGGTTACGCCGACAGCTTCTTGCGGCCGCGCGCGCGGCGGGCGCGGATCACGTTGCGGCCGCCCGGCGTCGCCATGCGGCTGCGGAAACCGTGACGGCGCGCACGCACCAGGTTCGACGGCTGAAAGGTGCGCTTCATCGCTCATTCCTCGGTCAGAATAGAAAAGGGCCGCCACTGGGACGGCCGGATCATCGGCGCGCTTAGGTAAATCGGCGGTCGAAGTCAACTCGTCAGCCTCCTCGCGCGCGGCGCGGCGGCGTGCGCTCGGCCGGCGCATGCCCCAGTCGGCCCAGCTGCCCATCCGCGGCCATTTCCGCTTGGCGCGGGCGAATTGCCGCTGCGCCCAGCGCGAGTTCCTGAGAATCAGCGACAGCCCGGCGGCGGCGAAGATGATGCCTCCAGGGCCCGGAATCGGTCCGACGAAGGCGGCGGCGATCAGCAGCACGATGCCAAGCGACAGGAACACGACGCGGAGGACGGGATGCTTGGTCGCCATGCCCGGAAGGTGGTGAAGCGGGAGCGCAAAAACAATCGACGGTGTGAGGCATCGCCGCTAAGCCGTTGGCGGGCAGGGGGGAATGCATGGTCGCGATCGTCTCGACAGCGGCATATCTTGGGCTGGAGGCGCGCGGCGTCGAGGTGCAGGTGCAGATCGCGGGCGGCGTGCCCGCCTTCGTCGTCGTCGGGCTGCCCGACAAGGCGGTGGGCGAAAGCCGCGAGCGGGTGCGCGCCGCGCTTTCCGCCATCGGCCTGGCGCTGCCGCCCAAGCGGATCACCGTCAACCTGTCGCCAGCGGACCTGCCCAAGGAAGGCTCGCATTACGACTTGCCGATCGCGCTCGGGCTGCTTGCGGCGATGGGCGTGGTCGATCGCGAATCGCTCGCCGAATATCTCGTCGTCGGCGAACTGGGGCTGGACGGGCGCATCGCAGCGACGCCGGGCGTGCTGCTCGCCGCGATCCATGCCGGGGAGCAGGGGCTGGGGCTGATCTGCCCGGCGAGCCAGGGAGCGGAGGCCGCCTGGGCGGGTTCGGTCGAGGTCGTGGCCGCACCTGATCTGCTCGGCCTGCTCAACCATCTGAAGGGCGCCGGCCTGCTGCGACCGCCCGAGCCGGGCGCGGTCGATCCGCCCGGCATGGGGCCGGACCTTCGCCAGGTGAAGGGGCAGGAGACCGCCAAGCGGGCGCTGGAGATCGCCGCGGCTGGCGGGCACAACCTGCTGATGGTCGGGCCGCCGGGGGCGGGCAAGTCGCTGCTTGCCTCCTGCCTGCCGGGAATCCTGCCGCCGCTCGAATCGTCCGAGGCGCTGGAGGTCTCGATGGTTCAGTCGGTGGCCGGCACGCTGAGCGAGGGGCGGCTGACCCGCGTGCGCCCGTTCCGATCGCCGCACCACAGCGCGTCCATGGCGGCGCTCACCGGCGGCGGGCTGCGCGTGCGGCCGGGCGAGGTGAGCCTGGCGCATCTGGGCGTGCTGTTCCTCGACGAGCTGCCCGAATTCCAGCGCGCGGTGCTCGATTCGCTGCGCCAGCCGCTCGAGACGGGGACGGTGTCGGTCGCCCGCGCCAACGCGCACGTCACCTTCCCGGCGCGCGTCCAGCTCGTCGCGGCGATGAACCCGTGCCGCTGCGGGCATCTCGGCGATCCAGCGCTCGCCTGCTCGCGTGCGCCGAAATGCGCCGCGGACTACCAGGCCAAGGTCTCGGGCCCGCTGCTCGATCGGATCGACCTGCATGTCGAGGTGGCGCAGGTCACCGCCGCCGATCTGGTGCTGCCGCCGCCGGCCGAAGGATCGGCCGAGGTCGCCGTTCGCGTGGCCGAGGCGCGCACGGTGCAGGCGGCGCGCTACGGGCAGAACGGCGTCCGCACCAATGCCGAAGCGGACGGCGATGTGCTCGACGCCGTCGCCACGCCCGATGAACCGGGGCGCAAGCTGCTCGCCCAGGCGGCGGAGGCGATGCGGCTGTCCGCGCGCGGCTATACGCGCGTGCTGCGCGTGGCGCGGACCATCGCCGATCTGGCCGGAGCGGAGGCGGTGGGGCGAATCCATGTCGCCGAGGCGCTCAGCTATCGCCGCCAGGCCCCGCGCGGCTGACTGGCTCAAAGATCACACAAAGATCACACCAAGGCACGTTTTCCGCGTCAGGTGGTTTGCGAAGGCGAAGCCAGTCTTGCGTCGCATAAGTCGCAGGTGTTCTGCAATTTCATTGCGTGCACGTAATATTATTACACGGCGTCCACTATGTTCAGTGTCCTGCGCCTGGTGGGGAACGGGCGACATCAAAGCCTGTCGAGGGCATTGCTGACGGATTCAAAGAGCAAGCCAGCGGCGAACTGGTGAATCGGGACAATGCCAGAACATCGCCATGTAGGACAGCGATTGTTGCGCGCGGGCGCGTGGTCGGTTAGGGCGCACGGCTTCGCTGCCCCTGTGGCGAAATTGGTAGACGCATTCGACTCAAAATCGAACGCCGCAAGGCATGCTGGTTCGAGTCCGGCCAGGGGCACCATTTTCAGGCGCGACCGCGCATCAATGACCGAGGCGCCGGCCTCAGCGCTTGAAGAACAACGGTTCGACCTGCTGCATCGCAGGCTTCACGCCCGACTGGTGATCCGAAAAGGCGGCGATCGCGGTTCCGGTGGCAGGGGCGTAGCCGGCATAGGTTCCCCAGAAGCCGCTGTGCCACCAGATTTCGCCGGTCGGCGTCTGCTTCACGAAAATGCCCGATCGATAGCTCTCTGCGCCGTGGTGCGGCCCCTGCCAAAGCATCTCCCTGAGCGTCCCGGGCTTGTCGAAGATGCGGCCGCCGAACAGCGCCTTGAAGAACAGCGCGAGATCGCGCGGCGACATCACCAGCCCGCCGCCGCCATACAGGTCCATCGACGCATGGACATCGGTCACGTCCAGATCGCCCAGATACTGGCGCGCCCGCTGCGGCGCCCCGCCAGGCCGCTGTTCGAAGATTTCCCACCAAGTGGCCTTCAGCCCCAGCGAATCGAGCTTCAATTGCTGCCGTACCGCCTTGGCCAGGTTGAGCTTGGTGACGCGTTCGATGATCTCGCCCAGCAGGATATAGCCGGTATCGGAGTAGCGGAATTTGGTGCCGGGCGCGCTTTGCGGATCGGCATATTCGGTCATCAGCGCGACCAGCTCTTCGCGGGTGAAGTGGCGCGACGTGTTGGCCTTCAGCATCTCGACATAACGCTTGTCGCCGCCGTGATCGTACAGGCCGCCGCTGTGGCTGAGCAGGTGCCGCACGGTGATCCTGGCGGTGTCGTATCCGTCTGCGCGTAGGACGGCGTCGTTAGCGGGTGAGATCAGCCCGCCGATCGGCGCGTCCAGATCGATCCGGCCCTGCTCCCACAGCCGCAGCACGGTGGCCGCGACGAAGGTCTTGGTGTTGCTGGCGATACGCAGCGGCGTATCGGTGGCGAGCGGCGGGCGTGCCGCGCCGTGATCCACGCCGTTGCCGACGACATACACCGCCACCGGCTGCGGCTGAGCGGCGACCAGCGCGGTCAGCGCCTCGCGATCAGCGCTCGTTGCCTCGGCGGCGGCTGCCTGCTGCGCCGACGCCGGCAGGGGAACCGCGAACATCGCCGCGACGGTGATCAGAAAATGACGCATGCTTCCTTCCAATTCGCCGTTCGCCGATCCGGCGCGACCTTGTGGCGGCATAGCAACCGGCGTGTGACGAATGCGAGCGAAGATCGGTGTGCGAAAAAGTGTGAGAGCAATCATGCTCCGCGCAAGTTAAAGGGGGTCGGACGCACCCCGCGATACGGAGCACGGCAAATCGGGGCAATCCGGGTGCGCCGCTGCCTTACTCCCGCCAGCTCCGGTCAGTTCGGTCGACCAGCCTCACCATCGCGTCGAAATCGGCCTTGCCGGGGCCGCCGGGGATGGAGACCTTGGAGAGATCGCGCTGGTGGACGTCGACCACTTCCTGTGGGACGTGGACCGGCTGGCCCATCGACAGCGTGGCGAGCTGGATCTCGCAAGCGCGCTGGAGCGACCAGTGCTTGATGAACGCTTCGGGCAGGGTGCGGCCCATCACCAGGATGCCGTGGTTCTTGAGCAGCATCACCCTTTTGTCGCCGAGATGCTCGATCAGCCGCTCGCCTTCCTCGGACCTGACCGTCACGCCCTCGAAATCGTGATAGGCGATCTGCCCGGCGAAGTTGCAGGCGTAGAAGTTGATCGGCTGCAGCCCGCCCTCGAGCGCGCTGACCGCCATGCCGGCGGTGGTGTGGGTGTGCATGATGCAATGCGCATCGGGCAGGTTCCTGTGGAACACCGCGTGCTGGACGAAGCCCGCCAGGTTCACCGGATAGGGATTGTCGTCCAGCTTGTTGCCGTCGATGTCGATCTTGACCAAGTTCGATGCCTTCACCTCGCTGAAATGCAGGCCGAACGGGTTGATCAGGAAGGCGTTTTCCTCATCCGGGCATTTGACCGTGATGTGGTTGTAGATCATCTCCGACCAGCCGAGCATGTCGAACACCCGGTAGCAGGCGGCGAGCTGCTGGCGCGCCTCCCATTCGGCCTCCGAATAGCGGCTGTTGGGCTTGAGCTGGGTGGCCATCGGCACTCTCCGGATATGATCTGGTTTAGAAGATGCAGTATGCCATGCGGAGCCCTGCGGCGCAAAGCCCTGGCCGCAAAATTGGCCTTGGCGCTTGAAAAATCGCGAATCCCGATGTAGGGCGCGCGGGTTCGGCGCGGAGCGTGCTTCGCGCTGCCCCTATTCTATTGACTGGAGTTCGACGGTTTTATGCAGATCATGGTTCGCGACAACAATGTCGACCAGGCCCTTCGCGCGCTCAAGAAGAAGCTGCAGCGCGAGGGCGTGTATCGCGAAATGAAGCTGCGTCGCCACTATGAAAAGCCCAGCGAGAAGCGCGCCCGCGAGCGCGCCGCCGCGGTCCGCCGCGCGCGCAAGCTGGAGCGCAAGCGCATGGAGCGCGACGGCGCCAAGTGAGCCGTTTTCCGGCCGGGGGCACGTCCTTGGCCGCATTCGTTTTCCCGATTGCTGAAAGGGCTTGAAGGCCGATGTCGGTAACAGCTGTTCCGTTGCGTCCCATATCGCGCCGCGCCCTTGTGTTCCTGTGGATCGGCATCCTCGTCGCGATCGGCGGCGGCGTGGCGCTGGCCTTCACCGGATCGACCAAGCCGGGCATCGCGACCGCATCCGGCCTTCGCTATGAGGTGATCGAGCCGGGCAGCGGCCCCAAGCCGACCGATACCGATGTGGCGCTGGTCAATTATCGCGGCACGCTGGAGGACGGCACCGAGTTCGACGCGAACAATCAGATGCCCTTGCCGGTCGCCGCGATGGTTCCGGGCTTTTCCGAAGGCCTGAAGCTGATGAGCAAGGGCGCCAAGTACAAGTTCTGGATCCCGCCCGAACTCGGCTATGGCGCGGAAGACAAGCGCAATCCCGACGGCAGCATCGCGATTCCCGGCAATTCGACCCTGGTGTTCGAGGTCGAGCTGATCGACTTCCTGCCCGAAGCGGTGATCCGCCAGATGCAGATGCAGCAGATGCAGCAGCAGATGGGGATGCCGCCGGGCGGCCCGGGCGGTCCGCCGCCGGGTGCGGAGCCGCCTGCTCCTTAGTCCTGAGTTCCGTCACCCTGGACCCTTCGACAGGCTCAGGACAGGCTTGTTCCGGGTCCATCTCGCCGCGAACAACAACGCCTGCGACGCTTGCGGAACCATGGACCCCTCTGAGTTCACAAACGAAGTGCAACACCACGTACAGGTGTTGCCATGTCGAGATACCGCCAGCTTTCGATCGAGGAACGGTGTGCGATTGCCCGGCTTCATGAAGCCGGGCAATCG
>NZ_QWLV01000012.1:0-10000 GCF_003515075.1 Sphingomonas gilva
GCGATTGCCCGGCTTCATGAAGCCGGGCAATCGCACACCGTTCCTCGATCGAAAGCTGGCGGTATCTCGACATGGCAACACCTGTACGTGGTGTTGCACTTCGTTTGTGAACTCAGAGGGGTCCATGATGCCGCGAGCGCAGCATCCGACTCTCGAAGGCGAACCTCGCCGCACGATGGACCCCGGAACAAGTCCGGGGTGACGGGTGGTTAATATGCGCCCCATTTCAGCCGAATGTCGATTGGCTCCAAGGCGTGCAACTTCAGGATTAAGTCTCCCTTTTCACCGCCCATCACTTTCCCGGGATCGGATAGCTGATGATCAGCGACAGCGGTTCCTTGCCTGTCTGGCGGATGCCGACCCTGGCGCCTTCATAGAGATAGGCGGCCATGCCCCTGGTCAGGCGGGCGGTCTTGTCGTCGGAGGTGACCTCGCCTTCGCCCGAGAGGACGTAATAGACCTCGTCATGGCCGATCGGGTGGATGCCGATCGCGGCGCCGGGGTGGAGCGTGCGGCGGCGGAATTCCATGGTGCGCGCGGGCACGCCGTCCGAGATGCGGTGCGCGGTGCTCATGCCGATATCGCCGTGCGGCGGCGGCTCGTCGCGCACCTTCCGGGCCTCGTCGACGATCACCATCGCGCGGGCGGCGTCGCGCCCCAGCGCCCATTCGAGGCCGCCGGTCAGATGCGCGACGAGGTTGGGATCGTCCCAGCCGTCCGGGCTATGGCCGAGGCCGGTGTAGAAGACGCGCCCGCCCTCGAAGACATGCGCCCAGGCGATAGGCTTGGGATTGACATCCTTCTCCCCGATCGAGGCGGGATCGAAGGTCAGCAGCAGCCGCAGCGTCGGGTCGTAGTCCTGGTAATAATAATATTCGTCGGTGCGGCTGAACGTCTCTGGCAGCGCCGCGGTCGCGGGATGGCGCGCGTCGCGGCGGGTGATTTTGGCCGTCGGCGTACCCGGCGGATGGCGCTGGAAGCGGCCGCCGATCATCCGGCCGTACCACGGCCAATGGTAATGCGAATCCGCCGCCGCGTGGATCGCGACGATGCCGCCGCCGCCGCGCACGAAGCCCTGCAGCGCCTCGCGGCGCTTGCCGGTGAACCACTCGCTTGCCGGATCCTTGGGATCGGTGGTGGTGCTGAGCAGGACGATCGCGCCGAAGCGGGCGAGCGCGGCGGGATCGTCGAACAGCGCGGGCGCTTCGCTTGCTTCGGCCTCGATCCCCTGCTTCGCGGCGATCGCCTTCAGCGCGGCGACGCCCGGCTCGATCGAGGCGTGGCGATAGCCGGTGGTGTGGCTGAAGATCAGGATGCGCGCCGGATCGGGCGCGGCGCCCGCCAGCAGCCAGCCCGCCGCCACCATCGCCAACAGTCTGAGCATCCCCGTCCCCTCCCTATTGCCGCATCGCGCGGTCGCGCTCGCTCATCACCTCCTGGATCGGGCCCTTCTGCCCCGGATAGCGCCCTGATCTCGGCTCCATCGTATCGAGGTTCCAGTCGGCCGCGACGAAGGGCGCGCGCGTCATCTTCTGCACGGGATAGCCGCCCACCTCCTTTTCGTCATCGATGATCTCGCCGCGCCCCTCGGCGACGAAGAACAGCACGCGGATGTCGTGCTCGTCACGGTCCCACGGCCGCGCGCCGGCCTGCGCGAGCACATGCGTCTCGACGTCGCGCGCGGGCAGCACGTCGAGCCCCTGGGGCCAGACCAGCGCCTCGTCCACCTCGATCAGCCGCGCGCGCGTCTCGCCATAGCGGCCGAACATGGGAAGCGGCTTGCCCATCTTGTCGACCGCGATGTTGTCGCGCCCGTGATAGCGCAGGTCGCCGTCGCCGCCGAGCATCAGGAACGGCAGGCCCTCGTCGGTGGAGGGCCCGCCGCGCATGACGTTGCCCACCGCGGAGATCTCGCCCGTCTGATAGGGATGGCCGGCCCATTCGAGCGCCATCAGATTGTAATGCACCGCGCGCTTGCCGGGATCGTAGATCAGGTTGTTGACCACCGCGACATGCGCCCCGCCCTTCACCAGCGGGCTGCGCTCGACATTGTGCGCATAGACGTTGCGGTAGATGAGGACGCCGGTGGCGTTGTCGTGGATCAGCGAGCCCTTCGAATGCTCGCCCTTGGGATGGCTGGCGTCGGCCAGCCCCTCGGCGAGCAGGTTGTAGCTGAAGGTGATGTTGTGGCTGGTGCCGCGCCGCCATTCCTCCACCGTATCGCCGGTGAAGCGGGGGCCGGAGGCGGAGAGATTCTCGTCGATCGCCCAGGTCATGGTGCAGTGGTCGACGATGACGTTGCGCGCGCCGACGGTGGAGAGCGCGTCGACCTCCCACCCGCTGCGCCTGGCCTGGCCGTCGACCCCGGTGCGGATGCGGATGTGGCGGATGATCACGTCGTGCGTCTTCACGTCGAAGCCGCCGCGGATGAAGGTGATGCCGGGCGAGGGTGCGGTCTGGCCGGCGATGGTGAGGAAGGGCTCGGTGATGGTGAGCGCGGTGCGCCCCATGTCGATCACCCCGCCGACCTCGAACACGACGATGCGCGGCCCCTTCGCCTCGACCGCCGCCTTGAACGAGCCTGGCCCCGAGGCCGCGAGGTTGGTGACGCGGATGATCCGCCCGCCGCGGCCGCCGGGCGTGTCCTTCGCCCAGCCCACCGCGCCGGAAAAGGCCGGGACCGATTGTTGCGCCAGCACCGGGGCGGCGAGCATCATCAAGGCGGCCGCGATCCATCTTTTCATCATTATCCTCTCCTCGCCCCTTCTTGACATGCGCTGCGGTTCGTCACAATGTCCTTATGACACCGGTTACTCAAGCGCAAAAAGGCCGGTGCGCGACCGCGATAACGCGGCGTTTCTGGAGGGTGGTGCGTGATTCGGGGGTGATTTGCACCCCTCCCTCTCCCGAAAATGCGCCTCCACACCGCGATCAGCGGGGTGAAGGCAGGATTTGGCAACCGGTGTCACGCTCGGCGGCGCCGGACGAAGGGGAGAGATTCAAAATGCGCATGACCAACCGTCCCGTGCTGCTTGCCCGTTTTATGGGAGCGGTATCATTGCTGGGGATGGCGACCGCCGCCCATGCCCAGGACACGCCGCTCGACGCCAACGCGGCGAGCGAGCAGGCTGCCGACACCGCTGAGGCGGCGCAGGCCGACGAGATCATCGTCACCGGCTTTCGCGCCTCGCTCGACGCCGCGCTCGACGTGAAGCGCGAATCGGTGGCCGCGGTCGATGCGATCGTCGCCGAGGACATCGCCAAGTTTCCCGACCAGAACCTGGCCGAATCGCTGCAGCGCATCCCCGGCATCTCGATCCAGCGCGACGGCGGCGAGGGCCGCGCGATCACCGTGCGCGGCCTGGGCGCGCAGTTCACCCGCGTCCGGGTGAACGGGCTGGAGACGATCGCCACGTCGCATGACGGCGCCTCGTCCAACCGCGACCGCGCCTTCGATTTCAACGTGTTCGCCTCAGAGCTGTTCAACTCGATCGTCGTGCACAAGACCGCCTCGGCCTCGCTCGACGAGGGCTCGCTGGGCGCGGTGGTCGATCTCAACACCGGCAATCCGCTGGGCGGCAGGACCGGCTTCACCTTCGTCGCCTCGGCGCAGGGCTCGTACAACGACCTGAGCGAGAATGTCGGGCCACGCGTCGCCGGGCTGCTCTCATGGAAATCGCCCGACGGCAGCTTCGGCGCGTCGGTCTCCGCCGCCTATCAGCAGACCGACACGCTGGAGCTGGGCAACAACACCGTCCGCTGGGCGCAGGCGCGCTTCGATTCGGTGAACGGCACGCCGTGCTGGTACAACACCGACGCCGATCTCAATTACACCACGCCGCGCGCGAACAGCGGCGGCAGATACCGGCCGAGCGAGGCGTGCGACGCCGCGGGCCTCGCCTTCCATCCGCGCATCCCGCGCTATGGCGAGGTCGGCCACGACCGCGAGCGGCTGGGCATCACCGCCAGCGTCCAATGGTCGCCGTCCGACGCGACCAAGGTCTCCGTCGACGGCCTTTATTCGCGCTTCAGCGAAGACCGCCGCGAGAAATGGGGCGAGGTGCTGCTGCGTTCCAACGAGCGATCGATCGACGTGGTCGATTACGAGATCGACGAGAACAACAACATGGTCTCCGCGACGCTCAACGACGCATGGGTCCGCACAGAGCATTTCCTGAAGCAGTCGAGGACCGAATTCTACCAGCTCGGCGCGACCTGGGATCAGGACCTGACCGACAATTTCCGCTTCACCCTGCTCGGCGGCTTCTCCAAATCGGACGCGGAGGTTCCGGTCGAGACGACGATCATCTTCGACGATCGCGACGCGCAGGGCTATGAGTTCGATTATTCGGACATGCTGCACCCGCGGCTGACCTTCGGCACCAGCGTGACCGACCCGGCGAACTTCCAGCTGGCGGAGATCCGCGACCGTCCCTCGGACGTGGTCAACAAGTTCAAGACCGTCCAGCTGCGCACCGAATGGGACGTGACCGAGGGCTTCCAGGTCAAGGCGGGCGGCGTGTGGCGCCGGTACAATTACGACATCACCGCCTTCACCCGCGACACCGCGGTGTGCGGCAATGGCGGGGAGGATCTGGTGCTGGGCACCATCACCTGCTCGCCATCATCGGCGTTCGGCCCCGGCGCCGTTTACGGCTTCCCCGTCACGGGCGATCTCGCCGACCTGTTCGAGCTGGGCGATGCCGGCCAGCCGGGCGGCAACACCAACAGCTGGCTGATCCCCAACCTCGACGCCGCGGCCGCCTTCACAGGCCTCTACGATCGCGAGGCGCGGATCGACGCCGGCAACAACCGCGGCGTGCAGGAGGAGACCAAGGGCGGCTACGTGCAGTTCGACATGAAGGGCGATCTGTTCGGCCTGGAATATGCCGCCAACGCCGGCATGCGCTACGTCCGCACCGAGCAGAGCTCCTACGGCCTCAACGGCGGCGTGCTGGTCAATATCGAACGCGATTACGACGATTGGCTGCCGTCGATGAACGTCGCGCTGTTCCCGCATGAGGATTTCATCATCCGCGGCGCGATCGCCAAGGTGATCACGCGGCCCTCGCTGGGCAGTCTGACGCCGGGCGGATCGGCCGACGGCTTCAACTATCGCATCAATTTCGGCAATCCGCAGCTGGAGCCGTTCCGCGCGACCACCTTCGACGTCGCTTTCGAATGGTATTTCGCCCCGCAGGCGATCGCCTCGGTCGCCTTGTTCAAGAAGGATATCGAGAGCTTCCCGGTCGGGCGGACGCTGACCGAGCAGACCTTCACCTCGACCGGCCTGCCCGCATCGGTGCTGGTGCCCTCCTCTCCGGCGGCGCTCAACCCCGAACAGCTTTCCCAGCCGATCTGGACGATCCAGACCACGGTCAACGGAACGGGCGCGGAGCTGAAGGGCATCGAGCTCGCGCTGCAGACGCCGTTCACCTTCCTGCCGGGCTTCCTGTCCAATTTTGGCGGTATCGTGAATGCGACCTTCGTCGACTCCTCGGCGATCTATACGCAGACCGGTCCCTTCACGAACACCTGCGTGCTGCCCGGCTGCTCGCTGGGGGGCGCGAGCGCGGACGAGTATGAATCGACGCTCCACGGCCTCTCCAAGGAAGCCTATAACGCGACGCTCTATTATGAGGACGATCGCTTCAGCGCGCGTGCGTCGGTCAGCTATCGCGGGCCCTATGTCGATGCCGGATCGGGCACCGGCAACATCTTCGAGGGCTATGAATCGATCACCAATGTCGACGCCTCGGTGCGCTACAAGCTGACCGACTGGATCGAGCTTTCGGTCGAAGGCACCAACCTGACCGACGCCTATCGCGTCCGCTGGGTCGACGTCGACACGCGCCGCGCGTACGAGAACAACCATTTCGGCCGGACCATCCTGTTCGGCGCGCGGCTGAAGCTCTGAGAGAGGGATCGCGGACGGCGTGGAGTGGGATCGCAGGACCTTGCTCGGCGCCGCCGCGATGCTTGCGGCGGGACCTCCGGCGCGGGCCGCCGGATCGGCGCCGGCGGAGCCCGAGACGATCGACCTGTGGCCCGCGGGCCCGCCCGGCGCGCCGACGCCGCTGCCGGCCGAGCGGATCGTCCAGCGATCGGCCGACCCGCGGATCAGCGACCGCTTCGTCGAGCATGTCGCGCGGCCGCGCATGGCGGTGTTCCGTCCGGCGCGCGCCAATGGCGGCGCGGTGCTGGTGATGCCGGGCGGCGGCTATGTCCGCGTGGTGATCGACAAGGAAGGCCATGAGCTCGGCCGCTGGCTTTCGGCGCGGGGCTATACCGTGTTCGTGCTGTTCTACCGCCTGCCGGGAGACGGCTGGGCGGCGGGACCCGACGTCGCGCTGTCCGATGCGCAGCGCGCGATGCGACTGATCCGCCACCGGGCGCGCGATTACGACATCGATCCGGCGCGGGTCGCAGCGATGGGCTTTTCCGCGGGCGGGCATCTCTGCGCCGATCTCGCCACGCGCTTCGCGCACCCGGCCTATGCGCCGGTCGATGCGGCCGACGCCCTGTCCGCGCGGACGGTGGTCGCCGCGCCGATCTATCCGGTGATCGGCATGCGCGCGCCCCATGCCCATGCCGGATCGCGCGCGCAGCTGATCGGCCAAGGCGCGGACGAGGCGCTGGAGGACGCGCACTCGCCGCATCTGAACGTATCGGCGGAGACCCCGCCCACCTTCCTGGTCCATGCCGAGGATGACGGCGCGGTGCCGGTCGAGAACAGCCTGCTGCTGCGCGCGGCGCTCAGGGCGAAGGGAATCCCGGTCGAGACGCACCTGTTCGCCAGGGGCGGCCACGGCTTCGGGCTGCGCGGCGCGGCCGGCACGCCGGCGTCGGTGTGGCCGGAGCTGTTCCTCGCCTGGGCCAAGACTCAGGGCCTGGGCTGACTTCCAGCCGGCGTCACAGCGCGGTGAAGCGGAAATTGCGGAAGCGCGCCTCGCCCGCGCCGGCCGAATAGAGGCCGGGCCTGAGCATCAGGAAGCCGCCGCGGACATTGTGGTGATAGCCGGAGACCTCCATGCCGCGATCGAAGCGCCGCCATGTCCGCCCGCCATCGCCGGAGGTGTGGAAGGCGACGATGTGGCGGTTGTTGGTGACGCGCATGCGCATCCGCCGCCCGTGCGGATTGGCCGGGCGGCCGCGCTCTATGCCGTACTGATGGGTGACGAAGCGCGTCTCGTCGAAGCCGAGGCCGCAATAGAGCTTGTCGTCGTAGAACAGCACCAGCCCCGCGGTTCCGCCCGGCGCGATCTCGATATCGCATTCGAAGCGGTAGGCGAGATCGCCCGCGATCAGCAACAGCGGCGATGAATCGGACGGGGCCTTGCCGCGCGCCTCGAGCACCAGCGCACCGCCCTCCACGCGCGCGCGTTCGCGCTCGTCCGGCGCGGGCCTGAAGAAATTCCACCTGGTGCCGATCGCCAGCGTCGAGAAATCGTCCGACAGCGGCTGGCCGTGGCGTACGGCGCTTCCGCCCCCGGGCTTGGCGATCGGCTGCGACAGGTCGCCGCCGGTCATGCGGAACCAGCCGTCGGCGGTCCATTCCACCGGATCGAGCAGGGTCTGCCGCCCGAGCGTCCAGAAGCCGTTCTCATAGCCATGATAGACCGACCACCAGCTGCCGTCCGGCCCCTCGACCAGCGTCGCATGCCCGCGCGACCACCATTTTTCGGAAAGCGAGGTGGTGCGCACCAGCGGATTGCCGGGATGATGTTCCCACGGGCCGTGGATCGAGCGCGAGCGCGCGGCGATGACCATGTGCCCGGTCGGCGGGCCGGCGGTGCCGCCGACCGCGGTGATCAGGTAGAACCAGCCGCCATGCCGCGTGATCTTGGGGCCTTCGGGCGAGAAGCTCTCGACATCCCAGTGGTCGGGATAGCGCCAGGGATCATAGACATGCTCGACCTCGCCGATGGTCGACAGGCCGTCTTCGGCGAGGCGGATGCGGTCGCCGCCCGACAGGAACAGCCAGCGCGATCCGTCCTCGCCCACCGCATGGCCGGGATCGATATGGTCGGGCAGATTGAGGTCGATCGGGTCGCTCCAGGGCCCCTCGATCCGGTCCGCCCAGATGACGTGGCTGGTGTTGGGCGACGCCTTGACCGGCAGATAGATGAAATAGCGGCCCTTGTGTTTGACGAGCTCGGGCGCCCAGACCGATCCGACATTCCTGGTGAGCGCCGCGGTGAGCGGCCGCCAGTTCACCAGGTCGCGCGAATGCCAGATGACCAGCCCGGGATAGGAATCGAAGGTGGAGAAGGTCATGTAGTAATCCGCGCCGTCCTTCAGGATGGTCGGATCGGGGTGATCGCCCGCCATCAGCGGGTTGAGGAAGCGGCCCTCGCCGAGATCGGGGATGCGCTGGTTGTCGAACCCGCGCCGCCATTCGGGGGTGCCGGACGATGCGCCGGCGGGGTGGTCGCGCGCGCTCGAGGGGCCGGCCAGCAGGCTCACGCCTCCGGCCGTGCCGAGCAGCGTTTCGCGGCGGGTCAGGCCCGGGCCGGCGGAGGTCGCCCGGCGGGCGTCGGGCTGGCTTGTGCGATCGGCGCTCATCTTCCTTCTCCTGCAGAGGCAGCTTAGATGAGGAATGACACCGGTATCAAGAGCGGGCGCGGCCGAATGCCCATCATGGCGCGGGCCGGCTCAGCGCTTTGCGGTTCCAAGATCGTCCGAATAGCCCGCATCCAGGCGGCCCCATTGCGGGGTGGGGCGCCCGTCCATCCGCCATTGCCCCGGCGCGTCGGCATCGTTCGGCTGCGGCCAGCCCGGCGGCGAATCCTCCCAGGTCTCCTGCCGCCCATAGACGGTCAGGTCGAGCAGCCGGTAGCTGTTGTCCATCGCCTCGACGCCGCGCCGCGTCGTCCAATAGGTCTCGAAGACGCGGGATCCCCGGCGCAGATAGCAGATGAGGTACATCAGGCCCGCCTTGCGCCCGGCAAGGAGGCGTTCGACCGATTCCGGCGGGAGCGAATGCCACGGCATCTGCCAGCCCATGAAGTCGCGATAGCGGATGCTCTCGTCGTACGAACCCTGGCAGAAGGTGGCGTAGGTGACGTCGCTGGCGTGGATATAGGACAGCTCGCGGACCTGCGAGGTGAAGTGGGTGCAGCCCTCGCACTGGTCCGCCGCGGGCTTTCCGGCGAACCACATGTAATAATAGGCGATGAGCATGCGGCGGCCCTCGAACGCGTCGAGCAACGTCAGCGGGCCATCGGCGCCGATCAGCGGTATCGAAGCGTCGACCTCGACCATCGGCAGCCGCCGCCGGGCGGCGGCGATCGCGTCGCCCGCCTTCATATGCGCCTTCTCGCGCGCGCGCAGCGCATCGATCGCTTGCTGGAAGTGAGCTCGATCGACCTGGCTGGGCATCCCGGCGTCGCGCGTCATCGTCGATCTCCTCGCGGGCATCGGCCTGCATCGCCGCCCGCAGGCGCGCATGCCGACCGGCGCACCCCTCATAGCATCGCCTGAGACGAACGCGAAAAAGCCCGCCGAGCCGGATGGCTGGCGGGCTTTTTCATGGTTGCGGGGACAGGATTTGAACCTGTGACCTTCAGGTTATGAGCCTGACGAGCTACCGGGCTGCTCCACCCCGCGCCAAGTCCGCTCCTGCGCATCGCAGGAGAAATCGTGAATGGGTTCGCCCGCATTTCGCTTTTCCGCGCCGGCTGCAAAGCCTGGCGACGACCTACTCTTCCAACGCTTAAGCGGTAGTACCATCGGCGCTGTCCGGTTTCACGGCCGAGTTCGGGATGGGATCGGGTGGGTCACGGACGCTATGGTCACCAAGCTATGAAGCAGGCGCGGGAAAGCGAAATGCGGGTCTAGAAATCGTGCACTTGTTCAGGCGAAGAATGATCATCCACCTTCAAGCGACTGCAACCAGTGCTGTCGTTGATGGTGGGACTCTCAAGCGTAAATAGGACAATTAGTATCGGTTAGCTCCACGCGTTACCGCGCTTCCACATCCGATCTATCAAGGTCGTGG
>NZ_QWLV01000012.1:17500-25752 GCF_003515075.1 Sphingomonas gilva
TGGTGTCCGCGGTCACCGACACCACCTCGCGGCCCTTGCCGCCGAGCACCGCCTGGATCGTCATCGCATCCTCCTGGCTTGCGTCAGGCGCCAAGCATCCCATGTCGGGCGCGCAAAGGAAAGCCATGGCGGACCGAAAGCCCGATCTCGACGATCCCGATTATGCGAAGTTCGCCTGGGCGCGCTACCGGCGGCTGATGCGCTGGATGGCGCTGGTCGCGCTGATCGCGGTGATCGGATCGCTCGCCGGGCTGTGGATCGCGACCGGCCCGATCCCGATCCATATGATGATTGCGACGATCGCCGGGGTCGGCGCGTCTGTGCTGCTCGCCGCGGCGCTGATGGGGCTGGTGTTCCTGAGCTCGGGCAGCGGCCATGACGAGCGGATCGAGGACCGCAGCCGGCCCGACGACGAGGGTTAGGACGCTCGGCTGCGCCGCGCGTCCCACCCCCGGCCCTCCCTTGCAGGGAGGGGAATTGGACGCCGAATCTGTTTCAATCCGGGGTTTCGATTCGATAGCGCAACGTTCGCTCCCCGTTCGCCGGGATCGTCGTCCGCCAGACGGTGAAGCCGTCCTCCTGCGCCAGCCGCGCGCTCGCGCGGCGGATTCCCTCAGCGTCGTCCTTGGCGATGCGCAGGCGGTGGGCGATCGGCCACGGATTGGCGTTGCGCACCGTCACCGCATAGGCATCCCATGCGCCGTCCTCGTCGCGGTCGGTCCGCTCGGCCTCGACCGTCACCTGGGTCGCCTCGGCGAGCTCGATCTCGACATCCTCGCCGATCGCCTTGTCGTCGAGACGGCCCTCGCCGACCAGCAGCAGCCCGCGCCCGCCCGGCTCGAACGCCGCGACCGGCCCGGCGGGCAGCGGCACCCCCAGTCCGTCGGCCTGGCGGTTGCGCGCGGTCAGCATCGTCATCGTGCCGCTCGCGCCGTCGCCCCGCACGGTGGTTCCATAGAGGATGCTCACCGGCACCCCGGCCTTGTCGATCATCGCCACCTGCTTCTGCGCATTGGCGGCGACGGTGGTGGCAAAGGGCACGCGGTAGAGCTTCAGGTCGCCGAGTTCCTCCTGCACCGCCATGCGGCTGCCGGTGACGACGACATCGGCCGCGCGCGCCATCTCCATCGCTGGCGGGGGAGGAGGCGGAGGCGGCGGCGGTGGAGCAGCGGGCGCCGGCAGATAGCCGATGTCCTCCGCGATGGCCCAGCACTCGGCGTGCAGCCAGCCCGGTTCGGGCCGCGCGACATCGGCGGCGTCGCTCTCGCGGTTGACCCTGCCGGCGACCACCGATGTCTGCGCATCCGGGAAACTCGTCACGTCGCCATTGGCCAGCGTCACCCAGGCGAACAGCCGCGCGCTGCGCCCGCCTTCGGCCAGCTCGACGACATAATTGGCCTGCCAGTCGAAACCCCAGGCGAGATAGGAAAGCGTGACGGTGGCGTCATAGGCCTGCGGCGAGGTCGTCTCGACCGACAGCGTCGGCTTGGCCGACAGCCCGGGCGGCACGCCGTCATAGACCAGCGCCTCGGGCAGCCCCGAACAGGTGAGCGCCTCGATCCCCTCGCGCGTCTGCACCACCAGCGCGCCCTCGGCCGCCGAGCGGATCACCGCCGGTTCGGCCGTGACGCGCCCGTCGGGATAGGTCCGCCGCACCGTCACCGGCCGGTTGAGCGAGCGGTCGTAGAGGCTGCGCGGCGAAAGCAGATCGGCGTCGAGATTCTTCTCCGACACGCCCGCCGGCAGACCGGTGACGATCGCCGATTCGGCGAGGATGCCGCCCGCCACGCCTTCGAAGCGAAGGGTCGCGGTTCCCGCCGGGATCGTCACCCGGCGCGTTTCGGTGACGAGCGCATAGCCGCGCAGCCAGTCGAGATCGATCGCGTCGTCGGAGCCGCGCTCCGGACTGCGATAGATGGTCACCGACACCGCCTCCGGCGCGGCCGAGGTCACGGTCTGCGCCGCGGCGGGGGTGGAGAGGAGTAGCAGCAGTCCTGCCAAAAACCGTCGCCCCTGCGCAGGCAGGGGCCTCTTGGTTTGGCGCACATCCGCCCTCGCGTGTGCCGATAGAGACCCCTGCCTGCGCAGGGGCGACGGGCCTTTCATCTCAATACCGCGTGTCGAAGGTCGCGGTGACGACCGCCTCGCCGTTCGCCGGCACCGGCACCTTCCACCAGGCCTCGGTGGAGGAGCGGCGCGTCGATTCGAGCGACTCCTCGGTGATCCGCGTGTCGGTCCACCCCCAGTCGAGCCCCGCCTGGAGCAGGTCGACGGTGACGGGGTTGGGCCGCGCATTGGTCAGCGTGTAGCGCATCCGCGTGCGCCAGCGGTCGTCGCTTAGCCGGGTGCGCTCGACGACGACCGGCTGCACCTTCACGTCGAACGCCTCGCCGGTCCTGAGCGCGAGGTCCGATCCCATCGGCGTGTGCTGGATGCTGTTCTCCCCGATGAACTGCGGCTGGCCCGACGCGTCGCGCATATAGACGCGGACGATGCCGGCGGGCAGCGCGTCGCCCAGCCCGCCCGTCCGGCTCGACGAGAATTCGATCACGGTGTCGGCGCTCCTCGCCTCATTGAGCGTGCCGAGCCAGGGGTTGGCGAAGAAATAGGCCCGCCGCGCCGGCGCGCCCGCCACGTCGAGGAAGCTGACCTGCTTCTGCTGCGCGTTGGCGATGGTGGTGCGGTGGCCGAGCGGATAGAGGTAGAAGTCGCCCAGCCGCTCGCGATCGGCGCTTTCGGTGCCGGGCCGGTTACCCGGCGGCGGGGGCGGCACCGGCCGCCCGTAGCGTCCATCGAACGGCCGCGGCGTGACGTTGCCCGGATTGCCCGCCACCAGCAGCGTATCGGCGTTGCGGAAGGTCGTGCCGGTGTTGTTGCCGAGCGTGATCCAACCCTGCACGTCGATCGTGCCCTTGGCCTCGTCGAACAGCGTGACGTAATCCGCCTTCCACGAAAGCCCCGGCGTCAGATAGCTGAGCGCGAGCGGCCGCGCGCCGGCGGACGCGGCGTCGAGCGTCACCGACAAGGTCGGCCGCGCGCGCAGGTTGGGCGGCACGCGATCGAAGATCACCCGCGTCGGCAGCCCGTCGCCGCGCAGCACCTCGATCCGGTTGCCGATCTGCACCACCGCGCCGCCATTGTTGGACAGCACGCGCGCGGTCTCGCGCGTCTCGGCGCCGGTCGCCGGATTGACGCGGACGAGGGTGACGGTCTGGCCGACCGCCTTTTCCATCAGCGCCTGCGGGCTGAGCAGGTCATAGTCGAAATTCTGCTCGACGATCTCGAAGCCCTGCCCGCCGAGCGTCACCGTCTCCGCGCGGATCTGGGCGGAGACATCCAGAAATTCCTGACGTGAAACCCCGGCGGGCAGCGGCACCTGCCGCACGTCCTGCACCAGCGCGAGATTGTTGTTGTAGATGGTGACCGAGACGTCTCCCTGCGCATTGTCCTGCGCCGCCGCCGGCGTGGCCAGCAACACGACCGCCAGCCCGAATGTAACGCGCATATGAAAAACCTCCCCCAAGGGCCGACCCTCGGAGGAGGCTAATCATCATCTCACTATTTGCGAAGCCTTTATTCGGCCGCTTCGGCTGCGGGATCGACCTTGCGCGGGCGGCCGCGGCGCTTGGGCGCGGGCGGCAGCTCGTCGTCGCTCGCCGGTTCGCCCTCGACACCCATCTGGATCGAGGGGGGCAGCATCGTCGCGGGCAGGCGATCGTCGCCTTCGGCGCTCGGCTGCTGGCGGGGCGGACGGCCGCGACGCGGGCGGGGCGCCTCGTCGCTCCGCGGGGTCTCCTCGGCCTGCTCCTCGCGCGCCTGCAGGGTCTCGCGCGGGCGATCGTCCTGCTGGCGATCCTGGCGCGGACGGTCGCGGCGCGGGCGATCGTCGCGCTGGCGCTCATAGCTGTTGCCGTTCGCATTGCCGCGCTGCTCGCGATTGTCGCCGCGGTCGTTCATCGATTCGCGGGTCCCGGCCTCGGCATTGCCCTCGCCGTCCGAATCGAAATCCTCGTCGAAATCGTCCTGGGCATTCTGCTCGCGCTGCTGCTGGTAGCGGCCGGGATTGGCCTCTTCCTGGCGCGCGCGGTTGTCGGCGAGCACGCGGAAATAATGATCCGCGAACTGCAGATAATATTCGATGTTGACGCGGTCGCCCTGCAGCTGCGCGTCGCGGGCGAGATTCTTGTACTTCTCGAGCAGCTGGGCGGCGTTGCCGCGTGCGCGATTGTCGATCCGGTTGCCCGATTCCGGGCCGCGTCCGGGGCTGCCGCCCTGGCGCTGGCCGCCACGGCCGCGACGGCGGCCGGCCTGACGATTGTTGATCAAACTGCTGTCCTTATGGCTGTCAAAGTTACGCCTGTGCTCTTCCGCATTCGGATGCATGTCCTCGCAAGCCGCACGCCGGACGGGGCGTGCGCTGCCTTGTCAGAACCCCCGTCAAACACGGGCGTCACATGACGTGGAACCGGGCAATCAGCCAGTTTTCAACCGCTTATGTCGAAAAGAGTCTGCCCCTGCCGCACTGATAGCGGGAGCGGGCCGGTTCTCCAAGCACAATATGTGGTGCTGCGGCAAAGCGTTCAAGATGGTCGGGCGATAAGCGCGCGATCGCGGCCCGCCAGATCATTTGCGATGCGCACGCCCAGCCCTTCCGCTTTGAACAGGACGGAGACGGCCGCGGCCTGGGTGTGGCCGATCTCGACCGCCGCCATGCCGCCGGGTGCGATCAGCCGGGCGATCTGGGGCGCGAGGATGCGATAATCGTCGAGCCCGTCTGGCCCGGCGAACAGCGCCGATGGCGGTTCGTGTCCGGCGACGTCGGCTGGGAGCTGCTCGACGGTGGCGATATAGGGGGGATTGCACAGGACCAGGTCGAACGGGCCGTCGATCCCCTCCGCCCAATTTCCGAGCCGGAAGATCGCGCGATCTGCCATTCCCAGCGCTGCCGCGTTGCGCCGGGCATAATCGAGCGCGTCCTGCGAAGCGTCGATCCCCAGCCCTTCCGCATCCGGCCATTCGGCCAGCGCGGCGAGCAGCAGCGTGCCGGGACCTGTGCCGAGATCGAGGATCGTCCGGGGCGGGTTCCCGCGAAAATGCGCGACCGCCGCCTCGATCAACGTCTCGCTGTCCGGGCGCGGGATCAGCACGCCGGGGCCGACCGCCAGCTCGATCGTCCAGAAGGCGCGCGCGCCGGTGATATAGGCGACGGGTTCGTGCGCGAGCCGGCGGGTGAGAAGATCGGCGAAGGCTGACGGGGCGGACGCGTCGAGATGGCGCAGCAGCAGCTCCTCGCGAGTGGTGCCGAGGGCGTGCGCCATGAGGAGCTCGGCGTCGAGGCGGGGGGTGTCGGAGACCGCCGCGAGGGTGCTGGCGGCGTCAATGATAATGTGGCGGATGAAGACCACCTAATCCTCCCCCGCTCCGCAGGAGCGGGGGAGGGGGACCATGCGCAGCATGGTGGAGGGGGCTTCGCCACATCGCGCAGCCCGCGCGGCCTCCCCCCTCCACCGCACTTCGTGCGGTCCCCCTCCCCCTGCTTCGCATGGGGAGGATCCGGCGGTCACGCCGCCTCATCCAGCGCCGCCAGCCTGTCCGCCTCGTCGGCGGCGATCAGCGCGCCGATCAGCTCGTCCAGCTGGCCTTCGAGTATTTCGGGCAGGCGGTGGAGGGTCAGGCCGATGCGGTGGTCGGTCACGCGCCCCTGCGGGAAGTTGTAGGTGCGGATCCGCTCGGAACGGTCGCCCGACCCGACCATCGACTTGCGCGTTCCCGCCCGTTCGCTCGCCAGCCGCTCGCGCTCGGCTTCATAAAGGCGCGTCCGCAGCACCTTGAGCGCCTTGGCCTTGTTCTTGTGCTGCGACTTCTCGTCCTGCTGGATGACGACGAGGCCGGTCGGCAGATGGGTGATGCGCACCGCGCTGTCGGTGGTGTTGACCGACTGGCCGCCGGGGCCGGACGAGCGATAGACGTCGATCCTGAGATCGCGCGCCTCGTCGATCTGGACGTCGACATCCTCGGCCTCGGGCAGCACCGCGACGGTGGCGGCGCTGGTGTGGATGCGCCCGCCGCTTTCGGTCACGGGCACGCGCTGGACGCGGTGGACGCCGCTTTCGAACTTCAGCCGCGCGAACACGCCCGCGCCGGTGACGCTGGCGACGACTTCCTTATAGCCCCCCGCCTCGGACGCGCTGGCCGAGATCAGCTCGACCCGCCAGCCGCGATCATCGGCATAGCGCTGGTACATGCGGAACAGGTCGCCGGCGAACAAGGCCGCCTCGTCGCCGCCGGTGCCGGCGCGGATCTCCAGCATCGCCGGACGCGCATCGGCGGCGTCGCGCGGCAGCAGCGCGAGCGCGAGCGCACGCTCCGCCGCTTCGAGCGCCGCCTTGTTCTCGTGCAGCTCCTCCTCGGCCATGCGGCGCAGCTCGTCGTCGCCGTCATGCGTCATGTGTTCCAGGCTGACCGCCTCGGCGCGCAGCCTCCGCACCAAGCCCGCCGCCTCCGCCACCGGCTCCAGCTCGGCATATTCCTTGGACACCGCGACGAAGCGATCGGAGGGCAAATCGCCGGTCGCCATCAGCGCCTGCAACTCATCCCGCCGCGCCTCGATCGCGGCGATGCGGTCTGCGGGGATGGTCATCGCGTCCAATAAACCTCGCCAGCCTTCTTCGTAGGCATCCGGCTCGCCAACGGGGGCTTGGACTCTTTGCGATCCTCATATCCGATATCCTCGAAGACAAGATCGAAGATCGTCCAAGGCAGCAGCTCGAAGCGGGCGCTGGCCTGCGCTCCATCATCGAGTGCCTTGATAGTCGCCTCGCCTTTAGCGATTTCGTCGTCGCCAAGGATGATCGCATAGCGCGCGTTCAGCGCATCCGCCTTGGCCATACGCTTCTTCATATTACCCCGGAAGGCCATGTCAGCCGACACGCCTGCGCGGCGCAACTCGGTCACAATGGCCTGTCCGCGCAGTATCGCGGCATCGCCCATCGGCACGACCACCGCATCGAACCTTGCTTCGGTCGGCTCTTCTACCAACATCGCCAGCCGCTCGATCCCAGCCGCCCAACCAACACCCGGCGTTTCCGGCCCGCCAAGCTGGCCGATCAGTCCATCATAGCGCCCGCCCGCCAGCACCGTGCCCTGTGCGCCCAACCGATCGGTGACGAACTCGAACGCCGTGTGGCGGTAGTAATCGAGACCGCGCACCAGGCGGCTGTTGCGGGTCCAGGCGACGCCCGCCGCCTCCAGTCCCTTGGTCACGCTTTCGAAGAAGCCGCCTGCCGCGCTCGACAGGTGGGCGTCGATGTCCGGCGCCGTATCCGCGATCGGGCGATCGCGCGGGTCCTTGCTGTCGAGGATGCGCAGGGGGTTCTTGTCGAGGCGGGCCAGGCTGTCTTCGGACAGGTCGCCGCGGTGCTTCTCGAAATGCGCGACCAGCGCCTCGCGCCAGGCGTCGCGCGTCTCGGCGTCGCCCAGCGTGTTGAGCTGGAGCGTCACGCCGTCCGCGATGCCCAGTTCCTTGAGCAGCTGGTCGGCCAGCGCGAGCAATTCCACGTCCGCCTGCGGCTCGGCCGCGCCGATGATCTCGGCGTCGATCTGGTGGAACTGGCGGTAGCGGCCCTTTTGCGGCCGCTCGTAGCGGAACACCGGCCCGTGCGTCGCGATCTTCAAGGGGGCGTGCTGCTGCCAACCCTCGGTCAGATAGGCGCGGGCGATGCCGGCGGTGAATTCGGGGCGCAGCGTGATCGAATCGCCGCCGCGGTCCTCGAAGCTGTACATCTCCTTCGATACGACATCGGTGGTCTCGCCCAGCGAGCGCGCGAACACCGCGGTCGCCTCGAACACCGGCAGCTCGACCCGCTGAAACGCATAGAGCCGCCGCACGCGATCGAAGGTATCGACGACATGCTGGAACCGGCGCTGATCCTCGCCGAAGATGTCCTGCGTGCCGCGGATGCGCTGGGGGGTCTTGCCGTTCGCCATGATGGGTGGCCGCCTCTAGCGGGTTTCGCGGCGAACGGAAATATTGCTGTCATAGGGGCATGACCTCCCCATCCCCGTCACCCCGGACTTGTTCCGGGGTCCATGTCTCCTCAAACGCCGCACCTATTGTTCTCGCGGCACCATGGACCCCTCTGAGTTCACAAACGAAGTGCAACACCACGTACAGGTGTTGCCATGTCGAGATACCGCCAGCTTTCGATCGAGGAACGGTGTGCGATTGCCCGGCTTCATGAAGCCGGGCAATC
>NZ_QWLV01000013.1 GCF_003515075.1 Sphingomonas gilva
GTCGGGGCTCCCCGCAAAGTATTACTTTGCGGGGGCCCGGCCGCGCGTCGGTCACGATGCTTCGGCATCGCTCCCTCCTTGCTCCTAGCCTGGCGCCAAAATCCGCTCCGTCACGACCCTGTTCTAATTGAGTTTGGACCCTAGTTGACGGCGCGCTCGACCACGGTGACGTCGTCGAGCAGCACGGTCGGAAGCGCCCCGCCCTCTCCCGCCGCGACGAAACGGATGCTGAAACCGCGATTGGGTTCGGCCGGCGGCTGTGAATCGAAAGCGAATTTGACCCATTCACCGGCTGGCGCGGCCACCTCGCCGATCCGCTGCCAGCGGTCGGGCGGCGCGTCCTTGGCCGCCGCGCGATAGCGGACCTCGACCGCGAACCTCGCCGGGCTCTCCGGCCGCACCGCGCCCGCAATGTTCAGCGGCCCCGCGGCCGGCTTGCGGAAGGCGATCTTCTGCGACAGCGTCATCCGCTCGGCACCCTTGGCCGGCGTCAGCTGCAGCGCGAAGCCGCCGCTTCTCGCCATGCGCGCCGCCGCGATCGAGCCGCCGTCGATCTCCCAGCTGCGGTCCTCCGCGCCGAAGCCGGTGAAGCTCTCGAAATCGCCGCGCCACAATCGCTCGCCCGCCGCCGCGACGGGTATCGCGGCAACCGTCGTTCCAGGCGGCGCGATCCAGCCATGGCCGCCCGAAAGCCCGATGGCGACGCCATTCGCCACCGATAGCGCGCGGACGCGCTGCAGCACCGCCTGGCGCATCCCGCCGATCGCCGGAACCGGGCGATAGTCGCGGATGTGCAGCGGCACGATTTCCGCCCGGTGGAAATCCTCGCCGTCCATCCACACGCGCAGCAGCATCGACGGGTGGGTTTCGAGGAAATACTGGTCGAACAGGAAGTTGCCGAGCGAATGCGCGATCAGCTTGCCGTCATGAAAGGCGAAGCCCTGGATGACGTGCGGGTGATGGCCGATCACCAGATCGGCGCCCGCCTCCACCGCCGCGGTCATGCGCTCGGCGGTGATGTCGGTCGGGCCGTCCGAATATTCGCTGCTGCCGTGATATTGCAGGATGGTGGCGCGGCCTGCCGCGCTCTCGGCGCCGATACCCGCGCGGATCGCCTCGGTGGTGCCCAGCGCCGCGCCGCCCTTGCCCGCCTCCGCCACCTGGTTGGGCGTGCCCGGTCCCTTCCAGCCGACGAAGCCGAGCACCGACCAAGGCTCGCCCGCAATCTCGGTCCGCCACGGCTTGGCGGCCGCCGCCTCGTCCAGCCCAGCGCCCGAATGGCCCAGCCCGGCAGCGTCGACCGCGGCGATCGTCGCGCTCAGCCCCGGCTCCAGATAGTCGTAGGTGTGATTGTTGCCGAGCGAGACATAGTCGACCCCCGCGCCCTTCAGCGCAGTGGCGAGCGCCGGATCGGCATAGAAGACATAGGCCTTGTCCGCGGCCTCGGTGAGCGGCGCCGCAGACAATGTGATCTCCAGATTGACGCTGGCGAGATCGGCGGCCGCCAGATCGGGCGTCACCTCGGCGAGCAGCGCGCGCGTATCGGCGAGCCGCGAGCCCGGCCGGATCAGCTGCCGCTCGCCTTCCAGCGGCGTTTCGTAACGCCTGCCCGCCATGACGTCGCCGCCGAACACGAACAAGGCGCGTCCCGGCTTGCGCGCGACCAGCGCGACCGGCGCGATGTCGCCAAGCTCATGCCGCGCGAACACCTGACGGGCGTCGTAATGCCCGGCCTCGGCAAAGGTGATGGTGTAATGGTCGGCGGCCGGCGCGGCGAGGCTGTAGGCGCCCCGCGCATCGGTGATCGCCGAGACGCCGCCCGCCCGGACGGTGACGCCCGCCAGGGGCGCGCCGGTGTCGGCGGACACCACCGTTCCGGCGATGCGCGCGTCCTGCGCCACGGCCGGCATGGCGCAGGCCAGGGCGGCCATCGCCAGCATCGCTCTCACGGCAGCCGCTCCCCCATCCCCGCCTGCAGCACCGCATACCATTCGGCGCGGGTCCAGCCGACCCGCCACGCGTCCGCCGCCGCCGCGATGCGCGCCGGGTTCTGCGATCCGACGATCGGGATGATCCGCGCAGGGTGCGCCATGATCCAGGAGAGCGCCGCCGCCGACGCATCGGCGTCGAAGCGCGCGCCGTGTTCGGCGAGCAGTAGCCGCGCCGGGTGATCGCCCGCCGCGAGCCGCCCGCCGGCGAGCGGCGACCAGGCGAGCACCGCCATGTCCGCCGCCATCGCCTGGTCGAGCGTCCCGTCCCATAGCGGCGCGGTGTGCAGCGCGGAGAATTCGGGCTGGGTGCTGACGATCGGCAGGTCGAGGAATGCCTGCAACGCATCGCGCTCGGCCGGGCTGTAGTTGGAGACGCCGATCGCGCGCACCTTGCCCGCCTCGGCCATGCGCGTGAGCGCACCCGCCACCTCCTCAGGGTGAGTCAGCAGATCGCGGCGATGGATCTGGTAGAGGTCGATCACATCGATCCCCATCCTTGCGAGCGAGGCGTCGACCGCGTGCGCGAGGTGCTCCGCGCTCGAATCATAGGGCACCGGCGGGGTGATCCCGCCCTTGGTCGCGATCACCATGCGGCCGCGCAGCGCGGGCTCCTCCGCCAGCGCGCGGCCGAACAGCGCCTCGGCCGATCCGAAGCCGCCGGGGGTGCCGATGCCGTAGATGTCGGCGGTGTCGAACAGCGTGATTCCGGCGCCCAGCGCCGCGTCGATCATCGCGCGCACGCCTGCGACATCGTCCCCCGCCAGCCGCCACGTGCCCCACGCGATCGGCGAGACGAGAATGCCGCTCTTGCCCAAGGGGCGCGGCTGGCGCGACGGCGTGATCACGTGTCCGATGCTCCCCCCGAGGTCGGTTGGTCGGGGAGACAGGATTCGAACCTGCGACATCCTGCTCCCAAAGCAGGCGCGCTACCGGACTGCGCCACTCCCCGACTTGGGGAGCGCTTACCGGCTCGCGCCGCATCCGCCAAGCCCGTTCAAAGACAATGTTAACGCGCACGCTGTATGGCCTTGGTCCAACCGCCATGACGAAAACCCGCATGACCGACCTGCGCCGCCTTCCGCCCGTCGCCCATCCGCCCGCGCGGCTTTGCGGGGGCTAGGGCGATGCTGTTCGCATTCGGCAAGAAGCTGCTCCAGCGCCGCCGCGCCGCGATCGTGCTCGGCGCGCTGCTGATCGGCGCGATCACGCTCCAGACCCGGATCGGCCAGTCGATCGACCGGGCGATGGCCGATGCGCGCGCGGTGCTGCGCGATCAGCCGCCCAGCGGCAAGCTGGTGCTGGTCGAGATCGACCGGCGATCGCTGCGCACCTACGGCAACTGGCCCTGGCCGCGACGCTACCACGGCGCGCTGGTCGACCGGCTGAGCGAGGCCGGGGCCGAACGGATCGCCTTCGATATCGACTTCTCCTCGCGGTCCAATCCGGTCGACGACCGCGCGTTCGCCGCGGCGCTGGCGCGCTCGGGCGGACGGGTGATCCTCGCTTCGGGCCGCGAGCGCATGGGCGCGTCGCCGGATGTCGACATCATGCCGATCCCGGAGCTGGCCACGCACGCGACGATCGCCGCGATTCCGACTGCGTTCGACCCCGACGGCTTCGTTCGCCACGGCTCGACCGGAGAGATCGTCAGGGGCCGGCCGCGTCCTTCCACCTCGGTCCTGCTCGCAGAGGCCCCGGTCGCGCCGGGCCGGCTCTATCGGCTCGACATGTCGATCGACGTCAGCAAGATCACGCGGCTCAGCGCGGCGGACGTGATCGCCGGAGAATTCGATCCAGCGCTCGTCGCCGGAAAGCGGGTGGTGATCGGCGCGACCGCGCTCGAGATGGGCGACCGAGTGCTGTTCCCGCGCAAGTTCCCGGACCGCAGCGGCATGGAGGGCATGACGCCCAGCCATGTGCTGCCCGGCGTGTTCGTCCATCTGATCGGCGCCGAAACGCTGCTCGCCGGCAAGACGCCGGTGTTCATGGGCGGCGTGCTGCCGATGATCTTCGCGCTGGGCGCGGTGTTCGCCACCGCCTTCGTGCGGTCGCGCGTCGTCGCGGGGGTGGCGATCGTCGCGACGGCGCTGGTGCTGCTGATCGGCCCGCTGATCGCCGAATCGACGCTGCGCTGGGTGTTCCTGGTCGTCCCGGCGCTGATGATGCTGTTCGCCGGCGTGGCGATGCGCGGGCTCGCCAGCCTCGCCCAGTCCTTCTTCGACAGCGTCGCGACCAACGAGCTGTCCGGCCTGCCCAATGCGCACGCGCTGCACTTCGACGTGCGCTCTGGCGAGCGCGTGCACATCGCCGTCGCGCGCATCCAGGATCTGAGCGCGATCACCGCGGTGCTGGGCGAGAAGCAGGCGGGCGAGCTCCTGCGCCGCGTCGCCGAGCGGATCGCCTTCATCGCGGAAAACGCCAAGGTCTACCATCCCAGCGACGCCGTGTTCGCCTGGATGATCCCGCCGGGCAGCGAGGACGAGGCGCCCGACCGGTTCGAGGCGCTGACCGCGATCCTCTCCGCGCCGATCAGGATCGGGCCGCGGCCGATCGACATCGCCCTCACCTACGGCCTGTGCACCGGCGAGGCCGATCTGCAAGTCGCGCTGCGCGGCGCGACGCTGGCGGCCGAGCGCGCGGCCGAACGCGGCCTGCGCTGGCACAGCTACAGCTCCGACGAGCAGGACGAGGCGAGCTGGCGCATGTCGCTGCTCGGCGAGCTCGACGGCGCGATCGATTCGGGCCAGGTCTGGGTCGCCTATCAGCCCAAATATGATTTGAAGAGCGGCATGGTGATCGGCGCCGAGG
Organism: Sphingomonas gilva; assembly: GCF_003515075.1. GTDB lineage: Bacteria > Pseudomonadota > Alphaproteobacteria > Sphingomonadales > Sphingomonadaceae > Sphingomonas > Sphingomonas gilva. The sequence goes on from NZ_QWLV01000013.1 coordinate 4,800, forward strand.
CGCTGGTGCGCTGGCTGCATCCGGAGCGCGGCGCGATCCGCCCCGACAATTTCGTGCCGCTGGCCGAGGAAAGCGGCCGCATCGGCAAGCTGACGCGCCATGTGCTCGACACCGCGCTCGGCGATTTCGCGACGATCACCAGCGCGGTGCAGCGGCCGGTGGTGGCGGTCAACCTGTCGACCACGATGCTGTCCGCGCCCAACCTGGTCGAGATGGTCTGCGACGCGCTGTGGCGCAACGGCGTGCTGCCCGAGCAGCTGGTCCTCGAAGTCACCGAATCGGCCGCGATGACCAGCGACGAGAATGCGCTCGCCGTGCTCGAGCGTTTCCGTTCGATGGGCATCGGCATTTCGATCGACGACTATGGCACCGGCCAGTCGACGCTCAACTATCTGAAGCGCCTGCCCGCGACCGAGCTCAAGATCGACCAGAGCTTCGTGCGGGCCATCGCCGACAGCCGGTCGGACGAGATTTTGGTCAACTCGACCATCCAGCTCGGCCACCAACTGGGCATGAAGGTGGTCGCCGAGGGCGTCGAGACCACCGACGTGCTCGAGCGGCTTGAGGCGTTCGGCTGCGATGTCGTGCAGGGCTATCTGATCGGCAAGCCGGTGCCGTTCAACATCTTCACCCGCAACTACCGCCCGCAGATCACCGAGCGCGCCGCATAGATCTGCCGTTCGCGCGCCGTACGGACGAGCTGTTGCAGAAGTGCGACGAGGCGTTTAGCGTCGGATGTCGTGCTGTGGGGCATTCTTACGTGCTGTGGGGCTTTCTTATTGGCGCTTATCATCGGCTCGCGCCCCGAAGGGCGGAGCTGTGCCGGCAATGCCACAAGCGACCGCCGGGCCAGCATAGCCGCCGATTTTGCGAGCAATGCGATGCCGAATGGCAGGCGTTCCAGCCCTGAGGCGGCCTGATCCGCCTCTGCTCGCGCTGGTGGGCCCGGCAGGACTCGAACCCGCAACCTAGCCGTTATGAGCGGCCAGCTCTAACCATTGAGCTACAGGCCCCGCCAGCGCGTGGATGGGCGATAGCCGAGCGCTCGGCGCGCGCCAAGCTCAAGCCTTCACCGCGTCGCCCAGGCCGCGGCGATGATCTGGTCGAGCGACGCGGGCCTGGCGCCCATCCGGGCGAGCAGGGCGAACACCGCGTCCCACCAGCGATAGAAGCGCGCCAGATCGGCGGCGTCGCGCACATAGGGCGTGTGCCCCGGCTCGATCGAGGGCGAATGATAGGAAAAGCTCAATAGCCGCACGCCGTCGCCCGCCATGATCCGGATCGCCTCCAGCGCATCCTCGACCGGCATGTCCTCGGGCGTCAGCGCGACGCGCGAAAGCAGCCCGGCGCGGGCGAACAGATGCGCGCCGGGCAGACGCGAGACCGCGCGCGCATGCCCGCGCAGCACGCCGGTGAACGCGCTCGACAGCGGCAGCTCGATCAGCTTGCGCTGCGGCCCGCACCAGAAGGGGCCGACATCGAGGTGCGAATAGTCGGGCCCACCCGTCCCGGAATAGTCGTACAGGCTGCGCATCGAGGTATCGAGCGCATAGCCCCGCGATTCGAGCGTCGCCAGGGTGTGCGGCCCCAGACCGTAGCGCCCGGCGCGATAGGCCCTGGGCGCCGCGCCGAACGCCCGGGTGATGGCCGCGCCGAGCATGTCGATCTTGGCCGCCTCCAACTCGGGCGGCAGGTTGCCGGCGAAGCTGTTCGCCTCGCACACCGCCTCGATGAAGGGCGGATTGACCCAGGGGTGCAGCTGGGTTCCGATCGCGGCGGTGCCCTCCGCCACCAGCGCGCCCAGGATCTCGATCGCGCAGGGATCGGTCGCGATCGGGTGGTCGACCATGTAGATGGGCGCCAGGCCGACATCGGTGAAGCTCTGATGCGCCTGCGGCAGCGCGCGCATATGGCTGGTCGACCGGTTGGCGCGATCGAACGGCCGCGACCAGTCGAACTCCTCCTCGGCATCGACGAACAGGGTGAAGCGCAGCCCGAAATCGTCCGGCCAGTCGATCCGCTGGTCGCGCTCGGGCGCGGGCGGTCGATAATGCGCGGTCGCCTCTGGCAAAATCCCTATCCCCTGCCGTCCTCCGCCGAACGTGTAGCGGCGGCGGGTAACGAAAGCGTCAACCGCGGTCCCTCGACCGCCAGCCGCCCGCCCATCGCGTGCGCCAGCCCGCCGACCAGCCTGATCGAGAAGTCGAATCCGAGCAGCAGCGCGGAATCGTCATCGCCGTGATCGGCGTCGAACGCGGCGGGGCGGTCGAGCGTCAGCCGCGCCCAGCCGTCCTGCATCGCAAGCGCGAGGTGGAGCGCCTCGCCCGCCTCGGCGATCGGCAGCACCGCGCCGAGCAGGCGGCCGACCATCCGCTCGACCGCGCGCGGATCGGCCTCCACCGACACCGGCGCATCGATCGATTCGATCAGCAGCGCGCCGCGTTCGGCGACGAACGGCCGATAACGCGCGAGCGCGTCGCCGACGATCCGATCGAGCGCGACCGATTCGGCCACGAGATCGAGGCTGCGCCCATCGATCCGCGCCGCCGCGTCGAGATCGTCGATCGCGCCCATCAGGCGGCTGGCGTTGCCGCCGATCTCCCCGGCGATAGCGCGATAGGGCGCGGCGACGGGCCCCATCAGCTGACGCTCGATCAGCTCGGCGAAACCGCCGATCGCGTTGAGGGGCGTGCGCAGCTCGTGGACCAGCTGGCGCAGCGAATCGGGCGCGAGCGAGGGCGCCGCCATCGCCTCGGCCCGCTGGTGCGGCGTCGGCCGCCGCGCCACGCCGCGATAGCCGGCGAGCCGTCCGGTGGCGTCGTCGAACACCGGCGCGGCCGATATCCGCCAGTCGCCCCCCGCCGGGGTGTCCGACGCCACCGTCAGGCGGCAATCGCGGAACGCGCTGCGCCGCCGGATCGCCGCCATCGCCCCGGCATCGACCCCCGGGCCGGCGCCTTCGGCCGGCTCGGTCAGGCCGACGCCGATCAGCGCCGCGCGATCCGCGGCGTCGACCCAGCGGACGACTCCGGCCGCGTCGGTCTCGAAGCGAAACTCCGCGAGCGGCTCGACCGTGACGGGAGGCGTCGGCGGCTGGCGCGTCTGGCGGAACGCCTCGATCCGCGCGACCAGGTCGGCGATCCGCGTCAACCCGGCATCCCCGGCCTCCGCAACCGTCGATCCCGGCAGGACGAAATCGACCGGCCCGAAGCTCGCCAGCGCCACGGCCACATCCGGGTCGAGATCGCGCCGCGCGCGCAATATGCCGCGCGCGACCGGCGAAAGCTGCGGCAGCACCTCGCCCCAGGCCTCCTTGCCGAGCCTCACCGTCGCGAGGAGATCGGCGGCGACCACCGGCCGGTCATTGGCCAGCAGCACCACCAGCGCCGGCGGCGGCGCGCCGAACGCGGCCACCCGCGCCGCCTCGCGCCGGCCATCGACCGGGATCGACGCATGCACGCGCATCACCGCGTCGACCAGCATGTCCGCATCGGCTGCGGCGAGGCTAGGCTGGCACAGCAGGTCGATCATCTGCCGCCATGCCGTCTCGCGCGCCGTCGCATCGCCTGAAAGCCCCAGAATCGCGGTGCGGACGCGATCGTCCACGCGGTAGGGGGCGATATCCGCGATGATGTCGGGGGCCGGCATGGCTTCCGCGATATCGCTCGCCCCGAAGCGCGTACTGTCCCATTTTCGCGCCGTAACATTGTGGGACAATTGCGTTGCGCGGTAACATTATTATAGATGGCGGCAGACGGGAATCATTTGATTCCGATATGGGAGCAGGTGCGGGATGGACCCGATCGATCGCAAGCTGGTTGGGCTGCTACAGGCGAATGGGCGGATCACCAATGTCGAGCTTGCGCAGCGGGTCGGGCTGACCGCGCCGCCGTGCCTGCGCCGCGTGCGCGCGCTGGAGGAACGCGGCTTCATCACCGGCTATCACGCCGCGCTCGATCCGCAGGCGATGGGCTATTCGATCACCGCGTTCGCGATGGTCAGCCTCAGGAGCCAGGCGGAGGGCGATCTCGCCGCGTTCGAGCGCCATGTGGCGGGCATTCCCGAGGTTCGCGAATGCCATATGCTGAACGGCGAGATCGATTTCCTGTTGAAGCTGGTGGCGACCGATCTGGCGCAGTTCCAGTCGATCCTGACGGCATCCCTGATCACCGCGCCCAACGTGACGAGCGTCAAGACCTCGCTCACCATCCGCACCTCGAAGAACGAACCCGGCGTTCCGGTCGAGGAATGAGGGAGCGATCAGATCGCGTTGCGAACGCTGGGGCCGATCGACTTTTTTAGCCGACTGTCTTCTGTGTGATGCATATCTTCCCACCCCGTCACCCCGGACTTGTGCCAGGGTCCATCGAGCGGCAGGGGCGGAGTTGGAGGCAATATGCTGCAAGTGCGGCGCGATGGACCTCCGTATCGGGGACCCGGTTCCGCGAACCCATCGGCGAACCAATAAAAAGGGCGGGCCCGAAGACCCGCCCCGATCAGGCATCGCGGCCGCGGATCAGGCGGCCTGATCGATGTACAGCTCCCAATAGTCCGCCACGCCCGCGCGCGGCCCGGTGACCTTGGCGAAGGCTTCCTTGGCGGCGGGCTTCTGGCCGGACAACGCCAACGCGATGCCCAGGCGGGTATTGACCTGGTTGGCGTCCACCCCGCCCTTGGTCAGCGCGAGCGCATAGAGCTCCGCCGCCTTGGCGTAGTTCTTGTAGCCCAGATAGGCGTCGGCGGTGCTCGCCGCCGCCTTGCCGTCCTTGGCGGTCGCGGCCGATTTCTCGGCGGCCGCGAGCGACGCCTGGTCGGCCTTCACCTTCCCCGAGGCGGAGGTGTAGATCTCCTTGAGCGCCGCGCTGTCGCCGCCGATCGCGCCCGCGGCCCTGCCCTCGTCGATCACCGCCTTGGCCTCGCCGGGCAGGCCGCGCGAATTCGCCGAGCTGGCATATTCGTAAAAGTCCCTTTCGCCGGTCAGCGACTTGGTCGCGCGCATCAGGCGCAGCATGTCCAGATCGGCCTGCGGCTCCAGCTTGGCGCCGTCCCGATAGATCAGCAGCGCATTGCGCCAATTCTGCGGCGTCGGATAATGTTTGATGCTGGTCTGCGCCCACCAGGCGACCTGATCCGCCTGCTTTCCCTTATAGGCTTCGGCAAGCCCGCGCTTGATCCACGCCTCGTCGGGCTTGCGCCCGGCCGCGACTTCGGCCTCTACCGCCTGACGCAGCATCGCGAGCCCGTCGGGCTTGTTGGCCTTGAGGCTCGCATCGGCGATCAGGATAGCCATCTGCGGATCCTGATAACCCGACGCCTTGGCGGCGTTGAGCTGGGTCAGCGCCTTGTCATATTCACCGGCGGCATAGCTGAAGCGGCCGGCGAAGAACTGGAACTTGCCCAGCTCGGCGCCGGTGATCGCGCCGCTTTCGATCATGATGTCCACGCCGCGCCGCTGGTTGGCCTGATCGTTCGCCTTGGACGCCGCGTCGATCATGACATTGCCGATGATGTAGCGGTCGTCCGCGGTCTTGCTCAGCGGCAGCGCCTCGTTCAGCTTGGCGATCGCGCCGGCATTGTCGCCCGCGGCCATCTGCGTCTGCGCCGCGGCGACGATGTTGCGGACTTCCTTGGTCAGCTTGAAATCGTTGATCGATTTCGCCGCAGGCTGCGCCGGCGCCTGCTCCTGCGCTGCCGCGGGCGCGCCGATGGTCAGGCCGAAAGCGGCGGCCGCCAGCAGCGTGGCCTTGGAAATGCGGATCATCAAACTCTCCTTGTCCCGACGGGGTAACGGTTTGACGCGGCTCTATGTTCATTGCCGCACGCGTCAAGCGCCAAGCGCATGGCTTGAGCCGGGCGGATGCCATCGATGCGGTGAACGGCCCTTGAATGACGACAAGGCTTTATCGCGCCAGGGCTTTGACGCTGCACCGCACCAACGCTAGGCGAGCCGGCGACATGATCGCCCTTCTCTCGCCCGCCAAGACGCTCGACTACGCCAAGCCTCTTCCCGAACTCCAGGCCACCACGCCGCGCTTCGAATCGGAGGCGACGCTGCTCGCCGACGCGGCGGCGGGCCTGGGCGTGCAACGGCTGATGGACCTGATGGACATCTCGCCCGCGCTCGCCTCGCTCAATGCCGAGCGGTTCGGCAACTTCCCCGCGCTGCCGGTCCGGCCGGCACTGTTCGCCTTTGCCGGCGACGTCTATACCGGCTTCGACGCGCGCTCGGCGGAGCCCGAGGCGATCGACTTCGCGCAGGACCATGTGCGCATCCTCTCCGGGCTTTACGGCTTGCTGAGGCCGCTTGATGAAATCCGTCCCTATCGCCTTGAAATGGGGACGCGATGGGCGCCGCACACCGGCGATCTCTACGGCTTCTGGCAGGACCGGATCGCGCGCCTGCTGGCGGAGGACGCCGTCGCCGAGGGCTCGCGGATCGTGATCGATCTCGCCAGCCGCGAATATTGGCGCGCGGTCGAAGGCAAGCTGCCGGAGGGGCTGCGCGTGATCCGCATCGACTTTCGCGAACGCGCGCCCGGCGGGCTGAAGTTCAACAGCTTCGCCGCCAAGCGCGCCCGCGGCGCGATGGCGCGCTACATCTGCGAGCACCGGCTGGACGATCCGGAGGCGCTCAAGGGCTTCGACCAGGACGGCTACGCCTTCGATGCGGCGGGAAGCGAGCCCGACATGTGGCTGTTCGTGCGTGCCTGATCCCTCGCGCGCACGCGCGTAAGGCTGGCGTTGGCGCGCGCGAGCGGCTAACACCGTCACACAACCGAAACCTACCCGAAAGCATCGATTCTTGACCGACGAGACCGTCCTCGCCGACCCTTCCGATATCACGCCCATCGATATCGTCACGGAGATGAAGTCCAGCTACCTCGATTACGCGATGAGCGTGATCGTGGCGCGCGCGCTGCCCGACGTGCGCGACGGGCTGAAGCCGGTCCATCGCCGCATCCTCTACGCCGCGCAGGAAAGCGGCTTCGTCGCCGGCCGGCCCTATCGGAAGTCCGCCCGCCTGGTCGGCGACGTGATGGGTAAATACCATCCGCACGGCGACAGCTCGATCTACGACGCGCTCGCGCGCATGGCGCAGGACTGGTCGATGCGCGTGCCGCTGATCGACGGCCAGGGCAATTTCGGATCGATGGACCCCGATCCGCCCGCGGCGATGCGCTACACCGAGGCGCGCCTCGCCAGGGTGACCAATGCGCTGCTCGACGATCTGGACAAGGACACGGTCGACTTCACGCCGAACTACGACGCCTCGGAGAGCGAGCCGCAGGTGCTCCCCGCGCGCTTCCCCAACCTGCTGGTCAACGGCGCGGGCGGCATCGCCGTCGGCATGGCGACCAACATCCCACCGCACAATCTGGGCGAGGTGATCAACGCCTGTCTCGCCTGGATGGACAATGGCGCGATCACCACCGAGGAACTGCTCGAGATCGTCCCCGGCCCCGATTTCCCGACCGGCGGCATCATCCTTGGCCAGTCGGGCGCGCGCAAGGCGTATAGCGAGGGCCGCGGCTCGATCATGCTGCGCTCGCGCTATGTGATCGAGGAGGGCCGCGGTGATCGCCAGGCGATCATCCTCACCGAAATCCCCTTCCAGCAGGGCAAGAATGCGCTGGTCGAAAAGATCGCCGAAGCCGCCAAGGACAAGCGGATCGAGGGCATCTCCGACGTCCGCGACCTGTCCAACCGCGAAGGCGTGCGCATCGTCATCGATCTGAAGCGCGACGCGACGCCCGAGGTGGTGCTCAACCAGCTGTGGCGTCACACGCCGGCGCAATCGAGCTTCCCCGCCAACATGCTCGCCATCCGCGGCGGCCGGCCGGAACTGCTCAACCTGCGCGACATCATCGAAGCCTTTGTGAGGTTCCGCGAGGAAGTCATTACGCGGCGCTCCAAATACGAGCTGATGAAGGCGCGCGACCGCGCCCATATCCTGCTCGGCCTGGTCATCGCGGTGACCAATCTCGACGAGGTCGTGCGCATCATCCGCGGCTCGGCGAGCCCCGCCGAGGCGCGCGCCGCGCTGCTCGCGCGCGAATGGCCGGTCGCCGAGATCGCGCCCTATATCGCGCTGGTCGAGGCGGTCGAGCATGAGGTGGAGGGCGACAGTTACCGCCTGTCGGACACCCAGGTCCGCGCCATTCTCGACCTGCGCCTGCACCGTCTCACCGCGCTCGGCCGCGACGAGATCGGCGAGGAATTGCAGCAGCTTGCAAGCAGTATCGCAGAGCTGCTCGAGATCCTCGCCAACCGCGCGCGCCTCTACGAGGTGCTGCGCGAGGAGCTGGTCGCGGTGCGCGACCAGTTCGCCACCCCGCGCAGAACCGAGATCGCGCCCGCCGCCGACGGCATCGACGACGAGGACCTGATCGAGCGCGAGGACATGGTCGTCACCGTGACCATGCAGGGCTATATCAAGCGCACCACGCTCGACAGCTTCCGCGCGCAGAACCGTGGCGGCAAGGGCCGCGCCGGCATGGCGACCAAGGATGAGGACGCGGTCACCAACCTGTTCGTCACCTCCACCCACACGCCGGTGCTGTTCTTCTCGACCCATGGCAAGGTCTATCGCCTCAAGGTCTGGCGCCTGCCCGAAGGCGGCCCCGCCACGCGCGGGCGGCCGATGGTCAATCTCCTCCCGCTGGCCGAGGGCGAGACCATCTCCACCGTCCTTCCGCTGCCCGAGGACGAGGCCGAATGGGGGGCGCTCCACGTCATGTTCGCGACCGCCAGGGGCACCGTGCGGCGCAACAGCATGGACGCCTTCACCAACGTCCCCACCGCGGGCAAGATCGCGATGCGCTTCGATGAGGGCAGCGAGGATCGCCTGATCGGCGTCGAGCTGCTGACCGAGCAGGACGACGTCCTCCTCGCCACGCGCCAGGGCAAGGCGATCCGCTTCGCCGCCGACGATGTCCGCGAGTTCCAGAGCCGCACCTCGACCGGCGTGCGCGGCATGACGCTCAGGCCCGACGACGAGGTCATCTCGCTCTCGATCCTCCACCGCGTCGGCACCAGCCAGGAGGAGCGCGAGGATTATCTCCGCTACGCCCCGTGGAAGCCGGAGAAGGAGGGCGAGCCCGCCATGCCTCCCGCCCGCTTCGAGGAGCTGCGCGAGCGCGAGCAGTTCATCCTCACCGTCTGCGCCAACGGCTATGGCAAGCTCAGCTCTGCCTATGACTATCGCCGCACCAATCGCGGCGGCCAGGGCATCACCAACATCGACAATATCGCGCGCAACGGCCCCGTCGTGGCGAGCTTCGCCGCGTCGAAGGGCCATCAGCTGATGATGGTGACCGATCAGGCCAAGCTGATCCGCACCACGCTGGGCAGCCTGCGCGTCATCAGCCGCGCCTCGGCGGGCGTGAAGCTGTTCGACGTGGCGGATGGCGAGCATGTCGTCTCCGCCGCGCGCATCGAGGAATCGGAGGACGAGGCCGAGGCCAATCTCGCCGACGAAATCGCCGATACCGCGCCCGACACCGGCGCGACGATCGGCGACGATGCGGCGAGCGGCCCGGAGGACGGCGAATGACCGAACGTCCGACCACCGCCTACAAGATCCTGACCGCGGCGGAGATGGCGGCGCTGGAGGCGGACGGCAGCTTCGCCGGCTCGCCCGACGACCGCCGCGACGGCTATATCCACCTCTCCACCGCCGCCCAGCTGGACGGCACGCTGGCAAGGCATTTCGCCGGCCAGACCGATCTGCACCTCGCCGCGGTGGATTTGGCGGCGCTGGCCGATACGGTGCGATGGGAACCGGCGCGTGACAGCGAATTCCCCCACATCCACGGCCCGCTGCCGCTCGACGCGGTCATCGCCTACAGCCCGCTGGAACGCGACGAGGATGGCAAGGTGAGATTGCCGGTCACTGGCTAGATATCCTCCCGCATTATCCGGGCGCACCACTGCTGACCTTTAGCCCAGCAGTACGGGCATTCGCCCGAACGCGGTCGCCAGCTGCTTGTGCCGCCTGACCACCGTATCGGCGTAGAACGCGTGATCCGCGATCGGCAGGGTCAGCGCCAGCGTCCCTTCCAGCAGCTCTACCTTGCTGCGCTCGAGCGGGGCGGCGAGGCCGGCGCTGAGGCGCTGGGCGAATCGGATCGCCTGGCCCCAGCGCGCGGCGCGGGCTAGGTCGGCGGCGCTCGCCAGCCGGTCGCAGGGCGGCGGCGCGCCGGCCGAACCGCCCAGCGCGGTGAACAGCGCCTGCCCCAGCATCGCCCGGCCGCGGCCGTCGATCCCGACCCAATTGCCGTGGAGTGCGATGTCCAGCCCGCGCTCGGCGCGGAATTCGGGATTGGCGCGCCAGCCGACATCGGCGAGCAGGCAGGCGGCGTGGCGCAGGCGCGCGTCCGGCTCGCCGGCGAACAGCGGCGCGATCCAGCGATCGAGCAGGTCGCCATGCTCGGCGAACCGCCCCTGCACCGCGCCCTCTGCGCGCGCCGCGGCGATCAGCGGGTCCTCGCGGCGCTGCGCCTCGTCGAGCGCGCCGTAGAGCAGCCCCTCGCGCAGGCCGAAGGCGGACGCGACCATCGGTCCCGCCCCGAGCTGACGGCGCAGCGCCGAAAGCAGCGCGGCCGCGTCGACCAGCGTCGGGATGCGCGCGGCGGAAAGCGACGGCACCTCCTTCAGCCGCGCCTTCGAGCTGTGCGAAAGCACGCGCAGCAGGTGGGTCGGCGCGCCCTCGTCCAGCCGATAGCCGTGGATCACCGGCAGCGGATAATCGCTCAGGTGCATGTCGATCCGCGCCAGCGCGCGCCACGACCCGCCGACCAGATAGAGCGGCAGGGCCCTTCCCTGCCCCGCCCAGCCCGCCTTGCCGAGCAGCTTGCCGACATGGCGCTCGAGCGCGCCGCGTCCCTTGGCGCGGATCGCGCCGATGCGCAGCACGCCGAGCGGCAGCGAAACGCCTTCGTGCAGGGCGCCGTCCTTCACCCGGATCAGCTCCAGGCTGCCGCCGCCGAGATCGCCGACGATCCCGTCCGCCTCGGGTATGGCGGAGAGCACTCCAAGCCCGGCGGCCTCGGCCTCTTCCTCGCCGGAAAGGATGTCGACCTCCAGCCCCTCGGCCTCGGCCAGCGCGATCAGCGCGTCGCCGTTGGACGCCTCGCGAACGGCGGCGGTGGCGACGGTCCGCACGCTCGCCACCCGCATCGCGCGGGTCAGCGCGGCGAAACGCGCCAGCCCGTCGCCGGCGAGCGACAGCGCATCCTCGGAAAGCCGACCGGTCTCGCCCAGGTCACGCCCGAGGCCGGCCATGACCTTTTCGTTGAACATGACCGCGGGCAGCCGCTCCGGCCCGTCATAGACGACGAGGCGGATCGAGTTTGAGCCGATGTCGATGATCGCACGGGCGTGCGGCGACATCGGCGCGGCAGCCGGCTTGCGAAACAGCCGCGTCGCCACCTAGCGCCTGCGCCCGAGCGACAATTTGGGCACCGAATCGCTCGACGAGAGCGCCGCCCCGCGGCCCGACAGCGACGGGTTGGTCATGAAATAGCGATGCAGGTTGAACGGCCGTTCGCCGGGCGACACGCGCGTATAGCGCCCGTCGGCGGCGAGTTCCCAGCTCTGCTCGTTGTCGATCAGGTTGGCGACCATCACCTGGTCCAGCACCTGATCGTGCACCGTCGGGTTCTGGATGGGGAGCATATATTCGACGCGGCGGTCGAAGTTGCGCGGCATCCAGTCGGCCGAGGAGATGAACAGCTTCGCCCCGTCATTGGGCAGCGCCTTGCCGCTTCCGAACGCCCAGATGCGGCTGTGCTCGAGGAACCGGCCGATCACCGACTTCACCCGGATGTTCTCCGAAAGCCCCGCCACGCCCGGGCGCAGGCAGCAGATGCCGCGGATGACGAGGTCGATCTCCACCCCCGCGGCGCTCGCCTCGTACAATTTCTCGATGATCGCGGGGTCGACCAGCGAGTTCATCTTGGCCCAGATCGCCCCTGGCCTGCCGGCGTGCGCATTGACGATCTCGGTGTCGATCAGCTCGACCAGGCGCCCGCGCATGTCGAGCGGCGACATGGTCAGCAGCTCCAGCCGTTCGGGATCGACATAGCCCGTGATGTAGTTGAACAGCTGCGCCGCATCGCGGCCGGCGCGCGGGTCGGCGGTGAAGAAGCTCAGATCGGTATAGATGCGCGCGGTGACCGGGTGGTAATTGCCCGTGCCGAAATGGCAGTAGGTGCGATATCCGCCGCCCTCGCGCCGGACGACCATCGATACCTTGGCATGGGTCTTCCAGTCGATGAAGCCATAGACCACCTGCACCCCAGCGCGTTCGAGCGCCGCCGCCCAGAGCAGGTTCTGCTCCTCATCGAAGCGCGCCTTCAATTCGACCACCGCGGTGACCGACTTGCCCGCCTCGGCCGCGGCGATCAGCGCATTGATCACCGCCGATTGCTTGCCTGCGCGGTAAAGCGTCTGCTTGATCGCGACGACATCGGGATCGGCAGCCGCCTGCTTCAGAAAGGCGAGCACCACGTCGAACGTCTCGTACGGATGGTGGACGACGATGTCCTTCGCCCGGATCGCGGCGAAGCAGTCGCCGCCATGCTCGCGGATGCGCTCGGGAAAACGCGCGGTGAAGGCCGGGAATTTGAGGTCGGGCCGGTCCTCGTCGACCAATGCCTCGAGATCGCCGATGCCGAGCGGACCGTCGCTGTCGGTGACGATCGCCTCGCCCGCGCCCAGTTCCTCCTTCAGGAGCTTTTCGAGCTCGTCGGGCATTCCGGCCTCGAGCTCCAGCCGGATGACCCGCCCGCGCCGGCGCCGCTTGATCGCGCTGCGGAAGTAGAGGACCAGGTCCTCGGCCTCCTCCTCGATCTCCAGGTCGCTGTCGCGCAGCACGCGGAAGGCGGCCGATCCGCGCACGTCGTAACCGGGGAACAGCACGCCGGAGAAACGCCGGATCAGCGTCTCCATCGAGACATAGCGCGCCGCATCGCCGCGGATGCGGACGAAGCGCGGCGCGGTCGCGGGCAGCATCACCAGCTCGCGGATCTCCGCCCCGTCCGACTTGCGGACGAGATCGAAGATCACGCTGGTCCCCTTGTTGGGGATGAAGGGGAAGGGATGCGCGGGATCGAGCGCCTGGGGGGTGAGGATCGGGAAGATCTGTTCGACGAAATGGCGCTTGAGCCAGTCGCCCGCGGCAGCGGCGACCGATTCGGCGTCGAGCACCTCGATCCCGGCGTCGGCCAGCTTGTCGTGCAGGTCGCGCCACACCGCCTGCTGGCTCGCCATCAGCGCATCCGCCTCCTCGGTGATCGCGGAGAGCTGCTGGCTCGCGGTCAGCCCGTCGACCGAGCGCTGGTCGACGTCCTGCACCTGCTGCCCCTTGAGGCCGGCGACGCGGACCATGAAGAACTCGTCGATATTGCTGCCCGATATAGACAGGAAGCGTAAGCGTTCGAGCAACGGGTGCGCGGGATTGCACGCCTCCTCCAGCACGCGGCGGTTGAACGCCAGCCACGAAAGCTCGCGGTTGAAATAGCGTTCGCTGTCGCCGCCGAGCGAGATGGGATCGTCGTCGTTCGAGGATGCGATCGACTTCAGATGCGTGGCCGACGTCATGCGGTCTCAACCTCCGGCGGCGCCTCCCCGACCAGCCCCGCCTCGACGAGCGCGGCGCGCGCGAGCGGGATGGTGAGGCGCCGGTGGCGCGACAGGGCGGCCTCGTCCAGCGCATCGACCGCGCGCATGACAGCAATATGACTCCGTTCGATGCGATGCGCTATCCATCGGGTGAGATCGCCGCGCGCATCGAGCCCGCGCCGTGCGAGCAGATGCGCCGCGAGCGCCTCGACCAGCGCCTGGCTGGGCGGCTCGATCGCGACGACCGGCGTGGCGGCGAGCCGCGACCGGAGGTCGGGCAGGCGCACGCCCCAGGTGCCGGGCGGCGTCTCCGCAATGAGGAGCAGCGGACGGCGCGTCGCCTGCGCGGCGTTCCAGGCGTGGAACATGGCCTCCTCGTCGGCGCGGTCGGCGTCGTCGATCACCTGGCCTCCGGTCTGGCCGCGAAAGATGCGGCCCAACAGGCTGCGGCCCGACTTGCGGGGACCGGCGAGCACGCTCGCCATCACCGGCCAGGCGCCCCAATGCTCCAGATGGCGCACCGCCGCGCGGTTCGAATCGTCGATCAGGAACTCGTCCGCGGTCGCGTCCGCCGGCCAGTCGAGCGGAAGCGCGATCTGGCTCATGGCTCGGCGCCGTCGGCCCCCGGTTCTGCTGGCGGCGCGGGCGGCGGCGCGGCGGGCGCCGCGCGCGTGATGCGCAGCACCCCCTCGCCCGCTTGCACCTGCCAGCCGCGCGCGGTGAGCGCAGCGGCGAGGCCCGGCTGGCCGCCGTCATATTGCACGCGCATCACCGACGTGCCGCCCAGTGCGAGGCTGGTCGTCGCCGCCGAACGCACGCCGGGAATGCCGCGCAGCGCAGCCTCGCCCGCCGACACCGAGGAGACGTTGGGCGTATCGAACTGGATGCTGATCACCGATCCGCTGGCGGGCATGGTGAACGGATCGATGACGAGCTCGGTCGGCAGCTCCTCGATCAGCTCCTCCTCGCCTTCTGCCACCGGCGGTTCGAAGGTCAGCAGCGGATCGGGACGGAGAATGCCCGATCGCAGCGCGCCTTCGTAGATCTCGTCCATCCGCCGCACGCCCGCATCCATCAGCGCGGGGATCGCGTCGGTGCGCGCGACGCGCAATGCAAAGCGCGAGATCAGGCGATTGTCGGGGCCGTGGCGCGCCTCGAACGTGCCGATCACCGGTCCGCCCGGCCATTGCCGGGTCAGCGTGACGCGCGGGATGATGACGTCGGCCGCGCCGAATCCGTCGAGCAGCGTGCGCCACCAGCCGCGCCCGGGGCGGTGGATCTGCGAGGCGGTCAGCAGCAGCGCGTCGGGGCCCGTGCCCGACGGCCGGACATAGTCGATCGCGCTGTTGCCGGTGCGGTAGCGCGCCCATGCCTTCTGCCATTCGGTCCGCGTCTCGAACACCTGCGCGACGCCGCCGGATACCTGTACCGGGATCACCAGCAGCGGCGGGGAGCGGAGCGAATTGCCGCCGACGCCGAGCAGCTGCCCGGCGCGGGCGCGGTCGAACAGCACGCCCAGCCGCGCGACATAGCGGTTGGGCCCGATCTCCTCATTCTCGACGACGATGCCCGAGACGATCGAATCGAGCGTCGAATCGGGGAGCGACCCGCCGCCTCCGCCCAACCGCTGCGACAGCATCCGCCAGCCACGCCGCTGCGCCTCGCGCCAGCCGCCCAGCCGCGCCGCCTCGGCCGTCTTCGCCCGGATATCGACATTGATCCCCGAGACTTCGAAGCTGCCCGAGCTGTCGATCGGCGCGACGCCGCGGTCGCCGCCCTCGATCTGGGCGATGGCGAGCGACCCCGCGCCCGCGACGGCGAGCAGGCCGGCGGCGGCCCAGATAAGCGTCACTCTCTTCACGCGCGCCCTTTTGGCGAAGCGGACGTGGAAATCCAAGCAGGATATGGCTAGGCGGCTCCAATGAGCTACACCTACGAACAGGCCGGCGTATCGATCGCCGCGGGCAATGCGCTGGTCCGCGCGATCGGCCCCTTGGCGAAATCGACCCGGCGCAGCGGCGCCGACGCCGATCTGGGCGGCTTTGGCGGGTTGTTCGACCTGAAGGCGGCGGGTTTCAGCGATCCGCTGCTGGTTGCGGCCAATGACGGGGTCGGCACCAAGCTAAAGCTCGCCATCGAGCATGACCGGCATGACGGCGTCGGCGTCGATCTGGTCGCGATGTGCGCCAACGATCTGATCGTCCAGGGCGCGGAGCCGCTATTCTTCCTCGACTATTACGCCAGCGGAAAGCTGGACAATGCGGTCGCCGAGCGGGTGATCGCGGGCATCGCCGAGGGCTGCCGCCAGGCCGGCTGCGCGCTGATCGGCGGCGAGACGGCCGAGATGCCCGGCATGTACGCCGATGGCGACTATGACCTCGCCGGCTTCTGCGTCGGCGCGGTCGAGCGCGACAGATTGCTGACCGGCAAGAACATCGCGCCCGGCGACGTCATTCTGGGCCTGGCCTCGAACGGCGTCCATTCGAACGGTTTCTCGCTGGTCCGGCGGCTGGCGGCGGACAAGGGCTGGAAGCTCGACCGCCCGGCGCTGTTCGATCAGGACCGGCTGCTGATCGACGCGCTGATGGCGCCGACGCGGATCTACGTCGCGTCGCTGCTGCCCGTCCTGTGCGAGGGCGCGATCAAGGGGCTGGCGCACATCACCGGCGGCGGATTGCTGGAGAATATCCCGCGCGTGCTGCCCCAGGGCGCGCACGCGACGGTCGACGCCGATGCGTGGGAGCAGCCGCGGCTGATGGCTTTTCTCCAGGCGCAGGGCGCGATCGAGCCCGAGGAGATGGCGCGGACCTTCAACTGCGGGATCGGCATGGTCGCGGTGGTCGCGGCGGACCGCGCTGGAGAGGTACGGGCAGCGCTTGAGGCAACCGGCGAGACGGTGTCGCTCATCGGCCGCATCGAGGCCGGCGAACGCGGCTGCACCGTTACCGGATCGGCCGGGACCTGGAGCGCGCGCGCCGATTGGAAAGCGGCCTTCCATGGCTGAGCGCGCCCGTGTCGGCGTGCTCATCTCGGGGCGCGGATCGAACATGATCGCGCTGGCCGAGGCCGCCGAGCGTCCGACATGCCCTTATGAGATCGCGCTCGTCGCGGCCAACGATCCCGACGCGCCCGGTCTCGCCCGCGCGCGGATGATGGGGATCGAGACCTGGGGGCTGAGCCATGCCGGCATGAAGCGCGCCGCGTTCGACGCGCTGATCGACGCCGAGCTGCGCCGCGCCGGTGCCGAATATGTCGCGCTCGCCGGCTATATGCGGCTGCTTTCGCCCGAGTTCGTCGAGCGCTGGGCAGGACGGATGATCAACATCCATCCCTCGCTGCTCCCCGCCTACAAGGGGCTCGACACCCACGCCCGCGCGATCGCGGCCGGGGACGCCGAATCGGGCTGCAGCGTGCATGTCGTCACCGCCGGGCTCGACGACGGGCCCGTGTTCGCCAGCGCGCGCGTGCCGATTAAGCCGGGCGACACGCCGGATTCGCTTGCAGCGCGCATCCTGGTGGAGGAACATCGCCTCTATCCTCAGGCGCTTGCGGAGTTCGTCACGCGTGTTGCACCCCGATCCTGACGCCGCGCTGGAGCGCGTCCGCGCGATCTGCCTCGCGCTGCCCGAAACCTCGGAGAAGGTCTCGCACGGCATTCCCGCCTTCCAGGTCGCGGGCAAGATGTTCGCCTATTTCCGCCACGATCATCATGGCGACCGCACCACCGTCGTCTGCGTCAAGACCAGCGGCCGCGAGGAGCAGGACATGCTGATCGAGGCCGATCCCGATCTCTACAGCTGGCCCGCCTATATCGGCCCGGCCGGCTGGATCGCGGTCGACATCGCGCCGCCCGGCACCGACTGGGCGCACATCGAGGACCGGATTGTGCGCAGCTGGGAATTCGCCGCGCCGCGCCGTTTGTTGGAGGCCGGCGGACGATGAGCGACGAGCCGACACCCGCCGAGGAAGCCGCGGCGGAGCAGGCGGTGGCGAAGGCCGAGGCCGCCGCCACGCGCCGCCGCTGGATCACGCTGGGCGAGATCGTCGCGGTCGCCGCGGTGGTGATCTCCGGCCTCACCTTCTGGAACAGCTGGTCCGAACGGCAGGACGCCGCCGCCGAACGCGCGGCCGAGCGCGCCGCCGAGCGCAAGGAGCGGGCCGCGAGCAGCGCGGTGCTGCTGATCGGCACGCCGGGGGAGGACGGCGAGACGCTGGCGCTCTCCGACCCGGCGCATCGCATCCAACAGATAGAGGTGCGCTTCCCGGAGGCGCTGGGGGTGTCGCCGCAGACCAGCGTGCTGGAGCCGCAGATCGAGGCCGAATGGATCGCCGCGCGGATGCTCGAACTGACCGACGGCGGCGCGGATCGCCGCGAAGGGCGGCTGCCGGTGGCGATCACTGCGAGCTATTGGGACGGCGACGTCCAGCGCACCGGCACCGCGATCTACGATCTCGTCTGGCGGACCGAACCCCGCACGCTGCAGGGCCGCGTGCTCAAGCTCCGCGGCGTGATCCTGCGCGAACGGGTGAAGGGCGACGGCCAGGCGCGCATCGACGCCATGTGGAAGGCGCCTTAAGCAACAATTCTCGCAGTCCTTTTCCCGTCACCCCGGACCCTTCGACAGGCTCAGGACAGGCTTGTTCCGGGGTCCATCGCGCCGCGAGAACCAACGCCGGTAGCGTTTGCGGAAACATGGACCCCTCTGAGTTCACAAACGAAGTGCAACACCACGTACAGGTGTTGCCATGTCGAGATACCGCCAGCTTTCGATCGAGGAACGGTGTGCGATTGCCCGGCTTCATGAAGCCGGGCAATCGC
>NZ_QWLV01000014.1 GCF_003515075.1 Sphingomonas gilva
TTAAACATATGTCGGTTTTTCCTGATTGGGGGTGTGGGTGAGCGGAGGTTTGCCTTTTGGAGGCGGTCGGGGGTTGGGTGATGTTGGGGATATTTGCGGGGCTTGGGGCTGGGCTTGAGCGTGGTTCGGGGTCGGTGCTGGGTGGTTCCGGGCTGTTGGGGTCTGGGTCGCTGGGCCGTTCTGGCGAGGGGGTGTTTCTCAACGGGGTGACGGGCAATTTGCTGATCGGCCGGCAGGACGAGTATCTGGTGGGGCGTGGTCCCGATATCGGGATAGTGCGGACGTACAACAGCCTGGGGGTGGCGGCGGACGGGGCCGGCGATCATTGGCGGCAGGGCACCGACCGGCGGGTCTACGGGCTGACGGGGGTGCTCAACCAGGCGGGGAGCACGGTCAGGCGGGTCTCGGGCGACGGGTCGGAGATCGTCTATGCCTGGGATGGTGCGAAGGCGGCCTATGTCGCGACCGATGGGGCGGGCGCCTATGACACGCTGGTCCAGGCGGGGGGCGTGTGGACCTGGACCGACGGCGACACGCAGGTGCGCGAGCGCTATGCGGCGTACGGGACGGACAGCTGGCGGATCATCTGGCAGGCGGACACCGACGGCAATGTCCTGAGCTTCACCTATCTGGGCGACGGCAAGCTCGACAAGGTGACGACCAACGACGGCGGCTGGGTGCAATATGGCTGGGATGCGAGCGGCAATCTCGAGAAGCTGGTCACCGGCTACACCGATCATGCCGACGGCGACACGGCGAAGACGCTGACGCGGACGCGCTACGGCTATGACGCGCAGAACCGGCTGACGAGCGTCACGGTCGATCTGAGCCCGGGCGACAATGCGGTCGCCGACGGCGCGGTCTATACGACGACCTACGGCTATCACGGCGCGACCGACCTGATCGCGACGATCGGCCAGACCGACGGGTCGCATGTCGCGATCGGCTATGACGGATCGGGCCGGGTGACGAGCCTGGTGCAGACGGTGGCCTCGGGCGACACGCGGGTGACGGGGATCGTCTATGGCGTCGGCTATACGGTGGTGACCGATCCGGCGGGCAATGCGACGCGGCTCGACTATGACGGCGCGGGCAATCTGACGAAGGTCACCGCGCCACCGGCGGCGGCGGGGGCGGCGGCGCAGGTCGTCGAGTTCGCCTATGATGCCGATGGCGACCTTGTCGGGGTGACCGACGCGGCGGGCGAGACGACCGTCTACGCCCATGACGCCTGGGGCAATGTCGTCAGCCAGACCGACCGGCTGGGCCATGTCGTGACGCGCACCTATGGCGCGAGGAACGAGCTGCTCACCGAGACGCGCCGCGGCGCGGATGCCGGTTCGGCCGATGCCGAGCACACCACGCGCTACGTCTATGACGGCGAGAACCATCTGCGCTACGCGATCACCGCCGAGGGGCGGGTGACCGAGTATCGCTATGAGAACAACGGCTTCCACCAGCATGTCATCGACTATCCCGAGCATCTCCACGATGTGAGCGGGCTGGCGTCGGATGCGGCGCCGACGCTTGCGCAGATGGATGCGTGGCGCAACGGGCTGGCCGACCGCAGCTCGACCAGGGTCATCCGCAACTTCCGCGATGCGCGCGGCAACCTGGTCGAGGTCGATTATTACGGGATTGCGACGGCGGCGGGGGCCGCCTCGAATGCCGACGGCTATACCCGCACCTATTATGTCTACGACCAGGCGGGGCGGCTCTTGTCGCGCAACAACTATACCGAGGCGGTCGAGACCTTCGTCTATGACGGGCTGGGGCGGGTCGTCGCCTCGACCGACGTCCATGGCGGCACGACGAGCATCGTGTTCGACGATGCGCAGACGAAGACGGTGGTGACGACGGCGGGGGGCTATGTCGCCACCTCGACCTATAACAAGGCGGGCGAGCTGGTCAGCCTGGTCGACAGCGGCCCCGGTGTCGCGGGCGGCGAGACCCGGTACCAATATGACAAGCTGGGCCGCGTGCGCGTGGCGATCGATCCGGCCGGGGTGACGCGCTACACGCTCTACGACAATGCGGGCCGGCTGACCGCCGAGGTCAGCGAGCTCGGCGAGGTGACCGAGTACCGCTACGACGCCAACGACCGGCTGGTGGCGACGGTGCGTTACGCCACGCTGGCGAGCACGGCCAACCTGGCGGCGCTCGGCGACCCGGACACCACGCTCGGGATCGCCGCCTTGCGCCCGGCGGGCCATGCCGGTGATCAATGGAGCTGGCGGGTCCATGACGCGGAGGGGCGGCTCGCCGGGACGATCGGCGGCGACGGCGGCGTCGTCGCCTATGCGTACGACCAATCGGGCCGGCTGATCGCGACGCACGCCTATGCCAACCGGCTGGGCGCCGCGCAGCTGAGCGCGTACAAGGCCACGCCGCCTGTTACCTTGACCTTGCCCGCGGCGGACGCGGCGAAGGACAGCGTCGAGCGCAGCTTCTACGACAAGGACGGGCTGCTGGTCGGCACGCTCGACGGCGAGGGCCATCTCCGCCGGATCGTCCATGACCGCGCTGGACAGAAGGTCGGGGAGACCGTCTTCGCCACCGCGACCGCCACCAACCTGCGCGCGTCGGGCACGTTCGAGGCGCTGCTCGCCTCTGTGGGAACCAGCGCCGCCGACCGGTCGGCGCGCTATGTCTATGACGGGGCCGGGCGGCTGCGCTACACGCTCGACGCGCTCGATCAGGTCACCGGCTATGCCTACAATGTCGCGGGCAAGGTGACGCAGACCACCGTCTATGCCGGCGCCGTCGCGACCGGCGGCGACTATACGTTCGACAATGTGAAGGCGCTGGTCGCCTCCTCGGGGCTGGCGGCGAACCCGGCCAACCGCACCAGCTTCATGGTCTACGACGCCGCCGGGCGGCTGGCCTATGCGATCGGCGGCGAGGGCGCGGTCACCGGCTACAGCTATGACATCATGGGCCGGGTGACGAAGACGGTCGCCTACGCCGTCCCGCGCGCGACGCCCTCGCTGCCGGCGCTCTCGACGATGAACAACTGGGCCAATGCTTATGCCGGCCACGCCCAGAACCGCGTCACGCGCCACTATTACACCGCGCGCGGCGAGCTCGCCTATACGGTCGACGGCGAGGGCTATGTCACCGGCGGCACCTTCGACGAAGCCGGGCGGACCACCGCGACGCGGCGCTGGGACACCGCGGTCGCGGTCACCGACGCGACCACCATCGCCACGCTCGCGGGGCTGGTGAGCGGCGGCGGCTACAGCGAGACGCGCTTCGTCCATGACGCGGCCGGGCGGCTCGTCGAGCGGGTCGACGGCGCCGGCTCGGGCGCGGGCGAGACCGGCGTCAGGACGCGGTTCGTCTATCTGGCGAACGGGCTCGTCGGCGAGGAGATCCTCGCCTATGGCGCCAGCGACCAGGCGGTCACGGCGTACAGCTATGACGGCATGGGCCGCGTGCTCGAGGTCACCCGCGCGTCGGGCACCGCCGAGGCGGCGACGACCGGCTACCGCTACAACGCGTTCGGCGAGACGATCGAGGTCATCGATGCGCTGGGAGCCTCGAGCTACAGCTATCACGACCGGCTCGGCCGGGTGACGCATGTCCGCGACGCGGAAGATCACGTCACCGAGACCGTCTACAATGCGTTCGGCGAGGCGGCGTCGGTCACCCGCTACGCCAACAAGGCGACCGGCGGCACCAGCCTGACGCCGGCGGTGACCGCCGATGCCGCCAGGGATGCGACCAGCCATCTCTGGTACGACAAGCTCGGCCGCGCGACCCATGTCCGCGACGCCGAGGGCTATGTCACGGCGACGAGCTACACGGTGTTCGGCGAGGTCGCCCGGACCACCAGCCATGCGGCCAAGGCGACCGGCACGCCCAGCCTCACGACCCCGCCTGCGGTCGCCGCCGATGCGGCGAGGGACCGGACGACCTACAATTACTACGACCGGCTCGGGCGGGTGACGCATGTCCGCGATGCGGAGGATCACGTCACCGAGACGCTTTATACGACCTTCGGCGAGATCGCCGCGGTGACGCGGCGGGCGGACAAGACGGCCGCGCTGGTCACCGCCTTGCCGGCGGTGACGGCCGATCCGGATCACGACGCCGCCACCCGCTTCTATTACGACCGGCTCGGCCGCGCGATCCTGACGCGCGACGCCGAGGACGCCGTCACCCAGACCGGCTATGACGCGCATGGCCGGGTGGTGCTGGTCGTCCGCCGCGCGATCGGGGCCGAGGGCGCGGCCAGCCTGATGGTGACGCCGCTGGTGCAGTCGGACGCCGGGGACCGCGCCACCATCTACGAATATGACCGGCGCGGGCTGCTCGTCGCAGAGACGCTGCCGATCAGCTCGACCCTGCACGATGGCGAGGTCCAGAAGGACGGCTTCGGCTATGTGATCAAGGTCGTCAACCGCTACGCCTACGACCTGCGCGGCAACCGCACGCAGATGATCGAGGCGGCCGGGCTCGATGAAGAGCGCGTCACCGACTATCGCTACGACATGCTCGACCGGCTGACCGCGACCATCGGCCAGGCGGTCGAGGTGCTCGATGCGGGCGATCATGCCGGCACGACGACGGTCAGGCCGGCGACCGTGATCGTCTACGACGCGGCCGGCAATGTGATCGAGACGATCGAGACGGTGGCCGACGCGGCCGGAACGATCGACCCGGCCGATCCCGACCGGGCGCGCACGCTCCATTATTACGACGCGCTCGGCCGGCGCATCGCCGGCATCGACGCGCTCGGGACGCTGTCGGCGTTCGACTATGACGCGAGCGGCGACATGGTGGCGAGCCGGGTCTACGGGACCGCGCTGGCGAGCCTGCCGGCCGCCCCCGGCGGCGCGCCGCCTGCGCCGGCGAACCCCACCGACCACCGCGAGACCATCTACGCCTATGACCGGCTCGGCCGGCTCACCGCGACCAGCATCGCCGGCGTCCGCACGGGCGTGTGGAACGGCTCGAGCTACGTCGTGAGCGCGAGCGCCACGCTCACCACCGGCTTCGAGCATGACGCCTGGGGCAATGTCGTCAGGACGACCGATGCGGCGGGCGGCATGGTGTTCGCCTGGTACGACCGGCTCGGCCGCAAGACGGCCGAGGCCGATCAGGAGAAATATCTCACGACATGGGCCCACGACGCCGAGGGCAACGTCACCGGGGAGCGCCGCCACGCGATCGCCGCCACCGGCGCGCTCGCCACCGCCGCGCCGCCGTCGGTCGCGAGCGTCGCCGCCGACCGCGTCACCAGCTTCACCTACGACCGGAACGGCCGGCGCCTCACCGAGACGCGCCACGGCGTCGAGGCATGGACGATCGATCCCGCCACCGGCCTGCTCGCCGCCGCCACCGGCGACAGCACCGTCACCTACGGCTACACCGTGTTCGGCCAGCTCGAGACCCGGGCCGAAGCCAATGGCGACACCACCAGCTACAGCTACGACGCCGGCGGCCGCCTGGTCCGCGAGGAGCGGGCGTCGTTCCTCGGCCATGACGGCGTCGCGGTCACGCCTGCGATCGACTACGCCTATGACGGGCTCGGCAACCTCACCCGCGCCCGCCAGGCGGGCGCGGGCGACGCGGGCGAGCGCGTCACCCGCAACCTCTACGATGCGGGCGGGCGGCTCGAGAGGACGATCGACGCCGCGGGCGGGACCTTCGACTACGCCTATGACGCCGCCGGCAACCAGCTGGCGAGGACCTGGACCCGCCTCGCCTCGGACGGGACCCCCCGCCACGAAGGCCTGCTCTCAAGCTACGACAGGCTCGGCCGCCTCACCGCCCAGGCCACCGCCGGCCGCGCCACCCCGAGCGCCCAATGGGACAAGGGCGTCGTCCAGGCCACACGCTACAACGC
>NZ_QWLV01000015.1 GCF_003515075.1 Sphingomonas gilva
GTTGCCGTTTGCGTCGATGGTGGCGACGAGGCGTCCGGCGGCGTCGTAGCGCAGCTGCTCGACGGGGCGGTGATCGCTGGCGAGGCCATCTTCGGCGGTGACCTTGACCTGGGGCCGGGTGATGCTGACGAGGCGGCCCATGGCGTTGTAGGCGAAGTCGGTGGTGTGGCCGCGCGCGTCGGTTTCGGCGGCGACCTCGCCGAAGGCGTTGTATTGGCGGGTGGTGGTGAGGGTGGCGCTTGTGGTGGCCGAGAGCTCGCGGTCGGGGGCGCGGGTCTGGATGGCCTGGCCGCGCTTGTCGTGGACCGTGACGGTGGCGACCGCGTCCGCGGCGCTGGTGCCGCCGGCGGCGGTGATGGTGGCGGCATAGTTCTCGAGCGTCAGCGGCGACGCGCCCACGCCCTGGAAGGTGAGGGTCAGCGTCTGGCGGCCGGCGGCGTCGTGGAGGAAGGTGCGCCAGACGCCGTCGCCCGCGTTGGTGGCGATGAGGCGGCCGGCGTGATCGTAGTGGAGCTGCTGCTGCCAGGCGGGGGCGTCGGCGGCGTCGTGGGTGGCCTGGGCCGCGATCTCGCCATAGGCGTTGTAGCGTGTGGCCTGGACGACGCCCTTGTCCCATTGGGCGCTCGGGGTGGCGCGGCCGGCGGTGGCCTGGGCGGTGAGGCGGCCGAGCCTGTCGTAGCTTGAGAGCAGGCCTTCGTGGCGGGCGGTCCCGTCCGAGGCGAGGCGGGTCCAGGTCCTCGCCAGCTGGTTGCCGGCGGCGTCATAGGCGTAGTCGAAGGTCCCGCCCGCGGCGTCGATCGCCTTCTCGAGCCGCCCGCCCGCATCGTAGAGGTTGCGGGTGACGCGCCCGCCCGCGTCGCCCGCGCCCGCCTGGCGGGTGCGGGTGAGGTTGCCGAGCCCGTCATAGGCGTAGTCGATCGCAGGCGTGACCGCGACCCCGTCATGGCCGAGGAACGACGCCCGCTCCTCGCGGACGAGGCGGGCCAAACTTCACGAAGCTCGCGCATATCGGAAACGGAAGTTCAGCATGTTCAGTGTACGAAGTTCGCGCATATCGCGGAGTGAGGTTTGAGGAATTTGAGGCTCAAAGGCGATTGTTCGCGCGGGGCCGGACCGGATGGACGGTGGCGCGCGCATGCGGCGCAGGGCGAGGGGGCGGACGGCGTCAAAGAGCGAGCCAGCGGCGGAACGCTAGCGATTCGGAACAATAATAGAACATTTCCATGTAGGACAGTGCTGATTTGCAGGGCAGTTAGGTATCTTATCCCCGGAATTCGTTAGTATCCGGCTGGCGGCCTACGTCTGCGAATAGGAACAATGGCAGAGCGATGGTATAGGACAGCGCTGATACGCGGAGCAATTAGGTAGTGTGTCCCCGGAATTGCCGGAATTGGCGCGTCCCCGAAATTGGCGCCCCGCGCCGAATTGTGTGTCTCCGGAATTGCCCGTGATGGTGCCGGTGGATTAATTGGCGATTCACCCACCTCGAACCTTCTTCAACGCCTTCTCCAACAATGTTACATCCTCAGGCGACATGCCGTTGTCCACCTTCCCCAGCCACTTTTCGTAACCAGCTTTCATCATCGCTAAGCCATCTTCGGTCAGGTCATCCGATGATACTTCAAAATCGTCGGTAATGTCCTCAATTGCTGACATCAAGTTCCTTTTCAGGAGAGCATTATCTTGTAGGAATTTTGCCAAAAAGTAGTGATCTTGGATGATCTTTTCGCGCTGATCCTCCATTCCTGGCGTGTTGGTAAGCCAAGAAACCTTGGTAATGACATACGGTTTTTCCATCATGGCTTCCTAACGGTCCTCGTTGGCGTTCCACTAATATCGATTAGCTGACCCGAGGCTCGATCACGAACGAAGGTGTCGCCGTTATTGCGGATACGCAGTTCCTTTCGAAGCTGAACAGTCTTGTTAGCATTCATACTCGTTACCTCGACTGCATCAAGTACCCTGCCATTCTGGATGACAACAGAATCGATCCGGCGCGCTGTGCCGGTCAGAGGATCGATCGCGCGCTTGCCGTTCGCCGACCGAAGATAGACCTCGCTCATGATCCTGCCAGCAGGGTATTGCGCCGCCAGTTCGGCCCGCACCAGCGCCTCGCGGCTTGCCCCTGCGAGCTGGTTGGCGCGCACCCCAATCGGGACGATCGTGCTGAGCGCGGCGCGGGACGGGCCGTATCCCGCTTGGATCGGTCCTCCTATGGGGAATGTCATCATCCCCAGCATCGCCCCGGCGGCAGTGTCGAGTTCAGCCAAGTCCCTTGCCACAATGGCATCGACGGCGTTGTTGTGCGCGCTAATATTGGCTTGCCGCACGGCCGCAAAGTTCGGATCGGCCCGGCCGGCGATCGGCGCGGCAAAGGTCGCGGTCAGCCCGATATCGGCGTATCGCGCCGCTCCGCCATCATATAAGTACGTGCGTCCTGACCCACCCGAGATAAACCGGATCGCGCCTTGTTCAGGATTGCCAACCCATAGCACATCGAACGTCTTTGACTTCGGAGCGCTCGTCCAATCCCCACCATACATCGGATCGTCGAGGAAGTAGTTGATGACCCGGCCATTGGGATCGTCGGTCAACTGGTTGTATTGATATGCCCCCGCGAAGCTTATCTCCTCTCTGCCTGTGAGGATGTTCGGATTGACCTGGCCAATCGCATCCGCGATCTCGCCGGGGCTGGCGCCTGTATAGTAATTCCCGTCATCGTCTCTGCTGAAAGGAACCCCATAGCGCTCAGACAGGGCGATGGCTTCCGGGCTGTACGAGCCGTCCTTCACTTCCTCCAGCAGGTTGATTGGCCCCGTACGACTGCGCCCGGCAATGCCGTCCGCCACCATATTTCCGATGGTATTGCCGATAACGCTGGGCAACGAAGCAATGAGATTGTCGCCGAAGCTGGTGCCCTCGACGAGGCTGCGGGTGGCGCCTTGGACGATCGCGTCGGCGGTGCCGATCGCGAGGCGTTGACCGGCTTTCGCAAAGTTCGAGCCGGGGGCGTTGAACGACCGGCTGATCGCGCCGCCGACGCCCGCGCCGATGCCGGCCGCGGCGACTGCCGCCCAGTCGAAGTTCGACTGTAGTTTGGTCGCGACCGCGACGCCTTGGGTGACCGCGCTGCCGAGCGCGCCGCGCACGACGTCGCCGACCATCTTGGACCCGAGCATCGCGCCCTTGCCGACGACCTCGCCCACACCAGCGCCGACGCCGCCGCCGATCGCGGCGAGCGCGACGCCCTTCCACGAGAACCCGCCCTGCTGGAGGCCCGTGGCAAGCCCGAACGCCTGGCTGGCGACGCTGCCTGCCGCACCCGCCGCCGCACCGCCCAGGACGGGGCCGAGCGCGCCGCTCAGCGTGCCATGGCTGGCCACCGTCACCGCGACGGCGACGGCGACCAGCAATATCTGCCCGAAGACGCCGCAGTCGTCGTCGTCCCTTGCGGGGGGTGCGGGTGTGCTGGGATTGAGATCGCCCCAGGCCTTGTTTGGATCGTATGGACGGAAGGTGTCGGCGGCGTGGCGCGAGGACGCCACCCCCTGCGGCACGATCAGCGTCTGGCCAGCTGTGAGCGACGCGTTCCACGCAAGCCCGTTCGTCTCGGCGAGCTTGTACCATAGGTTGGCGTCGCCCCACATCGCCTCGGCGATCGATTGCAAGCTGTCGCCGTCTACGACGGTATAGGCTCCGTTCGCATCGGACAGCGCATAGGCGGCCGAAGCAAGGCTCTGATCGAAGTCGGCATAGACCGTGGGCCGCACAGGATCGCTCATGCCCCTGCTCGATACCGATCCGATGGTCTTGCCACCGAAGCTGTAGGTCACCTCATGGAGATTCGGCTCGTGCCGCTGCAGCACATGCCCGCCCGCATCGTTCACGAAGGTCACATTGCGCGACTGGATCGTCGCTGATGTCAAAACTCCCGAGTTGTCGTAATTGTAGCTCGCGTTGTTCGTCGTGCCGGGCACGGCGCTGGTCGAGACCGTGACCGTTAGTTGCTGGGCCGTATCCCACCAAGTGTAATAGGTCTTGCGGTCTGTCGTGACGCCGGAGCTCGAAGTTCGCGTACGGGTTATGGTCCCCTGATAGGCGCCAGTGTACACACCGGATCCCGGCGAGCTCTCCAGATTATATTCGTAAGTCGTCGTCGTAGCGTTGCCGCCGCTGTTGCGGGTTTGGCTCACCAACTCGGATCGGGCGTTCCATATCTGGGTGGTGGTTGCCGTTGGAGCGATTGTGGTAGTAACCCGACCCATGGCGTCGCGCACATAGTGCGCCGACGCATTGCCCGCGGGCGTGGGCGAGGCATAGGGATAGGTCGGGCTGCCCGTGCCCATGTGGACGGTCGCGAGATATCCATCTGGCGTATAGGCATAATAATGGCGTCGATCTATGTCGTGCTGGGTCGAGCCCCAAGGATAGGGTATGGTGACCGTGATCGTCTCGGTTTCATGTACCCGTTGCCCGATCTCGTTCCATAGAATGTCCATACCGGTCATTCCGCGTCTTACGATGGTGCCGGCCGCTCCCCGTGCACCTTGCAAAATCCCGCGAACGACCACGGCGCGGTTCATGCTGTCGTAGCGATACCAGTAGTCCTGTACTTGGTTGGTGACACCATAGCTCCCGTTCGATGCGATTGTTCGATATAGCGCCCGTACTCGCCGGATGTTGCCGACGAGGTCGTATTCCCAATCGACGCTGGTCGGCACCGTCCCGCCGGGGCCGGTGTCGTCGAACGTGAGCATGCGGCCGAGTGCGTCCCAGGTGACGGTGGCGTTCTTGTGCGAGGTGGTGAGGGTTGCACCATAATAGGTGCCGTAGCTTTCGGTGAGGAGGTTGCCGGCGGCGTCGAAGCTGTAGAGCGAGCGCTTGTTGGTCCCGCCCGCATCGCCGTCGACGATCGCGGCGATCTGGCCGGTGTTGTAATAGCCGTAGGTCAGGTTCTGGCCGGCCGAGTTGGTCTGGGTGACGAGGCGTCCGGCTGCGTCATAGGCATAGGCGTAATCGTGGGCGCCGTAATCGACCTTGTCGACCGTGCGACCGTAGAGGTCTAGCTTCTCCGTCATCGTCCTGCCGGCGACGTTGACCGTCGTCTTGAGCCATCCGCCGAACACGCCCATGCCCGTGGTGGCGATGCCGCCTTGCCACTCATAGCTGGTCGTCGTCCCCGTGCCGCCGAAGTCGACCGTGGCGATGATCCGCCCCTGGGCGTCATAGTCGGTGCGCTCCTTGACGGTCTCGCCGAGCTGCGAGTTCCAGTGCTGGATGCGCTGGCCGAGGATGTCGTAGGCGTAGCGATCGGTCAGCTGCACCGCCGTGCCGGTGGGATTGCCGGGCGTGTTGGCGGGTCGCGCCGGCCGCACGATCACGGTCAGCCGGCCCATCGCGTCGTATTGGCGCGTTTCGATCGCGCCGATCTCGTTGACGAGGGTCCGCGCGTCGCCGTGGATGTCGTGGAGGGTTTGGAAGACGCCGCCGTCCGCGTGGAACTCCTTCGTCACCAGCGCCTCGCCGCCGCCGTGTCCGGTGCCTGCGAGGAGGGTGCGGGTGGTGGTGTTGCCGTTTGCGTCGCGCACGCCGATCAGGCGGCCGGATATGTCGTGATACTGGTGCTCGGTGGGGCGCG
>NZ_QWLV01000016.1 GCF_003515075.1 Sphingomonas gilva
TGGAGCTGTGCGCCTGCCCCGGACCCCGATCCGGGGTCGCCTGCGAGGCCGTTGGCCTCGGCGAGCTTGTACCACAGGCTGGCGTCGCCCCACTGCATCGCGGCGATGGAGGCGAGCGTCTCGCCGCCGCGCACGACATAACCGCCGCCCTCGGACCCCTGCTCGTAGCTGGTGATCGCGTCGTAGCCGTCGGCGAAGTCGCCATGGGCGAGGCCTGAGAACTGGCCCGAGCGGAACGCGCCCGAGCCGTACCAGGTCGTGCCGTAGGCGCGGGTGCGCAGGCCAAGCGAGGCCTTGTAATCGACATCGGTGGTGCCGTTGTTGCCGATCGCGCCGAGCTCTCTCCCGGCGAAGCGGTACCAGCGCTCGTGCGGGTCGCCGTGGCCCGGGTCATTGTCGCTCTCGTCGCGCGCGATCGCCAGCCCGTCGACGTCGTTCGCGAAGGCGATCGTGCGCGGCCGCCCGTCGGCGATGGCGACGCTCTCGAGCACGCCCGCGCCGTCGCGATTGTAGGTCGACACCTGGGTCTGCCCGTCGCGGCTGATCGAGGTGCGGTAAAGCTCGGCGCCGGCATACCAGTGATAGGTGTTCGACGTCGACGACGAGGCCTCGGACTGCCAGGCGCTCCCCGACCATTTGGCGTTGGTGGTCGAAGACGTCACCACCGCCCCCAGCGCATAGCCCGAACCCGAGCCGTAATTGTTGGTCGTGATCGAGCGGAAGGTGTCGGTCTGCACCCCTTCCGCCGCCACCGCCTGCAGGCTGATCACCGTCTCGCTCGCAACCTGCCCCTTGGCGTTGTACGCGATCACCCGCTCATACTTGGGCTGCGCCCCGCCCAGATCGGTCTGGCGGAGCTGACGGCCCATCTTGTCGAAGCCGAAGGTCGCGGTCGTACCAGCGGCGCCGGGAGGCGTGACGATCACGCCGCCGTCGCCATTGTCTTCCGCGCTCGACTCGGCGATCGCCACCTCGATCAGGTTGCCGGCCGCGTCATATGCGTATTCCTCGCGGTTCTCCGCGGCATAGGCTACATTGATATAGGGCGTGCCGCCGGTGCCCGGCGGGATCATCAGCGGCTCGGGGGCGGCGACGCCGCCGGAAAGCGCGACATCGGCCGCGCCGCCGTAAGGCGTCGGCCCGTCGGGTGGGATATAGGCGGGATTGACCACGAACTGCGTGCGGCGGATCGTCCGCGTCGCCTGCACCCGCCGCCCGGCCTGGTCGTAGAGGAGGTCGATCCCGAAGCCTTGGCCGCGCACGATCGCAGCCCCCGCCAGCCCGCGCGCAGCATCGCCGGTGACGACGTCGCCGTTCGCATCGACGGCGGTCAGCTTGCCCTCGGCGGTGACCATCCGGTTCATCGTATCGAAGCGGTACCATTGCTCGCTCGTGCTCGGATCGTTCCAGCTATTGTCCCGGTCGAGCGTGCGGTAGCTCGCGAGCGTGCGCCGGATATTGCCGACGGCGTCATATTCCCAGGCGATCGATGCGGACGGGGTCGCGCCGCCGCCTGCATCGGCCCAGCTGGTCATCCGGCCGAGCGCGTCGTAGACGGCGGTGGCGTTCTGGCGGGTGACGCCGCCGATCACCGTCTTCTCGGCGGTGCGGTTGCCGTTCGCGTCATAGCCGTAGGTGGCGAGCGTCGTGCCGCCGCCGACCGAGGTCACCGAGCCGGCGAGCCCCGTGTTGAGCCAGCCATAGACGATCTGATCCCCCGCGCCCGAGCGTCCCGTCACCCGCCCGGCGCGGTCGTAGGTGAACGCCTGGTCGAAGCCGCCCATGTCTTCGGAGGCGATGACGTGGCCGTAGAGGTCGGTGGTTTCGGAGGAGGTCCTGGTGTTGGCGTGGGTGGTTGTTTTGAGCCATCCGCCGATGGCGGTGGTGTTGCCGGTGAGGCCGGTGTTCTGGAGGCCCGCCTGCCAGGTGTAGGTGAAGGTGGTGACGTCGCCGCCCGCCCCGGACCCCGATCCGGGGTTGCCGCCCCAGCCCTGGGTGCGGGTGACGCGGCCCATGGCGTCATAGTCGGTGCGCTCGACATTGTAGACGTTGGCGGGGTCCGGGTTGAGGAAGTCGTTCCAGTGGGTGATCCGCTGGCCGAGGATGTCGTAGCCATAGTGGTCGGTGAGGGCGAGGGTGGTGCCTTGGGCGCGGGTCTGCGCGGTGAGGCGGCCCATGCCGTCATAGGTCATCCTGGTGACGCGGCGGCGCTGCTGGGCGTCGAGGGGATCGGTCAGCTTGCGCAGGTCGCCGAACACGTCGTAGCCATGTTCGATGGTGCCGCCGTCGGCGTTCCACTGGCGGGCGACCAGCGCCTCGCCGCCGCCGTGTCCGGTGCCTGCGAGGAGGGTGCGGGTGGTGGTGTTGCCGTTTGCGTCG
>NZ_QWLV01000017.1 GCF_003515075.1 Sphingomonas gilva
TCTGAGTTCACAAACGAAGTGCAACACCACGTACAGGTGTTGCCATGTCGAGATACCGCCAGCTTTCGATCGAGGAACGGTGTGCGATTGCCCGGCTTCATGAAGCCGGGCAATCGCTCCGGCAGATCGCTGCAGTTGTGGATCGCCAGCCGTCGACCGTCTCGCGCGAGTTGAGGCGCAACGGTGGCGCGAAGATCGGATATCAGCCGAGCTATGCGCAGGCCCAGGCCGCCGCGCGGCGCTGGTCCGGCTCGCGCCTCGAACGCGACGATGCGCTGCGCGAGGATGTCCTCGATCGTCTCGCCGATGGTTGGTCGCCTGAACAAGTATCCGGCCGGTTGGCGCGCGATCGAGGGCACGCCGTCATCAGCCATGAGACCATCTACCGCTTCATCCACGCCCAGATGCGCCGGACCAATGACGTTAGCTGGCGCCGCTATCTCTTGCGCGGCAAGATGAAGCGGGGCTGGCGCACCAAGGGAGGGCCGCTGCGCTTCGCCGAGCATCGTTCGATCCACGACCGGCCGCCGGTGGTCGCCGATCGCATGCGCCTGGGCGACTGGGAAGCCGACGCCATGCTCTTCTCAACCCTTGGCCAGGCCGTGCTCGTCGCCCATGAACGACGATCCCGCATCGCCTTCGTCGTCCGGCCGCCCAGCCTCAAGGCGGAACCCACCGCCAAGGCGCTCGCTTCCATCCTGCGCCCGGTACCGCCCGATATGCGAAAGACCATCACCTTCGACAACGGCACCGAGTTCGCCAGACACTATCGCCTCACCCAACAGCTCGGCATCGACACCTACTTCTGCGACACCCGCAGCCCCTGGCAGAAAGGCGGCATCGAGAACGCCATCGGCCGGCTCAGACGATCGCTCCCCCGCAAAACCAACCTCGACACCTTCTCCAACAACGATATCGACAAGCTCGTCCGCCGCTACAACAATACACCCCGCAAATGCCTCGGCTTCCAAACCCCAGCCGAAGCCTTCCTCCAACCGTTGCACTTCAAATG
>NZ_QWLV01000001.1:0-557174 GCF_003515075.1 Sphingomonas gilva
CGTGGAAGACCGCCGAGCGTCGTCGCTTGCTTGCGCGTAGCTTCGGCTACGCGACTGCGCTGCGCTCCTTGTCGGCGGTCTTCCACGGGCGATCACGATCCCTGTTCTAATTGAGTTTGGACCCTAGGGTTTCCAAACCCACCCGATATTGATAATCGCTCGCAGCATGAGCCTTCCCGACAGCCTTGCGACCCTGCGTCCCAATCAGCCCGCGACGGTCCATTCGGTCGATTGGGAGGCGTTGGGCGCGCAGGATAGCCGGCGGTTGCGCGAGTTCGGGCTGGACGAGGGGGTGACCGTCGAGCTGCTCCACCGCGCCAGCCTGGGCGGCGATCCGCTGGCGTGCCGCATCGGCCGCATGACCGTGGCGCTGCGCCGCCGCGTCGCCACGACCATCCGCGTCACCCTGCCGGCATGAAGCACGCCCCCCTGATCGTGCTGGTCGGCAATCCCAATGCCGGCAAGTCCGCGCTGTTCAACGCGCTGACCGGCGCGCGGCAAAAGGTGGGCAACTATCCCGGCGTCACGGTGGAGCGGCATTCGGGCCGCATGGCGCTGAACGACGGCCGCCCGGTCGAGCTGGTCGACCTGCCCGGCGCCTATTCGCTCGAACCGTCCAGCCCCGACGAGGAGGTGACGCGCGACGTCGTCTCCGGCAATGGCGAGCTGGAGCGCACCCCCGATGCGCTGGTGGTGGTGGCGGACGCGACCAACCTCGACAACCATCTGCGCTTCGTCCTCCAGCTGAAGGCGCTGGGCCGCCCGATGGTGCTGGCGCTCAACATGATCGACATGGCGGTGCGCGACGGGCTGAAGATCGACGCCGACATGCTGTCGCGCGAGCTGGGCATGCCGGTGGTCGAGACGGTCGCGGTGCGCAAGCGCGGGCTGGAGGCGCTGAAGGACGCGCTGGCGGGCGTGATCGGCCGGCCGCAACCGGCCGTGATCGAGGGCTTCGACACCGACATTCGCCATTTCCAGCGCGACGCCCGGCGGATCGCGGCGGCCGCGATCGTCGAGCAGCCCGGCGCGCGCAAGTTCACCCGCGGCATCGACCGCGTGGTGCTGCATCCGGTGCTTGGCCCGCTGATCCTGCTGGCGCTGATGTTCGTCATGTTCCAGGCGGTGTTCAGCTGGTCCGAGGCGCCGATCGGCTGGATCGAGGGCGCGCAGGGGTGGCTGGCCGAGGCGGCGGTGGCCGGCCTGCCCGACAATTTCCTGCGCGACCTGCTGGTCGAAGGCGTCATCAACGGCGTGGGATCGGTGGTGGTGTTCCTGCCGCAGATCCTGATCCTGTTCCTGTTCATCCTGATCCTGGAGGCGTCGGGCTACATGGTCCGCGCCGCGTTCCTGATGGACCGGCTGATGGCGGGCGTCGGCCTTTCCGGCCGCGCGTTCATTCCGCTGCTCTCCTCCTTCGCCTGCGCGATCCCCGGCATCATGGCGACGCGGTCGATCGACGACCCGAAGGAGCGGCTGACGACGATCCTGATCGCCCCGCTGATGACCTGTTCGGCGCGGCTGCCGGTCTATGCCGTGATCATCGGCGCGTTCATCCCGGCGCGCGACATCGGCTACGGCGTGGGTCTGCAGGGGCTGGTGCTGCTGGGGCTGTATCTGGCGGGAATCGCCGGCGCGATGGTTGCCGCACTGGTCATCCGCCGCACCGCTGCCAGGGGCGCCAATAGCGGCTTCATGATGGAGATGCCGCGTTACCAGCTGCCGTCGGTTCGCGACGTGCTGATCGGGCTGTGGCAGCGCGCCTATGTGTTCCTGCGCCGCGCGGGCACGATCATCATGGCGGTGACGGTCGCCTTGTGGCTGCTCGCCAGCTATCCGGTCGCGCCCGAAGGCGTGAAGCAGAGCGAATATTCGGTCGCCGGGCGGATCGCGTCGGGGCTGGAGGTCGTGCTGCGGCCGATCGGCTTCAACCATGAGATGTCGCTTGCGGTGATCCCGGCGATGGCCGCGCGCGAGGTCGCCGTCTCCGCGCTGCAGACGGTCTATTCGATCGACGCGCCCGACGAGGAGCAGGGCGCCGAGGCGCTCGGCCGGCGGCTGAGCGACAGCTGGCCGCTGCCCACCGCGCTCGCCTTCCTCGCCTGGTTCGTCTTCGCGCCGCAGTGCCTCTCGACCATCGCCGTCGCCCGCCGGGAAACAAATGGATGGCGCTGGCCGATCGTGATGATTGTCTACCTGTTCGCGCTGGCCTACATCGCTGCTGGAGCGACCTACTGGGTCGCAACGGCACTCGGATTATAGCGGAGCGAACATGGCGGGCAGCGTCAACAAGGTCATATTGGTCGGCAATCTGGGCCAGGACCCGCAGTCGAAAAGCTTCCAGAACGGCGGCAAGGTGGTCAATCTGCGCATCGCCACCTCGGAAAGCTGGAAGGACCGCAACACCGGCGAGCGCAAGGAAAAGACCGAATGGCATTCGGTCGCGATCTTCAACGAAGGCCTCGCCAACGTCGCCGAGCGCTATCTGCGCAAGGGCAGCAAGGTCTATATCGAGGGCCAGCTGCAGACGCGCAAATGGCAGGACCAGAACGGCCAGGACCGCTATTCGACCGAGATCGTGCTGCAGGGTTTCAACTCGGTGCTGACCATGCTCGACGGCGCGCCGGGTGGTGGCCAGGGCGGCGGCGGCGGATCGCGCGGCGGCGGTGACGATTGGGGCCGCGGCGGCGATGACGGCTTCTCGGGCGGCGGCCAGTCGCGCGGCGGCGGCGGCAGCCGGCCGAACGCGTTCGACAGCGATCTGGACGACGACGTTCCATTTTGAGCGTATGATCGCGCGCGGTCGAGTCGGCCGTGCGCGCCGACCCTCCAGTGGAGGACCGGCACATGATCGGCAAAGCCCTGTTGATCCCGTTCGCATGCGCGCTTGCGGCGCCCGTCCAGGCGCCCGAGACGATCGCCATCACCCTCGCCAATTTCCGCTACACGCCCGAGACGATCGCGCTTCGGCAGGGCCAGCCCTATGTGCTGCGCTTCACCAACGCGGCGAAGGGCGGGCATGACTTCGTCGCGCGCGAATTCTTCGCCGCGGCGGGCGTCGCGGCGGAGGACCGCGCCAAGCTGGAGGATGGCGGGATCGAGGTGCCCGGCCGCACCACGGTGGGCATCCGCCTGACCGCGCCGCCCGCGGGCCGCTATCCGGTCCACTGCTCGCACTTCCTTCATTCGACCTTCGGCATGAAGGGCATGATCGTCGTGTCATAACGTCGCCCCTGCGAAGGCAGGGGCCGCTGGGTTTGTGGCACAATCAACGTAGCGTATGCCGCCAGCGGCCCCCTGCCTGCGCAGGGGCGACGGCTATTTTCGCAGCAGGAACACCGCGTGCTCCGCGGCAAAATTCGCCGCCAGCGCGCTCCTTCGCTTATCCCCGGCGAGGAACCACTGGCCCTCCACCGTCAGCCCGCGCTCCGCCACCAGCGCGCGGAAATCGTCGATGGTGACGTGGTGGATATTGGGCGTGGCGTACCAGGCGACGGGCAGCAGCCGCGTCACCGGCATCCGCCCGCCCCACAAGAGCGAGGCGCGCACCCGCCAATGCGCGAAATTGGGGAAGCTGACGAAGGCGCGCGCGCCGATCCGCAGCAGCTGATCGAGCACCCAATCGGGCCGCATCGTCGTCTGCAGCGTCTGGCTGAGGATCGCGTAATCGAACCCGCCGTCGGGATAGTCGGCGAGATCGGTGTCGGCGTCGCCCTGGATCACCGACAATCCGCGAGCGACGGCGGCGGCGACATTGGCCGGATCGATCTCCAGCCCGCGCGCGTCGCAGCCGCGCTCATCACGCAGCGCCGCCATCAGCGCCCCGTCGCCGCAGCCGACATCGAGGATGCGCGAGCCGGTCGCGACATTGGCGGCGATGATCGCGAGGTCGGGGCGCAGCGTCAAAGCCCTCGCCCCTTCAGGGGAGAGGGAGTTTCCACCGCGCGCAGGAAGCCGTCGATCACGCGGTTCATCTCCGGCACGTCGAGCAGGAAGGCGTCGTGGCCGAACGGGCTCTTCAGCTCGACGAAGCTGGCCGCCGCGCCCGCCGCGTTCAGCGCATGGACGATGCTGCGCGATTCGGCCGTCGGGTACAGCCAGTCGGTATCGAAGCTGATCAGGCAGAAGCGCGTCGCATTGCCCTTGAACGCATCGGCCAGCCGCCCGCCATGCTCTTCGGCGAGGTCGAAATAATCCATCGCCCGGGTGATGTAGAGATAGGCGTTGGCGTCGAACCGGTCGGTGAAGCTGATGCCCTGGTGGCGCAGATAGCTCTCCACCTGGAAATCGGCGTCGAAGCCGAAGGTCTTGGTATCCCGCTCCTGCAGCTTGCGACCGAATTTCTCGGTCAGGCCGGCTTCGGAGAGGTAAGTGATGTGCGCCGCCATTCGCGCCACCGCCAGACCCGCGGTGGGCGGCGTGTGGCCGTAATAGGCGCCGCCGCGCCAATTGGGATCGGCCATCACCGCCTGGCGCCCGACCTCATGAAAGGCGATGTTCTGCGCCGAATGCCGCGCGGTGGAGGCGATCACCACCGCCGACGCCACGCGTTCGGGATAGGTCGCTGGCCAGGAGAGCGCCTGCATCCCGCCCATCGACCCGCCGACCACCGCCATCAGCCGCGCGATGCCGAGATGATCGAGCAGCATCGCCTGCGCGCGCACCATGTCGCGGATGGTGATGACCGGAAAGGCCATGGCGTAGGGCGCCCCCGTCGCCGGATCGATGCTCGCCGGCCCCGACGAGCCCATGCAGCTGCCGAGCACATTGGCGCAGATGACGAAATAGCGATCGGTGTCGATCGGGCGCCCGCTGCCGACCATCTGCTCCCACCAGCCGGGCTTGCCCGTGATCGGATGCTTGCTGGCGACATGCTGGTCCATCGTCAGCGCGTGACAGATCAGGATGGCGTTGGAGGCGTCCGCGTTGAGCGCGCCATAGGTCTCATAGGCGATTTCGACCGCGGGCAGCACCGCGCCCCCGTCCAGCGCGAGCGGCTGGGTGAGGCGGACGTGGCGCTGAAGGCCGAAACGCTGGTCGCTGGTCATCGCGTGCGGCGCTATGGCCGCGGCGCGCGCGCTGTCAACATCGGCCCCGCGGAGAGGGTTCAGCCGAACAGCGACTTGCGCGTCAGCCGCGCGCGCATGTCGGGCATGATCCGCTCGATCGCGGCGTCGCGGTTGCAGGTCCCCACCACGCTCGCGACATGGCCGAGCATCTGCGCGATCAGGTCGAAGCCCTGCATCGCCTGGCCATGACGCTGGAGCAGGATCGGATCGGCGGCGAGCCGCTCGCCCATCGCATCGAGCATCCGGCGGATATAGTCGATCTCTTCGGCCAGGCGGACGTCGAGCACGTCGTCTGATGCCGGCAGCGGCGCGGGCTTGGGCGGCGGCGGGCGGAACAGCGGCTTGCGCGCCGCGCCGCGCGCCGCGGCGAAGGCCGCATCGGCCGTCTTCTGTGCTTCCGACGGGCCGGGGCGCGGCGAACCAGCCGCGCGCTCCGGATCGACAGGGAAGCTGCGTGGGGTCAGCTCCATCATATGCCTTCGCTATCCGCGCAGGGTTAAGGACCGATTAGCCGCGAATCCGAAGGGGCATCAATCGGCTGAGGGACCATTGCCGGTGCCGACTATGGTCCCTAAGGAGCCGCGCATGACTGCACCCAGCCCCAAGCAATGGATCATGGACATCGCCCCCTATGTGCCGGGCAAGTCCAGGACCGACGACGGCCGCGAAGTGGCCAAGCTGTCCTCCAACGAGAATCCGCTGGGCACCAGCGAGGCCGCGCGCGCGGCGTTCGAGGCGGCGGATCGTTCGCTCTCGCGCTATCCCGACGCCGCCGCGCCCGAGCTGCGCGAGGCGATCGCGCGCGCCTACGGGCTCGATCCGGCGCGGGTGATCTACGGCACCGGATCGGACGAGGTGCTGCACCTCGCCGCCGGCGCCTATGCCGGGCCGGGGGACGAGGTGATCTTCGTCCGCTACGGCTTCGCGGTGTACGAGATCGCCGCGCGGCGCGTCGGCGCGACCCCGGTGATCGCGCCCGACAAGGATTATGCCACCGACGTCGACGCGATCCTTTCCTGCGTCACCGAGCGGACGCGGGTGGTGTTCATCGCCAATCCCAACAATCCGACCGGCACCTATGCCTCGCGCGACGAGATCGCGCGGCTGCACGCCGGCCTGCCGGCCGACGTGATGCTGGTGATCGACCAGGCCTATGCCGAATATCTCTCCGCCGAGGAGGATGACGGCGGGCTGGAGCTGGCGATCGGCCAGCCCAACGTCATCATCACCCGGACCTTCTCCAAGATCCACGGCCTCGCCGCCGAGCGGATCGGCTGGGGCTACGGATCGGCCGAGGCGGTCGCGGCGATGCACCGCATCCGCGCGCCGTTCAACGTGACGACCGCCGGCCAGCACGCCGCGATCGCCGCGCTGGGCGCG
The DNA here is from genome assembly GCF_003515075.1 of Sphingomonas gilva. Classification (GTDB taxonomy): domain Bacteria; phylum Pseudomonadota; class Alphaproteobacteria; order Sphingomonadales; family Sphingomonadaceae; genus Sphingomonas; species Sphingomonas gilva. The sequence goes on from NZ_QWLV01000001.1 coordinate 6,450, forward strand.
ACCGATTTCGTCGAGCACAGCCGCGCGCACAACGACCGCTGGCTCAAATGGCTGGCGGGCGAGATCGCCGGCATGGCCAATCACGGCGTCCGCGCCGTGCCCAGCCGTGCCAATTTCCTGCTGGTGCTGTTCGAGGGCGCGATGAGCGCCGAGCACGCGTACAAGCGGCTGATGCACGAAGGCTTCATCGTCCGCTGGCTGCCGGGGCAGAAGCTGCCGCAAGCCCTGCGCATCTCGATCGGCACCGAGGAGGAGACGCGCGGGGTGGCGGCGGCGCTGCGCAAGATATTGGGCGGCGAGGACTGATGCTTCCATTCGCCCGCGTCTCGATCATCGGGCTGGGGCTGATCGGCTCCTCGATCGCGCGCGCGGTGAGGGCGCATATGCCGACGGTGGCGCTTGCCGGCTATGACGCGAGCGCGGACGTGCGCGATGCGGCGAGCGCCCTCGGCCTCACGGACGACATCGCCGACAGCGCGGGCGCGGCGGTGACCGACGCCGATCTGGTGATCCTGTGCGTGCCCGTCGGCGCGATGGCGGGGGTCGCGGCGGAGATCGCCGGCGACCTGCCCGCCGACGCGGTGGTGAGCGATGTCGGATCGTCCAAGGCCGGGGTCGCGAAGGCGCTCGCCGAAGCGCTGCCGGGCGCGACGATCATCCCGGCGCATCCGGTGGCGGGAACCGAGAATAGCGGCCCCGAGGCCGGCTTCGCCAGCCTGTTCCACGATCGCTATTGCATCCTGACGCCCGCCGAGGGCGCCGACCGGCTCGCGGTCGCGCGGCTCGCCGATTTCTGGACCAGGCTCGGGGCGCGGGTGGAGACGATGGAGGCCGGGCACCACGACCTGGTGCTCGCCGTCACCAGCCATCTGCCGCACCTCATCGCCTACACCATCGTCGGCACGGCGTCCGACCTCGAGGCGGTGACGAGGAGCGAGGTGATCAAATATTCGGCCGGCGGCTTTCGCGACTTCACTCGCATCGCCGCATCGGACCCGACGATGTGGCGCGACGTGTTCCTTGCCAACAAGGATGCGGTGCTGGAGATGCTGCAGCGCTTCTCTGAAGACCTCTCCGCGCTGCAGCGCGCGATCCGCTGGGGTGACGGCGACGCGCTGTTCGACCTGTTCACCCGCACCCGCGCGGTCCGGCGCTCGATCATCGAAGAGGGCCAGGACGATTCCAGGCCGGATTTCGGGCGGTTGCACGACTGATCTTCGCGAGGGCGAAGTAAAAGAAGGATGGTTCACGCGAAGGCGCGAAGACGCGAAGATATTGCGTGGCCGCCGTTCCGCATTTGCGCGATCGAACGGTAATGGATGAAGCTGCCGCTCTTTTCGCGCTTCGCGTGAAAACCCTATCTCTTCTTTGCGCCTTCGCGCCTTCGCATGAACACCCCTGTTCTACTGCCCACCGTTCAGCACGTTGATCGCCGCATGGATGCGCGCCTCGGCTTCGGCGCGGGGCAGGCCGGGCGGCAGCTCCTCGCCGAAGCGGAAGGTGATGGTGCCCGGGCGCGGCAGTCCTTCGCGCGGGATGAAGCGGCCGCTGTCGACCGCAAGCGGCATCGCCGGCAGGCCCAGCGCGCGATAGAGCCCGGCCATGCCCGAGCGGAGCGGCGGCGCTTCGCCATGCGGCACGCGGGTGCCTTCGGGGAACAGCACGATCGCGCGCCCAGCCTCGACCGCGGCCTTGGCCTCGCGCACCATCTGGCGCAGCGTTCGCGCCGATCCCTCGCGGTCGATCACGATCATGCCGTAACGCCTGGCGCACCAGCCCCAGATCGGGATGTCGGCCAGCTCGCGCTTCATCACCACGACGGGCTCGTGCAGCATCAGCACGACCTCGATCGTCTCGAACATCGCCTCATGCTTGGCGACGATCAGCAGCGGGTGCGCCGGCGGCGCGCCCTCCACGCGCACGCGCACGCCAAGCAGCGCTCTCGCGCACCAGCGGTGCCAGCGCGCCCACATCCGCACCCAGCCGCGCATCGCCGGCCGGCCGAGCAATCCTGCGACCGGCGCGCCGAGCACGATCGGCACCGACACGCCGTAGAAGATCAGCGCGAACAGGGTCGCGCGCAGCCGCCTCACAGCCCGATCAGCCCCGCCGCGCGGGCGAGCAGATACTTGTTGTATTCGCGCAGCAGCACGCCGAGGCCGGGGCTGGAGCGCACTGCATCGTCGACGATCTCGATATCGGGGCCAAGCGCGCTCCTGAGCTCGTAATGCGCGCGCGCCATGTGCCAGTCGGTCGTCACCAGCCGCACCGACCTGAACCCGCGCCGCTCGATCCAGTGCGCGGTCTCCAGCCCGTTGGAGCGGGTGTCGACCGCCGACCGGCCGAGATCGATGCAGCAGGCGAACACCGCCGGCGGCGCGTCGTTGGCGATGGCGAGCTCGATCGGCCGCACGTCGCGCGCGACGCCGGTGATGAGCATGCGCTTCGCCTGCTTGCGCTGCAGCAGGTCGATGCCGCGCGGAATGCGCCCCGCCCCGCCGGTGGGAACGACGACGGCGTCGGTGGTCCGCCCCTCCAGCGGCTGCGCGAGGGTGACGGCGAACAGCGCGAAGCCCAACGCCCAGAGCAGGATGACGGCCGCCGCCACGCGCTTGATCACAGCAATTTCCTCAGCGCGGCCAGGATGGTGGTACGCGCCGCCAGCGTGGCGAGCGCGGCGAAGAGCAGCGGCAGCGCCAGCAGCAGCAGCCAGTCGCGCCAGGCGAGCGTGACGCCGCTCGCCAGCTCCGATTGCAGGGAGCCGACCTGCCAGCCGAGCAGCATGATGACGATCAGCGCCACCACCAGCCCGGTCGCGCCGCCCAAGAGCGCATCGAGCGCGATGCGGCGCTGGAACAGCCGCGCCACCTGCCGGTCGGTCGCGCCCATCAGGTGGAGCACGTCGATCGTCGCGCGGTGGGTGTTGAGCGCGCCGCGCGCGGCGAGCACGACCGCCGCGCCGGTCGCCGCCGCCATCAGCAGCACCATCATGATGCTGAGCCAGGTCAGCCAGCCGAACAGGCTTTCGACCGGCGCAAGCCAGCGCGCATGGCGATCGACCCGCGCGGCGGGCGCGATGCGCGCGACGACGCCCTCCACCTCGGCGACCGCGCTTTCCTCCGCGCTGTCCAGATCGACGTCGATCAGCGCGGGCATCGGCAGGTCGCGGTCGAGCCCGTCGGCGCCGAGATAGGGCTCGAGCAGCGCGGCGAGCTCGGCGCGGTCGGCCTGCTCGACCTTGGCGACGCCGGGCAGCGTCTCCAGCGCGGTCGCGACCCGCCGCGCGTCGCGCGCCCGCGATTCGGCGTCGGCGTCGACGATCTGGACGGTCAGCCGGCCCGCCAGCCGCGCGTCCATCGCGCTCGACGCATTGGCGAGGCCGAGACCCGCGGCGGCGGCGAGCGCGGTCAGGAACATCATGATCGCGATGATCCACGGCATCGGACCCGTCAGCCGGCCTTCCTGCAGCAGCCGGCTGTCGGGCGGCGATGCGGCCCAGCCGAAGCTCATGCCGGCGCTCCGGGCGGAAAGCGCAGCTCGCCGGTGGGATCGGACAGCCGCCCGCGATCGAGCCGCATCATCCGCGCATTGGGGATGCGGCTGATCAGGTGCAGATCGTGCGTCGCGACGACGACGGTGGTGCCGAGGCGATTGAGCGCGTCGAACAGGTGCAGCAGCCGTTCGGCCATGTCGGGATCGACGTTGCCGGTCGGCTCGTCCGCCACCAGCATCTCGGGCCGGCCGATCACCGCGCGCGCGATCGCGACGCGCTGCTGCTCGCCGCCCGACAGCGTCGGCGGCCGCGCGTCGGCGCGCTCGGCGAGGCCGACCCAGGCGAGCATCTCGCGCACCGGGGTGTCGAGCTCCTTCTCCGACATGCCCGCGATCCTGAGCGGAAGCGCGACATTGTCGTACGTCGACAGATGCTGGACCAGCCGGAAATCCTGGAAGACCACGCCGATCCGGCGACGGAAGCCGGGAAGCCGCCCCCGCGCCATCGTCACCGCATCCTCGCCGAACAGCCGGATCAGCCCGCGGCTGGGGCGCTGGGCGAGGTAGAGCAGCTTGAGGAGCGAGGTCTTGCCCGCTCCAGACGCGCCGGTGAGGAAATAGAAGGCGCCCTTGCCCAGCGAGAAGCTGACGTCGGACAGCACCTCCGCCCCCGTGCCGTAGCGCAGGCCGACATTCTCGAACTGGACGATGCTGGCCATGCGCGCCTTGGAAAACCTCGACCCCCGGTGCAGGCCATCGCACGAAGCGGGAGGGCGCATCAAGGGCGGCGACTCGGCGGCTTTCAGGGGCTTGCGCGCGCTTCGTGCAGGGTGTTTACAATGAGGGGCTGTCCAATCACCGGCGGACCCGGGAAAACCACGCGCGCATGATCCTCGTCTGCCCCGAATGCCGTACCCGCTATGTCGTTCCCGACAGCGCCATCGGCGTGGACGGGCGGCAGGTGCGCTGCGCCAGCTGCAAGCACAGCTGGTTCCAGGAAGGGCCCCGCGCACCCGAGCCCGAGGCGCCGGTATTCGACCCGCCACCACCCGAACCCGCCCCCGTGCCTGCGCCCGAACCGGCGGTCAGCGTCGAATATCGCGACTATGACGCGTTCCGGCACGGCCCGCCCTTCCGGGCGCGGCGCAACCCGGCGCGGCGCTGGACCATCGCGGCGGTGATCGCGGGCCTCTTGATGCTAGGCGCGATCGGCGCGATCCACTATTTCGGCACGCCGGGCTTCGCCGCCGACATCGCGAGCAAGCTGGGGTTGCCCGTCACCCAGACCGACGTGCCGCTGCGCTTCGCCGATTACACGGTCGAGCGGCGCGATCTGGAGAGCGGCAACGAGCTGTTCGCGGTCAGCGGCCGCATCATCAACCCCACCGACCGCGCGCAGCGCGTGCCCGACATCATCGCCGAATTGCGCGATGCGCAGGGGCGGCTGGTCTATAGCTGGACGGTCGCTCCCTCGCGCCGGACGCTGGGCCCGCGCGCCGAGCTGGAGTTCAACAGCGCCAAGCTCGACGTGCCGTCCAATTCGCGCGAGCTCAACCTCAGCTTCTCCGGCGGCTAGGGCGGATCGACATTTGCCGGCCTCGCAGGGTTTGGGTTCATGCGAAGGCGCGAGGCCGCGAAGACGGTTTTTCACGCAGAGACGCGGAGGCGCAGAGATGTCGCTGCCCTGCGCGAAGCGCATTCACCTCCCTACGCTGCGCCAAGCGAAAACCTCAGGAAGATGAGAGCCGCCGGCGCGGCAGAACCACATCTCTGCGCCTCCGCGCCTTCGCGTGAACCAATCTTCGATCCGTCCCAGTGCTCGTCCTAGCCGGCCCGGCGTGTCGGCAGCGCGATCTCGCAGACGTCCGCGCCGCCGGTGCCGATCGTGGGGGGCGCCGGATTCTCGCGCAGCTTGATCAGCGCGGCGAAGCGGGGATTGTCGGTGGCGCGGTACTCATACCGCGGCCGTTCGGCGGCGGGAATGTCGCTCGCGAGCCGGACGGAAGTGATGCCGGTCCGCTCGCCGGGATCGGCATAGACCCCCATCGGCGCGTCGCTGCGCGGCATCGACGCCATATGGCCCATGCCCCCGATGATCCGCCCGACGATCGTGTAGTTGCGGTCGAGCCGCCGCGCCGACTGGCCGATCGGGGTGAACAGCTCCGCCCCCGTGCCGGTGTCTGGTAGGCTGTCTCGCGCGACGCCGACCATGCCGTAGCAATGCGTCAGCCACGCCGCCTTGCCGTCGGTCGCCATCGGCCAGCCGTCGGCGGAAAAGCCGCTGGCCGTCGAGCGCGCGTCCGACTTGGTCATGCGCTGCGCGGGCGTGAAGGCCGGAATCTCGAACTCCGCCGCCGGGCGCCGGGCGATGTCGGCGGGCAGCGGCTTCTTCTCGGTCGCATCGCCCCACTGGGTCACCCAATTCTCCTGGACGCGGTAGACGCTGGCGTCGTCCCACCATCCGGCGCGCGCCAGCTTCCGGATATTGGCGACATGCTCGGGCGCGAAGCGGGCCGCGAGCCGGACCACGACCTCGCGCCCGTCGGCCAGCGTGATGATCATGATCTCGTCGTCGGGGATGGTTCGCCAGTCGGCCTCGATCGGATCGGCGGGGGAGGGCGCGGCGGCCTGGACGGGCGCGGCGAGGGCGAGCAGCAGGGCGGGAAGCGTCATGGCCGGCAGTGATGCCACGGCAAGGCGGCTTGCGGAAGCGCCGCCAGCCGATTAGGTGCGCACCTCCTGCCAGGGAATGCGGAGCGGTGGCCGAGTGGTCGAAGGCGCTCGCCTGGAAAGTGAGTATACGGCAAAACCGTATCGAGGGTTCGAATCCCTCCCGCTCCGCCATTCCGCCATACGCCGCCGTTCGACTTTTGAGCCGCCGCCGCTACGCTCGGCTGCTGAATGACGGCTTGTGGGACTTGGCCTAAAGGCAGCCCGACGCAGACATCTGCCGTTGCCCCACGAGGCAGGCGTAATATGATCCCCTCCCGATGGAGATGGAAATGGAGATCCGAGCGGGCCTTCCCATAATCGGCTTTGAGGACGCCGCCGCCTTCGGCGCTTGGCTGGCGGCGGAACCGAGGACTTCGAGGGGGTTGTGGCTAAAACTCGCCAAAAAAGGCGCGGCGGTTACCAGTCTCTCGAAAGCGGAAGCAATCGACGCGGCGCTTTGCCATGGCTGGATCGATGGCCAGCTCGACAAGTATGACGAGGAGAGCTGGCTGGTTCGCTTCACGCCGCGCAAGCGCGCAAGCAAATGGTCCGAGGTCAATCGGACCCGCGCCGTGGAGTTGATCAAGCAGGGTCGGATGCAGTCCACTGGCTTGGCCGAGGTGGAAGCCGCCAAGGCCGACGGTCGGTGGGATGCTGCTTATGCGCCCGCGAGCACCGCGCAAATGCCGCCCGATCTGCAGGCCGCGCTCGATGCCGCGCCCCGGGCCGCAGAGTTCTTCGCGACGTTGAAAGGTGCGAACCGCTACGCGATCCTCTATCGCGTCAGCACGGCGAAAAGGTCCGAAACGCGCGCCAAGCGTATCGCTGATTTCGTCGAGATGCTCGGGCGCGGCGAGACGGTTCATGGCTAGGGTCCAAACCCAATTAGGACAGGGATCGTGATCGCCCGGAGAGGCCCGCTGGCAAGGAGCGCGGCGCAGACGCGTAGCTGGTGCTACGCGCAAGCAAGCGACGCGGCCAGCGGGCCTCTCCGGGCGACCGCCTCGGCGGCGGGCGGCTTTTGGCGCACAGCGGCGTCGCGCGTTGGTCACGATGCTTCAGCATCGCTCCCTCCTTGCTCCTAGCCGTGCGCCAAAATCCGCTCCGTCACGACCCTGTCCTAATTGGGTTTGGACCCTAGTCCAGCGCCCCTCGTTCGATTGGCGTACGTTCTGGACAGCCTTGGCCACCTGAGCAGACGGCAGGTGGCAGGTCGGCAAAGGCATCACTCAACGGCGTAAACTGGGCCGGAAGGCCTCCGTCTGCTATCGTAGCGCTACAGCGTAGGTATAGTGCTCATCCTCAGCGGGCGTGGCCCGCCAAAGCTGTCGACTGGGATGCGGCCGTCCGAAGCCTGGCGTGCGCCAAGTGACGCGTTCAGGCTCATATTTTCGGCAGCAGGGAGACTGGCCGGCCATCATCCTCGTTGGGCGCAGACATATGCACTGATCCAGCCCATCGGAAAATCGCGGCCAAGTTCAGGGCGATGAGGACCTGGCGCGGCGCTGGAAAGACGGTCTGACCGGCCGATTCCCGCCTTCAACCGACGGCACCGGGCCGCCGTCCGCGCCGCGTCCCTCCCGAACGGCTTTTATAAGCCTCATTCTGTCGCTTGCGCGTTGTGCCCCGGCCTGGGGAGGCCTAGCATCCGCCCTGGATCGCCCCATGAGTCGCGCAGCGCGAACGCCCACCCCGGCTCTCCTGCTGTAAAACAAACCACAAACACTGTCCGATCGTTTTTCCCGAACAGGGCGGGCGAGGACGTTGTGCGCAATCTGGACGCGGGCCACATGGCGCCGCGGGTGAAGGGTCACGCTGGTGGAGGGGACGGCTGCGCCTGCTCGCGATGGCCTGTTCGGCGCGAGCGCCGCGATCACCGAGATGCGCGGCTATCTGGCGAAGGTGGCGCGGAGCGACGCGACCGTGCTGGTGACCGGCGAGACGGGCACCGGGAAGGAGCGGGTCGCATCGGCCATCCACGCGCTGGGGCCGCGCGCGGCCGGGCCGCTGGTGTCGGTCAATTGCGCCGCGATACCCGACGCCCTGTTCGAATCCGAGATGTTCGGCCACGAGCGCGGCGCGTTCACCGGCGCGATGGCGAGCTTCCCCGGCCGCTTCGCCCAGGCCGACCGCGGCACGCTGTTCCTCGACGAGATCGGCGAGATGGCGCCGGCCGCGCAGGCCAAGCTGCTGCGCGTGCTGGAGGACCGCAAGGTCACCGCGGTCGGATCGGTGCGGCCGCGCGCCGTCGACGTCAGGATCGTCGCCGCGAGCAACCAGCGGCTCGAGGAGCTGGTCGCCGCCCGCCAGTTCCGCGCCGACCTGTTCTATCGGCTGAACGTCGCCCGCATCGACCTGCCGCCGCTGCGCGCGCGTCCGGAGGATATCGCCCCCATCGTCGATCATTTCATCGCCGAACAGAACAGCCGCCTGGCGATGCGCGTGGGGCGGCCGGACGCAGCGCTGCTCGCGTCGATGCGCCAATATAGCTGGCCGGGCAATGTGCGCGAGCTGCGCAACATGGTCGAAGCGCTGTTCATCGACGCGCCGCAGGACCGCGCGGTGCGGCTGGAGGACCTGCCGCGCTCGTTCCGCGATCTGCTCGCGTCGGACCGCAGCGCGGGCGCGCCCGAGCGCGAGCGGCTGGCCGAGGTGCTGCGCGAGACCAGGTGGAACAAGGTGGAGGCGGCGCGCCAGATGAACTGGTCGCGCATGACGCTCTACCGCAAGCTCGCCAAATATGCGCTCGATCCCGAAGGGGACGACCAAGACTGAGCTGTCACCTCTGTTACGCGGCGACTGTCACATGTGACAGCCCCGCGCGCATCGCAGCCGCGAAATCGGCCGGTTTTGCTGGGTGCGAACGGTTGGCCTGACGCTTGCACCCGCCCCTTGCATCGACGCGATGCGCAAGGGGTGTTCATGACCGCCACGCCGCAAACACAGACGCAGGGGGCTTGCGCCGGCGAGGGCGGCGGCTTTCGCCACGAACGCCCGCCGCTCGCCTGCTACGCCAATTATTTCGAGGTCGGGCACAACGCCTTCGAGTTCCTGCTCGACGCCGGGCAGCTCGAACCGCAATCGGGCGAGGTCCAGCTGCTCAGCCGCATCGCGGTGAGCCCCGTCCACGCCAAGCTGCTGGCGCAGCTGCTCAACCAGTCGATCGACCAATTCGAGCGCAAGCACCAGGAAATCCCGGACATCGCGCCAGGCGCGAACGACGGCGATCTCGCCTTCACCCACCCGTCCGAATTCGAACGGCGCGCGATCGATGCGCGCCGCCGGCCGATCGCCGCGACGCGCGACGGATCGGCGCTTCCCGCTTCCACAGAGAGGTAGTCCCATGGCTTCGCAGATCCGCCCGACCCGCCTGGACGTCACCGACCGGTTCCCCATGCTGGGCTTCACCATCCTGACCGACGGCCCGCCGCGCCTCGCCGAAGTGGTGATCGCGACCGGCATCGACCTGTTCACCAAGCCCGAAGGGCGGACATCGGCCAATTTCTATTCGAGCCGCGAGCACGGCCTGCTGAGCCTGCCCAAGCGCGATGCGGTCTATGTCGTGCCGCCCGATGTGCTCGCGCGCTTCATCGCCGCCGACCGGCTGTGGTTCGGCCTGGCCACCGCCTCGCCGCCGGCGGCGAGCGACTGGACGGTCGACGTCCTGCCGAGCGAGGCCAGCCCCTATGTGTCGCTCTCGGGCCTCAGCGATCGGGCGCTGCGCCGCGTGCGCATGTTCCCGACGCGCGGCGCATCGGGGGGCTATGGCGGCGGCAGCCGGGCGGGCGTGCTCGACTGGGCCGGTGACCGGGTGCGGGCGGGCGCGGCGCCCGCCCCGGCTGCACAGCCCGCCCCCGCCAATGGCGCGCCGGCGCCGGCGGCGAGCGACGTGCCCTATGACGACGGCTTCGGTCCGCTGCCGCCGCTCACCGCCGCCGAGACGCCGCCGGCGAGCCCGGTTGCCCCGCCCGAGGCCGATGCCGACGCGATCGGGATCGATGGGCCGGTCCTCGACGACAGCGTTCCGCCCCAGGCGATGGCGCTGGGCAGCCGGCCGCGCGCGCTGACCGCGGCCGAATATCCGGGCGTCACCCGGATCATGCCGTCGCCTGCCTATAGCGGGCGCGGCGGGCAGGCGATCGACCGGATCGTCATCCACATCACCGGCGCGCCGCAGTCGCCGCACATCGGCAGCTGGTTCGCGCGGGAGGAGGCGAACTCGAGCGCGCACTATATGGTCGACCAGAACGGGGAGATCATCCAGTTCGTCCGCGAGCAGGACAAGGCCTGGCACGCCGGCAGCGCCAACCGCCGCAGCATCGGCATCGAGCATGTCGCCATTCAGCAGGGCGGCGCGCGCTACGGCAGCACCACCTATCCCTATACGCCGCCGACCGATGCGGAATATCGCGCCTCGGCCGCGCTGGTCGCGCATCTGTGCCGCAAATACGGCCTTACGCCGGACCGCACGACGATCATCGGCCACCGCGAGGCCGATACCAGCACCACCCACACCGCCTGCCCCGACGGCGCGTGGGATTGGGACGGCTATATGGCGCTGGTCGCCCAGTGCTACGCGGCGCTTCCCGCCACCGGCCTCGGCCGGGGCCTTGCGCGCGGCCTGGAAATCGATCCCGAGACGATGGGGATCGAGGGTCCGGCGCATAGCGAGGCGGCCCCGGTGCAGGCGGCGGCGCTGGCGCTGACCGCGAAGGATTACGACCGCGCATCGCGCACCGCGCCCTCGCCGGCCTTCACCGCCGGCCGCTCGCAGGCGATCGACCGCATCGTCATTCACATCACCGATGCGCCGACGACGAGCAGCACGGTCAACCATTTCACCCGCGCCGACGCCAACAGCAGCGCGCACTATCTGGTCGGGCAGGACGGCGAGATCGTCCAGTTCGTCTCCGAAGCCGACACCGCCTGGCACGCGCGCGGGGTCAACGGCCGCAGCATCGGCATCGAGCATGTCGCGGTGAAGCAGGGCGGCGCGACCTATGGCAGCACCACCTTCCCCCATATGCCGCCGACCGACACGCAATATTGCGAATCCGCCGCTTTGGTCAGCCATCTCTGCCAGAAATACGGCCTCACGCCCGATCGCACGACGATCATCGGCCACCGCGAGGCGGACGCCAACACCACCCACACCTCGTGCCCCGACGGCGCGTGGAACTGGGATCACTTCATGGAACTGGTCACCAACCAATATTGCGCGCCGCAACCCGCGCTGGCGCAGAGCCGCGCCTACGCCCGCGCCGAGAGCTGGTCCGGGCCGCGCGCGATGAGCGGGGGCGGCGAGACGGTGGAAATCAAATATCGCGTGTTCATCCCCTCCCCGCTGATCAAGGGGCCGAACTCCGACTATGATTTCGGGCCGATCGCCTCGGGCGAGGATTTCAGCGGCGACGGCCGCGGCTTCAGCTACGATGGCGGCACCAGCCGCGGCGAGATCACCGCGACGCTGACCCTGGGCGCCGATGGCGGCATCTCCGATCTGCGCACGGTCGACCGGCATTGGGGCGAGTCCAAGGCCTATGATTCGACCTATACCTATCATGTCGCGGGCAAGCCCGACTGGTGGGTGGACAAGCATGCCGGCCACACCCCCAGCCGCCACGCGACGCTCGCCGCCGATGACGACAATCTGAAGATCTATCGCGGCGCATCGGGCACGACGCGCAACATCCTGGCGATGACCAGCCAGAGCGCGGTGGTCTCCATCTACCTGTCGGGCAGCCTGCCGCTGGTCAGCCCGTCACCTGCGATCGACGCCGACATCGCGATCTACCTGAAGCGGGGCGCGAACGGCATCGAGGCGATGGTCGTCGGCGATCATGACGGTTTCCCCTGTCACGAGCTCTACATCAATGGCCAGCTGATCTTCGGCTATGATCCGGTCGCGGCGGGGAACGGCCCCACGAGCCTGCTGCCGCCGACCGACCGCGAGGTCAGCACGGGCTGGATCGCGGTGCCCTCGCGCGCGCCCGCTGTGGCGCAGGGGCTGGGCGTCGCCCGTGGCCTCACCGCGCGCACGCTCGTGTTCAAGGACCGGCCGGCCAGCGAGCCCTGGCATATGGTCGACTACGACCGCGTGACCCTCACCGAAGTCAGCTGGTCCGACGCGCCCGACACGCCGGTGGCGTTCGTCTGCATGGGCCATGTCAGCATCGATTTCGACGGCTCGCCCACCGCCTATCATCCCGACGACACCGGCGACGACCATCTCGCCAATGCCGGCGACGCGACAAGCGGCTGGTACGGCGTCGTCGCGATGAAGCCGACCGACCCGCTCGTCGCCAACGGCACCGTCCTGATCGACCAGCGTCCAGAGCGCCTGTTCAAGGGCGAATATCCGGTCATCCAGCAGGAGAAGAACGGCGATCCACGGCCGGGCTATTATGTGTCGCAAACGTCGCGTGCCGCCGACCGCAGCCTGGCCAACCATCTGCAGCGCCGCTACCTCGACGCGTCCTCGGTCGCCTATGGCGCGCTGTCCGGCAAGCTCAAGGGTTTGGGGGTGGGGCTGGGTGACTTCGGGTTGGCCGTGCGGAATGACCGGAACCTGCAGAGCGGATTCTGGATGGCCGATTCGGGCGGGCGCAACAGCTATGCGCTCGGCGAGTGCGCGCAGAAGGTGGGAACGAACCTGGGTGGCAGCGGCCGCGGCAACCGGTTCAACAACAATTTCCCGGTCAGCATCCTCGTCTTCCCCGGAACGTCGACCACCAGCCGCGACGATCCGCCCCCGTCAGAGGCCGACATCGCTTCCAGGGTGACGGCGATCATGACCGAGCTGTGCCTTGCCGACAACGCGCGCGAGCTGGCGCTGCTGATGGCCTTCAACGAGGTCCGGCCCGGCCAGCGCCCGCCGGGCAAGGCGGGGCTCGACGCCTATCTGGCGGACCCGGCGAACACGCCGCTGCCGCGCAACTACGCGACGATCGTCGAGGGGCTGCGCAACTTCAACTTCAACGTCCGCGAGCCCGCGGCGGCGCAAGGCCTGTCGCGCCGCGCCCCGGCCCATGCGCTCGACACGATGGACTGGTCGATCAACTGGGACGATGTCGAGCAGATCCCGCAGCCTTCGGACATGGGCTGCTGGGCGACGGCTGCGGCGATGCTCAAGGGCTGGCGGGACCGGCAGTCGGTCTCCCCGCAGCTGCTCGCCTCATGCAACGGCTTCGAAAGCTCGCTGAGCGGCGGGCTGAGCCCCGGCGACAAGCAGGCCTTCGCCGATTCGGTCGGCCTGATCGTCCATCCCAACGCCTGCTACACGGCGGAAGGGTTCCGCGACGTCCTGGAGGCCAACGGACCGGTCTGGGTGACGGCGAAGGTGCCCTTCGTCCACGCGATCGTCGTCACCGGCATGTACAGCGCGGGCGGCGTGACCTACGTCCGCATCACCGATCCGCTGGACCGCGAGGTGGGTGCGCCCGGCGCGCCGGGCGCGCGGCCGATGACCCATGTCACCGGCAGCCGCTACATCATGACCTACGACAATTTCGCCGCCGAGTTCGAGGCGGCGGGCGATATCGACCGGATCCAATTGCTCCACACCGGCGGCACGCATGGCCACACCGCCAACCGCGGCAATGCGCGCGCGATGGGGCCGGCGGCGAACTACGCCCTGGCGCTGAGCGACGCGGGCGCGACGGAGACGGCGACGCTCGCGCCCTCCACGCCGCCGACCCCGGCCCAGGCTCCCGCCGGCGACGCCAGCCTGGGCGTCGGCACGTCGCTCACCCGCCAGGCGAGCGGCAAGAACGGGCGGCGCTACGACCTCGCCCAGCTTGCCGGCATGGTCCTGCCCGCCAACGCGCTGGCCGGCGGCGCGGGCGCGCCGGCGCTGCCCGGCGAGCGCGTCGTGCTTGACGACTGGCCCTATATCGAGGGGCCGAGCGGCCGCACCCAGGCGGGCGTCGCGATCGACTGGAAATATCAGGGCGGCGCGGTCGGCGACGTCGCGATCGCCCCGATCGAGGGGCAGGTGCTCGACGGCTGGTCGGCCGCGGTCAAGGCGGACATCTCGCTCAACGGATCGATGCCCGAACGCACCCATCTGAAGGTGCGCGTGACCACGGTCTTCTCGCGCCAGGACGAGGAGGATCAGGTCGCGGTCACCGACGTCATCCTGATGGGCGACGGACGCCAGCAAACCCGGCACGGCGCCGATCGCGCCCCGGCCGAGCCGCTGCCGCCCGAGCCGGCGGCGCCCGACGCCCCGCCGCAGCTGCTGCGCGCCTGATCGCCCGCGCCGGGAAGCCGATCGATGGCCCGCCACATCCCGCCCCCGCCCCGCTTCGCCCCGGCGATGACGCTGGCGCGCGACGCCTTCGGGCGCGAGATCGCGGCGCCTTCGAGCGGCGGCGAGGAACCGCCGCTGTTCGGCAGCCAGGACCCGTCGCAACCCGCCCAGAAGACCGAGAAGGCGACCGACGCCCTCGGCCGGCGGGCGGGGGCGCTGTCCGACGAGATCGACTTTCCCGCCTTCGTCGCGTCATTGGTCCACGGCACGTTCGATGCGATCGTCGACAGCTCGATCAAGCAGATGGAGAGCTTCGCCGATCTGGTCGGCGCGGTGTCCAAGCCGCTCGACCAGTTCACCCAGGAGAATGTGACGCCGGGCCAGGCGCGCGCCTGGATGGTGGAGCAATACCCCCGCGACGTGACGCTGATCGCCGAGGGCGGCGACTATCGCCTCGCCCCGCTGATCGCGCCGGGCGGCGAAGAAGCGCCGACGCCCCCTTGGCTCGCCGACTTTGGCGAGGACGGCAACGAACTTTCCGCGGAATTGCTGGAGGAGACGATCCTGCCCCAGGCGCGCGAGCGGATGGCCCAGCAACGGCTTTCGACGCTGGCGACGATGGTGCTGATGGGCATGCAGCGCGTCGTCATCAAGGACGGGTCGATCGGCGCGCGGCTGCGTTTCCGCGCCGCCGCGGTCGATCGCGCGGCGGTGCAGTACGCCACCTCCAACGATCCCAACAGCGGCGGCACCGCCTGGGGCGCGCGCGCCAGCGAAGGCGCGATCACCAAGGTCTCGACCGTCGGGGTCAACGCCCAGTCGGACAGCGAGTTGAAGGCCGAGCTGTTCGGCGACGTGAAGATCAACTTCGCCTCCGAAACCTTGCCGCTCGACCGCTTCGTCGACGAGGCGCAGCGCACGCTGCTCGAACGCCACAGCCGCCAGGCGCCCGCGCGCCGCACGGCCGCCGCGCCGCCGCCGCCGACCACGGCACCCGCCGTCGCGCCGCCGCCGGTCGCCCCCGTCGCCGCGATCCCGCCCGCCGCCGGAGCGCCGGCATGACCGCGCGCCGGCCCCTGGGCGAGCTGCTCGGCGAGCTGGCCGAGAGCGCGGGCATGCTCGCCGGCGGCGAGGCGGTGCGCGCGCGGTCCTTCTCGATCAGCCTGCCGATCGACCTGCGCCTGGTCGCGACCGCCGCAGGCCCGCAGGTGATCGGCGACGCGCCGCAATTCATCACCCGCACCGCGTTCGATCCCGATCCCGCGCGGCTGTCGGTCGAATGGCGCGCGGTGCCGGCCGAACGGACGGGGGACGCGCCATGACCCGCGACGCGACCCTGCGGCTGGAGGATTTCATCCAGGCGGTGCAGAGCCAGCTCGACAACGCGCAGGCCGCGATGGCGATCAAGGCGCGCAATTTGAACCTGCCGCTGACCTTCGCGATCAAGGACATCAACCTCGATCTGCGCGCGCATGTCGAGTTCGCCGACAGCGAGATCCGCATCCGCCCGGCCGCGGCGGGCGAGAAGGAGGCGAGCGTCTTCCACCTCGTCTTCACCGCGATCACCCGCCCCGCGATCGAGGAGAATGCGATCGCTCTGGCCGACGATCCCGACGATCAGCCGCTCGACGAGCTCGAGGCGGAGCTGACCAGCGAGGAGCGCAAACGGCTCGAATGGGCGGGGGTCCGCACGGTCAAGCAGCTGCAGGACGCGCGCGAGCGCGGGGCGGTGCACACCATCGGCCGAGTCACCAACCTGCCGGTCGAGCGGCTGCGCAAGGCGCTGGAGCGCGCATCGGAGCCGCTGGTCCAGCGGGTCGAGCCGGTGCGGCCCGAACTGGATGCATCGCCGGGCGCGCCGCCGCTGATCCGCGTCACCGGCCGCAACCTGGTGCGCGGCAATATGCTGCCGCAGGTCAAGATCGGCCGCCGCCCGGTATCGATCCTGAAATCGTCGCCCAACGAGCTGCTGCTCGCCCCCGGCGACGATCAATGGGCCGGCGAGCTGGCGGTCGAGGCGGCGCCGCTGCTCGGCACCGCGATGAGCTTCGACCTCAGCGCCTTCGCCCCGCAGGACAGGCCGATCGAGCCGATCGCCGCGCCCGCGATCGGCATCGCCGCGATCCCGCCGGTGGAGACGCGGCAATGACCGCCGCCACCCCCTGGGCCGCGCCGGGCGATAGGCAATACAGCCTGCCGACCAGCCTGGTGCTCAAGCTCGCGCTCGGCGAGGCGCCCGAGGGCATCCCGGCGATCCGCGACGTCGCGCGCCGCGTGCTGCCCCCGGCGACCGCGATCGACGGCGGCCCGATCGACCGCATCACAGGCGAGTTCGCCGGGGCTTTCCGCGCCGCCCGGCTGTTCAGCGCCGCGCGCGAGCCGACCATGCCGGGGGCGGCGCATCTCGGCTTCGACGCGACCGAGCAGATGACCGGCATGGCGCGCACGCTGGTGCTGCGCGTGCCCGCAGGGACGCCGGTCGGCGCGCTGTGCGAGACGCTGGCGCAGATCACCACGGTCGAAAGCGCCAGCCCCAATTATGTCTCGGTCACGCCGTTCGACCTGCTCGCCCCGGTCGCCGCGCGCGACGAGACCGGCTGGGAATCGCGCGCGGTGGTGCGCATGGCCGAGGCGCATGCGATCGAGCCGGGCGACGATGCGGTGATGGTCGGGCTGGTCGACAGCGGCATCGCCCGCCGCCACCGCGAGTTCGCCCGCACCTTCCGCGCCGGGTACGACACCGTCCGGCTGGAGAGCGGCGACGTCGCGCCCGGCGTCGAGCTGCTCGGCGATCACCGCGGCAACGACGGCAATCCGGAGGACCGCTTCGTCGGCCACGGCATGGGCTGCGCCGGGATCATCGCCGCCGAGGGACGCGCCATGCCGCGCGGCATGGGCGGCGATTGCCGCATCATCCCGATGCGCGCGCTGGCGGCGGCCCGGATGTCCGGCAAGGCCGAGGCGGTCGGATTGGGCGCGATCAGCGATCTCGACATGGCGGTGAAGCTCGCCGTCGACCTGGGCGCCAAGGTGCTCAACCTGAGCTTCGGCACCGATGACACGGCGCTCGGCCCGCGCAGCCCGAAGCCGCATGCCGACGTGATCGACTATGCGCTGGCGCGCGGCTGCATCCTGATCGCGGCGAGCGGCAACAACGGCCGCGAGACCCGCTACTGGCCAGCGGCGCATCCGGGGGTGATCGCGGTCGGCGCGGTCGGCGCGGACAAGCGGCCCGCCGCATTCTCGACGCGCGGCGACCATGTCGCGCTGTCCGCCCCCGGCGAAAAGGTGCTGACCACCGCCATCGACGGCTATCAGCACGCCACCGGCACCAGCTTCGCGGCGCCCTTCGTCGCTGGCGCGGCGGCGCTGCTCGTCGCGCGCAGCCATCGCCGGGCCCGGCCGATCGACGCGCTCACCGTGCGCGACATCCTGATGCGCACCGCGCAGCCCTTCGCCGCGGGCGCCGCCGCCGGCTGCGGCGCGGGCATCCTCGACGGCGCCGCCGCGCTCACCGAACTCGACCGGGAGATCGACCGCGCCCTGGGACCCCAGGCCGAAGCCGATGGAGGCGCCGATGACGGCTGACCCGATCGCTGTTCGCTGATTCCATCAATCATTCGAGACACCAGGAGACGACATCATGGCTACCATCGATCCCACCACCCGCTTCCGCGACATCGCCCGGCGAGAGAGCGAAGCCTATGACGGCCACGTCAACACCGTCGCGCGCCTGACCCAGGTCAAGGAGAAGCGCGCGCTGAGCAAGGCCGAGGCCGCCGAGAAGGCGCTGTCCGAAGCCGTCATCGACGAGATCGACAAGAGCCGCCGCAACAACAACAAGGCGGACGAGGTGTGCGATCCCCTGTTCGTCGCCGCGCGGACATTGCTCAACGAACAGTCGCTGATTAGCCCCGATCTCAGATCGCACGACGATGGCTGCCTGTTGTTCGACGGCCAGACCTCCGCGCCGACGCTGACCGCGACGGTCACGGTCGACGCGGCGTCGTCGGCATCCGAATCCACCTCCACGGCGGCGGCGGCGCCCGCTTCCGGCAGGAGCCTGCCGATCGGCATCGTCGCGCTGACGATCGGCCTGCTCGCCGCCGACGGCGCCACCCCGCCGCCGGTGACGGTCGTCGCCCAGGCATCGAACAAGACCGGGATGAAGGCCGGTCCGGGCGGCAAGGCCAATGGCCAGACCATCTATGCCGACCTGTCGCACAGGCTGGCGAACGAGTTCACCCGCCAGTTCTTCCGCGCGGTCGGCGAGGCGCGCAGCTATGGCGGGCTGGGCGACAAGGTGCTCGCCATCCTGGTCGAGGAGGGCGATCCCGACGGTTCGGGCGGCGGCGTCCCGACGGTTGGCGCGGAGGAATATGCCCGCGTCATGCGCGGCCTGGTGCTGCGCAGGGTGGGCGAGAACGAGCCGCAGCTGCGCCGCCGCGTCAACGAGGTGCTCGACGACGTCCAGAATGTCGGCGGCGAGGATTCGATCGCCGACCTTGGCATCGACCTGCCCGATCTCGAGGACATCTACGACCAGAACATCGTCGCGGAGAATGTCCGCGTGATGGGCCCGATGATCGTCTCGGCGATGTTCGACGAGCTGAAGGTCTTCCAGGTGGTCGACCGCATCGTCGAGCAGTTCCAGCACGGCATGCTGCCGCTCGGCCCCGGCAACGCGGGCAAGATGCTCTACCGCTACTGGCGCGAGGCGCCCAACCGCATGTCCGAGCAGGAGCGCAAGAACTTCGCCGCGATCACGCTCGGCATTCCCGGCGGCGACGCCGGCGGGATGGTCAACCGCGAGTTCAACGATCTGTGGATCCGCTTCGTCTCGTCGGTCTCGTCCTTCATCCGCCAGAACGAGGTGGACAGCCTGCTCCGCTCGGCGACGCCGAGCCCGATCAGCCACCAGCAGGTGCGCAAATCGGCGCGCGACCTCGCCGGCAACCTCTCGCTGCACGGCTACGGCATGGCGCATTATGCGGCGCGCGAGATGCAGGCGCAGGTCAAGTTCATGATCGGCCTGCTGCAGGATCCCGAGATCCTCGGCTGCTACGGCGCGCGCGACATGTGGCAGGTGGTCGATCAGGTCGCGACCTACGAGCTGGGCGGCGCCAAGACCAGCTCGCGCTATCGCACGCTCGCCACCTGCGGCACGATCATCACCGCGTGGCTGGCGAACAACGTCAACCGCATCAACCAGGCGACCGGCCCGATCATCAACATCGATCAGGTGCGCAGCCCGGATGTCGCCTCCAACCACCGCGCGACCAAGAACCCGACCGACTACGACCTCGTCAACGCCTGCGAGCTGTGGCTCGCCGACACCGCGACGAGCGACACGCAGGTCGAGGAGATGGCGCAGCCGCGCGAGGCGCCGCAGATGACCTCCAAGCCGATCCAGATCCCTGCGCTCGCGCGCGACATGCTGGACGGGCTGGGCGATCTCGGCGCCGGGCTCGGCCGCGGCATGGGGGCGCAGCCGCTCTACCAGAACGGATATGGCGGCCGCGCGCATCACTGATGCCGCGGCCCGCGCACCCTGGTCTGTCATTAAGGAGACGCGCCATGCGCCATCAACCAACTGCCGAGCCGATGTTTGCCAAGGTCGCGCGGACGCTGCATTCCGCCGCGCGCGTGCTGGGCACGTCGGACCCGTTCGCCCCCTCGCGCGACCTGTTCATGCGGACCTTCCAATATCCGGCCGACGATCCGCGCTACCGCGACAATGCGCTGCTGCCGATGGCGGTGCCGTTCGAGCCGAGCTTCTCGGAGAGCCAGCCCAACAAGCTGCGCTTCACCATCGAGCCGCTGCCGCCACAGGCGTCGTCGCTCGACCGCCGCGACGAATCGACGCGCGAGATGCGGCGGCTGGTCGGCGGCGTGATGGGGCGCGACGCGCTCCGCTGGTTCGATCGCGCGAGCGAGCCGTTCCGCGGCTTCGCGAACGGCGGCGGCAAGCTCGACTACGGCGCGTTCTTCGGATCGAGCTTCGACCGCGACGGGCTCTACGCCTCCAAGGTCTATTACGAGCTGCCGGGCGGGCGCGGCGCGATCGACAACCTGCCGTTCGGGCTGCACCGGATCGTCCAGGCGGCGCTCGAGCTGATCCCGGGGCTGAAGCCCCTGTTCACCACGGTCGCGGCGCAGCGCGACATGGGCGGCCAGCGGCTGACCTTCGCCTGCACCCAGCCGCTGCGCCTCGCCGACCTGCAGCCGGCGCTCGACGTGCTCGGATTGGGGCATCGCCTGCCCGGCATCATGCAGATGCTGGGGCTGGTGCTCGGCGGCCGGTTCGAGCTGCCCGCGCATGCCGCGCTGATCGCCTGCGGGGAGGGCCCGAGCGGTCCCGATTTCGAGATCTACGTGCTCTTGTCCGCCATCCCCGACGTGCCGCCCAGCTTCCTGTCGCTCCTGACGATGGGCCTTTCCGAGCGCCCGCGCGGTCTCGCGGCGCTCGAACGGTGGATGGGCGCCTTCACGCCCGAGGACGAGCATTGGCCCGGCCGCTTCTCGATCATCAGCCTGCGCACCGATCGCGACACGCCGCCGCGCGTCAGCCTCTACCTCCGCCCGATCGAGTTCGAGCTGCCGGTCGAGGCCCTCCCGCAGGCCGCCTAACTCCACGAGGTTTCGCCATGTACGCCCCCGCCGCCAACGCCGCCCCCGCCAGCGCCCGGACGCAGACGCCCGCTCCCGAGGTCCGCCAGGGCATCGCGCAGATGCTCAGCCGTTCGCAAGCGTTCCGCAACATGCCGGCCAAGGACCAGCAGGAGATCGCGCACAACACCGCGCTGATCGCCGACTATATCGCCAGGCCCGAGGGGATCGAGGGCAACCGCATCGCCGGCGGCGTCGGCATGCCGCCCGCGCAAGCGCTGTTCTTCGGCGACGACAAGTCCGCCGACGAGGCGAGCTGGGAGGAGCGCAGGGCCGCGGTGGACGCGATCGCCGGCAAGCCGTTCCGCGCCGAGGCGGCGCGCGAGGGCGCCAACGTCGCCGGGCTGCTGCTCAACCAGGTGCAGTTCCCGACCTTCGTCTCCGGACTGATCGAGGGCGTGTTCACCTCGATCGTCAAGAGCTCGATCGATCAGATGAAGGCCTATCGGGAGATGATCGCCTCGGTCGCGACGTCGCTGCGCCAGTTCACCGAGGACAATGTCACGCCCAACCAGGGCCGCGACAACATGGTCGACCAGTTCCCCGACCTGTTCGAGATCGGCATGGACGAATGGTCGGACACGGGCGAGCCGCGCCTGAAGCTGCGCGAAGGGGTGGACGAGAACGAGGCGCTCAAGAAGGTCAACAACAAGCTGGAGTTCGAGAACGGCCAGCTCAAGAGCCTCGACCTGAGCGACGAGAATGTCGAGAAGGCGCTGATCGAGAACAGCCGCATCCAGCTCGCCCGCCAGCGCCAGCAGCTGATGGCGAGCATGGTGCTGATGGGCATCAACCGCATCGTCGTCACCGACGGCCGCATCTCCGCCAAGATCATCTACGACGTGCGCACCCAGGACAGCGCGTCGATGCGCAAGCGGGCGAGCGCGATGGACGTCGCGCGCGACCGGTTCGGCCGGGTCCAGACGACGCATTCGGGCGAAGGCAAGTACGAGAGCGACAACCAGGTGTCCGGCCAGTACAACACCCCGGAATACAACGCGAAATACTTCGCCAAGGGCGAGTATCAGTACGAGAACAAGCCGATCATCACGGCGCAGACCACCGCATCCTACGAATCCGATGCGGCGATCCAGACCAAGATCCAGCTGTCCGGCGCGGTCGACGTCAATTTCAAGAGCGACTATCTGCCGCTCGAGAAGATGGCGACGCCGCAGATGATCGCCGCGATCCAGGGCAACGCCACCCCGGCCGATCCCAATGTCGTGCCCAGCCCAAGGGCGGCGCCGGCGGCCGCGGTGACGCCAACCCCGGCCCCGGCGGGGGCGATCGCGCCAGCGCCCACGCCGGCCGTCTGAGACGGAGCCGCCGCGATGACCACCCACCTCGCCACGCCGCCCACCAGCTCCGCGGCGTTCGACGCCACCCGGCCGGAGGTGAAGCGCCTGCTCACCGCCATCCCTGCGTTCCTCGACCTGCCCGACGCCGAGCGCCAGCGCATCGCCGCCGATACGGTGCGGGTGCTGAGCTACATGGCCGATCCCAACGGCGTACAGGCGGAGATCAGCGAGCGCGAGGCCAGCGGCGCGCTGCCGGCGGTCAATGCGCTCGCCGCTCCGCCGGTCGCCAGCGCACTCGACAGTGCGGTCGATGCGACCAAAAGGCAGCTATCGAAAAGTCCCGGTTTCGCCGGCAAGGACTTCAGCGACGCGGCGCTTGCCGGCACCGTTCAACAATATGGCGAGATGATCCAGAAGATCGATTTCCCGAAGTTCGTCGGCGGGCTGATCAAGAACGTGTTTCAGGCGATCGTCGAGAGCTCGATCGAACAGATGCGCGCCTATGGCGAATTGATCGCCAACGTCGCCAAAACCACCGACCAGTTCATGCGCGACAATATCGGCGAGGCGGCCGGCCGCGATTACCTGGCCGACGCCTTCCCCGACGTGCTGTCGGTCGGCACGGGCGGCACCTCCGACGCATTTGCCGATGGCGAGACGACCGAACAGCCCCCGGCGCGGCTGGAAGCGCGGGGCGACGACGCCGCCGTCCGCCTGGCGGAGATCAGCCGCGACCTCAACCTCAACCCGCCCGTCAGCGACATCACCGATGCCAATGCGGAGTTGCGCCTGGTCACCGCCGCGCGCCTGCAAATGGCCAAGTCGCGTCAGCAGCTGCTTTCGTCGATGGTGATGCTGGGCATCAACCGCATCGTCGTCACCGACGGATCGATCAACGCCAAGGTGCTGTTCTCCATGCGGGTCACCGATACCGGCAAGCGCAGCTACACGGCGTCGATGCACGACCGCGAGGCGCAGAAATACAAGCAGAGCGCAAAGGCGGAATATGGCAGCTGGTACACGCCCTATTCCGCGTCGGCATCCTTCGAAGGACAGCAGGAGCATGTCGCGACCGTCGGCTCCGCCGTCGATGAAACCAGCGAGTTCAAGGCGGAGCTGAAATCCAACCTTTCGGGCGACGTCCGCGTCAACTTCAAGAGCGACTATCTGCCGCTCGAAAAGATGGCGACGCCGGAGATGATGTCGGTCATCCAGGGCAACAGCACCCCGTACAACCCCAACACGCCGAGGCCCGCCCAGCAAGCCGGCGCGGGGGGCTGACGCCGTGGCGTCCGCCGTGATCGCCCCGGTCGCCGACGCGCTGGTCGGCGCGGCGCTGGCGACGGGCGGCCGGCTGACCGCGCGCGCGCAGGCGGTGGCCTTCGCGCTCGACGAGATCGGCGACATCGACATTCCCGAGCCGCTCGCCGCGCGGATCGACCGGGCGCAGCTGCGCGCGCTCGCCACGCTCTATCTCGCCGCCGATCTGGAGGCGGCGGGCATCGTTCCCGCGGTCGATGCGCTGGCGGGGCTGGCATCGACCGGCGCGGCGAGCCTCGATCTGGGCGAGGCGCAGGCGCTGGTCGCCGGCTGGTGGCGCCGCCGCAACGAACGCGCCGGCGGGCCGGAGCGCAACGCCTTCTTCTCGCGCCTGTTCGGCACCGCCAACGGCCCCGTCGCGGCCGACGCCGACCGCAACTACCAGTTCGAGGATTGCATGCTCGAGCTGTGCGAGGCGCTCTACAAGCTCGACGAGCTGTCGGGCGGCGATCCCTATGGCGGCGCCGCGCAGCAGGCGCGGGTGCGCGCGGCGGCGCGGCGGCTGACGCAGAATCTGGCGGCGGCGAGCGGCGGCATCGCCGCCTTCATGGCGGCCGAGATCATCGCGATGCTGAAGGAGGCGTTCGCCATCGTCGGCCATCCCGACCTGCGCCGCACCTTCGCCGCGCGCGACCTGTGGGACGTGGTCGGCGGGATCGCCCGTCTCGCCCGACAGCGTTTCGAGCCCGCCGGCCCCTATCTGCGGCGCGGCAAGGCCGGGATGACCGTCATCGCCTGGCTGGCCGAGGTGGCGGATCGGCTTGGCGGGGCCGGCGGGCCGAACGTGGTCATCGGCCATCCGGTGGTCGGCTCGGCGATCGACTGGATCGAGGCGACGCTCGACATCGGCGAATCGAGCGCCGCCCTCGCGCCCGCGCAGCCGGTTCCCGCGGCGGAGGCCGCATCGCCCTGGGCGGCGCTCGGGGCCTGAGATGGCGGCGGCGGCGATCTCCCGGCCGCCCGCGCCAGGGCAGGCCTGCGCCCCGCATCCGCGCGACGATGTCCGCCACGGCGTCCGCGCGCTGCTGTCGGATCAGCAGGGCTTCTCCGCGCTGGACGACCGCACCCGCCGCGACATCGCCAGCTCGCTGGTCAGGATCGGATCGGTCGCGCTCGACAATCACGAGGCCGCGGCGCCGCCCGCGACGAAGCCGGTCGCGCGCGCGCTCAACGCCGGCAGGGAATTCTCGGGCGCGGCGACCGACCGGCTGGCGAGCACGACCCATGCGGTGCTCAACGCAGTGTCCTTCCCGCGCTTCGTCACCGAGCTGATCACCGGCGTGTTCAAGGCGATGAACGATTCCAACCAGCAGCAGCTGACCGCCTTCGTCGATCTGATCCGCAACGTCGCGCAGACCACCGAGGGCTTTGCCGACAGCAATGTCGGGGTGGCGGGCGCGCGCGAATGGATCGCCGAGCGCTTCCCCGGCTCCTACATGATCGAGGGCGCCGAGGAGGACCCGTTTCCCGAGGATCTGTCCGGCCTCTCGCCCGAGGAACGGCGCGAGCGCGAGGCCGAGATCCAGGCCGAGCGCGACGCCGCCATCCGCCTCGTCCTTCGCCCCGGCGCCGCGCCGCCGACCGACGCCGCGCTGCGCGCCGCCTTCGGCACGGCGGAGGGGGAGACGATCTCCGGCGGCAATCCCGAGGCGCTGGTGCCCTTCGCCCGGCAGGTGCTGGCGCGCAACCGCCAGCAATTGCTCGCGACCATGGTGCAGATGGGGCTGCAGCGCATCGTCATCGAAAGCGGCAGGCTGAACGCATCGATGCGCTTCCACATCGACACCAGCAGCGCCGCCGCGAACGACCGCGGGTCGCAGTTCGACATGCGCAACACCGTGGAGGCGGGCGTCGGCGCGAAGTTCGGGCCGTGGGGCGCCGAGGCCAAGGTGCAGAACACGATCGGCTATGTCTCGACCGACCGGACCCAGACCAGCGAGGAGATCAACACCGAGCTCGATCTGGACAGCGCGGTCGAGCTGGTCTTCCGCACCGATTACGTGCCGCTCGACCGGCTGGCGACCGGCGAGGCGCGCGAGCGGATCATGGTCAATACGATCAATCCCGAGGACGAGGCGCAGCGCATCGCGACCGAGCGCAGCGCCCGCGCCACCGCCCGCGCCACCGAACGCGCGGCCCGCACCGAGCGGACCGAGGCGATCACCCGCACGCCCCCCGCGCCCGACCCGCCGGCGGCGATCGACACCAGCCGGCTGGCGACCGGGGATTCCTCGACGGCGCGCGCGGCGCCCGTGACCGGGGGAGACGCGGCGCGAGCCGAACCGGTCACGCCGCCCGTGGCGCCGGTCACTCCACCCGTGACGCCCCCAGTCGAGCCGGTCACGCCGCCAGTCGCGCCAAACCCGGCCCCGGTTCCGCCCACGGGTTCAACCGATACGGCGCGCGCACCGGTCGTGCCGCCCGGCCGGTGAGCGGCCCTCATCGCCGATAGCGCAGGCCGATCCACAATGTGCGCGGGCTCGCGCGCTCGACGATCCCGTCGCCGCTGATGCCGGTCTCGATGCGCTCATCGGCGAGGTTCTCGCCCCGCGCCTCGATGCTGAAGCCTCTTCCCACCGGCATTTCGGCGCGGGCGTCGATGGTGAAGGCATCGGCCAGGCTGCGGCTGTTGCCGTCATCCTCATACTGGTCCGAGACATAGCGTCCGGTGAGCGAGACGGCGGCGCCCGCGTCGCCCTCCCAGCCGATCGTGGCGGAGGCCTGGTGCTCGGGCGACTGGGCGGGCCTGAGGCCGTCGAGATCGGCCGCGACTCCCGAGGCGGCGACGGTGGCGTCGGTATAGGCATAGGATGCGCGCGCGCCGAATGCGCCGAACGCCGCCGTGGCGTCGAGCTCGATCCCCCTGGCCGCGATCGAATCGAGATTCTCGCGCCGGCGATAGGCCCCGGCGGCGGAGACGAAGCCCACGCCGGGAAAAGTGCCGGGGCCGCGCGCGATCGTGACGTTGGCGATGGCGTCGTCGAGCCGGCTGATGAAGGCGGTGGCGGAAAGCCGGACCGCGGGTGCGGGCGTCAGATCGACGCCGATCTCCGCGCCCAGCAGCGTCTCGGGCGCAAGCGCGGCGTTGGCCGCGGTCGCGTCCGCGCCGACGCGGAACGGGCGGTAGAGCTCGTTGAGCGTCGGCAGCCGCCAGCCGCGATAGCCCGCGGCGCGCAGCGACAGCGCCTCGCTCGCCCGAAACGCGATCCCCGCACGCCCGGTCGGCTCCCAGCCCGCGCGATCGGCGAAGGCGGTGTCGGCGATCGTCGCGCCGCCGATCGCGCGCTCGCGCAGGTGGCCGCCGCCGATCGCCCATCGGTCGAGCCGTCCGCTCGCGTTCAGGGTCACCGCGCCCAGCTCCGCGCTCGCATCGACGAACGCCCCGGCGGTGAGCGAGCGCCCGCCCGCCTCGCGCATCCGCGTCGGCCTTCCGGCGGCGAAGCTGAACAGCTCCTGCGTCTCGCCGCTCACCGCGCGCAGGTCCGCGCCCAGCCGCAGGTCGACGCCGGCCCAGGACGGCGCGATCTCGCCGCGCGCGCCGATGCCGGTCGAGGGGACGTTGTACTGGTCGAGCACCAGGCTGCTCGCGCTGCGATCATCCTCGACGCTGGCGAAACGGCTGGCGAAGGCGCGCGTCTGGACATAGCCGAGCAGCGACCAGCCAAGCTCGCCCTTGCCCACCAGCCGCAGCGAGGCGTCGGCGCCCTCGCTCCCGTTCTCGGTAAAATCGACCCCGCGGTCGCGGCGGTCGGCGAAGGCGGAGAGGTTCGCCTGCAACTCGGCGGCCGGGGCGATGGCGATCACCCCGCGCACCGCGCCCGACGCCTGCTCGAACGGCGCCGCGCGGTCGGCCGGGCCGCGCTGCTCTTGCACGATCGGCGCGAAGCCGTCGCCCCGGGCATAGGCGGCCGAGATCGTCGCGAAGCCGGCGCCCGAGACCAGCGAGGCGGAGGCGCGCGCGTCGAGCGACTCGCGGCTGCCATAGGCGAGCGAGGCGGAGAGCGGCGCGAGCTGTTCGGGGGTCGCGCTTTCCAGCGCGATCGTGCCGGCGAGCGCGCCGGGGCCGAACAGCCCGCTGCCGCCGCCGCGCGTCACGCGGATGCGCCCCAGCCGGTCGGTCGCAAAGGCGGGGAAGGCCACCCAGCCGCCGAACGGATCGGCCTGGGGCACGCCGTCGAGAAGGAGCAGCGCGCGGCTCGACGCGTTGCCCCCGATGCCGCGCAGCGTGATGCCCTGGCTGGTCGGATGGGCCGAGCGCGAATCCGACCGGCGGAACTGCTGCAGCCCGGCGACGTCGCGCAGCACGTCCTCCAGCCGCTCGCTCGCCGAAGCCTGGATGCGGTCGCGATCGATGGTGACGACGTCATAGGCGCGCTCGCCCGCCGCCTCCTCCAGCCCGCGGCCGGTGACGACGATGGTCTCCTGGGCGAACGCCGCGCCGGAATGGAGGAGGAGGGCGAGCAGGGCGGGGCGACGCAACATCGGTTCCCTTTGGGCGGCGAAGCGGACGCGGGCAAGGTCGCAGATTAGCTGTTGCGCCGGATGCGGCGGCGCGTACCATGATACCGATAACAAGGGGAGAGGGATCATGGTTCTTCGGGTGATGCTCGTGAGTGCGATGGCCGTCGCGCTGCCGGCGCAGGAGCGCGTGAAGGAGACCATCATCAGCGATCAGGCGTCGGCCAGCTGGGCGTTCGAGGGCAAGGCCGAGGTCAAGGAGGTCGCCGCCGAGGGCATTCCCGGCGGACGGGCGCTCGCGGTCGAGGTGCCCGCCAGGGGCGTCAATCCGTGGGACATCCAGGCGCGGCTCAAGTTGAAGGAGGGGTTCGCCGCGGGCGACACCGTCACCTTCGGCTTCTACGCCCGCGCGATCGCCCCCGATCCGGGCAAGGACACCGCACGGGTCAACGTCCGCGTGCAGCGCGACGCCGCACCTTACGACGCCGCACTCGAAGGCGCCCTGGAAATCGGCCCCGATTGGCGTTTCCACTGCCTGGCCGGCCCGGCGAAGATCGCGCTCGAGCCGGCGCAGCTGGCGGTCTCGGTCCAGTTGGCCGGGGACAAGCACGCGATCGCCTTCGGACCCTATCTCGCCACGCGGATCCCGGCGGTGGCGCAAGGCGCCAGGAGCGGCCTGCCCTGCGGTCAGCCGGTCGGCTGAGAGAGGGGCCCGCGCGATCTTGACAATGCTGCGCGACCGCACCAATGGTAGCGCTATCAAAAACGCATGGGCGGGGATCGGGGCTTGAATCGCAATCTGGGAGCGGAGATGCTGCCCGTCGACCTGTCGGCCGCGCTGCTGGTCGGCCGCGTCGCGCTGGACGAGGGGCCGACGCCGGTGATCGTGCGCGAGGGCCGGGTGCTCGACGTGTCGCGCGCCGCGCCGACGGTGGCGGATCTGCTCGACAGCCGCGATATCGCCGCGATCGACGGTCCGGAAATCTGCCCCGTAAAGGCGCTTACCGCCGATGGCGCGGACGGGCCGCGCATCCTGTCGCCGATCGACCTGCAATGCGTCAAGGCGGCGGGCGTCACCTTCGCGGTCTCGGCGATCGAGCGCGTGATCGAGGAGCGCGCGCGCGGCGACGCGGACAAGGCGGCGGAAGTGCGCGGCGATCTGGAAGCGCGGGTCGGCAGCGGCATCCGCGCGGTCAAGCCCGGCAGCGAGGAGGCGATGCGCCTCAAGGCGGCGCTGATCGACGCCGGCATGTGGTCGCAATATCTCGAGGTAGCGATCGGTCCCGACGCCGAGGTGTTCACCAAGGCGCCGGTGCTCTCCACCGTCGGCTGGGGCGCGGAGATCGGCGTCCGCTCCGATTCGACCTGGAACAATCCGGAGCCCGAGATCGTCGTGATCGCCGATGCGGGCGGAAGGCCGGTCGGCGCGACGCTGGGCAACGACGTCAACCTGCGCGATTTCGAAGGGCGCAGCGCGCTGCTCCTGGGCAAGGCGAAGGACAACAACGCCTCCTGCTCGCTCGGCCCCTTCATCCGCCTGTTCGACGAAGGCTTCACCATGGACGATGTCCGCGCCGCCGAGCTCGACATGCGCATCGAAGGGCCGGAGGGCTATGTCCTCGACGGGCGCAGCACGATGCGCGAGATCAGTCGCGATCCCGAGGAGCTGGTGCGCCAGACGCTGAGCGAGCATCAATATCCCGACGGCTTCGCGCTGTTCCTCGGCACGCTGTTCGCGCCGGTGCAGGACCGCGACGTGCCGGGCCGCGGCTTCACCCACAAGACCGGCGACACCGTGCTCATCTCGACGCCAAGGCTCGGGACTTTGGCCAACCGCGTCACTACATCGAAGGACGCCGCGCCCTGGACGTTCGGCATTCGCGACCTGTTCGCCAATCTCGCAGAGCGCCGGCTGATCGGCGCGGGAGCTTCGCTATGACCCAATCGCTCACCCATTTCATCGGCGGCGAGGCGGTGTCCGGCGAGCTGACCGGCGCCAGCACCAACCCGTCCAACACCGACGAGATCGTCGCGCGCTACCCGCAGGGCGGCCAGGCCGAGGTCGACGCCGCGGTCGACGCCGCGCGGTCGGCCCTCCCCGCCTGGGCCGATGCATCGCCGGAGGTCCGTTCGGACCTGCTCGACAGGACCGGCGCGCTGATCATGGAGCGCGCCAAGGATCTCGGCCGGCTGCTCGCGCGCGAGGAGGGCAAGACGCTCGCCGAAGGGACCGGCGAGGTGATGCGCGCGGCGCGCATCTTCAAATATTTCGCCGGAGAGGCGCTCAGGCGTCACGGCCAGGCGCTCGAATCGACCCGGCCGGGAATCGACGTGACGACGCACCGCGAGGCGGTCGGCGTGTTCGCGCTGATCACGCCGTGGAATTTCCCGATCGCAATTCCCGCGTGGAAGGCGGCGCCGGCGCTCGCCTTCGGCAATACCGTGGTGCTCAAGCCCGCCAGCCCGACCCCGGCGATCGCGCATGCGCTCGCCGCGATCATCCACGAGGCGGGCGCGCCCGCCGGCGTGTTCAACCTGATCCTGGGCGAAGGGCGGATGGGGTCGGCGCTGGTCGACCACGCCGACGTCGCCGGCGTGTCCTTCACCGGATCGCAGGGCGTCGGCGCGCGCGTCGCCGAGGCCGCGGTCAAGCGCCAGGCGCGCGTGCAGCTGGAGATGGGCGGCAAGAACCCGCTGATCGTGCTCGACGACGCCGATCTCGACAAGGCGGTGGGAATCGCGCTCGACGGCGGCTTCTTCCAGACCGGCCAGCGCTGCACCGCCTCGTCGCGCGTGATCGTGACCGAGGGCATCCATGACCGCTTCGTCGCGGCGCTCGCCGAGCGCGCCAAGGCATTGAAGGTCGGCGACGCGCTCGCATCCGACACGCAGGTCGGCCCCGCCGTCAGCCAGGGCCAGTTCGAGCAGAACCGCAGCTATGTCGAGATCGCGACCGGCGAAGGCGGGCGGCTGGTCACTGGCGGCGATGCGCTCAAGCTCGCCACGCCCGGCTATTACATGGCGCCCGCGCTGGTCGCCGACACCGCGCCCGACATGCGGATCAATGTCGAGGAGGTGTTCGGCCCCGTCGTCTCGACGGTGCGCGTGAAGAATTACGAGGAGGCGCTGGAGATCGCCAATCGCGGCGATTTCGGCCTCTCCGCCGGCATCGTCACCAATTCGCTTATCCATGCCCGCCATTTCCGCCGCGCGGCGAAGGCGGGGATGGTGATGGTCAACCTGCCGACCGCGGGGGTCGATTACCACGTCCCCTTCGGCGGCACCCGCAAATCGAGTTACGGCGCGCGCGAACAGGGCTTCGCCGCAGTGGAGTTCTACACCCAGATGAAGACCGTCTATGTCGGAGGCTGATCCCTCTCCCGTCATCCAGGATACCGGCCTCGGCGCGCGCTATCCCAGCCTTCGGGGCAAGCGCGTGCTCGTCACGGGCGGCGGCTCGGGCATCGGCGCGGGGATCGTCGAAGGCTTCGTCGCGCAAGGGGCCGACGTCACCTTCTTCGACATCGCCGAGGCCGAATCGCGCGCGCTGGTCGAGCGGCTGGCGGGCGGTGCGGGCAGGGCGTGCTACGAGCATGTCGACCTGACCGACATCGCCACGCTGCAGGCGACGATCGCGGGGATGATCGAGCGGTCGGGCGCGTTCGACATCCTGATCAACAACGCCGCCAACGACGATCGCCATTCGATCGACGAAATCACCGAGGCCTATTGGGACGATCGGCTGAGCGTGAACCTGAAGCACATGTTCTTCTGCGCGCAGGCGGTCATCCCGGCGATGCGCGCCAAGGGCGCGGGGGTGATCGTCAATCTGGGGTCGATCTCCTGGCATCTCGGGCTCAACGACCTGACCCTGTACCAGACCTGCAAGGCCGCGATCGAAGGGCTGACGCGCAGCCTGGCCCGCGATCTGGGCAAGGACGGCATCCGCGCCACCTGCGTGATCCCGGGCAATGTCCGCACCCCCCGCCAGCTCAAATGGTACACGCCCGAGGGCGAGGCGGAGATCGTCGATTCGCAATGCCTGAGCGGACGGCTGGTGCCGGAGGATATCGCCGCGATGGTGATGTTCCTGGCTTCGGACGACGCCCGGCTGATCACCGGCCACAGCTATTTCGTGGACGCCGGCTGGCGCTGAGTACACCCCTAAGGCGGATCGGCTGTTAGCACTGCGATATCATGCAACTCCTCGTCACCCCGGACTTGTTCCGGGGTCCATCGTGCCGCTAGGTTCGCCCTTGAGAAGCGAGTGCTGCGCTCGCGGCGCCATGGACCCCGGAACAAGTCCGGGGTGACGGAAATGGGAATATGCGCGCGCCATAACCAGTTGAAGGTCGATTGATCCTAGGCGCGCTCGGCCCGCGTCAGGCTGAGGAACACGTCCTCCAGATCGGCCTCGCGTGTGGAGACGTCGACGATGCCCAGGCCGCCCGCCTGCACCGCCGCCAGCACCTCGCCCGCGTTGACCTTGGCCTTGTCATAGGTGATCGCCAGCACGCGCTCGCCGATCAGCTCGATCTTCTGGAAGCAGCTCGCATCGGGCGGCGCAGCCACGTCGCGGTCGACGGTAACCTCCACGCGCTTCTCGGTCGCCTTGCCGACCAGCTGGCGGGTCGGCTCGTTGGCGATCAGCCGGCCATGGTTGATGATGGCGATCCGGTCGCACAGCTCTTCGGCCTCTTCGAGGTAGTGCGTCGTCAGCACCACCGTGACGCCGCCCGCGTTCAGCTCGCGGACATAGGCCCAGAGCTGCTGGCGAAGCTCGATATCGACCCCCGCGGTCGGTTCGTCGAGCACCAGCACCGGCGGCGAATGGACCATCGCCTTGGCCACCATCAGCCGGCGTTTCATCCCGCCCGAAAGCGTGCGGGCATAGGCGTCCGCCTTGTCCTCCAGATGCACCGCGCGCAGCAGGTCGAGCGACCGGCGCCGCGTCCTGGGCACACCGTACAGCCCGGCCTGGATCTCCAGCGTCTCGAACGGGGTGAAGAAGGGATCGAACAGGATCTCCTGGTTGACGATGCCGATCGACGCCTTGGCGTTCCTCGGATGCGCGTCGATGTCGAAGCCCCAGATGCTCGCCCGCCCGCCGGTCTTGTTGACGAGGCCCGCGAGGATGTTGATCAGCGTCGACTTGCCCGCGCCGTTGGGGCCGAGCAGCCCGAAGATGCTGCCCTCGGCCACGGAGAAGGACACGTCGTCCAGCGCCTGCTTGCCGCCCTGATAGACCTTGGAAAGGCCCTCGATCTCGATCGCCGCGTCGCTCATCGCGGCGACGCATAGCCGCGTGAGAGCCCGCCCGCCAAGCACAACGCAAAATTAACCATGCGGCTTCACCATTGCTGAAGCCGTCCCGACTAGACGGCGGAATGTGGGGACCATGTGGGGACATAGGTCGCGGCGTGCAGCACTTGCCTGCGCGCTGCTGTCGGCTGCGCTTGGCGGGGGCCAGGCGCAGGCGCAAACGGAGACGGCGGTGGCCAAGGCCATCACCCTCCGGCCGCTCTCTATCGTCAAGCTCCGCGACCTGGAATTCGGCAACCTGATTGCCGGACCGGCCGCGGGCACGGTGACGATCGATGCGGACGACGACTCACGCAGCACCACCGGCGGCGTGGGGGCCGCCGGTGGTGCGCCGCAAGCCGCGCAATTCTACACCTATGGCGGGCCGCGCCAGTTCATCTATGTGACGCGCGGGCCCTTGCCGGTGCTGACGCGCGCGGGCGGCGGCGCGACGATGAACGTCAGCCAGCTGACCCTCAATGGCGCGACCTTCCGCTATCTCGACGATGCCGGCATCCTCGATCTGCGCGTCGGCGGGCAGCTCAATGTCGGCGCCAACCAGATGGCCGGCGAATATTCCGGCAGCTTCACCATCACCGTCACCTATTTCTGAAAGGATCGGCGCGATGCGGCCCCTGTTCACCCTGTGCGCGATCGGCGCGGCGGCCATTCCGGGCGCGGCGGCGGCGCAGTCCGCGACCGGCCAGGGCGAGGTGGTGATCGTCCGCCCGCTGTCGCTGGTCAATACCGAGGATCTGCGCTTCGGCAGCCTGATCGCGGGAACGGCGGGGGGCAGCGCGGTGATCAGCCAAACCAGCGGCGCGCGGATGGTGACCGGCGGCGTCACCGGCGCGCCCGGCGATTTCGGCCCGGCGCAGTTCGTCACCGCCGGGCTCGCCAGCATCGTCGTGATCATCTCGGTCGACAATGCGACGACGATCACCCGCGCCGGCGGCGGCGCGTCGATGAACGTGACCGACATCGCCACCAACCGTCCGGCGGTGAGCCTGTTTCCCGGAAGCGGCGTGATCGACATCAATGTCGGCGGGCGGCTGACCGTCGCCGCCAACCAGATGCCGGGCGACTATGCCGGCACGTTCAACCTGACGGTGTTCTACCTCTGATTGCGCCGATTGCGCGGGCGGGGCGGCGTTGCTAACGCAAGCGCCGCCATGATCGAACCGCCCGAAACCGTCCGCACCAGCCAGACCCGCGTCGCCTGCGACGGGGCGACCGACATTCCCGGCGGCGCCGCGCTCGGCCATCCGCGCGTGTGGCTGGAGATCGATCCCGAGATCGGCCATGTCGATTGCGGCTATTGCGACCGGCGCTTCATCCTGATCGGCGGCCCGGCGGACGGTCCGCAGGCCGGCGAGGGCCGCGACATCGGGGATGGCGCGGGGGCCTGAGCAGCCTATATCGGAGGGCATGGCCCACATATCCGATCCCCGCTCGTTCCTCTACGATCCCGATCTGCTCGATCCCGAACGCGCCCAGGCGCTGGTCGCGGACGCGCTGGCCAGGGCGGACGATGGCGAGCTCTACCTGCAATATCGCAAGACCGAGGCGTTCGGCTTCGACGACGGGCGGCTGAAAACCGCCGACTATGCGACGCATTCGGGCTTCGGCCTGCGCGGCATATCGGGCGAGACCACCGCCTTCGCCCACGCCAACGAGATTTCCGCCGCGGCGATCGCGCGCGCGGGCGAGACGCTCGCGCTGCTCGATCCGACCAAGGCCGCGCGCGCCGCGCCGCCGCAGAAGACCAATGCGCGGCTCTACACCGACGCCGATCCGCTCGATCTCGTCCCCTTCGCCGACAAGGTCGCGCTGTGCCAGCGGATCGACGCGGCCGCCCGTGGGCGCGATCCGCGCGTCGCGCAGGTGTCGGTGACGCTGCAGGGATCGTGGAGCGTGGTCGAGATCGTCCGCGCCGACGGCACGATCGCCACCGACGTCCGCCCGCTGGTGCGCCTCAACGTCTCGATCGTCGCCGAGCAGGGCGGAAGGCGCGAATCGGGCTTTTTCGGCCTTGGCGGTCGCCATCTTTACGACCGGCTGTTCGACGAGAGCGTCTGGACCCGCGCGATCGACGAGGCGCTGGCCCAGGCGCTGACCAACCTCGAATCGGTCGCCGCCCCTGCGGGGGAGATGACCGTGCTGCTCGGCCCCGGCTGGCCGGGCATCCTGCTCCACGAAGCGATCGGGCATGGTCTGGAGGGCGATTTCAACCGCAAGGGCACCAGCGCCTTTTCCGGCCGCATCGGCGAGCGCGTCGCCGCGCCCGGCGTGACGGTGGTCGACGACGGCTCGATCCTCGACCGCCGCGGATCGCTCACCATCGACGACGAAGGCACCCCGACGCGCGAGACCGTTCTGATCGAGGACGGCATCCTCAAGGGCTATATGCAGGACCGGCTGAACGCCCGGCTGATGGGGGTCGAGCCCACCGGCAACGGGCGGCGCGAAAGCTTCGAGCATGCGCCCATGCCACGCATGACCAACACCTTCATGAAGGGCGGCGACGACGACCCGGCCGAATTGCTCACACGCGTGAAGAAAGGGATTTTTGCCAAGAGCTTCGGCGGCGGTCAGGTCGATATCGTCTCGGGCAAGTTCGTTTTCAGCTGCACCGAAGCCTACACCATCGAGAACGGCCGCCTCGGCGCGCCGATCAAGGGCGCGACCCTCATCGGCGACGGCCCCACGGTGCTTACCAAGGTCAAGGGCATCGGCAACGATTTCGCTCTCGACGAAGGCGTCGGCATCTGCGGCAAGGCCGGCCAGAGCGTGCCCGCGGGCGTTGGCCAGCCGACCCTGCTGGTCGAAGGCCTGACCGTCGGCGGGACGGCGATGTGAGCCCCGCCTGATGGCGCTGATCGAGCTCGGCCGGTTCGACCGGATGGAGGCGCACATGGTCCGCGCCAAGCTGGAGGCCGCCGGGCTTCACGCCTTCGTCTTCGACGGCGAGGCGAGCATCGCCGACGGCAGCCAGTTCCTGATCCCCGCGCGCGTGATGGTCGACGACGAGGATCTGGCCGAAGCGCGCGCGATCATCGACGCTCCTGCCTGAAAAACAGGCAGTCTTTCGCAACTGCACAATAAATCGGCGGCAGCGGCATAACGTTGCTGCGCCGCCCGCGTGAATCTCGCGGAATCGTTAGCGCAAAGACATCTGGCATGCCGCTTGCGTTGCGTGACCCCGGCACGGGCCGACTATTCGGGGGACGCGCATGAAGCTGATCATCGCCATCATCAAACCATTCAAGCTCGACGAGGTGCGCGAGGCGCTCGCCGATGTCGGCGTCGCGGGCATGACCGTGACCGAGGTCAAGGGCTTCGGCCGGCAAAAGGGCCAGACCGAGATCTACCGGGGCGCCGAGTACAGCACCAACATGGTGCCCAAGATCAAGATCGAGGTGGTCTGCGACAGCGCCATGTCGGACCGCGTGGTCGAGGCGATCCAGCAATCGGCCAACACCGGCGCGATCGGCGACGGCAAGATCTTCGTGCTCGACGTCGGCCAGGCGGTGCGCATCCGCACCGGCGAAACCGACGTGACCGCACTTTGAGCTGAAGGGGGAAAGATGAAAAACGCTCTCAAGATTGCAGGTGGGCTCGGGCTTGGCCTGTTCGCGGCTCTGCCGGCCTGGGCGCAGGAGGCCGCCGCCGCCGCGCCGACGCCCGACAAGGGCGACACCGCCTGGATGATCATGGCGACCGTGCTGGTGATGGCGATGATCGTCCCCGGCCTCGCGCTGTTCTACGGCGGCCTGGTCCGCACCAAGAACATGCTGTCGGTGCTGACCCAGACGCTCGCCGTCGCCAGCCTGGCGATGCTGCTCTGGGTGATCTACGGCTACGGCCTCGCCTTTGGCGGCGACTTCAACCAGTTCCTGTCCTCGGGCAAGTTCTTCCTCGCGGGCGTCACCGCGGATTCGACCGTGGCGACCTTCACCGACGGGGTGGTGATCCCCGAATTCGTCTTCATCGCCTTCCAGATGACCTTCTCCGCGATCACCGTCGCGCTCGTCGTCGGCGGCCTCGTCGAGCGTCTGAAGTTCAGCGCGCTGATGGTCTTCGCCATCGTCTGGCTGACGATCGTCTATTACCCGATCGCGCACATGGTCTGGTATCTGGGCGGAGACGACGCCTCGACCGGCCTGATCTTCGGCTGGGGCGCGCTCGATTTCGCTGGCGGCACCGTCGTCCACATCAATGCCGGCGTCTCGGCGCTGGTCGGCGCGATCATCCTGGGCAAGCGGATCGGCTATCAGAGAGAGATCATGGCGCCGCATTCGCTGACCATGACGCTGATCGGCACCGGCCTGCTCTGGGTCGGCTGGTTCGGCTTCAACGCGGGCTCCGCGCTCGAGGCCAACGGCTCGGCGGGCCTCGCGCTGCTCAACACCTTCGTCGCGACCGCGGCGGGCGTGCTGTTCTGGATGCTCGGCGAGAAAATGGGCGGCCACAAGTCCTCGCTGCTCGGCGCCTGCTCGGGCGCGATCGCCGGCCTGGTCGCGGTGACGCCCGCGGCGGGCAATTCGGGTCCGTTCGGCGCGATCCTGCTCGGCGCGGTCGCGGGTCTCGCCTGCTTCTGGGTGGTCACCGCGCTCAAGCCGAAGATGGGCTTCGACGATTCGCTCGACGTGTTCGGCATCCACGGCGTCGGCGGCATCATCGGTTCGATCGGCACCGCCTTCACCATGCTGCCCGCATTGGGCGGGCCGGGCGCCGCGGATTACGCGCTGGGCAGCCAGCTCGGCATCCAGGTGATGTCGGTGGTTGTCGCGATCGTCTGGGCCGCGGTCGGCTCCGCAATCGCCTTCTTCATCGCCAAGGCGGTGACCGGCCTGCGCGTCACCCCCGAAGTCGAGCGCGAAGGCCTCGACCTCGGCGAGCATGGCGAGCGCGCCTACAATTATTGAAGAGGTTCCTCCTGCGAACGACTGGGGCCGGTGTGGCGACACGCCGGCCTCTTTTTATCTTCCTTCGCGAAGCAGGGGAGAGGGCCGCACGTAGTGCGGTGGAGGGGCAGGCCGCGAGCGATTCGCTTGTGGCATTCCCCCCTCCACCAGCCTGCGGCTGGTCCCCCTCCCCCTGCTTCGCATGGGGAGGATTTATTGGAGTGCCTCCTTCACGAACTCCGCGGCGCGCCAGCCGATCATGATCGAGGGAGCGTTGGTGTTGCCCGAGACGAGGCGGGGC
Source organism: Sphingomonas gilva (assembly GCF_003515075.1). GTDB lineage: Bacteria > Pseudomonadota > Alphaproteobacteria > Sphingomonadales > Sphingomonadaceae > Sphingomonas > Sphingomonas gilva. The sequence goes on from NZ_QWLV01000001.1 coordinate 45,159, forward strand.
ATGATCGAGGCGTCGGCGATCCACAGGCCTTCAACCCCGCGCACCTTGAGCGCCGGATCGCACACCGCATCTTCGTCCGCCCCCATCCGCGCGCTACCGACGGGGTGATAGACGGTATCGGCGCGGTCGCGGATCATGGCGTCGAGCGCTGCGTCGTCGCGCAGATCGATCGGGTGCCGGTCCTTGGGCTTGTGCCCGTCTAGCGGCGGCGCGGCGCAGATGCGATGGGTGAGGCGGACGCCTTCGCGCAATATCCGCATGTCGTAATCGGTGGTGAGGAAGGCGGGATCGATCAAGGGCGGCGCGGCGGGATCGGTCGAGCCCAATCGCACCGTCCCCCGGCTTTCGGGACGCAGCACGCAGACATGGCACGAGAAGCCGTGGCCCTTCACCTTGGTGCGGCCGTGATCCTCGAGCACGGCGGGGACGAAGTGGAACTGGATGTCGGGCGCGGGCGCGTCGCGGTCGACCCGCCAGAAGCCGCCCGCCTCTGCATAGGGCGTGGTCATCGCGCCGGTGCGCTTGAGCCGGTGCTCGATCACCGCCTTCACCATCGTCCACAGGCCGCCAAGCGACTGGCCCATGAAGGTCCGCCCCTCGGTCTCGAACCCCGCGACATAATCGACATGGTCCTGCAGGTCCGATCCGACCGCGGCGCAATCGCGCACGACGGGAATGTCATGTTCGGCGAGATGCGCGCCCGGCCCGATGCCGGAGAGCATCAGCGTCTGCGGCGTGCCGAACGCGCCACCTGCCACCACCACGCCCCCCTTCGCGCGGATCGTCTCGCGCCGGCCGCCGCGCACGATCACCACGCCCGAGGCGCGGCCATCGGCGATCAACACACGCTCGACCACCGCGCCGGTGCGGATGTCGAGGTTCGCCCGGCCCTTGGCCGAATCGAGAAAGGCGCGCGCCGCCGACCAGCGTTCGCCGCCTTTCTGCGTGGTCTGGTAGAGGCCGAAGCCCTCTTGGCCGGGCCCGTTAAAATCGTCGTTCAGCGGCAGCTGCAGATTGGCCGCGGCCTCGACGAAGGCGCGGCTGCCGGGGTTGGGCCAATGTTGGTCGCTGACCGACAGCGGCCCGTCCGCGCCGTGCCAGGCATCCGCGCCCCGCTCGTTCGCCTCGCACGCCTTGAATACCGGCAGCACATCGTCCCAGCCCCAGCCGGTGCAGCCGAGATCCCGCCAATTGTCGTAATCCCACGCGCTCCCACGGATATAGAGCATCGCGTTGATCGCGCTCGATCCGCCCAGCCCGCGACCGCGCGGCTGGTATCCGGTGCGCCCGTTCAGCCCCCGCTGCGGGACGGTGTCGAACCGGTAGTTCGACCGCTCACGGATGAAGGGCATAAAGCCCGGGGTGCGGATGAAGACATCGTCGTTGCGCCCGCCCGCCTCGACCACGCAGACCGAGAGATCGGGGTCCTCGCTCAGGCGGCCCGCGGCGGCGCTGCCGCCCGATCCTCCGCCGACGACGATGATGTCGAACTCGTCCATGCGTCCTGCGCCTCCCCATGTTTCGCGGCCCAGCGCGCCTTGATCATGGCGCTGGTGTCGCGCGATCCGTCGTGGCTCCAGCCGGGCTCGCGGATCATGTAGTTCAGTTTGTTGCGCCAGCCGGGCGCGCGCCACACATCCTTCGCGATGCCGATCCATTCGTGCGTCGCCGCCCACAGGATGTTGAAGCTGCCGAGGTTGCGGACGATGCCGTAGCGGGGCCTGTCGTCGTCGCGCTCGGCGACGAAGGTGCCGAACAGCTTGTCCCACACGATGAACACGCCGGCATAGTTGGCGTCGAGATAGCGCGCGTTGGTCGCGTGGTGGACGCGGTGGTGGCTGGGCGTGTTCATCACCGCCTCAAACCAGCGCGGCATCCGGCCGATCGTCTCGGTGTGGATCCAGAACTGATAGACCAAGTTCACCCCGGCGACGAAGAAGACGAGCGGGGGCGGAAAGCCGATCAGGAACAAGGGCAGCCGGAACAGGAAGCCGAGGCTGAAGAAGCCGGTCCAGGTCTGCCGGAGCGCGGTCGACAGATTATAATGCTGCGACGAGTGATGGATGACGTGGCTCGCCCAGAACCAGCGCACGCGGTGTGCGCTGCGGTGGAAGACGTAATAAGCGAGGTCGTCGAGCACGAAGGCGACCGGGAACACCCACCAGGCATAGCCGATGTCGAACAGGGCGAACTGATGGACCCACATGGCAAGCGCGACGACCAGGCCGCCCGAGAGTATGCCGGCGATGGTGCTGCCGAAGCCGAGCCCGAGCGAGGTCAGCGTGTCCTTCGGGCAATAGCGCCGCCGATCCTTCAGCCGCGCGACCAGCATCTCGGCCAGCACGAGCAGGACGAAGGCCGGAATGGCGAGATCGACGGGATCGGGTAGGTCGGGCACGGGCTTGTGCTTACACCAGTGTCAGCAGCTTGTCGCTATCCGGAATCGCGATGCGGCCGAAGCCGCTCTCACCGCTGTCGATAGTGGCAAGTCCCGCATCGCGCGCGATCCGTAGGGGTGGACGCATTCGCCGCGCGGCGATCTGCGCGCCGTGGAGCTTCAACAGCGCGACGCTTCCGTCGGCTCCCGTCACCAGCGCGGCCTTGCCGTCCTCGGCGACCACCGCGTCGATCGAGGCGAAGCCCGACAGCGCGTCCTCTGCCGCCGCTTTCGCCTCGTCCTCGCTCGCGATGCCGCCGCCGCCCAGCCCCAGCGCCCAGGCGATCCCCGCCAATGCGAGCACCGCGGCGAGGCTGCCGCCGAGCAGCGCCCAATTCATTTGGCGGCGCGCATCTGGTCGAGCAACGGGCGCAGATTGGAGAGATCGTAGCCCGCGCCGGCCGCCTTCTCGATCAGCGTGTCGGCATCGTCGCCCAGCCGCGCGCGGGCGAGCGCCCATAGATTGGCCGAGCGCGTGCCCGACCGGCAATAGGCCAGCACCGGGCCGTTGGCGCTCTCGATCACCTCGACCAGCGCGTCGACCTGCGGCAGCGAAAAGCCGGCATGGGTGACGGGGATCGCCCGATAGGACAGCCCATGCTCCGCCGCGACGCGCGCGATCTCGGCGCCTTCGGGCTGATTCGCCTCCTCGCCGTCGGGCCGGTTGTTGACCAGCGCGACATAACCGGCCTGCGCGGCGGGACCGAGGTCCTCGGAAGTGAGCTGCGGCGCGACGGCGAAGTGCGAATCGAGCGGGCGGATGTCGGTCATGGCTTAGGGTCCGGTTGCGCGCTGGGACTGATCGCGATGTGCGAAAGGTAAGGAAGGTCACGCCACGTCTTCGCGAGCGTGCGGCGAACCGAGCGGATTGGCCGGCGGGGCGTAGAAGAGAAGCAGGGCCGAGCGGGGATCATCGGCCGAGTCCAGCACGCGAAATCCTATTAGGAAAGCGAAAAAGTCAGACCATCCAGCTTCCAGCCTGACTCTTTCCGGACAAAATGAATCTCCTTGTCCGGTCGCGACGAGCAGCTGCGTCAGCGGCGCATCGAAGCACAAGCGGTTCAGGCGCCAGGAAAGCGACGTCGTTCCGCCATCTCCCCGATCGCGCCCCGGATCGCCTGCTCGACCGGCGAATAATCGTGGTCCGGGCGATCGAGGCGGATCGGCTCGCGCGGCAGGAGCGGCGGTTGCGCCAAGAAGCGCGGCCGAGTCCCGCGATGGCGTTGCGCCGCGTGGACGATGAAGGGATGGCACAGATAGACCGTACCCGCCTCGCCGACGGCGAGCACCTCCGGCCGGCCGGCCGATCCGGCAAAGCCGTCGGCGGCCAGCTCGCGCAGGGTCAGCCCGGAATCGCTGGCTGGGGCGAGCTGCCGGGCAATATCGATGTGCGATCCCGCCCGGATGCGCGTCGGCGCGTCCTCGGGCCCGACATCCGAGAAGAGGAACAGCATCAGCAGCACCCGGCCCCTGCTGGCCACATTGGCGCGCCATTCCATGAAGTCCGGATTGTCCTCGCCGAAGCTCACATCGATATGCCAGCCATCGTCGCCGGGATCGATCGGCGAGGGAAAGCGGACCGGGAAGGTGCCGAGCGCGCCGAGGGGCAGCCAGCGCCCCGGCCCGACGAGTTGATCGAACGCGGCGTGGAGCAGCGGCATGTTCGCCGCTTCGCGAAAGGGCGGTTGGCCATATTGACCCAGCCGAACGACGGGCCGGGTCCATGTCGAGCGGTCGTGCGGATCACAGCCGGTGTCGCGCCACAGGATCGCGCGGGCCTGCTCGGCCAGCGCTTTCGGAAAGGCGCGGTCGATGCGAACGAAGCCGTTATCGATGAAGGACGCGATGCTTGCGGCGTCGAGCGCATGCGCGGTTTCAAGGCCCATGATGTGTTTCCAATCAAATTGTACAGGCGATCGCGGGCGCAGGCGAAACGCCGCCGGTTCGGGTACTCGTCGTCCACTCAGACGAGCAGAAAGGCGGCCGCGCGATTGAAGATGGTGAACATCATGGCAGCATCAGAATAGGAACGGTCGCCACCGATGCAAGCCGTGAAAGCGCATTGTCATACGCATTGAGCATTATCGTGCATCGCAGCCAAGCGGCTTGTGCCGCCGGGCCAAGCACGACAAGTTCCGCGCGTTTCAAGGAAATTCGGGGGTCAAGATGAAGCGACAGCTACTTTGCGCGACCTGGCTGCTGTTTGCCGGAGCCCTGATCGGCGAGCCGGCCTTCGCCGGCTGTTCCGAAGCCGCGACCGAGAGGAGCGCGCGCGAGGCGGCCTTCGCGGAACAGGTCAGCGCCCGGACCCCGACCTATCTCGAGGATTTCGGCGTACCGGGCGGCGCGGTGGTGGTGATCGAGGACGGCCGGGTGATTCTCGCGCGCGGGTTCGGCGTGGCGAACCTGGCCACCGCGACGGCGGTCGGCCCCGAAACGCTGTTCAACATCGGATCGACCTCCAAATCGGTGGCGGCATGGGGGGCGATGCACCTGGTGGGCGAAGGCAAGCTGTCACTCGACGAGCCGGTCGACGCGCGGCTGAAGCGCTGGCATCTTCCCCCATCGCCGCATCCGGTGTCGGGCGTCACCTTGCGCCGGCTGCTCAGCCATACAGCGGGTCTGTCGGTGTCGGGCTATCGCGGCTGGGGGCCTGACGACCTCATCCCGACATTGGAACAATCGCTGTCCGGCCAGGCGAACGGCGCCGGCGCGGTCGTGCTGGAGGCGGCGCCGGGTTCGCGCTGGTCCTATTCGGGCGGCGGCTACACGCTGATGCAATTGCTGGTCGAGGAAACCGCGGGCAAGCCGTTCGCGGACCATATGCGCGACGCCGTCCTTCGCCCGCTCGGCATGGACGACAGCAGCTTCGCTCTGACCGCCGACGTGCTTGGCCGCGCCGCGCGAGCCTATGACGAACTGGGCGAGGAGACGCCTACGCCGCGGTTCGCCGAGCTCGCCGCTGCGGGCATGTATGCGACCGTCGGCGACATGGCCTGCTACGCGCTGGCGTCGATCGGCGACCCGCGATCGGGGGCGGTGCTGAAGCCGGGCATGCTTGACCTGATGACCGCGCCCGCGCCCGCCACCAATGGACGCTGGGGACTGGGCTATTCGATCCAGGCGGCGGGCGAGGGCTTTCCGGACGGCGTGGCGCGCGTCGGCCATGACGGCGGCAATCGCGGCTGGCAGAGCTTCTTCTGGGTCAGCCGATTCCAGCGCGACGGACTGATCGTCCTCACCAACGGATCGAACGGCTGGAACGTATCGAACCAGCTGGTCGCCGACTGGATGGAATGGAAGACGGGCAAGCGGCTGTCGATCCCGCGCTCGATCGCGGCGACGATCCTTGGGCCTTTGCACGAAGGCGGCGTTTCGGCCGCGATCGCGCGCTACGAAGCACTGAAGACGCAAGAAACGCGTCCGAACTACATCTTCAACCCGGGCGAGCTCAATCGGCTGGGCTATTCCCTGCTGCGCAAGGGCCGGGTGCAAGACGCCATCGCTTTGTGGGAGCTCAACGCGCGGGAATATCCAGACGATTGGAACGTTCACGACAGCCTGGGCGACGGCTATGCCGCGGCCGGGCCCGATTTCGCGAGCAAGGCGATGGCAAGCTTCCGCCGGTCGCTGGCGCTGAATCCTGCCAACAGCCATGCGCGCGAGATGATCCCGCGTATTGAGAGGGGCGAATCCATCTCGCTGTGAGGCGCGGCAGGCGGTGGATCACGCCCATTCCCGCACCACCGCGAGGAAGGCGTCGCCATAAGCCTCCAGCTTGCGCGCGCCGACGCCGCTGACCAGCGCCATTTCGGAGAGGTCGCGCGGGCGGAGCCGGGCCATGTCGCGCAGCACCGAATCGTGGAAGACGACATAGGGCGGCACGCCCGCTTCCTTCGCCAGATCGCGGCGTGCGGCCCGCAGCGCCTCGAACAGCGGATCGCCGATCGGGTTGGCCGCGGCGCTTCGGTCGGCGCGGCGGCGGCGTTCGCGCTTGGGCGGGACGACGATCTCGACCGCCGCCTCGCCCTTCAGGATCGCGCGCGCGTCTCCCCCCAGCGCGAGGCCGCCATGCTCGGTCGGCACCAGGCTGCCGCGCGCCTGCAAGGCGCGGGCGAGCGGGCGGATCAGCCCCGCCTCCTCGCCCGCGACGATGCCGAAGACGCTCAGACGATCATGCCCCAGCCGATCGATGCGGTCGTCGTTCGCGCCCGTCAGCACCTTTTCGACATGGCCGATGCCGAAGCTCTGGCCGGTGCGATAGACCGCGGAGAGCAGCTTGCGCGCCGTCTCGGTCGCGTCGATCACCCCGGGCGCATTCAGGCAATTGTCGCAATTGCCGCAGGTCTCGGGCGGGTCCTCGCCGAAATGGCGGAGCAGCACCGCGCGCCGGCAACCCGGCGTCTCGACCAGCCCGGCGAGCGCGTCGAGCCGGGCGCGCTCGCCGGCCAAGCGCGCTTCATCGACCTCGTTCAGCCGCGCCCGCGCCCGCGCGAAATCCTCCGCGCCCCAGAACATGTGCGCGACCGACGGATCGCCGTCGCGCCCCGCGCGGCCGGTTTCCTGATAATAGGCCTCGATCGACTTGGGGATGCCGGCATGGGCGACGAATCGCACGTCGGGCTTGTCGATGCCCATGCCGAAGGCGACCGTGGCGACGATCACCATATCCTCGCTGGCGACGAAATCGGCCTGATTGCGCGCGCGCACCGCGGGATCGAGCCCGGCATGATAGGCGCGCGTCGGCCGGCCCGTCGCCGCCAGCTGCCCGGCGAGCTTCTCCGCCCCGCTGCGCGTCTGCGCATAGACGATGCCCGGCCCCGGCGTCTCCGCGATCAGCGCCGCGATCTGCCGCGCGGTGTTGGCCTTGGGGGTGATCGCATAGCGGATGTTGGGCCGGTCGAACCCGGCTACGATCAGGCCATCATCGGGAATACCGAGCTGCGTCAGGATATCGGCGCGGGTGTGCGCGTCGGCGGTGGCGGTGAGCGCGAGGCGGGGGACGTCGGGATGCGCGTCCATCAGCGGCTTGAGCAGCCGATAGTCGGGGCGGAAATCGTGACCCCATTCGGATACGCAATGCGCCTCGTCGATGGCGAACAGGCTCAGCCGCCCCTCGCCGAGCAGCCGGCGGAAGCCCTCGCTTGAGGCGCGTTCGGGCGCGACGTAGAGCAGATCGAGATCGCCGCTGCGGAACCGCGCGCGCGTCTCGGCCTGGTTGGTGTCGACCGAGGTCAGCGTCGCCGCGCGGATGCCGACCGCCTCGGCCGCGCGCAGCTGATCGTGCATCAGTGCGATGAGCGGCGAGATGACGATACAGGTGCCCGGCATCGCCAGCGCCGGCAGCTGGTAGCAGAGCGACTTGCCCGCGCCGGTGGGCATCACCGCGAGCGTGTTGGCGCCGGCCAGCACGCGGTCCACCACCTGGCGCTGGACGCCGCGAAAGCCTTCGAATCCGAATGTGGTGCGGAGCAGCGCCGCCAGATCGACCATCAGCGCCTTATAGGCATCGCGCCGGGCTTGGCCACCGGCGACGCGTCAGGCGGCGCGTTCGAGCGCTCCGACCTTTTCGTCCGCCGCAGGCGTCGCCCCGATCGCGCCGGTCACCGGCATCGGCGCGGGATGGCCGAGCAGGAAGCCCTGCACCTCGTCGCAGCCTTCGCGGATCAGCACGCTCAGCTGCTCGTCGGTCTCGATGCCCTCGGCGAGCACGGGGATGGCGAGGCTCTTGCCCAGCGCCAGCACCGCGCGGATGATCGCGGTCGCCTGCGGACTTCCTTCCAGTTCCGAGGTGAAGAAGCGATCGAGCTTGATCTTGTCGAACGGGAAGACGCGCAGCGTCTCCAGCGACGAATAGCCGGTGCCGAAATCGTCGAGCGCCACGCCGACGCCCAGCGCCTTGATCTGGCGGAGGATGTGCAGCGCGCGCTCACGGTTCGCCATGATCGCGGTCTCGGTCAGCTCGATCTCCAGCCGCCGCGGCGGCAGCCCCGAATCGAGCATCACCTGGTGGAACAGCCGCGGCAGATCGGCATGGGCGAGCTGAAGCGCCGACACGTTGACCGCGACGCGCGATTGGTGGTCCCAGCGCATCGCATCGAAGCAGGCGCGCCGCAGCACCCATTCGCCGAGGCTCAGGATCAGGCCGTTCTCCTCGGCGATGGGGATGAACACCGATGGCGGGATCGCCCCGCGTTCGGGGTGGGTCCAGCGCAGCAGCGCCTCATATCCGGTCACCTCACGCGTCGCGATCGACGCCTGCACCTGATAGTGCACGTCGAGCTCGTCATGCTCGATCGCGCGGCGCAGGTCGTTCGCGATCTCGCGGCGTTCGCGGATCGCCTCGTCCAGCTCGCTGTCATAATGGCAGGGACCGGGCGCGCTCTCGCACTTGGCCCGGTACATGGCGAGATCGGCGTTGTTGGTCAGCGCCTCGGCATCTCCCGCGTCGTCGGGAAAGACCGCGACGCCGATGCTCGCCCCCAGCCGCGCGTCGAACTGGCCGAGCGAGAGCGGCGCCTTGAGCGTCGCCTCGAGCAGAGCGGCGAACGCTACCAGCTGCGCGCGGTCGGTGAAGCGGGTGATCGCGACGAACTCGTCGCCGCCCAGCCGCGCGACCATGTCGTTCGGACCGATCGCCTGGCGCATCCGCTCGGCGAGCAGCACCAGCACGTCGTCGCCCGCCTTGTGGCCATGGACGTCGTTGATCTCCTTGAAGCGGTCGAGATCGATCGCGCACAGCCCGATCCGCCCGCCCGTCGTCCGTGCGGCGGCGATCTGGCGGTCGAGCTCGCCCTGGAAGCCGACGCGATTGGGCAGGCCGGTCAGCGCGTCGTTCATCGCCATGTGATGCAGGCGCTGCATCGCGTCCGAGCGCGTCTGGCGGTCGATCATCGCGGCGAACACGCCCGATGCGATCACCAGCAGCCCGATCAGCGCGGTGGCGAGCGCCAGCGCGCGCGCCTCCTCGGCCTCGAGCGCGAGATCGCTTCCCATCATCGGCCGGATGTTCATCGCGGTCATCGCGACGAAGTGCAGCGTCGCAATGGCGACGACGATCAGGACGGTACCCAGCGCGACGCGGTGACGCGGCAGGCTGAGCGACCTGAGCACGGCGAGCGCCGCGCCGGCGAAGACACAGGCGCAGGCGACCGACGCGACGACGTAGCCCATGTCCCAGCTGACGGCGCCCTGCACGCGGTAGGCGGCCATGCCCATGAAGTGCATCGCCGAGATCGCGCCGCCGAACAGCGCGCCGCCGATCGCCGGAAGCGCGCGATCGGATCGCCACGCGGCGACGCTGAAGCCGGCGAAAGAGCCGACCACCGCGACGATCAGCGAACCGATCGTCAGCACCGGATCGAGCTGGACCGGCGCCTTGGCCTCGAACGCCAGCATCGCGACGAAATGGGTGCACCATATCGTCGCGCCCGCCGCGACCGAGGTGAGGAACACCCAGCCGAAGCGCTGCAGCCCGGGCACGTTGCACGCGCGCTCGAACATCTGGACGATGGCGAAGGCGCCCATGCCGCAGATCAGCACCGCGAGCGCGACCAGCCACGGATCATGCTCGATGGCGATACACAGGGCGACGTCGATCATGGCGGCTCCAGATGCCAGGCAACGGCGCATCTGGGCCGAATAGTCTTACAATAGCACTAACGCGTGCGCAATTTACGCAGTGCGCCTCCCCTTTCAGCGAGAAGGCGGTGATCGATAATCCTAAAGGCAGCCCTCGACATGCTGGATCGCCGGCCCGCCGGCATGGATCGCCGTGACGCGGTCGTCCTCGCCGATCTCGTAGCGGATGCCGCGCGCCGCGGGATCGCGAACGTCTTCACCGCCGCCGCCGCGCGCCCAGACGGTCAGATAGCCGCCCTCGGGATGGAGATAGGCGTGCGGCGTCGCGCCGATAGCGTCGCCATAGGCGGCGCGGACCCTGGCGGCATCGTCGCCCAGGCTGATGCCCCGGTCGGTCGCGATGTCGGCGTCGCGGACCAGCGAGATGCGGGCGAGCTTGCCGTCCTCGACCATCACCAGCATGCCTTGGGGCGCGCGCGCCGGGCGGAACTGGTCGCAGGCCTCGGGATCCGGCCCGCCTACCGCCGCCGGATCGGCGTCCCCGCCCAGCGCCGCTTCGATCTCGGCCCGGCTCATGCCGATCCGGAGCGGGCCCCAGCCATCGGCCGTGAGGGCCGTCTCCGTGGCGGGCGCACGCGCCGGCTCAGCCGGAGCGGCCGGCGGCGGCTGGCTGACGGGCGCAGCGGCGTTGCCGCTCTCTGCCTTATCGGCGGCTTCGGGCGCGCAAGCGGCCAAGGCCAGGACAAAGGCGATTGGAAACAGTCTCATGCCCATCCAACGCCGATGTCGGCGCGAACGATCCGAGATGCTTAGGGACGAACGTGGCGCCTCTGTTCCCGACGCCGAGCGCAAGGGCCTTTTCGTCGCTTCGCTCAGTTGTATCGCGTCTTCCTTCTCATCCTGGCGGCACCGAGCCGTAATCGGTGAAGTCGAGATCGGTGACGATCGGCGAATCGGGCGTGAGCTTCAGGAAATCGCGGCAGAATTCGGCGCTCTTGGTTTCGAGCGGCTCGAAATAGGGCGGGCTGGCGATGCCGCGGATCAGATAGTCCGTGTCATAGGCGAAATGCTTCGCGACCGCCTCCAGCTTGGCCTCGAGCGAGAAGTCGAAGTTGAGCGAGTTGCCGGCGAGCGCCCCTTCCGCCTTGAGCGCGGAGACGATGCCCATGCGCTGTTCGCGCGTCGCCGCCTTGTAGTTGACGATGCTGGCGAATTCGGCGCCGTGGGTGATCTTCGACACCCAGGCGCCGCCATAGTAATCGACGAAGCCCTGCGTGCCGGGCCGGACGCCGGGAAGCAGGCGCGCGCCCTTGGCGAACAGCGATCCCGGCACATGCTTGGCGTAGACGACGATGGTGACGTCATAATTGCTGACGCCGATGCTGGAGATCAGCTGCAGCTTCGATTCGGCGCTGCCGGTATCGACGATGACGACCCCGCCGCCGATCTTGAGGTCGAGGCTCATCGTCAGGCTCTGGTCGTCGACGCAGATGCGCGCGCGAACGCGGCTTTCGGCGTTGAGCTGGATGTGCTCGCCGGTCACGCCGGTCGACTTGCCGATCAGCCGCGGCGGACGGCCCACCGCCAGCGCGCCCTGGAACAGCGCGGCGGGCGGCGTCCACATCGCCTGGACCTCGCCCGGCGAATAATCCAGCTCGTACCGCCGATCGAGCGCCGCCTCGGTCAGATCCCCCGCCTTGTCGTCCATGTCCATTCTCCCCCGTTACGCAGACTGTGTGAGGGGGGAAGGACAGTCAATATTGTCGACGCGGACGCATCCGATGCGGATAAGGTATCCGGCGACGGCGTCAGTCGTGCTCGCGCCCGCCCGCGCCCATATAGAGCTCGCTGCCGGTTTCGCGGAATTTTTCGCTCATTTCGGCCATGCCGGCTTCGGCTTCCTCCGCGGCGAGGCCCCCTCCACCATTCGGCTTTGCCGAATGGTCCCCCTCCCCCGCTGACGCGAGGGAGGAATTGGCGGCAAGGAAGCTTTCTGCGCCCTGATTCTGCTTCGCCGCAAAATCCCTCACTTCTTGGGTGATCTTCATCGAGCAAAACTTCGGCCCGCACATCGAGCAGAAATGCGCGGTCTTTGCGCCTTCCGCCGGCAGCGTCTGGTCGTGATACTGCTCCGCCGTGTCGGGATCGAGGCTGAGGTTGAACTGGTCGCGCCAGCGGAACTCGAAACGGGCGCGGCTGAGGGCGTCGTCGCGCAGCTTGGCCGCGGGATGCCCCTTGGCGAGGTCGGCGGCGTGGGCGGCGAGCTTGTAGGTCACCACGCCGACCTTCACGTCGTCGCGGTCGGGGAGGCCGAGATGCTCCTTCGGCGTCACGTAGCAGAGCATCGCCGTGCCGTACCAGCCGATCATCGCCGCGCCGATGCCGCTGGTGATGTGGTCATAGCCCGGCGCGATATCGGTGGTGAGCGGGCCGAGCGTGTAGAAGGGGGCCTCGCCGCATGCCTGGAGCTGCTTGTCCATATTCTCCTTGATCTTGTGCATCGGCACATGGCCGGGGCCTTCGATCATCACCTGCACATCCTGCTCCCAGGCGCGTTTGGTCAGCTCGCCCAGCGTGTAGAGCTCGGCGAACTGGGCCTCGTCATTGGCGTCGGCGATCGAGCCGGGGCGCAGGCCGTCGCCCAGCGAATAGGCGATGTCATAGGCCTTCATGATCTCGGTGATCTCGTCGAAGCGTTCGTAGAGGAAGCTCTCCTTGTGGTGGGCGAGGCACCATTTCGCCATGATCGAGCCGCCGCGGCTGACGATGCCGGTGACCCGCTTGGCGGTCATGGGGATGTACGGCAGGCGGACGCCGGCGTGGATGGTGAAATAGTCGACGCCCTGTTCGGCCTGCTCGATCAGCGTGTCGCGGAAGATCTCCCAGGTCAGGTCCTCGGCGATGCCCCCGACCTTCTCGAGCGCCTGGTAGATCGGGACGGTGCCGATCGGCACGGGGCTGTTGCGGATGATCCATTCGCGCGTGTCATGGATGTTGCGCCCGGTCGAGAGGTCCATGACGGTGTCGGCGCCCCAGCGGATCGCCCACACCATCTTGTCGACTTCGCTCGCCACATCGGATGCGACCGCCGAGTTGCCGATATTGGCGTTGATCTTGACCAGGAAGTTGCGGCCGACCGCCATCGGCTCGCTTTCGGGATGGTTGATGTTGCTGGGGATGATCGCGCGGCCCCTCGCCACCTCGTCGCGGACGAATTCCGGCGTCACGTAATCGGGGATCGAGGCGCCCCAGTCCTGGCCGTCGCGGACATATTCGTTGAGCATCGCGCGACCGAGATTCTCCCGGGTGGCGACATATTCCATCTCGGGCGTGACGATGCCGCGGCGGGCATAGTGCATCTGGGAGACGTTCATGCCCGGCCTGGCGCGGAGCACGGTGCGGCGAACATTGGGGAAGGGCTGGACGCCGCCGCTGCGGTCGGGGCCGAGCTGGCCGTTATCCTCGGGGCGGACCTCGCGCTGGGCGACCTCCTCGACGTCATTGCGGCTCCGGATCCAGTCGCGGCGCAGCTCGTGGAGACCGGCCATGATGTCGATGCGGGTGGCGGGATCGGTATAGGGGCCGCTGGTGTCGTAGACGCGCAAGGGGGGTTCGCCCGAGGAGGGTTCGAGGTCGATCTCGCGCATGGCGACGTTCAATGGGCCGACATGCACCTTATGGCTGCCGCGGATCGGGCCGGTGGTGACACGGAGCTGCGCTCCGCCCCCTCCACCATTCGCCTGCGGCGAACGGTCCCCCTCCCCGTTCCGGGGAGGTATAAGTTCGGTGCGGGCGGGAATGTCGGCCATCGTCATGCTCTCCACTATCGCGGGGAGCACGGGCTTCGGATGAAGGACCGCCCACTCCCTACGCCGGTGTCAACCGGATCAGGTTCAGCGGGTCGGCGGCTCCTGCCACCCTCTCAAGCGCGGATAGGGACCCCATCAAACTATCAGCTTGATGGGAACCCGGCAGCGCTCCCCCGGGGATGGCCCCTTGTAGGTCAGCGCCTGGGCACGGTCCATAGATAGATGGTGCGGCCTTCCACCTCTTTCGTCACCTCGGGCTCCCAGTCGCCCATGCGGAAGGCGTGGCTGACGATGCGCGTGCCGGGCTTGAGCTCGGCGAGCAGGCGCGGACGCAGCTTTTCGTTCAGCGAATCGAGCAGGTAGAGCGTGACCACCGTCGCGTCGCTGAAATCGGTCTCGAACAGGTCTTCCCGCTTGATGGTGACGAGGTTGCCGACGCCCTCCTTCGCGACGTTGGCCTTGGCCTCGGCGATGCGTTCGGGATCGATGTCGATGCCGGTCGCGCGGACGCCGTAGAGCTTGGCGGCGGTGACCGGGATGCGCCCGTCGCCCGAGCCGAGATCGTAGAGGACGTCGCCCTTTTTGACCTTGGCGAGCTTGAGCATCGCCTCGACCACCGGCTGGGGCGTGGGGACGTAGATCACGTCGGGCGTGCGCGTCTGCGTGGGCGCCTGCTGCGCGCAGGCGGCCGAGGCGCCCGCCGTGGCGAGCATGATGGCGAGGACAAGGCATTTCATCGGGCGAACTCCTTCTCGCTTGGGGAACCGTTGGGCGACAGGCGGATGAACAGGGATAGCGCCGCGCCGACCGCCAGCAGCGCGACGCCGGCCAGCGCGCTGACGCCGGTATAGGCGATGCTCGACCAGAGCAGGTAAAGGCTGGTCGCGCAGAATATCGCCGGGGTGAGCGGATAGAGCGGCACGCGGAACGGGCGATCGACGCCGGGCTCTCGCCGGCGCAGCACGAACAGCGCGACGCCGACGCCGAACATGGCGAGCCAGAACACCGGCGCGGTGAACTCGACCGCCGCGGCGAAGCCGTCGCGCGACAGCCCGCCCAGCACGACCAGCAGCAGCGCCACCGCGCCTTGCGCGAGGAGCGCGTTGCCCGGCGTGCCGCGCGCGCCGTCCCAGCGGCCGAGCCAGCCGAGCGCGGGGGTGTTCTCGCCCAGCGCATGGCCGGTGCGCGCGCCGGTGATGACGGTGGCGTTGGCCGAGCTGAGCGCGGCGACCGCGACGATCAGGCTGATCGCCACCGCGCCCGCATCGCCCATCGCCAGCCGCATGGCGTCGGCCGCGACCGCGTCGCTCGCGGCCATCCCGCCAAGGCCCAGCGCGTGAAGAAAGGCGAGGTTGACCAGCAGGTAGAGCAGCGTGACGAGCGCCAGGCTCGCGACCAGCACCCCGGCGATGCGCCGCCGTCCGCCGCGCAGCTCCGCGGTGACGTAGACGGTCTCGCTCCACCCGCCGAAGGTGAGGAGGACGAACACCATCACGAGCCCCAGCGCACTGCCCTCCGGCGCCGCAGCGACGGCGGACGCAGGCGCAGGCGGGACGAGCAGAAAGGCGGCGGCGGTGATCAGCAGCAGGCCGCCGACCTCCAGCAGCATCAGCCACAGCTGCGCGCCTGCGCCCTGGCGCGCACCGGCGCGGTTGAGCGCGGTGAGGAGGATGACGATCGCCGCGGCGAACAACACCGGCCCCCGCGGGCCGATATCGACGATCTCCGCCAGATAATCGCCGAAGACGAAGGCGAGCAGCGCGATCGATCCGGTCTGGATCACCGACAGCCGCGCCCAGGCGTAGATGAAGCCCACCCGTGCGCCGAACGCGCGCTTCAGATAGCTGTAATCGCCGCCGACGCCGGGATAGGCCGAAGCGAGCTCCGCATAGCACAGCGCGCCGACGATCGAGAGCAGCCCGCCCGCGATCCAGGCGGCGGCGAAGACGAAGGCGTCGGCGGAATTGGCCGCGACCAGCGATGGCGTGCGGAACACGCCCGCGCCGATGACGATGCCGATGCAGATCGCGACGGCATGGCGCGCGCCCAGGATCGGCCGGGGCCCCGCCCCGTCCGCGAATATGTCGCCGTGCGGAGGATCGCTACGGACACGCAACATCCGCTCCAAACCGGCCAGGCGCGACTTGGTTGCAGCCGGCCGCGCACGCGGTCAGAAAGTGTAGCCCAGGCCGATGCCGCCGAACCACTGGTTGCGGCTGCCCGCGACCGACACGATTGGCGAGTCGGCGAAATCGCCGAGCAGGCGGTTATAGCCGATCAGCCCGAACAGCCCCAACCCGTGCCGGAGATCGCCCGACAGCGACTGGCCGAGGATCAGCGTGCCGCCGACGCTCTTGAAGCCGCCATCGGCGTCGTACGCCGGCAACCCGCTCGCGACCGATTGGCCGGGCGCTATCGAGAAATAGGTCCGCGCGAAATCGTCGCCGACATAATCGGCGGTGACGCCCAGGCCGACGAAGGTGGTGGTCGACAGCGGCGTGCCATATTCGATGGTGGGGGTGATGACGTAGCTGTCATGTCCGCCGATCACGTCATGCTGATAGCTGATCCGCGCCCCCAATGTATCATAGGCGGAGGTGATGATTCCGGTCTTGGAGACGCCCGCCCAGGCGCCGACCTCGAGCGCGCTGTCGGTCTCTCCGAGCGCGCGGATGCGCGGGTCCTCGATCGAATCGAGACTGGAGCGGCCGCCGCGATACTGGATCATCGGGCCGAAGGAGATGTCGACGCTCTCGCCCGGCGGCTCCGGGATCACGTCGACGAACAGCGCGAGGCCGCGGGTGAAGAAGCTGATGCCGGAGACCTTGCCGCGCACGATCGCGCCGGGGATCACGCGATAATCGTTCGATCCCTCATAATCGGGAATGACGACCACGCCGACGCCGGCGGTGACCGTGTCGCGATCGGGATCGAGCGAGGGATTGTCCACGGCGGTGCCGGGATCGGCCTGGCCGGTCTGCCCCTGTTCGGTATCCTGCGCCAAGGCAGGCGTGGCGAGCAGGGCGGCGGCGAACAGGGCCGTGAGCGTGCGGTGGATCATATGTGTCCAATTCAACAGGTTGCGCTGCCGCAACGAGCCAGAAGCGGTTTTGGTTGCGGGGCGGCCGCATCACAGGAAGTAACGCATCCGCACCTGTTGCCGCTCGGCATCACCATCGAGCGTGAAGCGCGCGGCGGAGAAGCGCGGCGGGCCAAAGGTGAATTTCGGGTTGCGCGAGAAGCCGATGCCTTCCCTGGGAATGCCGGCGAAGGTATCGAGCTTCGCGTTGGCATTCTCGTCATGGATGATGGCGATGGCATAGCCGCCCGGAGCGAGTCCCTCGAACACGGTATGCGGCGCGCTGGCTGGAATCGATCGGGTGACGGCCCCGGCATCATCGACGCAATCGGGGAAATTGTCCGGATCGCGCGTCAGGCAGATGCGCACCAGGCCCTTTGCCGAACGCAGCTTGTCGACGCCGACGTCAAGCGTCGAGGTCGGGCTCGCGCCGGCCAGCAGAATGAACGCCGCGGCGGAGAGAGCGGAAATCGCCAAGCCCCTTGTCGGTGCCGCAGAGCCGATCCCAGAAGCGGAAATAGAGGCCATAGTTGCAAGCATACTCCGCATGATGCCGCTGGTGATGGCTGGCGGTGATCAGCCAGCTGCCGAGCGGGCCCGAGTGCATCCATCTGGGGAAGATTTCCCACCCCATATGGTTGGTCACACCCATCACCGTCATGATCGCCAGCACAAGCCCCAGCGCGGCGACGTGGATCGGAATTACAAAGACCAGTAGCGGAATTACCACAGCGCCGGCGATCGCCTCGAGCGGATGGAAGGCCATCGCCGCCCAGGCCGTCGGCGGGCGGCTGGCGTGGTGGACCGCATGCGCGATGCGGAACGGGCGCGGGCGGTGCATCCAGCGGTGGGTCCAGTAGAACCAGGCGTCGTGCGCGGCGAGGTAGAGCAGCACCGAGACGGGGAGATACCAGAGCGGCCAGGCGGAGACGTCGCTGTAGATGCGCGTCCAGCCATGTTCCCGCCAGCCCCAGGCGACGATCCCGGCGGGCGCGCCGTAGATCGCGGCCGAGGCGAGGCTCCAGCCGATCTCGCGCCGCATCTGCCGGTCGAGGCCGCGATAGAGGCCCGGATGCCTGATCCGCGTGGCGAGGGCGAACGCGCCCGAGGCGGCGAGATAGCGCGTGCCGACGATCGCGGTCATCGCGAGCGCGGAAAGGAGGATGGCGAGCGCGGGCGACATGGCCCGATCATAGGCGCCGCGCGCGCGGCCGGATAGACTTGGCGCGAACGGCGTTGTCCGCCCCGGAGCACGCGATGAACTTTCCCCCCGAACGGACAGGCCGCTGACGATGGCGGCGGCGCGCAAGCTGAAGGTGTTTCGCACGCCGATCGGCTTCCACGACGCCTATGTCGCGGCGCCCAGCCAGAAGGCGGCGCTCGAGGCATGGGGCAGCGACCATGACCTGTTCGCCCGCGGCGTCGCCGAACGCGTGACCGATGCCCAATTGTCCGCCGAGCCGCTCGCCAATCCCGGCAAGATCATCAAACGGATGCGCGGAACCGCTGCGGAGCAGAAAGCCGCGCTCGCCGGCGATGATGGCGGAAAGGTCACGAAGCCGGCCGCCAAGGCGAAGCGCGCGCCGCATCCGAGCCGCGCCGGGCTCGACGCCGCCGAAGCGGCGATCGAAGCTGCCGAGCGCCGTCACCGGGCGGAACGCGCGGCGCTGGCGCGCGAAGAGAAGGCGCTGGCCGCCAGACGCCGCAAGCTCGACAAGGCGCAATCGAACGAAGCCGGAAGGCTGGAGCAGGCGCGCGAGCGGGCGGATGCCGCCTATCGCCGCGCATTGGCGCGCTGGCGGGAAGGATAGCCTGCGATCATCGGTGCGCCGGCGTGCAGGGCTTGCCTTCATATTCGAAGCGGACGCGGCGATATTCGCGGCCGTTCCAGCGTTCGACCGGGAAGCAGAAGCCCGGCCCGCCGATCTCGATATCCGGCCAGCCGCCGACGCCCCTGGTCTCCAGGAACCGCAGCATGCCGGTCCCCTGGGTGATGCGCCGCCAGCGCGCCGGGCCCTGCTTGCTGACCAGGACATAGCCCGCTCCCGCGCCGCCATAGCAATAGCTGCTGCCTTCGGTGATCACCGCTTCGGGCAAATTGTCGCCGTTGACGTCCTCGACCTGCTCGATGCTGCCCGGCGTATAGCCGGCGGTGCCCGGATCGTCGCAACCGCGCCACGCGCCGCCCATCTTGAGGAAGCCTGCGGCGCGGAACGCGGCGTCGCGATCCGCCGGCGCAAGCGCGACCTGCGCCGCCGCGGCTGCGGAGAGCAGCGCCGCTCCCGTCGTCAACGCGCGAATCATGCCGGTGCCTCCCGCCCGCGATACGCCTATGATAACATGACGCGTATCGCCGGGCATCGCGTCCGGGCGGCCTAGGCCGAAGGTCCTAACCTCCCTGCCACAGCTTGATCGCCTCGACCGGCCAGACCAGCATCAGCACGTTCAGCGTCAGATTGTCGCGGATCAGCCACAGCGTCATCAGCTCGAATGCGATGGCGAGCGCGACCGTCAGCCACACCGGCAGCCGCGCGGCGAGCGCGAAGCCCAGCGCCATCCAGCCGATATCGGCGACCGAGTTGATCACGCTGTCGCCCGAATAGCCGAAGGCGATGGTCGCCTCGCGGTAGCGGTCGATGATGATCGGCGAATTCTCCAGCAGCTCCCACGCGCCCTCGACCAGCACCGCGAGCGGCAGCGCCCATTGGCGCGCGCCCCCCTTCAGCAGCAGGTGCGCCGCGCCGTAGAACAGGAAGCCGTGGATGACGTGGCTGAAGCTGTACCAGTCGGCCAGATGCTGGCTGTTCTCGCTCGACTGCACCACGCCGTGCCACAGCTTGACGCTGCCGCAGGCGCAGATCGGCGGGCGGCCCATGACGAGCAGGATCGCCGCGGCGACGGCTGCGAGGAGGATGGCGGCGACCAGCGCGCGCGGCGGGGTGCGGAGGGCTCGGCGCGGGACGGTCATCGCGCGACATTGCCGGGCGCGGGCGCGCTAGGCAATGAAACCGTGCGATCGATCCGAAATGGCGCGAGTTGCGAAGAGCGATCGAGTTGACTCCAGAATAAGGTCCTGTAACGTCCGCATATTAGGGTCGCACGACGTCTTGTTTGCCTGGGGGGACAACGATGTTCATGCGCCTTTGCGCCGCCGGTCTGGCGGCTGTGCTTCTATCCGGATGCAATCTAGCCGACGAGCGAGTGAGGCTTTCGCAGGCCGAGCCGCTGTTCAGCAGCAGCGTCGGCGAGAATGCGGACCTGTGCCTCGACGATCCGCTGTTCCTTTTCGCAGTGACCGCACCGGAAAGCAGCCGGTCGCCCCCGGCATTTGCAGGCAACAAAGTCTGTGGAGATCTTCTCGATCAGTTGCGCGCCTACGAATTTGATCGAGGACCGGGAAAAGGCGACGCTACGGAGCAAACGCTCTGGCGGCGCAACGAGGTGGTCGACGCGCTCATCGCGGTGTCGAACGACAAGTGCGGCAGCTATTCGGCGCATCTCAAGACCTTCGACGGGCAGACCAACAGCGCGCTGAGCGTGCTAGCAATCCTGACCGGCGGTGTTGGCGGCATCGTCCAGGGGGCGGAGGCGGCGCGCATCCTGTCCGGATCGTCCGCCATGCTGAGCGGCAGCCGCACCGCGATCAACGAAAGCTGGTTTTCCAGCCAGACCATCCACGTGCTCGTCGCCGCCTATGAGAAATCGCGCGAGCGGCAGTTGCGCGACATCACGAATCGCCAAGCCTGCCCGATGACCTCCTACACGTTGATGGACGGGTTCGGAGATGCGATGCGCTATCATGCGAGCTGCTCGATCCTCACCGGTCTCGCCGAGGCGGCGCAGGCGATCGAACGGTCGGATCAGCCTGGTCTTGATACGATGCGGCGGCAGCTTGCCGATCTTGCTTCGATTCAGAAGCAGGCGGACAATCTTATATCGGCGTCGTTTGTGACCAACTCACTTTCCGGGCAGCTGGCTATCGATCAGCACAACAGGATGAGCAACAACCTGCAGAACCTCCTCAACCGGCGCACGACGCTCGAGAATGATCTAAGGGCCGCGAAGGATGCCGCTCGTGCGACCGAAGCGGCCCGCTCTCCGGCGGCGGACGCGGCGGCGCTCGACGCGGCGGCTGATGCCGATCCCAAGGCCAAGCAGATCGAGGCGCAGATCACTGCTCTGAAACAGCCTATCGACGATGCGAAAACCGACCTGCAGGAGGCGCAGACGAAGCTCCAGGCCGTCGTCAAGGCGGATGAGGACGAACAGAAGCGTCGTCGGGAATTCAGCAGCGAACTGACCAAGAGCGACGCGGAGCGGGCCGAGTGTCCGTACGAGGGCTCGCGCGATAAAGCCAAGGGATAGCGGTCTTCCCACGCGCGGTGAAAGCGGGCGATTGTGCGCCGAACCGCATTTCCCTTCATGCGCGCCTTACGCTAACCGCCCCTCACCTATGGCAGAGAGCATTTCCTGCGATGTCGCCATCGTCGGCGGCGGGCTGGCTGGCGGGCTGATCGCGCGGGCGCTGGGCGAGCGGCGCGGCGATGTCGACGTGCGGCTGATCGAGAGCGCGCCCAGGCTGGGGGGCAATCACGTCTGGTCGTTCTTCGGCGGCGATATCGCGCCGGGCGACAAATGGCTGGTCGCGCCGCTCGTCAGCCATGCCTGGCGGCGCTATTCGGTATGCTTCCCCGATCTCGAGCGGACGCTCGACGCACCCTATTATTCGATCGAGAGCGAGCATTTCCACCGGGTGATCCGCGGCGCGCTGCCGCGTGGGCGGGTGATGACGCGCAAGCGGGTGCTGGGGCTCTCGCCGCGCGCGGTGATGCTGGCCGACGGCACGCGGATCGAGGCCAAGGGGGTGATCGACGCGCGCGGCCCGGGCGATCTGGGGCTGCTCGATCTCGGCTGGCAGAAGTTCATGGGACGCGAGCTGGCGCTGGCCGAGCCGCACGAGGCGCCCGATCCGCGGGTGATGGATGCGTGCGTCGATCAGGTGGACGGCTACCGCTTCGTCTATGCGCTGCCCTTCACCGCGACGCGAATGTTCGTCGAGGACACCTATTTCAGCGATTCGCCCAAGCTCGACAAGAAGGCGCTGGCCCAGCGGATCGACGACTACGCGCACCGCCGCGGCTGGAGCATCGAAGGCGTGCACCGCGAGGAAACCGGCGTGCTGCCGATCGCGCTGGGCGGCGATTTCGAAAGCTATTGGCGATCGACCGGGACCGATGTCGCCAAGGCGGGGATGCGCGCGGGGCTGTTCCAGCCGGCCACCGGCTATTCGCTGCCCGATGCGGTGCGGCTGGCGGTGAAGATCGCCGCCGAGCGCGACCTGTCGGGCCCGGCGCTCGCCAGGCTGACGCACGGCCATGCGCGCGCGGCATGGGAAAGCCGCGGCTTCTACCGCCTGCTCAACGCCATGCTGTTCCGCGCCGCCGAGCCGGCCGAGCGCTGGCGCGTGATCCAGCGCTTTTATCGGCTGAACCCTGCGCTTATACGCCGATTCTACGCGGGACAGTCGACATGGCTGGACAAGGCCCGCATCCTCGCCGGCAAGCCGCCCGTCCCGATCGGGCGCGCGCTGCAGGCGGTGCGGGAGACGACGTGGCGGTAAAAACCAGATCGGCGGCGGTGATCGGGGCTGGATTCGGCGGGCTGGCGCTCGCCATCCGGCTGCAGTCGGCGGGCGTCGACACCGTGCTGATCGAGGCGCGCGACAAGCCGGGGGGGCGCGCCTATCATTGGGAGCGCGACGGCTTCGTCTTCGACGCCGGACCCACCGTCATCACCGATCCCGCTGCGCTTGCCGAGCTATGGGCGCTGACCGGCCGCGACATGGCGGCGGATGTGACGCTGGAGCCCATATCGCCCTTCTACCGCCTCAGCTGGCCCGACGGGACCAGCTTCGATTATTCGAACGATGATGCGAAGCTCACCGCCGAGATCGCAAAGCTCGATCCGATCGATGTCGCGGGATACGCCAAGTTCCTAGATTATGCCGCGGGGGTCTATCAGGAAGGCTATGTCAAGCTGGGGCACAGCGCGTTCCTGGACTTCGCGTCGATGGTGAAGGCGGCGCCGGCGCTCGCGAAGCATCAGGCGTGGCGATCGGTCTATTCGATGGTGTCGCATTTCGTGCGGCACCCCAAGCTGCGCGAGGCGCTGAGCTTCCACACGCTCCTCGTCGGCGGCAATCCGATGACGACCAGCGCGATCTACGCGCTGATCCACAAGCTGGAACGCGACGGCGGCGTGTGGTTCGCGAAAGGCGGCACCAACAGGCTGGTCGCGGCGATGGTCTCGCAGTTCGAGCGGCTGGGCGGCACCCTTCGCCTGGGCGATCCTGTCGATGCGATCGAGACGCTGGGCGATCGCGCCACCGCGGTTTCGTGCAAGAGCGGCTGGCGGCGCGAGGTCGATGCGGTGGCGAGCAACGCCGATGTGATGCACAGCTATCGCGACCTTTTGCGCCATTCGGGGTCGGCGCGGCGCAAGGTGCCCAGGCTGCGCGCCAAGCGCTGGTCGCCCTCGCTGTTCGTCGTCCATTTCGGGGTGAAGGGCACCTGGCCCGGCATCCCGCACCATTCGATCCTGTTCGGCCCGCGCTACAAGGGGCTCTTGACCGACATCTTCGACACCGGCGTGCTGAGCGAGGATTTCTCGCTCTATCTCCACCATCCGACGGTGACGGACCCTTCGATGGCCCCCGAGGGGCATTCGACCTTCTACGCGCTCGCGCCCGTGCCGCATCTCGGCAAGCTGCCGGTCAACTGGGGCGAGATCGGACCGGTGATGGAGAAGCGCATCCTCGACGAGGTCGGCCGACGGCTGATCCCCGACATCCACGACCGGATCGTCACCTGCTTCAGCTACGCCCCGACCCATTTCGCGCACGATCTGAACGCGCATCTGGGGAGCGCCTTCTCGCTGGAGCCGATATTGACGCAGAGCGCGTATTTCCGCGTGCACAACCGCGACGACCATATCCCCAACCTCTATTTCGTCGGCGCGGGCACGCATCCCGGCGCGGGGATCCCTGGGGTGGTGGCGAGCGCCAAGGCGACGGCGAAGTTGATGCTGGAGGATTTCGGGTGAATGGCTGTGTGATCCTCCCCGGCACGGGGAGGGGGACCGCACGAAGTGCGGTGGAGGGGGCTGGCCGCGAGCGAAGCGTGTGGGGCGATCCCCCTCCACCAGCCTGCGGCTGGTCCCCCTCCCCGTGCCGGGGAGGATCGGAATGAACCGCCTCGCCGTTTACTGCGGCTCCGCCACGCCCGCCGATCCCGCTTATATCGAGGTCGCGCGGCTTGTCGGCCGCAGCTTCGCCGAACGCGGGATCGGGCTTGTCTATGGCGGCGGGCGGCTGGGGCTGATGGGCGCGGTCGCCGATGCCGCGCTCGACGCGGGGGGCGAGGTGATCGGCGTGATCCCCGAGGCGCTGGTCGACACCGAGGTGGCGCATCGCGGGCTGACCGAGCTGCACGTCGTTCCCGGCATGCACCAGCGCAAGCAGCTGTTCACCGACCTTTCCGACGGCTTCGTCACCATCCCCGGCGGCACCGGCACGATGGACGAATTGTGGGAGGCGATGAGCTGGGCGCAGCTCGGCTATCACGCCAAGCCGGTAGGGCTGCTCAACGCGCTCGGCTTCTACGATCACCTGATCGCCTTCGTCGCCAAGATGGCCGAGATCGGCTTCCTGCGCCCGGTCCACCGCGACATATTGATCGTGGCGGACACGCTCGACGATCTGCTCGAACGGATGGCGGCGCACCGCCCGCACACGCCGATCTTCAAGATGAGCAGCGAAGAGCTGTGAGCGGAGGGTACGCGACGCGCGACGCGATCGTCGCGACCGCGGGCGAGACGATCGCCGCCGGCTCCAGGAGCTTCGCGATGGCGAGCAGGCTGTTCGACCGGCGCACGCGCGAGCGCGCCTGGCTGCTCTACGCCTGGGCGCGCGCCTGCGACGATCTCGCCGACGGGCAGGCGATGGGCCACGACATGACCGCGGTCGCCGATCCGGCCGCGCGGCTGGCGCTGATCCGCGAGCTCACCGCCAGGGCGCTGGCGGGCGAGCCGGTCGGGCATCCGGCGTTCGACGCGCTGCGCTACCTGGTCGCCGAATGCCCGGTGCCGCACGGCTTCATCGACGATGTGATCGCGGGATTCGCGCGCGATGCGGAGGAGTGGCGGCCGCGCTCCGAGACCGACATGCTCGGCTATTGCTACCATGTCGCGGGCGCGATCGGGTGCGCGATGGCGGTGGTGATGGGGGTCTCGCCCGGCGATTCGGCCACGCTCGACCGCGCCTCGGATCTCGGCATCGCCTTCCAGCTCGCCAACATCGCCCGCGATGTCGAGGAGGATGACCGCGTGGGACGCTGCTATCTGCCCGAGGAGTGGCTGGTCGAGATGGACATGCCGCCGGGACAGCACATGAAGCCGCCGTTCCGCGCGCGGCTGGCGGTGCTGGCGAAGCGGCTGGCGGGAATGGCGGCGGCCTACCGGGCGAGCGCGGCGGAGGGCGCGCAGGGCCTGCCCTTCCGCTCGCGCTGGGCGGTGCTGGCGGCGTCGGAAATCTATGGGGCGATCGCGCGGAAGGTGGCGGAGCGCGGCGAACACGCCTGGGACCACCGCGTCGTCGTCGGCCGCGCGGAGAAGCTGGCGCTGGCGGCGAAGGCCGGCGCGGCGGCGCTCAACCAGCGTACGCCGCGGCCCCGCGACGCCGAGCTATGGACCCGGCCGGATCGGGGTTAACGCCGCGAAAACCCTCATTTTACGCAACTTTATCGTGGCGTTGCCGTATTACTGGGAAAGCGCCGCTCCCCACCGGCGCCAATGAAGGAACCTGGTCGTGACCGCGCTATCCGTGCGCTTCGCGCGCGCCCTTTCGCAGGGGCGCCGTATCAAGCCAGCCGCCCAGACGCGGCCGCAACTGCTCGCCAGCCTGCTGCGCAAGCGCGCCGCCGCGCATGCCGTCGGCGCCGACGAGCTGGAGGCGCTGCTGCGCGACCAGATCCGCTGGGCGCTGCCGGTCGACAAAAATCCCGAGGCGCGGACCGATTAACCGCAGCGCGTGCGCTTGACGGGTTCGCCTTCGCCGGTGATCGTCAACGTCCGTCCGCCGTCGGAGAGCGCGACGCGCTGGATGTTGCTCCACGTCATCCCCTCGCCCGAATAGTTGGCGGCGACGCGGATGGCGTTCTCGCCTTCCGGCGTGACGCTCTGCACTTCGGCCAGGCTTTCGTGGAAGCGCAGCTCGTCGCCCGACACGGTCAGGCGGTAGATCGACGAGGCCGAGGCGCAGGCGGCCGCGGTCTGATCGTACACGCCGTGATAGGCGGCGGGGATGGTCGTGCTGGCGACCGGCGCGGCGCCGTTCGCGGGCGCGGTCTCATTGGCCGTTGGCGCCTGGGGCGCAGGCTCGGGCGCCGGGGTCACCGCGTTCAGATCGATCCCGACCTGGTTGACCGGCGGATCGGAGCGGTCGCAGGCGGTAAAGGCGAGCAGCGCGGCAAGCGCGGGAAGGGTGCGGTTCATGGGGATGCTCCTTTACGCGGGTGATCGCTCTACGCTGCCGACCGGGCCGATATCGGCGGGTTTGCCGCGGGCGTAGGTGCCGATCAAGAGGCCAGCGGCAAGGACGCGGCCGGTCATCGCCTCGATCAGCTCGGACCGGCCCGGATTGGGATCGGGATCGTCACCGGCGGCGAGCGCGAACAACTGGAAGGCATAGCGATGGTCGCCATGCCCGGTCGGCGGATCGGGCGGCAGCCAGCCCTCGGCAAAATAGGAATTGCGCCCGACGTCGCGCCCGTCACCGCCGTCGCCGTCGCGGACGATCGCGCCCTCGGCGAGCCGGCCGGTATCGGCGGCGAGCCCCCAGACCACCGCATGGACCAATGGCTGCGGCGTCGGTGCATCGGCATCCTCCACCAGCAGCGCGAGGCCGCTGGTCCCTTCGGGCACCGGGCCCCAGACCAGCGGCGGCGACACGCCCTCGCCATCGGCGGTGAAGCGCGGCGGCAGTCGTGCGCCATCGGCGAAAGCGGGGCTCATCAGATCGAGCGAGGGCACTTCGCCGCCCATGCGCAGCTGGACGATCGCCAGCTTGTCCGCGCCCGCCCGCAGCCCGCGCATGGCGTGGCCAAGCCAGTGGGGCAGGTGTTCGAGCATCGGCAGACTCCCTCTTCCTCTCCCTTCAACCGCCCAACAAGGCCGATGGTTGCGCACATGATATGTTCGCGTCGCGACTCGTAAAGGGGATGAGCATGCTGAAACTGGCATTGGGCATCGTCGCCGGCATCGTGACCGGCATGATCGTGATAAGCGCCGTGGAGATGATCGGTCATGCGATCTGGCCGCCGCCTCCAGGCACGACGTCCGGCGACATGGATTCGGTCCGCGCCGCGATAGCCGCGGCGCCGACGGCTGCGCTGGCGACGATCGTCGCCGCCTGGACGATGGGCGCGTTCGCCGGTGCGCTCGTCGCCAATCTGATCGCCAGGCGCGCGCTGGCGGGCTGGATCATCGTGGCGCTGGTGATCGCGTCGATCGTCGTCAATGCGACGATGATTCCGGGACCGGTGTGGATGCCCATCTCCGGCATCCTGTTGGCGATCGTCGCGGGCTGGCTGGCGTCGCGCGTGCGGCCGAAACCCATCTAGGGGGTGTCGCGGCGCGCCCGCGCGGCTAAGGCGCGGACGTGCTGACCGATCCCGCCTTCCTGATCGCCGCGATCCTGTCGGTGACCCTGCTCGGGCTTGCCAAGGGCGGGTTCGCCGGGCTGGGCGCGCTCGCCACGCCGATCCTGGCACTGGCGGTTCCCCCGGTGACCGCCGCTGCGATATTGCTGCCGATCCTGATCGTGCAGGACGTCGTCAGCGTGTGGGCGTTCCGCAGGACCTGGGACAGGCATATCGTGCTGGTGATGCTGCCCGGCGCGTTGGCCGGCATCGCCGGCGGCTGGTTCTTCGCCGACCGGCTGTCCGAGGATGCGGTGATGGCGGCGCTGGGGGCGATCTCGGTCGCGTTCGGCCTGTGGCGGCTATGGCTGGAGCGCGGCGGGCGCACGCCGCTCGCCTCCACCTCTCCCGGCTGGGTCGGCGCGCTGTTCGGCGCCGCGACGGGCTTCACCAGCCAGATCGCGCATGCCGGCGGGCCGCCCTTCCAGATGTGGGTGGGGCCGAAGCGGCTGCCGCACGAAAGCTTCGTCGGCACCTCCGCGGTGCTGTTCGCCGCGATCAACTGGGCGAAGACGCCTGCCTATCTGGCGCTGGGCCAGTTCACGCAGGAGAATCTGGCGACATCGGCCATGCTGATGCCGCTGGCGATCATCTCGACCTTCGCCGGCGTGTGGCTGATCCGCCGGATGAGGACGGAGCGCTTCTACACCATGGTCTATCTGCTGATGGTCGCGCTGGGCGCCAAGCTGCTGTTCGACGCGCTCGGCTAGGCGATCCGCCGCGCGCCCGAGCGGGCCGCGCGGCGGATCGGATCACGGATCAGCCGTTGATCTTGTCCTTCAGCGCCTTGGCCGAGGAGAAACCGAGCTTCTTCGAGGCGGCGATCTGGATGGTCGCGCCGGTCGAAGGGTTGCGGCCTTCGCGCGCCGCGCTCTGCTTGACCTTGAACTTGCCGAAGCCGTTGATCGACACTTCCTCGCCCTTGGCGGCTGCATCGGCGATCGCGGCAAACAGGCTGTCGACGGCCTTGCGGGCGTCGGCCTTGGTCAGGCCATGGCTCGCGGCCAGGGTATCGGCGAGGTCGGCATTGTTCATGGGATTATCCTCATGCTTGAGTGAGGCAGCGGCGTTAGCCCAAGCCCGTGCGTCCGGTCCAGCACCCTCGCACCGGTCGGACGGGGGTGTTAAGCATTTTTCTGCTGGAAACGGGCAGGAGGAGGCTCGCATAGGGCCACCGGACTCGCGTGGGGAGCGGTGGGTGAACGTTTCGGCGGCACGGCAGGACAAAATCGACCGCCCGCGCGGCGAGCCGCGGGTCAAGCTGTTCCGGCTGGCGCGCCTGAGGCACGGCGATGCGCTGCTGCGCGCGCATCTCCTCGACATTTCGCCGTCAGGCGCGCGGATGCATTGCGCGGCCGACCTCAAGCCCGGCCAGCTCGTCGCGCTGATCGTGGACGAGCGGCCGATCCCGGCGGTGGTGCTGCGGGCGGGCGGCGGCCGGATCGGCCTGCGCTTCGGCGTGCGGCTGGACGAGGACCGGCTGCGGCGCATCGCCGCGGAGATCGGATCGGCCTGACGCCGCCCCGCCCCGCCTGACGATCGGCCCGCAGGGGCCTTGCCTTCGCGCGCCCTTGGGCCGACCCTCGCGACTCGGACAGACAGGGTGAGCAAGAGCGGGGTCGGCAGCAAAAGGAGAGCAGGCATGGAGCACAGCAAGGGCGCAAGAGCCGTCGCGCTCGTCGGACCGGCGGGCGCGGGCAAGACGAGTCTGGCGGAGGCGCTGCTGTTCGCGGCGGGCGCGATCCAGCGGCTGGGCGCGGTCGATGCGGGCAGCAGCGTGGGCGATGCGAGCCCCCAGGCGCGCGCGCGCGGCGGATCGACCGAGCTCAACCTGATGCGCTTCGACTGGATGGGCGATCGCTACACGCTGGTCGATGCGCCCGGCTCCCCCGGCTTCGCGCCCGATGCCGAGCTGGCGGTGGCGTCGGCCGACCTCGCGCTGGTGGTGATCGATCCCGACCCGGCGCACGCGCCTCTGGTCGAGCCGGTGCTGCGGCGGCTGGAGGCGCTGGGCATGCCGCACGCGCTGTTCGTCAACAAGATCGACCAGGCGCGCGGCAGCATCGAGGAATTGCTCGAAGCGCTGCAGCCGATGAGCGCGGCGGCGCTGGTCGCCCGCCAGATCCCGATCCGCGCGGGCGAGCGGGTGGCGGGCTTCGTCGATCTCGCGCTCGAACGCGCCTATCATTACGAGCCGGGCAAGCCGTCCACCCAGGTGCCGCTCGCCGCGCATCTGAAGGACGATGAGGCGGCGGCGCGCTTCCACATGCTCGAGCAGCTCGCCGACCATGACGACACGCTGCTCGAACAGCTGCTGATGGACGAGACACCCGATCTCAAGACGATCTTCGGCGATCTTGCGCGCGAGACCGCGCAAGGGCTGGTGGTGCCGGTGCTGTTCGGTTCGGCGACGAGCGGCTTCGGCATCCGCCGCCTGCTCAAGATGCTGCGTCACGACACGCCCGACGCGGCGCAGACCGCCCGGCGGCTGGGGATCGACGGTCCTGCGGTCAAGGTGTTCAAGATCTCGCATGGCGGCACGATCGGGCGGCTGGCGCTCGCCCGCGTGTTCGGCGCGCCGCTCGCCGAGGGCGCGGAGCTCACCGCCGGCGATGGCGAGCCGATGCGCGCGGGCGCCTTGTTCGCTGTCCAGGGTGCCGCCACCGCCAAGGCGCCGCGCGCCGAGCCGGGCGGAATCGTCGGCATCGCCAAGGCCGATGCGGCGCGTGCGGGCGACCTGATCGGCATCGCGGGCAAGCCGCCCGCCGCCGCCCTGTCGGAGCCGCCGGTGACCAATTGCGCACTCGCCATCGCGGTCAAGGACCACAAGGACGAGGTCCGCCTGTCGACCGCGCTCAACCGGCTGGCCGAGGAGGATTTCGCGCTCAACTGGGGACAGGACGAGGAATCGCACGACACGCTGCTGCGCGGCCTCAACGACGAGCATCTCGCGGTCGCGCTCGACCGGTTGCAGCAGCGCTACGGCGTCGCGGTGACCGTGCGCCAGCCGGCGGTCGCGTACCGCGAGACGATCCGCAAGCCGGCGATGCAGCGCGGGCGCCACAAGAAACAGTCGGGCGGGCACGGCCAGTTCGGCGACGTCGTGATCGAGATCCGCCCCTTGGGCCGCGGCGAGGGCTTCGGCTTCGAGGACCGGATCACCGGCGGCGCGATCCCGCGCCAGTGGATCCCGGCGGTCGAACAGGGCGTGCGCGACGCGATGGCGAAGGGGCCGCTCGGTTTCCAGGTGGTCGATGTCGCGGTGGCGCTGGTCGACGGGTCGTTCCACAGCGTCGACAGCTCCGAACTCGCCTTCCGCACCGCCGGGCGGATCGCCATGGCCGATGCGCTCGCCGCCGCCTCGCCCTATCTGCTCGAACCGATGGCGCACATCGCCATCCGCGCGCCGGGCAGCGCCACGTCGCGGATCACCTCGACCGTGGCGAGCAAGCGCGGGCAGCTGCTCGGCGTGACGCCGCTCGAAGGCTGGTCGCGCTGGGATTGCGTCGAGGCGCTGCTGCCCGGCGCCGAGCTCAACGGGCTGGAGTCCGAGCTCCGGTCGCTGAGCCAGGGCATGGCCCGCTACGAGGCGCGGTTCGACCATCTCGCCGAGGTCGGCGGCAAGCTCGCCGAAGGGATCGTCCAGCAGGTGCGGGAACCCGCCTGAACCAAAAAAGGGCGGCTCCCCGAGGGAAGCCGCCCCTGCCGGCCAGGACGGCCGATCAGAAGTTGACCTTGGCCCCCGCGCGGAACGATCGGCCGAAAATGCCCGTGCCGCCCTGCACCGGGTTGTAGTTGTTGGCGCCGTAGGTGATCGGATCGATCGGCGGCAGATTGTCGAAGACGTTGAGGACGTTGACATAGAATGTGAAGTTGTCGTTCACGTCGAAGCTCGTCGAAAGATCGACGGTGACGTAGGACGGCACGTCGCATTCCACGAAGGCCTCCGACAGCAGCCCGCAATCGCCCGAGGTGCCGGCGCCGTTCTGATCCTCCGCCGACAGGTTGTAGCCGTCGAAATATTCGGCGGTCGCGGTCAGCGTCCAGGCGCCCATCTCCAGCGTGTTCTGCCAGCTGCCGTGCCATTCGGGCGTGCCCGATCCGGCGGTCAGGTTGAAGTTGCCGAGCGTGCCTTCATAGCTCTCCACCGATCCGTCGGGGAATTCGGTCGAGAGATTGATGATGTAGCTCGCCTCCGCCGAGGAGGTGAAGCGGATATCCGGCCCCAGATCGAAGCTGGCCCGTGCGGCGAAGTCCAGGCCTTCCGACCGGATGGTGTTCGCGTTGATCAGCGACGACTGGACGAAGGCGACGCGCGGCGTCGCGTTCGGGAATTGCGCATCCGGCGCATCGGCGATGACGTTGTAGCCTTCGGGAATGGCCTGGCCGCTATAATAGGCGATGAGCGCAGGCGAGTTGCTCGGCGTGGTGATCGCGCCCGTTTTCTTGATGTTGTAATAGTCGACCGCGAGCGTGACGTTGCGCAGCGGCTCGAAGACGATGCCCGCGGTCCAGCTGGTCGAGCGCTCGGGATCGAGATCGGGGCTGGCGAGCGTCGTCTGGCCGTATGCGCCGGCGCGGATATAGGTCGGACACGCGTTGAAGGTCGCGACGGTGCAGCCATATTGCGCCAGATAGGTATCGTTGAACAGCGCCGCCGTATTGGTGACGAAGCCCGTGGTCGGCAGCGCGTTCGCCTCGGCGAAGCTCGGGATGCGGAAGCCGCGAGACCAGGTGCCGCGCACGGTCAGCCCGTCGAACGGCCTGAACCGGACGCCCACCTTTGGCGAGAAGGCGTCCTGGCCGCTCGAATAATTGTCGTAGCGTCCGGACAGGTTGACGTCGACCCATTCGAGGATCGGGGCGTCGAGCTCGGCAAAGGCTGAATAGACGGTGCGCTCGCCGCTGGTGCCGAACGCGTTCAGGACGAAATAGCGCTCGGTCGGCCCGGCGAAATCGTCATTGGCGCTGGGTGCGTCGATCGACTCGTTGCGGATCGCGGCGCCGACGCCGAGTTGCAACGGACCGCCCGGCAGCTCGAACAGCGATCCGCTGATGTTCGCCGAGGCCGCGTAGATGTCCGAATGCGAATCGGTGACGTTGTCGGGCGACAGATAGTCGAGCGTCGCCTGGCTGTTGGCGAACGGATCGACGAAATTGTAGCTGCCGTCCGCGACCACGTTCAACAGCCGCTGGATGTAGACATAGCCTTCCTGGGTGCGCCTGAGATCGGTGCGCATGCCCACCGCGTCCACCGCGAAGTTCCAATTGTCGGAAATCGGGCCGGAGATCGTCAGCGCACCGCGATAGGTGCGGCTCAATGTCTCGTTATACTCGATCAGGTTGGGAATGCGGCCGATGATCCGCGCGACCTGGCCCTGCGCGGCGAAGGGGTTGTTGGGATTGAGCGTGCCGTTGGTCGCATCGCAGGTCGCCTGGGGCATGCCGTTCACAAGCGGGCAGACATAGACGGGCAGCGCGAGCGCGAAGGAGCCCGGCGCGTTGGGCGGACCGCCAGTGAAGGTGCTGAACCGCGGGAACATAATGCCGGTATTGGCATTGGCGCGGATCGTGGCGGGCTCGCCGGTGTAGCTCACCTTGCTCTGCAGATAGTTGCCGACCAGCGATGCCTCGATCCCGCCGCCCAGTGCGATGGTTCCCTTGATCGCGCCGCCGAAGCGCTCGAGCTCGGGCGAGACCACGCCATATTGGGTGACCAGGTCGCCCTGGCAGACCGTCCTCGGAGAGAGCGCATTGTCGGGATCGGCGAATTCGGCTGCGCTCAGCGTGTAAGGCGTCTCGCCGGTGATGCACCCCGCAGCTGGGTTGAGAAATTGGTAGCGGCCCTGCGAGGTGGTGTTGCTCGCGTCATAGGGGGCGACGAAGAAGGTCGTGGCGAACAGGCGCCGGTCGCTCGTCAGCGAAAAGCCTTCGAAGCCCTGGCTCGACGGGTTGATCGAGCCCGAATTTGGCCCGACCTGCGGTCCGCAGACGCCGTCGAGGCAGATGCCCGACTGATTCTGCGAGTTGTAGGGATAGGGCAGGTCGCCGTTGAACAGCGCGTCCTGCGTATAATAGAAGCCGCTCGCATAGACGTTGTAGCCGTCGCCCTCGACATCACCGAAGCCCCCGGTCAGGCTCAGCCGGTAATTCGGGCTGTTGCCGCGTTCGTCGATGCCGGCTTCCGCCCGCGCGCTGATGCCCGTGATCTCGCGCTTGGTGATGACGTTGACCACGCCTGCGATCGCATCCGCGCCGTAGGTCGACGACGCGCCGTCGCGCAGCACCTCGACACGCTCGACGATGTCGTCCGGGATGGTGTTCAGATCGACGAAGTTGCGCGTCGCGTCGTCGGCGAGCGGATAGTAGCTCGCGCGCATGCCGTCGAACAGGACCAGCGTCGAGCTGGTGCTGAGGCCCCGCAGCGACACGGCGGACGCGCCCGCGGCGAAGGCGCCGTTGGCCGAGAAGGAGTTGGTCAGCGCGGGGCCGTTGTTGGACGAAAGGCGCTGGATCGCCTCCTGCGTGGTGTTGATTCCGCGCGCATCGAGATCGTCGGCGGTGACGACGGTGATCGGCGAGACCGTGTCGGCGGTGCTGCGGCGCAGGATCGATCCGGTGACGACGATGTTCTCGCCGGTATCCGCATCTTCCGCAGTCTGCGTCTCGGGCGCGACCGACGGATCCTGCGTATCCTGCGCCAGCGCCGGCGTCGCGGCCATGAAGGCGGCGCCCGCGCCGATCAACGCCAGCGCCTGAAGGGCGGAGCCGCTCTGAAGGCGCGCGCGCCCTGAAATGAACTTGTTCACGGCGAATGTCCTCACTGTTCTTCCGCGGCCGAGAGGCCCCTTTCGCGGAAATGTTGCACCGTCCCGCACCCGCTCTCAGGCGGCGCGACGGGACATGGCGTGAGGGATGGGACGGCGGTGAAAGGCTGTAAAGATGGCAAGCAACGGCGTAAATCCGGTACTTTCCCCATGTGCCAAAAGAGTCACATGCGAAGTGGGCACAGTAAACTTCGCCTACTGGTCTGTGCTTTTCATGTCACTCGATTAGGCATCTATTTGTACGGGTTTATACGGCCGAGCAGCGATCATGCCGTGTTCGCTGGCGCGTCGGCAGCATGTCTCCACCCCCGCGTGCGCGAGGTGGGGAAGGAAGCGAAGCAGGCGGCTGGATGCCCCGTGAGGATTCGAACCTCAATTGACGGAGTCAGAGTCCGTAGTCTTACCTTTAGACGACGGGGCACCGGAGACGCGGCGAAATAGGCGCGCGCGCCGGGGCTGTCAACGTCGCGGGCGGCCTTCCGCTTGCGCCCGCGCCGCGCCCCCGATAGGCTGGCTCCAAGCACCGGGCGGCGCCATGCCGTGACGGAAGAACAGAAAAGCGAGATTGCCGGAAAATGGGGGACATATCCACCCATTCGCCGCGCCCCGCGGCTCCCTCGACGCAGAGGGCCGCTCCGGCGCACCCCATGCGGGGCCGGCACCACCGGCCCGGCCCGCGGCATTTCGCCGCATTGGACCTGGGCACCAACAATTGCCGGCTGCTGATCGCGCGCGCGCAGGCCGATGGCTTCGCGGTGGTCGACGCCTTTTCGCGGATCGTCCGGCTGGGCGAAGGCCTGGCGGCTTCCGGCCGGCTGTCCGATGCGGCGATCGAGCGCACCATCGCGGCGCTTGCCGTGTGCGCCGACAAG
The DNA here is from genome assembly GCF_003515075.1 of Sphingomonas gilva. Taxonomy (GTDB): domain Bacteria; phylum Pseudomonadota; class Alphaproteobacteria; order Sphingomonadales; family Sphingomonadaceae; genus Sphingomonas; species Sphingomonas gilva. The sequence goes on from NZ_QWLV01000001.1 coordinate 80,518, forward strand.
CTCAGGCGGCGCAACGTAACGCTCTCGCGCGCCGTCGCGACCGAAGCATGCCGCCGCGCCGCCAACGGGCCCGAATTCATCGACCGCGTCTATCGTGAAACCGGCATCCGCCTGGACATCATCGCCGCGCGCGAGGAGGCGCGGCTCGCGGTGCTCGGCTGCCATCCGCTGATCGAGCCGGGCGACGGGCCGGCGCTCATCTTCGACATCGGCGGCGGATCGACCGAGCTGGTGCTGGTCGAAACGCGCGAGGACGGCCCTCCGGCGATCCTCGACTGGCAGAGCGCGCCCTGGGGGGTGGTCTCGCTGACCGAGAGCGAGCCTTGCGCGGCGCACGCCGACGAGGCCGAGCGGCGCGCCACCTACGCCCGCATGCGCGCGCGCGTGGCGGAAAGCTTCGCGGGCTTCGCCGACCGATTGCCCAAGGGCGCCGCGCTGCGGCTGCTCGGCACCAGCGGCACGGTGACGACGCTCGCCTCCGTCCATCTCGGGCTTCCCTCCTATGACCGCTCGGCGGTCGACGGGTTGATCGTGCCCGCCCAATCGATGCGCGCGATCAGCCATCGCCTGTCGGGCCAAGCGATCGCCGATCGCGCGCGGCTCGCCTGTATCGGCCCGGAGCGCGCCGATCTGGTGGTGGCGGGCTGCGCCATCTTGGAGACGATCCTCGACATGTGGCCCGCCGAGCGGCTGGGCGTGGCCGATCGCGGCATTCGCGAGGGCATATTGCGCACGCTCATGGCCGGGGAGTGGCGCTCTTGAGCAGGGGCGGATCGGGCGGCCGTCAGCGCGTCCGCACCGCGCGCGGGCGCACCGCGGCCTCGACCCGCTGGCTCGAACGTCAGCTCAACGACCCCTATGTCCGCCGCGCCAAGGCCGAAGGCTATCGCAGCCGCGCCGCCTACAAGCTGATCGAGCTCGACGAGCGGTTCGGGCTGCTGAAGGGCGCGCGGCGGGTGGTCGATCTGGGCATCGCGCCGGGCGGCTGGTCGCAGGTGGTGCGCAAGGCGAGCCCCAGGGCGGCGGTCGTCGGCATCGATCTGCTGCCGGTCGATCCGATCGACGGCGTCGTCATCCACCAGCTCGATTTCATGGACGTTTCCGCTCCCGACCTGCTGATGGCCGATCTGGGCGGCGCGCCCGATCTGGTGCTGTCGGACATGGCGGCCAACACCGTCGGCCATCCGCAGACCGATCATCTGCGCACCATGGGGCTAGTGGAGGCGGGCGCGGACTTCGCGATCTCGGTGCTGCGCCCCGGCGGGGCGTTCGTCGCCAAGGTGCTGGCGGGCGGCGCCGACAGCGATCTGGTCGCGCTCTTGAAACGCCATTTCGCGCAGGTGAAGCACGCCAAGCCGCCGGCGAGCCGCAAGGACTCGTCGGAGTGGTATGTGATTGCGCAGGGGTTTAAGGGCCGGGGCGAGGACCAGATTTAGCTTGAGCTAAATCTGGAGTCATCCGAGCCCGCGGACGGCGGGACGAAGTACCCGGCCGACGACGCGGCTTTGCCGCGTCGCTTTGTGATCTCGATTATCGGAAACCCGACGCGGCAAAGCCGCGTCGTCGGTCGGTGCGCTTGCGCACCGCCGGCCGGGGTTTCGGCTTATCCGGATTTAGCTTGCGCTAAATCCGGGCCTCAACCTTCGTAATCAGCCCCAAGATTCTGGTTCCGCGGAGGAGCCGCCGCGGTCAGCCGCAGCGCCTCGGCCGACGCCGCCAGCGAGCCGACCTCATCGGCCTCGTCCTCATCGTCGATCAGCACCTTCTGCATGCCGGCGACGACCGATTCCTCGAGATGGTCGGGACGAATCGTCTCGTCGGCGATCTCGCGCAGCGCGACGACCGGGTTCTTGTCGCGATCGCGATCGATGGTCAGCTCCGCGCCGCCCGAGATCTGCCGCGCGCGCTGGGCGGCGAGCAGCACCAGATCGAACCGGTTGGGAACCTTGTCTACGCAATCCTCAACGGTCACGCGCGCCATGAAAACGCATCCTTCGATAACGATGAACGGAAAGGCGGGCAGTTAGCGCCGCGCCCTCGCAATGTCAATGAAACCGGCGCGCCCCTTGCGCGTCCGGGGCGGGCGCAGCATGACAGGACATGGCTTCATCGCCCGCAGAACAGCCGCCCGAACAGCCCTGGTTCACCGTCGACGGCAACCGCCTGCGGCTGCTCGATACCGGCCCGCGGCGGCTGGAGGCGCTGATCGCGCTGATCGACGGGGCCGAGCGGTCGTTGCGCGTGCTGTTCTACATCTACACCGACGATCATGCCGGGCGGCGCGTGCGCGACGCGATGGTCGCGGCGCAGACGCGCGGCGTGCAGGTGTCGCTGATCGTCGACGGTTTCGGCAGCGAGGTGGGCGGCGACGACGATTTCTTCCGCCCGCTGACCGACGCAGGCGGCGAGCTGTGCCGCTTCCTGCCGCGATTCGGCCGGCGCTATCTGCTGCGCAACCACCAGAAGCTTGCGCTCGCGGACGAGGCGCGCGTCATCACCGGCGGCTTCAATGTCGAGGACGATTATTTCGGCACCCCGGCCGAGGACGCGTGGCGCGATCTCGGCGTCGAGATCGATGGGCCGGCGGCGGGGCGGATCGCGCGGTATTTCGACGACCTGTCGGCCTGGGCGCGCGACGACAAGGCGAGGATCCGCACGCTGCGGCGCGCGCTCAAGCGCGCGAGCGAGACCTCGGGCGGCGTGCGCTGGCTGCTCGGCGGACCCACGCGGCGGCTGAGCCCCTGGGCGCAGGCGTTGCGCGCCGACATTCGCGGCGCCGCCCAGGTCGACATGATCGCCGCCTATTTCGCGCCGGGCCCGGGTCTGCTCCGCCGGATCGATCGCGCGCGCCGCGTGCGGCTGATCACCGCAGCGAAATCGGACAACAACGCGACGATCGCCGCGGCGCGCTTCACCTATGCCGGACTGCTTCGCCAGGGTGCGAAAATCTTCGAGTTCCAGCCCACCAAGCTCCACACCAAGCTCTATGTGATCGACGACATCGTCCATATCGGCAGCGCCAATTTCGACATGCGCAGCCTGTTCATCAACCTGGAGATCATGGTGCGGATCGACGACGCCGCCTTCGCCGCGCATGTGCGCGGCTATTTCGAAGGCGAGATGGCGAAGTCCGAGGCGATCACGGCGGAGGTCAACCGCCGGCGCAGCGGCTGGTGGACGCGGATCAGGCAGTTCGCCGCCTATCTGCTGATCGCGGTGCTCGACTATAACGTCTCGCGCCGCCTGAACTTCGGCATCGACGGGCGGTAGGATTCTTGCACCGCATATGTGAATCACATATATTCCTGCCATGATCGCCGAGTTCGATCCGGCCAAGGACAAGGCCAACCGGATCAAGCACGGCGTGCCGCTGATCTTCGGCCTGCGGATTTTCGATGATCCCGATGTCGTGATCATTCCGACGTTGCGCATCGGCGACGAGGAGGAGCGGCACAAGGCGATCGGATCAGTGAACGGAAAGCTCTATACCGCCATTCACGTCTGGCGGGGCGAAGTGATCCGGCTGATCTCAGTGAGGCGGAGCAACGATCGTGAACAAAGAGACTATGATAGCAATTCCGGCGGATCCGAATGATCCGGAGGATCGGGACGTCAGCGTCGCCGCACTGGAGCGCGGGCTGATGGGGCGGCGCGTTCGCCAGCTGCGCAACCGTCTGGGGCTGAGCCAGGAGGCGTTCGCCCGCACCTACGGCATCCCGCTCGCCAGCATCCGCCAATATGAGATAGGCCGCTATATGCCGCCACCGGCGGTGCGCGCTTATCTGAAGGTGATCGCCGCCGAACCAGAGGCGGCGGCGCGCGCAGTGGCCGACGCCGCCTGACCGTTCAGCCCTTCCACGCCCAGTAGAGCTGGGCCGGCGGAATGTTGATCGGCTCGAAAGCGTGGTCGATCCTGCCGAAATGCGGCGCGATGAAGCTCTTCACCTTGGGGCTGAACTGATAGACCAGGAACGCGCCGCCGGGGCGGATCACATGGGCGGTCTGTTCGGCGATGGTGTCGCCGACGCCCGGCGGCAGGGTGGAGAAGGGCAGGCCCGAAAGCACGAAATCGGCCGCTTCATGGCCGTGATCGCGAATGATCTGGGCGACGTCGGCGGCGGAGCCGTGGACCGGTTCGAAGCGGCGATCGTCGATCGTGCGCCTCAGATACTGGATGAACTCGGGGTTGGTGTCGATCGCGATCAGCGTCGCGTCGGGCGCCATCCGGTCCAGGATATGATTGCAGAAGGTGCCGACGCCGGGGCCGTATTCCACGAACAGCTTGGTGTTCTCCCAATCGACCCGCGCCAGCATCCGGTCGATCAGCACCTTCGATGAGGGGATGATCGATCCGACCATCACCGGGTGCTTCAGAAAGCCCTTGAAGAACATGCCCCAGGGGGAGGGAACCCCGGCCGGTCGGCGAATGCGCGTACGCTTGGCGAGGGTCGGGGCGGAAGAAGAGGGCATGCGGACTCCCGGACTATATCGTTCGCGTGCGGGCGCCCCCGGTCGATATGGAAGCATCGCAGTCGCAAAAGCGCAACGAACATTCAAGAGCATCGGTTGCCTGACAAACTCCTAACAGGGTTTACGCGTCCCGTTCCGCAGGCCAAAGGCGCCATATGAGCGGCGAACGGACAGGCCAGGTCGCGGTGATCTTCACCTCGGTGCGCACCGCGCAGGACGATTCGGGCTATGGCGCCGCCGCCGAAGCGATGGAGCGGCTGGCGGCGGCGCAACCCGGCTATCGCGGCTTCATCGCCGCACGCGGGGCCGACGGTCAGGGCATCGCCGTCAGCTATTGGACGGACGAGGCCGCCGCCGCGGCCTGGCGCGACCATCCCGAGCATGCGCGCATCCGCGCCGAGGGGCGGGCGAAATGGTATCGGAGCTACGAACTCGCCGTGACCACCGTCATGCGCGGCTATAGCTGGACCAAGGCGTGACGCTCCGCCCCAGGCTGGAGCGGGATTTCGCGCTGCTGTTCATCGTCATGCTGACGATCGCCGCGGGCAACACCGCGCTGCAATCGGTGCTGCCCGCGATCGGGCGATCCCTGAAGGTGCCGGACAGCGCGGTCGCCGCCGCCTTCTCGGTCTCCGCTCTGCTCTGGGTGATCGCCGCGCCCTATTGGGCCAAGCGATCCGACCGGCACGGACGGCGGCGGATGATCCTGATCGGCATGGGCGGCTATATCGTCTCGGTCGCATTGTGCGCGATCTTCCTGACCGCGGGGATATTGGGCTGGATCGCGCCGCTCGCCGCGTTCCTCGCCTTTATCGGCGGGCGGCTGATCTACGGGCTGTTCGGCGCGGCCGCGCCGCCCGCCGCGCAGGCGATGGTCGCGGGGCGCACGACGCGCGAGGAGCGCACGCGCGCGCTGACCCTGCTCGGCTCCGCCTTCGGGCTGGGGACCATCCTCGGCCCGGCGCTCGCGCCGTTCTTCGTGCTGCCCCTCGTCGGGCTGGCGGGGCCGGCCTATGTCTTCGCCGCGTTCGGCGGGCTGGTGTTCGTCGCGCTATGGCGGATGCTGCCGCGCGACGGACATGCGCTCGACGACGGCGCGCACGGCGCGGCCAACGCCTATCCTTCGATCGGCGGCCAATCGACCGGGGCCAGCGTGACGGCGGCGACCGCGCCCAAGGTGGAGGACGTGCCCTATCGCGATCCGCGCATCCTGCCCTGGATGCTGATCGGGCTGGTCATGGGGCATGCGCAGGCGATGACCGGGCAGGCGATCGGCTTCCTCGTCATCGATCGTCTGGGCCTGCCGCTCGATCAGGCGCAGCAGGCGATCGGCATCGTGCTGATGCTGGGCGCGGGCACCGCGCTGCTCGCGCAATGGGGGCTGATCCCGCTGTTCAACCTCGCACCCCGCGCGCTGGTGCTGATCGGCCTGGTGCTCGCCGCGGCCGGCTGCGCGCTGACCGGCCTCGCCACCTCGCTCTACGGCATCGCCATGGCCTTCGCGCTCTCCGCGCTCGGCTTCGGCTTCATCCGCCCCGGTTTCACCGCCGGGGTCAGCCTGGCGGTGGGGCCCGGCGCGCAAGGATCGGTCGCGGGCAAGACCACCTCGATCAACGGCGCGGCGTTCGTGCTCGGTCCCTCGATCGGAGTCGGCCTCTACGAGCTGTGGAAGCCGCTCCCCTATCTCGTCGCCGGCGCGGCGCTCGCGCTGCTGTTCGTCTATGCGCTGGCGCGTCTCAGGGGTTCTTCTCTCCCTTCGGCGTGAGCATGCCGGGCGCGATGAAGCCGATCTGCGATATCGCCGACGCTTCCTGCTTCAGCTTCGCCGCCATCGTCTCATATTCGCGCTCCATCTCGGGCGTCACGGTGGCGCGGGTTTCGCCTAGCGCTCGCTCGAAATGCGCCATCGTCACCTCGGTCGACTGGAGCGATTCCCTCAGCGCGAACAGACCGGCGCGACGGACGAGGTCCTCAAGGTCGGCGCCGGTGAAGCGTTCGGTGCGCCGCGCCATGTCGTCGAGGTCGACATCGTCGGCGAGCGGCATCCTGGCGGTGTGGATCGCAAGGATGCGCCGCCTGCCGCCCGCGTCGGGCACGGTGACGTAGATCAGCTCGTCGAAACGGCCGGGCCTCAGCAGCGCCGGGTCGATCAGGTTGGGCCGGTTGGTCGCGCCGATGACGACGACCGATTGCAACTCCTCCAGCCCGTCCATCTCGGCAAGGATGGTGTTGACCACGCGTTCGGTCACCTGCGGCTCGCCCAGGCCGCCGCCGCGTGCGGGCACCAGCGAATCGAGCTCGTCGATGAAGATCACCGTGGGCGCGACCTGGCGCGCGCGGGCGAACAGGCGGGCGATCTGCTGCTCGCTCTCGCCATACCATTTGCTGAGCAGGTCGCTCGATTTGGTGGCGATGAAGTTCGCCTCCGCCTCGCGCGCGACCGCCTTCGCCAGCAGCGTCTTGCCGGTGCCGGGCGGGCCGTAGAGCAGGAAGCCCTTGGCCGGGCGGATGCCCATGCGGCGGAAAGCGTCGGGGTCCTTCAATGGCAGCTCGACGCCTTCCTTCAGCCGCATCTGCGCGTCGTCCAGCCCGCCGATATCGTCCCAGCGGACGGTCGGCGCCTGGACCATCACCTCGCGCATCGCGCTCGGCTGGACGCGCTTCAGCGCCTCGACGAAGTCCTCGCGCGTGACCGAGAGGGTATCGAGCACCTCGGGCGGGATGGTGCGCTCCTCCAGGTTGAGCCGGGGCATGATCCGGCGCACCGCCTCGATCGCCGCCTCGCGCGCGAGCGCGGCGATATCGGCGCCGACGAAACCGAAGGTGGTGCGCGCCAGCTCCTCGAGATCCACCTTGTCGCCCAGCGGCATGCCGCGCGTGTGGATGCCCAGGATCTCGCGCCGCCCCCGCTCGTCGGGCACGCCGACGATGATCTCGCGGTCGAAGCGGCCGGGGCGGCGGAGCGCCTCGTCGAGCGCCTCGGGCCGGTTGGTCGCGGCGATGACGACCAGGTTGGCGCGGGCCTCCAGCCCGTCCATCAGCGTCAGCAGCTGGGCGACCAGGCGCTTCTCCGCCTCGCCCGACACCTGCCCGCGCTTGGGCGCGATCGAATCGATCTCGTCGATGAAGACGATCGAGGGCGCGGCGTTGGCCGCCTCCTCGAACACCTCGCGCAGGCGCTTCTCCGATTCGCCATAGGCCGAGCCCATGATCTCGGGCCCGTTGATCAGGAAGAACTCGGCGTCGCTCTCGTTGGCGACCGCACGGGCGAGCCGCGTCTTGCCGGTGCCGGGCGGGCCGTGCAGCAGCACGCCCTTGGGCGGATCGACGCCCAGGCGCTGGAACAGCTCGGGATAGCGCAGGGGAAGCTCGACCATCTCGCGCAGCTGGTCGATCGTTCCGGCCATGCCGCCGATATCGTCGTAGGTGACGTCGGCGCGGCGCGCTTCCTTGGGTTCCTCATATTCGCTGCGCAGCTCGACCTCGGTGGTCTCGTCGATATGGACGATGCCCTTCGGCGCGGTCGAGACGACGACCAGGCGGATTTCCTGCAGCGCATAGGCGGGCGCGCCGAGCAGCTGGCGGACATGCGGCGGCGCGTCCTGGTCGGTGCGCTGCTGGCCGACGGTGGCGACGACGTCGCCCGAGGTGAGCGGCCGGCCGATGAAGACGCGCTGCAGCGCCTGCGCGGAGCCCTGCAGGCGCAGATTCTGCTGCGCCGGGGCGAACACCACGCGTGTGGCCGCCTTCGATTCGATCTTGCGGATGCCGACATGGTCGCCCGATCCGATCCCGGCATTGGCGCGCTGCAGGCCGTCGAGGCGGACGATGTCGAGCCCTTCGTCCTCGGCATAGGGCGGCACGGCGCGCGCCGGGGTGGACCGCTTGCCGATCAGCTCGACGACGTCTCCCTCGCTCAGACCCAGCTGCTGCATCGTCGCGCGCGGGAGGCGGGCGAGGCCTCGCCCCGAATCCTCCTTGCGCGCGTTCGCCACCTGCACCTTCAGTGGCGCGTCCTCGTCTGCCATTGATCGTCCCGCCTCAATTCTGCGAAGGGGCGGAAATAGGGATGGGCGCACGAACGTGCGACCCCTATCCGCGATGGCAGAACGCATCGGGGTAAAAAAAGGGCCGGTCCCGAAGGACCGGCCTTGAAAGTTTTTAGGAGAGGATGCCTGAAAGGCCCGCTCTATGTGCAGCGCAGCACGTTTTTGTGCAAGTGCGAAATAAGACCATTACGATTGCGATTCTTGCAATGGTAACCGGTTTCATCTACGCAAAAGCAGGATTGCGAACCGCGCAGACCTGTGCTGCAATGCACAAGAAAGGAGACGAGAACTGCGCCGTTTGCCGCCTTTGACCGCGATCGAGGCCTTCGTGCAGGTCGCGCGGCTGGGCTCGGTCAAGGCCGCCGCGGAGGAGCTCGCCCTGTCCTCGCCGGCCCTCAGCCGCCGCGTCCAGGCGCTCGAGCGCTTCGTCGGCAAGCCGCTGTTCGAGCGCCGCCATCAGGCGATGCGCCTCAATGCCGACGGCGAGCGCCTGCTCCAGCAGATCGGGCCCGCGATCGATTCGCTTTCCGACGCGGTCGAGGCGCTGACCGCGCCCGGCGACGTGCTGCGCCTGCGGCTGGGCGTGCTGCCGCTGTTCGCCTCGCAGCGGCTGTTCCCCAAGCTCGGCGATCTGCGCGCGCGGCATCCCGAGCTGCATCTCGACGTCGACACCGCCGGCCACGGCATCGCCCGGCTGGGCGACGGGCTCGACGCGGTGATCGCGCTCGCCCGCGACATCGATCCCGCGCTCTACGCGCACCGGCTCGACCGCAACCAGGTCTATGTCATCGGCGGCCGGACGCTGCTCGAACGGCCCGATCCGGTGACGCGGCCGGAGCAATTGGCCGATCTCACCGCCTTCATCCACCGCGACATGCCGGACACCTTCACCGCCTGGCGCCAGGCGGCGGGATTGAAGGCGCTCGAACCCGCCGCGATCGACCATTTCGATTCGGGCCCGCTGATGCTGGAGGCGGCCGCGCAGGGGCTCGGCGTCGCCTTCATGCACGAAAGCCATTTCCTCGACGCCAACGATCCGCGGCTGGTACGGCTGTTCGATATCGAGGTGATGAGCCCCTACAGCTACTGGTTCGTCTGCCGCCCCCGCGCGCTGGAGAGCAAGCCGGTGCGCCTGTTTCACGATTGGCTGATCGGAACGCTGGCAGCGGATTAGCCTCGCTAATCCGCGTCGCGGCCAGGGTTCCGGCCGGCGGACGTCAGTCCGGCCGACGGCGCGGCTTTGCCGCGTCGTATACGAAAGCCAAAACTGCGGCGTGGCGACGCCGGCCGTGGCGGTGGCCGAGACAGCGATTAGCTGGCGCTAATCGCTTACCACCGCCTTCACGATCTTCCCCGGGGTCGCCGGCGGCTCGCCCTTGGGCAGCGCGTCGACATGCTCCATGCCCGATTCGACCTGGCCCCACACCGTGTACTGGCGGTCGAGGAAGCGTGCGTCGTCGAAGCAGATGAAGAACTGGCTGTTGGCGCTGTCCGGATTGGCGGTGCGCGCCATCGAGCAGGTGCCGCGGACATGCGGCTCGTCGTTGAATTCCTGGGCGAGGTCGGGCTTGTCCGATCCGCTCATGCCGGTGCCGGTGGGATCGCCGCCCTGCGCCATGAAGCCGGGGATGACGCGGTGGAACACGACGCCGTCGTAGAAGCCCTCGCCGGCCAGCTCGGCGATGCGCGCGACATGGTTGGGGGCGAGGTCGGGCCGCAGGCGGATGACGACGTCGCCGCCATTGTCGAGCGTGAAGGTCAGCGTATCGGCCATCGGGGAATCTCCTGTGGATGGGGAATTTGGCCGACGCCCTACCCTCCGCATCCCGGCCTGTCCAATCGCGTTGGCAGCCCGGCATTGCCGCGCTAAGGGGATTCGCCAGCCGCCAGAGGGAGGTCGAACATGAGCGAGACCGAACTCCAACCGCCCGAATCGGAAGGCGAAACCCAGCTCGACGAGGACGACCGGCTCAAGCCCGAATTCGTCCGCGCGGTGCTCGACGCGGTCGATGCGGGCGACGCCGAGGCCGCGCGCGCGCTGGTCGATCCGCTCCACCCGGCCGACATCGCCGACCTGTTCGAGCTGACCCCGGCCGAGGACCGCGGCGCGCTCGCCGCCGCGCTCGCCGACATGCTCGACGGCGAAGTCCTCGCCGAGATGAACGATTACGTCCGCGAGACGCTGATCGACGCGCTCGAGCCCGGTCAGGTCGCGGATATCGCCGCCGAGCTCGATACCGACGACGCGGTCGCGATCATCGAGGACATGGACGACGAGGACCAGCGCGCCGTCCTCCGCGCGCTCGACCCCGACGATCGCGCCGCGATCGAGGCCGCGCTCGGCTATCCGGAGGAATCCGCCGGCCGCCTGATGCAGCGCGAGGTGGTCGCGGTGCCCGAGCACTGGACCGTCGGCGACGTGCTCGATTTCCTTCGCGCCGACGAGACGCTGACCACCGATTTCTGGGAAATCTTCGTCGTCGATCCGCAGCACAAGCCGGTCGGCACCTGCGCCCTTTCCTGGATTCTCCGCACGCCGCGCGCGATCGCCGTCGCCGACGTCATGGCGCGCGAGCAGACGCTGATCCCGGTCGACATGGACCAGGAGGAGGTCGCGCTGCGCTTCCAGAAATACGCGCTGATCTCCGCCGCGGTGGTCGATCCCGACGGGCGGCTGGTCGGCATGATCACCGTCGACGATGTCGTCCACATCATCCAGGAGGAAGCCGGCGAGGACGCGCTGCTGCTGTCGGGCGCGGGCGACGGCGACATCAACGAGCCGATCCGCGAGAGCTATTCGGCGCGCGTGCGCTGGCTGGTCGCCAATCTCGGCACCGCGCTGGTCGCCTCGACGATCATCGCCTTTTTCGGCGGGGCGATCGAGCAGATGGTCGCGCTGGCGGTGCTGATGCCGATCGTCGCCTCGATCGGCGGCAATGCCGGCACGCAGACCATGGCGGTCGCGGTGCGCGCGCTCGCCACCAATCAGCTCACCCAATCCAACACCATCCGCACCATCAGGCGAGAGATCACGCTGGCGGCGCTCAACGGCGGCACCATCGCGGTGCTGATCGGCATCGGCGCGGCGCTGGTGTTTGGCAACCCGTCATTGGGCGCGGTGATCGCCGCCGCGATGCTGATCAACATCGTCGTCGCCGGCCTGGCCGGCGTGCTCGTGCCGGTGCTGCTCGAACGGTTGGGTCAGGATCCGGCGGTGGCGTCCTCGGTGTTCGTCACGATGATCACCGATTCGATGGGATTTTTCGCCTTTCTCGGGCTCGCGGTGCTGAGCGGGCTCGTGCCGCTGGCTTGATCGCCGCCCCACGCGGGCCCAAATCGGGCGTCGTGCCGCTTCATCTCACCAAGGTCGCCTACGGCCATCCCTCGCTGCCCGAGCTGGAGGCGGTGGTCGCCCTGCGCGCCGCCCAGGGCGGCCTCGTCCTGACCACGCGCTACCTGCCCAAGCGCCATGCCGAGATCGCCGGCGGATCGCTCTACTGGATCATCAAGCACCAGCTCGTCGCGCGCTCGCCGATCCTTCGTTTCGGCGAGGCCGAGGGCGGCCGCACCGCGATCCACCTCGAACCGCGCCTGATCCTCGTCGCCGCCCGCCCAAAGCGCGCGCATCAGGGCTGGCGCTATCTGGAGGACAAGGACGCGCCGCCCGATCTCGGCGGCGACAGCGGCACGGCGGACATGCCGCACCGCCTGGTCGGCGAACTGGCGGCGATCGGGCTGCTGTGACTTCCATCCGGGCGATCCGGGCCGATTGTCTGCTCTTTGCCATCTATGGTCCGTCGCCGCTGCGAAGGCAGGGGGGACAGGAACTTAAACTGACAGGCTCCGGGACGTATCGACGTTCGAAAGATTGGTTCACGCGAAGGCGCGAAGGCGCGAAGAAGAAGCAGGAAGGTTGGTTCGCGCAGAGACGCGAAGACGCAGAGATGTCAAAACTCTGCGCGAAGCGCATGTCACCTCGCTACGTTGCGGCAAGCGGAACCCTGCGAAAAGATGAAAGCCGCTGACGCGGCAGAACCACCTCTCTGCGCCTCCGCGTCTCTGCGCGAACCCCTTCTTCTTTCTTCGCGCCTTCGCGCCTTCGCGTGAACCAACTTCTTCTTCTCCGCGCCTCCGCGTGAACCAATCCCTCCGAATGTCGTCCACCCATATCACCGATTGCACGCCACCGGCCCGACCCCGGTCGATTGCACCGTGCACGCCGCATCGCCCGCCACGCTGATCGCGCCCGCGCCCAGCGAGACCACACGCACGCTCCGTTCGGCGTTGAACTTCGCCTCGCCCGCGCTTTCGGAATTGACCGTCAGGTCGCCGACCGCCAGCGCGCTCGCATCGATATCGCCCGCGCCGCGCGATTGCACCGAGGCGATGAGCGCGCGGCCGCCCATCACCAGCCGGCCGGTGCCCATCAGGCTCGCCACCAGCCGGTCCGCCTCGATCGCGGGCGCGGTGATGCTGCCCGATCCGGTCAGCGTCAGGTCGACGCGGGGCGCCTTCATCGCCGAGATGTCGAGCACCGCGCCGCCGGTCACCACCGCCGCGCGCAGGTTTGGCGCGGTCAGGCGGATGCTCGGCGGCGGCGGGGTCTCGCCGGGATAGCCGCCCCAGCCGCGATCTCCCATGCGCACCACCAGCGTCCGCCCGTCGACCCGCAGCACCAGGCCGTCCAGCGCGCGCTGGTCGCCCTCGGCGCGCGCCGTCACCGCGCTTCCCGTCGTCACGGTGATGCGGAACGGCCCTTCGACGCGGATGCGGTCGAAATCGGTGACCGAATAACTGCGTTCCGCCGCCGCCGCGGGGGCGGCGAGCAGCAGCAACAGCAGAACCAGGCGCGTCAGCATGGGCGCGAGCGTCGCACGCGCCCGCGCCTCAGGCAAGCGTCAGCCGCCGCAGATGACGTCGCCCGCGCCCATGATCGATTTCTGGCAACGCGCCTTGGGGCCCAGATCGACGTCGCCCGAACCGACGATCGAGACGTCGGCCGCGCCGTCCACCGCCAGGCGGACATTGCCGGACCCCGCGATCGACACGTCCGCGGCCTTGGCCGCCAGCCCCGATCCGTCGGCGTCACCCGATCCGGCGATCGAGACCGACACCTGGTCGGCGGCGCCGCTCGCCTTGATGTCGCCCGATCCGGCGATCGACAGCTCGGCGGTCTTCACCGCGAGCGCGCCCAGCAGCATGTCGCCCGATCCGGCGAGCGCGGCGTCGAAGCTGTCGCCGCTCACCTTGTCGACGCTCATGTCGCCCGATCCGGCGAGGTTCGCGGCGCGGATCGCCGGCATCGTCACGATCACCTTGAGCGGGCCGGCCTCGTCGCCCTCGTCATTGCCCCAGCGGAAGCCGCTGCGCTGGTTCTTGCGCCCGATCTCGAGCTCGGACCCGTCGAGCTTGATCTCGAGCGCCTTGAGCACGCCGGTGTCGCCCTGCGCGGTGACGGAGAAGGCCGGGCCGACGCGCACCTCGACATTGTCGGGGCCTTCCAGGGATACGGTGTCGAAATTGGCGAGCTGGAACTGGCGCTGGCCCTGCTGGCCCGACGGCGTGACCTTGGCGTCGGTGGTGCTGGCGGTGCTGTCGTTGCAGGCGGCGATCGTGATCGCGCCGATCAGCGGCAGAAATATCGATTTGCGCATGGTGTCCTCCCTGGCGTGTTATGCACCTAATACACCCCGCCTCACCCGGCCGCAAACGAAAAAAGGCGGCCCCGCGGGACCGCCTTTTCGTGAGAGATCGCATCTGCATTCCATCGTCACCCCGGACTTGGTCCGGGGTCCATCTTTCCGCAAGCGGAACGCGCGTGACGCAATGAATGCCGGGACGGGTCCGGCATGACGTGGTGAACAGTCGGCTGCGATCAGGCCTCGGCCTTTTCCTTGTTGTAGATCGCCGCCGCCTTGCGCAGGATTTCCAGGATCTTCTCCTGCGCGGTCGGCTCGTCGACCTGCTCCATCGCGGCGAGCTCGCGGGCGAGGCGGCTGGTCGCCGCCTCGAAGATCTGCCGCTCGGAATAGCTCTGCTCGGGCTGGTCGTCGGCGCGGAACAGGTCGCGGACCACCTCGGCGATCGACACCAGGTCGCCCGAATTGATCTTCGCCTCATATTCCTGCGCGCGACGCGACCACATGGTCCGCTTGACGCGCGGCTTGCCGGTCAGCGTATCGAGCGCTTCCTTCAGCGTCTTGTCCGACGAAAGCTTGCGCATGCCGACGCTCTCGGCCTTGTTGGTCGGCACGCGGAGCGTCATCTTCTCTTTTTCGAAACGCAGCACATAAAGTTCGAGCTGCATGCCCGCGATCTCGGATTTCTGAAGCTCGATCACGCGGCCGACCCCATGCTTGGGATAGACGACATAATCGCCGACATCGAAGGACAATGCCTTGGAAGCCATTCTAACCTACCTTTCGTCGGGTGAATCGCCGCGGGCGGAAGGCGCGACAAACCTTCCGATCCGATCCAGCGATGCAATGAGTGTTGCACGTCTCCGAAGACGGGCGCCGGTCGCACCCGTCATGTCGGAACCCGTTTAGCAGATTCGTAACAAAATTACCAGCCCGGCGTCGCTGGGCCGGGGCCCAGGCTCAGGCGGCGTCGGCGATCCTGATATCGAGGGCCAGCCCTGCCGTGGAAGCCAGGGTTGACCAGCGCATCAAGCGAAACTTGCCGAGCTTGCCGCGCATCAAGTCGCTGAGCCGCGGCCGGGTGATGCATAATTTGCCCCGTCTTCCCGTCACCCCGGACTTGTTCCGGGGGCAATGGTGCCGCAAGCGCACCGCTTGAATCTCCAGCTTCGACCTCGCCGCCCGATGGACCCCGGAACAGGTCCGGGGTGACGAGGGACAGGATTGATGATTCCCCGAGAACAAATATCGGTCCCGCTCCAAGAGTGGCCGCCTTTCACCCCATCCGCCGGAGCGCCCAGCTGACGCTGGCGCCGCCCGCCGCCGCCTCGCCGATCACGACCATCTGCCAGCTCGCGCGCGGGCGGCCGCCGCCGTCGATCCACAGGCTGTCCTCCATGCTGAGGCCCGCGCCCTTGACGCGGAACTGCCACAGCGGCCCGTCGGGCAGGCGCAGGAGCGCGCCCTGGCCGTCGGCGGTCGGCGAGGCCTCGACCCCGGGCGCGAGGTGGAAGCGGATCGCGAAGCCCGCCCCTTCGGGCTTGCGGCGCGCGCGCGGGGCGGGGAGCAGCAGGTCCTCGCCGCGCAGCTCGCGTCCGTCGCCCGTCAGCACCAGCACGCGCCGATGGAGGAAGCCGAAGCGGCGCAGATAGCCGTCATGGCTCGCCTCGATGCGGCTGCCGCCCTCGCTCTCCTGTCGATCGAGCTCGACCTCGGACACGCCGCGCCCCAGCGTCCCGTCGGCATGGATCGCGGTCGAGTTGCTGTCCTTGAGGATGAGCGTCGAATGCGCCGCGGTGGTCCTGAGGCCCTCGCACAGATGCGCCGGCACGCGCGGCGAGGCCATGCGCGCGCCGCCGCAATTGACGATCAGCCGCTTGGGCCCGTCGGAAAGTTCGAAGGCGAGCGTCGAGGCGCAGCCGCCCTCGGTGAGCCGCGCGACGGGTGGCGGGGCGGCGTCGACGATCACCGTCGTATCGGCCACCGCCATGCGCTGGTAACCCCAGTCGCGCGCCTGCCTGAGCGGCCGGGCACGCACGCCCGAGGCGGCGATCACCGCGCGCACGCTCTCGCCGTCGATCGGCGCGCCGCCCTGCCAGCTCGAAAGCCCGCCGTCTCCATGCACCACGCCGAGCAGCGCGGGCACCATCCGGTTGAGCGCGGTCTGGATCGGCGCGGGCAGCTCCTCGCGCCGCGCGTCATAGACCTGGCGGAGCTGCGCGAGCAGCGCGATCGCCTCGAGCTGCGCGACCGGCGAGCGCGCGGTGAGGCCGCCATCCTCGAACACCGCCTGCGACAGCGTGCGGGTCAATCCCGCCTCGCCGAACTGGCGGCGCGGGTCGCCGCCCGGGATCAGCAGCCCGGCGGCGATGACGCCGCACCAGGCGGCAATCCTCGGCGCGCCCTGGGGGCTGCGCTCCGCCCCGCGGTCGAGATGCCGCGCCTGGCGCGCCAGCGCGTTGAGCACCGCCGATCGGTAGACCAGGTCCCCGCTCGACAGGATCAGCGGCGCGTGCGCGGTCCACATCAGCAACCGCTTGCCCGTGACGTCATAGCGCCAGGCGGGGTCGGTCACCGTGTCCGCGTGCGCCGCCAGCCACAGCCGCATGATCTGCTCGGCGACCGCCGCGCCTTCCTTGCGCGGCACCGCGGCGGCGATGTCGCGCAGCCAGGCGAAGCCGTGGAGATGGTCGACGAACGAGGCCGGCGCGTCTGGACGGGCGAAGTCGAGCTCCTCGATCGCACGCGCGGTGCCGCGGTGGCGCAGCACCCCGTCCATGATCGCCTGCCCCTCGGTCGCGTCTCCCGGGATCGGATCGTCGGGCACCGCGATCAGCTTCAGGGGAAAACGCCCCCGCAAACGGAAGTTGTGCAACGGCGTCCGCCACGTCAACCGGTTGAAACGGTTCGACAGTCGTTCAGCGAGCGACAGTCCCTTGTCGCCGCCCAGCCGGATCAGCCGGCGGCCCTGTTCGATCCCGTCGGCGGCGGCGTCGATCGGATGGAAGCCGCTCAATGCCCCCTCAGCGCCGCGATATTGGCCGCGTATCGCGCTGGCCCGCCGCTAAATGTCGCTGTGCCGGCGACCAGCACATCGGCTCCCGCGGCGATCGCGCGCGGCGCGGTCTTGGTGGTGATGCCGCCATCGACCTCCAGCCGGATGTCGCGTCCGGTCTGATCGATCAGCTTGCGGATCGCCTCGATCTTCCTCAGCTGGCTGTCGATGAAGCTCTGCCCGCCGAAGCCGGGATTGACGCTCATCACCAGCACCAGATCGACCATGTCGATCAGGTAATCGAGCATCTTCGCGGGCGTGGCGGGGTTGAGCACCACGCCGGCCAGCTTGTCCAGCGCCTTGATCCGCTGGATCGTGCGATGGGCGTGCGGCCCGGCCTCGGGATGGATGGTGATGATGTCCGCCCCGGCCTCTGCAAAGGCGTCGAGATAGGGATCGACCGGCGAAATCATCAGATGGACGTCGAAGGGCTTCGCCGTGTGCGGGCGCAACGCCTTAACCACCGCCGGCCCGATGGTGATGTTGGGCACGAAATGCCCGTCCATCACATCGACATGGATGTAATCGGCCCCCGCCTCGTCGATCGCGCGCACCTCCTCGCCCAGCCGCGCGAAATCGGCGGAAAGAATGGATGGGGCGATCAGGATGGGACGCGACATGCCGTGCAGGCTTAGGCGTGCCCGCGTGCGCTAGCAACCGGGGAAGAGCCTAAACGCGCACCAATCGCGCCACAAAGAATCCGTCGAGGCGGCCCTGGTCCGCGAGCATTGTCGGCAGGGTGCGGACCGTGCCGTTCGCTGACGGCGTGACGCCAGCGGGCAGCTCGTCCGCGCGCACCGGATCGAGCCGGAAGCCGCCATGCGCCATCAGGAAGGCGGCTAGCTGATCCTCGCCCTCCTCCGGCTCCAGCGAGCAGGTGGCGTAGACCAGCCGGCCTCCCGGCTTGACCCACCGCGCCGCGCGGGCGAGCAGCTTCGCCTGCACCGCGGCCATTTCGGCGATCACCTTGGGGCGAACGCGGTGGAGCACGTCGGGGTGGCGGCGGAAGATGCCGGTTGCCGAACAGGGCGCGTCGAGCAGCACCGCATCGGCGGGCGCCGACGGCTTCCAGTCGAGCAGGTCGGCAGTGATCACCTCCGCCTCCAGCCCGGTACGTTCGAGATTTTCGCGAAGTCGCGCCAGACGACTATCCGAGGCGTCGACCGCGGTGACGTTCCATCCCGCGCTCGCCAGCTGCAGCGTCTTGCCCCCCGGCGCGGCGCACAGGTCGAGGACATGGCCACCATTCAGGCCGAGCAACCGCGCCGGAATCTGCGCGGCGAGATCCTGCACCCACCATGATCCTTCCGCAAAACCGGGTATCTCGGTGACCGGCCCATGATCGCCCAGCCGCATATGGTTGGGCGCCAGCGACACGCCCTCCGGCACGGGGCCATCACCCTTTAGCGCGATATCCATCGGCGGCTGATCGGCGATGGCATGCTCGGCGGCGGCGAGCATCACGTCGCCCCAATTCTTCTGCCAGCGATAGAGGGTGGCATAGGGCAGGGTCGGCCGGTCGGGCAGCGCGACGTTCTTGCGCATCAGCGTGCCGAACACCCCGTGGACCAGCTTGCGCGGTCCGCCGTCGACCAAGGGCAGCACGGTCGAGATCGCGGCATGGCCCGGCGTTTTCAGCACCAGCGCCTGGGCGATGGCGATGCGCAGCGCCATCCGCGCCTTGGCATCGTCGGCCAGCCGGTTGCGCGTCGCCGAATCGATCAGCTCGTCGAGATCGGGCAGCCAGCGAATGACGGCGGCGGCGATGGCATGGGCGAGACCCCGATCGCGCGGGGCGAGTCCGGCGCCGGCACGCTCCAGCGCCGCCTCCAGCGGCAAGCCCTGGCGCAGCACCGCATCGAGCAGCTTGAGCGCGGCCAATCGCGCGGGAACGCCGGTTGTTTCCGTCACTCTATCCTCGTCGCCCCTTCGAAGGCAGGGGCCTATAGCGGCTTGGGCGACGCCGGATGTGCCACAAACCTGCAGGCCCCTGCCTTCGCAGGGGCGACGAGATAATCAATGGAAAATCAACCTCGCGAATGCGGATCGAGCGCACTCGAGCGGCGGCGCGATCTAGGCACTGCCGACATGCGCGGGCGCTCAACTGGCGCGGCCATCGCGGCCGGCGCCTGCCCCATCTCCACCGCCATCGCTTCCAGCGCAGCGATTCGGTTGCCGGTGTCGGGATGGGTCGAAAACATGCTGTCGCCGCCGCGCCCGGTCAGCGCCGGCACGATATAGAGCTGCGCCACCGCTGGATTGCGCTCGACCGTGTGGTTGGGGATCGCCTGCGCCCCGTGCGCGAGCTTGGCGAGCGCGGAGGCCAATGCGCGCGGATTGCCGGAGATCTCCGCGCCGCCCGCGTCCGCGCCATATTCGCGGGTGCGGCTGATCGCCATTTGGACGATCATCGCGGCGAAGGGGGCGACGATCACCGCCAGCAGCATCGCGACCATGTTGCCGCGGCTGTCCCCGCCGCGGAAGAACAGCCCGAAATTGGCGAGCAGCGAGATCGCGCCGGCGATCGTCGCGACCATCGTCATGATCAGGGTGTCGCGGTTCTTCACATGCGCCAGCTCGTGCGCCATCACCCCGGCGATCTCGTCGCGGGTGAGTATGGCGAGCAGCCCGGTCGTCGCCGCGACCGCCGCATTCTCGGGATTGCGGCCGGTGGCGAACGCGTTGGGATGCGGATCGTCGACGATATAGGTCCTGGGCATCGGCAACCCGGCCCGGTCGGCCAGCTGCTTCACCAGCCCGTGGAATTCGGGCGCGCTCGCCGCGTCGACCTCACGCGCGCGGTGCATCCTGAGCACGATCTTGTCGGCGTTCCAGAAGGTGAACAGGTTCATGCCTGCCGCCACCAGCAGCGCGATCACCGCGCCCGATGCACCGCCGAAGGTGTAACCCAGACCCATGAACAAGGCGGTCAGCGCCGCCAGCAGCATGGTCGTCTTGAGGCCGTTCACTTGTATCGTCTCCTTTGTCCGTCCAATGTGGTGGAACACCCCGTTTCGCGCAAGGATCGCCGCCATGGGCCAACGCCCGCCGCACCTGAAGCCGCCCGCGCATCTGTCGAAGAGCCCGCCCGTGCCCGAACCTGAACCGGTCAGGCCAACCAGCGACCCCGACGGCCAGGATCCCACCCGCTATGGCGACTGGGAGCGCAACGGGATCGCGGTCGATTTCTGAGGATTCGGAACGAGGCCGTCACGAAAGCGTCTCAGACGGCGTGGAGCGATCGCACGCCTGGCGCAAATATTTGATCTGGGCGGGATTCGCGCTCATCGCGCTCTTGTTGCTGGCGGTGCTCGCGATCGCCGCAGCGCCGGTCGGCTGGCTCAAGGGCCGGGTCGAAGCTGCAATCACCGACGCCACGGGCAATCCGGCACGGATCGGCAGTATCGAACGGGCGGAGGCCTTTTCCTTCAATCCGACGATCATCATCCGGGACGTGCGCATCGCCCAGCCGGCCTGGGCGGGAGAGGGTGATTTGCTGACGCTCGAGGAAGCGCGACTCAAGGTGCCGGTGATCCGCGCGATCCGCGGCAGTTTCGATCCCAGCGGCATCGCGCTCAACGGCCTGGTCGCAAATCTGATCCGCCATGAGGACGGCCGCGAAAACTGGCAGCGCGAAAAGCCCGCCGCGTCCGAGGGCAGCTCGCCGCTCGGGCTCGAATCGGTGCGGATCGATGACGCGCTGGTGCGCTATACCGATCGGAAGCGCGATCGGCGGGCCGAACTGCGTGTCGACTTCGATGAGCGCGGGTTACGCGCGGCTGGAACCGGCGCGATCCAGGGCCACCCCGTCCGCATCGCCGCGCAAGGCGCGCCGATCACGAAGGATGGCGGCACATGGCCCTTCGTCGCGCGGATCGAAGGCGCGGCGATCGCCATGCGGCTCGACGGGCGAATGGATTCGCCGCTCGACACCGGCCATTTCACCGGCAAGGTCACGGCGCGCGGCAATTCGCTGCGGCTGCTCGATGCGGTGATCGAGGCCGGCCTGCCCGCCACCCAGCCGGTCTCGCTCGCGGCGGACATTCGCCGCGCCAGCCCCGACTGGATCGTCGCCAATCTGAAGGGCGTGATCGGCAATTCGGATATTGCCGGCCATGTCACCGTCGAGAAGCGCGACGGCCGCAGCATCATCACAGGCAAGATGACGTCGAACGGCTTCGACTTCGACGATCTGTCGGACGATGCCGGGCTGGCTCGCGGCCGGGCCAAGCGCGCGCGGCTGGGTCCGCGGATCATTCCCGATACCGATATCGACATCGCCAACATGAAGAACACCGACGGGCGGATCGAATTCGACATCAAGCGTCTGCGCTGGCGCAATCCTGCGCCCTTCAGGTCGCTGAAGGGCGTGCTCAAGCTCGACAATCTGGTGCTGACCGTCGAGCCCGTCACGGCGCGGCTGACGCGCGGCGTCATGTCCGGCCGCGCGGTGGTGAATGCGCGGAACCGCGAAGTGCCGCTGCTGACGCTCGACCTGACGCTGGCCGATTCGACGCTCGCCACCTTCGCCGGCCATGGCGACATGTCCGGCTGGCTCAAGGGCCGCGCGCGGCTGACCGGCCCGGGGCGGACGGTGCGCGCGGCGATCGGCCGATCGAACGGCAGCGTCGGCCTGGTTGCCGGAAACGGCCGGCTTCCCGCGCGGATGGCCTCGTTCATCGGCCTCGATATCGGCCGCGGGGTGACGACCGATGAGGACGAGGAGGCGGCGCTGCGCTGTCTGGTCTTCCATATGGACGTGCGCAACGGCACCGGTCGCCTCTCGCCGCTGATCGTCGACACCTCGCGCAGCCAGGCGCGGGTGACGGGAACGATCGATCTGAAGACCGAGCGGCTCGACTGGATGCTGACCGGCGCGCCCAAGAAATCGAGCCTGCTGCGTTACGACAAGCCGCTGCCGATCGGCGGCACGATCAAGAACCCCGAGGCGTTTCCGCCCAAGGGCACCAAGACGGTAGGCAGCGTGCTCAAGATGCTGGGCAAGGCGATCATCGGCGACCAAGCGCCGCTTGCGACGAACGCGAACTGCACGGCGCTGAGCGAGAGAGCGTTGCGCTGAAATTCCTCCCCCGCTACGCGAGGGAGGATCTTAGACCGTTTCCGCCCGCAATGGCCGCGCCAAGAGCTCGCGCACCACTTCACCAACCGGCGCGCCCTCCAGCAAGGCGCACACCGCATCGGTCACCGGCATCTCGACCCTCGCCTTCGCCGCTTCCGCCTGGAGCACCGGCGCGGTGAACGCGCCCTCGGCCACGGTCCGCCGGTCGGCGAGCAGTTCGGCCGCCGCCCGCCCCTGGCCCAGCCCGACACCGAGCGAGAAGTTGCGCGAGCTGGTCGAGGAGCAGGTCAGCACCAGATCGCCCAGCCCCGAAAGCCCGGCGAGCGTTTCCGCCTGACCGCCGCGCGCGACGCCGAAACGGGTCATCTCGGCGAAGCCTCGCGCGATCAGCGCGGCGCGCGCGTTGAGGCCGAGCCCCGCGCCCTCGACCACGCCGCAGGCGATCGCCAGCACATTCTTGACCGCGCCGCCGATCTCCGCGCCGATGACGTCATGGCTGGCATAGGTGCGGAAGGCGGGGCCGGCGAGGCGCGCCGCCAGCCGGTCGCGCAACGCCTCATCGGCGCAGGCGAGCGTGACCGCGGTAGGCAGCCCCTTCGCCACCTCATGCGCGAAGGTGGGGCCGGACAGCACCGCGATTGGGGCGCCTGGATGCGCCTCGGCCGCAACCTCCCCCACCAGCCGCCCGGTTCCCGCCTCGATGCCCTTGGCGCAGAGCACCAGCGGCGTCTCGCCCACCGCGATGTCCCCCAGCACTGCGCGAACATGCTGCGCGGGCGCGACGACCAGCAGCGCGTCCATGCCGATGAGATCGGCTAGGTCGCCCGTCGCCCGAATCGCCGGTGACAGCTTCGCGCCCGGCAGGAACAGCCGGTTTTCATGGAAGATGTTGATCGTGTCGACCACCTCGGCCTCACGCGCCCAGAGCAGCACCGGTTCGCCGCCCGAAGCCGCAACCTGGGCTAGCGCGGTGCCCCAGGCGCCGCCGCCGATCACCCCGATCCTCATGCCTTCACCCCCGCGCCGCGGGCCGCCTGCGCCTCCGGATCGAGCGGCCAGCGCGCCCGCGCCGCGACGCCCAGATCGTCGGTCAGCCCCGCACCGAAACGCTCCGCCCCCGCCCAGGCGATCATCGCCGCATTGTCGGTGCAGAGCCATTGGGGCGGCGCGACGAAGGGCAGGCCATATTCAGCGGCGAGCGCCTCCAGGTTGCCACGCACCACTGTATTCGCCGCCACCCCGCCCGCGACGACCAAAGCGGTGAGCTCGTCGGCATCGGCCAGCTGGCGTCGCGTGCGGTCGATCAGGCAATCGACCACCGCCTGCTGGAAGCTCGCCGCGATGTCGTCGGCGCGGTGGATTCCAGCGTCGCGCGCGCGCAGGACGGCGCTTTTCAAGCCGGCGAAGGAGAAATGCGGCTCGGCCGTGCCGACCAACGGGCGCGGCAGCGGCACCGCATGGGGATCGCCCGCTGCCGCCGCCCGTTCCACCGCTGGCCCGCCGGGGAAGCCGAGGCCGAGCAGCTTGGCGGTCTTGTCGAACGCTTCGCCCGCGGCGTCGTCGATCGTCGTCGCCAGCCGGCGATAGCGCCCGACCCCCTCGACGCGCAGCAACTGGCAATGCCCGCCGCTGACCAGCAGCAGCATATAGGGGAATTCCAGATCGGGATCGGCCAGTCGGGGCGACAGCGCATGTCCCTCCAGATGGTTGACCGCGACCAGCGGCTTGCCCGCGGCGAGCGCCAGCGCCTTGCCCGTGACCAGCCCCACCATGACGCCGCCGATCAGCCCCGGCCCTGCCGTCGCCGCGATCGCATCGACATCGGCGAGTTCGACGCCCGCCTCGACCAGCGCGGTTTCGACCAGCGGCATCAATATCTCGACATGCGCCCGCGCGGCGATTTCGGGCACCACCCCGCCATAAGGCCGGTGCGCGGCCTCCTGCCCGGCGAGCTTGTGCGCCAGGATGCGCCGGTCGTCGGTCACCAGCGCCGCCGCCGTCTCGTCGCAGCTCGATTCCAGGCCGAGGATGATCGTGGTCATGCGCCTCTGTAGCTTCCTACTTGCCCCTTCTTAAACCCTCCTTCGACAAGGAAGGGCGCGGGGGATTCGACACCTTATGGATAGGCGGTAAAGGGGCGCGGTGACTTTACCCATCCGCATCGGCACGCGCGGCTCTCCGCTGGCGCTCATCCAGGCGAACATGGTGCGCGCGGCGCTGATGGCGGCGCACGGCCTCACCGAAGACGCCTTCGAGATCGTCCCCGTCGTCACCTCCGGCGACCGCATCCAGGACCGCGCGCTCGCCGAACTCGGCGGCAAGGCGCTGTGGACCAAGGAGCTGGACCGCGCGCTGATGGCGGGCGAGATCGATTGCGCCGTCCATTCGATGAAGGATGTCGAGACGATCCGGCCGGTCGAGATCGCCATCGCCGCGATGCTGCCGCGCGCCGATGTGCGCGACCGTCTGATCGGCGCCGAGTCGATCGAAGCGCTGCCCGCATTCGCCCGCATCGGCACGTCGAGCCCGCGCCGCACCGCGCAGGTGCAGGCGCTGCGCCCCGATCTGCGCGTCGTGCTGTTCCGCGGCAATGTCGCGACGCGGCTCGCCAAGCTCGAAGCGGGTGAGGCCGATGCGACGCTGCTCGCCGCGGCGGGCCTTGGCCGGCTGGGTCATCATGACGTCGGCGTGGCCGTTCCGGTCGACGTCATGCTCCCTGCGCCTGCCCAGGGCGCGGTTGGGATCGAATGTCGCGCTGAGGACGCGGCGATGCGCGACCGGCTGGCGGCGATAGACGATATCGCGACCTCGGTTGCGGTGAAGGTCGAACGCGCGCTGCTCGCAGCGCTCGGCGCGGACTGCCGGTCGCCGGTCGCCGCGCTCGCGATGTGCGATGGCGACGCGGTTCAGCTTTCCGCCACGCTTTACGCGATCGACGGCAGCGCGCAGGTCAGCGGCCGAATCGACAAGGGCGCCGATGTCGGCGAACGCCTCGCCGCTGATCTGCTCGCGCGCGCGCCCGCCTCGGTGCGTGCGCTGTTCGCTGGATGAGGCGGCTGGTCGTTCTTCGCCCGCGCGAGCGCGCCGGCACGACGCTCGCGCGGATCGCCGAAGCGGGCGGTGAGGGGATTGGCCTGCCGCTGTTCGCGCTCGAACCCCTGGCCTGGAACGCGCCCGATCCGGCAGGCTTCGACGCGCTGGCGCTGACCAGCGTAAACACCGTCACGCTTGCCGGACCGGAGCTTGCCTTCTTGGCCGCGCTCCCGGTGTGGACGGTGGGAGAGGCGACCGCGCAAGCCGCGCGCGAGGCGGGGCTGACGGTCGCCCATGCCGGATCGAGCGACGCCGCCGCGCTTTTCGGGGCGATGGCCGACGCCGGCGTCGCACGCGCTTTGTGGCTGGCGGGTGAGGATCACCGCCCGAAGCCCGCAAGGCCGAACCTCACCGTCATCGCCACTTACCGGGCGGCGCCGATCCCGGTCGATCCCGCCGCACTGGCCGGTGCGGTGGCCCTGGTCCATTCGCCCCGCGCCGCAGCGCGGCTCGCGGAGATCGTGACGCCAGGCAGCCGCGGCACGATCCATCTCGCCGTCATCAGCGCGGCCGCCGCCGACGCCGCGGGCCCCGGCTGGGCGGGCGTAGCCGTCGCCACGCGACCGACCGACGCCGCGCTGGTCGCCGCCGCGATTGACCGCGCCCGCGCACACGCGGATAAGCGGTCGCGATGATCGCCGATCCCGAAACCGCGCCCGTCGCCGTTCCCGAACGCCGGGGCCTGGGCACGCGCGCGCTGCTCATCCTGCTGCTCCTCGCGCTCGTCCTCGGCGTGGTGCTCGCCGGCCTGCTGTTCAGCCGCTGGGACGGCTGGCGCGGCTGGTTCGGCGCGACCCGCACATCTGCGCCGGTCACTGCCCCCGCCGCCACGTCGCAGCCGTCCGCGACACAGGCCGTCGCCGTTCCCGATCCCTATGCCCTGGCCGAGATCGCCACCCGCGAATCGCAGCTTTCGGCCCGGATCGGCGCGCTCGAATCGCGGCTCGCGCTGATCGACACGCGGGCGTCGGCGGCGTCGGGCCATGCCTCGCGCGCCGAAGGGCTGCTCGTCGCCTTCGCCGCGCGCCGCGCGCTCGATCGCGGCCTCGGCCTCGGCTATCTCGAGGGCCAGCTACGCGACCGCTTCGGCGCGACGCAACCGCGTGCGGTCGCGGTCACCATCCAGGCGGCGCGCAATCCGGTGACGCTGGAGGCGCTGCGCATCGGCCTCGATGAGCTCGCGCCCGAACTCACCACCCCCGCCAACGAGACCAGTTGGTGGGATGCGGTGCGGCGCGAGCTGTCGAGCCTGATCGTGCTGCGCAAGACCGGCACGCCCAGTCCGCGCTCGACCGACCGGCTGGCCCGCGCCCGCCGGATGATGGAGGGCGGCAATGTCGACGCCGCGCTCGCCGAGGTCGCGCGCCTGCCCGGCCGCGACAAGGCGGCGGCGTGGATGACCGCCGCGCGCCGCTACATCCAGGCGCGCCGCGCGCTGGACGTGCTGGAGACCGCCGCGATCGTCGAGCCGCAGCGCGCCGCCGCCGCGGCGGCCGCGCTCCCTCCTCCTCCGACGACGACCGCCCCGGCCGCGATCACCGCGCCGCCTCCCCAGCCCGCGCCCAACCAACCAACGGAGTAACCGACATGAGCGGCATGGCCCGCTTCGACTGGCAGGACCCCTTCGACATCGAAGGGCTGCTGAGCGACGAGGAACGCATGGTTCGCGACACCGCGCGCGACTATGCCCGCGGCGAGCTGCTGCCGCGCGTCACCCGCGCCTTTCTCGACGAGGATTTCGATCGCGAGATCATGCGCGAGATGGGGCGATTGGGCCTGCTCGGCCCGACCATCCCGGAGGAATATGGCGGGGCGGGGCTCAACTATGTCGCCTACGGCCTCGTCGCGCGCGAGGTCGAGGCGGTCGATTCGGGCTATCGCTCGGCGATGTCGGTGCAGTCGAGCCTCGTCATGCATCCGATCAACGCCTATGGCTCGGAAGAGCAGAAGCGGAAATATCTCCCCGGTCTCGCCTCGGGCGAGTTGGTCGGCTGCTTCGGCCTGACCGAGCCCGACGCCGGATCGGACCCTGGCGGCATGCGCACCCGCGCGGAAAAGGTCGCTGGCGGCTATCGCCTGTCGGGCAGCAAGATGTGGATCACCAATTCGCCGATCGCCGACGTCTTCGTCGTCTGGGCGAAGTCGGATGCGCATGGCGGCGGCATCCGCGGCTTCGTCCTGGAAAAAGGCATGAAGGGGCTGTCGGCCCCCAAGATCGAGGGCAAGCTCTCGCTGTGCGCCTCGATCACCGGCGAGATCGTGTTGGACGGGGTCGAGGTCGGCGAGGAGGCGATCTTCCCCGAGGTGCAGGGGCTGAAAGGTCCGTTCGGCTGCCTCAACCGCGCGCGCTACGGCATTGCATGGGGAACGATGGGCGCGGCCGAATTCTGCCTTGAGGCGACGCGGCAATATGTCCTCGACCGCCAGCAGTTCGGCGTGCCGCTCGCCTCGAAGCAGCTCGTGCAGCTGAAGCTCGCCAACATGCAGACCGAGATCGCGCTTGGTCTTCAGGCGGCCTTGCGCGCCGGCCGGCTGTTCGACGAGCACAAGCTCGCGCCCGAGACGATCTCGATCATCAAGCGCAACAATTGCGGCAAGGCGCTCGATATCGCCCGCATCGCGCGCGACATGCACGGCGGCAACGGCATCTCCGCCGATTTCCATGTGATGCGCCACGCGATCAATCTGGAGACGGTCAACACCTATGAGGGCACGCACGACGTCCACGGACTGATCCTCGGCCGCGCGATCACCGGCATCGCGGCCTTCTAGCCGTGAGCGTCGCCTTCAGACGCGAGAGCGACGACGAGCATAAGGAACCCGAGTTCGAGCTGCCGATCCCGGTCGGTCCGAACCTCGTCACCGAGCGTGGGCTGGCGCTGATCGCCGCGCGCGTCGCCGCGCTCGAAGCGCAAATCGCCGCGGAAAGCGATCCGGACGCCGTCAAGAAGCTCCGCCGCGACCTGCGCTACTGGACCACCCGGCACGCCACGGCGCAGATCGCTCCGCCGCCCGCTGCGGGCGAAGCCGGCATCGGCAGCCGCGTGACGATCCGCCTCAAGGGCAAGGAGCGCAGCTTCACCATCACCGGCCATGACGAGGCGGACCCCGCAGCCCATCTCATCGCCTTCACTGCCCCGCTCGCCCGCGCGGTGATGGGTGCGACGGCCGGCGAGCGCGTCGATTTCGCGGGAGAGGAAGAAGCGGTGGAGATCGTCGCGATCGGCTGAAACGCCACAATCGCATCCGAAACGAACGGGTTCGTAACGATCCCGCTGGACGCCGTCTCGGTGACGCTCTAAGCGCGCCCCGGCCTGCCGTCCGGCGGGCTTCTTTTTTGGGGGATATCATGAAGATGAAGATGATGGCGGCGGCCGCCGCCCTGGTGGCGTGCGTGCCCGGCGCGGCGCTGGCGCAGGATTTCGACGGCGCGCGCATCGAGGCGCGGATCGGCTATGAGACGCCGACCGTCAGCGGCGACGATCTCGGCGATGAGGACGTCTACAAGATCGGTAGCGCGGTCTCCTATGGCGGCGAGATCGGTTTCGATCTGAAGGCGGGAGAGAAGGTCGTGGTCGGCCCCTACGCCACCTACGAATTCTCCAGCGTGGAGCTGTGCGATGGTCCCGATTGCCTGCGTGTCGAGGGCAATCTCGGCGCGGGCGCGCGGATCGGCTATGCGGTCGCCGCCAACACGCAGATCTACGCCAAGGTCGGCTACGCCAACATCACGCTGGAGGCCGACACTTCGTTCGGCAACGCGTCCGAAAGCAAGGGCGGCGTCCAGGGCGCGCTCGGCGCGGCGTTCAACTTCGGTCCGCGCGCCTATGGCATGATCGAATTCAACTATGCCGATTATGGCGAGCTGTACGGCATCAACTTCCAGCGCCGCCACGTCGCGGCGGGTGTCGGCTTCCGCTTCTGATCGCCAGGCGATGAACGAAGGGGGCGTCCGGGTGACCGGGCGCCCCTTTTGCTTGGGCATCGCGGCGTGCCAATGAAGCGCGGCAATGACCCGCAAGATCATCCATGTCGACATGGACGCCTTCTTCGCCTCGGTGGAGCAGCGCGACGCGCCCGATCTGCGGGGGAAACCCGTCGCGGTCGGCGGATCGGGCGGGCGCGGCGTGGTGGCGGCGGCAAGCTATGAGGCGCGCAGGTTCGGCGTGCGCTCGGCGATGCCCTCGGTCACCGCGCTCCGCCGCTGCCCGGACCTCGTCTTCGTCCGCCCGCGCTTCAACGTCTATCGCGCGGTATCCCGCCAGATTCGCGACATTTTCGAGGAATACACCCCGCTGGTCGAGCCGCTCTCGCTCGACGAGGCCTATCTCGACGTCACCGCCAACCAGCGCGGGCTTCCCTCGGCGACCGCGACGGCCGAGGAAATCCGCGCGCGCATCCTCGCCGATACAGGTCTCACCGCCTCGGCCGGCGTCTCCTACAACAAGCTGCTGGCCAAGCTCGCTTCCGACGTCAACAAGCCCAACGGCCAGTGCGTCATCACCCCCGCCGCCGGTCCCGGCTTCGTCGCCGCACTGGCCATCGGCCGGTTCCACGGCGTCGGCCCGCGCACCGCGGAGAAGATGCATGCGCTGGGCATTCACACCGGCGCCGATCTCGCCAGGTGGAGCCTCGCCGATCTGGTCGCGCGCTTCGGCAAGGCGGGCGCATGGTACCACGCCATCGCCCGCGCCGAGGACGATCGCGCGGTCACGCCCGATCGTCCGCGCAAGTCCTACAGCTCGGAAACGACCTTCGCTGCCGACCTGCTGAACCCGGAGGAGATCGAGGCCGGCGTCATGCGCATGGCGGCGGACGTGGCGGACTGGGTGCGCCGCACCGGCGCGACCGGCCGCACCGTGACGCTGAAGGCGCGCTTCGCCGATTTCGCCACGGTCACACGCAGCCGCACGCTCGGCCTCCCAATCGGCGCGGATGCCGTCGCACCGCTCGCGGTGGAGCTGGTCCGCACGCTCTACCCGCCGCGCGCGGGCATCCGCCTCCTTGGCGTCACGCTCTCCGCTTTCGAGCGCAAGGCCGAGGATGCCGAGAACCAGATGGCGTTCGAGCTCTGATCCCGCCGATCTAGACGTTCTTCGCCTTCGCGGCGCGGATCACCAGCGCGTGCGCGCGCAGCGTGGCGTCGAGATAGGGCGTGTGCATCGCCAGGAACTGGCGCGGGGTCATGCCGAGGAAGCGCCTGGCGTCGCGCAGGAAATGCGAGGCGTCGCAATAGGCGCCGGCGATCAGCGAGTAATCTCCCGGGTCGCGCGCGGCCCGCATCTTGAAGAAGGACCGCATGAAGCGCGCGCGGATCAACAGCGTCTTGGGCGGGAAACCGAAATGCCGCATCGAAAGCCGCCGCAGCCGGGTCGGGTCGATGCCGATGCGCTGCGCGGCGCTGGCGAGGTCCTCGGTCTCGTCATTGTCGATCAACGCCATCAGCGCGCGCAGCGCCGGCTCGTGCCGGCTGGGCGGGCCCATATGGTCGATGAAGAAGCGATCGAGGATGGCCTTGACCGCCGGGCCCTGATCCGATGCGCGCAGACGCGCGGTCAGATCGCGGACCAGCGCCGGGTCCATCGCCGTCTTGAGCGGGACGATGCGGTCGCGGAAGCGCTCGGCCGGCTCGCTGAACAGCCGCGACCAGCCGAGCGGGCTGATCCCCGCGCCGACCGTCACCCCGCCGTTGGTGACCAGCCGCATCGCGCGCGTGGTGGTGCCGTAGAGCGAGGCGGCGGGCAGCGGATCGTAGGTCGTCTCGCCGAGCGTCAGCACGATGGGGTTGTCGGCGAGCACGATGCGGATCGCCGCCCAGCCGGGCAGCATATATTCGACCGCGCCGGCCACCGAAGGACCCTCGGAGTCGAGCACGTGATAGTTGGTGATGTAATCCGCCAGCCGCGGATCGGGCCGCTCGACGCGCAGCGCGGTGTCGGGCGGCAAACCGAAGTCCGCCGCCGACACGCCGGGCGTGTGCGTCCCGCTCTCGATCATCCCAGAATGCCCCATTCATTCCGTTGCCGTAATTTTGGGGATGGCGGCAACGGCCGCAAAGGTAAAGGGGGCGCTCAGGCTATTTGGCGAGCATCCACAACGCCATCGCCACCATCATGACGTTCTCGGTCAGCGAGACGAAACCCAGGGGCACGTTGCTGTCGCCGCCGACGCACGCGCATTTGAGCTCGCGCTTGTCGATATAGACCGCCTTGAACACCGATACCGCGCCGACCGAGCCGATGATGAGCGCGACGGGGATCGACAGCCAGGTGAGCGCGCCCGCGATCATCAGCACCCCCGCCAGCCCCTCGGCGAAGGGATAGATTTTCGCATAGGGCACCCACCTTTGGGCGAGCAGGTCGTAGCCGAGGAACATCGTCGCGAAGCCGTCGACGTCGCGCAGCTTCTGGAGCGCGAGCAGGCTCATCGAGAAGGCGACGAACCATTCGGCCGTCATCACCGAGAACAGGCTGCCGAACGCCGCCCAGTGCGCCGCGACCGCCATCAGCGCCGCCATGGCGAAGATCGCGATGACGGGCTTGTAGGTCACAGCATCGGGATTGCGCGGGGGCTTGTCGAGAAACTCGCGCAGATCGTCATAGCCGCCGATCCGCTTGCCATCGATGAAGACCTGGGGCGTGGTTTCGACGCCGTGCTCGGCCTTGAACGCGTCCGTCTCGGCGCGCGTCGTCAGCCATTTGTCCTCGATCGCGAAACCCTCCCGCTTCAGCAGGTCGAGCGCCTTCAGCCCCCAGGGGCAGACATGCTTGTCCATTACCATGCGGTGGATGGTGGCGTGCTTCGCCATGATGGATTCCCTTCAGCGGCTGGATTTGACGAACAGCTGGACGAGTTCGTCCACCTTGGCCCGCTGCTCGGCGGCGTCGCCCGCGGCGATCGCACCTGCGACGCAGCTGCCGGCATGGTCGCGCAGCACCTCCGCCTCGGCGCGGGCGAGCGCGGCGCGCACCGCCTGCACCTGCTGCAATATGTCGATGCAGTAGCGGTCGTCCTCGACCATCTGCGCGATGCCGCGCACCTGGCCGGCGATGCGGTTGAAACGGTTGACCTTGGCCTTGCGGCGTTCTTCGTCGCGAACGGGCATATCATACTCCTGGGGAGTATATATTGGCCCCTACGATCAGCCTTTCAAGAGCCGCGCCTTCGCCGCGCGCGCGACACCGCCGACGGTGCGCGGATTCCACGCCTCGACGCGCATCAGCATGCGCCGTTCGTCCATCCAGTCGGCCTTGTAGGCGTCGTCGCCGGTGCCGTAATCGATGGTGGCGGGGCGATCATGGGTCAGGACATGGCGGAACATCGCATGGCCCAGAATCGAGCCGGCCGACAGCGCCTTCGCATCCTCGCGATAGGCGAGCTTGTGGATCGTCGCGGTGCCGCCGTCGATCGTCCAGAGCTGTGCGGCGATCGGTTGGCCCGCGTGCCGGGCGATGCCGAGCCGGAGAGCGCCCGCGCCCTCCACCATCGCACGCAGGAAGGCGGGCGATCCCTCCTCGGGCTTCCAGCTCGCCGCGTAGATCGCTTCGTAATCCGCCCAGGCGGCGGGATCGAAGCGCGCATGGATAGCGATGTCGAGCGCCGCCGCCTTCGCTTTGCGCTTGACCGTGTTGCGCAGGCGAGACGGTCGCGCGGCCCAATAATCGTCGAACGAAAGCCCACCAACATGGGCAACCCAGTTGGCCGTCGCCTCACTTTCGCGCGTCCACCAGCCGGCGGCGCGGAAGGCGCCGAGCGTCAGCACCGCGTCAGCCGGCTCCATCGGCGCGAGCGCGACATGGGCGAAGCGCGGCTTGAGCGCGCGCACGATCGCGGTCAGCAGATCGGGCCGGGGCGCGCCGCTGAACACCGGCCCCACGCGCAGCGAGTACCAGCTGGCATAGGCTTCGCCCGCTGCGGTCAGCAGCAGCCAGGCGGCATCGTCCCCGTCGCGGGCGCGCGCCGCCACGAGCGGCGTCGCCCCCAGCACATGGTCGCGCGTCATCCGATACCAGCCAAGCCGGTGATAGGGCGAAACCTGCGCGTCCATCGCGCCCGCCGCGTCTGCCGCCAGCGCGTCGAGATCGTCGAACAGCGCGACCTCGACTCCCGGAAGGGCGGCGCGCGTCGCCATCAGCGGCCGATCATGCGCCCGGCCCTGGCGAGCGCGCGATAGGCGACCGACTTGGCAAGATTCTGGTGCGGGAAGCGGCGCGGCATCGCCGGGTCGAGCCCCGCCTTGCGCAGCACCGCGTTCAGCCCGTGCGCCTGCTCCTCGCGGTAGCTCCATTCGCTGCGCCAGGTGACCGACAGCGAGACCGATGGCTCGGGCCCGTTCCGCACGAAATGCGGCGCCTTGACCGGCACGTAGATGCCCTCGCCGGGACCGATGGCGATGGGCTCGCCCTTGGCGAGGAAGCGCTCGTCATAGGGCAGGTTGCGGTGGCCGCCGGCGTGGAAGCGCTCATGCTCGCTGGCCGCGACGATGCTTTCGTCGCCCGCGGGGAACACCGTCATCGTCTTGGTCCCGCGCACCTGCATCAGAATATTGTGTTCCGGATCGAAGTGGAACGGCGTCACCGCGTTCGGCGAGGAGACGAAGATGAACGCCTCCAGCTTGATCATCGGCCCCGTCGCCGCCTCGACGATCGGCTCCAGCTCGCCGAGGATGTCGTGCAGCAGCGCGCGATACG
The DNA here is from genome assembly GCF_003515075.1 of Sphingomonas gilva. Lineage (GTDB taxonomy): Bacteria > Pseudomonadota > Alphaproteobacteria > Sphingomonadales > Sphingomonadaceae > Sphingomonas > Sphingomonas gilva. Next base: position 114,594 of record NZ_QWLV01000001.1, read on the forward strand.
CGGTGTCCTGCTCGACGAATTTCAGCACCATCCACGATCCGTTGCGTTCGATCGAGCGCAGCGTGTCGGCGGCCGACAGCCCGTTGTCCGCCAGCGCCGCCGGATCGATCCCGATCGGGATGTCCGCCAGGTTGCGCTCGACGTCCACCGGCCGCATCCGCTCGGACAGCGCCACCAGGGCGTCCAGCTCCAGCATCGGATGGCCGGGCAGGCCGTGCGTCAGCTTGCCCGCGGTCTCGGGATAGAGCGCCGCGAAGGTCTCGCGCGCGGATGCGGGAAAGAACTCAGCCATGGGCGGACTCCCTCGAACGCAGCGCGCGCAGCCGCGCGGCGGCGGTCTCGGCGGCGCGGGCGAGCGCATAGGTGGCGGCGCCGCGCGCCCCGGCGAGCGGCAGCGTGACGCGGATGATCGCGCGCCGCTCCGCCCAGACCGAATCGATCATACTGTGCTTCTCGACCGCGCAGCTGTCGATCCAGTCGAGGTCCGGCCGATCGAGCAGCGCGAGATTCTCGATCTGCAGCAGCACGCCGGGGGAGAAGCGGGCGAAATCCTCGTCGAACGCGGTCTTGAAGGCGAAGCCGCCGGGCGGGCTCAGGAAATTGACCAGCATCGCGATAGGCCGCCCCTCCAGCTCCATGCGCAGCATGTCGAGCTTGCCCGCCGCGCCCGCGCCCGCCAGCGCCGCATGGAAGAAGGCGCGTGTAGCCGGTGTGTCAGCCAGCGCCGATCCCGCCTCGCCCTTCCACCCCTTCGCCTCCAGCGTCAGATAGGCGTCGGCCCATTCGGCGACGTCGTCGCCCGCGGCGAACCGCCGCCAGGCGACCACGCCGAGCTCGCCGAGCCGTGCGGCCAGCCGCTTCAGCTCCTTGCGCTTCTTCTTGCGGACATGCGCTTCATAATAGGCGTCCGGGGACATATCGCTCGCCAGCGCCGCGCGCTCGATGCGGTGAACGGTCGGGCAGGGGCGGCGCATCGCCTTCGCCGCCGCGATCAGCGCGCGATGCGCCGGGCCGCCCTCGACAAGGCCGGTCAGATGGATCAGCCCCCTGGCCCAGGGACGCGTGTCGAGCGTCTCCAGCATCGCGCGCCAGGCAGCGACCTCATGCCCCCTGCGCAGCAGCGGGGCGCCCAGAAAGCTGTGATAATGCAGCCAGGTTTCGACATGCGCGATCGGCAACCGGCCATATTCGGGATCGATGTGGAGCGGCAGCGCGCCGATCAGGCGGCCGTCGCGTTCGACCGTCAGCAATCGCACATCGCCCCGCCCGTGTGGCAACGCGCGCGAGGCGTCGAGAAACCACCCCTCGGCGAAGCAATTGGGCTCGGCGGCATGGGCGGCAAGGTCGTCCCACGCGGCGCCGAAATGCGCCTCGGCAAGCGGGCGCAGCACAGCCACGGGCCTCGCAGTCCCGCGATCGATCACCCTGTCCGCACTGCTGGCCACGCGCCCGCGATACAGGCACGCGGTTAAGAAAAGCTGGTCGGCATGCTATCTTGGGTCGAACCTAACCCACCACCGTCACCCCGGACTTGTTCCGGGGTCCATGTTGCCGCGAGGTCCAGCGCCTGAGCCTCTAAACCCGCGCCTGCCGCCCGATGGACCCCGGAACAAGTCCGGGGTGACGAGACGTGGTTGATATTCTCCGCGCACGATCATTGCGCGAAACCGCTTCCCCGCGATTGACCCTGTCTTTGCTGCGGTGCAGTAGGCGCGCATGGCTTCCTCCCTTCCCAGCATCACCCAGAATCCCGACATCCGTTTTCTCGGCAAGGCGCTGGGCGACGTCATCCGCGCCTATGGCGGCGAGCGGCTGTTCGAGCGGACCGAGCATATCCGCTCGACCAGCGTCGAGCGCCACCGCGGCGGCGGCGAGGTGCCCGTGGCCGATCTCGGGCTGGAGACGCTGAGCCTCGACGAGACGCTCGACTTCGTCCGCGGCTTCATGCTGTTCTCGATGCTCGCCAACCTCGCCGAGGACCGGCAGGGCGTCACCGCCGACACCGATGCCGACATGGCGCATGCGCTTGCCCGGCTGAAGGCCGAAGGAATCGGCGGCGAGCAGGTGGCCGAGCTGCTCGGCCATGCGCTGGTCGCGCCGGTGCTGACCGCGCACCCGACCGAGGTGCGGCGCAAGAGCCAGATCGACCACAAGAACCGCATCGCCGCGCTGATGAAGCTGCGCGATGCGGGCGCGGAGGAAACGCCCGAGGGCGACCGCGTCGACGAGGCGATCCTGCGCCAGGTCGCGCTCTTGTGGCAGACGCGCGTGCTCCGCCGCGAGCGGCTGTTCGTCAAGGACGAGGTGGAGACCGCGCTCGCCTATCTGGGTGAGGTGTTCCTGCCGACCATCCCCGCGCTCTACGCCCGTTGGGACCGCGCGCTCGGCGCGCGCAGCCCGAGCTTTTTGAAGCCCGGAACATGGATCGGCGGCGACCGCGACGGCAATCCCTTCGTCGTCGCCGAATCGATGCGCTATGCCCTCGCCCGCGCCTGCGAGACGGTGCTGGTCTGGTACATGGACCAGCTTCACGCGCTGGGCGCGGAGCTGTCGATCTCGTCCGAGCTGGGGGAGGCGCCCGCCGACCTCGTCGCGCTCGCCGATGCAGCCGGCGACACCGCCGCCAGCCGCGCCGACGAGCCCTATCGCCGCGCCATCTCGGGAATCTACGCGCGTGTCGCGGCGACCCACGCCAAGCTCGCGGGCAAGCCCGCGCCGCGTGCCTCCTCGCTGAAGGGCGAAGCCTACGGCCATCCCCGGGAGCTGCGCCGCGACCTCGCCACCATCGCCCATGCCGTCGCCGGCGCCGATCACGGCCCGCTCGCCTCGGGCGGCGCGCTGGGCCGGCTGATCCGCGCGGTCGAGACCTTCGGCTTCCATCTCGCCACGCTCGACATGCGGCAGAATTCCGCGGTGCATGAACGCGTCGTGGCGGAGCTGCTCAGGGTCGGCGGGGTAGAGGCCGATTACGCGGCGCTCGACGAAGCGTCGCGAGTCGCGCTGCTGCGCCGCGAGCTCGCCAGCGCGCGGCCGCTGTCCAGCCCCTTCGCCGACTATTCGGAGGAGACCGCGACCGAACTCGCCATCGTCCGCGAGGCGGCGGCGAGCCATGCCAGATACGGCTCGGCGTGCATCGTCAACTATATCGTCTCGATGGCGCAATCGGTGTCCGATCTGCTCGAGGTGCATCTGCTGCTCAAGGAGGCCGGCCTCTATCGCCCGGGCGACGAGCCGTCCGCCGCGATCATGGCCGTCCCGCTGTTCGAGACCGTCGGCGATCTCGAGGCCGCGCCCGGCATCATGGCCGAATGGTTCGCCCTGCCCGAGGTCGCCGCGATCGCCGCCGGGCGCGGGCATCAGGAGGTGATGATCGGCTATTCGGATTCGAACAAGGACGGCGGCTATCTCACCTCGACCTGGCAGCTGTCGCGCGCGTCCAACGCGCTCGCGCCGGTGTTTGCCGAGGCCGGGGTCGGCATGCAGCTGTTCCATGGGCGCGGCGGCGCGGTCGGGCGCGGCGGCGGCAGCGCCTTCGCCGCGATCCAGGCGCAGCCGCCGGGCACCGTCCAGGGCCGCATCCGCATCACCGAACAGGGCGAGGTGATCGCCGCCAAATACGGCACGCGCGAAAGCGCCGCGGTCAATCTGGAGGCGATCGCCTCGGCCACTTTGCTCGCCAGCCTCGCGCCCTCGGAACTGTCGGGCAAGGACGAGGCGCGCTTCGTCGCGGCGATGGACGAACTCTCCGCCACCGCGTTCAAGACGTATCGCGATCTGGTCTACGGCACCGAAGGCTTCCGCACCTTCTTCCGCCAGATGACGCCGATCGCCGAGATTTCAGGCCTCAAGATCGGCTCGCGCCCCGCATCCCGCAAGAAATCCGACGCGATCGAGGATCTGCGCGCGATCCCCTGGGTGTTCAGCTGGGCGCAGGCGCGGGTGATGCTCCCCGGCTGGTACGGCGTCGGCCAGGCGATCGAGGGTTTCGCCGACAAGGCGCTGCTGAGGGACATGGCGCAGGGCTGGCCGCTGTTCGCCTCGACCCTCGCCAATATGGAGCAGGTGCTGGCCAAGTCCGATATGGGCATCGCCCGCCGCTATGCCGCGCTGGTCGAGGATGAAGGCTTGCGCGACGCCGTGTTCGGCCGCATCCGCGACGGCTGGCAGGCGACGCATGACGGGCTGCTCGACATCACCGGCCAATCGCGCCTGCTCGAGGCCAATCCCAAGCTCGATGCCTCGATCCGGCTCCGGCTGCCCTATATCGAACCGCTCAACCTCCTCCAGATCGAACTGATGAAACGCCACCGCGCCGGCGAGGACGATCCGCGCATCGGCGAGGGAATATTGCTGTCAATCAACGCCATCGCGACGGCGCTCAGAAACAGCGGTTGATCAAGTCCTCCCCCGCGGGAGCGGGGGAGGGGGACCGTCCGAAGGACGGTGGAGGGGGGTTGCCGCGAGCGCAGCGTAGATGGCACTCCCCCTCCACCCCCGCTCTGCGAGCGGCGGTCCCCCTCCCCGAGCAAGCTCGGGGAGGATTTTCACCCCTTCGCCTTACCCGTATCGAGCTTCCACGGCTTCACCCGCCCCGTCGGCTTCGCCTTCCCGTCGATCCGCCGCATCGAGATGATCCGCACCGGCTTCGCGATCCGCTGGCCGCGCATCGCGCCCGATCCGCCGCCGGTGGGCTTGGCCAGGATGCGGCGCACCACCTCCATCCCGCCGATCACCCGGCCGAACGCGGCATAGCCGGCATAATCGCCCTTGGCGTCCATGCTCGGCATCGGCCCGACGGTGATGAAGAAATTGCCGCCCGCCGATCCCGGCCGGCTGTGCCGCGCCATCGATATCGTCGCGTCGAGGTGGCGGATGCCGGTCTTGTCGGTGCGCTCGTGCGCGAAGGGCGGCAGCAGCCGGCGCACGTCGCTCGATATGCCGCCCTGGACGAAGCCCAGCTTGGGCGCGGATTTGCGCCGGGCGGCGCGATAGAAGGTCGTGCCGTCGAACCGCCGGTCGTCGACATAGGCAAGGAAGTTCCGGGTAGTCTCGGGCGCGCGCCTGGTGTCCAGCGCCAGCACGATCGCGCCCTCGGACGTCGTCATCCGCACGCGGACGATCCCCGGCTTGGCGCCTTGCGCGGCGGCCGGACCGGCGAGGAACAGGAAGGCGGCGACGACCGAAACGAGCAAACGCAACATGGGTCGCGGGAGCTAAAGCGTGGCTAGCCTGCGCGCAAGGTCGTCAGGGCAGGAAGTTCGCCGCCACGTCCTGCGGCACGCGCAGCAGCCGGCCGCTCGCGCGGTCGATCAGCGCCCAGGTGGTGCGCGCCTCCACCTTCACCCGGCCGTCCTCGCCGGTGAAGCGCATCATCCGGTCGAACCGCGCGCCCCTGGGCGGGTCCTCGACCCAGGTCTCGGCGGTCACCGTCTCGCCCGCCGCCACATTGCCGCGATAATCGATCTCGTGCCGCGTCACGACCCAAATATAGGCGGCGACATGCTCGGCCGGCGCGATCGCGCTCCAGTGCGCCACCGCCACATCCTGCATCCAGCGCACCCAGGCGGCGTTGTTGACATGGCCAAGCTCGTCGATGTCGTCGGGCGTGGCGGTGATGGCGAGGGTGAAGGGGGTCATCGCCAATATCCGTCGCCCCTGCGCAGGCAGGGGCCTCCGGGTTTGTGGCACATCCGACATCGCGCTTGCCGACTGAGGCCCCTGCCTGCGCAGGGGCGACGACCCATCATCAATTCGCCATTCCCATCTGCCACAGGATGAAGGCCTGCTCCTCGGCATCCTCGCGCAAGCTGTCGAAACGCCCCGACTTACCGCCATGCCCCGCGCCCATATTGGTCTTCAAGAGCAGCACATTGTCGTCGGTCTTGGTCGCGCGCAGCTTCGCCGCCCATTTGGCCGGCTCCCAATAGGTCACGCGCGGATCGTTGAGGCCGCCGGTGATGAGGAGCGGCGGGTAATCCTGCGCGGTGACGTTGTCATAGGGGCTGTAGCTGCGGATCAGCTCGAACGCCGCCTTGTCGGTGATCGGGTTGCCCCATTCGGGCCATTCGCCGGGCGTCAGCGGCAGGCTCTCGTCCTGCATCGTGTTGAGCACGTCGACGAAGGGCACATGCGCCGCGACCGCGCCCCACAGTTCGGGGTTGGAATTGACCACCGCGCCCATCAGCTCGCCGCCGGCGGAGCCGCCCGAAGCGGAGATGCGGCCCTTGGAGGTAAAGCCCGCCGCGATCAGTCCCTTCGCGACATCGACGAAGTCGTTGAACGTGTTGGTCCGCTTGGTCAGCTTGCCGTCCAGCTGCCATTGCTGGCCCAGATCGTCGCCGCCGCGGATATGCGCGATCGCATAGGCGAAGCCGCGATCGAGCAGCGACAGCCGCGTTGTCGAGAATCCCGGCGGAATCGCGTGGCCGTAGGCGCCGTACGCATAGAGATGCAGCGGCGCGCCGCCGTTCTTCACCAGGCCCTTCTTGTAGACCACCGACACCGGCACCTTCACCCCGTCGCGCGCGGTGATCAGCAGCCGTTCGGTGGCATATTGGCCGGCGTCATAGCCCGACGGAATCTCCTCTACCTTCAGGATCGTCCGGCTGCCGTCGGCGAGTTTATAGTCGAGCACCGTATCGGGCGTGACCATCGATTCGTACGAGAGCCTGAGCGTGTCGACGGCATATTCCGGATTCTCGTCCAGCCCCGCGACATAGCTCGCCTCGTCGAAGGCGATCCGCCTGGGCGCGCCGCCGTCGTAGGGATGGATCTCGATCTGATCGAGCCCGTCCTCGCGGCCCTCCACCACGAAGAAGTCGGCGAAGGTGGTCACCCCGGTCATGTAGAAGCGCTTCGCCGGCGCGATCCGCTCGGTCCACTCGCCGGGCGCACTGATCGGCGCGGTGACCAGCCGGAAATTGGTGTCGGTGTCGTTGGTGTGGATGAAGAGCGTGCCGTCATGCTCCTCCACCGAATATTCCAGCCCCTTCTTGCGCGGGCGCACCAGGATGGGATCGGCGGTGGGATCGTCGGTCGGCGCCAGCCGCACCTCGCTGGTCTCGTTGTCGCCGGTCGCGATGACGATGTACTTGCGCGACTGGGTCAGCCCCACACCGGTCTGAAACCCCTCGTCCGCCTCACGATATAGTTCGACATCAGCCTTGGCGTCGGTGCCAAGACGGTGCAGCTTGACCCGATCGACCCGCCAATTGGCGTTGACCAGCCCGTAGAGCAGCGTCTTCGAATCCCCCGCCCACACCAGGGCGCCCAGCGTCGATGGGATGGTGTCGGGCAGGTCTTCGCCGGTGGTCAGATCGCGGATGCGCACGGTGAAGCGCTCGGAGCCGTTGTCGTCGATCGAATAGGCCATCAGCCGGTCGTCCGGGCTGATGTCCATCGCCCCCAGCCGGAAATATTCCTTGCCCTCGGCGAGCGCGGTCTCGTCGAGGATCAACTCGTCGGGCCCGCCCGCCACCGGCCGCCGCCACCATTTGCGGTACTGCGCGCCCACATCGAAGCTGCGCCAATAGACATAGGCGCCGTCCTTCGCCGGCACGCTCGCGTCATCCTCCTTGATCCGCCCCTTCATCTCCTGGAACAAGGTTTCGACCAGCGGCTCGCGCGGCTTCATCTGCGCCTCGAAATAGGCGTTCTCGGCCTTCAGATAGGCCAGCACATCGGGATCGGTGACCTCGGGATAGCCCGGGTCCTTCAGCCAGAAATAGGGGTCTTCGATGGTGACGCCGTGGCGTTCGTAGCTGTGCGGGCGCTGTTCGGCGACGGGCGGCTTGATCTCTGACATATCGGCTTTCTGGCTGGCGCGCTGGCCTCGGGCGGGTGCGCGTCGTATATCGACATCAGACAGTCCTAGAAACGAGCCTCACCCAATGTCCACCCATGAAGCGCGCCTCAAGGCGCTGCGCGAGCAATTGAAGGCCGACCGGCTCGACGGTTTCGTCGTGCCGCTGACCGACGAGCATATGAGCGAATATGTCGGCGACTATGCCCAGCGGCTGGAGTGGCTGACGGGCTTCAAGGGCTCGGCCGGATCGGCGATTGTGCTGCCCGAGGCCGCGGCGATGTTCACCGACGGCCGCTACACGCTGCAGGTGCGCGAGCAGGTCGACGGCAAACACTGGCAGTACGTCCCGGTGCCCGATGTCAGCATGACCGACTGGCTGCGCGAGAATGCCAAGGAAGGCGCGCGGATCGGCTACGACCCGTGGCTCCACACGCGCGACTGGGTGAAGGCGGCGACGGCGGCGCTCGCCGAACGCGGCGCGGAGCTGGTCGCCGTCGGGCGGAACCCGATCGACAAGATCTGGACCGATCGCCCGCAGCCGTCGAATGCACGGCTGGTGGCGTACGACAATGGCCGCGCGGGCAAGTCCTCGGCCGAGAAGCGGCAGGAGATCGCCGACTGGCTGGCCGAGCGCAAGGCCGATGCGGTGGTGCTCTCCGCGCTCGATTCGATCGCCTGGGTGCTCAACATACGCGGCGCCGATGTGGCGCACACGCCCGTCGCGCTCGCCTATGTCGTGGTCAATGCCGACGCCACCGCCGATCTCTACGTCGCGCCCGACAAGATCGGGGACGAGGTGAAGCAGGCGCTCGGCAACGCCGTGCGCGTGCATGACCGGACCGCCTTCGAAGGCGCGCTCAACGGCTTTGCCGGCAAGCGCGTCGCCGCCGATCCCGAACGCGCGGTGGCGGCGATCTTCGAGGGGCTGGAGGCGGGCGGCGCGAAGATCCTGTCCGTCCGCGATCCAGCGGTGCTGGCCAAGGCGATCAAGAACCCCGCCGAGGTCGCGGGGCACAAGGCCGCGCAGGCGCGCGACGGCGCGGCGCTCACCCGCTTCCTCCGCTGGATCGGGGAGGAAGCCCCCAAGGGCGGCCAGACCGAGCTCACCGCCGCGGCAAAGCTCGAAGCCTTCCGCCGCGAGACCGGCGCGCTGGACGATCTGTCGTTCGACACCATCTCGGCGACCGGCGCGCACGGCGCCAGCCCGCATTACAAGGTCGACGAGGCGTCCAACGCCCCGATCGAGCCCGGCCAGCTCTATCTGGTCGATTCGGGCGGCCAGTACCGCGACGGCGGCACGACCGACGTCACCCGCGTCGTCCCCGTTGGCGCGCCGACCGACGAGATGAAGGACCGCTTCACCCGCGTCCTCAAGGGCCATATCGCGCTCGCCCGCGCGGTGTTTCCGCACGGCACCACCGGCGGCCAGCTCGATACGCTGGCGCGGCTGCCGCTATGGGAGGCGGGGCTCGATTTCGCGCACGGCACCGGCCACGGCGTCGGCGCCTATCTCTCGGTCCATGAAGGCCCGCAGCGCATCGCCAAGCCGAGCTATCCCGGCGGCGGCCCTTCGGAGCCGCTGCGCGCCGGCATGATCTGCTCGAACGAGCCCGGCTATTACAAGGCCGGCGAATACGGCATCCGCATCGAGAATCTGGTGCTGGTCGAGGACCGCGACGTCCCCGGCCAGGAACAGCCGATGCTCGGCTTCGAAACGCTCACCTTCGCGCCCATAGAGCGCGACCTGATCGTCGCCGAGATGCTCTCGCCCGAGGAGCGCGCCTGGCTCGATACCTATCACGCGCAGGTGCTGGCGATCGTCGGCCCGCAGCTGGCGGGCGAGGACAAGGCGTGGCTGGAGGCCAAGTGCGCGCCGATCTCTGTCTGATTCGCCAAAGCTTCTTCCACATGAACCGTCACCCCGGACGTGTTCCGCGGTCCATCTCCCCCCGCGCGCCTTCGTCGTTCGTGGCACGATGGATGCCGGACAAGCCTGTCCTGAGCCTGTCGAAGGGTCCGGCATGACGAACGGAGCTATCGGGTCTTGGGTTCAGGCTTTTCGCCGTCCGCAACCGGCTCCGCACCATCCCGCGCCTGCGCCTTCCTGCGCCGCAGATTGGCGCGCAGCGCCTCCGCCAGCCGTTTCGTGCGCTCGTCCTTCGCTTCCATCGCGATGCGCTGTGCCGCGCCGCGCGCGCCTTGACAATATCGCACCCCTTCGCCCATAGGCGCGCCTCCCCGAACACGGGCAGTGCTGCCGTAGCTCAGTGGTAGAGCGCATCCTTGGTAAGGCTGAGGTCGTGAGTTCAATCCTCACCGGCAGCACCATTTTTTTCCTCACCCTTTGGCTCCACCCCCGCAATCCTGACCCTGCACCGCCTGCCATGCGGCGGTCTGCAGCCGCGCGGCCGTCTCGGGCGCGATGCCCAGTTCGGATGCGGCGCGCTCGTCGCGGCCGAGCTGGCGGGGGTCCTTGCCGGTGACGCGGGCGAACACCGTCAGGGCGGCGAGATACGATCCGAACTTGCTGGCGTGGTAATGGTCGTAGGCCCAGAGATCGACCTGGCCGTAGCTGGTGCCGTCATAGGGATTGGGATCGGCGATCCCGCCCGCGATCGCGCAGTTGAACGCCTGGCCCACCGGATTGACCTCGGCCCTGGGCCGGCTTTGCGCGGCGGCGCGGTCATAGGCCTGGCGCAGGTCGAGCGCCATGCGCTGGATCGGCTTGCCGTGCCACGCGCCGGTCGCCTTATAGGTCTGGTCGGGACGCGACCAGGTGGCGGTGAGACTGATGTCGACCTTCGGATTGCGCGCCGCGAACAGGGTGGCGAAGCGGCCGGAATAGGTGATCAGGCTGGCGGGGTCGCCGGGCTTTTCGGGGTCTAGCGTGCTGTAGCTCTGCAGCACGACGTGATCCCAAGGGCGATCGACCAGCGCCGCCTTGTTGCGCCAATGCCATTCGAGCCCCGCGCCCGGCGAGGTTTCCAGGCTGACCTGATAGTCGAGCCCCGCCTGCTCGGCGAACAGCTTGAACAGCGCGGGGACGCCGCCGACGCCATGGCCGTTCAGATCGGTCACCGTGTCCGCGCGGTATTTCCACACCGCCGAGAGCGCGCCGAAGGTGAAGCTGTTGCCGACGAACAGGATGGTCGGCGCGGGCGCTGGATGCGCGCCGATCAGCGTCGCCGCGGCGGCCAGCGCCAGCATCGCCCGCAATGGTCTTCTCATGAATCCTTCTCGCTTCTCTCGCGCGCCAGGCGGCGCATGTCTTCTTCGTCGATCGCCAGCAGCGACGCGCCCCTCGTTTCGCGCATGACGAGCGCCGCGCCAAGGCTGACCGCGCCGGCGACGAGGATATAGGCGGCGATCGGCGTCCAGCTGTCATATTCGCGCAGCAGCGCGGCGCCGATCAGCGGCGCCCAGGAGCCGGCGACGATCGCTGTCACCTGATAGCCGAGCGAGACACCCGAATAGCGCATCCGCGTCGGGAACATCTCGGCCATCACCGCGGGCTGCGCGGCGTACATCAGCGCATGGATGGCGAGGCCGAGCATGATCGCGGCGAGGATCGTCGCGGTGCCGCCGGTGTCGAACATCGGAAAGGCGGCGAACGGCCAGGCCATGGTGAGCGCCGCGCCGGCGATATAGACCGGCTTGCGCCCCACCCGGTCGGTCGCCCGGCCGACGAAGGGGATGACGACGACGTGCAGGATATGGGCGAACAGCAGCAGCGCCAGGATCCGCGTGGTGTCGACCCCGCGATGCGCGAGATAGGTGATCGAGAAGGTGACCACCATGTAATAGAGGATGTTCTCGCCGAAGCGCAGGCCCATCGCGGTGAACACCCCGCGCGGGTAGCGGCGGAACACCTCGACCAGTCCATAGCCGGAGTCGGCCTCGGCCTCGATCCGCTCGCGCGCCGCTGCGAAGGTCGGCGAATCGGTCACCTGGGTGCGGATATAATAGCCGATGCCGACGATCACGACCGACAGCCAGAAGCCGATCCGCCAGCCCCATGACAGGAAGTCCTCCTCCGACAGGCTGGCGGAGAGGATCAGCAGCACGATGGTGGCGAGCAGGTTGCCGAGCGGCACGCCCGCCTGCGGGAAGCTGCCCCAGAAGCCGCGGCTGTCGTTGGGGCTGTGCTCGGTCACCAGCAGCACCGCGCCGCCCCATTCGCCGCCCAGCGCGAAGCCCTGGATGAAGCGGAGCGCGACCAGCATCGCCGGGGCCCAATAGCCGATCGAGGCGAAACCCGGCAGGCAACCCATCAGGAAGGTCGATACGCCGATCAGCACCAGGCTGAACTGCAGCAGCGACTTGCGACCGATCCGGTCGCCGACATGGCCGAACACGATCCCGCCCAGCGGCCGGGCGATGAAGCCCACGGCATAGGTCGCAAAGGCGGCGATGATGCCGTCCAGTTCGTTGCCGGTGGCGGGGAAGAACAGCTTGCCGAACACCAGGGTCGCGGCGGTGCCGTAGAGGAAGAACTCGTACCATTCGACGACGGTGCCGGCCATGGAGGCGCCGACGACCTTCTTCAGATAGGGCCGGTCGGCGCTGTGTTCATGCTCCATGCCTTGCTCCCCGTCTTTCTCGTTGGAGCAAGTGTCGGCCACGCCGGGGCCGGACGCAAGGCGTCAGAAGGCGAAGGCCTCGGCCTCGGCGCGCTCGGCGACCAGCGCGGCATCGGCGATCAGGCGCAGGGGCGCGACGTCGACATCCGATTGCCCGCTTGCGACCAGCTCGGCGAAGCGCGCGTAGAGCCGGGGATATTCGGCGTCGGGCGCCTCGATCGGCGCGCCGCCGGGCAGCGTGATGATGCTCCCGCCCATAGCCAGCAGCAATGTCCCCTGATCGGTTTCGATCTCGATATCCCAGCTTTGCGGGCCGGTCTGGAGGAAATCGAACTCGGCCTCGACCGGCGTGTCGCCCGATCGCATCGTCAGGCTGGCGGCGATCGGCGACTGGCGGCCGCGCGGCATCGACATGCGCGCCGCCTCCAGCATCACCGGGCGCGGCATGATCCGGGTGAGGATCGAAAGCGCGTTGATGCCGGGATCGAACACGCCGAAGCCGCCCGCCGCGAGGATCCATTCCTGGCCCGGATGCCAGCGGCGGATATCCTCCTTCCAGGTGATCCGCACGCGGTCGATCCGTCGGCCGGCGAGCCAGGCGCGCGCGGGTTCGACCCCGGCCGCCTCGCGCGAATGCCAGGTGGCGAACAGCGTGACGCCGCGATCCCGCGCGCGGCCGGCGAGATCCTCGATCTCGCTGAGCGTCGCGGCGGGCGGCTTTTCGAGCATGACATGCAGGCCCGCATCGATTGCCGCACAGGCGATGGCGTGGCGGCCGGCGGGCGGGGTGCAGAGAGAAACCGCGTCGAGATCGTGACCGCCGGCGATCAGCCCGGCGATGTCGGTATGGCCGGGCACGCCTTCCAGTTCGGCATTGCGGCTCGCGGTCGCGACCAGGGTGAAGCGCGGGTCGGCGGTGATCGCCGGAATATGCTGGTCGCGCGCGATCTTGCCGATGCCGACCAGCCCCAGGCGCATCGCCTGCCCATCCCTCTCCGCCATTCTTATCTCGCCTATTGTTTATATGATATATATGCTTTCTATTCGCTTCGACCTTGGCTATCAAGCGTCTAAGAGAGTCGATGAAGCGATGTCGGCGCGCGAGGGAGCAAGGGCCTTGGGGCGATGAGTGAGGCTGGGGACGCGGCGGCGAAACGCGTAGGCCTGCGTTCGCGCGCGTGGTTCGACAATCCCGACAATCCCGACATGACCGCGCTCTATGTGGAGCGCTACCTGAACTACGGCATCAGCCTGGAAGAGCTGCAATCGGGCAAGCCGATCATCGGCATCGCCCAGACCGGCAGCGATCTCGTGCCGTGCAACCGCCACCATATCGTGCTCGCCGAACGCTTGCGCGAGGGCATCCGCGAAGCGGGCGGGATCGCCATCGAGTTTCCGACGCATCCTATACAAGAGACCGGCAAGCGGCCGACCGCGGGGCTCGATCGCAATCTCACCTATCTGAGCCTGGTCGAGACGCTCTACGGCTATCCGATCGACGGCACGGTGCTCACCATCGGCTGCGACAAGACCACGCCCGCCTGCCTGATGGCCGCGGCGACAGTCAACATCCCGGCGATCGCGCTGTCGGTTGGGCCGATGCTCAACGGCTGGCACAAGGGCGAGCGGACCGGATCGGGCACCATCGTCTGGAAGGCGCGCGAGATGCTGGCGGCGGGCGAGATCGACTATAAGGGCTTCATCGAGCTCGTCGCCTCGTCCGCGCCCTCGACCGGCTTCTGCAACACGATGGGCACGGCGACGACGATGAACTCGCTGACCGAGGCGCTGGGCATGTCGCTGCCCGGTTCGGCGGCGATCCCGGCGCCCTATCGCGACCGGCAGGAATGCGCGTACCTCACCGGCAAGCAGATCGTCGAGATGGTGCTGGCCGACCGCAAGCCGTCCGACATCATGACGCGCACCGCATTCCTCAACGCCATCCGGGTCAACTCGGCGATCGGCGGATCGACCAACGCGCCGATCCACCTCAATGCCACCGCGCGGCACATGGGCGTCGAGCTCGATCTGGCCGATTGGGAAGCGCACGGCGCGGACGTGCCGCTGGTGGTCAATCTCCAGCCTGCCGGCAAGTATCTCGGCGAGGATTTCTACCGCGCCGGGGGCGTGCCCGCGGTGATGGGGCAGCTGCTGCGCGCCGGGATGATCGACGGATCGGCGCTCACCGCCAACGGCCGCACCGTCGCGGACAATGTCGGCGAGGCGGAAAGCGAGGATGCCGACGTCATCCTGCCGCTCGAACGACCGCTGCGCCATGCCGCCGGGCTTTCGGTGCTGTCGGGCAATCTGTTCGACAATGCGGTGATGAAGCTGAGCGTGATCTCCGACGATTTTCGCCGAACCTATCTCTCCGATCCCGACGATCCCGACGCGTTCGAAGGCGTGGCGGCGGTGTTCGACGGGCCGGAGGATTATCATGCGCGGATCGACGATCCGGCGCTTGGGCTCGACGCGCGCTCGATCCTGGTGATGCGCGGCGCGGGGCCGATCGGCTATCCGGGCGGGGCGGAGGTGGTCAACATGCGCCCGCCCGCCGCGCTGATCCGCGCCGGAATCCACGCGCTGCCGTGCCTCGGCGACGGCCGGCAGTCGGGCACCAGCGGCAGCCCGTCGATCCTGAACGCCGCGCCCGAGGCGGCGGTCGGCGGCGGACTGGCGCTGCTCCGGACCGGCGACCGGGTGCGCATCGACCTCAAGCGCCGCCGCGTCGACATGCTGGTCGACGACGCCGAGATCGATCGCCGCCGCGCCGCGCTCGCCGGGACCGGCGGCGTAGCGGCGCCCGAATCGCAGACGCCGTGGCAGGAAATCCACCGCCAGCTGGTCGGCCAGTTCGACACGGGGGCGGTATTGGAAGATGCTGTGCGCTTTCAGCGGATCGCGCAGACGCGCGGCCTGCCCCGCGACAGCCACTGAAAACGAATGAGGGAGAGCAAGATGACGATCACGAAAAGGCTCTGCATGCTGACGGCGGCGCTGGCGCTGACGGCCAGCCCGGCGCTGGCGGGCGAGGCAAAGCGCTCGACCTTCGGCAAGCTCGCCGATGGGCGCGCGGTGCCGGCGGTGACGCTGACCAACGACAACGGCCTGTCGGCGACGATCATCGCCTATGGCGCGACGCTGCAATCGGTGAAGCTGCCCGACGCCGCCGGCAAGACGGTCGATGTCGCGCTCGGCCACGACAATATCGAGGATTACATCAAGAACCCGCAATATTACGGCAGCACCGTCGGCCGCTTCGCCAACCGCATCGCCAAGGGCAAGTTCACGCTCGACGGCAAGGCCTATCAGACGCCGGTCAACAACGGCGAGAACTCGCTCCACGGCGGCGACAAGGGCTTCGACAAGGTGCTGTGGGAGGTGGTCGAGGCGAAGTCCGGCGCCGACAGCGCGCATGTGACGCTGCGCCATGTCAGCCGCAATGGCGAGATGGGCTATCCCGGCACGCTCACCGTCTTTGCGACCTATACGCTCGACGACAAGAACGCGCTCAAGATCGAATATAAGGCGACCACCGACGCGCCGACGATCGTCAACATCACCAACCACGCCTATTGGAACCTGTCGGGCGAGGGCTCGTCGAACGGGGCGATGGGGCATGTGCTCACCATCCCCGCCGACACCTATCTGCCGACCGACGCCGGCGCGATCCCGACCGGCGAGTTCCGCAAGGTCGAAGGCACCGTGTTCGATTTCCGCCAGCCGCACGCCGTCGGCGACCGCGTCCGCGACGCGACCGACGAGCAGATCGTCTTCGGCCGCGGCTATGACCATAATTGGGTGATCGGCCGCGAGGTGACGCGCGACCAGCATCTGATGGCGCGGGTGAGCGATCCCGCCTCGGGCCGCGGCTTCGAGCTCTGGTCCAACCAGCCGGGGCTGCAATTCTATTCGGGCAATTTCTTCGACGGCACCTCGATCGGCAAGGCCAAGCGCATCTACCGGATGGGCGACGCGATCGTGCTCGAACCGCAGATCTTCCCCGATACGCCCAACCAGCCGGAATTCGGATCGGCGCGGCTGGTCCCCGGACAGACCTATTACAACGTCATGACCTACCGCTTCACCGCGGCCCCGCCAGCGCGCTGACGCGCCAACGATCAGGACATAAGGGAGGAAACACATGCTTCGTCGAACATTTCTGGCCGCGACCGCAGGCGTCGCGGTCGCCATCATGGCGGCGAGCCCCGCCGCCGCGCGCGAGATGTGGACCAAGGCCGCAGCCAACGAATGGTACGATAAGCAGCCCTGGATGGTCGGCGCCAACTACAACCCGCGCACCGCGATCAACCAGTTCGAGATGTGGCAGGCCGACACCTTCGATCCCAGGACGATCGACCAGGAGCTCGGCTGGGCCGCCGGCATCGGCATGAACACGATGCGCGTCTATCTGCACAACATGCTGTGGGAAGACGATGCCGCCGGCCTCAAGCAGCGCATGGACCAGTTCCTGCAGATCGCGGACAAGCACAAGATCCGCATCATGTTCGTGCTGTTCGACAGCTGCTGGGATCCAGATCCCGTGTCGGGTCCGCAGCACCCGCCTATCCCGGGCGTCCACAATTCGGGCTGGATGCAGGCGCCGGGCGCCGCGCGGCTGGCCGACAAGAGCCAGTATGACAAGCTCGAGGCCTATGTGAAGGACGTGGTCGGCCACTTCAAGAACGACCGCCGCATCGTCGCCTGGGACGTGTGGAACGAGCCCAACAACGAAGGCGGCGGGGGCGGCTCCTACGAACCGACGCCGAACAAGAAGAAGCTCGTCGCCGGGCTGCTCGGCCAGGTGTTCGACTGGGCGTACAGCGTCGATCCGACCCAGCCGCTCACCAGTGGCCTGTGGATCGGCGATCATTGGGACGACAAGACGAAGCTCGACGCGGTCGAGAAGATCCAGGTCGCGCGCTCGGAGGTGATGAGCTTCCACGATTATAACTGGCCGGAGAAGTTCGAGGAGCGGGCCAACCAGATGCTGAGCTATGGCCGGCCGGTGCTGTGCACCGAATATATGGCGCGCGGCAACGGATCGACCTTCGATGGATCGCTGCCGATCGGCAAGCGCAAGAACATCGCGATGATCAACTGGGGCTTCGTCGACGGCAAGTCGCAGACCCGCTTCCCCTGGGACAGCTGGAAGAAGCCCTACACCTATGAGGAGCCGACCATCTGGTTCCACGAGGTGTTCCGTGCCGACGGCAGGCCCTATCGCAAGGCCGAGACCGACCTCATCAAGCGGCTGTCGGCCGCGCCCAAGGGGGTCGTGCCGCCCACGCCGGCGCTGCGCTGACGATGAACCACGCGGCCCGCGCCGCGGCGCTCATCCTTGCCGGAATGACGGCGGCCTGCGCGAGCGGGCCGCCGCCGTCCACCGGGCTGGCCGCCGCCGATCCTCATGCCACCGTTATCGATGGCCAGCTGTGGATCTATCCCACCGGCGGGAAGGGCGGCCTCAGCCTGTCGGCCTGGTCGACTGCCGACCGCACCCATTGGGTGAAGCGCGGCGAGCTGATCCATCAGGACCGGATCGGCTGGATCGACGACGACGGCGCGCCAAGGCACCATCTCTGGGCGCCGGCGGTGATCACAGCGGGCGGGCACTGGTATCTTTATTATTCGGTCGGCCCGCAGAACCCGACGCCGAGCCGGATCGGCGTCGCCGTGGCGGACCGGCCGGAGGGACCGTTCATCGATAGCGGGCGGCCGCTGCTGACCGGCGGGAACGGCTTCGAGGCGATCGATCCGATGGTGTATCGCGATCCGCGCGACGGCACCCATTATCTCTATGCCGGCGGCAGCGACGGATCGACGCTCCGGGTGTTCGTGCTCAAGCCGGACATGGTGACGATCGCGCGCGAAGTGGCGGTCGATCAGCCGCCCAACTTCACCGAGGGCGCGTTCATGCACGAGCGGAACGGCACCTATTATCTGTCCTACAGCCACGGCAAGTGGAACGGGCCGAGCTATTCGGTGCATTACGCGACCGCTCCATCGCCCACCGGCCCGTGGCGCTATCGCGGCGTGATCCTCGAAGGCGACGCGCGCCGCCAGGGACCGGGGCATCACAGCTTCGTGCGCGATCCGGCGTCGGGCGACTGGCTGATCGTCTATCACCGCTGGGAACGCCCGCCCGGCCCCGGCCCCTACAAGGGCGCGCGGCGGATCGCGGTGGAGCGGATCGCCTATGGCTCCGACGGCGCGATCCTGCCGGTGAGGATGACGGACGTCAGTCCTTAACGTTATCGATCAGGACCAGCACATCGCCGATCAGCCCGGCCATCGCCCGCCGCGCGGCGTCGGCGTCGCGCGCGGCGATCGCATCGCGCACCGCGGCGTGATCGGCGACGCTCGCCGAACGGCCTTTGATCCGGTTGGTGAAGCGGATCGAACTCCTCAGCGCCGTCGCCACGACATCGCGGAACTGCGCGTAGAACGGGTTTTGCGAGGCGCGCAGGATGGCGACATGGAAGGCGATGTCGGCGTCCAGCGTGTCGTCCATGCCCTGTTCGGCCGCCTGCATCCGTTCGAGACCGGCATCGATGCTGACAAGGTCGCTCTGCTCGGCGAAGCGCGCGGCGAGCGCCGCCGCCTCGGGTTCGATTGCGATGCGCAGCTGGGTGAATTGCCGCAGCAGATCGACCGAGAATTGCCGTTCGAGCAGCCAGTCGAGCACGTCGGTGTCGAACAGGTTCCACGAGCTTGCCGGCTGGACGATGGTGCCCTGGCGCGGCCGCGCGCTGAGCAGCCCCTTGGCGGTCAGCATCTTGACCGCCTCGCGCGTGACCGACCGGCTGACGCCGTGCTGCTTGGCAAGTTCGGCCTCGGTCGGGAAGCTCTGCCCGTCATAGCGCCCAGTGACGATCGCGCGTCCCAGCGAATCGAGCATGCCATAGGTCAGGTTGCGGCCCAGCTGGGTCCGCATCTCTGCCGGGTCGATTGTCTTCACGATATTCACCATCCCCCCGATCTGGCGTATCCGTTCGATAATGTCATCTAATCACCAATGTGATCGCTGGACAAGTCCTATAGATCGGATAAATAGACAAATGTGAAATGCCGAGCCGTGCCGGACTTGGCCGCAAGGGGAGGACGAGCATGGGGCTCTCGACGATCGATATCGTGGTGGTGATCGCCTACGCGATCGGCATTTTCGGGCTGGCGCAATACGTGTCGCGCGAGAAGGCGGGACACACCAAGGATTCGAGCGATTATTTCCTCGCCTCGAAGAACCTGCCCTGGTGGGCGATCGGCGCCTCGCTGATCGCGGCGAACATTTCCGCCGAACAGATCGTCGGCATGTCCGGCTCGGGCTACGCGATCGGCCTCGCCATCGCGTCCTATGAATGGATGGCGGCGCTGACGCTGCTCATCGTCGGCAAATATTTCCTGCCGATCTTCCTCGCCAACAAGATCTATACGATGCCGCAGTTCCTGCAGCAGCGTTTCGGGCCGACCATCCGCACGGTGATGGCGATATTCTGGCTGGTCCTCTACATATTCGTGAACCTGACATCGATCCTCTGGCTGGGGTCGATCGCGGTCACGCAGGTGGCGGGCGTCAACCAGGACGTCGCGCTGTTCGGGCTCGGCATCTTCGCGCTGCTCTATCAGCTCAAGGGCGGGTTGAAGGCGGTGGCGCTGACCGACATCGTCCAGGTGACCTTGCTCGTCTTCGGCGGGCTGGTCATCGCCTATCTCACGCTCAGCCGGATCGGCGGCGACGCCGGCATCATCGGCGGCTTCACCCGCCTGACGACCGAACTGCCGGGCAAGTTCGACATGATCCTTTCGCCCGACAATCCCTTCTACAAGGATCTGCCGGGGCTTTCGGTGCTGATCGGCGGCATGTGGATCGCCAACCTCTCCTATTGGGGGTTCAACCAGTATATCATCCAGCGCGCACTGGCAGCGAAGAGCCTGCCCGAAGCGCAGAAGGGCGTGGTGTTCGCCGCCTTCCTGAAGCTGCTGATGCCGGTGATCATCGTGCTGCCGGGAATCGCGGCGGTGCTGCTCGCCCCCGATCTCGAAAAGCCCGACCAGGCCTATCCGGCGATGATGAGCCTGCTTCCGGTCGGCCTGCTCGGCCTCGTCTTCGCGGCGCTGATCGCCGCGATCATCGCCTCCACCGCGTCCAAGATCAATTCGATCGCGACGATCTTCACCCTCGATCTCTACGCCAAGATGAAGGGCTTCCAGAGCCGCGCCGAAGACGCCGGCGACAATCCCGAAGCGATCTCGGGGCATGAGCGGGAGCTGGTGCGCGTCGGCCGGATCGCCGCGGTGGTCTCCATCGTGCTTGCGATGCTGACCGCGCGGCCGCTGCTCGGCAGCCTCGATCAGGCGTTCCAGTATATCCAGGAGTTCTCCGGCTTCGTCACGCCGGGCATCACGGTGATCTTCCTGCTCGGCCTGTTCTGGTCGCGCGCGACCGAGGCAGGCGCGCTGGTCGGCGCGATCGCATCCGTCGTGCTGAGCTTCATCTTCTGGTTCCCGGCCGATTATGGCGGCGTCGCCGCGCTCAACGCCGTGCCCTTCATGAACCGCATGATGATCGTGTTCTTCGCCAGCCTGGCGCTCGCGGTGGTCGTGTCGCTCGCGCGTCCCGCCCCGGCGGAGAACAACCTGATCACCATGCAGGGCGTGTCGTTCCACACCAGGACGGGCTTCAACATCGCCTCGGTGGTGATCATCGCGATCCTGATTGCGCTCTACGCGACCTGGTGGTGAGCTTGGGGCCACGCTTCCTCGCCATCGACTGGGGCACGACCAACCGGCGGGTCTATCTGATCGAGGACGGCGCGGTCGCCCGCACCGAACGCGACGATCGCGGCGTGACCGCGGTGGCGAAGGGCGGGTTCGAGGCCGAGGCGGCGGCGGTCCGCGAACGCTTCGGCGATCTGCCGATGCTGCTCGCCGGCATGGTCGGATCGAACATCGGCTGGCGCGCCGCACCCTATGTCGCGGCGCCAGCCGGCTTCGGCGCGCTCGCCGAAGCCGTGCTGTGGCTCGATCCGCGCACCGGCATCGTCCCCGGCCTCTCGGTGGTCGCGGATGGGCGCGGCGATGTGATGCGCGGCGAAGAGGTGCAGCTGCTCGGCGCGGTCGCCGCCGGGCTGGCGCCCGCGGACGCGCTGCTCTGCCAGCCCGGCACGCACTGCAAATGGGCCGAGATGGCGGGGGGCGAAGTCGCGTGCTTCACCACCGCCATGACCGGCGAGCTGTTCGCGCTGCTGCGCAAGCACGGCCTGCTTGCGGCGCAGCTCGGCGGCGAGGTGACGCCCGGCGACGCGTTCCTTGCGGGCGTCGAGGAGGGCAAGCGGCGCGATCTGGCCGCGTCGCTGTTCGGCATCCGCGCGGCGGGACTGCTGGGCTTGCGCGACGATGCCGATGCCGCCGCCTTCGCCAGCGGCCTGCTGATCGGCGGCGATGTCGGCGCACGGCTGGCGGGAAGCGCCCACGACACCGTCCATATCCTCGCCGATCCCGGGCTCGGCGGGCTTTACGCGCTGGCGGTCGAGGCGCATGGCCGCGCCGCGCGGCTGGTCGACAGCCACGCCGCCTTCGCCGCCGGGATCATCCGCATCGGAGAATTGATCGCATGAGCCATGTCGCCGAATTCGACGCCGCCTTCGCCCGCCTGCCGCTGGTCGCGATCCTGCGCGGGGTGAAGCCCGACGAGGTGGAGGCGATCGGCGAGGCGCTGGTCGAGGCCGGCTTCGCGCTGATCGAGGTGCCGCTCAACTCGCCCGATCCGTTCGATAGCATCGGACGGCTGGCGAAGCGCCTGGCCGGCCGCGCGGTGGTCGGCGCGGGAACCGTGCTGGACACCGCCAGCGTCGCCGCGGTGCGCGATGTCGGCGGCACGATGATCATCTCGCCCAATGCCGACACGGCGGTCATCGCCGCGAGCGCCGAGGCGCGGCTGGTCTCGCTGCCCGGAATCGCCACGCCGAGCGAGGCCTTCGCCGCGCTCCAGGCGGGCGCGACCGCGCTCAAGCTGTTCCCCGCCGAAGCCGCCAGCCCGTCCGTGCTCAAGGCGATGCGCGCGGTCTTGCCCGCCGCCGCGCGCGTGCTCCCGGTGGGCGGGATCACGCCCGAAGGGATGCGGCCCTGGCGCGAGGCCGGCGCGGCCGGCTTCGGCCTCGGCTCCGCGCTCTACCGGCCCGGCATGGACGCCGCGGCGGTGGGCGCCAACGCGCGCGCGTTCGCGGCGGCGCTCTAAACCCTCACCCCGTCGCCGGACGCCGGCGGAGGCGCGCCCCCGCCGGCGATGCCGCCGTCATTGCAGGCGAACGCGCACGCCGAGCGAGAAGATGCGCTCCAGATACTTCACCTGGCGCGGGAACACGTCACCCGCGACATTGTAGGCGCGATAGCGCCGCACCGGTTCGCCCAGGATGTTCGACACGTTGAAGGCGATGGTGACGTTCTTTAGCGGATTGACCGAGGCGGAGAAGTCCAGCACGCCGCGCCCGTCCTCGAATATGGGGAGAAAGGGCGCGCCGCCCTCCTGGTCCACCGGCGGCAGCGCGAAATCGCGCACCCGATTATATCCGTCGACGAAGCTCGACTGGTAGTTATAGGCGAGCCGCGCGGAGAATTGCGGCTTCTCGTAAAGCGCGACGAGATTGTAGCTATGCTCGGACACGCCCACCACGGGCTGCTGCCCTGGCAGATCCTCGGCCTGGTCCGCGGCCAGCTCGGCACCCGCGTCGATATAGGTGTAGTTGCCGCGCACGCCGAATCCCCGCGCCCATTCGGGCAGGAAATCGAAATCGAAGAAGGTGCCGAACGCGACCTCGATGCCCTGCAGCCTGCCATCGTCGCCGTTGAATGGGCGATTGATGCTGAGCCGGCCCAGGTCGGGATCGGTCTCCAGATTGCTGATCCGCGAAATGAAGCCGTTCACGTCGCGGCGGAACACCGCGACCGTCGCGGAGCCCGCCCGGGAGAAATAATATTCCAGGCTGAGATCATAGTTGGTCGACATGATCGGGCGCAGATCGGGGTTGCCGCCCGATGCGGTGTAGACGCAGTTGGGATTGTCGGGTCCCGGCGGGGCTCCGTCCGGCGGAATGGGCGAATCCGGATCGCAGGCGGTAGGAATGATGTCGCCGAAATTGAGCGACGGGTTGAGCTGGTCGAAATTGGGCCGCGTCCGCGTTTCGGTATAGGCCGCGCGCAGCTGGAGGTTGTCGAGGAACTTGATCCGCGCGCTCGCATTCGGGAGATAGTCCGTATAGGTGTTCGTCTGCTCGATCGGAACGAACGCGACAAGATTGCCGGAGCCGTCAGGATCGAGCGTCACCACGCGCGATATGCCGGCAAGCGTGGTTTCCGTCCTGATCGCGCGCACCCCGATCGATCCGTCGATCGGAACCCCGGCATCGAACTTGTATTTGATCTGCGCGTAACCGGCCAGGGAGTTTTCATCGGCGTCGAAGGTTTCGAGGTCGTTGTACGGCGGCGGCCCTTCGCAATCCGCGAGCTCGAATTCGGGCGAGTTCGGATCGACGCACTCCGGCCTGTTGAAATAGTCCACCAGGTCGCGCAGTTCCCTGATATTGTCACGGACGCTGTCGCGCTCGGCTATGACGAAGCGGCGCGGCTGCATGAACGGGCCGTCGCGGAAACCCGGCGCACTCAGCATCAGGTCGACGGGCAGGTTGGCAAGCGGAATTCGCCGGCCCTCGACGTTGAGATATTTGGACCCGTTGCGCCGGCTGGCCGTACGGTTGTTGAAGCGCGCGCCGAACTCGACCTTGTCGATGAAATCGATTCCGGTTTCATACTCCACGTCCACCCGCGCCTGGATATCGTCGCCCTTGGCCTGGGAGCGCTGGTCGAACAGCCCGCGGAAGATGAAATTGTCGGGGTCGGTCAGGTCGAAATCGCGATAGGCGAAGACCGGCCCGCCATCCTCGTGCGCCACGTCATAGCTGATGTCGCGCACAGGCACGCTGGCGAAGGCGAAGTCGATATTGCCCGCCTGCACCGTGAACGTGCTGTCGGTATAGGCGACGTCCGCCGAAATCTTGAGCGGGCCCTTGTCCCAGATCGCGCCGCCGGCGATCTGGTAGGTGTCGGTCTTGGCGTCGCGATATCCCGAATAGCCGTCGGGCCGGTTGCCGCCCGTCACGGTCATGCTCGCGACCTGGTTGGTGCCGGGCTTGAGCACCACGTCACTGAACTGGACGCCAGCGCCGAACGCCGGCGAGAACAGGTAGCGGTCGCTGTCGCGGCCGCGATAGCCCTGGAACAGGCCGTCGACATAGAATTCGAGCTCGGAGCTCGGTCGCCATTGCAACACCGCGCTGACCGAGGGGCGCCAGCGATTGCCCTCGCCGAAGAACACCGCCTGACCGTCCGGGTAGCGGATGTTGCCGGGGTCGTTCGCGCGCCCTGCGTTGAACTCCGCGACGGTGAGCGGCCGGAACCTGCCGGGCTGGCCCGCCACCGGCGTGCCGACCTGAATGGCGAAACCCTGCTCGCGGGTCGAATCGAGGAAGTCGGTATTGGCCATATTGGCGTTGACCAGCACGCCGATGTCGCCGATCCCGGTTTCCCAGCGGTTGCTGACCAGCAGGTTGCCGTTCCATTCGATCCGCTGCGACTGGTCGAAATGGATCGCGTCGAGTGAGCCGAATATGCGGAAGCCCTTGAAGTCGAACGGCTTGCGCGCCCGGACGTTGATCTGGCCGGCGATGCCGCCCTCGATCAGGTCGGCGGTGCTCGATTTGTAGACCTCGAGCGCGGCGACGCTCGCCGCCGGGAAATCCTGCAGCGCGACGAACCGGCCCTGCCCGGTGAAGATCTCGCGGCCGTTATAGGTGGTGCTCAGATTGGGCAGGCCGCGGACGCGGACCTCGGCCGCCTCGCCCGCCGCGCGGTTGACCTGGATGCCGGTGATCCGCGCGAGCGAGGCGGAAGCGGTGACGTCGGGCAGCTTGCCGATGTCCTCGGCGACGATCACGTCGACGATCTGGTCCGACGTGCGCTTGATCGCCTGCGACGTTTCGATGCTCTGGCGGATGCCGGTGACGACGATGTCGCCCTGCGTCTCGGCTTCCACTGCTTCCGCGGGAAGCGACGTCTCCTGCGCCAGCGCTTGAGTGTTGAACAGGCCCGCGGACGCGGTCGCGCAAAGCAAAGTGATGAAATGGCGGCCCATATACCCTCCCCATGGAATTGCTCGCGCGATCTCGGTCGCGTTGAGCGTCAGGGCATATAAAGCATATAAATCCTATTCAAAGCAATAGGCGATGGCTGCTATGCGACAAAAGCATTTCTTCAACCGGAAATCGGCGGCCATCTGCGGCGGAACAGCCGCTGCCCGCAACTCGCGCGGGTCGCCGGCTCAGTTCTGGATCAGGCGGATCAGCGTGCCGTCGGGGTCGATCAGCCCACCCACGCGCCCGCCTGAGGGCCGACACTGGGCGGATGCAACCGCGGCTGGCCGACATGGCTTTCGGGCAAGCAGGCCGCAACTCGCCGCGCTCGAGGATCATCCGTCCTTGTCACGATGAAGCTCGGTGAAGCCAACCGACTATAGAAGCGAGGTCGCCTGAAAATCGCGCGCGGGCAGGTTGGGCGTCGCATGCCGCCTTACGCCTCAAGTTCGACATCCCAATACAGCCAGTCGTGCCAGCTGTCGTGGAGGTAGTTTGGCGGGAAGGCGCGGCCATGTTCCTGCAGGTGCCAGTTGGTCGGGCGGATCGGCTCGACGTGGAGCGGCATCTTCGCCTGCCTGGGCGTTCGCCCGCCCTTTTTCAGATTGCACGGCGCGCAGGCGGTGGCGACATTTTCCCAGGTGGTGCGGCCGCCCTGCGCGCGGGGTATGACGTGATCGAAGGTCAGATCCTTGTTCGTGCCGCAATATTGGCAGGCGAACTTGTCGCGCAGGAACAGGTTGAAACGGGTGAAGGCGGGGAATTGCGAAGGCTTTACATATTGCTTGAGCGCGATGACCGAAGGAAGCTTCAGCCTCGCGGTGGGACTTCGCACCTCGCGCTGGTAATTGTCGACGATGACGACGCGGTCGAGGAACACCGCCTTGACCGCGGTCTGCCAGGGCCACACGCTCAGGGGGTAATAGCTGAGCGGAGTGTAGTCGGCATTGAGAACCAGCGCCGGGCAACTATCCGGATGGCGGATCAGATCGGGATGAAACATACCTCGACCCCCAACAAGCTGCCGCCCCGATTGCCGGTCAAGGTGACGCCGTCATGACAGCACGAGGCGCGACTCGCCGTCAAGCACGGAGTTCGAAGTGACCCTCGCCACCCGCTTCGCGCCCAGCCCGACCGGGCGGCTGCACCTCGGCCATGCATTATCGGCGCTCCAGGCGCATGATTTCGCGCGCGCGCATGGCGGGCGCTTCCTGCTGCGCATCGAGGACATCGACGGCACGCGCAGCCGGCCGGAGCATGTCGCCGGCATCGTCCAGGATCTGCGCTGGCTGGGCCTCATCTGGGACGGCGAGCCGGTGCTGCAATCCGCGCGCCTGCCGCTCTATCAGGCCGCGCTCGACCGGCTGAAGCGGGACGGCCTCACCTATCCCTGCTTCTGCACCCGTGCCGACATCGCCCGCGAGATCGCCGAAAGCGGCCAGGCGCCGCACGACGCCGCGCCCGTCTATCCCGGCACCTGCCGCGGGCTGGATGCGCGCGGCCGGATGCACGAGCCGCATGCCTGGCGGCTGGACATGGCGGCGGCCGTGGATCGCGCCGGGCCGCTCGCATGGACCGATCTCGACGCCGGGCCGATCGCCGCCGATCCGCTGGCGCAGGGCGATGTCGTCCTCGCCCGCAAGGACGCGCCGACCAGCTATCACCTCGCCGTCACGGTGGATGACGCCGCGCAGGGGATCACCCATGTCATCCGCGGCGAAGACCTGTTCGCCGCGACGCATATCCACCGCCTGCTCCAGGCGCTGCTCGGCCTGCCGACCCCGCTCTACCGCCACCACAAGCTGCTGACCGGCCCCGACGGCAAGCGCCTCGCCAAACGCACCGGCGCGCCGAGCCTGGCGGAGCTGCGAGAAGGGGGCGCCGATCCGGCGGCGTTGATCGAACAATTGCGATCCATTCCTCCCCGGCGCGGGGAGGGGGAACATGCGCAGCTGCCGCGAGAACTGCTTTAGCGGCGAACCCCCTCCACCACGCCGCTACGCAACGCGGTCCCCTCCCCGCCAGCGGGGAGGAATGGGTGGCGATCAAGCCGGCAACGCCCTATATCTTCCTCATGAACACCATCCTCGTCATCGCGCTCGTGCTTGCCATGATCGCCACCGTGGTCGCGCTGGTGCGCGGCATCATCGCCTTCCTGCGCACGACCGAGGCCGATCTGAAAGGCGTCGGCCCCAGCCAGCCGGGGCTGCGTTCGAACCAGATGATGCGCGCGCGGATCATGTTCCAGGCGCTCGCGATCTTGATCGTCGTCGCCATTCTCGCGCTCGCCGGGCGGACCTGAGCTGGTCAAGCTCAACAAGATCTACACGCGCACCGGCGACGAAGGCACGACCGGCCTCGTCGATGGTTCGCGCGTCGCCAAGCACGACCCGCGGATGCACGCGATCGGCGAGGTCGATGAGGCCAACAGCGCGATCGGCGTCGCCATCGCCGCGCTTGGGCCGGGCGAGGACGCCGACCGGCTGAGCGTGATCCAGAACGACCTGTTCGATCTCGGCGCCGATCTCGCCACGCCCGGCGAGGATTTCGCCCCTTCGGAGATGAGCTTGCGCATCGTTCCCGCGCAGGTCGAGCGGCTTGAGGCGGAGATCGACGCGATGAATGCGGGGCTGGAGCCGCTGCGCAGCTTCATCCTCCCCGCCGGAACGCCCGCCGCCGCCGCGCTCCATCTTGCGCGCGCGACGGTGCGCCGGGCCGAGCGGACGGCGGTCGCGGCGGCGGGTACCCACAGTCTCAATCCGCTCGTGCTGGCCTATCTCAACCGTCTCTCCGACCATCTCTTTGTTTTCGCACGCTTCGTGAACAATCGGGCAGGTGGCGACGTTCTCTGGGTGCCCGGCGCGTCGCGCTGAAGGGGCTGTTCACTATTCGTTCCGAATGTGGTACGGATGGCCGACAGGGAGAGCGCCATGACTACTACCGCCGCGCCGCAGCCCCGGCACGATGATCTCGCGGAACGCTATGCCGCGGTGCGCGCGCTGACCTGCGAATGGGCCGCGCCGCTGTCCGATGCGGACGCGACCGGCCAGTCGATGGAGGATGCGTCCCCCGCCAAATGGCACCTGGCGCACACCACATGGTTCTTCGAAACCTTCGTGCTGCGCGACCACGCCCCAGGCTATGCGCTCCATGACGAGCGCTTCCCCTTCCTGTTCAACAGCTATTACGAGGCCGAAGGCGCGCGCCACGCCCGCGCGCGCCGCGGCATGATCACGCGGCCGACGCTTGACGAGGTGCTGGCCTATCGCGCGGCGGTGGACGCCGCTTTGCTCGCCGCCCTGCCCGATCTGCCGAACGCGGCGCGCGATCTGGTCGCGCTCGGCTGCCATCATGAAGAGCAGCATCAGGAGCTGCTCGTCACCGACATCCTCCATCTCTTTTCGCAAAACCCGCTCGAGCCGGCGCTGTTCGCCGCGCCTGCCAAGGTCCCCGTCGCGGTGCCGCCGCCGATGGGCTGGATCGGGCATCCCGGCGGCCTCGTCGAGATCGGCCGTGCCGGCGACGGCTTCGCCTTCGACTGCGAAGGCCCCCGCCACCAGGCGCTGCTCCATCCCCACGCCATCGCCGACCGCACCGTCACCAACGGCGAATGGGCCGCCTTCATCGCCGATGGCGGCTATGCCGACCCGCGCCACTGGCTCTCCGACGGCTGGGCCTGGGCCCAGGCGGCAAACATCGCCGCCCCCCTTTATTGGCACAAGCGCGATGATCGAGAAGTTTGGACCCGCTTCGGCCTGGACGGCCGCCGCGAGATCGATCCCGCCGCGCCCGTCACCCATATCAGCTTCTACGAAGCCGACGCCTATGCGAGCTGGGCCGGCGCGCGCCTGCCGACCGAAGCGGAGTGGGAATATGCCGCGCGCGGCGCCGATCCGGCGGGCGGCAACCAGATGGTCGGCGCCGGACCGGTGGAGCCGCGCCCGTCGACGGACGGCGGCTGGTTCGGCGATGTGTGGGAATGGACCGGCTCGGCTTACCGCCCCTATCCCGGCTTCCGCGCGGCCGAGGGCGCGGTCGGCGAATATAACGGCAAGTTCATGAGTGGTCAGTTCGTCTTGAAGGGCGGCAGCTGCGCCACGCCGCGCGGCCATGCACGGGCGAGCTATCGGAACTTCTTCTATCCCCATCAACGCTGGCAGTTCACCGGCGTGCGGCTGGCGAAGGACATCTGATGCTGCTGCATGACGAAGCGCCGGTGAAGACCGGCACCGATCCCGCATTCCGCGCCGATGTGCTGCGCGGCCTCGCCGCCCGGCCGCGCGCGGTCCCGGCGCGGTGGTTCTACGACACGCGCGGATCGGAGCTGTTCGAGGAGATCACGCGGCTTCCCGAATATTATCCGACGCGGGTGGAGACGGCGCTGCTCGAGGCGCATTGCGGCGAGGTCGGCCGAATCGCTGGTCCGGGGCGCGCGGTGGTCGAGTTCGGATCGGGTTCCTCGGCCAAGACGCCGCACCTGCTGTCGCAGGTCGCGCCCTCTTCCTATGTGCCGATCGATATTTCCGGCGAGTTCCTGCGCGAATCCGCAGAGGGGCTGGCGGCGCAGTTCCCGGCGCTGCCGGTGCATCCGGTCGAGGCCGATTTCATGCGCCCGATCCATCTGCCCGAAGCGGTGGCTGATGTGCCGAAGCTGGGCTTCTTCCCCGGATCGACGATCGGCAACATGGTTCCGCGGACCGGCGCCGATCTCCTGCGGGCGATGCGCCAATCGCTGGGCGAAGGCGCGATGCTGCTGATCGGCATGGATCGGATCAAGGATGTCGACGTCCTGATCGCCGCCTATGACGACGCGGCTGGCGTGACGGCGGCGTTCAATCTCAACCTGCTCGAACGGATCAACCGCGAGCTGGACGGCGATATTCCGATCGACGCTTTTCGCCACCGCGCCATCTGGAACGACATGGAAAGCCGGATCGAAATGCATCTGGAGGCGCAGCGCGATGTGGTCTTCACTGTGGCCGGTGAGCGCTTCGCCATGGCGGCGCGGGAGACGATCCATACGGAGAACAGCCACAAATACGGTCCGCAAAGCGGACGCATGTTGCTGCGCACCGGCGGCTGGACGCCCATCGCCGAATGGACCGACGGGGGCGAGAATTTCGCGATCATCCTCGCCGAAGCCAAGCCCCGCCGCGAAGCGCCTTAGCCGGCCGCCCGCTCGACCCGCGCGGTCCAGGTGCGCAGCCATTTGACCGCGCCGCGGCAATTGCCTTCGGTTTCGGCGATGACCAGGCGAAACCGCGCGCCGTCCCACACCCATTCGCGCGCCTCGCCGCAATCGCCGAGGCCGCGCCCCCTCGCCGCGCTCGACAGGCGGCCCGTCTCAGCGTCCCAGCCGCCGTTGACGATGCGGGTCTCGGTGCCCGGCTCGCCGAAGCTGTAGCCCTCGTCGAACGGCGCCGGGCGCGCCTTGCCGTCGGTGACGACGAAGGGCGCCGCGATGGCGTTGTACGCCCCCGACCCGCACGAGATCAGCACCAGCGTGTCGCGATCGGACAGCTTGTGCGCCTGCTCGGTTGCCGGGCCGAAATCGTCGGCAGGACATTCGGAGACGCGGCGCATCTCCGCGATCAGCGCCGCCGGGGGACTGGCCGCATCGCCGCGCGCGATCGGCGCGGCGACCACGGTGGGAAGCGGCGGCGGCGCGGCCGTGAAGGGCTGGTTGCCCTTGGCCACGAGGGCGGTCGGCGTGTTCGCTCGACCTTGCTGGGCATCCATATAGCGCAGCGCGGCCGAAGCGCCGGCGAGCGAGATGGTCGCGAAATCGGTGCCGCCGCTTCTGAGATGAAGGCTGGGCGCATCGACGATCGCCGCGGCCACATCTGCCGATGCGTCGCGGTCGAGCAGCACCATGCCGTCGCCGTCCCATGTGCCGGTGGCGATCCGCTTGCCCTCCACCACCAGATCGACTTCGCCGGCCTGGTCGCTGGGCGAGCGCAACGAGATCGAGACCGCGCCGTCCGCTCCCGCCGGGCGGCGGACGATCATGCCGACATCCTGCAGATTGGCCATGCCGGGCGCGAGCGACACCGCCTCGCAGGTCTTGCCGTTGTCGCAGGCGACCGACCAATCGCGAAAGGTCTCGATCTCGGCGACGCTTGGCACCGCCCCGTCGTCGACCGGACCCGACGCCGGGACGACAGCGTTTACGGCCGGACCGGCGGCGTTGGCGACTTCCGCCGCGCTGCCGTTGGCCGGTTCGTTCTGCCCGCAGGCGGCGGCGAGCGCGAGGAGGGGGAGGGCGGACAGCTTCATCATCATGGCGTCCCAACGCACGGACGGCTAACGGGTGTCAATCGGAACGAACGGAAGGGGTGCGGCATGCAGGCAGTCGGCGTGATCGGAGCAGGGCAGATGGGCGCGGGGATAGCGCAGGTCTCCGCCCAGGCGGGCTACCGCGTGCTGCTGGCGGATGTCGATCTGGCGAGCGCCGAGCGCGGCAAGGCGGGGATCGCCAGGCAGCTCGGCCGGCTGGTCGAGAAGGAGAAACTCTCCGCCGAGGCGCGCGACCAGGCGCTCGAGCGGATCGAGCCTGTGGCCGATCTCGCGCCGATGGCCGCCGCCGGGCTGATCATCGAAGCGGCGACCGAGCGCGAGGAGATCAAGCGGAAGATCTTCGCCGAGGCCGGCAAGGTGCTCGGCCATCAGGCGGTGCTCGCCAGCAACACCTCCTCGATCCCGATCACCCGGCTGGCGCAGGCGACGCCCGATCCGGCGCGCTTCATCGGCGTGCATTTCTTCAATCCCGTCCCCCTGATGGGCCTGATCGAGGTGATCCGCGGCCTCGCCACCGCGGATTCGACGGTGAAGCTGGTCGAGGATTTCGCCGCGGCGCTGGGCAAGGAGGTGGTCCACGCCAACGACGCGCCGGGCTTCATCGTCAATCGCGTGCTGATGCCGATGCTCAACGAAGCCTGCTTCGCGCTGGGTGAGGGCGTGGCGAACGTCAAGGACATCGACACCGCTTGCCGGCTTGGCCTCAACCATCCGATGGGCCCGCTGACTCTCGCCGACTTCATCGGGCTCGACACCTGCCTGGAGATCACCCGCGTCCTGTTCGAAGGCACCGGCGATCCCAAGTTCCGGCCCGCGCCGCTGCTGGTCAAATATGTCGAGGCCGGCTGGTTCGGCCGCAAGGCGGGCAGGGGATTCTACGATTATTCGGGCGAGACGCCCATGCCGACGCGGTGAAGCCCGAGCCGATAAGGTAACGGTTTTTCGCGGTGCGTTTTACCTTAGCCCGATCGGACGAAGGACGGTGTACCGCAATCCGGCCAACGACAAGCCTACACCTTCCAAAGAGCCGAATCGCAGGATTGCAGATCGGGCCCATGTAGGACAGCATTTTTTTCGGGTTTCGCGCGGTGGGGGTTCAAGCCCGTTTGGGTATCTCCAGCCCGCGCTGCACGGCTGGGCGGGCTAGGCCGCGGTCGAGCCAGGCGGGGACGTTGACGAGGGCGTCAAAGCCGACAAGGTCGCGCGCTTCGTAGAAGGTGATGAGGTTCCTGACCCAGCCCAGACAGGCGATATCGGCGATGGTGTAGTCCGCGCCCATGATCCAGCTACGGCCGTCGAGGTGCGTGTCGAGCACGCCGAGCAGGCGCTTCGCCTCGGCGACATAGCGCTCGAGCGGGCGCTTGTCCTCCCACTTCGCGCCCGCGAACTTGTTGAAGAAACCGACCTGCCCGAACATCGGCCCCAGCCCGCCCATCTGCCACATCACCCACTGGGTCGCTTCCCAGCGTCCGGCCGCGTCGGCGGGCACGAACTTGCCGCTCTTGTCGGCGAGATAGAGCAGGATCGCGCCCGATTCCCATAGCGGCATCGGCTGGCCGCCCGGCCCGTTGGGATCGATGATCGCCGGGATCTTTCCGTTGGGGTTGAGCGACAGGAATTCAGGCGTGTGGCTTTCGTTCTTCAGGATGTCGACGAGATGCGCCTCATAGGGCAGCCCGGTTTCCTCGAGCATGATCGACGCCTTCACGCCGTTGGGCGTGTTCAGGGAATAGAGCTGGATGCGGTCGGGGTGCCGGGCCGGCCAGCGCTGGGCGATGGGGAAGGTGGACAGGTCGGTCATGGGGAGCCCTGCGTTGGGACGAGGTAGGTGAAGCCATGTCGTCTGGGTTGGACCAAGCTAGGTGACGCGTGGAACTCGTCAAGATGCACGCGGTTGATACGCAGCTGTCCAGGAGATCACCGGCAACCATGACGCCTGACCCTATCGATCGCACCCAACCATGTTGTTGAGGTCGGTCGATTGCTTACGCTCCATGGCGGTCCACCAGCCAGAGGACGGGCTGCCTGATCGGGAAGTTGCGCACGACCTCGCCGACGCTTGGATCGGGATCGAGGCGGCGCCAGAGCTCCAGCCAGTCGGACCGGCCGAGCGCGAGGCCGCCGAACAGCAGGCTGGGATGGCGAACGGGAAAATCCTCGAAATACTCGATGTCCCTGGCGAACGGCCAGCGTTCCCGATCGCGGATGAAGGGCGCCATGAAGGCGATGGCGGCGGCGATCGACCGCCCCCGGGCCGATCGGCGGATGAGCGCGCCGGGCGTTTTGGACAGCAGCCAGGCGGCGCCGGCCAGGACGTCCAGGTTGAACAGCGAATAGCCGTACGGCTTGGTGCGCGCGAGTTCGAGCGGCTGGCTGCCGTCGAGCGCGATCTGCGCCGGCACGATCGTATCGAACAGCCGCCGCCGCATCGCCTCCAGCAGGTCGTCTCGCCCGGTCACGCCGGCAAAGGCGGCGACCTGGAGCAGCCAGCAGGTGCCGTGATTATTCTCCTCGTCGCGCTCCTCCCGCCCGGGCTCGGATTCGATGAGCCAGGAGAGATAATCGGCGAACCAGCGCTCCACGCCGGCGCGCACGGCGGCATAGCCCGGCGCGTCATGCCGCGCGAGCAGCGTCGCGCCGCGCGCCACCTCCACGAGCTGGAGCGTATCGATGATGCCGATCGCACGTCCGGTGTTCCTGCCGATGATCGCCTGGGCATGGCGAAGATCGGGGTTCATCCGCGTCGCCGGATCGACGAACCAGGCGTGGAGATGCCGGATCGCCGCCTCGGCGAACCGCGTTTGGCGCGTCAGCAGCCATGCCGCCGCCAGCATCGGCATATCGGCGCCGAAGCGGATCAGCGCGTCGCGGTGGCCGTCGAACTTGGCCGGGTTGGACCGCCCGTCGCGGCGGATATAGGGGCCGTCCGGATTGGCGGGATCGGGCCACCAGTAATCGCCTTCGGAATAATAATCGTGCCTGCCCGCCGGACTGCGCGGCGCCGGCACCGAGGTGATCGTGCGCGGCGGCGCCTCGAGCAGCGCGGTCGCGCGCGGCAGCACCCGGACGCGCTCGATCGCGGCGATATCGGGATCGGGCCGCCGCAGCGCGGCGAAGGCAGGCGGAACCGCGAGCAGGCCGGGCAGCGCGATCAGCGTGCGGCGATCGATCATGCCGCCCGGCACCCATCCGCGGGCCGCGCCTGCGGTTCCGCTCCGAAGGCCCAGCGGGTGCGCCAGCGCAGGGGCCGGCCGGGCTCTACCCGGGTGCTGGGGAAATGCGCGATCCACGGGCTGTCGGGGAAATGACCGGGCTCGAGCGCGATGCCCGCATGGCGCGCAATGGCGTCGCCGCGTCGATCGCGGTCCGTGCCGTCGAAGGCGTTGCCGGTATAGACCTGCAGGCCGGGCTGGTCGGTCGTCAGCGTGAGCGTGCGGCCGGAATGCCGATCGTCGAGCTGCGCGGCGCCGCCGGGGCGCATCTCCAGCATCTCGTCTATCCCGCCGGCCGCGGCGATCGCCGGATGGGACGAACCGAGCGTATCCGCCAGCACCCGGCCGCCGGCGAAATCGAAGGGGCCGCCATCGGTCGGAAGCAGCCGGCCGGTCGGCAGCTTGCGGCCGTCGATCTCCAGCCGGCGCGCCGCATCGACCCGCAGGCGATGGCAGGCGATCGTGCCGCGGCCGGCGAGATTGAAATAGACATGGTTGGTGACGTTCGCGACCGTCGGGCGATCTGAGGCGGCGGTGATGTCGAGCGTCAGCACGTCCGCATTCCGGGCCAGAGCGTAACGCGCGGTCACGGTCAGGCGGCCGGGAAAGCCCTGATCGCCGTCCGGGCTGACATGGGTGAAGATCACCCCGGCCGCGTCCGCCGCCTCGAACGGCCGCGCCGACCAGAGCGCGCGGTCGAACCCTGGATCGCCGCCGTGCAGCGTCACGCCCGATGCGTTGGTGGCGAGCGGATAGCGCTTGCCGTCGACCAGCGCCGCGCCGCGCAGCCGGCCCGCATAGCGCCCGACGATCGCGCCGAAGCGCCGCTTGCTGCGGACGAAACCGCCGAGATCCGCCGGCGCGACGACGACATCGGCCAATTGCCCGTTGCCGTCGGGAACCGCGATGCGCGCGATCGCGGCGCCATGATCGATCAGGTCGACCACCATTCCACGCGCGTTGGTCAAGCGGTGACGCCGGACGGCTCGTCCGTCGGGCAGGGCGCCGAACGCCGTGCTTTCGATACCGGGTGGCGAGGCGCCTTCCGACATGGCCCCGCTGGAGGCCGGCAAAGCGGCAATGCCGACGATGAGCGACAGGCGAGCCGACACCGCCGCGATGGAACGGAGCGCAGGCCGCGCGGAACAAGACGGGAGATACGGACCGGCGATCTTCGATTCCTCACGGAAAGTATCAATGCTACCGGTGTCAATAGTGCCGATGCAGCCTCTGCTGTCAACCTCGCGCGCGGGGGGACGGATCGGTTACCGACGCGGCGATCCTCAGTCGTCCTCGTCCTCGAAGCCGACCAGATGCAGTGGCCGCGCCTTGATCTGCCGGGTCATGCACCAGTGGACCAGCGCGTCATCGCGGCCGTGGGTGACCCAGACCTCGCGCGGGGCGACCTCGGTCAGGGTTTCGGTCAGCTCGTCCCAGTCGGCATGGTCGCTGAGGATCAGCGGCAGCTCGACATTCTTCTGCACCGCGCGCTGGCGGACGCGCATCCAGCCCGACGCCATCGCGGTGATCGGATCGGGCAGGCGGCGGCTCCAGCGGTCGTTGAGCGCGGATGGGGGGCAGAGGATGATGTGGCCGCGCATCGCGTCCTTCTCCGCATCGGCGACGAGGCGGAGCTCGCCGAGATCGACCCCGAAATCGCGGTAGAGATTGCACAGCCGCTCGAGCGCGCCGTGGATGTAGATCGGATCGGCATGGCCCAGCGCGCGCAGTTCGGCGATGACGCGCTGCGCCTTGCCCAGCGCATAGGCGCCGACGAGCACGCAGCGGTCCGGATTGGCGTGGAGGCGCTGGAGCAGCTTGTCCATCTCGTCATGCGTCGGCGGATGGCGGAAGACGGGGAGGCCGAACGTCGCCTCGGTGACGAAGACGTCGCAGGGGACGGGCTCGAAGCGCGCGCAGGTGGGATCGGCGCGGCGCTTGTAATCGCCCGAGACGACGATTCGCTCGCCGGCATGTTCGAGCACGATCTGCGCCGAGCCGAGGACATGCCCGGCGGGGACGAAGCTGATGTCCACCTCGCCCAGCCGCACGCTTTCGCCATATTGCACGGGCGTGCCGCCGGGCTGCGGGCCGTAGCGCGCCTCCATGATGGCGATCGTCTCC
Source organism: Sphingomonas gilva (assembly GCF_003515075.1). GTDB lineage: Bacteria > Pseudomonadota > Alphaproteobacteria > Sphingomonadales > Sphingomonadaceae > Sphingomonas > Sphingomonas gilva. Next base: position 151,795 of record NZ_QWLV01000001.1, read on the forward strand.
GGCGTGGCCCACACCTCCCGATGACCGCCGCGCGCGTGATCGGCATGGCCGTGGGTGACGAGCGCGCGGCGGGCGGGCTCGGCGGGATCGACCCAGGCGTCGGCCGAGGGGATGTAGAGACCGGTCGGGTGCGGCTGCACCCAGCTGCCGAGTTGCGCCATGCCTGCGATATGGGAAGGCCGCGCGCCATGCCAAGGCGGATCGTTCGGCGCATGCGCCGCGTTGTCGGTGTTCAAGCACGCAATGGAGGATGGCATGACCGGCGGACTATGGGGGTTGTTGACCATATTGGGGCCGATCGTGCTGGCCGCGGTGCTGATCTGGGCGATCCTGCGCAACCGCGGCAACCGGCGCGGCATCGAACGGACCGAGGACGCGACGCGGCGCAACTATGCCGAGCAGAATGCCGAGGACAAGGCGCGCGACGAGGGCAAGCTGTAGCGCGGACGAGCTATGCAACCGCGCGGGTTGCCGATAGTCGCTGCCGGTGATGACCGCCCCGCTCGATCCGCGCACCGGGCATACCCGGCAGGGCCTGCCGGTATCGCGCAACCGCCAGCCGGGCGCGGATCTGCGTGAGCATGTCGCGCGGCTGTTCGTGACGATCATCGACCAGCCCGAAGGGCACACCACCAGCGATTTCGTGCTGAACGACACGCCCTTCATCCGCGTGCTGCCGCGCGGGTCCTGGGAAGCCGAGGTCTCGCCCGGCGAATGGCGGCGCTTCGCCGGCGCGGTGCTGTTCGGCGCGCAGGCGCGGCCGCAGCGCGTTCGCTGCACCGGGCCGATGGCGGTGGCGGGCTTCGCGATCCGGCCGGGCGGCTGGTTCGGCCTGTTCGACGAAGTCGCGGAGGTGTTCGCCGATCGGCTGGTGCCGCTCGCCGAAGTCGCGCCGCGCTTCGCCGCCGACATGGTCGCGGCCTGCGCGGAGGTCGATTCCATCGACGCGACCTTCGCCGCGCTCGAGGCGGGCGTGCGCGCGCATTTGCGCGAGCGGAGCGCGCGCCTCGCCAATGCTGCGATGGCCGCGTTCGAGCTGATCGCGCGCAACGATCCGGTGCGCCGGGTCGCAGATATCGCGGATGCGCTGGACATGGATGTCACCTATTTCGCCCGGCAGGTGCGGCGCCATTTCGGCCATGCGCCCAAAACCGTGCTGCGCCGCGCCCGCTTCCTGGACATCGCCGCGGTGATGCGCGGGCTGGCGGTGCCGAGCGCCGACGAGCTCGCGGCGCTGCGCTTCTACGACCAGTCGCACCTGACGCGCGAGTTCCGCCTGTTCACCGGGATGACGCCCGCGCGCTTCGAACGATCGGCGACGCCGCTGCTGACGCCCGGCCTCGAATCGCGGCAGCAGCGGAAGCTGGACGATCTCGCCACCTTGCGTCCCGGCGAGCGGGCGCCGTGGCTGGCGTGACCTTGCCGCCGGCGATCGCCGGCTGGTTCGCCGCGCGCGGCTGGCGGCCGCGGCGGCACCAGTTGGAGATGCTCGATGCGGCGGAGGCCGGGCGGCACGCCTTGCTCGTCGCCGCGACGGGGGCGGGGAAGACGCTGGCGGGCTTCCTGCCGACGCTGAGCGAGCTGGCGGAACGGCCGGCCGAGGGGCTGCACACGCTCTATGTCTCGCCGCTCAAAGCGCTCGCGGTCGATGTGCAGCGGAACCTGTTGACCCCGATCGGCGAGATGGGGCTCGACATCAGCGTCGAGACGCGCACCGGCGACACGCCCAGCGATCGCAAGGCGCGGCAGCGGCAGCGGCCGCCCAACATATTGCTGACGACGCCAGAGTCGCTGAGCCTGCTCCTCTCCTATCCCGACAGCTTCGCGCTGTTCGCGGGACTGCGAACGATCGTGGTCGACGAGGTGCACGCCTTCGCCACCGGCAAGCGCGGCGACCTGCTCGCGCTCGGCATGGCGCGGCTGCAACGGATCGCACCGGGAATGAGGCGCGTCGCGCTGTCGGCGACGGTGGCCGACGCCGACGCCTATCGCGCCTGGCTGGCGCCCGACGGCGACATCGATGCGGTGACGCTGGTCGAGGGAGAGGCGGGCGCCGAGCCCGACATCGCGATCCTGCTGCCCGAGGGCCGCGTGCCCTGGGCCGGCCATTCGGGGCGCTACGCCGCCGAACAGGTGATGGCCGAGATCGAGCAGCACAGGACCACGCTGATCTTCTGCAACACGCGAAGCCTGGCCGAGCTGATCTTCCAGGATCTGTGGAAGGCGAACGCGCTGCAGCTGCCGATCGGCATTCATCACGGCAGCCTGTCGCGCGAGGCGCGGCGCAAGGTCGAGCAGGCGATGGCCGACGGCAGGCTGCGCGGGCTGGTCGCGACGGCGAGCCTCGACCTGGGCGTCGACTGGGGCGATGTCGATTGCGTCATCCAGATGGGCGCGCCCAAGGGGTCTTCGCGGCTGCTCCAGCGGATCGGGCGCGCCAACCACCGGCTGGACGAGCCTTCGGAGGCGATCCTCGTCCCCGGCAACCGCTTCGAATATCTCGAGGCGCGCGCGGCGTTGGACGCGGTCGAGGCGGGCGCGCTCGATCATGAGGCGTTCCGCGAAGGCAGCCTCGACGTGCTTGCCCAGCATCTGATGGCCTGCGCCTGCGCCGCGCCGTTCGACGAGGGCGAGATGCTGGCCGAGGTGCGATCGGCGCTGACCTATTCGGCGCTGACCGCGGAGATGTTCGCGCGCGTGCTCGGCTTCATCCGCGATGGGGGTTATTCGCTCAGGGCCTATGACCGCTTCAAGCGGCTGACGCAGAATGCCGATGGAAGCTGGCGCGTCAGCCATCCGCGCTTCATCCAGCAGCACCGGATGAACGCCGGGATCATCGTCGAGGCGACGATGCTCAACGTCCGCTTCAACAACGGCCGCACGCTGGGGAAGGTCGAGGAGGCGTTCGCCGCGACGCTCTCGCCCGGCGACACCTTCTTCTTCGCCGGGCTGAGCTGCGAGGTGGTGCGGATCGACACCGAGGACCTGATCGTCCGCGCTACCAGCCGCCCGGCGCGCATCCCGACCTATGGCGGCGCGCGGATGCCGATCTCGACCAACCTCGCCGACCGGGTGCGCGGTTTCCTGTGGGACCGCGATCAATGGGCGCGCTTCCCCGACGATGTGCGCGAATGGCTGGAGGTGCAGGATTACCGATCCGCCCTGCCCAAGCCCGGCCAGCTGCTCGTCGAGACCTTCCCGCGCGAAGGGCGGCACTACATGGTCGCCTACGGCTTCGAGGGGTGGAACGCGCACCAGTCGCTGGGGATGCTGCTGACCAAGCGGATGGAGACGATGGGGCTGAAGCCGCTGGGCTTCGTCGCCAGCGACTATTCCATCGCGACCTACAGCCTGGAGAAGGTGACCGATCCGGCGAGACTGTTCTCCGCCGATATCCTGGAGCACGAATTCGTCGACTGGGTACAGCAGTCGCACCTGTTGAAGCGCGCGTTCCGCGAGGTGGCGGTGATCGGCGGCTTGGTCGAGCGCCAGCATCCGGGGAAGCGCAAGACCGGCAAGCAGGTGACCTTCTCCACCGACCTGATCTACGACGTGCTGCGCCGCTACGAGCCCGAGCATGTCCTGCTGCGCGCCGCATGGGCCGATGCGCGCGCCAAGATGACCGATGTGGGGCGGCTGGCGAACCTGCTCGACCGCGCCGCGGAGACGATGCTCCACGTCGATGTCGAGCGCGTGACGCCGCTCGCGGTGCCGGTGCTGACGCTGATCGGACGCGAGCGCGTGGCGACGGGCCTGGCCGACGACGCGCTGCTGATCGAGGCCGAGACGCTCGCCGCCGAAGCGATGCGAATCGATTGAAACGAAACGGCAACAGGCGTACTATCCCCCAGGGAGAAGGGCGCGATGCGGATCGGACGGTTCGCTGTGGTCATGGCCGCGCTGGCGACGGCGGCAGGCGCGCAGGAAGCTGCTGCGCCGCACCCTGAATCATTACTGACCGTGGCGCTGGCGCATGACCGCCATGCCCGAATGACCATCCCGGTGACGATCGACGGTAAGGGTCCCTTTCCCTTCGTCGTCGATACTGGTGCCGAACGCACGTCGATTTCCGCGGAACTCGCCGCCGCGCTGAACCTGCCCTCGGCCGGCAACGCCATGCTGCACAGCGTGACCGGCATGAGTCCGGTCGGCCTGTTTCACATCGACACCATCGCCTTCGATCGTCACAGCGCCACCGATCTGCGCGCGCCGGCAATGGCGCAGACCCATATGGGAGCGCCCGGGCTGATCGGCGTCGATAGCCTGTCAAATCAGCGCGTGACGTTGAACTTCCGTCGCCGCACGATGACCATCGCGCCCACAAGGACGCGAGATCGCGAGGCTCGGAGCGACGACATCATCGTCCGCGCCCGCAGTCTGGCGGGGCGAATGGTGATCATGGACGCGGCGGTGGACGGCGAGAAGGTGGCGGTGATCCTCGATACCGGGTCGCAGGCCTCACTGGGCAACGAGGCGTTGCGCAAGCGCCTGTTCGCCAAACGGCCCAGGCGCGATGCCCGGTCGCTCGAATTGCGCGACGTGACGGGCGGCACGCTGACCGCGATCTACACGACCACCCGATCGCTGCGCATATCGGACATGCAGGTGAACAACCTGCCGATCGCCTTCGCCGATGCGCATGTCTTCGCCGAACTCGACCTGGCCGACCGGCCGGCGATGCTGCTCGGCATGGATGCGCTGAGGCTGTTCGACCGGGTGACGATCGATTTCGGCAAGCGGCGAGCCCGTTTCCTGCGCGCCAACGAAAGCCACTTGGCGAGCTGGTAGCTTGCACACACGCGCGCAAGCGGCAACACTGGGCGAATGACCCGTTCATCCCATCGCTTCGCCGCCCTGTCGCTCACCGTTTCACTCCTCGCCGCCTGCGCGATGCCGCCGGAGACCGATCCGCCGGCGACGACCGCCGACGCGCGGGCGATCCATGAGCGCGCGCTGGTGCTCGACACGCATCTCGACACGCCGGCGTTCTTCGATCTGCCCGGCTGGAAGATCACCGACCGGCACAGCGTCGCGACCGACACCAGCGAGGTCGATATCCCGCGAATGAAGGAGGGGGGGCTCGATGGCGGGTTCTTCGTCATCTACACCTCGTCCGGGCCGCTGACGGCCGAAGGCTATGCCGTCGCCAAGGCGCACATGATCAGGCGATCGGACGCGATTCTGCGGGTGGTGCGCGAGAATCCGGACGCAATGCAGCTGGCGCTGACCGCCGACGATGCCGAGAAGATCGCCGCCTCGGGCAAGCGCATCGTCTATGTCTCGGTCGAGAACAGCCTGGGCGTCGGCGACGATGCGGCCGGGATGCGCAGCTTCATGGCCGAGCTCTACAAGCGCGGTGTGCGCATGGCCTCCCCGGTGCACGTCAAGCAGAACCAGCTCGCCGATTCGGCCAACGAGCCGGGCAGGTTCGGCGGCTTCTCGCCGCTCGGCAAGCAGTGGCTGGCGGAGGTCAACCGGCTGGGGATGATTCCCGATGCGAGCCACGCGTCGGACGCGGTGTTCGATCAGATGCTGGAGCTTTCGACCACGCCGATCATCCTGTCGCACTCCGGGCCGAAGGCGGTGTTCGACCATCCGCGCAACATCGACGACGCGCGGATCAGGCGGCTGGCGGAGAAGGGCGGGGTGATCATGATCAACTCGATCTATCTCGCCCCGCGCACCAACAATGCCGAGCGCGAGAAGCTGTCCGCCGAGCTGGACAAGACCCCGGTCGGCCCACGCCGCGAGGAGATCGCCCGGAAAATCCATGCGATCAACCAGGTCAGCCCGGTCGAGAAGGCCGATTTCGAGATGTACATGGCCTCGATGCTGCACGTGCTGAAGCTGGTCGGCCCCGATCATGTCGGGCTGGGCGCCGACTGGGACGGCGGCGGCGGCGTCGCCGGCATGGAGGATGTCGCGGCGCTGCCCAAGATCACCGAGCGGCTGCTTGCGGAGGGCTATTCGGAAGCCGACATCCGCAAGATCCTGGGCGGCAACGTCATCCGCCTGCTGCGCGCGGCGGAGGCGGCGAAGGGGCGGTGAACGAGACGCTGCTGCTCGCCACCAACGACTGGTGGCAGATACTGACGCGGCTGGGCGCCGCCACCATCGCAGGCATCGCGATCGGCCTCGATCGCGAATGGCGCGGGCATGATGCGGGCATCCGCACGCATGCGCTGGTCGCGCTGTCCTCCGCGGCGATCATGCTCTCCTCGCTGCTGCTCTATGAAGCGGCGCGCAGCGAGGAGGTGAACCCCGATCCGTTGCGCGCGGTGCAGGGGCTGGCGCAGGCGATCGGCTTCCTGGTCGCGGGGCTGATCTTCGTCCGCCAGGCGAGCGTGAAGAACATGACCACAGCCGCCAATCTATGGATGGCGGCCGCGTTGGGCATCGCCTGCGGCGCAGGGCAGTTCAAGCTGGCCGCGGTCGCCGCGGGCATCACGCTGGTGCTGCTGGTGCTGTTCCCCTTCGTCGAACGGCTGATCCCCGAGAAGAAGGACGAGGATTGAGCGGGGCCGCGCCACGCGGTACAGCGGCGCATGGTTCGCTTTTCGTTCGCTGGTGAGGAACTGATCGCGCTGCGCGCGGGCGCGCTGTTCTGGCCGCGCCGGCGCGCGCTGATCGTCGCCGATCTGCATTTCGAAAAGGCGAGCTGGTTCGCGCGGTTCGGGCAGATGCTGCCGCCCTATGATTCGATCGCGACGCTGGCGGACCTGACCGCGCTGGTCGCCGCGACCGAAGCGCGCGAGCTGTGGTGCCTGGGCGATAGCTTCCACGATCCGCGCGGCTGCGAGCGGCTGCCCGCCAAGGCGCGCGAAATGCTGACGGCGCTGACGGCGAGCCTGCGCTGGGTGTGGATCACCGGCAACCATGACGCCGGATTGATCGACCATTGCGGCGGCGAGATCATCGTCGAGGCCGTGGTCGACGGCATCGTCATGCGGCACGAGGCCGAGGCGGACGAGACGCGGCCCGAGATGTCCGGGCACTTCCACCCCAAGCTTCGGCTCAACGTGCGCGGGCGCAACGTTGCGCGGCGCTGCTTCGTTGCGACCCCGGCGAAGCTGGTCCTGCCCGCTTTCGGCGCGCTGACCGGCGGGCTCGATGCGGGGCATCCCGAGATCGTCCGCGCGGTAGGGCCTGGGGCGGAGGCGCTGGTCGCGCTGGACGACCGGCTGTTGAGGTTCCCGCTGGCGGCTTGAAGAGATCCTCCCCATGCGAAGCAGGGGGAGGGGGACCACCCGAAGGGTGGTGGAGGGGGAGCGCCCCGGGCGCTGCGCCTGCGGAACACCCCCTCCACCACGCGACTTCGTCGCGCGGTCCCCCTCCCCGAGCAAGCTCGGGGAGGATTTAGCCCTTCACCATTCCCGGAAACGCGGCCTTGAAGGCGGCGACCTTGGGCTTGTCCCAGCGCAGGATATAGGGGTGCACCGGGTTCTTTCGCGCGAAATCCTGGTGGTGCGTCTCGGCTGGGTAGAATCTGCCCGATTCGATCCTGGTCACGATCGGCTTGTTCCATGCGCCGGCCTTGCCGAGCTGGGCGATATAGGCGGCGGCGACGCGTTTCTGGTCGGGCGTCTGGGGGAAGATCGCGCTGCGATAGCTGGGGCCGGTGTCCGGACCCTGGCGGTTCAACTGCGTGGGGTCGTGCGCGACCGCGAAATAGACGCGCAGCAGCTGGGCATAGCTGACGATGCGCGGATCGTAGCTGATGCGGATCGCCTCGGCATGGCCGGTGCGCTCGGTCGAAACGGCGCCGTAGTTGGCTGACTTGGCGGTGCCTCCGGCATAACCCGAGACGACGTCGCGCACGCCTTTCACCTGTTCGAACACCGCCTCCATGCCCCAGAAGCAGCCGCCGGCGAGCACCGCGGTCTGCATGCCCTGGCCGCGCGGCACGTCGATCGCCACGCGCGGGATCGGCACGGCCTTCTCGCCGGCGATGGCGCCGGTGACGAGCGGCGCACCGATGAAGATCGCGGCCATCGTCGCGGCGGTGAAGATGAAGGCGGATTTCATGGGCGGCGTCTCCTTGATCCGGGCTCGGTCAAGCTACGCCGCAGTCTACACGATGGATGCGGCTCAGCCTATCAGCGGAAGGAAGGCGCTCGCCGCCTCGGCGGGCTTCAAGGCGATCACAGCGACCGCGCCCAGGGCGAAGCCGCCGGTGAACCGGTGGAAGAAGCTCGAGGTGAAAAGCTTGCGCATGATCGGCCTGCCCGGGTTTCGCTTTCGAGATGCTGTCAGGCTGGATAGACGGACCGAGCTGAACGATGCCTTGGACGATCGTTCACCGATTCGTCAGCGTAGCGCGGCGCAGGCGGTCTGGATGCGGTTGCAGGCTTCCTCGAGGATCTCCTCCGAGGTCGCGTAGCTGACGCGGAAGGCGGGCTCGAGCCCGAACGCGCCGCCATGCACCGCCGCCACCTTCGCCTCGGTCAGCAGATAGCCGACCAGCGCCTCGTCGGTGTCGATCTCCTGGCCGTCCGGCGTCCTCTTGCCGATCAGGCCCGACACGTCGGGATAGACGTAGAATGCGCCTTCGGGCCGCGGGCAGTGGATGCCGTTCACCTGGTTGAGCATCGACACCACGAGATCGCGGCGGCGCCGGAACGCGTCGTTGCGCTCGGCGAGGAAGCTCTGATCGCCGGTGAGCGCGGCGACGGCGGCGGCCTGCGCGATCGAGCAGGGGTTGCTGGTCGATTGCGACTGGAGCTTGGCCATCGCCTTGATCAGGGGCGCGGGGCCCCCCGCGAAGCCGATGCGCCACCCAGTCATCGAATAGGCCTTGGAGCAGCCGTTGACCGTCAGCGTGCGGCCATAGAGATCGGGCGCGACCTGGGCGATGGTGGTGAATTCGAAGCCGTCATAGACGATGTGCTCGTACATGTCGTCGGCCATCACCGACACATGCGGGTGGCGGCGCAGCACCTCGGCGATGCCCTCCAGCTCGGCGCGGCTATAGGCCGCTCCCGAAGGGTTGGACGGCGAATTGAGGATCAGCCACCTAGTCTTTTTGGTGATCGCGCCGTCGATCTGCTCTGGCGTCACCTTGTAGCCCTGGTCGGCGCCGCCCTTCACGAACACCGGCGTGCCGCCGGCGAACTGGACGATGTCGGGATAGCTGACCCAATAGGGCGCGGGTACGATCACCTCGTCGCCCGGGTCGATCGTCGCGACCAGCGCGTTGAACAGGGTGTGCTTGCCGCCGACGTTCACGCTGATCTGGTCGGGCGCGTAATCGAGTTGGTTGTCGCGCCTGAACTTGGCGGCGATCGCCGCCTTCAGCTCGGCCGTGCCGTCGACATTGGTGTATTTGGTCTGGCCGCCGCGGATCGCCGCGATCGCCGCCTCCTTGACGAAATCGGGCGTGTCGAAATCGGGCTCGCCCGCGCCGAGGCCGATCACGTCGACGCCGGCGCGCTTCAGCTCGAGCACGCGGCTGGTCATGGCGAGCGTGGCGGAGGGCTGGATGCGGCCCAGCGCGTCGGAGATCTTCATGGCTGTGCGAACCTTTCGGGAAGCGGCGCGGCGCCTATAGCGCCGGATGTTGCACCGCGGCAACCGTCCGCGCGCGAATCATTCCACGCAGCGCGTTGCCGATCCAGAAATCGCCCGAAAGATCGGCGGCCATGAGGTTCGCCTCGATCGCCTTGCCCTGCTCGATCAGCTCGCCGCGCAGGATGCCGGGGAGCAGGCCGAGCCGCGCGGGCGGGGTCAGGAGCCGGCCCGCGCGCGCGACGAACAGGTTGGTGAAGCTGCCCTCGGTCAACCGGCCGTCGGGGCGAACGAACAGCACCTCGAACGCGCCGGATGCGCGGCGGGCTTCGTCGTAGAAGGCGCGGTCCGCGGTCTTGTGGCGCAGGCGGCAGTCCTCGGCAGCGACCGGCAGCGGCACGATCGCCACCTCGACCGGCTCGGCGGGGAAGGGAGGCAAAGCGGAGACGTGGATCGCGGTGCGGCCGCTGGGCGACAGCAGCAGCCGCACGCGCGCCGGCTCGCGCTGGCGGAAGGTCGCCGCCTGCAGATCGTTGCGCGCGGCGTGGCGATCGAACGGAACGCCGAACGCGGCGGCGCTCGCCTTCATCCGCGCCATATGCGCATCCAGCCGCACGATGCCGTCATGCGGATCGAACGCCATCGTCTCGATCAGGTCGGGCGTGCGCTGGCCGGCGGCGACGAAGTACCCCTTGGCGAGGCATTCGTCCCACTCCTCGGCGCCCTTCGAATCGGCGACGACGCCCGAGCCGAGGCCGAGCGTGGCGGCGTCCGCGCCCTCCTTCATGGCGAGCGTGCGGATCGCGACGTTGAACGCCGCATCGCCATCGGCATCGAGCCGGCCGACCGCACCGCAATAAATGCCGCGCGGCGTCTCCTCGATCTCGCCGATCACCTCCATCGCGCGGATCTTGGGCGCGCCGGTGATCGAGCCGCAGGGAAACAGCGCCTCCAGCAGGTCGATCGCGTCGCGCCCCTCGTCGAGCCGCGCGGTGATGGTCGAGACCATCTGGTGCACCGTCGGATAGCTCTCGACGCGGAACAGCTCGGGCACCTCGACGCTGCCCGGCGCGGCGACGCGCGAGAGGTCGTTCCTGAGCAGGTCGACGATCATCAGATTCTCGGCCCGCTGCTTGGGGTCGGCGGCGAGATCGGCCGGATCGGATTCGCGGGGCGCGGTGCCCTTCATCGGCCGCGTTGTCGCCTTGCCGTCCTTCAATGCGAAGAACAGCTCGGGCGAGAAGGAGAGCAGCCAGTCGTCCCCGGTCCACACCACGCCGCCATGACCGGCCTGGGCGCGGCGCCGGATCGCGGCGTAGAGCGCGAGCGGATGGCCCAGCACGCGCACCTCGGCGCGGAAGGTGAGGTTGGCCTGGTAGACGTCGCCCGCCGCGATCAGCGCCTGCACGCGGTCGAACGCGGCCATATAGGCGGCTTCGTCGATCAGCGGCCGGGGAGGGCCCGCCCAGGCGCCGGCGGGTTCCGGCAGCAGCGCCGGGACGGCCTCGGGCGCGAGCGTCTCGCAAGCCTCGAACAGCCCGAACCAGGCATAGGGCACCTCACCGCTCGCCGCCGGGACCAGCCTGGGCTCGAGCGCGTGACCGGCTTCGTAGGAGAGGAAGCCGGCGGCGTGGAGGCCGCCCTGGCGCGCGACGCGCAGCGCATCGAGCAAGCGCGGCACCTGCGCCGGCGTCGTCGCGACCACGGTGTCGACCGGCGACCGATAGAGGCGCGCGGGCGCCGCGCCGGCCGCCCGGGCATCGTCGAGCAGCACGAAGGGCGCGTCGGGCGTCAGCATCGTCACGGTCTGTAGTGGGGTTCTCCGCTGGATCAACCGTGCCACCGTCACCCCCGCGAAGGCGGGGGCCGCTGGGTTTGTGGCATATCCTACGTTCGCGCTTGCCGACTGCGGCCCCTGCCTTCAGCCGCAGGCTGAAGTTTATCCTGAGCGCCTGCCTTGCAGGCAGTCGAAGGGCAGGGGCGACGGCCATTTTTCGACGGTTGACGCCATCGCACCCCGACCGCATTACTCGACTAATACAGCAATCAGGGGAAGCATGATGCGCGGATTGTTTCTGGCGGGTGGGGCGATGATCGCAGCGGCTCCGGCTCCGGCGCAGGAGGCCTCGCCGGCGGTCGCGGAGAAGCCGGCCGCGTTGGTCGCGGACGGCATTCCGCCGGTGCCGATGGCGATCGTCGAGGCGACGCGGCCCTATATGGAATATCGCACCGCGATCTTTCAGGGCTGGAGCCCGGCCGACCGATCGATGCTGGTCGCGACGCGCTTCGCCAACACCAACCAGCTGCACCGCGTGGCCGGTCCGATGATGGCGCGCGAGCAGATCAGCTTCGAGGCCGAGCCGGTGTTCGGCAGCTGGTCGCCCAAAGGCGACGTGATGGTGGTCAACAAGGATGTCGGCGGCAGCGAATTCTATCAGCTGTTCACGCTCGCGGACGGCAAGCTGACGCTGCTGACCGACGGCAAGAGCCGAAATTCGGGCCCGACCTGGAGCAAGGATGGGCGCTGGATCGCCTACACCTCCACCCGCCGGACGGGGGCCGACAACGACATCTATGTCATGGACCCGCGCGATCCGAAGACCGACCGGCTGGTCGCCCAGGTCAAGGGCGGCGGCTGGGGCGTCGCCGATTTCGCGCCCGACGGGAAGAGCGCGGTCGTCAGCGAATATGTCTCGATCACCAAGTCCAACCTTCATCTGCTGGATATCGCCTCCGGCCGGATGACGCCGATCGGCGACCATGCGAGGCCGATCGCCTATGGCGGCGCGCAGTACGCGCCCGACGGGACCTTGTGGGTCACCTCGGATGAGGGATCGGACTTCCAGCGGCTGGGGACGATCGACCTCCGCACCGGAAAGTTCACCCCGCGCAGCCCTGAGAAGAAGTGGGATGTCGACGGCTTCGACATAGCCGATGACGGCAGCTTCATCGTCTATGCGGTGAACGAGGCGGGCATCGGCCGGGTGCGGTTGATGGACGTCGGGACGGGCGCGGTGCGCAATGTCGGGGGATTGCCCACGGGATCGCTCGGCGGGATCGAGATCGCGCCCTGGGGGACGATCGGGCTGACGGTCACTTCGGCGACCAGCGCGACCGACGCCTATACGATCGATCCGGCGACCTTGAAAGTCACGCGCTGGACCAGGAGCGAGACCGGCGGACTCGATCCCGACGCCAATGTCGAGCCCGAGTTCGTCGAGACGAAGAGCTTCGACGGCGAGGCGGTGTCGGGCTTCCTCTATCGGCCGGACGCGAAGAAGTTTCCCGGCCGGCGGCCGCTGATCGTCAACATCCATGGCGGCCCCGAAGCGCAGTTCACCCCCGGCTTTCTCGGCCGCAACAACTATCTGCTCAACGAGTTGGGCATCGCGATCTTCTACCCCAATGTCCGCGGCTCGGCAGGCTTCGGCAAGCGATTCGTCAGCCTCGACAACGGGCCCGACAAGCGTGAGGATTCGGTCAAGGACATCGGCGCGTTCCTCGACGTGCTCGACAAGGACGATAGCATCGATCCCAAGCGGATCGGCGTGACCGGCGGCAGCTATGGCGGCTATATGTGCTACGCCTCGGCGATCCGCTACGGCGGGCGGCTGCGCGGCGCGAACTGCGTCGTCGCGATCAGCGATTTCGTCACCTTCCTCGAAAACACCCAGAGCTATCGCCGCGACCTGCGCCGCGTCGAATATGGCGATGAGCGCGATCCCGCGCAGCGCGCCAAGCTGAAGGCGATCAGCCCGCTGACGCGCGTCGCCGATCTCGACATCCCGCTGATGGTGGTGACCGGCGGCAACGATCCGCGCGTCCCGGCGTCGGAGGCCGACCAGATCGTCAAGGCGGTGCGCGCGGGCGGCGGCACGGCTTGGCACCTGCTCGGCACCAACGAAGGCCACGGCTTCGCCAAGAAGGAGAATGCCGATTACAATTTCTGGACGAGCCTGATGTTCTGGCGCGCGAACCTGCTGGGCGAGGGCAACGCGCAGACGGCAGCGGCGAAGTAGGAGGAGTTGGCGCGAAGAATGTTTTTCACGCGGAGACGCGGAGACGCGGAGAAAAAGGAGAAGAGAGCAGTTTTGCCGCGCTAAGCGCCGCAGGCAACCTATCTTCACCTCTTTTATATTTTCCTCTTCGCGCTTTCGCGCGAACTCCCTCTTCCTCCGCGTCTCTGCGCCTCCGCGTGAAAACCCTTCTTCTTCTTCGCCTTCGCGTGAACCAATTGACGGAAGCGGCACCGCTCGCCATCTCGCCCGCATGACCGAACAGCCCCCTATGCGCGCGGCGATCGTGCCGGTGACGCCGCTGCAGCAGAACTGCACGCTTCTGTGGTGCACGAAGACGATGCGCGGGGCGTTCGTCGACCCCGGCGGCGACCTGCCCAAGCTGCGCGCGGCGGCGGCGCATCACGGCGTGACGATCGAGAAGGTCCTGCTGACCCACGGCCATATCGACCATTGCGGCGAGGCCGGGACCTTCGCCAAGGAACTCGGCGTGCCGATCGAGGGGCCGCACGAGGCCGATCGCTACTGGATCGCCAAGCTGGAGGATGACGGCCGCGCCTACGGCATTCCCGGTCGCGTGTTCGAGCCCGATCGCTGGCTGGAGCAGGGCGATCGGGTCACCGTCGGTGAACTGGTGTTCGACGTCTATCATTGCCCGGGCCACACGCCGGGGCATGTGGTGTTCCACCACCCGCCATCGAAGCTGGCGCTGGTGGGCGACGTGCTGTTCGCCGGATCGATCGGCCGCACCGATTTCCCGCTGGGCAACCATCAGGACCTGCTCGACGCGATCACCACGCGGCTGTGGCCGCTAGGCGGCGAGACGCGCTTCGTGCCCGGCCACGGCCCGATGTCGAGCTTCGCCGCCGAGCGCGCGAGCAACCCTTATGTAAGCGACGCCGCGCTCGCCGCCTGACCAAGGAACGCGGCCGGCGGCCGCTCGTTGAGAGGGCGCAATGATGCGCTTCTTCCTTGTGTTCGCCCTGCTGCTTGCGGGCTGCGGCCTGCCCCGCGATCCCGATGAAACGCTGAAGCACATCCGCGAGGACAAGATCATGCGGGTCGGCGCGATCGAGCGCGCCGACCGGCCGACCGGTGCGGCCGAAGCCGTGTTCGTCCGCCGGATCGCCGATCGGCTCGACGCGCGGGTCGCGCTCAGGACCGGCGATACCGAGCGTCTGCTCGAAGCGCTGAAGGCGGGCGAACTGGATCTGGTGGTGGGGCCGCTGTCGCGGAAATCGCCTTGGGCGGCCGAAGTGGCGCTGATCGACCCTTTGACCAAGGAGGGCGACACGCCGCCATTGCCCTTCTCCGCCGCGGCGCCCGCCGGCGAGAATGCGTGGGTCAGCCTGCTCGAGGCCGAGGCGCGCGACCTGCGGGGCGGCGCGTGAGCCTCGACACATTTCCCGAGGCGATCCGCGACGACGTCCGCCGCGCCAGGCGGCTGGAATATTGGAACATCGGCTGGACGATCAGCATCATCGTCGTGATGGGGCTGGCGATGGGCGGCAGCCAGACGATGAAGACCGCCTGGGTGGAGGACACGCTGGGCCTCATCCCGCCGATCGCCTTCCTGGTCGCGCTCAAGATCGAAGCGAAGCCGCACAGCAAGCTGTTCCCCTTCGGCTTCGACCGGGCGCAGGGGCTCGCCTTCCTGATCGCGGCGGTGGCGCTGGCGCTCGTCGGCGCGATGCTGCTGTGGGATGCGGCGGGCACGCTGATCGCGCGGGAGCACGCGATGGTCGGATCGATCCGCATCCTCGGTCGCGACATCTGGCTGGGCTGGATCATGATCGCGGCGCAGCTTTATTCGATCGTCCCGCCCTTCATCATCGGCCGGATGGAGCTGCCGCTGGCCGAACGCATGCAGGACGAGGTGCTGTACACCGACGCCAAGATGAACAAGGCCAACTGGATGACCGGCGTCGCGGGGCTGGGCGGGGTCATCGGGCTGGGGATGGGCTGGTGGTGGGCGGATTCGGTCGCCGCGGCGATCATCTCGATCGACATCATCCGGGACGGCTGGCGCGCGCTGAAGATCGCCAGCGCCGAGTTGATCGACGGGCTGCCGCGCAAGCTGGGCGCAACCGAGCCGGACCCGGACGCCGTTGCGCTGATGGAGCGCCTGGAGCGCTTCTATCCCGATGCCAAGGCCCGCGTGCGCGATACGGGGCGCTACATGCGCGCAGAGGTGATCGGCGCCAGCCCGGGCGAACCTCCGGACCTGATCGCGCTATGGCCGGGCGATCCCGACCGGGGATGGCGCTTGGCGGAGGTCAGCTTTCTGCCCGACAAGGGCATCGGCCCGATCATGTCGGCTCGCGCCGACGCTAGGGTCCAAACCCGATTAGGACAGGGCCGTGACGGAGCGGATCTTGGCGCACGGCTAGGAGCAAGGAGGGAGCGATGCTGAAGCATCGTGACCAACGCGCGGCCGGGCCCCCGCAAAGTAATACTTTGCGGGGAGCCCCGACGCCGCTGTGCGCCAAAAGCCGCCCGCCGCCGGAGGTGGTCGCCCGGAGAGGCCCGCTGGCCGCGTCGCTTGCTTGCGCGTAGCACCAGCTACGCGTCTGCGCCGCGCTCCTTCCCAGCGGGCCTCTCCGGGCGATCACGATCCCTGTCCTAATTGGGTTTGGACCCTAGCCCATCGGCACCGTCTCGACCGGAACCGTCTCGATCGGCTGGGTGATCGTGCCGGCTGTCCAGAAGGGCAGGGCTGCGGCGTAGAGGCCGAGGCCGATCGTCACGGTCATCGTCACCGCCGCGCCGATTATCCGGCCGCGCGGCAACCCGTCCATGCCGAGGCCGTGGAGCACCCGGCCGATGAGGAAGATCACCGCCACCGCCCACAGCCAGAACGACGTTCCCCGGGCGAACTCGACCAGCGCGATCAGGATCAGGACGATCGGGGCGAACTCGGCGAAATTGGCGTGCGCGCGCATCCGCCCCAGCACGCGTTCGTTGCCGCCATCGCCCAGCGGCACTTTTTCCGACATGCGCAGCCGGCCGACTCGCCAGGCCAGCCAGGCGTTGATCAGGGCGGCGGCGCCCGCGGTGGTCAGTGCGATCGGCAGGATCATCTGTCTTCCCCCTGTTCGCCGCGAGTGCTCGCATGCGCGCCGATCGCTTGCAAGGGCAGGGAAAATCGCTATAGGCGCGGTTCGCTCGCGATTCAGCCCGGCCGCTCCGCGCCGAGAGCGGCCGACCAGCCAGTCGGTTGCCTTCTCTGCGGACCCCGGCGGTATCGCCCCGATATTATCACTGCTAAGGTGCCGAAATGGCCGTTCCCAAGAGAAAAACTTCGCCGTCCAAGCGCGGCATGCGCCGCAGCCACGATTCGCTGTCGGTGGAGGCCTTTCAGGAGTGCCCCAATTGCGGCGAGCTGAAGCGGCCGCACAACCTGTGCACCGCCTGCGGCCACTATAACGGCCGCGAGATCGTCTCGGTCGACGCCTGATCACGTCTAGGAGAGTCGCGAAGTGACTGGAGCGCCGCGGATCGCCATCGACGCGATGGGCGGCGACGAAGGCATCGCGACGATGATGGACGGCGTCGCCCGCGCGCGCCGGGCGCATGACGGCATCTCCTTCCTGCTGGTCGGCGACGAGGCGCAGATCAAGGCGGGGCTGGCGCGCCATCCCAACCTGACCGCGGCCTCGGACATCCTGCACGTAGAGGGCGTCGTCGAATCGGACGAGAAGCCCTCCGCGGCGATCCGCCGGTCGGCGCGCACGTCGATGGGGCGCGCGATCGACGCGGTGAAGCGCGGCGAGGCGCAGGCGGCGGTATCCAGCGGCAACACCGGCGCCATGATGGCGATGGCCAAGCTCGCGCTCCGCACCATGCCCGGCATCGAACGCCCGGCGCTCGCCGCGCTGCTCCCCAGCCTGGGCGAGACCGACGTGGTGATGCTCGATCTGGGCGCCAACACCGAGTGCGACACCGAGAATCTCGTCCAGTTCGCGGTGATGGGCGCGGCCTATGCGCGCATCGGCCTGGGCATCAAGCGCCCGCGCGTGCGGCTGCTCAACATTGGCACCGAGGCGATGAAGGGCAAGGACATGATCCGCGACGCCGCGGCGATCCTGCGCGACGCGCCGCACCTGCCGATGGCCTTCCAGGGCTTCATCGAAGGCGACCAGATCGCCCGCGGCGAGGTCGATGTCGTCGTGTCGGACGGGTTTTCGGGCAATATCGCGCTCAAGACCGCCGAGGGCACCGCGCGCTTCGTCACCGATCTCCTGCGCCGCAGCTTCACCAGCTCGTTCCGCTCCAAGGCGGGCTTCCTGCTGTCGCGGCCGGCGCTGCACATGCTGCGGCACCATCTCGATCCCAACAACCATAATGGCGCGGTCTTCCTGGGCCTCAACGGCATCGTCGTGAAGAGCCATGGCGGCGCCGACGAGATCGGCGTCGCCAATGCGGTCGATCTCGCGGTGCGTCTCGCCGAGCAGGATCTGCTGCGCCGGATCGCGAGCGACCTCGATCAGTTCCACGCCGCGCCGGCCAGGGCGGCGTCATGACGCGGCGCGCGGTCATCACCGGAACCGGCTCGGCGCTCCCCGAGCGCCGCGTGTCCAACGCCGAACTCGCCGAGCAGGTCGACACGTCGGACGAGTGGATCGTCGAGCGCACCGGCATCCGCTTCCGCCACATCGCCGGGCCGGACGAGACGACCGCGACGCTCGCCGCCGCCGCGTGCCGCGCGGCGCTCGCCTCCGCCGGCGTCGCCGCGACCGATATAGACCTGATCGTGCTCGCCACCGCCACGCCCGACCAAACCTTCCCCGCCGCCGCGACCAAGGTGCAGGCGATGCTGGGGATCGACGATTGCGTCGCCTTCGATGTCGCGGCGGTGTGCTCGGGCTTTCTCTACGCGCTGTCGGCGGCCGAGAGCATGATCCGCGCCGGCTCGGCCGACCGTGCGCTGGTGATCGGATCGGAGACCTTCAGCCGCATCCTCGACTGGGAGGATCGCGGCACCTGCGTACTGTTCGGCGACGGCGCGGGCGCGATCGTGATCGAGGCGCAGGACGGGGCCGAAAACGGAGATCGCGGCGTGCTGGCGACGCGGCTGCACGCCGATGGCCGCCACAACGACCTGCTCTATGTCGATGGCGGGCCCTCGACCACGGGCACCGTCGGCAAGCTCCGCATGAAGGGCCGCGAGGTGTTCCGCCACGCGGTGGTCAATCTCGCCGCGGTGATGGGCGAGGCGCTGGAGGCGGCCGGCGAGGAGGCCTCGGCGGTGGATTGGGTGGTGCCGCACCAGGCCAACGCCCGTATCCTTGACGCCACCGCGAAGAAGCTTGGCCTCGATCCGGCGAAGGTGATCGTGACGGTCGATCAGCACGCCAATACATCGGCGGCGTCGGTGCCGCTCGCGCTCGACGTGGCGGTGCGCGACGGCCGAATCAAGCCGGGCGATCTGATCGTGTTGGAGGCGATGGGCGGCGGCTTCACCTGGGGCGCGTCGGTCGTTCGCATGTGATGCGCGCTCCACTTGCGAAGTCGCGCGGTTAGGCGCATTATTTTCGTTCGGCGCGTGTGGGGCGCGCCTGCTGGGAGGTAGAGATGGCGGCAGAAGCTGGCACATTGACGCGCGCCGATCTGGCCGAGGCGATCCATAACGAGGTCGGGCTGAGCCGGGCGGATTCCGCGCACATGGTCGAGCGCATCCTCGGCCATATGTGCGAGGCGCTGGCGAACGGGCAGAATGTGAAGATATCGGGGTTCGGCAGCTTCGTGCTGCGCGACAAGGGCGAACGGATCGGCCGCAACCCCAAGACCGGGGTCGAGGTGCCGATCGCGCCGCGGCGGGTGCTCACCTTCCGCGCCAGCCAGATGATGCGCGATCGCATCGCCAGGGCGGATTGAGCCGCATATCGTGGCTTCCGGCAAATCCCCGTCCGCGTTCCTGACGATCGGCGAGCTTTCCGCCCGGCTCGGCGTGCCGCAGCACATCCTGCGCTATTGGGAGACGCGTTTCACGCAGCTCAGGCCGGTGCAGCGCGCGGGCAACCGGCGCTATTACCGCCCCGAGGATGTCGCGCTCGCCGAACGCATCCACCGGCTGCTGGGATCGGAAGGCTATACGGTCAAGGGCGTGCAGCAGCTGCTGGCGAAGAAGGGCGGGGATGCGGCGCCCGCATCTCCGCCCGCGCTCGCAACGCCTGGTGTCGATCTCGCCGCGCTGGTGCGCATCCGCGACACGCTGAAGGCGGCGTTGGCGGTATAGCCGTCGCCCCTGCGCAGGCAGGGGCCTCAGTCGGCATACGCCACGCCGGATGTGCCACAAACCCAGAGTCCCCTGCCTGCGCAGGGGCGACGGGTTGGCTTGGATTTCGTTCCACAGATCGCGCCATTCGGGATTGGCTTCCGAAATCAGCCGCAACTTCCACACCCGCTTCCATTTCTTGAGCGCCTTTTCGCGCACGATCGCCTCTTCGATCGTGGCGTGCGGTTCGACCAGCACCAAGCGGTCGCAGCCCCATTTGCGCGCGAATACCGAACCGTGACCTTCGCGATGTGCGGTCAGTCGCTCTGCCAGATTGGCAGTAACGCCGATGTAGAGCACGCCGAACGGCTTGTTGGTCAGGAAGTAGGTGAAGCCGCCTTTATCCATTTCCCTTCCCCCCCCCGTCGCCCCCGCGCGGGCAGGGGCCTCTCGGTTTGTGGCACATCCGAAGCCTGCGCTCCCCGCCTGAGGCCCCTGCCTTCGCAGGGGCGACGGTCATTGATCCGGCCCCAGGGCGGCGTCGAGATCGCGGGGGCGGACGAAGCGCGAGAGCGTCGCGGCGTCGGCGGCGAAATCCGCCCAGCGATCGGTCTCCAGCGTCAGTTCCGCCAGGCTCGCGGTCGGGTATTTCTCCTCGATCCCGTCGCGCAGCGCATCGCCCGTGCGGTCGGGGACGAGCAGCAGCACCAGATCCTCCAGCCCCGGATTATGGCCGACGACGAGCACGCGGTCGTGCGTGTCGGGAAGGTCGCGGACGATGTCCAGCAGCGTCGCGGCCGAAGCGAGATAGATGCGCCGATCCCAGTCGGGGGCGAGCGTCTCGCCATAGCCCGCGACGACATGGTCGATCGTCTCGGTCACGCGGCGCGCGGGCGATGCGACGACGTGATCGAAGGCGAGGCCAAGCGACTTCATGTGCCGGCCCATCGTCGCGGCGGCGCGCTGGCCCTTGGCGTTCAGGGGCCGGTCGAAATCGCGGGCGACGCTGTCGTCCCAGCTCGATTTGGCGTGGCGCAGCAGCGTCAGCGTCTTCATCCAGCCCCGATCCTTTCGCCAGCCCGCATCGCCGATAGAGGAGGCGCGGCGATCCGCGCAACCGCTTCGTCGAGGGTGACGCGCGATATCGGCGTTCCCTCTGGGAAGGCGGTGAGCAGGCGCGAGGGACAGGCGGCGGAGAGCAGCACGAAGGCGCCGCGATCGTCCGCGCGCCGCACCAGCCGGCCGAACGCCTGGGCAAGGCGCGCGCGGATGATGCGATCGTCATGCGCCGATCCCCCGTTCGCCAGCCGCCGCGCGGCGTGGAGCACGGTCGGCTTGGGCCAGGGCACGCCCTCCATCACCACCAGCCGCAGCGAATGGCCGGGCACGTCCACCCCGTCGCGCAGTGCATCGGTGCCGAGCAGCGACGCGCGTGGATCGTCACGGAAGATGTCGATCAGCGTCCCGGTGTCGATCGGATCGACATGCTGGGCGTAGAGCGGCAGCCCTTCGCGCGCGAGCCGATCGGCGATGCGGGCGTGGACGCTGCGCAGCCGGCGGATCGCGGTGAACAGCCCGAGCGTGCCGCCCTGCGCGGCGAGGATCAGCCGGCCATAGGCGCCCGCCAGCGCGGGCAGGTCGCCGCGCTTGATGTCCGTGACGATCAGCACCTCCGACTGGGCGGCATAGTCGAACGGGCTTGGCACCGCGAAATGCGCCGGCGGACGGGATAGATGCTGTGCTCCCGTCAGGGATTCGGCGACATCGGTGTCGCCGCCCCCGGTAAGCGTGGCCGAAGTGACGAGCACGCCGTGCGCGGGCTTGAGCACCAGCTCGGCGAGGGGACGGGTGGGATCGAGCCAGCGGCGGTGCAGGCCAACATCATATTCGCGGCCGTCGATCCGGTCGACCGCGAGCCAGTCGACGAAATCGGGATCGGCCGGGCCGCCGATGCGCGCGAGCAGCGCCAGCCAGCCGCCGACCAGATCGGCGCGCCAGCCCAGGCTGGCGATCGCGCCCTCGATCCGCGCGCGGGCCTGGCCGTCCATCCAGTCGGGGCCATCGGTCAGCAGCGCCTCCAGCCGCCGCCCCAGCACCACCAGCGGGCGGAGCAGCTGGTCGAGCGCCTCCGCCGCGGGCCCTGCCGCCTCGACCAGCGCGGCGTCGGGCTCGGCCAGTTCGGCCTCCAGCCCGTAGCCGGCATCCTCCGCCTTGGCGTCGCGCGCGAAGACGAGTCCGCGCGCGGCGGCGAGCAGGGTCTCGATCGGGCCGAACGGAGCGCCTTCGTGGAGGCGCTGGAGCCAGCTGTCGCTTGGCAGCGCCTGCGCGGCGGCGACCGCGGCGGCGATGGCGCGCCCGCCCTCCTCGTCATAGCTGGCGACATCGGACAGGCGTGCGGCCAGGCCCCGCCGGCGCCCGCGCGATCGGCCCTCCGGTCCCGTCACCCAGCGGCGCAGCTCGATCGTCTCCGCGCCCGACAGCGCGGTGGCGAAGGTCGAATCGGCGGCGTCGAACAGATGGTGTCCCTCGTCGAACACGAAGCGCGTCGGTCGCCCGCCCGCCTCGCGCCCGCGCGCGGCATTGACCATCACCAGCGCGTGGTTGGCGATGACGATGTCGGCATGGACGCTCGCCCGCGCGGCGCGTTCGATGAAGCAGCGGCGATAATGCGGGCAGCCGGCATAGACGCATTCGCCGCGCCGGTCGGTCAGCGCGGTCGATCCGTTGCGGCGGAACAGGGTGGGCAGCCAGCCGGGCAGATCGCCGCCGACCATGTCGCCGTCCGCGCTGTACGCCGCCCAGCGCGCGACGAGATGCGCCAGGATCGCCGCGCGGCCCTGGAAGCCGCCCTGCAGCGCGTCCTCCAGGTTGAGCAGGCAGAGATAATTCTCGCGTCCCTTGCGCGTGACGATGCGCTGCCGGCGCTCGGTATCGTCCGGAACCAGCCGCTCGCTTTCATGGCCTAGCTGGCGCTGCAGCGCCTTGGTGTAGGTGGAAACCCAGACAGCGCCGTTCGCCCGCTCGGCCCAGAGCGAAGCGGGGGCGAGATAGCCCAAGGTCTTGCCGATGCCGGTGCCGGCCTCCGCCAGCAGCATGTTGGGCTCGTCGCGCGTATCCCTCGGCGCGAAGGCGCGCATCGCGGCAGTGGCATAGGCGCGCTGGCCGTGGCGCGCTTCCGCCCCGGCGCCGGTGAGCGACCGCAGGCGATCGGCGACTTCGGCCTCCTCCAGCACCACGGTGCGCGGATTGGGGCGCGGGGCGCCCTCGTCCCACTCGGGCAGGCGCGCGAACAGCCAGCGTTCGGCCTCCTTCGGCCTGGCGATCGCGTCCATCAGCGGCGCGCCCCACATCCAGCGCAGGCGGGTCAGCGATTGGGCCGAAGTCCATGCACCCTCGCGTTCGGCCCACGCTTCCGCGCGGCAGCGGGCCAGCAGCGCGTCGGCGGCGGCGCGCAGCAGCGCGGGCACGTCCTGATCGTGCGCGGGCGGCTCCAGCCCCAAGGCGCGCGCAAGGCCGCCCGGCGTCGGCACGACGAAGCGCGCCGGGTGGACGAAGGCGAACAGTTCGAGCAGGTCGAGGCCGTTGATCTCGGGATGGCCCAGCCGCTGCCCGACCAGCGGCGCATTGAGCAGCAGCACGGGCGTGTCGGCGGCAAGCCGGATCGCCTCGCCGCGCCCGATCCCGCGCGTCGCGCCGTCGCCATCGGCGACCCACACCCCGGCATGGCTTG
Organism: Sphingomonas gilva; assembly: GCF_003515075.1. Lineage (GTDB taxonomy): Bacteria > Pseudomonadota > Alphaproteobacteria > Sphingomonadales > Sphingomonadaceae > Sphingomonas > Sphingomonas gilva. Next base: position 175,262 of record NZ_QWLV01000001.1, read on the forward strand.
CGTGCAGCGCGGGATAGGGGAGCGCGGTCATGGGCGCTTTATGGATTTGCAGGAACGAAATGGCAACGAAGCGTCAGCGCAATGTCGTTCCGTCGATCGCCAGCTCGGGCATGGTGACGCTACGCAGGTCGCCGGCGAGCGGCATCGAGCGCGTCTCGGCATATCGTTCCGCCTCAGGCTGCCAATGCTGATGCAACTGGCCGCTGGTCAGATCGACGATCCAATATTCCGCTATGCCCGCTTCCGCGTAAATGCGTGCCTTGACCGTCCGATCGTAGCGAATCGTCGTGTCGGAAATCTCCACCACCAGCGCAACCGATTCGAGCGGCACATAACCGTCGCCTCGCGGCGCATCGGTGACGACGATATCGGGTTCCGGCGCATTATGCGGTGGCAAGGACACCGTGGGTTCGCTGAGCGCCGTGAAGCGGGAGCCGAGCGCGTTCAGCGCGAGCCGGAGCCGAAACGTCAGTTCGTTTTTGGCGAAGCTGTGCGGCCGGTACTCGGCATTCATCGAGACGATCTCTCCATCGATCAGTTCCGCTCGCTTATGGCCATTGAACGCGCCCGATCGATGCAGCAGCTCGAAATCGGCCACTGTAAGCTTCAATGCCCGAGGGGTCTCGAAAGGCGTCGGCAGGTTCATGGAAACCTTCTATAGCATTTGCGCTCGGCCCACCAAAGCGTCAGATGCGGCGCTATGACCGACAAGACGACACTGCGCGACGCCGCCATGACCAGCAAGGCCTGGCCCTATGAGGAGGCGCGCAAGCTGCTCAAGCGATATCCGGAGGGCAAGCCGGGCGGTGAGGCCGTCCTGTTCGAGACCGGCTACGGCCCGTCGGGCCTGCCGCATATCGGCACTTTCAACGAGGTGCTGCGCACGACGATGGTGCGCCGCGCCTTCGCCGAGCTCAGCGACCAGCCGACCCGGCTGATCGCCTTTTCGGACGATATGGACGGGCTCAGGAAGGTGCCCGACAACGTGCCGAACGGCGAGATGCTGCGGGAATATCTCGGGCGTCCGCTGACGCGCATCCCCGATCCGTTCGGGAAGTACGAAAGCTTCGCGCACCACAACAATGCGAGCTTGCGCGAATTCCTCGATCGGTTCGGGTTCGATTACGAGTTCCTGTCCTCGACCGAGGAATATGCCAGCGGCCGCTTCGACGACACATTGCGGCTGGTGCTCGAACGCTACGCGGCGATCATGGACGTCATGCTGCCGACGCTGCGGGCCGAGCGGCGCGAGACCTATTCGCCGGTGCTGCCGGTCAGCCCAAAGTCCGGAATTGTGCTGCAGGTGCCGGTCGAGGTGGTCGATCCCGCCACGGGCATGGTCGCGTTCGTCGATCAGGGCGAGCGGATCGAGCAGTCGATCTTCGGCGGGCGGGCCAAGCTGCAATGGAAGGTCGACTGGGCGATGCGCTGGGTCGCATTGGGCGTCGACTACGAAATGGCGGGCAAGGACCTGATCGATTCGGTGATCCAGTCCTCCAAGATCGCCCGCGTGCTGGGCGCCAAGCCGCCCGAGGGGTTCAACTACGAGATGTTCCTCGACGAAAAGGGCGAGAAGATCTCCAAGTCCAAGGGCAATGGCCTGACGCTGGAGCAGTGGCTGACCTATGGGCCGGACGAAAGCCTCGCCTTCTACATCTACCGCGAGCCAAAGCGCGCCAAGCAGCTGCACCTGGGCGTGATCCCGCGCGCGGTGGACGATTACTGGCAGTTCCTCGGGCAGTACCCCGGCCAGCCGATCGAGCAGAAGCTGGGCAACCCCGTCCACCACATCCATGGCGGCAAGGTTCCCGAGGCGACGCTGCCGGTGACCTTCGGGCTGCTGCTCAACCTCGTCGGCGTGATGGGCGCCGAGGCGACCCGCGAGCAGGTATGGGGCTATCTCGGCAACTACATCGCCGATGCCGATCCACATCGGCATCCCGAACTCGACCGCCTCGTCACCCACGCCCTCGCGGTCAACCGCGACCTGATCGCGCCGACCCTGGTGCGCCGCGCGCCGGAGGGCGTCGAGATCGAAGCCTTGAAGCGCCTCGACGCCGATCTTGCCGCGATGCCGGCGGACGCGAGCGCGGAGGACATTCAGAACCAGGTCTATGAGATCGGTAAGACCGGCGGGTTCGAGCAACTGCGCGACTGGTTCAAGGCGCTCTATGAAACGCTGCTCGGCTCCAGCCAAGGGCCGCGCATGGGCAGCTTCATCGCGCTCTATGGGATCGACAACACCCGGCGGCTGATCGCCGAGGCGTTGGCCCGCGGCTGATCGCCGGGTAGGGAACCATTGGCGCCGGGAGGCCTTTGATTTCAGGCGCCGGTTCGGGTCAGGGGACAGGATGGAACATCTCGCGATAACCTTGTCGCTGATCGGCCTTATCGGCATCGGCGCGCAGTGGATCGCGTGGCGCACCGGCCTTCCCGCGATCGCCCTGCTGCTTGCCGCGGGCATCCTCGCCGGCCCCGTCACCGGCGTCATCCGGCCCGAGGAGGATTTCGGCCATTTGCTGGAGCCGGCGGTTTCGCTGGCGGTTGCGGTCATCCTGTTCGAGGGTGGCCTCACCCTCAACCTCCGCGAGCTGCGCCATGCCGAGGGCGCGGTCCACCGCCTCGTCGTGCTCGGCGTGCCGATCGGCTGGGCGGCGGGATCGATCGCGCTCTATTATGTCGCCGGGCTGGTCTGGCCAGTCGCGATCCTCCTGGGCGGGCTGCTCGTCGTGACCGGGCCCACCGTGGTCATCCCGCTGCTGCGCCAGTCGAGCATCGCGTCGCGGCCGCGCGCGATCCTTAAATGGGAGGCGATCGTCAACGATCCGCTCGGCGCGCTGTGTGCGGTCCTCACCTATGAGGTGCTGCGCCAGACGGGCAGCGGCGCGACCTTGTGGGAGAGCGCCGCCAGCCTGCTCCTGGCCGCGATCGTCGCCGGGCTGATCGGCTACGGTATGGCGCGGCTGCTGGGATGGGCGCTGCCGCGTGGACATGTGCCCGAATATCTGAAGGCGCCCGTGCTGCTGATGGCGGTGCTGGGCACGTTCGTCGGCTCCAACATGATCCAGCAGGAAACCGGGCTGCTCGCCGTCACGGTGATGGGGATCGCGCTCGCCAACATGCAGCTGGTGGGCCTGCGCGACGTGCTGTCGTTCAAGGAGAACATCACGATCATCTTGGTATCGGGCGTGTTCGTGATCATGTCCGCGGCGCTCGATTTCGCGGTGCTGCGCCAGTTCGAATGGCGCTTCGGCCTGTTCATCCTCGCCATGCTTCTGGTGGTGCGTCCGGCGACGATCCTGCTGAGCCTCGCCTTCAGCCGTATTCCCTGGCGGGAGCGGCTGTTCATCGGCTGGATCGCGCCGCGCGGAATCGTCGCGGTCGCCATTTCGGGGCTGTTCGCCTTCCGCCTGGACGAGCTCGGCTATGGCGACGGCAACACGCTGGTCGCACTGGTCTTCGCCCTTGTCGTGGCGACGATCATCGCGCACGGCTTTTCGGTCGGCCCGGTCGCGCGCCTGCTGGGGCTGACGGTGACGAGCGGCGGCAACGTGTTGATCGTCGGGGCGACGTCGTGGAGCGTGTCGCTGGCAACCGCGCTCCAGCGGCTCGGCATCGGCGTCGTCGTCGGTGACAATAGCTGGCAGCGGCTGGCCCTGGTGCGGGCGCGCGGCATCCAAGATTTCCATGGCGAGATCCTCTCCGAGGCGACGGAGGAGCGGCTGGATTTCCAGCAGTTCGGCGTTCTCGCCGCGGTGTCCGACAACGAGGCCTACAACGCGCTGGTGTGCAGCGAGTTCGCGCCCGAGCTGGGCGGGGACAATGTCTATCAGCTGGGCGACGCGGCGGGCGACGACCCGCGCCGGCTGCCGCCTTCCTTGCGAGGACGCGCGCTGTTCCGGTCGGGATTGGGCGTGGAGGATCTCGTCGCCCGCCAGGCGGACGGCTGGACCTTCGCCAGCCTCGTCGTGGGCGATACGGTTGATTATGCTGCGGCGACGGAGCCGCTGCCGGAGGAAGGAGGGCCGCTGCTGCTGATCCGCCGAGGCGGGACGATCCGCTTCTTCACCCACGCCACAAGGCCATCGCCCGAAAGTGGCGATACCGTCCTGGCCTATGGTCCGCGCGATGCCTTTGCCGGCGATGCGGGCTGGACCATTCAGGATGACGAAAAGGAGGAGAACCTCATGTCCAATTCCGCTCCTGTGCCGCTCGCGACATGATGCGGCGACCAATCATCGCCGCCACGATCGCCGGCGGCCTACTGCTCGGCGGGTGCGAGGATCGCGACCGTGAGCGGCCGCCGCCCGTGGCCAACGACACCGCCGACGCCTTCAGCAACGCCAACGCCACCCAGTCGATCATGCGGCCCGCCGTGATAGCGGAAACCCGGCCCGAGCCCGCTCCCGATCCGACTCCGGCAATCCCGCCCAAGACGGTGATCGCCTTCGCTTCGGGCAGCGCGCTCGACGATGCCGGCCGCGCGGCGCTCGACGCGCTGCTCGCGATGCCGGCGCTGGGCGACGACATGCTGTTCGTGCTGAGCGGTCATAGCGATCCCCAAGGTAGCGACCGGGAGAACCTCGCCACTTCGCGCAAGCGCGCCGAAGCGGTCGCCGCCTATCTGAGCGAAAAGGGCGTGGCCAAGGAGCGCATCACCATCATCGCCTTGGGCGAACGCCGCCCGATCGCGCCGAGCGCGCACCCTGACGGCAGCGATTATCCCGAAGGCCGGGCCAGGAATCGCCGGGTGGAGGTGGTGGTCGTGCGGCCCGCGCCGGCGGTCCCCGACGCGCCGGAGGACGTCGACTCGGTTCCCGCGTCGACCAGCTAGACCTTTTCTTTTGCCCGGCGCCCCTGTCTGCACAGGGGCAACGGCGAGAAGAGAGAAGTCGGGAGTGATGCCGGCGCTCAATCCTGCGGTGAGATCCGCTTGCCCCGCCGGATGTGACCGCTAGACCGTTGGAAGACATGACGACGAACAGGCCTTCTTCCGCCCTGCGCGCATTCCTGCGGAGCGAGGCGGCCGGCGGCATATTGCTGATGGGCGCGGCGGCGCTGGCGATGGTCGTCGCCAATCTGCCCGGTCTGTCGGAAAGCTATTTCCGCCTGATCCATGCCGAGACCGGCCCGGTGCTGACCCCGAAGCTCGGGCCGATGACCGTGCATCTGTGGATCAACGACGCGCTGATGGCGGTGTTCTTCCTGCTCGTCGGGCTGGAGATCAAGCGCGAGTTCGTCGATGGGCGGCTGTCGACTTGGGACAAAAGGCGGATGCCCGCAATCGCGGCGGCGGCGGGCATGATCGTCCCGGCGCTGATCTACCTCACCATCACCGCCGACGAACCGCCCTTGCGCGCTGGTTGGGCGGTGCCGGCGGCGACCGATATCGCCTTCGCCATCGGCGTGCTGGCGCTGCTGGGAAAGCGCGCGCCGACCTCGCTCAAGCTGTTCCTCACCACCGTCGCGATCATCGACGATATGGGCGCGGTGGCGATCATCGCGCTCGCCTATACCGCAAAGATCAACAGCCTCGCGCTCGGCGCGGGCGCGGTGCTCTACGGCGTGATGTACGCCTGCAACAAGTCGGGCGTCCGTTCGCTCGCAGTCTATCTCTCCCTGTTCGCGCTTTTGTGGTACGCGCTGTTGCTCTCGGGTGTCCACGCGACCATCGCGGGCGTGCTGGCGGCCACGCAGATTCCGATCGTCAGGACGCCGGGCGCGCCCGACGCCGTCACCTCGCCGCTGCACCGGCTGGAACACGCGCTGCACCCCTGGGTGGCATACGCTATCGTGCCGATCTTCGGCTTCGCCAACGCCGGCGTGAACCTTGCCGGAATCGGCCTTGCGCAGGTGATCGCGCCCCTGCCCTTGGGGATCGCCGCGGGGTTGTTCCTCGGCAAGCAGATCGGCATCTTCCTCTCGATCTGGCTGTCGGTGAAGATCGGCATCGCCAGCAAGCTGACCGGGGCGACCTGGCTGCAGATCTACGCCGTCGCGCTGCTCTGCGGCATCGGCTTCACCATGAGCCTGTTCATCGGCGGCCTCGCCTTTCCGGGGAACGCCATGCTGGTCGACGAGGTCAAGATCGGCGTGCTGATGGGATCGCTGCTGTCGGCGATGCTCGGCTACCTGATTCTGCGCGTCGCGCCGCCGCCCAGGCCGCGCGTCGCCGATGTGCCTGAAGGGCTATAGCCGATGCGTATGATCTTCGACCCTCGCCAATCGGCGCACGCGCCGGCGCTGGAGATGCACAATGGCGGCTGGGTGGCGCACGCCGAGGTGCCCGGCCGCGCCGCCAATATCGGCGCGGCGCTTGGCGCGACCGAGGCGCCGGCCGATCACGGCTTGGCCTCGATCACTGCGATCCACGATCCCGCCTATGTCGATTTCCTGCGGTCGGCGCATCGTCGCTGGCTGGAGGCGGGACGCGAGGGCGACGCGGTCGGCTATATCTGGCCGGTAGCGCGGCGGCGCGACGTGCAGCTCGACCGGATCGACGCGATGCTCGGCCGCTATTCGATGGATGCGGGCACGCCGATCACCGCCGATACCTGGGATGCGGCCTATTGGGCGGCGCAATCGGCGCTGACCGCGCTCGACGCGGTGCTGGCCGGGGACCGCGTCGCCTTCGCGCTATGCCGTCCGCCAGGGCACCATGCCGGGGCGGACTATCTCGGCGGCTATTGCTATCTCAACAACGCGGCGATCGCCGCGCAAGCCGCGCGCGACGCCGGCGCGACCCGGGTGGCGATCCTCGATGTCGATTATCATCACGGCAACGGCACGCAGGACATCTTCTGGAATCGCGGCGACGTGCTCTTCGCCTCGATCCACGGCGATCCGCGGATCGATTACCCCTTCTATTGGGGCCATGCCGACGAGCGCGGCGAGGGGGCGGGCGAGGGCGCGACGCTCAATCTGCCCTTGCCGCACGGCACCGCCATCGCCCCCTATCTGGCGGCGCTGGATCAGGTGCTGGCGGCGATCCGCGCCTTCGCGCCCGACATGCTGATCGTCAGCTTCGGCGCGGACACCTATGAGGCCGATCCGATCAGCCACTTCGCCATCCGCACGCAGGATTATGCGGAGATCGCCGGCGCCATCGCGAAGCTCGCGCTGCCCAGCGTGATCGTGATGGAAGGCGGCTATGCGGTCGACGCGCTGGGCGCGAACGTCGCGGGGTTCTTGAGCGGGTTGTAAATCCTGCTTGAGGTATACTCCGTCGCTCCGGCAAAGGCCTGGATCGCTGGGTTTGTGGTACCTCCAGCATCGCCTATGCCAATTGAAGCCCCTGTCCGCGCAAGGGCGACGAGGGCGGATAACCAGGTCTAGACCGTACGGCGCTGGGCGAAGCCGTCAAGCGGCTCGGCTTCCACTTCGCTGACCGCGACCTGCTCGACCCGCGCGGCGGACGGTCCTTCATGCGCCAGCGCGATGATGCGCTCGACTTCCTCGGATGAGCCCTGCACGACGGCTTCGACGCTGCCGTCGCTGCGGTTGCGCACCCACCCGTGGAGGCCCAGCGCGCGCGCCTGCTCGATCATCCAGCCGCGATAGAATACGCCCTGCACCCGGCCGGTGATGACGAGGCGGCGGTGGATCATCAGACGTAGTGCGGCTCGCCGCGCTCGCGCAGCGCCTCGTAATGGACCAGCGCCGGCTCGGGACCGAAGGGAACGGGTTCGCCGCCCTTGAACGCCCATTCGCCGCGGTCGCAATCCTCGGCGCGGACATAGCCGTTGATATAGAGGCGGCGGCGGTGGTCCGAGCTGTTGAGGCCCGATGCGTGGACCAGATAAGGGTTCCACATGGCGAGATCGCCCGGTTCGAGCACCAGATCGACGATTGGCCGATCGCCGAGACCGGCGGCCGCGAGCGCCGCGTCGTCCATCGCGGTGCCGAGCACTTCGGTCGTGGTGTCGAGCGGCAGGTCACCTGCCAGATGGCTGCCGGGCACGAAGCGCATACCGCCGGTGTGCGGATTATGCGGGTCGATCGCCAGACCGGTCTGGACGTAGGAACCGCCGAGGTTGCGATAGGCCGCCTCGGGCAGGCGGAAGCGCGAATCCTGGTGCCATGCGAAATCGCCCTGCGATCCCGGCGTCTTCCAATGGAGCTGGTTGATGATCTGCTTCAGGTCGCGGCCTATCAGCGGCTCGAGCACGTGCGCCATGCGGCGGTCGAGCCGGACGGCGTTGAGCGCCGGCTGGTGGTAGGACATCCACTGGACCATCTGCACTTGCGGCGGCCCCTCTCCGCCGGGCGCGATCTTGTAGAACAGGTTGCCGTGGCGGAAGCTGCGGCCATGAGCCACGCCTTCGGCATGGACCTGGTCGATCGCCGCGCCGATCCCGGCGATTTCCTCAGGCGAGAACAAGCCGCGGACGATGGCGTAGCCATCGCGGCGATAGGCGGCGACATAGTCCGGTGCGCTGGCCGGCATGCAGACATTCTCCCGTTATCCGCCGAAGGATAACGGGAGAAGATGATCCTGTAGTGAACTATATTGACGGAAGCCTATAGCTTTTGGGTAAGCTCCGGCACGATCTTGAACAGATCGCCGACCAGGCCGATGTCGGCGACCTGGAAGATTGGCGCGTCCTCGTCCTTGTTGATCGCGACGATGACCTTCGAATCCTTCATGCCGGCAAGGTGCTGTATCGCGCCCGAGATGCCGATGGCGACATAGACCTCCGGCGCGACGATCTTGCCGGTCTGACCGACCTGATAGTCGTTGGGGGCATAGCCCGCGTCGACTGCGGCGCGCGAGGCGCCGACGCCGGCCTTGAGCTTGTCCGCCAGCGGATCGAGCAACGCATGGAACTGCTCGTTCGAACCGAAGGCGCGGCCGCCAGAGACGATGATCTTGGCGCTGGTCAGCTCGGGCCGCTCGCTTTGCGCGATCTCGGCCGAGACGAAGCCGGAAAGGCCGCTATCGCCCTTGGCGGACACCGCCTCGACGGTTCCCGATCCGCCCTCGCGCGCCGCCCTGTCGAAGGCGGTGCCGCGCACGGTGATCACCTTCTTGGCGTCGGACGACTGGACCGTGGCGATGGCATTGCCGGCGTAGATCGGCCGGGTGAAGCTGTCCTCACTCTCGACCGACAGAATGTCGGAGATCTGCATCACGTCGAGGAGAGCGGCAACGCGCGGCGCGATATTCTTGCCCGTGGTGGTGGCAGGGGCGACGAACGCGTCGTGGTTCGCCATCAGATCGACCACCAGCGGCGCGACATTCTCCGGCAGCGCGTGCGCCAGGCTTGCGTCGTCGGCGACATGGACCTTGCCGACACCGGCGATCTTCGCCGCCGCCTCGGCGACGCCGCCGACGCCTTCGCCCGCGACCAGCAGATGGACCTCGCCCAGCTGCGATGCGGCGGTGACGGCGGCGAGCGTCGCGTCCTTGACCGCGCCGCCCTCATGCTCGACCCAAACCAGCGTCTTCATGCGACCACTCCCAGCGTCTTCAGCTTGCCGATCAGCTCGTCGACATCGGCGACCTTCACGCCGGCCTGGCGCTTGGCCGGCTCGACGACCTTCAGCGTCTTGAGGCGCGGCGTCACGTCGACGCCGTAATCGGCCGGCGTCTTCTGCGCGAGCGGCTTGGACTTGGCCTTCATGATGTTGGGCAGGCTGGCGTAGCGCGGCTCGTTGAGGCGCAGATCGGTGGTTACGATCGCAGGTAATTTGAGCGAAACCGTCTCCAGCCCGCCATCGACCTCACGGGTGACCTTCGCCACATCGCCGTCGATCTCGACCTTGGAGGCGAAGGTGCCCTGGCCCCAGTTGAGCAAGGCGGCGAGCATCTGGCCGGTCTGGTTCGAATCGTCGTCGATCGCCTGCTTGCCGAGGATGACGAGGCCGGGAAGCTCCTCTTCGACCACCTTGGCCAGCAGCTTGGCGACGCCCAATGGTTCGACCTCGCCTTCGGCGACAATCAGGATCGCGCGGTCGGCGCCCATGGCGAGCGCGGTGCGCAGCGTTTCCTGCGCCTTGGCCTCGCCGATCGACACCGCGACGATCTCCGACGCGGCGCCTTTTTCCTTCAGCCGGATCGCCTCCTCGACCGCAATCTCGTCGAACGGGTTGATCGACATCTTGACGTTGGCGAGGTCGACCCCGCTGCCGTCCGCCTTCACGCGGGGCTTCACATTATAGTCAAGCACGCGCTTGACCGGCACCAGCACCTTCATTGCAGACTCTCCAAAGTTCCTGGAACGCTTCCTGGGGAAGGAGCGGCTAAGTCAATTAGCGAGATCGAGGCGGCGTTCGATTCGATCGAGGCGATCCTTGACCCCGTCAAGCTGAACCTGAAGGTGGCCAGCGATTTCCGCATCGTTTACCTGGTCGCGCCGCACACCCAGAACGGCAGCGTGCGTTTCGGACTGTCGGATCGTCAACTCACCAAGCTTTTGATCGATGCGTTCGAGCGTGGCCTGAAAACGCTTGAGGTGCTCGAGCATCAGATTCTCGACATTGTCGGCCATGCTTCCTCCCTACGCCGCTTTCTGCACCTCGGCCACGATCTTCTTCGCGGCGTCGCCCAGATCGTTCGCGGGTACGATCGCGAGGCCCGAGTTGGAGAGGATTTCCTTTCCTTTCTCCACATTCGTGCCTTCGAGGCGGACGACCAGCGGGACCGAGAGGTTCACCTCCTTCGCCGCGGCGACGATGCCCTCGGCGATGATGTCGCACTTCATGATGCCGCCGAAGATGTTGACGAGGATGCCCTTCACCGCCGGATCGGCGAGGATGATCTTGAACGCCGCCGTCACCTTCTCCTTCGAGGCGCCGCCGCCGACGTCGAGGAAGTTCGCGGGGAACATGCCGTTGAGCTTGATGATGTCCATCGTCGCCATCGCCAGGCCCGCCCCGTTGACCATGCAGCCGATATCGCCGTCGAGCTTGATATAGGCGAGGTCGTACTTCGAGGCTTCGAGCTCGGCCGGGTCCTCTTCGGTCTCGTCGCGGAGCCCGGCGAGATCCTTGTGGCGGAACATCGCATTCGAATCGAAGCCGACCTTGGCGTCGAGCACCAGGAGCTTGCCGTCGTCGGTAATGGCAAGCGGATTGATCTCGATCTGCGAGGCATCGGTGCCAAGGAATGCGTCATACAGCTTGGATGCGACCGAGGCCGCCTGCTTGGCGAGATCGCCCTTCAGACCAAGCGCATTCGCGACCGCGCGTCCATGATGCGGCTGGAAGCCCGTGGCGGGATCGACCGCGAAGGTGTGGATCTTCTCCGGCGTGTCGTGCGCGACGGTCTCGATGTCCATGCCGCCCTCCGTCGAAGCGACGAACGCGATCCGCCCGGTGGCGCGGTCGACCAGCAGCGCCAGGTAGAATTCCTTGGCGATGTCGACACCGTCGGTGACGTAAAGGCGGTTGACCTGCTTGCCGGCTTCGCCCGTCTGGATCGTCACCAGCGTGTTGCCGAGCATGTCGGTCGCGGCGGCGCGCACTTCCTCCTCGGTCCTAGCCAGGCGGACGCCGCCCTTGGCGTCCGGGCCGAGTTCTTTGAACTTGCCCTTGCCGCGGCCGCCGGCATGGATCTGCGCCTTCACCACATAGAGCGGCCCCGGCAGCTGCCTGGAAGCCGCGACCGCTTCCTCCACGCTCATCGCCGCAAAGCCTGCCGGCACGGGCACGCCGAACTTCGCCAGCAATTCCTTGGCCTGATATTCGTGGATGTTCATGCGCGCGCGATCCTCGTGGAGTTTAGAAGAACGGGAATGGCTGGGCCTTAAGCATATCGCGCGGGGCGAATCCACCCCCGCCCGGATCAGCCGAAACCCGTCGCGCAGAGCGCCGCCGAACTGGTGGTGACGGCGATCGCCTCGGCATCGCCGACGCGGCGGACCAGATCGACATATTCGGCCAGCGTCAGCCGCTCGCGTCGCGCTGCCGAAAGCTGTTCGAGGCGACGCAACTGCGCGATCGTCAGGCGATCGACCATCCGCCGCGCCATGCAATCGGCATTGCGAGTCGACAGGCCGGCGTCGACCAGCGCGGCGCGCACCCGGCTTTCGGCGATGCGCTCGACGCAGGCGGTGAGCGCGGCCAGCGCGATCAACGCCATCAGTCCCGTCCGATGATCCATGCCGCCATCCTCGCATCGTTCCTTTGGCATCGCTATATCTGGGCGATGCACTGGTCCATCGGCATCCTCATGTTCCTCGGCACCATCCTGGCGATGGAGCTGGTCGCCTATGCCGCGCACCGCTGGGTGATGCACGGGCCCGGCTGGTTCCTTCATGCGAGCCATCACCGCCCGCGCACCGGCAATTGGGAATTGAACGACCTGTATGCGGTGATCTTCGCGATCCCATCGATCGTGCTGCTGTTCGGCGGGGCGCAGCTTGGCTGGTGGCCGGGCTGCATCTGGATCGGCGCGGGAATCGCCGCCTATGGCGCGATCTATTTCGGCTTTCACGACGTGATCGTCCACCGCCGCATCGCCACGCGCTACCTGCCGCGGTCCGCTTATATGAAGCGAATCGTCCAGGCACACCGGCTGCACCATGTGACCGAAACGCGCGCAGGAGCGGTGAGCTTCGGCTTCCTTTGGGCGCCGAGGCCCGAGGCATTGAAGGCGGAGCTCCGCCGGCGTTCGCACGCGGGCGTGCGCAGCGCGCGCGGGACCGCGGCATGAGGGCGATCGATTGGGCCGTCCGCACGCTTTTGCTGGTGCTCGCCGGCATGGCGACGCTGGCGGTGATCGGATCGATCGCCGCGATCCCGGCGGGCGGCCTGCCCCAGGGGATCGAACGGATGATGCCGGGCGAGTCGCCGCAGGCGCTCGCGCCCGGCGAGCCGGTCACGGCCGGCGACGCGGCGACGACCGATCAGACGGTTGCACCAGCGCCGCCGCCGCGCCCGCAAGCCGACGCCTGGGCCGAATCGCTCACCTATGCCGTCATCGCGCTGGCGGGAATCGCCGCCGCCGGATTGATCGTGCTGATGCGCATTGCCGGGCACCTCGGCGAAATTGCGCGCCGCGACCGGATGTGACGGTGATTTCTTTGTAATTTGGCAACCTTGTGGGGCGTATACCGGGGCCCTGTCAGGAGTAAGCCATGTCCCCCCAGGCCGCTCGAGCCATGTCCGGAAACGAAGGCCGCCGTGCGCTGCGCAAGGCGGTGAGCCTGCGCGCGCGCCTGCGCGAGCGCGGCGCCAACAAGTTCACCATCGATGTCGTCGATCTTTCGACCACCGGCTTCCGCTGCGAAACCAGCTTCACGCTCTATGAAGGCCATGCGGTGTGGCTGACGCTGCCCGGTCTCGCCGGGCTCGAGGCGACGGTCGCCTGGAAGCGCGGCTATTGCTACGGCTTCGCCTTCAACCGCCCGCTGCACCCGGCGGTGTTCGATCACATCGTTGCGCTGAGCGAGGCGCAGTAATCGTTCCACGCGATGTTGGTGACTTTCACCAACAATTGGCGAACCGAGCGCCGTGAGGTTTCGCCTTTGGCTGGGCGCATCAGCAGGAATCCCTGAAAGCCGCCACTTTTCGCAATTGGCACGCCGCTTGCGATGCCCCTGACATGGGCGCGGAATTGGTCCGAAAGCCCAAATTCAGGGAGTATCTATCATGACCGTAACCTACGAAACCCTTCAGCGCACCGCCGTCTCGCTGTTCGGAGCGCTCGTCTTCGCCGCGATCTTCGTCGGCAGCGCAGTCACCGCCGTTCCGGTCGCCTGACCGGAACGGACCCTTCAGGCGACGGCACAGAGGCCCTCGCAACGCCGATCGGCCAAGGCGGCTCGCAGCCGATCGAGATCGCCCTTCGACGCCGCGGGCACGGCGGGGGCATAGCGGGCGACACGGGCGGCAAGCTCCGAGCGCTGCTGCAAGGTCATCATGCGAACCAGCATCGGCGAATCGTCGCCGATGCGCTTGAGCATCGCGGCGCGGTGCGCCGGCTGCACCGCGCTTTGCGCCATCATCATCAGCGTGCCTTCGATCAGCTGGACCAGCCCGCCGCGCAGCTGCGCCAGCCCGTCCCGACGCTCGCGCGTCATGCCCGATGGGCCCAGCCGCGCGACGATATCCTCGAACACCGGCACATGCAGCGCGGTGCAGCGGATGGTGAAGCCCATCAGCGGAAAGATCTCGTTCTGATAGGCGCGCGTATTGGCGGTGATCGCAGCGGCGAGCTTCGCCTCCGCCTGAACCGGATCGGCCGCGGCGGCGCTCGCGTCATAGCCGAACATCGCATAGCGCATCGTCAGCGCCTGCGCCGCGCCGCACACCGCCTGATAGCTCTGATAGCCGCGCACCGGGAAGCCGGGCGTGCCGAACCGGCCGGCGCGATCCTCGACGACGGCGAGCAGCTTCGCCACCTCCGGATCGCTGGTGCGCGGCAGCGGCGTGTTCGCCGGCCGCTGATCGATCCGCTGGTTGAGCGCGCGGACGGCGGCGTCGAAATCCTGCGCCGGCGCGCCGGCGGTTCCCTGCGCCGACGCCATGCCGGCAAACGCCGCCAGCAGCGCCGCGATCATGATCTTCATGAATCATCCCCCGAAAACAGGGCGGATACCGGCCGCCTCCGCCATCCAGCCTAGCCGCGCGCGTCGCGCACGTCGCCCAAAAAGAATCACCGCGGTGCGCGCCGATTTGCGCTAAGATGCTGCGATCATATGAGGACGACGCCATGATCCGCCCCACCGCTCTCATCGCCGCGCTCGCGCTGCTCACCGTTCCCGCCGCCGCGGCGCTGCCGGTCGGCAGCAAGGCGCCCGACTTCACCACGCGCGGCGCGATCGGCGGCAAGGTCTTCCGCCTCAACCTGGCCGAGCAGTTGAAGAAGGGGCCGGTGGTGCTCTATTTCTTTCCCAAGGTGTTCACCAAGGGCTGCACCGCGGAGGCCAACGCCTTCGCCGAGGCGACCGACGACTTCCGCAAGGCCGGCGCGACGGTGATCGGCATGTCTGCCGATTCGGTGCCCGAGCTGCAGAAATTCTCCGTCGAGGAATGCCGCAGCAAGTTCGCGGTGGCGAGCGCGGGGCCCGCGATCATCAAGGGCTATGACGTCGCGCTGACCCAGCGGCCGGGCATGACCGACCGCACCAGCTATGTCATCGCGCCGACGGGTCGCATCGCCTTCGTCCATTCGGAGATGAACCCGGCGGATCATGTTCGGCTGACATTGGCGGCGGTTCGCCAGATGACCGGCAAGTAGCGCGGAACGCGAAGCCCGCCTCATGCGGTTGAAGGCGCGAGGGCAAGGAGGCCCGCGCCATGACCGATACCGTCGAGATGATCCATGAAGACGCCCTGCCGGGGCATGAAAGCAAGCTCGAGCCCAAGCCCGAGTGGCAGCCGCGCTATCCCGGATCGGGCCGCCTGGAAGGCAAGGTGGCGCTGATCACCGGCGCCGACAGCGGCATCGGCCGCGCGGTCGCGGCGCTCTATGCGCGCGAGGGCGCGGACATCGCCATCCTGTATCTGCTCGAGGACGACGACGCGGCGGAGACCAAGCGCATCGTCGAGGCCGAGGGACGGCGCGCCGTCACCATCAAGGCCGATGTCGGATCGAAGAAGATGTGCGAGCGCGCCGTGGCCGAGACGGTGGAGAAGCTCGGCGGGCTCGACATCCTGGTCAACAACGCCGGCGAGCAGCATCCCGACGAGGAGATCACCGACATCACCGAGGAGCAGCTGCAGCGCACCTTTCAGACCAACATCTTCGGCATGTTCTACATGGTCCAGGCGGCGCGCCCGCACCTGAAGAGGGGTGCGGCGATCGTCAACTGCACGAGCGTGACGATGTACCAGGGATCGAAGGAGCTGCTCGACTATTCGAGCACCAAGGGGGCGATCACCGCCTTCACCCGATCGCTATCGGAGAATCTGATCGGCGAGGGCATTCGCGTCAACGCGGTCGCGCCGGGGCCGATCTGGACACCGCTCAACCCCTGCGGCGGGGCGAGCCCGGAAAAGCTGGAGCATTTCGGCGAGGACACGCCGATGGGCCGGCCCGGCCAGCCAAACGAGGTCGCGCCCGCCTTCCTGTTCCTCGCCTGCGAGGATTCGAGCTACATGTCCGGACAGGTGCTGCATCCCAACGGCGGGACCATCGTCGGCGGGTGAGGCGGCTCTAGCCGGGCCGCACTCGCCCACGCTAGGCTGGTGCGCATGAGCAAGGGCGCGATTCGGGTGGGCATCGGCGGCTGGACGTTCGAGCCGTGGCGCGGCGGGGCCTTCTATCCCGAAGGCCTGCCGCAGAAGAAGGAACTGGAGTTCGCGACGCGCGCGCTGACCGCGATCGAGATCAACGGCACCTATTATTCGGGCTTCAAGCCCGCGACCTTCGCCGGCTGGGCGGCGGCGGCGCCCGACGGCTTCGTCTTCACGGTCAAGGCGTCGCGCTTCTGCACCAATCGCAAGGTGCTGGCCGAGGCGGGCGAATCGATCGCCAAATTCACCGGCCAGGGCATAACCGAACTGGGCGACAGGCTGGGTCCGATCCTGTGGCAGTTCATGGCGACCAAGAAGTTCGATCCGGAGGATTTCGGCGCGTTCCTGAAGCTGCTTCCCGAAAGCCGGGACGGCGTGAAGCTGCGCCATGCGGTGCAGGTGCGGCACGAAAGCTTCGCCGTGCCGGAGTTCGTCGCGATGTGCCGCAAGGCGGGCGTGGGACTCGTCTTCGCCGATTCGCCGCAATATCCGGCGATCGCGGACGTCACGGGCGATTTCGTCTATGCCCGGCTCGAACGCGGCGAGGACGACAATCCGCTCTGCTATCCCGAAAAGGATATCGGCCGCTGGGCCGGCGCGGCGAAATGCTGGGCGGACGGCGGGCGGCCCGACGGACTGCCCTATGTCGAGGACGCCGCGCCCGCGAAGCAGCCGCGCGAAACCTTCATCTTCTTCATCCACGGCGGCAAGGTCCGCGCCCCGGCCGCTGCGCAGGCGGTGATATCGCGGTTGTAACCGGCCCAAAGTTCACAAAGTTCACGCCAAAAGCGGTGTGGTGGCGGCCGCGTCCGGCCAAAGGTAACGCTTTTTGCGCGCGCGTTTTACCTTAGGCCCTCGATACGCCGATGCGAGCTACTGGTCTCCGCTCAGCGCGAACGGGCGCCGGGCAAAGCCGACACGCCCCATTGAATCGGTTGGATTTGGATTTTTCAAAGAGCCAGATGGGTTATAGCAGCTCGGCCGCATGTAGGAAAGCGATTTGTTTGACCGATCTGGCGCAGCGACCGGCGGCCTCCCATCGGTACGGGACGGCCACCTGACCCGGTTTGGACCCTAACCCTTGCGGCTGGCCTCGAACAGGAACCAGGCGCGCTCCTCGGCCTGGTCCGTCCAGTCGTCGAGGATGCCGCTGGTGGCGTTGTCCTTCGCCTCGTCGACGATATCCTTGGCTTCGCGCAAGGATTCGACCAGCTTCAGATTGTCCTCGCGCAGCTCGGCGAGCATCTCGGCGGCGCTGACGAAATCCTTGTCGTTGTCGGCGATGGTCTGGCGGCGGGCGATGTCGCCGATCGAGCGCAGGGTGGTGTTGCCGGTCTTGCGCACACGCTCGGCGATCGCGTCGGTGGTGCCCAGGATCTGCGTCGCCTGTTCGTCGAGCATCAGGTGATAGTCGCGGAAATGCGGGCCGGAGACGTGCCAGTGGAAGTTCTTGGTCTTGAAATAGAGCGCATAGCTGTCGGCGAGGATGCCGTTCAGCGTCTCGGCGACGCTGCGCGCCGAGTTGCTGCCGAGATCGGTCGGCGTGGCGAGCGCGGCGGGCCTGGACTTGGATGAGGCGGGCGCGGCGGATTTGGTCTTGGTCTTGGCCATGATGCGTCTCCGGAAAAAAGGGGATCGTTTCGCCCATGATAACCGATGGTCGCGCGAAGGGTTGCGCCGATTTTACCGATGACGGTGATCTGATCCTCCCCACTTGTGGGGAGGGGGACCAGCCGCAGGCTGGTGGAGGGGGCTCGCCGCGAGAACTGCTCCAGCGGATGGCCCCCTCCACCACCGCTCTGCGAGCGGCGGTCCCCCTCCCCGTGCCGGGGAGGATCAGATCAGGCGCAGCGCCGATACCGCCGCCCAGAGGCCGGTGACGAGGAACAGGATGGCGGGAATGATGCGCATCGCGCGGATCGGCAGGCGGTCGCGCAATGCCGTGCCCGCCAGCGCCATCGGGATCGTCACCGCGCAGATGCCGAGCGTCGCGCCGGCCGCCGCCAGGGCCGGAACCTTCGCATTGGCCGCGAGGCCCGCGACGAGGAACTGGGTGCCTTCGCCGAACTGCAGGATGAACAGGCCGAGAAAGCTGGTGGCGAACGCGCCTATCCGCCAGTTTTCGAGGTCGTCGGGCCGCCTGAGCGCGAGGAAGCCGGTGACGCCTGAGAAGACCAGCGCGACGGCGAGGAACAGCAGCCGCGCGTTGGGCGTGAGCAAGGGCTGGATCAGCGCGCCGGCCACCGCCGAGATGATCGAGGCGAGCGCAGCGGCGGCGACAATGCCCAGCACCACCGGCGCCGCACGCCCGAAGCGCGCGGCGAGGATCGCGGCCAGCCAGGGCGACTTGTCGCCCATCTCGGCCAGCGCGGCGATTATGAAGGCGGGAATCAGCGCGTCCATGACGAGCCGACCCCATCCCATTTCGGTCGCCCCTGCGAAGGCAGGGGCCCATCCGCGTTCTCCCCAAAGGCTGGCGCAAATTGGCGAGTGCGGGATGGGCCCCTGCCTCCGCAGGGGCGACAATAGTTCATGTCAGTCCTGACTGGGGTGGCTGCAGGCAATATCACGATTGCCGCGTCACCCCAGCCGGACGGAGAGCTGCGCGGCGAACGCCTCGCTCGCGGCGGCGTCGATGCGGTCGCAGTCGCAGGCGTCGCGCAGCGTGTCGAGCCAGGACAGCACCATCGGGCCGTGCTCGCCGCGCGCCAGCGCGAGATCTAGCGCGTGGACCACGCCCAGCACCGGCGCCATGCCGTGGCGGTCGGCGGTGCGGCGGATGCCGTCCAGCTCCTCGGCCAGGCGGCCGGGCGAGAGATGCATCACCCCGCGCGCGATCATGTCGATGCGGGCGCACATCTCGGTGCGCGCCGCCAGCCTTTGATCCTCTATCCCCATGACGAACCCCTTCCGGCGAAGGATGGTGCGCCCGATATGGTTAACGCACCGTCAAAGCCGCTCAGGCTTGACTCGAAGGGAGGCCTCGCGCATAGGCGCGGGCTCACGAGCGGCGGCTTTTCGCCGCTCTTTGCATTTCAGAATCGGGAATTCAGGTCATGGCGAAGCCGACCACCGTCAAGATCAAGCTTGTGAGCTCGGCCGACACCGGCTTCTTCTACGTCACCAAGA
The DNA here is from genome assembly GCF_003515075.1 of Sphingomonas gilva. Taxonomy (GTDB): domain Bacteria; phylum Pseudomonadota; class Alphaproteobacteria; order Sphingomonadales; family Sphingomonadaceae; genus Sphingomonas; species Sphingomonas gilva. The sequence goes on from NZ_QWLV01000001.1 coordinate 194,573, forward strand.
AGAACCCGCGCACCCAGACCGACAAGCTCAGCTTCCGCAAGTACGACCCCGTCGCGCGCAAGCACGTCGAGTTCAAGGAAGCCAAGATCAAGTGATCGACGCGCGCGCCGCACGGCTCGCGACAGGTCAGCCGACGGGCCGCAGGCGTTACGCCTCGCGGCCTGTTTGCATATGTGCGTCGCCCCTGCGAAGGCAGGGGCCTCAGTCGGCATAATCGACGTTGGATGTGCCACAAACCCAGCGGCCCCTGCCTTCGCAGGGGCGACGGCATTGGACAGGGGCGACGGCTATTTCGCCGCATTCTCCCCGACCAGCAGCCCGTCGACCACATCCATGAAGCGGATCACCGAGATCGGCTTGGACACATAGGCCTCCGCGCCCGCGCCGCGGATGCGCTCCTCGTCGCCGCGGCCGGCATAGGCGGTGACCGCCATGATCGGGATGGCGGAGAGATCGTCGTCGGCCTTCATCCGCTCTATCAGCTCCATGCCGCTGACGTGCGGCAGCTGGATGTCCATCACGATCAGGTCCGGCCTGAATTCGCGCGCGCGCTCCACCGCCTCGCGCCCGTCGCGCACCGGCTCGGCCAGATGATCGTGCGCGCGCAGCAGATCGCAGAACAGCTTCAGATTGAGTTCGTTGTCCTCGACAACGAGCACGCGCTTTGCCACCAGCCCCAATATCCTTTTCTCGGCGGTGATGGTGTAGCGGGTGGCGATGATGGATACAAACCGGGGCGTGCCGGACCGGGACGGGGCGGAAGCGCTCGCGCTGCACGCGCTGATCTGGGCGCTGAAGGACGAGGTGCGGGCCGAGCGGCTGTTCCAGCTGACCGGCCTCACGCCCGAGGATCTCCGGATGCGCGCGGGAACGACCGACGTGCAGGTGGCGGTGCTCGCCTTCCTCGAAGGCCATGAGCCCGATCTGATCGCCTGCGCCAGGGCGCTGGAGACGACGCCGCTGACGCTGGTGCAGACGCGCATGATGCTGGAGGGCCTGTGAGCCGGCCGCTGCTGATCTGCGACTGCGACGAGGTGCTGCTGCACATGGTCCGCCATTTCGGCCAATGGGTCGGCGAGGCGCACGATATCGAGTTCACCCTGAACGGCAGTGATTTTACCAAGGCGATGCGCCGCCGGGCGGACGATAGGGCGCTCGAGCGCGAGGAGATGTGGGGGCTGATCCAGGGCTTCTTTCCCGCCGAGATGGCGCGGCAGACGCTGGTGCCGCATGCGCGCGAGGCGCTGCTGGCGCTGAGCCGGACGGCCGACATCGTCATCCTCACCAACCTGCAGGACGTCTGCCGCCAGCCGCGCATCGACCAGCTCGCCGCGTTCGGCATCGACCACCGCGTCGAGTGCAACCAGGGCGGCAAGGGCGAGCCGGTGGCGCGGCTGGTGGCCGAGCATGGCCCGTCGGCCACGGTGTTCGTCGACGATCTCGCGGTGCACCACGATTCGGTGGCGCAGCACGCGCCGCAGGTCCATCGGCTGCACATGATCGCCGAGCCCGACCTCGCCCGCGTGATGCCGCCCGCGCCCGCGGCGCATGCGCGCATCGACGACTGGCCGGCGGCGCAGGCGTGGATCGAGGAACGGTTTGCGACAGGCGCGCCTGCGGGCGGCGGCTGACGGAAAAACGAAAAAAATTCCGGCGGCGATGTCGAATCGCGCGGTGCCGGTCCGTCATAGCAGTGGAGGCAGGCACGCCTCGATGAAAGGAACGAGACGATGAGCAAGATGATCTTCGTGAACCTGCCGGTGAATGACATCGCCGCCGCGACCCGCTTCTACGAGGCGATCGGCTGCACGCAGAATCCGCAGTTCAGCGACGACAACGCGTCGAGCATGATGTGGTCCGACGGCATCACCTTCCAATTGCTGCACCGTGACTATTTCGCGACCTTCATCGCCAAGCCCGTCGCCGATGCGAAAGCGAGCTGCGAGGTGCTGATCGCGCTTTCCTGCGACACGCGCGAGACGGTCGACCAGCTCGTCCAGGCAGGCGAGGGCGCGGGCGGCAATGCCGGAGTCCGTGCGCCGATGGACCTGGGCTTCATGTATAACCGCGCGGTCGAGGACCCCGACGGCCATGTGCTGGAGCTGGCGTGGATGGACCCTTCGGGAATGCCGGAGGGCTGAGGGGCGATGCGCGCTGACCGCTTCCTGTCCTGAGACGATCCGGAGAGGAAGCGGGTTGACCGGGGCGGGGTTCGTCGCAAAGGCTCAAGCCCATGCAGAACCAGATCGAATCGACGCTCGCCGCGCGCGGGCTGGAGCTTCCCGAGCCGGCGGCGCCGGTCGCCGCCTATGTGCCGGTGGTGATCGCGGGCGGCCTTGCCCATGTCTCCGGCCAGCTGCCCTTCGCCGACGGGATGCTGATGGCCGGACGACTCGGCGAGGACCGCGACATCGATTACGGCAGGGCGGCGGCCGCCGCTTGCGCGCTGATGATCGTCGCGCAGCTGAAGAAGGCGCTCGGCTCGCTCGACCGGGTGGAGCGGATCGTCAAGCTGGGCGTGTTCGTCAATTCGGTGCCCGGCTTCACCGAACAACCCAAGGTGGCCGACGGCGCGTCGCAACTGATGGCCGACCTGTTCGGCGAGAGCGGCCGCCATGCGCGCAGCGCCGTCGGCGTGCCGGTGCTGCCGCTGGGCGCGGTGGTCGAGATCGACGCCATCGTGCAGGTGCGCGACTGATCCTCCTCTCGCGCGTTTCCCCGATATGAGCGGGGAGCCGATCATCGCGCGAATGGCCGACGGCGTGTGCGGCATCGACGCCGCGCAGTGGGATGCGTGCGCGGGCGCGGACAACCCGTTCCTCAGCCACACCTTCCTCTCGATCCTCGAGGAATCGGGAAGCGCCACCGCCGAAACCGGCTGGCAGCCGGTGCCGATCGTCATCGACGGCCCCGGCGGCGCACCCGCCGCCATTGCCCCCGCCTATGCCAAGAGCCACAGCCAGGGCGAATATGTCTTCGACCACGCCTGGGCGGATGCGTGGACGCGCGCGGGCGGGCGCTATTATCCCAAGCTGCAGGTGGCGGTGCCCTTCACTCCCGTGCCGGGGCCGCGCCTGCTGCTGGGCGACGACCGGCTGGGGCCGGCGCTGATCGGCGCGCTGGAGGCGGTGACGCGCCAGCACAACCTGTCGAGCGCGCATGCCAGTTTCGTCTCGCCCGATCAGCTTCCCCTGTTCGAGGCGGCGGGCTGGCTGATCCGCGCGGGCACGCAGTTCCATTGGCGCAACGAGGGTTATGCCGGGTTCGACGACTTTCTCGCCGCGCTCGCCAGCCGCAAGCGCAAGGCGATCCGCAAGGAGCGCACCGCGGCGATCGAGGGGCTTGAGATCGTCCACCTGACCGGCGCCGCGATCACCGAGGCGCATTGGGACGCCTTCTGGGAATTCTATCAGGATACCGGCAGCCGCAAATGGGGGCGGCCGTACCTGACGCGCGCCTTCTTCTCGCTGCTGGGCGAACGGATGGCGGACAAGGTGCTGCTGATATTCGCCTGTCGCGACGGCCGGCCGATCGCGGGCGCGCTCAACATCATCGGCGCCGACACGCTGTACGGCCGCTACTGGGGGTGCCGCGAGGACGTGCCCTTCCTCCATTTCGAGCTGTGCTATTACCAGGCGATCGACGCGGCGATCGCGCGCGGGCTGACCTTCGTCGAAGCGGGCGCGCAAGGCGAGCACAAGCTGGCGCGCGGCTATGCTCCCGTCGCCACCTGGTCGGCGCACTTCATCCCCGACCCGAACTTCCGCCGCGCGGTGGCGCGCTTTCTGGAGGCGGAACGCGCCGCGGTGGCGGAGGATATCGAGGCGCTCGACCGTTACACGCCGTTCCGGAGGGGTTAGCGGTCCACCCTGAGCACCATGCTGCGGCCGTCGCGCCAGACCGGCGTCAGCCCGGCGAGATTGGCCGGATCGTAGGGCGGCGGGGAGATCAGCCAGACATAGTCGAACCCGTCGCGCGGAAAGGTCTGCAGCGACTTGTTGAGCGGACGCCAGAATTCCGTGCGGCACTGGCGCGCGGTGGTGATCTGTGAAGGATCGTGGGTGAACGGCCCGCCGCCGCGATATGTGACGGTCAGCAGCTGCGCGCCCGCCATCGACCATTGATCATTGGTGTAGGCGCCGCGGCGGATCAGCGCGAGGCCGGGCAGATGCTCCAGCCGGTGCATCTTCCACACGACGAAGCAGCTGCCGCTGGTGAAGCTCACCAGCCGCGCGCCTATGGGCACATGGTCGAGCGCGGCGAGCTCGCGGTCATAATCGCGATCGTACAGCCAGAAGCTGATCGTCGTGCCCGCGGTCCGGACGGCGAAGAAGGCGAGGCTGGCGGCGAGGAACAGGTTGGCCATGCGCGGCGTCAGCTTCGGGCGCGGGCGCAGCGCGATCAGCGCGATGGCGATGACGAAGGGCGCCAGCCGCATATCGGCATAGGCCGATCCGAACACGATGCGCGGCAGCAGCACATAAACCGCCAGCAGGAACAGCGCCGACATGGCGAGGTTGCGCGAATATTCGATCGCGGGGTTGCGCAGGCCGATCACCAGCACGGCGAGCAGCGACACGAAGGAGGCGATGTCGAACAGCTTCCACCGGTCGCGCAGCACCATCGTCATCCAGCTGTATTTCGCATCCCAGTTGAACCAGTCAGCGGTCTGGCCGCCGACATGGCTGCCCGAACGCCAGATCACCATCAGCGCCAGGGGCAGGGCGAGAACCAGGCAGGCGACGCCCGCGCGCACCCAGGCGACGGCGAAATTGTGCCCCTTGTCGTGCTGGCGGAACAGCTCCGCCGAGAAGGCGAGCACGCCGAGCACGCCCCAGCCGAAGGTATGGGTGATCCAGACGACGACCGAGATCGGCACGAACACGACTACCCGCAGCCGGACATGGCCGGTGCGCCCCAGCCTCAGCCACAGCGCGAAGGCGAGGAGCGCGAAGGCCATCGACAGCGAGAAATTGGCGAAGCCGAAATGAAAAGGGAAGCAATAGGCGAGCGGCAGCGCCCAGAAGGCGGTGGGCGGCACCCGCCCGTGCACCTCGCGCGCGATCCAGAGCAGGCCGAGCGAGGTGAGCGGCGGGATGGCGAGGATGATCAGCTTGACGCCCAGCTCCAGCCCGAACAGCCAGGCCATCGGGACGATCAGCAGATCGACGCCGAGATTGCCGATCAGGCTCCAGTCGAAATGATACCAGTCGTCGAACCAGGGCGTCGCGCCGCCATCGAGCTGCACGCGGTAGCGCGCCATATGGCCCGGCAGATCGACCAGCGGCGGAACGTCCGGCCACAGCAGCGGGATAGCAGAGAGAAGCGCGATCAGGGTCACCCCCAACCGCGTCTGCCACCAGCGCAACGCCGAACCCGTATCCCCCTGCATCGGCCCCGTTTAGAGGCGGGCGCTACCGCGCGGCAAGCGGCGTTGCGGCGGAAGGTTCGCGCTTTCGGCGCAGCAGGATCCACGGCACGCGGGCGGGATCGAACTGCGAACGCTGCGCGCGGTCGAAATAGGGCGGCATGTGATCGCCCACCAGCAGGATGTCGGCATCGGGGAAATCCGGCCGGACGAGCTGCGTGGCGAGTGCGTCGGCGATGTCGTCCCACAGCTTGAACTGGCGGCAGATCATGCCGAACCGGCGGATCGCCGCGATCTCGGTCGCCGGGCAATCGCCCGTGCGCAGCGCGGCGTCGGCGGGAACCGGCAGGTGCGAATTGACCGTCAGCCAATAGACGAATTGCGGCTGGGTATCGTTCGCCAGCACGGCGCGCATGATCGTCGGGACATCTCGGTCGCACGCTCCGGGGAATACGCCGGGGCACACGCCCGCGCCGCGTTCGACCAGCGCCTCGCGGAAGATCATCCGGCCGAAGCCGATATTGGGATACCAGGCATCGCGCGCGAAGAAGTCGCCGGCGAAGCTGTGCATCGCGGTGGTGCGATAGCCCTTTGCCGCCAGCTGCGCGGGCAGGCAGCCGGCGTCGCTACGTTCGACCAGCTCGTAATAATCGCCCCAGCGGCCGCACAGCTCGCGAATCTCCCCGCTGGTGGTCGATCCGAAGTAAGGGGCGGCGCCTTCGCTCAGCGTATAGCGCGCGGCGACGTCCGGCTGACGCCAGCGCGTCGTCAGCCGCGCGCGCATCGTGGGGTCGTTTGGCAGGCCCATCGATTCGACCACCACCAGGATCAGATCGCGCTTGCCGTCGGCGGCGTCCGCGAACCCGCTGGCGTTGATCGCGGAATCGAACAGGCTGTCGGCCGCCGTCCGGCCATAGGCGCCGCTCATGCCGCGCGACACGGCGAAGTCCAGCCCTGCGGCCGCGAGGATCGCGGCGGCGGCGATCAAGGTGCTGGGCAAGCTGCCGAATCCGGTCGGGCGTCGCAACGCCCGCCAGGCGAGCGAGAGGATCACGGCGATCCCGACGGCGCACACCGCATATTCTACCGACACCCCGGGGCGCAGCTCCGCGGCGAACCGCAGCGACGCCAGCAGCGATGCGACGGCGAGGTTGAACAGCCCGGCGATGAACGACAGCATCGAATAGGCCAGGGCGAGCGCGAACGCGGCGAACTGCACGCGCCGGCTGCGGCGGCGGACGACGAGCCCGATCACGCCGGTCGCGAGGATCTCGACATGGCGCGGCGGGGCGGCGATGATCCACAGCAGCCAGAAGCCGATATTGGGCAATATGACCCAGCACGTCAGCCATGCGTGGAGCTGCGGCAGATCGGCGAGCCGCCACCGCGCGGCGGGACGGGAGAGCGCAGGCGTCATCGATCCGCGTCCTCGTCCGCTATCCGCCAGACCTTCAGGCCCTCGTCTCGCACCGGCACGAGCCATGCCGGCGGGCGGCGGGCGGCGAGCCTCGGGGCCAGCGCGCCGGGCGCCGCCTCCCGCGCCAGGTCGATCTCGCCGAACGCGCCGTCGCACCAGGCGACATAGGTGAGATCGTGACGCCGGGCGATCGCGCGCGCCTCATGCTCGGGGCCAAGGAAGAAGCGATACATCGCCGCATTGCCGGCATTGTTGCGGTGATAGGGCGCCGAGAGGCTGGCGTGGCGCGTGGCGGGCAGGGCGAAGGCGCCGATGTCGATCGGCGCGACGATGCGGCCGGGCGGCAGCTGCGCAAGCGCGGCCAGCTGCTCCGGCCCGGTGCAGTCCGCGCCGGTCAGCAACGGCGCCTCGGGCGGCTTCGTCAGCGCCGCGCCGGCGATCGGGTAGAGGATGCCCGCCGAGACGATCCACGCGCCCGCCAGCGCGGCGACGCCCTTTGCGCGGGCGCGCGCGATCAGCATGGCGAGCCCGGGGGCGGCCAGCGCGGCGCCGGGATAGGCGCCGCGCACCTGCAGGCAAGTGACGGCAAGCGCCGCGGCGATCAACGCCGCCAGTCCCCACCACGCGCCCCCGGCGCGGCGCGCCTGCCACAGCGTCGCGGCCAGGCCCGCGGCCATCAGCCCGGCATAGCCCAGCGCGAAGGCGAAGGGCGTGGCGAACAGTGGATGCGCCTCGGCGACATTGGCCAGCCACAACCGCTCGAGCATCGGGTCGACCGCACCGTAAGGCCCGGCCAGGCAGGCCGGCGCCAGGCGCAGGCCGAGCAGCGCGAGCGCGGCGGCGAGCGCCGCGGCGGGCGCCCAGCGCGGAACGGGGAGGCGATCCGCGAAGGTCGCCAGCAGCAGCGTGCCGATGCCGCCTGCGATCACGAGGACCCGCAGCGGGGCATTGAGCGCGTCGCACAGATCACCGGGGCCGCTCGCCGGGATCAGGCCCGCCCCGAGCACGCCGGCGATGGCGAGGCCCGCGCCGATGCCCGCGAGCCGCTCGCCCCCCCCGCCGCGCAGCCATTCGACCGCCGCCCAGCCGCCGATGACGGCGAGCAGCGGCGCCATCTCCAGCCCGGTCGCGATGCTGGCGAACATCGCCGCGCCGATCGCCAGGCCGCGCCATTTCGACGCGGGCGCGATCATGCCGTGCGCACAGGCGGTGAGCAGCACGATCTGCAAGCCATGATGATCGATCCGCCCCGGCATGAACTGCGAAATGGCGGGATAGGCGAGCGCCGCGACCAGCATCGCCGTCGGCGCCGCGCCGGCGCCGCCCAGTCGCCGCGCGATGGCGGCGATCAGCATCAGCTGCGCCGCGAACAGCAGCGGCGGCCAGGCCAGCACCGCGATCAGCTCGGCGGTTGCGGTTCCGACCAGCGGGCGCGGCGCCAGGACGATGGCGGCGATGGGCAGGTCGGGCAGCCGCGACCAGTGCATCGCGAGGCCGCCTGGCGGCCCCAGCCGGTATTGCGTCAGATCGGACCAGGCCTGCCCGCCCAGCCAATCGCGCACCTGCAGCAGCCGCATCGCGTCATCGGTGTCGGCAAGGCGCAGCGCGGACAGGGCATGCCAATCCTGCGCCGCCCACATGCCGCCGAGAATCGCGACGATGGCGACGGCGAGGATCGCGTCGCCGCGCCAGGTCTGGCCGTCAGGGGCGGGGGCGATGTCCACCCCGCGGCTCTAGCGCGGGATGGTTAACGAAAACGCTACCCGCGCCGGCCGAGCAACCGCAGGCGGAGCGCGTTCAATTTGATGAAGCCCGCCGCATCGCGCTGATCATAGGCGCCCTGATCGTCCTCGAAGGTGACGACCTTTTCCGAATAGAGGCTGTGCGGCGATTTGCGGCCCGTCACGATCACGCTGCCCTTGTAGAGCTTCAGCCGGACGGTGCCGGTGACCTTTTCCTGGCTGTAGTCGATCGCCGCCTGCAGCATATCGCGCTCGGGCGCGAACCAGAAGCCGTTGTAGATCAGCTCGGCATAGCGCGGCGCAAGCTCGTCCTTCAGGTGCGCCGCGCCGCGATCGAGCGTGATCTGCTCGATGCCGCGGTGCGCGAGGTGGTAGATGGTGCCGCCGGGCGTCTCGTACATGCCGCGGCTCTTCATCCCGACGAAGCGGTTCTCGACCAGGTCGAGCCGGCCGATGCCGTGCCTGCGGCCCAATTCGTTGAGCGCCGCGAGCAAGGTCGCGGGCGACATCGCTTCGCCGTTCAGCGCGACGCCGTCGCCGCGCTCGAAATCGATGGTGATCGTCTCGGGCGCATCGGGCGCGTCCTCGGGATTGACCGTGCGCGAATAGACATAGTCGGGGACCTCGTCCCACGGATCCTCCAGCACCTTGCCCTCGGACGAGGTGTGGAGAAGGTTGGCGTCGGTCGAGAAGGGCGCCTCGCCGCGCTTGTCCTTGGCGACGGGGATCTGGTGCGCCTCGGCGAACTCGATCAGCCTCGTCCGGCTGGTCAGGTCCCATTCGCGCCACGGGGCGATGACCTTGATGTCGGGGTTGAGCGCATAATAGCCGAGCTCAAAGCGGACCTGGTCGTTGCCCTTGCCGGTCGCGCCGTGGCTGACCGCGTCTGCGCCCACCATCTTCGCGATCTCGATCTGGCGCTTGGCGATCAGCGGCCGCGCGATCGAGGTGCCGAGCAGATAGAGACCCTCGTAGAGCGCATTGGCGCGCATCATCGGGAAGACGAAGTCCTTGACGAACTCCTCCTTCAGATCGTCGATGAAGATGTGCTCGGGCCTGACCCCGGCCATCTCGGCCTTGCGGCGCGCGGGCTCCAGCTCCTCGCCCTGGCCGAGATCGGCGGTGAAGGTGACGACCTCGCACTTATAGGTCTGCTGCAGCCATTTGAGGATCACGCTGGTGTCCAGCCCGCCCGAATAGGCGAGCACCACGCGGTTGATCTGTTCGGCCATCGGGTCGATCCTTCGAGATAGCAGGGATGATGAGTCGCGCGCGGGTTATGCGCTCGGGCGCGGGGGCGCAAGGAGGGGCGAGTGGCGGAGAACAAGACGAAGCCGACGAACGCGAGCGTCGCGGCCTTCATCGAGGCAGTCGAACCCGCCCAGCGGCGCGAGGACGCGAAGACCGTCTGCGCGCTGATGGAGCGGCTGTCGGGCGAGCCGCCGGTGCTGTGGGGACCGTCGATCATCGGCTTCGGCACATGCCATTACCGGTACGAAAGCGGGCGCGAGGGCGACATGCCGCGGATCGGCTTCTCGCCGCGCAAGGCCCAGCTGGTGCTCTACATCGTCTCCGATTTTCCGCGCTACGAGGCGCTGATGGCCAAGCTCGGCAAATACACCACCGGCAAATCCTGCCTCTACATCAAGAAGCTGGCCGACGTGGACATGGCCGTGCTCGAGGAGCTGATCGTCGCCTCGCTGGCCGACACGGCGGAGCGCTATCCAACCTGACTCCCCTCCCTGAGAGGGAGGGGGCGGGGGGTGGGTTCTCTCCGCGAGCGCCGGCGCCCGTGGCATCCACCCACCCTCAGCCCCTCCCTGTCCAGGGAAGGGGGGAGGGCAAGGGAGCGGCGCTGTGCCTTGCCATGACCCACGCAGCACGCCAAACCACACCGACATCGTAACATGGGAGACCAGTCCGTGAAGTCAGCGCTTCTGCTCGCCGCCGCCTCGCTCGCCATATCCTCCGCCGCGCACGCCGAGGAGGGCATGTGGACGATGGACGCCTTCCCCACCGAGCAGATGCGCAAGATCTACGGCTGGGCGCCCGACAAGGCGTGGCTCGACCGGGTGCAGGCGGCGGCGGTGCGGCTGACCGGCGGCTGCTCGGCCTCGTTCGTCAGCGACGCCGGGCTGATCCTGACCAACCACCATTGCGTGCGCAGCTGCGTCCAGGCGCTGTCGACCGCCGAGCAGGACTATATCAAGGCGGGCTATAATCCGGCCACGCGCGAGGAGGAGCGGACCTGCCCCGGCCAGCAGGCCGAGGTGGTGACGTCGATCAGCGACGTGACGCCGACGGTCAAGCAGGCGATCGGCGCCAGCACCGGCGAGGCGCTGGTCAAGGCGCGCGACGCGGTGATCGCCCGGCTGGAGAAGGAGGGCTGCACCGACACCGCGACGACGCGCTGCCAGGTCGTCAGCCTGTTCGGCGGCGGCCAGTACAAGCTCTACAAATATCGCAAGTACAGCGATGTCCGCCTGGCCTGGGCACCAAGCGAGCAGGCGGCGTTCTTTGGCGGCGACCCGGACAATTTCAACTTTCCGCGCTACGCGATGGATGCCGCGTTCCTGCGCGCGTACGAGAACGGCAAGCCGGTCTCGACGCCAGCGCACCTGACCTGGAACCCCCGCGCGCCCGAGGCGGGCGAGGTGACCTTCACCGTCGGCAACCCCGGCTCCACCCAGCGGCTGCTGACCGAGACGCAGCGCGCCTTCGCCCGCGACGTGCAATATCCGATCGTCATCCCGCTGTTCGCCGAGCTGCGCGGGCGGCTGATCGCGGCGATGGAGGGTGATCCCGAACGAGCGCGCACCGGCGCGGACCTGCTGGCGGGAATCGAGAACAGCTACAAGGCGCAGACCGGCTATTGGGGCGCGCTGCGCAACCCGGCCTTCGCCGCGAATCTCGCCGAGCAGGAGGCCGAGCTGCGCGCCAAGGTGGCGGCGGACGCGGCGCTGAAGGCCAAGGTGGGCGATCCGTGGGGCGCGATCGAGGAGATCGACGAGAAGCGCCGCCAACTCTATCTCGACTATCTCTTCCTCGAAAGCCTGGGCGGCGGCTTCTCCGAGCTGTACGACTATGCGCAGACCATCGTCCGCGCCGCCGCCGAACGCGAGAAGCCCAATGGCGAGCGGCTGCCGGGCTATACCGATTCGGCGCTGCCGCTGCTGGAGAAGTCGCTGACCGACGCGCAGCCGATCTATCCGTGGCTGGAGGAGTTGAACCTCGCCTTCTGGCTTTCGAAGACGCGCGAATATCTGAAGACCGACACGCCGGCGGTGCAGCGCCTGCTCGGCAAGGAATCGCCCGAGGGGCTGGCCGAGCGGCTGGTCGAAGGGACCAGGCTCGCCGATCCGGCGGTGCGCAAGGCGCTGTTCGAAGGCGGCATGGCGGCGGTCAAGGCGTCGAAGGACCCGCTGATCCAGTTCGTCCTGAAGGCCGATGCCGATGCGCGCGCGGTGCGCCGGAAATGGGAAGCGGAGGTGACCGGGCCGACCGCGGTGGCCAATGCCAAGCTCGCCGATGCGCGCTTCGGCGTCTATGGCGATACGCTCTATCCCGACGCGACCTTCACGCTCCGCATCAGCTACGGATCGGTCAAGGGCTGGGACGAGCGCGGCACGCCGGTGCCGCCGACGACGAAGTTCGCCGGGCTGTACGAACGCGCGACCGGCGCGGTGCCGTACGACCTGCCGTCCGAGTTCGCGGCCGCAAAGGGCAAGATCGACATGGCGACGGTCTACAACTTCGTCACCACCAACGACATCATCGGCGGCAATTCCGGATCGCCAGTGATCGCGCGCGACGGATCGGTGATCGGCGCGGCGTTCGACGGCAACATCCACATGCTCGGCGGCAATTTCGGCTATGATCCGGTGCTCAACCGCACGGTGGTGGTCTCGACCGCCGCGGTGCAGGAGGCGCTGGAGGTGGTCTATCCCAACCAGCGGCTGATGCGGGAGCTGGCGGCGAAGTAACTCCGTCGCCCCTGCGTAGGCAGGGGCCTCTGGCGGCAAACGTTACGTCGGATGTGCCACAAACTCAGCGGCCCCTGCCTGCGCAGGGCGACGGTTATTCCGATGCCCTCAGCATCCGCTCACCCTCCAGCATGTAATCGCGCGTGATCGGCAGTTCGTGCCGGTCGCGGGTGAACTGGAACTGGTAGTTGACCAGGCTCCCATGGCTGAACGCGGTCAGCGCGCCGGCCAGGTAGAAGGTCCACATGCGGAAGAAGCGCTCGTCGTAGAGCGCGACGATCTCCGTCTTTGCGGCGACGGTGCGATCGTACCAGGCCTTGAGCGTATGGGCGTAGTGCAGCCTCAATACCTCGATATCGGCGATCATCAGCCCCTTGTTCTCATAGGCGCGGATGATCTCGCTCAACGCCGGGTTGTAGCCGCCGGGGAAGATGTACTTGGCGGTCCAGGCGTCGGTCACGCCGGGGCCGCCGACGCGGCCGATGGTGTGGAGCAGCATCACGCCGTGCTCGGTCAGCAGCTCACGGCATTTGGCGAAGAAGGCGGGGTAGTGCGTCGGGCCGACATGCTCGAACATGCCGACCGAGACGATCCGGTCGAATCGCCCGGTCATGTGGCGATAGTCGATCAGCTCGAACTTCACCTTGTCCGCCACGCCCGCCGCCTCGGCGCGTTCGCGCGCGAGGGCGAGCTGTTCCCTCGACAGCGTGATGCCGGTCACCCGGCAGCCGAATTTCTCGTTGAGGTAGAGCGCCATCCCGCCCCAGCCGCAGCCGATATCGAGCACATGATGTTCCGGGCGGAGCGCCAGCTTGGCGGCGATATGCGCCTTCTTGTCGGCCTGCGCCTGTTCGAGCGAGCCCGCCGGATCGGTGAAATAGGCGCAGCTATATTGCCGATCGGCGTCGAGGAAGAGGTCGTACAGGCGGCGCGACAGGTCGTAGTGATGCGCGACGTTCCTGCGCGATCGCTTGGCCATGTTGACGCGGTTGATCCGCTGGGTGACCGCGCCCAGCGCGCGGCGCGGCAGGCTGGGCCGCAGGTTGACGCGGCCCGCCTCCCACCGGTCATTCTCCTTGATCAGCGTCAGTAGGTCGAGGATGTCGCCCTCTTCCACCACCATCCGCCCGTCCATGAACGCCTCGCCCGCGCCCAGATCGGGATGGCGGGCGACGAAGCTCGCCGCGCCCTTGTCGGCGAAGCGGACGGTGACGGGGCGGATGTCAGGATCGGGTGCGCCGAAGGCCCGGCGGGTGCCGTCGGCATGGACAATGGTGAGCTCGCCGCGCTTGACGAAGCGTGACAGGAACAGATCGATCAACGCCATCGCGCGCCCTCCTCGCGCTCGATTACGTCAAACTTAGGGCACGTCTCCCGCTTCCGTCACCCCGGACTTGTTCCGGGGTCCATCGTGCCGCGAAAACAACGGCTTGAGGCACTTGGGGAGACATGGACCCCGGAACAAGTCCGGGGTGACGGGAGGCTTAATCGATCAGGCCCGACGACTATATTCCGGCGTACCAGTCGTAATCGTGGTGATCCTCCCAGAAACCGCCGCGGCCCAGGCCGACGCGCGCAAGATCGTCGATCACTTGGATACGCTCGACATATTTGGCGTGCTTGTAGCCCAGATGCCGTTCGACACGGAGGCGGACGGGGGCGCCGTTTTCGACCGGCAGCGGCCGGTCGTTCAATCCCCAGGCGAGAATCGTCTGCGGGTGGAAGGCGTCGATCAGGTCGATCGTCTCGTAATAGCGGTTGGACCCGAAATAATCGGCGCACTGGAAGACGATGAAGCGCGCGCCGTCCTTGAGGCCCGTCACGTCGAGCAGGTGCCTGAGCGGCGTTCCGGTCCATTTGGCGATCGCGCTCCAGCCCTCGACGCAATCGTGGCGGGTGATCTGCGCGCGCGCTGGCAGGCTGCGCAGGTGCGGGATGCTGAAGCTCATCGGCCGGTGAACCAGCCCGTCGACCGCGATCCGCCAGGTGGCGAAGCCCGCCGCACGGTGCGCATTGTAGCGCGCGGTCGCCGGGTCGCGCGTGCCGTTGGGGCGCATGGTGGGGGAGCGGTCCTCGGGCGCATATTCGCGCGCCAAGGCGTCGCGATCGGTCAGCGCGCGCTGGAAGCCGAGGTTCATCTCCTCGCCGGCGAACAGGATCTTGCGGAAGGCGGGGCTCTCGTTCAGCCGGTCGCAGCCGGCGACAAGACCGCCGGCGCCGAGCGCGAGGGTGGAAAGCGCCGCACGGCGCGTGACCAGGCTCATGGCGTCGGCTCCTTGGGCGGCTTCGACCAGCCGGTGATCATCGAACGCATCTCGTTGACCGGTCCGGCGAGCACCACCAGCAGCACATGGACGGCGATGAACACGACGAGCGCCGCGGCGCAGATGAAATGGATCGAGCGCGCCGATTGCCGCCCGCCGAACAGGTCGAGCAGCCAGGGCCAGGCGGCGTCCATGTTGGGCGACATGGTGAGGCCGGTCAGGATCACCACCGGCAGCACGACGAAGATGATCGCGACATAGCTCAGCTTCTGCAGCGTGTTGTAGGCGTTCGGCCGGTCGGGATGGTGGAAGCGCAGCCGGGCGTGCGCCTTGATGTCCGCCCAGATATGGCGCGCGCGCACCTCGTCGCGGCGGATGGTCAAATCGCGCTTGAAGTGGCGGTTGATCAGGCTGGCGAGCATGTAGAGCAGCAGACCGAAGGCGAGCAGCCAGGCGAAGGTCAGGTGCCAGCGCCGCGCCATGGCGAGATCATAGCCCGACGGGATCGTCGCCCAGCCGGGAAAGGCGCGGTTGACGATGTTGCCTTCGCCGTCGCTCCAGCGGCCGAGCACGCCGGTGGTGGGGATTTCGAGCGACCCGACGCGCAGATAACCCTCGGTCCGCGTCGCGCCGATCTGCAGCCAGGCATAATCGGCGTTGGCGCCATATTCGCCCCAATAAAGCCGCGGATGCGCGTTGAAGATCATCAGGCCGGACATCAGCATGACGAAGACGGCGAGCACGTTGACCCAGTGCCAGATGCGCGTGGTCAGCCGGTGGCGGTAGACCAGGCGGGGCTTGGCGGCGGGTGCCGGTGTCTCGTCCATGCGCTCTCCCTTGGCTGCATCGTTCCCTGCGGAAGCTTCGCTGTAAAGCGGCGAAAGGTTTCAGCCGTACGCGCGCAGGAAGAAGACGATGGTCGTGCCGCCCGTCACCAGCAGCGTCCAGATGCGCACCGGGCCGGGCGGCAGCCGCTTGCCGAAATGCGCGCCGACCCAGCCGCCGACGATCGCGCCGGCGAGCATCGGCAGGCAGCTGCGCCACTCGACCATCGCGAAGCCGATGAAGACGATGGCGGCGGCGAGGTTGGCGACCGCCAGCATCAGCGTGCGTGCGGCGAACATGTCGCGCGGGGAGACATGCGCGAGCAGGCCGTAGGTGGCGGTGGTCATCAGCCCGACGCCGCCGCCGAAATAGCCGCCATAGACGCCGAGCAGCGACTGGGCGGCGATCAGCGTGCGCTTGCCGATGGTCACCCGCCGGTGCAGCCAGTCCGCCGCGCGCTTGCCGAAGAGGAGCAGCAGGAAGGCGTAGAGCGTCAGCCAGGGGATGATGACGTCGAAGGTGTCGGTCGGCGTCAGCACCAGGAGCAGGCTGCCGACCAGCCCGCCGGCGAAGGTGATCGCGGCGAGCACGGGGATGGCGATGCGGCCGATCGGGCTCAGCTCGTCACGGAAGGTCCAGGCGCTCGCCGCCGCCCCCGGCAGCAGCGCGACGTTGGAGGTGGCGTTGGCGATGTTGGCCGGCAGGCCGAGCGCGATCAGCGCGGGCAAGGTCGCGAACGTCCCGCCCCCAGCGAGCGCGTTCATCGCGCCGCCGACGAGGCCCGCCGCGGCGGCGAGGGCTACACCAGCCAAGTCAACCACCTCTCACTCCCGTCATGCCGGACTTGTTCCGGCATCCATCGTGTCGCAAGCTCGGGCGGAACTTGTGGAGAGATGGTGTTCGAGCAAGAATCCATCCCCCGGATGGATTCTTGGCTTGCCGGGGACAAGCCAAAGCTCGAACACGGAACAAGTCCGGGGCGACGAGAGTGGTTGGAAAGGGACACCGCGTCATCGCGATTCCCCTTAGCCACTCGGCCCAGCGCTGCCAGTCTTTCTTCGGCTTACTCTGAGGAGAGCGTGGATGGATGATGTACTGGCGGACTATGCCGCTTCAGCAACTCCGGAGATGATCGCGGGCTACGACGCCCTTCCCCCGGAGCAGATCTACGCGTCCGTGCTCGATCTTTTCCCGGACAGCCCCGCCCGGATCGCCGATATCGGCGCGGGCACCGGGCGCGACGCGGCATGGCTCGCCCGGCAGGGGCACGATGTGCTGGCGGTCGAGCCCGTCCGCGCCTTCCGCGAGGCCGGGGTCGCGCTCCATGGCGGGGCGATCGAATGGCTCGACGACCGGCTCCCCGAGCTTGTCGAGGTGGAGCGGCATGGGCCGTTCAACCTGGTGCTGCTGTGCGCCGTCTGGCACCATCTCGATCCGGCCGCGCGCGCGTGCGCCGTGCGGAGCCTCGCCCGGATCACCGCGTCGGGCGGCAGGGTGATCCTGTCGCTGCGGCATGATCCGGGCGCGCCCGGGCGCGGCTCCTATCCCGCGCCGCCGGAGGAGGCGATCGATCTGGCATCCGCCGCCAGTTTCCACCTGACGCGCCGGGCCGAGGCCGATTCGGTGCATGCCGAAAGCCGGGCAAGGGGAGTCCGCTGGACGTGGCTCGTCTTCACCAAAGCCGCTAGCTGAGCGCGGCCAACTTTTCCTCGGCCTGCCGATCGAGCTCGGCGCGGCTCTTCTTCTCGGCCGCCGTCTTGAGCTGACCGCAGGCGGCGTCGATGTCGCGGCCGCGCGGCGTGCGCACGGGGGCGGAGATGCCGCCTTCGAACACGATGTTGCTGAACGCCCTGATCCGCTCGGGCGTCGAGCATTCGTACGGCGCGCCCGGCCAGGGGTTGAACGGGATCAAATTGACCTTGGCGGGCAGCTTGTACGCCTTGAGTAGCCGCACCAACTCGCGCGCGTCGGCGTCGCTGTCGTTCTTGTCCCTGAGCATGACATATTCGAAGGTGATGCGCCGGGCGTTGTTCGCGCCGGGATAGTCGGCGCAGGCCTGGAGCAGCTCCTCGATGCCGTATTTGCGGTTTAAGGGCACGATCTCGTCGCGCACCTCCTTGGTCACGGCGTGGAGCGAGACGGCGAGGTTGACGCCGATCTCCTCGCCCGCGCGCGCCATCATCGGCACCACGCCCGAGGTCGAAAGCGTGATGCGCCGCTTCGACAGGCCGAGCCCGTCGCCGTCCATGACGATCGAGAGCGCATCGCGCACGCTGTCGAAATTATAGAGCGGCTCGCCCATGCCCATCATGACGATGTTGGTCAGCATCCGCCCCTCGGGTTGACTGGGCCATTCGCCGAGCGAATCGCGCGCCAGCATGACCTGCCCGACGATCTCCGACGCGGTCAGGTTGCGCACCAGCCGCATCGTGCCGGTGTGGCAGAAGCGGCAGTTGAGCGTGCAGCCGACCTGGCTCGACACGCACAGAGTGCCCCGGTCGGCGTCGGGGATGAACACCATCTCGTAATCCTGGCCGTCGTCCGAGCGCAGCAGCCATTTGCGCGTGCCGTCGGTCGAGACCTGCGCCTCGACCACCTCCGGACGCCCGACGACGAAATGCTCGGCCAGCCAAGGATGCATCGCCTTGGCGATGTCGGTCATCGCGGTGAATTCGGTTACGCCGCGATTGTAGATCCAGTGCCACAGCTGCTTCGACCTGAGCTTGGCCTGCTTGGCGTCGAGCCCCGCCGCCTCCAGCGCGGCGCGAATCTCGGGGCGGGCGAGCCCGACCAGATCGACGCGGCCGTCGGCACGCGGCTGGACGGCGCGCGCGACGGGCACGGGATCGATATGGCCGGGAATCGGCATGGGAGGCTGGGCGTTCATGTGAACGCGCCACATAGGGGCGAATTGCGGCTTTTTCTAGGGTCCAAACCCCATCAGGACAGGGTCGTGACGGAGCGGATTTTGGCGCAGGGCTAGGAGCGAGGAGGGAGCGATGCCGAAGCATCGTGACCGACGAGCGACGACGCCCTGCGCCAAAATCCGCCCGCCGCCGGAGGCGGTCGCCCGGAGAAGCCCGCTGGCTACGTCGCTTGCTTGCGCGTAGCTTCTGCTACGCGTCTGCGCTGCGCTCCTTGCCAGCGGGCCTCTCCGGGCGATCACGATCCCTGTCCTGATGGGGTTTGGACCCTAGCGCCTCGCGCAGGCCACCGCGGCGGCGTCGATCGCGGTGGCGGCGCCGCGCAGGGCGTAGGTGTCGGCATAGGCGCGGCCCTTTGCGTCGACGCTCTCCACGCTCATGCTCCGTGCCGATCGGATCGCGGCGACGATCGCCGCGTCGGTGCGCGCGTCGGGCGCCCAGGCGTCGGTCGTGCCGGCGACGAGCTGAAAACGCCGCTCGCCGATCGACAGCGTCACCTGCGCGCGGGGCGAGCGCGCGCGGCTGAGGCGGGCGTGGAACTGGTTGCGCAGCCCGCGTGCGGGAAAACTCGCGATGCTGGCGAAGCCGCCCTCACGCGCGCGCACCGGCTGGGCGATGGCGAAGCAGCGCTGCGGATCGCTGAAGGCGCCCCAGCGTTCGAACAGGCCGAGCGACTGGCGCGCGGTCGCCGCCTGGATCGCGAGCGCCAGCAGCACGCTCATGCCGGCGCGCCGCCCTGGCCGAGATGGACGACGGTTTCGGTCCCGTGCTCGATCATCACCACGCTGCCCTGCGGCAGATGCGGCGCGGCGGGCGCGTCATAGCCGGCGATCGGCGGCAGGCCGGTCATCAGCCCGCGCATCACCCGGCTGGAGATGCCGTGCATGATGACCAGCCGGTCGCCGTCCTGATCGGCCGTGTCGGCCAGCCAGCCGCCCACCCGTTCGGCGATCTCGTGATAACGCTCGCCGTCAGGCGCGACGGCGAGCAGTCCGGTGCCGGGGTCGATCACCGGCCCGACCTCGCCGATCACCTCGGCATAATATCGGCCGCCCCAGCTGCCCATGCCGATCTCGGTCAGCCGGGCATCGGTCCGCGCGTCGTGCCAGTCGAGCCCCAGATGCTCGGCGATGACGGCGATCGTCTGCAGCGCGCGCCCGGTCGGCGAGGCCCAGAGCGCGAGCCTGGGCCGCCGCCCCAGCGCCTTCGCGAGCGCCGCGCCCATTTCATCCGCCTGGGCGAAGCCCGCGCGGGTCAGCGGCGTGTGCGCCGCCTCGCCCTGCAATCGCTTCGCTTGGTTGAACACCGTCTCGCCGTGGCGGGCGATGAAATCGCGGCCTTTGCGGCGGGATTGTGGCGCGATTGCGAGCTTGGAATCCATCGCCTGCGTTTCAACCCCCTGTGGCGCAAAAGCAACGGAAAACCTTGTTTATCTGGGGTTCATGCAACTTGCCGCGGGAAGGACCATTTGTGCCGGCGACCCTCCAGGGAGAGGGCCGTTTGCAAAGTGGAGTTCTCTTATGCGTAAGTATCTGCTCGCCGCGCTGGTCGCTGGCACCGTCGCCGCGCCGGCCATGGCGCAGGATGGCCGCGCACCCTTCACCGGCCCGCGCATCGGCGCGGTCGTCGGTTACGACAATTCCCAGCCGGGCAGCTCCGAGGATTCGGACGTCGAGGGCGACGACCAGTCGGTCGAAGGCCTGCTCTACGGCTTCGATGTCGGCTATGACGTGAATGTCGGCAGCGCCGTGATCGGCGCCGAGGCCGAGCTGACCGATTCGACCGGCAAGGTCGATGTCGAAAGCACCGATCCGGATACGTTCGGCTTCGGCCGCGTCGCCGCCGATCGCGACATCTATGTCGGCCTGCGCGCCGGTTTCCTCGCGACGCCGAACACGCTGGTCTATGCCAAGGGCGGCTACACCAACGCCAAGTACAACGTGCTGGCGTCGGATGGCGAGACCGAGCTCGACAGTGATTTCGAGCTGGACGGCTACCGCGTCGGCGCGGGTGTCGAGCGCAGCTTCGGCAACAACACCTACGGCAAGATCGAATATCGCTATTCGAACTACAGCGAGGCGCAGTTCGAGTTCGCCGACGGCGACGAGACGGACGACATCGGCATCGACACCGACCGTCATCAGGTAGCGGTGGGCGTCGGCATCCGCTTCTGAGCGCTTGGTGGCGTAACGCGCCCGCCAGCGTATCGGCGGGCGCCAGTTCAGGCGGGGCGGGTCCATCGGATCCGCCCCGTTTTCGTTGCGTGCGGTGGAGCGTGCCGGAGTCCGCTTGCCCCGATGCGCTTTCTCGTTAATGAAAGGCTTCGGCCCATGCCCGCGGGCCGAAAGAGACGAAGCGGGGCGTGAGGCGGGCCACCCCGGGGGATGAACTACGCAATGAAGGCGACGATCGAACGCGCGACCTTGCTCAAGGGGCTCAGCCACGTCCAGTCGGTGGTCGAGCGGCGCAACACCATCCCCATCCTGTCGAACGTGCTGATCGAGGCGGCGGCCGAAGGCGGGCTGAAGCTGATGGCGACCGATCTCGATCTGCAGATCGTCGAGCATGTCGCCGCCGCGGTCGACCAGGCGGGCGCGATCACCGTTTCCGCGCATACCCTGTTCGACATCGCCCGCAAGCTGCCCGAGGGCGCGCAGGTCGAGCTCGCCGCCGCCGAAGGGCGGCTGGCGATCGCCGCCGGGCGCTATTCGTCCAAACTGCCGACGCTCCCGCGCGACGATTTCCCGGTGATCGCCGAAGGCGAGCTGCCGACCAGCTTCGAGCTGCCGGCCGAGACGCTGAAACAGCTGATCGACAAGACGCGCTTCGCCATCTCGACCGAAGAGACGCGCTATTATCTGAACGGCATCTTCCTGCATGTCGCAGAGGACGGCGCGGGCGGTCAGCCGGTGTTGAAGGCTGCGGCGACCGACGGGCACCGTCTGGCGCGCGTCACCGTGCCCCGGCCCGACGGCGCCGAAGGGATGCCCGACGTGATCGTGCCGCGCAAATGCGTCGGCGAGCTGCGCAAGCTGCTCGACGAGATCGACGGCTCGGTCGGCATCTCGCTCTCAGGCACCAAGATCCGCTTCGATCTCGGCCAGGCGATCCTCACTTCCAAGCTGATCGACGGCACCTTCCCCGATTATTCGCGCGTCATCCCGACGGGCAACGACAAGACGCTCAAGATCGACCCCAAGAGCTTCATGGAAGGCGTCGACCGCGTCTCGACCATCGCCAGCGAAAAGACCCGCGCGGTCAAGATGGCGCTCGACCGCGACCGCATCACATTGTCGGTGGCGAGCGCGGAAAACGGCACCGCCGCGGAGGAAGTGCCCGGCGAGTACGCCGCGCAAGGGTTCGAGATCGGCTTCAACAGCCGCTACCTGCTCGATATCCTCGGCCAGATCGAAGGCGATATCGTGGAAGTCCACCTGGCCGACGCCGCCGCCCCCACGCTGATCCGCGAAAACGAGAAATCGCCCGCGCTCTACGTGCTGATGCCGATGCGGGTGTGAGCCCGGACGGCCGACGATTGGGACGCGCCGTTTAGCGACCAGCCTAGGACGGATCGACGTTCGGAAGACTGGTTCACGCGAAGGCGCCAAGGCGCAAAGAAGAAGATTGGTTCACGCGGAGGCGCGGAGGCGCAGAGATGTGGTTCTGGCGCGCGGGCAGCTCTCATCTTCCGCAGGGTTCCGCTTGCCGCAATGTGGCGAGTGAATGCGCTTCGCGCAGAGTTCCGACATCTCCGCGCTCTTTGCGTCTCTGCGTGAAACCGTCTTCGCGCCTTCGCGTGAACCCAAATCCCGCGAGGCGGGTAAATGTCGACCAGCCTAGCGCGCCCGCACCGCCGCTGCGTTGGCGCGCGCCGCATCCTCGATCGCATCGGCGCGGGCGTCGCCCTGTTCCTCGATGATCTCGGCCTCGCGATCGAGCGCGTCGGCCCGGGTCTGTAGCCGCTCGCCGGTATAGCCGCCGGCGTTCTTCGCCTGCATTTCGAGCGCATCGGCCTGGTTCTCCAGCGCATCGGCCTTGGCCTCGGCGGCGTCCTCGATGCCGTCGGCCTGACGCTCGGCCGCCTCAACCGCAGCGGCGGCGTTGGCGTCGCGGGGATCCTGCTGCGAGCAGGCGGCGGCGAGCATCGCGAAGGCGGCGACCGGGAGATGGGTGCGGATCATCGTTGAAACCCCTTGTGTGGCGTCCGTCCAACTCCAGCGCCGGCGAAAAGGTTGCGCTAACCCATTCAACCTATCGGCCTCTTGATTTCGGAGATCGTCCACGCTACTAACATCGTTGTCAGTAAGGATTCGCAGATATGGCGTCGCAAGCCCTCGATGTTCCCCAGCGCGCTGCCCGGCCGCACCAGCCCGCGGCCGAGATCAACGCCGGCCTGCCGATGAAGCGCGACTGGCGCACCGCGCTCACCGCGCTTCGCAGGCTGATGGCGAACGGCGACGACACCGTGCAGGTGTTCCGCATCATGCGCGCGCTGAACGCCGACACCAGCCACAAGAACTACCGCAAGCTGCTCGGCACGATCGAGGGCGGCCGCGTCGCCTACCGCCAGGTCGACCTGGCCGACCGTTTCAGCGACCGCGCCTGGCTCGATTCGCTGCCCGAAGGTTCGGTCGGCGCGCATTACCGCGCCTTTCTCGACCGTACCGGCTTCTCCGCCAAGGGCCTCGCCGACATCAGTTATCAGGACAATACCGGCTGGCAGGATGTCGAGCATCCGCATGTCTGGTTCGGCAAGCGCGAGCGCGACATCCACGACATCTGGCACATCCTGACCGGTTACACCGCCGAGGAGCATCTGGGCGAGCTGTGCCTGGTCGCCTTTTCCTATGCCCAGACCAAGGGACTCGGCTGGGCGGCGATCGGCGTCGCGGGCGCGCTCAAGAGCCTCAGGATGACGCGCGGAACTGCGGTCTTGAAGGCGGTGCGCGAAGGCTATCGCCACGGCAAGGCCGCGAAATGGCTGTCGGCCGAGGATTACGAGATGCTGCTGGCCGAGCCGCTGGAGGAGGCGAGACTGCGGCTCAACATCCTGCCGCCGACGCTCTACCACGCGGCGCAGGCGGAACTCGCGCGCAAGGGCGTGACGGCGATCTGACGCGCATTGCCGATCCGGCGTGCGCGGCCTAACCGGGTCGCGCATGCTCGACCGGCTGATCCTCACCGATTTTCGCAACCATGCGGAGGCAGCGCTCCGGCCCGGCCCCGGCTTCGTCGTGCTGACGGGCGACAATGGCGCGGGCAAGACCAATGTGCTGGAGGCGGTGTCGCTGCTCGCGCCCGGGCGAGGCCTGCGCCGCGCGCCGCTTTCGCAGATGGCGCGGCAGGGCGGCGACGGCGGCTTCGGCGTCGCCGCGCGGATGGACGATGTGGAGCTCGCCACCGGCACGCGCCCCGATACGCCCGACCGGCGGGTGGTGCGGATCAACGGCGCCGCCGCTTCGGCCAATGCGCTCGCCGAATGGCTCACGGTGCTGTGGCTTACCCCGGCGATGGACCGGCTGTTCATCGAGGGCGCGGGCGAGCGTCGCCGCTTCCTCGATCGGCTGACGCTGGCCTTCGCGCCCGGCCATGCGGCGCACGCCAACCGCTACGAGGCGGCGATGCGCGCGCGGACGCGGCTGCTGACCGGCGATGCGCCGCCCGATCCGGCCTGGCTCGCCGCGCTCGAAGCGCAGATGGCCGAGCATGGCGCGGCGATCGGCCGCGCGCGGCGGGAGACGGTGGCGGCGCTCGCCGGGCGGCTGGCGGACACGGACGACGCGCAGTTTCCGGGCGCCGACCTGCTGATCGAAGGCTGGGCCGCCGGCGATCTGGCGCGCGAGCTGGCGGCGGGGCGAGCGCGCGACGCTGCGGCCGGGCGCGCGCTCGCCGGCCCGCATCGGCAGGATCTGCAGGTCGCCCACCGGGCGAAGGCGCAGCCGGCGGGCCTGTGCTCGACCGGCGAGCAGAAGGCGCTCCTACTCGCCATCGTCCTCGCCCATGCCGATCTGATCGCCGAGCGCCTCGAACGTCCGCCGGTGCTGCTGCTCGACGAGGTCGCGGCCCATCTCGACCCCGCCCGCCGCGCGGCGCTGTTCGAGCGGCTGGCGGGGCGCGGGCAGGTGTGGATGACGGGAACCGAGCGCGCGCCCTTCGCCGATCTGGGCGAGGCGAGCTGGTTCGCCGTGACGGACGGTCGGATTTCGGCTGGTTGACCCAAACGACAAAGGGCCGGGCCCTTTCGGACCCGGCCCCCGCCACCCTCGATACGCGACCCGAGGGAAGATAGGCTGGCTTAGCGGCAGTAGCGCGGGTTGCCCGAGCGATCGATCTCGCGACCCGCTAGCGCGCCCACCGCGCCGCCGATGATGGTGCCCGCGGTCTTGTCGCCGCGGCGGCCGACGACTTCGTGGCCGAGCAGACCGCCGGCGATCGCGCCTACGATCGTGCCGGTGGTGCCGCTGTCGCAACGCCGGTTGTAGCGATAGTTGTAGCGGCGGTTGTTGTAGTAACGGCGCTGGTTGTAGCGGCGGTCGTAGCGATCGTAGCGGTCATAGCCACGCTCGTAGCGGTGACCATAATAGCCCTGCGCTTCGGCAGGGGCGGCCGGGACGACCAGGGTAGCGGCGCCCATCGTGACCGCTGCGCCGATCAGGGACAGTTTCTTGAACATCACGAATCTCCTTCTCATCGCGAATCTTGCGGTCGGCGGGCGCGTGGCGGAGGCGCCACTTGCTTCGTCGACATGTGCCTTATGGAGTGATTCGCTTGAGCCGGTCCTGAATGCGGCGGTTATCGATGGTTCAGTTGCCTCGCGTTCATGTTGCGGTGACGCAATGACCTGGAGCGGCTAGGGAGCGTCGCGATGCGGCGCGTGCTCCTCCTGCTCCTGTTCCTGATGCTGCTGGGGCCCGGCTGGTCGCGCACCGAGCGGCTCGATCTGCTGCATGCCGGGCCCGCCGCGATCCGGGCCGAACGGGTGGCGCTCGACCCCGACGATCCGGCCCGGCGCCGGCTGGGGAGGCTCACCTATCTCGGCGGCGTTTCGCTCGACAGCCCCGATCCGGCCTTCGGCGGCTTCTCCGCGCTGCATGTCGCGGGGGACCGGTTCGTGATGCTCAGCGACGGCGGCGGCGTCGCGCGCTTCCGCATGGACGGCGCGGGCCGCGTGTCGGACGCGCATTTCGCCGATCTGCCCGGCGGCCCAGGCGGCTCGTGGGACAAGCGAGACCGCGATGCGGAAGCCCTGGCGGTCGATCCGGCGACGGGACGGATCTGGGTCGCGTTCGAACGCTGGAACGCGATCTGGCGCTACGCCCCCGGTTTCGCGCGCGCGGAAGGGCAGGTCCGCCCCGCCGAAATGGCTGGCTGGTCGTTCAACGGCGGTCCCGAATCGCTCGCGCGCCGCGCCGATGGCAGCTTCGTCGTGCTGAGCGAAAGCCATTTCGCGGCGGACGGCAGCGGATCGAGCGGGCGCGTGTTCCTGGGCGATCCGGTCGCCGGTGCGCGCTCCTACGGCTTTCGCCTGCGCGCGCCCAAAGGCTGGCTGGCGAGCGACGCGGCAGAGCTCCCCGACGGTCGATTGCTGGTGCTGCTGCGCCGCTTCGCGCTCGCCGAGCGGGGCTTCGCGAACAAGCTGCTGCTGGTCGAACGCGGCGCGATCCGCCCCGGCGCGGTGGTGCGCGGGCGGGTGATCGCGACGCTGCGCCGGCCGCTGATCCACGACAATTTCGAAGGGCTCGCGATCAGCGAGGAGCAGGGGCGGACGATCGTCTGGCTGCTGTCCGACGACAACCAGCTGTTCCTGCAAAGAACGCTGCTGCTGAAGTTCGCGTTCGACGAATAGCCCGTCACCCCTGCGAAGGCAGGGGCCTCAGTCGGCAAATGCTATGCCGGATGTGCCACGACCCAGCGGCCCCTGCCTCCGCAGGGTCGACGAACGCAATCAGGCCGCAGTCGCCTTCTTGGCGATCTCGCGCTTCAGGCGGCGGGCCTGCAGCGACAGCTTGTCGTCACTGGTCTTGGCCAGCCAGTTGTCGAGCCCGCCGACATGCTCGACCGAACGCAGCCCGTGGGTCGAGACGCGCAGCTTGACCGAACGCTCCAGCGTGTCGGAGATCAGCGTGACGTTCTGCAGATTGGGCAGGAAGGTCCGCTTGGTCTTGTTGTTGGCGTGGCTGACATTGTTGCCAACCATGCGACCCTTGCCGGTCAGCTCGCAGATGCGCGACATGATACAGTCCTGAATTTCGGGTTCGTTCGGAAAGAGCGCGCCACTAGCGGCAGAGCGCCCGTCCGTCAACCGATTCCCGCCCCAATGCAACCCGGCGCGGCAGACGATCGTTATGGATACGCAACATAGATAGGGGTCCCACCATGCGCGCACTGCTCGTCCTCGTCGCCATCGCGATCATTGTCCTGATCGCCGCGGTTTCATTGGGCTTCATCAGCCTCGACCAGACTCAGACCGCCCAACTGCCCTCGATCGAGGTCGAAGGCGGGCAGGCGCCCGAGTTCAAGGCCGACGTCGCCGATATCGACGTCGGCACCGAGAACAAGACGATCGAGGTGCCGACGATCTCGGTCGACAAGCCCGAAAACGCGCAATGACCCGGCAGAAGGTGACCGGGCGGCGCATCGCGGCGATCGTGGCGGCTTTCCTGCTGCCGCCGCTCGCCGTGTTCCTCGAACGCGGTCTCGGATCGCAGTTCTGGATCGCCACCGTGCTCACCGTCCTCGCCTTCGTGCCGGGCGTGATCTTCGCGCTCTATACCATCTTCATCGACGCCGCAGGCGATGCTGGCGCTAAGGAGACGGCGGCCGCATAAGGCGCGGCATGGCCTTTCCCCTGCCCGAACCGATGCGCCGCGCGCTCGCCGAGGCCGCCGCCGCGGCGCAGGCGGGCGAAGTGCCGGTGGGCGCCGCCGTGGTGCTCGGCGGCGCGATCGTCGCCGCTGCCGCCAACGCCCCGCGCGCGCTCAGCGATCCCACCGCCCATGCCGAAATCCGCGCGATCCGCATGGCGGCGGAGGCTTTGGGTTGCGACCGGCTGGAGGATTGCGACCTGTTCGTCACGCTCGAGCCCTGCGCGATGTGCGCCGGCGCGATCGCCCATGCCCGCATCGCCCGGCTCTATTACGGGGCGGCCGACCCGAAGGGCGGCGCGGTGGAACATGGGCCGAGGTTCTTCACCCAGCCGACCTGCCACCATCGGCCGGAGGTATATGGCGGGATCGGTGAGGCCGAGGCAGGGGCGTTGCTGAGGGGTTTTTTCCGCGAGCGGCGATAGATGGACGGGAAGGGACGTGCTGCGATGGGCGAACTGACGATCTGGACCTATGACTGGGTGCCCCAGGGTCCCCGCGGCTTCGTGCGCGATCTCAGGCTCAGATGGGCGTGCGAGGAGGCCGGCCTCGATTATACCGTCCGGACGGTCCCGTTCGACGGCCGCGAGACCAACCATCTCGCGCGCCAGCCCTTCGGCCAGGTCCCGTTCCTGACCGACGGAGAGCTGGAGCTGTTCGAAAGCGGCGCCGGCCTGCTGCACCTCGCCCGGAAAAGCGACAAGCTGATGCCGCGCGATCCGGCCGGAGAGGCGGAAACGCTGCAATGGACGATCGCCGCGCTCAACTCGATCGAGATGGTCAGCGTGCCATGGTGGTTCCTGAAGATCTCGGGCGATGCCGACAACCAGCTTGCCGGATGGATGGGCATGCGCCTCGACCAGCTCGAAAGCATATTGGGCGAACGGGAATGGCTCGCGGCCGGCCGCTTCACCGTCGCGGACCTGCTGATGGCGGATGTGCTGCGGGTTTCGGATGTCCGCGCCTTCGGCGATCGGCCGGCGACCGAGGCCTATGTGACGCGTCTCACCGATCGCCCCTCGTTCAAGAAGGCCCAAGCCGATCAGATCGGCTTTTTCGCGGCGGCGGATGAGAAGAGGGCGGAAGAAGGGGCGGGCTGACGCCCGCCCGAACAGCCCACGAAAAAAGAGGGGCCGCGCGACCTTCGCCGCGCGGCCCTTCCTTCAGCCCGGCGTCGTTTACTGGACGGCGTTGACGTCGTTCTGCGTCAGCGGGACCACCTTGATCTCGACGCGGCGGTTGGCGGCCTTGCCCTCCGCGGTCGCGTTGGAGGCGACCGGCTGGCTTTCGCCGAAACCCTGCGTCGCGATGCGCGCCGAAGCGACGCCGCGCGAGGTCAGATAGCCCGCGACCGATTGCGCCCGGCGTTCGGACAGGCTCTGGTTGTACGCGTCGGTGCCGTCCGAATCGGTGTGGCCGTACACGTCGATATAGGTCTGGTTATATTGCGCCAGCGTCTGCGCGACCTGGTCGAGCGTGCCGCGGAACTGCGGCTGGATGCTCGATTCGTTGGTCGCGAAGGTGATGCCGGACGGCATGTTGAGGACCAGGTTGTCGCCGTCGCGGATCACCTGCACGTCGGTGCCGGCGGTGCGCTGCCGAAGCTCGCGCTCCTGCTTGTCCATATAGGCGCCGACGCCCGCGCCGGCGAGGCCGCCGATGCCCGCGCCGATCAGCTTTTCGGTGCGGTCGTTGCGCCCGCCGACCAGATCGCCAAGGAAATAGCCGGCGACCGCGCCGCCCACGCCGCCGATCGCCGCCTTGGAGATCTGCCGCTCGCCGGTCACCGGATCGGTCGTGCAGGCTGCGGTCGCCAGCATCGCCGCGATCGCCGCTCCGCCCAGAATCTTCGCGTTGAAACGCATCATGTTTCTCCCGTGTTGAACCCCTTGGAACCCGCTGTGGGGCCGCTTGTTCCGCTTGCGCACCGAATAGGCGCTGAACGCGCGGTTGTGCATTAGAAAGATTCGCGCCAAGGGAAGTTCCGCAGACCATCATGGCCCCGCTTTCCCCCTTCCCCTGGTTCGATGTCGTCGTGATCCTCGCGCTGGTCGCGCTGAACGGCGTGTTCGCGATGTCGGAGCTCGCCATCGTCTCGGCGCGCAAGGCGCGGCTGGAGGCGCTTGCGCGCGCGGGCAGGCCGGGCGCGCGCGCCGCGCTCAAGCTGCAGGGCGACCCCGGCCGCTTCCTCTCCACGGTGCAGATCGGCATCACCCTGATCGGCATCCTCGCCGGCGCCTATTCGGGCGCCAGCCTGGGCGAACCGGTGGCTGAGCGGATCGCGCTGCTGGGCGTCGACGCGGAAACCGCGGAGACGATCGGCTTCGCCATCGTCATCGCCCTGACCACCTATGCCTCGCTGATCATCGGCGAACTGGTGCCCAAGCAGTTCGCGCTGCGCACGCCCGAACCGATCGCCGCGCTGATGGCGGTGCCGATGCAATGGCTGGCGATCGCCACCGCGCCGATCGTCTGGGTGCTGGACAGCACCAGCGCGCTGATCTTCCGCCTGCTCGGCATGAACCGCGAGTCCGAAGAGCATGTGACCGCCGAGGAGCTGCACATGATCGTCGCCGAGGCGTCCAAATCGGGCGTGATCGAGGAGCATGAGCGCTCGATCATCTCGGGCGTGGTGCGCCTCGCCGACCGGCCGGTGCGCGAGGTGATGACGCCCCGGACCGATGTCGACTGGATGGATGTCGGGCTCGACGCCGAGGGCGTTCGTACCGCGCTGCTCGACACCCCGCACAGCCGCTTGCCGGTGGCCGAAGGGTCGATCGACGCGATCATCGGCGTGGTCCACACGCGCGATCTCGCCGCGGCGATGATCCGCGGCGAGGGCGTCGATCTCGCCGCGATGGCGAAGAAGGCACCGGTGGTGCCCGATCAGCTCGACGCGATGAACGCGCTCCACACGCTGCGCGAGGCCGATCTGCCGATGGCGCTGGTGCATGACGAATACGGCCATTTCGAAGGCATCGTCACCCCCGCCGACCTGCTGATCGCGATCGCCGGCGAATTCGCCTCCGATATCGACATCGGCACCGAGCGCGCGGTGACCGAGCGCGAGGACGGCAGCCTGCTCGTCTCCGGGCAGATGACCGCCGACGCGCTTGCCGAGAAGATCGGCATCGACCTGCCCGAGGATCGCGACTACGCCACCGTCGCCGGCCTCGCGCTCGCCGTGCTCCGCCGCCTGCCGAGCGAAGGCGAGGTGTTCGAGGAGCAGGGCTGGCGCTTCGAGGTGGTCGACATGGACGGACGCAAGATCGACAAGCTGCTGGTCAGCCAGATCGCGCGCTAGAGCTTGCCGAAGACGCTCTCGAACGCTTCGACGTCGCCCTTCGCCAGATAGCGCGCCTGCTCGACCACGCGGTCGCGCGCCAGGCGGCCCCTGAAGGCGCCGAGCTGCGCGTCGAGTGCGTCGGCCTCGATCTGGCTGAGCGCGCCGATCTGCTGGAAGCGGGTATAGCCGAAGCCGGCCAGCGTGGCGGCGAGCTTCGGACCGACCCCTTTCATCCGGGTGAGATCGTCGGCTTGCGCGGGCGCGGCGGGAACCTCGCGCGCCGGCTCCATATCTCCGGCGAGCGTTGCGGGCGCCGCGTCGAGCGGGGCGGCGGCGACCACCGGCGTGTCGGCGAGTGGCGGAGGCGGCGGCGCGGTGACGGGCGCGACCTCATGGATCTCGGCCAGCCGCTCGCTGGCCTCTTCCGCGGCGCTGCGCTGGCGCGCAGCGCGGGCGCGGATGCGCGCGACGAGGATCACCGCGACGATCACCGCCAGCCCGAGCAGCGCGATGAGGACGAGATGCACGATAGTGAGCGGTCCGATCAGCGCATTGCTCGTCGCCGTGGCGCTCGATGTCGATTCCTGGTCCACGCCCCGTGCTCCTTACCGCAATGCGCTGAGCCTAGCCGCGCCCGCGACCGCGGACAACGGCAGATCAGCGATCCGCGCCGAGCCGTTCGCGCTCGATCGCGCGCCAGCCGATATCGCGCCGCGCGAAGCCTGTCGGGAAGTCGATCGCGTCCACCGCCTCGTACGCCGCGGCCTGCGCCTGGGCGACCGAGCCGCCGGTCGCGGTCACGGCAAGCACGCGTCCGCCGCTCGCGACCAGCGCGCCGTCGTCCTTCGTGCCGGCGTGGAATATCTTGGCGCCGCTCCGCTCCGCCGCGTCGATGCCGGCGATCTCGCCGCCCGTCTCGGGCGTGCCGGGATAGCCCTTCGCCGCCATCACCACGGTGAGCGCGACGTCATCGGCAAAGGCGGGAGGGGGCAGCTCGGCGAGCCGTCCTTCGGCGGTGGCGAGCATGATCTCCAGCAGATCGCCCTCCAGCCGCATCATCAGCACCTGGCATTCGGGATCGCCGAAGCGGACATTATATTCGATCAGCTGCGGCCCGCTATCGGTCAGCATCAGCCCGGCGTAGAGCACGCCCGAATAAGGCGTGCCCGCCGCCGCCAGCGCGCGGACGGTGGGCGCGACGATCGTGTCGATCGCCCGCCGCTCCAGCTCGGGCGTCAGCACATCGGCGGGGCTGTAGGCGCCCATGCCGCCGGTGTTTGGGCCGGTGTCGCCATCACCGACGCGCTTGTGGTCCTGCGCCGATCCGAACGGCACGATCGCCTTGCCGTCGGTCAGCACGAACAGGCTCGCCTCCTCGCCTTCCAGGAACTGCTCGATAACCGCTTCGCCATCGGCCTCGGCGAAGATCGCCGCGATCGCGGCCTCCGCCTCCGCGCGCGTGGCGGCGACGGTCACGCCCTTGCCCGCCGCCAGCCCGTCCGCCTTTATCACCACGGGCAAGCCGAAATCACCCAGCGCCGCAACCGCCCCCTCCTTCGATGTGACGCGTTCGTAGCCTGCCGTGGGGATGCCTTCGCGCCGGCACAGATCCTTGGTGAAGCCCTTCGATCCTTCGAGCTGCGCAGCCGCCTTGCCCGGGCCGAACGCGGCGATCCCCATCGCGCGGATGTTGTCGGCAAGCCCCTCGACCAGCGGCGCTTCCGGGCCGATCACCACCAGCCGCACCGAGTTGCGGAGGCAGAAGTCGATCACCGCGCGGTGATCGGCGAGCGCGATGTCGGCGATCGTCGCGTGCGCCGCGATGCCGGGATTGCCGGGCGCGGCGAACAGCGTATCGAGGCGGGGCGATTGCGCAAGCTTCCATGCGAGCGCATGTTCGCGACCCCCTGATCCGAGCAGCAGGACATTCATGAGCGACCTTCCCTTCGATACGCAGACCGGCCTGCTAGCGGCGAACCGGCCCGGCGACAACGCCGAGCCGATGAGCGTGAGCGAGCTTTCCGGGGCGCTCAAGCGGACGGTCGAGGATCGCTTCGGCCATGTCCGGCTGCGCGGCGAGATATCGGGCTGGAAGCGCGCCGCATCGGGACACGCCTATCTGTGCCTGAAGGACGACGCCGCAGTGATCGACGGGGTGATCTGGAAGGGGCAGGCCGCCGCGCTCGCCTTCACCCCGCAGGATGGGATCGAGGTGATCGCGACCGGGCGCGTGACGACCTATCCGGGACGGAGCAAGTACCAGATCGTCATCGAACGGATGGAGCTGGCGGGCGAAGGCGCGCTGATGGCGCTGTTCGAGAGACTGAAGGCGCAGCTGGCGGGCGAAGGACTGTTCGATGCGGCGCGGAAGAAGCCGCTTCCCTTCATGCCGCGCACCATCGGCGTGGTGACCTCGCCGACCGGCGCGGTGATCCGCGACATCCTCCATCGCCTGACCGACCGCTGCCCCGGTCATGTGCTGCTATGGCCGGTCAAGGTGCAGGGCCAAGGCGCCGCGGCGGAGGTGGCGGCGGCGATCCGCGGCTTCGACGCATTGAAGCCGGGCGACCCCGTGGCGCGGCCCGATCTTCTCATCGTCGCCCGCGGCGGCGGCTCGATCGAGGATCTGTGGGCGTTCAACGAGGAACCGGTGGTGCGCGCCATCGCCGATTGCCGCATTCCCATCATTTCGGCTGTGGGGCACGAGACCGACACCAGCCTCTCGGACTTCGCCGCCGACCTGCGTGCGCCGACACCGACCGCCGCGGCCGAGATCGCCGTGCCGGTGTGCGCCGAGCTGCAATCGCTGCTCGCCGAACTGGGCCTGCGCGCCGAACGCTGCGCGCGGCGCTATCAGGCGCGCGCGGAAGAGCGCTTGCAGGCGCTGGTTCGCGTGCTGCCCCGCCGAGATGCGTTGCTCGGGCCGCAGCGGCAAAGGGCGGACGATCTCGCCGCCCGGCTCGATCGCGCGCTCGGCGACCGGCTGGGGCGAGGGCGCCGCGATCTCGATCGCGCCGGCGCCATGCTCAGGCCGGCGATGCTCGATCAGCGGGTGGCGCGCGCGCGCGACCGGCTCGCCTCGGCTCGTCGCCTGCTCGACTCGCTCCATCCCGAAAAGCCGCTCGATCGCGGCTATGCCTGGGTGTCGGCGCGGCCCGGCGGCGGGGTGGTCGGCACGGCCGCCGCCGCACGTCAGGCGGGCGCCCTGACGCTCCACTTCGCCGATGGTGAGGTCGACGCTCAGGCCGGCCGCGGGGTTGAGCGCGCGTCCGCCAAGGCGTATCCGGGCAAGAAGCCCGAACAGCCTACCTTGTTCTGACCAAATTCCGGGGAATGCGCCGATGCTGATGTCCAACACCCAACGCGCGGCGCGGCTGCACTATATGGCCAACGGATTTCGTGTGCTGTCGCCGGGCGATCACGTGATCTGTGCGGTGAGCGGCGAGGCGATCCCGCTTGATCGGCTGCGTTATTGGAGCGTTGCCGAGCAGAAGCCCTTCGCCAGCGCCGAGATCGCGGTGCGCGCGCTCGGCGCGTGATTCATCACGCCCGAACGCTGTCGGCCGCGGCGCTGCTGGCGCTGCTCGCCAGTTGCGCCGCGCCGCGCCAGCCGGCACCGGTGCCGACTGCTCCGCTCGTGCCGGCCCCAGCGGCTGTGCCGCAGGTAGAACGCCAGACGCTGCCGCCCGCACCCGCGCGCTTCCAGTTCGAAGGCGCGATTCGCCAAGGCGGCGTCGTGATCGGCACCGCGCCCGAAGGCGTGGTTGCGGTCAACCTGAACGGCGAGAAGATCACGCTCGCCCCGGACCGCCGTTTTCTCATCGCCTTCGACCGCGATGCGCCACCCACGGCGCGCATCTCCGCCACGCTCTCCGACGGGCGCAGCATCGACGAGACGCTGACGGTGGCGAAGGGCGATTGGGAGATCGAGCATGTCGACGCCTCGCGCACCGGCGGACGGACATCGGCCGAGTTCCGCCGCCTGCGCCCGGCCGAACTTGCTGCGATTAACGGCGCGCGGGCCAGGGAAACGGGCGCGGAAGGTTGGCGGCAGCAATTCACCTGGCCGGTCATCGGGCGCATCTCCGGTCGGTTCGGCGCGCAGCGCATCTATCGCGGCACGCCGGGCAGCTACCACTCGGGCGTCGATGTCGCGAAGCCCGCGGGCACGCCGCTGGTCGCGCCGGCGGATGGGGTGGTCATCCTTGCCACGGATCATCCCTTCACGCTGGAAGGCAATCTCTTGATGATCGACCACGGCATGGGCCTCAACAGCGCATTCCTGCACCTTTCGGAAATCAGCGTGCGCGAGGGCGAATCGGTACGCCGCGGCCAGCCGATCGGCCGTATCGGCGCGACCGGCAGGGCGACCGGGCCGCACATGCATTGGGGCATGAAATGGAACGACGCGCGGATCGATCCGCTGCTGCTCGCGGGGCCGATGCCGTCACGATCGTAACCACTGCGACATTTTTGCCTATGCTGGTGCGCCCGGAATGTAAGAATGTTGTGGGCGCCTGTCACGGTTGTGTCTTCTAGGCTACACCTCAGCTTAAACATCGCCCCGAAACTGAATGTCGCCTTTACAGCCGGACACGCTGGCCTCATCCATCGCCGCCATGTCCCGCAGTGACGCATCACGATGCGCGCGTGGGGCGAAGCAACCTTCCGCAAGGGGGCGATCCGCCACGCGGAAACAGAGCGAGGGAATTTTCGTGACCAACTCCACGACCATCAAGCGCGCATTGCTGCGCAGCGGTTCGGCGTTCCAGGCGCTTGCGCTGCTGGGGGCCGGGCTGACCACGTCGGCGATCGTCGCCGTTCCTGCCGTGGCGCAGGATTATACGCGCGGTTCACTGGAAGGCACTGCCTTGTCCTCCACGGGCGAGCCGCTTTCCGGAGCAACCGTGACGCTGCGCTCGAACGCGCAGGGCTTTGAACGGTCGACCACCGCTGATGCCAATGGCGACTTCTCCTTCAATCTTCTGCCTCCGGGCACCTATGCTCTGCAGATTCGCGGCACCAATGGTGAGATCATTGGTGACCCCGCGGTGCCGATCACCGCAGGCCAGAGTGCCAACTTCACTTACACCGCAACCGGTGGGACGGCGGCCGAAACTGCAGCCACGGGCGACGAGATCGTCGTGACCGGCAGCCGCGTGCAGACGAGTGATTTCGCCGCGACGACCACGGGCATCACCCTCAATGTGCAGCAGACGGTTGAATCGATTCCGATTCCCCGCACACAAACCGGTCTGATCCTGCTGGCGCCTGGCACGAGCCAGGGCGACGCCAACTTTGCCGACTGCACCGACTGCGTTTCGGTTGGCGGTGCGACCATCGCCGAGAACAGCTATTATGTGAACGGCCTGAACACCACGAACTTCCGGACGATGGTCGGCAACAATACTGTGCCGTTCGAATTCTACCGGAGCTTCGAGGTCAAGACCGGCGGTTATACTGCGGAATTCGGCCGTTCGCTTGGGGGTGTCACCTCGGCGGTCACCAAGTCGGGTTCGAACGACTTCGCAGCGGGCATGGTGCTGACCTATCAGCCGGACGCGCTGACCAGCGATGCGCCCAATACCTATCAGGATGCCGAGGAGACGCTGCTCAAGACGCGCAACGACACCGACTACACCGAGAATCTGGCGGCGGCATTTTACGCGTCGGGCGCGCTGGTAAAGGACCACGTCTTCTTCTACGGGCTGTATCAGCCTCGCTTCAACAAGCAGGAAGACACCTCCGTCGCTAACGGCTTCCGCTTTGTCGAAACCGACAAGGACCCGTTCTTCGGCGGCAAGGTGGACCTGGTGTTCGGCGATCACCGCCTGGAAGGCACCTATTTCCGCGACAAGCGTGATATCACGACCGATTATCTCGGAGTGGACAGCGACGGCGAAGTTACGGGCTATTCGGGTAGCGATGTGCTGACGCAGGGCGGCGACAACTTCATCGTTCAATATACCGGCCAGTTCACCGACTGGCTCACGCTGTCGGCGGCATATGGTGAGAACAACTACACCCGTCGCGCCGTTTCGTCTTCGGACGTATCAGTGACGTCCTCTACCCTCGGTGGCATCACGCGCGTTGTTGCAGGCCTGCCGCTGACCTCGGGAAATCCCACTGATGGCGAAGATAACCGGAAGGTTTACCGCGTCGATGCCGACGTCTATGTCAGCTTCCTCGGCGATCACCATTTCCGACTGGGTTATGATCGCGAGGATCTGACCTCCGAAGAGCTCACGTTCTACACCAACAATTATGCATATGTCTTCAATCCGACCTATATCCGCCGCCGGCTATATCTAAATACCGGTAGCTTCACTTCTCGACAGCAGGCGTTTTATCTGCAAGACAGCTGGGATCTGCTCGACGACCGTTTGAATTTGCAACTTGGTATCCGCAACGACAACTATCGGAATTC
Organism: Sphingomonas gilva; assembly: GCF_003515075.1. Classification (GTDB taxonomy): domain Bacteria; phylum Pseudomonadota; class Alphaproteobacteria; order Sphingomonadales; family Sphingomonadaceae; genus Sphingomonas; species Sphingomonas gilva. The sequence goes on from NZ_QWLV01000001.1 coordinate 231,673, forward strand.
CAGTGTTGGCGGCGAGCCCTATCTCGAAATGGAGAATCAATGGGCGCCGCGTCTCGGTGCTTCGTTCGACGTGTTCGGCGACAAGCTGACCAAAATTAACGCCTTTTACGGTCGCTATTATCTTGGTGTCCCGACCAATACCAACATTCGTCTGGCGGGTCAGGAGCTCTATTATGAGCAGCGCTTCGCTTATGCGGCGGGTGTCGATCCGACCGTATTCGATAGTCGCGGTGTGCCCGAGGGCCAGGAGTTCACGGCCGATGGCTCGCCGGTGCTGGGCGGATTGACGGCGGCGAACACCAATGATTGCCCCGAAGTCGGTCCTGACTCCGGATCGCTCTGCACCACCGTGTTTTCTGACGGTGTGCTTGGCCCGACGGACACGCTGGTCGCGGCCGATCTTAAGCCGATGTACCAGGACGAGTTCATCGTCGGCATCAGCCACCGGATGGACGACTGGACCTTCGGTCTGAATTACATCAACCGCCGTCTCAAGCAGACGCTGGAGGATGTCGCGATCGACGCGGCCGTGCTCAAGTATTGCGATCTCGGTCCGGACGGCCAGGCGAATAGTGGCGATGAGATCGCGGGATGCGACGACGAGTTTTCGGGCTTCCACCAGTATGTTCTGGCCAATCCCGGCGAAGACATCACGGTTCGTCTGGACGGCAATTGCGAGGTCGATGCCCGGATGTGCGACGTCGTTACGCTTTCGGCTGACGACCTCGGTTATCCCAAGCCGCAGCGCAACTACGATGCGGTCGAGTTCACGGCTCGCAAGGCGTTTGATGGTCTCTACAGTCTGGACTTCTCGTATACATGGGCGCGGGTCCGGGGTAACTATGAAGGCTCGGTCAAGTCCGACAACAACCAGGACGACGCCGGCCTGACACAGGATTACGATCAGCCCGGCCTAACCGACGGTGCCTATGGCATCCTGGCCAACGAGCGTGAGCATACGTTCAAGCTGTTCGGCTTCTTGCAGCCGGTGGATTGGATGTCGATCGGCGCCAACCTGACGGTGCAGTCGCCGCGCAACTTCTCTTGCATCGGCGTACATCCGACTGACGAATTTGCTGCAGGATATCAGGCAGCATCGTTCTGGTGCCGCAATCCCGCGGCGGCAGATGCGGCCTCGGAAACATTCACCGATGGCGACGGTGTAGACCATTATCTGGTCAATCGCGGCACCGCGTTCCAGAGTGAGTGGAATACGAACCTCGACCTGGGTGTTCAGTTCAAGCTTCCGGGTGACCTCTCCGGCTCAAGCTTCCGGGTGGACGTGTTCAACGTCTTCAATTCGAAGGCCAAGCTCGACTATGTCGAATTCGGCGACACCAATGCCGGCGCCGCTCGGACGGACTACAGGCTCGTCACGGGTTATCAGGCGCCTCGCGCGGTGCGCTTTACGCTCGCGATGCGCTTTGGAGGCGACACGCAGTAACCCTGAAGCAAAGTTTTCTCTTTTGGGGGGCGCATTGGCAACAATGCGCCCCTTCCTTTTGGTGACATGGATGGAAACCAACGATCTTCTGGGCCGATTGAAGGCTGCACTGGCATCGCGGAGAAGGGCAAGCGTCAACGAGGCCATCGTCGATCTGCTCGCTGCACCGCCAAGAATCGGCCGTAGCTGGAAATCGGTCGCCCTTGCCGCGCGGCGCAACGGTGAGTTGACGCTCGCCCGCGCGTGCGCGGCTCGCATGACCGCCGATGGCGTTCCGGAGGGACCTTATGAAGAGGCGGCGATGGCCGCGCTTACGGGGCAGCTGGAGGAAGCGCGCAAACTTGCTGCCCACGCATCGCCAAGCGGGATAACGGAGGCCGCTCTCGAATATCTACGCGGTACGATTGCGCTCAACAGCGGCGAACTCATACTCGCCGAGGCGCATTTCGACGCCGCACGACTGGGGGATCCTTCGATCGGACAGACCTATCTCGCGCTGGCCAGCTTGCGGGATATGGCGGCTGCACCTGAGTTGGCGGAGATCATCCTTGACGCAAGGGAAAAAGTATCGACGAGCAATCCGTTCGACCGCGCCGCTTATCACTACGCATTGGGAAAGACGCTCGACGACCTCGATGAGCCAGAACGCGCCTTCGAGGAGATCGCAGCGGGCGCCCGCATTATGGCGAACCTGCGGCCCTATGATCGAAACGCTGATGCCTCCTTGGCCCAATCGGCGATCCGGGGTTTCGACGGAGCTCGCATTGCCGCTTTCGCTCGATCTGTGGACTCTGACAACGATCGCCCGATCCTGGTCACCGGTTCGCCGCGTTCCGGAACCACGCTTCTTCAGGAAATGCTAGTGCGCCACAGCGCTGTGGCGGATGGCGATGAACTCGATCAATTCAGTGTTCTGCTGCGCGAGATCGGTGGGAACGGTGCCGGCGATCTCGAACGATATCAGGAAAGGTTGGGCGGTATCGACGCCCTGGCCCGTCTTTATCTCCGCCTCCTTACCGAGCGCTTCGGCACCGGTGGGCGCATCGTCGACAAGTCGCTCAACGCCAGCCGTTATCTAGGTCAGTTCGCCGCGGTTCTGCCCGGTGCGCCGTTGATCTGGATGCGTCGATCGCGGCTCGAAAATGCATGGTCGTGCCTGAAGACCTTCTTCGCCGCCGGCATCAATTGGAGCTGGAGCCAGGAAGACATCGCCCATCATTTTCACTTGGAAGATAAGCTTCTCGAGCGTTGGCAGGCGATCTTGGGCGATCGTCTGCTGATCGTGGACTATGAGGATTTGGTGCAGGATACGCGATCGACAACCGGGGGCGTGCTTCGCCACTGTCGGCTTCCAGAGGAAGAAAGCGTGTTCGGTGAAGGCAAAGGCAATCGAACGGTAACCACCGCAAGCGTCGTGCAGGCGCGGCAGCCCATCTATCGGCGTGGACTCGATCGCGCACGCCGTTACCGCGAGCGACTACAGCCCTTTGTCACGGCCTATCGCTCGTTCGGCGGCAAGATCGATTAGACGACGCTCAACGCAAGCCGCCCATCGCCTTCGTCCACCTTCACAACCGCGCCATCCCTCACCTCACCCCTGAGGATCATATCAGCCAGCGGATCCTGCAGGTGGCGCTGGACGGCGCGCTTGAGCGGCCTTGCGCCGTAGACCGGATCATAACCGACCCGGCCCAGCCAGTTCCGCGCCGCGTCGGTCAGCTCAAGGGTGATCTTGCGGTCGGCCAACAGGCGCTGGACGCGGCCGACCTGGATATCGACGATCGGGCCCATATGATCCTGGCCCAGCCGGTGGAACAGGATGATCTCGTCCAGCCGGTTGAGGAACTCGGGCCGAAAATGCGCGCGGACGACTTCCATCACCTGCGGTTCGACATCCTCGGTCGACTGGCCGTCGGTCATGCTGGCGAGATACTGGCTGCCGAGATTGCTGGTCAGGATGATCAGCGTGTTCGAGAAATCGACCGTGCGGCCCTGGCCGTCGGTCAGGCGTCCATCGTCGAGCACCTGGAGCAGCACGTTGAACACGTCGCCATGCGCCTTCTCGACCTCGTCGAACAGCACCACCTGATAGGGGCGCCGGCGAACGGCCTCGGTCAGCACGCCGCCTTCCTCATAGCCGACATAGCCCGGAGGCGCGCCGATCAGGCGGGCGACCGAGTGCTTCTCCATGAACTCGGACATGTCGATGCGGACCATCGCCGCGTCGTCATCGAACAGGAATCCGGCGAGCGCCTTAGTCAGCTCGGTCTTGCCGACGCCTGTCGGGCCGAGGAACAGGAAGCTGCCGAGCGGCCGGTTCGGGTCCTGCAATCCGGCGCGTGAGCGGCGGACCGCGGTGGAGACGGCGCGCACCGCGTCCTCCTGGCCGATTACGCGGCGCCCAAGCGCCTCCTCCATCGCCAGCAGCTTCTCGCGTTCGCCCTCCATCATCCGGTCGACCGGGATGCCGGTCCAGCGGCTGACGACCGAGGCGATGTCCTCTGCGGTCACCTCCTCGCGCAGCATCGCGCCCTGGCTGGCGCCCTGCGCCGCCTCGAGCTGCTTGGTCAAGGTCGGGATGGTGCCGTAGGAAAGCTCGCCGGCTTTGGCCAGATCGCCCGCGCGCTGAGCCTGTTCGAGTTCAAGCCGCGCGGCGTCGAGCTGCTCCTTGAGCTTCGCCTCGCCGGCGATCTTGTCCTTTTCGCCCTGCCAGCGCGTGGTCAGCTCGGCGGACTGCTGCTCCAGATTGGCGAGCTCGCCCTCCAGCCGTTCAAGGCGATCCTGCGACGCCGCGTCGCTTTCCTTCCTGAGCGCCTCGCGCTCGATCTTGAGCTGGATGATGCGGCGATCGAGCGTCTCGATCTCCTCGGGCTTGGATTCGACCTCCATGCGCAGCCGCGACGCGGCCTCGTCCATCAGGTCGATCGCCTTGTCGGGCAGGAAGCGGTCGGTGATGTAGCGGTTGCCGAGCGTCGCCGCCGAGACGATCGCGCCGTCGGTGATGCGCACGCCGTGATGAAGCTCGTACTTTTCCTTCAGCCCGCGCAGGATCGAGATAGTGTCCTCGACCGTCGGCTCGCCGACGAAGACGGGCTGGAAGCGCCGCTGAAGCGCCGGGTCCTTCTCGACATATTTGCGATACTCGTCGAGCGTGGTCGCGCCGATGCAGTGCAGCTCGCCGCGGGCGAGCGCCGGCTTCAGGAGGTTCGAGGCGTCCATCGCACCGTCGGTCTTGCCCGCGCCGATCAGCGTGTGCATCTCGTCGATGAACAGCACGATCTCGCCGGCCGCGGCCTTGACCTCGTCGAGCACGCCCTTCAGCCGCTCCTCGAACTCGCCGCGATACTTCGCGCCGGCGATGAGGCTGCCCATGTCGAGCGCCATCAGGCGGCGGTCCTTGAGGCTGTCTGGCACGTCGCCGTTTGCGATGCGGAGCGCCAATCCTTCCGCGATCGCGGTCTTGCCGACGCCGGGGTCGCCGATCAGCACCGGATTGTTCTTGGTTCGCCGCGCGAGAATCTGGACGGTGCGGCGGATCTCCTCGTCACGGCCGATCACCGGATCGAGCTGGCCGTCGCGCGCCGCCTGGGTCAGATCGCGGGCGAACTTCTTCATCGCATCGTAGCGATCCTCTGCGCCAGCGGTGTCGGCGGTGCGGCCGCCGCGCAGCTCGTTGATTGCGGCGCCCAGGCCCTGCGCGGTGACGCCGGCGGCGGTGAGCGCCTTGCCGGCCGCGGTCTGGCTGGCGGCAAGCGCGAGCAGCAGGCGTTCGACCGTGACGAAGCTGTCGCCCGCCTTCGCCGCCAGCTGCTCGGCGGCGTCGAGCACGCGCACCGCATCATTGTCGAGCCCCGGCGTCGATTGCGCGCCGCCGCCCGACACGGCCGGGATTTTGGCCAGCGCCGCATCGGTGTCGGCCAGCGCGCGCGCCGGATCGCCGCCGGCGCGTTCGATCAGGCCGGACGCCATGCCCTGCTCGTCCTCGAGCAGCGCCTTCAGCAGATGCTCGGGCGCGATCCGCTGATGGTTCAGGCGGATCGCGACGGTTTGCGCGGATTGCAGGAAGCCTTTGGCCCGGTCGGTGAACTTATCGATCTTCACGCATGTGCCCCATGTGATGATGCTGGGATGTAGTGTTGTATTTATGCAACACAAGGGGCTCCACGCGCTATTTTTCCGGGCGCGCCGCCTTTGGCTGATCCTTGGCGTATTGCGCGCCGAACGGGCTGTCGGCGTACCAGCGCGGCGCGGCGGGCGCGTTGGCGATATCGCGGGCGATGGCGTAGTTGACCTGGGCGAACTTCGCGCCGGCCTGCCAGTTGAACGGCAGCTTCGTGTCGTCGCTGGGCTTGTGATAATGGGCGGCGAGGAAATCCTTGAAGGCCTTCTCCCCGCCATTGGCGAAGCCGGTGACGAGGAACACCGACGGCACGCCCTGCTTGACGAAGCTGTAATGGTCCGAACGGACGAACAGATTCTCCTCGGGCATCGGATCGGGCGCTAGCTTGACGCCGTACTTGCCCACCGCCGCCTCGACCGCCGGCCCCATCGTCGAATGCTCGGCGCCGAACGCGGTCACGTCGGTGAAGTCGTAGAGCAGCGCGGGCATGTCGAGATTGACGACGCTGACGACCTTGCCGCCGGGCAGCGGGTGCCGCGCGAGATAGTCCGAGCCGAGCAGCCCGTCCTCCTCCGCGGTGACCGCGGCGAACAGGATCGAGCGCCTGGGCTTCTCGCCGCTCTCCGCAAAGGCGCGCGCGACCTCGAGCATGGTGGCGATGCCGGCGGCATTGTCCATCGCGCCGTTGTAGATCTTGTCCTCGCCCTCGGCCGATTCCTTGATCCCCTCATGGTCGAGATGCGCCATCAGCAGCACATATTCGCCCCTGAGCGCCGGGTCGGAGCCGGGGATGACGCCGACGACGTTGGGGCTTTCGAACTTGCGCCACTTCGACGTGCCTTCGAGCGACACCTGCGGCGTGAGCGCGAAGCCCTTGATCCGGCGGCCGCGTTCGGCGTCGGCGTAGATCTGCTTCACCGATCGCGGCGCGCCGGCGAACAGCGCGTCTGCGGCGGGGCCATTGACATAGGCGGCCGACGTGATGCCGGGCGCGGACCGGTGCGGCGTGCCGTCGGGATTGGCCCAGTTGATCGCGCTGTCGCTGGAATAGCCCTTGAGCACATCCCAGCTCACGATCTTTTCGAGCTGCGGCGAGAACAGGGTGATGACGCCGGTCGCGCCCGCATCCTGAGCCATCTTCGCCTTCTGGCTGTTGAGGCTCGCGGCGACGTCGCTGGGCAGCCCCTTGGGCGTGCCGTAGAGCATCACCACGGTCTTGCCGCGCACGTCGAGCCCGGCATAGTCGTCCAGCTTGGCGGCGGCGTCCTTCAGGCCATAGCCGACGAACACCACCTCGCTCGACAGGCTCTGCTTGCCTTCCGCGGCGATGTTGACCAGCGCGTTCTCGCCATTGGCGTATCGCGTGCCGGCGATGGTGATCGCGGCGGGCGCCGAGATGTCGGGCGCGCGCTCGACGAACGGCACCTGCTGATACCAGCTTTCGCCGTTGCCCGGCTTGAGCCCCAGCGCCGCCATCTCGGTCGCGACATAGCGCGCGGCGATGTCATAGCCGCGCGTGCCCGCGTCGCGGCCTTCGAGCAGGTCGTCGGCGAGGAACTCGACATGCGCGCGCACCGCCTCCGGCGTGAAGGCGGGCTCGGGCGCGCCATTCGCGAGCGCGATGGTTGATGCGGAAGCGAGGGCGAGGGCAATTGCGGCGGAGAGGGTGCGCATGTCTTTTTCGAGTCCCGGGAATGGATTTGCGATTGCGTCAGGTCTAGCCGAACGCCACGCTGTCGCAAGACAGCAATACAGTTGCCATGGCCGGATGTGAACGAGCTTCAACCATTCCCGTCACCCCGGACCTGTTCCGGGGTCCATCGTGCCCCAAGCGCCGCGCTCACCCTTCGAGGTCAGCCCAAGCCGAGGGATGGACCCCGGAACAAGTCCGGGGTGACGAAGAGGATTAGGGATTGGGAATATCTATGGGTTCGAGCGCGGTGGTGCCGAATATCTTAGGAAGCCACTGATGCGCCGGCTGAAGCGGGTCGGACTTGGCTTTGTGGCGCTGCTCATCGCCGCCGCCGTCGCCCTCGCGGTTTGGGAGCCGCTGGCGAGCGAGGCTGCGGCGCCGCCGCCGGCGCGGGCCTATGATGTCGAGATCGTGCGCGACGAGTTCGGCGTGCCGCATATCTTCGGGCGGACCGACGCCGATGTCGCCTACGGCGTCGCCTGGGCGCATGCCGAGGACGATTTCTCCACCATCCAGGAAGTGCTGGCGATGACGCGCGCGCGGCTGGGCGCGATGACCGGCGCGGACGGGGCGAAGATCGATTATGTCGCGCACCTGCTCGACATCCGCGGCACGGTGGCGCGCCGTTATGCCGGATTGCCCGCGGACGTGCGCGCGCTGCTCGACGGCTATGCGGCGGGGATGAACCTCTATGCCGAGAGGCATCCCGGAGAGGTGCGGCTGGCGAAGCTGTTTCCCGTGAATGGCGAGGACGTCGCCGCGGGCTTCGCGCTCCGATCGCCCTTCTTCTTCGGGCTGGACGAGACGCTGGGCGCGCTCGCCGCCGGCGACGACCTGCCCCGGCCGGTGCGCGTGCCGACGCCGGTGGGCGGCGATCCGGCGGCGAACGGCTCCAACGCCTTCGCCGTCGCGCCGACCCGCTCGGGCGACGGGGCGACGCGGCTGGTGTCCAATTCGCACCAGCCCTGGCGCGGCGGCGTCGCCTGGTACGAGCTGGTCGTCCATTCGGGTGAGGGTTGGGACTTCGCCGGGGCGACCTTTCCGGGATCGCCCTATCCCTTTCTTGGGCACAACCGGACGCTGGGCTGGACCAACACGGTCAACCGGCCCGACCTGATCGACGTGTACCGGCTGGCGATGACCGCCGATGGCGAGGCCTATCGCTTCGACGGCAGGACGTGGCCCTTGAAGGCGAAACGCGTCTGGCTGCGCGCGAAGTTCGGCCCCTTCGTCATTCCCGTACCGCGCATGGTGTATCGATCGATTCACGGGCCGGTGATCAGGAACGACGAGGGCGCCTTCGCCATCCGCTATGCCGGGATCGACCGGCTCGACATGCTCACCCAATATTACCGGCTGAACAAGGCGCGCGACTTCGGCGAATGGCGCGCTGCGATGGCGGCGCAGGGCGTGCCCGCGACCAACTTCGTCTATGCCGACAAGGACGGCAACATCGCGCTGTTCTACAATGCGATGTTCCCCGACCGCGCGCGCGGGTTCGACTGGCGCGGCGTCCTGCCCGGCGACACCTCCGCCGCGCTGTGGACGCGGACCTTGCCCTTCTCCGCCGTGCCGGCGAACGTCAACCCGGCCAGCGGCTATGTGATGAACGCCAACAACACACCCTATGTCGCGGCGGGGCCGGGCGACGAGATCGCGCCCTCTTCCCCCTTGCTCGGCGTCGAGACCGACATGACCAACCGCGCCATCCGCGCGATCGAGCTGCTGGAGCGGCCGGGGCCGATCGGTGCGGAGCGGCTGGAGGCGATCAAGTTCGACACCGGCTATTCGCGCGAGAGCTATGCGACGCCGTGGATGCGGGCGCTGCTCACGCTCGATCCCGAGGGCGATGCGGACATCGCCGCGGCGCAGAAGCTGCTGGCCAGCTGGGACTGGACCGCCGACGGGCGCGGGCGGGCCGACGCGATCGCCGTGCTGGCGCTGCGCCCGGCCAATCGCCAGCATTATCGCCGCCTGCCGCCGCCCGATCCGCGCGAGGAGCTGAAGGCGGTCACCAGCTATCTCCGCCGCGTGTTCGGGCGGCTCGATCCGCCGCTGGGCAAGGTGCTGCGCATCCGCCAGGGCGAGGCCGACTATCCGATGGACGGCGGCAACGACACGCTGCGCGCGGCGACCTTGTGGGACGAGCTGGACGACGGCCGCATGGGCGTGCGCCACGGCGACAGCTTCATCCTGTTCGCCGAATGGGATGCCGGGGGGCGGGTGCGGTCGAAGTCGATCCAGCCCTTCGGCCAGGCGACCACCCGGCCCGACAGCCCGCATTACGCCGACCAGGCGGCGCTGTTTTCCGCGCACCGGTTCAAGCCGGTGCACTTCGACCCGGCCGAGCTGCGGCGCTTCGCCAGGCGGCGCTACCGCCCCGGCGAGGCCGCCCGTTAATCTGGCCGAAATCGCGCCGTCGGTGATCTAGTCCGACAATACGCTTTGGCGTTGCGCGCGGAAGGCGCGCGGCTATGGTGGCGGCCATCCGTTTCTTTTCAGCGTTGGAATCCCGCACATGAACCGCACCCTGCTTGCCCTTGGCGCCGCCACGATCGCGCTCGCCGTGCCCGCCTTCGCCCAGACCCAGAAGCCCGTTCCCGTCGCCCAGCTGGTGAAGGAGGTGAACATCCCCTTCGAGCAGTTCACGCTCGACAACGGCCTTCGGGTGTTCGTCGTCACCGATCGCAAGGCGCCCGTCGTCGGCGTGACGATGTGGTACGATGTCGGGTCCAAGCAGGAGCCCAAGGGCAAGACCGGTTTCGCCCATCTGTTCGAGCATCTGATGTTCGGCGGATCGGAGAACGTCCCCAATTTCGACGCGCCGCTGACCGAGGCGGGATCGACCCAGACCAACGGATCGACCTGGTACGACCGCACCAACTATGTCGAGACGGTGCCGACCGGCGCGCTCGAACGGGCGCTCTACATGGAAAGCGACCGGATGGGCTGGCTTCTGGGCGCGGTCACCCAGGAGAAGCTCGACGCGCAGCGCGGCGTCGTCCAGAACGAGAAGCGCCAGGGCGACAACCAGCCCTTCGGCCTGGTCGAATACGCCCAGAGCGAGGCGCTGTTTCCCGAAGGGCATCCCTACCGCCATTCGACGATCGGTTCGATGGCCGATCTCGACGCGGCGAGCCTGGAGGACGTGAAGAACTGGTTCCGCCAGCATTACGGGCCGAACAACGCGATCCTGGCGCTGGCCGGCGACATCGACGCCAAGACCGCGCGGCCGCTGGTCGAGAAATATTTCGGCAAGATCGCGCGCGGGCCCGAGGCGGCGACGGTGACGGCGCCGGTGCCGACGCTGCCCGAGCGCGTCGAGGAGGTGATGAAGGACCGCGTCGCGACCACGCGGCATTATCGCAACTGGGTGGTCCCCGGCCTCAACCATCCCGACGCGGTGCCGCTGCAGGTGGGGCTTTCGGTGCTGGGCGGGCTCGCCAGCTCGCGATTGGACAACGCGCTGGTGCGCGACGAGGAGACCGCGGTGGCGGTGACCGCCTATCTGCTGCCGTTCGAACAGATCAGCCTGGTCAACGTCCAGGCCGATGTGCGGCCGGGGGTCGATCCGGCGATCGTGTCCAAGCGGCTTGACGAGCTGATCGCCGAGCTGATCGCCAAGGGGCCGACCGCCGACGAGGTCAGCCGCGTCGCGACCCAGCAGGTGGCGGGCGAGATCGCCCAGCTCGAATCGGTCAACGGCTTCGGCAGCAAGGCGGCGACGCTGGCGGAAGGCGAGCTCTATTCGGACGATCCCGAATTCTACAAGAAGCGGCTGGCGCGCTTCGCCAGCGTGACCCCGGCCGAGGTGCAGGCGGCGATGAAGAAATGGCTGACCCGCCCGGCCTATGCGCTGACGGTCGAGCCGGGCGAGCGCGCCGCCTATGAGGAGGCCGCGGCGGGCAAGGCGGGAACGAGGCGGCCCGCCTATTTCCGCCCGCCGAGCGACCTGCCCGCGCTGATGGCCCCGCCGATGCAGGCGGCGCCGCGCGCGATCACGCAGATCCCGGCGGTCGAGGAGCCGGGCGAGGTGCGCTTCCCGACGGTCGCCCAAGCCAAGCTGTCGAACGGCATCACCGTGCGCTACGCGCAGCAGACCGCGGTGCCGATGACCCGCGCGACGCTGACCTTCGACGCGGGCACCGCCGCCGATCCGGCGAGCGCGCTCGGCACCCAGCAGCTGATGCTGGCGGTGATGGACGAGGGGACGAGGAACCTCAACGCCGTCCAGCTGGCCGAGGCCAAGGAGCGGCTGGGCGCGGCGATCGAGCTTGGGGCGAGCGAGGACCGCACCTTCGCCGCGATGACCGCGCTGACGCCCAATCTCGCGCCGACGGTCGCGCTGCTCGCCGATGTCGTGCGCAATCCCGCCTTCGCACCCGCCGAGGTCGAGCGGCTGCGCAACAAGCAGCTCGCGCAGATCGCCGCCGAGCTGCAGAACCCCGGCGGGCTCGCCAGCCGGACGATGCCGCCGCTGTTGTTCGGCCCGGCATCGCCCTATGGCCGCCCTGCCTCCGGCCTGGGCGACGCGGCGACGGTGGCGAAGCTGGGCCCGGCCGAGCTGGCGGCGTTCCACGGCGCGTGGATCAGGCCCGACAAGGCCGAGCTGTTCATCGTCTCCGACAAGCCGCTCGCCGAGATATTGCCCGCCTTCGAGCAGGCGTTCGGCGCCTGGCGGGCGAGCGGAACGGCGGGGACCAAGGCCTTCCCCGGCAACCTGCCCGCGGCGAAGGAGCGGATCGTGCTGGTCGACCGGCCCGATTCGCCGCAATCGGTGATCTACGCGGCGCAGCTGACTGGGCTCGACCCCAAGGGCGACCTGTTGCCGATGTCGACCGCCAACACCGTGTTGGGCGACGATTTCCTGTCGCGGATCAACATGGACCTGCGCGAGACCAAGGCGTGGAGCTATGGCGCGCGCGCCCGCTTCGACCGGCGCGAGCATGCGGTGCCCTATGTCATCTCGACCTCGGTCCAGGCGAACCGCACGGGCGATTCGGTGCTGGCGCTGAAGCAGCAGGTGGCCGAGTTCACCGGCGCCAAGCCGATGACCGCGGAGGAGTTCAACCGTGCGGTGCAGGGCAATCTGCGCCAGCTGCCGATCCAGTTCGAAACCGGCGCGGCGGTGCTCGGCGGCATGCAGGCCAATGCGCTCTACGACCGGCCCGACGACTATTATAATGGTTTGGCGGGCAAATATCGCGCGATGACGCAAGCTCCGTTGCAAAATGCAATCAACCGGGCGATTAAGCCCGGCGCGTTCACCTGGGTCGTCGTCGGCGACGCGAAGACGGTGCGCGCGCAGCTGGACAAGACCGGCCTGCCGGTCGAGGTGGTCGCCGCGACCCCGGCTGAGTGAAAGCAATCAAGGAGAGCAACATGGCGAATGTCGATGGCGAGTGGGACTGCGTGGTCAAATCGCCGCTGGGCGACCAGAAGAGCACCATGACGGTGGTCAGCAACGGCGACACCTTCACCGGCACCAATGCGGGCGCGATGGGATCGACCGAGATCCTCGACGGCAAGGTCGACGGCGACAAGCTGACCTGGAAGATGAACGTGACCGTGCCGATGCCGATGACATTGGACGGCGCGGCGACGGTCGACGGCGACACGATCACCGGCACCGTCACCGCCGGCGCCTTCGGCAGCTTCCCGCTGACGGGTTCGCGGAAGGGATAGCCAAATCCTCCCCATGCGAAGCAGGGGGAGGGGGACCGTTCGCCGAAGGCGAATGGTGGAGGGGGCTTTCCGCAGACGAAGCGCTCGCGGCGCCCCCTCCACCATGCTTCGCATGGTCCCCCTCCCCCAGACGAGCTGGGGGAGGACCTATTCGGCCAGCCGCGTCCAGTGGCCCATCTTGCGGCCGGGGCGCGGCTCGTGCTTGCCGTAGAGGTGCAGGTGGAGGCCGGGCTCGGCCAGCAGGCGGGGCCAATCGGCCGCCTCGTCGCCGATCAGGTTGGCCATCTCCACGCGCGGCGCGGTGAGCGCGGTCGAGCCCAAGGGCAGGCCGCAGATCGCGCGGACATGGTTCTCGAACTGCGAGGCGTCCGCGCCCTCGATCGTCCAGTGGCCGCTATTGTGGACGCGCGGGGCCATTTCGTTGAACACCGGGCCGTCCGCGCTCGCGAAGAATTCGCAGGCGAGCAGGCCGACATAATCGAGCGCGTCGGCGATTGCGCGGGCGAGCGCGGACGCCTCCGCGAACTGCGCCGCGACGATCGCCGGGGCGGGCAGCGTCGAGCGGTCGAGGATGCCGTTCCGATGGACGTTCTCGGGCGGGTCGTAGAGCGCGACGGCGCCGTCCGCCGCGCGCGCGAGCAGCACCGAATATTCGTGATCGAACGCGACCAGCCCTTCGAGCACCGCGGGCCGCGCGCCGATCGCCGCCCATGCGATATCGGCGTCGGCCGGGGACGACAGGCGCGCCTGGCCCTTCCCGTCATAGCCGAAGCGCGTCGTCTTGAGGATCGCGGGCGCGCCGATGCGGGAAAGGGCCTGGTCCAGCGCGGCGCGGTCCGGCACCGGCGCGTAGGGCGCGGTGCGGCCGCCCAGCTTCGTCACGAAATCCTTCTCGACCAGCCGGTCCTGCGCCACCGCCACCGCGCGCGGATGCGGGTGGACGCGCGGCAGCGCGCCGATCGCTTCGGCGTCGATATTCTCGAATTCGTAGGTGACGACGTCGACCTGCGCGGCGAAGGCGGAAAGCGCCGCTTCATCGTCATACGCGCCCTCGGTGAACAGCGGCGCGACGTCGTTGGCCGGGCCGGTCTCCGGCGCATAGACATGGCAGCGATAGCCGAGCTGCGCCGCGGCGATCGCCAGCATCCGGCCGAGCTGGCCGCTGCCGATGACGCCGATGGTGGAATTGGGCGGAAGCGCGCTCATTCGGGTTCGGTCGCCACGCCCTCGGTCTGCGCGTCGCGCCACGCCTGGAGCCGCTCGCCCAGCGCGGGGTCCGCGGTGGCGGCGATCGCGGCGGCGAGCAGCCCGGCATTGACCGCGCCCGCCCTGCCGATCGCGAGCGTGCCGACCGGAATGCCGGCGGGCATCTGGACGATCGAGAGCAGGCTGTCCATGCCCTTCAGCGCCTTGGATTCGACCGGCACGCCCAGCACCGGCAGCCGCGTCATCGATGCCGCCATGCCGGGCAGGTGCGCCGCCCCGCCCGCGCCGGCGATGATCGCGACCAGCCCGCGCTCGACCGCGCCCGACGCATAGTCGTACAGCCGCTGCGGCGTGCGGTGGGCGGAGACGACCCTGGTCTCGTGCGCGACGTCCAGCGTCTCGAGAATCTCGGCGGCGTGGCGCATCGTCTCCCAATCGGAGGTGCTGCCCATGATGATGCCGACGACCGGCTTCCGATCCGCCACCGCGCCCGTCTCCCCGCGTGGAAAGCGCACCTGTTAGCCAGCGGCGGGCGGGGGCGCAATGTGGCGGGGATCACATCGACACACATTCACCGTCACCCCGGACTCGTTCCGGGGTCCATGGTGCAGCAAGCGCGGCGCTCCCATCCCTGGCTCCGACCTCTGCGGCGCGATGGACCCCGGAACAAGTCCGGGGTGACGAAAAGGGGGGCTGCCGAACACCAGCCGCTTGCCGTCTAGAACCCCAGGAACGTCGTCGTCTCCTCGATCGGCGCGCGTTCGGCGCGGGTGCGGTTGGCGGGGGCGGCGGGATCGGCCCAGCCGATCGACATGCCGGCGTAGAGGATATGCTCCTCCGGGATCGGCACATGCGCGCGGACCGATCGCGGCCACATCGCCCAGGCCTCCTGCGGGCAGCTGTCGAGCCCCTCCTCGCGCAAGAGCAGCATGACGCTTTGCAGCCAGATGCCGAGATCGGCCCATTGCGGCGGGCCCATGAAGCGCGGGGTATGGACGAACAGCCCGACCGGCGCGCCGAAGAAGCGGTAATTGGCGGCGAACCATGCGAGCCGCGCCGCCCTGTCCTCACGCGGGATGCCGAGATGCCCGTACATCTCTTCCCCCACGGCGAAGCGGCGGCTGCGATAGGGCTCGGGCAGGTTGGCCGGATAGACGGCGTACTCGGCCGGCTCCGCCGCTCCGGCGGCAATCCTCGCGGCGACGGCGTCGACCAGCGCGGCGAGCGGCCGGCCGGTGACCACCGCGACATGCCAGGGCTGGAGATTGCCGCCCGACGGCGCGCGGCCCGCGAGCGTCAGCACGCGGCGCAGCACGTTCGGATCCACCGGCTTGTCGAGGAAACCGCGCACCGATCGCCGGCTCGCCAGCGCCTCGCTCACCTTCATGCCATTCCGTCCTTTCGAATCCGCCCTATGCTCCGCCATAAGGGGCGGCGACGGGGAGAGGAAGAATGGCGGGACCGCTGACTGGAATCACGATCGTCGAGTTCGCCGGCATCGGGCCGGGCCCGTTCTGCGGGATGATGCTGGCCGATCACGGCGCCGAAGTGGTTCGAATCGCGCGGCCGGGGGCGCGGCGCGACAGGACCGATGTGCTCGCGCGCGGGCGCATCTGGCGCGAGATCGACATGAAGACACCCGCCGGCATCGCCGAAGCGCGCGACCTGTGCCGCGCCGCCGACGGAATCATCGAGGGCTATCGCCCCGGCGTGATGGAGCGGCTGGGGCTGGGGCCGGAGGTGCTGATCGGCGACAATCCGAAGCTGGTCTATGGCCGCATCACCGGCTGGGGGCAGGACGGGCCGCTGGCGCACGTCGCGGGGCACGACATCAACTATATCGCGCTGGCGGGCGTGCTGGCGACGATCGGCGCGGCGGGTGAGAAGCCGGTGCCGCCGGTCAATTATCTCGGCGATTTCGGCGGCGGCGGGATGCTGCTCGCCTTCGGCATGGTCAGCGCATTGCTGGCGGTGCGCGGCGGCGCGCCAGGGCAGGTGGTCGATGCGGCGATGGTCGACGGCGCCGCCCTGCTTTCCGCGATGACCTGGCAGTTCCGCAACGCCGGCATGTGGCGCGACGAGGCGGGGACCAACCTGCTCGACGGCGGCGCGCATTTCTACGACACCTATGCCTGCGCCGACGGCAGGTTCGTCGCCATCGGATCGATCGAGCCGCAATTCTATGCGCTGCTGCGCGAGGCGGCGGGCGTGGCGGGCGATCCCGCGTTCGACGCGCAGATGGATGCGCGGGGCTGGCCGGCGCTCAAGGCGAAGCTCGCGGCGATCTTCGCCACGCGCACGCGCGACGAATGGTGCGCCGTGATGGAAGGCACCGACATCTGCTTCGCCCCGGTGCTGACGCCGGGCGAGGCGCCCGCGCATCCGCACAATGTGGCGCGCGGGACATTCGTCGAAGTGGACGGACTGACCCAGCCCGCGCCCGCGCCGCGATTCTCGATACCGGCGAGCAAGGGGCCGTGAAGCAGAACTTGAACGGAACGGTTGGTTGGGCGCAGAACAGGCGTACTGCTCGTTCGGCAACTCAAGGGGAGCATGAATGGGTTGGCTGATAGAATTCGCCATTCAGACGGTCGCCGACATTTTCGGGTATGCCGCCGGCCGCAAACGGCCTTGGTGGGTTGAGGCGGTCGCCTCGCTTGGATGCTTTCTCGTCCTAGGCGCGCCGGCACTGCTGCTTTGGCTGCTGCTGCGCTGAGGCTTCGTGGATACGAGATTAAGGCGAAGGCCGGCAGCTACACCGCCGAATAGGTGACCGCCTCGATCTTGTTGCCGTCGGGATCGCGCACGAAGGCGCCATAATAGTTGGCGTTGTATTCGGGACGCAGGCCCGGCGCGCCGGCGTCGCTGCCGCCGTTGTCGAGCGCCGTCCGATAGAAGCGGTCGACCATCGCGCGATCCTCCGCGGTGAAGGCGATGTGCACGCCGTTGCCCGGTGTCGCGGGATTGCCGTCGACCGGGGTCTCGATGCTGAGCAGGAACGCGCCGATGCCGTAATCGAGCGATTCGCTATCGGCATCCATCCGCCGCAGACCGACGACCGCCATCACCGGATCGTAAAAGGTGCGAGCGCGCGCCGTATCGTTGGTGCCGACCGAAAGGTGATGGATCATGGCTGCTCCTCCTCGTCCGTTGCGGAAGAACGACGGAGTCCGGGCAGGTTTCCCTAGTTCAATGCCACCTCACCAATCTCGTCATGCCGGACTTGTTCCGGCATCCATCGTGCCACAAGCTCGAACCACGCTCGGGGATGGATGGACCCCGGAACAAGTCCGGGGTGACGGGCTGTGAAGGGTTGTTGTTGCTGGTTCAGTCGGCCCGCTCGCTCAGATAATAGCGGTCGGTCGCGGTCAGATCGTCGGCGAGTTCGTAGACCATCGGCTGGCCGGTCGGGATCTCGAGGCCGGCGATGTCGGCGTCCGAGATGCCCGATAGGTGCTTGACCAGCGCGCGCAGCGAATTGCCGTGGGCGGAGACCAGCACGCGCTTGCCGGCCTTGAGCTCGGGCGCGATGCGCGCCTCCCAATAGGGCAGTACGCGGGCGATGGTGTCCTTCAGGCTCTCGGTCTGCGGGATGGGGACGCCCTTGTAGCGGATGTCCTGGGCGAGATCCCAGGGCGATCCTTCCTCGGGCAAGGGCGGCGGGATGTCGAAGCTCCTCCGCCACAGCTTGACCTGATCGTCGCCGTGCTTCGCCGCGGTCTCCGCCTTGTCGAGCCCGGTCAGCCCGCCATAATGGCGCTCGTTCAGCCGCCAGTCCTTCTCGACCGGCAGCCACAGCCGCCCCATCGCCTCCAGCGCGAGGTTGAGCGTCTTGATCGCGCGCGTCTGGAAGCTGGTGAAGGTCAGGTCGAAATCGAGCCCCGCCGCCTTCATCGCCTCGCCCGCTGCCCAGGCTTCATTGACGCCTTGTTCGGTCAGGTCGACATCCCACCAGCCGGTGAAGCGGTTCTCCAGGTTCCAGGAGGATTGGCCGTGGCGGATCAGGACGAGCGTGGGCATGGGGACTCCTGTGGCGGGGCGTTCGCGCGCTCCCTAAAGCGCTTCATGGAAAAGTGCGACAGCGCTTCATGGAAAAGTGCGGCCCCTCTGCCCGTTCGAGAACGGCGCTTCGACAAGCTCAGCCCGCGCGGGATGGAGGAGAGAGAATCGAAACTAAAGCGTGCGCGACATGAACCGGCTGAACGGATCGGGGCGGTAATCGGCGAAGGGCGGACATTCGGTGAAGCCGAACAGGCGGTAGAGCCGGTGCGCCGCGTCGAACGCCTCGCCCGATCCGGTCTCCAGGCTCAGCCGGCGATAGCCGCGCGCGCGGGCGGTCTCCATCATGCGCTCGAGCAGCCGAGCGGCAACCCCCTTGCGCAGATGCTCGGGCGCGGTGCGCATCGACTTGATCTCGCCATGCCCGGCGTCGAGCTGCTTCAGCGCGCCGCAGCCGAGCAGCGCGTCGCCGGTCCAGGCGCTCCAGAAGGTCACGTCGGCGGCCCCCAGGCCCGACAGGTCGAGGAAATGGCAGCTGCCCGGCGGCGAGTTCGCCAGCATCCCGGCGAAATGCTGCTGGAGCAGGCCGATGACCGCGGGATGATCGAGCCCGCCCTCGCGCAGCTCGATCACAGATCGTCGATCATCGCCGCCAGGTTGGCGAGGCAATCATGCGCGAGCCGGCGGCAGCGATCGGGCGACCAGCCGGTGGCGGGATCGGGCAGGTCCTCATGATCCTTGAACGGCATCTCCAGCGTCATCGCGACCGCGCCGAAGCGTTCGGCGAGCTGGTTGGTCGACATCGACAGGTTGGCCTTGCCCGCGGGCGCGGTGGCGTAGCCCTGCCTGGTCTGGAACAGCGCCGAGCGTTCGGCGAGCGTATCGCGGAAGCGGTAGAATTTCGCGCCGAGCGCGTCGGTCCAGCCGGGAATGCCCTCGAACCCGGCGAGGAAGTTGGCGGGGATCGCCTCGTCGCCATGGACGTCCATCGCGAAGGTGACGCCGGTCTGATCCATCGCGTTCCTGACCGCGAGCACCTCGGGGCTGCGCTCGGGCGTCGGATCGTGCCATTCGCGGTTGAGGTTCACGCCGGCGGCGTTGGTGCGCAGATGGCCGCGGAAGCTGCCGTCCGGATTCATGTTGGGCACGATGTGGAAGGTCGCCTTGCGCCTGAGCGCCGCGGCGTCGGCGTTATCCGCGTCGGTCAGCCAGTCGAGCGCGCCTTCCATCCACCATTCGGCCATCGTCTCGCCGGGATGCTGGCGCGCGTAGAGCCACACGGTCTTCGCGCCCTCGCCCAATGTCAGGCAATCGAGCGGGCGGCCGTCGAGCGTGGCGCCCAACTGGCGCGCCGCGACGCCCGGCATCGCCGCCATCCGCCCGACCAGATCATGGTGCCGCTCCATCGAATAGGGGGCGAAATAGGCGAACCAGGCGATGTCGGCATCGGCGTCGCTGCTTGCCGGCCAGTCGAATTCGAGCACACCGCCGGCATAGCGGGTGTCGACGGTCGTCCACGCTTGCCGGTCGGTCGAAATGCGTGCGCGATAGCCGGGCCAGCCGTCCGGATAGGCCGATCCGCCGGCGTTGAGGATGCGGAAGGTCAGCGCGCGGCCGCGGATGCCCGCGGCGCGGAAGTGGAACCACTGGTAGAAGTCGGATTCGTGATCCTTGACGATTTCGAGGTCGATCCGGTCGTCCTCGATGGCGATGAGGCGGATGTTGCCGCTGTCGAAGGCGGCCGAGATCTGGACGGTCATTTGACCGTGATAGTCTCGCCCGATCGTCCGGGGAACCCCGCGAACAGTGCGCGCGCCAGCTTTTCGGCGGCGATGCCGGGCTGGGCGGCGGGGTTGGAGCCGCGCGCCTCGGTCTGCGCCCGGCCTTCCCAGATCACCTCGTCGCCCTGGCGGCGCTTGATCCGGACCGAAAGCTCGCTGACGACGATATCGCCGCCCTTGCCGCCGCCGATGCCGAAGCTCAGGCCCCCGCCCAGGCCGAGACCCGATCGCCGGCCGCCCGAAAAGCCGCCCGCGCCGATGCCGATCGACACCGGCGAGCGCTCGGGCCCGCCGACGCGGTTGGCGCGGGTGAAGCCGGCATCGGCGACGAACTCGGTGCCGAGATTGCCTTGCGCGACGCTGTAGCCGGCGCGGGCGAGCTCCTGCTCCACCGCGGCGGCATAGCTCGCATATTCGAGGCTGGGCGCGGCCTCGCCCAGCGGCGCGACCATGATCGTGCCGCGCGCGATCGGCTCGCCCAGATGGAAGCGCGTGACCTCGACCGGCGACACCGTCGTCGCGCATCCGGCGAGCATCAGCGCCGCCGTCAGTCCCAGTGCCACGCCACGCATAAGCCACTCCCGTCGCTGGATTCGCTCACCTTGTCGCACTAACGGCGGGCGACGGCAATTTGCTTCGTGGCGGGCAAGGGACTTGACCTTCGCGGCCCATGCGCATAGGCGCGGCGCTCATTTTCCGCAGTTCCAGATACGAAGAAGCGAATCGATCATGAAGATCCGCAACAGCCTCAAGTCGCTCAAGGGCCGTCACCGCGACAACCGCGTGATCCGCCGCCGCGGCCGCACCTATGTGATCAACAAGACCAACCGCCGCTTCAAGGCCCGCCAGGGCTGAGCGTGCCGGTCGAGGCCGTCGTCTTCGACGTCGGCAACGTCCTCTACAGCTGGGAGCCGCGGTTCCTCTACGAGCGCCTGATCGACGACGAGTCCGCGCTCGCCGCGTTTCTGCGCGATGTCGTCACCCCCGAATGGCATTTCCAGCACGACGCCGGGCGGCCCTTCGCCGAAACCTCGGCCGAGCTGATCGCCCGCTTTCCCGAGCATGAGGCGCTGATCGCCGCCTGGGGGCCGCGCTTCAACGAAAGCATCGGCCCGGCGATCCCCGGCATGGCCGAACTGGTGGCGGAGATCGATGCCGCCGGCGTGCCGCTCTACGCCATCACCAATTTCTCCGGCGAGTTCTGGAAGCCCTTCCGCGCGCGCGAGGCGGCGCTGTTCGACCGCTTCCGCGACGTGGTGGTGTCGGGTGACGAGAGGCTGCTCAAGCCCGATCCCGCGATCTACGCGCTGGCGCTCGAACGCTTCGGGCTGAAGGGGCCGGACGCGATCTTCATCGACGACCGCGCGGAGAATGTCGCCGGCGCCGAAGCGGCGGGGATGCGGGGCCACCTGTTCCGCGATGCGGCGACGTTGCGGGCGGAGCTGGTCGCGCTGGGGCTGCTTGCCTAGCCTGCCAATTGTGACTACATGTGGACACCATTGGAGTCCATACATGGAAATGTCCGTCCGCGAAGCTCGCGCCAAATTCTCGCACGCGCTCGCCGCCGCTGAGCGCGGGGAGCGCGTGGTCATCACCAAGCACGGCAAGCCCGTCGCGGAGCTGGGGCCGCCCGCGCCAAGGAAGGGCGGCATCGACTTCGACCATCTGGAAAAGGTGCGCAAGAAGCTGGGGCTGGATAAGAAGTACGCCCACCTGACCTTGGATGAGAAGTGGCGCGAGGAATTTGACGACCCCGCGTGGGGCCGCGAGATATTCGGGCTTGGCGATGATTGGGACCCGAGCAAACCCTGGTGAGGTTGTTGCTCGACACCCACTTTTTGGTCTGGCTAACCGGAAAACCCGAAGTCCTGACCGATCGAGACCGCGCCTTATTGTCGCGCGAAGATGTGGAGGTGTTCGCTTCGATCATCTCGCTCTGGGAAATTCGGATGAAGTGGCAGACCATTCGGTCGGATGGGACGCGCAAGGGTGACGTCAGCCCGGATTCGGCTGCGGCGCTTCTTGAGGAAAGCGGCTGGGCGGTCGCCACACTCGGAACCGACGACATTCTGGAACGTCTGCGTGCCCCGGCTCCCAATCGCGACCCTCATGACGAGATGCTGCTGGTTCACGCCCAGCGGCTTGGTGCGCAGTTGCTCACGCGTGACCGTCTCCTGGTTGCCCACCCGCTCGCCTACCGCTTCGGCTGAGCGTCAGTCCTCATAGCCCTTGAGCTCGTCGCCGGTCAGGCGGACGACGTGGAGGACGTTGGTCGAACCCGGCACCCCGAAGGGCACGCCGGCCATCACGATGATGCGGTCGCCCGCCGCGGCCACCGCGTGGCGCAGCGCCATGCGCTTGGCCTTGGCGACCATCTCCTCGAAATTCTCGACATCGCGGGTGTGGACCGCGTGGACGCCCCACAGCAGGCCCAGCCGGCGCGCGGTCTCCAGCTTCGGCGTGAGCACCATCAGCGGCACCGACGGCCGCTCGCGCGCGACGCGCCGCGCGGTCGAGCCGGACATGGTGAAG
This sequence comes from Sphingomonas gilva, assembly GCF_003515075.1. Lineage (GTDB taxonomy): Bacteria > Pseudomonadota > Alphaproteobacteria > Sphingomonadales > Sphingomonadaceae > Sphingomonas > Sphingomonas gilva. Next base: position 254,133 of record NZ_QWLV01000001.1, read on the forward strand.
CAGATGATCGCGCGCGCGGAGACGGTGATGGCGATCGACTTGGCCGCCTCGGCCAGCGCGTCCGCCGTCGTCGGATCGGGCTTGGTGACGGTGAAGTGGACGCGGTCGCCATGCGCCGGATCGCGCTCCACCGCGTCCGCGATCGAGTTCATCATCGCAACCGATTCGACCGGCCAGTCGCCCGCCGCGCTTTCGGCCGACAGCATGATCGCGTCCGCCCCGTCATAGACCGCGGTGGCGACGTCGGACACCTCGGCGCGCGTGGGCGAGGGCGAGGTGATCATCGATTCGAGCATCTGCGTCGCGACCACCACCGGCTTGCCCTGGCGGCGCGCGCTTTCGACGATGCGCTTCTGCAGGGGCGGCACCGCCTGCGGCGGCAGCTCGACGCCCAGATCGCCGCGCGCGACCATCACCGCGTCGCACGCCTCGAGGATCTCGTCGAGCCGCTGGACCGCGGCGGGCTTCTCGATCTTCGCGAGCAAGGCGGCGCGCCCCGCGATCAGCCGGCGCGCCTCGGCCAGATCCTCGGGCCGCTGGACGAAGCTCAGCGCCACCCAGTCCACCCCCGCCTCGCAGGCGAAGGCGAGGTCCGACTGGTCCTTTTCGGTCATCGCCGCCAGCGGCAGCACGACGTCGGGCACGTTGAGGCCCTTGGAATTTGACAGCCGCCCGCCGACTTCGACGCGGGTGACGATGCGCTCGCCGCCGGCCTCCTCGACGCGCAGCACCAGCTTGCCGTCATCGAGCAGCAGGCGCGCATGCGGTTCGATCCCTTCGAAGATCTCGCGGTGCGGCAGCTCGACGCGCGACGACGTGCCGGGCGCGGGGTCGCGGTCGAGGACGAACCGCTCGCCCGTTTCCAGCATCACCGCGCCGTCTGCGAACCTGCCGACGCGCAGCTTCGGCCCCTGGAGATCGGCCAGGATCGTGGTCGGCCGGCCATAATCGCGCTCGATCGCGCGGATCGCGGCGATCAGCGGGCGTTTCGATTCCTGGTCGCCATGGCTCATGTTGATGCGGAAGGCGTCCGCCCCCGCGGCGAACAGCTTCGCCACCATCTCGGGCGTGCTTGAGGCCGGGCCGAGCGTGGCGAGGACGCGGACCTTGCGCGTGCGTGGGGGGATGATCCTGGCCATGCATATTCACCTTGGGTCCGGGGAGGGGCGGCTTTGCGGCAGCCCTCCTAGCCGGTATCGCGGGCCGATCAACCATCTGTGAGGGCGAAATGACGATCGACGAACTCGACGATGCCGTAGCGGCGGCGGCCTTCCGCCGGCTGGTCCGGCATCTGCGCCACAGGAGCGATGCGCAGAATGTCGATCTGATGGGCCTGGGGGGCTTCTGCCGCAACTGCCTGTCGGATTGGATCGCCGAGGCCGGCGGGCTGGCGAAGGACGACGCGCGCGAAGCGATCTACGGCATGCCCTATGCCGAATGGAAGGCGAAGCATCAGATGGAGGCCAGCCCCGAACAGCTGGCGCGGATGGAGGCCAGCGTCGCGCGCAACAAGCGCGAGGATGCGCTTGACGAAGCGCTGGACGAGAGCTTTCCGGCCAGCGATCCGCCGGCGATGACAGAGCCGAATCGCTGACCGTGTAGGCCGGTTGAGCTTCTCGGGCGGCTGCCCTAGGAGTTCGCAACCGCCCCTGGGGGCGATTCACCACATGCGGGGATTTTGATGAGCGACGTTATCGCAGCCGAGCAGCTTCGCCTGTTCATCGAGCGGATCGAGCGGCTGGAGGAAGAGAAGAAGGGCATCGCCGACGATATCAAGGATGTCTATGCCGAGGCGAAGTCCAACGGCTACGACGTCAAGACGATGCGCGCCATCGTTCGCCTGCGCCGCATGGAGAAGCATCACCGCGACGAGGCCGAGGCGCTGCTGGAGACCTACAAGGCCGCGCTTGGTTTGGCATGATCCCACTCACCGTCACCCCGGACTTGTTCCGGGGTCCATGGTGCCGCATGGGTAGCGCCCGATTTTCGGACGCCGCGCCTGCCGCTTGATGGACCCCGGAACAAGTCCGGGGTGACGAAAGAAATAGGGTCTTAGCAACGCTCAGGGAGAATCCGCATGATCCTGACCACCACGCCCGAAATCGCCGGACGCAGCATCACCGGTTACAAGGGAATCGTCACCGGCGAAGCCATCATGGGCGCGAACATCGTCCGCGATCTGTTCGCCTCGATCACCGACATTATCGGCGGCCGGTCGGGCGTGTACGAGACCAAGCTGCGCGAGGCGCGCGAGCAGGCCCTGCACGAGCTCTCGCTGGAGGCGCGCGACAAGGGCGCGGACGCGGTGGTCGGCATCGATCTGGATTACGAGGTGCTGGGCAAGGACGGCTCGATGCTGATGGTCACCGTATCGGGCACCGCGGTCACGCTGGGCTGAGCTTGCCGGGCCCCCTTCCACCCCGTTCGCCCTGAGCTTGTCGAAGGGCGGTCCTTTCTTCTAACGCCTCCGGTAAGAAGGACGGGGCTTCGACCGGGCCCAGCCCAAACGGATTTGATACGGAAACAGACGCACCATGGCCGGCCATTCCAAGTTCAAGAACATCATGCACCGGAAGGGCGCGCAGGATAAGAAGCGCTCGGCCATGTTCTCCAAGCTGTCGCGCGAGATCACCGTCGCGGCGAAGATGGGCCTGCCCGATCCGGACATGAACCCGCGCCTGCGCGCGGCGGTGGCCGCGGCCAAGGCGGCGTCGGTGCCCAAGGACAATATCCAGCGCTCGATCGACAAGGCGAGCCGCGGCGATGCGGAGAATTACGAGGAAATCCGCTACGAAGGCTTCGGCCCCGGCGGCGTTTCCCTCATCATCGAGGCGCTGACCGACAACCGCAACCGCACCGCGACCAACGTCCGCACCGCGGTCAGCAAGAATGGCGGCAATCTCGGCGCGTCGGGATCGGTCAGCCACGGCTTCGACCGGATGGGCCTGATCACTTATCCGGCTGGCGCCGGCGACGCCGACACGGTGTTCGAGGCGGCGCTCGAGGCGGGCGCGGAGGACGTGTCCTCGTCCGAGGACGGCCATGAGATCTGGACGGCGCAGGGCGACCTGCACGAGGTCGCGAAGGCGCTGGAGCCGGTGCTGGGCGAGGCCGAGGGCGCCAAGCTCGCCTGGCGGCCGCAAACCATGGTCGAGGTCGGTGAAAGCGACGCCGCGACGCTGTTCAAGCTGATCGACACGCTCGACGACGATGACGATGTCCAGACCGTCTGGGGCAATTACGAGGTGCCCGACGAGGTAATGGAGAAACTGGGGTAATGACGCACAATCCTCCCCCGCTTCGCAGAAGCGGGGGAGGATTGGCATGATCATCCTCGGCCTCGATCCGGGCCTTGGCACCACCGGCTGGGGCGTCATCCGCGCCGAGGGCAACCGCCTGTCGCACATCGCCAATGGCCGGCTGAAGACCGACAGCGCCGCGCCGCTCCCGGCCCGCCTGTCGCACCTCGACACGATGATCGCCGCCTTGATCGCCGATCGCGCCCCCGTCGCGGCGGCGGTCGAGGAGGTGTTCGTCAACACCAACCCGCAATCGACCCTGAAGCTCGCCCATGCGCGCGGGGTCGTGCTAGCGGGGTGCGGCCGCGCCGGGCTGGTCGTCGGCGAATATGCCCCGCGGCTGGTCAAGAAGGCGATCGTCGGCACCGGCAATGCGGAGAAGGTCCAGGTCCACGCTATGGTCGCGCGGCTGCTGCCGGGGGTGAGGATCGACGGGGCGGACGCGGCCGACGCGCTCGCCGTCGCCATCTGCCACGCGCACCATCTGGCGAGCGCGCGGCGGACGGGCTGATTTACCGCTTTCCTACATAGGTTCGTTCCTGTTAGGTTCACGTCCATGCTGGCCTTCACCCCCCTCCGTACCGTGGATCGCGCAGGCATTGGGGGAGGGGAAAGGAGGGGACACCTGGTCTCACTTTCCTCACCTTTCGCGGTGACGAATCGGTGATCGCGCATCTCAAGGGACGGCTGGCCGAGTCGGGCGTCGACCATGCGGTGATCGATGTCGGCGGGGTCGGCTATCTGGTCGGCGCGTCGAGCCGGACGCTGTCGGCGCTCGGCCCCGTGGGCGAGGCGGCGACCTTGTTCACCGAGATGCTGGTGGCGGAGGACTTCATCCGCCTGGTCGGCTTTGCCAGCGCGGAGGAGCGCGACTGGTTCCGCCTGCTGACCAGCGTGCAGGGCGTCGGCGCGCGGGTCGCGCTCGCCATCCTCTCCGCGCTGGAGCCCGGCGAGCTGCAGCGCGCGGTGGCGAGCCAGGACAAGACGATGGTCGCGCGCGCCAACGGCGTCGGCCCAAAGCTCGCCGAACGCATCGTCCGCGAGCTGAAGGACAAGGCCGGCGGCGTCGCGATCGGCGGCGCGGGCGTGACCGCGCCGGCCGGCGGCCTGGCGGCGGACGCGGCGTCGGCGCTCCAGAATCTGGGCTTCAAACCCGCCGAGGCGTCGGCCGCCGTCCGCGCGGCGGAGGACGAGCTCGGCGCGGGCGCAGGGCTGGACGCGCTGGTGCGGCTGGCGCTCAGAAAGGCGGCGAAGTAATCATGCTGCGAAGGAGTTCGACATGCATGTCACGGCGGTTCTGAACCAGGCGGAGGAAGGCGGATACATCGCCTACAACCCGGAAACCGGAAGCACCACGCAGGGCGATACCATCGACGAGGCGCTTACCAACCTCCGCGAGGCGGTCGAGCTGTATCTGGAAGAATTCCCGATGAAGTTCGGCGCCGCGCCGCTTGTGACGACAGTCGATGTCGCGGTGCATGCCTAGATTTCCAGTCCTGTCCGGTTCTGATGTCATCAAGGCGCTCGAGCGGCTCGGTTTCGAGCAGGTTCGCCAGCGGGGCAGCCATGTCGTCATGCGGCGCGGAAGCGCTGGCTGCGTTGTGCCGCTGCACCGGGAGGTGAAGGCGGGCACGCTCGCCGGACTGCTGCGCCAGGCATCGGTCATGCAGGACGAGTTCCTGGCGGCCGTGAAATGAGCATGACCCGCCATGCCAGCTGCCGCTGCGGCCAGTTGACCGCCGCGTGCGAGGGGGAGCCGGTGCGCATATCGGTGTGCCATTGCCTCGCCTGCCAGCGGCGCAGCGGATCGCCGTTCGCCGAACAGGCGCGCTTTCCGGCCGACAAGGTGCAGGTCGCCGGCAAATCGAAACAATGGGTCCGCGCGGCCGACAGCGGCAGGGCGGTGATCTATCACTTCTGCCCCGATTGCGGATCGACGGTCTGGTATCAGGGCGGCCCGATGCCGGAAGCGATCGCCGTTCCGGTCGGCGCCTTCGCCGATCCGAATTTCCCGCCGCCACGCTTTTCTGTGTGGGAAGAGCGCAAACATCCCTGGGTCGCTGTCCTCGGTGACGAGGTAGAGCATAGTGACTGACGCCGACCGCACCCTTTCCCCTCTGCGCCAGCCCGACGATGTGGACGCCGCGCTGCGCCCCAAGACGCTCGACGAGTTCGTCGGGCAGCGGAGCGCGCGGGAGAATCTGCGCGTGTTCATCCAGGCCGCCAAGGCGCGCGGCGAGGCGCTGGATCATGTGCTGTTCTTCGGGCCGCCGGGCCTGGGCAAGACCACGCTCGCGCAGATCATCGCGCGCGAGATGGGGGTGGGGTTCCGCGCCACCAGCGGCCCGGTCATCGCCAAATCGGGCGATCTCGCGGCGCTCTTGACCAATCTCGAGGATGGCGACGTGCTGTTCATCGACGAGATTCACCGCCTCGCGCCGGCGGTGGAGGAGGTGCTCTATCCGGCGATGGAGGATCGCGCGCTCGATCTGATGATCGGCGAGGGGCCGTCGGCGCGTTCGGTGCGGATCGATCTGCCGCGCTTCACCCTGGTCGGCGCGACGACGCGGCAGGGGTTGCTCACCACGCCCTTGCGCGATCGCTTCGGCATCCCCGTGCGGCTGCAATTCTACACCGTCGACGAGCTCGAACGGGTTGTGACGCGCGCCGCCGGGCTGTTGCGGCTGGAGCTGACGGCAGACGGCGCGCAGGAGGTGGCGCGGCGTTCGCGCGGCACCCCCCGCATCGCCGGGCGGCTGCTCAGGCGGGTGCGCGATTTCGCCAATGTCGCCAATGACGGGCTGGTCGATGCGCGCGTCGCCGATGCCGCGCTGACCCGGCTGGAGGTCGACAAGCTCGGTCTCGACACGATGGACCGCCGCTATCTCGCCATGATCGCCGACATCTACAGGGGCGGGCCGGTGGGGGTGGAGACGCTCGCCGCCGGCCTTTCCGAGCCGCGCGACACGATCGAGGAGGTGATCGAGCCCTATCTGATCCAGCTCGGCCTCGTCGCGCGAACCGCGCGCGGCCGCTGCCTCAACGCAGGCGGCTGGAAGCATCTCGGCCTGACCCCGCCCCGCGACGTGCAGGACGGGTTGTTCGACAAATGAAGGTAGTTCACGCGAAGGCGCGAAGGCGCGAAGAAGGAAAATGAGGTTCACGCAGAGACGCAGAGACGCAGAGATGAGGGGGCGTTTGCAGGGATCGTCTCGCGATAGCGAGACCTTCATCCCTGACGGCAGCCGGGAGAGATCAATGCCGCTGGCGCGGCTGAGGCTCACCCCGAACGCAACACCTCCGCGTCTCCGCGTCTCCGCGTGAACAACCTCCTCTCTCTTCCTTCTTCGCGCCTTCGCGCCTTCGCGTGAACCAAATCTTCTCCTCTTCTCGCCCCCAGCCGACCCGATCTTTGCATCATGCCGCCCACCCCGCTATCCCGCCCGCCGATGCAGGATCAGCCCGCCACCGGCCGCCTCGACGGGGCCACGCACCGTTTCCCGGTGCGCGTCTATTTCGAGGACACCGACCTTTCGGGCATGGTCTATCACGCCAACTATCTGCGCTTCATGGAACGGGCGCGGTCGGATTTCCTGCGCTGCGTCGGGATCGACCAGCGCGGCGCGCTCGATGCGGGCGAAGGCGTGTACGCCGTGGCCGATCTCGCCATCCGTTTCGTCGCGCCTGCGAAACTGGATGACGCATTGATGGTTGTCAGCCGGGTGACGAAGGTGCGTGCCGCGGCGGCGGTCATTCATCAGACAGTCATGCGCGAGGCGGAGAAGCTTGCCGTAGCGGAAGTGACGGCGGCGTTCTTGACGCCCGGCGGCCGGCCGCGGCGCCAGCCGCGCGCATGGATCGAGGCATTTGAACGACTGATCGAGGGATAATGGACCAGCTTTTCGTGAACACCGACGCCGCGACGCTTTCCCCGGTCGCGCTGTTTCTCCAGGCCGATTTCGTCGTCAAGGCGGTGATGATCGGCCTGCTCCTTGCCAGCATCTGGACCTGGGCGATCATCTTCGCGGTCTCGCGCAAGCTGAAGCGGGTGCGCAAAGCGGGCGACAGCTTCGAGCGCGATTTCTGGAAGGCCGAGGATATCGACGCCTTCCACCGGATGCACGGCGACAGCGAACTGCCCGCGGCGAAGGTGTTCGTCGCCGGCGTCGCCGAATGGCGCCGCTCGACCAAGGGCAGCACGATCGACCGCGAAGGCACCCGTCAGCGGCTGGGCACGGCGATGGGCGCGGCTGTCGCGGGCGAGGTCGACAAGCTCTCCGAACGGCTCAACGTGCTGGCGACGATCGGCTCGGTCGCGCCCTTCGTCGGGCTGTTCGGCACCGTCTGGGGCATCATGCGCGCCTTCACCGCGATCGCCGCCGAGCAGAACTCCTCGCTCGCGGTTGTCGCGCCGGGCATCGCCGAGGCGCTGTTCGCCACCGCCATCGGCCTGTTCGCGGCGATCCCGGCGGTGATCGCCTATAATCGCTTCAGCCACGGCATCGACCGAATCGAGGCGCGATTGAACCGCTTCGCCGACGGTTTCCATTCGACCTTGAGCCATGAGCTGGAGGCGGCGTGATGATGGGTAGGCAGATGCACGGCGGAGGGGGAACGCCACGAGCGCTTCGTCTGCGGCCTGCCCCCTCCACCATGCTGCGCATGGTCCCCCTCCCCGTGCTTCGCATGGGGAGGATATAGGATGGCCTTTTCCCCCTCCCGCCGCGGGCATGGACGCCGCCGCGCGCCGATGTCGGAGATCAACGTCACGCCGCTGGTCGACGTGATGCTGGTGCTGCTGATCATCTTCATGGTGACGGCGCCGCTGCTCGTCGCGGGCGTGCCGGTCAACCTGCCCGACAGCCGCGCGGCTTCGCTGGAGCAGGAGCAGAAGCCGGTCGCCGTCTCGATCGACCAGAGCGGCGCGATCTTCGTCGATGAGATACCGGTGGACGAAGCGGGCCTGGTCGAGCAGCTTGCCGCGCTCGGCGCGCGCGAGACGCCGCCGCAAATCTATCTGCGCGCCGATCGCGACCTCGATTACGGGCAGGTGATGCGCGTGATGGGCGAGCTGAACCGCGCCGGGCTCAATCGCGTGGCGCTGGTCACCGTCGGTGAGGGCAGCTGATGGAACGCGCCGAGAAAGCCGCATTGGGCATAGCCGCGCTGGGCCATGTCGCCCTGTTCGGCCTGCTGTCGGTCGGCTTTCTCGCCACGCCCAATCCGGCTGATCTGAAGTCGAAGCCGATCGAGGTGTCGCTGGCCGACGACATCGCGCTGGAGAGCGGATCGCCCACGCCCGAGGCCGATCCGCGCCAGGTCGAGGCACCCGAGGAAGGCCCGCTAGAGCTCGCCGCCACGCCGCCGCCGCCCGCGCCGGAGACGCCGCGCGTCGATCCCACGCCACCGCCGCGGGTCGAGCCCACACCCGCGCCGCGCCCGGCCGAACGGGCTCGGCCGCGGCCCGAACGCCCGAAAGCGCGCGAGGAGGCGAGGCCGGAGCCGCGCCGCAGCCGGCTGGACAGCTCGATCGTCGAGGATCTGCGCGAGCGGACCAAGGCGGGCCGCCCGCGGTCCAGCCGCATCTCGCGCGATATGATCGAAGGCGCGACCGACAACGTCTCGCGCGGGCGCGACACGACTCCGCCCGGGGCGGCCGCGACGCCCGCGGTGCAGGCGGCGCTCGCCGCCGAAGTGGTCCGGCAGCTTCGCCCCCATTGGCGCGCGCCGACCGGGCCCGATGCCGAGAAGCTGCGGACGACCGTCAGGGTGGCGCTCAACAGGAACGGCGGCATCATCGGCACGCCCGAAATCGTCAGGCAGACTGGCGTCACCGCGAGCAACAGCGCCCAGAAGGAGCTGCACGCAGAGCGCGCGATCCGGGCGGTGCAGCTGGCCGCGCCCTTCAATCTGCCGGCGGAATATTACGATACGTGGAAAGTCCTGACTCCGAACTTCGATAGGAATTTGTCGCAATGATCCGGACCCTCGCATTCACCGCGGCGATGCTGGTCGCCACGCCCGCGCTTGCCCAGCTCGAGGTCGGCGCGCCCGATCCGGCGCAGCAGCAGGGCGGGCTTTCGGTCGACGTGACCGACACGTCGGACAACGACCTGGTCATCGCCGTGCCGCGGCTGCCGACGCCGCAGGCCCAGCCGACCCCGGCGGGATCGACCGACACGCTGGGCAACCAGATCGCCGAGGTGATCGCCACCGACCTGCGCAATTCCGGGCTGTTCCGTCCGCGCGGTCCCAACGGCGTGCGCGCGATCTCGATGGCGGAGGTGACCGCGCCGGCCTTTCCCGAATGGCGCAGCAGCAATGCGCAGGCGCTGGTGCAGGGCTTTGTCCGCGCAGGGGGCGACGGCAACATCACCGTCGGCTGCTATCTCTACGACGTCGCGCTGGGGAGCGAGCTGACGCGCGAAGGTTTCGTGGTCCAACCCCGCGACTGGCGGCGCGCGGCGCACAAATGCGCCGATGCGATCTATGCGCGGCTGACCGGCGAATCGCCCTTCTTCGACAGCCGCATCGCCTATATCGCCGAAAGCGGACCCAAGGGTGCGCGGATCAAGCGGCTGGCGATCATGGATTCGGACGGCGCCAACCATCGCTTCATCACCAACGGCCAGTCGATCGCGCTGACCCCGCGCTTCTCGCCCGACTACAAGTCGATCGTCTATCTGAGCTATCTCAACGACCGGCCGCGCATCTTCATCTATGATATCGCCAGCGGCAAGCAGCGGCTGGTGACCGAAAGCCGCAACCAGACCATCGCGCCGCGCTTCTCGCCCGATGGCCGGACGATCCTCTATGCGATGTCGGTGGGCGGCAACACCGATCTCTATTCGATCTCGGTCAACGGGGGCACGCCCCGGCGGCTGACCAACTCGCCGGGTATCGATGTCGCCGGCAGCTATTCGCCCGACGGACGGCGGATCGTGTTCGAAAGCGACCGCTCGGGCGGCCAGCAGCTTTATGTGATGAACGCCGACGGTTCCAATCAGCAGCGCATCAGCTTCGGCGGTGGGCGCTATGCCACGCCCGAGTGGAGCCCGCGCGGCGACCTGATCGCCTTCACCAAGATCGCCGGCAATTTCCGCATCGGCGTGATGACGCCTTCCGGCGGCGGCGAGCGGCTGCTCACCAACAGCTGGCAGGACGAGGCGCCGACCTGGTCGCCCAACGGCCGGGTGATCCAGTTCTTCCGCACCACCCAGGGGCGCGGCGGCCGATCGAGCATCTGGCAGGTCGACCTGACGGGACGCAACGAACGCAAGATTCCGACCCATCTCGACGGATCGGACCCGACCTGGGGACCCTTGCTGCCATAATTGCGTTCATGAAGGGGTTTGTTTCCGTCGCGTAACGGGTGGGCGCCTGGTTTTTCACTGTAAGGAGATCGAAGTATGGCCAATCTTTCGGCAAAGCTGTTCGTCGCTGCGGGACTGCTGGCGGCGGCGGGCTGCGCGAAGAAGCCGCCGGCGGATTTGCCGCCTCCCGCGGTCGGCACCGATCAGGGCACGACCGCGCCGACCGATGGCACGGTGGGCAATGCGGTGGTGCCGGGATCGCAGCAGGACTTCATTGCCTCGGTCTCGTCCGACACGGTCTATTTCGACACCGACATGTACGACATCGATGCCGAGGATCGCGCCACGCTCGACAGCCAGATCGCCTGGCTGCAGCGCTATCCGCAGGCCCGCGTGACACTGGAAGGCCATGCCGACGAACGCGGGACGCGCGAATACAATCTCGCGCTGGGCGATCGCCGGGCCAACGCCGCCAAGAATTATCTGGTGACGCGCGGCATTTCGGCCGATCGCATCTCGACGATCAGCTACGGCAAGGAACGCCCCAAGGCGCTGGGCTCCGACGAAGCGAGCTGGGCGCAGAATCGGCGCGCGGTGACGGTGATCATCGGCTGACGTTTGATTTGTCGGCGAACGCCGACGGGCAGCTTGCCAATCCGGACGGGCGCGCCTAGTGGCGCGTCCGTGACGGGTTCCCGGAGACGGGATCAAATGGGAACGGGGTTGAACGCCCCGGCTGCCCCCGCAACTGTGACCGGATAGCCGGCGCGCCATCATGCCACTGGGAGCGATCCCGGGAAGGCGGCACGCAAGCGACGACCCGGAAGCCAGGAGACCTGCCCGCCGCAGTCGACCTTCCGAGGCGGGCGGGGTGCACCGATCGGACGAGGAATCTCCTCGTTTGGCGACACGTGACGTGAACGCCAAACGAAGGGATAGATATGTTTTTCAAGTCGTTGCAAACTTCGTTGCTGATCGCGGCGAGCGCTTTGCCATGCGCCGCCTGGGCCCAGGATGCGGCGGAGGACACCGACATCATCGTCACCGCGACGGGCGCCGAGCAGCGTGCCGACGAGGTCGGGCTGGCGGTGACGGTCATCGATGCCGAGACGGTCGAGCGGCGCCAGACGGTGATCCTGTCCGATCTGCTGCTGACCACGCCCGGCGTCGCGGTCGCGCGCAACGGTGGGCCCGGCACCGTCACCTACGCCCGGCTGCGCGGCGCAGAGAGCGGGCAGACCCTGGTGCTGATCGACGGTGTGCGGACCAACGACCCGTCCGCGCCCGACGGCGCGTTCGATTTCGGCTCGCTGTTCACGACGGGGATCGAGCGGGTCGAGGTGCTGCGCGGCCCCGCGTCGGTGCCATGGGGCAGCCAGGCGATCGGCGGGGTGGTGAACGTCATTACCCGGCGGCCCGGACCCGGTTTCTCGGCGCGGGCGCGGGGGGAATATGGCACGTTCGAGACCGTGGTGGGGCAAAGCGGGATCGGCTATGGCGGCGAGCGCATCCGCGCGCGGATCGACGGCGGCTATTTCACCACCCACGGCATTTCCGCCGCGGCTTCGGGCAGCGAGGCGGACGGTTACGAACGCTGGGGCGCGAATGGCCGCGTCGAGTTCGACCTGACCCCCGACGTCGCGATCGATCTGCGCGGTAGCTGGTCCGATGGCCGGACCGATCTCGACGGTTTCTCGCCGACCTTCGAATTCGTCGATACCGACGAATATTCGACCTCCAAGGAGCTGTACGGCTATGCCGGGATCAAGGCGCGGCTGGGCGGGCTGAACAACCGGCTGGGGTTCAGCATCGCCGACATCGATCGGGACAATTTCGCGTCCTCGACCGCGACCGAGCCCAGTTTCTTCGCGCGCGGACGCAGCGAGCGATATGAGTATCGCGGCGATCTGGCGATTACCGAGCAGGTCCGCGCGGTGTTCGGGGCGGAGCATGAGGACAGCAGGCTTTTCGACGGGACCGACCGCTTCGAGTCCGGGATCACCAGCGTGTTTGGCGAGTTGATCGTCAAGCCGATCGAGATGCTGACGATCACCGGCGGCGTGCGGCACGACGATCATGAGGATTTCGGAGGCAACACCACCTTCGCCGCCAATGCGGCGCTGGCGCTGCCGACCGACACCATCCTGCGCGCGAGCTATGGCGAGGGGTTCAAGGCGCCGACCCTGTTCCAGCTCAACGCGCCGGGGTTTGGCAATATCGATCTGCAAGCGGAGACCGCCGAAAGCTGGGATGCGGGGATCGAGCAGCAACTGGTGGACGGCGCGCTGTCGATCGCCGCGACCTGGTTCCACCGCGATACCGTCAACCAGATCGATTTCGACCTGGTCAGCTTCACCTATTCCAACATCGCCGCGACGAGCGCCGAGGGACTCGAAGTGGCGATCCGCGCGCGGCCTAACCGCGACTGGCTGTTCGATGCGAGCTACAGCCTGGTCGACAGCAAGAATCGGTCGGCCGGCTTCGCCGGCAACGAACTGGCCCGGCGGCCCCGCCATTCGGTGAGCGCCTCGATCGACTATGCGCCCCAGACCGGTCCCGCGCTGGGCGCGACGATCACCCATGTCGGCGACAGCTTCGACAATCCCGCGAACACGGTGCGGCTCGACGGCTATGTCTTGGTGGGCTTGCGCGCCGCAATCCGCCTGGCCGATCGCTACGAACTGTACGGACGGATCGATAATGCGTTCGACGAACGCTATCAGACGGTGGCGACCTACGGCGCCCCCGGCCGAGCCGCCTATGTGGGTATAAGGGCGCGTTTCGAGTGAGGCGGGCGGGCGCCCTCGCGCTGCTGGCGCTGGCGGGTTGCGCCGCGCCGCCGCCGGGCGGGGGCGGCATCGTCTCGCTCAATCCGTGCGCCGATGCGATGCTCGTCGAGCTGGTCGCGCCCGAACGGATCGCGGCGATCAGCCACTATTCGCGCGATTCCGGAGCCAGCTCGATTCCGCCGGAGGTGGCGCGGCGCTTCCGCACCACCAGCGGCACCGCCGAGGAGGTGATCGCGCTCCGTCCCGATCTGGTGGTGGCGAGCAGCTTCACCCCGCCGGCGACGCGATCGGCCTTCGCCCGCGCCGGGATCGACACGCTGTACCTCGACATGCCCTCGACCATCGCGGCGAGCCGGCAGCAGGTGCTGGAGCTGGCCCAGGCGGTCGGCGCGCCGGCGGCGGGCGCGGCGATGGCGGCGCGGATCGACGCGCTGCCGCCCCCGCCCGCCGGCCCGCCGGTGCCGACGCTGCTGTGGATCGGCGGCAACATGGTCTCAGGCGGGGGCACCCTGCTCGACGACATGATGGCACGGGCGGGCCTCGGCAACGCGGCGGCCGATTACGGCATGCGCTTCACCGGCGAGCTGCCGATCGAACGGATCGTCGCCCGGCCGCCGCGCGTGATGCTCGTGCCCGATGGGCCGGGGCAGGATGCGGATTCGCGCGCGGCGCGGCTGCGCGCCCGCGCGCTCGAAGCCTCCCGCGCGCTCGAAGCCTCCGGCGCGCATGTGATGCAGGCGGCGTTCCCGCGCCGGCTGATCAACTGCGGCGGGCCGGTGATCCCGCAGGCGATGAAACGGCTGGCCGAGGTGCGGCGATCCGTCGAGGCTGGATCATGAGCCGGGGGTTGGCGCTGGCCGTCCTTGCCGCGCTCGTCGCGCTCGGCCTCCTGGCGTCGCTCGCCGCGGGCAAGGTGTGGGTGCCGCCGTCCGCGTGGCTGGCAGACACGCCGGGCGGCTGGATCATCTTCGAGCTGCGCCTGCCGCGCGCCATCCTGGGCGCGGCGATCGGCGCGGTGCTGGGGCTGTCGGGCGCGGTGCTGCAAGGCTATCTGCGCAACCCGCTGGCTGATCCGGCGATCGTCGGCGTATCCTCCAGCGCGGCATTGGGTGCGGTGGCGGCGATCTTCTTCGGGATCGCGGTGTCGCCGCTCGCCATGTTCGCCTGCGCGATGGCGGGCGCGGGGATCGCGATGCTGGCGCTGGTCGCGCTGGTCGGCCGAACGGGCAACGCGATCGGTTTCATCCTCGCCGGCAGCGTGCTCTCCAGCCTTGCGGCCGCATTGACCGCGTTCCTCGTCTCGATCGCGCCCAACCCCTTCGCGACGCAGGAGATCATCAACTGGCTGATGGGGGCGCTGACCGATCGCGGCATGACCGAGCTGGCGATGGCGCTGCCCTTCATGGCTGTGGGCGCGGTGCTGCTCGCATTGACTGCACGCAGCCTCGATCTGCTCAACCTGGGCGAGGAGACCGCGCTCAGCCTCGGGCTGCATCCGCATCGGACGCAGGCGCTGATCGTCGCCGGTCTCGCGCTGGCGGTGGGCGCTTCGGTCGCGGCGACGGGCGTCGTCGGTTTCGTCGGCCTGGTCGTGCCGCACCTGTTGAGGCCGATATTCGGCCAGCGGCCCTCCGCGTTGCTGCTGCCGTCGGCGCTCGGCGGCGCGGCGCTGCTGCTGTTCGCCGACAGCGCGGTGCGGCTGACGCCCGGCGCGGGCGAGGTGCGGCTGGGCGTGGCGATGGCGCTGATCGGCGCGCCCTTCTTCTTCGCGCTGCTGCTCAACCTCAGGAGGCGCGCGCCATGGGGCTGAGCGTGGAACGGGCGACGGTGCGGCGCAGCAACCAGAATATCCTGACCTGCGCGGGCGCCGAATTCCGGTCCGGCAAGGTGACCGCGCTGCTGGGGCCGAACGGCGCGGGCAAGACGAGCTTGCTGCGCGTCGCTGCAGGGTTGATCGCGGCTGACAAGGGTGCGGCGGTGCTCGACGGCGCCGGCGTGCGGGCGATGGATCGGCGCGCGCGCGCGCGGGCGATCGGCTATCTGCCGCAATCGGCCGGCGTGGCGTGGGACGTGCGCGTCGCCGAGCTGGTCGCCTTGGGGCGGATGCCGCATGTCGGCGCGTTCGCCGCCCTGTCGGCCGAGGACGAGGCGGCGGTGGCGCGGGCAATCGCCGCTTGCGACCTCGGAGTTCTGGCGGACCGCGCGGTGGGCACGCTGTCCGGCGGCGAACGGGCGCGGGCGATGCTGGCGCGCGTGCTTGCGGGGGAGCCGCGCTGGATCCTTGCCGACGAACCGCTGGCGAGCCTCGATCCGGCGCACCAGAAGACGGTGCTCGATCTGCTGCGCGACGCGGCGCGGGCAGGGGCGGGTGTGGTGATCGTGCTTCACGAACTGGCGCACGCGGCCTTCGTCGCCGACGATGCGGTGCTGATGGCGGGCGGGCGCGTCATCGCCGCCGGACAGGCCGACGAGGTGCTGACCGCCGACCGGCTGCGCGGCGTTTACGGCTTGGATTTCACCGTCGATCGCGGCGGCGACGGCCGTTTGCGCATCCATTCGCCGTTTTGACGCTGCGATGCGGCGAATGGCACTTGTGATGATGTAACATGCCTCATATGAGGGCGGCCTTGTCCCGAGTCCCATGAGGTATGCGTGTCCGCTCGATCGATCCTGCTCGCCACCGTCGCTCTGTCGCTTCCCGCCATTGCCCACGCCCAGCACGCGCCGGCAACCGAAGCCGAAGACGGCTATCATTACGAACAGGCGCCCGACATCGTCATCACCGCGCCGATCATGCGCACCACGGCGGACATCCTCTCCGGCACAACCGTCCTCTCCGGCGCCGAGCTTACCCGGACGCTCAAGCCGACGCTGGGCGACACGCTGGCGCGCCAGCCGGGCGTGTCGTCCACCTCGTTCGGCCCCAGCGCATCGCGCCCGGTGCTGCGCGGCTTTCAGGGCGAACGCATCCGCGTGCTGACCGACGGGATCGGCAGCTTCGATGTGTCCAACACCTCGGTCGATCATGCGGTGACGATCAACCCGCTGACCGCCGATCGGATCGAGGTGCTGCGCGGGCCCGCCGCGCTGCTGTTCGGATCGTCGGCGGTGGGCGGCGTGGTCAACGTCATCGACAGCCGCATTCCGCGCCGCCTGCCCGATGAGGCGATCCATGTCGACGCGATCGGCACCTATGGAAGTGCTGCGGACGAACGCTCGATCGGCGGCGCGGTGGAGGTGCCGGTCGCGGGCAAGATCGTGCTGCATCTCGACGGCAGCTATGCGAGGTCCGACGATCTGCGCACCGGCGGCTATATCCTCGCGCCCGCCCTCCGCGCGATCGCGGCGGAGAGCGACGAGGAGGAGATCCGCGAGAATGCGCAAGCGCGCGGACGACTGGAGAACAGCTCGGCCGAGACCTGGGACGTGGCGGGCGGCGCCTCGATCGTCGTCGGCGACAGCCATCTCGGCTTCAGTCTGGCGCATTACCGCAGCAATTACGGCATCCCCCCGCGGCTCGAGTTCGAGGAGCACGACCACGACCACGACCACGACCACGACCATGACCATGACCATGAGCACGAGGAGGAAGAGGAGGGCCACAGCCACGAGGATGTCCGGCTCGACGTGCGCCAGACGCGCGGCGACATCCGCGGCGACATCGCGACCGGTGGCGGCTTGCTGCAACGCATCCGCGTCCGCGCCGGCTTCGCCGATTACCGCCATGACGAGATCGAGCCGTCGGGCGAGGTCGGCACCAGCTTCTTCAACCAGGGCTATGAGGGCCGGCTCGAGCTCGTTCAGACGAGGCGCGGCGACTGGGACGGCGTGGTCGGCGGCCAGTTCTTCCTGCGCAACCTGAACGTCGTCGGCGAAGAGAAGTTTGTTCCGAAAAGCGAAACCCAGCAATATGGCGTCTTCACCCTGCAGAGCCTGGACCTGGGCGCGGTTCGCGCCGAGGCGGGGCTGCGCTACGAGCACAGCGTGCTGAAGGCCGCGGCCGACGCCGATCTCGGCAATCCGGATTACGACCGGACCTTCGATGCGTTCTCCGGCTCGCTGGGGGCGAGCGTGGCGCTGGCCGACGGCTGGCGGATCGGCCTAAACGGATCGCGCAGCGAGCGCGCGCCGTCCGCCGAGGAGCTGTTCGCCAATGGCCCGCACGCCGGCACCCAGGCGTTCGAGATCGGCGACCCCGATTTCGTCAAGGAGACCAGCTGGGGGCTGGAAGGCACGATCAAGGGCGGCGGCGACGGCTACAGCCTGTCGGCCTCCGTGTTCCACAACTGGATCGACGATTATATCTACGAAACCCAGACCGGCGAGGAGATCGACGAACTGCCGGTCTATCGATACGCCCAGGCCGATGCGCGCTATTGGGGCTTCGAAGTCGAAGGCTCGGCGCGGGTCGCGCGGCTGGGATCGACCGCGATCAACGTCGATGCGCTGGCGGATTACGTCCGCGCGACGATCATCGAAAACGGCCCCGCGCCGCGCATCCCGCCGCTGCGGCTGCTGGGCGGCGTCGAGGCGCAGGGCGAGCGCTTCACCGTGCGCGGCGAAGTGGAGCATGCTTTCGAGCAGGACCGTATCGCCGACTTCGAGACGTCGACCGACGCCTATACCCTGGTCAACGCCAGCGTCGCATTCCAGCCGTTCGGATCGGGCAACCGGACCAGCCTGGTGCTTTCCGCCAACAACATCTTCGATGTCGAGGCGCGGCGGCACGCATCATTCCTCAAGGACTTCGCCCCGCTCGCCGGGCGCGATATCCGGCTGACGCTCAGGGCGAGCCTCTAATATCGTCGCCCCGGCGGAGGCCGGGGCCGCCATCGGCAAGCGCGACGCCGGATGTGCCACAAACCTGACGGCCCCGGCCTTCGCCGGGGCGGCGAGTCAGGGACGCTCCGCCAGCTTGCGTTCCCAGGCGAGCGCGTCGGCGACGATCATGTCCAGGTCGGCGCGCTGGGGTTGCCAGTCGAGCGTCTGGAGGATCGCGCGGTTGTCCGACACCAGGGCCGGCGGATCGCCCGCGCGGCGCGGCTCGATACGCCGGTCGAGCTTCATGTTGGTCACCCGATCGACCGCGTCGAGCACCTCGAGCACCGAATAGCCGCGGCCATAGCCGGCGTTGAGCGTCACGCTTTTGGTGGGATGCGCGATCAGCCGATCGAGCGCGGCGACATGCGCGGCGGCGAGATCGGAGACATGGATATAGTCGCGCACACCGGTGCCGTCCGCAGTGTCGTAATCGGTGCCGAACACCGCCACCGATTCGCGCTTGCCCGTGGCGGCCTCGACCGCGACCTTGATCAGGTGGGTCGCGCCGGCGGTCGACTGACCGGTGCGGCCGTCGGGATCGGCGCCGGCGACGTTGAAATAGCGCAGCGCCGCGTAGTTGATCGGATGCGCGCGGGCGGTGTCCGCGAGCATGATCTCGGTCATCAGCTTGGAGCTGCCATAGGGATTGATCGGGACCTTGGGCGCATCCTCCGCGACCGGGATCGCATCGGGGATGCCGTAGGTCGCGGCGGTCGAGGAGAAGATGAAGTGCGGCACGCCGCAGGCCACCGCGCTTTCGATCAGCGCGCGCGAGGCGACGGTGTTGTTGCGGTAGTATTTGAGCGGGTCCGCGACCGATTCGGGCACGATGATCGAGCCGGCGAAATGCATGATCGCGGTGATCTCGTGGTCGACGAGTGCGCGGCGGACCAGTCCGTCGTCCTCGATCGCCCCCTCGACCAGGATGGCGCGAGGATCGACCGCCCAGGCAAAGCCAGTGGAGAGATTGTCGATCACCACGACGCGCCAGCCGGCATCGAGCGCGGCGAGCGCCGCGTGGCTGCCGATATAGCCGGCTCCGCCCGTCACCAGCACCGTTCGCATCGCCATATCCTACCCCCGCGCGTTGTCGCTTCGCCCTGCCATTCCTATCTTCGGCGGGCAAATGAGGAGTGAAGAGATGACGACCCAAACCGCGATCCTGGCCGGCGGCTGCTTCTGGTGCGTCGAGGCGGTGTTCAAGGGCCTGCGCGGCGTGGAGGCGGTGGAGAGCGGCTATATCGGCGGCCATCTCGACAACCCGACCTACAAGCAGGTGTGCGGCGGCGACACCGGCCATGCCGAGGCGATCAAGGTGACCTTCAACCCGGGCGAGATCGATTACGGCGATCTGCTGGACGTGTTCTTCGCGACGCATGATCCGACGCAGCTCAACCGCCAGGGCAATGATGTGGGCACGCAATATCGCTCGGCGATCTTTCCGCTCGACGACGCTCAGCGCGGCGAGGCCGAGGCGGCGATCGCGCGCAACCAGGCCGATCAGCCGGCGCCGATCGTCACCGCGATCGAGGATGGCGGCGCCACCTGGTGGCCGGCCGAGGACTATCATCAGGACTATTGGGCCGGTGAGGGCACGCGCAATCCCTATTGCCTGGCTGTGATCCCCCCCAAGCTGGCGAAACTGCGCAAGGGCTTCGCCGAGCGGCTGAAGGAGCCGGCGGCGGCCTGATCGCCTGACGGCCGATAGCTCCGATATGGAGTTTCCCGGCCCGTCAACTATCGCATTTCACGCCATTCCGGACTAGCCTTGGCTCTCGTGCCGCATCCGCGAGCGGCATGGTAGGGGGATGAAGCATGGCGCGCTTAGCTTTCCAACATGAGCCGGCACTCGCATCCCGCCGGATCGCGATCATCGCGGACAGCCCCGAACTGGAACATGTGCTGGCGCCTGCCCTGGAGGGGCTGGGTCTGGTTGCGGCCACAGATGTCGAGCGGGCCGACATCGTCCTTTGGCAGCGGCAGGCGACCGACGCGCTGGAGGCGCTGCTCGACGCGGCGGTATCGGGCCATCGCCGCATCGTCATCGCGGTGCCCGACGATGCGCTCGACCAGTGGAGCTTCGCGATCGGTCTGCCGGGGGTCGAGCTAGTGCCCAAGACCGACCACGAGGGTTTGGTGCGCGCGATCGCGCGTGCGCCGGCCCGCTCGCCCGGCCTGACGCGCGAAAATATGGGCGACGATCCGGTGCAGCGGCTGCGCGAGCTTGGCGCCGAGGTGGCGCGGATCGCCCAGGCCCTGAGCGCGCTGGGGCCGGGATCGGGGGTAGCCGATCGCCGGCCGCCCTATCGCGGTGAAGCGGGTGAGGGAGCGGAACCGAGCGCACCGGCGATCCGCGCGATGATCCGCGCCCGGCGGACGCGCGACCAGTATTTCGCGCCCGAACTGTTCGCCGATCCCGCATGGGACATATTGCTCGACCTCATGGCGGCGCGGCTGGAGGGGCGGGACGTCGCGGTATCGAGCCTGTGCATCGCCGCGGCGGTGCCGCCCACCACCGCGCTCCGTTGGATCAGCGCGATGACCGAGCAGGGCCTGCTCGTGCGGATCGCCGACGCCGACGACCGCCGCCGCGTGTTCATCAGGCTGAGCAACGACGCGGCCGAACGAATGGCCGCATGCCTGGCCGCTCTGAATCGCAACGGTCCGCAGGTTGCGTGATCCGGCCGGGCGTGGCAGGGGGCGGGATTAAGGGCGCTTAGCTCAGTTGGTAGAGCATCTCGTTTACACCGAGAGGGTCGGCGGTTCGAGCCCGTCAGCGCCCACCATCACAAACCCCGGACGAGTTTGACGGCGCGGGCGAGCCAGGGGGGATCGGCGACGACCTGCTGGCGCGCGCCGCTGCCGAGCGGCAGGATATGGAGCTTGCCTTCCTCGCGCCCGATCAGACGGCCGAACAGGAAGCGCCCGGCGGGGCGCGGCACCAAAATGTCGCGGTTCATCGCCTGGCCGAACGCCTCGGGCGAGAGCCGCTCGCACCAGATCTCGTCGCCCGAACGATAGTCGCCGATGCCGCTGTCGACCTTTACCGCGACCAGCTCCGGCGCGGGCTGCGGCGGCGTGACCGTCTGCGCGTGACGCGGCGCATGCGCCCCGTCATGCCCGAGCACCGCGGCGACGGCCAGATCGGCGCGGTCGGGCAGCTTGACCAGATCGGCGGCGGCGACGCCCAGCGCATCGGCGATACGGTTGAGCCAGCCGACCGAAACGGTACGCGTGCCGGTCTCCAGCCGCCCGATCGTCTGCGCGGTGGTGGGCGGCTTGCAGCGCTTGCCGACCTCTTCGAGCGTCAGCCCCTTGGCGCGGCGGACTTCGCGGATCGCGGTAATCATGACGGCGGCCTTTCACATAACCGATATGGTTTTAGCGCTGTCCTACATCCGTGCGAATATGGCAAGGGCTGATTCGCGAAGAAAATGGAGAATGCGGATGAAGCGGATGCTGGCTGAGGTCGGGTTTGATGTTGGGACGGGCCCCTCCCCCAACCCCTCCGCTAAAGGGGAGGGGAGAAAGCGGAGCGTTACGGTCAACCTCGCCGAATCGCCGCTCGGCTGGCTGCGCGCGCGCGGACTGGTCGATGCGCGGCAGTTCGAGGCGGGCGAGCGGCTGCGCGCGGACTATGAGACGGCTTCGCTGGGACAGCGCGTGACGATGCGCTGGGACGCGGCGCCGGCGAGCGGCGGACGGCGCGGGCCGCCGCGGGCTGTGGACGCGACCGTCGGGCAGATTTCGGCCAAGCGCCGCTTCGACGCGGCGATCGCGGCGCTGGGCGGCGGCCTTTCCGATATCGCCTGGCGCGTCATCTGCGCCGGCGAGGGACTGCCGGTCGCGGAGGAAGGGCTGGGCTGGCCCAAGCGATCGGGACGCGTGGTGCTGACCCTGGCGCTCGACCGGCTGGCGGATCATTATGGGTTGGGGTGAGGCTCACCGCCCGCATCATGTCTTGTAACGACCCTCAAACGGTCCCTTGACTCTTAAATCTACATATGTTGTGTTTAGTCATGGTCCGGAAGCGGCAACCGTCGAAACAGATGCGCATCCTGCTCGATGCGCTGTCTGCCGAGCGAGAACAATGGCGGCACGGATATGATCTCATGAAGGAGACCGGCCTCTCGTCCGGAACGCTGTACCCCTTGTTGATGCGGATGACCGATCAGGGGCTTGTCGAAGCCGAATGGCGCGAGCCGGCGCAGCCCGGCCGGCCTGCCCGTCACGCCTACCGGTTGACCGCTGCCGGCTTCGCGCTCGCATTGGAAAGGCCCGGCGGCGGCGAGCACCTTCCTGCCACGGCGTCGCTCGCATGAACGCGCCGCTGTCCCGCGCGATCATGGCCGTGGCGGTGTGCTGCCTGGACGAGAGCCGCCGGGAATGGTCGGCGGCGATGCGGGTGGAGTTCGAAACGGTCGCCGTGGAAGGAAAGCCGCTGCCGTTCGCGATCGGCTGTCTCGCAGCGGCCTGGCGTGAGATGCTGACGCGCGAGCAAGGCCGCTTCACCCTGACGAACTACGCCCTGGCGCTTGGCCTGATGATCCCGATGGCCGCCCTGCAAATCGGATGCGCGCTATTCGGCTTCCCCTATCTCTATCCCGGGCAGGACGGGCTTCGCGGCGCGCTGCTGGAGGGAGCCGCGCACGAAATCCTCATACGCGGCGTCTATCAAGCCGCCGTCCCCTCGCTTGCGCTTCTCCTGCTGTTGCTCGGCCTTGGGCATCTTCGCATCGCCTGGGCGATGCTGGAACGCGATTGGGCCCGCGTCAAACGCATGGGGACGCTCATGCTGGCGGCCGCAGCGACGCTCATCATCTTCATGGGCGTTCTCTTTCTCGACAGTTCCCAGGCGCTGCTGCAGGTGGCCGTGCTGACGATCGAGTTGGCGACCGTCCCGATGGTGGCGCGATGGCACGCCCAACTATTCCCTGCGGCCGTGACGGAACATCCCGGATACGCCGATCCCCTGCCTTGAGAGATTGGAGACAGCACATGCCCTATTTGCGTCCCCGCTTCAGAGCGACGTTCCTCCCGGCAGCCGCAGCGGCCCTGATCGTCAGCGGCCATGCCGCGGCACAGCCGGAAAATTCCGTGAGCGGCACATTGCCGGCGACCGAACAGTCTCCGTTCCTCGGCGAATGGGAGCTGGACCTGACGAGGATGCCCGACACCTACGGCCCGCCCCCTAAAAGGGTGACCTATACGTTCAAGGATGTCGGCTCGGGCCAGTGGTTGACAGAGGTCGACATTACCGCGCGCGACGACAGTGTCAGGCATGTGGCAATTCAGTACCGGCGCGATGGCCGGGCGGTGCAAGGCCAAGGCGATGTGGCCGATGGCGAAAGCGCCGCGGTGCACGCTCCGGCTCCGAACGTCCTCGTCATGAGTCTGGCCAGGAACAAGGGTCTGGAGTCGGTGCGCGCCTATGTCATTTCGGCTGATGGTAAGGAAATGACGGAAGCCGCCGCTGACGTAAATGAGGCAGGCATGCCATTCGTGCGCAACTTCTACTTCAAACGCCTCCGCTGAGTTTCCTTCCCCGGACGGCTTTCGGGACGGTTTGTCAGGGCATGTTCTGGAATGTCACTCAGCGGAAGCCGGCCGATCCGTTATTTCAGGCTTCGCTGCTTGCCGCCGGCCGTCTCAGCACCTTGCCATAGGCCCAGCCGATGGCGATCAGGGCGATGCCGAGGCCGAGCAGGCTGAGGATGCGCAGCAGGCCTTCGAGTGCGGCGGCGTCGATCAGGAAGACCTTGAAGGTGACGAGCGTCAGCAGGGCGAGCCCGGCGATGCGCAGGTCTCGTGCGCCGGTGTGGATGCCGTGCGCCAGCCAAGCGACCGACACGGCGAGCAGCGCGGCCGAATAGAGCCAGGTTTCGCCTTGGCCGAAGGGACCGGTGAGGATGCTGCCGTGGCTCGCCTGCCGGACGATGACAAGCGCCGTGAGGGCGAACCCGGCGAGCGACAGCAGCCGCCAGCTGCGCGACGCGGGCAGGATGCGCGAGAGCAGCCACAGCCAAATGGTCGCGGCGGCGGCGTGGAGCACCGCGGCGTTGAGGAGGATTATGGGGCCGACGGCCTGCCTCACCAGCAGCGGATTGAGCAGCAAGAGATCGAACCAGACGATCCGCGCCAGCGCCACCGCGGCGATGGCGGCCGCGAGCATGCGCCACGCCGAGGAGCGGCCGAGCAGCCATGCCGCGGCGAACAGCGCCTGGGTGAGCGCCGCCCGCTCGGTGAAGCCCATCGCCAGAAACGCTTCCGGGCTGGCGATGGCGAGCGGCAGCTTCGCAAAGGTATAGGCGAGCAGCACGGCGATGGCGGCGGCGCTGGCGGCGACCAGCCAGCGAGCGCGGGCGAACTGGCGTGCGTCGAACGCCAGCAGCGCGGCGGCGATCGTGGCGGGGATGGCGAGCTGGGTTAGCGCGTCGGCCAGGTCGGGCAGCAGGCGGAAGGGAATGCGCAGGCCGGTGAGACTGCGGAAAACCAGCCAGGCGTAGTCAGCCAGCGGTTCGGCGGCGGCGAGCAGGGCCGCGCCCCAGGCGATGGCGGGCAGCGCGAAGATCGCGCCCCGCCCGACCAGCCGCGCCCAGAGCGCCAGCGCGAGCATGACGAAGGCGATGAGCACCGGCGTCCAGGCCGGGGTGACGATGGGGGCGAAGCCGACAATGATGAGCAGCGCGGCGACGGCGGGGCCGCCGAGATGGCCGAGAGCGGCGCGTCCCAACACTTGTTCCGTTTGTCCTGATTCGCGGCAGCGCCAGGCGACCAAAGCCGCCGGGACCGCACTGGCGACGGCGAGGAGCGCCCATAGGCCGTCGCTCACCGGTTCGGCCCATAGCGCGCGGGAGAGGAGGAATGGGCCGGCGCTGCCGCCGAGCGCAAGCAGCGTCCAGGTGGCGCGGCCCGCTGGGTGGCTTTCCGGACGGCCCATCAAGGCATGGCCGGCGCCGGCGAACAGCAGCGCGAAGACCAAAGCGGCGGCGGGCGCGCTGGGCGATCCGTTCGCCAGGCCGATGGCGAGCAGCAGCAGCGCCAGCGCGCCCGCCGCCCCGGCGGCGACGGTCAGCCGCAAATCGCGCGCCGCGAGGATGATCACGGCACCCGCGAGCATCGCGTAGAGCGCCCAGGCGAGGGGCGAGAATTCGAGTCGCGGCGCGAGCATCAGCAGCTGGACGAGGCCGAGCAGCAACGGCGCGGCGCGGACGATCGGCCGGCCGCCTTCGAGCCGCGGCAGCGCAAAGGCCGCGCCGATGGCGAGGATCAGGATGAACGGGCCGATCGCCGCCGCCGCATCACCGTCGATCACTGCGATCAGCCACGCGCTCCAGGCGAAGCCCGCGCCCGACGCGGCAAGCGCCAGCCAAGCCCAGCCGCGCGCGATGGCGAGGCCGAACAAGGCGGCGGTGAACAGCGCGAGATAGATCAGCAGGGGGACGAGGTTGCTTTCGCTGTACCCCGTCACCAGCGGTGCCGCGAAACCGCCGATCAGCCCCATGATCGCGGTCGGCGGGCCGTGGCGGACCGACAGGCCGAGCGCGAGGCCGGTGACGAGGAGCATCAGCACGAAGGCGGAGAGCCCGCCGATCAGCCCGTAAAGCTCCCCCGCCATGTAGAGCGTGCCGTAGAGCGAGGCGACGCCCGCGCCGGCGAGCGCCTGGGCGATGCGCGGATCGTCCGCGGTAGCATGGAGGCGGCGCGCGGCCTCGCTCGCCGCGACCAGCGCGAGGCCGAAGATCGCGGCGATGACGGCTCGCGCCGCCGGGCCGAGCAGCCCCGCCTCTATCGCGTAGCGGACGAAGAAGAAGCCGGCGAGCACCAGCGCCGCGCCGCCGATCCAGATCGGCAGCCGGCCGCCGACGAGATTTTCGAAGGTTTCGGTGATGGTGGTGTGGGACAACTCTCGCGTCGCCCCAGCGGAGGCAGGGACCTCTGGCGACGGGGGAGGCGCTGGAAATGGCTCAAACTCAGCGGCCCCTGCCTCCGCAGGGGCGACGGTTTGGGGCGGGGGATTTGCGCGAAGAACCCGGGCCGGGACGGAGGGCGCCGGCCGGGTGGCTGATGCCTCCGCCGGCCTTGGTTCGATCGCCGGCGCCTCCAGGGCGGCGACGCGGCGCTCGAGCAGTTGGATGCGCGACAGGAGCGCGAAGCAGGCGACGATCAGCCCGATGACCAGAAGGGTGAGGATCACTATCATCTATGTCGCGCCGGGCGCGGTCATGGCATAGGCAACGGGGAAAGTGAAAGAGGCGCGGTCGCAAGAGGGCAATCGAGGGAGCGGGCGATGCGGATCGGAATCGTGAAATGCCACGGATCGGGAAACGATTTCCCGATGATCGACGGGCGGCAGGTGACAATGACCGACGATTATTGGTCGGGCGTGGCGGTTGCGCTGGCCGACCGAGCGGGCCCGGTCGGCGGCGACGGACTGCTGGTGCTGACTTCGGGTGGGGGGGGGGATTTCGGGATGCGGATGTGGAATCCCGATGGCAGCGAGGCGGAGACCTGCCTCAACGGGCTGCGCTGCGTCGCGCGCTGGGGGATGGAGCAGCACGCCTTCCTGACCGCCGATGTGAAGCTCAAGACGTCGAGCGCGCGCGTCGCGCGGGTCGACGACCTGGCCCCGGGGGTCGCGACGATCCGCGAGGAGGTGGGGCCGGCCGACCTGCAGCTATCCTATTGGCCGATGAACATCGGACAGGACGAGCTGGTCGACGAAGTGTGCGACCGGCTGCCTTCGACGCGCGCCTTCACCGCGATCGGCATGCCCAACCCGCACCTGGTGGCGTTCGTCGACCGGATCGACGACGCCGAGCTGGAGGCGATCGGGCGCTTCTGCGAAGGCCGGCCGCGGGTGCTGCCCAACCGCGCCAATGTCAGCTTCGTCGAGCTGCGCGGGACGAGCGATCTGTTCGTGCGGACCTTCGAGCGCGGGGTGGGGCTGACCAACTCGTGCGGCAGCGCGATGGCGGCGGCGGCCTATGCGGCGTGCCTGACCGGGCGTCGCGCGTACGACGCGCCGATGACCGTCTACAACGCCGGCGGGCTGGTGCGCGCGACCGCCGACGGCGGCGGCGACGTGGCGATCGAAGGGAATGCGACCTTCGAATGGCGCGGCGAGATCGAGGTCGATCCGGCGCGGGAGACCGCGCGGGACCTGGAGATCATCGAGCGGTACGAGGACGAGGTGGCGGCGTGGGACGCGGTGGTGGAGGGGATGGTGGTGCCGCCCCGATCGGACATGCCGGACGGGCCCCTCTCAACTGCGACTAGCCAGCAGGCTGGCAAGTCTTCGTATCTCTCCCCTGAAGGGGAGAGAGGGGGGAGAGGGGGGAGAGGGGGGAAGATTTCCTGGGACGGGTTTTCGGCCGTTACGCCGGGTTCGATCGGGAAGGAATGAGCGTGATGCGTTGGTTGGCTTTTCTGTTGCTGTTGCTCGCGGGACCGATAGCCGCGCAGGAAGCGCCGCCGGTGGCGAAGCCCGCCACCGTGCGCGTGGCGCTCGCCACCGAGCTGGGGTCGGTGGTGCTCGAGCTGGAGAAGGAGCGGGCGCCCGTCACCACCGCGAATTTCCTGCGCTACGTCGCCGCCAGGCGGTTCGACGGGATCGCCTTCTACCGCGCGGTGACGGTCGCGCCGGGGTTCGGGCTGGTCCAGGCGGGGCTGCGCGACCCGGCCAAATGGTACAAGCCGATCCCGCACGAGCCGACGACGCAGACCGGCCTGACCCACGCCGACGGCACGATCAGCATGGCGCGCGCCGCGCCGGGGACGGCGACCGCCGACTGGTTCATCATGATCGGCGCGAGCCCCGGCATGGACGCGAGCGCCGCCGATCCGGGCTTCGCCGCGTTCGGCCGCGTGGTCGAGGGGATGGAGATCGTCCGCAAGATCCAGCAGGCGCCGACCGATCCGACGCAGGGCGAGGGCGTGATGAAGGGCCAGATGATCGCCAAGCCGGTGAAGATACTGACCGCGCGCGTGGTCGAATAGCACGGGGCGGGCGTGATCGAACAGGCGGGTGCGGGCATGAGCAAAGCTCATGCCGTCGGCCGGCGCTCCTGGCGCCGCCGTCCGCGCTCGCCGCTGGTCGCGGGATTCAGCTGGCGCTAAATCCTCGCATGGCGAGCGGAGGGAGGCTGCGATGTTCAGGAGCGAGAGCCACGAGTTCGAACTGGGCCAGGGCGGCGAGCGGGAGTTCACGCTGCCGCCTCCAACCGAGGACGCGGCGCCCGGGGACGCCGGCGAGCACGGCGTGCTGGTGACGCTCGAGCTGCTCGAGGGCGACCCTGCGGCGCGCGACGACGGCCTGATGGCGAGCTGGCGCGACGGCGCGGCCGAAGGCGGCGGGCTGGAGGAGGACGCGGCGCGCGACCGGCCTTCGCGCCACCGCCTGCTGTTCGGCTTCGTCCCGGCCGGCGCGCGGATCGACCTGTGGTTCCGCTCGGCCGCGGGCGGCCGCTTCCGCCTCACCGTGACGCGCTTCGCCCGCGCGCTGAAGAACGGCCTGATCGAGCTGCGCTGCGACGCCTGCATCGAAATGGCGAAGCAGCTGGCGCGCGCGCTGGTGATCTGGGCGGGCGGCGTCACCCCGGGCGACGTGCTCGACGTGCTGGAGCCGCTCGCCGATCTCGATTTCGGCGAGTTCTACCTGCGGCTGAAGGGCAGCAAGCTGTGGCGCTTCATCGAGCGGAGCGGGCTGGAGGCGATGGCGATGATCCTGTTCCCCGCGGTGATCGCCGCGCTGCGCGCCGCGCGCAAGGTGGAGGAGGCGCTGCACCGCTTCGTCTGTGAAATGCTGGGGATGTGCGTGCGGGGGGCGGGTTGAGGTTGGGCTGGGGCTTTGGAGGGGGTCTTGCCCTCCTTGCTCCTTGCCCCTCTCAACTGCGCCTAGCCGGCAAGCCGGCAAGTCTTCGTATCTCTCCCCTGAAGGGGAGAGAGTTCGCGCTGTCTTCCTCTCTCCCCTTCAGGGGAGAGATACGGAGGCTTGCGCGCGTGAGCGTGCTAGCCGGAGTTGAGAGGGGCCTTCTTGGCGCAGCGCCGCGGCGAAGCCGCGTCGTCGGCCGGATGCTTCGCTCCGCCGGCCGCCACTCGGCTTTTTCCGGTCTTGGCTTCGCCAAGGCCGGGCCTTCGTGGTTAACGCGACGAGCCGTTGGAACGGGGCCTCTCCGCGCCCGTTGACCCGCCAAGTTCAAATCCGGTGGGGATTTTCCATGCGCAAACATCAGGCCGGCGGCGGTCGTCCGCCCGTTAACGATGATATCGATCTGGCGACCGTGCTCGACCATGAGCGCGCGGGGCTGGTGGCGGAGCCGGCGCCCGGGGTCGGGCTCAAGCGGCTGATGCGATCGGTGAAGGCGGTGCGGCGGGACGGGGCGTAGCGGCGGAGGGTTTGGTTGGGGGGCGGAGAAGAAGATTGGTTCACGCGAAGGCGCGAAGGCGCGAAGAGAAGAAGAAGGTTTTTTCACGCGGAGGCGCGGAGACGCGGAGGTGTCGTTTTCGCGGATATCTCCCGCGAAGCGGGTGGCATTTGGTTTGCGGCCAGGAGCTTGGGGCCGCTTTGCGGCGATTTTCCTCTTCCTCTGCGTCTCTGCGTCTCTGCGTGAACCCCTTCCTTCTTTACGGCTTTGCGGCTTTGCGTGAACCAATCTTC
The DNA here is from genome assembly GCF_003515075.1 of Sphingomonas gilva. Taxonomy (GTDB): domain Bacteria; phylum Pseudomonadota; class Alphaproteobacteria; order Sphingomonadales; family Sphingomonadaceae; genus Sphingomonas; species Sphingomonas gilva. The sequence goes on from NZ_QWLV01000001.1 coordinate 284,014, forward strand.
TTGCAGCCGGCGGCCACGGGCGCTGGCGTTCTTGATTGGGGCTGGCTCCCAGCATGGTTTAGAAATGCCCGGGGGGCATTTCGACCCGGCGCCGCTCGAAACTCCTGAAGGGGAGAGAGGGGAGAGAACCTATATGGCACTTTTTGCTTGACAGCGTCACGCTGATAGGGTACATGACGGGAACGCTGGGAAAGTGCGAGTCGGGCGGGGCCGGGGTTCGATGCCTTCGGCCCCTTTTTCATGGGGTGGGCAATGACGATCAAGCCACAGGAGGCGCGGGCGTTGGCCGCGCGGATTGCGGACGACGGGTTGGGCGATGGCGATCCGAAGGGCGGCAAGAAGCGGCCCAAGTTCGTCGCCAAGCGGCAGCAGCTCTTTCTCGACGCGCTGGCGCTCACCTGCAATGTCAAGAAGGCGGCGGCCTTTGCCGGAGTCGACAAGACGACCCCCTATCTGCGCCGGCGGACCGATCCGGTGTTCGCCGCGCAGTGGCAGGAGGCGATCGAGATCGGTTATGACCGGCTGGAGGCGCTGCTGCTGGAGTATGGCGGCGCGGGCGTGCCGCTGGAGCCGGCCGATGCCGATCGCGCGATCGCCGGCGGGGCGGACGGCGCCGTCCCGGACGAGGCGCCGCCGCCCTTCGATTTCGAAAGGGCGCTGGCGGTGCTCAAGCAATATTGGTCCCGCCGCCAGCGGCTGCCGTTCAATCGCGGCGGGCGGCCGCGCCGCAACGCCACGCGCGAGGAGACCAACGCCGCGCTGATCAAGGCGCTTGCGGCGGCGCAGAAGCGCCTGGCCTGGCGGAGCGCGGACGGTGAATGAGGCGGTGGCGGCCGATCGCGCACTGATGGCCAAGATCGCCGCGCTGCCGATCAAGGAGCAGTGGCGGGTGATCGGATCGCTGGCCGGGGCGCGCCCGACGGGCCGGCGACGCTCCGCTGGCGCTTCGCCGACGGCAGCGAGGAAGTGACCGAGGCGGAGGTGGCGGACGGGCTGGCGACCCGCCCGGCAGGGACGCCGCGACGGATCAGGAGCGTGGAGCGGGTGTGAGCGGAACGGCCCGCATCATTCGGGCGGCTTGCCGAAGCTGTTGACGTCGTAGCGGGTCAGGCTGGCGCGGCGCTGGGGGCGGCGCTTGCGGGCGACGCCCATCATGGCGAGCCCGCCGAGAAGCACGACCAAGCCCAATATCGCACCGATTTCCATTAGTTTCGACCCTCTCTTTCGCTCACCCTGACGCAATCGCCGACGTGCGTCAATCGCCGCCGAGCGTGCGAGATACGCGCCGGGCGGGCACGGCGGACGCGATGCCCTAGCGCGCCAGCGCCGGGGCGAGCGCCGGCGCGACGAGGCGGCGCGCCGCGGCTGCCGAGGGGTGGTTGGTGTCGCTGAAGGTCGGTCTGCCGGCGACCTGGGCGAGGCAGCGACCATCGGGGCAGAAGGCGCGTTCGAGATCGACCATGGTCGCGTTCGCCGGAAGATCGAGCGGGACGAGCTGGCGTCCGGCGGGGCGGACCCGGGGGTGCGGATCGCCGTTGCGCATGGCGACCGCCGTGGCCCAGGGCAGATCGCCCTCGGGCCTGGGCAGGCCGGCGAGGATGATGATCCGGCGGCGGCCAAGGGCGTCGATCGTCCGGCGCAGGGCGGCTTCGACGCCCTGGCGGTCCTGGGCGAGATAGGTTGGCCAGTTGGCGGCGAGGACGACGGTGGCGGGCGCGTTGCGGACGGCGCGTTCGATCGCCGCCTTGCAGGTGCGCGCGTCGCGCAGGGTGAGGCCGGTATAGGTGAAGCCGATGAGCGGGGGGCAGGCGTTGACCGTGACGAGCTCGCCCCCCCGCCCGAGCGGGCGCGCCGCCGCCTCGACGCCTTCGGCCATTGCGGCGGCGTGCGAATCGCCGAGGAGGAGGATGTCGGGATCGCCCGGCCCGAACCGGCATTCGCCGCGATCGCGGCAGCGCGCGCCGATGGTGTCGCGGTCGGGCTCGAGCATGGCGACGAGTTCGGGGCTGAACCGCGCGGGCTTGCCGCGATCGGCGATGACCCAGAGCGCGAGCAGCGCCAGCGCCAGCGCGCCGGCGGCGCAGGCGAGCACCAGCGGGCGCGAGCGCACGCGCAGCCGGTTGCGGGTCGGTTGCTCGACGAACCAGTAGCTGAGCGTCGCCAGCGCGAAGGACAGGGCGACCGCGGCGGCGGCGCCTAGCGGCCCGAGATCGCCGCCGACGAGCTGACGGCCGAGGACGAGGACGGGCCAGTGCCACAGATAGAGCGAATAGGAGATGAGCCCGATCGCCACCATCGGCCGGAACGAGAGCAGGCGGCCGACCGGCGTGCCATCGCCCGAATGGAGGATCGCCGCCGCGCCGAGGCAGGGCAGCAGCGCGGCGGCGCCGGGAAAGGGCGTCCGTTCGTCGATCGCGACGAGGCCGACCGCGATCAGCGCCAGGCCGAGCCAGGCGATCGCGGGGCGCCAGCGATCGGCGGCGCGGGGGATCATGCCGGCGGCGAGCAGCGCGCCGAGCAGCAGCTCCCACGCGCGGGTCGGCAGCCAGTAGAAGGTCGCGCCCGGCGACCAGATCGTGCCGAAGATGCTGAGCGCGAGCGACGCCAGCGCCGCGGCGGCGAGCGACCAGCGCAGCAGCGCGGGGCGCCGGGCGAGCAGCGCGACGGCGAGCGGCATGAAGATGTAGAACTGCTCCTCGACCGCGAGGCTCCAGGTGTGGAGCAGCGGGACGACGTCGCCCTGCGCCTTGAAATAGCCCGCCTGGGTCCAGAACCAGATGTTCGAGACGAAGCCTTCGGCGGCGAGCAGCGATTTGGCGAAATCGACATATTGCGCGGGGAACAGCAGCAGGTGCGCGGCGAGGAAGGTGGCGGCGAGGACGACGAGCAGCGCCGGGCCGATCCGCCGGACGCGCCGTTCGTAGAAGCGGGCGATCGAGACGCGGCCGCGATCGGCCTCCCCGAGCAGGATGCCGGTGATCAGATAGCCTGAGATCACGAAGAAGATGTCGACGCCGATGAAGCCGCCGGGGATCGCCGCGGCGCCGGCGTGGAACAGCACGACGGGCACGACCGCGACGGCGCGCAGGCCATCGATGTCGCGCCGATAGGCAAGCCTGGCGGCCTGGGAAACATGCTGCATGGCGACCTCTTTTGCGCGGCCGCCTAGCACCGCGACGCGCGTGTCGAATGACCAAGTGGAGGAAAAACATGAGATTTGCGGCGAACCGTGATTCCCTTGGGAGGGGCCGATGAGCGCGCCCGCGATTCCGCCCGAGGCGGCGGCCGCGGCGGTGGCCGAGTGCAAGGCCTATCTTCGCATCGCGCGCGACGACGCCGGACCTTCCCGCGCCTGGATCGGACGTCCGCGTCGCGGGAGACGCGGCGCGCTGGCGGGTGACGCGCGTGGCGATCGAGCGGCTGGTCGCCGAACTGTCGCTGGTGCGGATCGCCGGGGGATCGGCGGTGGCGCTGCCGGCCTCGCCTGGGCGCGTGCTGGGCGAGATCGACCGGGTGGCCGGGCCGACGCGGATCGAGGCGTTCGAGCTGCCGCCGATCGGCGACGCGCCGCTCGCCCAGCCGCGGCTCCATATCGCGGCGTGCGGCGCGGGACCCGGCTGGCGCGGGGCGGACATGCTGGTGCGCAGCGACGCGGGCGGCGGCTGGACGGTGGCGGGGCGGGCGCGGTTGGCTTCGGTGATTGGGACGCTCGACGGCGTGCCGGCGCCCGCGTGCGCCGGGCTGGTCGATCGAAGCTCGGCGATCGACGTCGTGCTGGCGCATGACGGCATGGTGCTGGGCGATGCCGATGACGCGGCGCTCGATGCGGGGGCCAACGCCGCGCTGATCGGCGACGAGCTGGTCCAGTTCGCGCGCGCCGAGCCGCTGGGCGGTGCGCGCTGGCGGCTGTCGGGCTTGTGGCGCGGGCGGCGCGGGAGCGAGGCGGCGATGGCCGGGCAGGGGCCGGGAACGCGCTTCGTGCTGCTCGATCCGCGCGCGCTGCTCACGGTCGATCTGGCGCCCGAGGCGATCGGCGGCGTGGCGGAGGTGAGCGCGAGCGGGGTCGGCGACGCCGAGCCGGCGCTGGCGAGCGCGGCGGTGACGGGACGATCGGTCGCGCCGCCTTCGCCGGTGCATCCGCGTATCGCGGCGCTGCCGGGCGGCGATCTCGCGATCGGCTGGACGCGGCGCAGCCGGGCGGGCTGGGCCTGGCGCGATACGGTCGACGCGCCGCTGGGCGAGGAGCGCGAGGCCTATCGGCTGACGATCACGCGCGGCGACGGCGCGGCGCGGAACGTCGATCTCGGCGCGCCGGGCTGGACCTATCCCGCGGCGGCACTGGCCGAAGACCGGAGCGTGGGCGCCGTGACGCTGTCGATCGTGCAGATCGGCACGCACGCGCCCTCCGCCCCGCTGACGCTGACAATCTGAGGAGGAAGACGTGACCGAAGCGACCCATCGCCTTGCCCTGCCGCTGATCGCGGGCGGGCAGGCGCAGAAGGAGATGACGCACAACGAGGCGCTCGCCGCGCTCGACATCGCGGTGCAGCCGGTGGTGGAGGCGGTGGGCGTGGATGTGCCGCCCGCCTCGCCCGCTCCGGGGCAGTGCTGGATCGTTGGCGCCGAGCCCGTCGGCGCATGGGCCGGGCAGGCCGGGACGCTGGCGGGCTGGACCGCGTCGGGGTGGCGGTTCCTGCCGCCGGGGGCGGGCTGGACGGCATGGGCCAAGGACAGCGGGCTGCCCGCGCGCCACGACGGCAGCGGCTGGACCCTGGGCGTCGTCAGCGCGGCGCGGGTCGAGATCGGCGGCGTCCAGGTCGTGTCCGATCGGCAAGCGGCGATCGATACGCCCGATGGTGGCGCATTTGTCGACCCCGAAGCGCGGGCGGCATTGACAAATGTTATCAATGCATTGCGCGCGCACGGCCTGATCGACCCTTGAGGAAAGGTGAGGCAAATCGGCAACAGTGGCGTTTTTTGCCCGCTTGCGTGGAAACTATCGTTCAGATAGTGAGTTTTCGCTGTCCTTAACCGGACACTTTTGAAAGGGGATTATGATGCGGAAGCTTGCCGTCGTATTGGCACTTGCCTCCACCGCGCTCGCCTCGCCCAGCCTCGCCCGTGACAAGGCCTGGTATGTCGGCGTCGAAGGCGGTGCGATGATCGTCGAGGACATGGACTTCGACGTCACCGATCCGGATGGCGATCTGTCCGAAGACGCGATCACCGTCGACAGCGACTATGGCTGGGACGTCGACGGCATCGTCGGCTATGATTTCGGCTGGCTCCGCGCCGAAGCCGAAGTCGGCTATCGCCAGGCCAATGTCGAAAGCGTTACTCTGACCTCTGCTCTTCTCGATGTTCCGTCGGGCGAATACGAGCCGTTCGGCGGCAAGACCTCGGCGCTGAGCTTCATGGTCAACGCGCTGCTCGACTTCGGCGAGGACGATTCGATCCAGGGATTCGTCGGCGGCGGTGCGGGTGTCGCCCGCGTCAAGTTCGACGAATATGAAGCCTTCGACGGCACCGGCGCCGGCACCGGCGTGCTGCTCGACGATTCGGATACGGTGTTCGCCTGGCAGGCGCTCGCTGGCATTCGCGCGCCGCTGAGCGACACGATCGACGTCGGGTTGAAGTATCGCTTCTTCAACGCGGACAATGTTCGCGTGATCGACAACTTCAACAACGAGCATGAGACGCGGTTCCGGTCGCACAGCCTGCTCGGCAGCCTGATCTTCAACTTCGGCGCGCCGGAAGAGGCTCCTCCGCCTCCGCCGCCCCCGCCGCCTCCGCCTCCGCCGCCTCCCCCGCCGCCGCCTCCGCCCCCGGTCGTGGAGTGCACGCCTGGGCCGTACATCGTGTTCTTCGAGTGGGACAAGTCGGACATCACGCCCGATGCGGCCACCATTCTCGACAACGCGGTTTCCGCTTACCAGACGTGCGGCAACGCGCAGGTCATGCTCGCCGGCCACGCCGACAAGTCCGGTCCGGACGACTACAATGTGGGCCTCTCCGAGCGGCGTAACGCTTCGGTCCGCGCCTATCTCACGTCGCGTGGCATTCCGGACGGCGTCATCAGCACGCAGGCCTTCGGTGAATCGGCGCCGCGCGTCGAAACCGCCGATGGTGTCCGCGAGCTGCAGAACCGCCGCGTGGAAATCACCTACGGTCCGGGCTCGGGCATGTAAGCCAGAGCCGGTTCCGCAAGGGATCGGTACGAAATCGGGAGGTCGGGCCTCGGCTCGGCCTCCCTTTTTCTTTGGGAAAGAAGATCATCCCGACGGGTGGCATTTCGTCAGGGGTCCGCTAAAGCGCGTGGCGAACATGCCCGGGCTCGACCCGGGGACCACGGTCACGATAGTCACGAGGATTTTCATGCGCATCACGATGATCGGATCAGGCTATGTCGGCCTGGTTTCGGGCACTTGCTTCGCCGATTTCGGGCATCACGTGACCTGCGTCGACAAGGACGCGAAGAAGATCGAGGCGCTCGAGAACGGGCGCATGCCGATCTACGAGCCAGGGCTTGACGCGCTGGTCGCCGCCAATGTCGCCGCCGGGCGGCTCGCTTTCACCACCGATCTGGCGCGCGCGGTGAAGGGCGCGGACGCCGTGTTCATCGCGGTCGGCACGCCCTCGCGCCGCGGCGACGGCCATGCCGATCTGACCTATGTGTTCGATGCGACCCGCGAGATCGCCGAGGCGATCGACGGCCCTTGCGTCGTCGTGACCAAGTCGACGGTGCCGGTCGGAACGGGCGACAAGGTCGAGGCCATCCTGCGCGAGAAGCACACAGCCGAGAAGGTGGCGGTAGTCTCCAACCCGGAGTTCCTGCGTGAGGGCGCTGCCATCGACGATTTCAAGCGGCCCGACCGCATCGTCGTCGGCGCCGAGGATACGCGCGCGCGCGGGGTGATGGCGGAGATCTACCGCCCGCTCAATCCCAACGTCCACCCGCTGCTGTTCACCGGAAGGCGGACCGCCGAGCTGATCAAATATGCGGCGAACGCGTTCCTCGCGACCAAGATCACCTTCATCAACGAGATCGCCGATCTGTGCGAGGCGACCGGCGCCGATGTGGGCGACGTGGCGCACGGCATCGGGCTCGACAGCCGGATCGGGCCGAAGTTCCTCCAGGCCGGGCCGGGCTATGGCGGATCCTGCTTCCCCAAGGACACGCTGGCGCTGTTGAAGACCGGCGAGGATTTCGAGGCGCCGCAGCGCATCGTCGAAGCGGTGGTCAAGGTCAATGACAGCCGCAAGCGGGCGATGGGCCGCAAGGTGATCCAGGCGTTGGGCGGCAGCGCCGAAGGCAAGACGGTCGCGCTGCTGGGCCTCGCCTTCAAGCCCAACACGGACGATATGCGCGACGCGCCGGCGATCGCGATCGTCCAGGCGCTGCAGGACGCCGGCGCCGCGGTTCGCGGCTACGATCCCGAGAGCATGGAGATGGCCAAGCCGCTGCTGGACGGCGTGACTTTCTGCAGCGACGCCTATGACGCGGCCAAGGACGCCGATGCGGTGGTGCTGGTGACCGAGTGGGACGTGTTCCGCGCGCTCGACATGCGGCGGCTGGCCGAGGTGGCGAAGGGCCGCGTGCTGGTCGATTTGCGCGGGGTGTGGGACAAGGGCGCGGTCGAGCGCGCCGGCTTCACGCTGACGAGCTTGGGACGGTAGCGGCGAGCGGGATTGCCGGCGGGGGCGGTTGGACCCTTGCTTTCGCAGGGGCGACACAGCCGATCAGATGGAACGAGAAGAACTCAGGCGAACAGGCGTCCCAGCACCGAGTGGTCCCGCAAGATCTCGTGCGCCGCATTGTGGCCGGGCGCGCCGGTGACGCCGCCGCCGGGATGGGCGCCCGCGCCGCACATGTAGAGGCCCTTGATCGGGGCGCGGTAATCGCCGTGGCCGAGCACGGGCCGCGCGGCCCATAGCTGATCGAGCGACATATGCCCGTGCATGATGTCGCCGCCGATCAGGCCGAACTTGCGTTCGAGGTCGAGCGGCGAGTGGATCTGGCGGGCGATGATCGAGGCCTTGAAGTTGGGCGCGTGCCTGGTGACGGTATCGACGATCAGGTCCGCCGCCGCCTCGCGCTCGTCGTCCCAGCTCCGCCCGTCGGGCAGCACCGGCGCGAATTGCTGGCAGAACAGGCTGGCGATGTGCCGGCCTTCTGGTGCGAGGCTGTCGTCGATCGAGGTCGGGATCTTCATCTCGACGATCGGCTCTTTCGACCAGCCGAGCGCCTTTGCGTCGGTGAACGCCTTGTCCATGTAATCGAGCGTCGGCGAGATGATGATGCCGCAGGTGTGGTGCTCGGCCACCTGCCTACCCGGCAGCACCGCGAAATCGGGCAGCTCGCTGAGCGCGACGTTCATCCGGAAGGTGCCCGACCCGGCCTTGAAATTGTCCATCCGCCGGGCGAATTCGGGCGTCATGTCGGCGCGGTCGACCAGCTGGCGGAACAGCAGGGCGGGGCCGGCATTTGAGGCGACGATGGACGCGGCGATCTCCTCGCCGCTCTCGAGCTTCACGCCGGACACCTTGCCGCCATCGACCAGCACTTTGGCGACCGGCGCCTCGAGGCTGATCTCGACGCCCAATTCCTCGCACGCCTCGGCCATGTAACGCGTGATCGCGCCCATGCCGCCGACGCTGTGGCCCCAGGCGCCCTTCTTGCCATTGACCTCGCCGAAGACGTGGTGGACCAGGACATAGGCGCTGCCCGGCGTATCGGGACTGGCATAGTTGCCGACCACCGCGTCGAAGCCGAACGCGGCCTTCACATATTCGTTCTCGTACCAGCTATCGAGGAAGCTGCGCGCCGATTTGACGAACAGGTCCATCACGTCGCGCTGCGCCTCTATGTCCATGCTTGCGAGCCGTCTGCCCTGCGCCGCGGCGGCGATGAGGGCGCGCAGGCCGCCGCCGGCATTGGGCGGGGTCTTCAGCGCCATGTCGCGCAGCACCTCGGCGACGCGTTCCAGCGCCTCCTCATATTTGGGGAAAGTGTCGGCGTCTTTCTGCGAATAGCGGGCGAATTCCGCCCGCGTCCGCGCCTGTCCTCCACCCAGCTTCAGATAGCCGCCCTCGTGCGGGAAGAAGTTGCTGATCGTCCGTTCGATGATCCGCCAGCCGCGTTCGTGAAGGCGCATGTCCTTGATCACCTTCGGCCGCAGCAGGCTGACGGTGTAGCTGGCGGTCGAATTGCGGAAGCCGGGGTGGAATTCCTCGGTGACCGCCGCGCCGCCGATGACGTGGCGGCGTTCGAGGATGCGCACCTTTAGGCCCGCATGGGCGAGGTAGAAGGCGCAGACCAGGCCGTTATGCCCGCCGCCGATGATGAGCGCGTCGTATTGCTTCGTCATTTTCTTCCCTATTCCCCAACTCCCGCTCATCCTGAGGAGGTCCTGAGCTTGTCGAAGGGCCGTCTCGACAGGCCCGTGCGTGCCTCGAGACGAGGCTTCGACTTCGCTCAGCCTCTCCTCAGCATGAGCGGTCAGGTGTCCACCGGCCTCGGCCGCCGCGACCACCCCGGCGCGGGGGCACGGTGCTGGCGGGCTTCGGGGATCAGACGGCGGATTTTCTTCGCGAAGCTGCGCAGGCACACCTCGCTCGCGCCGATCGGGCCGGCGGTGTAACTGGCCGAGGCCATGCCCTGCTGGACGCGCTCGATCAGCCAGGTGTCCTCGGCATTGACCGTGCGGTTGATCCGCCAGTTGGCGTAGCGGACCAGTTTCATCTCCCGCCGGTCGTCGGGTAATGCGAAGGCCATCTCGCGCAGCAGGCTGGTGGTCGGCGTCAGCGGCAGCCACTGCATGAAGTCGATCTGGTCGGCATAGATGTCGAACGCCATGTTGGGCCACAGCTTGTAATAGAGCCACAGCCGCTGGTTGGCCTCGGGCAGATGCGGCACGCGCGGCAGGTGCGCCTGGTAGAAGCGCTCCCACGGGTTGGCCGAGGGGCGGTCGACCAGCCGGCCGGACATCTTGTCGACCCACGGCTCGGCCTCGATCGCGTAGCTTTTGCCGAACAGCCGCGTCAGCCCGTCATGCGCGACGGGGATGTGGAGATTGTCCGAATAATTGTCGCCGACATTCTTCCAGTTGACCGCGCGTTCGCGGGTGCGGACGGGGCTGATCGTGCGCATCTCCTCGAAGCGATAGGGCGCGATCTCGTGCGCATAGGGCGCCATCATCCCGGCGACCGAAGGCCCGCCGTCATCCTCCAGCCGGACGAAGACGAAGCCGTTCCAGATCTCGACCTCGACCGGCGCCAGTCCGCTCGCCGCCATGTCGAGCGCGGGGTAATCGGCGCGCATCGGCACGCCGCGTAAGCGCCCGTCGAGATCGTAGGTCCAGGCGTGATAGGGGCAGACCAGCTTCTTCGCGCAGCCCTGCGGCCCTTCGACCAGCCGCATCGCGCGGTGGCGGCAGACATTGGCGAAGGCGCGGATCTCGCCATCGTCGCCCCGCACCGCGATGACGCTTTCGCCGATATAGTCGAGCGTGTGGTAATCGCCGCGGTTCGCGATGTCGCTGACATGGCAGACGATCTGCCATGAGGGGCGGATGACGCGGGCGATCTCGACGTCGAAATATTCGGCGTCGGTATAGAGCCAGCTGGGCAGGCTCCAATCCGCGTCGGGATCGGTCTGGTCGCTGATCGTCTGGGTTTGCGCCATGCCGGCCTCCTTGTTGGACGATCGTACAACAACTGCTATGGCGGCGCAATGTCGCAGCCCGCTTTCTCCCGCGCCGAACCCGACGCCCGCCGGCTGAGCCTGATCGAGGCGACCGCACGGGTGCTGGCGGCGGAGGGCGTGGGTGGCGCGTCGGTGCGCGCGATCGCGGTCGAGGCGGGGGTGTCGCCGGGTCTGGTCGGCCATTATTTCGACGGGGTCGACGCGCTGATCGCCGCGACCTACGCGCGTGTCGGCGAACGGGTGAACGCCGCGCTAGAGGCGGCGATGGCCGGGACGGGCGACGATCCCCGCGCGCGGCTGGACGCCTATGTCACCGCGAGCTTCGTGCCGCCGATCGCCGATCCGGGCCTGCTGGCGACGTGGATCGCCTTCTGGAGCCTGGTCAAGGCGAAGCCCGCGATCGCCGCGCTGCACGACGACATCTATGCCGCCTATCGTCGCGAACTGGAGACGCTGCTCGCCGAATGCGGCGTCGGACCGGCCGATCTCCGCCTGACCGCGATAGCGATCACCGCGCTGGTCGACGGGCTGTGGCTCGAGCTCTGCCTATCGCCGGCGAGCTTCACGCCCGAAGAGGCGCGCGCCATCGCCACGCGCCACATCGCCGCGCTTCTCGACGCGCGCTGAGACGGATCGCGAAGCGCGGCATTTCGCCGCGCCCCAGGCGGTTTTCGTCGTGCGCCGCCGTGTCGGACGAGCCGTGGGACGGTCCCGACGCAACGGCGGTGACCAGGCTGCGCCCGCTCGTCATTCCCGAAATCGTTTCGGGAGGACGAAGACATGAAACGCATACGACAAACGACCGCGGCTGCCATCGGCGCGGCGATCATGATGACCTGGTCCGCGGTTCCCGCGCATGCCGAGGACGATGCGTGCGCGGTCGCCGCCAAGCCCAAGAAGAAGCGTGGGCTCGGCGGACTGTTCTCGGCGGTTCGCAGCAGCGGGCTGGAGGGATCGATCGCGGGCACGCTTCGCGGCGACGGCGATCTCAAATCCGATCTGACGGGATCGGCCAGGGCGGCGGCGGAGCGCGGTCTAGCCCGTGCCGCTTGCGCCGATAGTGCGACCGTCACGGAAGGGTCCAGCGAAGCTAGCGGTGACGAAGGAGCGGCGCGCGCGGCGCCGATCAGCGCCACCGAACGCGCACGGCGCGAGATGGCGGCGGCCGACGCCAAATATCCGAGCCGGATGCCGATCCCGCCCGAGTGGCAGGCGGCGAAGGAAGCCTATGACGAGTTCGGGAAGGTCGTGTGCTTTGGGTGCGAGGGCGGCCATGCCTATTCGGGCTGGCCCGATTGGCCGCGGGACGAGTTTTCCGGCAAATATGGCGGCGACGAGAAGCGGCTTTCGCGGTTTCCCATCGGCCATGTCCACCGCTGGTCCGCGAACGGCTTCGCCGGATCGCTGACGATCGCCGGCGAAGAGACGGTAAACGGCTTTCGCTGCCGCAAACTTCGCTATCGCCTCGAAAAGGCCGGCAAGAGCGCCGAACGGCCCGGCCTGATCTGCTGGGGCAAGGCCAATGAATATGCCGGCAGCGACAGCTGGGTCGGCGTCTTCTGATGCGGCCCATCATTCAGCTGCGCGCGGGCGCCGCGCTGGCGGCCGCCCTCGCGCTTGCCGCGCCGCCCATCCTTGCCGCGCCCGCGCACGCCGAGCAGGGCAGGCCGGCGGTGCTCGATTCGAGCGAGGCGGCGACCCATCGCTACCTGGCCGACCTCGATCGCATCGTCGGATCGTGGGAGTCGCCGTTCGGCGACGTGCAGATCGCCCCCACCGTCCGCGAGAATCTGACGGGGATCACGGTCAAGAACGAGGATTACGCGTTCCGCCTGCAGGTATCGGCGACGCCGGGCGGCATATCGGCCGAGATCGCGCCGATGCCGGGCCTTTACCCCGACAATCCGGTCGGGCGGGTCACCGTGACCGTCTCCGCCGACGGCGAGACGATCGAGCTCAGCCACAGCGGCGAGGGCATCCGCGGACGCACGCATTGGAGCGCGGTGCGCAAGCCTTGGAACCTCTATGGCGGCTCGCGCTGGATCGGCGACTGGACCACCGACCTTGGGCCGATGTCGATCGAGAACGGCAATGGCCAGCTGATCGGACGCCTCAGGCACAAGGATGGCCAGGGCGACCGGCTGTTCGTGCTGCGCGGCGCGATGCGCGAGGGCGTCGATCCCCGCACGCTCAAGGCGTCCTGGAAGCTCGATGTCGCGGATCGCCGTTTCGGCGGCACTGCGCAGCTCGATTGGATGGGCGAGACCGAACGTTTCGTCGGCACGCTGCGCGAGCATCGCAACGGCATGTGGCATGAGATCGCGATCAACGGCCGGCGCGGCATCGCGGCGCCCGAGCCCGAGCCGGCACCCGAGCCCCAGCCCGAACCGCAGCCGGAACCTCAACCCGAGCCGGCGCCGCAACCGGAACCACAGCCGGCACCGGCACCGGCGCCGGCACCCGAGCCCGCCCCGCCGCCGCAGCCATCTCCGGCGCCCGTGCCGGTTCCACAGCCGGCTCCCGCACCTGCGCCGAGCCCCGCGCCTGCGCCCGCCCCTGCGCCGACGCCGGCACCGTCCTTCGGCTTCCAGCCGCTGATGAAGTACGACGTGCGGCTGGACCGCGTCGTCGCCGCCCGCGACGCCGAGCGGATCGACGTGTTCCTGACGCTGCGCAACGTCACCCAGTCGCCGCTCTATGTCACCTCAGGGGCGTTGATGGTCCGGCTCGAGGATTCGGACGGCGCCGGCAAGGTGAACGGTCAGGTGCTGCGCGCGACTCCGGAGGGCCGCGTCCATTTCGCGTCGACGCCTGCGATCGAACCCGGCGGCGAGCTGCGCGTCAAGTTCAGCTTCCATCCCGACGCGGGCGCATCGCCCGGCCGGGTGACCGTGACCGAAGGCGCCAAACGCGCCGATTTCGCGGGTCTGGGCGGCTTCCAGTTCTGACCAACAGAGAAAGGATAACGATGATGTTGTTTCCGTCCATTCTGCCCGTGCTCGGCGTCGCCGCGCTGGCCGTCGCCGCGCAGGCGCAGACCACGCCGGGCCTCGCCGGCCGCTGGACCCAGGCGAGCAGCGGCAAGGAGCTGGTGCTGGCGCCCAGGATCAAGCTGCAGCCCAATGTCGGCGTCGGCTACGGCACCAATCTCGGCGGGTCGGTGGGCTATGGATCGATGACGCGCACGACCATCGTCACCGAGCCGACGATGATGGATGTCGCCCGATCGATGACGCTGGCGATCGAGGCCGACGGGCGCTTCAAATGGACGATCGTCAAGCGCCATGCCGAGCGCGACGATTGCGTGCGCACGTCGACCGAGGTCAAGGAAGGCAAGGTGCAGGCGCTTGCCGGCAAGATGGTCTTCGCCGTCTCCGGCGGGACCGAGCGCTGGAGCAGCAGCTGCGGCCGCAGCGGCTCGGCCGCGATCGCCGCGGCGCGCGAAAGCTACGACGTGACTGTCCAGGGCGGCGTCCTCCGCTTGGCGAGTGGGCCGAGCCGCTGGACCTTCTCGCGCGGTTGAGGGGGAGACAGCCCATGCGTATCGCCATCGTCACCGCCGCGCTGCTGACGGCCATGCCAGCCGCCGCGCAGATCGCGCCGCCGCTCCCGCAGGCGGCGAGAATCAATTCCTACGACGTGCTGATCAGGCGGATCGACCATTATGTCGATCCGTCGAAAAAGCCGGCGATCGTCGCGGCGCTTCAGGCGGATCGCACCCGCCTGCTCGCCATCGGCGATGAAGCGGCTTTCGTCAAAGCGTTGAACGGCGTGCTGCTTGACGCCTCGGGCGACAAGCATCTGTCGGTCTTCCGCAAGGGCCCGCAGCCGCCGGAGGCCGACCGCGAAGAGGCGAATTTCGGCATCGCGCACGCGGCGATCGACGGCGACGGAATCGGCCGCCTGACGCTGCGCGGGTTCAGCAATCATCCGGATTCCCGGGCGGCGGTGGATGCGGCGATGGCGAAGCTCGCGCCGGCGCGGGCGCTGATCGTCGATCTGCGCGATAATGGCGGCGGCGGGGAGGTCAGCTTCAGGCGGCTGCTCGGCCATTTCTTCGCGCGCGAGACGGCGATCACCGCGATCGAATGGCGCGAGTGCGCGCCGCCGCCCGCCGATCGGCTGGACGCCTGCACGCACGTCGCGCCGCGGCTGGAACGGCGCGCGACCGACCAGCCCGCGCAGCCGGCCTTTGCGGCGAAACCCGTCTATGTCCTGGTCTCCGCGCGCAGCTTCTCCGCCGCCGAGGCCTTCGCCTACGAACTGCAGGCGCACGCCCGCGCGACCGTCATCGGCGAGCGCACCCCGGGCGGCGGCAATCCGAGCGCCGGGATGGATCTGGAAAGCGAGCTGGTGGTCATCATGCCGATCGGGCGGATGCGGCCGGCGGTCGGGAGCGGCTGGGAAGGCGTCGGCGTGACGCCGGACATCCCCGCACCCGCCGATGAGGCGATGGCGCGGGCGACCGCGCTGGCCCGACGCTGATCGCGCGGACGGGGCTGCCCGGGCTGGAATCTGGCCTGTTGAGGCGAAAATCTGTTCGTCTCCGTCGCCCCTGCCCTTCGACTGCCTGCAAGGCAGGCGCTCAGGATAAACTTCAGCCTGCGGCTGAAGGCAGGGGCCGCTGGGTTCCTGGCACTTCCAACGTGGCATATGCCGCCTGAGGCCCCTGCCTGCGCAGGGGCGAAGGACGTTCTATGCCTGAAGCGCGTCTCCCACCGCCTTGGCATAGTTGGGGCCGACCGCGATCTCCGCGCCGTC
The DNA here is from genome assembly GCF_003515075.1 of Sphingomonas gilva. GTDB lineage: Bacteria > Pseudomonadota > Alphaproteobacteria > Sphingomonadales > Sphingomonadaceae > Sphingomonas > Sphingomonas gilva. The sequence continues at coordinate 299,480 of NZ_QWLV01000001.1, forward strand.
GCCCAGCACCAGCGTCAGCAGCCATTTGTCCATTCGCCGGGTTTCCACCACGCGCGCCAGGCGGACGAAGGCGGAGCGATGCACCCGCATCAACTCCGCCGGATCGATCCGCTTTTCGAGCGCCGACATGGTCGAGCGGTAGAGGTAGCTGCGAAGCGGCGTGTGCAGCATCGCATAGTCGCCGGCGGCCTCGATCCAGTCGATCGACGCGACGGGCACGCGCGTCTGGCCGCCGCGCGCCGGCACCCAGATCGCATCGTCATAGTCCGATCGCAGCGGCGCGGCGCCGGCCGTTTGCATCGCACGCCGCCCCGCCTGGCGCCGCTTCGCCCGTTCGACCGCCTGGCGGAGGCGATCGAGCCTGACCGGCTTCAACAGATAATCCGCCGCTTCCACCTCGAACGCGTCGGGCGCGAAATGCTCGAATGCGGTGACGAAAACGATCTCGGGACGTATGTCGATCGGAAGCGTGCCGGCCAGGGCAAGGCCGCTCATCTCCGGCATCTGGATGTCGAGCATCACGAGGTCGGGCTGCAGCCGCTCGATCGCGGCCTGCGCCTCGACTCCGTTGGCGGCGGTGCCGACCACCTCGGTGCCCGGGATGCTGGCGAAGAAGGCCGCGAGCCGGTCCAGCGCCGGCGGTTCGTCATCGACCAGGAGGACGCGCATCGCCATCCCTTCAGCCGCGAAGCGTTTCGCGCGGCACGGTGACGCAGGCGACGAAGCCGCCGTCGCGATGCCCCGCATCGAGCTGAGCGGCGTCGCCATAGATCGCCGCCAGCCGGGCGCGGACATTGGCCAGGCCGACGCCGGTTCCCGCCTTGTCCGCATCTGCGGGCGCGGCGCCGGCATCGTCGGCGATGCACAGCCGCACGGCGTCTTCCGCTTCGGCCACATCGATGCGCACCGATACCGTGCGGCTGGTCGCGCCGACCCCGTGCTTGATCGCGTTCTCGACCAGCGGCTGGAGGAGGAAGCCGGGCAGCGGCACCTCGCGCAGATGCGGCGGGCAGTGCATCTCGACCCGCAGCCGCTCGCCCAGGCGCGCGGCCTCGATCTCCAGATAGTCCGACAGCGTCTGCAGCTCGTCCTCGATCGTCACCATGCCGTTCTTCGGCGCGGTCAGCGTGCCGCGCAGGAAATCGGACAGCTTGCCGAGCATCGCCTCGGCGACGTCGGCGCGGCCCGTCACCACCGCCGACGAGATGGCGTTCAATGTGTTGAACAGGAAGTGCGGGTTGAGCTGATAGCGCAGGGTTTCCAGCCGCGCGGCGGTTGCCGCGCTTTCGGCTTCGGCCGCGGCGAGCGCGGCGCCGCTCGCCGCCTCGCGCGCGTCGGCGAGCTCGCGCGCGCGCGCCGACAGCTGCGCATTGTGGATCAGGATCAGGTACATCGCGGCGATCAGCGCGAACAGCGGCGCCCAGCCGGCGAAGTTGGCGATCGCGCGGAAACCCGGATCCTCCACGCCGAAAGCGGGATCGAACCAGTGCATCAGCCAGGCGCCCTTGAAAGCGTCTATCAGGGCAATGAGAGCGGCCATGGCCTGGGCGACCAGCAAAGTCGCGCCGTAGCGCCGCCACGGAACGGCGTCGCGCAGCCGCCATGCCGCGCGGAAGACGATCGCCGAGATCGGGATGCCGAGCGCCACCGTCGTCACGATCCCGACGATCATGGGCGCCGGCATGGGAAAATCGGAGAGCAGCGCCGGCAGCATGAAGAGCCCGGCATTCGCCACCCAGAGACCGATCGTCAGCGTGATCGCCTGACGCCGGATCGTGCGGTCAAGTCCGTCCATGCGGAACACCTAACCGGCCGGCGCGCGGCCGACGAGAGAATCCGACGCGGAATGGACGGTCTTGATCGAGTCGTCGCCGACAGGCGGCGGCAGGTTCGTTCGCGGATATGCCGACATACCGGCCTTCCGCATCACCTCGGTCTGGATTAGGGTCCGGCGTTCCACAGCAGCCGAAACTTCCGTGAAAAACAGCATTCCCTCCATCTCCACCTTCGCCGAGCCCGATGTTTCGGGCCCGTTCGATCCGGCGCAGAACCCGTCCAAGGCGGCGGCGTTCTGGCTGCGGCGCGACATCGTGCGCGGCGTGTTCGAGCCTTGGGCGCGGCTGAAGGTGGAGCATCTCGTCCAGTTCTACGGCGTCGGCCACAGCCCGGTGCGCGAGGCGATCCTGCTGATGTCCGAGAGCGGCCTCGTCGTTCACGAGCATCAGAAGGGCTACCGCGTCGCGCCGGTTTCGCTGGCCGACTACGACGATGTGCTCGCGGTCTATCAGCGGCTCTACAAGCTGGCGATCGAGATGGCGATGGATCTGGGCGACGAGGGGTGGGAGGAGCGCGTGGTGGTGCAGCTGCACCGTTCGTCCAAGGCGCAGGTGGTGGCGCCGGCGGGCGATCCCGAAGCGCGCGAGCGCTGGCAGCGCGCCTATTGGGAGTTCCACAGCCAGCTGCTCTCCGGCTGCAACTCGCCGCTGATGATGCAGATGCTGGGGGATATCGGTTTCCGGCTGGAGCGCTATGTGAACCTGTTCGCCGATCCCAAGCACGATGCCGGTAGCGATCTGCATGCAGAACACCGCGCAATCGTCGATGCCTTGGTCGCGCGCGACAAGCGCCGCACGATCGCGCTGATCGACGAGTATTTCGCCGCCAACCAGCCGATGCGCGACACGATCGTAGACAAGCTCAAGCGCGGCGAGACGAAAATTGTGCGGCGGAAGCCGGGCAGGAGCATGGCGCGTTAATACTGCTCGTCGCCCCTGCGCAGGCAGGGGCCTCAGTCGGCATGAGCGACGTCGGATGTGCCACAAACCCAGAGGCCCCTGCCTGCGCAGGGGCGACGATGTGGTTACCTGGCCGGCGCTATTTCCATCCAGGCCGGCCCCGAGGCGTGCGCCCGAACCTGCACGCGCTGGGCGTCCGGTCGCGGATCGAGATCGGCGGGAACCCCTTCGAAGCGCACGACGAAGCCATCGGGATATGCGTGCGCCGGCACATACAGGTCGGTCGCGCCGCCGATGTCCGCGTCGGCGCGCCATTCCGCCCGGAAGACGCCGGTCCCGCGGTCGAAGCGCACCGCGCCCAGCCGCCCCTGCGCGCGCCGCACATAGGGGCGGCTGAAGCCCGCGATCGCCCGCCCGCCCGCGTTCGCGTCGGCCGGATCGTCCTGCTGGTCGCGCGAGAAGATCGACAGGTCCTCCTGGTTCCAGCCGTCGCCGATGCGCAGGTCGTTGCGGTTGGACGCGGTGTAGTTCCACTGCGTCGAATGCAGCCCGAGCGCGTCCATCGCGTCGTACATCAGCGACAGCGCCGCCTCATGCTGCCCCCAGACATCGCGTTCGCCCCGCGCCCAGGCGTCATAGGGCTCGCCCTCGGACAGATCGTAGGGGATGCCGAACTCGCCGATCAGCGTGGGCGCCCCCCCATCGGCGAAGGTCGCGCTCTCCTCGGCGAAGCTGTCGAGCTGACGCCGGTAGCGCGCGCCGATCGCCTCCAGCCCGCGTTCGGCGGCGCCGGTGGCCGCGTCGCGATGATCCGCCGGGTCGAAGCGCTTCAGATAGAGCATGCCCATATCGTACCAGTGGCTGGCGTTGACCGTGCGATCGGGCAGATCGGCGGGAAAGCGACGCCCGGCGACATGCGCGAAGACGTCCATCTCGGCGAACAGCGACCAATCGGGCTGATGCCGTCGGATGGTGTCGGCGACCTTATGATAGAAAGGGCGATAGACGTCCTCGGTCGGATCGATCGCGGCGAGCGTGTCGCTGCCGGCGGCGACGGCCCGGCCGTCGTCGATGCGGTACAGCCCCGCCGCCTCGAACGGGCATTCGGCGCCCTCGCGCCAGATCGAGACTTGGTTCGCGTTGAAGGTGCGGGTGCCGGTCGGCACCGCCGCGCCCGAGGCGTCGCGGGTGAGGAGCGGCACCGTCACGGTCATTCCGCGCGCCATCGCCATCGCGTCGAGCGGCGCGAGCGCGGGGCCGATCCGCGGCCGCTCCGGGTTCTCGGCCGAGGGCGCGAGATGGCGATAGGCGATCGGCTGGCCGACCCAGCCGAGGCTGGGCTCGTTGAGCGTGTCGAAGCCGAGCACATGCGGCATGTCCGCCAGCCGCCGGGCGACCTGGTCCACCGCGCCGAGATAATGGCCCTGCAGGAAATCCTGCACGTTCTCGCCGCCGATGGCGAAGTTCGGCGTCACCCGCCGCCCCGCCCAGAACAGCGTCCACATGACGCCGTTGGCGGGCAGGCGGTAGTTGGAGCCCCAGCTCATCTGCGGATAGGCGGCCTGGCGGCGCTCGCCGCTGGCGTAATCGTAGCGCGCCTGCATCACATGCGCGGCGTCGGCGGCGTCGAACCGGGTGAAGTCGAGCCCGACCGCCTCGAAGGTCCAGCCCGGCGCGCCGTCGCCGCCGGACATGCGGCTCCACACGTCCTGATGGAAATCGACGAACAGGTAGAGGCCGTGCTCGCCCGCCTTGCGCGCCACTTCGGCGAAATAATCGAGATAGGCGGCATCGTAGATGCCCGGCCCGGCATGCTCGACCGCTTCCCAGGTGGTCAGCAGCCGCAGTGTGTTGAAGCCCCAATGGGCGATGCGGCCGAGATGCTCGTCAGCCTCTTCGATCGGGAAGGGACGCCCGATGAAGGAGACGTCGCGATGGTCGGCGAAATCGCCCGGGAACTGCGTGCCGCCGTGCGGATACGGCACCTTGCTGTCGCCGCCCAGATTGACCCCGCGCAACATCACCTGTCCGCCATGCGCGTCGAGGAACAGCGGTCCGTGCCGACGGACGCGAGAGAGCATGCTGGGCATGCGATTAACCGATATTTCCTGGCCGCTCGTCCTGGGGAGGGACCGAGCGTGGCGAAGGCCCGCCTCGAAGGATCCTTCGAGACGCCGCTTCGACTTCGCTCAGCGGCTCCTCAGGATGAGCGGTGAGCGTCAACTCAACCAGCCCGCCTGGGGATGATCCCCAGCCGCTCGGCGCGCTCGCGCCATTCCATCCCCATCTCGGGCCAGGGCTCGGGCTCGGGCATCCTGCCGCCCTCGAGCGGCCACACCACCGGCGTCGCGCCGCCGTCGATCACATCGCCGATGGCGATGCCGTCGCGGTCGACCGATGGATGTGGCCGCTCTCCCCCGCGGTGCGAGCCGTCGGCGAAATAGATCGCGGTGTAGACCCGCCGCGTGCGGTCCGAGCGGTTGGCCTTGGCCATGTGCGTGGTGAAGCCGTGGTGGAAGATCACGTCGCCGGGCTCGCAATGGACGAACACCGGCGGGGTGTCGGCGTAGCGTTCTTCGAGCCGCTTGCCGTCGCCGGGCGTGCCGAAGATGTCGATGAACTCGGCCTCGCCCTTGTGCGATCCGGGAACATAGCCCATGCAGCCGGTTTCATCGCTGGTCGCGGCGAAGGGAATCCACACGGTCGCGGTGTCGGCTTCGGCGATCGGCCAATAGGGCTGGTCCTGATGCGCCTCGGTCTCGCGCCCGCCCGCTTCCTTGTAGAGCGCCTGATCGTGCCACAGCCGCACCTTGTTCGCGCCGAGCAGCGCGGCGGTTAGCTCGCCGATCTTCGGGTGGAAGGTGAGGGGGCGGACCGCCGGGAAATCCTCCCAGATATACTGGCACTGCATGAAGCTCTGCTCGTAGGGCGACTTCTCGTCGAGCCTGCGGGTGTCGCCCGCCTTGCGCGAGGCGACCGCCTCGTCCACCGCCTCCCCGTACCGCGCCAGCTCCTCGGCGCTCAGCACGCCGGGCACATGGACGAAGCCGTCGCGGCGGAACGCCGCCGCATAGCCGGCCAGTTCCCCGGCGTTCACGGCTGCCGGCCTCCCTCGAGGATGCGAAACTGGCGCTCGGGATCGTCCTGCGGGATGCGCTGGCCGCCCTTGATCGCCTCGGCGCCGTCGGGCGCATATTGCAGGATGTACGCCTTGCGCACCGTTCCCGCCTTCAGATTGGGGCCGGTGCGATGCGGCGCGAGCGAGGAGAAGACGATCACGTCGCCGCGCTTCGCCGCCGCCGGCACCGCCTCGGGCACGTCCTCCAGGCATTTGAGGCCGATCGGCGTCACCCAATGTTCGAGCGTGCCGAGCTTGTGCATGCCCGGCGCGATCCAGGGGCAGCCATTCTCGACATCGACATCGACCAGCGGGATCCAGAAGGTCAGATATTGCTGGGGCTCGACGAAGGTATAGCCATTGTCCTGGTGCCACGGGAATTCCTGCGGCTTGCCCGATTTCTTGTAGACCGACTGGTCCCAATAGAGCCGGACATCGTCGCCGATCAGATCGTGGCAGACATCGGCGATGGCGGGGTGCCCGGCGAACGCGCGCAGCACGTTCGATTTCTTGACGATGTGCCCGGTGAAGGTGATCGCGTCGGCCGAAGAGATGTCGTTCTCGCCCTCGCTGGCGCGCAGCAGCCGCTCATGCTCGCGCTCCAGCGGATCGATCGCCGCCTCGACCGCGTCGAGCTCGGCCTGGGTGAAGGCGTCCTCCAGCACGAAGAAACCGGCTTCGTCGAACTGGCGCTTCTGCTCGGGGGTGACGCGGCGCAGCCGGTCGGGCGCGCCCTCCTGCCAGGCGAAGGCGCGGTTTTCGGGATGGATGCGATAGGCGGGGGCGGTCATGCGGCCTCGGCTTGGCTGCGCCGGACGGGGATCCAGCGGTTGACGGGGGCGAGCTGCGCCGCGACGTCGGCGCCGATCGGTCGCGTGCCGGCGCGGGCATAGTGATAGACCATCGCCGCGCGCCGCTCGTCGGCGACATTGTCGGTCGACATGTGCATCAGGTAGCTGTGGAAGAAGAGCACATCGCCGGGCTCCATCAGCGCCGGCTCGCGCGCGCTGTCGTCCTCGCTGACGATCTCGGTATAGGCGCGGTTGGCCGCCGGCCGCCTGTCGGGCACATGCTCGTGGATCGGCCCCCGGTGCGATCCGGGCAGCACCCACAGGCAGCCGTTTTCGAGCGTCGCGCGGCTGAGTGCCAGCCACACCCCGACCTGCGGCTGGCGATCGAAGCGGAAATAATAGCTGTCCTGATGCCAGGGCTGGCCGATCACGCCCGGGTTCTTGAAGATGAACTGGCTCTGGAAGCAGTCGAGATCGGGGCCGAGCAGGTCCGCGACCACATCGGCGACGGCGTCGCATTCCGCGATCCTGCGCGTCATGCCCTCGGCATGGCAGTTGAACACCTTGGCGATGCGGTCCTCGGGATTGACCGCGCTCGGGCTTGGCTCCTTTTCGGGGAAGATCGCATAGTCCGGACCGGCCTGGTACAGCGTCTCGCCCGGATGCCGCTCGGGCGGATTGGCGCGGATACGCGCGATCACCTCATCCTCGACCGCCTTCGCCTCGGCGGGAGAGATCAGGCCGCGAATCACGAAGAAACCCTTCTCGTTCCATGCCGCGCGGCGTTCGTCGACCGTCATCGCGATCTCCTTTCATGCAATGATAATATATCTATTTCTGCATTAAAAGAAGTTTTTCGATCTATTTTAGCTTGCCGGGCTTGGGTTGAGCATGTCCGGTTCAGCGCGCTGGCGCGCCGCGAGCTGTTCGACGATGCTTTCATGGGTGCCCTTGCGCAGCGGGTAGAGCAGCATGAAGAGAGCGCCCAATGCGGTGCCGATCGCGGGCAAGACGACGATGATCCATTTCAGCCCGGCGAGCGTCTCCGGCGACTGGGCGACGTTCGCCCGATAGCCGACCCAGTCGAACAGCACGCCGAACAATCCGGTGCCGACGCCCAGCGCGACCTTCAGGAAGAACTGGAACAGGCCGAAGATGAAGGATTCGGTGCGGACGCCCGTCCGCCACTCGCCATATTCGATCGTGTCGGGGAGCATCGACCAGAAGGTGAAGGACAGCCCCAGCGCGCCGACGCTCTGCACGGTCAGCCAGGCCGTCATCGCCCCGGTCGAACGGATGTCGACCAAGGCGAAGAACGCCAGGCAGGCGAGGCCCCAAAGGCTGGCCGCGAACCACACGTTGCGCTTGCCGATGAACTTGGTGACCCACACCCAGGCGGGGATCGCGACCAGGCCGACGATCGACATCGCGGCGTAGGCGTCGCCGACCGCGGCCGCATCGTTCAGATAATATCGGAAATAGTAGATCATCGCGTCGCCGACCGCGACCGCGCCGATGAACGCGACGCAGGTGCACAGGATCAGCACCCAGAAGGCCCGGTTGGGGGCGATCGCGCGCCAGTGACCGGCGAAGCCGAGCTTGGGCTCCTCGGTCTCCGGCTCTTCGGGCTCGCGGACGATATAGTAGACGAGCGGATAGATCGCGGTGGCGACCACCGCGAACGCGACTGCGGCCCAGGTGAAGCCCTCGGCGCTGTTCACCGCGCCGCCGAAGCGGGTCACCAGGGGCAAGGTGCACAGGGAAACGGTGCTCGCCGCCAGCACGCCGAATATCATCCGGTAGCCCGCGATGGTCGAGCGCTCGTCAGAGCTGCTGGTCAGCCGCGCGTTGAGCGAGGTGTAGGGGATGGTGACCGCTGTATAGGCGAAGCGGAAGATGATGTGGCTCAGCATCATCCACAGCGTCAGCCACAGCCCTTCGATCGGCGGCCGCCAATAGAGCAGGACGAACGACAGCGCGAGCGGCACGCAGCCGAAGAGGATGTAGGGCCGGTAGCGGCCGCGCCTGGTTCGCGTCCGGTCGGCGATGCTCCCCATCACCGGATCGGCGAGCGCATCGACGATCGAGGCGATCATGTAGATCAGCCCCGCCGTCGCCGCCGACAGCCCGACCGCGTCGGTATAGAAGAACATGAGGAAGATCGACATGCTCTGCCAGTAGAGGTTGCTGGCATAGTCCCCGAGGGTGAAGCCGATCTTCTTCGCGGTGCTGAGCTTGTGCTCGGCCATGCCTTATTCTCCCGCCCTGCGCATCGTGGCCGCCTGCTCGACCGCATCGAGCCGCGCCTGGCTCGCGTCGCTGCCCGCCTCCGCGCCCGTCGCGCCGAAGCGCAGCAGCGGATCGCCCACGGCCTGGCGCGGCCATGCCGGCAACCCGGCGCCGTTGGGGTCGCCCGTCGCGGCGAAGTTGGTGAAGTAATCGCCCATCAGCCGCGCGGTCTCGCGGTCGCTGGGCCCCGCGCTGTCGGGCAGGTTGCCGAACAGATAGGCGAGCTCGGAGGCGTGCGCCGCGCCCTTGCGCCCGGCGCGGTCGGCCTCGGCGACATGGTCGAAGATGTAGCGCCAGGCCGGCGCGCCGTGCCCCGCCATGATCCGGGCGTAGCCGCGCGCCGCTTCGGTGAACATGAAGTCGTCGATCAGCCCGAAGCCGGGCGGATCGCCATAGGCGCGTTCGAGCAGCGCCATCGCCGCATTGCTCGATCGCGCGCGGACCAGGTCCATCATCACCGGCGCATAGGATTCCTCGCTGAGCTCGGCGCTGGTCGATCCGATGATGTAGGGGATCCTCGGCACCGCGACGCTCGAAAAGCGCTCGATCGGATCGGCGACGACGCTGTGGCCGTCGATCACCGGCCCGGCGAAGATCTCGCCCTGCAGATCCCACATCGCCAGCCCGCCCTGCACCTTGTCAGCGGGGAGCGCGCGCAGAGCGGCGGCGTCGGGCTGCTGCAGCCCGGCCTTGGCGGCGAAGCCGACCCCGGCGAACTGGGCGGACGTGCGGCCGGGCCGGTCGACGTCGATCCGCGCGAAACGCTCGCGATTGGCGCCGGACATGACGATCGCCTTGTCGAACAGCCCCTCCGCCATCGGCGAGGCGACGAGGAAGTTGACCGCCGATCCGCCCGCCGATTCGCCGAAGATCGTCACGTTCGCCGGATCGCCGCCGAACGCCGCGGCGTTGGCCTTCACCCATTGGAGCGCGGCGATCATGTCGAGGAACGCGAAGTTCGCATGCGGCCTGCCGCCCGCCTCCCTGGTCAGCGCCGGATGCGCGAAGAAGCCGAAGCGGCCGAGCCGGTAGTTGAAGCTGACCAGCAGCACGCCGCGCCTGGCCAGAGCGGCGCCGTCCAGCACCGGCGAATTGCTCGATCCGGCGACGAAGCTGCCGCCGTGGATCCACACCATGACCGGGAGACGGGGGCGCGGGGCGCCGCCTTCTCCCGGCGATCCGGCAGCGGCCCCTTCGGGCCGCCACAGGTTGAGCGTCAGGCAATCCTCGTCCATCGGCTGGGTCGATGGCGTCGCGTCGCCCGGGAAGCGCACCTGCGGGCAATCATTGCCGAAGGCGGCGGCGACGCGAACCCCCTGCCAGCGCGGCGCGGGTTCGGGTGGCCGCCAGCGCAGCGGCCCGACCGGCGGGGCGGCATAGGGAATGCCGACAAAGCCCTCGACCCCATCGCCGGCGCGTCCTTCCAGCGTTCCGGCGGGGGCGGCGACGGCGACGGGACGGCCTTCGATCGAGCGGGCGTGCAGCGGGGCGGTCATCAGCATCAGTAGGGCAAGGGCCAGCCGGCGCATCAGCCGGCCCGCCCGGCGACGGCCGCTTCGGCTTGCGCGAAGCAATCGCGCGCAACCTCGATCAGGAAGGCGGATTCGGTCCAGCGGTCGCTTTCCTCGCGCGGCTCGCCGTCGGGGCCGGGCACCATCTTGGGATAGAAGGCGCGCGCGGGCAGCAATTCGGGATGGACCGCGAAATAGTCGCCCGGCTCCGCACCCCGCAGGAAGCCTGCGAAGCTCGCCGTCCACATGCGCTTGTAATAGTCGAGGTGCCGCGCCTCGGCGGGGTCGCTCGCGGTCAGCTGCCCGAAGGCGTTGGAGGAGACGCGCAGGTGCATGAAGCGCGTGCGCTCGAACACGGGGCGCATCCTGTCGAACTTCATGTCCATGTCGCCATAGGTCAGCTCGTGCCCGATATACCAATGGCCGAAATCGCCGTTGAAGCGAAGCTCTGGCAGGCGTTCGACCAGATCGAGCGTGCGCTTGATGTCCTGCGTCATCGTCGCGCGGTGGGTCTCGAGATAGATCGGGTGGTCGAGCGCCTGCGACGTTTCGAGCATGGCCTCGGCGAGCCGCGCCATCTCGTCATCATCCTCGAAGCCGTCGCCGAGCTGCACCGTCGAGCAGTCGCACCCCGCATCGCGCCACCTCGTCGCCTGCTCGCGCATCTGGTCGACGTCGCGGAAGATGCGCATCAGCCCCGTGGGGATCAGCCCCGCATCGATCGCCGCCTGCGGCTCCAGCGTCTGGATCGCCTCATATCCGGCCGCCTTGAGCGCCGCATAGATCTCCGCGCGTTCGCCTCGCGGGCCGGCCGACCAGTCGGGCAGCTCGGCCGGCGTCAGGAAGCTGACGCCCGCGAGCAGCCGCGGCGCCCGCGCGCCGCCGTCGCCCGTGTTCGCCGGCTCAGAAGGCAAGGTCGAGCGCGACGCCGATGATCCGGCGCGATTCATAGACGCGGTACTGGGCCAGCGTGCCGTTGGAGACGTTGAACGCGAAGGTGCGGAAATTCTCGTCGGTCAGGTTCTTGCCGAACACCGAGACCTTCCACCGGTCCTCCGCGTCGCCCAGGCTGACCGCGCCGCCCAGCAGGCCATAGCCGGGCTCGATCGCGTCGGGGGCGTTGGGGAAGCCGATCACCTGGCGCGAGCGATGGTTGTAGTTGACCGTGCTGCCCAGTTTCAGGCCGTTGCCGATCGGTTGATTGAAGTCGGCGCCGAGGTTGAACGCCCATTCCGGCGCGAACGGCAGCGGCTCGCCGGTCAGGTCCTGGACGCCGCCGACGCATCCTTCGGCGGCGGTCTGGCCGCCGGCGCACGGCGCATTGGCGAAATCCTTCCATTCGGCGTCGGTATAGGCGACGCCCCCGGTGAAGGTGAGGTCGATCGCCCGGCTCGGCCGCCAGGTCGCCTCCGCCTCGAACCCTTGCGTCCTGGCGTCGCCGTTGGTCAGCGGGAAGGTCAGCGACACCGGATCGCGGGCGGCGGTCTGGTAACCGTCGATATCGGCGTAGAAGCCGGTGATGTTGAACGTCAGCCCGGCGGCCGGGAAGGCGGTGCGCAGACCCGCTTCATAGCTGGTCGGCTTCTCCGGCCCCACCGGCAGCAGCGCCTGGATGGCGATGTTGCTGTCGAAGCCGCCGCCCTTGTAGCCGCGGGTGATCGAGGCGAACGCCATGATGTCGGGCGTGAAGTTATACTCGATGGCGCCGCGCCAGGTGAACGCGGTGTCGCTGCCGCTGACGCTGGCGCTGTCCCGCGCCTGGCTGAAGACGTCGAGCCGGTTCTTCGATACCGTCTGCTCCTCGTCGAGCACGCGGCCGCCGAGCGTCAGCGTCAGCTGATCGGTCAGGTTGAGGTTGGCCTGCCCGAACACCGCCATGTTGCGGGTCGTCACGTCGACGAACACTTCACGGCTGAAGAAGGGCAGGATCGGCGCGAGCACCGGAAACAGCTGACGGGTGAAGGAATCCACCCTCTGGCGGAAATAATAGACGCCGGCGACGTAATCGATGAATCCCCCCGTCGGCGAGGCGATGCGGAGCTCCTGCGAAATCTGGTCCTGATCGTGATCGCCGAAATTGACGTCGAGGAAATCGACCGGCGCGGAATCCGAATCGAGACCGTCGACCGTCTCGAAGCCGCGCCAGGCGCTGATCGAGGTCAGCGTATGATCGCCCACGTCCAGATCGAGCTGGAGCGACGCGCCATAGCTCTTGACGTTGGCGAACACGTCGCCGTTGATCGTCTGGTTCTGGTTTCCCCGGCCGGGGAACTGCGTGCCCAGAAGTGCGATCGCGAACGGTTCGTAATAGATGAGCGGCGGAACGGTGTTGGGCGCTCCCGCCGGGCCGAACCGCTCGATCGTCCAGATGCAGCAATTGGCGTCGCTCTTCCAGTAATCGCCGATCAGCGTCGCGCGCAGCCCATTTGACGGCTCCCATTCCAGCTTGCCGCGGAAGCCGTATTCGTTGCGGTCGTTGAAACGGCGGCCATCAGGGATGTTGGTGATGTACCCCTGCCGCACGCTGCGCCTGCCGGACAGGGAGAAGCGCAGGGTTTCGTCGAGCGGACCCGAGACATAGCCATAGGCGTGGATGTCGTCATTGGGCCAGCCGACGCTCACCCCGGCGCGAAAGCTCAGCGTCTCCGACGGCCGCCGCGTCACGATGTTGATCACGCCGGCGCTGGCGTTCTTGCCGAACAGCGTCGATTGCGGCCCGCGCAGCACCTCGATCCGCTCGATATCGGGCAGGTCGACCAGCGTGGCGCCGCTTTGCCCCATGACGACGCCGTCGACGACATAGGCCGTGCTCGGTTCGATCGTCTCGGAGGAAAAGGTGTTGGTGCCGACGCCGCGGATGAAGAAGCCGAAGTTGCGTGGTCCCGATTGCGCCGGCGAAGCCAGCCCGGGCACGACATATTGCAGGTCGGTCGCGGAGTTGAGCTTGAGGTCGTCGAGCGTGTCGCCGCCGACCACGTCGATCGAGATCGGCACGTCCTGCAGCAGCTCGGCGCGCTTCTGCGCGGTGACGATGATCGCGCCCGGCTCCGGCGCCTGGGCTGGTCCGGCCTGGGCTTCGGGATCGGGCTGCGAAACCTCCTGCGCCCGCGCCGGCGCGGCCATCGCGCCTGCCGCCATGACCGAAAGCGCGGCAAACCCCATCAGCCGCCCGTGAACTGACCGCATAGTCATCCCACCCCTCCAGAAATATATCGTAATTATGTTTATATCGTCAGATTCGACCTAATTTTTGCTTTTGTCAACGTGCCCGATCTAATATCACCTCCAGCGCACCGCCGAGGGCGGGGCGGCGCAACGATCGCGGCGAGGATGCAATGAAGGTCGATACCGAACGGTTCAGGCGAGACGGCTTCCTCTGCTTTCCGCGGCTGGCGGACGACGCGACCGTGGCCGAGATCGCGGGCGTCTACGACGCGATGCTGAGCGGCGAGATCGACGTCAGCCCGACCGACAACCCGTTGGGGATGACGACGCGGCAGATCATGATTCCCTCGACCTATCATCCGGTCTTTCGCGACAATGCGGCGCTGGACGCCGGTCGCGGGATCGCCCGCCAGCTGCTCGGCGTCGACGATCCCAAGCCCGTGTTCGACATGCTGATCTACAAGGAGCCCGGCCAGCTCGCGACCACGCCGTGGCATCAGGACTTCTCCTACAAGGAGATGCCCTTCACGCCGGCGGGAACCGACATTCCCTCCGACCAATATGTCCAGTTCTGGCTCGCGCTCGACGATGTCGACGAGGCGAATGGCTGCATGCACTTTATCGCCGGCCAGCACCGCCAGCCGCTGCTCGAACATTATATCGCCGGCGGCGACGCCGATTACAGCCAGCGGCTGCTGGCGATCCGCGATGCGGAAGCCGTGCTCGATCTCGACCAGGCGGTCGCCTGCCCGCTCAAGGCCGGCGGCGCGACCGTCCACAATTACGGCACGCCGCATTTCACCCCGGGCAACCGCACCGCCGATCGCCCGCGCCGCGCCTATATCTTCAACTTCACCAATCGCGACCTGGGGGCATGAGGGGCCGCCGGTCGCTCAAGCTGCTGATGACGCTGGCGCTGACGGGCCTGGCGACGACGCCGGCCTCCGCCGGCCAGGCCGATCGCCCCCCCAACATCGTCATCGTCCTCGCCGACGATCTCGGCTACGGCGATGTCGGCGCGAACGGCGCGACGCTGATCAAGACGCCCGCGCTCGACCGGATGGCGGCGGAGGGCGTGCGGCTGACCAGCGCCTATGCCGCCGCCAATGTCTGCACGCCGTCGCGCGCGGCGCTGCTGACGGGGCGCCATGCGATCCGTTCGGGCCTCGCCGAGAACGTCATCCATCCCAAAGACGCGCATGGGCTGCCCGCGGGCGAGGTGACCTTCGCCGAGATGCTCAAGGCGCACGGCTATCGCACCGCGCTGATCGGCAAGTGGCATCTGGGGCATCAGCCGCAGCACCATCCACTGCGCCACGGCTTCGACAGCTTCTTCGGGCTTCGCTACAGCAACGACATGCTCCCCCTCGCGCTTTACGAGGGGGAGCGCGCGGTCGAGGAGCCGGTCGACCAGGCGACGCTGACCCGCCGCTACACCGATCGCGCGATCGAGATCGTCAAGAGCGCGGACCGGCGGCCGTTCCTCATCTATCTCGCGCATAGCATGCCGCATGTGCCGCTGTTCCGGACCAGGCCGTTCGAGGGAAGGTCGCGCGCGGGCGTCTATGGCGACGTCGTCGAGGAGCTCGACTGGAACATGGGCCGCCTGCTCGATGCCCTGCGCGAAAGCGGCGCGGCGGAGAACACGCTGGTGATCTTCACCAGCGACAACGGCCCCTGGTTCGAAGGTTCGAGCGGGCGGAGCCGGGGCAACAAGGGCAGCAGCTGGCAGGGCGGCTACCGCGTGCCGTTCATCGCCTGGGCGCCGGGCCGGCTGCCCAGGGGCAGAGTGTCCGACGCGCCGGTGAGCCTGCTCGACGTCATGCCCACCATCGCGGCGCTGTCGGATGGGCAGCTGCCCGATGACCGGCCGATCGATGGCCGGAACGTCTGGCCGGTGCTCGCCGAGGGCGCGGCGAGCCCGCACGACGCGATCTATTTCTTCAACAACAGCCAGATCGCGGCGATCCGCAAGGGGCGCTGGCGGCTGGTGGTGCAGGCCTATTATCGTGGGCTCGACGTGCCGCTCGACCAGTTTGGCGCCTATTTCCTCTACGATCTCGAACGCGATCCCGGCGAGCGCTACAGCTACGCCGCCGAGCAGCCCGGGGTCCTCGCGGCGATGAAGGCCCGGCTCGCCGCCGCGCGCAAGGCGTTCGGCGTGCCCGAGCGGCCGCCCTTCGCCGCCGCGAAGAAATGACGATGCGCCTGCCCGATCGCTTTCTGTGGGGCGCGGCGACCGCCGCGCACCAGGTCGAGGGCAACAACGTCAATTCGGACTGCTGGGCGCTCGAACATGCCGCGCCGTCGCTGTTCGTAGAGCCGTCGGGCGACGCTGCCGACCAATATCATCGCTTCGATCAGGATGTGCGGATCGTCGCGGATCTGGGCCTCGGCGCCTATCGCTTCTCGGTCGAATGGGCGCGGGTGGAGCCCGAACGCGGCCATGTGTCGCAGGCCGTGCTCGATCATTACCGGCGCTGCGTGGAGGCCTGCCTGACGCGCGGTATCGCGCCGGTGATCACGCTGCACCATT
This sequence comes from Sphingomonas gilva, assembly GCF_003515075.1. Taxonomy (GTDB): domain Bacteria; phylum Pseudomonadota; class Alphaproteobacteria; order Sphingomonadales; family Sphingomonadaceae; genus Sphingomonas; species Sphingomonas gilva. The sequence goes on from NZ_QWLV01000001.1 coordinate 315,625, forward strand.
TCACCCAGCCGCGCTGGCTCGCGCGCGCGGGCGGTTTCGCCGCCGCCGATTTCCCGCAGCGCTTTGCCGAGCAGGCCGCGCGCGTGGCACGCGCCCTGGATGGGATCGCGCTGGTCTGCACGATCAACGAGCTCAACCTGCCGGTGCTCGCGGCGCCCTATTTCAACGCGCGCGCGAGCGAAGAGCAGCGCGCCGCCGCCGAGCGGGCGCTGGGCGCCCCGCTATCGGCCTTCTTCCTGTTCGCCGGGGACGAGGCGATCCTCGGCAACGGGCTGGCGGCGCACCGCGCGGCGCGCGACGCGATCCGCGCGATCCGGCCGGGCCTGCCCGTCGGCATGACGCTCGCGATCTCCGAGGAGGATGCCGAGCCGGGCGGCGAGGCGCACCGCGACGCGCGGCGCGAGCGCTTCTACGCCCCGTTCCTCGATGCCGCGCGGGAGGATGATTTCGTCGGCGTGCAGACCTATTCGCGCATGATGAGCCGCGCCGACGGCAGCGTGGGCCTCGCCGGCGGCGCGGTCGCCACCACCATGGGCTGGGAGGACCGTCCCGAAGCGGTGGGCGCGGTGTGCGAATGGATCGCCAGCCGCTGGCGCACGCCCATGGTCGTCACTGAGAACGGCTATGTCGGCGACGACGACGGCCGCCGCGCGCGGTTCATCGAAACCGCGGTCGCCGGCGTGAAGCAGGCCATGATGCGGGGGGCCGACGTTCGCGGCTATTTCTACTGGTCGCTTCTCGACAATTTCGAATGGATGCTCGGCTATCGCCAGCGCTTCGGCCTGGTCGGCGTCGATCGCAAGGACCAGAGCCGGACGGTGAAGCCGTCCGCGGATATTTTCCGGGCAATGGCGGAGCGGGCCGGCCAGGTCGAGGCATGACCGCATCTGGTGCCGCCTACAGGACTCGAACCTGTGACCCCCGCATTACGAATGCGATGCTCTACCAACTGAGCTAAGGCGGCTTGGCCCGCGCGCTTACCAGCGGTTGGACAAGCTGACAAGCGTGCCGCGCGCCGGGCCGGGGCGAATTTGGTTTACGCTTCATTTACCGTGGCGGCCGCATAAGTCGCCCGTATTTCGGGAGGTTTCCCGAGCGGGGGCCGAAGATGGACATGATGCGGGGACAGGAAGAAAGCTGGATGGCGGAAGATGCCTATGACGCAGCGCCCGAAGCGCCGCCCGCGATCGGCACCGACGAACGCCGCATGCATGTGCGCGCGTATAATTACTGGGTCTCGCTCTTGCGCGGCCGCGCCTATCCGTCGATCGAGGATCTCGAACCCGCCGATCTCGCCGATTTCGGCCCGAACAGCGTGCTGCTCGACTTCACCGCCGGGATCGAGAATCCCGGCATCGCCTATCTGGGCGGGGCGCTGCGCCGCGAATGCGGGCTGGACGCGAGCGTCGACTGCATCGCCGACGTGCCGAGCCGATCGCTGCTGTCGCGCCTGACCGACCATTATCTGCAGATCATCGCCAACCACGCCCCGATCGGCTTCGAGGCCGAGTTCACCGGCCTGCGCGGCTACAACACCATGTATCGCGGCATCCTGATGCCGTTCTCCTCAGACGACGACACGATCGATTTCATCTACGGCGTGATCAACTGGAAGGAGATGGTGACGCCGGAGGAGCAGGCGCAGCTCGATCGCGCCATGGCCGACGCGGTCGGCAGCGTGCCGCACGCCTCGGCCTCGCTGCCGGTGTTCGCCGACGGGCCGAGCGCATTGGGTTCGAACGAGCCGCCGGCGCCAAGCCTTTCCGCGCCGGCCGCTTTCGAGGCGGAGGAGGAGATCGAGGCGCCCGCGACGCCCGACGCCGATGCGTCGCTCGCCGATTGGCTCCATGTCGCGCGCGAGACCGCCGCGGTGGCCAACGCCGCCGACGGCCGCAGCCGTTCGGCGCTCTACGAAGCGCTCGGGCGAGCCTATGATTTCGCTCTGGTCGCCGACGAGCATCCCGAGGATTATGCCGAGCTGCTCGAGGATGTCGGGCTGACCGCGCAGGCGCGCGCGCCGATGACGCCGGTGGTCAAGCTCGTCTTCGGCGCCGACTATGACAAGACGCGGCTGACCGAGTTCGCCGCCGCGCTGACCCATGGCCGCCGCGAAGGCGTCGCGATGGGCGGCCTGGCCCGCTATGTCGAAAGCTATCCGGGCGGGCTGAAGGGCGTCGTCCAGGCCGAGCGCAGCCTGCGCGGCGGCGGCAAGGCGCAGGGGGGCGAAAGCGATCCGGCAGGCGCGCTGCGCGACCGCGATCCGATCGCGACGCTCGATGTCGACGTGCCGGGCGATGCGGAGTTCGTCGTGCTCGTCGGGCGGCGCAATGCGGAGGGCGGGCTCGATATCGTCTCGGTGCTGCCGCACCAGGCTGCGCTGGTCGATCGCGCTTTGAAAGTCGCCGTTCGTAACGTCTGAAACGAGTTTGCTGCACCGCCACAAGCCTTGAGCCTTTTTTCCGGGACGCGCATAGGCGTGACCCATGGCTACCCAGACCTCCGCGAAGACGCACCAATCGCTCACCGCCGCGCTCGACAAGGCGCTGATCGCCAAGGCGCTGCCCGGCGAGCTGGACGGGTTCGGCAAGGCGGAGCGGCAGGAGGCGGCGCGCTTCGTCACCGCCGCGGCGCTGGCGCGCAAGCCGGGTACGGCGACGGTCCAGCTCGAAGCGCTGCCCGAGAGCGAGGATCATCGCCGGCGGCTGCGGCTCGCCATCATCAACGACGACATGCCCTTTCTGGTCGATTCGATCGCGGGGACGATCGCGGCCGAGAATATCGCGATCGATCGGATCATCCATCCGGTCGTGCGCGTCGCGCGTGACGACAGGGGCACGCTGACCGCCATCGACGCCAAGGGCTCGGCCGAATCGATGATCTATATCGAGATGGAGCGGGTCGACGCGCGCGCGCGGCGGCGGCTGGTCAGCGAGATCGAACGCACGCTCCGCCAGGTCCGCTCGGCGGTGAACGACTGGGTGAAGCTGCAGGATGCGATGCGCGCCGACGCGGAGGCGATCGGCGGAGAGGGCGGCGCGTTGCTGCACTGGTTCCTCGATCGCAACTTCACGCTGTTGTCGCACGACCGCTGGTCGACGGGCGGCGAGATCAGCAAGCCGCTGGGCCTGGCGCGCCATGCGGGGAGCGATCCCATCCTGGCCGACAGTTCGCGCGCGCTGGCGGTCAAATGGTTCGAGAAGGGCGGCGAAGCGCCGCTGCTGCTCAAGTCCAATCGCATCTCCAGCGTCCATCGCCGCGTGCAGCTCGATCTCATCATCGTCCCCGTTCGCGAGGGGAAGAAGGTCGTCGGGCTTTCGACCCATGCCGGTTTGTGGACCTCGGGCGCGCTCAACACCCCGCCTGCCGAGATACCCGTGCTGCGCCAGCGGCTGGCCGAGCTCGAGAAGAAGTTCGGCTTCGATCCCGCGGGCCATGCCGGCAAGGCGCTGACCCATGCGCTCGTCGCGCTGCCGCACGATCAGGTGATCGGCTTCGATCCGCAATCGCTGGAGCAGGTCGCGCTCGCCGCGATGAGCCTGGCCGATCGGCCGCGGCCCAAGCTGGTGACGATCAGGAGCTCGCTCGGCCGCCACCTGTTCTGCTTCGTCTGGCTGCCGCGTGACGAGGTGACGACCGCGCGGCGCGTGGCGATCGGCGACATGCTGGCCGACGCCGCCAACGCCAAGCTTCTGTCCTGGTCGATCGCGCTCGAGGACGGGGTGGTCGCGCTGATCCGCTACACGCTCGATCTGCGCGAGGGCGGCAAATCGCCCGACACGACCGATCTCGACGCGCGGCTGGAGCGGATGGTGCGCGGCTGGTCGCCGGCGGTCGAGGCGGCGCTCGTCGCCGATGTCGGGGAAGCGCGGGCCGCGCGCATGACCTTGCGCTGGGCGAACGAGTTTCCGCAAGGCTATCGCTACGCCAACAGCGCCGAGGAGGCCGCGCGCGACATCGCCCGGCTCGACCGGCTGGTCGACGAGGATGCGCGCAACGTCCGCATCTTCTCGGCTCCGGCGGACGGCGCGGAGACCCTGTGCCTCAAAATCTATCGCCGCGGCGGCGCGCTGCCGCTGTCCGACGCGGTGCCCGTGCTGGAGAATTTCGGCTTCCGCGTTATCGAGGAGCGGCCGACGCGGCTGGCGACTCCGGGGATGGGATTCATCCATGAGTTCCTGCTGCACATCGACGGCGGCACGCCCCATCTCGGCGCTCCCGACTCGATCGCGGTGCTCGAGGAGGCGATCGCCGACGTGCTCGAAGGCGCGGCCGAAAACGATTCGCTCAACAAGCTGATCGTCGCCGCCAATCTGCGCCCGCGCGCGGTTCTCTTGTTCCGCGCCTGGTTCCGCTATCTGCGCCAGACCGGCCTCGCCTACGGCATGGCGACCGTGGTCGAGGCGCTGCGCCGCGCGCCTAAGCTCGCCATCGCGCTCGTCGCACGCTTCGACGCCGCGCACGATCCCGCCGCGCGCAAGGGCGCCGAGGCGGCGATCGCCGATGCCGAAAAGGCGATCGACGCGGGGCTGGACAAGGTTTCGGCGATCGACGACGACCGCATCATCCGCGCGATCCGCGGGGTGATCGACGCGACCTTGCGCACCAACGCCTTCGCCCCCGCGGCGAAGGAGGCGCTGGCGTTCAAGCTCGATAGCGCCAAGGTGCCGGGCCTGCCCGCGCCGCTGCCGTGGCGGGAGATCTTCGTCTATTCGCCGCGGGTCGAGGGCATTCATCTGCGCGCCGGCCCGGTGGCGCGCGGCGGCTTGCGCTGGTCAGACCGGCGCGACGATTTCCGCACCGAGGTGCTGGGGCTGATGAAGGCGCAGCGCGTGAAGAACGCGGTGATCGTGCCGACCGGCGCGAAGGGCGGCTTTTATCCCAAGCAGCTCCCCCCGCCCGCCAATCGCGACGCCTGGCTGGCTGAGGGGACCGAGAGCTACCGCATCTTCATCCGATCGCTGCTGTCGGTCACCGACAACATCGTTGAGAGCAAGGTGGTGCACCCCGAAGCCGTGGTGATCCACGACGGCGACGATCCCTATTTCGTCGTCGCCGCGGACAAGGGCACCGCGACCTTTTCCGACGTCGCCAACGCCATCGCGATGGAGCGGGGATTTTGGCTTGGTGATGCGTTTGCCTCAGGCGGGTCCAACGGCTACGACCACAAGGCGATGGGCATCACCGCCAGGGGCGGCTGGATCTCGGTCCAGCGCCATTTCGCCGAGCGCGGGATCGACGTGCAGACCGATCCGATCCGCGTCGTCGGCTGCGGCGACATGTCGGGCGACGTGTTCGGCAACGGCATGCTCCTGTCCAAGGCGATCAGGCTGCAGGCGGCGTTCGACCATCGCCACATCTTCCTCGACCCCGATCCCGATCCCGCGGCGAGCTGGGCGGAGCGGCAGCGGATGTTCGATCTGCCGCGGTCGAGCTGGGCGGACTATGACACGGCGCTGATCTCCAAGGGCGGCGGCGTCTTCCCGCGCTCGGAGAAGTCGATCAAATTGTCGCGCCAGGCGCGCGAGATGCTCGGCGTCGAGGATGCGGCGATGGAGCCCGGCGCGCTGATCTCCGCGATCCTCAAGGCGCCGGTCGACCTGATCTGGTTCGGCGGCATCGGCACCTATGTGAAGGCGGCGGGCGAGAGCCATCTCGACGTCGGCGATCCGGCCAACGACCGGCTGCGCGTCAATGCCGAGGAGGTGCGCGCGGTCGCGATCGGCGAGGGCGCCAATCTGGGCGTCACCCAGGCGGCGCGCATCGCCTATGCCTTGCGCGGCGGGCGGATCAACACCGACTTCATCGACAATTCGGCCGGGGTCGATTGCTCGGACAACGAGGTCAACATCAAGATCGCCCTGAACCGCGAGATGATCGAGGGCCGGCTCAAGCAGGCCGACCGCGACAGGCTCTTGACCGCGATGACCGAGGAGGTCGCGCACCTGGTGCTGGAGGACAACCGCCTCCAGACGCTCGCGCTCTCGGCGATGGAGAATGACGGCGCGCCGGTGCTGCCGAGCTATGTCCGGCTGATCGAGATCTTCGAGGCGTCGGGCCGGCTCGACCGCGCGGTCGAGGGGCTGGCGGCCAACGAGGACCTGCTGCGCCGCGCGCAGGACGGGCACGGGCTGACCCGGCCCGAGCTGGCGGTGCTGCTGGCGACGGGCAAGCTCGCGCTGCAGGACGCGATCGAGAAGTCGGCGCTCGACACCGATCCCTCGACCCGCGGCGACCTTCACGCCGCCTTCCCCGCGCCGATGCGCAAGCGCTTCGAACAGGCGATCGACCAGCACCGGCTGCGCAACGAGATCATCGCCACCAAGCTCGCCAACCGCATGATCAACCGGCTGGGCGTGCTCAACCCGTTCGAGCTGGCCGAGGAGGAAGGCGCGGCGCTGAGCGACATCGCGGCGATGTATGTCGCGGCCGAACGGCTGTTCGGCCTGCCCGATCTGTTCAAGGCGATCGAGGACGCCGAAATCACCGAATCCGCGCGCGTGCTGCTGCTCGACGAGGCGGCCTACGGCGTGCGCGTGCAGATCGCCGATCTGCTCCGCGCGTTCCGGCCCGGCATCAGCCCGGCCGACGTGATCGCGGCGCTCGAAAAGGGCATCGCCCGGCTCGACAAGGAGGCCGACGCGCTGCTCGCCACCGAAACCAGGACCCAGGCCGGCCATATCGCCGACGAACTGTCGGGAAAGGGCGCGCCGCATGCCCTGGTCAAGCGCGTGGTCCGGCTGTTCGAGCTGGACGGCGCGGTCGGGCTCGCCGATCTGGCGCAACGGCTGAAGCTCGACGAGGTGGTGCTGACCAAGGCCTTTATCGGGCTTGGCTCCGCCCTGGGGCTCGACTGGGCGCAGTCCAACGCCGCGCGGATCATCCCGAGCGACCCGTGGGAGCGGCTGCTGATCGCCGGCCTGGCGCGCGATTTCCAGCAATTGCGCCTCGATTTCCTGGCCCGCACGAAGGACGATCCGCAGGGCCTGGTCGATAGCTGGCTGGCGGCGAACGCCCAGCGCGTCATCCAATTCCGCAATCTGGTCGATCGCGCGCGCCGCGCATCGACCCCCAATGCGGCGATGCTGGCGCAGATCGCCAGCCAGGCGCGGGTGCTGCTGGGGCGGTGACGCTGTAAGCCCCTCCCCTTCAGGGGAGGGGTTGGGGGCGGGGGAAGTCACGGGCGAACGCGCTTATGGCAGGCCCCACCCCAACCCCTCCCCTGAAGGGGAGGGGCTAATGATTACTCCGCCGGTTGCAGCCTTCGCGCGCGCCGCTGCTTGAGCCTCGTCTTCCAGCTCCGCGCGCGCCACCACATGATGAGGCCGGTGATGCTGAGGATCGCGGGCAAGAGGCCGCCCAGGAAGATGATCATCTGCCAGACGATGCCCATGTCGGTGCCGTCGTGGATGCGGCGCATCAGGCGCGCGGTGGTTTCCCCCTCGCGCGGCTCGGGCGGGGCGATCGACGCGGCGCCGGTGGCGTCGGCGATGCCGACCTGCGCCGGCCGTCCCTTTGCCGGCCGGACCGAGATTTTCCAGTCGGGCTCGACATCGGTTGGCCAGGCGATCTGCGACACCGTGCCGGGGGCGGCGGCCGTGGCGGCGGAGAGCGCCGCATCCAGGCTGGTCGCGGGCGCCGCGAGCGGCTGCGCGCGCATGCGCTGCTGGCGGCTGGGCCCGGCCTCGCGCGGCGCCTGCGCCTGGGCGCCGTTGAACACCGCGAACGCCGAGGGGAAGCTGATCCACACGCCGGTGAGCGACAGCACGAACAGCGGGATCGCGATCCAGAACCCCATCAGGTGGTGCAGGTTGGTGTCGAGATTGTTGTGCCGCCGCCAGCGCAGGCCCTTCACCCAGCTGCCGACGGTCGGCCACCACAGCCATAGGCCGGTGATCGAAGAGAGCAGCATCGCGACGCCGACCCAGCCGACGATCGGCCGGCCCCATCCGGGAATGTAGAGGCTGCCGTGGAGCACGTGCATCACGCGCACCGCGCCCTCGTTCGATCCGGCGCGATCGAGCACGCGCGCGGTCGCGGGATCGATCCAGATATTGGTGCGCACCGGCCTGCCGCCACCCTCTTGCGGCGCGCGCGCGGCGCTTGCGACGACCGCGCCTTCTTCGGGAATGCGAAGCGACATCAGCCGTTCGCCGGGGGCGAGAGCGTTCGCCGCGGCGGAAACATAGGCGGCGGCGGGCAGCGTCGCCGATCCTTCGACCACGCGCGCGGGATTCAGCCAGTCGTCCAGCGCATCGTGCCACACCAGCGCCGCGCCGGTGATCGAGATCGGAATGATCGCGATCGCCAGGATCAGCCCGATCCATTTGTGCAGCTGGAACCAGGCGTCGCGCAGCCCGATCTTGGTCACCGCCATGATGTGAGAATCCCCGCTATGACGCAGCGGCGATGGCAAAACAGTTATTGCAAGTCAATTGCAATTCATGCGGTCAGGTGTCGGCCCAGCGGCGCAGCAGATTATGGTAGACGCCGGTCAGCTGGATCACCGCCGGATCGGCATGGCCCTTGTCGGCGGCGACCGACTGCACCGCCTGATCGAGATCGAACAGCAGCCGGCGCGCGCCGTCGTCGCGCACCATCGATTCGATCCAGAAGAAGCTGGCGACGCGCGCGCCGCGCGTGACCGGGGTGACATGGTGCAGGCTGGAGGCCGGATAGAGCACGAGGTGCCCGGCGGGCAGCTTGACGCTCTGCGCCCCGAACTGGCCTTCGACCACCAGCTCGCCGCCGTCATAGCCGTCGGGGTCCGAGAGGAAGAGCGTCGCGGACAGGTCGCTGCGCATGCGGAAATCGGTGCCGCGCCTGATGCGGATGGCGTTGTCGATATGCGTGCCGAAGGTCTCGCCGCCTTCGTAGCGGTTGAACATCGGCGGCCAGATCTTGCCCGGCAGCGCGGCGGCGATGAAGGTCGCCGCGCGGCCCAGCGCGTCGAGCACCAGCGCGCCCGCCTCGCGCGCCGCCTTGCCGTCCTCGGGGAGCTGGCGGTTGCGCTTGGCGAGCGCCGCCTGCGGGCCCGACGTGGCGTTGCCGTCGATCCATTCGGCGTCGCCGATGATCGAATGGACCCGGGCGAGGTGATCGGCGTCGAGGACGTCGGGAATGGCGATCAGCATGGCGGATGCGTAGCAAATCCTCCCCGGCACGGGGAGGGGGACCAGCCGCAGGCTGGTGGAGGGGGTTATCCGCGAACGCATCGTCTGCGGCCAGCCCCCTCCACCATCAGCTTCGCTGGAGTGCTGGGTCGAACCGTCCCCCGGACGGTTCTCAAACGCGCGGGGCGCGTTTGACCCTGCACTCCCCCTCCCCGCGCCGGGGGAGGATCAGAAGCTGTAGAACAGGCTCAGCACCGCCGAGCGCCCCTCGCCAGGCGTCGCCCAGCCATTGTTGCGGATGCCGGTGAAATAGCGTTCGTCGAAGATGTTCTGCACGTTGACCTGCGCGGTCAGCCCGCCTTCGAAGGCGTAGGACAGGAAGGCGCGGTGGGTCATGTAGTCGTCGGCGTAGAGCTGTTCGGGCGCCGCGACGGTCGGCGCGTTGAGCGCGAAGCCGCCCTGATAGGTGAAGCCATAGCCCAGCTGCAGGCCGAAGGGCAGCGTGTAGGTGGTGAACAGGCTGCCCGAATGCGCCGGGGTCTGGATCAGATCGGTGCCCGCCTGCGGATCGATCAGGTCCGCATCGTTGGTGCAATCATCCTCGCCGGGATTGGCGAGGCAATAGTCGGACACGCTCTGCAGCACGGTTCCGTCGAGATAGGTGTAGTTGGCGAAGATGCTCCAGGCGGGCGTGATGTTGCCGCTCGCGCCCAGCGCGATTCCGTCGACGCGCGCGCGGCCGTCGAGCACCTGCGCGGTCGGCGCCACCGGGTCGCCCGTGGCGACGCGGTAGTTGGTCCGCTCGTTGCGGAACAGCGCGGCGGTCAGCTGCAGGCGGCGATCGAACAGATCGGCCTTGGCGCCGATCTCGTAGCTCTTGCCCGTCTCGGGCGCGACGTCGCAATTCGTCCCGCAGCCCTGCCGCACCGTCGCGGAGCTCGGCGTCTTCGAATTGGCGTAGCTGGCGTAGAGGCTGGTGTTGGGCGTGGGCTTGAACACCGCGCCGCCGCGATAGGAGAACAGCTCCTCGTCGCTGACCTGATCGGCGCCGCGGGTATAGACCGAACCCGTCGCCGGCGTGCCGATGGCGTCGGCGCGGAAGACGCCGCGCACGCTTTCGTAGCGCACCCCGCCGTTCAGCTCGACCATCTCGCCGATCTCCAGCGTGTCGAAGGCGTAGATCGCCGCCGAACGCGTATCCCCCTCCGAACGGCCGGTGAGGATGCGGTTGACCGGCCCGCGCCAGACCGTGTCCGGATCGGTGATCGAAATCGGCGGCTGCGCCGGGTTGGGCGTCGCCCCGCCCGGATTGCGCAGCAGCTGCGCGGTCTCGATCGAATAATCCTCCTGGGTCAGCGATCCGCCGATCACCAGCGTATTGCGGACGCCGCCGCCCTTTTCGCCCGAGCGGACGGTCAGGTCGGTCTGGTTGTGCAGCAGGTCGTTCAGCTGATCGCGCACCAGCCCGCGCGGGCCGCTCGGCAGGTAGAAGCCGGGATTGTCGCACGGCGCTCCGAAGGGCGTCTCGCCGTTCGCCAGGCACCAGTTGGCCCCGCCCGCGGGGCTTTGCGGCGCGCTGGTGACGGTCGGCTGATAGACCCGCTGGTAGCGGGTGAGGTTGCGGATCTGGACGCCGCCGCCGAAATCATGCGTGAAGGTCGCGGTCAGGCGGTCGAGCTCGGTCTGCTGGCGATCGAGATTGACGATGCCGAAATAGGAGGAATCGTCGATTCCGGGCAGCGGACCGCCGGCCTCGGCATAATAGGGAACGCCGTAGATCGGCGTGTTGTCGTCCTCCTGATGGACATAGGCCAGGGTGAGGCTGGTCGGGCCGTCGACGCCGATGGTGATCGCGGGCGCGACGCCCCAGCGTTCGTAGCTCTCGACGTCGCGGCCGGGCACGTCGTTGCGGTGGAACATCGCGTTCAGGCGAACGGCGACCAGCTCGCTGACGCGGACATTGCTGTCGATCGTCGCGCGGTAATAATCGTCGGTGCCGATCGCGGCGGAGACGATGGTCAGGTCCCCGCGCTGCGGCGCCTTGCTGACCAGGTTGATCGTGCCGCCGACCGATCCCGATCCGTTGAACACGGTGTTGGCGCCGTTATAGACCTCGATCTGCTGCAGGTTGAACGGATCGGTGCGGCTGTATTGCGCGCTGTCGCGAACGCCGTCGACGGTGATGTCGTTGTTCGCCGAATAGCCGCGCAGGTTGATCGAATCGCCATAGCCGCCGCCGCCCTCGCCCGCGCCGAAGGTGATGCCGGGAATCGTCTGGAGCGCGTCGCGCAGGGTGAGCAGGTTCTGCTTCCTCAGCGTCTGATCGCTGATCACGGTGATCGTCTGCGGCGTGTCGAGCAGCGGCGCGGTGGCCTTGGGGCTTTCGAGCTCTTCCGCGCCGCCCACGCCGATGACGACGATGTCGTCGCGCTGGGGATCGTCGCGCTGGTCGGTGCGGCTCTGCGGATCAGGCTCGGCCGGATCGGCGGCGGCCGCCGGCGCGGTGACGAGCGCGCCGACGCAGGACAGCGCGAGGAAAGCGGCGGTTGAAGGTTTCGGCATTTTGGCCCCCTGGGATGGATGGGGGCGCGTTATTGAGAAGCGTTCGCAGAGTCAACGCAATTGCGACACATTCTCATCATTGTCGCAAATTGTCGCGAACAGCCAGCAGCGTATCGCGCTGGCGAGGTTGGGCGGGGCCGGGGCGGTGAGCCGTTCGGCGTCGATCCGCGCGACCAGCGCGGAGAGGGGGAGGTCGCGCGCGGCGGCCGCGTGCTCCAGCGCGGCCCAGAAGGGCGGTTCCAGCGCGATCGAGGTGGGATGGCCGGCGATGGTGATCGATCGCTTGACGGGCGGGTGGAACACCGGCCCCGCGGTGCTCACCGCCGGTCGTCCTCGAACAGCGCGGCGAGCTGCTCGACCATCGTTCCGCCAAGCTGCTCGGCGTCCATGATCGTCACCGCCTTCTGGTAATAGCGCGTCACGTCGTGGCCGATGCCGATCGCGACCAGCTCGACCGGCGATCGCGCCTCGATCCAGGCGATCACCTGGCGCAGATGGCGTTCGAGATAGCTGCCCGAATTGACCGACAGCGTCGAATCGTCGACCGGCGCGCCGTCGGAGATCACCATCAGGATGCGCCGTTCCTCGCCGCGCGCGATCAGGCGGTTGTGCGCCCAGAGCAGCGCCTCGCCGTCGATATTCTCCTTGAGCAGCCCCTCGCGCATCATCAGGCCCAGCGAGGCGCGCGCGCGGCGCCACGGTTCGTCGGCCTGCTTGTAGACGATGTGGCGCAGGTCGTTGAGCCGGCCGGGCTGGGGCGGGCGGCCGTTCGCCAGCCAGTCCTCGCGCGCTTGCCCGCCCTTCCAGGCGCGGGTGGTGAAGCCCAATATCTCGGTCTTGACCCCGCAGCGCTCGAGCGTGCGCGCCATGATGTCCGCGGAGATCGCCGCGATCGAGATGGGGCGCCCGCGCATCGATCCCGAATTGTCGATCAGCAGCGTGACCACCGTGTCCTTGAAATCGGTGTCGCGCTCGACCTTGTAGGAGAGCGAGTGGCCGGGCGAGACGATCACCCGCGCCAGCCGCGCGGCGTCGAGCAGGCCCTCCTCCTGGTCGAAGTCCCAGGCGCGGTTCTGCTGCGCCATCAGCCGGCGCTGCAGGCGGTTGGCGAGCTTGGTCACCGCGCCCTGCAGATGGACCAGCTGCTGGTCGAGATAGCCGCGCAGCCGCGTCAGCTCCTCGGCGTCGCACAGCTCGGTCGCGGCGACGATCTCGTCGTGCCGGGTGGTGTAGGGCTTGTAGTCGAACTGCGGCGGCAGATCGGACAGCGGGCGGTTGGGGCGGACGCCGACCAACCCGTCCTCCCCCTCGTCACCCGCCTGCCCCTCAACATCGTCGAACTCGTCGTCCTGAAAGTCGCCGTCCTCGCTTTCGCCGTCCTCGGAATCGCGCGGTTCGCCGCGGGCTTCCATTTCGCCCTCGCCGCCGGCCTGGTCATCCTCGCCCTCATCGCCCTCGTCGTCGGGGCGGTCGTCCTCGCCCTCATCCTCGTCACCGCCCTTGTCGGCATCATCGGGAACGGTGTCGCCCTCGGTCAGTTCGAGATCGCGCAGCAGCTTGGCGGCGAGCTGGGCGAAAGCGGCCTGATCGTCGAGTGCGAGCGCGAGCGCATCGAGATCGCCGCCGGCCTTCTCCTCGATCCAGTCCTGGACCAGCGAAAGACCGGCCGTGGCGCTGACGGGCGGCGCCTGCCCGGTCAAGCGCTGGCGAGCGAGCAGGCCGATCGCGGTCGACAGCGGCACCTCGTCGCGCGCGCGGGCGCGGGTGATCGGGTCGGAGCGCAGCCGCATCGCCAGCGCAGCGTTGAGGTTGGAGGCGATGCCATCGAGCCCGCGCGATCCCAACGCCTCGACCCGCGCCGCTTCGACCGCGTCGAACACCGCGCGCGCCACCGCCTCGGCGGGGGCGTTCTTCGCATGAAGCGCGGCGTTGTGGTGGCGCAGGCGCAGCGCGAAACCGTCGGCATGGCCGCGCGCCTCCGCCACCTGATCGGCCGGCAATGCGCGCGCGGGCATCGGTATGCGCAGATTCTTGCCCGAGGCGGACGGCGTGTCCGCCGACCAGGCGAGCTCGACCTCGGGCTCGTGCGCAACCGCGCGCGCCGCGCCGGCTAGCGAGGCCTTGAAGCGGTCAAGGGGCGTTTCCGTGGCCAATCAGGCCCCCTTGGCCACGCTCTCCGGCAGGTCCTTGCCGAACACGCGCTGGTAATATTCCGCGATCAGCGCACGTTCCGCCTCGTCGCACTTGTTGAGGAAGGAAAGGCGGAAGGCGAAGCCTACATCCTTGAAGATCAGCGCGTTCTGCGCCCAGGTGATGACGGTGCGCGGGCTCATCACGGTCGAGATGTCGCCATTGATAAAGCCCTGGCGGGTCAGGTCGGCGACCTTTACCATCCGATCCACGGTCGCCTTGCCGTCGGGCTGGTCGTATTCGCCCGATTTGGCGAGGACGATCTGCGCCTCCACCGCGGCGGGCAGGTAGTTCAGCGTGACGACGATGTTCCAGCGGTCCATCTGGCCCTGGTTGATCGCCTGCGTGCCGTGATAGAGCCCGCTGGTGTCGCCCAGGCCGACGGTGTTGGCGGTGGCGAACAGGCGGAACCACGGGTTCGGCCGGATCACGCGGTTCTGGTCGAGCAGGGTTAGCTTGCCCTCGGTCTCCAGCACGCGCTGGATGACGAACATCACGTCGGGCCGGCCCGCGTCATATTCGTCGAACACCAGGGCGGTCGGCGTCTGCAACGCCCAAGGCAGCAGGCCTTCGCGGAACTCGGTGACCTGCTGGCCGCCCTTCAGCACGATAGCGTCGCGGCCGATCAGATCGATACGGCTGATATGCGCATCCAGGTTGATGCGGATGCACGGCCAGTTGAGATGCGCCGCGACCTGCTCGATATGCGTCGACTTGCCGGTGCCGTGATAGCCCTGCACCATCACGCGGCGGTTGTGCGCGAAGCCTGCGCAGATGGCGAGCGTGGTGTCGGGATCGAACACATAGGCGGGATCGAGGTCGGGCACGCGCTCATCCGCCTCGCTGAAGGCGGGCACTTCCATATCGACGTCGATGCCGAACGTGTCGCGCACGCTGACGGTCTTGTCCGGCGCTTCCATGATCGTCGTCTGCCGGCTGTCGGGCTGGGTGTTGGGGATATCGGTCATCATGACTGTCCTGCTCGCGCACATGGGCGCGGGATTGGCTTATGCGCGTAACCCGTCCGCGCGCCGCCCGCAACATAGCCGATCGCAGATTCAGGTTATCTTGGCGGGAAGCGGGAACAGCGTGCGAAAGCGCTCGAACGCGCTGCGATCGCCGTGGATGGTCAGCGCTCCGGCGGCTTCGGCATCGGCGACCGGCCGGCCGCCATAAACCACCGAGGCGAGCGTCATCGGATCGGTGTCGATCACGGTGGCGACGTCGTCCGGCTCCTCGCGGTTGATCGCGATGCCGTCGGCGCCGACCAGCGCGACGAAGCGTTCGGGCCCGATACGGAAGCCGATCGCCATAGGGTTGTCGCCGGATCGGCTGCGATCGATCATCGTGCGGAACGACATCATGATCGAAGACGCGGAGAGCGGCAGGCTGGTGTCGTGATCGGGCGAGCGCACCGCCCAGCGGCCGAGCTCCTGGATCGGAACCTCCGCCTCGTACCCCCAAGGGGTCAACTCATAGACCTGGACGTTCGCCGGCGGCGGCAGCTTGCGCTTGGTCAGGATGCCCGCGGCCTCGAGCCCTTCCAGCCGTTGGGAGAGCACATTGGCGCTGATTCCGGGCAACCCGGCGCGCAATTCACCAAAGCGCCGCGCGCCGAACATAAGCTCGCGCACGATCAGCAGCGACCAACGCTCGCCCACCAATTCCATCGCCAGCGCGGTTCCACATGCATCGTCATACCAGCGGTTTTGCTGGACTTTTCCGGCTTGAGTCATTTTTTCTAACTTCATAGTTGTTTTTTGTAACTGAGTCGGTCACAACAGTCAAGCAAGTGATTCGCGAGGCAGGAGATGGATATGAAGGACACCGCGACATTGCCGCCCGCCGAAGCGCTGAAACCGGCGCGCGAGATGGCCGAGGCGCATCCGACGCGCTGGCCGGGCGAGAGCGACGAATATCGGCGTGCGCGCACCGCGCTGCTGGCCGAGGAGATCGAGCTTCGCCGCCAGATCCAGCGCGTCGCCGAGCATCGCCGCGCGCTGCCGCCCGGTGGGGTGGCGAAGGACTATCGCTTCCTCGATGAGGACGGGAAGGAACTGAGCCTGATCGATCTGTTCGGCCGGCACGGCACGCTGTTCACCTATTTCTGGATGTTCGGGCCGGAGCGCGAGCGGCCGTGCCCGATGTGCACCTCGTTCGTCGGCTCACTCGACATCCCGGCGCCCGATATCGAGCAGCGTCTGGCGCTCGCCATCATCGGCCGGTCGCCGGTCGAGCGGCAGATGGCGGTGGCGCGCGAGCGCGGCTGGGCGCACCTCAACTTCTACCAGACCGTCGGCGACGATTTCGCTCGCGATTACGGCGCGCTCACCGACGGTGACGAGGGGATCGATGAGGGCGCGGCGGTGCTCGTCTGGCAGCGCGATGGCGACAAGGTCCGCCTGTTCTGGGCGGCCGAGGGCGGCGCTGAAACCAGCGATCCCGGCTTCGATCCGCATCTCGCGCCCGATCCGACGCCTCTGTGGAACATCCTCGACATGACGCCCGAGGGCCGCGGGACCGACTGGTATCCCAGCCTCGAATATAACGACGCGCTCTGAACGAAGCGCAATCATTCCAAGGAGAGCAACAATGCCCAAGATGATTTTCGTGAACCTGCCTGTCGCCGATGTGGAGAAATCCGCCGCCTTCTACGAGGCCGTCGGCGCGACCAAGGACGAGCGCTTCTGCCAGGAGAACTCGACCGCGATGATGATGTTCTCCGACACCATCTCGTTCATGCTGCTGAGCCACGAGCGCTTCGCCGATTTCACGCCCAAGACGATCCCCGACGCGAAGAACCATGCGCAGGTGCTCATCGCGCTCACCGAAGAAAGCCCATCGGCGATCGACGCCACGATCGAGCGCGCGGTCGCCGCGGGAGGCAGGCCCGATCCGACGCCAAGGCAGGAAATGGGCGACTTCATGTACGGCCGCAGCTTCGAGGATCCCGACGGTCACATCATCGAACTGGCCTGGATGGACGTCGAAAAGGCGATGGCCGTGGGGAGCGAGCCCCAGACCGAACCGGCCTGAGCGGCCAACAGGGAGAAAGACGATGTCGACCGCCCGCAGCATCCTGATCGGCCTGGCCGCCTTCGCGGTGACCGTGGTCGCGATCCTGAGCCATCACTGGACCGTGGGCGGTGCCACCATCGCCTGAACCAAGGGGAAAGATCATGTCGAATATAGTCTATGATGCCGATCTCGTCGCTCGTCGCGCAGGGGCGTCCGCCTCCCGCTCGGTGTGGGCCGGACGGGCGCTCAGCGGCCTCGCGGTGGCCGCGCTGGGCCTGGATGCGGTGATGAAGCTCGCCGCACCGCAGCTGATGATCGACAACAGCCCGCCGCTGGGCCTGCCTGCGGACACCGGCTTCTACCGCATGATCGGCGCCATCCTGCTGGCAGCGCTCGCGCTTCATGTCTGGCGGCGAACGGCGGTGCTCGGCGCGGTGCTCGTCACCGCCTTTCTGGGCGGCGCGGTGGCGGTCAATGCCGCCGCGCAAATGCCGCTCCTGAGCAACACGCTGTTCGGCGTCTATGTCGGCATCGTGTTCTGGGTGGGGTTCGCCCTGCGCGACCCGCGGGTGCGGGCGATGCTGTCCGCGCCGCTTTGATCCCTGTCGGTTGGAGAGGAACCATGCCCGTCGACCCCAATGCATCGCTTGAGATCACCGCATTCAAATGGGTGCCGGATTTCGCCCAGGGCTTCGTCCGCGACCTTCGTCCGCGCTGGGCGTGCGAGGAGATCGGCCTTTCCTATGCGGAAAAGCTGATCGACGTTGAGAATCGCCCGGCGGGGCACTTCCGCAGGCAGCCATGGGGGCAGGTGCCGGTGCTCGACGACAACGGCGTCGAGCTGTTCGAAAGCGGCGCGATCCTGCTCCATCTGGCCGAAAAGGATGAGCGGCTGATGCCACGCGACCTGCAAGGCCGGGCGCGGACGATCAGCTGGCTGTTCGCCGCGTACAACAGCGTCGAGCCGCTGATGTTCGAGCTGGGCAACGTCGATCTGTTCTCAAAGGACGAGGAATGGGCTAAGCTGCGCCGCCCCAGCCTGATCGGCTGGTGCGAAGACCGCTTCGACCGGCTGGCCGATGCGCTGAATGGTAGCGATTATCTTGCCGGCCGATTCACCGTTGCCGATATCGCGATGGCCACGGTGTTGCGTGAAGCCGGCGAGACCGACCTCGTTTCGAGCCGCCCGGTACTGGCGGCCTATCTCGCGCGGTGTCTCGCGCGGCCGGCGTTCGAGCGTGCGCTCGATGCCCAAATGGCGGTGTTCGCCGCCCATGAACCTGAAGGAGAAGCAGCATGACCTATGTGCAAGGATTCGTCGCCGCTGTGCCTGCGGCGAACAAGGACGCCTATATCAAACATGCCACCGAGGCGGTGCCGCTGTTCAAGGAGTTCGGGGCGACGCGGATGGTCGAGACATGGGGCGACGACGTGCCGGACGGCAAGGTCACCGATTTCAAGCGCGCGGTGAAGGCGAAGGATGACGAGGTCGTCCTGTTCTCGTGGATCGAATATCCCGACAAGGCGACGCACGACGCGGCCGGCAAGAAGATGATGTCCGATCCGCGCTTTCAGGAAATGCCCGAGATGCCGTTCGACGGCCAGCGGATGATCTGGGCCGGGTTCGATCCGCTGCTCGATGAGGGCAGCGGCGGCAAGCCGGGCTATGTCGACGGCTATCTCGTCGCGGTGCCGACCGAGGGCAAGCAGGCCTATAAGGATCTCGCCTCGAAGGCGTCGCAGGTGTTCCGTGATCATGGCGCGACCCGCGTGGTCGAGGCTTGGGGCGACAATGTGCCCGAGGGCAAGGTCACCGATTTCATCGGCGCGGTGCAGAAGAAGGACGATGAGAGCGTCGTCTATTCCTGGGTCGAATGGCCCTCCAAGGCTGCACGCGACGAGGGCATGAAGAAGGTGATGGAGGACGAGCGGATGAAGTCCGGTCCGGACTCGATGCCGTTCGACGGTCAGCGCATGGTGTTCGGCGGCTTCGCGCCGATCGTCGACGCGTGATTGTCCGGCCCGCGTCGATGGCGCGGGCCAACCCCTTAGGACAGGAAAGCCACTATGACCAATCCGCATGGCAGCTTCATCTGGTATGAGCTGATGACGAAGGATCCCGAGGCATCGAAGGCGTTCTACGGCGACGTGATCGGCTGGACCGTCGGCGAGGCGATGCCCGGCGGCATGGACTATCGCATGCTGACCGCGCCCGACGGGCATGTTGGCGGGATGCTGGGATTGACGGACGCGATGTGCGAAGGCGGCGCGCGGCCCTGCTGGCTTGGCTATTTCGGCGTCGACGATGTCGACCAGGCGCTCGAAAAGGTCACCGCCGCGGGTGGGCAGGTGATGATGGCGGCGAGCGACATTCCCGATGTCGGCCGCATCGCGATGGTCACCGATCCGCAAGGCGTGCCCTTCTACGTCATGCGCGGCGCGAGCGATGAGGCCAGTCACGCTTACGACCGGATGACGCCCGGCCATGTCAGCTGGAACGAGTTGCTGACGCCCGATCCCGATGCCGCGCTCGACTTCTATGGGTCGATCTTCGGCTACCGGAAGGAAGGCGCGATGCCGATGCCCGGGATGGGCGACTATATTTTCATCAGCCATGGCGGGGGCGATCCGATCGGCGCGGTGATGAAGAATTCGGACGGCACACCGGCGGCGTGGGGCTTCTATTTCCGCGTGCCCGACATCGATGCGGCCAAGGCCAGGGTCGAACAGGGCGGCGGCAGGGTCATCTTCGGCCCCGAAGAGGTGCCGGGCGGCGAAATGGTGCTCAACGCGATCGATCCCGAAGGCGTGCTCTTCGGCCTCGTCGCCCCCAAATAATGAAGGAGAGAGACGATGACCGACAAGATCCTGAACTGCCTGTGGTATGACGGCGACGCGGAAGAAGCCGCCAATTTCTATGCGGCTACCTTCCCGGACAGCAAGGTGACGGGCGTGTTCCGCGCGCCCGGAGACAATCCGTCGGGTAAGGAGGGCGACGTGCTGACGGTCGAGTTCACCGTCTGCGGCATGCCCTTCATCGGCCTCAATGGCGGGCCCACTTTCAAGCCCAACGAGGCGGTGAGCTTCCAGATCGCGACCGACACGCAGGAGGAGACCGATCGCTACTGGAACGCCATCGTCGGCAATGGCGGCGAGGAAAGCATGTGCGGCTGGTGCAAGGACAAATGGGGCTTCTCCTGGCAGATCACCCCCCGCGCGCTGACGAAGGCCTTCCAGGCCGGCGGGGCCGAGGGCCAGCGCGCGTTCAAGGCGATGATGGAGATGCGCAAAATCGACATCGCCACGATCGAGGCGGCTCGGCGCGGCGAAATGCAGCCCGCCTGAACCCTGCTTGTCGCGATGAATGGAGAGGCGCCGGATGGAAGTCCGGCGCCTTTACCATTTCCATCGCGCCGCCATGTCCGGTTTCGCTTGAAAGCGCGGGCGATTGCCACGATATTCGTTGCATCCGGCCGATGCTTGGCCGGGCAAAGGAGATAGTTTCGAGATGGCAAACTGGTCTGATCCCCGGCCGACGGCCGCGACCTTCCCGACGCGGGTGGGCACGCAGGACGCCGCGTACGACGCGGGTCTGCGGTCCTACATGCTGTCGGTCTACAACTATATGGCATCGGGCGTGTTGCTAACGGGCATCGTCGCGTTACTGTTCGCCAATTCCGGCCTCGCTGCGCAGGTGCTGTCGACGCCGCTGCGCTGGGTCATCATGCTCGCTCCGCTGGCGTTCGTGATGGTGCTGAGCTTCGGTATCAACCGGCTTTCGACCGGCACGGCGCAGGCGCTGTTCTGGGCGTTCGCGGTGGTGATGGGCCTGTCGATGTCGTCGATCTTCCTGGTCTTTACCGGGGTCTCGATCGCGCAGACCTTCTTCGCGACGGCGGCGGCCTTCGCCGGCCTCTCGCTGTGGGGTTACACCACCAAGCGTGATCTGTCGGGCTTCGGCACCTTCCTGGTGATGGGCGTGGTCGGCCTGCTGGTGGCGATGATCGTCAATCTGTTCCTCCAGTCGGGCACGCTCGCGCTGGTGATCTCGGGCATCGGCGTGCTGCTGTTCGCCGGCCTGACCGCCTATGACACGCAGCGGATCAAGAGCATGTACGCCTATGTCGCGGGCACCGACATGATGGGCAAGACGGTAATCATGGGCGCGCTGTCGCTCTATCTCGACTTCGTCAACATGTTCACCTTCCTGCTCCAGTTCATGGGCAGCCGCGACTGAATCGAGGCCGTCCGACAGGAATCACCAAGGGCCCGGCGGGGAGACTCGCCGGGCCTTTTCTTTAGCCTCGTCGCCCCTGCGCAGGCAGGGGCCGCAGTCGGCAAGAGGGAAGCCGGTTGTGTCACAAACCCGGAGGCCCTGCCTTCGCAGGGGCGACGGAACTGACCTTCTTGCCACTTGTTACCGCCAAACACAAAGCCGGGGAACAGCATGCGCCTGACCATCGACGTCGCGCTCGATTATTCGTTTTACGAACCGGCCGATGTCCTGCTGCAGATCGAGGTCGCAGCGATGGCCGACCAGAAACTGCTCGCCGACACGCTCTCCGTCACCTCGCGTGAGCGGCTGCGTGCGACGCCGGGCGAGGAGTCGATCGGCCAGCGCTGCTGGGCGCTTGGTGAGGGGCATTTCGCCGCACGCTATCACGGCGAGGTGGAGATAGACCGTGTAGCGATCGATATCGCCACATTGCCCGAAACGCGCCCGCGCGACCTGCCGGCGCTGGTGGTTCCCTATCTGATGGCCAGCCGATACTGCCAGGCCGACAAGTTCGACGCCTTCGTCCAGTCCGAATTCGCAGGGCTGACGGGTGGCCCGCTCGCGGTGGCGATCAGCGACTGGGTGGGTCAGCACCTGACCTATCGCTGCGGCACGTCGAGCGGGGTCACCACCGCGATCGACACCTTTGTCACGCGCGAGGGCGTGTGCCGCGATTATGCCCATCTGACCGCGGCGCTGATGCGCGCGGGCGGCATTCCGGCGCGCTGCGTCGGCGGCTATGCACCCAATGTGAGCCCGCAGGATTTCCACGCAGTGGTCGAGGTCTGGCTGGCCGACGCCTGGCATCTGATCGACGCCACCGGCATGTCCGATGCGACTGACTTCGCTCGTGTCGGGGTAGGGCGCGATGCGACCGACATCGCCTTCATGACGATCTTCGGGCGCGCCGACCTGATCGAGCAAACGGTGCGCGTCACCGCCGGCTGAGCGGAACGCCCGACTGGAGCGTTCGTTTAGCGAAACGAGAGATCAGGAGAATGAGCATGGAAGATCCGGGCAAGGTCAAGACCGACGCGGGACAGGACAAGGACATCGCCGAGCGGCTGGAGCGCAATCCCGAAAGCAAGGAGGCGCGGCTCGATACCGCGCTCGACGAATCGATGGACGCTTCCGACCCGCCTGCTTCGACCCAGCCGATCCACCGCCACAGCGGACCGGCGCCCTCGTCGGGTTATGACGAGAAGAAGGAGACGGCGCTCAATGAGCATGGCGGCGATCACTCGCGTGAGCACGCCAAGGAGGCCGAGCGCCAGCAAGACGCCTAACCTCGATCAATTGCGGCAAGAAAATGTCGGGGCTGTTGCAGGGATGCAACGGCCCCGTTTCCTTTCACGTATCCGACCGCAATGATGTTGCGCCGCAGCAGCTTCTCTGATTCTTTGGTTAACGGGGGACGACGGCCTGGTCAGCGTCTTGTTAACCACGCTGTGCGATCATCTCCTCCTTGGGGCAAGAGGTCGGAGACGAGTGACATGGGCACGCGCATGAGACCAGCCGATGGTGCGATGACGCTGGCGGAGATGAAGGAATTCGGCGGGTTCGCTGCGGGCACGCAGCGCTATATCCGCCGCTCGCTGGATATCGGGCTCGATCGCGACGACGCGATGAGCCGCTGGTCGCGCGATGTGGTGGAAGCCGCGAGCATCCGGGCCCAGGCTCGCATCTATGGCCGGCTCGATGACATCCGTGCGATGGTGCCCGATGACAGCGGGCTGGACGCGGTCGAGCCCTTCATGGCGCCGCTGATAACGGTCAGCGCGTTCGATCTGGGGCAGGGTCGGCTGACCAGCTTCGCCGCCTATCGCTTCCTGTATGAGCGGCTGATCGGCGCGCATGTACGCCCATGGCTTCCCGGCGCCTTCTGCGCCGCCGCCGCGCTGCCGCATCTCCATCCCGATCTGCGTCGCACGCTGCTCCAGTCGATCAGCGAAGCCGCCGCCACGGCGCCGGGCTGGTCCAGTCGCGAACCGATCTTCTACCCCCAGTGGGTGGAAAAGGTGGACATCGCCGCACTGCCCAACTGAGCTTGCGTCATCCTAGCGGCAGGCGCCGCCGCGCATCGCGCCCCGGTCGGCTTGGTCGAGATGGAAGTGATCTGCGTGCGCCGCGTTGTAGTCCGGGCTGAGCACGGTTGCGAACAGGTCGCACGCGCCGTCGCGCACCTCGCGCAGGAAGGCCGCCTTGGCGGCTGCGTCCGGCCCGGTGCCGTTCCAGTCCTGAAGCAGCGTCACGCGCCGCCCGTCGGCGAAGCGAAAGCCGGAAATGTCGATCGCGTTGGCGGTGGCGTGCTCGCTCCATGCGCCGTCCGCGCGGCCATACATGCGACGGCAATTATAGGTGCCGAGCTGATCGTATCCCGCCAGGCTGGTCTTCATGTGCCGGCGTGCGGCGGGCTGAACGACATGCCATTCCCACAACGCGATCGCCGCGGCGACCTGGCACTGCACCGGCGGGGATCTGGGATGGAAGGGCGTCGTCCGCGCGCCGGCCTCGAGCAGGCGGACGCCATTGGCATAGCCGCACTGGCCGGCTTCGGCGGCTATGGCTGGCGCAGGTTCGAACGCCACGCCCGCGCGGTCCATCAGGATGCGGCATTGCGGGTAATCGTCGTTCAGATCGACGAGCTTGCCGCGAGTGAAAAGGCCGACCGGCTGGGCGAGGTCGAGCTTGGTCCAGGGCAAATCCTCGGGGTGGCCGCGGCCGAACAGGTAGAGGCCGTAGACGATGCCCGCGAGGAGGACCGCCCACACCGCCAGCGCGATGGTCCGCCGCCCGGTACGCCAGGCGCGCGCGTTGCGCTTTCTCCGCCGGGCGGCCATCAGCCCCGGAGCGCCCCGGTCATGAGTTCGGAGGTCACCGGATAGCCGAGATCGTCGGGGATGCAGAGATGCATCCCGCCTTCGCGCTCCTCGGCATAGGGGGTGATCGCGCGCACCGGGTGGGCGCGGGCGTCGGCGACGGCATCGGCGAAGCTGGCATAGCGCGCCAGCCTCTCGAGATTTCGGCGGGTCGGGAAGATGATGCGCGCCTCGCCGCGGTCGGCCTCGGCGAGCAGGTCGGCTGCGGTCGTCCAGCGCGCAGCGACATTCTCGGTCGCGTCGACCACCGGCTCGGACGATCCTGGCGGAGCGGCGGCGATATAGAACAGCGTGTCGAAGATGCGCATGTGCGCATGCGCCGGCAGCCAGCGGGCGAAGGGAACGAGCTCGCCGAGCGCAAGCCGGTGATCGCCGAGCACCGCGCTCATCGCTTCGCCATCGTGCAACCGTCCGCGCATCGCGCGGCACTGGTCGATCGACGGCAGCGGATCGAGCCCGACGGCGATGCCCGCCTCTTCCAGCGTTTCGCGGATCGCGGCGATGCGCGCCGCCGCATCCTCGATATCGGGCGCATGGAGTTCGGCAAGCCTCCGGTCGCCCGGATCGATCCGGCCGCCGGGAAATACCATGGCCCCGCCCGCGAAGGCCATCGTCGCGGCGCGTTCGACCATCAGCAACTCAGGCGGCCCATCCGCGCGGTCGCGAAACAGGACGGTCGTCGCGGCGGGAATGGGTTCGCTCATGCCGGCCCATGTAAGGGCGACATGGTGACGATGTCAGGGGAAATGTCGCGTGCTGAGTGCGGAAAATCGAGTCCTTGCCTCGGCAGCACACCTGCTCGCGGGTAATATGGGGAACCCTTTTTCCTCCGCTGGCGGGAGGCACCATATGCACGGATCTGACCGAATCGCGCCCTGCCGCGGGCCGCATCTTTTTCGCTGTCCTACATGGTTATGTTCTGCTATTGTTCTGGATCGCTGGCGTGACCGCTGGCTGCTCTTTGATCCTGTTGGCCGCTTTCCTCGAGGCGTTTGGGAAGGCTCGATGCGTCGCCTCGCGCTGTTAGGGTACTGAAGGTACTGAGCTTCGTGTAATAATCTAACAAAATTGTGTAATTAAACTGCGCAACACCTGCGACTTATGCGACGCAAGGATGCCGGTTATCGCCTTCGCCGGCCAATGCGTTTTGGCGTGAACTTTGTGAATCTTGGCAAATGCTGGAGGTATTTTGAACGAGCTTAAACGGAAAGCCGCCCTTTTCTGCCAGCATGATCTGTTGGGCGCGGGGCTGGTGGAGCTGAGGGGAATCGAACCCCTGACCTCTGCAGTGCGATTGCAGCGCTCTCCCATCTGAGCTACAGCCCCGCCCGGCTTGGCCGGCATATGGCCGGGGCCGTTCCTCTAGCCGCTGATTTTGCCCGATGCAACGTTCGTCGCGCGCAAGCTAGAGGCGGGCGCCAAACAGGCGCGCGTCGCCCGGCGCGAAGCTGGCACGACCCGTCGATTCCGCGGGAACCTATCCCGCTTTTTTCCTTTTCGGTCAAAGAGATTGCCCGCGTCGCGGCCCTCGCGTCGCGTGGTTTCCCTTTGACCATCAAGGAGGAAGAAATGGGATACGAACGCTCTCCCCGCGACCGCTATCGTGACAGTGACGAGATGGATTACTCGCGCGATTACGGATCGGGGCGCGACTATACCTATAGCAGCGCGCGCGACTATGCCTCGGCCGACTGGCGTGATCGCGAGGATAACGGACGCTTCGAGCGCGGCGGCTATCGCCGCGATGGCGGCCGGTTCGACCAGCGGCCTCACGGCGGCTATGGCGGCCGCGACTATCAGTCCGGCCAGGACCGTGATCGCGAATATGGCGATTACGGACGCGGGCGGGGGCCGACCCAGGGCTATCGCCCGAGCTATGGCCGGGGCCTTGGTTATCGCGATTCGGATCGCGGAGCGCCGCAGGGCTATGACCAGGACGATCGCGGCTTCTTCGCCCGCGCGGGTGACGAGGTTCGTTCATGGTTCGGCGACGAGGAGGCCGAGCGCCGCCGCGAATATGACGCGCGCTACGACGATCGCCACGATACCCACAGCGATCGTGACTACGGCGAATGGCGGCGCGGCCAGATCAGCGCGCTCGACCGCGACTATGACGAATATCGCCGCGAGAACCGGACGAAGTTCGAGAACGAGTTCACCTCATGGCGCAGCGAGCGCCAGGGCCAGCGCTCGCTGCTGGAAAAGGTCAGCGAGCATATGGAGGTGACCGGCTCCGACGGGCAGCATGTCGGCACGGTCGACAAGGTGCGCGGGGACCGGATCATCCTGACCAAGAACGATCAGGATGCCGGCGGACACCACCATTCGATCCCGTCGCGCTGGCTGCGCTCGGTCGACGACAAGGTGATCATCACCAAGTCGGCGGACGAGGCGCAGCGCGAATGGCGCGACGAAGAGCGCCGCACCGCGCTGTTCAGCGACGACGACCGAGAGCGCGGTCCGCATATGCTCAATCGCAGCTTCTCCGGCACTTACCGGAGCTAGAGCCACCCGGACCGCCTGATCACCGGTCCAATCGAGGGGCCGGGCGCGTTGCCGCCCGGCCCCTTTATTATGCATTGCTGTTCAAGACCTCCGCGATCAGGTCCTTGCGGCTCAGCTTGCCGATCATCGTCTTGGGCATGGTCAGGCGGACGACCACCGAATCGACGCGCTCGTGCTTGCCGAGCTGCGGATTGAGCCAGGCGGCGAGCGCCTTGCCATCGGCCGGCTGGTCCTCGTTGAGCGTGACATAGGCGCGAGGACGCTCGCCAGCATAGGAATCGGGGATGCCGATCACCAGCGCCTCCTTCACCGCCGGGTGCGCGTAGAGGATCGTCTCGATCTGGCTGGGGAACACCTTGAAGCCGCCGACCGCGATCATATCCTTCAGGCGATCGACGATGCGGATGAAGCCGTCCTCGTCGATCTCGCCGACATCGCCGGTGCGCAGCCAGCCTTCGACGAAGGTCTTGCCGTCCGTATCCGGCCGGTTCCAATAGCCCTGCATGATCTGCGGCCCCTTGACGACGATCTCGCCGGGCTGGCCCTGCGCGGGCGGCCTGGTCGGGTCTTCCTTGTCGACCAGCTTGACCCGTGTCGCGGGGATCGGCTGACCGATCGTGCCGGGCTTGCTGCCGCCCTCATAGGGATTGGTCGAGACCACGCCCGAGCTTTCGGACAGGCCGTAACCCTCGATAAGGATGGACTGGGTCAGCGCCTCGAACCTGGATTTCAGTTCCTGCGGCAGCGGCGCGCCGCCCGAGATGCAGACGCGGAGCGAGGAGAAATCGGTCGCGGCGAGCTTGGGATGGTCCATCAGCGCCTGGTACATGGTCGGGACGCCGGGAAGCGCCGTCGCCCGCGTCCGCTCGATCGCGGCGAGCGTCACGGCAGCGTCGAAGCGGGGCAGCAGCACGATCATGCCGCCGCTGATCACCGTGCGGTTGAGCACGCAGGTGTTGGCGAAGACGTGGAACAGCGGCAGCACGCCGACGATGCGGTCCTCGCCGTCAGGGTCGGGATCGAGCGCATCGACCTGGCGGGCGTTGGCCGACAGGTTCTGATGGGTGAGCATCGCGCCCTTGGGCAGCCCCGTGGTGCCGCCGGTATACTGAATCAGCGCCAGATCGGCCTCGGGATCGATCGGCACATGATCGCACGCGCCGTCATTGGCGATCAGCGTGGAGAAGGCAGTGATGCGCGGATCATCGGGACGCTCCGCTACCTCGGAGCGCTTGAACAGCCGATAGAGGATCGACTTGGCCGGCGGCAGCGCGCCGGCGACCGAGCCGACCACCAGCCGTTCGAGGCTGGAACTCTCCAGCACCTCGAGCGCGGTCGGCAGCAGCGCCTTGGCGGAGAGGGTGAACATCACCCTGGTGCCCGAATCCTCGACCTGATGGGAGAGCTCGGCGGCGGTGTAGAGCGGGGAGAAGTTGACCACGGTCGCGCCCAGCTTGAGCGCGCCGTAATAGGCGGCGAGATAGTGCGGGGTGTTGGGCAGGTGCAGGCCGACGCGGTCACCCTTCGCCACCCCCATCGCCTTCAGCCCGCAGGCGACGCGGTTGGCGCCGTCCAGCACCTCCGCATAGGAATAGCGGCGGCCGAGAAAGTCGATCAGCGGCGCGGAGCCCATGCGCCGCGCGGCCTCCTCGAACAGATCGACCATCGAGGCGGGCGGGAAGGTCCGGTCCCATCCGCCGGGATGGCGGTAGCTGTCGGCCCAGGGCGTGGCTTCGGTCATGTCATTCTCCTCAGCGCCCGCTGGACGGGCGTGCGACACGCCATGCTCTGGCCTGCCTGGGGAGACGCGCGGCCGGCATGATTGACATCAGTGTAAGTTGCTTTCCGCGAACGTCAACCGGCGCTGTACCACCAGATGCCGTCCCGAGTTTCCCGCCGCGCGCGGCCGGTGACTTCGAGGTGGCGGAGGTGGGCGAGCGCCTCGCCGGTGGCGAGGCCGCGCATCGAATCGTCGATGGCGCGGCGGAACAGCAGCGGGAAGACGTCCACCGCGCGCGAGGGCGTATGCGCCAGATGCGCCTCCAGCACACCGAGCCGATCGAGATGATCCTGACGCAAGGCCGCGACGCGCGGGACGAGCCCCCGGAACACCTCGCCGTGCGAGGGGCAGACCAGCAGGCCGGGGTCGAGCGTGTCGAGCCGGTCGAGCGAGGCGAGCCATTCGCCCAGGGGATCGGCCTCGGGCTCGGTCACGCCCAGCGAGACGTTGCTGCTGATCTTCGGCAGCAGCTGGTCGCCGGCGATCAGGATGTCATCCGCCTCGTTCAGCAGACAGGCGTGTTCGGGGCTATGGCCCGACCCGACAACGACGCGCCAGTCGCGCGCGCCGATGCGGATCGCCTCGCCGTCCCGGATGCGGCGATAGCCGAGCGGCAGCGGCGCGATCATCTGGGCGATCCGGCCCCAGCCGCGCGCCGAGGCGGCGGCGATCTGCGCGTCATCCCAGCCGGCGGCGCGCCAGAAGGCCTGCATCTCGGCCGGCACCTCGTCGCGCGCGTCGGCCGCGAGCATGCGGATGGTCAGCCACTCGCCGCGGGTCATCCACAGCGTCGCCTGGTGCTTGTGGCAGAGCCAGCCGGCGAGCCCGACATGATCGGGGTGGAGATGGGTGGCGATGACGCGCGAGACGCGCCTGCCGGCGAGCGGCCCGGCGAACAGCGCCGCCCAGCCTTCCTTGCAGATGCGGTGGCGCATCCCGGTGTCGACGATGGTGACGCTGCCGTCGTCCTCGTCGAGCACCCAGATATTGATGTGCGCCAGGCTGCCCGGCATGGCGAGCCGCGCCCAGCCTATGCCGTCGGCGAGCGGAATGATCTCGCCCGGCCCAGGCGCTCTCTCGCCGAAGGGGTAATCGAGCGCCGTCCCCGGATCGGGGGTCAGCGCGGCGTCGGGATCGCGCTCTTCGGCGGTGCGCCGGGCGCTCACCGCTTGAACAGCGTCTCCGCGGTGTGCTCGACCGGGGCGGCGGCTTCCTCGCCCTCTTCGCCGGCTTCCTCGGCCTCGCGCGCGGCGGTCTCGCGCTCGCGCCGCAGCTCTTCGAGCAGCGCCTCGCGGTCGCCCTCCAGCCGCGTGTCGGTCGGCGCTTCGAGGCCGGCCGCCTTGGCCGCCTTGGCCACCGCCGCATCGAGCTCGCGCTGCGTCGTCAGGCCGAGCGTGACCGGGTCCTTGGGCACGATGTTCGCAATGTTCCAGTGGGACCGCTCGCGGATCGCCTGGATGGTGGTGCGGGTGGTGCCGATCAGCTTGCCGATGGCGCCGTCCGAGATCTCGGGATGGTTGC
This sequence comes from Sphingomonas gilva, assembly GCF_003515075.1. GTDB lineage: Bacteria > Pseudomonadota > Alphaproteobacteria > Sphingomonadales > Sphingomonadaceae > Sphingomonas > Sphingomonas gilva. The sequence goes on from NZ_QWLV01000001.1 coordinate 345,466, forward strand.
GGATGATCCAGGCGATGCCGTCGGGCTTGTCCTGCCGCTTCGACACCGGCGTGTAGCGCGGGCCCTTGGTCCGGCGGACCTGCTCGGGGCCCTTCAGCATCACCATGCGGTAATCGGGATCGGCCTGCGCCTTGTCGATCTCCGCCTGGGTCAGCTCGTGCGCGCGGATCGGATCGCGGCCGGTGAGCTTGGTCGCGGCGGTATCGTCGGCGATCGCCTGCACCTCCAGAATGTGGAGGCCGCAGAACTCGGCGATCTGCTCGAAGCTGAGCGCGGTGTTGTCGACCAGCCAGGATGCGGTCGCGTGGGGCATGAGCGGCTGGGCCACTGAACTTCTCCAGAAACGATAAGGGCCGCCCCTTGCGGAGCGGCCGTGTCACCCTCCGATCTAGTCCGCACGGGCCCGCTAGGCAAGGATTTCCGCGAGCGCGCGGGAGGAAGCCGCACCGTCCTGCTTGATCCGCGGCCGGATAAGGATAGCGTCACCGGTGACAGGAGGGCAGACGATGCAAGAAGACGACCATGTCGATCCCCAGAATCCGGCGCTGAAGAACTCGCCCAAGGCCGCAAGCGTCGAAGAAAAGATGGCGGCGCCCGCCGATAACGGCGTCTGCTACTGGAACGACAAGAAATATTCCGACGGAGCGACGGTGTGCGACGCCGGGCGGCGCCATAAATGCTGGAGCGGGAAGTGGGTCGATATCGGCAATTGCTGATGCCGCCGGCCTGACCTGGTCCGCCGCTCACGCTTCCAGCACATGATGCGGGACGGGCGCGAGCGCGGCGAGGAACTCGGCGACCGAGGCATCCCAGGTGAAGCGGCGGGCATGGGCGGCGCAGGCGGCGCGATCGCAGGCGAGGGCGCGCGCGATGGCGGCGTCCAGATCGTCGTCGACCGCGCCGGTTTCCGGCGTGACGATGTCGACCGGACCGGTCACCGGATAGCCGGCGACCGGCGTGCCGCAGGCCATCGCCTCGATCATGACGAGGCCGAAGGTGTCGGTGCGGCTGGGAAAGACGAACACGCCCGCGGCCGCATAGGCGCGGGCGAGGGCTTCGCCGAACAGCGGGCCGAGGAACAGCGCCTGCGGAAAGCGCCGGGCGAGGTCGGCGCGCGCCGGCCCGTCGCCGACGACGACCTTCGCGCCCGGATGGCGGCCCGACAGGAACGCCTCGATATTCTTCTCCACCGCGACGCGGCCGACATAGAGCTGCACCGGACCGTCGAGCGCGGCCATCGCCGGATGCGGCGCGACCCCGGGGTTGAACGCGGCGAGATCGACCCCGCGGCCCCAATGGCGCAGGCGCTTCACCCCATGCGCGGCGAGCGTCGCGCGGATGCTGGGGGTCGAGGCGAGCACGCCCTGCGCGGGCGCGTGGAACCAACGGATATAGCGCCACACCCATTCGGCCGGCAGGCCGGTGCGCGCCGAGACGTAATCGGGGAATTGGGTGTGATAGGCGGTGGTGAAGGGCGCGCCGCGCCGCAGGCACCAGCGGCGCGCGGCGAGGCAGATCGGCCCTTCGGTCGCGAGATGGATGGCGTCGGCGTCGAAGCCCGCGAGCATGTCGCCCACCGAGCGCGGCCGGGCGAAGGCGAGACGGATCTCGGGATAGGTCGGGCAGGGAAGCGAAGCGAAGCGATCGGGCGAGATGACGAGCACGGTGTGGCCCATCGCCTCCAGCCGGGCGCGGGTTTCGCCGAGCGTGCGGACGACGCCGTTGACCTGCGGCGCCCAGGCGTCGGTGGCGATGGCTATGCGCATGACATGTCCTCCGGGAGCGCCGCGGAATTCCGCCTAAGGTAACGGTTTGCGCGCATGCGTTTTACCTTATCTCCGGCTTGCGCGACCAGGGCGCGGGCTCCCCCGCGCGGGTGGCGAAGCGTTGTTCGACCCATTGCCCGCCCGGCAGGACGCGGCGGACATGGATGGTGCCGTGCATCGACTGGACGGCGCGGCTCAGCGCGCGCTCTCGCCCTTCCCAGATCGCGTCGTTCCAGGCGCGCGCGAAGGGGCCGCCGGGCGGAGCGCGGTTGTAGAGCGCGTAGGCGGACTTGGCGCTCATCCCGACCGCGCGCGCGGCGCGGGCGACGATGCCGGTGCGGGAAAGCGCGGCGATGAAGGCGCGCTGGCGTTCCGGCGTCCAGCCGTCGCGCCGCGAACGCGACATCGTGACCGGGACGAAATCCCAGGGCAGCTCGTCTGCGTCGTAACGGCTGACCGGCCGGGGGAAGGCGAACGAATCGGACATCGATGAGTCTGTGAGGGATGAAATCCTATTAGGAAAGGATTTTTTGCGCATAAGGAACCGATAAGGTTCAAGCGGCAATCGCCGTCACATCCGCGCCGGGCCGTGCGGCGATCTCGTCGGCCCAGTGCAGCACCTCCATCCGCCCGTCGAAATGCTCGACCAGCGCGGTGCAGCCCTCCACCCAATCGCCGTCGTTATAATATTCGACGCCGTCGATATCGCGGAACTCGGCGGTATGGATATGGCCGCAGACCACGCCGTCGACGCCGCGCGCGCCCGCGGCCTTGGCGACGACCTCCTCGAAGCGGCCGATGAACTCGACCGCGTTCTTGACCTTGTGCTTGGCGTGCTTCGACAGCGACCAATAGGGCAGGTTGAGGCGGCGGCGGACCACGTTGACCAGGTGGTTTGACCGCATCAGCATCTCGTAGAGGAAATCGCCGACATGGGCGAGCCAGCGGTGCGCGAGCATCACCGCGTCGAACTCATCGCCGTGGAGCACCAGCAGGCGGCGGCCATCGGCGGTGGTGTGGATCGCCTTGCGCCTGATCTCCACTCCGCCGAAATGGAGGCCGCTGAACTGGCGGAACATCTCGTCATGATTGCCGGGGATGTAGACGATGCGGGTGCCGCGCTTGGCGCGCTTCAGGATGCGCCAGACGACGTCGTTATGCGCGGGCGGCCAGTAGAACTTCTTCTTCAGCCGCCAGCCGTCGATGATGTCGCCGACCAGATACAGGGTGTCGCTGTCGACATGGTCGAGAAAGTCGATGAGCATGTGCGCATTGCACCCGCGCGTGCCGAGATGGATGTCGCTGATCCAGATGGTGCGATAGCGCCGCCGCTTCGTGACGGCCCTTTCGGGAATGGACGGGCGCGACCGGGCGAAATCGGCGAAGTCCGCGATATCGGCGTCGAACGGCAGGGTGGCGACGGCGTCCATGTCTTCTCCGGGCGTTGCTGTCCCGGAGAAGCCATGGCTGGATTATGTTACGATACGAATCGCAAGGGGTTACAGTGATAAGACGAATGCCCGGTGTGATTATTGCGCCACATCATCCTTGCCGTCGTCCGATGCGATGGGGGTGGCGACGATCGGCGGGGTCTCGGGCAAGGGCGCTGCCGCGCCCTTGACCAGCGCGTCGAGGGTCTGGCCGTCAAAGCCCAGCTCCCTCATCAGCCCGTCGATCACCGGCGCTTGCGCGCGGTAGCGCAGCGCGGCGGAGACTGCCGAGCTGGCGAGATTGCCGTCACCGTCATTGGCGGCATGGCCTGCGCCCGTACCGCCATTGCCGGTGATGCCGTCGACCTGGACGATCCGGATGCTGTCGATCGCCTCGAGCGGCTTGGCCGCTTCGCGGACGAGCTCGGGCATGACCTTGAGCAATGCGAGCTTGGTCTGGAGCGAGATCTGGTCGGACGAGAGCAGGTTGGCCGCCTCGTTGACCGCGCGTTGGCCGGCCGCCTCCACCTCGTAGCGGACGCGGTCCGCCTCGGCGCGCAGCTTGGCCGCCTCGGCATCGCCACGCGCGACCTCCAGCGTGGCCTCGGCGCGATCGGCGGCGGCCTGCTTCTCGGCCTCGGCCTCGACGCGCACGCCGATCGCCTGACGCTCGGCTTCCTTGGCGGCTTCGATCAGCTCGATCTTCTTGGTGCGCTCGGCGATCTCGCTCTCGCGCGCTGTGGTCACCTGCTCCTCCGCGGCGACGGCGGCGGCGCGCGCCTTGTCGGCCTCGGCACGAGCCTGGCTTTCTTCGCGGCTCTTGTTCTGAACGGCGATCTGCTGCTCCTGACGCGCGATCTCGATCGCCTGCTGCTGTGCGATCTTGGCTTGCTGGACGGCCCGATCGGCCTCGATCTGCGCGGAATCGGTCACCTGCTTGGCGGCGATCTGCGCCTGATCGGCCTCGCGCTGGCGTTCTGCCTGCTGACGCGCGATCTCGGCCGCCTGTTCGGCGCGGCGGACCTCCAGCTCGCGCTCCTGCTCCAGCCGGGCGAATTCCTGATCCCGCCCGATCAGAAACGACTGGCGCTGCGCCTCCAGATTCTTGGTCTCGATCTGAACGCGCGTTTCCTGCTCGATATCGTTGCGCGCCTTCTTCCTCAGCTGGATCTGCTCGGTCAGCTTGGTCAGCCCTTCGGCATCGAACGCATTGTTTGCGTTGAAATGCTCGATCGACGTCTGGTCCAGCCCGGTGAGCGACACCGATTCGAGCTCGAGCCCGTTCATCGCCAGATCGGCCGACGAGACCTGCTGCACCTTCTGGACGAAATCGGCGCGCTGTTCGTGCAGCTGATTCATCGTCATGCCGGCGGCGACCGAGCGCAGCGCGTCGACGAACTTGCCCTCGACCAGCTCCTTCAGCGCTTCGGGGTTCATCGTGCGGTGCCCGAGCGTCTGCGCGGCCGTGGCGATGGACTGGGCGTCGGGTTTCACCCGCACGTAGAATTCGGCCTTCACGTCGATGCGCAGGCGGTCGAGCGTGATCAGCGCGTCGGCATTCTTGCGCTCGACCGCGAGGCGGACCGTATTCATGTTGACCGGCATGGTTTCGTGAAACACCGGCAGCACCAGCGCGCCGCCGTTGATCACCACCTTCTCCCCGCCGAAGCCGGTACGGACGAAGCCGATCTCCTTCGATGCGCGCTTGTACAGCTTGGCGATGACCAGGCCGAGGATCAGCAGCCCAAGCAGGCCGCCGCCCGGCAGGATGATGTACGGGATGATGTCGGTCACGGGCTAGACTCCAAGCCGGGGAAGGTGGTGATCGCCGCGGGCGATCGCGCGGAAAAGGCCATTTTCGCGGCGGACGAGCAGAACATGCTGACCCTCCTCGAAGCTTTGGCCGGGATTGTCGGGCTCAACCATGACGAAGTGCGGCTGGCCGTGGTGATCCTCGACGCGCGCGCGGGCGGGCGAGCCCTGCGTCGCGCGGCCGGTGACGATCGCGCCCATGCGCCCGACCAGATCGTCGAGCATGACGGCGGTGCTGTGATCCCGCGGAAGGATGCGCGCCAGGCCGCGCGCGGCGAGACCGGTGAGCGGCAGGCAGGCGGCGCAGGCGGCGGGGCCGGCGATCCAGGGCGAGATCAGCGCGCCGGTGGCGTCCAGGCTCACTTGCTGGACGATCAGGCCGAGACTGCCGAAGATCGCAAGGAAAACGATAATCAGCATCAGCAGCGGCAGGCGGCCGACGCCCAGCCAGGACAGCAGGTCCCCTCCGCCTACTTCGGCGTCGAGATCGAAGGCGCCGCCGAGTCCCAGCAATTCCACCGTGCCGATCAGCAGCATCAGCACGATCGCGCTGACGAATACGAAATTTTGCGGCGCCCCCAGAAACTCCAGCACGATTCCTCCCCCGAATCACCCCGAGGATAGGGGGGTGCCAATGGGATTGTCATGCCGAATCGGTATCCGCCGGTTTCAATGTCTTACATCGTTCCCATCGCCTCGCGGCGGGAGTCGTCCCAGCGGCGGTAGCGGCGCCAGGCGAAGGCGAGCGGGATCAGCGACAGCCAGCCCCACATGTGGAACAGCGGATTGAAGCTGTAGCCTTCGCGCGGGTCGTGACCGATGATGCGGGCGACGCGGATGAACTCGATCTCGGTCGCGGGCGCGATCGAATATTGGCCGGTGCCGGTGCGCGAGAAGAAGACGAAGCCGCCGGCGTCCCAGGCGGCGAAGGGCATCCATAGCAGGCGGAACTCGCGATAGGCGTAGCCGACGTCGAGCGGCGCGGGCTCGCCGTCCGCGCCATAGGCCTCGAAGCGGGCGTCGTCGGGCAGATCCTCGACCAGCGCGGCCTTTTGCAGCACGGCGATCGGCAGATAATGGGCGTAGGCGGGGGCGGCGGTGCCGGCATCGACGCCGGTCTTGAACGCCGTCACCGCGGCCGAGCCGCTTGCCTGCGCGCCGGGTGCGGCCATCGCGAGCGCGGCGACCGCCAGCAATCTTCCCATCATCCCCCGTCTCCCCCGTGTCAGTCCATCGTCAGCACGATCTTTCCGATATGGTCGCCCGCCTCCATCCGTCGGTGCGCCTCGGCCGCTTCGGCGAGCGGGAAGCTCCGGTCCATCACCGGTTTCAGCCGGCCTTCGCGGACGAAGGGCCAGACGGTGCGGGCGAGTTCGTCCGCGACCATCGTCTTGAACTCGGTGGAGCGGGGGCGGAGCGTCGAACCGGTGAGCGTCAGACGGCGGCGCATGACGTCGAACAGGGGGATCGTCGCCTCAGCGCCGCGCTGCACCGCGATCGAGACGTGGCGGCCGTCCTCCGCCAGGCATTTGAGGTTGCGCGGAAGATAGTCGCCGCCGACCATGTCGAGCACCACCTGGCAGCCCTTGCCGCCGGTGATCTCGCGCACCGCCTCGACGAAGTCTTCCGTGTTGTAGTTGATCGCGTGGTCCGCGCCGAGGCCGCGGGCGGCGGCGCATTTCTCGCCCGATCCGGCCGTGACGACGATCCCGACGCCGAACAGGTTGCACAAGGCGATCGCCATGGTGCCGATGCCGCTGGTCCCGCCATGGACGAGGACGGTGTCGCCTTCGGCCGCGAAGCCGCGTTCGAACAGGTTGGTCCAGACGGTGAACAGCGTCTCCGGCAGCGCCGCCGCCTCTGCGAGGCTCAGCCCGGCGACGACCGGCAGGCACTGGCCGGCGGGTGCGACGCAATATTCGGCATAGCCGCCGCCGGCGACGAGCGCGCAGACCTGCTGGCCGGCGAGCGCATCGTCGACGCCCTCGCCGAGCGCGACGATCTCGCCCGCGCATTCGAGGCCGAGGATGCTCGGCGCGCCGGGGGGCATCGGATAGAGACCCTTGCGCTGGAGGACGTCGGGGCGATTGACCCCGGCGGCGGCGACCCTGATCAGCACCTCGCCGGGGCCGGGCGCGGGCACCGGGCGCTCGACCGCCGCCAGCACCTCCGGCCCGCCCGACGCCGACGGATCGATCGCGCGCATAACATTCGGTAAAGTCATGATTGGCCGGCCCCCCTCACCGCGCGGCAACGGGGCTTTATTGACATGCGCGCCGTCACGGTCAACGCTGCGCATATGGACCTGGACGAGTTTTCGCCACGCAAGCCGGACGATCCGCTGGCGCTGCTCAAAAAGCAGGACCTCGACCCGCTGTCGGTCGAGGAGCTCGACGCGCGCATCGCCGCGCTGGAGGCGGAGGTCGCGCGCGTCAAGCGGCATGCCGAACGCGCCGTTAACCATCGGGCAAGCGCCGACGCGCTATTCAAGCGATGAGAGCGGACGCACCGGAGCGGCGTGACGCGACAGGCTTCCGGTGCGGTGCGGCCGTTCTTGATGCGGGGCCCGCCAATCCCGACATAGGGAGAAACGGGCAGACGCATCCACGGCGTGCCCAGGAGTGACCAGATAATGCCTTCCTTCGCTTCCGCGCTCGAGACGACGCTGCACAAGGCGCTCGAGGCCGCGTCCAGCCGCCGCCACGAATATGCGACGCTGGAGCACCTGCTGCTCGCGCTGATCGACGACGAGCACGCCAGCCAGGTGATGACCGCCTGCGGCGTCGAGCTGCCGGCGCTGCGCCAGGCGGTGACGACCTATCTCGACGACGAGCTCGATGCGCTGAAGGTGGAGGGGCAGAGCGATCCTTCGCCGACCAGCGGCTTCCAGCGCGTGGTCCAGCGCGCGATCCTGCACGTCCAGTCGTCGGGCCGCGACGAGGTGACCGGCGCCAACGTGCTGGTCGCCTTGTTCAGCGAGCGCGAGAGCTACGCCGTCTATTTCCTGCAGCAGCAGGATATGAGCCGGCTGGATGCGGTGAGCTTCATCAGCCACGGCGTCGGCAAGGGCGGCGCGCCAGTCGAATCGCGCGAGGTGAAGGGCGCTGACGACGCCAAGCAGGAGAAGAGCGCCGAGACCAAGAGCAAGAACGAGAGCGCGCTCAAGCAGTTCACCGTCGACCTCAACGAGAAGGCCAAGAAGGGCAAGGTCGATCCGCTGATCGGCCGGATGGCGGAGGTCGACCGGACGATCCAGATCCTCTGCCGGCGGTCGAAGAACAACCCGCTCTATGTCGGCGATCCCGGCGTGGGAAAGACCGCGATCGCGGAAGGCCTCGCGCGCAAGATCGTCGAGGGCGACGTGCCCGACGTGCTGAAGCCCGCGGTGATCTATTCGCTCGACATGGGCGCGCTGCTTGCCGGCACGCGCTATCGCGGCGATTTCGAGGAGCGGCTGAAGCAGGTCGTGACCGAACTCGAAAAGCTGCCCGACGCGGTGCTGTTCATCGACGAGATCCACACGGTGATCGGCGCGGGCGCGACCAGCGGCGGGGCGATGGATGCGTCCAACCTGCTCAAGCCGGCGCTGTCGAGCGGGTCGATCCGCTGCATCGGTTCGACGACCTACAAGGAATTCCGCAACCATTTCGAGAAGGACCGGGCGCTGCTGCGCCGGTTCCAGAAGATCGACGTCAATGAGCCGTCGGTCGAGGACACGGTCAAGATCCTCGCCGGGCTGCGCAGCGCCTTCGAAGAGCATCACAAGGTCCGGTACACGCCCGACGCGATCAAGACCGCGGTCGAGCTGTCGGCGCGCTACATCAACGACAGGAAGCTGCCCGACAAGGCGATCGACGTGATCGACGAAGTCGGCGCGATGCAGATGCTGGTGCCCGAGAGCAAGCGCCGCAAGACGATCACGGCCAAGGAGATCGAGGCGGTGATTGCGACGATGGCGCGGATTCCGCCGAAATCGGTGTCGAAGGACGACACCGCGGCGCTGGCGAGCCTCGACACCGATCTGAAGCGCGTGGTGTTCGGCCAGAACGCGGCGATCGAGAAGCTGTCCTCCGCGATCAAGCTCAGCCGCGCGGGCCTGCGCGATCCGGACAAGCCGATCGGCAACTATCTGTTCACCGGACCGACCGGCGTCGGCAAGACCGAGGTCGCGCGACAGCTCGCCAGCATCATGGGCATCCCGCTGCAGCGCTTCGACATGTCCGAATATATGGAACGGCATTCGGTCAGCCGGCTGATCGGCGCGCCTCCGGGCTATGTCGGTTACGATCAGGGCGGGCTCTTGACCGACGCGGTCGACCAGCAGCCGCATTCGGTGCTGCTCCTGGACGAGATCGAGAAGGCGCATCCCGACCTGTTCAACATCCTTCTTCAGGTGATGGACAACGGCAAGCTGACCGACCACCACGGCAAGACCGTCGATTTCAGGAACACCATCCTGATCATGACGACCAATGCCGGCGCGTCCGACATGGCGCGCGAGGCGCTGGGCTTCGGCGTCTCCAGCCGCGAGGGCGAGGACGAGGAGGCGGTGAAGAAGATGTTCACGCCCGAGTTCCGCAACCGCCTGGATGCGATCGTGCCCTTCGCCTATCTGCCGCCCGAGGTGGTGGCGCGGGTGGTGGACAAGTTCATCCTCCAGCTCGAGCTGCAGCTGGCCGACCGCAACGTCCACATCGCGCTCGACGACGCGTCCAAGGCGTGGCTGACCGAGAAGGGCTATGACAAGCTCTACGGCGCGCGCCCGATGGGCCGGCTGATCCAGGAGAAGATCAAGCAGCCGCTGGCCGAGGAGCTGCTGTTCGGCAAGCTCGTCCATGGCGGCGAGGTGCGGGTCCATATGAAGGACGGCGCGCTCGGCTTCGAGATCATCCCGGCCGCGCCCAAGCGCGCGAAGAAGGGCGGCGGCAAGAAGGCCGAGCCCGCCGACGCGAAGTAACCGGTCAGCTCGACGCGAGAGGCCCCGGAGCGATCCGGGGCCTTTTTTGCGGCCTTCATGACGGTCGGACGGCTGCAACCTGCTGGCCCGCCGCCTTGCGGAATAGGGCGGCGGAGATGAGCCACAGGCTGGCGAAGACGGTCGTTCCCATGACGACTTCGTAGAGCCCGTTTCCTCCCGGCGAGGCCCATCCCGCGGGCAGCGCGACGAGGCCGATGAGGATCTGGCAGGCCGCGGCCGTGAACATGGTGAAGGCCATGCCGGCGGACCTGAAGCCGGCGAAGGCCGAGCCGACGACCGCGACGGCGATCACGCCGAAGAATATCAGATTGGCGGGATTGTCCTCATTGCCGAGGAAGCCGACCGCGCCGTTGACCCAGACGAGAAGGAAGGAAGCGGCGACCGCGACGCCGACGCCGGCCCGATAGGCGATATTGCCCGACGCCCTCACCGCCAGTTCGAGGACGAGGCCGGCGCAGCCGAGCATGAGGCCCATGAAGAGGTAATCGGAAACCGTCCACGGCGCGTTGGCGATCAATGGAAGCAGGAGGATGAAGGCGACGCCGCCCCAGCCGATGATCCGCCAGGGAATCCCGCGCCGTCCCTTGATTTCGGTAGTCATTACCATGCCCTTTCGTTCGTGGAGCGCGCCTTCTGCCCGAAGCGCCGGTGAGCGGCATGAGCAAGCCGTGAGCATTCGCTGAAATCCGGGATCAGCCCACATTCAGGCGCTTCGTGCGTTGATGCGGGGAGAACGGGCCTGATTTCGGGATGCGAACGATGGCGGTTGCCCTGTCGAACAGCAGTGATCGGATCAAGGCGGCGCTGGGCGCGGTCGCGCTGCCGGGGCTGCTCGGCTATGCGCTGATCACCGGGCTGGCGGTGAACATGCGGACGGCGGTCGCCGACGGGCTGAAGCTGTTCACCGTCGCGCCCGATCCGCCGCCGCCTCCGCCGCCCGATCCTGTCGTGCCGCATGCGGTCAGGAGCGAGAAGCCCGAGGGCGCCGCGTCGCCGCCCAACCTGACGTCCAAGGCGACCCAGATCGTCGCCCCGCCGCCGGTCATCCCGCTGGTCAAGCCGCCGCCGGTGATCGCCGCAGCCAAGGCGAGCACGGGCAGCGACGCGACCACCGGCGCGGCCGATATCCGCGGACCCGGGACGGGAAGCGGCGGCATCGGCGACGGCACCGGCAGCGGCCGTTACGGCGACGGCGGAGGCGGCGGGGGCGAATATACCGCGCCGCGCTGGGTGCGCGGCAGCATGAGCGATTCGGATTATCCGCGCGGGCTGGGCGAGGCGGGCATCCAGGGGACGGTCTCCGTCCGCTACACCGTCGGGATCGACGGCAGGGCGCGCGACTGCGAGGTCACCGAATCGAGCGGCAGCGCGGTGCTGGACGAGACCACCTGCCGCCTGATCGAGCGGCGTTTCCGTTTCCGGCCCTCGCTCGACGACCGCGGCCGGCCCGTGCCGGCGACGATCGTCGAGAACCACAGCTGGATCGTCGACTGAGCCGTTCATCGCGCGCTCATCGGCGGCGGGCCAGCATCCCGACCGGTTGGTGACGTTGCATCTGGCAGGGAGCGGGCAATGCGGCGGCGGATCATCTTTGCGTTGGGCGTGCTGATGCTGGCCGTCATGCTCGTGCGCCATCCGTCGGCCGACGTGCGCGTCATCACCCATGACATCGGCGATCCCGCGCCGCGCAAGGTCGAGGCGGCGGTCGATATGGGATTGTTCGCATTGAACCTTCTGGTGACCTGGACCGCCAAGGGCGTGGCGCTGCGCTGACGGTGGCGCGGACGCTTGGGGAGCGTTAGGTTCCCGCATCCGCATTTCCGGAGTCGCCCGATGACCGACGACAGCATCCGCGCGCGCGCCATCGCGCTCTACGACCGGTTCACCCATGAGCATCACGACCGCCGCGCCTTCATGCGCGAGATGACTTTGCTCGCGGGGTCCGCAGCGGCGGCGGCGGCGCTGGTCGAAGCGATCGCCGCATCGCCCGCGGCCGCAGCGGCGGTCGATCCCGCCGATCCGCGGCTGGTGACGCGCAAGGGCGGCTATGCCGTGGGCGGCGGGCGGATGATGACCGGCTATTTCGCCGCGCCCCGCAAGCCCGGCCGCAAGGTCGGCGCGGTGATGGTGATCCACGAGAATCGCGGGCTCAACGCGCATACCGAGGACGTCGCGCGCCGCGTCGCGCTGGCCGGCTATTTCGCCGTCGCGCCCGATTTCCTGTCCGACTACGGCGGCACCCCGGCCGACGAGGACCAGGCGCGCGAGATGATCGGCAAGGTCGATTACGACAAGGTGATCGGCGCCGGGTTCGCCACGCTGGGGCGGCTCAAGGGGCTCGCCAACGGCAACGGCAAGGCGGGAATGGTCGGCTTCTGCTGGGGCGGGGCGATGGTCCACCAGGTCGCGCTGGCGGCGGGCGCCGGGGTGGACGCGGCGGTGAGCTATTACGGCCCGGCCCCCGCGCCCGAGGCGGCGGCGCGGCTGCAGGCGCCGCTGATGATCCACCTCGCCGGCAACGACGCGCGGGTGAACACCACCGCCCAGCCCTATGCGGCGGCGGCGAAGGCGGCGGGCAAGGACGTGACGCTGCACGAATATGCGGGCGTCGAGCACGCCTTCAACAACGACACCTCGGCCGAGCGGTACGACATGGCCGCGGCCGAACTTGCGTGGGGCCGGACGCTCGCCTTCTTCGAGCGACATCTGGCGTGACGGCCGGTATCGTTCGCGGTATGTTCCGCACCGAATCGACAGGAGGATGACGATGGCCGAGGCATTGACGCTCTATACCAACCCGATGTCGCGCGGGCGCATCGCCCGCTGGATGCTCGAGGAGGTCGAGCAGCCCTATGAGACCGAGCTGGTCGACTGGGCGAACAAGTCTGACGCGTTCCTGGCGGTCAACCCGATGGGCAAGGTGCCGACGCTGGTGCATGGCGGCCGGGTGATCACCGAATGTCCGGCGATCTGCGCCTATCTGGCCGATGTCTTTCCCGAAGCCGGGCTCGCGCCCGATCCGGCCGACCGCCACGCCTATTACCGCTGGCTGTTCTTCGCCGCCGGGCCGCTGGAGCAGGCGGTGACCAGCAAGGCGATGGGCTGGGAGGCGAGCGATCCGCAGAAGCAGGGGATGCTCGGCTTCGGCAATTTCGACCGCACGATCGACACGCTCGAACAGGCGGTGAAGGACGCGGGCGAAGGCTGGCTGGCGGGCGATCGCTTCACCGCTTGCGACCTCTATGTCGGCGCGCATCTGAGCTGGGGCACGCAGTTCGGCACCATCCCCAGGCGCGACGCCTTCATGGCGTTCGTCGAGCGAGTCACCGACCGCCCCGCGGCGAAGCGCGCGAGCGAACTGGACGACGCGGCGATGGCGGAGATGCAGGGCGCGGGCGCACCGGCCGAAGCGGACGCCTGATTCGCCGCCGGTTGGCCGTACCCGATCTTCCAAAGGTGAGGAAAGTGAGGACACGTCCTCGCTGACTTCCCCTCCCCCGCATTTGCGAAAACGCGTTTTGGCGGAGAAGGAAGAGGGCGCGTGAAACGGCATGGACCAGCGTAAAGCAGGCGAAATCCTACATTTCCAGCATTATTTGCGGGGGGTGTGGAGGGATCACCCCTGTCCATCCTAGAGCGCGATGACTTCAGGTGATCCGTTTTTCCTGAGTAGTCGTCGAATAGCTGCGCAGCAGCGTATCGAGATGAGCAGGTGAACATGTCCCCGGCATGTTCAGGATGGTCCGGGGGACGATCCGACCTGCTCATCGTATCGGAGGCCGCGCAATGGACGGTGCTTCGATACGAGCCCTCGATACGCGCTTGCGCGCTACTCGGTCTCTACTCAGCACGAGCGGGTCTGGGGCAAAGTCATCGCGCTCTAAGCGGGGTGAGGATCGCCGCGCGAGCGTGGGCGAGCCCGGCCGGCGCGATCAGGCCTCGCGAGCAATGTCCGCCAGATCGAGCTCCCATGTCTCGCCCTGTTCGGGGCGGCCGAAATCATGGTGGATCGCGGTTTCGGTGAGGTGGAAGCCGGCGGCGGCGTAGATGCGCCGCGCGCTGGCGAGGACGGTGTGGGTCCATAGCGCGATCCGCGCGTACCCTGCGTCGCGGGCGAAGGCGACGCAGCGATCGACCAGCGCCCCGCCGATGCCGAGGCCGCGCGCCCAAGGCTCGACATAGAGCAGCCGCAGCTTGGCGACGCCGTCGCCGGCATCGACCAGCATCACCGATCCGGCCATCACCCCGGCGCGCTCGGCGATCCAGCATTGATCGCGACCCGGTTTGAAGTGGCGGACGAAGGCGGCGGTGACCTCGCCCAGCAGCGCCTCCATCGGCCGGCCCCAGCCATAGGGTTCGTAGAGGATCGCCTGCCGGGCGGCGATCATGCCCATGTCGCCCGCGCGGAAGGTGCGGATCTCGTAAGGCGCGACGCCGCCGCCGCCGAGCAGCGCGCGCATCGAATCGAGCGCGGCGGTGAGCGCCTGCCGGTCCGCATCGGCCAGCCCGGCGAGCTGGCCGGCGGCGCGATCATGCGTCGTGCGGTCGAGCGCTGAGAACGCGTCGCGACCCGCGGGCGTCAGCTCGATCGGCCGCTGCCGGGCGTCGGCGCCGCGCCCGCGCGTGATCCATCCGCGCGTCTGGAAGCCGCGGACGATGCGGCTGAGATAGCCCGGATCGAGCCGCAGCACCGCCTGGATGTCGCTGGCGAGCCGCGCGCCGTGCGCGATCTCGTACAGCGCGCGCGCCTCCGCGAGGGACATGTCGCTGCCATTGTAGCGCGCGTCGAGCAGCCCGGCGAAGCTGGTATAGGCGCGGTTGAAACGGCGCAGCGCGGCGACGGCGTTTTCCATGCGCGCGAGTAATGCTCCAATGGTTGCTTTTGTCAACTATATGATTGCTGTTTGAGCTGAGTTCCGGCTTTCCGTCGCCCCGCCCTTCGACTGCCTGCAAGGCAGGCGCTCGGGATGGATTTCAGCCTTCGGCTGAAGGCAGGGGCCTCCGGGTTTGTGGCACTTCCGGCGTGGCGTATGCCGCCTGAGGCCAGTGTCGGGTCGGATTGCCTCCCAGGCAATCCTTGTGCACGCGGGGCGTGCACAACCCGACACTCCTGCGCAGGGGTGACGGAACAGGAAAGCAGGACAAGCTCCAGCGTCGCCGCTGGCGGACGTCGCCAGGATCGTGCGCGCAGATGCCGGTGCGGGACTCAGCCTCAGCCGAGCGAGACGCCCAGGAAGCCGGGGACTGGGCCGTTCCAGCCCTCGTCCGGTCCGTCGTCGTCGCGCGGCGGTTCGCGGCGACGGGGTTCGGCGGGCTTGCGATCGGTCCGCGTGGGCGCCTCTGCGCGGGGGGCGTCTTCGCGCGGCGCGCGTTCGCGGCGGGCGCGGGGCTTGCGTCCGGCGGGGGCGTCGTCGTCCGCCTCGTCGGCGGCGCGGGGCGCGGGCTTCGCCTTGGGATCGAAGGTGAAGCGCTCGATCCTGTGGCCGGTCAGCTTCTCGATATTGGCGATGTTCTCGGCGTCCTCGTCGGTCGCGAGGGTGTAGGCGGTGCCCGTCGCGCCCGCGCGGCCGGTGCGGCCGATGCGGTGGACGTAATCGTCCGGGTGCCAGGGCGCGTCGAAATTGAACACATGGCTGACGCCCTTGATGTCCAGCCCGCGCGCGGCGACGTCCGAGGCGACGAGGATGTTGACCGTGCCCGTCTTGAACAGGTCGAGCTCGGCGAGGCGGGCGGGCTGGTCCATGTCGCCGTGGATCTCGCCCGCGCGATAGCCCTCGCGCTTCAGCTGCTTGGCGAGCTCGCGCACCGTCGTCTTGCGGTTGCAGAAGATGATCGCGTTGGTCACCTCGTCGCGCGACAGCAGCATGCGCAGCGCCTCGCGCTTGTCGCGCGGGCCGACCTTGACCAGCATCTGCTTGATGTTGGTGTTGGCCGAAGCGGGACGTGCGACCTCGATATTCTTCGGGTTGGTCAAGAACTTGTCGGCCAGCTTCTTGATCGGCGGCGGCATCGTCGCGCTGAACAGGAGAGTCTGGCGCTGCTTGGGCAGCTTGGTGCAGATCTCCTCGATATCGGGGATGAACCCCATGTCGAGCATCCGATCCGCCTCGTCGATGACGAGCAGCGAGCAGCCGTTGAGCAATATCTTGCCGCGGCCGAACAGGTCCATCAGCCGGCCCGGCGTCGCGATCAGCACGTCGACGCCCTTTTCCAAGGCCTTCTGCTGATCGGTCATCGACACGCCGCCGATGAGCAGCGCCATCGAAAGCTTGTGGTACTTGCCGTATTTCTCGAAATTCTCGGCGACCTGGGCGGCGAGCTCGCGCGTCGGCTCCAGGATCAGGCTGCGCGGCATGCGCGCGCGGCTGCGGCCATGCGCGAGGATGTCGATCATCGGCAGCACGAACGACGCGGTCTTGCCGGTGCCGGTCTGGGCGATGCCGATCAGATCGCGCATCATCAGCACGCTGGGGATCGCGCTCGCCTGGATCGGGGTCGGCTCGGTATAGCCGGACTCGTTCACCGCGCGCAGCAATTCGTCTGACAGGCCGAGATCGGCAAAGCTCATGAAAAAGTCCGGGAAATAAGAGTTAGGCGATGGCGCACGCGCCCCGCCTGCAAGCGCGTGTGCGCTCGCGGATTATGCCGCAAAAGTCAAGGCGAGACGGGTTCTAGCGCCTGGGGACGAGGCGGCGGAAGCCCTCGATGCGGCACTCGCCGCCCGCGCGGCTGCGGATCACGTCGCGTTCGGCGCAGATCATCCCGTCGCTGGGCGACTTCAAGTAGAAGCCGGTGTAGAAATCGAGCGCGGGGCATTGATCGCCGAGCTGCGCGCGCAGCCGCTTGCCGCCGTTCAGCACCAGATCGACCGAATCGGCGCGGGTGATCGAGGCGGCCGAGAGCATCTTGACCGGCACGCAGCGCGGCGCGTCGCGCTCCACCCACACGATCGGCGGCAGCGCCGGTGTCGGCGCGAGCGAGGTGCGCGCGACGGGCATCGCCGGCACGCGGACGATGACGCGCTGGCGCACGGTCACCTGGCCGACGACGCGGCCGCCCTCCTGCGTCGCCTCGAGCTCCGACAACTCGACGATCAGGGGTGCGCTGGCCACGGGGGCGCCGGCGAGCGCCACGGTCAAAGCGATCAGGGTCATGCGGGCCGCATCTTGGTCATGATGGCGATACTGGGCAAGACCGATTGAATGGCCGATGAATTGGCGCGGGCGCGGCCGGGCTGCTATCGCCCAGGGCATGGACCGCGCCGCCCTGATCGCCGACCTTTCCGCGCGCTTCGGCCCGCGCGCCGTCATCACCGATCGCGCGCTGATCGCGCCGTGGCTGAGCGACTGGCGCGGCCGCTATCACGGCGCGGCAGACGCGATCCTGGCGCCCGCGACCGCGCGAGAAGCCGCGGCGATGGTCGCGGCGGCGCATGCCGCGGGCGTTGCGCTGGTGCCGCAGGGGGGCAACACCTCGATGGTCGGCGGCGCGACTCCGCCCGAGGACGGCAGCGCGCTGATCATCAGCACGCGGCGGATGACGAGCGTCCGCCACATCGCCGCCGATCACGCGGTGGCCGAGGCGGGGGTGGTGCTGCAGACCTTCCACGAGGCGGCGGCCGCACGCGGCCTGCGCTTTCCGCTGACGCTGGGCGCGAAGGGCAGCGCGACGCTGGGCGGGCTCGCCTCGACAAATGCCGGCGGCACGCAGGTGCTGCGCTTCGGCACGATGCGCTCGCTGGTGCTGGGGGTGGAGGCGGTGCTGCCCGACGGATCGATGATCGACACGATCGCGCCGCTCAGGAAGGACACGCGCGGCTATGACCTGCGCCACCTGCTGGTCGGCGCCGAGGGGACGCTGGGGCTGATCACCGCGCTGAGCCTGCGGCTGATTCCGGCGATCGGCGCGCGCACGGTCGCCTGGGCGGGCGTCGCCGGCCCGGCCGACGCGCTCGCCCTGCTGCGCCGGATGGAGGCCGGCGGCGGCGAGGCGATCGAGAGCTTCGAGATCATCCCCGGCGATTCGCTGGCGCTGGTGCTGGCGCATGTGCCGGGCGCCCGATCGCCGCTTGCCGGGACGCATCCCTGGCATGTGCTGATCGAGGCAGTTTCGGCCGATGCCGGCGATCCGCCGCAGGCGATGGTCGAACGGCTGTTGTCGGAGGCGCTGGCGGCCGGGCTGATCGCCGATGCGGCGATCGCCAAGAGCGAGGCCGAGGCCGAGGCGTTCTGGCACCTGCGCGATTCGCTTTCGGCCGCCGAGCGGGCGGCGGGGCCGGCGGTGCAGCACGATATCGCGGTGCCGGTCGAGGCGATGCCGGCCTTCATGGTCGACGCGGCGCGCGCGGCGGAGGCGCGTTTCCCGGGCACGCATGCGACCGCCTTCGGCCATCTCGGCGACGGCAACGTCCATTTCCACGTCCGCGCCGCGCCCGGCGCCGATGCGGCGGCGTTCCATGCGGGCCAGGCGGCGGAGATCACGCGCTTCGTCCATGACGCGGTGATCGCCGCAGGCGGCACGATCTCCGCCGAGCACGGCATCGGCCAGATGAAGCTCGCCGAGCTCGCCCGCGTCGAGGCGCCGGCGCGGCTCAAGGCGCTGATCGCGATCAAGCGCGCGATCGATCCGCTCGGCCTGATGAATCCGGGCAAGCTCGTGCCGCTTGCGCCCGGCGATATCGGCCCATAAAAGCCGCAGCACTTGATCACGGGGCGTCACGCGCCGCCCGTGACCATTTCCAGGCAGGAGAGTTTCCCGATGGCGAGCGCGCCGCAGTCCAATTCGCTTCCGATCTTCTACAATAATCTCGAGCCGCTTTCGAGCCAGGCCCACGCCAAGTTCAAGGCGCGCATGGTCGACAAGGCGCCGTTCCTGACGAGCAACCACGCGGTGCCGCTGACGGTGGACGAGTTCGCCATGGCGCAGCGCCATTTCCCGATCGTCTTCTCCTCGGGCGCCGATTCGGTGCCGCTGGCGCTGATGGGGCTGAACGAGGGCGTCAACGTGTTCGTCGACGACGAGGGCAAGCTGATCGATCCGGTCTATGTCCCCGCCTATATCCGCCGCTATCCCTTCCTGCTCGCCAAGCTCCGCCCCGACAGCGACGAGCTGTCGCTGTGCTTCGACCCGACCGCCGACGCGATCGGCGAGTTCGAGGAGGGGCAGGCGCTGTTCGAGGACGGCCAGCCCAGCGCCGCGACGCAGGAGATCCTGAAGTTCGCCGAGCAGTTCGAGCAGGCCGGCCAGCGCACCGGGCAGTTCATGAAGGAGCTGAGCGAATCGGGCCTGCTGATCGACGGCGAGGTCGCGATCCAGCCCAACGATTCGGACAAGCCGTTCGTCTATCGCGGCTTCAAGATGGTGTCCGAGGAGAAGCTGCGCGAGACGCGCGGCGACCAGCTGCGCAAATGGTCGCAGTCGGGCATGCTCGCGCTGATCTATGCGCACATGTTCTCGCTGGGCCTGATGCGCGAGATCTTCGCGCGGCAGATGCAGCTGGGCAAGATGCCGCAGCCGGTGATGCCCGCGATCAATTGAGCCTGTCGAAGGGGCCGGGGCGACGGGATTGGGGGTCGTAGTCCCTGACCTTCGGCGGCGATTCGTTGCTGGAGTGCGCCAGGGCGAATTCCCTTCGCGAAAACAGGCGTTTGGCTGCCTCTTGTAGCGCCTGCCAACGCCCCCTATATTGGTGTCGTACGGCTCCGTGTCCCCCCTTTCGCGGGGTCGTATGATGCGCCTTCGGGCGTATCTCCTCCCTGAACCTTGGCCACCCCGTGTGCGTGCATACGGGGTGGTTTTTTATTCGGCGGCGATCGCCTGAGGCAGCGCCTCGTCGGTCAGGTCGGCGACGATCGCGCGGAGCAGCCGCACGGTGGCGTCGAAGCCGGGCCCCGGCCGGTCGAGCGCGGCGTCGAGGTAGAGCGATCGGTCGATCTCGAGTTGCAGGGCATGGACATTGCACTGCTGGCAGCCGTGCCGATCGAGCGTGTGCCCGCCCGGATAAGGGGCGTTGGCCGCGACGGTGAGGCCCGCCGCCCGCGCGCTCGCCTCGACCCGCGCCGACAGCCGCGCCGCGGCGGAGCGGCCGAATCTATCGCCGACGACGACCTGCGCGGCTCCGCGCCCGAGCGGCGGCATCGAATGGATGTCGAGCAGGATGGCGATGCCGAAGCGCCGATGCGCGGCGGCGAGCGCGCCGGCGATGGCGGCGTGGAAGGGGCGGTGATCGCGGCGGATGCGCTGCTCGACATCCTCAGCCTCCAGCCGCCGCGCCCAGATGTCACCGGTCGGGCCGGTGCGGCGCGGGATCAGGCCGAGGCCGCTCCTGACCTTGGCCGAGGACGACGGCGCGAGGCCGGGCTTCGCCCCCCGGTCGAGCAGCGGGTCGCGTTCGTTCTCGCCGCGGTTGAGATCGATCCAGGCGCGCGCATGCCTCGCGACGACGGTCCATTCGGATGCCCGCGCGGCGAGCGCCAGCGAATCGGCATGGCGATCCTCCAGCAGCAGCAGCCGATCGACCGGAACGCGCAGATTGGCCCGCATCGCCAGCGGATAGTCGCGGCCGGCATGGGGCACGGCGAGAATCACCGGCGACGCCGGATCGGGTCCGCCGAATATGTCGAAGGAAGGGGGCGGATCGGCCGGCATCGGGAGCGATGGTAGTGGGCCGGGGCGTTCGCCGCAAACGCGCGCGCCCTAGAAAATGTTAAGGGGTTGGCGCATAGTGGGCGGGTGTTGAGCAAGGGGTGGCGATGATCCGGATTCTGCTGGCCGAGGACGATTCGGCGATGCGCGAATATCTCGCGCGCGCGCTCGAGCGCTCGGGCTATCAGGTCAGCTCGGTCGGCTGCGGCACCGAGGCGATTCCGCTGCTCGAGGCCGAGCGATTCGACCTGCTGCTGACCGACATCGTCATGCCCGAGATGGACGGGATCGAGCTCGCCCAGCGCGCCGCCCAGATGGCGCCGGAGATGCAGGTGATGTTCATCACCGGCTTCGCGGCGGTGACGCTGAAGGCGGGGAAGGCGATGCCCGCCGCCAAGGTGCTGTCCAAGCCGTTCCACCTGCGCGATCTGGTGCTGGAGGTCGATCGCATGTTCGGGCGGATGAGCGCTTCGCTCTAGGGGCTTGCGCCCGTCCTGCTCTGCGGGTAACGACCCGCTTCCTCGTGTGGGCGTGTAGCTCAGTGGTAGAGCACTGTGTTGACATCGCAGGGGTCGCAAGTTCAATCCTTGCCACGCCCACCATTCAAAAACCCGCCAAGGCGTTCGCCGCGGCGGGTTTTTTATTGTCCAAAATGCGAGAACCCCCGCCAGCCGGCGGCTGGCGGGGGCACCCGGATCGCATGCCGCCAGGGGAGGCTGGCGACGCGCGATACGCGGATCAGAAGCGGATGCGCAGCCCCGCGCGCCCGCCGGCGCCCTCGATCGGCAGGCGTCCGGCGTCGTCGTCGTTGAACGACCGGATATAGCTGCCCTCGATGAAGCCGGAGACACCATTGGCCTGGCCGACCGACAGGCCCAGCAGCGCCTCGCCGTAATCGTCGGGACGCCCGTTGACATAGGTCAGCGTCTGGCCGCCGCTCCTGAAGGTCACGCCGTCCTCGCCCTGGAACTCGTGGACATAGTTGCCGCCGAGATAGAAGGCCGCCTTCGAGCCGAACATGTCGAGCTGACCGCCGATGCGGGCGCCGGCGCGGCCGCGCAGCCCGTCGTCCTCCTCGAAGGACACGTCGGTGCCGAACACGCCGAAATCGTCGAAATCGGTCTTCACATAGGAGATGCTCGCGGCGGGCTCTACGAAGAAGCTGTCGCTGCCAAAGCGGATTCCCGCCTCCGCACGCCCGCCATAGGCGTCTCCTTCGAACGACTGGCTGAAGCCCGCGCTCGGGCTGTCGACGTCCGCCCAGTAATAGTCGTACTTGCCCAGGGCGTTGAAGAAGAAGTTCCCCGAGCTGTAGCTGGCGTAGACGCCGGCGTTGGCGGCATCGAAGGTCACCCGATCGGCCGTGCCCGCGAAGTTCAGCGACGAGTTGATATAGCCGCCGGTGACGCCGAAGGCGAAGCCGCCCTGCTCACCCGATCCGCCGCCGATATCGAAGCCGAGCTGGCCACCGAAATAATCCTGCTCGAACCCGGTATCGGTGATGCGGCTCTGGCCGAAGGTGTCGAAGTCCCGGCCGCCCTGGCGCGTCTCGACCGATCCGTGGATCTGCATCCACAGCCTGGGCGAGGTCTCCCCGCCGCCATAGGCCCAGAGCGCATCGCGCCGCGCGCGAAGCTGGCCGGAGACGACGTCCGCCGATTTGAGCCACAGGTTGCGCGCGCCCTCGACATAGTTGAGCGTGCGGAACGCCGCGTCGCTGGGCCCGCCGGCCAGGCGGAAGCTGAAATCGTCCGGATTGTAGATCACCTCGTACCGGACGAAGCCCTGATCGAGGAAGCCGTTCTGCAGATCGAACGCATCCGCGTTGGACGCCGCGCCCGCCTGGACCAGGATGACATTGCCCGGATCGAACTGCGCTTGGCTGCCCGACAGCTGGGTCAGCAGGATGTCGGTGTTCCCCGACGCCGCGCCGCCCAGGATGAGGCGATCGTTGGTGCTGGTCGATCCGAACTGGGCGTCGAGACCCAGGCGGCTGTCGCCCGATCCGGCGAAGGCGCCTGGAAGCGTCAGCGTGTCGCCGGTCCGGCCGTTGCGCATGTCGATCAGGCCGCCGGTGTTGTTGAACGTCTCCAGCCCGGTGAAGGTGGGGGAGACCGCGGCGCTCGCGCCGCTGCCGACCAGCACCGTGCCGCTGTTGTTGAACACGTCCGTCCCTGCGCCGAAGTCCGGGTTGACCCCGACGACGAAGCTGCCGCTGTTGTTCACCGTGTCGGCCCCGCCGGTCAGCAGGATGTCCGAGGTCAGGCTGCCGCTGTTGTTGACCGTGATCGGTCCGCCAAGCGCGAGGACGGCGAAGCCGCCCGCATTGTCGGCGATCGTCCCGGCGTTGGTCAGCGTGCTCCCGTTGACCGACATGAGCGTGATCGAGTTGCCGTCCGAGGCCATCACCGATCCGCCGCTGCCGATGGTGACGGCCGCATTGTCGCCGCCGTCGACGAACACCGCGTCGGCATCGCCGCCGGTGGCGCGCGCCGCGCCGTTGATCGTGGCCGAGGCGTCGCCGGTGGCGGTGACCGCGACAGCGCGCGAGGCATCGCCCGAGGCGTTGACGTTGCGCACCGTGGCGCTGGCGTCGCCGTCGGTCGCGGTGACCGAAACCGCGTCGGCGACACCGCCGAACTCGGCGATGCCCGCCATGTCGATGGTGCCGGTCGATGTGACCGTGGCGTTCGCGCCGGACGCCAGGATGGCGGCGCGGCTGGTCGTCGTGTCGCCCGCATCGGCCGCGACGGTCGAGACGTTGTTCGCGGTCACCGTCACATCACCGGTGTCCGAGGTGGCGATGATGCCGCCGCCGCCGCGACCGGTCGCGTTGACGCTGCCCGTGGTGGTGACCGAGACGTCGCCGACATCGGAAGTCGCAACCAGCGCCGCGCTCGCGTCGCCGGTGGTGGTGACGCCGGCGCCCGATACGGTGACATCGCCGCCGGTGGACGACGCGTCGACCCCGCTCGCCAGCGTCGCCGCGCTCGTCACGGTGCCGAAGCTCACGTCCGCGCCGCCCTCTCCGGCGATCGCGAGGATGCCGAAGCCGCCCGACCCGTTGGTCACGGCGATATCCGCCGCATCGATCGAGACCGAGCCGAGCGCCGCCTGCGCGTAGATGCCGTCCGAGCCAGCGCCCGAGACCGAAATCGGGCCGCTGGCGCTTACCGAGACATTGCCCGAGCCGCTCGAAGCGTCGATCGCGGTGGCGTTGTCGCCGGTGGTGGTGACCGCGCCGGTGGCGACGGTCACGTCGCCCTCGCCGAAGGTCTGGGCGAACACGCCGCTCGCCGCGCCGCCTGCGGTCGAGATGTCGCCTGCGGTGACGTCGATCGTGCCGGTGCCGCC
Organism: Sphingomonas gilva; assembly: GCF_003515075.1. Lineage (GTDB taxonomy): Bacteria > Pseudomonadota > Alphaproteobacteria > Sphingomonadales > Sphingomonadaceae > Sphingomonas > Sphingomonas gilva. Next base: position 369,450 of record NZ_QWLV01000001.1, read on the forward strand.
GGTGCGGGCGAAGATGCCGGTCGAGCTGGGAAGGAAGGGGAAGGACGGACCATCGACGCCGGTTGTCGTCACATTGCCGACATCGATCGCGATGTTGGTGTCCGTCGCCTGATCGACGCGCACGCCGCCCGAGAGCGAGCCGGCGGCCGAGATGTCGCCGAGCGTGATGTCGACATCGCCCGCGCTGGCGAACACGTCGACCGCATTGGCGTTGTCGCCTTCGGTCGAGACGTTGCCGCCGCCGGTGATCGTCACCCCATCGGTGGCGGTTACGTCGATGCCGGTCGCGTTGTCGCCGGTGGTGGTGACGTCGCCGGTCACTTCGACCATCGCCGCCTCGGTGGCGGTGACGGCAAGCGCGCGCGAATTGTCGCCCGACGTGTTGATGTCGTTGACCGAGACGTCCGCGGTTCCGTCGGTCGCGGTGACCGAAACCGCATCGGCGACCCCGCCGAACTCCGCCTCGCCAGCCATATCGACCGCGCCGGTGATATCGACGGTCGCGTTGGCGCCCGAGACGAGCACCGCCGCGCGGCTGGTGGTGGTGTCATCGGCATTGGCCGCGACGGTCGAGACATCGACCGCGCTCAGCGTCACGTCGCCCGTGCCGGAGGTGGCGACGATGCCGCTGCCGCCGCGCCCGCTGGAGGTGACCGCGCCGGTGGTGGCGACATCGACATTGCCGGAGGTGGAGGTGGCGAGAAGAGCGGCCGACGAAGCCCCGGTGGTGTCGATGTTGCCGCCGCTGACCGTGACGGTCCCATCGGTGGAGCTGGCGGTCACGCCCTCGGCGAAGGTGCCGGCGGTGCTGACATCGGTGAACGTCACGTCGACATCGCCGCTCGCCGACGTCGCCACGACGCCATCCGAATTGAAGCCGGCGGTCGAGACCGCATCGCCCGCCGCGACGGTGACGTTGCCGCCCGAACTCGCCGCGTTGATGCCGGCGGAGGTGTCGCCCGAGGTCGAGACCGCGCCGCCGGTGGTGACCGAAACGTTGCCGGTGCCGCTCGAGGCGTTCACGCCGGGCGCGTTGTTGCCCAGGGTGGTGACCGCGCCGGTGGAGACGGTGACATCGCCGCTGCCGAAGGTCGATGCGGCGACGCCGCTCGCCGCGCCGCCCGCGGTCGAGATGTCGCCTGCGGTGACGTCGATCGTTCCGGTGCCGCCGGTGCGGGCGAAGATGCCCGTGGAACTCGGCAGGAAGGAGAAGCTCGGGCCATCGGTGCCGGTGGTGGTGACGTTGCCGACATCGATCGCGATGTTGGTGTCCGTCGCCTGATCGACGCGAACGCCGCCCGAGAGCGAGCCGGCGGTCGAGATGTCGCCCAGTGTGATGTCGACATCGCCCGCCGAGGCGAACACGTCTACCGCGTTGGCGTTGTCGCCCTCGGTTGAGACATTGCCGCCGCCGGTGATCGTCACACCGCCGGGCGCGCGAACGAAGATGCCGCGGGCATTGTCGCCAGAGGTGGCGATGTCGCCGGTCTGGTCGATCGTCACCGCGCCGGTCGATGTGAAGATGCGCATCCCGTCGGCGTTGAGGCCGGACGTGGTGATGTCACCGCCGCTGATCGTCGCGGTCGGGGTGGGGCGGGGGCCGAAGAAGCCGCCAGCCGGGATCAGCACGCCGACGGCGTTGTCGCCGGTGGTGGTGATCGAATCGAAGCTGAGATCGACCGCCGTCGCGCCGGTGGCGACGATGCCGTCCGCGCCCGCGCCCGCGGTGGAGATCGTTCCGGCATCGACCATCACCATGCCGCCGGTGGTGCCCGTCGCGGTCACGCTGACGCCGTCCGCATCGGCGCCGCTGGTCGTGACGCTGTCCACGGTGACGCTGTTCAGGCCGTTGAAGCTTTCGGTGCGGATGCCGATGCCGCCCGCGCCGGTCGTGGTGATGTCGCCCGCATCGACGGTGACCGTCCCCGTGCCGCCGGTGGTGGCGAGGATGCCGTTCGCGCCCGGATTGATGAAGCCCGACGCCGCGCCGCTGGTGGTGATGCTGTCCGCCGTGATGTCGATATTGGCGAAGTCGCTGTTCGCCCGGATGCCGTTCGCGCCGGCGCCGGCGGTGGTGATTGTGCCGACATCGACGGTAATGTCGCCCAGATCGGTGCCGGCGTCGATTCCGTCGGCGCCGTCGCCGGTGGTCGAGATGTCGTTGGCGTTGACCGTCACCATGCCTTCGGACGAGCTCGCCAGGATGCCGCTGGCGTTGGCGCCGGTGGTGGCGATCTGATCGAGGGTGACCGACAGATCGCCATTGGTGGTCGCGACGAGCGCGCCATAGCCGCCGTCCGCGTCGGTGATGATCGACGTGTTGGCGCCGCCATCGACGGTCAGCGCCGCATCATCGGTGCCGCTGATCGCCAGGATGCCCGCGTTGAGGCTGCCCGAGGTGTCGATCTCGACGCCGTCTTCCAGCACGATCGTCAGGTCGTCGGGCGCGATGTAGAACAGGCCGTTGGGATAGGGGTTGCCGTCGGCATCGCACGTCACCGTGCCGCCGCCGGCCGGAGGAGCGCCGCATTCGTCCTGCGCCGATGCCGCTGTCGGGAGCGCAAACAGCGCGAGCGCGAGCGGCCCGGCGAGCGCGGTGCCGAGACGGAGATGACGGCGAGCGGAAGGGCGCCCGGAAACCGGGCGTGCGGAATGGATAGCAAGCATCAAGAACTCCCCTTTGGGCCCCTCCCCTCCCGAGGGGGGTTGAGTTCGGTTAAATGCGCCCTGCGGTGCGTTGTTCCAAAGCTGCGACGAAAAAAATCGCTACATACAATTCGTTACGACCTCGAATCGAGGCTGCGCGTCCATCGGGACCGTGTTTTTCGACCATTCCGGAGCAGCATCTGGATTGTTCAACGATCAGATTTATCTTGCAGCGAAGCGCAATCATTGCCATTTGTCTGAGTATAATGGAAGTGACCAACCTGCACGCCGAACGGGAACCGCGATCGGGGATGATCTCCAATTTGGGCACACCGGCATCTGTGGTCATCGCCGAACGCGCGCCTTTTGGCGTGCTCGCGGACGGCCGCCTGGTCGAGCGGGTGACGCTCGGCAACGGCCGGGGCACGCGCGCCACCATCATCACGCTCGGGGCGACGCTGCAGGCGCTGCATGTTGGGGACCGGGCGGGCGAGCTCGCCGACATCGTGCTGGGCTATGACACGGCCGCCGAATATCTGGCGCAGCCGCAATATTTCGGGGTGACCGTCGGCCGCTACGCCAATCGCATCGCGGGCGGCCGCTTCACGCTCGACGGCAGGGCCTATCAGCTTGAGACCAATCATGGCCCCAACCATCTGCACGGCGGTACGGCGGGCTTCGACACGCGGATCTGGACGATCCGCTCGGTCGAGAGCGGGTCCGAGGCCAGGGTGGTGATGGACTATGCCAGCGCCGACGGCGAGGGCGGCTATCCCGGCGCGCTGACCGCGACTGCGACCTATACGCTCAACGAGGCCGATGAGCTGACGATCGAACATCGCGCGACAACGGACGCGCCGACGATCGTCAACATCACCAACCACAGCTTCTTCAACCTGGCGGGCGCGGGCTCGGGCGATGTGATGGACCATCGGCTGACGCTCAACGCCGCCGCCTATACGCCCGTCGACGATACGCTGATCCCGACGGTCGCGCGCGCATCGGTTGCCGGCACGCCCTTCGATTTCCGCGAATCGACGCCCATCGGCGCGCGGATCCGCGACGGCGGCGACGCGCAGCTGAGGATCGGCCGCGGCTACGACCATAATTTCGTGATCGACGGCGAATACGGCGCGCTGCGGCCGGCCGCGAGGCTCGAGCATCCCGGTTCGGGGCGGGTGATGGACCTGCTGGTGACTGCGCCGGGCGTGCAATTCTATTCGGGCAATTTCCTCGACGGCGCCGTCGCCGGCAAGGGCGGCCGCATCTACCGCCAGGGCGACGGGCTGTGCTTGGAGCCGCAGACATTCCCCGACGCGCCCAACCGCGCCGATTTCCCTACCGCACGGCTCGATCCGGGGCAGGTCTATTCCAACCGGATGGTTCTGCGCTTTTCCGCCGCGCCCAATTGATCAGCAGGTCCTTTCCGCAATGACGACCGCCCCTTCCTCCGCCGAAGCGCGCAAGCTCAGATCGCGCGCCTGGTTCGACGATCCGGCCAATGCCGACATGACCGCGCTCTACCTGGAGCGCTACATGAATTTCGGCCTTGGGCTGGAGGAGCTGCAATCGGGCAAGCCGATCATCGGCATCGCGCAGACGGGCAGCGACCTTTCGCCCTGCAACCGGCATCACATCGTGCTGGCGGAGCGCGTGCGCGAGGGCATCCGCGAGGCGGGCGGGATCGCCATCGAGTTTCCGGTGCATCCCATCCAGGAGACCGGCAAGCGGCCGACCGCGGGGCTCGACCGCAACCTCGCCTATCTGGGGCTGGTCGAGCTGCTGTTCGGCTATCCGATCGACGGCACGGTGCTGACGATCGGCTGCGACAAGACCACGCCCGCCTGCCTGATGGCGGCGGCGACGGTGAACATCCCGGCGATCGCCTTGTCGGTGGGGCCGATGCTCAATGGCTGGCACAAGGGCGAGCGGACCGGCTCCGGCACCATCGTGTGGAAGGCGCGCGAGCTGCTCGCCGCTGGAGAGATCGATTACAAGGGCTTCATCAAGCTGGTGGCATCATCGGCCCCTTCGACCGGCTTCTGCAACACGATGGGCACGGCGACGACGATGAACTCGCTGACCGAGGCGCTGGGCATGTCGCTCCCCGGTTCGGCGGCGATCCCCGCGCCGTACCGCGACCGGCAAGAGTGTGCCTATCTGACCGGCAAGCAGATCGTCGAGATGGTCGCGGTCGATCGCAAGCCGTCCGACGTGATGACGCGCGCGGCGTTTCTCAATGCGATCCGGGTCAACTCGGCGATCGGCGGATCGACCAACGCGCCGATCCATCTGAACGCCATCGCGCGGCACATGGGTGTCGAGCTCACCATCGACGACTGGGAGGCGCACGGCCGCGACGTGCCGCTGCTGGTCAACCTCCAGCCCGCCGGCGAATATCTCGGCGAGGATTATTACCGCGCCGGCGGCGTGCCCGCAGTGCTCTCCGAACTCATCGGCCAGGGGCTGATCGACGAGAGCGCGCTGACGGCGAACGGCCGGACGATCGGCGACAACTGCCGCGATGCGGCAATCGAGGACGAGCGCGTCATCCGCCGCTTCGCCGATCCGATCCTGCCCGCCGCCGGCCTTTCGGTGCTGCGCGGCAATCTGTTCACATCGGCGATCATGAAATTGTCGGTGATCACGCCCGAGTTCCGCGAGCGCTATCTGAGCGATCCCGCCGATCCCGATGCGTTCGAAGGGCCGGTGGTGGTGTTCGACGGGCCCGAGGATTATCACGCGCGGATCGACGATCCCGCGCTCGGCATCGACGAGCGCACGCTCCTGATCATGCGCGGGGCGGGGCCGATCGGCTATCCCGGCGCGGCCGAAGTCGTCAACATGCGGCCGCCGGTGAACCTGATCAAGGCGGGCGTCCACGCGCTGCCCTGCATCGGCGACGGGCGGCAATCGGGGACGAGCGGCAGCCCCTCGATCTTGAACGCCTCGCCCGAGGCGGCGGCGGGCGGCGGGCTGGCGCTGCTCCGGACCGGCGACCGCGTGCGGATCGACCTCGGGAAGGGCGAGGCCAACATGCTGGTCGACGACGCCGAGCTGGCCGAGCGCCGCGCCGCGCTGGAGGCGGCCGGCGGCTACGCCTATCCGGCGTCGCAGACCCCCTGGCAGGAGATCCAGCGCGACACGATCGGCCAGGCGGAGACCGGCGCGGTGCTGGAAGGCGCGGTCAAGTACCGGAAGCTGGCGCAAACGGTCGGCGTGCCGCGGCACAACCACTGAACTTTACAGAGACCCGTTCGTGCTGAGTAAAGACCGAGTAGCGCGTCAGCGCGTATCGAGGGCTCATATCGAAGCACCGCGCCGGGCGTGTCCTTCGATACGCCATCTCGATACGCCGCTTGCGCGGCTACTCGACGGCTACTCAGGACGAACGGATCAAGCTAATGTCATCGCGCTCTAGGTGCGCGACAGCCGGTACAGCCCTGCGCCGTGCGGCAGCGTCGGCGCGAAACGATCGGCGAGGGTGCCGGCGTCGGCGTGCGCCCACAGATCGCGGATGCGCATTGGCCGGGTGAGGCCGAGCTCCCCGCGCGACACGCCGATCTCGGCCGGCGTGTCGCCGATATTGAACAGCGCGAGGTTGGTGTCGCCGGTGCGCTTGTCGCGCGAGGTCCAGACGACGCGCGCGCCGTCGCGCACGACCTGGCGCGAGGCGGTCGAATGCTGGTCCACCGCGATCAGCGCGTCATTGGCGAGGAGCGCGAGCGTCGCATCGTCGAGCGCGCGCAGATCGCCGCCCATGATCAGCGGCGACCGCGCGATCGCCCACAGGGTCATCAGCGTGCGCTGCTCGTCGGGGGTGAAGCGCGTGCGCCGCTCGCCCAGCACGAGCAGCCCCAGCGGCAGCATGTCGGCATCGGGCCACGCGCCTTCGCGGATATGCGGCGCCCAGTCGGCGAGCCGCTTGAACTGAGACAGCAGCAACGGCCATTCGTCCCAGAAATCGTCGCTCACCCGCCACATATTCGCATGATCGGCGACGTGCGCCGCGGCGCTGAGCGGGGTCTCGCCGGGCGAGAGGCTGAGGATCATCGGCCGGCCCGACGCGTCGATCGCGCGGCGCACCGCCTCGATCTCGGGCTCGTTGCGATGATAGGGGCGGCTCAGATCGTCGACCTTGACGAAGTCGACGTCCCACGAGGCGATCAGGCGGAACACGCTGTCATAATAGGCCTGCGCGCCGGGCCTGGTCATGTCGACGCCGTACATGTCGCCGTTCCACGGGCAGATATTGACGCGGTCGGCGATGTCGCCGCAGCGATGCGGCGTGCCCAGGATCGGCAGGTTGCGATCGGCGGCGAGGCGCGGCACCCCGCGCATCAGGTGGATGCCGAATTTCATGCCGAGGCCGTGGATATGATCGGCGAGCGGCTTGAACCCCTTGCCGCCCGCGGCCGAGGGAAAGCGGTTGGGCGCGGGCAGCAGCCGGCCGTTGGCGTCCATCGCCAGCTCCACGCCGACGCGATATTGGTAGCCCGTCGCGCCCGGCTCGTACCACTGGATGTCGACGGTGAAGACGTCATAGCCGTGCGGCAGCAGCTTCTCGGCCATCACCGCGGCGTTGGCGCGCGCCTGTTCCTCGGTGATCGTCGTGGCGAAGCTGTCCCAGCTGTTCCAGCCCATCGGCGGCCTGGGGGCGAGCGTGCGGAACGCCGTATCGGGCGCCTTGGTCCGCGCCTGCGCCGCGATCGGGGCGGCGGCGATGGCGGCGAGAGCCGAACGGCGGGAAATGGTCATTTGGCGGCGGCCTCCAGCGTCCGCACTTCGTAGATGAAGGCGTCGGTTCCCCGCGTTTCGAAGCGGATGCGGACGGTCTTCCTGCCGCGCGTCAGTTCGGGCGGAATCGGATAGTCGACGCCGACGAAGCGCTTCTCCGGCGGCGTCGCGCGGCGTTCGGAGGCGAGCAGGACACCGCCGACCGAGATGTCGAAACGCTTGTTCGTCTCCTCGCCCCAATAGAGCACGCGCAGCACGACGGGGCCGTCGCGCACGGCCATGTCGAACTCCAGCCAATTGCCCTCGCCCCAGGGCAGCTGGCGCGCGCTGCGTCCGGCGAAGGAGAACAGGTCGCTGTGGTTGGACGCATAGTCATGGTCGCGCTCGGGCTGCATCTCGCCCAGGTTGATCCGGTCGATCGTGCGCGCCTCTAGCGCCGCCTGCGCGCGCTGCGCGGCGGTGAAGGCGGCCTCCTCGCGCGCCCATTGCTCCTGGGTGAAGCGCGGAAAATAGACCGCGGTGCGGCGGTCGTACTGCGCGAAGAAGGGAACGAGCGAGAGGGGTGCCGGCTTCGCGTCGGGCACCGCGAAGCGATGCGCCGCGGCGTCCACCGCCCGCGCGCGGCCGAGCGTGTCCCCGGTGACGAGCGCGGGCGGCAGGCTCTCGAATGGGTCGCTCGCCGGGCCGAGATCGGCGGCGAGCACGACGGGGCCGTGAGCGAAAGCGATCATGTCGGGATCGTCGGGCGTCGGCTCGACGCGGAGCGTCATCGGCAGGGTCAACGTCACGCGGTCACCCTTGCGCCACGCGCGGTCGATCACGGCATATCCGCCGCGCCGTTCGTACTCTGCCGCTTCGCCGTTCACCGCCAGCGCCGGGCGCTCGCACCAGCCGGGCAGTCGGATCGCGAGCGCGCGGTCGAGCGCATCGACCGTGAGCGTCACCGTCTCGGAGAAGGGATAGTTCGTGTCGAGCGCGACGCGGTTGCCTTGCCAGTCGAGCGCGGAGGGGATGAACAGGTTCACATAGAGCGCGGCGTCGTCGTGCCACCAGATCGAATCGCCGTGCTTGGCATGGCTTTCCAGCCCCGATCCGACGCAGCACCAGAAGCTGTCCTCGGGCGTCGAATAGGTCCGTCGCGCGCCGGCGCTGAGTGGCATGAAATAGACGAACATCCCCGTTTCGGGATGCTGGTGCGCCATGATGTGGTTGAGGTGGGTGCGCTCGTAGAAATCGAAATGCGCGGCGTCGGGCCGCCAGCCATAGAGGTGCCGGGTCAGCTTCAGCATGTTGTAGCTGTTGCACGCCTCGCAGGTGCGCTCGGTGATCGCGGCGGCGATCACGCCGGGCTCGCGGAAATGCTCGCGCTCCGAATTGCCGCCGATGACATAGCTGTGGCGCTCCACCACCGTGTCGCGGAAGAAGCGCGCGGCGGCGGCGTGGTTGGGATCGCCGGTCAGCTCGTGCAGGCGGGCAAGGCCGATCAGCTTGGGGATTTGCGTGTTGGCGTGGAGGCCGGGCAGGATGTTGCGGCCGGCGGCGAGCGGATCGAGGATCTTGCGGTCGCGGATACGCTCGGCGAGGCGAAGCCAGCGCGGATCGCGGGTCAGCGCGTGGGTTTCGGCATAGCTCTCGTTCAGCCCGCCATATTCGGCGGCGAGCAGCTTCTGCATCGCCGCATCGTCCAGGCCTTCGAGGATCGTCGCGAGATAGCCGGCCATGCCCAGCATCACCGGCCGCGCCTCGGCGATCCCGCCATGGCGCTCGGCGTCGATCAGCCCGGCATGGACCTTGTGCCAGGTATAGAGCGGCACCCAGCCGCCGTTGATGTCGAAGCCGCCGGTGCGGATATCGCCCTTGCGGATTTCCTCGAACACGATCTTGCCGTCGATCACCTCACCGTCGCGCTCGACGGTGGTGCCGCCGATATAGCCGTCCCCGTGCGCGGCCTGGATGCGGGCGAGCTCGGCGACGATCGCGCGGACCCGGTCGCGCGCCGCCGTGTCGCCGGTCTGCGCGAACATCAGCGAGCAGGCGGTCAGATAATGGCCCAGCGTGTGGCCGGCGATGCCGCGCGCCTCCCACCCGCCATAGCGTTCGCCCTTGGGCGCGAGGCCGGCGCTCGCATGGAAATTGTGCAGCAGGCGATCGGGCGAGAGCGCCAGCAGCGTCCTGCGGTTGGTCTCGACCGCGTCGGCGTAGATGGACGGCTTCAGCCGCACCGCACCCAGCGGAACCGGACGGACCTTGATCCGCCCGGCATCCACCCCGATCCGCGCCCAGCCCGGTGCGGCCAGCGCGCAGACGCTGGCCGAAACGAGGAAGGCGCGCCGCGAGATCACGGCGTGACCTTGACCACCGCGATCGCCTTGGCCGGCAGGTCGAACGCCAGCTTGCCGCCCGTGCTGGTCGCCGAATAGGGGACGGGGCGCACCGCGTTCGGATTGTCGAACGTGTTGTGCGCATCCATCGCTTGCGCGGTGAGCAGGCGGCCGCTGGCGCTGCCGCTGAGGTTGGTCGTCACCCGCGCCGCCCGGTTGGGGTCGAGGTTGGTGAGCGACAGCCACAGCCCGCCGTCGGTCGCGCGCGCCGCCGACACGTCGACCATCGGCAGGTCGATCCCGCCCGAGGTGTAGCGCGCCTTCGACACCGTCGCCGGATAGGGCGTGGCGCCCTGGAACGGCACGTACATGTCGAACAGGTGATAGGTGGGCGTCAGCACCATCTTCTCCTTGTCCGTCAGGATCATCGCCTGAAGGACGTTGACCATCTGCGCGATGGCGGCCTGCTTCACCCGATCGGTATGGCGGTGGAAGATGTTGAGCGTCAGCGCGGCGACATGCGCGTCGCGCAGGGAGTTCTGCTGATAGAGGAAGCCGGGGGTCGATCCGGGTTCCTGTTCGTACCAGGTGCCCCATTCGTCGACGAACAGCCCGACGCGCTTTTCGGGATCGTATTTGTCCATGATCGCGCTGTGCTTGCTGACCAGCTCCTCCATGCGGAGCGCGTTCTTGAAGACCGAGGCCCATTGCGGCTCGGCGAAGCCCGTCGCCTTGCCCTTCTCCTCCCAGCTGGTGGTAAAGGTGTAGTGGTGCAGGCTGAGGCCGTCCATCTGGCGGCGGGCGCGGTCCATCAGCACTTCGGTGAACCTGTAGTCGTCCACGTTCGCGCCGGTGGCGATCTTCTTCATCCCCATCTCGCGCGGGGCCTTGACGAAGGTCTGATAGCGCTTGTGGAGATCGGCCGAATATTCGGGGCGCATGTTGCCGCCGCAGCCCCAGCTTTCGTTGCCGACGCCGAAATATTTGATCTTCCAGGGCTTGTCGCGGCCGTTCTTGCGGCGTTCGTTGGCCAAGGACGACTGGCTGTCGGAGGTCATGTACTCGACCCAGCGGCCCATCTCGAGCGGGTCCATCGACCCCATATTGCCCGCGACATAGGCCTCCGCGCCGATCAGCTCGACGAAGTTCAGGAATTCGTGGGTGCCGAACGCGTTGTCCTCGGTGACGCCGCCCCAATGGGTGTTGACCCTGACCGGCCGCTTGTCGCGGGGGCCGATGCCGTCGCGCCAGTCATATTCGTCGGCGAAGCAGCCGCCCGGCCAGCGGACCGACGGCACGCGGATTTTCTTGAGCGCCGCCACGACATCGTTGCGATAGCCGTTGGTGTTGGGGATCTTCGACTTCTCGCCGACCCACACGCCTTCGTAGATGCCGCGGCCGAGATGCTCGGCGAACTGGCCGTAGATGTCGCGTTCGATCACCGGGCCGGGCCTGGATGTGTCGACATTGACGGTCACCGCGACGGGCGATTGCTGTGCGGCGGCGGGCAACGCCAGTGACAGCGCGGCGGCGGCGCCGATCATGCGGGTCAACAGTTTCACGTTTCTCTCCCCATTTTGGTGTCTATTCCTCGAACGGGCCGACTTCGACGCGGCGGCCGAGCAGATAGGCGTCGGCGACATGCGCGAAGGGCGTCAGGTCGGCATCGCTTGCGCGGGTGCTCAGGCATTCGGCGAAGCGGCGGTAGAGCCGGGCATATTCCGCCTCGTCGCCGACATCCTGCGCGACGCCGTCCACCGCCATTTTCGATGCGCCCATCGACAGTTGCAGATGACCGTCATCGGTCTCGACATCGATGTCCCAGCTTTGCGGGCCGCGCTGGTCGAAGTCGAACTCGACCGCGACCGGCACGCCGCCGCTGTCAAAGGACAATCTGGCGGCGATCGGCGCGTCGCGGTTGGAGGGGAAGCGCAGCTCCGCCGTCTCCATCAAGAGCGGGCGCGGCAGGATTCGGGTGATCACCGACAGCGCGTTGATGCCGGGATCGAACACGCCGATGCCCGGCTCCCAGATCCATGCCTGGCCCGGATGCCAGACGCGGACGTCCTCCTTCCAATTGACCTCGACGCGGCGGATGTTGCGCCCGGCGAGCCACGCCCGCGCCGGCTCGACCGCCGCGGCCTCGCGCGAATGCCAGGTGACGTGGAGCACACGGCCGGCCCCCGCGACCGCGCGGACGATCGCCTGCGCTTCGCTGAGCGTCGCCGCGGGCGGCTTCTCGATCATCACGTCAAGCCCGTGGGCGACCGCCTGCTCGACCAGCGCCAGCCGCCCGCGCGGCGGCGTGCAGATCGAGATCGCCTGCACGTCGGGCACCGCCCGCATCATCTCGGCGACGGTGCGGAAGCCCGGCACGCCTTCGGGCGGCCGATGCCCGGTGACCGCGGCGACCAGCTCGAAATCGGGGTTAGCGGCGATATGCGGGACGTGCTGGTCGCGCGCGATCTTGCCGATCCCGGCGAGCGCGATGCGAGTCACAGCGGCAGCACCCTGGCGGAGGCGGGCGCCGCGCGCGTCAGCCGATTGCGGAGCGGCAGCGTGAAGGGCGCGGCCGACACCTCGAACAGGTCGCCCTCGCGCGTCTCGATCCCGTCGGCAAAGGACAAGGTCGCGGTGCCGAAGAAATGGACGTGGATATCGCCCGGCCGGCGGAACAGCGCGTATTTGAAGTGGTGGTGCTCGAGATTGGCGATGCTGTGCGACATGTTCGCCTCGCCCGACAGGAAGGGCATTTCCCACAGCGTCTCGCCGTCGCGCACGATCCGGCTGGTGCCGCGCACGTCATTGGGCAAGTCCCCGACGAGCAGCTCCGCACCCAGCGCGGCGGGGCGCAGCTTCGAATGCGCCAGCCAGAGGTAATTGCCCTTCTCGACGATATGGTCGGAGAATTCGTTGGCGAGCGCGAAGCCCAGCCGCCGCGGCGTGCCGCCGTCATCGATGATGTAGATGCCGGCGATCTCCGGCTCCTCGCTGCCGTCCAGCGCGAAATCGGGCGAGACGAGCGGATCGCCGGGCCCCGCCAGACACGATCCGTCGCCCTTGTAGAACCATTCGGGCTGGACGCCTTCGCCGCCGTTCGCGGGCTTTCCGCCTTCGACGCCCATCTGGAACATGCGCATCGAATCGGTGACCGCGGCGCCGGCCGCCGCCTGGTGCATCTTGTTGCGCCCCTCGGCCGAGCCGAGATGGGTGAGGCCGGTGCCGGTCATGTAGAGATGCGCCGGATCGGGATGATCGATCGGCGCGAGCAGGCGGCCGTCGCGCTCGGCCGCGGCAAGGTCGACGGCATCGCCCGCGCGCGCCCGGGCCGCGTCGGCCAGCGAGCGGCCTTCGGCCAGCGCAGCGAGCGCGAGCGCGTGTACGCTCTCGACCCCCGCGACAGCGGTCGCGACGCCGCCACCGTCCAGCGCGGCGACCGTGCGCCCGCCCTGGGCATTGCGCAGTTGAACCAGACGTATCGTCATTATCCTCCCCTTCGAACCCGGCCTTTGACCGGTGCTCAGCGCGTGTGTTTCCCATCGAGCCGGTGCGGCAGGCCGGCCTGTCCGCCGTCGCGAAGCACCGGCGGCAACAGGCTGTCCGGAAAATCCTGGTAGCAGACCGGCCGCAGGAAACGGTCGATGGCGAGCGTGCCGACCGAGGTGCTACGCCCGTCCGACGTCGCCGGATAGGGGCCGCCATGGACCATGGCGTGGCTCACCTCGACCCCGGTCGGCCAGCCATTGGCGAGGATGCGCCCGGCCTTGGTTTCGAGCGCCGGCAGCAGCCCGGCGACCATCGGCTCGTCCTCGGCGGTGAAGTGCAGGGTCGCGGTCAGCTGGCCTTCCAATCCCTCGACGACGCGCGCCAGCGTCGCCGCGTCGCGGCAGCGGACGAGCACCGATGAGGCGCCGAACACCTCCTGCGCGATATCGTGATCGCCCTCGAAATCCTCCGCCGAGATGCTGAACAGCGCCGCCCGGCCGTGGTGCGGTCCTTCGCCGGCCAGCCCGCGCGCGACGGTGGTGACGCGCGGATGCGCGGCGAGCGCCTCGACGCCCTGGCCGAACGCCTGATGGATGCCGGGGGTGAGCATCACCCCGGCGGGCGCCTGGCCGAGCGCCTCCGCCGCCGCGGCGGTGAAGCGATCGAGCGCGGGGCTGTCGATCGCCAGGACCAGCCCGGGATTGGTGCAGAATTGCCCCACGCCCATGGTCAGCGACGCGACATAGCCCGCGCCCAGCGCCTCGGCGCGCGCCTCGAGCGCATGCGGCATCAGCAGGACGGGATTGATCGCGCTCATCTCGGCATAGACCGGGATCGGCGCCGGCCGCTCGGCCGCGATGCGCATCAGCGCGGTGCCGCCGCCGCGCGATCCGGTGAAGCCCACTGCGGCGATGCGCGGATCGGCGACGAGCGCGCCGCCCAGCTCGTTCGACGCGCCGTTGAGCAGCGAGAAGACGCCTTCGGGCAGGCCCGCCGCGGCGACCGCGCCGGCAATCGCGCGAGCGACCAGCTCGGAGGTGCCGGGATGCGCCGGATGGCCCTTGACCACCACCGGGCAGCCCGCGGCGAGCGCCGAGGCGGTGTCGCCGCCCGCCACCGAGAAGGCGAGCGGGAAGTTGGACGCGCCGAACACCGCGACGGGGCCCAGCGGCACCTTGCGCAGGCGAAGGTCGGGGCGCGGCAGCGGCTGGCGATCGGGCATCGCCGGATCGATGCGGATGCTCAGCCAGCCGCCGTCGCGCACCTCGGCGGCGAACAGACGGAGCTGGCCGACGGTGCGCGCGCGCTCGCCGGTCAGCCGGGCGATCGGCAGCCCCGATTCGATATGGGCGCGATCGAGCAACGCATCGCCCAGGCCCATGATATTGTCGGCGATCGCCTCCAGAAAGCGCGCGCGCGTTTCGAGGTCGGTCGCGGCGTAAGCGGGAAAGGCCGCCGCGGCGAGCGCGCAGGCGCGCTTCACCTCGTCCGCCCCGGCGGCGCTGAAATCGGGCTCCAGCAGGTCGCCTGTCGCCGGATCGACCGCGCGGAACAGCCTGGATGTGCGCGCACGGCTCTGGCCGATGAACAAATCGCCGGTAATCGTCACTCGTCTCTCCATGAATAACTCAGACATATATACCTTATCGGTGCGGATCAATCCCATGCGGATACCCGCTGCGGCCGCCTGCGGCGAACGCCGATGGCCCTGTTCAACAGAATCAGCCGAATAGCTGCCGGTTCCCGACCTCGAATTTTCAAATGTCTGCGTAATGCGCACAAAGCGCTTGCATGCCACCGCCGCCGCCGTTAGCTTTTTGTCTGAGTAAATAAGATGGCGGCCTTCGGGACCGCTCGGGGAGAAGGGGACGGACGATGACCAGGAAGGTGGCAATTCTGTCTGCGGCGTCGATGGCCGCATTGGTGCTTGGAAGCGCGCAGGCGGCGGCGCAGACGGCGGATCAGGCGGCCGCGCAGGAGGCCCCGCCCCAAAGCCAGTCCGCCGAGGACGAGATCATCGTCACCGGCGTGCGCGCGAGCATCATCCAGGGCCTGGAGAACAAGCGCGAGTCCACCCAGGTTCTCGAATCGGTGGTCGCCGAGGATATCGGCAAGCTCCCCGACAATAACGTGATCGAGGCGCTGCAGCGCGTGACCGGCGTGCAGGTCACCAACCGCGGCGGCGGCGAGGCGGCCGGCATCTCGATCCGCGGTCTGACCGATCCGCTCACGACGATGAACGGGCGCAACATCTTCACCGCGTCTGGCAGGGCCTTCGCGCTGCAGGACATTCCGGCGAACCTGGTCAGGCGCATCGACGTGTACAAGACGCGCGCCGCGGAGCAGATCGAGACCGGAATCGCCGGGCAGATCGATGTGTTCACCAGGCGGCCGTTCGATTTCGACGGCTTCGCGATCTCCGGCGTCGCGCGCGGCATCTACAACGAGACCGCCGACACCTTCAATCCGAACGTCAGCGCGCTCGTCAGCGACCGCTGGGAGACCGGCATCGGCGACGTCGGCGTACTGGTCAACGCGAGCTATTCCAGGACCGACTGGCGCGAGATGAGCGTGACCTCCGGCGCGATGGTGCCGTTCGTCACCGAAAATCCACCGCCCGGCTTCACCCCGCTTCAGCGCGTCTTTCCCGAAACCGGCGCTTGGGTGCCGGGGCTCGAGCGCGGGCTTCCGACCGCGCCCGGATCGACCTTCATGCTAAACGGCGTGGAAACAGAATATTATCTGTCGCGCGACGCAGTGTTCAGCCCTGATGTGACCGGAGAACGCGAGCGCCCGGCCGTCAACGCCGCCATCCAGTGGTCGCCCAATTCCAGTTCGACCTACACCGCCGAGTTCTTCTGGAACGGGTTCCGTCAGACCACGTTCAACAGCCTGTTCTTCAGCTTCGTCGATTGGTGGGGCGATCTGGGGCCTGACCCGGCTTCGACCTTCGAGTTGATCGACGGAACCAACATCATAAAGTCGCGGACGGTGGGGAGCGTCTACGGCTTCAACAGCGGCGATCTGCTCAAAAGCAGCACCGATACCTTCGTCTATGCGCTGAACGGGCAGTGGGAGGTGGGCGACAATGCGAAGATCAGCGCCGACCTGTCGTACCAGAACAGCGAATATAACGAAGAGTTCATGGCGATGCGCATCGAGCGCGTCGCGGAGGAGATCAGCGTCGATTTCAACGCCGGCGGCGGCATCCCGGCCTATAACTTCAACGACAATGCGCTGCTGACCGATCCGTCGCAATGGACCGTCGCCCAGTTCTACGACAACGCCGCGCGAAGGAAGGGCGATGCGCTAACGCTGCATCTGGACGGGGTCAAGGAATTCGACGGCGGCGGCTTCTTCCGCCAGGTCAAGGCGGGCATCCGCATCGACGATCGCGGCGCGATGGATTCGGTGCGCACCCAGGACGCGCCCGTGCTGGGGCAGCGGCTGAACACGCTCGATCCAGGGCTTCAGTACCTGAACGAAGGCTTCTTCAACGGCCGCGCCAATGTGCCCGTGTCATGGGTCAACGCCAACGGCCATTACATCTACGACCATGCCGACGAGATCCGCGAGCTCTACAGATCGACGGTCGACCCGGACATTCTGCTGAGCGACGAACTGACGCTGACCGACGTGTTCGACATCAACGAGGTGTCGATGGCGGCCTATATCCAGGCCGATGCGGAGATGTCGCTGTTCGGCCGGCCGCTCCTGATCCAGGGCGGCTTGCGCTATGTCGATGTCGATACCGATCTGACCTTCACCGATCGGATCACCCTGGAATCGATCTCCACCTCACAGGTCACCGACCGGCTGCTGCCCAGCGTCACGCTGCGCTACGAGGTGACGCCCAATCTGCGCCTGCGGTTCAACTATGGCGAGACGCTGCGGCGGCCGAACTTCGCCGATCTCAATCCCTTCTTCAACCTGACCGGCGATCTGACCGGCATCGGCCGCGGCAGCGGCACCGCCGGCAATCCGAACCTGCAGCCGACCATCGCCAAGAATTACGACCTGACGGCGGAATGGTATTTCGAGCGCGACAGCGCGATCTACGGCACGCTGTTCCGCCGCGAGATCGAAGGGCTGGTGGTGCCGATCACGTCGGTCATCACCTTCCCCGACGATCCGCTGGGAGAAGGCACGACGACGTTCGGCGTCGTCCGGCCGGAGAACGCCTCCAACGGCGTGCTCGAGGGCGTCGAGCTGGGCTTCGTCTATTTCCCCGGCTATCTGCCCGGCTTCCTCGATGGCCTGGGCGCGCAGGGCAGCCTCACCATTCTCGATTCGAGCCAGAATATCCCCCTGACCGACAGCGCCGGCAACGTGACCGGCCAGACCGAATCCGCCTTCTTCGGCGTGTCCGACCTGTCGTACAACGTCACGCTGGCCTATGACCGCGCCGGGCTGGGGCTCAGGCTCTCCTATGTGTGGCGCAAGAACTTCCTCAACAACAACGAGGCGCGGCTGTTCGCCAATCCGATCGGCGTGTGGCGCCGGCCGGAAAAAAGCCTGGATTTCCAGCTGACCTACAATATCACCGAACGGCTGGGCGCAACCTTCGACGCGGTGAACATCACCAACGAGATGCAGCAGAACTATTACCGCTTCGCCGAAACGGGCGGACCCGACACGCACAATCTGGGCACGACGCTGCTGCCGCGCACCTTCGCGCTCGGCCTGCGCTACACCTTCGATTGAGGCCGCGGATGATGATCCGTCTCATCCTGGGCGCCGCGCTGCTGATGACGGCGCCCGGAGCGCTGGCGGCGCAGGAGGCCCCCGCGCCCGCCCCGCTCGAGTTGAGCGGCAACATCGCGCCCGTCCACGATCCGGCGATCGTCAGGGAAGACGGCGTCTATCATCTGTTCACCACCGGCAACCTCAAGGACAAGGAAGGGCTGATCGGCTGGCGCACGTCCACCGATTTGAGGAACTGGACGTTGCAGCAGCCGGTCTTCGCCGCGATTCCGGATTGGGCGAAGGAAGCCGTGCCCGACACGCGCGGGCTGTGGGCGCCCGACATCGTTCGCGCAGGCGACGAGTACCGGCTCTATTATTCGGTCTCGACCTTCGGCAAGAACCGCTCGGCGATCGGGCTCGCGACCACGCCGACGCTCGATCGCGCCGCGCCCGGCTTCGGCTGGGTGGATCAGGGGCTGGTGTGGCGATCGGGCGCGAACGACGATTACAATGCGATCGACCCCAATATCTTCATCGACGACGACGGCCGTCACTGGATGTCGTTCGGCAGCTTCTGGACGGGGCTCAAGCTGGTCGAGCTCGATCCGGCGACGGGCAAGCCGCTGCCCGATGCGAAGCTCACCGCGATCGCCCGCCGCCGCTCGCCCGGCGCGGTCGAGGCGCCTTTCATCATCAAGCGCGACGGCTGGTACTATCTGTTCGCCTCCTATGATTTCTGCTGCCGCGGGGCCGATAGCAGCTATTACACCGTGGTCGGCCGGTCGAAGGCGGTCGCCGGGCCCTATGTCGATCGCGACGGGAAGGCGATGATGGACGGCGGCGGGCTGCTGGTGCTCCATGCCCAGCTCGACGACAGCAAGCGCTTCGCCGGCCCCGGCCACATTTCGATCCTGCGCGATGGCGGGAGAGACCACATCGTCTACCATGCTTATGACAAGCGCGCGGAAGGCAGGCCGACCTTGCGCATCCAGCGGATCGGGTGGACACCGGACGGATGGCCGGTGGCCTTGTGAAGAACGCTAGTGGAGTGACCGCATGCCCGTGACACCGACCAGGACGCATCCGGCCGCGGCCAGCCCCTATGGCGCGGCGCTGGCGATGCTGGCCTCGCTGTTCTTCATCTGGGGCTTCATCACGGTCATCAACGGCACGCTGCTGCCGCATCTCAGGAGCGTGTTCGACCTGAGCTACACCCAGACGACGCTGATCGAAAGCGTGTGGTTCATCGCCTATTTCGTCGCCTCGATCCCCTCCGCCAAGCTGATTGAACACATTGGCTACCAGAAGTCGCTGGTAACCGGCCTCCTAATCATGGCGGCGGGTGCGGTAGGCATGATGCTGGCGGCGAGTATCCCGTCCTACGGCGTGACGCTGGCCATGCTGTTCGTCATCGCCAGCGGCATCACCCTGCTGCAGGTCGCGGCCAACCCCTATGTCGCGGTGATCGGCCCGCCCGAGACCTCGTCCTCGCGCCTTAATCTCGTCCAGGCGTTCAACTCGCTCGGCACCGTGCTCGCGCCGCTGTTCGGCGCCTATCTGATTCTGGGCCGCTCGGTCGGCGGCACTGCCGAGCATGGCACGGTATTGACCCAGGCGGAGCGGCTTGCCGACGCCCAGTCGGTGATCCTGCCCTATGGCCTGGTCGCGGTGGTGCTCGTATTATTGGCGGTCGCCATCGGCCGCTTCCACTTTCCCGAAATGGGCGAGGCGACCAAGCGTCACACCAAGGAGGAACGCCGCGGGCATTCGCTGTGGCGGCACCGCAATCTGGTGTTCGGCGTGCCGGCGATCTTCATTTATCTGATCGCGGAGATCGGCGTTGCCAACCTGTTCGTGAACTTCGTCGCGCAGCCTCAGATCGCCAACCTCACCACCGAGCAGGCGGGGCGCTATCTCACCTTGATGTGGCTCGGCATGATGGTCGGCCGCTTCGCCGGCGCCTTCGTCATGCAGCGGATCGCCGCAGAGACCGTGCTGGCCGCGTTCAGCATCGGCGCGTTCGTCGTCATGCTGATGACCGTCTTTCTCGACGGGCCGGTGGCGATGTGGTCGCTGATCCTGGTCGGCTTCTTCCATTCGATCATGTTCCCGACGATCTTCACCCTCGGCATTCGCGGCCTCGGCCCGTTGACCGAGGAGGGATCGGGCCTGCTCATCATGGCGATCGCCGGCGGTGCGCTGGTGGTGGTGCAGGGCTGGCTCGCCGACCTGTATGGCCTGCAATGGTCGTTCCTGCTGACCGCGGCCTGCGAGCTCTATGTGCTGTTCTACGCGCTATGGGGCTGCAAGGTGACCGGGACGGAGCCGGTGAAGGCGACGGCTGCGGAGTAGGAGCTTATCGAGCGGCGGCGAACGAGTCCGGGGTGACGGAAAGGTGGATCGCAGATTGAAGCGATCTAGCGCCCCGCCTTGCCTATGCGCGCGCCGGTGGTGTCGAGCAGCGCCATGTCGACCAGGTCGGACATCGCCTTGTGCGCCGCCTTGGCGTCCCCCGCGGCGACCGCTTCGAACACGCGGCGATGGTCGGGGATCGGATCGCGGCGCAGCGGGCTGTGGCGCTGCTTGAAGATCGTCGTCCACGCGACCGCCGCCTGGACGCCGCTGGTGAGCGTGACGAGGAAGGGGTTGTTCGACGCGTCGAGCAGCGCCGCGTGGAACTTCTGATCGGCGATCCGGCCTTCCTCCACGGCGAGGCTATGCTCTTCCATGCCGTCGAGCGCCTCGGCCATGATGGCGATATGTTCGTCGGTGCGGCGTTCGGCGGCGAGCGCTGCGGCCTCGGGCTCGACGATCTTCCTGAGCTCGAACAGGCTGTTGAGCAGATCCTCGCCGGGCTCGAACTCGAAGATCCACGACAGCACGTCGGGATCGAGCATGTGCCATTTCTCGCGCTGGCTGACGCGGGTGCCGGTCTTGGGCCGCGATTCGACCAGGCCCTTCGCCGCGAGCATCCTGAGCGCCTCGCGATAGGCGGTGCGCGAGACGTGCAGCCGGCCGCTGGCGGCGATCTCCCCGTTCAGCACCTCGCCGGGCTTGTAGTGGCCGGAGACGATATGGATCCCGAGATCGCGCGCGATCGTGCCGTGAATCCTGAGCGCCTTGCGGCGCGCGCCGGCATCCGGTTCCCTGGTCTGTTTCGCTTTCGTGGCCATGCCCCTTCTTAGACTAGCACATGCCTGAAACAACGCGTCAAGCGGGACGTGTGACGAAGACGTTCCAAGACAGCGGCTTGAGCGTCGCGGACAGCGTTTCGCCCTCCACCGCGACGCGTTCGTGTGCGGTAGGCGCGACCTGATCGGGGTCGTCCTTGCTGTTGATCGCCTTGATGTCCGGGTGATGCAGCTCCAGCCCTTCGGCGAGCGCGCGCTCGCCAAGCCCGCGCAGCTCGGCCGACAGCGCCATCTCCTGATCGGTCGAGCGGTTGAGCGCGAAGATCGTCGCCTGGCCTGTCTCGGCATCGTGGACGGCGGTCGCGACGAGCAGCGGGGCGGCGTCCTGATTGCCCGCCTTGAAGCTGCCGGTGTCGATGTTGAGCCGCAGCACCTCGCCATGGCCGTAGCGCGAGGCTTGGGCGAAGGGATGGAAGATGGTCTGGCGCCAGGCGGGGCCGCCGGTTTCGGTCATGATCGGGCCGATGACGTTGACCAGCTGCGCGATGCACGCCGATTTCACCCGATCGGCATTGTTCATCATGACGAGCAGCGCGCCGCCGACGACCAGCGCGTCCTCGAAATTATAGATCTCCTCGAGCAGCTTGGGCGCCTGCTCCCATGTGGCGGATCTGAGTTGCTCGCCCGATCGCGCGCGATACCAGACGTTCCATTCATCGACCGAGAGCATGATGCGTTTGGCGCTGCGGCGCTTGGCGGCGACCGCATCGGCAATGGCGGCGACCTCGACGATGAAGCTTTCGAGATCGTCGATCACCGTCAGGAAGCGATCGACCTCGTTCTCGTGATTCTCGAAATATTGGTGGAGCGAGATGAAATCGACCTGATCGAAACACTGGTCGAGCACCTCATATTCCCATGCGCCATAGGTGGGCATGGTCCGCGCCGAGGAGCCGCAGGCGGCGAGCTGCAGATCGCCCTTGGTCCAGCGCATCACCTTCGCGGTCTCGGTGGCGATGCGGCCATATTCGTAGGCGGTCTTGGCGCCGGTTTGCCACGGGCCGTCCATCTCGTTGCCCAGGCACCAGAATTTGATGTCGTACGGTTCGGGATAGCCATGCGACTTGCGCAGCTCCGAATATTTGGTGCCGCCGGGATGGGTGCAATATTCGAGCAGGTTCTGCGCCTCGGCCGGGCCGCGCGTGCCGAGGTTGACCGCGAACATCGGCTCGATCCCGGCCTTCCTCACCCAGGCCATGAACTCGTTGGTGCCGAACTGGTTGGTCTCGGTCGAACCCCAGGCGAGATCGAGCCGCACCGGGCGGTCCTCCTTCGGTCCGACGCCATCCTCCCAATTATAGCCCGACAGGAAATTGCCGCCGGGATAGCGCACCGTCGTCGGGCCGAGCTCCCTCGTCAGCGCCAGCACGTCGCCGCGAAAGCCGTCCGCGTCGGCGGTCGGATGGCCGGGCTCGTAGATGCCGCCATAGACGCAGCGGCCCATATGCTCGACGAAGGTGCCGAACACGCGCCGGTCGAGCGGGGCGACGATGAAATCCTTGTCGGCGATTATGCGCGATTTCAGCATGGTCGTGTGTTTCCGGTGGATCAGAGGTTCTTGAGGATGTCGTTCACCCGCCGCTCCATGTCGGCGAGCGCGGTCGGGATCGGCTTGGCGCCCGAGATCGCGGCGGCGGATTCCTGGCCGACGATGGTCTCGATCGGGAACTGGCGGCGCACGCCCTTGGGCAGCGGCGCGGCGCTGGTGGCGAGGCCGGCGAGCGCGTCGCGGTGCGGCAGCGCGCGCCAGCGGGGGCTGTCGATCATCGCCTTGTAGACGGGGAGATGGCCGGTGCGCGACCAGTCGAACGCGTGGCGCGAGAAGAAGGCGAGGAAGCGCAGCGCGGCTTCGTGCTCGGCGGCGGTGCGGTCGGGATCGGCGGGCATCACCCAATTGTGCCCGTCGGCGAAGGTGACGTCGCGCGCGTAGAGCTGCGGATAGGGCACCACCGCATAGCCGCCGGAAAGCGCGCCCTCCTCGGCCTCGGACGCCGCCTGGAAATCACCGACCATCCAGGTGCCGACGAGGAACACGCCGCCGTCGCCCTTGAGGAAGCCGGCCACGGCGGCGCTGTAATCCTGGTTCTTGGTGGTCAGGTCGCGGTCGTAAATGTCCTTGAACAGGCGAAGCGCCTCGGCCGCTTCGGGCGTGGTGAAATCGGCGCGGCGCGGATCGGCGAAGGGTTCGCCGTTCTGCTGCATCAGGAAGGTGTAGAAGTTGCGGGTGAAGCCGGCATATTCATTGGCCGCGCCCTGGACGAAATAGGGCTTGCCGGTACGCGCCTCGAACTGCTCGGCCTGGGCGATCAGCTCGGCGGGGCTCGACGGCAGCACCGGCCGCCCGCCGCGCACCAGACCCGCCTTGCGGAACAGGTTCATGTTGATGTGCCAGAGCGGCGCCCAGGTATCGATCGGCAGGCCCCAGACGCGGCCGTCGATGGTGATCGCGGCGCGCGCCGCCTCGGTCATCCCCGCGGGGGCGATGCCGATCTTCGCCAGATCGGCGTCCATCGGCTCGATCAGCCCGCGCGCCTGATAGTCGGAGATCACCGATCCGTGCATCGTCACCAGATCGGGCGCGTCGTTGGAGGCGAGCTGCGCGGTGAGCTGGTCGTAGCCCGGCCAGAACACGATGTTCTCGACCACGCGGATATCGGGATTCTCGGCTTCGAAGCGGTTGATGATCGCGGTCATGATGCCGCATTCGCCCTGCGCCGCGGCGATATCGGTGACCGCGCCGTATTCGGCCTCGCACGCGCCGAAGAAGCGCTGGATGGTGAGCGTGGTGCGATCATCCTCGGCCGGGCCGCAGGCGGCGAGGAGCAACGCCAGCAGGAGGACGAGCGCTCTCATCGCCCTGCCGCTCCCGCGACCGCCTGGACGATGTATTTCTGGAAGAACAGATAGACGATCAGGATCGGCGCGCCAGCGAAGACGGCCTGCGCCATCAGAAAGCCCAGCCCCTCGGTCTGGGCGAAGTTCATCTGGGTGGAGGCGATGCCGACGGTCAGCGTGAACATCTGCTTGTTGGTCGCCGAGATCAGCGGCCACCAATAATCGTTCCAGGCGGAAAGGAAGGTGAAGATGCCGAGCGTCGCCTGCGCGGGGATGGTGAGCGGGAGGAGGACTTTCCAGAAGACGGTGAAGCGCGAGGCGCTGTCGAGCATCGCCGCCTCGTCCAGCTCCTTCGGGATCGCGCGGAAATATTGCGTCATCAGGAACACGCCGAAGGGCGCGGCGAGGCCGGGGATGATGAGGGCGGGATAGGTGTTGTGCCAGCCGGCCCAGCTGAACAGCTGGTGCCGCGCGATGATCACCGCCTGTTCGGGCACCGCAAGGCCGAGCAGGACGATGACGAACAGGATGTTGCGCCCCGGGAATTCCAGCCGTGCGAAGCCGTAGCCGGCAAGGCTGGACAGCGCGAGCACCCCGGCGGTCATGCCGAGCGAGACGATCAGGCTGTTGCCGATCCAGCGGAACACCTGCCCGTCGCCCAGGATCGCGGCGTAGTTTTCCAGCGTGAAAACGCCGTCGAACACCGAATTGGTGTCGACCATCAGCGCCGCGTTGGACTTGAGCGAGAGCGCCAGCACCCACAGCATCGGCACGAGCATCAGGACGCCCGCAATGACGACGAGCGCGATGGCGACCCGGTTCTGCGAACGCATCACTGCGCCCCCTTGCGCGAGGCGACGACATATTGCGCCATCGCCGCGACCAGGATCATCGCGAACAACACCTGCGCGGCGGCGGCGGCATAGCCCAGTTCCCATTGCCGCCAGCCGGTTTCGTAGATGAAGAGGACGATCGGCCGGGTGGCGTTGTTGGGGCCGCCCAAGGTCATCAGCTGCGGCTGGCCGAACAGCTGGAACTGGAGGATGATCTCGATGATCACCACCAGCACGAAGGTGCGGCTGATCGCCGGCAGGGTGATGCGCCTGAGCGTCGTCCAGCGGCCGGCATTGTCGAGCGCGGCGGCCTCGTACAGCTCGCGCGGGACCTGCTGGAGCGCGGCGAGGAACAGGACCATGGGAAGGCCGATGCACCACCAGATGGTGGTGATCGCAATCGCCGGCATGGCGAGTTCCGGATCGTTGAGGAAGGCGATCGGCGTCTTCCCCAGCGCCTCGCTGATCACCGCGAGCAGCCCGCCATCGGGCAGGAACACCAGCCGCCAGACCAATGTCACCACGGTGACGGAGAGGACGGTGGAGGCGAAGAAGATGGTGCGCAGCACCGTCGCCCAGCGAGCCGGGGTGTTGAGCACCAATGCCAGGCCGAGCCCGATCAGGGTCAGCGCGGGAACCGTGAGCACCACGAAATAGAAGGTGTTGCCGACCGTCTCCAGGAAGATCGGATCGCCGAACAGGCGGGTGAAATTGGCGAGGCCGACATGCGCCTCTACCCCGAACAGATCGCCCTTGGTGGTCGACAGCCACATCCCCATCGCAAGCGGCACGACGATCATCGCGACGAACATGGCGAGATAGGGGAGCACGAACAGCGCATTGGCCCAGCCGGCCGCGCGCCGCCCGCGGGGCGGATGCGTCGCGACCGGCGCCACCTGCTGGGGGAGCGCGGTCGCCATCAGCCGGCGGCGTGATGGCCGCGGCCATCGGCATCGAACAGGTGCGCCGCGGCGGCATTGATCGCGAGCCTGACCGTGTCGCCCGCGCGGGCCTGCGAGATGCCCGCATCCTCGGCGACCAGCGGCGAGCCGTCGGCAAGCTCGACATGGACCAGCGTGCGCTCGCCCAACCGCTCGACCACGCGTGCCCTGGCCTCGACCGCGCCGCCCTCGGCGACGCGGACATGCTCGGCGCGGAGGCCGATGGTGGTGTCACCCGGGGCGAGGCCCGCCATCGAAACGGCGGTCTGCAGCTTCGTGCCATCCGCCAGGGTGACCAGCGTCGCGCCGCCCGCATCCGAAACCTTGCCCGGCAACAGGTTGATCGTCGGCGATCCGACGAAGGTCGCGACGAACAGCGATGCGGGGCGCAGATAGATGTCCATCGGCGTGCCGACCTGCTCCACGCGTCCGTCGTTCAGTACGACGATGCGGTCGGCGAGCGTCATCGCCTCGACCTGGTCGTGGGTCACGAAGATCATCGTCGTGCCCAGCCGCTGGTGGAGCTGCGCCAGCTCGAGCCGGGTGCGCACGCGCAGCGCGGCGTCGAGATTGGACAGCGGTTCATCGAACAGGAACAATTCGGGCTGCTTGACGATCGCGCGGGCGATGGCGACGCGCTGGCGCTGGCCGCCCGAGAGCTGGCCGGGCTTGCGGTCGAGCAGGTGGCCGATCTCCAGGCTTTGCGCCGCCGCCTCGACGCGCGCGGCGATCTCGTCCGCGGCGGTGCCGATGTTGCGCAGGCCGAAGGCCATGTTGTCGCGGATCGTCATGTGCGGATAGAGCGCATAGTGCTGGAACACCATCGCCACGCCGCGCTCGCCGGGCGGAAGCGTGTCGACGCGGCGATCGCCGATGCGGATCTCGCCCTCGTCGACCGTCTCCAGCCCCGCGATCATCCTGAGCAAGGTCGACTTGCCGCAACCCGACGGGCCGAGGAACACGACGAACTCGCGCGCGGCGATGTCGAGCGACAGGTTCCGGATGACCGCAACGCCGCCAAATCTCTTGCTGACCCCGGTCAGCGTCACGCCCGCCAAGCTATCCTCCGAAACGTTATTTGTCTGAGTAATGCGGTCCCATCCTTCGCTTGTCAATGGGTGGTTTGATCGGCGAGGGCCGCTCAAATCTTTGGAACCTTGATCATACCCGTTCGCTTGCCGATAGTGCAGCCGTCGCAACCAGGGAGAGATCATATGCGCACCCTCGTCTTCGCCGCCGCATCGGCGCTCACGCTCGCCGCCTGCAACGCCCAGCCGGCGGAGAATGCCGCCGCCGCCAACGACACGGCGGCGAACAACACGACCGCCGCCGCGCCCGGCGCGCGCGCCGATGTCGCGATGGCCGACGCGACCCCCGCCGGCGCCGCGACGATCAAGGAGGAGGATGGCGGGCTGAAGGTCAGCTTCATGGGGCAGCGCCTGCCGATCGGCCCGCACGCGGTGCACATCCACACCACCGGCAAGTGCGACGGTCCGGACTTCCAGAGCGCGGGCGGGCATTGGAACCCCGAGAACAAGCAGCACGGCACGGAGAATCCGGCAGGGCCGCACAAGGGCGACCTGCCCAACATGACCGTGGCGGGCAACGGCACCGGCAGCATCCTGTTCACCATTCCCGACACCACCCTGGCGGCGCTGATGGATGCGGACGGCGCGGCGCTGGTCGTCCACGCCGATGCCGACGACAACGTCACCGATCCGGCGGGCAATGCCGGCGGGCGGATCGCCTGCGGGGTGATCAACGCGGCCTGATCGGCGAAGGGCGCTCTCCCGGCGCGCGCCGGGAGAGCCGCCCGGCATGATCCATGTCAAGCGCCTTAATCCGTTCGTCCGATGCGACGAAGCGAACGGAACGGCGAAGGCACCCACCCGTTGAAATCCCGAGCGGGCAGGATGGAGGATGTCATGGACAATAATCGGGATCAGGGCCGCCAGCCCGGCCAGCAGCAGCAGGAAGGCCAGCAATGGGCCGACCAGCAGCAGAACCGGCAAGGCGGGCAGGGCGGACAGGGCGGCCAGCAAGGCGGACAGGATCGCCAGCCCGGGCAGCAATCGCAGGAAGGCCAGCAATCGGCCGATCGGCAGCAGAACCAGCAGGGCGGCCAGGGTGGCCAGATGGGCGGACAGTCCGGCGGTCAGGGCGCCCAGGGCGAAGAAGCCGACCTGTCCGATGTCGAGTTCGAAAGCGACATGGACAACGATCGGCAATGAAGGGTTCGGGGCCGCCCCTGGGCGGCCCCACCCCGGCGGAGACAGCCATGACCGAAGACCGCACCACCACCCAGCCCGCGCCCAACATCTCGACCGAGCATCAGGGCAAGGGCGACGCGCGCAAGCCCAGCGACACGCTGGACAAGGCGCAGGACGAGCGCACCGATCACACCAGGACGCAGCCGGCGCCCAACATCTCGACGGAGAACTAGGACGAATCGACATTCGGAAGACTGGTTCACGCGGAGGCGCTAGGGCGCGAAGAAGAAGATTGGTTCACGCGGAGGCGCGGAGGCGCGGAGGCGCGGAGGCGCGGAGATGTGGTTCTGGCGCGCGGGCAGCTCTCATCTTCCGCAGGGTTCCGCTTGCCGCAACGTGGCGAGGTGAATGCGCTTCGCGCAGAGTTCCGACATCTCCGCGCTCTTTGCGTCTCTGCGTGAAACCGTCTTCGCGGCTTCGCGCCTTCGCGTGAACCCAAATCCCGCGAGGCGGGTAAATGTCGATCCGTCCTAGAATAGAGACGATTTCAATTGAACCCGCCTGTTTTCGTCACCCCCGCGAAGGGCACCCATCAAAGTATTACTTTGATGGGACCCAAGGCGGGGGCCAGCGATTTTTTCTGACGGAGAGAAGAAGCTGGATTCCCGCCTTCGCGGGGATGACGCTGTGGTCGATTAGAACAGACTCGATCTAACTTCTCAGCGGCCAGCGGCCGATGGCGTCGTAGCTCGCCCCTTCGCTGCCGAGATGGCTTTCGAACAGCAGCATGTGGCCGATCTCGAAGGGCGCGCCGGCGAGCGCCGCGTGATCGGCGAGGAAGCCCGAGACGGGGCCGGCGCTGCGCGGCAGGCGCGCGAGCGTGACGTGCGGCAGGTAGGCGCGGCCCTCGCTCGGCAGGCCGATGCGGATCAGCGCCTGATCGACCTTCCTGTGGAGCGCGGTGATCGCCTCATGCGGCGCGACGCCGGCCCATACCGCGTTGGGCCGATCGTGCTTGTCGAAACAGCCGACGCCGTTCAGCCGCAGCGTGAGCGGCGCGGCGCGGATCGTCCCCAGCGCCACCGCGACGTCCTCCGCCACCGGGGTCGTCACCTCGCCGATATAGCGCAGCGTGACGTGGAGCTGGTCGTCGGTCTGCCAGCGCGCGCCCTGGATCCCGCCCATCAGCCCCAGCAGCCATTGCCGGATCGCGGGCGGCGGGCGCAGCGCGACGAACAGCCGGTGCATCAGGCGAAGGCCGGCGAGGATTTGAGCTGCTGGTAGGCGGCGATGACCTTTTGCAGCGCGGCCTCATGGCTGCGATCGCCGCCGTTGCGATCGGGATGGTAGCGGCGGACGAGCTCCGAATAGCGTTTCCTGAGGCCCATCCGGTCGGCATTGGTGTCGAGGCCGAGCACGCGGAGCGATTCGCGGTCCTTGCCGGACAGCGGCTTGCCGTCCTTGCGCCCGCGCTCCTCCTCCATCCGCCGCTTGAAGCGCGCGCCGATCGCGTCGAGCGGATCGCTGAAGTCGCTCCAGCTGGGCGGCCGGTCGGCGCCGCCATGGGCGAAGGCGCGCGTCTCGCGCTCCCAGCCCGCAGTCGGGCGCTGCGCCTCGGCGATCTCGTCGGGGGTCATGCCGGCGAAGTAATTGTAGCGCGCGTTGAACTCGCGGATGTGATCGAGGCACAGCCAGCGCCAGTCGCCGGGACCGTCGAAGCTGGGGCCGCGGCCGGCGGGCGCGCGGAACTCGCCCGCGGCCTCGCAGCCGGGATGGGTGCACCGGCTCTCGCTGTTCTCGACGCGGCCATGGAAGCGGCTGCCGGGGCGATGGCGATAGGGGCGGGAAGCGGGCAAGGGTCCACTCGTCTCGATCGGGCAATCGCCCTATATAGGCGGCATGGACAGCCTCGCCACCACCCCGCTCGCCGACATTATCGAGCAGCGCCTCGCCTCGGCGCTCTCGCCTGCACGCCTCGCCGTATCCAACGACAGCGCCCAGCATCGCGGCCATATGGGCGATGACGGGACTGGCGAGACGCATTTCTCGGTGACGGTCGAGGCGGCGGCGTTCGCGGGCAAATCACGCGTCGAGCGGCAGCGCATGGTCAACGCCGCGCTCGCCGACCTGCTCGCGACGCGCATCCACGCGCTGGCGATCAAGGCGCACGCGCCGGGGGAGGGGGCATGACCGACGATGCGATCATCCAGACGATCCAGCCCGTCACGCACGATCTGGGCGGGTTCAAGGTCCACCGGACGCTGCCCAGCCGGCCGCGCACGATGGTCGGGCCGTTCATCTTCTTCGACCAGATGGGGCCGGCCGACCTGCCGGTGGGCGAGGGGATCGACGTGCGGCCGCACCCGCATATCAATCTGTCGACCGTCACCTATCTGTTCGCCGGCGCGATCGACCACCGCGATTCGCTCGGCACCTTCGCGACGATCGAGCCGGGCGCGGTCAACCTGATGACGGCGGGCCACGGCATCGTCCATTCGGAGCGCTCGCCGCCGACCGAGCGCACCAAGGGCCCCGCGCTGTCGGGCATCCAGACCTGGCTCGCCATGCCCGAGGCGAAGGAGGAGATGGACCCGGCGTTCGAGCATGTCTCCCGCGACGAGCTGCCCGTCGTGCAATGCAGCCGGGCGAGCGCGCGCATCATCATGGGCAGCCTGTGGGGCGCATCGTCGCCGACCACGACCCACGCCCACACCATCTATGCCGATATCCTGCTGGAGCCGGGCGGCGAGGCGCCGATCGACGACGACGCGGACGAGCGCGCGCTCTACGTCGCGCTGGGCGAGGCCAGCCTGGACGGGATGCCGCTCGAGCCGCAGGTGCTGTACGTCCTAAAGCCCGGCGCGGTGGGCACGCTGCGCTCCGAAAGGGGCGGGCGGGTGATGCTGTGCGGCGGCGAGGCGTTCGCCACGCCGCGGCATGTGTGGTGGAATTTCGTCAGTTCCAGCCGCGACCGCATCAACGAGGCCAAGCGCGCCTGGACCGCGGGCGAGTTCCCCAGGGTGCCGGGCGACGAGAAGGAATGGATTCCGATTCCCGAGGTGCCCAAGACGGTGAGCTATCCTTGACGGTCTAAGTCGCCGCGTATCCAAGCCCTATCGAGATGTCCCGGGCCGCTATCGCCAGCATTTCGCGTGCGCGATCGAAATCGATGGTTTGCGAACCGTCGATGAAGGTGACGAAGGGGATGGTCAGCGCGGCGACCACGCTGCCGTCGAAGCCGAACACCGGATAGCTCATGTCGCGCACGCCCGCGACGCGCGCGCTCTGCATCGTCTCATAGCCGCGTGCGCGCACCTGGGCGAGGAGGCTGCGCAGCGCGGCCTCGTCCGTCTGCGCGGGCATCGGCGCGCACGCCAGCACCGCGTCGAGCTGCTCGGGTTCGCTGAAGGCCAGCAGGATGTGGCCCGAGCAGCTGGCGACCAGATCGACCACGGTCCCCAGCCGCGCCGACAGCCCGATCTGCCCCGGGCTTTCCTGCCTGAGCAGCACCAGCGCCTTCGCCTCATGCCGCACGACGAGATGGCAGGATTGCTCCGCCCGATGCGCGAGCGTGCCGAGGATCGGCGCGGCGACGCTGGCCAGCTCCTGCGCGGGCGTCGCGCGATAGGCGAGGTCGAGCATCTTGTAGGTGACGCGGTAGCGGTCGCTCTCGGGGTCCTTGGAGAGCCATCGCCGCTGCTCCATGACGATGATCATGCGGAATATCTCGCTGATCGAGCGGCCGAGCCGTTCGGCGATGTCGCGGACGGTCAGCCCCGCGGGCACCGTCGCGAGCAGCTCGATCACGTCGAAGCCCTTTTCGAGCGCGGGCGCCGAGTAGGTCGCTCCACCCGCTTGCTGCTTACGCTTTCGGCCTGCCTCCGCCATGGCCGCGCGCTAGTGCGCCGCCCCTTCCTTGGCAAGCGAAGCGGCGCGGGCGGCCCTCATCAGCGGCGCGAAACGGTGACCGGCGCGCCGGTATAGCCGACCGTCCGGTCCGCCTGCGCAGCGGGATCGAACCCGCCGCTGCTCGGCCCCACAAACCGCACGCGAAACTCGCGCGTCTCGGCCATGCCCTCATAGCGGCCCTCGCGCGCCCCGATGGTGAGCGTGCCGGCCTTGTCGTCCCAGCGCATCGGGATGCGGCTGGACGCGCCCTTGCGGAACGCGCGGGTGACGCCGTCGTCCTCGTAGAGCGAGAAGCCGCCGTCCGCGCCGGTATAGACGTGGATGGTGATCGGCGCGTCCGGCTTCTGATCGACATATTGCATCACCGGCCCGACCGGCACGATCGAGCCCGCGCGGACGAACAGCGGCATCCGTTCGTAGGGCGCGCTGGCGGTGATCTCCCGTCCGCCCTTGTGCAGCCCCCCCGCATTGAAATCGTACCAGGACGCGCCGGCGGGCAGATAGACCTTGCGCGAGCGCGCCTTGAACGCGGTGACCGGGGCCACGAGCAAGGCGGGGCCGAACATATATTGATCGGCGATGTCCCAGGTTTTGGGGTCGGCCTCGAAATCCATCACCAGCCCGCGCATCATCGTGCCGTCCTTGTGGTGGGTGTCGGCGGCGACGGTGTAGATGTAGGGCATCAGCCGGTAGCGCAGCTCGTCATACCAGATCATCGACCTGCGCATCGCCGAGCCTTCGGGCGCGATCTCGAAAATCTCGCGCCTGGGCGCCTCGCCATGGCTGCGGAACAAGGGCGAGAAGGCGCCGAACTGGAACCAGCGCAGGTTGAGCTCGCGCCATTCGTCGAGATGCGCCGGATCCTGGCGGGTGTAGCGGTCCTCCAGCGCGAAGCCGCCGATATCGTGGGTCCAGTTGGGGATGCCCGACATCGAGATGTTGATGCCCGCCGAGATCTGCTCCCTGAAATCGTCCCAGCGCGAGGCGACGTCGCCCGACCACAAGGCCGACCCGCAGCGCTGGATGCCGCCATAGCCCGAACGGGTGAGGATGAACGGCCGCACCTCGGGCTTGTGGTCGAGGATGCCTTCATGCACGCCGCAGGCATGGACCAGCGGATAGCTGTTGAACAGCAGCGCCGCCGGCCCTTGCGCGGTCGGCCCCATCACCGCCTTGCGCTCCTCGATCGAGAGGTTGGAATGCATGTCTGGCTCGGTCGCGTCCATCCACCATGCGTCGACGCCCAGCACCGCCAGCCGGTCGCGCATCTGGCGCCAATAGATCTCGCGCGCTTCCTCCGCATAGGGATCGTAGAAGGTGTTGAGATAGCCGGGACCGACCCAGTCCTTGTTTCCCGCCGCGATATTGCCCTTGTAGACGTGGCCTTGCGCCTCAAGCTCTTTGTAGGTGTCGGTGGTCGGATAGAATTTGGGCCAGACCGAGATCATGAAGCGCGTATTGAGGCGGTGGACCTCGTCGATCATTCCCTTTGGATCGGGGAAACGCGCGGGGTCGAAGCGATGGCTGCCCCAATCGTCCTCGCGCCAGTAGAACCAGTCCTGCACGATATTGTCGAGCGGGATGCTGAGGCGGCGATATTCGCGGACGACGCCGAGGAGCTGCTCCTGCTTCTCGTAGCGCTGACGGCTCTGCCAGAAGCCATATGCCCATTTGGGCATCATCGACGCCTTGCCGGTGAGCGTGCGATAGCCGGAGATCACCCCGTCCATGTCCTCGCCCGCGACGACATAATAGTCGACCGCGCGCGCGGCTTCGGAGGTCATCCATAGCGAATTGCGGTCGGCCGGCGCCAGCGGATCGTTGTGGAACAGGCCGATATAGCCGGCGTTCGGCTCCCATTCGATGCGGAGGTCGACCGGCTTGCCGGCGGCCATCTTGAGCTCGAAATCGTGATACCAGGGGTTCCAGTTCTGCCGCCAGCGGTCGAGCACCAGCTTGCCGTCGGCATAGAGCTTGAAATAGCTCGATGCGTAGAGCTGGAACTTGTGCGTGCCGGTGACGTCGGGCGTGACGCTGCCGCGCCAGACCACCCGCTCCTTGCCGGTCGAGTTGCCAGCGGTGTTCTGGCCGCCGGTGGCCGCGACGGTGCCAGCCTTCGCCTCTGCCGGGTAGTTCTTCTGATCGCGGATATATTGATAGTTGATCTTCGGTTCGTTGCGCCGGACGATGAGCCTGTCGCCCAGATAATATTCGGCGGTGAAGCCCGGCTCGCCGTTCGAGCCGACCACCTTCAGCTTGTCCTCGCCGACAAATGTGTAGGGATCGGGATCGCCGAAGCGGGTGATCGCGTAATTGTCCCAGAGGAGGCCGTAGTTCCTCGTCGAAACGACGAAGGGGACGGCGATGTCCATATTGTGCTGGGCGAGTTCCACATCGTCGCCCCGATAGTTCATCACCCCCTGCTGGTGCTGGCCGAGGCCGTAAAAGCCCTCGGTCGTGCCGCGGTTGAACTGCTGGCTGATGCCGTGGAACGGCTTGCCGTCGGCGGTCACGTCCCAGAACTGCGCCGGCCGCGCCTGCTGGAGCAGCACCTGGCCGGCAGCATCGCGCACGGTGACGAAGCCGTCCGCCAGCCGGATCTCGGCCGAGCCGCGCGCGGTGGTGAGGGTGACGCTGTCCTCGTCCTGGGCGATCTGGAAATCGCCCCCGGGCTCGGCGATCACCATCAGGCTGTCGGGCAGGTCGATCCTCGTTTCCGGCGTCGCAGTCACGCGGAACAGGCCGTCGCCATAGACGAGCACACGCACGCGCTTGGCCTGGCCGGTATCGGGGGTGACGACGACGCCGCCCTTGACGCGGTCGACCTCGGCGGCGTTCGCGGTTGCGCTTGCCATCAGCAGCGCGAGGAGAGCGCACGCGGTTCGCTGATTGATGCCCCTCACCCTAGTCTCTCCTCATTTGGCGGCTTCGCCGACCGTCGTCACGGCATTGCCCCGATAGCTGCCGAGCTTGACGCGCAGCACCTGCGGCAGATCGGTGAAGTTGAGCCCGTAATCGGTCTGATCGCCGTTCCAGACGCGTTCGAACACCCATTCGCCGCCCTTGTAATGGCCTTCCTCGACGCGAACGAGAAGCGAGCTCTCGCCCGGCGCCGGATCGGCCAGCGCGAACGACACGCGCGCGTGGTTGCCGGTCACCAGGAACTCGTCGGGGCCGAGCTGGGCCACCAGCGTGCCGCCTATGGGCTCGTCGGCAAAATCGGGCTTGGGCGTGCCCGGCGGATACCATTCGGTCTGCCCGAACTGCCATTCGCCATAGCTGACGCGGATGCGCCAGCGGCCGAGCCTGCCGGCCTGCGCCGCGCCGTCGTCGGGCTTGGACGCCCCCCAGACCGGCTTCTCGAATGCGAGCTTCGCCCATTCGCGCGCCATCGGGGCCATGATCCGGTAGTTCTGGATGAAGGGCTCCAGCACCTCGTCGGTGACCCGCTTGGCGCCGAGCGGATAATTGCCATAGCCGGTGGCATCCATGCCGAAGGGGCAGAAGCCGATGCCGCCGCGCCCGAGCACCGACCAAATGTAGCGGGCATAGGCGATGTCGTTGCCCGTCTCCGCGACGAACAGCGGATTGTCGGGGCGCGCATAGCGATCGAGATGCGCCTCGTAGAGCTTGCTCTCGCGCGTGTAGATATCGGGCGAGAGGAAGTCGATCGAGGGCGCCGCGGCCTGCCACACCTCCATCACGTTCCAGGTCGGCCCGCCGCTGGCATAGGTCGAGGGGTCCTGGTGCTTGATGGGATCACGCAGCGCGGCGTTGACGTACATCGGCAGCGGCTTCACCGCCTTGCCGGCCTTGGCGATCTCCTCGATGTACGACGCGATCGACCAGGCGTGGAAATATTCGTCGGCATCCTTGCCGAACACCTTGACCCAGCTTCCCGGCTGCTTGTTCATGCGGCGGCGCAGCGCCTCGGGCACCGGTCCATCGAACAGTTCCTGCGCGACGGGCGAATAGTCGCGGACGCTGCCATAGGTGCCGACCTCGTTTTCCGGCTGGATCATGATGACCGTGTTCTGCGGATCGACCTTCTTGAGATGCGTCATCAGCGCGACGAACGCCTTCTTGTCGGCCTCCAGCGTCGCGCGGTGATGCGGGCTGAGCGCGTAGCTGGTCTTGCCGTCCCTGGTGGTCAGGCGCGGGAAGCGTTCATTGTCGGTCTTGACCCAGGCGGGCGCGTAGTTGGGCGCGGTGTTCTTCCAGGTGGCGAACCAGAGGAGCACGAGGCGCTTGTCGTTCGCCCGCGCCTGTTCGATCAGCGTGTCGACGAAGGAGAAGTCGAACCGCCCCTCTTGCGGCTCGATCTGTTCCCAGGCGATCGGCACCTGCACGGTGTTGGCCTGGAGCTTGTTCACCACCGGCCAGACCTTGGGCAATGCCGAAGGATAGTTGCTGCTGTTGTTCACCTGCGCGCACAGCGCCAGCCAGGGCGCGCCGTCGACCATCAGCGCATGCTTGCCGCCCCGGCTGACGATCTGCGGAACCGGATCGGCGGCGGCCGCGCCGTTCGCCGGGAGCATCGTGGCGAGCGATGCGACGAGGAGTCCCTGGACCAGCTTCATCCGGCATCTCGGTTCAAAAAAATGGGACGCGCGCGGGGCGCGTCCCGAGGGGAATGAGGCGCGGCAGGCGGGACCGCTCAGAAGCGCACCCGCGCCCGGATGGAGAAACGCCGGTCGTTGATCTGGTAGTCGCGCGGCCGGTTGTCGAAGATCTGATAAGTCTTGAACGCGGTATCGAGGATGTTCTGCGCGTCGAGCGTGAGCGCCAGATGCTCGTTGACGTCGTAGCTCACCGAGGCATCCAGCACCCCGAAGGATTTCCCGAAGATCGGCAGGTTCTGCGTGCCGGTGTTGGCGGTGCCCTGCAGATAGTCGCCGCGCCAGTTGTAGGCGACGCGGAGATTGAGCCCGCCCTTGGCGTAGAGGCCGATGAGATTGAAGCTGTGCTTCGACAGGTTGTTCAGCGGCACCGAGATCTGGGTGACGCTGTTGATGTCGCCGGCCGCCGTCTGGCCGGCGTCGCTGTCGGCCAGCGTGTAGTTCGCCTGGAGGCCGAGCCCGTCGAACGGCGCGGGCAAGAAGGTCGCGAAGGCCTGGCCCCCGACCTCGAAGCCGCGGACATACCCTTCCGATTCGTTGAGCCAGCGCTGGACGTTGAACTGAACCGTCCCGACCCCGGCGATGTCCTGGCGGAACGGCGCCGTCGGGCGCTGGACGATCAGGTTCTTGAGATCCTTGTAGAAGCCGGTGACATAGACATAGCCCACATCGTCGAAATACCATTCCAACGCCGCGTCGAAGCTGGTGGCTTCCTCCGGCAGGAGATTGGGATCGCCGAGCGCCGTGCCGGTGCCGACATAGGGATTGGTCGCGGCGTCGTAGGGCAGGTTGGGATCGACCCTGTTGGGCAACAGGCTGCTGCCATCGGCATAGCTGACGCTAAGGTTGAACTGGGGATTGAGCTGGGTGAAGCTGGGCCGCGCGAAATTCTTCGACGCCGCGGCGCGGAAGACGAGCTCATCGGTGAGGAAGACGCGGAGGTTGGCGCTCGGAAGATATTTGGTGTACTCGCGCCCGCCGCTGAAAGCCTCGTCCTCGGTGACGTTGGTGCCCGGCGCGGCGCTCGGGTCCCGATAGGTGAGGACCCGGCGCCCGACGGCGCTGCTTTCCGTGCGGACGGCGCGGACGCCGACGTCGCCATCGAAGCGCATCGCACCCAGATCGCCCTGGAAACCGACGCGGATATAGGCCGCATAGGTCTGCTCGTCGATCGTGCCCAAGAACGCGTCCGGCGCATCGAACGCCCGGAACGAGATGTCCTGCCCGCTGATCTGGCGAACCGCCGCGAACGCCGCATTCGGATCGCGGACCAGCGCGTCGGAGAACTGCCAGACCGGCCCGAACACCGTGTCGCGAGCGGCGCCGCGCAGCAGATCGGGCTGGAAACGGTTGGGCTCGGCATATTGCGGATATTCGGACAGCAGATAGCAGCTCGCATCGGACGACCAGTTCGCGCAGGTCGAGCCTATCGCCGTCCAGGTGCCGTAGGTCGTGTTGCGGTTGATCGCGCTCTGATCGGTGTAGCGCGCGCCGACGCGGATATCGCGCAGGAAGCCCTCGTCGAAATCCCAGCTCAGATCGGCGCGCAGCGCGTCCGATTTGGCGTCGTTGCGCTCGGCGTAGGGCAGGATGGCCGTCATGCCGTAATTGGCGCTGTTCGCGTAATAGCCCGGCGTGGTCGCCTGGAAGACCGGCACGTCGCCGTTGATGTCGAAGAAGAAGTCGTAATCCTGGCCGAAGCCGGCGACGCTGGTGCGGGGGTTGAGCGGGCTGGCGGTCAGGTTCATCGTCGTCTGCTCGACATCGGAGTCGATGTGCTGATAGTCGACGACCAGCTTGACGTTGTCGGTGAGGTCCCACCGCACGCCGCCTGAGTATTCGGCCGTGCTGGTGTCGCGCAGGGTCCCGAAATTGACGGAGTCCGCCCCCGGATTGTCGAGATAGCCGGTGCGGACGATGCCGTCGTCGTCCACGGTGAACGTCCGGTCCGGCGACGGACCCACGTCAGAGCCATAGGCGAAGAAGGAAACGCCGGCTTCGTTGAACGTGTAATCGGCGCGGAAATATTGCGCGTAGATCTCGACGTCGGGCGTCGGCCGCCATTGCAGCGCGACGGCGCCGCTCAACCGCTCTCGGTCGCCATAAGCGACCGAGAAGCCGCCGCCGTGCGGCAGCAGCACCGTCTCGCTCTCATGGCCCGGCACGGGCGTTTGCACGCCCGGCGCGGCCGGGCCGTGCTGATAGAAGGGCTCGACCACGACCTTGTCCTCACGGAAGGAGGTGGTCTGCCAGCCGATATTGGCGAGCAGGCCGATCTCGCCGATGCCGGTCTCCCAACGATTGCTGTAAAGTCCCGAGAGCTGTTGCCCGCTCTTGCCGATCAGGTCGTAATAGGTGACGCCGCCGGTCGCCGCGATCAGCTCGCCCGCCGCGTCGAACGGCTGGCGCGTGCGCATGTTGACGGTCCCAGAAAGGCCGCCCTCGATCATGTTCGCGGCCGGGTTCTTGTAGACGTCGACGCCGGCGAGCAGCTCCGACCCCACTTCCTCCCAGGAAAGGCCGCGGCCGCCGCTCGCCTGAAAGATGTCGCGGCCGTTCAGCTCGGTGCGCACCTGGGTCAGGCCGCGGACGGCGATGGCGTTGCCTTCGCCGCGGTTGCGCGTGATCTGCACGCCGGACACGCGCTGCAGCGCCTCGGCGACGTTGACGTCGGGCAGCCGGCCGATGTCCTGCGCGGTGATCGAATCGACGAACTGGTCGGCGTTGCGCTTGATCTCCTGCGAGGATCGCAGGCTCTCGCGCAGGCCCGTGACAACGATGTCAGGCTCGGTCGAAGCGTCGCCCTGCTCATCTTCGACCGGGGTCTGCGCCTGATCGGGCGCATCCTGCGCCAGCGCCGGGAAAGAGAAGCCAAGCCCCAGCAGGGCGATCGCCAGCGTCGACGCACCTCCACGCAGCCACGCAGCACGCTTGGTCGAATCTTTCATGCCCTTCTCCCCTTGCGGCTCGTGGGCCGCTCTCCCCCTTTGCCGTTTCGGTCGGCGCAGGCTTATTGTCGTTTTTTGTATGACTATACACTTTTATATGCAAGAGAGACTTTCATATGCAATATTGTTTTGACGCTTTCCGTTAGAAGAGGGCGTCAAGCACAAGCCAGATCGTTGATTCTCGGGGGAGAGGATGAAGCCAGCGCCAATCAGGCGGGTCGTGATCGTCGGCGGGGGAACCGCGGGCTGGATGGCCGCAGCCGTGCTGTCCAGGGGCTTTGCCGCCGAGCGGCTGGCCATCACCCTCATCGAATCGCCCGAGATCGGCACGGTGGGCGTGGGCGAGGCGACCATCCCGCCGATCCTGACGCTCAACCGCCTGCTCGGCATCGACGAGGACGCGATGATCGCGGCGACGAGCGGCACGTTCAAGCTGGGCATCGAGTTCCGCGACTGGGGGGCGATCGGCGACCGCTACTTCCATCCGTTCGGCAGCTTCGGCGCGGACCTGAACGGGGTCGCCTTCCACCAGCACTGGCTTAATCTGCGCGACGGCGCGCTCGACGACTATTCGCTCAACGCGCAGGCCGCGAAGGCGGGCCGCTTCATTCGCCCGGTGGACGATCCCGGCCACGTCCATTCGCGCATGTCCTACGCGCTGCATTTCGATGCGGTGCGTTACGCCGCTTTCCTGCGCGACCAGGCGGCGGCGCGCGGCGTCATCCACCTGCCCCGCAAGGTGGTCGAGGTCCGGCAGGATGCGCGTGGGCATGTCGCGGCGGTGCGGCTCGATGACGGCGCGGAGGTCGCGGGCGATCTCTTCATCGATTGCTCCGGCTTTCGCGGCCTCCTGATCGAACAGACGCTGGCCACCGGCTATGAGGACTGGTCGCACTGGCTGCCGATGGACCGGGCCGTCGCGGTGCCGACCGAACGTATCGCGCCGCCCGTGCCCTATACCCGCTCCACCGCGCGCGAGGCCGGCTGGCATTGGCGGATTCCGCTGCAGCACCGCACCGGCAACGGTCATGTCTATTGCAGCCGCCACATCAGCGACGACGAGGCGGCGGCCGACCTGATGGGCGCGCTCGACGCGCCGGCCGCCGGCGAGCCGCGGCTGCTGCGCTTCGTCACCGGCCGGAGGAAGAAGGCGTGGAACGCCAATGTCGTCGCGCTCGGCCTCGCGTCAGGTTTTGTCGAGCCGCTCGAATCGACCAGCATCCACCTGATCCAGCAAGGGGTGGTGACGCTGATGTCGCTGTTCCCCGATACCGGCTTCGCCCAGGCGGACATCGACCAGTATAACCGGCTGATGCAGGCCGAGGCCGAGGCGGTCCGCGACTTCGTCATCATGCACTATCACCTGACGCGGCGCGACGATTCCCCGCTGTGGAACGAGGTGCGCACGATGGAGGTGCCCGACACGCTCAAGGCGCGCATGGCGCTGTTCCGGAGCCGGGGGCGGTTGTTCCTCGAATCGAGCGAGCTGTTCCGCGAGCCGAGCTGGGTCGCGGTGATGCTCGGCCAGGGCCTGTGGCCCGACGCGGTCGATCCGGTTGCGGGCGCGATGGACGAGGCCGAGATCCGCGCCAAGCTGGAGCGGATGCGCGCGGTGATCGCGCGCGGCGTGCAGGCGATGCCGATGCATGACGACTTCATCAGCCGGCACTGCGCGCACGCGCCGGAGCGCACCGGCGCCGCGCTGGCGGCGACGGGCTGAGCGAGGCCGCCCGGTGCTGATCGATGCGCATCACCATATCTGGTCGCTGGCGCGGCCCGAATGCCGCTGGCCGACCGCGGCAGACGGCGTGCTCCACCGTGATTTCACGCTGGTCGAATTCAGACGCGTGGCGGGCGATGCCGGCGTAAGCGGCGCGGTGCTCATCCAGACGCAGGAAAGCGATGCCGATACCGATTGGCTCCTGACGCTTGCCGACGATCCGTTCGTGACCGCGGTGGTCGGCTGGGCGGACCTGCACGCGCCCCATGCGCCGCGCCGCATCGCCGCGCTGGCGCGCCACCCCAAGCTCGCGGGG
Source organism: Sphingomonas gilva (assembly GCF_003515075.1). Classification (GTDB taxonomy): domain Bacteria; phylum Pseudomonadota; class Alphaproteobacteria; order Sphingomonadales; family Sphingomonadaceae; genus Sphingomonas; species Sphingomonas gilva. The sequence goes on from NZ_QWLV01000001.1 coordinate 410,848, forward strand.
CTGCGGCCGATGGTGCAGCACCGCGCCGCGGACTGGTATGACGATCCCGCGCTCGATGCCGCCTTCGATGCGATGGAGGAAGCAGGGCTCGCGCTCGATGCGCTGGTTCGGGTCGGGCATCTCGCCTCGCTCGAACGGCTTGCCCGACGCCGTCCCGATCTGGCGATCGCGATCGACCATGCCGCCAAGCCTGCGATCGGCAGGTCCGACGGGTTCGCGGAATGGCGCCGCGCGATCGCGCCGCTGGCCGACCGGCCCAACATGCGTTGCAAGCTGTCCGGGCTGCTGAGCGAATGCGGCGATGCGCCGCCCGAAGCGGTCGTGCCCTTCATCCTCGCGATGCTGGAGCTGTTCGGCGCGGACCGTGTGATGTGGGGCAGCGACTGGCCGGTGCTCGAAGCGTCCGGCCGCTATGCCGACTGGCTGGCGCTCGCCCGCGCGACCGTGCCCGAGCGGGACCATCGGGCGGTGTTCGGCGGCACGGCGCGGGCCTTCTATGCGACCGAAGCGGTGGAGGTCCGGGCATGACGGGGCTCCGCTTGCCGCGCTTCGGCATGGGCACCGCCGGGATCGGCAACCTCTATGCGCCGGTCAGCAACGCGGTGGCCGAAGCGACCGTCGCCGCCGCATGGGAAGGCGGGGTGCGCCTGTTCGACACCGCGCCCTATTACGGCTTCGGTCTCGCCGAACGACGGCTGGGCGCGGCGCTGTCGGTAGTCGATCCCGACCAGACCGCGATCATCTCGACCAAGGTCGGGCGTGTGCTCGATCCCGATCCAGCGCCTGCGCGCGAACGCCACGGTTTCGTCAACGGCGATCGGTTCGCGCCTCGGTTCGATTACAGCCGCGATGCTGTGCTGCGATCGCACGAGGCGAGCCTCGAGCGGCTGCGGCGCGACCGCGTGAATATCCTGCTCGCCCACGATCTCGGCGCGCTGACCCACGGGGCCCAGGCGGATGCGCAGATGCGCGCCTTCCTCGACGACGGCTATCGCACGATGGTCGAGCTCAAGGATGCGGGCGCGGTCGATGCGATCGGGATCGGGGCCAATGAGGTGGCGGTGTGCGAGTATCTGGTCGACCGGGTCGATCTGGATGTGGTGATGATCGCCGGGCGCTATACCCTGCTCGACTGCGAAGCCGGCGAACGCCTGCTGCCGCTCTGTCTCGAACGCGGCGTGCGCGTCATCGCCGCCGCGCCCTATAATAGCGGAATCCTCGCCCAGCCGATCGAGGCCGATGCGCCCCGGCGTTACGATTATATCGCGGCGCCTGCCGGGATGCTCAGGCGCGCGGCGGCGATCGGCGCGGTCTGCGCCAGGTTCGGCGTGGAGCTGCCCACCGCCGCGCTGCACTTCGCGCATCGCGACGCGGCGGTAGCGTCGGTGGTCGCAGGGATGGTCGGCCGGGACGAGGTCGCCGCGCATCTCGGGCGCGCTGCGGCGGATGTTCCCGATGCGCTCTGGCAGGCGCTGGCGGAGGAGGCGATGGCGGCATGATCCATGAGGCCAGGCTGATGCTGCTCGACCCGCGCGACACCATCCTGGTGTGCATCGCCCCGGTCGCGGCCGGGGACAGCGTGACGATCGAGGGCGTGGCGCTCAGCGCGCCCGATCCGATCGGCGTCGGCCACAAGGTCGCGCGCCGCGCGCTCGCGCCCGGCGACAAGGTCGTCAAATATGGCGCGCCGATCGGCTCGATCACCCGCGCCACCGCGCCCGGCGCGCTGGTGCATCTCCACAACATGAAGAGCGATTACATCGCGAGCCATTCGCGCGACGCGGTTTCGGAAGGGAAGGGTTGATGTTCCAGGGCTTCCTCAGGGAAGACGGCCGCAAGGGCATCCGCAACATCGTCGCGGTCGCTTATCTGGTCGAATGCGCGCACCATGTCGCGCGCCGCATCGTCGGCAAGGTCGATGATCCCGACGTCCATCTGATCGGCTTTCCCGGCTGCTTTCCCAACGCCTATGCCGCGAAGGTGATGCGCGCGATCGCCACGCATCCCAATGTCGGCGGGGTGGTGCTCGTCTCGCTCGGCTGCGAGAGCTTCGACCGCAACGGCCTGAGGCAGGCGATCGCGGCGAGCGGCCGGCCGGTCGAGCTGCTCGTCATCCAGGAAGCGGGCGGGACCAGCGCGACGATCGCCGCGGGTATCGCTGCGGTGGAACGGGTGCGCGCCGCCGCGGCGGCCGCTCCGCGCGCGGCGATGGAGGTGGGCGAGCTGATCATCGGCACGGTGTGCGGCGGGTCCGACGGGACCAGCGGCCTTACCGCCAACCCGGCCGTCGGCCGCGCCTTCGACCGGCTGGTGGGCGAGGGCGCGACCTGCATCTTCGAGGAGACCGGAGAGCTGATCGGCTGCGAGGCGATCATGGCCGAACGCGCGGTGACGCCCGAGCTTGGCCGCGCGATCGAGGAATGCGTGGCAAAGGCCGAGCGCTATTACACGACGATGGGCTATGCGAGCTTCGCCCCCGGCAATGCGGAAGGGGGGCTGACCACCATCGAGGAGAAATCGATGGGCGCCTATTCCAAGTCGGGCTCCTCGCCGATTTCGGGCATCATCAAGCCGGGCGACGTGCCGCCGGCGGGCGGGCTCTACCTGCTCGACGTGGTGCCCGACGGGGAGCCGCGCTTCGGCTTTCCCAACATCTCCGACAATGCCGAGATCGTCGAGCTCATCGCCTGCGGCGCGCATCTGACCCTGTTCACCACCGGGCGCGGATCGGTGGTGGGATCGGCGGTCGCGCCGGTGATCAAGATCTGCGCCAATCCGGAAACCGCGCGCCGGCTGGCCGAGGACATGGACGTCAACGCCGGCCGCATCCTGGAGGGCGAGGCGACGCTCGACGATGTGGGGGAGGAGATTCACGCGGCGATGATGGCGGTCGCAGGGGGCAAGCGCACCAAATCCGAGGAACTGGGCCATCAGGAATTCATCCTGACCTACAAGGCGTTCGATCCGCTCGGGCCTGCCTGCCTGCCGCTCGCGAGGCGCGCGGCATGAGTGGGCGGCTCGCCGGCAAGATCGCGATCGTCACCGCCGCCGGCCAGGGCATCGGGCGCGCCTCGGCCGGATTGTTCGCGCGTGAGGGCGCCGAGGTTCATGCGGTCGACGTCAATGCCGCCGCGCTGGAAACGCTGGACGGTTGCCGCGGCCATGCCATCGACCTGACCGACGCCGGGACGGTCGCGGCGCTCGGCCAAGCCATCGGCCCGGTTGACATCCTGTTCAACTGCGCGGGCTTCGTCCATGCCGGCACCATCCTGGAATGCGGCGAGGACGACTGGGCCTTCTCCAACGACCTCAACGTCACCGCGATGTACCGCATGATCCGCGCCTTCCTGCCGGCGATGATCGCGCGCGGCGGCGGATCGATCGTCAACATGGCGTCGATCGCGAGCTCGGTGAAGGGCATTCCCGGCCGCTTCGCCTATGGCGCGACCAAGGCGGCGGTGATCGGCCTCACCAAATCGGTCGCCGCGGATTTCGTGGAGGCGGGCGTGCGGTGCAACGCGATCTGCCCGGGCACGGTCGAGACGCCGTCGCTGCTCCAGCGACTAAAGGAAACCGGCGACTACGACACGGCGCTCGCCGCATTCCGCGCGCGCCAGCCGATGGGGCGGCTGGGCCGGCCCGAGGAGATCGCCGGCCTCGCGCTCTATCTCGCCAGCGACGAATCGGCCTTCACCACCGGCGCGGTCCACGTCATCGACGGTGGCTGGGTCAATTGAGGACGATCGGCATGCGGCACATCCTGCTCCTCGACCTCAAGGACGAAGCCGATCTGATCGCGCGCTACGAGCGCCACCACGCGCCGGGCGCGGTGCCCGAAGCGGTGACCGCAAGCATCCGCGCCGCCGGCGTCACTGCGATGGAGATATTTCGCAGCGGCAACCGGCTGGTGATGGTGGTTGAGGCGGAGGCGGGCTTCGATTCGGCGGGGCAGTCCAACCCCTCGACCGCGGCGTGGGAGGCGATGATGGACGAATTCCAGCAGCGGCTGCCCTGGGCGCCGCCGGGCCGGAAATGGGTTCCCGCCGCGCGCATATTCTCGCTCGACGAACAGGGGGACCGATGATCGGCATTCTCTCCAGGCGTTCGCTGCTGAAGGGCGCGGCGGCGCTCGGCGGCGCGCTGACGCCCGCGCTGGGCAGCGCGCGGACGGTGAAGCCCGACTGGCAGGCCTTCGCCGACGCCTACCAGACCCCCGACTGGTTCCGCGACGCCAAGTTCGGCATCTGGTCGCACTGGGGGGTGCAGTGCGTGCCCGAGTTCGGCGACTGGTACGGCCGCCAGATGTATATCCAGGGCAACCGCGTCTACGAGCACCACCTCCGTACCTACGGCCATCCGAGCAAGGCGGGCTTCATCGACTTCATCGGCAGGTGGAAGGCGGAGGCATGGGACCCCGAAGGCCTGATGGCGCTCTATCGCAAGGCGGGCGCGCGCTATTTCATGTCGATGGCCAACCATCACGACAATCTGGACAATTACGACAGCGCCCATCACGCCTGGAACACCGTCCGCCTGGGGCCGAAGCGCGACATCGTCGGCACCTGGGAGAAGATCGCGCGCGAGGCGGGCCTGCGCTTCGGCGTCAGCAACCATAGCGGCCATGCCTGGCACTGGTGGCAAACCGCTTACGGCTATGACGCAGAGGGGCCGATGAAGGGCGTGCGCTACGATGCGTACGGATTACGCGAGGAGCATGGCCGCGGCACGTTCTGGGAAGGGCTAGACCCGCAGCAGCTCTATACCGGTCCCTTCTTCGTGCCGCCCGACGGCATCGACGGCATCGCGGCAATGGACGCTTGGCACGAGACGCGCGACGGCCAGTGGTTGGAAACGCCGCCGCCGGGCCCGCGCGGGCCTGCCTATGTCCGCAAATGGCAGCTGCGACAGATGGACCTGGTCGAAAAATACCGGCCCGATCTGGTCTATTTCGACAATTACGCGATTCCCTTCGGCGCGGATGGGCTGGAAACCGTCGCCCATTATTACAACAAGAGCGTCGAGTGGCATGGCGCGATCGACGTGGTGCTCACCGCCAAGCGCCTCACGCCGCTGCAGCGGCGCGGCATCGTCGAGGATGTCGAACGCGGGTTCATGAGCGATATCCAGGAGCGGCCGTGGCAGACCTGCACCTGCATCGGCAACTGGCACTATGACCGCGGCCTCTACGAACGCCACGGCTACAAGAGCGCCAAGAGCGTGGTTCAGCGGCTGTGCGATATCGTTTCCAAGAACGGCAACCTGTTGCTCAGCATTCCCCAGCGCGGTGACGGTTCGATCGACGCCGACGAGGAGGCGATCCTCGCCGATCTCGCGCGCTGGTTCGCGGTGAACGGCCGCGCGATCTACGCGACGCGGCCCTGGCGCCGGTTCGGCGAGGGACCGACCAAGCCGCCCGAGGGGATGCAGAATGAGGGCGAGGCCAAACCGTTCGTGGCGCAGGACGTGCGCTTCACGGTGGGGAAGGGCGTGCTCAACGCCTTCTTCCTCGACTGGCCCGAGGGCGAAAGCGCGGTCGCGTCGCTGGGCGGGAGGGCGTTGGATGGCGCGGTGATCGAGCGGGTCGAGATGCAGGACGGTCGGCCGATCTTGTTCCGGCAGGACGGCGAAGCGCTGTGCCTGAAGCTGTCGCCGCCCGCCGATGGCGCGTTCGTGCCGGGGGTCAGGATCATGGGACGGGGATTGATCTGATGGGCGAGGGAACGGCCACGATCCAGGCGGAAACGCAGCGCACAAGGCTCCTCCTCCCCATCATCCTGATCGTCAGTCTGTTCTTCCTTTGGGGCGTCGCCAACAATCTCAACGACGTTCTGATCAAGCACTTCAAAAAGGCGTTCACGCTCAGCGACTTCCAGTCCGGGCTGGTCCAGTCGGCCTTTTATTTCGGCTATTTCTGCTTCGCGATACCGGCCGCCTTGTTCATGAAGCGCTTCGGCTACAAGGCGGCGGTCGTGCTGGGGCTGGTGCTGTTCGGCGTCGGCGCGCTGCTGTTCGTCCCCGCCGCCCATGCGCACAGCTACGCCTTCTTTCTCCTCGCGCTATATGTCATCGCCAGTGGTCTCGCCTTCCTCGAGACCTCGGCCAATCCGCTGGTGACGGCGCTGGGCGATCCGAAAGGCGCGGCGCGGCGGCTGAACCTCGCCCAGGCGTTCAACCCGCTCGGCGCGATCAGCGGCGTGCTGATCGGCAGCAGCTTCATCCTTTCGGGCATCGATTTGACGCCCGAGCAACTCGCCGCGCTGCCGCCCGATCGGCTCGACAGCTATCTCCGGTTCGAGGCGCTGGCGGTGGTGGGACCCTATACCGCGATCGGCGTGTTCGTGCTCGGCTGGGCGCTGCTCGTTGGCCTGACTCGCTTCCCAGCGGCCGCCAGCCGACCCGAACCGACTGAGCGGGTGGGGAGTGTCGCCGAGTTCCGCTCGCTGCTCTCGCGCCCGCGCTATTTGTTCGGCGTCACGGCGCAGTTCTTCTATGTCGGCGCGCAGGTCGGGGTGTGGAGCTTCCTGATCCGCTACGCGCAGGTCGAGCGGCCGGGCACCGACGAGAGAACCGCCGCGACGATGCTCACCGTCTCGCTGGTGCTGTTCCTCATCGGCCGCTTCGCCGGAGCGGCGCTGATGGGGCGGGTGCCCCCGGCGCGCCTGCTCGCCTGGTTCGGCGCGGCCAATATCGCGCTGTGCCTAGTCGCCGCGTTCGTCGGCGGCAGCGCCGGGCTCGTCGCGCTGATCGGCACCAGCCTGTTCATGTCGATCATGTTCCCGACCATCTTCGCGCTGTCGCTCGAAGACCTGGGACCGCTCACCAAGCCCGGCGCGTCGCTGCTGGTGATGGCGATCATCGGCGGCGCGGTGATCACCGCGTTGATGGGTCTCGTCTCCGATCACGCCTCGATCGCGCTCGCGATGCTGCTGCCGGCGGTGAGCTTCGCTTGTGTCGCTTTGTTCGGCGCAAGCGCGCCTAGGCGCTAAGGCGTCGCCGGGCGACGAGCATCGCCGCGACGATGCAGCCGCCGAACAGCGCACCCTCGATGCCGCCGGTCACGCACTGGCTGACGAGACCGAATCCGTTCTCTCCGAACAGGTCGCCGATCTGATCGAGCCGGAGGCGGGAGCGCGGCAGATGGTAGGCGAGCAGATCGAGGCTACCGCCCATCAATCGCCCTCCCACCAAAGGGATGAGGATGCCGGCAATACCGCCCGTCAATGCCGCGGCGGCGACATGGCGGCGAAGCGAGAGCGTGCCGGCTCCCGCGCCTCCCAGCCAGGCACCGAGGCCGACCGCGCCGCCGAGCAACGCGCCCTCGGCGGCGCCCGTGATGTCGCCCGGCGACTGGCCGAGCAGGAGATTGAACGCGTCCAGGCCGAGGAGCTTGACCACGGCGCCAACGATCAGCCCCCCAACGGCGCCCCCGACGATGCTCCATCGCCGGGGATGGCCGGAGATGAAGCCCGCTCCGGCGATTCCGAAGGCGACGCCGGCAGCGCCCATCAGCGCGACGAGGGTGGTGACGCAGAGCAGCACCAGCAGCACCGAAAGCGCGCCGACGCCCGGTTCGAGCGATTGGGAGGCCCCGGCGAAGCCATAGAAGATCCCGCCGATCAGGCCGGCGCCGCCGCCACCGATCGTCCCGGCCAGCCCGAGCAGCAGGAACCGCCGCCATTCATGGAGCGCTAGGTCTTGCGATGCCGGTCGCGCCGGAAAGGCGCAGTCGTCGTCGACACTTTCGACCGGCGCGATGAATCGATATCCATGTTTGGGAACGGTCTCGATGAAGCGCGGCTTCGCCGCCTCGTCGCCGAGTTGCCTGCGCAGCGTCTTGATGCATTGGGTGAGCGCCTCGTCGGTGACCGGCACGCCGCGCCAGACCTCGTCGAGAAAGCGGTCCTTCGAAACGAGCCTGCCCTGTTCGCGCACCAGCAGCATCAGCGCGTCGAGATAACGGCCGTTCAGCTCCACCGGCAGATCGCCGCGCCTGAGCTGACGATTGCCTGGGTCGAGGCGGAATTGTTCGAAGCGGAAGCTGCCGGATGCCATTCGCCGGAGCCTTCACCATGCTCGTGGGCTAGGCAACCGCAAAGACGCGCAAGACCCTTAAAATGGCGTGCTCAATCGACCATCCGGAAGCGGATGGCGACCCCACCTCCGGGGGCCATCTCCAGAGGCAAGCTGTCCGTGCTCGTCACGATCCTTCGCTCCGTGCGAAAGCCGAGGGGATCGGTACGATAATCGGCGCCTTCCCCGTCGCGATAGATTTGCGCCTCGTAGCGTTTGCCGGGCGTGAGGAAGCCGAGCGGCTGGGCGATCTTGCGCGCATTCTCGTCGGTCACGGCGCCCAGGAACCATTCATTGCTCCCACGCCGCTGGCGAGCGACGACCGCACAGTCGCCGATCTCGCCGGCGAGCGTGACCGAGCGCTCCCAATCGGTCGGCACATCGCGGATGAACTGGAAGGCGTCCGGGTGCCTTGCGTAGTTTTCCGGCAGGTCCGCGGCCATCTGGATCGGCGAATACAGCACGACGTACAGTGCCAACTGCGCCGCCAACGTCGACTGCACCCGCTTCGTCACCTCGTCCTTGCCGTGTGCGATGTCGAAGATGCCCGGCGTATAGTCCATCGGTCCGGCGAGCATCCGCGTGAAGGGCAGGATCGTGACATGCTCGGGCGGATTGGTCGGGTTGCCCCAGGCGTTGAACTCCTGCCCACGCGCGCCTTCGCGGCTGACCATGTTGGGCCAGGTGCGCCTGAGGCCGGTGTCCTTGACCGGCTCGTGCGCGTTGATCGCGATATGGTGCTTGGCCGCCGCCTTGACCACATCGAGATGGTGGCGGACCATATATTGCCCGGCGAACCATTGGAGGCCGCCCTGCGCATCGGCGATGGCGCCGCTGTGCCGGACATAGCCGGTCTTGATAATCGGCACCCCCGCATCGGCGTAGAGTTTCAGCGCATCGTCCAGCTGCCGTTCGTAATTGACCACCGCGCCCGCGGTCTCGTGATGACCGATCAGCTTGACGCTCTTGGTCTTGCCGTAAGCGGTGATCGCGCGAAGGTCGAAATCGGGATAGGGCCTGGTGAAGCTGAACGTGCCGCCATTGGCGATCCAGTCGCCGTCCCAGCCTTGGTTCCATCCTTCGACCAGCACGCCGTCGAAACCGTATTTGGCGGCGAAATCGATATAGCGCTTGACGTTTTCGGTGCGCGCGCCGTGAAAGCGGCCGCTGCCCCAGGTCGATTTGCCCAGGTGCATCTCCCACCACACGCCGACATATTTGCCCGGCTTGAACCAGGAGATATCGGCGATCCTGCTCGGCTCGTTGAGGTTGAGCGTGATCCGGCTATCGGCGAGCGCCCCGGCGCTGTCGCCGATCAGCACCGTCCGCCACGGCGTGGCGAACGGCCCGGCCTTCTTCGCCAGCACGCCGTCGGGCCAGGGCATCAGCCAGGCCGTCAGCGTGCCGGCGCCATCGCCTTCGAGCAGCATGCTGGGAAAGTCGACCAGCGCCGCCTCGTGGAACGACAGGTACAGGCCGTTTTCGCTCTTCAGCGTCAGCGGGGTTTCGGCGAGGGTGATGCGGCGGGCGTCGGTCTGCTTGTAGAGATATTCGTCGCGCTCCTGCCCCAATCCCTCATACCACCACGCCTGATAGGCGCCGGCGGGGCGGAACTGGGTGCGGTCGGCGGTGACCGAGACGGCCTGCCCGACGGGGATCGCGCCGTATCCGTAGCGAAAGCCGATACCGTCATCGAACAGGCGGAAGGTGACATCCACGACCTTGTTGAGCGGGGTGTCGCCGCTGAGCGTCACGGTCAGCTCGCTATGATTGTCGCGGATGATCCGCTGCTCGCCCCAAGGCTGTTCCCAACTGGTATCCGACGCGCTGCGCCGGGCGGCGGCGATCGCGGTGTAGCGCGCCTGCGGCTCGCCGGCGAAGCTCAGGCCCAGCGCCGATGGCGCCAGCACCTCCACGCCGCGCCGCCGGACATCGTAGCGCGCCTGCCCCTCATCGACGGATACGCAAAGCTCGATGACCTTGCCCGGCGATTGCGCACATTCGCGCTCCGCGGCCAGCGCCGCGCAGGGCGCCAGGGCGGCGAGCAGGGCTAGGATGCGAAGGATCATCGAACAGTCTCTTTCATTCGGGGGATGCCGGCTTGCGGTCACCGCGATTTGAGGAAGGCATTCTTGAGCTGCTGCTTCAGCGCGGCGCGAAAGCCGGGGCTCATCAGCCCCAGCGCGCCGCGCAGCGGCTCCGGAATATGATCCGCGCCGTCGCCGAAGACATGCGCATCGAACATCGCGCGCCAATAGGCCCGTTCGCCGGGCGGCAGGTGCTTGAGCGCGAGCAGCGCGGACAGGAATATGTCGTTGGCGCGCTCCAGCCCGGTGGCGCTGTCGCCCCACCAGTAATTGACCATCGCGTTGTACGGATCGAGCGAGGTGACGTGGTGCCACCAGTATTTGGGCATGAACAGCGCGTCACCGGGCTCGAGATACGCCACGCGCGCCGCCGCGACCGCTTCGGCATAGCGCGGGAAGCGATCGAGATCGGGCGCCTCGGGATCGACCAGCGACAAGGGCGGCGGGTTGTCGAGCGGGCCGACATAGAGATTGGCGACCTGATCGGGCGGGAACAGCACGAAGCGGCGCCGCCCGGCGATGACACAGGCGAGATTGTGGTCACGGTCGTTGTGCGTCTGGGTCTTGATCGCGCTGCCGATCCATAGCCGCGGCGCGATCTCGGCGGGCAGCAGCGGCATCGGGTTCTGCCGCACGAAATCGGGCAGGTGGCTGGCGAGCGGCAGCATCTGGATCGCGACGAACGGCGCGTTCGGCTGGCCGATCAGCCGTTCGATCCGGTCGAGCGTTTCGCCGATCCGACCGCTGCGCTTGGTGAAGTTGAACTCGCGCATGTCCGGACCATAGGTGAAGCGCCCGCCGCTTTTCGCCGGCGCCTCCATCACCGGCGCCGACGCGCCGCGGTCCATGCCCTTCAGATAGGCATTGAGGGTTGCAGGCGAGCGGCCCGCCGCCAGCGCCGGCCAGTGATCGAACACGCCCTTCAGCACGACCGGCGTTTCCGTCGCCACCAGCGCGGCGAAATCCGCCGGCGCCGGCGCCGTCCGCGCCGAGACGCGCGGCAGCCGGTCCAGCGCTGACGCCTGCGCGTCGTTGCTGGCGCGCAATGCCTCAGCCACCAGCGTGGTCCGCGATGCGGCCCAGATATTCGTCATGGGTCGGCTGCCTGAGCACCTGTTCCTTGACGAAGCCGAGCATCCGGCGGAACTGCGCCTTCATCTCGTCGGGCGTGGTGCGGTCGATCACCGGCAGATGGCTCTCCGGCGTGACGCCGTGGCCGATGAACAGCGCACGCCAGCTGTCGGGCGCGAAGCTCTGCTCCTCCATCGGCGGCACCTCGCCGCGCGCGCGAAAGGTGGCGATGGTGTGCGCCAGTTCGGGCGAGGTCTCCGCCTCGCGCGCCGACGCCCAGAACGCGCCCTCATAGCGCGCCAGCGCATAATGCGCCGACTGGAAGTCGCGGACCTGTTCGAACGACGACCGCATGATCCGGTTATATTCGGCGCGCTGCGCGCCGAACGCGCCGCCAACCGGGAAGCAGGCGAGCAGATGGATCAGCCCCAGCTGAACTGCGTGCAGGTCGACGCCGTGAACCGGATCGAACGCGCACGCCGCGGACCCGATCGCGACGCAGTTTCGCGCCCAGGCAGCTTCGCGCCGGCCGGGATCGGATGAGCGGACGGCCGGGTCGGCAAGCGCGAAGCCGCACGCCGCCTCGGCCCCGCGCAACGCCTCCTCGTCGCTGGCGAGCGCGCTCGCATAGGCCTGGGCCACATGCGTCCGCGCCGGCGTCGGATGGAGCGCCGTCCAGCCGCCTCGCCAGGCGCGGACCTCGGCATAGATCGGCAGGGGTGAAAGCGCCGGACCGTTGGCGGCGAGGACACGGTCGGCCGGGAAGCAGGATCGCCAGCTTTCGCGCGCGACGCCCAATGCGCCGCCGATCAGGTCGCCCTCACCGCCGGTCGCGTCGATGAACAGGTCGCCGCCGATATGTTCACCGCCATCGACGATCAGCGCCGCGATGTCGCCCGTCTCGGACGCGAGCACCGCGTTCGCGCCCGATGCGGTGAGCGCGGTCACGCCATCCCGGATCGCTACCGCCTTCAGAATGCCTGCATAGGCGGCGGCGGGCAGGTGATAGCCATAATCGCTGCGCCCGTAGCGTTCGGTCTCGGCGTCGGGGATCAGCAGGCGCCCGTGCCGGGCCGCAGCGGCGGTCAGCGAGAAGTCTTCGAGCCCGACGCTCAGCCCGTGGCGGCGCGCCTTCAGCCAGTAAGCGAAGAAATCCTTGCCATCGATCGCTGTACCGAACGCGCCATAGGCATGGAGGAAGCCGGACGCGCCGCTCGCCGGCTCGACGAAATTCTGCCCCAGCGAGAAGGCGCCGCGGCTCGCGCGGATGAGCGCCGCCTCGTCGATGCGCAGCTGGTTGTGCAGCGCCTCCAGCGCCGGAAGCGTCGGATACACATCGGCCGGATGGAGCGCGCTCGGCAGCTCGATCGCCGTCACCATCACGCCGGCTGGTTCGAGCGCCTTGGCGATCGTCGCGGCCGCCAGCCACAGCGGCGCGTCGCGGCCGATCACGACGATGGCCCGGACGGCGGGCGGGCTCATGCCGCCGACACCGTGTCGCCCGCCGCATCCGCCGCCGCGGAGCAATAGCTTGCGACGAATTCGTCGTGCGGCGTCATCGCCGCGGCGTTGGTGGAGATCCGCAGCTTCAGGTCGCTCAGCTTCGCTTCGAGATCGGGCGGTGCGATGCGATCGGCCAGCCGGTTATAGGCGCGCGGTACGATGCCCTGCCCGACCAGCACCGCCAGCCAGCTGTCGCGCGAGAACAGGCCCAAGGTGTAATCGGGCGCGGCGGCGCTCTCCTCGAACAGTGCGATCTTGTGCGCCAGGCTGTCGGGGAGCGTCATGGTGCGGACATGGTCCCATAGCGGCTCGCCCACGCGCGCGTTGGCGGCATAATGCAGCACCAGGAAATCGCGCGTTCGGTCGTAATGGATTTCGAACAGGCGGTTGAACTCGGCCGCCAGCCGCGGATCGATGACGCCGCCGACGGGCATCAGGTTGGCGAGATCGGTGGCGGCGGCCTGGATCAGGAAGATGCTGGTCGATTCGAGCGGTTCGAGGAACCCGCTCGAGAGGCCGATCGCGACGACATTGCCTTCCCACGCTTTCGCCCGCCGCCCCGCCTGGAACCGCAGCAGGCGCGGCTCGGCGAGCGCGGGCCCGTCGAGCGACTGCATCAGCGCCTCGTATGCCTGCTCCTTGCTGCAGAAGCGGCTGGAGAAGACATGGCCGTTGCCGGTGCGGTGCTGCAGCGGGATGCGCCAGATCCATCCGCCGGGTTGCGCGATGGAACGGGTATAGGGCGTGAGCGCGCCTGCCCGCTCGCACGGCACGGCGAGCGCGCGGTCGCAGGGCAGCCATTCGCTCCAGTCGCGCCACGCGACGTTCATCGTCTGGCCGAGCAGCAGCGCGCGGAAGCCGCTGCAATCGATGAACAGATCGCCGGCGATGCGCGCGCCCGATTTGAGCGTCAGGCTCTCGACATGGCCGGTCTCGGCGTTCCGGACGATGCCGACCACCTGTCCCTCGACCCGCTTGACGCCGCGAAAGATGGTCCAGCGGCGAAGGAAATCGGCATAGAGCCCGGCGTCGAAATGATAGGCATAGGCGTAGGTCGAGCGGATCGACTTCATATCCTGGTTGGGGAATTCGAACGCGCCTTCGCGGCATGCGGCGACCGCATAGGAATAGTCCTGCAGCGAACCGACATCCTGCCCGGCGAGTGACGCGCGCACCCAATGATGCTGGAAGTCCACCCCCGCCCAGGGCTCGCCGAAGGTGCCGAAGGGGTGGATGTAGCGTCCGCCGGGCTTGTCCCAGCCGACGAACTCGATGCCCAGCTTGAAGGTCGCGCGGGTCTCGCGCATGAACTGCGCCTCGTCGATCCCCAGCATGTCGTTGAACGTCTTGATGTGCGGCAGCGTCGCCTCGCCGACGCCGACGGTGCCGATCTCGTCCGATTCGATCAGCGTGATGTCGTAGTCGGGCAATGCCAGCAGCCGCGCCAGCGCCGCCGCGCACATCCACCCCGCGGTGCCCCCTCCGACAATGACGACCTTCATCGGTGCCATCCCATCCGCCTGAAAAATGGCGCCGCCACGCCGGGCGCGGCGACGCCGAGGGGAACTAGAATTTGAACCGCGCCCCGATCTGGAAGCGGCGATCGACGCGGCTCCAGGCCGAATCGAAATATTTGGGCGCGGCGCCGCGCATCTGCGGCGAATCTCCGAAGATCTGCTGCTGGTACACCGTGGTGGTGTTCAGCAGGTTGGTTCCCTCCAGCGAAAGTTCGAGGAAGTCGGTCGGCGAGTAGCGGAACGACGCGTCGAGGAAGCCGGCCGCTTTCTGGAACACGGGAAGGCCGATGCAGCAGTCTAGATTCTGCGTCAGGTAGCGCGACCGCCAGTTATACGCGACGCGCAGGCCCACCGGCCCCTTTTCGTACAGGCCGACGATGTTGAACGTGTGCGTCGAGATGCCGGCGAGACGATGCGAGTCGATGACGAACCCGCTGCCGCCGAGCGCCTGCTGGCCGGCTCCGAACGCGCCGATGTCGCCGCTGGACGAAGCGGTGATCAGGTTCGAGTTGTTGATGCCCGCCTGGTGGACATAGGTGTAGTTGAGCTGCGTGCCGAGGCCGCTGAGCAGCCCGGGCAGGAAGTCGAAGAAGGTCTGGTACGCCACCTCCGCGCCCATCAGCTCGCCGCCATCCTCCACATTGCTGGGCCCGTTGATCTGGACGGTCTGGGTCGACGCGCCGTTGGCGATGCTGCGGGTGAACTGGCCGTAGGAGATCGCGTTGTGCAGCTTCTTGTAGAACAGGCCCACGGTCAGCGAGGTGCTGCGGCCCATATAGCGTTCGAACGAGAGATCGAACTGATCGGCGCTGAGCGGCTTCAACGCCGCGTTGCCCGAATTCGCCAGGAACACGAAGTTGTAGCCGGTGACGTTTTCAGGCGTGCGCGGCGCGTTGGGCGAATTGAACACGATATAGGGCGAATCCGCCGTGGTGTTGATGATCGGGGCGTTGATCGCCAGCGTGTTGCGCAACAGGCCGATGTCGGGCCGCGAGATCGCCCTTGAATATGCGAAGCGGACGAAGTTCTTGTCGTCGAGGCCGAATCGGAGGTTGAGGCTCGGCAGCCAGTCGGTCCTCGACGAGCGGAACGTGTCGGCCGTCGCGCCGCCATTGGCGAACGCCCGGATTTCCGGCGTCAGATAGCAGCTGACATTGAGGATATTGTTGCCGGAGAGCGGCGTGCCGCAGGCCGGCAGGTTGTCGAAGATGTTCGCCGCCGGGAAGGCGACGCTGCCGATGCTGTCCTCCTCGGTGCTAACGACGCGCAGGCCGACATTGCCGGTCAGGGTGACGCCGCCGAACAGGGTCTTGTCGTCCCCGCCGAAGCGCAGCATCGCGTATGCCGCCTTGGTCCGCTCGCGGATCTGCATGACCTCGCCGGGAGTGAAGCAATCGTCGACCGTGGCTTCGGGGCGATCGCAGATCGCGGTGTAGCCCGGCGCCAAGGGCGAACTGGTGGTCGCCCCGCTCAGTGACTGGATCAGGCGCGGGAAGTCCTGCAGCGTGGCCCGGTTCAGATAGACGAGCGGCCCGTTGGGATAGGAACCGCCGTCATAGAAATCGCCCAGGCTCTCCGATTCCCAGATGCCCTCGCCATAGCCCTGGAAGGGCGGGTGGCCGGCATTTCCGGCGCAATTGTTGGAACCGGTTGGATTGGGCGTTCCGTCCGGATTGGTCGGGCCGGTTGGATAGGCGCCGCCGCTCGTGTTGTCGGCATTGAAGCCCGGACCGTTGCAGTTCCATGGCTGCGCAATCGGAGTCCAGTTGAACGTCGAGTAGCGCACCTTCTGGCGGCGGTTGGCGTAGCGCACGCCGACCTTCAGCGAGTCGAGCCAGCCATCGTCTGCGAAGTCGTATTCCGCATCGGTGCGGAAGGCGAATTCCTGGGCGTCATTGTCCTCGACATGGCCCTGGATGAAAGGGATCCAGTAATTGTGCGGATTGGCGAGGCCGCCTTCCGCATAGTTGACGTTGGAGCCGGGCAGCAGCTCGACGCTGGGCGTCCCATCCTCGTTCACGCCGTACTGGTAGTTGGCCATCGAGCCGGTCGCGACCAGGATGTCGTTGTTGTAGGTCGACGCGTCGATGAACTGCACGTCGGCATTGAGGTGCAGCCGGTCGGTCGGGTCCCAGCGGATGTTCGCGGAAAGGTCGCTCGTCCCCTCCTCATGTGCGAAATTGCGCGCCTCGTTCTGGAAATAGAGGCCGTTGCGCGGATTGTCGCCGCATACGCCGTTGCCGCAATAGTTGACGAACGGCACGCCGGGAATCGCCGAGCCGGCGTTGATCGCCGCCTGCACGCTTTCATAGGTGCCGCTGAAGCTGCCGTGCGGCTGGGTCAGCAGGCCCGATGTCAGCATGCCGTCGGGGCCGAAGGTCATGCCGGTGCTGCCGACCAGGATGGAGCCGGTGCGGGGGTTGAAGGCGCGCGTGCCGAAATAATTGCCGTCGAGAATGGCGTGGCTGGCGCGCTCCAGCCAGGCATTGGTGTAATGCGAATCGATATACTGGACTGTTGCGCGCAGCGTGCCCGAGTTGTTCTCATACTGGGCCGCGCCGGCGATGCCGCGGCGCTTGCGGTCATAATCGACCTGCGAATAGCGGATGCCGTCGGGGATATAGGCCCAGCCGTCGCCGCCGAAGGGGTTGGCGGTGCACCCGATCGTGCCGTCGGCGGCGACATTGGCCTCGTCCGCGGTGCCGAAGCCGGCGGTGCAATAGGTGTCGATCTTGTCCATGATGACGCTCTCTGTGCGCGTCACGACATGGCTCTCGGCATAGTTGCCCAACAGCCCGAAGCGCCCGATCGCGGTGTCCACCGAGTAGCTGACGAGGCCCGAGAATTCGTGCGTCCAGCGTTCGGACCGGTCGCCATAGTTCCCCTTGACGCTGCCGGTCACCAGGAGGCCCTTCTGGTCGAAGGGCAGGCGGGTCCTGAGGTTGACGGTTCCGGCGATGCCGCCCTCGATCATCTCGGCGGTCTGGTTCTTGTAGGAATCGACGCCCGCCAGCAGCTCCGGCGACACGTCGTTGAACTGGAGGCCGCGCGCCGAATCGGCGGAGAAACTGTCGCGCCCGTTGAATTCGGTGCGGACCTGGGTGAGGCCGCGGATCAGGACGCTGGTCGGCTCGCCCGACGGGTGCGTGCTGTCGTCCGCCGACTGGAGGCGGCCGACGGTGATGCCGGGCACGCGCTGCAGCGCTTCCGCCGCCGATTTGTCGGGGAACGCGCCGATATCGGTCGCGGTGATCGAATCGACGAAGGTGTCGGCGTTCTTCTTGATTTCCTGCGAGGTCGCCAGCGCGGCGCGCACGCCGACGACGACGATGTCCTGGCTGGTGTCCCCGGTCGCGGCCTCGCCCTGCGGTTCGCTGCTCGAAGACGATTGCTGGGTTTGCGATGCGGCATCAGCGCCGGATTGCGTGCTGGCGTCGACGGCGGTTTGCACCTGTGCTTGCGCCGCCCCGCCAATGCTCACCAAAGCGAGCGCCGCCAGCGAAACACCCCCTCGTAGAAAGACGTTACGGCCCCGACCCGAACGCGTGCCTTCCATATTCACCTCCCCATATGCGCCGCTCCGTTGGCGGAGCCGATCGTCTATTTGCGTAACTTTGCGTAATCTTGCGCAAGAAGCAAGAAGAATCTTGTGGCGGCTCCCACGCTGAATATTGTTGCTTCATTTATATGAGATTATTGGATTAATCTTCCGGAAATAGCATCCAGCATGCAACGCTTGTCGCCGTATCGCTCATGCCAACAAAATTGTGCTTGGCAAATCAATGCAAATGTTTGCATAAGCGTTGCGGCAAGGTTGGCGCAAGGACTTCGGTCAGGGGAGGATCAGGCGCGATGCGCGAGACGAAGGTCGGCCGAACCCGGAACCGTGAAGGTGCAGATCGCGGCGAGCGCGAGCGAGCCCGCGGCCAGCGCGAGCGCATGGATCGCCTGGCCGCCGAACACCTGGCCGACGAGCGGGCCCAGGATCGTCGCCGCGAACAGTTGGGGCAGCACCAGGAAGGTGTTGTGAATCCCCATATAGACGCCGGTCTTGTGCGGCGGCACCGCGGAGGCGAGCATGGCATAGGGAATCGACAGGATCGCCGCCCAGGCGCAGCCGATGCCGATCGCCGGCAGCCACAGCATCGCCGGATCGTCGATCACCTGGAAGCCGATCAGCCCGGCGCCGCCCAGGAGCAAGCACAGCGCATGGCTGGCGCGCCGACCGATGCGCGCCGCGAGCGCGGGAAGCAGCAGCGCCATGACCGCCGCGACGCCGTTATATCCGGCGAACAGCACGCCCACCCAGTCGGCGCCGGCATTATAGGCGGCGGAGGCCGGATCGCCGGCGCCGTAATGCCGCGCGGCCACCGCCGGCACGGTGTAGATCCACATCGCGAACAGCCCGAACCAAGTGAAGAACTGGACCACCGCCAGCCGCTTCAGCATCACGGGCATGTGCAGAATGTCCTCGACGATCTCGAGCAGGCCCAGCGATTGCCGTCCCGCCCGCCGCAGCCGGACCGCCGCCAGCTGGGCGACACCGAAACCGAAACCGATCGCCGCGATCAGATAGATTTCGCGCTCCCAACGCATCGTGGCGGCGATTACCGCAATCGCGCCGCCGCCGACGACCCAGAGCACGCCGGCCCGCGCGAGCGCAGCGGCGCCTTCCGCGGTCGGGACATCGTGCGCGACGGACCGCGCGGCGATGGCGTGAGCGTCGGCGGGGGTTTCCGATGTCGTGAACACCGTCCACATCACCGCTCCAATCAGGCTGGCGCCGCCGATATAGAAGGCCAGCTTGACCGATTGCGGCAGTCCGCCCTGCCCCGCATCTCCGCTGATCGCGAACCAATAGGTCAGCATCCACGGCAGCGCCGATGCGAATACCGCGCCCGCGCCGATGAAGAACACCTGCGTGGCGAATCCGGCGGTGCGCTGCTCCTCGGGAAGCCGGTCGGCGACGAGCGCGCGGAACGGCTCCATCGCGATGTTGATCGAAGCGGTCAGCACCCACAGGACCAAGCTTGCCGCCCACAAGCTCGGCGCGTTGGGCATGGCGAACAGCGCCAGCGCGGCGAGCATCCCGCCGCCGAGGATATAGGGACGGCGCCGCCCGAACCGGCCTGTCGTCCTGTCGCTCAGATAGCCGATGACCGGCTGTACGATCAGGCCGGTCGCGGGTCCTGCGATCCACAATATCGCCAGCTCGTCGATATTCGCGCCCAGCGTCTGGAAGATGCGGCTCGTGTTGACGTTCTGCAGGCCCCAGACGATCTGCACGCCGAACAGGCCGACGCACATGTTCCAGATTTGCAGATAGGTCAGGCGCCGCGTCCCGGGCGAACGCGAACGTGCAACCTGCGCCGCTGTCGCGTCCGTCGCTTGCAAAGGCCCCCCTCCGATGCGTTAAAGGCGGCCGGCTACGGCCATTCCTCAGCTTGGGCGCTATGACCACCACTGGCAACACCAATACCACGCTGGAGGATCTGGCGAAGCTCGCCGGCGTGTCGATATCGACCGTCTCGCGCGCGCTCAACGATCATCCGCTGATCAGCGTGCGGACCAAGCAACGCATCTGGGCGCTCGCGCGCGATCATGATTACCCGTTCCGCCGCTCGATGCCCGCGGTGCCGATCGGCGCCGAAGGGTCGATCGCGATCGTCACGCCGTTCATGCGCGGCCGTCCGCTGCCGCTGTCGCACCCCTTCTTCCTCGAACTGCTCGCCAGCATCGGTGAGGCGGCGCGTGTGCGCGACTGCGACTTCACGGTCAGCCATACCGCGCCTGCGAGCTATGACGATCTCGTCTCCACGACCACCACCGGCCGCGCCAGCGGCGTAATCTTCCTTGGCCAGAGCATGCTCCACGAGGAACTGAACAGGCTGGTCGCGACCAATGCGCGCTTCGTCGTGTGGGGCGCGCAGATGCCGGGCCAGCGATACTGCTCGATAGGCTCGGACAACTTGCTTGGCGGGCGGCGAGCGACGCTCCATCTCGCCCGGCTGGGCCGAAAGAGCATCGTGTTCCTTGGCGGCAGCGACCCGGAAGCGGTGCAGCGCCGCCGCGGCTATCTCGAAGGATTGAAGGAAAGCGGACTCGAAGCCGACCCCAAGCTGCTCGTATCGGTCGATTTCGAGCTCGAATCGGCGGAGGCCGCAGTCAGCCGGCTGATCCGGCGGCACATTCCCTTCGACGGCATCGTCGCCTCGAGCGATCTCATCGCGCTGGGCGCGATCCGCGCATTGAGGCGTGCCGGGCTGTCGGTGCCTCAGGATGTATCGGTGGTCGGCTATGACGACATGCTTCTTGCCCGTCTCAGCACGCCTGCGCTCAGCACGATCCGTCAGGACACCTATGAGGCCGGGCGCCAACTGGTCTCCAGAATACTCGATCCGGCACCAGATCATGTATCGGAGCTGCTGCCCACCGACCTGATCGTCCGGGAATCCTGCGGCGGCTGAAGTCGGCCTGCTATCAGCTGCGGGGTTGAAGTGACGATCCCATCACCTTGATTCCGTTATTCGACTTGCATCCCACCTGTCCCATTTTAGGATAATTTCCGCGCAGGCGGATTCGATGCCGGTGCGCTGGGGGAATGCGGGGCATGGAAGCGGATCGCGCGCTCAATTTCATGAACGACATGCTGTGGAGCAGCCTGATCGTCGCAGGCCCCGTCCTGCTGGCGACGCTGGCGGTCGGGCTCGTCATCAGCGTGTTTCAGGTCGCGACGCAGCTGCAGGAGATCACGCTGAGCTACGTTCCCAAGATACTGGTGGTGGCGCTGCTGCTGATCGCGCTCGGGCCGTGGATGATGGAGCGCATCACTGAATTCGCGCGATCTATCTATCTGCTCATCCCGACGCTCGCGGCCTGACGCGGCGATGGGGGATTATGTCGACCAAGCGATCGCAGTGCTGCTGCTCAGCCTGCGCATCGCGCCGACGCTTGCCTTCTCGCCGCCTTTCACCCTGCTCCGCGTTCCCGCCAGCGTCCGGCTGCTGCTGAGCATAAGCCTTTCCGCGTGGCTGGTGGCGGGAAACCCCGATGAGACCTGGCGGGCGCCCTATCTGGACGGCGGATTGCCGATCGTCGTGCTTGGCGAACTGCTGATGGGCGTCGCGCTGGCGCTGGCGCTGCAGCTCGCTTTCGGCGCCCTGCTGCTGGCGGGCCGGACGATCGATATCCAGGCGGGCTTCGGCCTCGCCCTGCTGATCGACCCGACGACGCGGGGCCAGATGCCGCTGGTCGGCACGCTGTTCGCCTATATGGCGGCGGCGATCTTCTTCGCCATCGGCGGCCCGGCCGATCTGCTGGCGATCTGGGCGGCGTCGGTCGAGCAGGTGCCGCTGGGCTCGGCGACGCTGGCGCGCGATCCGGCGATGCTGATGCAGTATATGGCGAGCGTATTCCTGATGGCGATTGGGCTGGCGGGGCTTGTCCTGCTGGTCTTGTTCCTGCTCGATCTGGCGGTTGCCTTCCTCTCGCGCACCCTGCCGCAGATGAACGTGCTGCTGCTGGGATTTCAGGTGAAGGCGATCGCCACGCTGGTGATGCTGCCGGTGGCTATGTCACTCTCCGCCGCCCTGTTCGTCCGGCTCCTACGGTTCGCGCTGGAAAGCGCGCCGGGTCTGGTCTGACGCGTGGCGGCCGGGCAGGAACAGGACCGCAGCGAGGAGGCGACGCCCTTCAAGCTGCAGCGCGCGCGAGAGAAAGGGCAGGTCGCGCGCAGCATCGAACTGGGCGTGTTCGGCGCACTGGTGTCGCTCATCGTCTTCATTCTCATCGCCGGGGAAGGTTTCGCTGGCAAGATGGCGCAGTTGATGCGCGTGTCGCTTTCGGCGGGAATCGATCAGGCGAACGACCCCGAACGCGCCGCCGGCATGCTTGGCGCGCTCTACTGGTCCGCGCTGCAGCCGGTCATCCTCCTCGGCGTGACGATCATGCTGGTGGTGCTGCTGCTCGAAATCGTCCAGCTGCGCGGGTTCCTGTTCTCGACGCATCCGCTCAAACCCGATTTCACGCGGCTGAATCCGGCGCAGGGGCTGAAGCGGCTCTTTTCGGCGCGGATGTTCAAGGAAACGCTCAAGAACCTGCTGAAGGCGGCGATCTACGGCACGGCGACCTACCTCACCATTCGGCACGCGGTCGCCAGCCAGGCGCTGATTGCGAGCGATGGCGAGCGACTGGCCGAAATCTTCCGCGCGACCGGACTGCGCCTGTTGTTCGTGTTCGCCGGAATCGCCTTCGGCTTCGTGCTGCTCGACCAGATCATGGTTCGTAGGGAGTTCGGGAAGCAGATGCGCATGAGCCGCCGCGAGGTGACGCGCGAAGCCAAGGAACGCGAAGGCGAGCCGCGGATCAAGCGCAAGCGCAAGCAGCTTCACGCCGAGTTCTCCAAGCAGGGGTCGGGCGAGTTGCGGGGCGCCGACATGCTGGTCGTCAACCCCGACCACTATGCCGTGGCGCTGCGTTACGACAATCAGCGGATGACGGCGCCGACGGTCGCCATCAAGGGCAGGAACGCGCGCGCGCTCGCCCTGAAGGACCAAGCCTTCCGGCTGGCCATCCCGATCATGCAGAGCCCGGCGCTCGCGCGCGCCTTGTACCGCCAATGCGATGTCGGCGCCGAGATCGGCGGGACGCATT
This sequence comes from Sphingomonas gilva, assembly GCF_003515075.1. Lineage (GTDB taxonomy): Bacteria > Pseudomonadota > Alphaproteobacteria > Sphingomonadales > Sphingomonadaceae > Sphingomonas > Sphingomonas gilva. The sequence continues at coordinate 433,748 of NZ_QWLV01000001.1, forward strand.
ACGAGAAGGTCGCGGATCTCTACCTGCAGCTTCACCGTGCACGGCAACACCCTTCACAGGACTGACCAAGCCATGTTCAGCCGGTTCTTCGACAGCAACAAAGACCTTGCGCTGGTGTTCGGCACGCTGCTGATCCTGGTCATCCTGTTCGCGCCGATCCCACCCGCGGTGCTCGATCTTGCGATCATCTCAAACTTCGGGCTGGCGCTGACGATCCTGCTGCTGACCTTCTATGTGAAAAAGCCGGTCGAATTCTCAACCTTCCCGTCGCTGCTCCTGGTGGCGACGTTGTACCGGCTGTCGCTCAACGTCGCGGCGACGCGCCTGATCCTCACGGAGGCGCATGCCGGCGAGGTGATCGATTCGATCGGCACCTTCGCCGTGCAGGGCAATTTCGTGATCGGGCTGGTCGTCTTCCTGATCCTGGTCGTCGTTCAGTACGTCGTCGTGACCAGCGGGGCGCAGCGCGTGTCGGAGGTCGCCGCGCGCTTCAACCTGGACGCCATGCCCGGCCAGCAGATGAGCATCGACGCCGATCTCAACATGGGGCTGATCGACCAGAAGGAGGCGGTGCGGCGGCGCGAGGAACTGGAGAAGGAAGCCTCTTTCTACGGCGCGATGGACGGCGCGAGCAAGTTCGTGAAGGGGGATGCGATCGCCGGGATCATCATCCTCCTCATCAACATAATCGCGGGCTGGATCATCGGCGTGATGCAGATGGGAATGAGCTGGAGCGAGGCGCTGCAGCGCTTTACCCTGCTGACCATCGGCGACGGTATCGCCACGCAGCTGCCGGCGCTGATCATCTCCGTCGCGACCGGCATCATCGTCACCCGCTCTGCCGCCGATCGCGAGCTCAGCACCGAGGTGTTTCGCCAGTTGGGATCGGTGCCGCGCATCCCGCTGATCGTCGCCGGCGTGTTGATGGCCCTGCTGCTGCTGCCGGGCATGCCGAAATGGCCGATCGTGGTGATCGCGGCGATCGCGTTCTTCGGATGGTGGCGCATTCGCCGCGCGGTTCGATCGAGCTTGTATGAGGGGGTCGCGGAAGCGGAGAGCACCATTGGAACGGCGCCCGCCGCGGCGCTCGAGGTGCGTTTGGGGGCCGCGCTGGCGGCGGCGTGGGCGAATGAAGAGGCGGTGATCCTCGATCGGATCGCCAGCCTGCGCCACTCCCATGAGGCGGACTTCGGTGTGAGTTTCCCGGCGGTGCGCCTGCTCGATGGCGGCGGCCTGGGTGAGAACGAGTACGAAGTCCGCCTGTTCGGCGCCCGGTACGGCGCGGGCGAGGTCAGCCCGGACAAGATGATGGCGATCAGCGGTCCAGGCGCCGACAGAAAGAAGGTCGCGGGCATCGAGACACGCGATCCCGCATTCGGCCTGGCCGCATTCTGGATCGAACCGGCTGAGACCGATGCGGCGCGGCGCGACGGCTTCACCATCGTCGATCCTGTCACCGTGATGATCACGCATTTCTCCGAGATCGTGCGCGGAGAGGTGGCCGCGCTGCTGACGCGGTCCGCCGTGGTTTCGTTGCTCGACGGAGTGCGAGCGCGCCAGCCCGGACTGCTCGAGGAGCTGATCCCGAACATCCTGACCGTGTCGGACATCCAGCGGGTGCTGCAGAACCTCCTGTCGGAAGGCGTGTCGATCGCCAATCTGGACATCATCATCGAACATCTGGCGGACCTTGCCCGCACGCAGAAGGATGCCGCCGAGCTGACCGAGCTCGTCCGTCAGCGGATGAGCTACGCGATCTGCCACCAGTTGCGCGGCAAGCACGGCGATCTCGCGGTTCTCAGCCTCGACCCGCGTGTGGAAAATCAGATCGCCGCGAGCATCGGCTCAATGGGCGGCGGCGGGTCGCTTGCCGTCGAACCGCGCCTCGCGGAGCAGCTGGTGCGCAAGCTAGCGCCGTTGACCGACGCGATGTTCAGCCAGGGCCGCGCACCCGTGTTGCTGTGCGGCGCCGAGCTGCGGCGGCACCTGCGCTCGCTCACGCGGCGCAGCATTCCCAAGCTGTCGATCCTGTCGGTCAACGAAATTCCCATGCGCATCACCCTGAAGTCGTTCGACGTCGTGCGGCTGGAAAGCTAGCCTGGAATGAGGCGTCCCCTGCAATGATCGGAACGGAGCAATGACCATGTCCAACGACGCCCTGTCCGCGAGCCGCTTCGAGCGGCTTCAGGCGCTGCTCCGCCAGGATCCCGGCAATGAAAGGTTGCTCGCCGAATGCGCGGAAGCAGCGCTGGACGAGGGCCGGCTGGATGATGCGCAGGCGGCGCTCGATCGATATGCGGGAGCGGCGGAGCCTTCACCGCAGATGCGGAATCTGGCGGCGCTGATCGCGATGCAGCGTGAGGACTGGGCGGCCGCCGCCGATGCGTACGGCTCGATGATGGCGGAAGGCGTGGACGCGCCGCCTATCCGCTTCGGTCTTGCCTGGGCGCTGGCGATGCAGAGGCGCTTCGCCGAGGCGCTGCCGCTGATCGACGAAGCTACCGCCGCGGCGCTGCCGCAGGCGGCCGCTTTGCTGGTGCAGCTGCTTCACGATGCGGGGAACATGGACGAGGCGGCGGAGCAGGCGCATAGGCTGATCGCGCTCCATCCCGATCACCGCGCGCTGAACGCCGCCGTGGCGACGCTGGCGATCGATATCGAGGACGTCGAGCTGGCGCGGCTCTGCGCTTCACGCGCCGGCGACCATCCCGACGCGCTCAATACGCTGGGGACGCTGGCGCTTGGCGAGGACGACGGCGAAACCGCCTATCGCTTGTTCGATGGCGCGGTGGCACGCGATCGGGCCTCGCCGCGGGGATGGGTGGGACGCGGGCTTGCGCGACTCCACGGCGATCCAGCCGCCGCAGCGACCGACATCGACCGCGGTGCGGCGCTGTTCGGCGACCATCTCGGATCATGGATCGCGGCCGGCTGGGCGCATTTCATCGCGGGCGACGCGGCAGCCGCGCGCGACAGGTTCGAAAAAGCCCGCGCAATCGACGACAATTTCGCCGAAGCCCATGGCTCGCTTGCAGTGCTCGATGTGCTTGCGGGTGATCTGGAGATCGCTCGCCGCCGAACCGAAACCGCATTGCGGCTCGATCGCCAGTGCTTCTCCGCAGCGCTCGCTGCGACGCTGATCGCCGCGGGCGGTGGCGATCACGCGAAGGCGCAGCGGATATTCGATATGGCGATCAATACGCCGGTCGATGGGGGAGGGCGCACCATCGCCCAATCGCTGGCGCGCATGGGCTTGCGATCAGGGTGAGCGGGGTTCGACGCGCAGGCTGGCCACGGCGCGATCGATCAGCGCGCGGCCTTCGGGCGTCTCTTCGATCATCCGCGTGACATCCTTGGCGATGCCCTGAAAGGCGGCATCGTTGGTGATCGCTTCGCCAAACCGCTCAGCGAGAAGGCCGCGCACCACCGCCCGCCGGAGATCCTCCTCTTCCATCGTGTCGATCGACGCCAGGCTGCGCACTCGATCCAGCGGGCGCTCGCGAACCTCGTCCGTTCGGCCCGCAGCGTCCTTCTTCTTCGATCTGTTCGCTTTGTCGGCGCGTTCGAGTTGAGCGCGCAGCAACCGCAATATCTGGTCGCTATTGCCAATCCGCGTCATCGTTTAATCCCGAGAGTGGATCAATGCGTCGTGCCGCGCGCGCCGAACTGATCCAGGAAAAAGGAGGTGGCGGAGGTTTCGGCGACCTGCCCGCCGTCCTCTCCGCTCACCTCGGCGGATCGATCGATCAGCAGCTGCATGTCGCGATTGAGCGGCGGATTTTCGGTGTTGGCCGCGATCCCGGCGCGCAGCGCGGCAATGGCTGCAGGGAAGCGGTCGTGGATCAGATGGCGCAGGCCGGTGACGAAATGATGGAGATAATGCCCATCCGGCAGACCATCGAGCGGTTCCCATGTCGCGAGCGCACGAGCCGGCTCGCCCGATGTCAGCTCGAAGAAGCCGAGCTGGAACCGGGCGATCGCGAAATCGGGAGCGAGTTCGACCGCGCGCGCCAGCGCGGCATGCGCCTCGATCGGGCGGCCGGCAGCCGCCAAGACCGAGCCTTTGAGGAAATGCAGCCGGGCGTCGTCGGGATAGGCCGCGAGCAATCGCTCCATCAACGCAAGCTCGTCGCCCGCGCCGGTCTGCATCGCGTTCACGAGCTGCTCCATCTCCTCGTCGCCGCACATCGTCATCTTGCCGTCCTCATCCATCCGCCGCGATCCGCGCGCGCAACCTTTCTACCGCCGCCCGATGCAATTGCGACACCCGTCCCTTGGTCACGCCGATCAGCTGCGCGATCCGGGTGAAGCTCAGGCCATTTTCATAATGCTGGCGGATGATCACGGCTTCGCGCTCGGGCAGATCGCCCACCGCCCGAACAAGGATCGACTGCAGCTCGCGCCAGGCGAGGCTGTCATAGGCGTTGGGCCGATGATCGGTCCTGTCCGCCCCGCCGATCAGCCCGGTCCCTTCCAGCATCAGCCCGATCGCGAGCCCCGCGGCCATGGCGGAGAGCTGGTCGAGAGCGTTCCCGTCGGATTCCCCCGCTCCCAGCGAGCGCACGCGTTCCTGCTCGACACGGCGGCGATAGCCATATTGGGCGTCGATCTCGTTCATCCGCGCGGCGCCGTCGGCGATGCTGCCGGCTATGCGCCGCCGGGCGAACGCCGCGAATGGCGCGCCCCGTAGCGGATCGTAGCGGTCGATCGCCTGCAGCAGGCCTTCATAGGCGAACTGTTCGAAGTCGCCGATCTCCACGCCGCGATCGGGCCGAGACCGCGCCTGTCGCCTCGCGATCGCCCGTGCGAGGTCGCGATAACGGTTGAACAGCTGCTCCCGGCACAGCAGCTCGCTCTCGAAGCGCAGACGCCGCCACAAGGAGGCCTCCACCCGCGCGGGCTCGACGACGATGTCCAGGCCGGTCGTGGCGGCCGCGCGGTTCATCTGAAACTGCCCAGCACGCCCTGCAGCACGAGGCTCCATCCGTCGATCAGGACGAACATCAATATCTTGATCGGCAGCGATATCGTCGCCGGCGGCACCATCATCATGCCGAGCGCCAGCAGGATGGCGGAGACCACGAGATCGATCAGCAGGAAGGGGAGGAGGATGACGAAGCCGATGGTGAAGGCGACGCGCAGCTCGTTGAGGATGAAGGCCGGGGTCAGCTTGAGCAGCTCTACCTGGTCGGGCCGGTCGGGCAGGGGCGCCTTGGCAATCGCATAGATCGCCTCGATATCGGCGTCGCGCGTCTGGGCGAGCATGAAGTCGCGCATCGGCGCGCTGCCGCGCTCGATCGCCTGCTCGACCCCGATCGTCCCCGCCATCAGCGGCTGCACCGACCTCGCGTTCACCGCCTCTAGCGTCGGCGCCATCGAAAAGGCGGTGAGGAACAGCGCCAGGCTGACAAGCACGGCGTTGGGCGGCGTCTCGGGCATGCCGAACGCGTGCCGGACCATCGCCAACACGATGACGATCCGGATGAAGCTCGACATGCTGATCAGGATCGAGGGCGCCACCGCGAGAAGCGTCAGGATGAGCGCGGTGCGCACCACGTCGGACCCGATTTCGGGCGCGACGGGTGCGGCGACCGCAGGACCGGCCGACACCGCCAGCGCGGCGCATGCGCCGATCGCGAGCCCGCGCATCATTCGCATTCCGGCGCGTCCTCGGCCGCCGCGCTCTCGCGCAGGAGCAGGAACTGGTGCTGCGAGCACAGCGCCAGATATTCGCGATCGTCGCATCGGATCAGGCAGACATCGGCGAACTGGCTGGCGCGCCGCGTTTCGATCACCTGCATGCGCCGATCGGCCGGCAGGCGGCGCAGCAGATTGCTCAGCGCGCCGACTCGAACGCGGCCGCCCCCGCGCTTGATCGCGAACGCCGCAAGCGCCGCGAGCATGATGCACAGCATTGTCACGGCGAATATGCGGCCGATCGGGATGTCGACGCCGCCGCCTCCGCCGAGCCGTCCCGGCGCGGCGTGGACATGCGTCGCATGGCAGAGCAGCCAGACCGTCGCCGCGACCCGCCACTGGCGGGACCGCCCGTTCAGTCCGGCCACTGCGCAACGCCCGTGATGCGGATGCCGAAATTCTCGTCGACCGCGACGAGCTCGCCATGCGCGACGATCGATCCGTTCAGCCGCAACTCGACCAGGCCGTTGATCGGCGCGTCGAGGCGCACGATCGATTCCGCCTTCAGCGCGGCGAGCTCCGCCACCGTCATGCGCGCATCGCCCAGGAACGCCTCCAATTGCACGTCGACATGGGCGATCAGCCGCCTGCTCACCGCTATTCCGTTCGGCTTTTTCGGATCGGCAGGCGGTTGAGCAGCCGCGTCGATTAGGTCGTTCACGATGTCATCCCATCAAGGCTTCGGTGATCTTCAGGTCCAAGCCGCCATCGCGGGGCACGACGACGCATCGCCCCGATGGCAGGCGCGCGCGATCGACGGCGAGCGGCAGCGGATCCTTCGCGCCGCGATCCAGGATCAGCACGTCGCCCGCCGCCAATTGCTCGAGATCGGCGAGCGATACGCGGCAGCTGCCGACATGCGCCGAGACCCCGACGGAAAGCGTGGAAAGGGCGGAACGCCCGTCGCGCAATGCCTTCCGCGGGGGCGCGTCGAGATGGTGCCGGGCGACGCGCGCGAAGCATTCCGCGGTCATGACAATGGCGATCGGCATGCCGCCGCCGGCTATGCCGATCTCCATTTCATAGCGGTCCGGACCATCGACCGGTGCGTTCGACCAGGCGCCGTCCTCGGGCAGATTCGCCAGTCGGCGGCAACGTCGCTTCAAATCGTCCAGACATGCGTCCGCCAATCGATCAAGCACGGCCAGGTCGTTCTCGCCGAGCGTGGCGGGCAGCGATTCCCAGCCGAGCATGCGCGCCGCGACCGAGTGCGGCAGATGATCGGCCCAGTTGAGAGCTATCCCCTCGTCCACCGATTGCCAGCACAGCGCCTGCCGCAGACGGACCTTCGGACGCGGAGCAAGGGGGCGGGTGACGGCAAACGACTCCCCGGCGAACCAGGTCCGCGACCAGTCTCTCACCATGTCTTCGATCTTTATTGTGAGAGCCTGCGGCGCCCCGGTTCCTTCGGGCAACCAGTATCGGAACGCCGTCCGCGTCACTGGCCGCGTATCCCGAACAGCTGCTGGATCATGTCGTTCGACACGCTGATGATCTGCGACGATGCCTGGAAGCCGCGCTGGATCAGGATCAGCTCACCGAACTGCTTGGAAAGATCGACGTTCGATGCTTCGAGCTTGCCCGATTCGACCTTGCCCGCGCGCTGGTCGCCGCTCGCGACCAGTGCGCGCGGACCGGCAGCCCCTTGCGCGTACAACCCGCCGCCGCGCCGCTCGAGCGCTTGCGGATCGCGGAAATCGGCAATCGCGACCGCGCCCAGATCGCGCTTCTGCTGGTTGGAGTAGCCGATTTCCAGCTTGCCATCGGCGTTCACCTTGATCGAAGTGATCGCGCCGACGCCGTAGCCGTCCACCGAAGCACTGCGCAGCGTCGAGACCGTGCCCGAGGAATAGGATTGCACGGCGCCGCTGAAATCGAGCGTCAGATCGATGCCCGCCGTGGCGTCCTTGACGGCGATCTTCGCCGTCGCCGGGTCGACGACGCCCGATATGAACTTGAGTGCGACCTTGCCGACTTCCTTCGCCTTGGCGTCGGTGATGGTTATGTCCCAATTGTCGCCGCCGAGTGTCGTGTTCTTGTCGAACTTCAGCGACCATACATGCTGCGTGCCGTCCTTCGCGTAGACCTTCACGTCGCTTATGCCGTGGGTGGTCGCAGTCGACGAAAGATTGTCGGCGAACACGATCTTCGTCGTCGGTGTCGGCAGGCTGGTGCGCCACGCGTCGATCGAGACGTTCACCGGCTTGTTGGCTTCGTCCAGCGTCGCCAGCCGATATTCGGTTCCGGCCAGGACGACATAGCCCTCCTTGTCGATCTCGAAGCTGCCGGTGCGGAGATAAAGCATCTCGTCACCCTTGGTGACGACGAGGAAGCCCGTGCCGTTGACGGCGAGATCGAGCTCCCTGCCGGTCTGCCGCAACTCGCCCTGCTTGAAATCGAGCTGGATCTCGCCGAGCGTCACGCCATTTCCTGATGCGTCGCCGCCGGCCAGGCCCATGCCTCCATGCTGGGGCGTCCCGAACAGGTCCTGGAATGTGACCGTGGAGGATTTGAATCCCGTGGTATTGAGGTTGGAAACGTTGTTGCTGACCTGCTGCAGCCCGCGCTGATAGGCGTTGAGGCCGCTGAGACCGAGATAGATCGAACCGAACATCCCTATTCCCCCTGTCGAATCTGTTGCACGCTGCTGATCGCGATATCGCTGATGGTCAGCCCCTCGGGCGTCTTGATCGTGGCGACGGGCGTTCCGCTTTCGAAAGCGATCGCGATGACGGTGCCGGTCAGCACGCCCGAGCCCTGCGGTATGTCGACGCGCTTGCCGAGCAGACCCGTCGCCTGGTTGGTCGCCTGTGCGGAGACCAGCAGCTCCAGGCTGTCGTTCATCGTCTGCCCCTGCTGGATCTGGGAGAATTGGGCGAGCTGCGAGACGAACTCGAAATTCTCCATCGGTTTCAGCGGATCCTGATAGGTCAGCTGGGTCAGCACGATCTTCAGCAGCGCTTCGAAGCTCATCCCGAACGCGCTGCTGGCGGTATCGCCAGCGCCAGCCTGTGCCGGGGCGGCCGTACTGCCGGGCAAGCCGGTGATGGGGGCAACCTGCATCATCTCCCTCCTTATCCGCCGGTGCTCGCCTGCGGCCCCTGCACCGATATTTCGCGAGGCGAGTAACCGTGGATCGCGAGCAGCGCTGCGATTTCGGTGCGCATCCGCTCGCGTTCGTGCGGCTCCATCCGCCCCAGCCGAGCGACGACCCGCAAGCCTTCCGCCAAGGCATGGATAGCGATCGACATGTTCGATTTCGCGCCATCTGCCCGTTGCCGGTCGGCATGTGCCGGAAGTGAGGGCATTGTCCGCGCAGGTGGCAGAAGGGGCCGGCTCTTGCCGGGGTCGATCCCGGTGATCGCGGCGGCGGCGATGACCGTTTTTGCTCCGTCGACCAGTGGCGCAGGATCGGATGGCGCAGACCGGACACTGATGAGGGGCAGGGGCAGAACTGACCGGACGGATCTTTCGGCAATGCCCGCGAGCCGACCATTTCCGATCGGTGCTTCGATTTCCGCCGGCGCGGAGTCGAACTTCACTGACAGCGGCGATGTCGGCTGCGCCGCTTGATCGGCGCGAAGGGCGACCGCATCGCCAAAGAAGCCATGCTCATTGAAGCGTTCGGCCTGCAGCTGATCCAGCGCCTCCCGATCGAGCATTGCGGATGGCGGGCGCAAGCCTTCTCTTCCGGCGTGCTCCACCCCTTCGGCCGAGCGAGCGAGGCGGCGCGAGAAATCGTCGCCGGGTTCGCCGCGCTGCTCCGGCTGCGCGGGATCGCGACGGTCGCGGCTGACGGGAGACGCGGATGGATGCGCCACCGGGTTGGTCATGACCGGCTCCACCGTTGCACCGTGAGATCGGAGAGCGCGTCCAGCGCCAGCGCCTCGCGCTTGCGGGCGAGCACACGTTTGGACCTTGCAAGCAGGGCGTCGCTCTGGCGTGCATGGGCATCGCTCCGATGCCAGTCTTCCGCCCGCGCGCGCGATCGTTCCGCGGCCCGGCGAGCCTCTTCTTCCGCCCTTACCGTGTCGCTCATCCGAGCGTCCACCACCCTGGACAATGCGCGCGCCAAGGCCGGATCGAAGGCGCGTTGCACATGCGCCGCCCAATCGGCCACCGCTTCTCCAGTCGCCGCCTGCACCAGCTGCACCTTTTCCTGCGCAACGGCCTCGTCCCGGTTGGCATCCGCCAGAGCGCATTCGGCCGCGTATCGCCGCGCCTCATGGATCGAACGCAGCTCGGCGAGTGCTTTATGGCGCGCGTTTCTCATGCAGTCGGCCGCCGCATGAGGGCGGTCATCGCGGCGACGGTTGCAGAGAAATCGCTTGGCTGGTCCTGCGGTTGCTGGAGGAACGCCATCAGTTTCGCGCGCATCGCGATCGCGCGATCGATCTCGGCATTCGATCCGCTTTTGTAGACGCCGCTTTCGATCATCACCCGCGATTCTTCGTAGATGCCGAGCAGCGCCACCGCATCGCGCGCCGCGCCGGCATGTTCGGCCGCCATCAATCGCGCGGCCTGCCGGCTGATGCTGCGCGAAACGTCGATCGCCGGGAAATGGCCGCGCTCGGCGAGCGTGCGGGACAGGACGATGTGCCCGTCGAGCAGCGACTTCATGATCTCGACGATCGGATCGTCGACATCGTCGGTCTCGCTCAGCACGGTCATGATCGCGGTGATCGCGCCGCCGGAACGGGTCGCGCCGCAGCGTTCAACGATGCGGGGCAGGGCGCTGAACACATTGGGCGTGTAGGCCCTGACGGTCGGCGGCTCGCCTGCAGCGAGGCCGATCTCACGCAACGCCATCGCCATGCGGGTAATCGAATCGACGATCAGCACGACATGCTCGCCCTGGTCCCGCCAATATTCGGCAAGGCACAGCGCCTGGTTGACGCTGCGCGCACGCAAGGCGGCGCTTTCGTCGGAAGTCGCCGCGATCATGGTGTAGCGATCCGGCTTCGGGCCGGCCGACAAGGCCCGCCATATCGCCTCGACCTCGCGGCCGCGCTCGCCCACCAGACAGACGATGCAGCGGTCGCACGACGCCTGCAGCGCCAGCTGTTCGACCAGGCTGGTCTTGCCGACGCCGCTTGCGGCGAAGATGCCGATGCGCTGCCCCTCAGCGAGCGTGAGCAACCCGTCGATCGCTTTCAGGCCGGTGGCCATGACGCGCGACGAGGCGCCGCGGTCGAGTGGGCCGGGAACGGTGCCGTCGATGGGGCTCATCGCCGAGGCGATGATCTCTCTCCTGCCGTCGAACGGCTGGCCCATGCCGTCGACCGCGCGGCCGGCAAACCGATGTCCGACCGGCGCCGACGCGTTTCGCGATATGGGGACCACGCGCGCGCCCAGCGGCACCGCGCGGTTCTGCCGCAGCGGGACGAGAATGAGCCGCCCATCGTCCACACCGGCGACCTGCGTCAGGATGGACTCGTGGGAGGCGTTCGCATCGACCTCGCAGATGTCGCCCACCAGGCAAGCCGGTCCTGTCGCTTCGAAATGGCCCTGCGCGACCTTGCGCACGAAGCCGTGCGGCCGATCGAGCGAAAGCGCGTCGAGCCGTTCGACAAAGGGGTGGGCGGCGCTCATGCTGTCGCCTGTCCGGCAAGCTCGTCGAGCACCGCGGCGACCTGTTCCCACCGCTCGCGCACCGACAGGTCGAGATGGCCAAGCTTCAGATCGATGCGGCAGCTTCCGGCCGGAAGCCTTTCGTCGACGGCGATGGTCGAGACGCTGGTGAACGTGCGGGCCAGCCGATCGAGATCGGCCGCGTTCCCGAAGTCCTTCGCGGCGACGTGGACCGCAATAGCGCAGCCGGCACGCAGTTCGCGGAGTTGGCGCGCCAGCATCGCCTCAACGATCGCTGCCCGATCGCCGATGCCGTCGAACATCTTGTCGAGCGCTTTGCGCGCGAGCAGGGCCGCCAGGCCGTCGATCGCCTCCAGCTTGCGCGAAAAGGCGACTATCGCTTCTTCGATTCCCGAGCCCAGCGCTTCGGTTCGATCGGACTCGCGGTCGGCGGCGTGCTTCAGCCCCTCCTCATAGGCTGCCCGCGCCGCCTCTTCGGCATCCTCGCCCGCGCGGCGCAGCGCATCGCGCAGCGTGTCGATCTCGGCAACCAAGGCCGCGCGTTCGTGATCGATGGGATCGGCCGGAGGCTCGGGCTCGATCCAAGAGATACGCATGGCGCGATCGGTGAGAGCGCCTCGTTTGATGATCGCGCTCATGCGGAAAGCCGTTTTCGGACAGCGCCGCCGATCACATCGAGCAGCGATCCGCCCCGCCGCACTGCAGGTTCCCAGGCTCCCTCCGAACGTCCAGCCATAACTCCCAGCAACGTCTCCCGCGTCGCAGCGGTCATGTTCGAGGGCTCGCTATCCGATGATGCGGCTGCGATCCGTTCGACGAGAGCGTCACTATAGAGATTCATGCCCCCGGTCGGTGGGCTCAATCGCAACAGGTGCTCGATGCGGGCGCGTTCCCCCATGGTCAACCGTCGGAGGATGGCGCGGCGGTCCGGTTCGCCAATCGAGCGCAGATCGCCAATCAGCGCCTCCAGCGACTCAGCGGGCGGCATCTGCGTCTTCCCCGGCGAGGTTCAGCCGGTTGCGCAGCTGATCGGCGAAGCTGTCATGCTCATCCCGGCTGAGCATCTCGCGACGGGCGAACGGCCGAAACACCAAGATGGCCGCTGCCGCGACAAGAGCTGCGATTATCCAGAACCAAGATGTCGGAAGCTGCCAATCGGCGGCGGGAGCCGGCGGGGCAGGCGAGGCAACGCTCTCATCGAGGCGCGCCATGCGACGCGGCGGCGCTGCGCCGTCATCAGCCAAGCCGATTTCAAAGGACAAGCCGTCTCCCTTGGTGGGATCGAAGACCACCGCTTCGTTGATGGCTGCCCGCGCCACCTGCTGGTCTTCCTCGTTCAGCGGCGCCGAACTGCCGAACCGGATATCGAGCCCGAAATCGCGGCCGGCGCCCGCCTCTCGCACGCCGTCGACATCGTCCTCCGTCCCGGGCACGCCTGCAAGGGTGCCGGGCACGATCCGCACGGTGATCGAGAATTGCAACCCCGGTATCGCTCGGCTGACGGCGCCGCGGATTCGCGCGCGGTAATAGAGTGCGGCCGCGCGATCCTCTTCCGATACCGCCGAAACGCCGGAGTCGTCCGGCGCGGAACTGATCACAGCTCCCAATTCGTCGAGCACAACCACCTGCCGCTCCGGAAGATCCGGAACCGCGGCGGCGACGAGCCGCTGGATTCCCGTAACACGCGCATCGACGAGCTGGCGGCCGTCCTTCATCGCGATGGTCACCGCCGCCTTAGGCTGGCTGCGTTCGCCCCGGAACAGGGCGCGCTCGGGAATGGCGAGGTGGACACGCGCGGACTCCACGCCGTCCATCATCATGATCGTGCGCACGAGCTCGCCCTGAAGCGCGCGTTGATAGTTGATCTTCTGCGCGAAGTTGGTGAGGCCCATGTCCGATTCGTTGAACAGTTCAAACCCTACCAACCCCTTCGCGCCAGCCTCTGACCCGGCAATGGCGAGCCGGCTGGTGTCGCTTTCGTCCTCCGGCACCAGGATCGTCGTGCCATTATCGCGCAAGCGGTAGGCGATGCCGCGGGCATCGAGCTCGGCCACGATCGCGGCTGCGTCGGCGGCGCGCAGATCGGCGTAGAGGACGCGGTACTCGGGCCGCAGGAACAGCATGTAGGCGAGCGCGAGGATCGCCAGCAGGATCGCGAACACGCCTGCGACGATGATCAACTGACGTCTTTGGAAGGGCGGACCGGCCGAGGTGTTGGTCTCCGACATCGCAAGATCAGATCTGCATGTTCATGAGTTCGCGATATCCCTCGACCAGGCGCGTGCGGACCTGCATCGCGAGTTCCACGGCGAGCCGCGCCTCCTCGAGCGCCATCGTGACCTGATGGACGGGCACCGTGTCATCGACCGCGAACTGCCGAACCAGCGCGTCCGCCTTGTCGATCCGCGCGTCGACGCGCTGGAGCCCTTGCATGATCATGTCGCCGAAGCTCGCCGACGGCGCTTGAGGGGCCGGATTGATATGCGGCTGAAGCGCTACATATTCGGAGCCCGTCATTTGCGCTGCGGCGACCGCCTCGATGCCGGCTACGCTCACTTCCCCAGCTCCAGCGCGCGGGCGTACATCTGCTGGGCGATCGTCAGCGCTGTGAGGTTGGCCTCGTAGACGCGCGACGTCTTGATCAGCAGCGTCATCTGGGCGGCGTGGTCGATGTCTGGATAGGTCACGAAGCCATCGGCATCGGCATGTGGATGGCCGGGCTCGTGAACTCGCCGCACGCCGCCGGGAATGGCTTCGAGTCCCAGCACTTCAACCCCGGTCGGGCGCGACGGCATCCCCTTATCACGCACCGCATCGGCGAAGCTCACCTTCGGCCCGGTAATCAGCTGCGAAGGACGGTACGGATCGCCCGAGGCGGTGCGCGTCGTGTTCATGTTGGCGAGGTTTTGCGCGATGACCTGAAGGCGCTGCCATTCGACGTCGAGGCCGGTCCGGCTGATCTGTGCCGCTTGCATCGTCACTGGCCTCCCGAGACGGCGGTTCTGGAGATGTGCATCTGCCGGCCCAGCACATCGAGCAGCGCGGCGAACCGTCCGGCCGTCTGCGATGCGGTGGCGAGCTCCAGATCGAGCCGCAGCTCGGATGCGATCGGCGACGTGGGCGCATAGTCCATTCGCGGCTCCACCAGCGCGATTGCCGCCGCGCCCCTCTCGGCGGCCGCCTTCAATCTGTCTTCGAAGCTGACGCCAACGGGGCGGTAATGGGCCGAATTCGCGTTCGCGATATTCTGCGCGGTGACCGCGGAGCGCATCGCCAGGCAATCGAGCGCCTTCGAAATCAGTGCTATTGAAACGGTATCCATCGACCGGTCCCTATTTCACGATGATGTCGGCATGGAGCGCGCCTGCGGTCTTCATCGCCTGAAGGATGCTGATCGTCCTGCGCGTATCGACGCGCGCCTGGGACAGCCCCTGCACGAGATCGGCGATGGTGCTGCTGGGGAAGCGGAACGCGACATCCTCCGATCCCTGATCCACCTCCAATGTGGTGTTCGTAACCACCAGGCTGCGTACGTCGCTGGCAAAGCCTGATATGAAGCTCGGTTGGGACGCGATCTTGTCCGCGGTGATCGTCACCTTGATGTCGCCTTGCGCGATGACGACGCTGGAGATCGTGACATCTCCGCCGGCGACCACCGTGCCGGTGCGTTCGTTGATCACGACTCGCGGGGTGGCGTCGGGCTGGATCGTCATATTCTCGAGCGCGGACATGAACGGAGCGAGCCCGGCCGCATTGCCCGCGAAGCGGATTTGCACCTCATCAGCGTTCTTCACCGACGCGACACCGAGGCCGAAGCGCGCGCTGATCCGGTCCGCGATGCGCTGCGCCGTGGTGAAGCTGGGATCGTCGAGCAGGAAGGAGAGCTGCCCGTCGTTATTCAGAATGGCGGCATCGACCGAGGCCTCGATCGTCGCGCCGGCCTGCAGGATCGCGGTGGTCGGATAGTTGCGCTGCTGCTGGTTCAGCTCGCTTTCGAAATTATAGCCTCCGACGACCAACGGACCTTGCGCGAGCGCATAGGTCTGCTGGTCGGGCCCGAGCAGCGGGGTCATGATCAGCGTGCCGCCGGCCAGGCTGCGCGCGTCGCCCACCGACGACACGGTCACGTCGATCCGGTCGCCGATATTCGCCGAGGCCGGCAGCACCGCGGTCACCAACACCACCGCGACGTTCCGGCTGCTGATCTGTTCATCGGTCACCGTCGTGCCGAGACGGCTGAGGACGTTGCGCAGCGCCTGACGGGTGACCGCGCTTCGGCGCGTATCGCCCGATCCGGCCAGCCCCGTAACCAGCCCGTAACCGATCAATGCATTGTCGCGCCACCCTTCGAATCGGCCCAGTCCCTTGATCGGCACCTGCTGCGCCATCGCCGATACGCGTGGCGTGACCAGCATGAGCGCGGCGATCCCCAAAGCGAGACTGCGCGCCATCACGCCAGGCCGAGAAAGCTGAAGATGCGATTGATCAGGCCGGGCTTGGCGCTGCGGGAGACGAAGCCCTTGCCGTCATAGTTGATCTCAGCGTCGGCGATCCGGCTGGAAAGGATGCGGTTGTCGGCGGTGATGTCGGCCGACCGGATGCGCCCGCGGACGCCGATGTCGCTCAGCTCGCCGTTGACGCGCATCTTCTGCTGGCCACGAATGATATAGTCGCCATTGGGCAGCACGGCTTCCACGGTAACGCTGATCTGGGTCACCAATCGCTCGCTCCGCCGGACTTCGCCGCGGCCGTTGTAGCTGCCGCCGAAGCTCAGATCGCCGCCTTCGTCGATTGGCCCCGCACGCAGCGACCCGCCGATCGAACTGGTCTTGCGCGATCCGTTTTCAGCGACGTTAGACGCCTCGGCGGATTGGTAGACGACGACCGTCAGCAGATCGCCGACTTGCGAGGCGCGGCGATCGGCGCTCATCGCCGCCCAGTTGCCCTTCTTGTAGAGATCCTCCGCCGCGCCGGGAGCGCCGTGAACGAGCGCCATGGCCGTCAGCGATGTCAGACCCATTCTAGTCATCAGATGTGTCCTGCTCTTGTGCGATCGCCAACGAGACCGCGAAGATCGTTCCTTCGGCGTCCTGCACAAACATGCGCTGGCCGTTTCGGCCTGGCTGCACGGCCGTCACCTTTCGTTCGATCACCGCCGGTCCGGCAACGGACCGGAGCGTCAGCGTGGCGCCCGGAGCGACATCGACGCCAGGCACCGGCGCCACCGGGCCCAGATAGCGCCCCGCCGGGATCGCTTCGGCAGCGAATATCAGCCCATTTGCGCGATCGAAGCCGAGCCGCGCCCGATCATCATCGCCGCAGGCGGCAGCTGACAGGTCGCTCGACGCCAGCAGCTCTCCCTTCGCAAGCGGTCGCGCCGCGCGGTAACACGCCGCAGCAGTCTTCGCGCTGCCGCCTGCCGCTCGAACCGACACGGTGCGCACGCCGTCGAGCGCGGCCGCCGCAACCCCCGGCACTCGGCGGCGGATCAGGTCGGCGAGCGCAGGCCCACTAAAGGTCCGATACTCTCCCGGCTGAAGTCGGGCGACGGCCATAGCGCGCGTTTCGGCAGGCAGTTCGGCATCGGACAGAAGATCGCCGACGGTCAGGATGGGCGCGCTTACGGAAATCTCAGGCGGCAGTGTTCGATCGGGGACGCCGGTTGCTGCCAGCATGGCGGATGCGATCAATGGTGCCATGGCCTATCTCCGAAGACCGTTGGCGATGGCCATCAGCTGGTCCGCCGCCTGTACGACCTGTGCATTGGCCGCATAGGATCGCTGAACCAGCATCAGGCGGACCATCTCGTCGGTCAGCTCGACATTGGACCGTTCCATCGCCCCCTGGACGAGCAGCCCGACGCCGTCTTCACCCGGCGGCGCCTCAGTCAGCCGCGCCGTTTCGCCGACGCGGTACAGCCCACCGTCCAGCCGCTCGATCGCGCCGGCATCGTCCAGCCGCACCAGGCTGATCTGACCGACCTCGACCGGCTCGACCTCGCCGGCGGCGAGCACGCGCACGATGCCGTCCGAGCCGATTTCGATCGCGGTTGCGTCCTGGGGCATGGTGATCGCCGCGCGGAGCGCCATGCCGTTGCCGGCGGCGAGCAGGCCATCACCGTTGATCTTCAACCCGCCGCCGCGCCACAGCAGGGTCTGGCCGGTCGGACCCATAAGCTCGATGAAGCCGGCACCCTCGATCGCGATGTCCATCGCTCGACCGGTTTGCTCAATGCGGCCCTGCTCATTCAACATCAGTTGCGGATCGGCCATGACGCCGGCAACCTGCGGAGCCTCGCGGGCAAGGTCGGCGGGTAGTGCGGTCGAAGCCGTGCGCGTTGCGATGATCTCCGCAAAGCGGACGTCCGACCGCTTGAAGGCCGGGGTGTTCACGTTGGTGATGTTGTTGGCGATGACATCCAGCGCGCGCTGCTGGCTTTGCAACCCGATCGCACCGATTTCGAACGCGCCGCTCATCGTCCGCCGCCGAAGTTGGTGATCGCGCGGCCGATCAGATCGTCGTAGATCTGCACGAGGCGCGATCCCGTTTCGGCGCTGCGCATCGCCGCCATCATCGTCACCATTTCCTGGCTCATCTCGACATTGGAGCTCTCCAGCATGCCCTGCCGGACGATCGCGGCCGGCGCGTCCTCCATCACGCCTTCAGCGGCGGTGAAACGCGATCCGCCGGCGGACTCGATCTCCATGCCGTCACGCACCGCGAACAATGCGAGGCGGGCGATCGGCCGTCCGCCATCGAGCACGGTACCGTCCTCGACGATCTCGACGGCGGCGGTGGCGAGTTGCAGATCACCGCCGCCCGCCTGCTGCAGGACGTGGCCCTGGGCGTTCACGACGTTGCCATCTTCGGCCCGGCGGAACTGCCCCTGTCGCGAATAGACCAGCGCATCACCGTCGCGCAGCAGGAAGAACCCCGCGCCACTGATCGCGAGGTCGAGCGGATTGCCCGTCGACCGCATCGTGCCCTGTGCCATATCGGTTCGCGAAACAAGCGACGCGGGTTCGGCCGTTCGTATGGCGAGCACGTCGGCAAAACCCTGAACGCGCTTGTAGCCTGGCGTGGAAGCATTTGAGATATTTTGCGAAACGATCTCCAGCCGTCTCTCGGACGCGCTCATGATCGCTGTCGCAGACTCGACGAGTCCCGACATTTTTAACCCCCTGCAGCCCCTGTCCCGGAATGGAACAGATCATCCAAGAGCGGTCAAGCGGTTGATTTGGATCAAAATGGAGTAATCGATGCTTGCAATTGACGGAAGGCGACTAGCCCAGCGAGTCGAGCTGGTTCGGATGTGGCAGATTGTCGCACTTGGTTCGGCAATTTTCGGAACTGCCGTACGGAAATGGATGTTTCTCGATCGCTTCCGATGGGGAAGGACAAGAAGCTCAACTCGATTTGGCGTAATTTGCGTGGTCGTTGGCGGCACCCACGGACATGTTGCGGGTAAGGCGGACCCATCTTGTCAAAGGTGACGCTCGCCTTCTTGGACGCCCCACGCGCCGTCCGCGGCTGAATTTCAATGGGAAACCGCGGTGGGATGCCGGAAAATCTAGCGATTTCAAGCTGGTGACCCCTACGGGAATCGAACCCGTGTTTCAGCCGTGAAAGGGCCGCGTCCTAACCGCTAGACGAAGGGGCCGTCTGGGCGAGGCGCGCCTTAGGCGATGGGAGCGCTTTCGGTCAAGGCTCACGCCCATGCCGCGTCGTCGATGTGGAGCTCTGCATCGCTGCGGCCGTTCCAGTCGTTGCGGCGGGCGCGGCCGGCGAGCCACAGGTGGCGGCCGGGCTGGCAGGCGAGGAGGGTCTGGCCGAGCTGGCTTTCGGCGGCGCGGAAGGCGATGCCCTTGAAGCTAGCGCCGTCCGCACCGCGCGCGATCACGCGCAGATGGCCGCCCGAGCCGACAAGATCGGCCTTGAGGATATCGACCGGGCCGACCGCCACCCGCGGCGCGGGCCAGCCCATGCCGTAGGGGCCGCCTTCCTCCAGCGCGTCGATCAGCGCGATATTGAGGCCGCGCGCCGAGACCATCGCGTCGATCAGCAGGTTGCGGCCTTCCGAGGCGCGGGTGACGTCCGCCTCCAGCCTTTCGTGGAGGAAATCGGCCAAGGCATCGACGCCGTCCGCCGCCACGGTCAAGCCCGCGGCCATCGCATGGCCGCCCCCGGCGGCGAGCAGGCCCATGTCCTTCGCCGCCAGCACCGCCGCGCCGAGATCGACGCCGGCGACCGAGCGGCCGGAGCCCTTGCCGACGCCGTCCTCGTCCAGCGCGATGACGATGGCGGGACGGCCCAGCTTCTCCTTCAAACGGCCGGCGACGATGCCGATCACGCCGGGATGCCAGCCCGCGCCAGCGATCACCGCGACGGCGCGGTTGCCCTGCGCGGCCGAAAGGGCTTCCGCGGCCTCCTGGACCGCCGCCTCGATCGCGCGGCGCTCCTCGTTGAGCCGGTCGAGCTCGGCGGCGATTGCACGCGCATCTTCGGGATCTTCAGTGGTGAGCAGCCGCACGCCGAGATCGGACTTGCCGACGCGGCCGCCGGCGTTGATGCGCGGGCCGAGCGCGAAGCCGAGATCGGTGCAGCTGGGCGGCCTGGTGAGGCGGGAGGCGGTGATCAGCGCGTCGAGGCCGACATTGCGGCGGGCGGCCATCACCTTCAGTCCCTGCGCGACGAAGGCGCGGTTGAGGCCCTTCAATTGCGCGACATCGGCGACGGTGCCGAGCGCGACGATGTCGAGCAGCTCGATCAGCTTGGGCTCCGCCCGGTCGGCGAAGAAGCCGCGCGCGCGAAGCAGCCGGACGAGAGCCGCGCCGAGCAGGAAGGCGACGCCGACCGCGGCGAGATGGCCGTGCCCCGCGGCGTCCTCCGCCTCGTCCAGCCGGTTGGGATTGACCAGCGCATAGGCGGCGGGGAGCGCGGTCGCGCATTTGTGGTGATCGACCACCACCACATCGAGCCCGGCGTCGCGCGCCATCGCCAGCGCCTCGAACGCCTGCGCGCCGCAATCGACCGTGACGACGAGGGTCGAGCCCTCCGCCGCCAGCCTGACCAGCGCCTTGCCCGACGGGCCGTAACCCTCCATCAGCCGATCGGGGATATAGGCGCCCGCCTCCAGCCCGAGATCGCGCAGGAGGCGGATGAGCAGCGCGGCGGAGGTCGCGCCGTCGACATCGTAATCGCCGAATATGGTCACCCGCTCGCCGGCGAGCACCGCCGCCGCCAGCCGTTCTGCGGCGCGGTCCATGTCGCGGAAGATCGACGGATCGGGCATGAAATGGCGGATGGTGGGCTGGCGGTGGGCCTCCACCTCCTCGCGCACGCAGCCGCGCGCGAGGAGCAGCCGGGTCACCAGATCGTCTGGGCGCAGGTCCGGATCGCCCGCCAGCCCACGCCACCGCCAGGGCTGGCCGGAGATCGATTGGGCGATGTCGAGCGCGAGCGTCATGGCTGCCGATTCGACGCGCGCCGACGGGTATCGGAATACCCGAAAGTGAGGAAAGTGAGGACACATGGCATATGCGTCGCCCTCCCCATCGATCGGTGCGCGTGGGGGGTCACGGCGAAAGGGACCGGGCTGGGAGCGACGGCGATCATCGCGACACGAAAGCAGGCAGAATCCTACATTGCAAGCGCCCATGTCTTTTGCTCGCGTCTCCGTCTTCCTACATGGCGGGCCGGTCGCAAGAAGGGGTGGCGCATGGAAGCGGTGATCCGGGTCGAGGGGCTCGGCAAGACCTACAAATCGGGGCTGGTCGCGCTCGACCATGTCGACCTGGAGGTCAAGCGCGGCGAGATATTCGCGCTGCTGGGGCCGAACGGCGCGGGCAAGACCACGCTGATCTCTGTCGTGTGCGGCATCGTCAACCCGACGCGCGGGCGGGTGCTGGTCGACGGGCACGACGTGGTGCGCGAATACAAGGCGGCGAGGAAGAAGATCGGGCTGGTGCCGCAGGAGCTGGCCACCGACGCGTTCGAAAGCGTGGTCGACACCGTCACCTTCTCGCGCGGGCTGTTCGGCAAGGCGCCCAACCCCGGTCATATCGAGCAGGTGCTGAAGAGCCTGTCCTTGTGGGACAAGCGCAAATCGAAGATCATCGAGCTTTCAGGCGGCATGAAGCGCCGCGTGCTGATCGCCAAGGCGCTGGCGCACGAGCCCGAGATATTGTTCCTCGACGAGCCGACCGCGGGCGTCGACGTCGAACTGCGCCGCGACATGTGGAAGCTGATCGGCCGCCTGCGCGAGACCGGCGTCACCATCATCCTCACCACCCATTATATCGAGGAGGCCGAGGAGATGGCCGACCGGGTGGGGGTGATCGACAAGGGACGGCTGATCCTGGTCGAGGAGAAGCATGCGCTGATGCGCAAGCTGGGCAAGCGCAAGCTGACCCTGACGCTCGCCGAGCCGCTGGCGGCGGTGCCGGCGGCGCTGGGCGAATGGGACCTGTCGCTGGCCGATGAGGGGCACAGCCTGGTCTATACCTTCGACGCCAAGGCCGAGCGGACGGGCATCCCCTCGCTGTTGAGGAAGATGCAGGAGGAGGGGATCGCGTTCTCCGATCTCGACGCCTCCAAATCCTCGCTCGAGGACATCTTCGTCGATCTGGTCAGGAAGGATGGGCGGTGATGCGTGTTCTCGCCGGCCGCCCTCTCAATCGTCATGCCGGACCTGTTCCGGCATCCATCGCGCCACAATCTCCACGTTCGCGCTTCCGGCCCGATGGACCCCGCAACAAGTCCGGGGTGACGGAGGTGTTTTGCAAAGGATCTGGGTTGTTGTTGATCGAGGGGGCCGCATGAACCTGCACGGCGTATGGGCGATCTATCGCTTCGAGATGGCGCGCGGGCTTCGCACGCTGTGGCAGACGCTGGTCGCGCCGGTTTTGACCACCGCGCTCTATTTCATCGTGTTCGGCGGCGCGATCGGCAGCCGGATGCAGGATATCGGCGGGGTCGACTACGGCGCGTTCATCGTGCCCGGGCTGATCATGCTGACGGTGCTGACGCAGAGCATCAGCAATGCATCGTTCGGCATCTACTTCCCCAAATTCTCCAAGACGATCTTCGAGATATTGTCGGCGCCGGTGTCGCCGCTCGAGGTCGTGACGGGCTATGTCGGCGCGGCGGCGACCAAATCGGTGGTGATCGGCGCGATCATCCTGATCACCTCCACCTTCTTCGTCGATGTCGAGGTGGCGCATCCGGCGGCGATGATCGCCTTCCTGTTCCTGACCGCGATCACCTTCTCGCTGTTCGGCTTCATCATCGGCATCTGGGCGGAAGGCTTCGAGCAGCTGAGCTTCATCCCGATCCTGGTGGTGACGCCGCTGACCTTCCTGGGCGGCGCATTCTATTCGATCGACATGCTGCCGCCCTTGTGGCGGACGGTCAGCCTGTTCAACCCGGTGGTCTATCTGGTCAGCGGATTCCGCTGGAGCTTCTTCGGCCAGGGCGACGTGTCGATCGGGCTGAGCCTGGGGCTGACCGCGGCCTTCCTGGGGCTGTGCCTGGTGATCGTGACGTGGATGTTTCGGACGGGGTACCGGTTGAAGGCGTAACTTAAATCCTCCCCCAGCTTGTCTGGGGGAGGGGGACCGCCGCCGCAGGCGGTGGTGGAGGGGGGCGCCACGGGCGGTACGTTTGCGGCAAGCCCCCTCCACCATGCTTCGCATGGTCCCCCTCCCCCGCTGCGCGGGGGAGGATTTTAGTCGATGCGATATTCGATCGGTTTGAAGCTGCCGCCGTTACTTTGCAGGGCGGAGCAGGCGGTGAGGCCGATGACGAGGTCCGTCTTCGCCTCGAAGACGATCGTGTCGCCCGCCTTGCTGAGCGGCGGCTCGACGGTGAATTCGCCGGTCTCGCCGTTGACCGGCACGTTCATGAAGCAGTTGAACGCGGTGGGGATCATGTCGGGCTCGACGCCCCAGGGCGCGAGCGCCGCGGCGAGATTGCCGAAGCAGCCGCGGTGCGGATCGGCGTCGCCGTAGATGATGCGGAAGGTGTCGGCGGAGCAGGGCGTCAGCAGGAAATCGTGGCGGCCGACATCATCCTGGACGATCTCCAGCATGACATTCGAGCGGTTCGAGTAGAGCGTGTCGCCCCTCGTCAGATAGATGCGGCTGGCATAATCGAGCGTGCGGCCGGCGGAGATCACCTCGCGCACGTCCGCGAGCGAATAGGCGAGCAGATCGGCGACCTGGCCGCCGCGCGGATCGATCACGGTGAGCCGCTGCCCCGCCTTCAGTTCGAAACCCACGCCGGTGCGCGGCGCGATCTCACAGGTCAACCTGTGTCTCCGTCGCGCGGCGGTGGAAGGGGCAGGCCCATTCGTCGCCGACGGCGCGGCCACTATATTGCCGGGCTTCGGAGCCGCTGCCATGCCGCTGGAGCATCGGATTGGCGTCACCGGCCAGCTCGATATCGCGATCGATGATCGACGTGCGCAACTTCTCGTACCGGCCCTGTTCGCGCAGCTGCTCGAACTGGTCGTGCAGGTTGAACACCAGCGCGGGGCGCTCGAACGCGCGCGCGGGGCGGCTGGCGTTTGGATGGAGGCCGACGACGAAGAAGCCCTCGCCGCCGAAGCTCAGCGAGAAATGCGGGTCGTCGGGATCGCTGCTGACGCGCGGATCGGGCTTCTGGCCCAGCCAGGCATCCTTGTCCGAAAGCGATTGCACGCGCTGCCACAACGCCTTTTCAAATTCGCCTTCACTCAGATCGCGCGGGCCTTCGAAGATGACGACGAGCGACTGGAACAGCCTGGGATCGGCCTTGTATCCCTGGGCCAGCGCGTGCAGCGCGGGCCAGATGCGCAGATCGTCCCAGCCCGACATCAGGTCTCGGGCGACGATGATGTGCAGCTGGCCCTTGGACAGCGCGGACTTCGCGCCGACGCAGGGAAATGCCGGATCGCGGACGAAATCGGTGAATCGCGCCGCGAGCGGGTGTTCCGTTTGCGACGATGAAAACAGGGAGTCGGGCCATTGCATCCCCTCTATAACCACTTGCCGGCGCATTCGTTTCGGTATCGTGGGTGAAACTAATCTCGCTCAGGTGGATTGTTCCGGCGGCGGCCGCGATGGCTGCGAGAACAGCGGAAGATCATGACGATCGAACCCGACGCTCCGATCAGCGGCCGTTTTCTGCTCAATCGCGGGCGCAAGCGCATGACGCCGGAGGAGAGGGCCGCGCTCGAGGCCGCGTTCGACGGCGTGCGGAGCGTGCCGGCACGCAGGACGGTGATCGAAAGGGGCGCGCCGGTCGATCGCAGCACCCTGCTGGTCGAGGGCGTGATGTGCCGCTACCTTGACGACCAACAGGGGCATCGCCAGCTGCTCGGCCTGTATATCGCCGGCGATTTCATCGATCTGCACGGCTTCCCGCTCGAACGGCTGGACCATGACATCGCGACGATCACCGACGTGCGGATAGCGAGCGTTCCGCGCGAGCGGTTGAAGGATCTGGTGGCGCGCCATCCCAATCTCGCGCGCACGCTCTGGTTCAGCACGACGGTGGATGCCGCGATGCACCGCGAATGGATTTTCCGGATGGGCCGGCTGGGCGCGACCGGCCGCGTGGCGCATTTCTTCAGCGAGATGGACGCCCGGCTGCGGCTGGCCGAACTGGGCGATGAAGGGGGCGTGCCGCTGCCGATCAACCAGACCGACGTCGCGGAAACGTGCGGACTGACCGCGGTGCACGTCAACCGCGTGATGCGGCGACTGCGCGAGGACGGGCTGGCGACGTTCCGGTCGGGCGTGCTGCGGATCGAGAACCGCAAGGGACTTCACCGACTTGCCGAGTTCAGCGACGATTATCTTTATCCCGACAGACCAGTGTCTTCATAGGGAACAGAAGGCCGACCAGCGCGATTGTGCATGAAAAGTCGGGAGAGCAAATCGATGAACCATGCAGGCCAAGCCGAAAACAGTGCTGGGCAGGCCGTCGCGGTCGACGGCGTCGTGGTGCTCGATGGTCCGGATGGGGTTGCCGTTACCCTGTCGCCCGATGCGGCTGAGCAGACGGGGCGGAACCTGATCTCCGCCGCCGAGGAGGCGCGGCGACAGAGCGGGGACGCCTGACGCTCATCCCGGATTGCGGTGATCGCCCTTGACCCAGCGCACCGTGCCCGAGCTTGCGCGCATCACCACGCTTTCGGTGGTCATCCGCCCGCCGCGCAGGTGCTTGACCCCGTCGAGCAGCGATCCGTCGGTCACGCCCGTCGCGGCGAAGATGCAGTCGCCCCTTGCGAGCTCCTTCAGGTCATAGACCTTGTCGAGATCCTCGATGCCCCATTTGCGCGCGCGGGCGCGCTCGTCATCGTTGCGAAACAGCAGCCGGCCCTTGAACTGTCCGCCGACGCAGCGCAGCGCCGCCGCCGCCAGCACGCCCTCCGGCGCGCCGCCCGAACCCATATAGATGTCGATGGTGGTGTCCGGGTCGGTCGTCGCGATCACGCCGGCGACGTCGCCGTCGGGGATCAGCATGATGCCGCAGCCGATCGCGCGCAGCTCCGCGATCAGCCTTTCGTGGCGCGGGCGATCGAGCACGCAGGCGATGATCTCCGCGGGCTTCACGCCCTTGGCCGCGGCCACCGCCGCGATATTCTCGGTCGCGGTCTTGTCGAGATCGATGACGCCTTCGGGGTAGCCGGGGCCGACCGCGATCTTCTCCATATAGACGTCGGGCGCGTTCAAGAGGCAGCCCTCCTCGGCGATGGCCAGCACCGCGAGCGCGTTGGGGCCGGCCTTGGCGGTGATCGTCGTGCCTTCGAGCGGATCGAGCGCGATGTCGATCCTGGGCCCCTTGCCGGGCGCGGAGCCGACCTTTTCGCCGATATAGAGCATCGGCGCCTCGTCGCGCTCGCCCTCGCCGATGACGACGGTGCCGTCCATGTAGAGCTCGTTCAATGCCGCGCGCATCGCCTCGACCGCGGCCGCGTCCGCCGCCTTCTCGTCACCGCGGCCGATCATCTTCGACGCGGCGATGGCGGCGGCTTCTGTCACGCGCACCATTTCGAGCACGAGGACGCGGTCGAGCATCTGGCTGGCGTTGGTCATCGTATCTCTTTTCGCTGATGGTTGTTGTTCGCGCGGATAAGTGCGCAGGCGCAGCGTGTCGAGGTCAGGCGTCCAATATGTGCATCAGCATCGGCTTGCCGACCAGGCTCGCCGATCCGTCGAGCCGCTCGAGCGCCTGCGTCACGCACCGCTCCGGCCCTTCATGCGTGACGATCGCGACCAGCACGCTGCCGTCGGGATTGGCGCCGCGCTGGATCAGGCTTTCGATCGAGACGCCGGCATCGCGCATCGCCGCCGCGATCTCGGCGAGCACGCCGGGCTTGTCGACCACCGAGAAGCGCAGATAGGCGCGCCCGCGGCGATCGCCTGCGTCGGCGGGGGGGAGCGTCGTCAGCTGGTCGGCGGGCATGGCGAAGGGCGGACCATATTCGCCGCGGGCGATGTCGATCAGATCGGCGACGACCGCGCTCGCGGTCGGCCCGTCGCCCGCGCCGCGCCCCTGGAAGAACAGGCGGCCGACGAAATTGCCCTCCGCCACCACCGCGTTCAATGATCCGACGACATGCGACAGCGGGTGCGCCGTCGGCACCAGCAGCGGATGGACGCGCTGGAACAGCCCGTTCGGCCCGGCCTCCGCCACGCCGACAAGGCGGACGCGGTAGCCAAGCGCCTTGGCCTCGGCGATGTCGGCGGCGATGACGTGGCGGATGCCGGTGATCGCGACATCGTCAAAGGCGAGCGCGGTGCCGAAGGCGAGGGTGGACAGGATCGACAGCTTGTGCGCCGCGTCGACCCCGTCGATGTCGAAGCTGGGATCGGCCTCGGCGAAGCCCAGCGCCTGCGCCTCGGCGAGCACCTCGGCGAAGTCGCGGCCCTCCTCCTCCATCTTGGTCAGGATGAAATTGCAGGTGCCGTTGAGGATGCCGTAAACCTGGCTCAGCGCGTTGGCGGCGGCGCCCTCGCGCAGGCCCTTGATCACCGGGATGCCGCCCGCGACCGCCGCCTCATATTTGAGCGGGGCGCTCCTCTCCTCGGCGAGCGCCGCGAGGTCGAGCCCGTGATGCGCGATCATCGCCTTGTTGGCGGTGACGAAGGCGCGGCCGCCGTCCAGCGTCGCGCGCGCGAGGGTGAGGGCGGGGCCGTCCGATCCGCCGACCAGCTCGACCACCACGTCGGCGCCGGGATGGCGGGCTAGAGCGGTGGTGTCGTCGACCCATTCGAAGCGCGCGATGTCGACGCCGCGATCCTTGGCCCGGTCGCGTGCCGACACGGCGACGACCTCGATCGGCCGGCCGGCGCGGCGGGTGATGAGATCGCGATTGGCGTCGAGCAGGCGGATCACGCCCGCACCCACGGTCCCGAGGCCCGCAAGGGCGATCTTGAGCGGTTCGGTCATGTGGTCGGCCCCTTTCGCGGGGTGCGCCCTATGCGAAGTGGGGGTGGATGGAAAGATCTAGAGCAATCCGTCGCCCCTGCGCAGGCAGGGGCCGCTGGGTTTGTGGCACATCCAACCTCGCCTATGCCGACTGCGGCCCCTGCCTTCGCAGGGGCGACGGATATTACTTCACCAGCCCGATCTCGCGCAGGCGCTGCATCAGATAGTCGTTGGCGGTGATCGGGTCGGGATAGCGGTCGGGATTGTCCGCGCTCACCGTCTCGGGCAGCGTCTCGATCAGGAAATCGCTGCGCAGGTGGAGGAAGAAGGGCATCGAATAACGCGCCACCCCGCGCCGCTCGACCGGCGGGTTGACCACGCGGTGGGTGGTCGAGGGCAGGACGTGGTTGGTCAGCCGCTGCAGCATGTCGCCGACATTGACCACCAGCGCGCCCTCGGGCGGCTTGACCGGCAGCCAGCGGCCGTCCTTGTCGAGCAGCTCCAGCCCCGCCTCCTCGGCGCCGAGCAGCAGGGTGATGAGGTTGATGTCCTCATGTGCGCCGGCGCGGACGCCCGGTGCGTCGGGGCCGATCGGCGGATAATGGAGCAGGCGCAGCACCGAGTTTCCGTCGCGCACGGCATCGTCGAACCAGTCGGGAGCGAGTCCGAGATGCCGCGCGATCGCCGAGAGCAGCCGCCGGCCGACGCCGTCCAGCGCATCGTAGAGCGCGAGCATCGTCTCCCTGAAGCCTTCGGGTTTTTCGGGCCAGACATTGTCGGCCATATGGTCGCGGAAGGGGTGGCCTGGCGCGAGCTCGCGGCCGACATGCCAGAACTCCTTCAGGTCGTGCAGCTTGGCGTCCTTGGCGATCTCGGTGCCGAACGGGGTGTGGCCCCGCGCGCCGCCGCCGCCGGGAATGTGATAGCTGCGCTTCACCTCCTCCGGCTGGTCGAAATAGGCCTTGGTCAGCGCCCAGGCGCGGTCGACCAGCGCGGGATCGATGCCGTGATCGGAAACGATGGCGAAGCCGAAGCGCTCGAACGAACCGCCGAGATCGGCGGCGAAAGCGGCTGGATCGCGCGCCTCGTCATCAAGGCTGAGCGGCGGGACGGCGAGCGTGGGGGTGTCGAGCATGGTCATTTCTTTTGTGGAGGGGAATCGTGCAACGGCTTTAGCGCAAATCCCGCCCCACAGAAATCGACTTAGCCGCCGATCGTGATCGTCCCGTCGCTCGCCGCCGCGCCATTGGGGCTGAGCTCCATGCGGAACGGCTTGCCCTCGTCGGTGGTGCCGCTCAGCGCGTTTCCGGCAGCGGTGAGCTTGAAGCCCGCCTGTTGCAGCTGTTCGCCGAACCAGTTCCGCACCACATCGGCTGCGGCAGGCGCGGCGAAGCGCACCGTGACCCCGCCCGATCCTTCGCCCTCGTTGCCGCCGTCGGCGATGTTCAGGCTGGTGATGGTCGATCCGGGATAGAGATTGACCCCGTTCATCTCGAAATCGCCCGCGTCCAGCTTCAGCTTGGGCATGGCGATATCCGCCTTGAAGCCCGGCAGGTCGATCTTCATCGCGCCACTGTTGCCGTCGGTCGAGATCGTCGCCGCGGCGCCGCTTTCGGTCTCGCCGTTGAAGGTGATGGACGTGCCGTCTTCGTCACCACCCGAACAGGCGGCGATCGACAAGGCGGCAAGCGGAACCAGCATCATACGCATCGATCGTCTCCAACTGTATTATCCATTTAATACAGTGACGATCGAGCAGGTCAATTCCCGCATATGATTGTGCGCTGCAACAAAACTGGTCTAAGGAACTCTCATGCAAGCCCATCCGCCCGTCACGCCCAGCAGCATCGCACCGCTTGGCCCGCGCGAGTTCGTCGCGCTGGTGGCGTGCATGATGGCGATGACCGCGCTCGGCATCGATTCGATGCTGCCCGCGCTCCCCGCCATCGGCGGCGACTTCGCGCTGGCCGACGCCAACGACCAGCAATGGGTGATCGCGGTCTTCATGTTCGGCTTCGCCAGCGGGCAGCTGCTGTGGGGACCGCTCAGCGACCGCTTCGGCCGCCGGCCGATCTTCATGCTCACGCTGGCGCTGGGCGCGGTCTTCAACGCCGTCGCCGCCTTTTCGGCAAGCTACGAGCTTTTGCTGGCGGCGCGCTTCGCCAGCGGCATCGCCGTCGCCTCGTCGCGCGTGGTGACCGTGGCGCTGGTGCGCGACTGCTATTCGGGCCGCGCGATGGCGCGGGTGATGAGCCTGGCCTTCATCGTCTTCATGGCCGCGCCGGTGCTTGCGCCGACGATCGGCACGCTGGTGATGCTGGTCGCGCCTTGGCGGGCGATCTTCTGGACGCTCGCCGCCGCCGCGGCGCTGACATTGCTGTGGGTCTCCGCGCGCCTGCCCGAGACGCTGCATGCCGAGGATCGCCTGCCCTTGAGCCTGACGCGGCTCGCCCGCGGCGCGCGCTTCGCGCTGACCGAGCGCAACTCGATCGGCTACACGCTGGCGATGGCCTGCGTTTCGACCGGGCTGTTCGGCTTCATCAACTCGATCCCGCAGGTGCTCGACGTGGCGTTCGACGCGCTGGACAGGCTCGCGCTGGTCTTCGCCAGCGTCGCCGGGCTGATGGCGGCCGCGAACTATTTCAACTCGCGCATCGTCATGCGCCTCGGCACGCGGCTGCTGTCGCATTCGGCGCTGCTGGGCTTCATCTTCTTCGCGCTGGTCCATCTCGGCTTCGCATTTTCGGGCGCGGAGACCTTGTGGAGCTTCGTCATCGTCCAGGCGCTGATGATGGGCTGTTTCGGCCTCGCCAGCGCCAATTTCGGCGCGATGGCGATGGATAATATGGGCCATATCGCCGGCACCGCATCGAGCGTGCAGGGCTTCATCGGCACCGCCGGCGGCGCGCTTGGCGGCATCCTGATCGGCCAGGCGTTCGATGGCACGACGATCCCGCTCTACACCGGCTTCCTGCTCGGCGGGCTGGGCGCGCTCGCGGCGGTGCTGGTGACCGAGCAGGGCAGGCTGTTCCGCGCGCATCACGCCGCCAACGGCTGATCGCAATTCGCCGGAACCGGGGCGGCTCGACCCACGTTCGCCCTTCATCATCCTTGATGGAGGTCGAGATGGGTGGACGGCATGTAATCGGTCACGGCACGGGCGACGACGGTTTCGACGAGGAAGGCTATGACGAAAGCCAGCGCGCCGAAATCCTGGAGTTCGAACGCGAAGGGCGGACCGACGGCACGATCGTGACCGACCTCGATCCCGATCTGGGCGAGGACGAGGATCTGATGGACGATGAGGACAAGATCGAAGCGATCGAGGACACCGATCTCGGCGAGTCGGACGATGAAGAGGACGAGAATGCCGACGAGGAAGATCGTTGAGACCTGGCGTTCCCCTCCTTTCCGCCGCGATGCTCGCGCTGCTGCTCGCGGGATGCGCCGATCCCACCGACGGCGCGCCGGCCAATGACGCGCTGGCCGGCGCCGGCGCGCCGCTCGACATCGACACGATCGGCGCTGAGAATATGGAAGGGCCGGCCAATCTGGGCATCGATGCCTCACCCGAGCCCGGCCCCGACGATGCGCGCAGCGTCGTCGCGGCTTATTTCGATGCGCTTTCCGCCGGCCGCTACGATGACGCCTTCGCGCTATGGGAACCCGAGGCGGCGGGCATGGACGCCGAGGCGTTCGCCGCCGGCTTCGCTGAATATCGCAGCTACAAGGCCGAGATCGGGGTTCCCGGCCGCGTCGACGCCGGCGCCGGCCAACGCTATGTCACTGTGCCGGTCCGCGTGACCGCCGTCACGGTCGATGATGGCGAGACGGTGACGATGGTCGGCCCGGTCACGCTCCATCGCAGCGGGGCGATCGACGGGGCAACCGCCGCGCAGCGCCGCTGGCGCATCCGCGATACGGCCTTGAGGCCGCTGCCGGACGGTGCGGCCGCTGACCCTTCGGCGGACTATGCCTGCGAGGACGGTCCGGATTTCACCGCCAGCTTCGACAATGACGCCGACACCGCGACGATCGCGCTCGCGGGCGAGGCGCCGGTGGTTCTGGCCGGACAGCGCCCCGCATCGGGCATCTGGTATGCGGGCGAGGGTTGGGAACTGCGCGGCAAGGGGCGCGACGCGACGCTGACCCGCCCCGGAGAGCCGCCGGTCGAGTGCGGCACGCGATAAGGGTGTGTGAGCGGGTGCCCCAGATTCGGAAGATCTGGTTCACGCGAAGCCGCGGAGGCGCGAAGGAGAAGAAGAAGAAGAAGGAAGATTGGTTCACGCGGAGGCGCGGAGACGCAGAGATTTGGTCCTGCCGCGCTGGCGGTTTGCATCTTCCTGAGGTTTTCGCTTGGCGCAGCGTAGAGAGGTGAATGCGCTTCGCGCAGGGCGCCGGCATCTCTGCGCTCTTAGCGTCTCCGCGTGAAAACCCGTCTTCGCGCCTTCGCGCCTTCGCGTGAGCCAGATCTTCCGAATGTCGATCCGCCGCTGGTGTCAGCAGGCTGCGGGTTCGCAGGTGCCGATGCTGATCAGGCGCGCGAGCGGGCCCGATTTGAGCGGCTGATCGAACGCGCCGCCGACCTTGCCGCCGGTGCTCCAGATCACGCGCGCCGAGACGTAGCCGATTTCGGGAAGCTGTAGCCGCGCGGTCTCGCCGGGAATGAACTGCTGATCGGTCTCGGCCATGAACCCGCCCGAGGACAGATCGCGGACGACGGCCGGATGGCCGTGCGTACCGAGCGCGCGCAACACCGTCTCGACCGCCACGGCGGTGCGCGGATGGCGCCGCGCGTCAACCATGGCGCGCGGCGGAACGCTGGCGATGCGTGCGTCGATGCGGAAATGTGCCCCCATGTCCAGGGTGATAGCCGTCACGAGTAAACAAGTGGTGAGCGCTCCGCCTCCGATCAGCGGCGGCGGCGCGCGCGCGCCTCGCGGCCGAGCAGGTGGACGGCGATACTCGCCGCGAAGGCCGCGGCGACCGCGGTGAAGACCACGATGAATCCGGCCAGGATCATGTCGGACAGGTTGAACTGGCCCAACCGGTAGCTGCCCGCGCGGACCAGGCCATAAGCGAGCGGGGAGAGGATCAGCAGCGTCAGCGCGAACGCGGCGAGGCCCATGCGCCGCGCCACGCGCTGCGTGTGATCGCGGTCCCCCAGCAAGGCGGGCCGGACATCACGTTGCTGCCTGCGAACCTGACGGCTCATTATCGACAATCCCCCCTCGGCCATCGGCCATGATCCCCGGCCTTGCGGCCGTTCCCCGGATCGCGAGGAGTGCTTCACCGAATTCGGCGTGAAGTCAAGCGATTGGGCATGTTCGCCTCCGGATCGGAGAAGGTTTTGGCGGCGCGACAAGCGCCGTTGTCACCGTTCCTCACGGATTCCTCATTTGACGCTCACAACGATTCATCGCTAATAGGCCACGCTTCATCGACAGCAAGGTGAGATGTGATGCCCGACCAGACGGACTTCTCCGACCGCCCCGAGCGCTCGCCCGGCGCCAAGCTGGGCTTCGCGATCCTGATCGCGATGCTGCTCGCGATCCCGCTCTTCACCGTCTATCTGCTGGTCTACGACCGGCAGTCGCAGTCGGAGACCGCGCGCTCGTCGATCGCCGAAGGCTGGGGCGGGCCGCAGCTGATCGCGGGACCCATCCTGGTTATTCCCTATCCGCAGCAGGTGACCGAGACCGTCACCGAGGGCGGCCGGCAGGTGGTCAAGACCAACACCGTCTGGCGCGAGCTGACGCTGGCGCCCGAGCTCGCCGACATTCGGTCCGACCTCAAGCCCGAGCGGCGCACGCGGTCGATCTACGAGGCGGTGGTCTATGAGGCGAAGACGACGGGCCAAGCGCGCTTCCGCCTGCCCGCCGACCTCGCCCGCTTCGGCGTGACGGCCGAAGCGCTCGCCTATGACCGCGCCGAGCTGCGTTTCGGGTTGAAGGACGCGCGCGGGCTGTTCGGCGCACCGCCTTCGGTCACCGTCGACGGCCGGCGCCTGCAATTGCAGCCGGGCAAGGGGCCGGAGGAGACCAGCGGATCGGGCTTCTTCACCTGGATCGACGCGTCGTCGGTCCGGACGCAGCCGATGACCGCGAGCTTCGCCTTCGATTTCCGCGGCAATGGCTGGCTCGCGCTTGCGCCGCAGGCGGGCGACACGCGCTGGACGGTCAGGTCGCCCTGGCCCAGCCCCAGTTTTACAGGGGGATTCCTGCCGGCGACGCGCTCGATCACTGACGAGGGCTTCACCGCGACCTGGCGGGTGGGCAACCTCGCGCTCGGCCGCGCGCTGGTCGAGGCGGGAGCGGCATCGTCGCCGGAGACCAAATCCTACGCGCCGCGCGACATCTCGACGCTCGGCCAGCCGGCGGGCGCGTACGAGGCG
The DNA here is from genome assembly GCF_003515075.1 of Sphingomonas gilva. Taxonomy (GTDB): domain Bacteria; phylum Pseudomonadota; class Alphaproteobacteria; order Sphingomonadales; family Sphingomonadaceae; genus Sphingomonas; species Sphingomonas gilva. The sequence continues at coordinate 467,847 of NZ_QWLV01000001.1, forward strand.
CGCGTCGACCTCGTCACCCCGGTCGATCTCTATTCGCAGGTCGATCGCAGCGTGAAATACGGCTTCCTGTTCATCGGCTTCACCTTCATGGCCTTCCTGATGTTCGATGTGATCGGCGGCGTGCGCGTCTCCGCGGTCGAATACCTGCTGGTCGGCGCCGGGCTGGTGCTGTTCTTCGTCATGCTGCTGGCCTTCGCCGAGGTGATCGGCTTCACCGCCGCCTACTGCGTCGCGGGCGCGGCGATCATCGGGCTCTTGACCGCCTATTCGGCGGCGGTGCTCAAGAGCTGGCGGCGTTCGGCCTATATCGCCGGGCTGCTGACCGCGCTCTATGCGACGCTATATGTACTCTTGAGCCTGGAGGCGTTTTCCTTGCTCATCGGCTCGCTGTTGCTGTTTGCGGCGCTGGCGTCGGTCATGTATCTGACCCGCAACCTGGACTGGGGCGGCATTCGCCGCCCCGCCTGACGCCTTAGAGAAACGGGATCGAACATGGCCGACTTCCTCCTGCCCAAGAACAGCACGATCAAGAAGGGGAAGGCGAACAAGGCCGCGGCGGACGCGAAGAACGTCAAGTCGTTCAAGATCTACCGCTACGATCCCGATTCGGGCGAGAACCCGCGGTACGACACCTTCGAGGTCGATCTCGACGCGTGCGGCCCGATGGTCCTCGACGCGCTGATCAAGATCAAGAACGAGATCGACCCGACGCTGACCTTCCGCCGTTCCTGCCGCGAGGGCATCTGCGGCTCCTGCTCGATGAACATGGACGGCAGGAACGGCCTCGCCTGCACCACCGCGATCGAGGACGTGAAGGGCGAGATCCGGATCACGCCGCTGCCGCATATGGACGTGATCAAGGACCTCGTCCCCGATTTCACCCATTTCTACGCCCAATATTCCTCGATCAAGCCGTGGCTGCAGACCGTCACCCCGGCGCCCTCGGGCAAGGAGCGGCTGCAGACGCCCGAGGACCGCTCGCGCCTTGACGGCCTTTACGAATGCATCCTGTGCGCCTGCTGCTCGACCAGCTGCCCGAGCTACTGGTGGAACAGCGATCGCTTCCTGGGGCCGGCGATCCTGCTCCAGGCCTTTCGCTGGCTGGCCGACAGCCGCGACGAGATGACCGGCGAGCGATTGGACGAGCTGGAGGACCCGTTCCGCCTCTATCGCTGCCACACCATCATGAACTGCGCGAACGTCTGCCCCAAGGGGCTGAACCCGGCCAAGGCGATCGCCGAGATCAAGAAGCTGGAAATCGAGCGGGCGATTTGATCCGTCGACATGGGCCTTCGCCTTCGCTCAGTCCCTACTCAGGATGAGCGGAGTTTTTTAACCGCTCATCCTGAGTAGCCGCTGAGCTTGTCGAAGCGGCGTATCGAAGGACGCCATGACCGACCCTCCCAGCTTCCTTTACGCGGACGATCCGGACAAGCCCGGCTGGAAGAGCTGGGAGCTCAGTGATCCGACGCGGTTCAACAGCCTGCTCGGCCCGTTCAAGGTCCGGCTGGAGGCGGACGGCAGCGCGCGGGTGCGGATGGTTCCGAGGCACATCCATTCCAACCTTCGGAACGCCGTCCATGGCGGCACGACGCTCGCCTTCATTGACATCGCCCTGTTCGCCGCTGCGCGCAGCTTCGGGCTGATCACGGCGGGCACGGCGGTGACGCTCGACCTCTCGACCCAGTTCATCGGCGCGGGCCGGATCGACGAGCCGCTGGACGCGGTGGTCGAGCTGCTGCGCGAGACCGGACGGCTGCTGTTCCTGCGCGGGCTGATCGTCCAGGGCGATGACAGGATCGCCAGCTTTTCCGCGACGATCCGCAAGCCTACGCCCCGCAAGTGACTTCCACGCTCGATCGCTACAACTCGCTCGTCGCGCATGGCGAGCTTCGCCCCGACGCCGAGCAGGCGGCGGCTGCCAAGGCGCTTGCCGGATTGCAGGCGGCGCTCGAAGCGAGCCCGCCACGGGGCAGCATCCTGTGGCGTGCGCTCGGCAAGCGGCCGGAAAGCCCGCGCGGCATCTATCTGTGGGGCGGGGTCGGGCGCGGCAAATCGATGCTGATGGACCTGTTCTACGGCTGCCTGCGCATCGGGCGGAAGCGCCGCGTCCATTTCCACGAGTTCATGCTCGACGTGCACGCGGCGCTGGCCGAGGAGCGCCGGAAGGAGGAGGGCGATCCGATCGCGCCGGTGGCCAGGGCGATCGCCGAGGATGTCCGCTGCCTCGCCTTCGACGAGATGGTGGTCAACAACTCGGCCGACGCGATGATCCTCTCGCGCCTGTTCAAGGCGCTGTGGGACCAGGGGCTGACGATCGTCGCCACCTCCAACCGCGCGCCCGACGATCTCTACAAGGACGGGCTCAACCGCGAGCATTTCCTGCCCTTCATCGCGGCGCTGAAGGAGCGGTGCGCGGTGCTGCCGTTGAACGGGCCGGTCGACTACCGGCTGGATCGCCTGGGCAGCATGGAGACCTGGCTGGTGCCCAACGGGCCGGAGGCGACCGCGGCGCTTTCCGCCGCCTTCTTTCGCCTGACGGACTATCCGCCCGAGGACCGCGCGCACGTGCCGAGCGAGGACATCCCCGTGCAGGGCGGGCGGACGCTGCATGTGCCCAAGAGCCTAAAGGGCGTCGCGGTGTTCAGCTTCAAGCGGCTGTGCGGAGAGGCGCGGGGCGCGGCGGACTATCTCGCGATCGCGCGGCGTTATCACACTGTCATCCTGGTCGGCATCCCCCGGCTGGGGCCGGAGAACCGCAACGAGGCGGCGCGCTTCGTCACGCTGATCGACGCGCTCTATGAGCACAAGGTCAAGCTGCTCGCCGCCGCCGACGCCGAGCCGGGCGCGCTCTACGCGGCGGGGGACGGCCGCTTCGAATTCGACCGCACCGTCAGCCGGCTGATGGAGATGCGCTCCGACGCCTATCTGGCCGAGGGGCATGGCGGCTAGGTCGGATCGACGTTCGGAAAGCTGGTTCACGCGGGAGGCGCGGAGGCGAAGAAGAAGTAGGAAGATTGGTTCACGCGAAGGCGCGGAGGCGCGAAGAAGAAGGGGGATTGGTTCGCGCAGAGACGCGGAGGCGCAGAGAGGTGGTTCTGCCGCGTCAGCGGCTCTCATCTTTTCGCAGGGTTCCGCTTGCCGCAACGTAGCGAAGTGACATGCGCTTCGCGCAGGGTTCGGCATCTCTGCGTCTCCGCGTCTCTGCGCGAACCCCCCTTCTTCCTTCTTCGCGCCTCCGCGCCTTCGCGTGAACCAATCTTTTCAAACGGACCCCGGAACGAGTCCGGGGTGACGAGTGCCCAATGTGAATCCACCCGCCAACTACGCCGCGGCGGAATTGGACGGGCCAATCTCCTCCCGTTAGCTAGGCCTGTCGGATTTTACCAAGAGGGGGTGGCGACATGCTGCGAAAGCTGTTGGGGCGGATCGGGTTGGTGCTGGCGGGCCTTGCGATGGCGGCGCCGGCATCCGCCCAGGCGGAGGGCGCGGCGCCGGCGCCTGTCCTCGTCTCGGCCGATCTGCGCGAGCATCTGAGCCTCGACGGCGCGTGGCACTGGTCGGTGGACCCGTTCCGCGACGGCGTCGCCGGCTTTCATGGCGGGCCGCCGGGGGCGAGCACCAATCGCTGGGCCGACACCATCGCCGCCGATGTCGAGGCGCGCGATCCGCGGGCGCTGTTCGAATTCGACATGCAGCGATCGCCGATCACCCATCTGCCCGGCTCCTGGATCGGGCACGCGCCCGAGATGCGGCATTATCAAGGCCTCGTCTGGTATCAGCGGACCTTCGACCTGCCGGCCGTGCCCAGGGGCAGGCGCGTGTTCCTGCGCTTCGGCGCGGCGGATTACGCGGCGGCGGTCTATCTCAACGGCAAGGAGGTCGGCCGGCACGCGGGCGGGTTCACGCCGTTCGCCTTCGATGTAACCGCGACGCTCAGGCCCGGCGGCAACCAGATCACCGTCGGCGTCGATTCCGCACGCACCGCGGAGAGCGTGCCGCCGCCCGTCACCGACTGGGAGACCTATGGCGGCATCACCCGGCCGGTGACGTTGGTGACGGTGCCCGAGACCTATGTCGACGACGCCTGGATACGGCTGACCCGCGACGGGCGGATCGCCGCGTCGGTGCGGCTCGATGGCCCCGGGGCGGCGGACATGCCCGTCCGCGTCCGCATCGCCGAGCTGGGGCTGACGATCACGGGGCGGACGGATGCGAGCGGCGCGTGGGAGGGCGGCGCCGCCGCGCCGCCCGCGCTCGAACGCTGGTCGCCCGAGCGGCCCAAGCTCTACGATGTCCGCGTCGAGGCGGGCAAGGATGTGCTGCCCGACCACATCGGATTCCGCACCGTCGAGGTGCGCGGGCAGGACATAGTGCTCAATGGCGAACCGGTCTTCCTGCGCGGCATCTCGCTGCACGAGGAGGAGCTGGGCGCCGATCCCGTCCGCGCGATGACGCCCGCGGCGGCGCGGGCGCTGCTCACCGAGATCAAGCAGGGGCTGAACGGCAATTTCGTCCGCCTCGCCCATTATCCCCACAACGAGGTGATGACGCGCATGGCCGACGAGCTGGGCCTCATCGTGTGGAGCGAGGTGCCGGTCTATTGGCAGGTCGACTGGGAGAGCGCGGAGACGCTCGCCGGCGCGCGCGCGATGCTGCGCGAGAATATATTGCGCGACCGCAACCGCGCGTCGATCATGCTGTGGAGCGTCGCCAACGAGACGCCGGTGGGCGAGGCGCGCAACCGCTTCCTGCGCACGCTGATCGGCGATGTCCGCGCGTTGGACGGCAGCCGGCTGGTCACCGCGGCGCTGCTCAGCCGGCGCGACGGCAGGATCAACACCATCGACGATCCGCTCGCCGGCGATCTCGATGTGATGGCGGTCAACACCTATAATGGCTGGTATTCGGGCGACCCGCTCGCCAGCCTGCCCGGGCTCGAATGGCGGACGGAGTTACGCAAGCCGCTGATCTTCTCCGAATTCGGCGCGGGCGCGCTTGCCGGCTATCACGACGCCGCGGCCAATCCGCACAAGTTCAGCGAGGAATATCAGGCCGAATATTACCGGCGCACGCTGGAGATGGCGGCGAAGGTGCCGTCGCTGCGCGGCCTCTCTCCCTGGCTGCTCAAGGACTTCCGCTCGCCGCGGCGGCAGCACCCGGTCTATCAGCAAGGCTGGAACCGCAAGGGGCTGATCTCCCCGACCGGCGCGCGCAAACAGGCGTTCGGCGTGCTCGCGGAGCATTACCGCGAGCTGGCCGAGCGGGGGCGCTGACGGGCGCGTCCCAGCCGCGTCACTCGACATGCGTCCGGGCTCGGCCTAATCCGCGCGCCATGGCCGATGATCCGTTTTCGTTGTTCGACGCTTGGTTCACAGAGGCGCAGGCCGGGGAGCCCAACGACGCCAACGCGATGGCGCTGGCGACGGTGGGCGCGGACGGGCGGCCCTCGGTCAGGATGGTGCTCTTGAAGGGGCATGGGCCCGACGGCTTCGTGTTCTACACCAACCGCGAGAGCCGCAAGGCGGGCGAGCTTGCCGCGACCGGCGGGGCGGCGCTGCTGTTCCACTGGAAGTCGCTGAGGCGGCAGGTTCGGATCGAGGGGAAGGTGTCGCCGGTGAGCGATGCCGAGGCGGACGCCTATTTCGCCACGCGCGGGCGCGATTCGCAGCTCGGCGCCTGGGCGTCCGACCAGTCGCGCCCGCTCGATGCGCGCGCGACCTTCGAGGCGCGCTTCGCCGAGATGGCGGCGCGCTTCGACGGCGGCGACGTGCCGCGCCCGCCGCATTGGGGCGGCTATCGCCTCACGCCCGATGCAATCGAGTTCTGGCAGGATCGCGCGCACCGGCTGCACGAGCGGCGGCTGTTCGTGCGGACCGACGGCGGCTGGTCCGAAGGGCTGCTCTACCCGTGAGCGCGAATCTCGCGGCGCGCGCGGCGATCGCCAGCGTGGCGGTGGCGATCTTCCTGCTCGCGCTCAAGGGCTATGGCGCGGTCGCCACCGGATCGGTCGCGATGCTCGGCTCGCTCGCCGACACCGCGCTCGACCTGCTGGCGAGCCTGGTGACGCTCGCGGGGGTGCGCATCGCGGCCGCGCCCGCCGACCATGATCACCGCTTCGGCCACGGCAAGGCGGAGGCGCTCGCCGCGCTGGCGCAGGTCGCGCTGATCGCGGTCTCGGCCAGCGCGATCCTGGTGCGCGCGGTTGAGCGTCTGTTCTCCGGCGAGACGGCGGCGCAGGCGGAATACGGCATCGGCGTGTCGCTGGTCGCGATCGTCGTCACGCTCGGCCTGCTCGCCTATCAGCGGCACGTGATCGCGCGGACCGGATCGGTCGCGATCCGGGCGGACCATGTCCACTACCAGTCGGACCTGCTGCTCAACGGCGCGGTGATCGCGGCGCTGGTGATCGACCAGTATCTCGGGCTGGCGGGCGCCGATCCGGTGTTCGGCATCGGCATCGCGCTGTGGCTGTTCTGGGGGGCGTGGCGCGCCTCGGCCGATGCGATCGACCAGCTGATGGACAAGGAATGGCCCGAGGAGAAGCGCCGCCGCTTCGTCGAATGCGCCGCGCGCATCCCCGAGCTCAAATCGCTGCACGACCTGCGCACCAGGTCGAGCGGCGCGCGCGAGTTCGTCCAGTTCCACATCGCGATGGACGCCAACCTGACCGTCGCCCAGAGCCACGACATCGTCGAGGCGCTGGAGAAGCGGCTGGAGGCCGAGTTTCCCGGCGTGGAGGTGCTGATCCATGTCGATCCCGAAGGCCAGATCGACCAGCCCGACAACCCGCTCGCCGAGGCCGACGAATTGACCGCGCTCAGAAAAAGGGACCGTGCGTGACGACGCTGACCATCCACCAGATCGACGCCTTCGCCGATCGCCCCTTCGCCGGCAACCCGGCCGCGGTGATGCCGCTCGACGCGTGGCCGGCGGACGATGTGCTGCAGGCGATCGCCGCCGAGAACAACCTCTCCGAGACCGCCTTCATCCTGCCCGATGCGTCGGGCGAGGCGGATTACGAGCTGCGCTGGTTCACCCCCGCCGCGGAAGTGGTGCTGTGCGGCCACGCGACGCTCGCCAGCGGTCATTTCGTGCTGGGGCAGGATGCCGGCCGCGACCGCGTGACCTTCCGCACGCGCAAGGCCGGGATGCTGGCGGTGGAACGCGCCGGCGAGGGCTATGCGTTGGCGCTGCCCGCCTGGGGGCCGTCGCCCAAGCCGCTGCCCGCGATCGTCGCCGCGCTGGGGCTGGACGGCGCGGTCGAGACGCTATGGCACGAGCATCGCTACGGCCTGGTCGTGGTCGAGCACGCCGACATCGTCCGCGCGCTCGACCCCGATTTCCGCAAGCTCGCCGCCGAGGGAGACGTCCTCACCATCGTTACCGCGCCGGGCGACCCCGGATCGGGGTCCGGGGCAGGGGACACGGACATCATCAGCCGCGTCTTCGCCCCCGGCGCGGGCATCGACGAGGATCCCGTGACCGGATCGGCGCACGCGGTGATGGTGCCCTATTGGGCGAAGCGCCTGGGCCGGAACGCGTTCACCGCCTACCAGGCCTCGGCGCGAGGCGGTCGGCTCAGCTGCCGCCTGGACGGCGAGCGCGTCGTGCTCGGCGGCGGCTGCGTGACAGTGATGGAAGGCGTGTTCCGGCTTTAGGACTAGGCGGCTTCCCGCGTTAAGACCTTCAATTCCCCGGATCCTTCGTGCCGGGGCCCGATCATGATCGTAATGTCGTGTCCCAGGCTGCGCAGGCATTCCTCGAGCTTGGTCTTGCTAACATCGTCGAGTTGGCCTCGCACGATCTGAGAGATGCGCGGCTGCGGCAGGCCGGTGCGGCTTTGCACCTGCCGCTGCGTCAGGCCGAGCTCCTCGATGGTCTTGCGAATGCGTATCGCCAGTTTCGCCTTGGCGGTGAATTCGGCATCCAGCCCCAGATCATCGAGAACGCTGGTTCCTGCCGGGGTGATATGGTCCGTGGTCATTTCACTCGCCCTTCTGCTTGCGACGTGCCGCGATCCTCGCCTTCGCCTCGGTCAGGCGCGCGGCAATGGTTTCCGTGTCTGCCTTGGGAACGGCTTTTCCGCTGGTCGATTTCTTCTTGAAGCAATGCAGCACGAAGATCGTGTCCTCATGCCTCAGGAGATGCACGACGCGGTATGTGTCTCCCTTGTGGTTCTCCCTCAACTCCCAAACGCCGTTCTCGACATGAGATAAATGGATGGCGCCTTCGGGAATCAGCCCGTTCTGGACCAAACCAAGCTCAAACCCGAACTGCTTCACGACGGGCTGTGGCATGCCAAGCAAATCCGATCGCGAACTGCCAAGCCATTCCACCGACTTTCGATCCATGTCTCGTCCGTTGATATCAGTATTGTAATCAAACGTCAAGTGCGTTTCAAAACGGCCCGAAGCTGTCGTCGCGCGCCGCCTTGGGATCGTCGCGGCAGATGCGGCGCAGCGCGATCCATTCCTCGGTGGTTAGGGCGGGCGTGTAGTTGGCGCCCTTTTCGGCCGCGGCGCGGAAGGTGCGTTCGCGGGCGCGGGAGAGGGGGTGGCTGCTGACATAGCCGAGCATCGTCGCGGCGCGGCCGTCGCCGGGCTCGAAGCGGGCCAGGCGGCGGAAGAAGGCGGCGGTGGCGACCGGGCTGACGTCCGCCATGCGCAGCGATTCGATCGCATAGCCGTCCGCCCGCGCCTCCGCCGCGCGGGTATAGGTCAAGCCGATCACCGCGTTCAGATAGCCGCCGGCATCGCCCTGCACGCCGCCGAGCACCACCGACAGGCCGAGCTGGCGCAGCAGCGCCTGCATCACGTCGCGGTTGCGGACATGGCCGATCTCATGCCCCAGCACGCCCGCGACCTCGTCGGGGCTCTCCGCCTCGCGCAGCAGCTGGTCGAAGATGATGATCTTGCCGCCGGGAAGCGCGACCGCGTTGACCATGCCGATATTGGCGACGCGGACATCCAAGTCGCCACCCTCGGGATCGATCCGGCGCACGAGCTTGGCGAGCGCCGCCTGTCCTTCGGGCGCGGCGCAGAAGCGGCCGCCGAAATCGCCGACCATCGCGTCGCCCATCCTGCGCTCGAACGACGGCGGGATCAGCGGCGCGATCGCCGCGGGAGCGAAATAGACGCCGGTGAGCGCCAGCACGGCGATGACGGCGAACGCCGCGCTCGCCTTCCACAGGCCGATGCGGTCGATCAGCCGGCCATAGCGTTCCTCGCGCGGCAGGCGCGCGGCGATGTCGGGCGGGATCTCGCCGTCGAGCCCCAGCCGCCAACCGTCGAGCGTGCGGTGCGCGTAGACCGCCGCGCCGTCCTGCATGCCTCGGCCGGTCAGATCGCTCCAGGCGAAGGGGCCGTGCGCCGCATCGCCTTCGACCAGGACGAAGCCGTCGCCTTCGGGCCTGAGCTCGACGCGGCGGCGGATCGCGCTCCGCCCGTCATAATGCCACGCCGTCACGGCCATCAGATCGCGCCGATATCGAACGCGTCGAGCAGCCCTTCGCCCTGGCCCGGCTCGCGCGTGGCGGACTGGGTCAGCTGATCGAGGTTGATCTCGCCGGTCGCCTCCAGATGATCGATGAAGAACTTCCAGTTGCGATAGCGCAGGAAGATGATGCCGATCCCGAGGGTGAAGATCACCAGCGCGACGTTGCCGACGAACAGCTTGATCCAATCCATCGTCCGCGCGGTGAAGGCGAAGTCGAGATCGGACAGGCTGAGCGCGCCCACCGCCTCGCGGTAGAAGGCCGAGTAGTAGATCATCGCGATCACGCCCATCACGACGAAGAACACCAGATAGAAGATCGCCGCCGCGACGATGAAGGCGAACACCACGCCCTCATTGGGCGGTGTGGAGGGATCGAAGCCCCCCGACATGCCGAACGCCAGCCCGCCGATGAACACGAAGACGAGGAAGAGGACGAACAGCACGATCGGCGAGAGATAGAAGATCAGGTAGCGCAGGAAAATATTGCCCCACTGCGCCTCCGAGACGAACCTGTGCGGACCGTAGCTCATGTGGCGCCAGCGCTCGTTCCACAGGCTGGTCATCGACCAGGGCACCATCAGGCCGATCGCGAGATAGCCGACGAACGTCTTCCACAGATAGGACCAGCCATAGGCGAAGCCCGGATCATCGGCGCCGCCGCGGATGCCGTGCCAATAGGTGCGGCTGAGGCGATAGCGCAGCGCCCGGAAGCGCGCGACGCCGACCAGATAGAAGATCAGCACATAGACGATGACGACGATGGCGGCGGCGATGCCCGGCCGATCGCGGAACACCAGCCCCTGCAGCACGAAATTGAGCAGCAGCAGCGGCAGGAACAGCAGCGCGAACACCAGCAGGAAGCCGATGAACAGCTCCAGCCCCGTGCCGGTCCATTCCAGCCGGTCGTCGATGAAGCGCGTGCGGCTCCACAGATAGCGCCGCTCGCGCGCGGTCGCCCAGAAGCGGTAGATGCCCAGCGTGACGATGGTCAGCAGCAGGTTGGTGAAGGCGATCGGCGCAAATTCGCGCCAGTCGCCGGTGAATGCGAAGGCGGAATCCGCCTGGCTGTCGTCGTCCAACTCGTCCCCCCGGATGCTCTGGCCCGCCTCTTGCCTTTGGAGCGGAGACGGGCCGCGAGGTCAACGGGTTACTGCGCGAGGAACGCCTCCACCTCCGCGGCGAAGCGTGTCGGCTGGTCGAGCATGACGAAGTGGTAGCTGTCGGGCACCGCCACCAGCGTCGCGGGTGATCCGGCATATTCGCGCTGCCAGATGGCGGTCGCCTGCGGGCCGCCGCCGGTCGCGTAGAGTACGGTGAAGGGCCTGGCGGCGATCTTCGCCAGCTCGGGGCGGATGTCGGTGGTCATCACCTCGTGCATCGCCTGCGCGCTGACGCGCGCATCGGTCTTCGCCGACCAGTTGGCGATCCGGATGCGGCCCTCGGGCGTGTTAGACCAGATCCCGCCGGGATCGGTGGTGACCGGCGTCGGCATGCGCTTGGCGGCGAGCATCATGTCGCGCATCTGCTCGGATCGCGCGATGATGCCGGCGACATCCTTGGCGCCGAACAGCGTGCCGATGAAGGGCAGGGCGTCTACCACCATCAACCGCCCGACCCGATCGGGATGGCGGCTCGCCAGCATCATGCCGACGAGGCCGCCCATCGAATGGCCGATGATCGCGGGTTTTTCCAGCTTCTCGCGCGCGATCAGCTTGTCGAGATCGGCGATGACCCCGTCGAGCACGCCGGGCTTGACGTTCGCGCCGGGATCGTCCCCGGCGAACCCGTTGACCTGCACCAGCAGCACGCGGTGGGTCCTGGCGAGCTCGGGCGCGATCCCGTCCCATACCGCGCGGGGGCTGGAGAGGCCGGGGATCAGGACGACGGGCTCCCCTTCGCCGATCGAGATCACCGAGATATGCTCCATGCGGACGATGCCGGTTGCGCCGGCGGGTATGGCGTCCTGCGCGGAAGCGGGGGACAGCGGAAGCGCGAGGGCCAGGGCGATGGCGGCGAATGCGGTGCGAATCATTGCTCTGTGTCCTTGGCGGGGTTGGTGAAGATCGCCTCGATCGTCAGCCCGAACAGGTCGGCGATCCTGAAGGCGAGGGGAAGCGAGGGATCGTAGCGGCCGGTCTCGATCGCATTGACGCTCTGGCGTGAGACCTCCAGCCGCTCGGCCAGATCCTGCTGGCTCCAGCCGCGCTCGGCGCGCAGCACGCGGAGGCTGTTCTTCATGCGGCGTCGCCCTGGACACGTTCGCGCAACGCGAGCACGCACTGCGCCGCGCCCCAGCCGGCGCACCACAGGATGAAGGCGAAATAGGCCGGCACGTGCGGCACGACGCCGCTCTCTTCCAAAAACCCCCAGGCCGTCGTGACCGACAGCATCAACCCAAGTCCGACCAGCATCGAGACGACAATGCGGTGGCGCAGATATTCGTCGCTCTCTTCGGCCAGATAGAGACCGATGACGATGATCACGCCGATGATCGGCAGCGCTGGCAGGAACGAGAGCGCGATCAGCGCGGCGCCCTCCGGCTGCCAGACCGCGGCAACCCGGTTGGAAACGAACAGCGCGGCGACATAAGCAGTCATGGTAGGCACGAACCGCTTGAGATAGCGGCGGCCCGCGGGTGTGGTTGGCATGGTCAGGGCTCCTCGACGAATATGTCAAGGACGCTTTACGACAAGTCCACTTTCCATGTCAAGCTAGCTTTCCAAATCGGCAAGCATGCTTTGCGCGAGCAGGCTGAGCGTGTCATCGCGCGCGCCCATTACGATGATGCGGTCGTCAGGCCGGGCGAGGCCGGTGAGGTAAGCGGCCGCCTCGGCACGGTCGGGAATGTGGCGCGCATTGCCGGCGATGTCGGCGACCAGATCGGCGCTGGTCACCTCGCGCGCGACGGTGCCGCCCTGATAGACCGGATCGGGCAGGACCAGCACGTCCTCCGCCCCCAGCCTCTCGCGAAACATCGCGGCGAGTTCGGCGCGCATCACCTTCAGCGGGCCGTAGCCGTGCGGCTGGAACAGGATCAGCAGCCGGCCGGGAAAGGCGTGGAGCGTGTCGAGCGTCGCGGCGATCTTGTCCGGGTTGTGCCCGAAATCGTCGATCACGGTGACGCCGTTGGCCGTTCCGACCCGTTCGAAGCGGCGCTTCAATCCGGTGAAGCCGGCGATGACGCGCGCGGCTTCGGGCAGCGGCACGCCTGCGGCGCGGGCGGCGGCAAGCGCGGCGAGGGCGTTGGCGACGTTGTGGCGGCCGGGGACGGCGAGCGTGACCTGATGCGTGCCGCCATCCGCGATCAGGTCGAACGCCGCCGCGAAGGGCCGCTCGACGATGTCCGTCGCGCGCAGGTCCGCATCGCGGTCGATCGCCACCGTCACCGCGCCCGCGGGCGCCAAGGCCGCGGCCTCCGCATTGTCGATGTTGACGATCGCGGTTTCCGCCCGACGGAGGAAATCGCCGAACAGCGTGCGCAGCTCGTCCATCGATTTATGGTCGAGGCTCACATTGTTGAGCACCGCGATTCGCGGGCGGTAGAGCGCGATCGATCCGTCGCTTTCATCGACCTCGCTGACGAAGGCGTCGCCCCTGCCGACCAAGGCCGAGGCGAACGCCGCGTCGGCGCGAGCGAAGTTGGTCATCACCGCGCCGTTCATCACCGTGGGATCGCGGCCGGTCGCGTGGAGGATCCAGGCGATCATGCCCGTGACGGTCGATTTGCCGCTGGTGCCGCCCACCGCTACCGGCAGCTTCGCCGCGTTGAACAGCTCGGCCAGCAGGTCCGCGCGGCGCATCCGCCGGCAACCCAGTTCGGTCGCCCGCACGATGTCCGCCACGCTGTCCTCCACCGCGGCCGAGGCGACGACGATCTGCTCGGCCTGCACTCCGCTGCCGTCCTGCGGAAAAAGGCCGATGCCGAGCGAGCGCAGATAGTCGAACTTGGCCGGGACGCGTCCCGCATCGAGGCCGCGGTCGGAGCCGGAGACGTCCGCGCCGCGTCCTTTGAGGATCGCCGCCAGGGGCATCATGCCGCTGCCGCCGATGCCCACGAGGAAGAAGGATTTGCCGTCGATCATCCGCACGCGCTATCGGCGGTGACGAGCGAGGGCAAGGAGCGGACATGCGGATTGGGGTCGTCGCCCCCGCGCGGGCGATAAAGGAAGAGGTGGCGGCGCGCGTGCTGGCGTTCGCCGCGATCGTCTTTCCATCGGTCGATCTGGTGATCGATCCGCAATGCTTCGCCGAGGCCGGGCATTTCGCCGGGCCGGACGAGCTGCGGGCGGAGACCTTCCTGCGCTACGCCAACGATCCCGCGTTCGACGCGATCTGGTTCGCGCGCGGCGGATACGGCTCCAACCGCATCCTCGACGAGATCATGCCGGCGCTGAAGCCCGCCGCCTATCGCAAGCGCTATATCGGCTATTCGGACATGGGGTTCATGCTCGGCGCGATGTACGCGCGCCGCGTGGGCCGCGTCGCGCACGGGCCGATGCTGATCGACATGGGGACGGGCGGCGGCGACAAGACGGTCACCCGCTCGCTCGACTGGCTGACCGGGGGCACGCGCGGCCTGGAGCCGGGGCTGGGCGATCGTCCGGCGGCCGCGTTCAACCTGTCGATCCTCACCGCGATGATCGGCACGCCCTGGCTGCCCGACCTGACCGACCATGTGCTGCTGATCGAGGAGGTGGGCGAGCCGCATTACCGGATGGACCGGATGCTGTGGCAGCTGTCGCAATCGACCCAGCTGAAGGGCATCGCCGGGCTGCGGCTGGGCGGGGTGACCGACATCGTCGAGAACGACGTCGCGTTCGGCGAGGAGGTCGAGCCGATGTTCGAAAAATGGGCGCGCGTGATGGGCGTGCCCTATCTCGGCCGCGCGCAGGTGGGGCATATGCGCGATAACTGGGTGGTGCCCTTCGGGATGCGGGGGTGATGCGTGCTTGACCACATTACCTTTGGCGTAGCGGATTTCGTACGTTCAATCCGCTTCTATGATCGGGCGTTCGCGCCGCTTGGCGTCCGTCGCCTGTTCGACATGGTCGACGGAGAGGTACCGGTCGCGGGATATGGCGATACGCGGCCATGGTTCTGGATCGCACATAACGATCCGACACAGGGCAAACTTCACGTCGCGGTGGGAGCTGCCAACCGCGAGATGGTGGACGCGTTTCACAGGGAGGCGTTATTGGCGGGTGGCGAAGATAACGGTGCGCCGGGGCTTCGGCCGCATTATCACCCGGGCTATTACGGCGCGTTCGTGCGCGATCCCGACGGCCACAATATCGAAGCGGTGTTTCACGGGACTAGCTGAAACCTAAGAACTATCACCGTCATGCCGGACTTGTTCCGGCATCCATCACGCCACAAGCGTATGCCGTGCCTGTGGAGGGATGGACCCCGGAACAGGTCCGGGGTGACGGTATAGCGGCTTGGCGTTAAATCCGCGATCCGCTTGCCTATATCGGCAGGCGCGGCATAAGCCCGCGTCTTAAGCAACATACACAAAGGCCCACCACACCCATGTCCGAGATGTTCCGCCTCACGCTGCCCGACGGTTCCGTCCGCGAGGTGGCTCCGGGGACCACCCCGGCGGACGTCGCCGCGGCGATCGGGCCGGGCCTGGCCAAGGCGGCGCTGGCGGCGCGAGTGGACGGCGAGGTGCGCGATCTCAATCGGCCGTTCGAAGGCGACGCTGAGCTCGCGCTGATCACCGCGCGCGACGAGGCCGATGCGCTGGAGCTGGTGCGCCACGACTATGCGCATGTGCTGGCCGAGGCGGTGCAGAACCTGTTCCCCGGCACGCAGATTACTTTCGGCCCCGCGACGGACGACGGCTTCTATTATGACTTCGCGCCCAAGGATCGCCCCTTCACCGAAGAGGACCTGCCCGCGATCGAGGCCGAGATGCGCGCGGTCATCGCCCGCGACGAGAAGCTCGTCCGCGAAGTGTGGAGCCGCGCCGACCTGATCAAGCGCTGGACCGAGACGGGCGAGACGTTCAAGGCCGAATGGGCCGCCGAACTGCCCGAGGGCGAGGAGCTGACGGTCTACCGCGCCGGCGCGTGGCTTGACATGTGCCGCGGGCCGCACCTCGCCTCGACGGGCAAGCTCGATCCGCAGGCGTTCAAGCTGACGCGCGTATCGGGCGCATACTGGCGCGGCGACCAGAAGAACGCGATGCTCAGCCGCATCTACGGCACCGGCTGGCTGAACAAGAAGCAGCTCGACCAGCATCTCGTCCGGCTGGAGGAGGCGGCGAAGCGCGACCATCGCAAGCTGGGGCAGGAGATGGACCTGTTCCACCTCCAGGCGGAGGCGCACGGCAGCGTCTTCTGGCACCCCAAGGGCTATGTCATCTGGCGCGAGCTGGAGGCCTATATGCGCCGCGCCATCGACGGCGCGGGCTACAAGGAGGTGAAGACCCCGCAGGTGATGGACGCGCGTCAGTGGGAGCAGTCGGGCCATTGGGGCAAGTATCGCGAGAATATGTTCGTCATCCCCGACGAGGTGCCCAACACCGAGGAGGAGGGCCCGATCGTATCCGACGACGCCGAGTGGATGGCGCTGAAGCCGATGAACTGCCCCGCGCATGTGCTGATCTTCCGCCAGGGCATCAAGTCCTACCGCGATCTGCCCTTGCGCCTCTACGAGAATGGCTGCTGCCACAGGAACGAGCCGCACGGCGCGCTCCACGGGCTGATGCGCGTGCGCCAGTTCACCCAGGACGATGCCCATATCTTCTGCCGCGAGGACCAGATCGTGGGTGAAGTCCGCGCGTTCTGCGAGCTGGCCGACCGCATCTACAAGGATTTCGGCTTCACCTACGCGATCAAACTCGCGCTGCGCCCGGAGAAGCGCTTCGGCAGTGAGGAGATGTGGGACCTGTCCGAGGCCGAGCTGCGCAACGCGGTGATCGAGGCCGGGCTCGCGACCGAGGAATATGGCTGGGAGGAACTGCCGGGCGAGGGCGCCTTCTACGCGCCCAAGCTCGAATGGCACCTGACCGACGCGATCGGCCGCACCTGGCAGGTCGGCACCATCCAGTCGGACCGCGTGCTGCCCGACCGGCTCGACGCCAGCTATGTCGGCGAAGATGGCGAGCGCCACCGCCCGATCATGCTCCACCGTGCGATCTTCGGCAGCTATGAACGCTTCATCGGCATCCTGATCGAGCATTTCGCCGGCCGCCTGCCGATGTGGCTCGCGTCGGTGCAGGCGGTGGTCGCGACGATCGTCAGCGATGCCGACGACTATGCGAAGGTCGTGGCCGAAAAACTCGCCGCCGCCGGTCTCCGCGTCGAGACCGACCTCAGGAACGAGAAGATCAACTACAAGGTGCGCGAACACTCGCTGGCCAAGGTTCCCGCGCTGCTCGTCGTCGGCAAGCGCGAGGCGGAAGAGCGCACCATCGCACTTCGCCCGCTCGGCGAAGGCGCCCGGCAGGAGGTGGTCGGGCTGGACGAACTGATCGCGCGGCTGGTGAAGGATGCGACCCCGCCCGATCTGTGTTAGGCTTACGGCCATGACCGTGTTCCAGAATGTGCAAAAGGGGCTGATCCCGGCCCGCCTGACGGTGGCGGACGTCTATGCGCTCCAGGAAGCGGGCGTGATCTCCGAGGGCGAGAATTTCGAACTGATCGAGGGGGAGATCGTGCCGATGGCGGCGGCGAAATTCAGCCACCATGAATGGATGAAATCGAGGCTGAACGAGGCGCTCGTGCTCGCAAAGCCTGCGGACACGGCCTTGTTCGTCGAACCATCGGTCGCTCTGTCGGAAATCACCTTTGTCGAACCCGATATCGCCATTTGGCCCCGTACGATCGAATCGCAGGAGGTGCGCGGCCCCGATCTGCTTCTGGTGATCGAGGTCGCGGTTTCTTCGATCGGCTACGACCTTCGCGTCAAGGCGCGGCTATATGCGGAAGCGTGTGTGCGTGAATATTGGGTTGTGGACGCCGTGCGCAAGACCATCCGTGTGCACCGGGATCCGGTGGAGGGCGCCTATTGCGATGTCCGGGAATATGAGGCGCACGACACGGTATCGGCGATGCTGCCGTCAATCGCCATCCGGCTCGACACGCTCGATTGATCCGCGCGGCTTGTGGATGAGGCCGCGCCACCCGATATGGAGCGTGGCGGTTGAGCCGCACCGGGCGCTAAATCGCCCGGACCGCGTGGGCGCGGCCTAGCCGCGCGGGCCACGCTCGGCTATGCTCGCCGCAATCGCAATCCGGAATCACCACGGGAGTTACAACCATACGTCCTCCGATGACCCGGCGCCCGCTGGCGCCGCCGCCGATGAACGGCCCCCGATTCAACCAGTTCATTCAATCGCCCAAGGTGCGGGTGATTGACGAGAATGGCGAGAATCTGGGCGTGATGTTCACGCGCGAAGCGTTCGAACAGGCCCAGGAAGTCGGCCTCGACCTGGTCGAGGTGTCGCCCAATGCCGATCCGCCCGTCGCCAAGTTCCTCGATGTCGGCAAGTTCAAGTACGAGGCGCAGAAAAAGGCGAACATCGCCCGGAAGTCGCAGAAGACGCAGGAGATCAAGGAGATCAAGATGCGTCCGAACATCGACGACCATGATTACGACACCAAGATGAAGAAGGTCGCCCAGTTCATCGACGAGGGCGACAAGGTGAAGATCACCCTGCGCTTCCGCGGCCGCGAGCTGTCGCATGGCCAGCTCGGCATGGCGCTGCTCCAGCGCGTCCAGGCCGACACCGCCGAGACGGCGAAGGTCGAGGCCTATCCGCGCATGGAAGGCCGCCAGATGCTGATGGTGCTCGCGCCCAAGTGACGCGCCGCGCCGCGCTCGCCCTGGCCGCTTCGGCGGTGCTGCCGGCGGGCGCGGCCGCGCAGACCGTCGCGCCGCCGCCGACGCCCGCCTCCACCGACGAGCCGATCGCGGTGCCCGAGGGCTATGTGCAGGTGTGGGGCGACGAGTTCGACAAGCCCGGCCTGCCCGATCCCGCCAAGTGGCGCTACGACACCAGCCGCAACAAGGACGGCTGGTGGAACAACGAGCTGCAATATTACGCCGCGGGGCGGACCGAGAATTCCCGCGTCGAAGGCGGCATGCTGACGATCGAGGCGCGGCGCGAGCGGCCGGAGGGTGCGGCCGATCATGGCGGGCAGGACTACACCTCCGCCAAGCTGTTCACCCGCGGCGTCGCCGACTGGACCTATGGCTTCATCGAGGTGCGCGCGAAGCTCGCCTGCGGCAAGGGCAGCTGGCCGGCGATCTGGATGCTCGGCATCGACGAGAGCGCCGACTGGCCCGGATTGGGTGAGATCGACATCATGGAGCATGTCGGCCAGACGCCGGGCACCGTCCACGGATCGGTCCACACCAAGGCCTACAACCACGTCATCAAGACGCAGAAGACCGCGCAAAGGGTGGTGCCCGACGCCTGCACCGCGTTCCACAATTACCAGCTCGACTGGAACGCGGATCGCATCCTGATCGGCGTCGATGGCAAGGCCTTCATGCGGTTCGACAACGACAAGAAGGACGATCACGACACCTGGCCTTTCGCGTCGCCGCAATATCTGATCCTGAACGTCGCGGTCGGCGGGTGGGGTGCGGACGAAGGCATCGACGCCGCCACCTTTCCGGCGCGGATGACGATCGACTATGTGCGGGTGTGGCAGAAGCCGAAAGGCTGACCCACGCTAGGCTGTGCCTTTTCTAAACCGAGGCACCATATCTGTCGCCCCTGCGGAAGCAGGGATGGGCCTGAAGAGCGGCGGATCAGTCCCCGTCCCCGTCGCCGTCGAAGCCGTTCCGATCCAGCGGCTTTCCGCCGGACCGGGCGATCACTACGAAGACCAATGTCATCGCCGCGATCATCCCCATGACGACCAGGACCGCGGTCATCATGTCGCCGGCGGCTCCCACAGCTCGATGGCGTTGCCTTCGGGATCGTGGATACGCGCGAAGCGGCCGGTTTCGGGGGTGTCCCATTCGTCGCGGGTTTCGATCGCGATGCCGCTTGCGTTCAATTGTTCGAGCATGCCTTCGAGATCGGTGACGCGCAGGTTGATCATCCACTGCTTGTCGGCGGCGAAATAATCGGTGGTCGCCTTGAAGGGGGCGAACACGGTCGGGCCGCCTTCGGTCTTCCAGAACCATTCGTCGGGATCGTCCGTTCCCTCGGCGCAACAGCCAGCGCCGATGCCCAGATGCTCGCGATACCAGGCGTTGAGCGCGTCGGGATCGCGCGCCCGGAAGAACAATCCGCCAATCCCCTGCACGCTCATCTCGTCCTCCTTCTCTCAGGCCGCCTGTTGCAGCGCCTCGCCGCCCGCGGCCTCGAGCAGGCGCCGCTCGAGCGCCTTCAGCCGCTGGCCGTTGGTAATCTTGTCGCCGGTCAGATCGGTGACATAGAAGGTGTCGACCGCGCGCTCGCCATAGGTCGCGACATGCGCCGAATGGATCGTCACCTTCGACTGGAACAGGCCGTGGGCGAGCTGGTTGAGCAGCGCCGGCCGGTCGCGCGCATTGACCTCGATCACGGTGAATCGGTTCGACGCCTTGTTGTCGATCAGCACGGCGGGCGCGATCGGGAAGGCCTCCGCGCGCGGACGCGACAGCGGGCGCTGCTGCAGACGGTCGGCAAGGCGCGTGCGGTTGGCCAGCGCATCCTCGATCGCGCGCTTGATCCGGGTGAGCTGCTCGGGCTGGTCGAAAGGCCCGCCGACGGGGTCCTGCACCAGGAAATTGTCGAGTGCCATGCCGTCGCGCGTGGTGTGGATGCGCGCGTCGATGATGTTGCCGCCCGCGGCGTGGATCGCGCCGGCGACGCGGTAGAACAGGCCCGGATGGTCGGCGGCGTAGACCGTCACCAGGGTCGCCCCGCGCTCGGGATAGACCTGCGCGGCGATCGACAGCTGGGTGTCGCCCGCATCGGCCACCAGCCGCGCATTGCGCTGGAGCACATCGGACGGCTCGGCGATCCAATAGGCCTGGGGGAGCCGGCGGACCAGCGTGGCGAAACGCGCCTCGTCCCAGCCGAGATGACGGCGCAGGGCCGTTTGCTTGGCGGCGATCCGCTCGTCGCGGCCCTTCTGCTTGTGGCCGAGGCGCAGCACCTCTTCCGCAGCCTCGAACAGGTTGGAGAGCAGCTGCTTCTTCCATCCGTTCCACACGCCGGGGCCGACCGCGCGGATGTCCACGACGGTCAGCACCAGCAGCAAACGCAGCCGTTCGGGGCTCTGAACCTTCTCGCAGAAGTCGAGCACCGTCTTGAAATCGGCAAGGTCGCGCTTGAACGCCGTCGCCGACATCAGCAGGTGCCACCGGACCAGCCACGCCACCGTTTCGGTCTCGGCGGGCGTGAGGCCCAGGCGGGGACAAAGCCGCTCCGCCACCTCGGCGCCCAGCACCGAATGATCGCCGCCGCGGCCCTTGGCGATGTCGTGCAGCAGCACCGCGACATAGAGCACGCGGCGCGACACGATCTGGCCGACGATCGCGGTCGACAGCGGATGATCGCCCTTCAAGGTGCCGCGCTCGATCTCCGACAGCAGCCCGACCGCGCGGATGGTGTGCTCATCGACCGTATAGTGGTGGTACATGTCGAACTGCATCTGCGCGACCACCCGGCCGAAATCGGGCACGAAGCGGCCGAACACGCCAGCCTCGTTCATCCATCTGAGCACCGTCTCTGGATCGCGCGGCGAGGTCAGCACGTCGAGGAACAACGCATTGGCGCGGGGATCGCGGCGGATCTTGCCGTCGATCAGCTTGGCGTCGCGCGCCGCCGCGCGCATCGTCAGCGGATGGATTTCAAGGCCGTGCTTGTCCGCCAGCGCGAAGGCCTCGATCAGCCGCACGGGGTCTTCCTCGAAGAAATGCTCGCGCGGCAACGCCAGGCGCCCGCGATCGAGCACGAAGCCGTTGAGCTTGGCTGGGCTGCGGCGGATGCGCGGCAACCCGATCCGCCGTCCGCGCGCGGCGAACTTCTCGTCGAGATGGGCGAGGAACAGGCCGGTGAGGTCGCCGACGGTCTTCGACTGCAGAAAATAATGCTGCATGAAGCGCTCGACCGGCGATTTGCCGGGCCGGTCGGCATAGCGCATCCGCTGAGCGATCTCGCGCTGGACGTCGAAGGTCAGCCGCTCCTCGGCCCGCCCGGTGATCGAATGGAGGTGGCAGCGCACGGCCCAGAGGAAATTCTCGGCGCGGTTGAACTGGCGATATTCCTTGCGCGTCAGCAGCCCGGCCTCGACCAGCTCCGACACATAGCGGACATTATAGGCGTATTTGCCGATCCAGAAGAGCGTGTGGAGGTCGCGAAGGCCGCCCTTGCCCTCTTTCACATTGGGTTCGACGACATAGCGGCTGTCGCCCATCTTCTTGTGACGCTGGTCGCGTTCGGCGAGCTTGTCGGCGATGAAGGCGCGGGCGGTGCCGGACTGGATCTCGCGTTTGAAGCGCGCCGCCGCCTGGTCATAGAGCTCGGTGTCGCCCCAGACATAGCGCGCCTCCAGCAGCGCGGTGCGGATGGTGAGGTCGCCCTTCGCCTGACGCACCATATCGTCGAGCGAGCGGGACGAATGGCCGACCTTCAGCCCCAGATCCCACAGGCTGTAGAGCATCGATTCGATGACCTGCTCGGCCCAGGGCGTCTGCTTGTAGGGCGTGATGAAACCGATATCGACGTCCGAAAAGGGCGCCATCTCGCCGCGGCCATAACCGCCCACCGCGATCAGCAGCAGGCGTTCGGCGGCGGATGGATTGCTGTTGCGATAGAGCCGCTGGGTCGTGAAATCATAGAGCAGCCGCAGCAGCTGATCGACCAGGAAAGCCTGGGCGGCGGCGGCGTCCAGTCCTTTGGAAGGGTGCTCGCGCAGCCGCTGGTCGATCTCCGCGCGGCCGGCGTCGAGCGCCGCCTTCAGCACCGCCGTCGCCTGCCGGCGCAGGGCCGCGGTATCGCTTCCCTCCAGCGCGGCCAGCCGATCGGCGAGCGCGCGCCGGTCGACGATCGCGCGGCGATGGGCGAGGGTTTCGAAACGCTGCGACATGCCGCGATAGATAGGCGCAACCGTCCGCGCCGTCACCCATCGCGGCAAAACCATCCCTTCGGCTTGATTTCCATTAGTTTTTGCATGCTTGGCGAACGCCGCGCGCTGAACTAAGGGCGAACGCCATGCGGGCGCGGATCGGGCGAACATTGCGGATAACCAACGAACGCGTCGGCCGCGCCGTGCTCGTGTTCATGGCGATCGGCTTCGCTGCGCTGATCGTCGCGGGCGCGGCTGCGGTGAACATGGTGTCGCGCAACCAGGCGCATGTCGACGCGGTCACGCACACCTATGCGGTCGGCAATCTGCTGGCCGAGTTCCAGGCCTATAGCGAACGCGCCGAGACCGCCCGGCGCGGGTTCCTGCTGGACAGTCAGTCGGACTATCTGCGGACGATGTCGACCGCGCTCAACGCCCTCCCGACGAGAACGCAGGCGCTGATCGAGCTGACCAGCGACAATCCCGCCCAGCAGCGGCGGGCGCGTCAGCTGGCCGACCTGTCCGGCCAGCACGGCACGCTGCTGCGCCGCACCGTCGCGCTGGTGGCGCGCGGCGATCGCGACGAGGCGGTTCTGGCGTTCCGCGACCGGGATGAAGGGCTTCCGCTGATCGCCGCGATCCGGCGGATCTCGGCCGACATGGCCGCCGTCGAGGACCAGTTGCTTGCCGAACGCGAGGCCGGCCAGCGCTCCAGCGTCGCCAATTTCTTCATCATCGTGAGCGTCGCCGGCGCGCTGCTGGTCATCATGGCGATGGCCTCGCTGTTGCTGATGCGCCGCTATGGCCGCGATCTGAACAGGTCGCGCGACGAACTCGCGCTGTTGAACCGGGGGCTGGAGAGCGCGGTGGCCGAGCGCACCGCCGACCTGCAGCGCGCCAACGACGAGATCCAGCGCTTCGCCTATATCGTCAGCCACGATCTGCGCTCGCCGCTGGTCAACGTCATGGGCTTCACCGCCGAGCTGGAGGCGGCGACCAAGCCGCTCGCCGAGCTGGTCGACCGGGTCGAGGCCGAGGCGCCGGCGATGCTGACCGAGGACGCCGCGAACGCCGCGCGCGAGGACTTGCCAGAGGCGGCCGGCTTCATCCGCTCCTCGACCCAGAAGATGGACCGGCTGATCAACGCGATCCTGCAGCTGTCGCGCGAAGGACGCCGCGTTCTCTCTCCCGAGCCCGTCGATCTGGTCTCGCTGCTCGACGGCATTCGCGATACGCTGGCCCACCGCACCGACGAGCTCGACGGCGAAATCCGTATCGTCGAACCGATGCCGCAGCTTGTCCACGACCGGCTGGCGCTGGAGCAGATCCTCGCCAATCTGATCGAGAACGCGATCAAGTACCGGTCGCCGGAGCGTCCGCCGCTCGTCACCATATCCGCGCGCAAGGAGCGCGGCCGCGTGATCGTCGACGTCGCCGACAATGGCCGCGGGATCGAGGCCAAGGACCATCAGCGCATCTTCGACCTGTTCCGCCGTTCGGGCGCGCAGACCGAGCCGGGCGAGGGGATCGGCCTCGCGCATGTCCGCGCACTGGCGTACCGCATGGGCGGTACGATAGAATGCGCATCAGAATTCGGGCGGGGATCGACATTCAGCCTGTCGCTGCCCGCCACGTCCCAGGGTGAGAAGGGGGAAGCCCGATGAGTGAAGTCCAGTCCGTCAACATCATCATGATCGAGGATGACGAGGGCCATGCCCGCCTGATCGAGAAGAATATCCGCCGCGCGGGCATTTCGAACGGGATCACGCATTTCCTCGATGGCACGCGCGCGCTCGATTATCTTTTCACCGCGCCGCACGGCCCTGCGCTCAACGGTCCTGCTCTGATCCTGCTCGACCTCAATCTGCCCGACATGAGCGGCACCGACATCCTCGGCAAGATCAAGGCCGAGGACAGTCCGATCAAGCGCACACCCGTGGTGGTGCTGACGACCACCGACGACACGCGCGAGATCCAGCGCTGCTACGATCTCGGCTGCAACGTCTACATCACCAAGCCGGTGAACTATGAAAGCTTCGCCGACGCGATCCGCCAGCTGGGCCTGTTCCTGTCGGTGATCCAGGTGCCCGAAACGGAGGCGGACGCTTGAGCCGAGCCCTCCCCAGGCTTCTCTATATCGACGACGACGAAGGCCTCAGGCAACTGACGGCCAAGGCGCTCTCCCGGCGCGGCTTCGACGTGACGCTGGCGGCCGGCGGCGCGGAGGGCGCGGCGCTGGCGGCCGAGCAGCAGTTCGATCTGATCGCGGTCGATCACTACATGCCCGGCATGGATGGGCTGGAGACGCTGGCGAAGCTTCGCCAGCGGGCGGATTGCCCGCCGATTCTGTACGTCACGGGATCGGAGGAAAGCCGGATCGCGGTGGCCGCGCTGAAGGCCGGCGCCGCTGATTATGTGGTGAAGACCGTCGGCGACGAGTTCTTCGACCTGTTCGCCACCGCCTGCCACCAAGCGCTCGATCAAGTCGCGATGCGGCGCGAAAGCGCCACGCAGCGCGAAGCGCTGGAGGCGAGCAACGCGCGGCTGGAGGCGCTGCTCAAGGAGGTCAACCACCGCGTCGCCAACTCGCTGCAGCTTGTCTCCGCCTTCGTCCAGCTGCAGGCGCGCGCGCTTGAGGACGGCCCCGGCCGCGCCGCGCTGCAGGACACGCAGCAGCGCATCACCGCGATCGGCCAGGTCCATCGCCGGCTCTACACCTCGAACGAGGTGGAGGGCGTGGACATGGCGGACTATCTGACCGCGCTGACCGAGGAACTGACACGCACCTGGTCGACCCCGGCCGCGCGCCGAATCCTGAAGCTCGACAGCGAACCGATCCGCCTGCCGACCGACAAGGCGGTGTCGCTGGGCGTGATCGTCAGCGAACTGGTCTCCAACGCCTGCAAATATGCCTATCCGGAGGACAAGGACGGCGAGATCCGCGTCGCTCTGCGCCGCGAAGACCCGCATCATTTCGTGCTCCGCGTCGAGGACGACGGCTGCGGCATGCCCCATGATGGCGCGATCAAGGGCACCGGCGTCGGTACCAAGCTGATCGCGGCGATGGCCAAGAGCCTGAAGAGCGCGATCGAGGTCGACGGCGCCGGGCAGGGCGTGAAGGCGACGCTCAGGGCGGCGGTGGCCTGAAATCCTCCCCGGCACGGGGAGGGGGACCGCCTGCCGAAGGCAGGTGGTGGAGGGGGCCCTCCATCAGAGCGGTTCTCGCGGCGAACCCCCTCCACCATGCTGCGCATGGTCCCCCTCCCCGTGCCGGGGAGGATTAGTCAGCCAACCCTTTCAACCGGTACAATGCCTCAAGCGCTTCCCGTGGGCTGAGCGCATCCACATCCATCGCGGCAAGCGCATCGCGTAGCGGATCACTCGCTTCCTCTTCGGCCTGTATCGCGGCGGCGAACAGCGGAAGATCGTCCAGCCCCGCCGCCAGCCCGCCGGTCGCAGCGCGGCCCGCCTCCAGTTTCGCGAGCACTGCCTTGGCCCGCGCCACCGCCGCCGGGGGCATCCCCGCCAGCCGCGCCACGGCCAGGCCGTAGCTGCGATCCGCCGGTCCCTCCGCCACCTCGTGCAGCAGCACCAGATCGCCCTTCCACTCGCGCGCGCGGACATGGTGGAGGGTGAGCGCGTCGCAGCGCTCCGCCAGCCGCGTCAGCTCGTGGTAATGCGTTGCGAACAGGCAGCGGCAGCGGTTGGTCTCGTGAATCGCCTCGACCACCGCCCAGGCGATGGCGAGGCCGTCATAGGTCGAAGTGCCGCGCCCGACCTCGTCGAGGATGACGAAGCTATGCGGCGTGGCCTGGGCGAGGATCGCGGCGGTTTCGACCATCTCGACCATGAAGGTCGATCGGCCCCGCGCGAGATTGTCCGACGCGCCGACCCGGCTGAACAGCCGGTCGATCAGGCCGAGCCGCGCGCGCGCCGCGGGCACATAGGCGCCCGCCTGCGCCAGCACCGCGATCAGGGCGTTCTGGCGCAGGAAGGTCGACTTGCCGCCCATGTTCGGGCCGGTGACCAGCCACAGCCGCGAGCTTTCGGAGAGCGCGCAATCGTTGGCGACGAAGCGCTCGCCCGATTTCGCCACCGCCGCCTCGACCACCGGATGCCGCCCGCCTTCGACCTCGAAACAGGCATGATCGACCAGCGACGGCCGCGCCCATCCGCCTTCCGCCGCGCGCTCGGCGAGGCCGGCGGCGACGTCGATCCGCGCCAGCGCGTCGGCCGTGGCGGCGATGGCGAGGCGCTTGTCGAGCGCGGCGGCGGTGAGATCCTCCAGATGCGCCGCCTCGGCCGCCAGCGCGTGCGCGCCCGCCTGGGTCACCCGGCTCGCCGCCTCGTGCAGCGCCGGTTCGTTGAAGCGCACCACCCCCGCCAGCGTCTGGCGATGGGTGAAGCCCGAATCCTGCGCCATCAGCGCGTCGGCGTGCTTCGCCGGCACCTCGACATGATAGCCGAGCACATTGTTGTGGCGGATCTTGAGCTGGCTGATTCGCGTGCGTGTGCGGTAATCCGCCTCCAGCCGTGCGATCGCCCGCCTTCCGTCGCCCCCCGTGGCGCGCAGATCGTCGAGCGCGGCGTCATAACCCTCGGCGATATAGCCGCCCGCACCGGCGTCGATCGGCGGGGAGGGGACGAGTGCACGCGTGAGCAGATCGGTGAGGGCCCCGTGCCCACCGAGCGTGGGCAGCAGGCCGGCAAGCAGGTCCGGCGGCCGCTCGATCCGCCCGAGCCTCACGCCCAGTGCGCGCGCTGCCTCCAGCCCGTCGCGCAACTGGCCCAGGTCGCGCGGAGACCCGCGTCCCGCCGCCAGCCGTCCCAGCGCGCGGCCGATATCGGGCAGCGCCTTCAATGCCTCGCGCGTGGCGGCGCGCAGTGCGGAATCGTCATGGAACAGCTGGACCAGGTCGAGCCGCGCGTCGATCGCGGCGCGGTCCATCAATGGCGCTGCGATATCCTCGGCGAGCAACCGCGCGCCCGCGCCGGTGACGCTTCGGTCGATGCAGTCGAGCAGGCTCCCCCTGCGGCCGCCGCCGGCGACCTGGGTCAGCTCAAGGCTTTCCCGCGTCGCGGCGTCGATCGCCATGTGCTGGGCGACGGCGGCGATGCGCGGCGGCTGGAGGAAGGGCAGGCGGCCCTTGGCGGTGTGATCGAGATAATGGACCAGCCCGCCCGCAGCCGACAGCGCGGCGCGGTCGAACCGGCCGAAGCCGTCGAGCGTCGCGACGCCGAACAGCGCCTTCAGCCGCGCCTCGCCGCGCGCGCTGTCGAACTCGCCGCGCGGACGGGTGACGGTGGCGCGCGCATTGTCTTCCACGCCGACCACCTCCGCCGCGCCCAGCCGTGCGAGGACCGCATCCAGGCCGGCGGCATCGGTCGGGATCACCTCGAACCGTCCGGTCGAGACGTCGGCCGCCGCGACCGCCATTGCGCCGCCCGCTTCGCCGATCGCCGCGCACCAGTTGGCCGAACGCGAGTCGAGCAAAGCCTCCTCGGTCAGCGTGCCCGCCGTCACCACGCGGATGATGCCGCGCGCGACCAGCGCCTTCGATCCCATCCGCGCGCGTGCTTCCGCCGGCGTTTCGGTCTGCTCGGCGATGGCGACGCGGTGGCCCGCCTTGATCAGCCGCGCGAGATAGCTTTCCGCCGAATGAGCGGGGACGCCGCACATCGGCACCTTCTGCCCCTCATGCTCGCCGCGCGCGGTGAGCGCGATATCGAGCGCGGCGGCGGCGATCTTCGCGTCTTCGAAGAACATCTCGAAGAAATCGCCCATGCGGTAGAACAGCAGGCAATCGGGCGCTTCGGCCTTGAGCGCGAGATATTGCGCCATCATCGGAGTGGGGGCGGAAGGGGCGTCTGCCATCGGTTGGGCGGAGGTAGCGGAGGAAGCCGGAAGGGGAAAGTCCGGCCTGTCCTACATCGGCGCGATATGCCATGGTCGGGGCATATGGCCGTTCGTTCGATCAGTTTGCGCCAGTCCCGTCACTGCTGTGGTCAACGGTTCATCGCACTCCCGACTGTACGTGCCATAACCTTCCTTACCTTCGGGAAAGCGTACAGCGGCGCGAATCGCTCGCGACTCGGCCTGTCATCCTTTTCGCGCTCGCGCCGCTTGCCTCGAACCGCTCCATCCCTAAAGACTGCCCGCCAGCCAGGGAGAGACGGATGAGCGACGACAGCGCGGCGAAGTTTTCGGAGCAGGAAGCGCTCCTGTTCCATTCGGCGGGCCGTCCCGGCAAGATCGAGATCGTCGCTTCCAAGCCGATGGCGACCCAGCGCGACCTCTCGCTCGCCTATTCGCCCGGCGTCGCGGTGCCGGTCCATGCCATCGCCGCCGATCCGGCGACCGCGTACGATTATACCGCGAAGGGCAATCTCGTCGCGGTGATCTCCAACGGCACTGCGATCCTCGGCCTCGGCAATCTCGGCGCGCTCGCCTCGAAGCCGGTGATGGAAGGCAAGGCGGTGCTGTTCAAGCGCTTCGCCGATGTCGATTCGATCGACATCGAGCTCGCCACCGAGGACCCCGACGCGTTCATCGAGGCGGTCGCGCTGATGGAGCCGAGCTTCGGCGGCATCAACCTTGAGGACATCAAGGCGCCCGAATGCTTCATCATCGAGCAGACGCTGCGCGAGCGCATGAACATCCCGATCATGCACGACGATCAGCACGGCACCGCGATCATCTCGGCCGCCGGGCTGATCAACGCCTGCCTGCTGACCGGGCGCGAGCTGAAGGATGTCAAGGTGGTGGTCAACGGCGCGGGCGCGGCGGCGATCGCCTGCACCGAGCTGATCAAGGCGATGGGCGTCCGCCACGACAACGTCATCATGTGCGATCGCAAGGGCGTGATCTACCAGGGGCGCGGCGAGGTGAACCAGTGGCAGTCGGCCCACGCCGTCGTCACCGATGCGCGCGACCTTCCGCAAGCGCTGGTCGGCGCCGATGTGTTCCTGGGGCTGTCCGCCGCCGGCGCGTTGAAGCCCGAGATGGTCAAGGAGATGGCCAAGGCGCCGATCATCTTCGCCATGGCCAATCCGGTGCCGGAAATCCTGCCTGAAGAGGCCATCGCCGCGCGCCCCGACGCGATCATCGCCACCGGGCGTTCGGACTATCCCAACCAGGTCAACAACGTCCTCGGCTTCCCCTTCATCTTCCGCGGCGCGCTCGACGTGCGAGCGACCGGGATAAACGAGGAGATGAAGATCGCCGCGGCCAACGCCATCGCCGAGCTGGCGCGCCAGCAGGTGGCGGAGGAGGTCGCTGCCGCCTACGGTTTCAGCCGCAGCTTCGGGCCCGATTACATCATCCCCGCGCCGTTCGATCCGCGGCTGATGGAGATGGTCTCCGCCGCGGTCGCGCAAGCCGCAATGGATTCGGGCGTCGCGACCAAGCCGATCCTCGACATGGCCGCATACCGCCAGTCGCTGCGCGCGCGGCTCAACCCCACTACGGCGGCGCTCACCAGTGCCTATGAGGCGGCGCGCGCGCATCCCAAGCGCGTGATCTTCGCGGAAGGGGAAGAGGAGGTGGTGCTGCGCGCCGCGATCTCATTCCGCGACGGCGGCTACGGCACGCCGGTGCTGGTCGGCCGCGACGACGTGTACGACCGCTTGCGCGCGCTCGGCATCGACAATCCCGAGGCGTTCGAGGTGCACAACAGCCGCACCTCGACGATGGTGCCGAAGATGGTCGATTTCCTCTACGGACGGTTGCAGCGGCGCGGTTATCTGCGGCGCGATTGCGAACGGATGATCAACCAGGATCGCAACATCTTCGCCGCGACCATGCTGCAGCTGGGGGAGGCGGACGCGATGATCACCGGCGTCACCCGCACCTATGCGCAGAACATGCGCGAGATCCGTCGGGTGATCGATCCGGTGCCCGAACAGACGCCGTTCGGCATGCATGTGCTGGTCGGGCAGAGCCACACGGTGTTCATCGCCGACACGACGATCAACGAACGCCCGACCTCCGACGAGCTCGCCGACATCGCCGAGCAGGCAGCATCGGTCGCCCGGCGTATGGGCCACGAGCCGCGCGTCGCCTTCCTCAGCTATTCGAACTTCGGCAACCCGGAGGGGCGCTGGCTGGAAAACCTGCGCGGCGCGGTGAAGGTGCTCGATTCGCGGCAGGTCGGGTTCGAATATGAAGGCGAGATGGCGCCCGATACGGCGCTCAATCCCAAGCTGCTCAAGAACTACCCGTTCGCCCGACTTTCAGGGCCGGCCAACGTCCTCATCATGCCCGGCCTGCAATCGGCCAACATCTCCGCCAAGCTGCTGCGCGAGCTGGGTGGCGACAGCATGATCGGGCCGATGCTGATCGGCATGGAAAAGCCGGTGCAGGTCGCGCCGATGTCCTCCACCGCGGGCGAGCTGGTGACGCTCGCCGTGCTGGCGGCAGCGGGGATCGCGCGGTGACCTAAATCCTCCCCCAGCTTGTCTGGGGGAGGGGGACCGTCCGAAGGACGGTGGAGGGGGAAAGCCACAAGCGCTAAGCCACCCGCAAGCCCCCTCCACCGCACTTCGTGCGGTCCCCCTCCCCCGCTGAAGCGGGGGAGGATTTAAGCGTCGATGCTCGTCCCCAGCGCGGCGTTCACCAGGCCGCCGTCGCAGACGATGGTGTCGCCAACGATGTAATCGCCCGCGCGGCTGGCGAGGAAGATCGCGGTGCCGGCCATGTCCTCAGCCTCGCCGATGCGCTTGGCCGGGATGCCCTTGGCCACCTCGTCGCCATGATCACGCGCCGCGCGGTTCATCTCGCTGGCGAATGCGCCCGGCGCGATCGAGGTGACGTTGATGTGATCGCGGATCAGCCGCGCGGCGAGGCGCTTGGTCAGATAGATCAGCGCCGATTTGGAGGCGTGATAGCTGTAGGTGTCCCACGGGTTGAGCCGGAGGCCGTCGATCGAGGTGATGTTGATCACCTTGGCCGGCCGCGCCGCCGATCCCGCCGCCTTGAGCGCGGGGTGCAGCGCCTGGGTGAGGAAGAAGGGCGACTTGACGTTCAGGTCCATCACCTTGTCCCAGCCATGTTCGGGGAATTCCTCGAACGGCACGCCCCATGCCGCGCCGGCATTGTTGACCAGGATGTCGAGCCTGTCCTCCACCTCGCCGTAGCGCGCGGCGAGGTTCCTCGCGCCCTCGACGGTCGAGATGTCCTGCGGCAGCGCGATGCAGTTGGGTCCGAGCTCGGCGGCGGTCTCATCGCACGCGTCGGCCTTGCGGCTGGAGATATAGACCTTCGCCCCCTGTGCGACGAAGCCCGCGGCAATCATCCTGCCGATCCCGCGCGATCCCCCGGTGACGAGCGCGGTGCGGCCTTGAAGCGAAAACAGCTTGCTGGTGTCCATGTGGTTCTCCCTCTCCCCTTCAGGGGAGAGGGCCGGGGAGAGGGGCAGTCTCTCCACATCCGGCCCTGTTGATTGTTGCACACTGCCCCTCTCCCAACCCTCTCCCCTGAAGGGGAGAGGGCTTTATCAGCCACCCCTCTTCACCGTCTCGCGGGCGATGATGATCTGCTGGATCTGGCTGGTGCCCTCGTAGATGCGGAACAGGCGGACGTCGCGGTACAGCCGCTCGATCCCGTAATCGGCGATATAGCCCGCGCCGCCGAAGATCTGCACCGCGCGGTCCGCCACCCGGCCGACCATCTCGCTGGCGTAGTATTTGGCCGCCGCGGCCTCCATCGTCGTGTTCTCCCCGCCGTCCTTCATCTCAGCAGTCTGGAGGACCAGCGCCCTCGCCGCGAGCGCCTCCGTCTTCGCATCGGCGATCATCGCCTGGATCAGCTGGTGTTCGGCGAGCGGCTTGCCGAACTGCTTTCGCTCGCTCGCATAGGCGACGCAATCGGCGATCAGCCGCTCGGCGACGCCGACGCACACGCCCGAGATGTGCAGCCGGCCGCGATCGAGCACGCGCATCGCGATCTTGAAGCCCTCGCCTTCCTCGCCCAGCCGGTATCTGGCGGGGACGGGCACCTCGTCGAAATTGACGTCGGCGACCTTGGCGCCCCTTTGTCCCATCTTCTTCTCGGGCTCACCCACGCTCAGCCCCGGCAAGTCGCGCGGAACGAGGAAGGCGGAAACGCCGCCCGCACCCTCGCCGCCGGTGCGGGCCATGACGGTGAACAGGTCGGCCTTGTCGGCATTGGTGATGAAACGCTTGGTGCCGCTGAGCTTGTAGACGTCGCCGTCGCGTACCGCGCGGGTCTTCACGGCGGCCGAATCCGATCCGACGTCGGGCTCGGTCAGCGCGAAGCTGGTGACGACCTCGCCCGACGCAATGCGCGGCAGCCATTCGGCCTTCTGCTCCTCGGTCCCGGCGATGACGAGACCCTGCGATCCGATCCCGACATTGGTGCCGAAGGTCGAACGGAAGGCGGGAGTCGTGCGGCCCAGCTCGATCGCGACCCTCACTTCCTCGGCCATCGTCAGGCCCAGCCCGCCATATTTCTCGTCGATCGACAGGCCGTAGAGGCCCATTTCGCGCATCTCGCGAATGACGTCGTCGGGGATCGCGTCGTCCGCCTCGACCTGCGCTTCCAGCGGGCGCAACCGCTCACTGACGAAGCGGCGCACCATGTCGATCAGCGCATCGAAGGTTTCGGCGTCGAGCGCCATGGCCGTCCTCTCCTGTTTGCCGTTGCCGACGAGCTATAACGTGGCCGCGCCACACCGCAATTTCAAAAACCGCGCATTGACGCGCGCAAACCCCATACTATCGTCACGCAAAACGAAAATGGAGAGGTCGATGCGACGGTTCGAGGGCAGGCGTGCGGTGGTGACCGGCGGCGCATCGGGAATCGGCCGCGCTACCGCGCTGCGTCTGGCCGGCGAAGGCGCCGAGGTGCTGATCGGCGATATCGACGAGGAGGGCGCGAGGGCGGTGGTCGCCGAGGGCGAGGGGCGGATCGCCTTCCAGCGCTGCGACGTGACCGACCCTGGCGACATCGCATCGCTGATGGTGACCGCCGACACGGCCGGCGGCATCGATGCGCTGTTCAACAACGCGGGCGCGGGCGGGACGCGCGCGGTGATCGACGAGATCGACGTCGCCGGCTGGGACGCGACGCAGAACCTGCTGCTCCGCTCGGTCGCGCTGGGCATTCGCGAGGCCGCGCCGCTGATGGCGAAGCGCGGGGGCGGCGCGATCGTCAACACCGCCTCAATCGCTGCGTTGATGTCGGGCGCGGCGCCGACCGCCTATTCGGTGGCGAAGGCGGGCGTGCTGCACCTGAGCCGCATGGCCGCCGCCGACCTCGCGCGCCACCGCATCCGCGTGAACGCGGTGTGCCCTGGTTTCATCACCACCAACATCTTCACCTCGACCGTCGGGATCGAGGGCGAGAAGCGCGACCAGGCCAACAGGGTCATCGCGCAGATGGCGTCGAACGCGCAGCCGATCGCGCGCGCCGGCCTGCCGGAAGACATCGCGGCGGCGGTCGCCTATCTGCTCAGCGACGATGCGAGCTTCGTCACCGGCACGCACATCCTGGTCGATGGCGGCATGGCGGTGGGGATGCGGCACAGTTGGGATCCCGATACGCCCGGCCTGTTCGACAGCCTGGCGGCGTTCGCGGCGTGAGTTCTCAGCACTCCGCCACGCCCGCGCCCCGCGCTTTGTCGGCGCGCAGCCGCTGGTCGTTCGGCCTGGGCAGTTTGGCGTACGGCGTGAAGGACAGCGGATTCGCGACCTTCCTGCTGATCTATTACAATCAGGTGGTGGGCCTGCCGGCTGCGAGCGTGGGCATCGCGATCATGTGCGCGCTGGTGATCGAGGCCTTCGCCGATCCGCTGGTCGGCACGCTGAGCGATCGGACGCGCAGCCGCTGGGGCCGGCGGCATCCGTGGATGTATGCCTCCGCCCTGCCCGTGGCGCTCGGCTGGGTGCTGCTGTTCAACCCGCCGGAGATGGGCGAGGGGGCGACGCTCGTCTATCTGTTCTCCGCGGCGCTGCTGGTGCGGATCGCGCTTTCCATGTTCGAGATACCCTCGGTCGCGCTCGGGCCGGAGCTGTCGAGCGACTATGACGAACGGACAAGGCTCTTTTCCTACCGTTATCTGTTCGGCTGGGGGGCGGGGCTGCTGATGCTGTTCCTCGCTTACGGCGTGTTCCTGGTCCCGAGCCCCGAATATCCCAACGGGCTGACCAATGCCGATGGCTATACCGCCTTCGCGCTGACCGGCGCGGCGATCATGTTCGTCGCGATCATCGTCTCCTCGATCGGCCTGCATCATGAGATTCCGCGCCTGCCAAAGGCCGACGCGAACGTCGCCGGGCTTCGCCAGCATTTCGGCGAATTTGCGGAGAGCATCCGCAACAAGGCGTTTCTGGTGCTGATGGCGGCCGGGCTGTTCGCCTATACCGCGCAGGGCATCTCGTTCGCGCTCTCCAACTATATGTATCCCTTCGTCTGGCGGTTCAGCGGCGGCACGCTGCAGCTGGTGCCGGTGGTGCTGTTCATCGCCGCGATCATCGCGTTCTTCGGCGCGCCCATGCTGGCCAGGCGCGGCGACAAGCCGCGCGTCGCGATGCGGCTGATGGTCGCCAACGGCGTGTTCGCCGCCGCCCCCTATCTGCTCCGCCTCGCCGGCATTCTGCCCGAACCGGGCACGACCGGCCAGGTGGCGATCCTCTTCGTCTTCTTCATCGTCAACACCGCCTGCGGCATCGGCGCCTTCATCGTCGGCGCATCGATGATGGCGGACGTCGTCGAGGATTCGGAAACGCGCACCGGCCGCCGTTCCGAAGGCGTGTTCTTCGCCGGCTCCTTCTTCGTGCAGAAGCTGGTCGGCGGGCTCGGCATCGGCATGGCGGGGCTGATCCTGTGGTTCGCAGGCTTTCCCGACGCGGCCAAACCGGGCGAAGTCGGCGAAGCGACCATCGATCGCCTGACCATCGTCTTCATGGCGCTGCATTTCAGCACCACGATCGCGGCGGCGATCTGCTACCGTTTCTTTCCCTTCGGCCGCGCCGAACACGAGGAACGGCTCGCCCGTGTGCTCCGCGCCGAGGTGGAGGCGGTCGCGCCCTCGCCGCTTAGCGGGCCACCAGCCTGACGAACGCGCTCGATATCCAGCCCGATCGGCACGGGCCTTCATAGCCCTGCGCACGCTCGACCGGGCCCGATACGCCGCAATCGAGATCGGGCTGGCCGGGAGGCGGATAGACCACGCCCAGCCAGCGCTGATCGAGCGAGCGCGAGCAGATGGCGACGCGCATATCGGCGGCGAGCGCATCGACCTTCTCGGCCTCGCCGAACGGGGCGGCGCGCACGTCGAGCGCCTTGGTGTTGACCACCCGCCCGGTGCCGAGACAGGCGTTGAAACGCGGCCCGCCCTCACCGATGCGCACCGGCTGCGCGCCCGGATCGAGCGGCTGCGATTGCGGGGAGACGGGCGGACGCGGATCGCCCGCCTGGCCCGAATTGCCGATCGCGTCGGCGACATCGGTGCCTTGTTGGCAGGCGGCGAGCAGCAGCAGCAGAGGCAAGGCGCGGTTCATGCGCGGCAGCGTAGCTGGTCCCCTGATACTTGTCGAAGGGGTCCGGCACGGTCTAGCCTGTCAGCATCCCCGTTCTGCTGATGGAAATATGCCCATGCGTTCGATCGTCCTTCTGCTTGCCGTTGCCGCGCTCGCCGGCTGCACCGCCGCCGAGAACACGGCGGAAAAGGTGGCGGAGGACGCGCCGGTGGTCGCTAATGTGCTGCTGACCCCCGATGCGAGGGACGTGCACAGCTATGCCATTCCCGCGGAGGCGCGGGTCACGCACGTCGCGCTCGACCTCACCGCCGATTTCGACCGCAAGGTGATGCGCGGCGCCGCCGAGCTGGATGTGCAGGCGGCAGAAGGCGCGGAGAAAATCGTGCTCGACACGCGCGACCTGAAGATCGCGCAGGTCACCAATGGTGAAGGCCAGCCGCTGCCCTATCAGCTCGGCAAGAGCGATCCGATCCACGGCGCGCCGCTGACGGTGCAGCTGAACGGCGCTAACAAGATCCGCATCGCCTATGAAAGCGCGCCCGGCGCCGCGGCGTTGCAATGGCTGGAGCCCAGCCAGACCGCGGGGAAGAAGCATCCCTATCTGTTCAGCCAGGGACAGGCGATCCTCAACCGTAGCTGGATCCCGACCCAGGACAGCCCCGGCATCCGCCAGACCTGGGAGGCGCGGATCACCGTGCCCAAGGGGCTGACAGCGGTGATGAGCGGCGAGGCGCAATCGGCGCTGGGCGAGGACGCGCCCGAGGCGTTCGGCGGCAAGGGCGGGCGCACCTTCACCTATGAGATGAACAAGCCGGTCGCGCCCTATCTGATCGCGCTGGCGGTCGGCGATCTGCGCTTCCAGGCGCTCGGCCCGCGCACCGGGGTGTGGAGCGAGCCATCGACGCTCGAGGCGGCGGCGACCGAGTTCGCCGAGCTCGAAAAGTTCGTCGAGGCGGCCGAGGCGCTCTACGGCCCCTATCGCTGGGGCCGCTACGACGTGCTCGTTCTGCCGCCGAGCTTCCCCTTCGGCGGAATGGAGAATCCGCGGCTGACCTTCGCCACGCCGACCGTGATCGCGGGCGACAAGAGCCTGGTCAGCCTGATCGCGCACGAACTGGCGCACAGCTGGTCGGGCAATCTCGTCACCAATGCGACGTGGAACGATTTCTGGCTGAACGAAGGCTTCACCAGCTATTTCGAGAACCGCATCATGGAGGCGATGTACGGTAAGCGCCGCGCGGCGATGGAGGCCGATCTCGCCTGGACCGCGATGCAGGAGGCGGTGGAGGAGGTCGGCGGACCGGCCTCGCCCGACACCCAGCTCCACCTCAACCTCACGGCCGATCGCGATCCCGATGCGGGGATGACGCAGATCGCCTATGACAAAGGCGCGACCTTCCTGCGCACGATCGAGCAGGCGGTGGGGCGCAACCGCTTCGATGCCTATCTGCGCGGCTATTTCGATCGCCACGCCTTCCAGCCGCAGACCAGCGCGGGCTTCCTGCGCGACATCCGCGAACATCTGATCAAGGGCGACCAGGCGCTGGAGCAAAGGCTGCAGCTCGATCGCTGGGTCTATCAGCCGGGCATTCCGGAGAATGCGGTGCATGTCCGCTCCGATGCCTTCCCAGCGATGGACAAGGCGGCGAAGGCGTTCGCGGAGACGGGCGATATCGGCGCCGTCCCCACCGATCGCGTGACGCAGGAGACGGTGCGCTTCTTGAACCAGCTGCCGCGCGAGCTGCCGGCGGAGCGTCTGGCGGCGCTGGACGAGGCGTTCGGCTTCAACAAGAGCGGCAACAGCGAGGTGCGCTTCGCCTGGCTGATGCTGGCGATCTCCAGCCGCTACCCGCCCGCGCTCGAATCGGCCGATGCCTTCCTCAACAGCATGGGCCGGCGCAAGTTCGTCGCCCCGCTGTTCGAGGCGCTGATGGCCGAGGGTGAATGGGGGCAGGCGGCTGCCAAGCGAATCTATGCGGAAGCACGGCCGGGCTATCACAGCGTGACCACCGGCACGGTCGACGGCATTGTCGGCTGGGATGCGGAATCAAGCGCTGGGGGTGCATAGGTTCGTCATCCCCCATCATGCTGTTCCACCGGTAACCGCAACCATCCAACGGCTCACCGCTTCGCCGCGCCGCCCCCCTGTTTTTCGTTAACCCTGGCTGCATAACCAGCATCACAAGAGTTCGGGGCCTGGGGGTCGCACCACATGATCGGTCGCTTTGCTGCGCGTTTCGCGCTGTTCCTTTCGTTCGGCCTGATCGCGGCCGCACCGGCGCAGGCGCAGTTCTGGCAATGCGTGACCTTCGCGCGCTCGGTCACCGATATCGAGATCCGCGGCAACGCGCATACTTGGTGGGCGCAAGCCGACGGCCGCTACGCGCGCGGGCAGGAGCCCGAGGTCGGCGCGGTGATGGCGTTCAAGAGCTCGGGCAAGATGCGCCTGGGCCATGTCGCCAAGGTCTCAAAGATCGTCAACGACCGCGAGGTGCTGCTGACCCATGCCAACTGGTCTTACCGCGGCGGCGTCGAGCGCGACGTGCGCGCGATCGACGTGTCGGAGGCGGGCGACTGGTCGAAGGTGCAGGTCTGGTATCGCGGCCGCATGGGGATCAGCACCTATCCGATCTACGGCTTCATCTATGATCGCGACGCGGGCGAGGAACTGCCCAAGGTCGAGATGGCCGACGCCGAGCCGAAGGGTGAGGGTCTGCTTCAGTTGGCGAGCCTGATCGAGGGGTATCGGGCGCGGTAGCGTCCTTCGATCCGGGCCCTCGACAAGCTCGGTCCTGCTCAGGATGAACAGCCTGATACGGCCCGTCGATAGGCTCTACTCAGGATGAGTGGGCTTCGACCCGACCTGCTCATCGTATTGAAGGACTATGCCCGCCCCGGCCGGAACACCAGCGACAACCCGTTGATGCAGTGGCGCTTGCCGGTCGGCTCGGGGCCATCGTCGAAGATATGGCCGAGATGCCCGCCGCAGCGGCTGCAATGAACCTCGGTACGCGGGAAGCCGATCTTGAAATCCGTCTTGGTCCCCACCGCCTTGCCATCGATCGGCGCCCAGAAGCTGGGCCAGCCGGTGCCGCTCTCGAACTTGGTCTTCGATGAATAGAGCGCCTGGCCGCAGCCCTTGCAGACGAAGGTGCCGGCGCGCTTTTCCTTGTTGAGCGGGCTCGACCAGGGGCGTTCGGTCGCCGCCTTGCGCAGCACCGCATAGGCCTCCGCGCCGAGCTTCTTCTTCCACTCCGCATCGGTCATGGTCACGGGATATTTCGCCTCGGCGCGCCCGCAGGCGGCGAGCGCGGTCAGCGCGGCGGCGCCGAACAGCATCTGGCGGCGGTCGAATGTCGTGCGGTTCTCCATGCCACTAGATTCGCGCGAACGGGGCAAAAGGTTTCATCGCTTTCCTTCAGCCCCACCCTGCTCGCCACCCCGGAACAAGTCCGGGGTGACGGCTGGTGTTGGGATAGACGTGGCAGATCGCACGTCCCGCACGCTCAATATTTGCCGATCGTCACCGGCAGCTTGCGATAGCCGTGGACGAAGCAGGCGGACACGCGGGTCGGCTCGCCGACTACATTTACCCGCATACGGCGTCTGGCCATCTCCTCCAGCAGCACCGCGATTTGCAGCTCGGCGAGCCGCGCGCCGACGCAGCGATGGATGCCGTGGCCGAAGGCGAGGTTGCGGCGCGCATTGGGGCGATCGACGACAATCCTGTCGGCATCCTCGCCGAACACGCTCTCGTCGCGATTGGCGGAGATGTACCACATGGCGAGCTTGTCGCCCTCCCTGATCTGCTGACCCATGAGCTCGGTATCGGCGGTCGCGGTGCGGCGCATATGGGCGAGCGGCGTCTGCCAGCGGACGATCTCCTGCACGGCATTGTGGATCAGCCCCGGATCGGCCTCCAGCTTGGCGCGCTCATCGGGGAACAGGTCGAGCCCGTAGGCGAGCGCGGACATCGAATTGCGCGTGGTGTCGTTGCCGCCGACGATCAGCAGGATCAGGTTCCCGATGAATTCCATATGGTCCATCTCGGCCATCGCGTCCGAATGGATCATCATCGATATCAGGTCCGGCGTCGGCTCCTTGCCGATCTTCTGGTCCCACAGGTTTTTGAAATAGGCGCCGCATTCGTACATGTGCTGCAGCCGCTGGAGCCTGAGCTCCTCGTTCTTGACCAGCTCGATATCCCCCGCCCAGTCGGACCAGAAGGTCAGCTTGCGGCGATCCTCCCACGGAAAATCGAACAGGATGGCGAGCATCTGCGTGGTCAGCTCGATCGACACGGTATCGACCCAGTCGAATTCCTCGTTCCACGGCAGCGCGTCGAGCACCTCGCTGGTCCGCCTGCGGATATCGTCGGTCATCCGCGCCATCTCTGACGGCGTGAAGGCGGGGGCGACGGTGCGGCGCTGGCCGGTATGCTTGGGCCGGTCCATCGCGATGAACATCGGCATCTTGACGTCGGTCTCGGGCAGGAAATCGGCGATGGTGATGCCGCCGGCCTCCGACGAATAGAGATCGGGCAGCGATTCGACCTCGACGATGCCCTTGTAGGTCGACACCGACCAATAGGGCCCGAACTCGCTATGCTCGCAGCGATAGACCGGTGCCTCGGCGCGCAGGCGGCGGAACGGCTCGTGCCAGGTGTCGTCACGGTAGATTTCGGGCCGACTGACGTCGAGCGGATCGAGCACCGCCGGCTTGGAAAATCGTGTGGTGGTTTCCACTGCTGCTGTCGCCATCGTCCCGCTCCTCTTTGGGAGAGGAAACGCCTTACTGACACTCCTGTCAATGGCGAAACAGGTCAGCCGCGCCCGATCAGCGATGAAAGCTTCATCTTGCCGCCGCTTCCCGATTGCAGCACGCCCCGTCTGAAGGCGCGCGCGCCGATCGAGATGGTGATGGCGAGCCACAGCGCCTGCCAGGCGATGGCGAGCAGATGCGGCCAGATTTCGGGCGAACTGGCCGCTCGCGCCGCCATTGCGAAGGGCGAGCTGAACGGGAATATCTCGGCGAAGGTGGCGAGGCCCGTGCCGGGGCTGGACGCCGCCGCGGCGCTCAGGCCGAACATCGCCACCTGGAAGATGGTGATGGGGAGCGAGAGCATCTGGATCTCGCGCATCGTCGCCGCCTGCGCGCCGACGCCGAGGAACACCGCGCCGAGCAACAGGAAGGCGAGGGCGAAATAGGTCAGGTAGACGAGCGCGAAGGGCAGGATTCCGATTGCCGGCGTGACCGCGCCCAGCGCATTGGCGACATCGCCCGGCAGCAGCGCCGCGCCCTGGGTGATCAGCGTGCCCCAGAAGCCGACGAACAGGATCGCGACACCGAACATGCCGAGCAGCTTGCCGAAGAACACCGCCTCCAGCGGCACCGCGGCGGCGAGCACCTCGATCACCTTGTTGTTGCGCTCTTCGGCGAGCATCCCGACGGTCTGGCCGGCGAGCAGCAGGGTCAGGAAGAAGATCACGAACACCGCGCCGAAACCTGCCGCCTGCTGGCCCGAACGCGTCGCGCGCTCACGCTCGAACGGCCGGATCGTCGCGTTGGAGAGGCGTTCGGCCGTTCCGGCGCGCTCGTTGCGCAGCGCCTGCTCGGCGAGGGTCGCCATATAGGTCCCGGTGCGCTCGCCGGCGACGCCGTGCAGCACGGTCGGACGTTCGAGCGGGCCGTAGAGCACCGCCGACACCTCGATGTCCTCGTCGTTGAACAGCGCGCGCGCCTGCTGGGCGGGATCGACGCTCGTCGGGCGGATCTCGAGCCGGGGCGGCGCTTCGCTTTCGCGGAAGATGCGGCGCAGATCGCGGTCGGCGCGGAGCAGGCGGGCGCCGTCGCCGTCGCCGGCGAGCGCGACCAGCTTGATCCGATCGGTCGAGCTGTCGGCCATGGTCGCGGCGCCCAGCCCGCCGATCGCGCCGAAGCTCAGCATGATCAGCGGCGCGAGCAGGAAGATCAGGAAGGTGGGCGTGAACACCGTCGCGACGAAATCGCGCCGGGCGATGGTCAGCGTCTGGCGCAAGGTGCGGCGCGTGCGGTTCATGCGACGTCTCCCGCATCCGCTTCGCCGACGATGCGGACGAACGCCTCGTGCAGGCCGGGGCGCTCGATCGACAGGCCGGAAATGCCGTGCTTCGCGTCGATCAGCTTGACCAATAGCGGTTCGACGCCGTCATCGGGCACGGTGAAGCGCCAGCCGTCTCCCTCCGCCTCGGCATCGGCGGGCAGCAGCGCGCGGATGCCCTCGTGCGGTGTGTGCGGCACATAATGCGCCTGCATCGGCAGCACGCCGCGCGCCTCGGCCACGGTGCCCTCGAAACGGCGCGTGCCCTTGGCGATGATCGCGAGGCGATCGCACAGCCGCTCGGCATGGGCCATGACATGGGTGGAGAAGAGGATCGTGGCGCCGCGGTCGCGCTGCTTGAGGATCAGCGCCTCCAGCCGTTCCTGGTTGACCGGATCGAGGCCGGAGAAGGGCTCGTCGAGCACCAGCAGTTCGGGTTCGTGAACCACCGATCCGAGCAGCTGGACGAGCTGCGCCATGCCCTTCGACAGCTTCTTGATCTTCTCGTCGATCGCGTGGCCCAGGCCCGCCTCCTCAAGCAGTATCTCGGCGCGTTTGCGGCCTTCCTTCCATTCCAGGCCGCGCAGCGCGCCCATGAAGGCGATCGCCTCGCGCGCCTTCATCGTCGGATAGAGCCCGCGTTCCTCGGGCAGATAGCCGACCCGGTCACCGGCGTCGCGCGGGCGCGATTCGCCGAGCAGGGTGCGGTGGCCGCCATCGGGCTCGATGATACCCAGCACCATGCGCAGCGTCGTCGTCTTGCCCGCGCCATTGGGGCCGAGCACGCCGTAGATCGCGCCGGTCGGGACCGCGAGATCGACGCCCTTGACCACCCGTTTCCCGCCGAAATCCTTGACCAGACCCGAGGCGCTGACCGCCAGTGCTTCACCCACGCGAAATTATCCCCTCGGTCCGCATGCTTTGCGTGGTAGCGGGGCCGAGTGACGGCTGACAAGGATTTGCGCGATCTGATCGCTTGCGAAGCGCAGGCGGCGGGGTTCGCGGCCTGGGGCGTCGCGCGCGCCGACGCCGCGCCGCTGGCCGGCGCGCGCCTGCGCGAATGGCTGGCCCAGGGCATGCACGGCGACATGATCTGGATGGAATCGCGCGCCGATCACCGCGTCTCGCCGCAAGGCTTGTGGCCGGAAGCGCGCTCGGTGATCGCGCTCGGGATGAGCTACGCGCCGCCGCGCGATCCGCTGGCGCTGGCGGGCGAGGGGCGGATCGGCCGGATATCGGCTTATGCGCAGGGCGGCGACTATCACGATACGGTCAAGAGGGCGTTGAAGCAGCTTGCACGCGCGATCGTCGCGGCATCCCCGGACGCCGATGTGAAGGTGTTCGTCGATACCGCGCCGGTGATGGAAAAGCCGCTGGCGGAGGCCGCCGGGCTCGGCTGGCAAGGCAAGCATACCAATCTCGTCAGCCGCAACCATGGCAGCTGGCTCTTCCTCGGCGCGATCTACACCACGCTGGAAATCGAGCCTGACCGGCCGGGGCGCGAGAGCTGCGGATCGTGCGACGCCTGCCAGCGCGCCTGCCCGACCGATGCCTTTCCGGCACCCTTCCGGCTCGATGCGCGGCGCTGCATCAGCTATCTCACCATCGAGCGGAAGGGGCCGATCCCGCGCGAGTTTCGCCGCGCTATCGGCAATCGCATCTATGGCTGCGACGATTGCCTGGCGGTGTGCCCGTGGAACAAGTTCGCCGATGCCGCCGCGGCGAACATCGCATTTGCCGGTCGCGCCGAGCTTGCCGCGCCCGCGCTCGCCGATCTGATCGCGCTCGACGATGCGGACTTTCGACAGGTCTTCGCCGGATCGCCGATCAAGCGGATCGGACGCGACCGGATGGTGCGCAACGCGCTGATCGCCGCGGGAAACAGCGGATCGCTCGGCCTGGTCCCCACCGTCGCGGCGAGACTCGATGACGACAGCCCCGTCGTGCGCGGCGCCGCGGCGTGGGCCCTGGAAGCGCTCGATCCGGCACGCTTCGCCGCCGAGCGGGCGGACCGGCTTGCACGCGAAGACGATCCCGGCGTCATTGCGGAATGGAACGGCTGACACGTTTGTGTATTGTCGCGCGATGCTGCGCCGTCGTCGCGTCATGATCGTTTGTGGGGAGGCGTGATGCACGAAACCACGCTGCGCATTCCCGTGGAAACCAGCGAGGAGAACCGTACCGCGGTGATCCTGGCGCACGACCTTTCGAGCGAGACGGGAGACGAGAAGCTCGATGC
Source organism: Sphingomonas gilva (assembly GCF_003515075.1). Lineage (GTDB taxonomy): Bacteria > Pseudomonadota > Alphaproteobacteria > Sphingomonadales > Sphingomonadaceae > Sphingomonas > Sphingomonas gilva. The sequence continues at coordinate 512,182 of NZ_QWLV01000001.1, forward strand.
GATCACGCGCTTCGCCGCCGCCTTGTGCGGCGCGCCGATCGCGCTGGTCAGCCTGGTCGAAAAGGACCGGCAGCGCTTCCTGGGACGGACGGGGCTGGACGTGACCGAAACTCCGCGCGAGACTTCGTTCTGCGCGCATGCGATGCTCGGCTCCGAACCGATGATCGTCTCCGACGCGACGCGCGATCCGCGCTTTGCGAACAATCCGCTGGTCACGGGACCGACGGGCATCCGCTTCTACGCCGGCATGCCGCTGATCAGTGAAGAAGGCGTGCCGTTGGGCGCGCTCTGCGTGATCGACCGGGTGCCGCGCGGCGGCCTCACGCCGCTGCAGAAGCAGGGCTTGCGCGTGCTGGCGGACGATGTGATGGCGCGGCTCGAGACCCGCCGTCATGCACGCGTGGCGAGGGCGGCGTTCGACGAGAGCGAGGTCAAGTTCCGCGTGCTGGCGGACACGATGCCGCAGATGGTCTGGTCGACCCGGCCCGACGGGTATCATGATTACTATAACGCGCGCTGGTACGAGTTCACCGGAATGCCGCCCGGTTCGACCGACGGGGAGGGCTGGAACGGCATGTTCCATCCCGAGGATCAGGAGCGCGCATGGGAAGTCTGGCGCCACAGCTTGGCGACGGGCGACCCCTATCAGGTCGAATACCGCCTGCGGCACCGCTCGGGCGAGTACCGCTGGACGCTGGGCCGCGCGCTTCCCATCCGCAACGAAGCGCAGGAGATCATTCGCTGGTTCGGCACGTGCACCGACATCCACGAGCACAAGCTGGCGATGGAGGAGCGCGAGGTGATCAGCCAGGAGCTGAGCCACCGGATCAAGAACATCTTCTCGGTGATAGCGGGTCTGATCGGCTTTGCGGCGCGCGCCGATCCGCAGTTTGCCGAGACGGCCAAGGGCTTGCGCGAACGCGTGCTGGCGCTGGGCCGCGCGCATGATTTCGTGCGGCCGCACAGCAGCAAGTCGCGTCCCAGCAGCGCACCCAATTCGCTGATGGGCCTGCTCGAACAGCTGTTCGCGCCCTATGAGAATACGCCCGGCGAGCGGGTGGCGGTGAGCGGCGAGGACGCCGCGATCGACGATCGTTCGGCGACGCCCTTCGCCCTGCTGTTCCACGAGCTCGCAACCAATGCCGCCAAGTACGGCGCGCTGAGCAACGACGACGGGCGGGTGTCGCTGTCGATCGCCGGCTATTCCAACGCGCTGTGGATCGTCTGGAAGGAAACGGGCGGGCCGCCGGTCAAGCGCAAGCCCGCCAATGCCGGCTTCGGATCGCAGCTGCTCGAGCTGAGCGCGGTGCGTCAGCTCGGCGGCAAGGTCGACCGCGCATGGGAGGAGGACGGACTGTGCGTGACGATCGTGGTGCCGCGATCCGCGCTCAGTCGCCAGCCCATGGACGGTTGAGCTGGATCACGGAGGCGTTGCGCCGATCCTCGCCATGGGCCATCGCCGCCGCGGCCAGGATCGCCTCTTCGCCGAACGGTTTGCGCACATAGCAGATGGCGCTCGACGCCGACGCGCCGATCTGCGCCGGGTTGGCCGTGACGAAGACGATCTTGACGCTGTGTTCCTCGGCCAGGGTGCGGGCGATCTCGGGGCCGGTGGGCCCGTCGCGCAGATTGATGTCGACGAACGCCACGTCGCAGCACGCGCCGTGCGCCAGCGCCTCCTGCCGATCGGCGGCGATCGCGACGACATCGTAGCCGCGATCCTCGAGGATCCGCTCCAGGTCGAGCGCCACGAAAATCTCGTCTTCGACGATCAAGGTTCGAATGCGGTTGGACATGTTGGGGACGCTAACAATGCGCCTGCCAATACGTTCCCCTGATCTGGATCAATTTTATCTGCCGCCCCGCCGACGTTGCATCGCGGCAACACAGGAGGCGCGATCGATATCGCGGCCATCGGGTTGGCGCGCATCGATATGGGTGACGACGGGTTCGCCGCTGCCCTTGGGATAGAGATAGGCGTCGAGCACGCAGAACGGGCTGGCGAATTGCAGTTTGCGCGCGCCAACCTCGCGAGTGTCCTTGTCCGGCTTGCCGAACAGACGGGTGAGCGCGGATGCCGATTGCCCCAGGACGCTTTCCAGCCCCGCGGCCGAATAGCGCGGCGGCGGCGGTACGGTGACGCGGCCGGGCGCGGGCGCTGTCGAAGGCGCCACGCATGCCGAGAGCGCGAGGCCGCTCACCAATGCCAAAGCCGTTCTTCTCATTTACGCCACCCCGCATGGAACAGATGCGCCGCCATCGCCGCCCCCAGGATCGGCGCGAACAGATTGACCCCCGGAACCACGAACAGCCCGGTCACGACAAGCCCGAGCAGGAAACGCCGCAGACGCGTCGTCGCGAGCCAGGCACCGACCGCCTCGCGCGGCATGTGACGGACAGCGACCATCTCGCCGAAATCGCGGCCGAGCAGCCATCCGTTGACGATGGCGAAGGCGATCGCGGTTCCGATGCCGGTGATGAGCAGCGCGAGATAGATCGGCGAGGCGAGCAGGTTGAACAGGACGGCGCGCAGGGCCGACGCGATGCTCATCCGCACGGCGGTCGACCAGCGCGGCGCGCGCGCGGAGGCGAGTGTGTCGGCATAATGCCGTTCCTCCACCGCGATCACGACGTCTTCGGCGAACAGCCCCAGCACCGCGATGGCGACGGCGCGGAACAGCAGCCACAGGCTGAGCAGGAGGAGGACGATCGAGGCGGCGGCGGCGAAACCCTGCGCCGTCTCTCCCCAGCCGAACCAGGCGAGCGTCGCGGGAAAGGCGAACCACAGCCCGACGCCCAGCGCGATGAAGATGAGGAACGTCAGCCCCAGCGTCTTCGCCAGCACCTTGAGGATGCGCGGATCGCCGAGCTGGGCGACCGAAAGGGTGAAGGCGCGGATCATCGGCCCCTGATGACGCGGCGGGCCGCATGACGCAATGTTGCGCGGGCGGGGTTGGCGGACTAGGGCGCGACCATCCTGACATTGCGGAGTTTCCGAGTGACCGAACCCAGATACCATGTCGTCGCCATCGGCAACGCCATCGTCGACGTGCTCGCCCAGGCGGACGACGCCTTCATCGCCGCCGAAGGCATGGCCAAGGGTTCGATGCAGCTGGTCTTCTCCCCCGAGGAGGCCGATGCGCTCTACGCCAAGATGGGGCCGGGGCGCGAGGTGTCCGGCGGATCGGCGGCCAACACCATCGCCGGGATCGCCGCGCTGGGCGGCAAGTGCGGCTTCATCGGCCAGGTCGCCGACGATCAGCTGGGCGAGGTGTTCGCGCATGACATCCGCGCGGTCGGGATCGACTACACCACCGCGCCGCGCGCCGGCGATCCGCCGACGGCGCGCTGCCTGATCTTCGTCACGCCCGACGGGCAGCGGACGATGAACACCTATCTGGGGGCGTCGCAGTTCCTGCCCGAATCCGCGCTCGACCTCGATCTGATCCGCGATGGCCAGATCCTCTATCTCGAAGGCTATCTGTGGGACCCGGAGGAGCCGCGTGGCGCGATGCGGCGGGCGATCGCGGTGGCGCGCGAGGCGGGACGTAAGGTCGCCTTCACCCTGTCCGACATATTCTGCATCAGCCGCCACCGCGCCGATTTCCTGCGGCTGCTGGCCGACGGCGATCTCGACATCCTGTTCGCCAACGAGAACGAGCTGCTCTCGCTGACCGAGAGCGACGATTTCGATATGGCGTGCAAGACGGTCGCCGCGCAGGTGCCGGTGCTGGTCGTCACCCGGAGCGAGAAGGGCGCGATCGCGATCTGCGACGGCGAGCGCGCCGAATGCCCCGCCGAGCCGATCGAGAAGGTGGTCGACACCACCGGGGCGGGCGACCTGTTCGCCGCCGGGTTCCTGCACGGCCAGGCGGAGGGCCGATCGGTGGCGGAGTCGCTGCGGCTGGGCGCGATCTGCGCGGCGGAGATCATCTCCCATTACGGTGCGCGGCCGATGGTCGACTTGAAGGCGCTGGCCAAGCAGAAGCTGGGCTGAGAATCCAACCGGACCAGATGAAAAGGGGGGCTTTTCAGCCCCCCTTTTCTGTCAGTGCGTGCCGGGTGTGTGCGGCTCCACCTCGGTGACCGCCTCCACCTCGTGGCTTTCGACGATGCCGCGGCCGAGATGGCTCTTGCGGCGGCTATAGGCGAAGTAGATCACCAGGCCGATCGCGCCCCAGATGGGCAGCACCAGCATCGCATCGAGCGGCAGGTTGAGGAACAGGAACACCGTGCCGGCGATGGTGAGCGGGCCGAGCAGCCAGAGCGCCGGCGTCTTGAACCGGCGCGGCTGGTTCGCCGCCGTCCGGCGCAGGATCATCACCGCGATCGCGACCATCATGAATGCGTAGAGCGTGCCGGCATTGGCGATGTCAGCGAGCCGGCCGACGGGCAGGAAGGCGGCGGCGAACGCAACCGCGGTGCCGGTGATCGCCGTGATGACGTGCGGCGTCTTCCACTTCGGATGCACCTTGCTCCACGATTCGGGCAGCAGCCCGTCGCGGCTCATGACGAAGGCCACGCGGGTCTGGCCGAACAGCAGGATCAGGATGACCGAGGGCAGCGCCAGGAAGGCGGCGATGCCGAGCGCATTGCCGACGCCGGACCAGCCGATCTGACGCAGCACGTGCGCCAGCGCCTCGTTCGAGCAGACCAGCGGCAGCGCGTCCTCCGCATAGGTGGCGCACTGGCGGGCGAGCTCTTCCGAACCGGCCGGGAAAGGGATGCCGTTCGGCCCCATGATCGGCTGGCCGCCGACGGTGCCGATCGCGCCCGCAGCGACGAGGATGTAGAAGACGGTGCAGAACAGGAGCGAGCCGACCAGGCCGATCGGCACGTTGCGCTGCGGATCCTTGGTCTCCTCCGCCGCGGTCGAGACCGCATCGAAGCCGACATAGGCGAAGAAGATCGTCGCCGCCGCGCCGACCGCGCCCAGGCCGGAGCCGAAGCCGCCGAACACGCCGGCGGGGAGGAAGGGGTTGAACTTGTCGCTGGAGAAGGCGTCCGACGGCAGGGTCAGGGCGATGAACGCGGTGAGCGCGGTCACCTTGATCGCCACCAGCACGGCGTTGACGCGCGCGCTTTCGGTGGTGCCGATCATCAGCAGCCAGGTGATGAGCAGCGCGATGGCCACGGCGGGCAGGTTGATGAAGCCGCCTTCGATGCCGCCAAGCGCAAGCGGCGCGCCGGCGAGGAAGGCGGGCAGCTCGAATCCCAGGAACTGGTTCAATATCGTGCCGGAGAAATAGCCGGACCACCCGACCGACACCGCGCTCGCCGCGACCGCATATTCGAGGACAAGGGCCCAGCCGACCGTCCAGGCGAGAATCTCGCCCATGGTCGAATAGGTATAGGTGTAGGCCGAGCCCGCGACCGGGATCATCGCCGCGATCTCCGCATAGCAGAGCGCGGCGACGATGCAGATCAGGCCGGCGATGGCGAAGGCGAGCATCAGGCCGGGGCCGGCCTTCTGCGCGCCGGCCGCGGTCAGCACGAAGATGCCCGTGCCGATGACGCAGCCGATGCCGAACAGGGTCAGCTGGAACCAGCCGAGCGAGCGGTGGAGTGACTTCTTTTCTGCTGTCGCGAGAATCGCGTCGAGTGGCTTTACGCGCCCGAATATCATTACATATCCCCCCGGGGAGAAGCGGCCTTGGCGGCCGGATTTTTGGCTGCGGCGGAGCCTAGTCGCAAAAGCTGCGCGCGCAAGCGCCTAATGCCGCTGCCGCATGTCCCAATCGGGAGAACGCTTCCTTCATCGTCACCCCGGACCTGTTCCGGGGGTGACGGTGGATTATCAAGGGCCGGATCGCGGTTCGGTGAAAGCATGGCGGCCATTCATCTCGCCAGCATCGGCCCCAGCGGGCGGCCGGCGAAGATGTGGATGTGGAGATGGGCGATCTCCTGATGGCCGTGCTGCCCGACATTGACGAGCAGGCGGTAGCCGGGCGCGACCAGCCCGGCCTCGCGCGCGACATGGCCGACGGCGCGCATCACGCCGGCGATCTCCGCATCGGACGCCTTGGCGGTGAAATCGTCCCACGAGACGTAGGGGTTGCGGGGGATCACCAGGATGTGCGTCGGCGCCTGCGGGTTGATGTCGTGGAAGGCGACGACGAAATCGTCCTCATAGACGCGCTTCGACGGAATCTCGTCGCGCAGCAGCTTCGCGAAGATGTTCTGATCGTCATAGGGCTGGGTGGCGTCGATGGGCATGGCGGCCTCCGATTCGAGCGGTCCGGAAGGTGAGGAAGGTGAGACTAGGTGCCCCCTCATTCCCCCTCCCCCGCGAACGGTGCCGGAAGCGGTTCGAGCGGGGCGAGGACTGAGACATGACCCAGTGCTGCCAGCCGAAATCCTATTAGGAAAGCCCTAAATCACGTCCCGCGGCTCGCCTTCTCGTCCAGCCCCGACACGCCTTCGCGGCGCGCAAGCTCTGCGCGGACATCGTCGAGCGTCAGCCCGGCATCGGCGAGCAGCACGATCAGGTGGAACATCAGATCGGCCGCCTCGGAGGCGATCGCCGGCTTGTTGCCGCCGATCGCGGCGATCACCGTCTCGACCGCCTCCTCGCCGAGCTTCTGCGCGATCTTGGCGCGGCCCTGCGCGGTCAGGCGGGCGACATAGGAGGCGTCGGGATTGCCCTTGCGGCGCAGCCCGACGATGTCTTCGAGGGTGGCGAATATATCGGCCATGACCGTACCTTAGGCGAGAGGCCGCCGAACGGGAATGCCCGCCGCGGCGAGGGCGGCGTGGGCGTCGGCGATGCTCGCCTCGCCGAAATGGAAGATCGAGGCGGCGAGGACCGCCGAGGCGTGTCCGTCGCGGACGCCCTCGACGAGATGGTCGAGGTTGCCGACGCCGCCGCTCGCAACCACGGGCACGTCCACTTGATCGGCGATGGTGCGGATGAGGGCGAGGTCGTAGCCGTCCTTCGTGCCGTCGCGGTCCATCGAGGTGACGAGCAGCTCGCCCGCGCCGAGGCGCGCGAGGTCGAGCGCGTGCTCCACCGCGTCGCGCCCGGTCTCGCGGCGGCCGCCATGGGTGAACACCTCCCAGCGATCCCCCGTTTTGCGGGCATCGACCGAGGCGACGACGCACTGGCTGCCGAAGCGGTCGGCGATCTCGGCGACGACTTCGGGGCGCGCGACGGCGGCGGAGTTGACCGCGACCTTGTCCGCGCCGGCGAGCAGCAGTGCGCGCGCGTCCTCGGCGGAGCGGACGCCGCCGCCGACGGTCAGCGGCATGAAGCATACCTCGGCAGTGCGGCGGACGACGTCGATCAGCGTGCCGCGGCCTTCATGGGAAGCGGAGATGTCGAGGAAGCAGAGTTCGTCCGCGCCGGCGGCGTCATAGGCGCGCGCCTGCTCGACCGGATCGCCCGCGTCGCGCAGCGCGACGAAGTTGACGCCCTTGACGACGCGGCCGTCGGCGACGTCGAGACAGGGGATGACGCGGGCGCGGAGGGTCATCGACTGTCCCCCTCCCTTTCAAGGGAGGGGCAAGGGGAGGGTGCGCGCGTCTGCGCGCCCAAAAGACTCCTCTGCGCCCAGACCGGAGCGCCGAACGAGGCATCGAGCCTCGCCCGCCGCTTCACCCACCCCCAACCCCTCCCTTGAAAGGGAGGGGCTTTCTCAGGAGCGCGGATCACGCCCCCCGCTCCGCCGCCGCCAGCGCCGCGGCCAGGTCTAGCCGGCCGTCGTAGAGGGCGCGGCCGGTGATGACGCCTTCGATCCCGTCGCGGGCGTGGAGGGCGAGCATGTAGATGTCGGATATGCCTTTCACCCCGCCACTGGCGATGACGGGGATGTCCACCGCGCGGGCGAGGTCGACGGTCGCCTCCAGGTTGACGCCCTTGAGGAGCCCGTCGCGGCCGACATCGGTGAAGAGGAGCGCGGCGACGCCCGCATCCTCGAAACGGCGGGCGAGATCGAGGACGCTGGTGTCCGACACATCGGCCCAGCCCTGGGTAGCGACCATGCCGTCCCTGGCGTCCACCGCGACGACGATGCCGCCGGGAAAATCGGCCGCCGCGCCCCTGACCAGATCGGGATCGGTAAGGGCCGCGGTGCCGATGACCACGCGCGCGACGCCGAGTTCGAACCAGCGTTCGATGCTGTCGCGCGTGCGGATGCCGCCGCCCAGCTGGACGTAGCCGGGGAAGGCCTGGACGATGCGGCGCACCGCTTCGCCATTGACCGAACCGCCCGCGAAGGCGCCGTCGAGATCGACGACATGGAGGTGCCCGGCGCCGGCCCCGGCGAACAGCATCGCCTGTTGGGCGGGATCGTCGCCATAGACGGTGGCGCGGTCCATATCGCCCTCGGCGAGACGGACGACCTGGCCTGCCTTCAGGTCGATCGCGGGGAAGACGATGAGGGTCATAAATCCTCCCCCAGCCTGCTGGGGGAGGGGGACCGCCGAAGGCGGTGGAGGGGGGATCGCCACAGGCGCAGCGTGCGCGGCGGAGCCCCCTCCACCGTCCTGCGGACGGTCCCCCTCCCCCGCTTTGCGGGGGAGGATCTTCCTAAGGCGCCCATGCCAGGAACCTTTCCAGGAGCGCGATGCCGTAGCGCTGGCTCTTTTCGGGGTGGAACTGGACGCCGGCGAGATTGTCGCGGCCGATCGCGGCGGTGATCGGCCCGCCGTGATCGGTGGTGGCGATCACGCCTTCGCCCACAAACGCGAAGCCGTGGAGGAAATAGGCTTCTCCCGGCTCGATCAACGGGTGTGGCAGCGTGGGCGTCACGTCGTTCCAGCCCATATGCGGCACGCGCTTGCCGGGCGCGGGGGGGATCGCGGCGACGGTGCCGGGAAGCCAGCCCAGCCCCTCGTCGCCGCCCAGTTCCTCGCCGCGCGTCGCCATCAGCTGCATGCCCACGCAGATGCCGAGGAAGGGGCGTGCGCGCTCGATCGCGGCCTCCTCGAGCGCCTCGACCATGCCGGGCACGGCGCGCAGCCCCCGCGCGCACGCGCCGAACGCGCCGACGCCGGGGAGGACGATGCGATCAGCATCGCGCACGACCGCCGGCTGGGCGGTGACGGCGACGTTGACGGCGCCCGCGGCCTTCAACGCGTTCGCCACCGAATGCAGGTTGCCCGCGCCGTAGTCGACCAGCGCGAGCGTCATGCCAGCAGATCGGCGAGGGCCGGATGCGCCATGCTGGCGGCGAACTCGCTCACCTCGATCGTCGCGACGCCCTCGGCGACGAAGGGATCGGTGGCGGCGAGCGCCTCGACGTCCGCCTTGCGCCCCCGGCAGACGATGATCCCGCCGGTCCGCGGCTCGCGGCGCCCGCACACGACGATCAGATCCTCGGCGAACAGCTGCCTGAGCCATGCGCCATGCGCCGGCATCAGCGCATCGATTCGCTCGATCGGCGCGCAATAGGTGAGCATGATCAGGCAGAGCGGCGTGCCTGGGCGGACGATGTCGCTCACAACATCCCCTTGGTGCTGGGGACGGCGTCCGCCTTGCGCGGATCGATCTCGACGGCTGTGCGCAAGGAGCGCGCCAGCCCCTTGAAGGCGCTTTCGATGATGTGGTGGTTGTTCTTGCCGTAGAGCGTCTCGACATGGAGCGTCAGCCCGGCAGAGCCCGCGAAGCTGTGGAACCAGTGCTCGAACAGCTCGGTGTCCATCTCGCCGAGGCGCGGCTGGCTGAACTCGCAGGCCCAGACGAGGAAGGGACGGCCCGAAATGTCGAGCGCGACGCGGGTCAGCGTCTCGTCCATCGGGCTCAATGCGTCGCCGTAGCGGCGGATGCCCTTCTTATCGCCAAGCGCCTGCGCCACCGCCTCGCCGATGGCGATGCCGGTATCCTCGGTGGTGTGGTGCTGGTCGATGTGGAGATCGCCGACGGCCTTCACGCTCAAATCGATCAGCGAATGGCGCGACAGCTGCTCCAGCATGTGATCGAGGAAGCCGATGCCGGTCGAGATGTCGTAAGCGCCGACGCCGTCCAAGTTGACGGTGACGTCGATCGAAGTCTCCTTCGTCGCGCGGGAGATGGTCGCCTGGCGCATGAGCGCCCTCATAGCGTCGCTTTCGCCCCATGCAATCGCGTGGACGCACCTTGACCGCGCCCGCGATGCCGCTACCCAAAGAGGCATGACCGAGCAGCTGCCCGACAGCCTGATTCCCTACGACGAGATCGTGCAGGAGGCGCTGCGCGCGGTGGTGGGCCGCGTGCTCGGCACCGTCACCGATTCGGCGCTGCCGGGCGGGCACCATTTCTACATCACCTTCAAGACGCAGGCGCCGGGCGTGATGATCCCGCGCCATCTGGTCGAGCGCTTTCCCGACGAGATGACCATCGTCCTGCAGAACAAGTTCTGGGACCTGAAGGTGGAGCCGGACCTGTTCTCCGTCGGGCTGACCTTCAACCAGGTGCCCGCGACTTTGGTGATCCCCTATGCCGCGGTGACGCGATTCCAGGACCCCGCGGTCGATTTCGCGCTGCAGTTCCAGGCGCAGGACGCCGACGGCGACGACGAGCCGCTCGACCCCGGTGAGAATGACGGGCCGGTCGCGGTGCCTGCGGAAGACGGATCGAACGTGGTTGCCGTAGACTTTAAGCGGAAGAAGTAGGAACGCGATTCCTCCATTCCCGTTCGTGTCGAGCGAAGTCGAGACACGTCAGCCCGGGCGCAGGCTTCTCGACTTCGCTCGAAGCGAACGGAGTTTGGGATGAGTGAAACCCGCACCGAAACTGATTCGATCGGACCGATCGAGGTTCCGGCGGACGCCTATTGGGGCGCGCAGACGCAGCGGTCGATCGCGAATTTTCCGTTCGGAGAGCGCGAACGGATGCCGATCGGCATCGTCCATGCCCTCGCGCTGGTGAAGCAGGCGGCCGCGCGCGTGAACCGCGGCCACGGCCTGGCGGCGGACAAGGCCGATGCGATCGAGGCGGCGGCGGCGGAAGTCGCGGCGGGCAAGCTCGACGACCAGTTCCCGCTGGTGATCTGGCAGACGGGCAGCGGCACCCAATCCAACATGAACGTCAACGAGGTGATCGCCGGCCGGGCGAACGAGATGCTGACCGGCGCGCGCGGCGGCAAGGCGCCGGTGCACCCCAATGACGATGTGAACATGAGCCAGTCGTCCAACGACAGCTTCCCGACCGCGTTGCATGTCGCGGCCTATCTGCGGGTCGCCGATCGGCTGGTTCCGGCGCTGAAGCGGTTGCGGATGCTGCTCGATGCGCGGGCCTCGATGTGGGAGGACATCGTCAAGATCGGCCGCACCCATCTGCAGGACGCGACGCCGCTGACGCTCGGCCAGGAATTCTCGGGCTATGCCGAGCAGTGCGACCAGGGACTGGCGCGGATCGAAGGGGTCTTGCCCAGGCTGGCGCGGCTGGCGCAGGGCGGGACGGCGGTGGGCACGGGCCTGAACGCTCCTGCCGGGTTCGATGTCGCGGTGGCGGCCGAGATCGCGGCGCTCACCGGATTGCCCTTCCTGACGGCGGGTTCGAAGTTCGAGGCGCTGGCGTCGAACGACACGCTGGTCGAGCTGTCCGGCGCGCTCAACACGCTGGCGGTTTCGCTCACCAAGATCGCCAACGATATCCGGCTGCTGGGCTCCGGCCCGCGCTCCGGGCTGGGCGAGCTCGATCTGCCGGCGAACGAGCCGGGCAGCTCGATCATGCCCGGCAAGGTCAACCCCACCCAGTGCGAGATGCTGACGATGGTCGCGGCGCAGGTGATCGGCAATCATGCCGCGATCACCGTCGGCGGGTTGCAGGGCCATCTGGAGCTCAACGTGTTCAAGCCGATGATCGGGGCCAATATCCTGCGCTCGATCGACCTGCTCGCGACCGGCATGGAGAGCTTCGCCGAACGCTGCGTCGAGGGGCTGGAGCCCAATCGCTCGCGGATCGCCGAGCTGGTCGACCGGTCGCTGATGCTGGTCACCGCGCTTGCGCCCGAGATCGGCTATGACAATGCCGCGAAGATCGCCAAGCACGCGCATGCCGAGGGGCTGACGCTCAGGGAGGCGGGGCTGGCGCTGGGGCTGGTCGACGCGGCGACCTTCGACCGGCTGGTGCGGCCCGAGACGATGGTTGGGAACTGAACCGCCGGCCACCCGCTTATATCAGGACAACAGGGATTTACGGACATGCTCAGGAGCCTGATCGGCGCGTTCATCGGCAGCAGGATCGACAAGCAGCGCGACGGGCGCGGCGGGATCGCGGGGGCGGCGCTGGGCGCGGCCGCCGCGCGGGTGGCGACGCGCAGCATCCCCGGCGCGCTGGCGATCGGCGGCGCCGCGGTCGCCGCCAGCCTGATCGGCAAGCGGATCAAGGCGCGGCGCGCCCGGCACGAACAGCTGCCGCCGATCCCGCCGCGTCCGCCTGGCCCGCAACCTTGACGCCCCGGCCATCGCTGCGCCACTAGCGCGCATGGCCGAACCGACGACGAATCCCCTGAAGCAGAGCCGCCGCGGCGTGCTCTTCGTGCTCTCCTCGCCATCGGGCGCGGGTAAATCGACTATCGCGCGGCGGATACTCGCGGCGGACCAGGGCATCACCATGTCGATCTCCGCGACGACGCGGCCGATCAGGCCCGGCGAGGTCGACGGCGTGGACTATCATTTCGTCAGCCTCGACCAGTTCCGCGAGATGGTGGCGAACGAGGAATTCCTCGAATGGGCGCATGTCTTCGGTCATCGCTACGGCACCCCGCGCGCGCCGGTCGATCAGGCGCTGGCCGAAGGGCGCGACGTGCTGTTCGACATCGACTGGCAGGGCGCGCAGCAGCTGTTCCAGCAGGCGGGCGGCGACGTCGTCCGCGTGTTCATCCTGCCGCCCTCGCTGACCGAGCTCGAACGCCGCCTGCGCGCGCGCGCGACCGATCCCGAGGACGTCATCGTCGCCCGCATGGACCGCGCCGCGACCGAGATCGGCCATTGGGACGGCTATGACTATGTGCTGGTCAACGACGACGTCGAACGCTGCTTCGGCAAGGTCCACACCATCCTGGCCTCCGAACGGCTGCGGCGGAGCCGGTGGACCGGGCTGATCGGCTTCGTCCGGGGGATGGTGAAGGGGGGGTGAAAGCGCGTCGCCCCTGCGCAGGCAGGGGCCTCAGGCGACAAACGCGATGCCGGATGTGCCACAAACCCAGAGGCCCCTGCCTGCGCAGGGGCGACGGCTATGCCAACCCCAGAAATCGCGCGGCCGCATCGTAGTCCGCGCGCCTTGCCGCCAGCGCGCGGGCGGCTTCGGCGTCCTCGCCCCATTGCTCGGCCTGCCAGGCTTCGTCGACCGTCGCCGCCGCCCATAGCGTGTCGGCGTCGATCGCGCCCTCGGCCAGCGCCAGCGCGCCGACCAGCGTGCCGGTGATCGGCACGATCGCGGCGAGCGCGGCGAGCGCGAAGGCGTCGCGGGCGGCGACCGCCTCGGCCAGCCGCGCCAAGGTGGCGGCGGGCTGGGGCCGGTGGATCACCCCGCTCGCGATCTCGAAATGCACATCGTAGCGCGCGCTCGCCCAGGCGAGCAGCGGGTCCCACGCCGCCGCCTCGCGGGCGATCAGCGGCTCGGGGCTTTCGGCGCGGTAGCAGGTCAGGTCGCTCTCGCCGTACGCCGCGATGCCGGCGACATGAGGGCCGGGATCGGGCGCGATGCGCTCGATCGCGGCGTTGGCGAGGCCGGTCAGGCGCATCGTCGCGGGCGCGATTTCTCCTTCGACCGCGCGCCACTCCTCGGCGATCGCTTCGGCGAGCATTTGCGAGGGTATGACGAGCGGCAGCCGGCCGGGCGTGCGTACGGCGCGCCCGTCGAGCCGGATGCCGTGGCCGCCATCCTCGGCCACGACGCTCACCTCCTTCCAGAAGCGCTTCATTCGGGCGGGGTGCGCCAGCGGCGGGCGAGCGAGCGGGGCAGGAAGGCGATGATCGCGAGCGCGAGGATGATCAGCGCGACCGCCGCGACGATCTCGACCGTGCTGTCCGCGCGCTGGCTCCACACCAGCCCGGCCATCGCCAGCGCCACGCCGAGCACGCGGCTGACGCCCATCAGGAAGAAGCGGTTGCGGGCGGGGTCGGTCACAGGCGTTGCTCCATCGCGGCGGCGATCTCCCTGGGATGGGCCAGCACCTGCGCCGCGCCGCCATCATGCAGCAGCTCGGGCGGATGATAGCCCCAGGCGACACCGAGCGGGTGCGCGCCCGCCGCCACCGCCATCGCCATATCGTAGCTGGTGTCGCCGATCATCACCGTCGTCTCGGGCGAGGCGCCCGCCTCCGCCATGGCAGCCGCGATCATCGCGGGATGCGGCTTGGACGGATGGCGGTCGGCGGTCTGCAACGTGACGAAGCGGCCGGCAAGGCCGTGATGCGCCAGGATCAGCCCCAGCCCGCGATCCGATTTGCCGGTGGCGACGCCGAGCAGCCAGCCGGCATCCTCCAGCGCGGCGATCGCCTCCAATATTCCTTCGTACAGCGGCTCATCGGCAAGCCCGCCACGGCCGCGCATTCCTTGAAACGTCAGGCGGTAGCTGGCGGCCATCCGCTCATGCATCGCGTCGTCGGCGTCGGGCAACAGGGTTCGCATGATATCAACCAGCGACAGCCCGATCAGGTCGAGGACCTGACGTCGCCCAGGCGCCGCAAGCCCCGCTTCATCGAAGCAGGCACCCATCGCCGCGCAGATATTGTGCTGCGAATCGACCAGCGTTCCGTCGCAATCGAAGATGGCGAGGCGGTTCACCCGCCCCCCCGCCGCCGGCGTTCGCCCTTGCGTTCCTTGCGGACGGTCTTGGCGTGCGCTTTTGCCTTCTGCTTCTGTTCCGCGCGCGAGGGCGGCGGGGCGTCCTCGGGCAGGGCGAGGTCGCCGGCGACGATGTCGAAGCCGAGCTGGTCGAGGCTTTCGTTGAAGTGCGGCGGCAGTTCGGCGGTCACGTCGATGCGGCCGCCATCGGGGTGATCGATGCGCAGGCGGCGCGCATGGAGGTGCATCTTGCGGCTGATCGTGCCGGTCAGGAACGCGTCCTGCCCGCCATATTTGCCGTCGCCGACGATCGGATGGCCGATCGCCGCCATATGCACGCGCAATTGGTGGGTGCGGCCGGTGAAGGGCTGCAGCTCGACCCAGGCGGCCTTGTTGCCGGCGCGCTCGATCACGCGGTAGCGGGTACGCGCCGGAGCGCCCTCCTTTTCATCGACCTGCATCTTCTCGCCGCCGGTGCCCGGCTGCTTGGCGAGCGGCAGCTCGATCATGCCGTCGTCGATCGAGGGGACGCCCGCGATCAGCGCCCAATAGACCTTGCGCGCGGTGCGGCTGGAGAAGCTCTTGCCGAAATAGGCCGCGGCGCGGCTGGTGCGCGCGATCAGCAATGCGCCCGACGTGTCCTTGTCGAGCCGGTGGACCAGCTTGGGCCGGCTTTCGCTGTCATAGGCGAGCGCGTCGAGCAGCCCGTCGACATGCTCGGTGGTCTTGGTGCCGCCCTGCGTGGCGAGGCCGGGGGGCTTGTTGAGCACGATCGCCTGCGCGTCCTGATGGATCACCATCTCGCGCATGAAGGCGATCTGGTCTTCGCTGAGCGGCGGGCGTTCGCGCTTGGGCCGCGCGGTGGCGGCCTTGGCGGGCTCGTCGGGCGGCACGCGCAGCGTCTGGCCGGCGGCGATGCGGTCGCCCGGCGTGGCGCGCGCGCCGTCGACGCGCAGCTGCCCGGTGCGCGCCCAGCGCGAGACGGTGTTGAACGAGATGTCCGGCAGGTGCCGCTTGAACCAGCGATCGAGCCGGATGCCGTCGTCGTCCGGCGCGACGGTGAAGCTGCGCACCTCGCTCATGCCGCCACCCGCGCAATGGCGAGCCCGGCGAACAGCGCGAGCACCGATCCGACCACCGAGACGAGCGCATAGCCGAGCGCGACGCCGATCTGCCCGCGCTCGATCATCAACGCCGCCTCCAGGCTGAAGGCGGAGAAGGTGGTGAAGCCGCCGAGGATGCCGACGCCGAGGAACAGCCGCCAACCCTCTGGCGTGCTCATCCGCGTCAGGCTGCCGGCGAGCAAGCCCATGAGGAGGCCGCCCAGGAGGTTCACGAACAAGGTGCCCCAGGGATAGCCGGGGCCGAGCGCGCGCAGCGCGGCTTCGCCCGCGAGGAAGCGCAAGCCGGCACCGATCGCGCCGCCGGTCATGACGAGGAGGAGTTGGGACATTGGTGCGCGCTTAGCCTAAGGCGGGTGCAGCGCCAACTAGTAGCCGTCGCCCCTGCGAAGGAGCGTCGGGTTGTGCACGCCCCGCGTGCACAAGGATTGCCTGGGAGGCAATCCGACCCGACGCTGGCCGCTGGGTTTGTGGCACACCGGCCGTCGCGTGTGCCGACTGAGGCCCCTGCCTTCGCAGGAGCGACGATCGTTTACGCCGCCACGTTCGAAATCAAATCCACCTCTGTCCCGCCGCCGGGCAGGTTGCGCAGGAACAGCATATAGGCGTCGTCGCGGCGGGCGCCGCCCAGCATATGCTCCTTGCCGTCTTCCAAGTGCTCGGCCGAATAGCCGGCGCGGACGGCTTTGGTGTAGTAATAGTCGAGCACCGCCTGCATGTTCGCATCGGCGCGGAAGGTGACCACGCGCATCTTGCATGGCGCTTCGTTGCCGCCCGCCGCCTCGACCACGCGGGCGCCGGGATAGACGGTCATCTCGGGCGCGAGCCGCGCGGCCCAGCGGGCGGAATAGTCGAGCTTGTCGGCGCACGGGTTGCCGCCCGCCGCGCCCGCCTTTTGCGAAGATGCGAGCTGGCCGAGCGTGACCGCTTCGCCGCCCGCGGGCGTGAACTTGCCCGCGGCAGGCGCGCGCAGCAGCTTGCCGTTGGCCATGGCGTATTCGGCCTTGGCGGCGTCCGCGCGACGTTCGGGCGGGATCGGCTGCGACAGCGCGCCGGGGGTGCGGCGCGTGCCGCGGCCGTTCTTCGCCGCCAGGTTGGGATCGACCATGATCTGGTCTTCGAGCGCCGCGGTCAGCGCCGGATCGCTCGCATTGCCGACCAGCTCATTGTCGAGCACGTCGAGGCTCGCCTGATCGGACCGCTCGTTCTTGCAGGCGGCGATGGAGAGCGCGATCGTCGCGGCGATCAGCAATTTGGTGCGGCGCATCTTCGAATCTCCCGGGATTACGGCGCTTTTGTGCCGCAGCCCGGTTAAGAAACCCATGCCGAATCGGGGTTAATGGGCGGGGATTCGCCGCGTTTCCGTCCCGATGCGGGACGGATCGGCGTCAGGCGCGACGCCGCGCACGCCACTGGTCGGCGGTCTGGCCCCAGGCGTCGATCACCAGATCGGCATAGGGCTCGGGCAGCCTGGTCGGGCCGAGATTGGTCGAGCCCAGCCGTCTGGCGAGTGCGACCGAGCGGACATTCGCCGCCTCTATGGTGTGGATGATCGTCTCGAAGCCGAGACGGTCGACGGCGAAGTCCATCGTCGCGGCCGCGCCTTCATAGGCATAGCCCTTGCCCGCGAACTTCGCCCGGACGCCCCAGCCGACCTCGGTCCCCGGCCAACCCTCCGGCTGCCAGGGGCCGAGCCGGCCGACCCATTCGCCGGTCGCGCGCTCGATCATCGAGAACATCGCATAGCCGCGGATGTGCCAGGCGCCCGCCATGGCGCACAGCGAGCGCCACGCGCCGGCGCGGCCCTGCGTGCCGCCGATATAGCGCATCGTCTCCTCCTCCGCCGACATGATCGCCCAGCCGTCGAGATCCTCCGGGCCGGGCGGGCGCAGGATCAGGCGTTCGGTGACGAGGACGGGACCGTTGATCATGACGCACTCCCGGTGGCATGGGGCGGAACCGAAGGGCCTCCGCGCGATTGAGAGGCCATAGGCGGATTGGAGACTTATATGAAGGCCGACGCGAAGACCATCGGCACGGCGGCGGCCGGAGTCGCGGGCGTGGCCGCGCTGGCGGCGGGCGGCTGGTATCTGTTCGAGAAGCTGAGCGAGAAGCCGCGCCACCGCACGCTGGAGCGCGAAGGCGTGTTCGAATTGCGCGCCTACCCCGCGCTGCTGGTCGCCGAGACGGTGGTCGAGGGCGAGCGCAGGGCGGCGCTGGAGGCGGGCTTCGAACGGCTGGCCGACTATATCTTCGCCAAATCGCGCGGCGGCGAGAAGATTTCGATGACGGCGCCGGTGCTGTCCGACCGCGAAGGCGCCGGCGAGCGTGTCGCGATGACCGCGCCGGTGCTGTCCGAGGAGGCCGAGGGCGGCTGGCGCACGCGCTTCGTGATGCCGGCCAAATACGACCGCGCTTCGCTGCCGGTGGCGCCCGCCAGCATCGTCATCACCGAAATCCCGGCGCGCGAAATGGCCGCGGTGCGCTTTTCGGGCGGGTCGGAGGACGCCAATCTGGAGCGCCAGGAACGCCGCCTGCGCGACTGGATGGCGGCGAGCGGGTTCGAGGCGGCGGGCGCGCCCGAATACGCCTTCTACAACTCGCCCTACATCCCACCCTTCCTCCGCCGCAACGAGGTGCTGATTCCGGTGCGGTGAGGGCGCGCAGCCGCGAGGAAGAAAGAGAAGGGGTCACGCGGAGGCGCGAAGGCGCGGAGGAGTTGTGCGGGCGGAGAGGCTCCGCCGCGCAGCGGCTTCCATCCTATGCGGCTGCGATGGGTATGAAGGTCTCGCTGACGCGGGACGGTCGCCACGAGAGGATTCTCCGCGCCTTCGCACCTTCGCGTGAACCACTCTTCTTCTTCTTCTGCTCGCCAGCCCTTGTGCGAAGCCAAGTGCGCGCCCATCTGCGGCTCATGCTGAACCTTGCCTCGCTCGCCGTCGGTGTGGTCGCGTTCTTTCTCGCGATCTTCGCCTTCTTTCCCTTTCTGGGATGGGCGTACTGGCTGATCATCCCGATCGCGCTGGTGGGGCTGCTGCTCGGCATCCTTTCTTCGAAGAACTCCGGGCGTAACCTCAACCTCATCGTGATCGTCGTCGGCGTCGTCCGCCTGATGCTGGGCGGCGGGTTCATCTGAGCAGGGACGATCCGGCGACGGGACGGACGCGGGTCGGGCTGGGATACGGCCTGGCCGCCTATCTGCTGTGGGGCTTCCTCCCGCTTTATTTCCTGCTGCTGAAAGGCGTCGATCCGGTCGAGATCGTCGCGCAGCGCGTGCTGTGGTCGCTGGCGCTGCTGCTGCCCATCGCCGCGCTGATCGGGCGCTGTGGCGCGCTCAGGCGCGCGCTTGCCGACCGCCGGTTGCTGGCGCAGCTCGGCGCGAGCTCGGCGCTGATCGCGGCCAACTGGCTGGTCTATGTCTGGGCGGTGTTCAACGGCCACGTCCTCGCGGCGAGCCTCGGCTATTTCCTCAACCCGCTGATCAACGTCGCGCTGGGCACGATCGTGCTCAAGGAGCGGCTGACGCGCGGCCAGGCGGTGGCGGTGGGGCTCGCCGCGCTGGGCGTCGCGGTACTCGCGGTCGAGGCGAGCGATGGACTGTGGATCAGCCTGGCGCTGGCGCTGTCGTTCGGCCTCTACGGGCTGGTGCGCAAGATGGCGGCGGTCGAATCGCTCGAGGGGCTGACGATCGAGACCGCCTTGCTCGCGCCCTTCGGCCTCGCCTATCTGGCGTGGCTGTCGGCGACGGGTGGGATCGCATTCGGCGGCGGCGTGGGGATCAGCCTGCTGCTCGTCCTCGCCGGCGCGGTGACCGCCACGCCGCTGCTGCTGTTCGCCGCGGCGGCGCGGCGGATCCGCTATTCGACGCTCGGCCTGCTGCAATATCTCGCGCCCTCGATCCAGTTCGTGCTGGCGATCACGGTGTTCGGCGAAGCGCTGGAGCCGGCCCAGCTCGCCTGTTTCGCGCTGATCTGGACCGCGTGCGTGGTCTATGCCCTGAGCAGCCTCAGCGAGCATCGCCGGGTGCAGGCGGCGCGCCCGGCCTGACGCGAAAAGGCCCGGCGGTGTCCCGCCGGGCCTTCCCATTCCCTGTTGCCCACCTGGGTATCAGCGGCAGCTGACGTTGCCGCGATCGATCTCGCGGCCCAGCAGCGCGCCCGCGCCGCCGCCGATGATCGTGCCGATCAGGTTCGAATCGCCCTGTGCGATCAGATTGCCCAGCACGCCGCCGCCGATCGCGCCGATGATGAGACCGGTGGTCCCGTCCGAACGGCGGCAATAATAGCGGTTGTCATAGCCGCGATAGATGCGCGTGCCGCGCGTGACGCGGACCGGGCGATAATAGCGGCCGTCGCGATAGTAGCGCTCCGGATAATAGCGGTTGTAGCCGGGCTCCAGCCGGTTCCAGTCGTACCGGCGCGCCTGGCGCCAATCGCGGATCCGCTCGCGCTGGTCGCGGCGGGCGTCGCGGACGTTCCGGCGATATTCGCGGTCGGCCTGGCGGACGTCGCGGCGGTTGTCCGCGTCGCGCAAGTCCTCGCGACGTTCGCGCTGCGCCTCGCGCACATCGCGGCGATATTCCCGATCCTGCGCCACGGCCGGGACGGCGGTAACCGTCACCGCGGCGAGCATCGACCCAAGCAGCATCTTACGCATCACACACACTCCTTGCTTACTCTCCCTTCAAAACGAACGGGCGCAAAGCGGGGTTGCGTGAACCGAAAACTACCTTCCGTTCACGCCGCCGCCATCAATCGAGCCGGTGCTCGAGCGTGATCTCTGCCTTGAGCAGCTTGGAGACGGGGCAATTGGCCTTGGCGTCCTGCGCGATCCTGGCGAAATCCTCGGCCCCGATGCCGGGCACCGTCGCGGTCAGCGACAGATCGGACCGGGTGATGGTGAAGCCGTCGCCGTCCTTCTCCAGCGTCACCGCGGCGCGGGTCGTGAGCGTGCCCTCGCCATAGCCCGCGCGGGCGAGCGCGAAGCTCAGCGCCATGGTGAAGCAGCCGGCATGCGCGGCGGCGACCAGTTCCTCGGGATTGGTGCCGGGTTCGTCCTCGAAACGGGTGTTGAAGCCGTAGGGCTGATCGGTGAGCACGCCCGACTGGGTCGAGATCCGGCCCTTGCCGTCCTTGCCCAGGCCTTCGTAGCGCGCGGTTGCGGTGCGGGTGGTCATTGCGGGTCTCCTTTGGCGGGATGAAACGAAAGCGGGCGGGCGATCCGTGGATCACCCGCCCGCTTCCTTACGCGATACTGAAGACAGTTCTTAGCGGCAGCGCTTGGGCTTGCTGACCTCGCGGTCGACCTCGCGGCCCAGCAGCGCGCCGGCGGCGGCGCCGCCCAGCGTGCCGAGCGTGCGGTCGCCACGCGTGTCGATCGTGCGGCCGATCAGCGCGCCGGCCACACCGCCGACGATCAGGCCGGTGGTGCCGTCCGACTTGCGGCAATACATCCGCCCGTCACGGCCGCGCCACTCCTTGTACTTGTAGCGCTTCTTCTGGACGGCCTGGGCCTCGCTGGCCGGAAGGACCATCGAAGCCGGAACCACCAGCGAAGCGGCGCCGATCGCCAGCATCAAACTACGCATGACACAAACTCCCTTGCTTTGATCTATATCAACCGTCCCACTCAACGACGGGCAGTAGCTGCGGTTGCATGAACCCAGAACTACAGGCCGTTCATGAAAGCGAACCGGCGGATCGGCGGCCCTTTTTTACTGGCAGCGCGCGTCGTTGCGGTCGATCTCGCGGCCGGCAAGCGCGCCCGCGCCCGCGCCGAGGATCGTGCCGAGCAGCTTGGATCCGCCCGGGGCGATGATGTTGCCCAGGACGCCGCCGGCGATTCCGCCGACCACCAGGCCGGTCGATCCGTCGTCGCGGCGGCAATAATAACGACCGTCGCGGCCGCGATAGATCATGTCGTCGTCGCGCAGCGGACGTGCGCGATAGTCGCCTTGGCGATAGGTGCGCTCGGCATAGCCTTCCTGGCCGAAATAGCCGTCGCCGCCATAGCCGTAGCCGTCATCGCCATACATGCTGGCGCACGCGCTCAGGGGAATTGCGGCGGCAAGCGCCAGCACGGATACGGGAATACGCATGGAAAACATCCTTCCTCACCGGTGATGAAGGCTGAACCCGCGGGCCGACGATTCGTTGCATGAACGACACGACCCCATCGCGGAGCTGTCCACGATATCCACATTATCCACAGGCGCGAAGGTGCATTTCGCGCTTGGTGCGACTCGGCATTGATGACAGCATGACGACATCGGCCGGACGATAGGAGCCCCGTAAAACGGGTTCCAAATCAAAAGGTTGATGGCCGGATCGGCCCGCCTGGTGCATCGCTTGCGATGAAACCGGCAGGTTGAAAAGGTCGGATCGACGACGATCCTGCAACCGATGAGGAGATGGCGCGAGCCGGACCCGATCGGTGGGCGGATCGAGAGCGATCCAGGCGCCGGACGATGCCGCTTGCGGCGCGAAAGGCGCCAGCAGCACGAATGGATCATGCTTCGGCATGAACCGGACGTCTGCGCCGACTTCGGCAGGATCGCTCGTCGATCCTGCCGGACGAGGCACGCATCGCCGGTCTCCGCCCTTCGGGACGCAGATGGGCATGCACGCCGCTGGAGCGCGGCGATGGACCTGACCAGCGAGGACTTCGGTCTTCAAGGCGGGAAAGCGTCGATGCTCGGCGCGAGTGGGGGCCGGTCTCAGGACCGGCCCCCATTTCGTTGGCGCGGCGATTTCGCTATGGCTGACGGCATGGCGCACTGGATCCTCAAATCCGAACCCGAAAGCTATTCGTGGGACGATCTCGTCAAGGAAGGCGAGACCGAGTGGACCGGCGTGCGCAACCATGCCGCCGCGGCGCATCTGCGCGCGATGAAGGTGGGCGATACCGGCTATTTCTATCACAGCGGCGCCGAGCGCGCGGCGGTGGGGCGGGTGAGGATCACGCGGGCCGCGCAAAAGGACGGCGATGAGGGCAACTGGGTGTCGGTGGCGGTGAAGCCGGCCGGCGCACTCAAGCAGCCGGTGACGCTCGCCGCGATCAAGGCCGAGCCCAAGCTGGCCGAAATGGCGCTGGTGCGCCAGTCGCGGCTGTCGGTATCGCCGGTCAGCGACGCCGAATGGACGCTGTTGGAGAAGATGGCGGGCTAGAACGGATCGACATTCGGAAGATTGGTTCAAGCGAAGGCGCGAAGAAGAAGATTAGTTCACGCGATGGCGCGGAGGCGCGAAGAAGAAGTAAGAAGGTTGGTTCGCGCAGAGACGCGGAGACGCAGAGATGCCGAACCCAGCGCGAAGCGCATCTCACTTCGCTACGTGCGGCAAGCGGAACCTTGCGGAAAGATGAGAGCCGCTGACGCGGCAGAACCACCTCTCTGCGCCTCCGCGTCTCTGCGCGAACCCCTTCTTCTTTCTTCGCGCCTTCGCGTGAACCCAAATCCTGTGAGGCGGCAATGTCGATCCGGCCTAGTCGCCTTTGGCCAGCAGCCAGGTCAGCACCTCGTCCATCCGCGCCGCCCAGCTATTCTCTTCATGCGCGGTGCCGGGATAGACTTTCGTCTTCATATCGCGGCCTTCGCGCCAGCCGAGTTCAGCGAGTTGGGCGTCTATGCGCTTCTGGTACGGCCCGTAGGCGGCGTCGAGGGTCTGGTCGCCATGATCGAACCAGATGCGGCGGCCCCGCGGCTCCGCCAGCTCGCGCGCGACGAAGCGCCGCCACAGCGCGGCGACCTCCGCGTCGAGCGGCCCGACCTTCGCCGGGTCGCCGAGCGGCCAATGGGTCGATACGCAGCCGGCATTGCCGAACACGTTCGGGTGGCGCGCGATGGCGTAGAGCGAGATCAGCCCGCCCATGCTCGATCCCATGATGCTGGTGCGGCGCGGATCCGGCCGGGTGCGATAATCGCGGTCGATCGCCGGCTTCAGTTCCTCGACGAGGAAGCGCAGATAGGCGTCGGAAATGACCGGGCCGCCGGCCAGCCGGTCGAATTCGGCGCGCAGCGGCGGCGGGGCGTCCTCATAGAGCGCCTGCGGGAAATAGGTGCGATATCGGTCCTTGCCGGTGTTCCACACGCCGACGATGATGACTGGGTCGATCGCGCGCTTCGCGGTCAGCCGCGTGACGGCCTTGTCCACCGCCCAGACCTTGCCGAAGCCGGACCGGGTGGGATCGAACAGGTTCTGGCCGTCATGCATGTAGAGGACGCCGTACCGGCCCCTGCCCGCGTCATAGCCCGGCGGCAGCCAGATGGTGATCCGCTGCGCGCCGATGTGGCGCGAGGGAAATGCGGCGGTCTCGATCAGGCGGCCATCGCCGCTGACGGGAGCCGCGAGGCCGGAAATGCGCGGCGCGCAGCCGACGAGCGCGCCGCCGGCGAGGCCCGCGATCAGCGTCCGCCGGTCGATCGTCGCCGGCTTCACTTGCCGCTCGCGACGAAGCGCACCGCCTGGCCGCCGCCGGGGGCGAGCGCGAGCGTCATGCTGTCGCCTTTCCTGACCTGGCGCTTCTCGATGACGATCGAATGGCGCTTGTCGGTGCGATAGTCGGCGTCGGGCCCGTCGCGGTAGATCTCGGCTGTGTAGGTCTTGCCGGGCGACAGGAAGTCGAGCTTCACCGTGGTCGTCCGCGCTATCTCGTCGCCGACGCTGCCCAGATACCAGTCCTCGCTGTGGCGATCCTTGCGGACTATGGTGGCGTAATCGCCGACCTCGCCGTTCAGCACGCGGGTGTCGGCCCAGTCGGCGGGCACGTCGCGGATGAATTTGAACGGGCCGGGATATCTGGCGTAGTTCTCCGGCGTGTCGGCCGCCATCTGCACCGGCGAATAGAGCACGACGTAGAGCGCGAGCTGCTTGGCGATGGTCGAATTGATCGGGCGTCCTTCGGAACCGGTCAGGCTCAGCACGCCGGGGGTGTAGTCCATCGGGCCGGAGAGCATCCGGGTGAACACGAGGTTGGCGACATGCTCGGGCGGGTTGCCGCCGGGCCAGGCGTTGTATTCCATGCCCCGCGCGCCCTCTCGGCTCATCCAGTTGGGATAGGTGCGCCTGAGGCCGGTGTCCTTGATCGGCTCGTGCGTGTCGATCGACAGCTTGTACTTCGCCGCCGCCTTGATGACGCGGAGGTGGTGGTTGGACATCCACTGGCCCTCATGCCATTCGCGCAGGCGCGTGCCGTCGGGGTCGACGCGCTCGATCTGCCCGGCGTCGGTGACATAGCCGGTCTTGATGATCTTCTGGCCATGGTCGCGGCTGAAGGCGAAGGCGCGGTCGAACTGGCTCTCGTAATGGCTGGCGGAGCCGCCGGTCTCGTGATGGCCGACCAGGCTGACGCCCTTGGACCTGGCATAGGCGGCGAGGCCGGAGGCATCGAAATCCTCGGTCGGCCGGGCGAAGTCCATCGCGTTGCCGTTGCCGAACCAGTTGCCGTCCCAGCCGATATTCCAGCCTTCGACCAGCACATGCGGGATGCCGTTGGCCGCGGCGAAGTCGATGTAGCGGCGGACATTCCCGGTCGTCGCGCCGTGCTTCGGCCCGCGCGCCCAGCTCCATTCGCCCTTGATCATGTTCCACCACACGCCGACGAACTTGCCGGGCTTGACCCAGCTGACGTCGCCCAGCTTGTTGGGCTCGTTCAGGTTGAGCATGATGTGGCTCATATAGAGCCCCGGCGCGTCGTCGCTTATGATCAGCGTGCGCCACGGCGTGCTGAACGGCAGGTCGCGCGTCACCTTCGGCCGGCCCGCGCCGGGCGTGAGCACCGCTTTCAGCGTGTTGCCCTGGACCTTGGCGACGTTCATCGCCGAATAGTCGACCAGCGCCGCCTCGTGCAGCGCGACGTGCGTGCCGCTCGCCAGCTTCATCGTGATCGGCGTCTGGGCGGTGCCGACCTCGGAAAGCGGGGTCTCCTGGAACAGATATTCCTCGCGGTTCCACTCGAACGCGGTGTTCCACCAGGCGGTCGCCGGTTCGGCGAAGGCGAACTGGGTCAGCTCCTCGGCGATGTTGGCGGTGGTGAGGTTGGGCTGCTTGGGGAATGTGTAGCGGAAGCCGACGCCGTCATCGAAGATGCGGAAGGTGACCAGCATCTCGCGCTTGAGGTCCGTCTTCTCGCGGAAGCGGACGGTCATCTCCTTATGATTGTCGCGAATGGTGCGCCATTCGCCATAGGGCTGGTTCCACGTCGTATCGCTTTCGGCCGTATCGGTATCGACGATCGCCAGGTTGCGCTCCATCTTGGGCGCGTCGGTGAACAGGAAGCCCAGGCGGCTGTCGGTGATGACGGGCTTGCCGCCGCGCGCGACGGCATAGCTCGGGCGGCCTTCGTTATCGACCGTGACGCTGACCGTGATGCGGCCGTCGGGCGAGGAGGCGCTGGCGACGACCGGTTGATCCGCCGATTGCCCGAGCGCCGGCGCGAGGAGGAGCGGCGCGGCCAGCGACAGCGCGAGTGGGGCCAGCAATTTCATGACGTCTCCTTAGCCTTTGACGATCATCCCGGCGTGCGGCCCGAGCCGCCAGCCGTCGATCGCACCGGTTTCCGCGATGACCTGCCAGCGATCGGGCTCGGGCGGCGTCCATTCGCACCGGCCCGCGCCCAGGTTGAACAGGCAGAGCAGGCGCTCCTCATCCACGCGCCGCTCGAACGCCAGCAGATCGCCCTCGGCCGCCAGCACGCGCATCGCGCCGACGCGCAACGCCGGATGAGCGTTGCGCAGGGCGAGCAGGCGGCGGGTCAGCGCGAGCAGCGAATCAGGGTCGGCATCCTGTACGTCGACCGCGATGCCGGCATGGTCAGGGCCGACGGGCAGCCAGGGCTCGGCGTTCGAAAACCCCAGCGCGGGCGCATCGGATCGCCACGGCATCGGCGTGCGCGCGCCGTCGCGGCTCATCGTCAGCGGCCAGTTGGTGATCGCCTCGGGATCGACCAGCCGGTCGAAGGGGATGTCGACCTGGGTCAGCCCGAGCTCCTCGCCATAATAGAGGAAGATGTTTCCCCTGAGCGCGACCAGCAGCAGCATCTTCATCCGCGCAAAGGCGTCGGCATGCTCGGGCGTGGTCCAGCGCGAGATGGCCCGCGGCGCGTCGTGGTTCTCGAACGCCCAGCTCGGCCAGCCGGTGCCGTGCTCCTCGGGCCAGCGCTCGACCGTCTCGCGCACCAGCGCGGCGGTCAGCCGGTCGGCGTAGAGGAAGTTGAAGCCATAGGCGCTGTTGAGGCGGGCATTGCCCTCGGTGAAGGTCTTCATCTCGCGCTCGGCGTCGTCACCGCCGACCTCGGCGACGGTGAAGGTGGCGCCATATCGGTCGAGCAGCGCGCGCAGCCGTTCGAGGAACAGCGGGATGTCGGCATGGCTCTGATTGTGCACGCGCAACTGGAAGTCGAACGAACGCGTGCGTGGCCGGTTGCTCGGCGGCGCGGGTGGATTGTCGCGCAGTTCGGGATCGTGCATCGCGAAGTTGATCGCATCGACGCGAAAGCCGTCGACCCCGCGATCGAGCCAGAAGCGCGCGGCGTCGAGCAGCGCCTGCTGCACCTCCGCATTGTGGACGTGGAGCTGGGGCTGCGCCGACAGGAAATTGTGCATGTAATATTGGCAGCGGCGCGCATCCCAGGTCCAGGCGGGGCCGCCGAACACCGATTGCCAGTTGTTGGGCGGCGATCCGTCGGGCTTGGGGTCCGCCCAGACGTACCAATCGG
Source organism: Sphingomonas gilva (assembly GCF_003515075.1). Classification (GTDB taxonomy): domain Bacteria; phylum Pseudomonadota; class Alphaproteobacteria; order Sphingomonadales; family Sphingomonadaceae; genus Sphingomonas; species Sphingomonas gilva. The sequence goes on from NZ_QWLV01000001.1 coordinate 539,727, forward strand.
CCTTCGGATTGTCGCGGCTCGACCGGCTTTCCTTGAACCAGTCGTGCTGGTCCGAGCTGTGCGAATAGACCTGATCGATGATCACCTTCAGCCCCAGCTGGTGCGCGCGGGCGACCAGCGCGTCGAAATCGTCGATCGTGCCGAAGATCGGATCGACGCCGCAATAATCGGCGACGTCGTAGCCGAAATCCTTCATCGGCGAGGTGAAGAAGGGCGACAGCCAGATCGCGTCGACGCCCAATGACGCGACATGATCGAGATGCGCGGTGATGCCGGGCAGATCGCCGATGCCGTCGCCGTTGGAATCGGCGAAGCTGCGCGGGTAGATCTGGTAGATCGCGGCGCCGCGCCACCATTCGCGCGTGGCGGCGACGGCCGGCGCTTCGGGCATCAGCAGGCTCATTTGCGGACCTCGCACACCGCGTAGCCGAAGGCGGAGATTTCGAAGACGGCGCTGCCCGGCGCGGCGGGCGCCGCCGGGCAGGCGCCGTGGAGCGTGGCGAGCCGCCGCGCGGCGGGATCGATCTCGACCGGTCCGGCGAACGGCGTGCCCGCGGTGTTGAAGACGATCAGCACCTCGCCGCCGGCATCCTCGATCCGTGAGACCGCGAAGATGCCGGGCTCCTCGGCATAGGTGCGGATCAGCTGCCGGCCGCGGCGCAGCGCGCCATGATCGGCGCGCAGCTTCGCCAGCTTCGCGATCGCCCGGTAGAGCGGATGGTCGCGATCGAAATTCGCATCGGCGGTGGTCCTCGTCGTGCCGAGCAGGCGGTTGTCGTTGTATAGCGCAACCTCGCTCTCGAACATGTCCTCCCGCGCATCCTGATCCCCACCGTCGCCGGCGAAGCCCTGCTCGTCGCCCGAATAGATGGTCGGCACGCCGCGCAGCAGAAGCATCATCGCGTGGGCCAGCTCGGTGCGCCGGAGGATCTCGTCGTCGCTCGCCTGCGGCAAGGCCTTGCGCGCATAATGCGCGAAGCGGCCGGCGTCGTGATTGCTGATGAAGGTCGGCAGCTGGCGCGCGGCCTTTGCCCCGCCTTCGTAGAGGGCGTCGCCCAGGAACATGTGCTCGAGCACATCCGGCCCGTCGGGGCCGCCCGCGACCTGGTTCACGGCGTTGCGAAAGGCGAAGTCGAGCACCGCGGGAAAGCCGTCGACGCGCGTATGCACCGCGAACGGCCCCGCCTCGACGCCGCCGCGGGCGACCTCACCGAAGATGTGGAAATTGGGGATGCCCCGCGCCTTGGCGCGTTCGATCATCGCGGGCACGAAAACCTGCCAGAATTCGGGATTGACGTGCCTTGCGGTGTCGACGCGGAAGCCGTCGACGCCGTATTTGTCGATCCACGCGCCGTAGATCTCGATCATCCCTTCGATCACGCGCGGGCTTTCGGTCATCAGATCGTCCAGCCCGACGAAATCGCCCATCGTCGAGCTTTCGCCGGTGAAGGTCGTGTTGCCGCGATTGTGATAGTGGATCGGGTCGTTGAGCCAGGCCGGCACCTTCACGCCGCGTTCGGCGGGCGGGACGATCGGGGTGTAGGCCCAGCGGGGATCGGTTAACTTATCGAAGTTCGCGCGTGTGCGTATTTGATCGCCGAGGAAGCCGGGGTTGATCGTGGGGCCGTTTAGGCCGCCGCGGCGGGAATAGGGATAGGCGGCGCGGCCGCGATAGGGGCAGGACTGATAGCCGCAATCGTCCCCGTACTGGATGACGTCGGCGGTGTGGTTGGTGATGATGTCCATATAGACCTTCATCCCGCGCGCATGCGCCGCATCGACCAGCGCCCTGAACTCCGCCTCGGTGCCGAAATGCGGATCGACGGTGGTGAAATCGGTGATCCAATAGCCGTGATAGCCCGCCGATTCCTGACCCGGCCCGCCCTGGACCGGCTTGTTCTTGAAGATCGGCCCCAGCCAGATGGCGGTCGCGCCGAGACCCTGAATGTAGTCGAGCCGATCGGTCAGCCCCTTCAGGTCGCCGCCGTGGAAGAAGCCCTTGTGCGTCGGATCGAAGCCCGTTTCGAGCGGCCCGCCGGACAGGCCGCCGCGATCATTGGCGGGATCGCCATTCTCGAACCGGTCGGGCAGGACGAAATAGATCGTCTCATCCTCCGGCAGGCGCTGGCGGAAGTCCTGCGCCAGCGCCGGCGTGGCGGCGGCGAGCAGCAGCGTCGCAAGGGCGCGGGCAAAAGACATCAGGCGGGAATCCTCTCTGGCGACGGAGCGGCGCAGCGCGCGGCGATGAAATCCTGGTGGAGCGGCAGCGCCGCCGCCTGACGGCCGGCATCGGCGGCGGCGAGCGCGATGAACTCGGCGAGCTGGTCGGCGGTGAGCGCGTCGGCGAGCGGGTGATAGCCCAAGGGCTCCATGCCCTGGCCGAGCATGACCTGCATCCAGCCGACCTCGGTGAACAGCTCCTCATCGACGCGGACGATACGGCCATTGGCGCGGAACAGCGCGATCTTCTCGGCAAGCGTATCGGGGATGGCCATGGCGCGGCAATCGCGCCAGAAATCGCCTTCGCGGCCGTTGGCGTGATAGTGCAACACGATGAAATCGCGGATGCGGTCGGTCTCGAAGGCGATGCGGCGATTATAGGCGGCGCGGTCGGCCTCGGCGATCGCGCGGCCGGGCAGGAACTTGAGCAGCTCCGCGATGCCGATCTGGACCAGGTGGATGCTGGTCGATTCGAGCGGTTCGAGGAAGCCGCCGGCGAGGCCGAGCGACACGCAGTTGCGCGTCCACGCCTGCTCGCGCCGGCCGGTGGTGAAGCGCAGCGGCCGCGGATCGCCGAGCGCCTCGCCGTCGAGATTGGCAAGCAGCATATCCGCCGCCGCATCATCGGCGATATGCGCGCTCGAATAGACGAGGCCGTTGCCGGTGCGGTGCTGCAGCGGGATGCGCCATTGCCAGCCCGCCGCGCGCGCGGTGGCGCGGGTGTAGGGGGTCAACGGATCGGTTCGCGCGCACGGCGCCGCAAGCGCGCGATCGCAGGGCAGCCAGTGCGTCCAGTCGCGATAGGGCGTGCCCAGCGCCTTGCCGGCGAGCAATGCGGCGAAGCCGGTGCAGTCGACGAACAGATCGCCTTCGATCATCCGCTCGCCATCGAGGATGAGCGCGGAAATGTCGCCGCTTTCGCCATCGCGCGCCACGTCGAGGATGCGGCCCTCATGACGCTCGACGCCGCGCGCCTCGGCGTAGCGGCGCAGATAGGCGGCGTAGAGCGATGCGTCGAAATGATAGGCCCAGGCGATGCCGCTCGGCGGGCCGCCAGCACGCTGCTGCGGATGGCCGAACCGGTTCTGATAGGCGGCGACCGCGCCGGGGGCGAAATCCCACAGCCCGCGCGTGCCGCCTTCGGCGCGGTGGCGCAGCCAATAGGGCAGGAAGCCGATCAGCCCGAGCGGACGGCCGATGCCGCCGAAGGCGTGGATGTAGCGGCTGTCCGGACCGTTCCAGCCGGCGAATTCGATGCCGAGCTTGAAGCTGCCTTGCGTCTCGCGGACGAATTCGGCCTCATCGATGCCGAGGCCGGCGTTGAAGGCGCGGATCGGCGGGATGGTCGCCTCGCCGACGCCGACGGTGCCGATCGCCTCGCTTTCGACCAGCCGGATGCGCCAGCGGGGCGCAAGAAAGCGCGCGAAGGCCGCCGCCGCCATCCATCCGGCGGTCCCGCCGCCGGCGATGACGATGGTCGGGCTTTCGCGTTCGCTCACGCGCCTGTCCTTTCGCATCGAAAAGAGGTCCCCCGCCAGCGACGCCGGCGGGGGCAGGGGAGAAATCCGGCTCAGCGCTCGCCGAACTTGAAGCTGATACCCGCGAGGAAGCGGCGGCCGTAACGCTGATAGTCGATGATCGCGAGCTCGTGCGAGGGATCGACCGTGACGAAGGGCTCGTCGGTGAGATTCTGGCCCTGGACGAAGACCGACAGGCCTTCGAGCGCGCTGCCCGGCTGGAAATCATAGCCGACCTGCGCGTCGACGATCATTTCTCCCCGCGCGCGGCGCCGGGTGCGCGAAGCGCCGAAGCCCGAAAGCTCTCCAACGAAGGTCGAGCGATAGCGCACCGAACCGCGGGCGTTGAAACCCCATTTCTCGAAATAGGCGGTGCCGTTCACCACCCATTTCGAATAGCCTGGAATATCCTCTGCGGGAGCACCGGGCGTCGGCTGGATCTTGGTTTCGGTATAGGAACCGCCGCCCGTCACGCCGAAGCCGTCAAGCGCGCTGCTGAAGGTCGAGAAGGGCAGGGTGCCGGCCAGCTCCACGCCGTAAAGCTCACCGCCGGTTCCGTTGATCGGAATGGTGAGGTCGCCGACCGGCGCGATCGGAACGGGATTGCCGTTTACGTCGGTGCCGGGTGAGGCGAGCGGAACCGAAGCGCTGTCGAACTCCTGCGCCGCGGTGTAGATGTAGCTCTTCAGGTCCTTGTAGAAGAACTGCGCCGCCAGATAGCCCTGCGTGCCGAAATATTTCTCGAAAGTCACGTCGACCGCGTTGGCGCGCCACGGACGCAGATCGGGATTGCCCGAGCTGCCGTTGGGGATCGCGACCACACCCGAAGGGCCGGTGGGGCCATCGGGATCGACGATCGTATAGCCGTAGCTCAACGACGCCTTCATGTCGTCGAGACGAGGACGGATGATCTCGCGCGCCGCCGACGCGCGGATCACGAAGTCATTCGGCAGGCGCAGCGACAGGTTCACGCTCGGCAGCACGTCAACATAATCGGTGCTTTCGCGCCGCACGGTCGCGCCGATATCGGGCGAGCCGTTGGGGTTGGTGCCCAGAAACACGGCGGTCGCGCCGCGCGAGTTCTGATCGGTGAAAATCGCCTGGACGCCGAAATTGCCGGTAAGTTCGCTCGCCCCGAGCATCGCCTGGATATTGCCCTGGAGATACCCGGTCATCAGCTTCTCGCTGACGCTGTAGGACTTCACGACGACGTCGCCATAGGGATTGGGCACCAGCTTATACACGCCCGCGGCGAGCAGATCGCGCGGGTCGTAGCTGATCACCGGGCCGAGGCCGAGATAGGCGAGGTTGGTCGGTTCGAGCCTGAACTCCTCGGGGACCGGAATGCTCACCGTCCCATCGGTATTGGCGGCGAGGCCGACGAACGCTTCGTCGGGGACCAGCGACTTGCTGCGATCGGTATAGTTGAGCCCGAACTGGACGCTGCTCAGGAAGCCGCCGTCGAGCTCGCGCTCGATCTCGATACGATATTGCTTGAGCTCGTCCTCGATGATGCGGTTGTTGTAATAGCCGTCCTGACCGTTGAGGATTGCGTCGCCGTTGACGCCGATCTGGTTGCCGCCCCAGCCGAGCGGGCTGGTGAGCAGGATCAGGTCGTAATCGCCGTAATCGAGCGTCGGATCGAACACGGTGCCCTCTGGCCCGCTGGTGAAGTTGATCGTATCGAGCGCGCCGGTGCCCTGGCCGCGCCCCGTGCCGGCGTTGCTTTCGAACACCAGTTCGTTGCGATCGGTCTTCGAATAGCTGACGTCGACCATCGCGTTCCAGCCGTCGTCGCCCTCATATTTGCCGTTCCAGCCGAACGAGTAGAGCTTGGCCTTGCGTTCGAACACGTCGTTGCGCACGACGCCCTCGACATTGCTGAACGTGCCCGATCTCACGAAGCCGTCGTCCGCGGTCGCGTTGCTCAGCGGCGTGTTGGTGCCCCAGTAGAGCGGCAGTTCGACGCCGCGCTTGATCTGGTCGTCAGTAAAGTCCGAGAAGAACGCGTCGAAGCTGGTGGTGAATTCGGGCGCGGGCTGCCATTCGAGCGTGCCCTGAAGGCCGAGCCGGCTGAGCTGGGTCGAGGTGGCGTAGGATTTGGAGCCGCCGATGACCTGTGGCGCCGTGCCGTTCGGCCCGGTCCCGGGATAGCCCCAGGCATTGAATTCCTGGATCTGATAGGGTTCGTCGAGATAGCTCGCGGCGAGCACGACGCCGAGCGTGTCGTCGGCGAACTGATCGACATAGGTCGCGCTTACGCGGTAGCCATATTCCTTCGAGCCGCTGTTCAGCTTGCCGAGATCGGCCCAGGTGCCGCGCGCGCCGACCGACAGCTGCTGGCGCCCGAATTCGAGCGGACGGATCGTGCGCAGATCGACCGTGCCCGACAGGCCCTGGCCGACCAGGCTGGCCATCGGCGTCTTGTAGACCAGCACCTGATTGACGATTTCCGAAGGGTACTGATCATATTCCACCGCGCGGTTGTCGCCGGTCGAGGTCTGTTCTCGGCCGTTCAAGAGCGTGGTCGAGAAGTCGGGCGCGAAGCCGCGGATCGAGATCGCGCTCGAGCGGCCGGAGATGCGCTGCGAGGTCAGGCCGGGAAGGCGCGCGATCGATTCGGCGATCGAGGCGTCGGGCAGCTTGCCGATGTCCTCCGCCGAGATAGCCTCGACCACCTGATCGCGCGATTTCTTGGCGATGAGCGCGTTCTGCAGCGACGCGCGGAAGCCGGTGACGACGATTTCGGCGTCCTGATCGGCCTGTGCGGCATCCTGCGCGGCGGCTGCGGCATTTTCGGCTGCGATGGCGGCATCGCGCGCAGCCTCTTCGGCCGCGGCTGACGCTGTCGCGGCATCGGCCGGCGTTTCCTGCGCGAACGCCGCGCCGGGCGCCGCGATCAGCAGCGCGAGGGCGAGCGTGCGGGCGCTGGCGGAGCCGGACAGGCCGGCGGCGCGGCTGCCCGTGAAAATGCTGTGCTTGATCATGTGTCCCCTCTCCCCTGAAAGCCGGATGCCTCGTTCCCGCTTCTCGTGGCGGGGGCGGACGGGCGCCGGCGAAAATCATGTCGGCAGCCTCGGCTTCCGATTGCGTCAGATGCAGCCGTTCACGCCGCAACCGCAACGAATGCGCATACGAATACATTTTCGTGGACGCCCCGCAGTGGCCGATTTGCACCACTACCGGCGATGGGGCATGACGGGGGCATAACAGGGGAGGGGGCGCCAACGCCCGCGAACGTCGTGACCCGCAAGGCCACATCCTTCGATATCGCGCAGATGGCCGGCGTGTCGCAGCCGACCGTCAGCCGTGCGCTGCGCGGCAGCCCCTCGGTGAGCGAGGAGACGCGCAAGCGGATCGAGGCGATCGCGCATCAGCTGAACTACAAGGTCGACAAGAACGCCTCCAACCTCAGGAGCCAGCATTCGAACACGCTGGCGCTCCTGTTCTTCGAGGACCCTTCGCCCGACGATTCGCAGATCAACCCCTTCTTCCTTTCGATGATCGGGTCGATCACCCGGTCCTGCGCGACGCGCGGGTACGACCTGCTCATCTCGTTCCAGCAATTCTCCGAGGACTGGCACACCGAATATGAGGACAGCCGCAAGGCCGACGGGATCATCCTGCTCGGCTATGGCGACTACGAGGCCTATCGGGGGCGGCTGGAGCAGCTGGTCGCGCAGGGCACGCATTTCGTGCTGTGGGGATCGAGCAAGGACGGCCAGCCGGGGGTGACGGTGGGCTGCGACAACGCCCAGGGCGGCTTCGACGCGACCAGCCATCTGGCGGACGCGGGGCGGCGGCGGATCGCCTTCCTGGGCGACGCGTCGAGCCATTATCCCGAGTTCCTCGCCCGCTGGCGCGGCTACTGCCGGGCGCTGGAGGCGCATGGGCTGGCGCGCGACGACGGGTTGCTCGCTTCGGCGCTCAGCAACGAGGATGACGGCGAGGCGGCGGTAAGGACCTTGCTGGCGAAGGGGGCGCGGTTCGACGCGGTGCTCGCGGCGAGCGACCTGATCGCGGTCGGCGCGATGCGCGCCCTGCAGGCGGCCGGGCTGGAGGTGCCGCGCGACGTCGCCATCGTCGGCTTCGACGACATCCCCGCCGCGCGGCTGACGCGGCCGCCGCTCTCCTCTGTGGTGCAGGATACGCGCGCCGCGGGCGAGCTTCTGGTCGACACGCTGATCCGCCAGATCACCGGCAAGCCGGCCGCGGACGCGATCCTGCCGGTGCAGCTGGTGGTGCGCGAGTCCTCGGCGGGCGCCTGAACGCATACGAATACACGCTTCCCTTTCGCCGCCCGGCCCGCGTAGCCTTGCTGCGCACAAGAAAACGGGCGGGGGGATGGAGATGCACAAGCCGCGTCAGGGCTTTGGTGGGCTGTGGACGATCTCCTTCGGCTTTTTCGGCGTGCAGATCGGCTTCGCGCTGCAGAACGCCAACGCCAGCCGCATCTTCCAGTCGCTGGGGACGCCGATCGACAGCCTCGCCCTGATGTGGATGGCGGCGCCGCTGACCGGGCTCATCGTCCAGCCGATCATCGGCCATTACAGCGACCGCACCTGGGGGCGGTTCGGGCGGCGGCGGCCCTATTTCCTGGCCGGCGCGATCCTGTGCACGCTGGCGCTGGTCTTCATGCCCAATTCGCCGGCGATCTGGGCGGCGGCGGTGACCTTGTGGATCCTCGACGCGTCCCTGAACGTGACGATGGAGCCGTTCCGCGCGTTCGTCGGCGACATGCTGGCGCGGGCGCAGCGGACGGTGGGCTACGCCTTCCAGACCGGCTTCATCGGCGCCGGCGCGGTGGTGGCGAGCCTTGCGCCCTATGTGCTGGATTGGGTGGGCGTGGCGAACACCGCGCCGCCGGGCGAGGTGCCGGACACGGTCAGATACAGCTTCTATTTCGGCGCGGCGATGCTGCTCGGCGCGGTGCTGTGGACGGTGATCGGCACGCGCGAATATTCGCCCGAGGAGATGGCGGCCTATGCCGAGGCCGACGGCGAGGCGCCGCCGCCGCCCGAGCACGCGCCCCTGGCGACGCCGCGCGGCGGGCCGGTCTGGCTGCTGGCCGGGATCGCCGCGGCGGCGGCGTCATGGTGGGCGGGGTTCGCCAACGAGGCCTATCTGGTCGCGGGCGGGATCGCCGCGTTCGGGATTGCGCAGATCGTGTCGGGCGCGCTCGTCCGCGCCGGCAGGGGCGACAATGTGCTGAGCCATGTCATCAGCGATCTCGCCACCATGCCCGAGACGATGCGGCGGCTGGCGCTGGTCCAGTTCTTCACCTGGGGCGCGCTGATCATCATGTGGGTCTACACCACGCCGGTCGTCGCCCAGCAGGCCTTCGGCGCGACCGATCCGGCGTCGGCGGCGTACAACGAGGCGGGCAACTGGGTCGGCGTGCTGTTCGCGATCTATTCGGCGGTCGCGCTCGCCGCGGCGTTCGTGCTGCCGAGGCTGGCGGCGCTGCTCGGCGCCTCGCGCACCCACATCCTCGGCCTGCTGTGCGGCGCGGCGGGCTATCTCGGGCTGTTCCTGATCCGCGACGCCGGGCTGCTGATCGTCGCGATGGTGGGCATCGGCATCGCCTGGGCGTCGATCCTGACGATGCCCTATGCGATCCTGGCGGACGCGCTGCCGCAGCGGAAGCTGGGCGTGTACATGGGCATCTTCAACTTCTTCATCGTGCTGCCGCAGCTGATCGTCGCGGTGCTGATGGGGGCGGTGATCCGCCACCTCTTCCCCGGCGAGCCCGTCTGGACGATGCTGATCGCGGCGAGCGTGATGGCGCTCGCCGCGATCGCGATGCTGCGCGTGCGCGCGGCCTAGTGGATGCTCGCCGCCGCCGGCTCGTCGCGGACCTGCACCGCCGCGCGCGTGGCGGCGACGGCGAAGGCGCACAGCGCGACATAGCACAGCATCGGCACGATGAACGCCGCCGCATAGCCCGCCGACTGCGACACCGCGCCGACCAGCGGCGGGATCGCGGCGCCGCCGACGATCGCGGTGCAGAGGAAGCCGGAGGTCGCCTCCTGGCTCGCGGTCGAGCGCTCAAGGGTGAGGGTGAAGATCGTCGGGAACATGATCGAGTTGAACAGCCCGATCGACAGCGCGACGAAGCCCGCCTCGACGCCCCCGATCGCGAAGACGTAGAGGCACATCGCGGCGGCGACGCCGGTGAAGATCGCGAGCAGCCACGCCGCGTTGAAGCGCGCGAGCAGCGCCGAGCCGACGAAACGGCCGACCATCGCGCCGCCCCAGTAGAGCGAGACCGCCTTGCCCGCCTCCTGCAGCGACACGCCGGGGGTCGAATCGAGCTGCATGAAGCGCGCCAGCCAGCCGATCTCAGCCGGCGCGTCGCTCGCGCCCCATACGGTGTCCGCATTGAGGAACAGCGCCATCTGCGTGCCGATCGCCACCTCCGCGCCGACATAGAGGAAGATGGCGAGCCCACCGAACAGCGCCCAGCGGGAGCTCAGCGCCTCCTTCAAGGTGCCGACGATGCCGGCATCGCCATGCATGGGCGCAGGCGCGGCCGCCTCCACGGTCTTGCGCGCGAGCAGGAAGAAGACCAGCAGCATCGCGATCAGGCCGCATATCCAGAAATAGGCGAAGTCGATGCCGATCAGCGCGTTGTCGCGCACCGCCTGCGTGACCACCTCGCCCTCCTTGACCTCCAGCCCTTCGAGGAACAGCACCGCGCCGAGATACGGGCCGATGAAGGTGCCGACCGAGTTGAACGTCTGGCTCAAGGTCAGGCGGAAATGGCTGTAGCGCGGGTCGCCGAGCGCGGCGGCGAGCGGGTTGGCGGCGACCTGGAGGATGGTGATGCCGCTCGCCAGGATGAACAGGCCGAGCAGCACCAGCGTGTAGATGGCGAGATTGGCGGCGACCAGCATGACGAGGCAGCCCGCGATCATCGTTCCAAGCGCGATCAGGATCGACGGCACCGAGCGGCGGCGGGCGACCAGCACCGCGGCGGGCATCGAGATCAGGCCATAGGCGATGAAGAAGGCCGAGGCGGACAGCTGCGCCTGCACGTCGGTGAGGCTGAAGATGCCCTTCACCGCCGCCACCAGCGGATCGATCAGCGAGGTGATGAAACCCCAGGCGAAGAACAAGGTCGTCACGGCGGCGAAGGCGGCGATCGTGCCGCGACGGCTGTCGGTCACAGGGTTCTCCTCGTTCGCGGCCTGCCGCCGCGTTCGCGGGGGCGATAGCCGCAATGCGCGCGCCAATGCAATTGAGAACGTTTCCGGGGCATGACATCGATTGACAGCGCCGCCGTAGCGGCATTTAGCTTTGCCGCACTGCAGCAAGGACTCGGCCGCTGAAGATCGCCATCGTCGATGACAGTCCCGCGCGCGCCGCGGTGATCGAGGAAGGCCTGCGCGAGGCGGGGCTGGACGATATCGTCGTGCTGATCGAACGGCGCGGCCTGGTCGCGCGGATCGCCGCGCTGGCGCCCGACGTGGTGCTGCTCAACCTCGAAAATCCGGGGCGTGACGTGCTGGAGGAGAGCTTCGCGCTCTCCCGCGCGCTCGCCCGGCCGATCGCGATGTTCGTCGACCAGAGCGACGAGGAGTCGATCGCGGCGGCGGTGGAGGCGGGCATCTCCGCCTATGTCGTCGACGGCTTGCGCAAGGAGCGGATCAAGCCGGTGCTGGAACTGGCGGTGCGGCGATTCAGCGCCTTCGCCCGCTTGCAGGCCGAACTCGCCGAGGCGCGCACCGCGCTCGCCGACCACAAGACGATCGATCGGGCCAAGGCGCTGCTGATGAAGCGGCGCGGGATCGACGAGCCGGCCGCCTATGCGCTGCTGCGCAGGCAGGCGATGGATAGCGGCCGCCGCATCGCCGATGTGGCCGACGCGCTCGTCACCGCCGCCGATCTGCTGGGAGGAGACCTGTGAGCGTGTTCCGCATAGGCTTCCTGCCGCTGGTCGACGCCGTGCTGCCCATCGTCGCGCACGAATATGGGCTGGCGCGCGCCGAGGGGATCGAGCTGGCGCTGGTCCGCGATCCGAGCTGGGCGACGGTGCGCGACCGGCTGATCTACGGCCAGACCGACGCGGCGCACCTGCTGGCGCCGCTCGCCATCGCCACTGCGCTGGGGCTCGATCGGCCCGCTGTGCCGCTCGCCGCGCCATTCATGCTGGGGCTGAACGGCAATGCGATCACCGTGTCGCCCGCGGTCGCCGCCGCGATCGGTGACGCGACAGACGATGCAGCGGCGATCGGCCGCAGCTTCGCAGGCGTTGCGCAACAGGCGCGCGACGCCGGCAAAAGGCTGCGGCTGGCGGTGGTCCATCGCTATTCGAGCCACAATTACATGCTGCGCTACTGGCTTGCCGCGTCTGGCTGCGATCCCGACCGCGATGTCGAGATCGTCGTGGTGCCGCCCCCCTTCGTCGCCGAGGCGCTGCAATCGGGCGAGATCGACGGATCGTGTGTCGGCGAGCCGTGGAACAGCGTCGCGGTCGCACGCGGGGCGGGCGTGATCATCACCGCCACAACCCAAATCTGGCGGCGCGGTGTGGAGAAGGTGCTGGCGATGCGCACCGCGACGCTGGGCGAGCGGGCGGACGATGTCGCCGCGCTGCTGCGCGCGCTCCACGCCGCCGGCAAGCTGGTGATCGATCCGACCAGGCGAGGAGAGATCGCGGCTCTCCTCGCCCGGCCGGAATATCTCGACCAGCCGGCGGAGCTGATCGGTCGTGCGCTCGGCAACCGGCTGGTGCTGGCTCAGGGCGGCGCGGCGCGGGATCTGGACGACTTCCTCGTCCTGCACCGCGAGGCGGCCAACTTCCCGTGGCGCAGCCAGGCGATGTGGCTCTACACCCAGATGGTCCGCTGGGGCCATGCCGGCGCCGACCTGCGCGACCTAGCGCGCGCCGCTTCGGTGTTCCGGCCCGATGTCTATCGCGCCGCGCTTGGCCAGACCGATGCGGTGATTCCCAGCGCCAGCGCGAAGGTGGAGGGCGCGATCGGTGCGCCGCTGGGCGCGGGCAGCGTCAGCGGGCGGTTGATCCTGGGATCGGATCGGTTCTTCGACGGCCAGCGGTTCGATCCCGACGACGTCGAGGCCTATTTGAGCGCGGTGACGCGGGGGCGCTAAGCGAGTGCGCCACGTTTTCTATCCGTTACTCTGGACCCTTCGACAGGCTCAGGACAGGCTTATTCCGGGACCATCTCTCCACCAGACCGACCGGCGGTTGGGGCACGATGGACCCCGGAACAAGCCCGGGGTGACGGTAAGGGACGAATGGTACAGACTTAGAAAATGCTGCACGTGCGAAGAACGCACTTGCGCGGGCATTCGAATCGTGACAGCCTCGTGATGCTCGGGCGACGAAGTTTGAGCACGAGATAACCGGCGCGGCCCAATGGCGGGAAGCGCCGGGGCGGTGCCGAGAGGCATCGAACAGGCAACGACGCCGCCCGAACCGGTCCTTCAACAGGCCGCCGTTCGGGCGGCTTTTTTTGTGCCCGAACGGATCGGCGCTTCGCCAGCGCCGGCCCCGGATGGGCAGGAAGGCTCGAATGAACAAGGGGTTCTGGTCCGCCGGTCACCGACCGACACTGTTCGCGGCGTTTCTCTATTTCGACCTCGCCTTCATGGTGTGGGTGATGCTCGGCCCGCTCGCGCCCGATATCGCGCGCGATCTGGGGCTGAACGCCGCCGAAAAGGGCTTCATGGTCGCGATTCCGACGCTGGCGGGCGCCGTGCTGCGGCTGGTCAATGGGCTGCTGGTCGATCGGATCGGGCCCAAGCGGACCGGCGCGATCGGTCAGTTGATCGTCATCTTCGGCCTGCTTTCCGCCTGGGCGTTGGAGGTCGACAGTTTTGGCGGGACGATAGCGGTGGGTGTGGTGCTGGGCTTTGCCGGGGCGAGCTTCGCCGTCGCGCTGCCGCTCGCCAGCCGCTGGTATCCGCCGCAGCATCAGGGGACCGCGCTGGGCATCGCCGGGATGGGCAATTCGGGGACGGTGTTCGCCGCGCTGTTCGCGCCGACATTGGCCAAGCTGTTCGGCTGGAACGCGGTGCTGGGCCTGGCGGCGATCCCGCTCGCGATCACCTTCGTCATCTACATGGCGCTGGCCAAGGACGCGCCCGGCGCGCCGGCGGCGAAGCCGATCGCGGCCTATCTGGCGCCGCTCGCCAAGCCGGACGCCTGGTGGTTCATGCTGTTCTACGGCGTCACTTTCGGCGGCTTCGTCGGGCTGTCGGCCAGCCTGGGCATCTATTTCACCGACCAGTTCGGCTTGAGCGCGGTGACGGCGGGCTATTGCACCGCGGCCTGCGTGTTCGCCGGATCGCTGGTGCGGCCGATGGGCGGCGCGCTGGCCGACCGGATCGGCGGCATCCGCACGCTGACCTTGGTCTATGTCCTCGGCTGCGCGACGCTGCTCGCGATCAGCACCGGCCCCGCCACGGCGGCCATGGCGCTCGCGCTGATCGTCGTCGCGATGCTCGCCTTCGGGATCGGCAACGGCGCGGTGTTCCAGCTGGTGCCGCAGCGCTTCCGTGAGGAGATCGGGGTGATGACCGGGCTGGTCGGCTTCGCGGGCGGGGTCGGCGGCTTCTTCCTCGCATCGTCGCTGGGGCTGGCCCGGCAGTTCACCGGCAGCCCGCAGCTGGGCTTCGCGATCTTCGCCGTGCTCGCGTTCGTCGCGCTCTCCGGGCTGACCTTCGTCAAGGGCAAGTGGCGGATGACCTGGGGCGCGGCGCTGGAAGGAGTGCGCATCTGATGACCCATCACATCCAGCGCGAGCATCTCGTCGTCATCGGCAACGGCATGGCCGGCTGCCGCGCGGTCGAGGAGATATTGGCGCGCGATCCGAACCGCTACCGCGTCACCATCTTCGGCGCCGAGCCGCGGGTGAACTATAACCGCATCATGCTCTCTCCGCTGCTGGCGGGCGAGAAGAGCTTCGACGAGATCGTCATCAACGATGCCGCCTGGTATGCCGACAACGGCATCGAGCTGGTGTCGGGCGACGCGGTGACGGCGATCGACCGGGCGGCGCGGACCGTGACGGCGCGGTCGGGCAAGGTCGTCGGCTACGACCGGCTGCTGATCGCCACCGGCTCCGACCCGTTCATCATCCCGGTGCCCGGCGCGAGCCTGCCGGGCGTGGTCAGCTTCCGCGACCTCGACGATGTCGACGCGATGCTGCGGGCGGCCGAGGGCGGCGGCGACGCGGTGGTGATCGGCGGCGGGCTGCTGGGGCTGGAGGCGGCGCACGGGCTGAGCCTGCGCGGCATGAAGGTGACCGTGCTGCACATCATGCCGACGCTGATGGAGCGCCAGCTGGACGAGGCGGCGGGCTGGCTGCTCAAGACCGCGCTGGAGGAGCGCGGCCAGGCCGTGCTGATCGGCGCCGACACCGCCGAGATCATGGGCGACGGCAAGGTGGAGGGCGTGCGGCTGAAGGACGGCCGCGAAATCCCCGCCTCGCTGGTGGTGATGGCGGTCGGCATCCGGCCCAATGTGGCGCTGGCGCGCGAGGCGGGGGTGGCGGTCAATCGCGGCATCGTCGTCGATGACAACATGGTCACCTCCGATCCCGCCATCCTCGCGGTGGGCGAATGCGCCGAGCATCGCGGCATGGTCTATGGGCTGGTCGCGCCGATCTGGGAGATGTGCCGCGCGCTGGCCGATGCGTTGACCACCCTCCCCAGCGGCTATGCCGGGTCGGTCACCTCGACCAAGCTCAAGGTCGCCGGGCTCGACGTCTTCTCGGCGGGGGATTTCTCGGGCGGCGAGGCGTGCGAGGACATCGTCCTGCGCGACGCCTCGCGCGGCGTCTACAAGCGGGTGGTGGTCAAGGAGAACCGCGTCGTCGGCGCGGTGCTCTATGGCGACACCGCCGATGGCGGGTGGTATTTCGACCTGCTCAAGCGCGGCGAGGATGTCGCGCCGATCCGCGACGCGCTGATCTTCGGCCAGGCCTTCGCCTCCGGAGGTGGGCAGGCGGACCCTAAGGCGGCCGTTGCGGCGCTCTCGGACGATGCCGAGATCTGCGGCTGCAACGGCGTATCCAAGGGGCAGGTGGTCTCGTGCATCGCCAAGGGCGCACGCAGCCTCGACGCCGTGCGCGCGAGCTGCAAGGCTTCGGCCAGCTGCGGGTCGTGCACCGGGCTGGTCGAGAACCTGCTCGCGCTGACGCTGGGCGACGACGTGCAGTCCGGGCCGAAGACGATGTGCAGCTGCACCAGCTTCGGCCATGACGATGTCCGGCGGGAGATCGTCGCACAGGACATGCGATCCATCCCCGAGGTGATGCAGAAGCTGCATTGGGGGACGCCCGACGGCTGCTCCTCGTGCCGGCCTGCGCTCAATTACTATCTGCTCTGCGCGCTGCCCGGCGAATATGCGGACGACCAGCAGAGCCGCTTCGTCAACGAACGGATGCACGCCAACATCCAGAAGGACGGCACCTATTCGGTGGTGCCGCGGATGTGGGGCGGGATCACCACCCCGCAGGAGCTGCGCGCGATCGCCGATGTCGTCGAGAAATACGATGCGCCGATGGTCAAGGTGACGGGCGGCCAGCGGCTCGACATCTTCGGCATCCGGAAGGAGGACCTGCCCGCGGTATGGGCCGATCTGAACGCCGCCGGGATGGTCTCGGGACATGCGTACGGCAAGGCGCTGCGCACGGTGAAGACTTGTGTCGGCTCCGAATGGTGCCGGTTCGGGACGCAGGATTCGACTGGGCTGGGCGTCAAGCTGGAGCGCGGCTTCTGGGGAAGCTGGATGCCGCACAAGTTCAAGATGGCGGTCAGCGGCTGCCCCAGGAACTGCGCCGAGGCGACGATCAAGGATTTTGGCGTGGTCTGCGTCGATTCGGGCTACGAACTGCACGTCGGCGGCAATGGCGGCATCCATGTCCGCGTGACCGACCTGCTGGTGAAGGTCGCGACCGAGGCGGAGGCGATCCATTATGCCGCCGCCTTCGTGCAGCTCTATCGCGAGGAGGCGCGCTATCTGGAGCGGACCGCGCCGTGGATCGAGCGCGTCGGGCTGCAGCATGTGAAGGACCGCATTGTCGCGGATGAAGCCGACCGCGACGAACTCGCCGCGCGCTTCTGGTTCAGCCAGCAATTCATGCAGGACGATCCCTGGGCCGAGCGCGCCGCCGGGCGGCAGCGCGACTATCTCCACCGGCCGCTCGCCGAGGTGCGGCCTCTCAAGCAGCTGGAAGGAGCAGAGGCATGATGTCCGAATGGCTCGATGTCGGCGCGGTGGCCGACGTTCCCCTGCGCGGCGCGCGCGCGGTGCCGATCGCCGGCGGCGAGGAGATCGCGGTGTTCCGCACCGGCGCGGGACGCGTCTATGCGCTGGTCAATCGCTGCCCGCACAAGGCGGGGCCGCTCAGCCAGGGAATCGTCCACGGCGACAGCGTGGCGTGCCCGCTGCACAACTGGGTGATCAGCCTGGCGAGCGGCGAGGCGCTGGGGCAGGACAAGGGCTGCACGCCGACCATTCCGGTGGAGGTGCGCAGCGGCCGCATCCTGATTTGCCGCGATGCGGCGCTGAAGCTGGCGGCGTGAGGGAAATGGGTCATCTCCCTCTCCCCTTCAGGGGAGAGGGTCGGGGAGAGGGGCCTCTCCGCGGACGCGGTGCTCTGTGGTGACGGGCCCACACCCAACCCACACCCCAGAAGGGGGGAGGGGGTTTGTACGCACCCCCAGCGCCAAATTCGGG
>NZ_QWLV01000001.1:557181-943174 GCF_003515075.1 Sphingomonas gilva
GGGGGGGGGGGGGGGGGTTGTTTGGGTGGGCGGGGGCGCGCCGGGGGGGGGGGGGGGGGGGGGGGGGCCGCCCCCCCCCCTCTCCGCGGACGCGGTGCTCTGTGGTGACTGCCCCTCTCCCAACCCTCTCCCCTGAAGGGGAGAGGGCTTTTGTCCGCACCACCTGCGCCTATTGCGGGGTCGGGTGCGGCATTGCCGCTACCGTCACCGGCGAGCGATCGGTCGAGATCAAGGGCGACCCCGATCATCCCGCCAATCGGGGCCGGCTCTGTTCCAAGGGCACGCAGCTTGGGGAGACGGTCGGGCTGGAGGGACGGCTGCTCCATCCGATGATCGGCGAGGCGCGGGTATCGTGGGACAAGGCGATCGATCATGTCGCCAGGCGCTTCGCGCGCACCATCGCCGAGCATGGGCCGGACAGCGTCGCCTTCTACGTCTCGGGCCAGTTGCTGACCGAGGATTATTACGTCGCCAACAAGCTGATGAAGGGCTTCATCGGATCGGCCAATATCGACACCAATTCGCGGCTGTGCATGTCGAGCGCGGTCGCCGGGCATGTCCGCGCCTTCGGCGAGGATGTCGTGCCGGCGAGCTACGGCGATATCGACCAGGCCGATCTGTTCGTGCTGGTCGGATCGAACACCGCCTGGTGCCATCCGATCGTCTATCAGCGGATGATGGCGGCGCGGGAGGCGCGCGGGGCGAAGCTGGTGGTGATCGATCCGCGCCGGACCGAGACCTGCGAGGGCGCTGACGTGCATCTTGCGATCCGTCCGGGCAGCGACGTCGCGCTGATGAATGGGCTGCTGGCGCATTGCCGGCGTGAAGGCGCGATCGACCCGGACTTCATCGACGCCAGCGTATCGGTTCCGGATGGCTTCTGGGAGGCGCTGGAGGATGGCGGCGATCTCTGGTCGGTCGCGCGGACCTGCGACGTGCCGCCCGCCGATCTCAAGCGCTTCTACGATCTGTTCGTCGCCAATCCGCGCACGATCACCTTGTTCAGCCAAGGGATCAACCAGTCGCTCACCGGCACCGATCAGGTCAACGCGATCACCAACCTGCACCTCGCCACAGGGCGGATCGGCAAGCCGGGGGCGGCGCCCTTTTCGATCACCGGCCAGCCCAACGCGATGGGCGGGCGCGAGGTCGGCGGGCTCGCCACGACGCTCGCCGCGCATATGGATTTCGCGCCGGAGAATGTGGCGCGCGTGGGCCGCTTCTGGGCGGCGGAGCGGATGGCGGCGAAACCGGGATTGAAGGCGGTCGACCTGTTCCGGCAGGTCGGCAACGGCAAGATCAAGGCGCTGTGGATCATGGCGACCAACCCCGCGGTCAGCATGCCCGATGCGGGCGCGGTGCGCGCGGCGCTGGCCGCATGCCCGTTCGTCGCGGTGTCCGATTGCATCGCCGACACGGACACCGGCCGCTTCGCCCATGTCCGCCTGCCGGCGCTCGGCTGGGGGGAGAAGGACGGCACCGTCACCAATTCGGAACGGCGGGTCAGCCGCCAGCGAGCGCTGTTCGCGGCCCCCGGAGAGGCCAGGCCCGATTGGTGGATCGTCGCCTCTGTCGCGCGGCGGATGGGCTGGCGCAGCGCCTTTTCCTATGACCGGCCGGCGGACATCTACCGCGAGCATGCCCGCCTTTCGACCTATCAGAACGGCGGCGCGCGGCTGTTCGACATCGGTCACCACGCGGCCATCGCCAATGCCGATTATGAGGCAATGGAGCCATATCGCTGGGGCGGCACGCCGTTCGCCGAGGGCCGCTTCCCGACGCCCGACGGCAAGGCGCGGCTGGTGCCCGTGGTGCAGCGCCCGCTCGCGCCGCCGCTCAAGGACTGGCCCTTCACGCTCAATACCGGCCGCTACCGCGACCAGTGGCATACGATGACGCGCACCGGCCTCAGCCCGCGCCTCGCCCGTCATCGGCAGGAGCCACTGGTCGAGCTGCATCCGGCGGACGCCGCCGCGCTGGGGATCGCGCAGGGCGATCTGGCGCGCGTCGCCACGCCGCAGGGCGAAAGCGTGTTCCGCGCGCATCTCGATGAGGGTCAGCGGCGCGGCGAGGCGTTCGTGCCGATCCACTGGACCGATCGCCAATCGACCGGCGGCCGCGCCGGGTTGCTGCCGCGCGACCTGGTCGATCCGCATTCGGGCCAGCCGGGTTTCAAGGCGACGCCCGCGCGGGTCGAGCGCGTCGCGGCGGAATGGCGCGGATTTCTGATCACCGATACGCTGCCCGATACGATCCCCTCGCTCTACGCGACGCGCATACGCGTACCGCAGGGCTGGCTGGTGGAGCTTGCGGGCGGGGGCGATCCGGCGAAGCTCATCGCCCGCCTGTTGCCCGCCGGTTCCAGGGTCGAAACGAGCGATCCGGCGCGCGGACAGCGCCGGGTCGCGGTGCTCGCCGAGGGACGTTTGCGCGCGGCGATCTATATCGCGCGCTCGGGAACGCTGCCCGCGCGCGAATGGCTGATCGAGCAGCTGTGCGCGCCCGAGCCCGCGAGCGCGATGGCGCTGCTCGCCGGCCGTCCGGCGACGCCGCGTGCGGATCGGGGACCGATAGTCTGCGCTTGCTTCGATGTGGGCATGAAGACCATCGCCGCGGCGATCGCCGATGACGGGCTGGTCTCGGTCGAGCAGGTCGGCGCGGCGCTGTCGGCGGGCACCAATTGCGGATCATGCCGGCCGGCGATCCAGCGGCTGATCGCAGGCGCGCAGCAGGCGGCGCATGGCTGACGCCCCGCTGATCGCACCGGGCGAGGTCTGGCTGGTCGGCGCCGGGCCGGGCGATCCCGACCTCCTTACGCGCAAGGCCGAACGTCTCATCCGCGCGGCGAGCATCGTCTTCTACGATGCCCTGGTCGGCCCCGGCGTGCTCGATCTGATCCCGCCGCATGTCCGGCGGGTGCCTGTCGGCAAGCGATCGGGACGGCATTCGAAGGATCAGGCCGAGATCGACCGGCTGCTGGCCGAGGCGGCGCAGGCGGGCGAGCGGGTGGTGCGGCTGAAGGGCGGCGATCCCTCGGTCTTCGGTCGCTCCGCCGAGGAGTGCGCCGCCCTCGCCCGTCACGGCATCCGCTGCTCGATCTGCCCGGGCGTGACCACCGCCAGCGCAGCGGCGGCGAGCGCGGGCGTGTCGCTGTCGCTGCGCGGGCTCGCCCGGCAGGTGCGATTGGTCACGGCGCACGCCAGGGCCGGGGAGGCGCTCGACATCGACTGGGCCGCGCTTGCCGATCCGCAGAGCACGATCGCCTTCTATATGGGCCGGGCCGCGGCCGGGGAGATCAGCCGCCGCCTGATAGCGCACGGCCTGCCGCCCGCGACGCCGGTGCTGATCGCGGCGAATGTCAGCCTGCCCGACGAACAGCTGCTCCACACCCGGCTCGACCTGCTGCCGGTGGCGGCCGATGCGGTTGCCGACGGGCGTGCGACGCTCATCCTTGTCGGCGAGGCGGTCGCGCCGGCGCGCGCGAAGCCCGCCACGCTATCGATTGAGGAGTCGCGCCGCCCCGGCTAAGCCGTTCGCGTGCCGACACATTCGCCCGTCCGCCCAAAGCGCCGCAAGCGCAGCGCGCATGAAGCCCGCGACGAAGGACTCGCCGCGGCGCGCGACCTGCTGCTGGCGGGCGGGCCGGCGGCGGTGACGCTCGCCAATGTCGGCAAGGCGATCGGCATGTCGCACACCAACGTCATCCATCATTTCGGCTCCGCCGCGGGGCTGCAGACCGCGCTGATGGAATCGATGATCCGCGACCTTGCCGACGCGCTGGGCGATGCGGTGAGCCAGCTCCACACCGACGCGGCGGCGCCGGCGGCTTTGGTCGACCGGGTGTTCGACGCGTTCGGCGAGGGCGGAGCGGGGCAGCTCGCCGCCTGGCTGGTGCTGGCGCGCGAGTTCGACCATCTCGAGGCGGTGCGGCAGGCGGTGCTCGATCTGGTGGCGGCGGTGAAGGCGCGCGCGCCCGAACTTCCCGACCAGGACAGCCGCATCCGCGCGATCGTGCTGCTGATCGCGATCTGCGCGTTCGGCGACGCGGTGATCGGCCCGCATCTGCGCGACATGCTGGGACAGGACGAGGAGGCGGCGCGGCGGCTGGTCGCGCAGATCCTGCCGCTGCTGATCGTGCCGCCGGCGAGCTAGCGGACGCGCGTCCAGGTCTGGGTGCGGCAGAGGAACGCCATCAGGCAGCCCTTCACCTTCAAGGTGCTCGCATCCACGAGCGTGAGCGTGCCGCTTTTGGCGCCGTCGCCGGTCTCCGGATCGTAGAGCGGGCCGCCCTTCCATTCGCGCGGACCGCCGGTGAAGCCGTGGAGCACGCGCAGCCCCATGACGCGACGGCCGCGCAGCGCCTTGTCCGGATTGCGGGTGTCGCGCTGGTCGGGATTGGCGCGCAGCGGCGCGCCGTCGACGACGCGCCCGCACAGCGCCTGGCCGCAACGATGAATCTCGACCACGCCGCCCTGTTTCTGGGTGTTCCAGCGGCCGATCAGCGCCTCCTCGCCCGCTGCCGGAAGCGCGCTGGGGACTGACAGGAGGGCAAGCGCCAGCAGCGCGCGCTTCATGCCGCCGCCTCCAGGCCGAGCCGCGCCTGCGCGCGCGCCAGCACGTCGCGGTCGTCGTGCTGCCAGGGGTGGAAGCCCGGCCTGAAATAAGTCAGCCATGCCGGGAGGATGCGGCGGAGGATGCCGCCCCGGCCGAACAGATAGGCGATCGTCCGCCCCCAGATGCGCGGGCCCTTGAGGCCGTCGGCGCGGTAGAGGTCGGCCATGCTGGCACGGATCGTGGTGAACAGGATGACGGTGGCGAGGATCATGGCGAAGCACCGCATGACATAGCGGCGCAGGCGCGTCATGTCCGCGGTCACG
This sequence comes from Sphingomonas gilva, assembly GCF_003515075.1. GTDB lineage: Bacteria > Pseudomonadota > Alphaproteobacteria > Sphingomonadales > Sphingomonadaceae > Sphingomonas > Sphingomonas gilva. The sequence continues at coordinate 562,059 of NZ_QWLV01000001.1, forward strand.
GCGAGGAAGGTGTCGTAGGCGACCGCCTTGTGCTCGATCTCCTCGATCGCGTGCCAGCTCCACAACCGTTCGGTGTCGGCGGGCGCGGCGGCCATGTCGGCGCTGTCGCCGGCGAGCAGCTCGTGCGCCAGGATCGCGGTGAAATGCTCGAGCGCGCAGGTGGCGGCGAGCTGACGCGCCTTGCTGCGCTTGCGGGCGAAATCGAGCACGCCTTTGGTCCGCCGCTCCAGCCGCTCGACATCATAGCCGCTGTCGGCGGCGAGCTGGTTGAACGCGGCATGCTCGCGGCTGTGCACCGCCTCCTGCGCGAGGAAGCCCTTGATCTGCGCCTGCAGCGCGGGCCCGACCTCGCGGCGATAGGCGCGCACGCTGTCCATGAAGAACTTCTCCCCCGCCGGGAAGGTGCAGGACAGCGCGTTGAAGAACGCCGTCGGCACCGGATCGCCGCCATGCCACCAGCGCGGATGCTTCGCCGGCTCACGGTTGAAGCGCAGATCGCGCACGGTGATGGTGTTGTCCGCGGGGGTCAGCGCCCTATGCATATTCATCGACCAGCTCCATATTGACAACGATGTTCATACGATAGAGTGAACATCGATGTCAATATGGAGCTGGGCCGAGTGCGACTCGCCTTCAGGGAAGCGTATAGGACGCGGCGGGGCTGGTGCTGAGGGTGCCATAGAAATGACACGGTAAAGACCATCCATCGACAGGGGGTAATTGCGCATCGATAAAGATGATTCTACCCGTCGATTGATCAAAGGTTCCGGTCAAATCGCCTGGGCACGGGCCGAAAAAAGCGTTGGTGTAATACACATCGTTTATGCTTATGGACGTTGATGAATTTACCGTTACCGAATAGGGTTGATTAGCAAACTAGCTGCCGGAAATGCCACCAGTACATAGAATGTCTGAGATTGACGCAGATGATCCGTTTAATAATAGCGAAGCGCTCAACGTACAGTTGATGGTAAAGCCGCTATATATTGTCATTGCGCCGTTGACGTTAACCGTGTCACTGGGCGACCAAGTTTGAGCATGCGCCGTACTGGCCGAAACTGACATTAGTGATATGGCCAATCCGTACGTGGCGATCGTTTTCATAAGGCTCTCCTTGATTATCCACCATGATTTAAGACGCCTCTGATGCACGACGGGGGGATTGCCGCTGATCATGACACACAAAAAAGCCGGCGCGCCGTGGGGCGGCGCGCCGGAGGTCTGGACCGCTGGGAGGGCGGGTCAGAACCGCTTCATGACGCTGAAGCCGATGATGCGCGGATCGAGCGTGAAGACGTTGGCGGTGAGGCCGGTGTCATCCGAATTGGTGAAGGTGTCGGTGATCGGCGTGTTGTCGAACACGTTCTTGACATAAGCCTGGAGCACCAGATCCCAGTCGCGGTTCTCCAGCGTCACCGCGAGGTTGGCGTTGTCCCACCCGCGCAGCCGATCATATTCGGTATTGTAGACGCGGGCGAAGCTTTCCGATTGGCGGTAATAGTCGCCGCGGAAGGTGAGTTCGAACGCGTCGAGGAAGAAGGTGTACTGCGCCCCGATGTTGAAGGTCAGGTGCGGCGAATTGGGCAGCTCGTTGCTGCCTAGATCGGCATAGAAACCGCGGCCGCCATTGGGTGCGCCGCTGCGCGGTGCTGCGCTGCCGAGGACGCCAAGCGGGCTGAGGTCGGGATCATAGGGAAGCAATGGATCGTAGGTGAAGCCGAACAGCGCATAATAGGCGGTCTGCCCGTTCGGCGCGGCCGGATCATAATCGCCTATCCGGTTTGAGGATGCGCAGAGCGCCGCAAGGCCGAGCTCGCCAAGAAACGCTGAAAAGGGATGGTTGAGTATCTTCTCGACGGCGGCCTTGGGCGCGATGCAGTTCGATGGCGCCTGCAACCAGGGTCTGACGAGCACCCAATCCTCGTTACTCTGGGTGCGGTTCATCACATCGATCGACTGCGCGCCGTCCTTGATGCGGGTGTCGAGATAGCCGAGATTTGCGTCGATGCGGAAATTGCGTGAAGGTCGCCAGGCGGCCTCAAACTCGATCCCCATGCTCGTCGCGTCAAAGTTCTCGTTCAAGGAGATTCGATCGACGATCTGCGACACCTGATAGTTAGTGTAATCATAATAGAAGGCGGTGGCGTTGAACGTCATACGCCCATCCATCAGACTGTTTTTGGTGCCGATCTCGAAAGCGTTGACATATTCTGGCGCAAACGTCTCGGCGAGCGGCTGGAGCCGGACGATGCTCGGATCCAGATCCACCCGCGGCGGGTTAGAGCCGCCGCCCTTGTAGCCGTGGGCGAAGGATGCATAAATCAGCGTATCATCGGTGAAAGAGAGCTGCGGTTTCCAGTCCGCGACCAAACGGCCCGAGAAGCGTTTCCAGCTCTGATTGATATTGGGTGAGGCCGGGTAACCGATCGCCGCCCTGCCGCCCGTCGATGCCGACATGGCGGACCCAATTCCCAGCAATAGTTGGCTTGGATAGGGCGTGGCCGTCTTGGTGTCATCGGTGTAGCGCAGGCCCGCGGTCAGCTTGAAATTATCGGCGATATTCAGATAGCTCTCACCAAAGATAGCGAAAGATTCCGTGCGAACGACGTTCTTGCTTCGAAAGTAGTTATGACCAAGTCCGTTTATGCTGCCAAGAGGATTTGGGTCCACATAAATGCAATCCCCCGATGCATCGTCAGGCCCTGCAGGCTGACAAGGACGAGTCACGAGATTGAAGATTCCATCCTCGTGATTAAACTGACTGAGCGGATCTCCATTATAAAAGTACTGAGCGACAAAGGTAAATAGATTATTGAAGACGTAGTAGTCATCTTGTGAGCTGAAATCCAAATAGTTGGCTCCAAGATTAAAGTTGAACGGTCCATCCCAAGAGGATTGCAGGCGAATTTCCTGCGTCCATTGCTCGTTATCCGACTGGCTAATATCGACCGACAGCATCCGGTCCGACGGCCCCAGTTGCGGGTCAACATAGATGCCGCCGGGGGTTGGCCCGATGACTGTATAAGAGGGAAACGCCGCAGGGTGCAGATCGGGATCGCTCGAATCGCTGAAAATGGGGTTCGAGACGAAGCGATTGTAATCCTGAGAGGAGTAATAGCGATCCTTCGCGTACGCCGTTTGCGTGATCAGCTGTAGGCCGTCGGTCAGGCCAAGCTCCAGATTGAATTGAAAGAGATCGTTCTTGGCGCGAAAGACGGGATCATAACTGGTCGCGATCTCGCGCAGATTGCGTGATTGAACAAGGCCGGCATAGGGGTCCGTTCCCCTCGGCACCGCCTCCACGTCCGTGGTCGTTCCATCCGGGTTGACGATCACGCCATAGCCAATTGCCGACACCGCCACGTGCGGAAAGCTGCCGGCGTTTGGCGTGCCATAGGCGGCATCGTCGAACAACGACCCCGGTTTACATCCCTGACTCATCCGCAAGCGAAGCAGGTCCGGCACCGCCGTATCGCCGATCATCGTAGGCCCGTCGTCACGCGTGCACAGTTGCTTGCCGGTGCGTGAGCGGTTGTCGTCTTCCTCGAAATGCTGCCAGATGAAGTTGGCGCGGAAACCGTCGAACGGTTCCCATTGCGCCGACAGTCGGGTCGACCACAGGTCTCGGCCATTGACCTTGGTGTCGTTGAAGCTGTTGTAGTCGAACCCGTCGCGCTTGGTGTAGGCGCCCGCCGCGCGCACCGCGAAGGTGTCGGTGATCGGCACGTTGATCATTCCGCTCGCGCGGCGCGTGTTGTAGTTGCCGACCTCGATCTTGCCCATGCCCTCGAAGCTGTAGACGGGCAGCTCCGGCAGCACGTTGACCACGCCGCCGGTCGCGTTGCGGCCATAGAGCGTGCCCTGCGGCCCGCGCAGCACCTCGACCCGCTCGATATCGAAGAATTCCTGCTCGAACAGCCGGTTGCGGATGAGCGGCGTGTTGTTGAAGCTGACCGCCACCGCCGGATCGGTGCTCGCCGACACCGCCTTGGTGCCGATGCCGCGGATCGAGAAGTTGTAGCCCGAGAAGTTGGCCTTCGAGAAGGTGACGTTGGGCACCGCGCGGAGCAGCTCCGACCCGCCCTCGATCTTCAGATCGTCAAGCGATTCGCCCGAAAAGGCCGACACAGCGATCGGCACGTCTTGGATCGACTCCTCGCGCTTCTGCGCGGTGACGATGATGTTCTGGCTGGTGTCATACTGTTCCGGCTCGGCAGGCGGCGGCGTCTGCGTTCCGACGGGCGGGCTCGCCTGCGCCGAGCTCACCGCCTGGGTGACGATGAAGACATTGCCCTGGCGGCGATAGCTGAGGCCGGTTCCGCGCAGCAGCGCGCGCAGCGCCGTCTCCGGATCGCCGACGTCGGAATAGCCGCGCGTCCGCTTGCCGGTGGTCAAGGATGCGTCGGCCATGATGGTGAAGCCGCTCTGCACGCCGAAATCGCGCAGCGCGCTGTCGAGCGCCTGGGCGGCGATCTGGAAACGGGGTTCGGCCGGCCGGGACTGGGCCGGCGCGGCAACAGCAATCAGGCAAGCGCCGGCGACGCCGATCATGAGGTGACGATGATATTGAGACGCGCGTCGGCGCATGGATTCCCCCTCCGGATACAGGGCTTTGCCCTTGTTCCGCGGCGCTCCCATGACGCCGCTTCCAGACTAGGACGCATGGCGGTTCCCTTCGGGGGGATCGTGCAAAAAATATTCTCGCGCCAAGCCTCGCACGACCCTGCGCCGGATGGCAATGCGTGGCGGATTTCCGCGCATTGCTGCGCAGCATGGCGGCATGGTTCCCGATATCGGGCTGATCCGGCCGCCACTTGACGTTTCCGTTCCTCGTCAGGCTTTCTCCCGCGCGGAGAGGAACAGCGTGCTGCGTCTGAGCAATATCCACAAGGCCTATGGGTCGCGCGAGCGGCCGGTATCGGTGCTCGCGGATGTCTCGCTCACGGTCGACGACGGCGAGTTCTGCGCGGTGCTCGGGCCGTCGGGATCGGGCAAGAGCACCTTGCTCAACATCGTCGGGCTGCTCGATCGGCCGTGCGCCGGGGAGATGGTGCTGGGCGGCACGACGATCAGCCATGACTCGGCGCAGACCACCGCGCGGCTGCGCAACCGGCTGCTCGGTTTCGTGTTCCAATCGTTTCAGCTGCTGCCACGGCTCAATGCCTGGCAGAACATCGCCATGCCGCTGATGTATCGCGGCGTGCCGCGCGGCGAGCGGAAGGGGCGGGCGCTTGAAATGCTCGAGCGCGTCGGCCTGTCCGAGCGCGCCGACCATCTGCCCTCGCAACTGTCCGGCGGGCAGTGCCAGCGCGTCGCGATCGCCCGCGCGCTGGTGGGCGAGCCCCGGCTGATCCTGGCGGACGAGCCGACCGGCAGCCTGGACAGCGCCACCGCCGGCGAGATGATCGATCTGCTCGGCGCGCTCAACCGCGAGCTCGGGATGACCATCGTCATGGTCACGCATGATCGCGACCTGGCGCAGGCGTGCGGGCGGCGCATCGAACTGCTCGACGGCCGCGTCGTCGCGGACAGCGCCGCGGCATGAGCGCGCGCCGCACGCTCCTGCCCGACGCGCCGCTGGGCGAGACCTTCGCCGAGGCTTTCGCCAACCTGCGCGCGCAGGGCAGGCGATCGGCGCTGGCGCTGCTCGGCATCCTGATCGGCACCGCGTCGATCATCGCCATGCTCAATGTCGGCCATATGGCGCAGCGGGAATCGCTCAAGCTGTTCAGCGACATGGGCGTCGACATGCTGCAGATCCTCGCGGTGCCGACCGGCGAAGCGGCGGCCGGTTTCCCGCGCGAGGCGGTGGAGCGCCTGCCGCAGAGCGATCCGGCGGTCGCCGCAGCCTTGCCGCTCGCGACCGGGCGCGGGCCGGTCAGGTCGAGCCGCAAGCAGACCGACCTGTCGATCGTTGCGATGCCGCCCGGCCTGGTCCGGCTTGCGCGGCTGCCGGTCGCCGAGGGTCGGTCGATCGCCGCGATCGACGATTGCGGCTTCGGCGCGGTGCTGGGGCACAAGGCGGCCGAGCAGCTTTCGGCGCCCGGCGCGGCGGCGGGCGTCGGCAGCCGCGTGCTGGTCGGCGATTACGGCTTCACGGTGATCGGCGTCTTCGCGCCGGTCGTCGCCGAGACGCTTGATCCGACCGATTACAACAACGCGGTGTTCGTGCCGCTATCGTGCGCGCGCAGGGTGCTGCCGGGAGCGGATCCGAACGTCGCGATGATCCGGCTGAAGCCGGGTGTCGATGGGGAACCCGCCGGCCAGCGCATCATCGCCGCGCTCGCCCGGCCCGGATCGAGCCTGCAGGCGATGAACGCGCAGCGGATCCTTCAGACGATGAACGCGCAAAAGGCGGTGCATTCGCGGATGCTTGCGGCGATCGGGGCGATCTCGCTCCTGGTCGGCGGCATCGGCGTGATGAACGTGATGCTGATGAGCGTGATGGAACGGCGGCGGGAAATCGGCCTGCGCGCGGCGATCGGCGCGACCCCGCGAGACGTGCAGGCGTTGTTCGTGATCGAGGCCGCGGTGCTGACCTTGGTGGGCGGCGTGGTGGGCACGCTGTTCGGCCTGCTGGCGGGGTATGCCATCGCGGTGAGTTCGGGGTGGGACTTCGGCTTGGCCGTGTGGACATTGCCGCTGGGGCCGGGGGTCGCCGGGCTGATCGGGCTGGTGTTCGGACTCTATCCGGCGATCACCGCCTCCCGGCTGGATCCGATCGAGGCTCTGCGTGCGGACTAGGGGTGACATAGGGTTGGAGCGCCGGGGGCGAAGGCGGATCGGCGAGGCTCGGCGCGCCGACCGGCCGGCGCAGCTCTTCCGGAGCGGCGCAGGCGGCGCACAGGGTGAAGAGGCCAAGTGCCGCAATCTTCATCGGTTTCTCATCTCCTCGATCGGCGCCCTGTTTGGCGCGATCATGGCGTCGGGCGCAAGCGCACAGGAGTTTTCACCCGTTGCCCCGGTATCGTCGCCCGCCGCGCCGCGACCGGCGATCAGCGGCCCGCCGGTCGCGATCAGCCTGGAGGACGCGGTGGCGATCGGTCTGCGCGACAACCGCACGATCCAGTCGGCCTATCTGCAGCGCGTGGTGCAGAAATTCGACCTCGCGGTCGCGGAGCGCCGCTTTCAACCGCGCCTGGACATCGTCGCGGACGTCTTTCACGAGCGCGCGCTCGGCCGGACGGCGATCCGTTCGACCATCACCCCCGCCGTCAGCTGGCTCGCCCCCACCGGCGCGCAGATCGGCTTCGTCTGGGACCGGCGCGACCGGCTCGATCAACCGACCAGCAGTTCGGAGATCGCCAGCCTGTTCGTCACGCAGCCGCTGCTGCGGGGCGGAGGGTTCGCGGTCAACATGGCGCCGGTCCGCGTCGCGCGGCTGCAGGAGGAGATCAACCGGCTGGGATTGAAGGCGACCGTCGCCGACACGGTGGCGACGATCGTCTTCGCCTATCGCAACCTGCTCCAGGCGCAGGAACAGGTGCGCCTCGCCGAACTCTCGCTCGAACGCACGCGCAACCTGCTGGAAACCAACCGTGCGCTGATCGACGCCGGGCGGATGGCGGCGGCGGACATCGTCCAGACCGAATCCGGGCTGGCGACGCAGCAGGTCGCGCTGCTCCAGGCGCAGCAGTCCCGCGCCAGCGCGCAGCTTGCGCTGCTTCAGCTGCTCGCGGTCGAACCGCGCACGAACATCGTCGCGGGCGATGCGATCGCGGCCGAGCATGTGCCGATCGACGTCGAGCGCGCGATCGCCTTCGGCATGGCCGGGCGGATGGATGTCCTCGCCCAGCGCAAGGCGCTCGAACAGGCGCGCCAGGCATTGCTGGTCGCCAAGAACAACCGCCTGTGGGACGTATCGGTGGTCGGCACGGTGACGCGCCAGCGCGGGTCCGACCCGATCCTGGGCCGGATCGAGCCGCGGACCGACCATACGATCGGGCTGCAGCTGGCCATCCCGATCGGCGATCCTTCGGCCGAGCAGGGCGAGGTTCGCGCCACGACCGATCTGCGGACGGCGGAGCTGCGCTACGAGGATCTCAGCCAGTCGGTCGAGACCCAGATACGCGACGCCGTGCAGAGCGTCGAAGCGTCGTGGCTGCAGCTGGAGGCGGCGCGGCGCGCCCGGGAGCTCGCCGCGCGCGCACTCGACCTGCAGCGCGAGAAGTTCGAGGCGGGACGCGCGTCGAATTTCGAGGTGCTGTCCTTCCAGGCGGATTTGCGCGCCGCGGACACGCAGGAACTGACCGCCTCCATCGCCTATCTCAACGCGCTGACCCAGTTCGATCAGCAGATCGGAAGCACATTGGACACATGGCAGATATCGTTGAACGACTGACCCGCGCAGCCCGGCGGCCGAGCGATGCGCAACTGGCGGCGGCGCTGATCGCCGTCCTGGCCGCCATGCTCGCCTGGCTGCTGTTGGCGGGAGAGCCTTCCGAGGGCGCTCCGGCCGCCGGCGGCGAACAGAGCCTGACGATCGCCCGGCGCCCGTTCACCGCCAATCTGGCCTTTGCCGGCAGCATCGTGCCGGGCGACGCGATCGGCGTGACCGCGCCCTTCGACGGCAGCGTCACCGCGATCGGGTTCACCTATGGCGACCGGGTGGAGGCGGGTCAGATGATCGTCGAGCTTGATCCAGGCGAGCTGATGCAGACCCGCAACGATGCGGAGAGCGCCTATCTGAAAGCAGCGCAATCCGCCCAGGAGATGGCCAACTGGACCGACGGGCCGGAGGTGTCGCGCGCGCGCCGCGCGGCGACGAGCGCGGCGCTGGAGCTGAACGCCGCCGAGCGCGATTTCCGCGAGACCAAGCGGCTGCTCGACCGCGGGCTGGTGCCGCGCAACGAATATGACGGTGCGGCGCAACGGCTGAAGACCCAGCGTATGGCCGTGGCTTCCGCCAATGAGGAGCTGCAATCGACGCTGCGACGCGGCCAGGGCGCGAACCGGCGTGTGGCGGCGTTGACGCTGGACAGCGCGCGCGCGCAGCTCGCCCGGCTCGACGGCCAGCTCCGCCGCGCCGTCGTGCGTGCGCCGGAGGCGGGCGTGATCGTGCGTCCGCCTGCGATTCAGGCCGATGGCATCACGAGCGGCGTGCATGTCGGCGCGCGGGTCAGCCGCGGACAGATGATCGGCTCCATCGCGCGCGATGGCGGGCTCGCAGTGGCGTTCAAGCTCGACGAGGGCGACGTCAACCAGCTCGAGGTCGACCAGCCGGTCGTCGTCACAGGGCCGGGCTTCCAGGGAACCGCGCTGACCGGCAAGATCGTCTCGATCGCGGGCGAAGCCGTGGCGGCGGCCGGCAATAGCGGCAAGGCGAGCTTCACCGCGACCGCGCTGCTCGATCCGCTGAAGCCCGAACAGGCCGCGCTGGTGCGCATCGGCATGAGCGCCGCGGTGATCGTCACCACCTACAATAATCCCGACGCCATCGTTGTCCCGCCGCTCGCGGTGCAGGGCGCAGCGCCCGCGGCGACCGTTCTCGTGCGGCCGCCCGGCGGCGGGGAGCCGCGCGCCGTTCCCGTGCGGATCGGCCGGGTGACGCCCGAGGGCGTGGAGATCGTCGCCGGCCTCAAGCCGGGAGACGAGGTGATATGGACGCCGCCGGCCCCCGCGGCGGCGCCGCCTGCATGAAAATAAACGGCGCTCCATCCCCCCTCTTTACGCCGCGCTGCGTCAAGGGGGTGACCGGTTCACGCCAAGTGACCCTACGGAATGCGTGGGGTAGATGCTACAAGCGTGACCGCGCGATGGAGTTTCGTGGGGCATGCTCGAACAGCTGGACCATCCAGTGACCGATCGCCGGCAGGTTGGGGAACCCGATCTGGCCGTGTGGCTGGCGCATTATGGTCCCGCGCTGCGCCGCTATTTCGGACGCCGGGTGGGCGACATCGAAGTCGACGATCTGGTGCAGGAGGTGTTCCTTCGCCTGCACGCCGCGCGGCGCGACACGCCGATCGACAATGTCGACCGCTACATGTTCACCGTCGCCCGCAACGTCCTGGTCAGCCGCCACCGCAGCGACCGCGCCAGGGGTGGGCCGTTCCATCAGACGCTCGAGGGGATGAACGAGCCGGTCGACCATCTCTCGCCGGAACGCATCGCCATCGGCAGCGAGGAATATGCCCGCGCAGTGCGGGCGATCGTGGCGCTTCCGCCGCGCGCGCGCGCCGCCTTCCAGTTTCACAGATTCGAGAACATGACCTATCAATCGATCGCCCAGCGCATGGGCATTTCCAAGGAATCGGTGAAGGAGCTCATCCACCGCGCGCTCGTCCGGATCGCCGAGCAGATGGAGGCGGAGGCATGAGCGCGCCGGCGCCCGAGCGCGAAGCGATCCGCTCCACCGCCGCGCAATGGTTCGCGCTGCGCCGTTCGGGCGAGATGACCCCGACCGAGGAGCGCGGCTTCCGCGCCTGGCTGGACGAGAGCCCGGCGCATCAGGAGGCCTGGCTGCGGCTCGAACGCATCTGGGCGTTGACCGGCGCGGTGGCCGAGGACCCGCAGATCGTCGCCGTGCGCGCCGAAGACGCGAAGGACTATTCCGGCGGACGGGGCTGGTGGCGGATCACCGGCATCGCCGCGGCGATGCTGCTGGCGCTCGCCAGCACCTGGGCGGTGCGCGATTCGGGGATGGTGGGCGATCTCGGCGACGTGCGCGTAGCCGATGCGCAGATATTCCGGACCGGGCTGGGCCAGCGCACGACGCTGACGCTCGATGATGGTTCGGTCGTCACGCTCGACACCGATTCCGAGGTCCGCGTGCTCGCCATGGGGTCGACGCGGAGTCTCTCGCTCGAGCGCGGGCGCGCCTTCTTCAAGGTCGCGAAGGACCCGTCGCGACCCTTTGAGGTGAAGGCGGGCGACAAGACGGTGCGCGCGCTCGGCACGGCGTTCGGGGTCAGGCTGGATGGCGAGCAGGTGACCGTCACGTTGGTCGAGGGCCGGGTGCGGGTCGAAGAGCCGCGCGCCTTCTTCAAGCCCGGCCACAGCGCCGAGATGACCGCCGGCGCCGAACTGATCGCCAGCACCGACGACAATTGGACGGTCAACCGGGTCGATGCGGTACGGGAGACCAGCTGGCTCGACGGACGGCTGACCTTCATGCGCGATCCGCTGGCCGAGGCGGTCGAGGAGATGAACCGTTATTCGGAACGGAAGCTGGTCTTCCAGGCCGGGCGCGTGCCCGACGAGCGGATCGTCGGCGTATTCCGCGCAGGCGATGTCGACAGCTTCGCCCAGGCGATGGAGCTGAACGGCTTCGCCCGCATCGTCGAGATCAGTCCAGATCGGATCGAAATGGCTGCCGAATAGCTCCATTTCCATATCCAATATTCTTCATGACCTATCCCCCCGCGGCGGATCGCCTCGCGTCAATCGTTACGGGAACGACCATTCCCGACGACGCGACGCAACCAAGCGTTCGCGCGAAACAGAGAGAGGAACTGTCATGAAAAGCTTCAAGACATTCTGCATCGGGGCCGTGGCAAGCATCGCCCTGGCGGGCGGCGCATCGGCGCAGACATTCTCGCCTGAGGGACCGCATACGCTGAACGGCACCGTCACCGTGTCGAAGGGCATCACGCTGACCTGCACGATGTCGGGAACCGGAACCGTTTCCGGCGGCACCGCGACGATCACCGGCCTCTCCCTGTCCGGCGGAATGCTCGGTCTGTGCGGCTCGATCACGTTCAGCGGCCTTCCCTATGCAGTCACGTCGGCGAGCACCAGCTCGATCACCATCGTCGATGTGCGCGCTGTTGGGGTCACCGGCAATTGCCGCGGAAACCTGACCGGCTCGTTCAATCAGTCGACCGGGCAGATTACCTTCAACAATGCGACCATTCCGTCCGATCCGGCGGGCGGCGCGCCATGCGTGGTGAATGGTACGGTGAGCACCTCGCCTGCGATCTCGTTCACCATCCCCTGACGCCTGATCGGCGTAAGCTCAGCGCCGGCGCGCGCTTCGGCCCTCCCCGGACGAAGCGGCGGCCGGCGCTGTTGCGTGTGCGGCTATGCGCCGTCTGCCCGGCGTCAAGGTCCGGCAGGCATTGATTTTCCTTCGCGCTTGACGGGCAGTGCCGGCTTCGGGAGGATCGGCCTGGCAACGTGTCAGGGCGGCGGCGATCCATCGCTCCTCGCCGCCGGCCTTTCGGGGAGGAATGCGATCTTCAGGTTCTTGTTGGCATGCGCGGCTCTGGCGACGATCGGCGCCGCGCCCGAACCCGCCGATCTCGTGATACGCGGCGGCACGATCTATACCGGTTCGGCGGCGCCGTTCGTCGGCGACGTCGTCATCATGGGCGATCGCATCCGCCATGTCGGGCCGAACTCGGACATCCAGGCCAGGCGCGTCATCGACGCCAAGGGCATGATCGTCGCCCCGGGCTTCATCGATCCGCACACCCATGCGGGCGACATGCTCGCATCCGACGAGGCGCGCGAACGATTGGTGCTGCCCTTCCTGATGCAGGGCGTGACGACCGCGTTCATCGGCAATGACGGCGGCGGCGATCCCGATGTCGCGGCCACGCTGGCGCGCGCGAAGGACAAGCCGGTCGGGGTCAACTACGCCAGCTATATCGGCTTCGGGGCGGTGCGCAGGCAGGTGATCGGGGCCGAGCGGCGCGACCCGACCGACGCCGAGCTGAAGGAAATGCGCGGGCTTGTCGCCAAGGCGATGTGCGAGGGCGCGCTGGGGCTTTCGACCGGGCTGTTCTATGCGCCGCAAAGCTTCGCCAAGACGGCCGAGGTCGTGGCGCTGGCGGGCGAGGCCGGCGCGCGGGGCGGCACCTATGACAGCCATATCCGCGACGAATCGAGCTATAATATCGGGCTTGGCGCAGCGATCGACGAGGCGATCGGCATCGGCAGCGCAGCCGGGCTGCCGGTGCATATCAGCCACATCAAGGCGCTGGGCGTCGACGTGCACGGCCAGGCGGGCGCGATCATCGCCAAGGTGGAGGCCGCGCGCCGCGCGGGGCAGGAGGTGACCGCCGATCAATATCCCTGGTCCGCCTCTGGGACGAGCCTCGCCGCCGCGCTGGTGCCGCTCTGGGCGCAGGACGGCGGGCGGGCCGCGCTGCTCAAGCGGTTCGACGATCCGGCGCTCGCCGAGCGGCTGCGCCGCGACATCACCGAGAATCTGCGCAAGCGCGGCGGGGCGAAGGCGCTGCTGATCACGGAAGGCGCGGAGAAGGGGCGGACGCTCGCCGAGATCGCCGCACGGCGCGGCGAGGACGCCGTCACCGCCGCGATCGCGATGATCCGCATCCACGATCCGTCGGTCGCGTCGTTCAACCAGACCGAGGCGGACATCGCCGCCTTCATGCGCCAGCCCTGGGTGATGACCGGATCGGACGCGTCGACCGGCCACCCGCGCGTCTATGGCAGCTTCGCGCGCAAATATGCGAAGTATGTCAAGGCCGACGGCGTGCTGACGCTCAGGCAGTTCATCGAGCGCAGCTCGGCGCTGACCGCCGATAGCTTCGAGCTCAAGGGCCGGGGGCATCTGCGGCCGGGCGCGTTCGCCGATGTGGTGGTGTTCGATCCGCAGACGTTCGCCGCGCGCGCGACCTATGAGCAGCCCGAGCTGCTCGCGACGGGCGTGCGGACGGTGGTGGTCAACGGCGTGATCGCGGTCGATGGGGGCAAGCCCACCGGCGCCGCGGCGGGACGTGCGCTTGCTCATGAGCCGCCCGCCGGCAGCTGTCCGTGAGGCTTGTCCGCGCCTGGTTCGCCATCGCCCTGTGGAAGCGGGTGCTGGCGGGCCTGTTCCTGGGCCTGCTCTTCGCGCTGGTCTGGCCGGAGGCGACGCCGTCGGTCGCGTTCATCGGCGATCTGTTCGTCCGCGCGATCCGCATGCTGGTCGCGCCGATCGTGCTGGTGACGATCGCCGCGGGCATCACCTCGCTCGCCGATCCCAAGCGGCTGGGGAGCCTGGGTGGGCGGACGATCGGGCTGTTCGCCTTCACCACCTTCATCGCGGTGTCGGTCGGCATGGCGGTGGCGACGGTGATCCGGCCGGGCGCAGGCGCGCCGCTGGGCACCGCGGCCGCCTACACCTTCGGCGAGCCGGTGACGCCCTATGAGCAGCTGGTCGGCATCATCCCGCTGAACATCGTCGAGGCGCTGGCCGAAGGCGACATGCTCGCGCTGATCTTCGTCGCGATCCTGATGGGGGTCGGCACCGTGCTCTCGGGCGACGCCGGCAAGCCCTTCGCGCGCGGGCTGCAATCGCTGTCGGCGGTGCTGCTGCGCGTCGTCGGCATCGTCATGGAGGCGACGCCGTTCGGCGTCTTCGCGCTGATCGCCAACGCGGTCGCGGCCAATGGCGCGGCGGTGTTCGTCAATGTCGGCTGGCTGGCGCTGGCGGTGGTGACGGGATCGCTGATCCAGATGGTGGTGGTGCACTCGCTGATCCTGCGGCTGCTGGCGCGGTTGCCGGCGCCGCCCTTCTTCCGCGGCATCGTCGACGCGCTGGCGGTCGCCTTCTCGACCGCGTCGAGCGGCGCGACGCTGCCCGTGGCGATGCGGGTCGCGGGCGACAATCTGGGCGTGGGCCGATCGATCTATTCGACTGTGCTGCCGCTGGGCGCGAGCATCGGCAAGGACGGGACGGCGATGTATGTCGGCCTGCTCAGCCTGTTCGCGCTGCAGGCGTTCGGCGTCGCGATGACGCCGCTGGTGTACGCGACGGTGCTGCTGACCGGCGCGCTCGCGGCATTCGGAACCGCGCCGGTGCCCTCCGCATCGCTGTTCATGCTCGCCGCGGTGCTCTCGGCGGTGGGCGTCGCGCCCGAGCAGACCGCGCTGGTGGTGGGCTTCGTGCTGCCGTTCGACCGGCTGCTGGACATGACCCGGACGGTGCCGAGCGCCAGCGCCAACCTGACCGTCGCGACGACGGTCGCGCGTTGGGAGGGCGAGCTGGACGAAGAGGTTTATCGCGCGCGGCCCGAGGCGTAGCCGTTCGGCACAAGGCGCGGCGGGACCGAGTCGCCGACATACCGCACCCTTCAAGGTTGGTTGGAATTGGGCTTGTGAATGTCGGCCCGCCCGCCAATCCGGTAAACGCCCGATGCGTGCGTCGCATAAGTCGCAGGAGTCTTGCAGTTTCGTTGCGCTGACTTGTAACATCGTTGCTTGGTCCCATCAGGCCAAGCTCGAACGTGAAAACATCCGGCAGACTCGAATGCCGAGTTGCGCGGTCGTCATGTCAAAGAGCCAAGCCGCAGAATCGCAGATCATGCGCATGTAGGACAGCGATTTTTTGGGCGGTCGCGAATGAATGGTGGTCGGGCAGAGGCGCGCCTGGGGGGACTGAACGAGAAAGTCTATCGGGCGCAGCCGAGGCTTAGGGTCCAAACTCAATTAGAACAGGGATCGTGATCGCCCGGAGAAGCCCGCTGGCAAGGAGCACAGCGCAGTCGCGTAGCCGAAGCTACGCGCAAGCAAGCGACGGATGTGCAGGCCGCCGTGTCCCCCGGACACGGCTGGAACGATGCGGGGCATCGTTCCACCTGCACATCCAGCGGGCTTCTCCGGGCGACCGCCTCCGGCGGCGGGCGGCTTTTGGCGCCATGCGGCGTCGGGGCTCCCCGCAAAGTATTACTTTGCGGGGGCCCGGCCGCGCGTCGGTCACGATGCTATGGCATCGCTCCCTCCTTGCTCCTAGCCTGGCGCCAAAATCCGCTCCGTCACGACCCTGTTCTAATTGAGTTTGGACCCTAGGTCGGATCGACATTCAACTTCTTCCCTCACTGAAAGGAAGAGGTGGAGGGCGGGTTGGCGTCGAGTGAGGCTCAATGCCTCGCTTGACGCCGTTCGGCCGACGGTTCCCCGAGTCTTTTGGGCGCGCAGACGCGCGCACCCACCCCCGACCCCTCCCTTTCAGGGAGGGGAGCTTATGGGCCGCATGGCGTTCCCCCCCTCAGGGCGCGTCAGCCGCCAGCGCGGCTCTTGCGGCGGGGAGCGACAGTTCGCGGCCGCCGACGAAGACGTGGCGGACGTCGTAGAGGTCTTCGATCCGCTGATCGGGCCGCCCGCCGACGAGCAGCAGATCGGCGTTGAGGCCGGGGGCGATGCGGCCCTGGATATCGCCCTTGCCGATGATCAGCGCGCTCTCGCTGGTCGCCGCCTTCAGCGCCTCCGCGGGAGTGAAGCCCAGCTTCACCAGCCAGCGGATCTCCCGGATCGTCGCCCAGCCGTGATAGACGCCGCCGATCCCGGCGTCGGTGCCGACGCCGATGCGCACGCCGGCCGCCTTCAGCCGCCGGACATTCTCCTGCATGATCCGCCAGCGGCGCGATTCATAGGTGGGGATCGGGGCGACCGGCTTCGCGTCGCGCTCTGCCTCGCGCGCCTTGCCGCGCGGGCGCACCAGCTTCCATTCCTGCGGCAGGAACTCGCGGTCCTGCTGGGGTTCATAGACCACCAGCGTCGGCACATAGGCGAGGCCGCGGCGCTTCATCAGCTGGACCAGCGCGTGATCGACCAGGGTGTCGCCGATGCCGTGGACCATCGCGTCGACGCCCGCCTGCGCGGCGATTCGCGCGCCGTCCGCCGTCACCGTGTGCGTCACGACCGGCACATGCGCGCGCTTCGCCGCCTCGACGATGGCGGAGAGCGTCGGCAGGTCCATGTTGGGCCGATCCTCGTCGCGGCCATAGCGCCAGCCGTCGGTGAAGACCTTGATGACGTCTGGCCGGTGCGGGAGCAGCGCCGCCATCGCCGCGCGCGCCTCGTCGGGCGTCGTCACCTGCGCGGTGATGCTGTTGGTGAAGTCCGATTCGGTGCCGTGGCCGTGCGGCACGCCCATCCTGAGCGCGAGCTGCAGGTGTGGCGCGTCGACACGCCCGCCCGCGACGATGGCGCGGATGCGCGGCAGCATCTCCCGGTTGACCGAATATTCGTTGATCGAGGTCACCCCGCTCGCGACGTAAGGCGCGAATCCGCGCGCGAGCGTGTCGGCATTCTCGAACACCTGGCTGCGGGTGTGGATGTGGAGATCGTGCAGCCCCGGGAGCAGGGTCATGCCCGCCGCGTCGATCACGCGCGCGCCGAGCGGCGGGTTGATATCGCGCTCAACCGCCGCGATCCTGCCGTCGCGGATCAGCACGTCGCGCACTTGCGCAGGCGAGCCGGCGCCGTCGAACACATGCGCGCCGCGGATCAGCGTCGAAGCTTCGGGAGCGGGCGCGGCGACGAGAAACGCGGCGAGAAGCGCCAGGGCGGTGCGGATCATTCTGTCATTTCCTTGCTGCGCGCATGTGCTGGTGAGAGTTTGGTGGCGAGCTGAACCCGCAGAATTTCCCTCTGGCGGGACTTCGATTGAAGTGAGCCAGTTCCCGTCGCCACGGCGAAGTCACCACCCCAATTCGTCATGCCGGACTTGTTCCGGCATCCATCGTGCCCCAAGCGGGTGGCTCGCAGGTGGAGAGATGGACCCCGGAACAAGTCCGGGGTGACGGTTCAGAGGGGGTTGCGACCATATGATCCCAATCCCGTTCAGGAGCCTTCGCGGGGTGACGGAATTTGGGGTTTTCATCAACGACGGACACGCCTTAGGCTCGCGCGCATGGGGGCAATCCACATTCGCGCCGCGCTGGCGGCTCTCCTGTTCGTCCTTGCGGTGCCCGCTCCGGCGCAGGACGCGCCGCTGCGGGAGCGTGTCGAGCAGGTGCTGCGCGAGGCCGGGCCGGGCACGCGCTTCGGACTGGTGGTGATGACGATGGACGGGCGCGAGATCGTCTCGATCGCGCCCGACGACCGCTTCGCGCCGGCTTCCAACACCAAGCTGATCAGCACGGCGGTGGCGTTCGACATGCTGCCTTACGACCAGCCCGATCGGACCGGCGGCGCGGCGGTGCGGCTGGACGAGGAGGGCGGCGGTCCGCCCGACGTGGTGCTGATCGGGCATGGCGATACGCGGCTGTCGAGCGCGGCGGAGTGCGTGGCCAATTGCCTCGCCATGCTGGCCGACGCGGTCGCCGCGCGCGTGCGGACGGTCGACGACGTGATCGGCGACGACAGCCTGTTCCCCGACGAGCGCTGGGGCCCCGGCATGAGCTGGGAGGACATCCCGACGCGATCGGGCACCGCCGCATCCGCGCTCAACCTGGACGACAACGAGCTGCACCTGCGCGTGTCGCCGGGCGCCGTCGGGGAGCGGCCGGAGATTGCCGGCTATCCCTATTTCACGATCGACAACCGCGTGACGACGGTCGCGAGCGGCGGGACCGATCTGGCCTTCGACCGGCTGCCGAACAGCCGGGACCTGCGGATCACCGGCACGATCGCGGCGGGGGCCGAGCCGGCGCTGCTGCGGTTGGGCATCGACGATCCGGCGCATTTCGCGGCGTGGCGGCTGAAGGCGCTGCTCGAGGCGCGCGGCGTGCGCGTCGTCGGCGGCGTGGCGGCGCGCCACCGGCCGCTGTCGGCGTCGGACGATCCGGCGGCGCGCAAGGGCACGCCGGTCCCGCGGCCGCCCCAGCCCGAAGCGCTCGCGAAGCTCACCCCGCCCCCGCTCAAGGAGGATCTGGCGCTGACCAACAAGGTCAGCCAGAACCTCCACGCCGAGCTGCTGCTGCGCCGCGCGGGCCATGTCGCCGGCAGCGGATCGATCGCCGACGGCGTCGCGGCGGCGCAGGCGATGCTCGACCGCGCCGGGGTCGAGCGGTGGCGCTACCACTTCGCCGACGGATCGGGCATGTCCACCTATAACCGCATCAGCCCGCGCGGGCTGGCGCGGTTCCTGCGCTGGACCGTCGACCAGCCCTGGGGCGCGGCGTATCGCGAGACGCTGCCGATCGGCGGGGTCGACGGCACGCTCAAGCGGCGCTTCGCCGGCACGCCGCTGGAGGGGAGGGTTTTCGCCAAGACCGGCACCCTCACCGTCGCCTCCGCGCTTTCCGGCTTCATGACCGCGGCGAGCGGGCAGACGCTGATCTTCTCCAGCTTCGCCAACGACATGCCCCGCGGCGCCGCCGCGACGCGCGCGGTCGACGCCGCGCTCAACCTGATCGCCGCCGAGAACTGAGAGCGGCGACCGCGCTCCCCGGGCGCGATCAATGGCTGTCTCCGTTCGTCCTGAGCGTGTCGAAGGACCGTCCTTCTTTCCTGCACTTGCGGAAGAAGAGCGGGGCTTCGACGCGCTCAGCCCGAACGGATCAGGGGGTGCGTCCACTATCTCTGACGCGGAAACGCGGCGATCACCGCGTCCCCCGTCGCCGGCCGCAATTCGAAGATGCCGCTCTCCCGGTGCCGCGTCGGGTGGACGCGATTGGTGAGGAGGGTCCAGGCGAGGCCGCGGTCGAAATCGATCCACAGGCCGGTGCCGGTGAAGCCGGTATGGCCGATCGTGCCCGCCGAGCAGGCCTGGCCGCCCGACCAGCCGGGGAAGCGGATCTCCCAGCCGCAGGTGCGGTGGCCCTCGACCGGCGTGCGGATCGCCGCGAGCGCGGCCCGCGAGGCGCCGCTGCCGTCGAGCAGCCCGGCGGCGAAGCCCAGCACGCCGTCCACCGTGCCGAACAGCCCGGCATGGCCGATCCGCCCGCCCATCGCGAAGCAGTTCTCGTCATGCACCTCACCCTTCAGCACGCGCCCGCGCCATTGGCAGCGTTCGGTGGCGACCGCGGGTCCGGGGGGCGGGCCCCAGGCGAGGCCGGGGCCGAGCGGCTGCGCATCGAGCCCGGCGCCGGTGATCCGCTCGATCGCGATGCCGAGGAGGATGAAGTTGATGTCCGAATAGACCGCCGGCCCCGCCTTCCATTCGCGCTGGAGGACGAAGGCGCGCAGGCGCGCGGGATCGTCGCCATAGGTGTAGATCGGCTCCACCGCGGGCAGGTGCGTGCGATGCGCCAGGCAATCGCGGAAGGTGAGCTTTCGCTCCAGCGCGTTCGCCACGTCATATTGGCGCAGGTCGGGGATCGCGGTGGTGAGCGGCGCGTCGAGATCGATCCGGCCTTCATCGGCGAGGCGCAGGACCGTCATCGTCGTCGCGACGACCTTGCTGACCGAGGCGAGATCGAACCAGTGGTCTAGCGTGAGCGGCTCTGGTTCGGGCACGAGCGCGGCCATGCCGGCATGGCGGACATGGCGCGCCCCGTCGGCGGTGACCACGCCGAGCGTCGCGCCGGGGACGCGGCCGTCCGCGACGGCGGCCGCGTCGGGGGCGAAGGCGGCTTCGATCACCGATCGTCCTCGCGCGGCCAGGCGCGGACGATCGCGGGCAGGAACAGGATCGCGGCGAGGCTGACCACGCCCGAGGCGAGGAAGAAGGCGTCCCAGCCGATCCGTTCGACCACCTGCCCGCCGGCGCCCGCCAGCAGGCGCGGAAGGAGGAAGGCCCAGCCCGACAGAAAGGCGTATTGCGCCCCGGCGAAGCGCGGGTTCACCAGGAGCGAGAGATAGACGACGAACACCGCGCCGGCGAGGCCGTTGCCGAACTGATCGGCGGCGGTGGCGACGAACAGCGGCAGCGTGCCGACCGGCTGGTGCGCCAGCCAGACGAAGGCGAAGTTGCCCAGCGCGGCGGCGAGCGCGCCGATGAGCAGCGTGCGCCCGCGCGGCCAGCGCGCCGCCATCCAGCCGCCGATCCCGACCCCGACCATGCTGGCGATGAGCGCGACATAGCTGTCGGCGATGCCGATATCGGTCAGCGAATAGCCGAGCCCCTTGATCATCGGCTTCGACAAATAGAGCGCCAGCACGTCGCCCATGCGGTAGATGGCGACGAACGCCATCACGGTGATCGCCGCGTAGCCGTAGCGCCAGAAGAAATCGACATAGGGGCCGATCGCGGTCGAGGTGCGCAACGGATTGTCCGCGCGGGCGCGGCGGATGCGCGGCAGCGCCGCCGCCATGGCGACGAAGGGCAGCATCGCGACGGCGAGCACATAGGGCGTGACGTTGGCCGATCCGTCGAGCCCGACGCCGCTTGCCAGCGCGAGCAGCGCCCAGCCGAGCGCCGCGGTGGCGGCGAGCACCGCCAGCAGGATCGCGAGCGTGGCGGCGAGGCCGGTGGCGAGCGCCACCGCGCGACCTCCGCCCGCCCCCTCGCCCGGGCGCATCGCGGCGAGGATGGGGAAGGGCAGGAAGGCGGCGATAGCGATGGCGAGATAGGCGCCGGTCCAGCCCCAGGCGGGCATGTCGGCGATGACCAGCGCGCCGCTGCCCGCCGCGACCATCGCGGTGCGATAGCCCCACAGGGTCGCCGCGGCGACCGGCCCCTGCTGTTCGGCGGTGGGGGCGAGCTCGATGCGCCAGGCGTCGGCGGCGACCTCCAGCGTCGTCGTCCAGAAGGCGAGCAGCACCGCGAACAGCGCGGTGACGGCGAGGCTGGCGTCCGACGCGGTGAACGCCATCGCCACCATCGCGGTGAAGATGCCGAGCTGCGCCAGCATGATCCAGCCGGGCCGCTTGCCCCAGAAGCGGCCGAAGCCCGGCACGTCGAACCGGTCGAGCAGCGGCGCCCACAGGAACTTGAGCGTCGGCAGGAGCTGCACCCAGGCGAAAAAGCCGATGATCGCGAGCGCCACGCCGTGCGCCTGCAGCCGCAGCGCGAGCACGGTCGAGAACATGTAGAAGGGCAGCCCGGCGGAAAAGCCGAGCAGCCCGAACAGCAGCATCCTGCGCGTGTTGCCGCCGACCGGCGGGGCGGGGGCATGGCCGTCCGCCGGCATCGCCGCCGCGTCGCCAAGGGGTGGGTTCATGCATGCTCCTGACGCGTTGGCCGGCGCACAGGGTCAGGCCCGGCGCGGCAACAGTCAACCGCCGCGCGCCGGCGACTTTCCCAAAAGCTATGGGTTGTCCAAAGAAAATTATAGACAGCCGCCGATAGCCTCTAGCCTTGTGCGACAGATTTGTTGCTTATTGCGCATTCTTCGGACCGCCGAACCGGCGGACGAGGCCTAACGGGGGGCACGATCATGCGCACATCACTGTCGTTTCGGCGAATTCTGGCAACGGGAAGCGCGCTCGCCGCCCTGTGCGGCGGATCGGCCGCCTTCGCGCAATCGACCCCCGAGGAGATCGAGGAGGCGACCGCGCAGGACGCCGACGCCGAGGGCGGGATCATCGTGACGGGATCGCGGATCAGGCGCGATCCCAATGACAGCTCGCTGCCGCTGCAGATCGTCACGCAGGAGGAACTGCAGCGCAACGCGATCAGCAATCCTGAGCAGCTGCTGATGTTCCTTAGCACCAATGGCACGGGTCCCGACAACCTCGCGTCCAATTCGGACGTGGTGACGGGGGCGCAGCGCGGCACGAATGGGCTTTCGACGGCCAACTTGCGCGGGCAAGGATCCGCGGCGACCCTAGTGCTGCTCAATGGCCGCCGTGTCGCGGCGCACGGCCTCAGCGGCTCGGCGGTCGACGTCAACCAGATTCCCTTCTCCGCCGTCGAGCGTGTCGAGGTGCTGAAGGACGGCGCGTCGGCGATCTACGGCACCGACGCGGTGGGCGGCGTGATCAACTTCATCACGCGCACCGATTTCCAGGGTATCGGCGCAACCGGCTTCACCGATATCACCGAGCAGGGCGATGGCAACATCTACCGCCTGTCGGGCATCGCCGGCTATGGCGATCTGGACGAAGACGGCTTCAATATCATGGGCGCCGTCAGCAAGAGCTGGAACCAGATCCTGCGCGGCAGCGACCGCGATTTCGTCAACGGCAACCAGCCCGAGCGCGGGCTTTCGATCGACACGCGCGGCCCGCCGATCGCAACCGCCTTCGACATCGGCCCCAACACCTTCCTGACACCTCAAGGCACGCTGCTGGGCGGCCTGACGCTCACCGCTCCCAATGGCGCCGACGCCACCGGGGGCGGCATCAACATCCTCGATCTTCCGGGCGGGGCGGGCTGCGAGTCGATGGACGGCGGCATGGCCTATGACGAACTGCTCTGGCAGAATCCCTCCGCCGTCTATGCGTGCGCCTGGGATACGGGGCGCGCGGCGGTGATCCAGCAGCCTATCGAGACGCTGACCTATTACGGCCGCGGAGTCGTCCGCCTGGGCGGCGGACATGAGATTTCCGCCGAGATCACCGGCTCTGACGCGACCTCGGCGAAGAGCTTCTCCCATAACCAATATTCGGCGAACGCGACCAACCTGCCGATCGCCTATCCGCTCAACGACCTTACCCGGGAGACCTACAACCAGGTCTTCAACACGATCCGGGCGGCCTTTCCCGATCCGACGGAGCAGGCGGCGCTGGACGCCCGCTATGGCTTGCCTATCGCGTTCCGGTTCCGCTGCATCGCCTGCGGTCCGCGCGAATATGTGACCAACACCAAGACGCTGCGCGGCGCGCTCGGCATCGAGGGTCCGCTCTGGTCCGGCTGGGACTATCGCGCCGGCGCCTCCTATGCGCGCAGCGAATCCTCTTCGGTGCTCGGTACGGGCTATCATTATCGCGGCGTGCTGACCGCGCCGACCGCCGAGCGCGGGAGGCCCGATCCGCGGGCGCCAACCGCCCCCGGCGCGACCATCCCCGGCATCGTCGGCCTGTTCAACGCCGGCATCCTCAATCCGTTCAGCGTCACACAGACGCCCGAGGCGATGGCCGCGCTCGATTCGGTCTCCGCCGAGGGCGTGACTTTGTACGGCGGTCGCTATGAGGTCAGGCAGTTCGACGCGTCGGTCTCGGGCCCGCTGTTCGGGATCTGGGGCGGCGACGTCCAACTTGCCGCGGGTGTCGACTACCGCGAGGAAACCTATGAGTTCAATGGCTCCGACGCCGCGGCCGAGGGTATGCCGGACATCTTCAATGCGGCATTCGACAACATCAACGCGTTGACCCCCAAGGAGCGCACCGTGAAGGCCGCCTACGCGGAGGTGCTGATCCCCCTCCTGCCGGAGCTGGAGATCACCGGGGCGGTACGCGTGGATGATTATACCGGCTTCGGGACGACCACCAATCCCAAGGTGTCGTTCAAGTTCCGGCCAATCGATGCGGTCATGTTCCGCGGCTCCTATAATACCGGTTTCCGCGTTCCGACGTTCAACCAGATATTCAATGGCCGCACCATATCGATCACCAACACGGGTGCGCGAATCGCCGATCCGGAAACCTGCAGCGAGCCGACCAATCCCAATCCCGCTGAAGCCGGCTGCGAACTGATCACGCCGGACACCGTTACGGGCGGCAACCCGGAGCTCGGGCCGGAGACGGCCGAACAATTCAGCCTGGGCGTCGTGTTCCAGCCATCGAACAATTTCACCGCGTCGGTCGATTGGTGGTCTATCAATGTCGACAACACCATCCAGGAGCTGACTTTCCGGCAACTCCTGGAAAACTACAATCTGTTCCCGGAGCGTTTCATTCGTAACTCGGCGGGCGAGCTGGTCGAGATAGATGCGACATGGGCCAATGCCGGCGCGCGGCGCACCCAAGGCCTCGAAGTGTCCGTTCGCGGCGGGATCGATGCGCTCGGTGGGCGTTTCTCCGGCGGTCTCGACGGTACGTATCTCCTCAAAAAGAGAGAGAAGCTGACGCAGGACGCGCCGTTCAGCGACAGCCTGATCGGCGTGTTCACCTTCACCGGCGATCTAGGCCTCAGGTGGAAGCACAATGCGTTCGTCAGCTATTCGAACGACGATTGGAGCATTTCGCTCTCGCAGCTGTTCCGCAACGGTTACGAGAACTACGCGATATCGGACGTCGGAAGGGAGCGGCCGGACTATAACGAGCGGGTTGACGATTATGTCACCTACAACCTCTCGGTCGGCTTCAACGCGCTCGACCATCTGCGCCTGACCTTCGGCGTGAAGAATATCTTCGACACCGATCCGCCCTTCGCCATCACCTATGACGGCCTGTCGGGCGCGGGCGGCAGCTGGGAGCCGCGCGTCGCCGATCCGCGCGGGCGGGCGTTCACCTTCCTGGCGGACGTGAAGTTCTAGTATTCGCTCAGCGACCGAGGTTCGCCGCGAGGCGTTCCTCGATCAGCGTATAGGCCGACCTGCCCCTGGGCGGGTCGGCCCCGTTGCTTGTGGCGAAGAAGGCGATGCCGGTGCGTGTCTTCGGATCGATCCACAGACCGGAGCGGAGGCCGTAGGCGCTGCCGGCGTGGCCGGCCATCGCGCGGCCGGCGAACAGGTCGTCGTTGCAGCCCTTCACCGGCACCGGCAGGCTCTGGGAGGCGAGGCCATAGGCGCAGTAGAAGCCCTGATCGGTCTCGCCATTGCCGCCGTCGAAACGCCAGGCGGGGGAGAGGATCGCGTCGATGCTCGCTTCGCTCAGGAAGCGCTCGCCGTCGTGCACGCCGCGGTTGACGAGCAGCCGGCCGATCGTCGCGAGCCCGCGCGCCGAGATGCGCAGGCCGCCCTGCGGCGAGAATAGCCCGCCATTGGTTCCGGGGACGTAGCCGGCCAGATCGCAGCCGCCGGCCGGAGTCGAATAGACCGGGCAGGGCGGCCGACGCCCGCCGAGGTCGTCGAGCCGGACGCTGCCGTCGGTATCGTAGAGCACCACCGCGCGCGCGACCGCCGCGTCGCTGCACATCGTCCAGTTGAAGCAGGCGTCCAGCCCAAGCGGCGCGATCGCCTGGGCGTGGATCAGCCGGTCGAAACGCTCGCCGGTCGCCTTCTCCATCACCGTCGCGATCACCGGGAAGTTGATGTTGGCGTAGCGGAAATAGCTGCCGGGCGGGTGCTGTGCGTCGAAGCTGGCGGGATCGCGCATCCGGTCGCGCACCGTCTGGCCGATGGGAATGATATAGGCCTCGCCGTCGTCCTTCAGGCTGGACCGGTGGGAGAGCAGCAGCCGGAGCGTGATCGGCTTGTCGGGGAAGGCGGGGTTGCGCAGGGACCAGCCGAGCTTTTCGGAAACGTCCTCGTCGAGATCGAGCCGTCCCGCTTCGACCAGGCGCATCACGCCGAGCGCCACGACGAGCTTTGAGATCGAGGCGACGCGCACCGGATCGTCGATGGTCAGCGCGCGGGCGGCGGCGCGATCGGCCTGCCCAGTCGCGCCGCTCTCCCGCACCGTCTGGGCGTCGAAGGCCGCCCAGGCGGTGGCGACGCCCGCGGGCGGCGGTGGCGACCGTTCAACCGGCGCGCAGGCGGCGAGGCCAAGGACGGGCAACAAATAACGCATGGCAGACTCCCCCGCGAGATGTCCGCGGCGATACCAAGATCGGCCGCCGACGCAAAATGGCCGGCGGTTGCGCCAGGCGGCTTAGCTTGCCATGTGCCGGGGCCATGGCCGCCGATCGACCCCGCCCGCCCGCCGACCTGCTGACCGGCGCAGCGCTCTTCCTCGATTTCGACGGGACGCTGGTCGAGCTGGCCGAGAGCCCCGACGCGGTGGCGGTGGACGCGCGCCTGCGCGCCTTGCTCCACCGGCTTTCCCGCCTGCTGGACGGAAGGATCGCGATCATCTCCGGCCGGCCGGTCGACGGCGTCCATGCGCTGATCGGGGACGCCTCGCTCGCGGTCGCCGGCAGCCATGGGCTGGAGATACGCTGGCCCGACGGGCGGATCGACGTGCCGGAACGACCCGAGGGGTTTTCGCGTATTGTGACGCAGATGCAGCATTTCGCCAACAGCCGCCCCGGCGTGATAGTCGAGGAAAAACCCTTCGGCGCGGCGCTCCACTACCGCAACCGTCCCGAGGCGATGGCCGAGAGCCATGCGCTGGCGGCGGCGATCGCCGAGGGAGACGGCCATTATCTGCAGCACGGCAAGATGATGGTCGAGGTGCGGCTGGGCGGCGCGGACAAGGGATCGGCGCTGAAGACGCTGATGGAGGCGCCCGAGATGGCGGGCGCCCGCCCGGTCTTCATCGGTGACGACGTGACCGACGAGCCGGCGATGGCCGCGGCCGCGGCGCTGGGCGGGGCGGGCGTCCTGGTCGGCGATGCGCGCGATACCGCGGCGATCTACCGCCTGCCCGATGTCGCCGCGGCGCTCGCCTGGCTCGACGCGGCGTGCCCGGCATGACCGACCTCGATCTCTGGCCGATCGGCAATTGCCAGGTCAGCGCGCTGGTCGACCGCGCCGGCCGCTTCGTCTGGGGCTGCGTGCCGCGCGTCGACGGCGATCCCTTGTTCTCCGCGCTGCTGGGCGGCGATGCGCCTGATGCGGGCTATTGGGCGATCGACCTGGAGGACGGCGTGAGCGTGGAGCAGACCTATCGCCGCAACACGCCGATCCTGGTCAGCCGCCACACCGATGCGGCCGGGAACGCGATCGAGGTGATCGACTTCTGCCCGCGCTTCCAGCGTTCGGGGCGGAGCTATCGGCCGGTCGCCTTCGCGCGGATCGTCCGCCCGATCGCCGGATCCCCGCGCATACGCGTGCGGCTGCGGCCGACCTGCGGCTGGGGCGGCGGATGCAAGAGCCGGTCGGGCGGATCGAACCATGTCCGCTTCCTGCTCGACGACATGTCGATGCGGCTGTCGACCACCGCGCCGATCGGTATGGTGGCGGAGGAGCGCGCGTTCCGCCTCGAACGCCCGCTCCACTTCTTCCTCGGGCCGGACGAGAGCTTTTCCGGCGACATCGCCGCGACGCTCGACCACATGCTCGGCGAGACCGCGCTCGAATGGCAGGAATGGGTGCGCGGGCTCGCCATCCCGCTCGAATGGCAGGAGCCGGTGATCCGATCGGCGATCACCCTGAAGCTGTGCCAGCATGAGGAGACCGGCGCGATCGTCGCCGCGCTGACCACCTCGATCCCAGAACATGCCGGTTCGCAGCGCAACTGGGACTATCGCTACTGCTGGATCCGCGACGCCTATTACACGGTGCAGGCGCTCAATCGGCTGGGCGCGCTCGACGTGCTGGAGGGCTATCTCGGCTATCTTCGCAACATCGTCGACGAGGCGAAGGGCGGGCATATCCAGCCGCTTTACGGCGTGCTGGGCGAGGCGGTGCTGGAGGAACGCGTCGCGGCCGACCTGGCGGGCTATCGCGGCATGGGGCCGGTGCGCGTCGGCAACCAGGCCTATGAGCAGGTGCAGCACGACGCCTACGGCCAGATCGTGCTGTGCAGCGTCCATGCGTTCTTCGACCAGCGGCTGTTCCGCATCGCCGGCATGGAGGATTTCGAGGCGCTGGAGCGCGTCGGCGAGCGCGCCTGGGCGAATCACGACCAGCCCGATGCCGGGCTGTGGGAGCTGCGCACGCGGCAGAGCGTCCACACCTATTCGAGCGCGATGTGCTGGGCGGCGTGCGACCGGCTGGCCAATGCGGCGCACGTCCTGGGCCTGCCCGGCCGGCGCGATTTCTGGCAGGACCGCGCGGACCGCATCCGCGACGCGATCATCGAGCGGGCCTGGCGGGCGGACAGCAACCGCATGTCCGCCACCTTTTCCGGCGACGATCTCGACGCCAGCCTGATCCAGCTGCTGGACCTGAGGTTCCAGTCGCCTGACGATCCCAAGTTCCGCGGCACGCTGGCGGCGGTGGAGGAGGGGCTGCGGCGCGGATCGCACATGCTGCGCTACGCGACCGAGGACGATTTCGGCCTGCCCGAGACGGCGTTCAACGTCTGCACCTTCTGGCTGATCGAGGCGCTGCACGCAACCGGGCGGACCGAGGACGGGCGCCAGCTGTTCGAGGAGATGCTGAGCAGGCGTACCGCGGCCGGGCTGCTGTCCGAGGATATCGACCCGGTCACCGGCGAGCTGTGGGGCAACTATCCGCAGACCTATTCGCTTGTCGGCATCATCAACTGCGCAGCGATGCTGAGCAAACCCTGGAGTTCGATCCGCTGAGCCGCCTTATCGTCATATCCAACCGCGTTTCGGCGCCCACCGCCAACAGCGGCGGCGCGCAAGGGGGGCTGGCGGTCGCGCTGACCGCGGCGCTCAAGGAGAATGCGGGCATCTGGTTCGGCTGGTCGGGGGAGACCGGCCCCAACCACGAACTGCGCTTCGCCACCTATGACGGCGTCACCTCCGCCACCACCGATCTTTCGGCGCAGGATATCGAGGAATATTATGACGGCTACGCCAACCGGACGCTGTGGCCGCTGTTCCACTACCGGCTGGACCTGACCGAGTTCGAGCGCGAGTTCCAGGGCGGGTACGAGCGCGTCAACCGCGCCTTCGCCGATATCGTCAGCCCGCATCTGGAAGGGGACGACCTCGTCTGGGTGCACGACTATCACCTGATCCCATTGGGCTGGCTGCTGCGCCAGCACGGGCACGCCAACCGGATGGGGTTCTTCCTCCACATCCCCTGGCCGCCGACGCGGCTGCTGGTGGCGCTGCCCGACCACCGGCGGCTGGTCGAATCGCTGTTCGCCTATGACGTGGTGGGCTTCCAGACCGAGGAATGGCTCGAATCCTTTCGCCACTACGTCACCCACGAGATGGACGGGACGCTTGGCCCCGATGACGAGATCACCCTGGGCGCGCGCACCATCCGCGCGATCGCCTGCCCGATCGGCGTCGACGCCAAGGAGTTCATCGCCGCGGCGAACGGCAAGGCGGCGAAATCGGCGCAGATGCGGATGCTCGAAAGCGGGGTGGGGCGCAGCCTGATCGTCGGCGTCGACCGGCTCGATTATTCCAAGGGGCTGGAGGAGCGCTTCGCCGGCTATGAGCGCTTCCTGCAGAAGAATCCCGACCGGCGCGCCTTGGTCTATATGCTGCAGATCGCGCCGCCTTCGAGAAGCGCGGTCAAGAGCTATCGCGACATCCGCGAGCATCTCGACGCGATGTCGGGGCGGATCAACGGCGAATACGCCAATATCGACTGGGTGCCGATCCGCTACGTCAACCAGGGCTATGGCCGCGACGTGCTGGCGGGCGTGTACCGCGCCGCGCGGATCGGGCTGGTGACGCCGCTTCGGGACGGGATGAACCTGGTCGCGAAGGAATATGTCGCGGCGCAGGATCCCTATGATCCTGGCGTGCTGATCCTGTCGCGCTTCGCAGGGGCCGCGGCGCAGCTGCCCGAGGCGTTGCTGATAAACCCCTACAGCGCCGACGACATCGCCGACGCGATCGACCGCGCGCTGCGCATGCCGCGCGCCGAACGCCGCGAGCGCTGGCAGGCGATGTTCGACAATGTCCGGACGCAGGACGTGATCTGGTGGCGCCGGCGCTTCACCGATGCGCTGCAGGCGGCGGCGCTGGAGGCGTAGGAAAAAAAGTGGCGCCGGCATGCAGGAGGAGCGAGCCGGCGCCGAGTGCGGGGTGAAGTTCGGGTCACCCCGATGTCGTGAGGTCAATCGTCGGCGCGCGCGGCGCCTTCGGCCATGCCGCGCACGGTCGCGCGGTCCATCGCCGAGACCAGGCCGTTCGCCGATCCGCTGAGGCTGGCGGCGGGCAGGGCGACGTCGGCGCCGCGCACGCGCACCAGCACCTCGCGCACCGTGCCGTTGGCCATGTTGTTGAGCGACCGGACGCGGCCGATGGTGCGGCCGCGCGCGTCGCGCACGATCATGCCCGGGCGGACCGCGAAGGCGCCCTCACCCGACGCGGCGGCCGAGCCTTCGGCGGCGAGCCGGCCGATGCCGCCCGAAGCGCCGAGTTCGCCCGCACCGGCGATATTGCCCGACGCGTCGGTGGCGTTGCGGGTGGTGTCGACGATGCCGCGCGCATCGCGCCCGACGCCGTTCACCTGGCGACGCACGCCGCGGGTCGCGTTGCGCAGGTCGTCCGTGCCGACCGCTTGCGCCGCCGCCCCGCCCGATGCCGATCCGGAGGCCGATCCGCTGGCGCCACCGGCGATCCCGCGTGTGGCGCCGTCGACCGTGCCGGTCAGCCCGCCCGATCCGCCGGCGTCTCCGGAGACGCGGCCCGAGCGGCGATCGACCTTGGGCCTGGCGCGCGCGCGGGTGCGGGTCGAGGCGGCGCCGTCGAGCGTCGAGGTGGTGCGGCCGATGGTCGAATCCATCCGCCCGCCGAGCGTGCCGCCCAAGGAGCCGCCGAGGCTGCCGCCCAGTCCGCCACCACCGCCGAGAATCTGGGCGGAGGCGGGGGCCGCCACCATCGCCAGCGCGATCGCCGCGCCGCTCATCAGAAGCCGGGTCATTGAAATTCTCCTCATTCCGGGGGCGCATCGCGGCGCCCTGCATCTGGAGAACGACGCCCGGAGAGATTTCATCCGGCGGCGGGCGGATTTTATCGCGCGGGACAATCCGCGCAGACGATCCCGGCGCCGGTGGCCTTCGAGGGGCGCTCGGCGATCCGCGCGAGCACCGCGCGCGATCCCGCGCGGAAGAGCGCGCCCGCGACCAGGGGCGCCGCATAGGAGGTGCCGCGCACGCGCACCGTGCCCCCATCGGCATCGGCGGCGCGGATGCCCGCGCCAGGCGCGGCGAAATCGACATGCACCGCGGCCTGCGCTTCGGGCAGCACGCGCATCCGCCGGTCGACGGCGGTGACCGCTATGACGCCCGGATAGCCCGCCGGATAGCCGGGCGGGGCCGCGGGTCCGTCATTGCCGACCGCCGCGACGATGGTCATGCCGCGGCGTTGCGCGGCGGCGACGGCTGCGGCGAGCAAAGGATTCGACGGGCCGACCAGGCTGATCGTCGTGATTCGCGTGCCGCTGGCCGAAAGCCAGCCGAGCGCACGGGCGATCGCCACCGCGCCGCCGCCCGCGGGATCGCGGCCATAGACATCGGCGACGCGAAGCGCCGCGCCGGGGGCGCCGCCCTTCACCTTGCCATTGCCCGCGATCAGCGAGGCGACGGCGGTGCCGTGCGCGCTCGGCGCCGGCCCGCCCCTGGCGAAACCGCGCTGCTCGACCGGCGCGGTCAGCGAGGGATGGCGGGCGACGCCGCCGTCGATCAGCCCGAGCGCCGCCCGGGCGCCGCGCCCCTGCGCCAACGGCGCGGCCGGGATCTCGGGCGATGCGCCCGACTGGAAGTGGAGCGTGTCGGCGCCGATCTCCGCGCCCGGCGCGATCCGCCGCGCCTCGCGCAGTGCGCGGGCGAGGCTGTCGCCGTCCGGCGTACGGAAGCGGACGAAGGCAAGCCCGAGCCCGTCGATCCGCTCGCGCGCGATCAGGCCGAAGCCGGCGCGCAGCAGCGCCGCCTCGGCCGCGCCGTCGATCCCCATCGCGACGATCTCGCCGCGCACCGCCGGCGCGCCGCGATCGTCGATCTCGACCGCTTCGCGGTTCTGTCGCACGAAATCGCGGAGGCGATCGGTGCGATCGGCGACGAGCCTGCGGGCATCGCGCACCGTATCGTCCAGCCGCTGCCGGATTTCGCCGAGCGGCGGAACGCCGATCTGCGGCAGCCGCGCACCGGGCAGCGCCACCTGCGCGATCAGCGGCGCAGCGGTAATTGCGAGGATCAAGGCGATCAGCAGGCGCATTCGTTACCCATGTGACACAATCTTCATTTCTATGGATGAAACGCTCGGATGCCGTCGTTTCATCCATAGAGCCGGGAGAATGGCCTGAGAATGCGCGGATTCGAAACCGACCTTCTGGCGCTGCTGCCCCGGCTGCGCCGGTTCGCCCTGTCGCTGTCGAGAGATGCGGCGGATGCGGACGATCTGTGCCAGGCCTCGCTCGAGCGCGCCCTCAAAGCGCGCGCGCAGTGGCGGCCCGGCACGCGACTGGATAGCTGGATGTACAGGATCATGCGCAACATCTGGATCGACGAGGGCAGGGCGCGCACGCGCCGCGCGAAGGTGCTGGCGCCGGAGGAGGCGGGCGAGCAGGCGGGCTACGCCGGCGACGCGGCGATCGAGGCGCAGGTCGCGATGGGCGACGTCGCGCGCGCGATGGCGAGCTTGCCCGACGAGCAGCGCGAGGCGGTGGCGCTCGTGCTGGTCGAGGGGCTGGCCTACAAGGAAGCCGCCGAGGTGCTCGACGTGCCGATGGGCACGCTCACCTCGCGGCTGGTGCGCGGGCGTCAGGCGCTGATGCGCGAGCTGGGAGAAGCGGCATGACGATCGATCCCGAGATGCTGATGGCCTATGCCGACGGCGAGCTGGACGATCTCGCGGCGAAGCGCGTCGAGCGCGCGATCGAGGCCGATCCGGCGCTCGCCGAGCAGGTCCGCCAGCACCGCCTGCTGACCGCGCGCGTGGCGGCGAGCTATGCGCGTGTCGCGGCGGCGCCGGTGCCTGGGCATCTGGCGGATATGTTGCGCAGCAATGTCGTTCCGTTGCCGACACGCGAGCGCCGCCGGCACTGGGCGACCGGGCTGGCTATGGCGGCTTCGCTGGCGATCGGGCTTGTGGTCGGGCGGGGATTGCTGCCCGCGTCCGATAGCGGGTTCGACCCACGCATTTCGGGCGAGCTTGCCCAGGCGCTCGACACGCAGCTCGCCTCCGTCCAGCCGGCCGGCGCCGCGGCGCGCGTCGGCCTCAGCTTCCGCGCCCGCGACGGGCGCTATTGCCGCAGCTACGAGCAGGCCGAGGCGGCGGGCATCGCCTGCCGCGAAGACGACGGCTGGACGCAGCGCCACTGGATCGCCGTGCCGCGCCAAGACACGCAATATCGCCAGGCAGGCGCGAACGGAATCGCTGCGGCGGCGCAGGCGATGATGGCGGGCGAACCGCTCGACGCCGCAGGGGAAAGGGCGGCGCGTGAGGCGGGCTGGCGCGCGGAGTAGATTTCTCTGCGCGCGCGTCTTATATACCGCTCGATATGAAAAACGACGAATGCATCGCCCACCGCGGCCGGCCGCGCGAATTCTGCGTCGACGAGGCGCTCGCGTCCGCGCTCGGCGTGTTCTGGAGCAAGGGCTATGAAGGCGCTTCGCTGACCGACCTGACCGAGGCGATGGGCATCACCCGCCCCAGCCTCTACGCCGCGTTCGGCAACAAGGAGGCGCTGTTCCGCAAGGCGCTGGACCTCTACGAGCGCGAGAAGCTCGATTATATCGGCGAGGCGATGGACGCGCCGACCGCGCGCGAGGTCGCCGAGCGGCTGCTGCGCGGTGGGCTGGAGAACCAGACCAACCCCTGCGGCCCGCGCGGCTGCCTGGGCGTGATCAGCTCGGTCGCGTGCGGCGCCGAGGCCGAATCGATCCGACAGGAGGTGCTTGCGCGCGGTTCCTTCGCCAAGAAGGCGTTGGTGGACCGGATGGAACGCGCCAGAGCCGAAGGCGATCTGCCTGCGGACGTCGACGTCAACGGACTGACCGCCTATCTGCTGGCGATCCTGCAGGGCATGGCGGTGCAGGCGGGAGCGGGCGCGAGCCGGGCGGAGCTGGAGCGGCTGATCGACACCAGCCTGATGGTGTGGCCGAGCAAATAGGTCTTTTTTCGCTCGCGAAACGATTTTCATCGACAAAAAATACCGGGCGGTATAGAAAACGCCTTGACGCAACGCAGCACGATTTCTATATCGTTCGGTATGGAATGATCGACGGCCGACGCCGCGATCGGAAGCCGACAGGGACAGGCGAATGCGTAAGCTTCTGAACCAAGCGAGAGCCGGACCCTAGTCCGGCTGCGAGGCGCGCAAGCGTCGCAGTTCTTCAAACAATGCGAGACGGATTCGCGAAGGCGGCAGCGCCTTCGTGATGGGTGACCTGCGTCCGTCAGACATTCGAACCACATCGGCAGTCCGGCGGCGAATTCGTCGCTTCCGGAAAAGGGTGGAGTTTGCCCGCTGCCGGCCATGACCAGGGAGACGAAACATGGCCTATATGAATTTCACCGAAGTCGCGGGCGGGCATGCCGACGCCGTTCACCCGGTCGCCCAGCGCGCCGCGCATGACGACGCGTCGCGCTTCTCCGCGCTCGAATGGTCGGTGGTCGCGATTGCGCGAGCTGACAGCCTGTCGAGCCTGAACGCGCCCGGCCGGGTGTCGGTCGCGCTCGGCGCGCTGTTCGGCGAGCGGCAGAACCCCCGGCTCGCCGATGCGCGGCTGGAGGCGCTCCGGCGCATGGCGGTGCTGTCCTGGCATCATGGCTACAGCGTGCCCGCACCCGAGATCGCCGCCTTCCACGCCGCCGGTTTCACCGCGCATCACTATGAAACGCTGCTCGCCAGCATCAGCCGCGGCCGCGCCGCGCGCAGCCGGAAGAACTGACCCCATGAACATGCTGACTAAGATCGAGCCCGAGACGGGCTTCGCCAGGCCGGGCGCGCTCGACCGGTTCCGCCGACTGCCGCGCTGGCAGCAAGGCGCCGCCGTGCTGCTGCCGGTCGCCCTCGTCGCCGCGGGCGTCACCCAGTTCAGCGGCGAGACGCCGGCGGTCGCGGCACCGCCGCCGCCCACCGTGACCGTCGCCATGCCGCTGGTCCGCGATATCAACGAATGGGACAATTATGTCGGCCGGTTCGAGGCGAGCCGTTCGGTCGAGGTGCGCCCTCGCGTCTCGGGCGCGGTCACCGCGATCCACTTCGCCGACGGCGCGGTGGTGAGGAAGGGGCAGCTGCTGTTCACCATCGATCCGCGACCGTTCGCCGCGGCGTTAGCCGAGGCGCGCGCCGGGCTGGCCAGCGCCGAGAGCGCGGTGACGCTGGCCGAGGCCGATCTCGGCCGTGCCGAGCGGCTGCTCGATATCGAGGGCGTATCCGAGAGCGATGTCGACCAGCTCCGCGCCCGCGTCCGCGCCACCAAGGCGGCGCTGGCGGGCGCCCAGGCGCGGGTCCGCGCCCGTGCGCTCGACATGGAGTTCACGCGCGTTCGCGCGCCGATCGGCGGCCGCATCTCGGACCGTCGCATCGACGCGGGCAATCTCGTCTCGGCGGGTGAGGGCGGCGCGGGCACGCTGCTGACGACGATCAACGCGCTCGATCCGATCTACTTCACCTTCGACAGTTCGGAAGCCTTGTACCTGAAGGCGCAGCGCGATCGTGCCGACGGCGACGCCGCCGGGCAGCAGGTCGAGATCAGGCTGCAGGACGAGGCCGATTACAGCCGCCAGGGCAGGGTCGATTTCACCGACAACACGCTGAGCGCGCAATCGGGCACGATCCGCGGCCGTGCGGTCGTCTCCAACCCCGATTATTTCCTGACCCCGGGCATGTTCGGCAGCATGCGGCTGAGCGCGGGCGAGGAGACGCGGGCGCTGCTCGTCCCCGATGCCGCGGTGCGCACCGACCAGGCGCGCAAGGTGGTGTTCGTCGTCGGTCAGGACGGCACCGTCGCCGCCAGGCCGGTCGATCCGGGACCGCTGGTCGCCGGGCTGCGCAGCATCCGATCGGGCCTGGCGCCGAACGATCGCGTGGTGATCCAGGGCATCCAGTTCGCGATGCCCGGCGCCAAGGTGAATGCGCGGCCGGGCAAGGTCGCGCCGGTCGAGCCGAATGGCCCGCCAATGACCCCGGTGGACGTGCCGGCCGCCGCGCAGGCGACGCTCGCCAACTAGCCCGGACCGCCTTTCGCTCTGACTTCCTGATCGCCCCGCGGGGCGAGGAGACTCGACATGCGCCTGTCGCACTTTTTCATCCGCCGCCCGATCTTCGCCGGCGTCGTCGCGATCATCATCACGATCATCGGCGCGTTCGCCTATGCCGGGCTGCCGGTGTCGCAATTCCCCAATGTCGTGCCGCCGACGGTGACGGTCAGCGCCAATTATCCGGGCGCATCGGCCGAGACCGTCGCGGACACGGTGGCGGCGCCGATCGAGCAGCAGATCAACGGCGTCGACAACATGCTCTACCAGTCGTCGCAATCGACCGGCGACGGGCGGGTGACGATCACCGTCACCTTCAAGCTCGGCACCGATCTCGATACCGCGCAGGTGCTCGTGCAGAACCGCGTCGCGCTCGCCGAGCCCAGCCTGCCCGAGGAAGTCCGGCGGCAGGGGGTGGTGGTGCGCAAGACGTCTCCATCATGGCTGATGGCGGTCAACGTGCTGTCGCCCGACGGCTCGCTCGATCGCGGCTATGTCTCCAACTATGCGCTGACACAGCTGAAGGACCGGCTGACCCGCGTCGACGGCATCGGCGACGTGCAGGTGTTCGGCGCGCGCGATTTCGCGATGCGCGTGTGGATAGACCCCGGGCGCGCGGCGATGCTGGGGCTGACGGCGGGGGAGATCGTCGAGGCCTTGCGGCAGCAGAATGTGCAGGTCGCGGCGGGCTCGGTCGGCCAGCCGCCGTTCGACACCGGCGCGGCGCAGCAGCTGAGCGTCGAGACGCAGGGCCGCTTCAAGACGGCGGACGAGTTCGCCAATATCATCGTCCGCACCGACCCGTCGGGCGCGATCACGCGGCTGCGCGACGTCGCCCGCGTCGAGCTGGGCGCCGAGGATTACGGCGTCAACGCGTACCTCTCCGGCACCGATTCGATCATCATGGGCATCACCCAGCGGCCGGGCAGCAACGCGCTGGCGGCGGCCGAGGGGGTCAAGGCGCAGCTCGCCGAGGCGGCGAAAACCTTCCCCGCCGGCCTTGAATACAAGATCATCTGGAACCCGACCGAGTTCATCAGCGAATCGATGAGCGCGGTGCAGACGACCCTGCTGGAGGCGATGATCCTGGTGGTCGTCGTGATCCTGGTGTTCCTGCAGAGCTGGCGCGCGGCGATCATCCCGATCGTCGCCATCCCCGTCTCGCTGATCGGCACCTTCGCGATGCTGGCGGCGCTGGGCTATTCGCTCAACACGCTCTCCATGTTCGGGCTGGTGCTGGCGATCGGCATCGTCGTCGACGACGCGATCGTCGTGGTCGAGAATGTCGAGCGCAACCTGGAGCACGGCCTTTCCCCGCGCGAGGCCGCGCACAAGTCGATGGACGAGGTGTCCGCCGCGCTGGTCGCGATCGTGCTGGTGCTGTGCGCGGTGTTCGTGCCGACCACCTTCCTCACCGGCATCACCGGCGAGTTCTACCGCCAGTTCGCGGTGACGATCGCCACCGCCACGGTGATCTCGCTGGTGCTGTCGCTCACCCTTTCCCCGGCGCTCGCCGCGATGCTGCTCCGCCCGCGCGCGAGCGAAGCGCCGGCCAGGGGCTGGCGGCGCTGGGCCTATATCGGCGGCGAGAAGTTCAACCGCGGCTTCGACCGGCTGGGCGACTGGTATGCCCGGGTGGCGCACCGCGTCGCCGCCGCGCCGAAGAAGGCGTTCGCCAGCTATGCCGCGCTCGTCGTCGCGACCGGCGCGCTGTTCTGGGCGACGCCCGCAGGCTTCGTGCCGGCGCAGGACCAGGGCTACGCCCTCGCCGCGATCCAGCTGCCGCCGGGCAGCTCGATCGAGCGGACCGACGCGGTGCTCAAGAAGGCGGTCAAGAAGCTGCTGGAGGTGCCCGGCACCGAGGCGGCGGTGATGTTCGCCGGCTTCGACGGCGCATCGGGCACGCAGGCGTCCAACGCGGGCGCGGCCTATGTCACCTTCAAGCCGTTCGAGGAGCGCGCCGGCACCGACCGGACCGAGGCGAACATCGAGAACGACATGCGCGCCGCGCTGGCCGACATGGACGAGGCGTTCGTGTTCGTCATCCCGCCGCCCGTGATCCAGGGCATCGGCAATGGCGGCGGCTATCGCATGATCGTGCAGGACAGGAACGCCGCGGGCTATCAGGCGCTGGAACAGGCGGCGCAGGGCCTGATCGGGGAGGCGCACAAGCAGCCCGGCCTGGCCAACGTCTTCACCCTGTTCAACACCGCGACCCCGCGCATCTATGCCGACATCGACCGCGCCAAGGCAGACATGCTCGGCGTGCCCGCGGCGCGCGTGTTCGAGGCGCTGCAGGTCTATCTGGGATCGGCTTACGTCAACGACTTCAACCTGCTGGGCCGCACCTTCCGCGTGACAGCGCAGGCGGACGCCGATTTCCGCGACGACGCTGCCGACATCGCGCAGCTGAAGACGCGATCCAACGGCGGCGGCATGGTGCCGATCGGCGCGGTCGCGACTTTCGAGGACAGGACCGGACCGTACCGCGTGACGCGCTACAACCTGTTCCCCGCGGTCGAGATCGATGGCGAGACCGCGCCGGGCTATTCGACCGGCCAGTCGATCGCGACGATGGAGAAGCTCGCCGAGGACCTTCCCGCCGGCTTCTCCGGCGAGTGGACCGACATCGCCTTCCAGCAGAAGGCGGCGGGCAACGTCGCGGCGCTGATCTTCGCGCTGTCGGTGGTGTTCGTCTTCCTGGTGCTGGCGGCGCAGTTCGAAAGCCTGATGCTGCCGCTCGCGATCATCCTGATCGTGCCGATGACGCTGCTCGCCGCGATGTTCGGC
This sequence comes from Sphingomonas gilva, assembly GCF_003515075.1. Lineage (GTDB taxonomy): Bacteria > Pseudomonadota > Alphaproteobacteria > Sphingomonadales > Sphingomonadaceae > Sphingomonas > Sphingomonas gilva. The sequence continues at coordinate 601,132 of NZ_QWLV01000001.1, forward strand.
GTGAACATCCGGGGGATGGACAACAATATCCTGACCCAGATCGGCCTGATCGTGCTCATCGCGCTCGCCGCCAAGAACGCCATCCTGATCGTCGAGTTCGCCAAGCAGGCCGAGGAGCGCGGGGCGACCGCGCTGCAGGCGGCGACCGAGGCGGCGCGCACCCGGCTGCGGCCGATCCTGATGACCAGCTTCGCCTTCATCCTGGGCGTGCTGCCGCTGGTGACCGCATCGGGGCCGGGCTTCGAGCTGCGCCAGGCGCTGGGCACCGCGGTGTTCTTCGGGATGATCGGGGTGACCGCGTTCGGCCTGGTGTTCACGCCGATGTTCTACGTCGCGTCCCGCGCGCTGGGCGACCGCCTCCGGCGGCGTCGCCCGGACGCGTCCGACGCCCAGCTGCAACCCGCCGAATAAGGAGGGCCAAACCATGTTCGCCCGCAATCTCCTGACCGCCGCTTCCGCGCTCGCGCTCGCCGCGTGCGCGGTGGGGCCGGATCATGTCGCGCCCGTCCCTCTCGCGACCGCATCCGGCCCCTTCATCTCCGCCGACGATCCGGCGATCGCCACCGCCGCGCCCGTCGAGGGCGAATGGTGGCGGCTGTACGATGATCCGGTGCTCGACCAGCTCGTCACCGATGCGCTGGCCGCCAACACCGACATCCGCGAGGCGGTGGCGCGCCTCGCCCGCGCCCGCGCCGCCCTGCGCGAGGTGCGCGGCGACCGGCTGCCCGATGTCGGGCTGAGCGCGGGCGCCGATTACGGCCGGGCGCCCGCCGGGCAGCGCGCGCCGGGCGCGCCGCGCGAGGACTGGACCTTCGATGCCGGGCTGGACGTCGCTTACGAGGTCGATCTGTTCGGGCGGGTCAGCCGCGGGATCGAGGCGGCGCGGGGCGACGTCGCCGCCGCCCGGGCCGATGCCGACGCGGTGCGCGTCGCGGTGGCGGCGGAGACCGCGCGCGCCTATGCCGACGCGGTGTCGGCGGCCGAGCGGCTGGCGGTCGCCGAGCGCATCGTCGCACTGCTCGACCGATCGATCGAGCTGACCCGCAGGCGGCAGGAGGTCGGCCTCGCCACCCGGCTCGACACCGCGCGCATCGCCGCGCTGCGCAACCAGCGCCAGGCCGAGGTGCCGCTGCTCCAGGCCGAGCGGCAATCCGCGCTGTTCCGCCTGGCGACGCTGACCGGGCGTCCGCCGCTCGACCTGCCGCCCGCGACCGCCGCGCGCAAGACGACGCTCAGGCTGGAGCAGCCGATCCCCGTCGGCGACGGCGCGGCGCTGCTCGCGAGGCGACCCGACGTGCGCGCCGCCGAGCGCCGGCTTGCCGCCGCCACCGCGCGGATCGGCGTCGCCACCGCGGATCTCTACCCGCGCATCACGCTGGGCGGCTCGGTCGGCTCGACCGGATCGGACATCGGCGACGTCTTCGGCGCCAACCCGTTGCGCTGGCTGTTGGGCGGGCTGATCGAATGGGCGATCAACCGCGAGCCGGCGCGGGCGCGGATCGATGCGGCCGAGGCGGACAGCCAGGCGGCGCTCGCGCGGTTCGACGGGACGGTGCTGCGCGCGCTGGAGGAGACCGAGACGGCGCTTTCCAACTATGCCCGCGCGCTCGACCGCCGCACCGCGCTGCAGGCGGCGCGCGACGAGGCCGAGGTGGCCGCGCGCATCACCCGCGCCCGCCAGCGCGAAGGCCAGATCGCCTCGCTGGAGCTGCTCGACGCCGAGCGCACCTTCGCCGACGCCGAGGCCGATCTCGCCGCCGCCGACGCGCGGATCGCGACCGCGCAGGTCGACCTGTTCCGCGCGCTGGGTGGGGGGTGGCAGGGTTAGGGGGCGGAGGGGTGGTCTGCCCCTCTCAACTTCGGCTAGGTCGCTACGCTCCCAGCCTGCGTATCTCTCCCCTGAAGGGGAGAGAGGAACCAGGTGTCCCTCCCTCTCTCCCCTTCAGGGGAGAGAGGGAGGCTTGGGCGCGCAGCGGCCTAGCCGGAATTGAGAGGGGCTCCCACGGACAAGCTCCGCCCCCTCACTCGTACCGCAGCGCGTGGACCGGGTTGGTGCGGGCGACGCGCCAGGCGTGCGCGGCGATCGTCGCGATGGCGATGGCGAGCGCGAGCAGGCCGGCGGCGACGAACGGCGTCGGTCCCAACGCGATCCGCACGTCGAAGCCGTTGAGCCAGTCGCGCATCAGCCACCAGGCGACCGGCCAGGCGATCAGGTTGGCGATCAGCACGGGGCGGCTGAACTGCCAGACGAGCAGCCGGACGATGTCGCGCGTGCGGGCGCCGAGCACCTTCCTGATGCCGATCTCCTTGGTGCGGCGTTCGGCGGTGAAGGCGGCGAGGCCGAACAGGCCGAGGCAGCCGATCACCACGGCGAGGATCGCGAACATGCCGAACAGCTGGGCGCGGCGTTCGTCCGCATTGTAGAGGTTGCGGACGATATCGTCGACGAAGCGCCCGTTGAAGGGAATGTCCGGCACCAGCCGCTGCCACACCCCTTCGACCCGGTCGCGCACCGCGGACGGCGAAACCCCGGCGAAGCGGACCAGCATCTGGGTGTAGCGATCGGTCTGGTAATAATAGAGGATCGGCTGCAGCGGATCGCGCACGGTGCGATAGCGCACGTCGCCGACCACGCCGACCACGGTCGCGTTGAGCAGGCCGAGCTCGTCGGGGAGCAGCCCGGCCTGGATCGGCTGGCCGATCGCTGCCTGCGCATCGGCGAAGCCGAGCCGCTTTGCCGCGGATTCGGACAGGATCACGTTGATCCCGCGCGCGGCGAGGGCGCGTTCGGCGTCCATGTCGAGCGGGCTGGGCGTGGTCGCATCGTCCATCGGCTGGCTTTCGGAGAACAGCCGCCCGGCGATGAGCCTGGTGCCGAGCGCCTCGGTAAGTCCGGGGTCCATGCCGTAGACGCCGAGATCGACGCGATCGACGGCGCCCGGCCGCTTCACGCCGGTCATCGAATTGTTGCCGCTGGCGACCGCGATGGTCGACCGGCCGACGGCGGTGACGCCGGGAATCTTGCGGATCTCCTGGAGCAGGGTGGAGGACACCGCCTCCGCCTGCGGCGTGGCGATGCCCGCCACCTGCAGCAGCCCTTCGCGCTTGTAGCCGGCATCGGCGGTGCGCGCGTGGATGGTCTGGGCATAGACGATCGCGGTGCAGATGATCAGCCCGATCGAGATGGCGAACTGCGCGACGACGAGCAGGTTGCGCAGCCGGCCCGACCCTTGCGCGTCGGCCGCCGACTTGTTCGCCTTGAGCACATGCGCCGGCTGGAACCGCGACAGGTAGAAGGCGGGATAGAGCCCGCCGGCGAGGCCGACGAGCAGCGCCAGGACGATCACCGGCAGCAGCAGGCCCTCCGTCCCCAGATAGGCGATCTGCATATCGGCGTCGAGGAAGGCATTGAGCCCGGGCAGCGCCAGCTCCACGAGCGCGAGCCCGACCAGGGTCGCGAGCGCCGCGACCAGCATCGATTCGCCGACGAACTGGACGATCAGCTGTCGCCGCGTTGCCCCCAGCACCTTGCGCAGCGCCACCTCGCGCGCGCGCTGCGATGCGCGCGCCGTCGCCAGGTTGGTGAAGTTGACGCAGGCCATGCCGAGGATCAGCAGCGCGATCACGGCGAAGGTCAGCACCGTCCGCTTGTCGTTGCCGGGGGTGGTGGCCGCCATCTGCGCCTCGCCCAGGTGGATGTCGCGGATGTTGGTCAGCCGCCAATCCTGCACGTCGCCGGCGTTTTCGACCTTGCCGTCGACGGTCTCGTTGGGGATGTTGCGCTTCTCCCAGGCGGGGAACTGGCGCATCAGATCGGCGGCGTCGACGCCGGGCCTGAGCTTGACGTAGACCGCGCCGCCCTGCGTGTTCCACGATGTCAGGAAATTGGGGTTTTCGGCGAAATAGGTCTGCGGATCGAAGCGCGCGACCAGGTTCATCGCCAGATGCGTGTTCTTGGGCAGATCCTGAAACACGCCGGTGACGCGGTAGTCCGCGGTGTAATCGCCCGACACCAAGGTCAGCGTCCTGCCGATCGGGTTGGCGTCGCCGAACCGCTTCTTCGCCTCGGTTTCGCTGAGCACCAGCGAATTGGGGTCGTTGAGCGCGGTGCGCGGGTCGCCGCGCACGAACGGCACCTGCAATATCTCGAACAGCGGCCCATCGACATACATCGAGTCCTCGGGCGCGGTCGCCTCGCCATTCTGCATGACGACGATCGGCTGGCGGGTGACATAGACCAGCCGCTCGATCTGCGGAAAATCCTTCCTGAGCGCGGTGCCCGAGACGAAGCTGGTCAGCTGCAGCTTGTATTCCTCGCCGCCGCGCTCGGTCGGCTGGTAGAAATCCTGCACCTGATAGGCGCGGTCGGCGCCGGGCAGCCAGGCGTCATAGCTGAATTCGTAGCGCACGAAGGTGAGGATCAGGAGGCACGCGGCGATGCCGAGCGACAGCCCGAAGATGTTGATGAACGCGTAGGTCTTGTTCTTCGCCAGAGCGCGAAGGCCGACGGTCAGATAGTTGCGCCACATGGCTTGGTCCTACTCGTAGCGGAGGGCGTGGACGGGATTGGTGCGGGCGACGCGGAGCGCGTGCGATGCGATCGTCGCGAGCGCGACGATCAGGGCGAGCAGCCCCGCTGCGACGAACGGCGTCGGCGTCAGCGCGATGCGCGTGTCGAAGCCGTTGAGCCAGTCGCGCATCACCCACCAGGCGACCGGCCAGGCGATCAGGTTGGCGATCAGCACGGGGCGGCTGAACTGCCAGACGAGCAGCCGGACGATGTCGCGCGTGCGGGCGCCGAGCACCTTCCTGATGCCGATCTCCTTGGTGCGCCGCTCTGCGGTGAAGGCGGCGAGGCCGAACAGGCCGAGGCAGCCGATGACGACCGTGAGCACGGCGAAGGCGGCGAACAGCTGGCCGCGCGCGATCTCCCGTTCGTACTGGCCGCGGACGAGATCGTCGGCGAAATCGGCTTCGAAGGGGACCAGCGGCACCACCTCGTCCCACACCCGCCTGATCCGCTCGCGGACCTCGGACGGGGCGGCGCCGGCATAGCGCACCGCGATCTGCGCGAAGCCGACCTTCTGCATGACGTAGACGATCGGCTGGATCGGCTCGCGCAGAGAACGGAAGCGCGCGTCCGACACGACGCCGACGATCGTGCAGGGGATGAGGCCGACCTCCGGCACGGTCAGTGTGCCGCGCATCTGCTTGCCGATCGCCTCTTGCGGGGAATCGAAGCCCAGCCGCGCGGCGGCCGTCTCGGTGATCACGACGTTGATGCCGCGCACGGCGAGCGCGCGTTCCGCGGCGAGATCGACGGGATAGGGCGTGGTCGCGTCGTCCTTGCCCTGCGCGTCGGAGAAGACGCGCCCGGCGAGCAGCTTCATGCCCATCGCCTTGAAGAAACCGGTCTCGACGCCGTAGGTGCCGAGCGCGATCGAGCTCGCGCTGCCGGGCAGGAAATAGTCCGCCGTCGAATTGCCGTCGGGCGAGATCGCGATCTGGGTGCGCGCCGCCGCCTCGACCCCCGGCAGGCGGCGGATCCGCTCGACCAGCGCCTGCGATTGGGCGGGCGACACGCCCTTGAAGGTCAGGTTCTTGACCTGGAGCAGCCCGTCGCGCCGGTAGCCGGCGTCGAGCGTGCGGGCATGGAGCGTCTGCGCGTAGATCACCGAGGTGCACACGATCAGCCCGATCGAGATCGAGAATTGGAGGACGACGAGCGCGTTGCGCAGCCGTCCGGACCCTTGCGTGTCGGCGGCGGAGCGATTGGCCTTGAGGATCGCGCCCGGCTGGAAGCGCGACAGGTAGAAGGCCGGATAGAGCCCGCCCGCGACGCCGACGAGCAGCACCAGCACGACCGCCGGCAGCCATATGCCGTCCGCGCCGAAATAGCCGAGCGCGATGTCGGCATCGAGGAAGGCGTTGAAGGCGGGCAGCGTCAGCTCGACAAGGGTCAGCGCGGCGACCATGGCGATCGCCGCGAGCAGGATCGATTCGCCCATGAACTGCGCGATCAGCTGCCGCCGCGTCGCGCCGAGCACCTTGCGCAGCGCCACCTCGCGCGCGCGCTGCGAGGCCCGCGCGGTGGCGAGGTTGGTGAAGTTGACGCACGCCATGCCGAGCACCAGCAGCGCGATCACCGCGAAGGTGACGACCGTGGTGCGGTCGTTGCCCGGCGTCATGCCATATTGCTGCGCCTTGCCGAGATGCACGTCGCGGATGTTGACCAGGCCGAAATCCTGCGTGTCGCCGGAGTTGGTGACTTCGCCGTTCACCACCTGATCGGGGATGTTGCGCTTTTCCCAGGCGGCGAGTTGGGCGTTGATCGCATCGGCGTCGGCCCCCTTGCGCAGCTTGACGTAGTTCCAGCCCTGTTGCGAATCCCAACGGGTCATCACCTGCACCCGGTCGGCGAACTGCACCTCCGGATCGAAGCGCGCGACCATGCTGGCCGAAAAGCTGCTGTTCTTGGGGATGTCGCGGAACACGCCGGTCACCCGGTAATCGACGTCGCCGGCATTATCGACGATGGTCAGCGTCTTGCCGATCGGATCGGCATCGCCGAACCGGCGCTTCGCCTCGCTCTCGCTCAGCACCAGCGAATGCGAATCGCCAAGCGCGGTGCGCGGATCGCCGCGGACGAACGGCACCTGGAGAATATCGAACAGATTGCCGACGACCATCCGCAGATCATCGATCTGCGACGCCTGCCCGTCCTGGATGATGACCGGCGAGAAGGAGCGCACGAAGACGACGTTTTCGACCTGGGGAAAATCCTTCGCCAGCGCCCGCGCGGCGACGATCGCGCTGAGCTGGAGATTCTGCTCCTCCCCGCCCAGATCGTCGGCCGAATGATAGCTCTGCAGCTGGAACGCCTGGTCGGCGTCCTTCATCCATCCGTCATAGCTGTGCTCGTAGCGGACATAGAGGAGGATGAGCAGGCAGGCGGCCAACCCGATCGCCAGCCCGACGATGTTGATGAAGGCGTAAGTCCGATTCTTCGCCAGCGCCCTCAATCCCACCGTCAGATAGTTGCGCCACATGGCCTGGTCCTACTCGTAACGGAGCGCGTGGATGGGGTTGGTCCGGGCGACGCGGAGCGCGTGCACGGCGACCGTCGCGATCGCGATGGCGAGCGCCAGTCCGCCCGCGAGCACGAACGGTCCGGGGCCGAGCCCGATGCGCAGATCGAAGCCGTTCAGCCAATCGCGCATCGCCCACCAGGCGACCGGCCATGCGACAAGGTTGGCGATCACCACTGGCTTCGAGAAGTGCCAGACGAGCAGGCGGACGATGTCGCGCACGCGCGCGCCGAGCACCTTGCGGATACCGATCTCCTTGGTGCGCCGCTGGGTGGTGAAGGAGGCGAGGCTGTAGAGGCCGAGACAGGCGATCAGCACGGCGAGGCCGGAGAATGTCGCGAACAGCGCGCCGCGCGCGCGGTCGGCGGCGTAGAGCTCGGCGACGATGTCGTCGGCGAAGCGCGCCTCGAACGGAATTTCGGGTTCGAACCTGCGCCAAACCCCGTCGAGCGCTTCCATGATCTCGCTGGGACGGGCCGCGGCGTAGCGAACGAGCACCTGGCTGGTATGCTCCGGATCATAGGCATAGACGATCGGCTCGATCGCGTCGCGCGCGGTGCCAAAGCGAGTATCCTCGACCACCCCGACGATCCGCGAGGGGACCATCGCCCACCCGCCGAATGCGATCTCGACAACCTGTCCGACCGCAGCCCGGGGGGTGCGATGGCCGAGCTTGGCCGCGGCGGCGCGATTGATCACCACGTTGATGCCGCGCGCGACGAGCTCGGCTTCGGACTCGCCGGCGATCCGGTCGGCGGCGTGCCGGTCGCCGAGCATGCGCCCGGCGAGCAGCTCTATGTCCATCGTCGGCAGGAATTCCGCGTCCGTGCTGTAGAATTCCATCGTGACGTGCCGAGGTGCGCCGGCGGCGCGCATCAGGCGGGTCGAGGTTTCGGGCGCGGCGAGCCCGAGACCGGTGCGGCCGACCCCGGTGACGCCCGGGATGGCGAGCATCGCGGCGTGAGCGGCCTGATATTCGGAGCCCTGCGTGAAGCGCCAGGCGTTGTCGATCTGGACCAGCCCGTCGCGCCGATAGCCGGGATCGATCGTCTGGACGTAGCGCGTCTGCGAATAGATCACCCAGGTGCAGACGATGAGGCCGATCGCGATGGCGAACTGGAGCACCACCAGACCCGCGCGCAGCCGGCCGCTGCCGGGCGTCTCGGCGGCCGACATGTTGGCGCGCAGCACCGTCGCCGGCCGGAACCGGCTGACGTGGAAGGCCGGATAGAGGCCGCCCAGCAGCGCGGCCAGCGCGAACAGGATGGCGGCGGGAAGCAGCATGCCACCTTCGCCGATATAGGCCATGGCCAGATCGGCGCCGACCCATGCGCCGATCCAGGGCATCGCGAGCTCGGCCATGGCGAGCGCCAGCAGCATCGCGATCGCCGTCATCAACAACGATTCGCCAAGCAGCTGGACGATCAGCTGTCCGCGCGTCGCGCCCAGCACCTTGCGCAAGGCGATCTCGCGCGCCCGCTGGGTCGAGCGGGCGGTGGAGAGATTGACGAAGTTCATCAGCGCCATGCCGAGCGTCAGCAGCGCGACGACGGCGAAAGTGGCGAGCGCTCGGCGATCGCCCGCCGGCGTGAGCGCCGCCTCCTGCGCCTGGCCCAGGTGGACGTCGCGAAGCGGCACCAGCCGGAATTCGAACGCGTCGGCGATCGAAACCAGCTTGCCGTCCAGCATCTCGGGCGGCCACATCCGCTTCTTCCAGGCGGGAAGCCCGGCGTTCACCGCGGCGGCAGCCGCGCCGTCGCGCAGCCTGACATAATGCTGCTGGTCGTAATTGCCCCAACCCCGCATCTCCGCCGGGATCCCGTCGACATCGCGGCGATACATGATCCCCAGACGCAGGCTGGTGTTGCCCGGCAGGTCCCGCAGCACTCCGCTGACGCGATAGTCCCGCTTGCCCGGACCCGCGCCGAGGCTCAGCAACTTGCCCAGCACGTCGGCGGTTCCGAACTGCCGGATCGCCTCGCTCTCGGTCAGCACGACCGAATTCGTGTCGGGGAGCGCGGTCGCCGCCGAGCCTTCGACGAACGGCAGGGCGAAGACCCTGAAGAAATCCCCGTCGACGGTCGTCGCGTCGAGGAACATGGGTTGACCGTCATGCTCGGTGACGGTCTTTCCAGACGCGACGGACGTCACCGCTTCGATCTGCGAAAAGCCGCCGGGCAACAGATCGTCCAGCGGAAACGGGCTCGCCTGCGTATGGACATCCGCCTGGCCGGGCGGGTGGATCGTCGTCTGCACCTGGTGGATACGGTCGCTATCGGGCAGCCATGCGTCGTAGTTCGCCTCGTAGCGGATATAGGTGAGGATCAGCAGGCACCCGGCGAGCCCGAGCGCCAGCCCGCCGATCGTGACGGCGGTGTAGAGGCGGTTGCGCGCCATCAGCCGCACCGCCATCACCAGAGTGTTCCGCCACATCGATCGTTCCCCCCAATGCGCCTCAGGCCGCGCGGCGGCGTTCCTGGAGGATGCGGCCGTCGAGCATGTTGACCACGCGCGTGGCGTAATCGGCATGGGCGGGCGAGTGGGTGACCATGACGATGGTCGAGCCGTCGGCGTTCAGCTGCTGGAGCATCCGCATCACCTCGTCGCCATGGCTGGTGTCGAGGTTGCCGGTGGGCTCGTCCGCCAGGATCAGCCGCGGATTGGCGACCAGTGCGCGGGCGACGGCGACGCGCTGCTGCTGGCCGCCCGAAAGCTGGGTCGGCCGGTGGCGCGCGCGGTGGGCGATGCCGACGCGGTCCATCACCTCGTCGGTGCGCCGCTTGCGCTCGGCCGCCGACACGTCGTGGTAGAGCAGGGCGAGCTCGACATTCTCGCGCACGGTCAGCTCGTCGATCAGGTTGAAGCTCTGGAAGATGAAGCCGATGCCCGCCTTGCGGATCTGCGCGAGCGCGCTTTCATCGAGCCCGGCGACCTCGGTCCCGTCGAACACATAGCTGCCGTTTGTCGGCGAATCGAGCATGCCGATCAGGTTGAGCAGGGTCGACTTGCCGCAGCCCGACGGCCCCATGATCGCGACGAACTCGCCCTCGGCGATATCGAGATCGATGGCGTCGAGCGCCACCGTTTCGACCGTGTCGGTCCGGTAGACCCGGGTGAGTTCGCGCATCCTGAGCATTGCAGTCCCTTTCATTCGGTGAGGTCGAGCCGGTCCTTGTCGGCGAAGCCGGTATAGGGGGAGGTGATCACGCGCTCGCCGGGATCGAGCCCTTCGAGCACCTCGATCATCTCGGCATTGCGCCGGCCGAGCCGCACTTGGCGCTTGACCGCCGACGACCCGTCGGGGGTCACGACGAACACCCAGTTGCCGCCGGTCTCGTTATAGAAGGCGCCGTTGGGGATCAGCGTCGCGGGCGCCGGATCGCCCAGCGTCAGCCGCGCCTGCAGCGTCTGGCCGCGCTGGATGTCGGCGGGCTCGGCGCCGATGAACTGCAGGTCCACCTGGAACTGGCCGTTCTGCACCTGCGGATAGATTTTGGCGACCTTGGCCTGATAGCGCTTGCCGCCCCAATCGATCACCGCGCGCTGGCCGGGTTCGACGCGGCCGAGATAGAATTCGTCGACGCCCGCGACCAGCTTGTTGCGGCCGGGGCTGTCGATCTGGCCGATGCGCTCGCCGGGCGAGAGCGACTGGCCGAGCTCGATCGAGAAGCCCGACAGCTGGCCGGTGACCGGCGCGCGCAGGTTGAGCGCGTCGAGATTGGCGCGCGCGAGCGCGAGGCTCGATTCGAGCGAATCGGCCGAGGCGCGCAGCTGGGCGAGCTGGCTCGCCTGCAACCGCTCGTCGGTCGCCTGGCCCTGGCGCAGCACCGCGACGCGCCGGCGCTGATAGTCATATTCGTCGCGCGTGTCCGCGAAGGTCTTGGCGGCGACGAAGCCGCGTTCGGCGAGCGCGGCCTCCCGGCTGTATTGCCGCTGCGCCTTGCGCGCTGCGGTCTCCGCCTCGAGCACCGCGCGCTCGTTGGCGACCCGCGTCTGGGCGAGCGCGAGCTCCTGGCTGCGCATCGAGTTCAATTGCTGCGTTACTTCGGTCTGGCGGGCGAGCACCGAGAGCTGAAGCTCCGCATTGGAGAGGATGGCGAGCGGCTGGCCCTTGACGACGCTGGCGCCGTCCTCGACCAGCACCTGCTCCACCCGGCCGCCCTCGATCGCGTCGAGATAGACGGTGACGAGCGGCGTGACACGCGCGCGGAGCGGGATGAAATCCTCGAAGGCGCCGCGCGTCACCTGCGAGATCTTGACCCGATCGGCGCCGATGGTCTGCGACCCCGCGCTCGGCGCGAAGAAATAGAACAGCAGCGCGAGGGCGAGCAACACGGCGCCGCCGATGGCTATCTTGGTTCGCATCGAAAGCGCGCGGCTTTCCACCACGCGATCCATCGTGCTGCCGCTTTGGGGGCGATCGCCCCCGCTTCCCTGCTGCTTCATGCGTACCACGCCCATGCCGTCCTGATCAGCAACGATCGTGCCAGACCGCGGAGCGGGCGTCTCCCCCGCACGCCGCGCGCCGACCCGGCCGACACTGTCCGGTTTCGGACACGGGCGTTCGAAAGCGGACAGATATTCCTGCCAGGTCAGCTCGTGGCGTTCGCGCAGCATGAGCGCTCAAGCCGATCGGGAGACGGTTGCGGTGGTGGCCGCGGTCACCACCGGCGGCGCGGATGCAAGCGCGAGGCAGGTGGTTGCGGCGAGCGCGGCGATGGCGCTCAGGATGCGAAAGCCGGCGGTGATCATCATGTCCTCCCTGGACAAAGCCGTTGTGCCGGGCGCCAAGCACTCCGCGTGCCAAGTTCGAAAAGAGGCGCAAATCGGCGGCGGGCGTCGCGCGGCGGCAGGTTGGCACGCAAATTGATTGTCCGATTCCGCACACAGGCTGTACGAGAGCGGACAGGATGGGGACGGGGCCGGAGTTCGATCTTTGCATCGTCGTCGACGATGACGAGGACATATTGGTGGCGGCGCGGCTGCTGCTGCGGCAGCTGTTCGCCGAGGTGCTGACCGCGCGCACGCCCGAGGACGCGCTGCCCGCGCTCGCCGGGCGCTCGCCCGATCTCGTCCTGCTTGACGCGAATTTCGCGCGCGGCGCGACCGACGCGAGCGAGGGGCTGGCCTGGCTGAGCCGGCTGCTGGCCGAGGACCCCGACATGGTGATCGTGATGATCACCGCCCATGCCGGGGTGCAGGTCGCGGTCTCCGCGATCAAGCACGGCGCGACGGACTTCGTGTCCAAGCCGTGGTCCAACGAGCGCCTGCTGGCGACCGCGCGCACCGCCGCGGCGCTGCGCCGGTCGCGGCGCGCGGTCGCGACCGAGCGCGGCAAGGTGGCGACCATCGCCAGCGCGGCCGCGCCCGACGCCATGCTGTTCGGCCGATCCGCGGCGATGCGCCATGTCCAGGCGCTGATCGCCCGCGCCGCGCCGACCGAGGCCAATGTCTTGATCCTGGGCGAGAACGGCACGGGCAAGGAACTGGTCGCCCGCGCGCTGCACCGCCAGTCGCGCCGCGCCGACCGGGTGATGCTGACCGTCGATCTCGGCGCGATCTCCGAGGAGCTGATCGATTCGGAGCTGTTCGGCCATGTGAAGGGCGCCTTCACCGACGCGCGCGGCGACCGGATGGGCCGCATCCAGGCGGCGGACGGCGGGACGCTGTTCCTCGACGAGATCGGCAACCTGCCGCTGAGGCTGCAGCCCAAGCTGCTGACCGTGCTCGAGCAGCGCAAGGTGACGCCGGTCGGCGCCAACCAGCCGGTGCCGGTCGATATCCGCGTGATCGCCGCGACCAACCTCGCCACCGACCGGCTGCACGACGAACGGCACTTCAGGCAGGATCTGCTGTTCCGCCTGAACACGGTGGAGATCGAGCTGCCGCCGCTGCGCGAGCGGCGCGAGGACATTCCCGAGTTGCTCGACCATTTCCTCGAAATCTACGCCCGGCGATATGGGCGACCGGTGCCGATGGTGAGCGACGCGGCGCGCGACGCGGTGGCGGCGCACGGCTGGCCGGGCAATGTGCGCGCGCTGCGCCACGCGATCGAGCGCGCGGTCATCCTGGCGGGGGACGCGCCGCTCCAGCCCGACGACTTCCCGTTGCGCACGGGGTCCGCGGGGCCGGCGCCGTCGGCGGTGCCGCGGCTCGATGCGCCGGCCGACCTCAATCTCGATCGGGTCGAGCGCCGGCTGGTGGAGGCGGCCCTGCAGCGCCACGGCTACAACATCTCGCTCGCCGCCGCCGATCTGGGGCTGTCGCGCGCCGCGCTCTACCGCCGAATGGAGAAGCATGGGCTTTGACGCGGCTTTCGCGCGCGGGCTCGCCTGGCGGGTGGCGGCGCTCATCACCGCCATCGTCGCGCTCACCCTCTCGTGGCGGGTCAGCGGGCTGGCCGCGACGCGTATCGTCGCCGCGCTTGCCGTCGTCGGGGCGACCCTGGCGCTGTGGGTCTATGTTCTCAGGACCAACCGCGTCCTGGCGCGCTTCGTCGAGACGCTGCGCGTCGGCGACGCCAGCGCACGGTTCGACATCGGCGGCGGTTCGGGCTTCGCCGAGGTCGCCGAGGCGTTCGACACCGCGCTTGCCCGGCTGCGCGCCGAACGCCATGCCGGCACCGAGGAGCTTCGCTTCGTCCAGGCGCTGCTCGACGACGCGCCCGTGGCGCTGCTGGTGATCGACCAGACCGGCGCGGTCGAACCCCATAACAAGGCGGCGCGGCGCCTGTTCGGCGAGGCGACCGGCGCCCGCCCGGAGGATTACGCCGCCTATGGCGCAAGTTTCGCCGCCCGGCTCGAACGCCAGGGCGCGGCCGAGGAAACGCTGTTGCTCAACATCGGCGGCCGGGCGCAGCGCGCGATCGTCCGCACCGCGCAGGTCTCACGGCTGGGCGCCAGCGTCCGCGCGGTCACGGTCCAGCCGGCGCAGGGCGCGTTCGACACCGTCGAGATGGCGGCGCAGACCGATCTGGTGCGCGTGCTGACGCACGAGATCCTCAATTCGCTGACCCCGGTCACATCGCTCGCCGCGACCGCCGCGGGGTTGCTCGCCGATCCCGAGCTCGGGTCCGATCCGCGGCTCGACGATGCGCGGCTGGCGATCGGCACATTGGCGCGCCGGGCCGAGGGCCTGTCGCACTTCATCGAAGGCTATCGGGCGATCTCGCGCGTCCCCGAGATCAAGCGCCAGCGCTTCTCCGCGGCCGCCTGGGCAGACGAGCTGGCGCAGCTCTTCAAGGCCGAATGGCCCGACCTGTCGCTGGAGGTGCGGGTCGAGCCGGCCGATCTATCGCTCGACGCCGATCTCGACCTGATGACGCAGGTGCTGATCAACCTGCTGCGCAACGCCGTCGACGCCGCGACCAGCTTCACGCCCGATCCCCGCATCGCATTGAATATCATCCGGGGACCCGACGGGGAGAGCTGGATCGACGTGATCGACAACGGCCCCGGCATTCCGCCGCGATTGCGCCAGGAAATCTTCCTGCCCTTCTTCACGACCCGGGCGAAGGGCAACGGCGTCGGGCTCAATCTCGCCCGACAGGTCGTGGTGGCGCATTCGGGGACCATCGAAGTGGTCGACGGAACCGAGGGCGCCGTGATGCGGATCATCATGCCGTGAGGCGGCGTTCGTCCGCTGAATAGCGTTCCGCCGCGCCGCCGATCCACGCTTCGCTGACCGTCATCCCGTCGTTCGCGATCACCAGATCGGCGCGGCAGCCGGGAGCAATGCGGCCGATCCTGTCGTCCACCCTGAGGAACGCCGCGGGATGGCGGCTAGCCATATGCGCCGCGGCGGCGAGGGGTACGCCGAGCATCGCGACGGCGTTGCGCACCGCACCGGCCATGTCGAGATCGGAGCCGGCGAGCGTGCCGTCTGCATTGACGCACACGCCGTCGACCACGCGCACCTCATGTCCCTGCAGCATGAAGCTCTTGTCGGCCATGCCGACGCTCGGCATCGCATCGGTGACGAGCATGAAGCGATCGAGCGGCTTGCAGCGAAGCGCGATGCGCATCGTCACCGGATCGATATGCCGGCCGTCGACGATCATGCCGCACCAGCTGTCCAGATTGTCGAGCGCCGCGCCGACCGCGCCGGGCTCGCGGGCCCGGAGCGGCGACATCGCGTTGAACAGGTGGGTGAAGCCGGTCATGCCGCTGTCCAGCGCGGCGCGGATATCGGCATAGCTGCCGTCCGTGTGGCCCGCGGCGACGACGATGCCGGCGTCGACCAGCTTGCGGACCATCGCGGGCGTGGTCTGCTCGGGCGCCAGCGTGACGAGGGTGCGGCCCGCCTTCAGGCTGGTGACGGTGGAGATGCCTTCCGCGTCGAGCGACCTGATCTTCGCCGGATCGTGGATGCCCTTGCGATCGACGTTGAGGAACGGCCCCTCGATATGGATGCCGAGCACGCCCGGCACACCGCGCGCGATCGCCTCCTCGACCGCGGCGATGCCGCGCCGCACGACGGCGAGATCGTCGCTGATCAGCGTCGGCAGGAAGCCGGTGGTGCCGAAGCGGCGATGCGCCGCGCCGATCGCGGCGATCGCCTCCACCGTCGGCGAATCGTTGAACAGCACGCCGCCGCCGCCATTGACCTGCGCGTCGATGAAGCCCGGCAGCAGCATCCGCCCTTCGAGGCGGTGGCGCAGGGCATCGGCGGGAATGTCCCCATCCGCGACGATCGCGGCGATGCGTTCGCCCTCGACGAGCACGGCCCGGCCTTCGACGAAGCCGCCATCGAGCAGGATGGGTCCGCCGGTGAGCGCGATCGTCATACCGTCTCCGTTACCTTGCGCAGGTGCGGCGGGCGATCGGGATCGAACCCGCGCCTGAGCGACAGCGCATTGACCGCGCGATAGAAGGACTGGATCTGCAGGATCGGCTCGATCGCCGGATGCGCCACGGCGGACGGCAGGCGGATCGCCCCCGCCGGTCCGTCGCCCGCGACCAGCACCGGCGCGCCGCGGGCGAGCGTCTCGGCGACCAGCGCGTCGATCCCCGCGCCGGTCTCGTCCGACTGGCGGAAGACGAGCAGCGGGAAATCGGGACCGACCAGCGCCATCGGCCCGTGCCGCACCTCGGCCGCGCTGAACGCCTCGGCGTGAAGGCCGCAGGTCTCCTTGAACTTGAGCGCAGCCTCCTGGGCGATGCCCAGCCCGAGCCCACGGCCGATGACGTACAGTCCCCGGGCGCCGGCCAGCTGCTCGACCAGTGGCGACCAGTCGGCCTGCCAGGCTTCGGCCAGGCGATCGGGCAGCCCGTCGAGCGCGGCGCCGAGCGCATCGTCCTGCGCCCATGCCGCGACGAGATCGGCGATGGCGGCGAGCGCGGCGATGTAGCTCTTGGTCGCCGCCACGCTGGTCTCCGGACCGGCGTGGAGCGGCAGCAGCATGTCGGCGGCGGCGCCGAGCGGCGAATCGGGCGCGTTGACCAGCGCCAGCGTGGCGGCCCCCGCCGATCGCGCCGCCTCCACCGTCGCAATGAGGTCCGGGCTGCGGCCCGATTGCGAGATGGCCAGGCAGCATGTGCGCGCGTCGGCCGGCGCCGCGCGGTAGAGCGAGCTGACCGAGGGCGAGGCGGAGGCGACGAGCGTGCCGAGCCGCGTCTCGATCAGATATTTGGCGTAGGTCGCGGCATGATCCGAGCTGCCCCGCGCGCAGGTGAGGATCGCCGCCGGCAGATCGGCCCGCAGCCGCGCCGCGATCCCGGCGACCAGAGCTGCGTTCGCACGATGCTGAGTCCTCACGGCCTCAGCCGCCTCGGCCGCCTCCGCGAACATTCGTGTCGACGTGTCGGTCATCCGGCCGCCTTCATTCCGGCAAAACCCATGAAATCCCCAAAGCCCCTCACCCTGCATATCCATATATGACCAATAAAATACCTTTTGCCAGTTAAATTTGGACCGTCTTAAACCGAAAACTCATCTCACCCTCTTGACGACACGACCAAGCTGGAAGAGTGTAGCGTGATTGGTACTCAATTGGTAGCAGATTGGAAGCATCTGCGCCGCGATGCCTAGGGAGAGAGAGATGAGCATTCGCAAGGTCCTGTTGAGGTCCGCCAGCGTCGCGATCCTGGCCGCTTTGGCCAGTCCCGCGCTCGGACAAGATGCGCCCGCCGACCAGGCGGAAGGCGACGAGATCATCGTGACCGGCATCCGCGGGTCGATCCGCGAGTCGATCGACGCCAAACGGAATTCGGACGTCATCGCCGATGTCATTACCGCCGAGGATATCGGCAAGTTCCCCGACAAGAACGTCGCCGAGGCGCTTCAGCGCGTGCCGGGCATCGTCGTCAACCGCGAGTTCGGCGAGGGCGAGCGCGTATCGCTGCGCGGGACGGCGCCGAACCTGACCAAGACGCTGGTCAACGGTCATTCGATCGCGACCGCCGACTGGTTCATCCTCGACCAGCTCGATTCGACGCGGAGCTTCAACTACCTGACCCTGCCTTCGGAGATCGTCGGCCGGATCGAGGTCTACAAGAGCCCGCAGGCCGATGTGGAGGAAGGCGGCGTCGGCGGCACGATCAACGTCCACACGCGCAATCCGCTCGATCTCGACGCGTTCACCGTCTCCGCCTCGGCGCAGATGGTCTATTCCGAGTTGGCCGACAAGATCGATCCCCAGGTCTCGGGCCTGGTAAGCTGGAAGAACGAGGCGGAGACCTTCGGCATCCTGCTGGGCGGCATCTATCAGAAGCGCGAGATCCGCCGCGACGGCGTGGAGGTGCTCGGCTATTCGAATCCGGGCGGGGCCGCGGGGACCAATTCGGTGCCGCTGCTGATCGGATCGGCGCTGTTCACGCAGGAGCGTGAACGGTACGGCGGCAATATCGGCATCCAGCTCCGCCCGTCCGACGCGCTGGAGATCAATATCACCGGCCTCTATTCGCGCTTCGGCGCGGACAATTACAACCAGAACTACCTTGCCTGGCCCGACCGCGCGATCGCCGACGGGGGGACGCTGACCGACACCACGATCGTCGACGGCACGGTCGTCGCCGGTACGGTCACGTCGCTGCCGGGCAGCCGGGCGGTGGTCTATGACGCCATCGCGCGCGAGGCGTTCGCCGAGACGATGGCCGCCGATATCGATCTCACCTACCGGTTCGGCGACAACTCCTTCGTGCACCTCAAAGGAGGATGGACCAGGGCGAACGGCGATACGGTCGACGAATTCTTCTTCGAGACCGCGGCGCCGGGCTCGTTCAGCTATGATCTGCGCGGACGCGCGCCTTCGGTGTCGTTCACCAGTCCCGACCCGACATCGCCCGCGGGCATGCTGATCGATTTCGCGCGGCTGCCGACGGTGCAGAGCGACGACGAGGAGAAATACGCCTATCTGGATTATCAGCACGGCCTCGATTGGGGTCCGCTGACCGCCCTCAAATTCGGGCTGAAATACACCGATCACGATCGCGGATCGCTGTGGATGAGCACCAACGGCGGCGCGTTCCTGCCGCTCCAGTGCGGCAGCGTGGCCTGCACGGCGGCCGATTTCGCGGGCGGGCCGACGCCGGACGATTTTTTGGAGAATGTGAGGGAAGCGGGGACGCTGACCGATTACTGGATGGTCGACCGCGATGCGCTGGAGCGCATCTTCCGCGCGCAGCCGGCGGCGAACCGGACGCGCTTCATCGTTCCCGGATCGACCTTCCAGGTCAACGAGAAATCCTATGGCGGCTACGGCATGGCGATGTTCGGCGGCGACAATTGGGACGGCAATATCGGCGTTCGCGTGATCCGCACCGACCAGACCGCATCGGGCAATATACTGGGCGGCCCAAACCCGACCGACGAGAGCCCGTTCGGCGACTTCACCCCGCAGACGGTGGAAACATCGTATACTGACGTCCTGCCGAGCGCGAACCTGCGCTTCGAGCTGTCCGACGAGGTGGTGCTGCGCATGGCGGCCGGACGGACCGTGGCGCGGCCGAACTTCGCCCAGATCGCGCCGGGCATCAACCTGAACGGCACGACCCTGACCGCGACCGGCGGCAATCCCGATCTGCAGCCGTTCCGGGCCAACCAGTACGACCTGTCGCTGGAATGGTATCCCGATCGCGAGACGATCATCGCGGCGGCGATCTACTACAAGGACATATTGTCCTATGTGGTCAACGGGAGCACCACCGAGGTGTTTCCGGGGCAGTTCCTGCCGGGGACGCAGCCTGCGAGCTGCACGCCGACCACGACGCCGGGCCTTTACGACTGCCCTTATATCGTCAACCGGCCGGTCAACGGCCCCGGCGGGGTCAACAAGGGCTTCGAGCTGCAGCTGTCGCGCCCGCTATGGGCCGGGTTCGGCGTGCAGGCCAACTACACCTATTCGGACGCGGAAGCGGACAATGGCGATCCGATCCCCGGCAATTCGAAGCACGCCGTCAACCTGACCGGCTATTTCGAGAACGACCTGCTGAGCGCGCGGCTTTCGTATAACTACCGGTCGAGCTTCTTCATCAACATCGACCGCGCCGCGCCGCTGAACCAGGAATCGACCGAATCGCTCGACGGTTCGCTGAGCGTCAACGTCACCGAGAATGTCGCGCTGACGGCGGAGGCGATCAACCTGACCAACGCGAAGATCGTGCAATATTCGGGCACGCCCAACCGGCCGCGCGCCATCTACGACAATGGCCGCCAATTCTATCTGGGCGCCCGGTTCCGCTTCTGAACCGATCCGGGGCCGGCGCGCGTCGCCGGCCCCGGATCCGCAGCACCGCACTTTCCTTTTCGTCAAAGCCCGTGATGATGCGAACCAGCGATTTGGAGACAGAGGATTGGACGGGGGGATATGAAGGAGGCGGCGCTTCGGACAATCAATCCAGTGCGGCCGATGACCCGATGACCGAAATCCGCCTCGGCGCGCCCTTCGCCGGCTGGGCGGTGGCGCTGGACGCGGTGCCCGATCCGGTCTTCGCCGAACGCATGATGGGCGACGGGATCGCGATCGATCCGCTCGATCCGATCGTGCGCGCGCCGTGCGACGCGGTGGTCAGCGCGGTCGCGCCGTCGCGCCATTCGGTGACGCTGAGGCTCGAGAACGGCGCGGAGATCCTGATCCATATCGGGCTGGAGACGGTCGCGCTGAAGGGCGCGGGGTTCACCGCGCTGGTTGCGGCGGGTGACGAGGTGGAGGCGGGGACGCCGCTGATCGAGATCGATCTGGATGCGGTCGCGCGCGGCGCCAGGAGCCTGCTGACGCCGATCACGGTGGCGAACGAGGGGTTCGCGATCGACGGGCTGGCGACGAACCGCAAGGTCGCGCAAGGCGACGCGATCTTCACGGTGCGTGCGGTGGGCGGCGCGGCGGCGCAGGCCGACACCGGCCCCGATACGGCGCGGTGCGAGCTTGTGATCCCCCTCGCCCACGGCATCCACGCGCGGCCGGCGGCGCGGATCGCCGCGGCGCTCAAGGGTTTTTCCGCCGAGGTGAGCCTGGAGGCGCATGGCCGCGCCGGCAATGCGCGGAGCACGGTGGGGCTGCTCTCGCTCGGGCTCAGGCACGGCGACAGCGTGGCGATCGTCGGCCGCGGCGCGGATTCGCGCGCGGCGGTGACGGCGATCGCCACGCTGATTGAAGGCGGGATGGGCGAGGCCGGCGAACCGGCCGGGGAAGAGCGGCGGACGGCCGTGGCGGCGCCGTCGAGCGGGCCGGTGTTTCGCGGGGTGACGGCGGCGCCGGGGCTTGCCGTGGGGCCGGCCTTTCATCTCGTCATTCCCGATATCGCGGTGCCCGAGCGAGGGGCAGGGGCCGCGGCCGAGCTGACCGCGCTGGACCGCGCGCTGGCCGAGGTCGATGCCGCGCTCGCCCGCACCGCCGAGGGCGAGGGCGGGGCGATCGTCGCGGCGCATCGCGCGCTGCTCGACGATCCCGACCTGATCGCAGCCGTGCGGGCGGACATCGCCGCCGGCCATAGCGCCGGCTGGGCCTGGCGGGCCGCGACGCGGCGCTACGCCGAGACGATCCGCGCGACCGGCGATCCGCTGCTGATCGAACGAATCGCCGACCTGATCGACGTCGAACGCCGGGTGGTGTCCGCGCTGCTGGGAGGTGAGACTCCCGCGACGCCCGCCGCGCCGGCCGGCGCGATCGTCATCGCCGAAGAGCTGCTGCCGTCGCAGTTCCTTTCGCTCGACCCGGCGGCGATTGGGGGCATCTGCACCGCGGGCGGCGGGCCGACATCGCATGTCGCGATCCTCGCCGCCGCGGCGGGGGTGCCGATGCTGGTCGCGGCCGGCGCAGGCGTGCTCGCGATCGACGAGGGGGCGGAGGTGATCCTCGACGCCGACGCCGCCACGCTCGACGCCGCGCCGGATGCGGCGGTAAGGGCCGCCATGGATTCGCGGCTCTCGGCCCATCGGGAGCGCCGCGCGGCCGAAGTGGAGGCAGCGCACGCCGATTGCGTGACCGCCGACGGCGCGCGGATCGAGATCTTCGCCAATCTCGGCTCGCTAGATGACGCGACGCGCGCGGTCGCCGCCGGGGCCGAGGGGTGCGGGCTGCTGCGCACCGAGTTCCTGTTCCTCGACCGCGCCGAAGCGCCGTCCGAAGAGGAGCAGCGTGAGGCCTATGCGGCGATCGCGGCGGCGCTGGGCGGACGCCCGCTGATCGTCCGCACGCTCGATATCGGCGGCGACAAACCGGTGCCCTATCTGCCCTTCCCGCCCGAGGACAATCCGGCGCTGGGCGCGCGGGGCATCCGGCTGAGTCTGGCGCGGCCCGACCTGCTGAGAGCGCAGTTCCGCGCGATCCTGGCGGGCGTGCCCGAGGAGCAATGCCGCATCATGCTGCCGATGATCGTCGACCGGGGCGAATTCGCCCAAGCGCGGGCGATGCTGGACGAGGCCGCGGCCGCAGTCAGATGCGATCGTCCGCCGCTGGGGGTGATGATCGAGACCCCGGCGGCGGCGCTGCTGGCGCACGACATCGCCGCCGAGGCCGATTTCCTGTCGGTCGGCACCAACGACCTGACCCAATATGCGCTCGCCGCCGATCGCGGCAATCCGGCGCTGGCCGGGCGGATCGACGCGCTGCACCCGGCCGTGCTGCGGCTGATCACGCTGGCGGGTGAGGGCGCCGCGGCGCATGGGCGCTGGCTGGGCGTGTGCGGGGCGCTGGCGTCCGACCCCAGGGCGGCGGCGATCCTGATCGGACTGGGCGTCACCGAGCTTTCGGCGAGCCCGGCGGCGGTTCCGGCGCTGAAGGCGGCGGTCCGAGCACTCCGGACCGAGGACTGCCGTGCGCTCGCCCGCCGCGCGCTGGCGCTGGGCACAGCCGAAGCCGTCCGCGCGATGCTGGAGGAATAGGGATGCGACTGTCGCTCGATCGCCTGCAGCCGCTTGGCCGCGCCCTGATGCTGCCGATCGCGGTGCTGCCGGTCGCGGCGCTGCTGCTGCGGCTGGGCCAGCCCGACATCTTCGGTATCCCGTTCGTCGCAGACGCAGGCGGCGCGATCTTCGCCAGCCTGGGGCTGTTGTTCGCCATCGGCGTCGCGGTGGGGCTGGCGCGCGAGAATCACGGCGCCGCGGGACTGGCCGGCGCGGTCGCCTTCGTCGTGACGGTAGAGGGCGCGAAGTCGCTGCTGGTCGTGCCGCCCGAGGTGACGGCGGGCGTGGCGCAGCCGATTGCCGATACGCTCGCCGCCGCATGGAAGACCAAGGAGCTGGCCAAGCTGAGCGTGCCCGCCGGCATCCTGTCAGGCCTGGTGGCGGGGTGGCTCTACAATCGCTACCACATGGTCAAGCCACCGGAATACCTCGCCTTTTTCGGAGGACGGCGCTTCGTGCCGATCGTCGCGGGCTGCGCCGGGCTGGTCGGCGCGGTGCTGTTCGGGCTGGGCTTTCCCGCGCTCGAGGCGGCGATCGACACATTGAGCCGCTGGGTGGTGAGCGCGGGCGGGTTCGGGCTGTTCCTCTATGGCCTGCTCAACCGGCTGCTGATCGTCACCGGGCTGCACCACATCCTCAACAACATCGCCTGGTTCATCCTGGGCGATTACGGCGCGGCGACGGGCGACCTCAACCGCTTCTTCGCGGGCGACCCGTCGGCGGGCGCGTTCATGGCCGGCTTCTTCCCGGTGATGATGTTCGGCCTGCCCGCCGCCTGTCTCGCCATGTACCGATCGGCCGCGCCCGAGCGGCGCAAGGGCGTGGGCGGCATGTTCCTGAGCCTGGCGCTGACGTCCTTCCTGACCGGCGTGACCGAGCCGATCGAATATACCTTCATGTTTCTCGCGCCGGTGCTCTACCTGCTGCACGCGGTGCTGACCGGCGTTTCGATGGTGGTGATGGACGCGCTGGGGGTGAAGCTGGGCTTCGGCTTCTCGGCCGGACTGCTCGACTACGGGCTGAACTTCGGGCTGTCGACGCGGCCGTTGATGCTGCTTCCGATCGGGGCTGCCTATTTCGCGATCTATTATGCGACCTTCCGCTTCTTCATCGTGCGTTTCGACCTGAAGACGCCCGGTCGCGATGCGGAGGCAGCTCCCGAGCGGGCGGGACCAGTCACGTCGGGAGCCGCCGGCTATGTCGAGGCGCTGGGGGGCGCGGCCAACCTGCGCACGATCGACGCCTGCACCACGCGGCTGCGCCTGACGCTCGAGGATGTCGGCCTGATCGACGAGCCGCTGCTCAAGCGGCTTGGCGCGCGCGGGGTGGTGAGGCCGGGTGGAAACGCCCTGCAGGTGGTGATCGGTCCGCTCGCCGACACGCTGGCAGGCGAGATGCGCGATGCGGTGCGGGCGGCGCCCGCGCCCGGTCCCGATGCGAGCATGATCGCCGCGCTGGGGGGGCAGGCGAACATCGCCGCGTGCGGCGTGGCGGCCGGGCGCTGGCGCATCGAGGTGGCAGATGCGGCGGCGGTCGATGCACGCTCGCTCGACGCCGCGGCTTCGCGCGGCTGGGCCAACCCTTCGCCGGGGATCTTCCACATTCTGCGTCCCGGTCGGGCCTGATCTCAATCAGCCGGAAATTCGCGGACGATTGCGGAAACCAATCGCATCCGGCGTGTTTAAGCCGCATGGATATCTCACAGCGGAACATCGTCGAGCGCATCGCCCGCGTCCTTGCCGGGCAGCGCGTCAGCATCAACGCGGATGGCGAAGATCCGTCGGCGGCGAATACCGTCGATGCGCTGTGGCCCGACCATGTCGACGATGCCGTCGCCGTCCTGAAGACGATGCGCGAGCCCGACCAGGCGATGGCGCGGGCCGGCGATCCGGCGGTCTGGGAAAAGATGATCCTGACGGCGCTAGGCGACCGCTCCGCCCAAGGCGGGGCGTGAGCCGGCGGGCGAGCCGGGAACCGGTCGCGTCACGCATGACCTCATCAACTGAGCCGGGAGCATGGGCATCATGGAACACTCAATCTCCGACGCCCATACCGAGCAGCCCGGCCTTGCCGGACGCAAGGCGATCATCACCGGCGGAACCACTGGAATCGGTCGCGCGATCGCGGTGCTGCTGGCGAGCGAGGGCGCGCGCGTGTTCGTCTGCGGGCGCACGCCCGAGCATCTCGACGACGCGCTTGAGCGCATCCGCGAGCTAGGGGAGGGCGACGGGATCAATGTCGACCTGAGCAGGAAGGCCGATCTCGATCGCTTCTTCGATGCGGCGAACGACTATCTCGGCACGCCCGACATCGCGGTGATCAACGCGGCGATCCCCGCCGAGGCGCTGGCCGATACCGGTGAGGCGGACATGCGCGAGCAGATCGCCACCGACTTCACCGCCTATCTGGCAAGCGCGCACGCCGCGACCGAACGGATGAAGGCGGGAAGCGACATCGTGCTGATCGGATCGATGTCCGCGGTGTCGCGCAGCGCGGGATCGTCGATCTATGTCGCGGCCAAGTCGGGTGTGCAGGGCTTCGCCCAGTCGCTGCGCAAGGAACTCGCCGAGCGCGACATCAAGGTGGGGCTGATCGAGCCGGGCTTCACCGGCGCGGACTTCCAGTATCCCGACTATCCGCCCGAAAAGCAGGTGGAGCTGATCAACCAGCACAGGATGCTCCGGGCCGAGGACATCGCGGCGGCGACGCATTTCATGCTCACTCAGCCGCGCCGCACCGCGGTGTCGCTGATGCGAGTCGAGACGCGGCTCGAACATCCATGACGCGCTTCGCCGTCGATCGGCTGGTGTTCGTCCCCGACGACGTCGATCTGTCGCGCTCGCCGCTCGCCGGGCATCTCGATGTCGAAACCTATGTGCTGGGGGCGTTCAATCCCGGGCTGACGCGGCTGCCGTCAGGCAATCTGCTGATGGTCGTGCGCATTGCCGAGGCGTTGCGCGAGCCGGTGCGCGACGGGCATGTTCATGCGATCCGCTGGGATGACGGCAATTTCGTGCTCGACGCGTGGCCACTCGAGTTCGCCGACACCGCCGACCCGCGCAAGTTCCTGTTGCGCGGCGGCGGGTGGAAGATCATGGCGCTGACCTCGCTCTCCTGGCTGCTGCCGGTCGAGCTGTCGCCCGACGGGCTGGAGGTGGTCGCGGTGCATTACGACCGCGCCATCGCGCCCGCCGCGAGCTTCCAGTGCTACGGCGTCGAGGATGCGCGGATCAGCCGGGTCGAGGGGCGCTATCTGATGACGACCTGCTCGGTCAGCCCCGAACGCCATTCGACGACGCTGTACAGCTCCGAGGACGGGCTCGACTGGCGGTTCGAGGACATCGTGCTCGACCACCAGAACAAGGACATGCTGATCTTCGAAGGGCTGGTGGGCGGCCAATATTGGGCGCAGACGCGGCCGCTGGGCGATCTCTATTTCGCCTATCCGCCGGGCAGCGAATGGCGGCCGGGCCCTTCGATCAACCTGGCGACCTCGCCCGATGCAAGGCACTGGAAGCCGCATCGCGAGCCCGGCATCCGCCCGCACTCAGCGACGGTCGCCACCGCGCGGATGGGCGGCGGCAGCCCGCCGATCCTGACCGATAAGGGCTGGCTCACCCTGTGGCACGGGGTCGAGCCCAAGGAGATCGTCGGCATCTACCGGACCTACTGGTCGCTGCTCGACCGCGACGATCCGGCGCGCGTCATCCGCACACAGGACGCGCCGCTGCTGGAGGCCAATCCCGAGCTCACGCGGCCGATCGAGCAGCAGATGTACGTCCATGACGTGGTGTTCACGACCGGTATCGCCGATCATGGCGATCATTATATCGTCGCGTCGGGCGAGGCGGACCTCGCCTGCCGGATCACCCATATCCCCAAGACGATGTTCGACTGATCCGGGACCAGGGCTGTTCTGCTCTGGCTGAACCGACACCCGTCGCCCCTGCGCAGGCAGGGGCCTCTGGGTTGGTGGCACATCCGACATGGCGTATGCCGACTGAGGCCCCTGCCTGCGCAGGGGCGACGGGAACGGATCGATTTTCTCCCCGCCAGCCAAAGCTATCAGGCGAGCTTCAGCCCTTCCTTGTTCATCGCCGTCGTCAGGTGCTTGTTCTTGGCCTCGCTCAGCTTCGCCTTGAGCCTGGGGAAGAGATCGTCCTCCTCCTCGCGCATATGGTGCTCGATATCGGCGCGGAAGCGCCTGACCGTGGGCAGGAACTCGGCCGAGCCGTTCGGCATGTTCTCCAGCTCGTAGAGATACTGCTTCACATAGCCGTGCTCCTTGTTGAGCTCGTCGGCGGCGTCCTTCTCGCCCGCTTCGCGCAGCGCCGGATAGACGACGTTCTCCTCCTGCAGCGAATGCTTGGCGAGCGCGTGCTTCATCTGCATCAGGAGCATGCTGCGCTTGGCCTTGTCGGTGCCGGCGGTGGCTTCGAGTGCGTCGAACAGCTTCAAGACCTCCTTGTGCTCGGCGGCGAGCGCCTCGTCCCAATCGCCGGCGAGATAGGTTGGCGCCTGGACGGCGAACTTGCGGCCGATCATGGCCAAGGCGCCCAGCGCCATGCCCGCGCCCGCCGCGCCGGCGATCACGCCGAAATTCTTGAGGCCCCGGGGCTTGTCGTCGCTGTCGGTAAAACGCCCCTTGCTGTCACGTTCCACGGTCGCCATGTCATCCTCCTGTGCTGGATAAGAGGGCAACACGCGATCCGCGCGCCTGTTCCGCGCCAACCGAACAATCGGCCCGGCCGTGCCGCCTATCGTCTTAGTCGCACCCGCGCGAGCATGTCGCTGGAGGCGAGGAACAGCGATCGGCCGCCTTCTCCGAACGCGCAATTGGCCACCGCCTTGCCGGTGCCGATGATGCCGAGCAGCCTGCCGTCGGCCGAGCAGACATGGACGCCGCCCGGGCCGGTGGCGAAGACGCGGCCGGCGCGATCGGTCTTCATGCCGTCGGGCAGGCCGGGCTCTCCGGCGGCATGTTCGGCGCGCATGTCGCGGAAGCGGCGCACGCCGGCGGGCATTCCGCGATCGTCGAGCGCATAGGCCAGCACCTCGGGCCGCTCAGGATCGGAGAGCGCAATATAGAGCGTGCGCTCGTCGGGCGAGAGGGCGATGCCGTTGGGGCGGTGATGGCTGCGGTCGAGCACGGTCACGCGGCCGTCCGGATCGAGCCGGTAGACGCCGCTGAAATCGAGCTCGCGCAGCGGCGAGGCGTCGCCGTCCTTCAGCCCGTAAGGCGGATCGGTGAAGTAGATCGCGCCCGAGCGGGCAATGGCGACATCGTTGGGGCTGTTGAAGCGCTTGCCCTCGAACCGGTCGGCGAGGACGGTCTTGGCGCGGGTGGCGAGGTCCACCGCGGCGATGACGCGGGTGCCGCTGTCGGCCATGATCAGACGCCCGGCGGCGTCGATGGCGAGCCCGTTCGCCCCCGCTTCGCGAATGGTCGGCGGAACGGGGCCGGCAAGGCCCGATGGATCGAGGAACGGAGTCGCTCCCTCGCCGGACGCCCAGCGGTGGACGATGTTCCCCGGCACGTCCGAGAACAGCAGATAGCCGCCGCGCTCCACCCAGACCGGGCCCTCGGCCCAGCGATAGCCGGTCGCGAGGACCTCGACCGGCGTCGATGGATCGACGATCGCGTCCAGCTCCGCGTCGAAGCGGCGGATGCCGCCCACCGGCTCCGCGGCTGCCAGCGTGCGGGCGCATCCCGCCAGCGGCAGCAGCGCAAGGCCGCCAAGCAATGCGCGGCGGGATCGAGATGGCACGTCCATGCGAAATCCTTTCCTGCTCACCCGCCGAGCTTCACCGTCCGGCCCTCGCGCGCGGATCGGTAGATCGCCTCGATCACGCGCAGGTCCTTCAGCCCCTCATCGCCCGAGGCGATCGGCTCGGCGCCCGAGCGAATGCATTCGGGCAGATGATCGAGCTGGGCGACGAACTGGTTCTTGGCCGGCGTGGGCAGCTCGCGCTGCCGGGGCTCGCCGCCCTTGCGAATCCACATGCGGTGCCCCGAATAGGCGGTGGCCGGCTCCATATGGATGAAGCCCTCGCCGCCGATCACGCGGTAGTCGTTGTGGCCGGAGCTGTAGCTGGAGACGCAGTTGGCGATGACGCCCGAGGGGAAGCGCAGCAGGAAATCGATCCGGTCCTCGACCGTGCGGAAGCGCGGATCGGCGCGGTCGGTCGATTCGATCGCGCTGACCTCCACCGGCTCCTCGCCGGTCAGGTAGCGCGCGGCGTTGAGGCTGTAGATGCCAATGTCCATCAGCGATCCGCCGCCCGACAGCGGCCGGTCCAGCCGCCATTGATCGGGCCGGATGTTGAAGCCGTGCGCGGTGGTGATCAGCCGCGTCGGCCCGACATGGCCGCCGCGCGCCAGCTCGATCGCGAGGCGGTTGTACGGCTCGAAGCGCGAGCGGTAGCCGATCATCAGCTTCTTGCCGGCCTTGCGGCAGGCGGCGATCATCGCCTCGCACTCGACAACGCTGATCGCCATCGGCTTTTCGCACATCACATGCTTGCCTGCCTGGGCCGCCCGGATCGAATATTCGGCGTGCATGCTGTTGGGCAGCACGACATAGACGATGTCGATGTCCGGATTGTCGCGGATGCGGTCGTAATCCCGGTAGCTGTACCGGTGCGTCGTGGGGATGCCGTATTCGGCGCCGTAGCGTTCGAGCTTGGCGGGGGTGCCGCTGACCAGCGCGACCAGCCGGGCATGCTCGCACTCTTTGAGACGCGGCATGATCTGGTTGGTCGCGTAATTGCCCAGCCCGACGACGGCATAGCCGAGCTTGCGCGCAGGCCGCTGCTGCGCGCACGCCGCGCCGGCGGGCGCGACAAGCGCCGCCGCGCCGATGCCGGCGAGGATCTCGCGTCGATTGTGGCCGCTGTCCATCATCCATTCTCCCTGCCGGTGGATGCGCAATAGGAATCGAGAAACCGCTGGTGGTCCGGCAGCTTCGCGACCGCGCCGGCGATATTGGCCTTGAGATCGGTGAGCGCCTTCAGAAGCTGCTCGGGCGGCATCAGCCGGCCCATCTGGTGATGGGCCCTGGGCGCCAGCCGCTGCCCGAGCATCACCTGCACCCAGCTGTCCACCCGGAACAGATCGTGCGCGTCCTGATAGGCATGGGCGCCCTCTCGAAACAGCGCGATTCGCGCGGCGAGCGAATCCGGAATCTCCATCTCGCGGCACCGCTTCCAGAAGGGCGAATCGTCACGCTCGTTCAGATGATAGTGGAGGATGATGAAGTCGCGAATGCCTTCGAGCTCGCGCTGCGACATCAGGTTGAAGCGGTCGGCGAGCGCATCGGTGACGCCGCCGAAGGGGAAGAGCTGCATCAGCCGCGTCACGCCGATCATGATGAGGTGGATGCTGGTCGATTCGAGCGGCTCGACGAAGCCGCTCGCCAGGCCGAAGGCGATGCAGTTCTTGTTCCACGCCTTGCGCCGGCGCCCGGTGCGGAAGCGGATCAGGCGCGGATCGGTGAGCATTTCGCCCTCGACGCGCTCCGTCAGCATCGCGTGCGCCTCATCATCGGAAAGGAACTCGCTGGCGAAAACGAGGCCGTTGCCGACGCGGTGCTGGAGCGGGATCCGCCACTGCCATCCCGCGTCGTGCGCGGCGGCGCGGGTATAGGGGCGGGCGGGGCCGGTCGCCTGGGTCTGCACCGCGATCGCGCTGTTCGTCGACAGCCAGTGCGTCCAGTCCTCATAGCCGGTCTTGAGCGTCTGCTCGATCAGCAGCCCGCGAAAGCCGGTGCAGTCGATGAACAGGTCGCCTTCCACCACCTGCCCCGATTGCAGCGCCAGCGCCTCGATGAAGCCGGTCTCCGGCGCCTGGCGGACCTCGGCGATCCTGCCTTCGATCCGCCGCACGCCGAGCGGTTCGCTGAAGCCGCGCAGGAATCGGCCATAGGCGGTGGCATCGAGATGGTAGGCATAGTTGAGCCGGCCGTTTTCGCCGGTGAGGAACTTGCCCGCCTCGGCCGCCTGCAGCTCGAAGCAATAGTCGCCGAGATCGCCGCCGAAGCCCTGGGCGCGCGCCTGCAGCCACATATGCTGGAAATCGCCCATCCAGGTCGATCGGCCGATCTGGCCGAAGGAGTGGAAATAGCGGTCGCCGACCCGCGCCCAGTCGCGAAACTCGATGCCGAGCTTGAAGCTGGCCTGGGTCGCGCGCATGAATTCGCGCTCGTCGAGGCCGAGCAGGGCGTGAAAGCCGCGCACGGTGGGGATGGTCGATTCGCCGACGCCGACGGTGCCGATCTCGTCGGATTCGACCAGGGCGATGTCGATGAGCGGGCCCAATTGGCTGGCGAGCGCGGCGGCGACCGTCCAGCCGGCGGTGCCCCCGCCCGCGATCACCACTCGCCTCACGATCTGGTCTTCCACTATGCTTCCTTCATCAAGCCCCTCCCCTTCGGGGGAGGGGCCGATAGTAGCTTCGTCCAGCTATCCGCCTTCATCGGTTGAGCCGGTTGAGCAGCTGCGCGCGCAGGCGCCGCGCCTTCGGCTCGTCCATCGGCGCGAGCGGCCCGCGCGCGTGTTCGGGCAGGTGCGCGCCCGCGCGGCCGGCGGGACCGAAGACGTAATAGTCGAACAGCGCCCGCCAGGCGCGTTTCTCCGCTTCGGGCCGGTCGCGCAGGCTGACGAGCGCATGGAGCAGCGTGGTCTGCGGCGTATCCATGAAGGCCGGCACGGGGTTCCACCAATAGTTGATCATCACGTTGAAGGCGTCGAGCGCCTCGACCTGATGCCACCAGAGCGCGGGGTAGAACAGCACGTCGCCCGGTTCGAGTGCGGCCACCCGCGCGGCCGCCATCGCCTCGCGGAAGCGGGGGAAACGATCGAGATCGGGGTCGCGGAAATCAACCATGGTGACGACCTGCCCGGCGGGCGTCGGCTCCAGCGGGCCGGGATAGAGGTTCGCCACCTGCTCGGGCGGGAACAGGGTGAAGCGCCGCCGGCCGACCATGCAGCAGGCGAGATTGTTCGACATGTCGTAATGCGCCGCCGTGACGGTGCGGTTGCCGATCCAGATGCTGACGACCGGCGGGCCGGCGGCGAACATCGGATGATCGAGGGCGAGGTCGTTCGCCTCGCGCAAGCCGGGCAGATAGAGGCCGAGATCGGTCGAGCCGATATAGAGCGACGGCGCCCGCTCATCTTCCAGATGCGCGAGGATGGCATCGAGGAAGGCGCCCAGGGGCACGCGCTCCGCAGCGAAGTTCAGGCCGGTCAGGCCCGCATTGTAGTGGAAGCGTCCGCCGATCTCGGGCGGGCCGGTGAAGCCGGTGACCGGGCGGCCGCTCGCGAACCCCTTGAGGTAGCCGGCGGCCGCCGCCGGCCCCTGCCGCCCGCGCGCGACCAGCGGCCAGCCTCGCGCCAGGCCTTCGAGCACCACCGGCTCCTGCGCCTCCATCAACCTATCGTACGGCACCGCATCCGGCGCGACGCCGGACAGGCGCTTCACCGCCGGCGCAGCGAAGCTCATGCCGTCGCCCTGCGGTTCTTGAGGTCGATCAGCCGGTGGACATTGGCGAGCGAGGCCGCCGCGAGGAAGGCGAGGCGGAGGAAGCCGTCGCGGTGCAACCGCGCGAGCGCTTGGCCGTCGAGCGCGGCAAGCCGCTCCTCGCTCACCGCGTGGAGGCCGGGCAGCGTGTAGCGCCGGGCGTCGCTCAGCTGGATCTCCACCGCGACCGGCTCGATCAGGCCCGCCTGCTCGAAGGCCGCGAACATGGCCGGCAGGACGGCCAGCCCGTCATGGATGATGCGCAGCACGCCCGCGGCCTGCTCCAAAGAGGGTGCGTTGCCCCCGTGCGGCAGGAACAGCGGCAGCCCCTCTTCGCGGCTGAGGCGGGGGTGGTCGAGATCGACATGGATCACCGGCTCGCCGTCCGCCGGCCTGCCGATCCGAAAAGGGCCGCGCCGCTGGGTCGCCGGGACGTAGCGCGCCTGCCAGCCCGCTTCATCGAGGAAGAGATTCTCGTCGCGGTCGAGGCCGAGCAGCGCGACCGCGGCGAGGGCGCCTTCGCCGTCCCGGCGGAAGAAGATCGGATATTCGCGCTGAAGCTCCTCGAACTCGGTCGGGAAGACGCGCACCTGGTTGATATTGTCGCCGAACGCCGCGCCGTGCCCCGGGATGACCCGAAGATCGTGGTGATCGACATTATTGAGGAGCACCGTGCTGGTCATCGTCGTCCTTCGGCGGGCCGGCAATGATGAGGCGGGGCATCATGCGATGCAACCCGACAGAGAAAGGCCGCTGCAAGCAGCGGCCTTCCCCCTTTTGACCGAGCCGTCCCCACACGCCCGGTTTAGAAACGATAGCGCGCGCCGAACAGGAACAGCGGTTTCAGCTCCTGCGCGAAGAACAGGTTGCTTTCGTCGCGGCCATAGGTGCGGATCGGTTCGCTCAGCACGTTGATCGCTTCGAGCGACAGCGCGATGTTTTCGGTGACGTCGTAGCTGATGTTCACGTCGAGCGTGCCGAAGGGCGCGTAGAACACCGGGTTCCGGCTGCCGCCGCGATTGGTCGCGGCGAGGAACTTGTCGCGCCAGTTGTACGCGACGCGCGCCGACAGCCCGTAATTCTCGTAGATGCCGGTGATGTTGAAGCTGTCGCTCAAGCCGACCAGCGCGAACACATTCTCGTTGGGATCGGCGCCGACATCGACCCCGACATCGCCGTACACCTTGGTGAACGAGCCGGAGACGCCGAAGCCCGTATCGCCGAAGAAGTGCTGCGCCTGAAGCTCGAAGCCGTGGATATTGCCTTCGCGGTTGTTGATCGGCGTCGTCACCGAGAAGTTGAACAGCGGATCGTCCGCGTCGGCGATGATGTCGGTCCGGGCGAGGACCTCGTCGACGAAATCCTGATCGATCTGGCCTGTCGCCGGATCGATATTGGCCCGATATTCGGCGGAAGCGGCGGCCAGATCGCCATCATTCTCCACCAGCAGCGCGGTCATGGTGAACAGGCTGACGTCGCTCAGCACCGCGCCGATCCTGTTGAGTTCCTCCAGCGCGGTGCCGGAGCGCGACCCGGGCGCGCCCGAGCTCGGGTCGCGCAGGCCGAACAGGTTCCGATCGATCTGCGCTGCGCCGATGAAGTTCTTCACCTGCTTGTAGAAGAAGCCGGCGGAGACGTAGCTGGATCGGCCGTAATACCATTCGAGCGAGACGTCGAAATTGTCCGAGACCAGCGGCCTCAAACCGGGATTGCCGGTCGATCCGGTGGCGACGCCGTCCAGCGCGATCGGCCGGTTGGGGCCGTTGGCGGCTTCGGAGGCGAACAGGTTGCTGTAGTCGGGCCGCGCCATCGTCTTGCTGTACGAGACGCGCGCCACGACGTCGTCCATCGGCGAGATGCGGAAGTCGATCGCGGGTAGGAGGTTGCTGTATTCGGCCTCGCCGCTGCGTTCGACCAAGGTTTCCGGAACCAGGCGCAGGATCCGGCTGAAGTCATTGTCCGAATCCCATTCGATCCAGTCGGGCTGATTGAACTGCGCGTATGATCTCACCTTGGTGTTCTCGAAGCGGGCGCCGGCGACCAGCCCGGCCTCGCGGCCCATGATCTCGCCATTCCAGGTGAACTGCGCGTAGACCGACCAGATTTTCTCCTCGACCTGATCGAAGTCGCTGCCGGTGACGTTGATCGGGTTCGCCGAATAGGCAGCGGCGAACGCCTCGTAGAGATCGACCGCGTTGCCGCGGAAGGCGATCTGCGCGTCGGTCGGGTTGTAGTGGTCGAACTGGCATTCGAGGCAGAACTGCTCGATCATGCCGCCGGCGAACTCCTCGACGTCGCCGACCTGGGTGATGCCCCAATCGCCGAGCGTCTGCTGCGTCTGGACGCGCTGACTGGTCATCTTCGAATCGATATAGGTGGTGCCGATATCGAAACGGCCGCCACCGTCGAATTCCCAGCCGAGATCGGCGCGCAGCTGATTGACGCGGTGCTTCTGCGTCGATGCGTTGGTGCGCTGCACCTGCGTGCCGAGATCGCCGATGTCGAGCACGCCGTTGCCGTTGCCACGCGCGACATCGTCGGCCGTACCCGGAATCTCGTCCGGACCGTCGGTGAAGGTGCCGTCGTTGAAGATCCAGTCCTGCTGCGGAATGTCGCCGCTGTAATCGACCGAATGCCCGTCGACCACCGGCGCGCCGAAGCCGACCAGGGTCGAGCTGGCGCCGTTGCGGGCGTTGGGCGTGCTCGCGGAGGTCGAATGATTGCCGTCGAGCTTCAGCGTGAAGCCGTCGGCGATCTCCCATTCGGCGTTGAGACCGTATGACTGGAGCTCGGTCTTGGTCGCGCGGAACTGCTGTTCGAAGCCGATGTCCTTGACGCCGTAGCCGTCGCCTTCATCGAGGTAGATCGCCGTGGCGACGATCGGATTATCGTCGAAGGTGACATTGTCGAACGGGCGGTTGAACCAGTTGCCCTGGTCCATGCGCTCTTCCTCGACCTCATTGCGCGCATAGACCGCATCGGCGGTGATCGTCAGCGATTCGACCGGACGGAACTGCAGCGTCGCGACGCCGTTGATGCGCTCACGCGAGGATTCGGAATAGTGATAGCGGCTGTCGTTGGGGATCGCGACGAGCTGGTTCGGATCCTCGGGCGCATTGGTGATGACCGTGTCCGGTCCCCGGCCCGGCATCGCGGAGAAGGGCTGCACGTTCCACGCGTTCGACGTCGAGCTGGCGGCGGCGCTGTTGCGCTTCTGATAGGCGCCGAACAGCGAGATGCCGATGGTGTCGTTCGGATCGGACCAGCTGACCACGCCGGAAAGCTCCGGCGTCAAATCCTCGAAATCGCGCGCGGTGTCGTACACCGCCTTCGCGCCGATGCTGCCGCGCAAGCCTTCCTCGGCGCCATCGAGCGGGCGCAGCGTGACGATGTTGATCGCCGCGCCGATGCCGCCCGACGGGATCGCCGCGCGCCCGGTCTTGTATACCTCCAGCCGGCGCACGCCCTCCGACGACAGGTTGGAGAAATCGAACGAGCGGCTGGTCGCGCGGGAGAAGTCGACATCCTGGTCGCCGCCGACCGCGTTCACATCGGAGGTGGCGATCTGGCGCCCGTTGAGCGTCACCAGGTTGAAGGTGGGGCCGAAGCCGCGCACGGTGACGCGCGACCCTTCGCCGTTGCGACGATCGATGGTGACGCCGGGAATGCGCTGCAGCGATTCGGCGAGGTTGGTGTCGGGGAACTTGCCGATATCCTCGGCGGAGATCGCGTCGACCACGCCCGATGCATCGCGCTTGATCTCCATCGCGCGATCGAGGCTGGCACGGACGCCGGTGACGATGATCTCGGCCGCGCCGCTGTCATCCTGCGACTGCGGGTCCTGCGTGCTGACCGAATCGGCAGGCGCGGATACCGTTTGAACCTGCGCCAGCGCGACGCCCGGCGCCGCCAGGCATGTCGCGACCGCAATTGCCGAAACCGACCGCACAAGCGCGGAAGAACGTCCAAAGCTCCCCATAATTCTCTCCCCTCCTTGCCGGCTTCTTCAGCGAAACTTCGGCAGCCATGTCGAACAACGGTCTGTCGCCGTCGATGATATCGCTATCATATTGTCATACGTTGTCAACACGCAAATGACCCTTAGAATGGGCCTTGTTGGATATAATGCTACATGAAATGGCAATTATATTATAGCAGACAAGTTTGTTCCAGTTGAGCGCCGAGTGAATGTCCCTAATGAGGCGATTCCCCACCGAAAACGGAAGGATTAATATGACAACGATGTCGGGCATATTCCTGCCGGCGCTTCGCCGACGGGGCAATCCGCTTGACGACGCCGCGGAAAGCCGTTGAAAAGCGCCGTCATGGCAGGGGGATCGAAACGCTCGACGATCATCGATGTCGCACGGGCGGCCGGCGTTTCGACCAAGACCGTCTCGCGCGTGCTCAACCGCGAGCCCCATGTGAAGCGCGAGCTGCAGGACCGCATCCGCGCCGCGATCGTCGAGCTGAACTATCAGCCCAATGTGCTGGCCCAGGGCCTGGTGCGTCGCCGCTCGCATCTGATCGGCCTGATCTACGAAAATCCGAGCCCGAGCTATGTCGTCGAGCTGCAGATGGGCGCGCTCGATCGGCTGAAGGACGAACGCTACCGCCTAGTGGTGCTGCCGGTGGGGTCGGTGCACGAGCGCGCGACCGAGATCGTCAGCCTGCTGCGCGCGGCCGCGGTCGACGGCGTCGTGCTGGCGCCGCCCGCGTCCGACCATCCTGTGGTGCTGCGCGAGCTCGAGGCCGCGCAGCTTCCCTATGCCCGCATCGCGCCCACGCGCATGCCGGAGAAGGGCCCGAGCACGTCGATGGACGACGTGGCCGCGGCGCGCGAGATCGCGCGCTACCTGCTGTCGCTGGGCCACCGCGATATCGCGATCATCAAGGGCGAACCGACCCATTGTTCGAGCGAGGCGCGGCTGCTGGGCTATTCGCAGGCGTTCGCCGACGCGGATGTCTCGCCACGGCTCGATTGGATAGAGCAGGGACATTACACCTTCGAATCCGGCCTGGAGGCAGGGCGGCGGCTGCTCGACCGGCCCGACCGGCCGAGCGCGATCCTGGCGCAGAATGACGATATGGCGGTGGGCGCGCTGATGGCCGCGCGCGAGCTGGGGCTGGGCGTGCCCGAAGACGTCTCGATCGTCGGGTTCGACGATTCGGAGGTGGCGCGCCTCGTCTGGCCGCGGCTCACCACGATCCGCCAGCCCGTGTTCGAGATGGCGGCCACCGCCACCAGCATGCTGCTCGACCAGCTCGAGGGCGGAAGCGCCGGACCGGCGCAGGTGCATCCGCACGAGCTGCTGATCCGTGAATCGGCGGCTGCGCCGCGCTGACGCAGAATTGGTCTGGCCAAATGTCGGGCCTTTGCTAGCATGACCAGCAAAGGGAGAGGACATATGGGTCGAAAATGGTTGCTGCTTTTCGCCTTCGCGGGCGGTCTGGGAACGATCGGCGGCTGCGCGCCGACGCAGGCGGTGGCGCCGGCGCGCACCGCCGCGACGGAGCTGCCCGACCGCGCGCGGGTCTTGGCCACGGCGGCGCGGGCGGCCGACTGGCAGCTCGCCAATCTCGACGATCTCAGCTACATGCCGAGCGCTCGGCGCAGCACCGCCAATCCGCGCGACTGGCAGCAGGCTACCTTCTGGGTGGCGCTGACCGAGCTCGCCGACCGCAGCGCCGATCCGCGCTATCGCGACGCCATTCTGGCGACCGGGCGGCGCGTCGGCTGGAAGCTCGGCGACCGGCTCCACCATGCCGACGATCATCTGATTGGTCAGGCCTGGCTGTGGGCCGCCGAGCATGGCGCGGGCGCGCAAGCGATCGCGCCGATGCGCGCGACCTTCGACCGCATGCTCGCCGACCCGCAGACGGGCAGCCTGGAGTTCATCGCGCCGGCTGAGGGCGGCGATCCGGCGTGCACCACGCGCTGGTGCTGGTGCGACGCGATCTTCATGGCGCCGACGACGCTGACCGCGCTCACCGAGGAAACCGGTGACAAGCGCTATGCCGACTTCGCCCATCGCGAGTTCGATGCGGTGACCGACTATCTCTACGACCGCCAGGAGAAGCTCTATTACCGCGACAGCCGCTTCATCACCCGGCGCGATCCGGGCGGCGCCAAGCTGTTCTGGAGCCGGGGCAATGGCTGGGTGATGGCGGGGATCGCGCGGATCATCGACAATCTCGACGCGAGCGACCCGCGCCGGGCGCGCTACGTCGATCTGTTCCGCGACATGGCGGGGCGCATCGTCACGCTGCAGCGGACCGACGGCTATTGGGCGCCGTCGCTGCTGGGCGACCGCGAGAGCGCGCCGATCGAGACCAGCGGAACGGGCTTCTACGTCTATTCGCTAGCCTGGGGGGTCAATCGCGGGCTGCTCGATCGCGCGGCCTATGAGTCGGCGATCGTGCGCGGGTGGAACGCGCTGGAACGCGCGGTCGAGCCCGACGGGCGGCTCGGCTGGGTGCAGCAGGTCAGCGACCGGCCCGACGACGTCAAGCGCGAGGACGCCCAATTCTACGGCGTCGGCGCGCTGATCCTCGCCGGCAGCGAGGTCGCCGACATGGTGCGATGATCCGGTCGCTCGCCGCGGCGCCGCCGCCTGGGTAAAGGCGCGGCGCTAGCGGGCGTCGGATTTGAAATAGGCCCGGAGCAGCGCGGCGTCGTCCGGTTCGTAGCCGGCTCCGGGCCAGCCTCTGTTCGCCCGGATCACCAGGTCTTCGATGACATCAGGCTCGGGATCGATCTCCTTGTCGGGCCAGCGATCGATCCGGCCGCGATAGGAGACGATGAAATCGGTCGCGCGCCTCAGGCCCTCGGCGCCGTTCCACAGATCGACGCCGACGCACCGGCCCAGATCGGCGACATTGTAGGCGGCGGTCAGCGCATAGACCGAATAGTGCAGGCTGCGCGTGCGGGCGAGCTCGTGCGGCATTCGCCCGTCGGATGCGATCTGCGGCGCGACGCGGCGGCGGGGGAAGGCTTCGGCGACCTTGCGCGCGACCTCGGGCCGGCGGGCGAACAGCGCGAAATGGACGAGCTGGCTGTCGTACCATAGCCCGTGGTTGTTCTTCGCCGCATCCTCCGCGCGGCCGTTCCTGCTGGTCATCAGCCAGTCGACATAGGCGGAGAACCAGCGTTCGAGCCCGGCCTGCCGCTCGGCGGTCAGCGCGCCCGACGGCGCGATCAGCCCGATCGCCTCGACCACGCCCTGGAGACCGGCGGTGTCGATGATCCCTTCGGCCCGGCCATTCTCGCGCCCCGGCACCGCCTGCGCGAAATTCATGTTGGGACGCATCCCGAGCCTGGGGTGGAGGAACCAGATGTCGAGCAGATCCGCAGCATGCCGGGCATAGGCGGCGTCGCCGGTGAAGTAGTAAGCGAGGCCGAGCATCTCGACATCGGCGCTGAGCGCGCCGAGATCGGCGCGGTCATACTTGTCGCTCGCCCGATCGGGATTCACCTCGCCGTCCCGCCGGATATAGGGCAGGCCGTCCTTCTTCGCCGGATCGGGCCACCAATAGGGGCCGACGCTCAGATAATCCCGCCGATTGCCCGATGGCGGCACGGTGCGCTTGTCGGCGACGGTATAGGGCCCGCGCATCAGCGCGGCGTCGGCCCTGGCGACGAGCGCCGCCTTCGCCTTCAGCGCCGCGCCGTCGGTGCGCGCGGCGAGCGCGCGCAGCACCGACGGCTCGAATAAAAAAGTCCTCCGGCCGTCGAAGGCGGCGGCGTGGCCGTCGGCTCCGCGACACGTCTGGCCGGCGGCATAGGGGCGGGGATGCTCCGCATATAGCGCCGACCCGGACGACGGCGCGAACGCCGCCGCCAGGACAGTGGCAACCGTGAAGATGGCGCGCGGGCCCACCGGATCAGTACCGGAAGCGCACGCCGAAATAATAGACCGGGCCGCTCTCGCTCACCTCGGTGATGCTGTCGAACCCGCCTTTGTAGAAGATGTCGCGTTCGCCGGTGATGTTGAGCGCCTGCGCCTTCAGCTGGATGTTCTTCGTGATGTCGTAATTGGCCGAGAGGTTGACGAAATGCGTGTCGCGCACCTCGCGGTTGGTGCCGCTGTTCGGCTTGAAGTAGCCCGAGCGGTAGCGATAGAAGGCGCGCAGCGACAGGCCCGATCCCTCCCAGTAGACCGAGGCGTTGGCGACGTGCTTGGAAAGTCCGATCAGGTTGGCCGGATCGACATAGGGGCCGATCGCCGACGTGTCGGGATATTCGAAGTTGGCGAAGGCGCGGGCATAGGATCCGCTGACGCCGAAGCCGCCGAGGAGGCCGGGCAGATAATCGAAGGCATGGCTGCCGGTGATCTCGAAGCCGTAGAGGTGCCGCGTCTCGGTGTCGTTTGCGGGCGCGACGGGGAAAATGGTGTAGGTCTCGGTCACCGGCGCACCGCCATCGACGATGGTCGTCGCGGTGATCTCGGTCGGGATCGGCTCCTCGGCGCGGATCACCGTCCCCTTCAGCCATTTATAGTAGAAGGCGGCCGAGATCAGCGTGTCCT
The DNA here is from genome assembly GCF_003515075.1 of Sphingomonas gilva. Classification (GTDB taxonomy): domain Bacteria; phylum Pseudomonadota; class Alphaproteobacteria; order Sphingomonadales; family Sphingomonadaceae; genus Sphingomonas; species Sphingomonas gilva. The sequence goes on from NZ_QWLV01000001.1 coordinate 641,610, forward strand.
CGGATGCGTAGAATTCGAGCGAGGCGTCGAGATTCCACGCCCGCAGCGGCTTCAGGTTCGGGTTGCCGGTGGTCGCGTTGAACACGATGTTGGTGATATCCGTCCCCTCGGTCGGGTTCAGATCGATGCCCGCGCCGAAGCTTTCGATGCCTGAGCGCGCGATGGCGCGGTAGCCGGCCAGGCGCAGGCGCAGCTGCTCTGACAGGTCGAACGCGATGTTGGCGCTGGGCAGCCAGTAATCATACTGGCCGGTCGCGATATTGGTCACCAGCGTCCCGGCGGGATCGGGCTCTACGACATAGCTGTCGCCCGCAGTGTCGATGGTGATCCGATATTCCTGCCGAAAGCCGGTCGACGTGATGTCGGTCGTCACGTAGCGGACGCCGACATTGCCGAAGATCGGCACCGATCCCGCGTCCGACCGGAAATTGGCCATTACATAGCCGGCGGCGATCTGCTCGGTGACGTCGATGTCGCTCGGATCGCGGCCGTCGGTCGGATAGGGCAGCGCATCGTCGCTGCCGGTGAAGGTGCGGAACAGACAGTCGTTGTCGAAGGTCGCCCAGCGCGTGACGTTGGTCTCGCTCGCGCTGAAATAGCCTTTTGACGGGAAAGGCGCGCGGCAATTGGCGTTCGCGGCGGCGATCAACTGGGCCGGCGACTGCCCGTCGATCGGAATCAGCGTATTCCGGTCATTGTTGCGGGCATTGTCGTTGGTCCGGTTGTGATCCGAATAACGGCCGCCAAATTTGATCGATTCGATGAACCCGTCGAACTCGTAGGTGAAGTCCAGCCGCCCCGCCCAGATCGTGTCCTTGCGGTCGGTCGCGAAGCGGTTGCGCGCATAGACCGAATTGGCCGCCGAAGCCAGGAACAGGTCGTGGTCGGTGATGTCGAAGCCGTCGAAGGTGACGGTCGGGACGACGCCGGTGGTGTAATCAACCTCATAGCCGACGCGGCGGCTGGAGCGCATCCGCGTCGCCTTCTGCGTTTCTGTGCGATGCGAATCCGAATAGGAGGCGTCGGCGCTCACCGTCAGCCGGTCGCCCGTATAGGAGGCGGCGATGCCGCCGCCCACATAGGTCTCGTCGCGCTGGCGCAGCTCCAGCTGGTTCTCGATGTTGGAATTACCGCGGAACTTGACCAGCGCGTTTTCCGAATAGTCGGTGCCGTCGCCGATGATGATCGGCTGCAGCGCGCGCAGCCCTTCGGCGATCGACAGGATGTTCCTGTCCTCGGTGCTCTCGCGCTTCGAATATTGACCGTCGATGGCGATGTCGATCTCGGGCGTCGGCTGCCATTGCAGCGCGCCCAGCGCGGCATTGCGCAGCTCGCGCGTGGTGTTCTGGCGGAACACGCGCGAGGAGGTGGCGAAATAGATCGGATCAGGCGAGCCGGCGACCAGGGCGCAATTCTGCCCGGCGCCATTCGACGTGTTGCATGGCGTGAATGCCGAATTGGTGTTGTAATAATCCTCCGCCGCGGGCTGGTCCTGGCGCTGCACGCCCAGGCTGACGCCGATGCGGCCGATACCGGTGTCAAATTGATCGACGAAAGACAGGTTGGCGCGGTAGCCGAGCCCGTCCTTGCCGATGACGTCGTCATCCTTGGGCGAATAGGCGCCGCGGAACTCGCCCTGGATGCGCTGCTTGCCGTAATCGAGCGGGCGCAGCGAGCGCAGCTCGATCACGCCGGCGACGCCGCCTTCGGCGAAGTCCGCCTGCTGCGACTTGTAGACGACCACGCCGCTCATCAGCTCGGACGGGAATTGCTGGAAGGCGACCGACCGGTCCGGTCCGGCAGAGGATACCTCGCGCCCGTTGAAGGTCGAGAAGCTGAGCGTGGGGCCGAGGCCGCGCACCGACAGCTCGTTGGCGTTGCCCTTGAACCGGTCGGCGGAGACGCCGGTGATGCGCTCCAGCGTGTCGGCCACCGAATTGTCCGGCAGCGCGCCGATCTCCTCGTTGACGATGCCGTCGAGAATGACGCTTGCCTGGCGCTTGACGTCGATCGAGCTGCGCTGCGTCGCGCGGGCGCCGGTGACGACGATCTCATCCTCCTGCGCCTCGGCCTGCTGCTCGGCGGCCGACGGCTGCGCGGCTGCCGGATCGGCCTGATCCTGCGCGAAAAGCGGGGCGGCGATGCAGGCCGAAGCCAGCAGCGCGGCACGCAAAGCGATGGAATGACGATTGAAGGGCCGCTGGGCCATGTCTGATCTTCCTCCCCTGAATGCGGCTCGTCCTCGCGAGCTCTTCTGGTCAGGCCATTATTGGTAAGGAGGTAATGCCACCGGTGTCAATAGCCAGATTCGCGAAAAACAGACAATCTTGTCCGATGCTTACTATTCGCGGCAAGAGGGATCGCGCCGCGCATTCCGTGCGCGGCGGGATACCGGTCAGGCGCGGCGCACCTCAGAACTTGGCGCGCAGGCCGATCGAATAGCGCCGTTCCGACAGCGCGTAGCTGTTGAGCGCGATCGGGCCCGCCGCGCTGTATTCGAACGTCGCCGAATCCTCGGGGATCAGGTTCTGCGCCTGGAGCTGAAGCGCGAAATTCTCGTTGATGTCGAAGCCCATCTGCGCGTCGAGTTGCGAACGCGGGCCGATGAAGCTCGGCCGCCCTTCGGAAAATTCGAACACCGCCTCGTCGCGATAATTATAGGCGACGCGCGCCGAGAAGGGGCCTTTTTCATAGAGGCCGACCAGATTGTAGCTGTTCTTGGAAACCGCCACCAACGGGAAACCGTTGTTGTCCTCCGAATCCGAATAGGTGTAGTTGGCGATGATGCCGAAGCCGTCGAGCGGCGAAGGCAGGAAATCGAAGAACTGCTGGATGCCGATCTCGAAGCCCTTGATCTTCGCGCTTCCGAGATTCTCGGGCCGCGAGAAGACCAGCTCGCGCCCCTGCGGATCGAGGTCGAGATCGATGCCGGTGGTGACGAAGTTCGCGATGAAGTCCTTCACATCCTTGTAGAACAGCGCGCCCGAGATAAGCGAGCTCCGGCCGGTATAATATTCGAAGCTGATGTCCGCCTGGGTGGAGATCGGCGGGTCCAGCTCGGCATTGCCGCCGGTTACCGACAGGTTGGTCGCGTTGAAGAAGGTCGACGGCGCGAGGTCGGCGATCGACGCCCGTTGCAGGGTCTGGGAGCCGGAAACGCGGATCAGGAAATCGTCGGTGACGTTGAAGACGATGTTCGCGCTCGGCAGGACATTGGTGTAGCGATTCTCGTCGGTGACGAGCGTGCTGGTCGAGCCGACGTTGAGGAAGGTGTCGACGGAAAGCCGGGTGTTGGCGATGCGCACGCCTGCATTCGCGCGAAACGGAATGCCGGCGGCTTCGCCCTCTCCCGACACCATGAGATAACCGGCGAGCGTCTTTTCGGTGAAATCATAGTCGCGCTGCGAATTGGGCAGCAGGGTCGAGCGATCGTTGGGGTCGGGATTGGGCTCCGCCGCCTGGGCGCGCGTGAAGACGTAATCGTACGTCGGCGCGGTGCTGAGGAAGCTGCGCGGGAAATCGCCCGGAATGTCGGGCAGGAACGCGCCCATGTCGACCGGCCTGAGAAAGGGCTCGATCTCCTCGCGGGTCGGGGTCACCTGGCTGCGGTACGCGTTGGAGCGGGCGTGCAGATCGGTGTAGCGGACGCCCGCCGCCAAGGTCACTCCGCCATCGGATTCCCAACTGAGGTCGAGCTTGCCGGTCCATTCTTCGAGCAGGCCGAGCAAGCGGTTGCTGCGCACGCCGTTGGTGGCGGGCCGGTAGGAATCGTAGTCGGTGGGGTCGAACGCGCCGCCCAGCGTCAGCGAGGGAATGGTGACGTCGCGAAAATCGAAGGCGCCGGGGACCGCGGCATTGGCCTGAAGGGTGATGATCTGGATCGTCTGGTCGATCGTTCCCTTGCTGTAATAGCCGTCCGCCTCGATCGTCAGCCCGCCACTCTCATATCTGCCGTTGAGGCCGTAGAGATAGCTCTTGGTCGGCTCGTTGCGGATCTGCCCCGCGGTGGTGACCGTGCCGTTGGTGTCACCCGCGACGACCGCGCCGTTTTCGACCACCGCATTGGTGACCGGATTGGCGCCGGTGGGCAGGCGAAACGCGAAGAAATCCTGATGGCGCCCGGTGGTGAGCTCGGAATAGAGCGCGTCGGCGGTGACGACGAATTCGGGCGTGACCTCGAACTGCACCGCGCCGTTCAGGCCGAGCCGGGACCGGTCGACGACGAAATTCTCATATTGCAGCAGGACGGGCGTTTGCTGGACGGTGGTGACGCCGCCCGCGGTGTAGTTGCGGTTGAGGAAGTTGTTGCGCTCGAACGCCTGGGTGGTGGAGGTGCGCTTCTGATATTCGCCCGCCAGCATGATCCCGACGCGCCCGTCGAGGAATTTGGTCGTGGCGAAGCCGGTGATGGCGGGCTCGAACTCTTCGGAATTTTCGGAGTACACCCCCTGGGCCCGCAGGGAGACCGTCGTTTCCTTGAAGTCCAGCGGCTTGGGGGTCACGAGATTGACCGTTCCGCCGAGGCCGCCCTCGGCTTGGCTGGCGAGCGGCGACTTGCGCACCTCCAGCCGGCCGAACAGGCTGGAAGGGACCGAATCGAGACCCGACGAGCGGCCGAGCTGATCATTCTCCGGCGGCGACAGGCGCGCCGACCAGCCGAGCAGCGTGCGGCCGTCGACCTCGACGCGCACCTGCTGGAGTCCGCGCACGGACACCGCCTGGCCTTCGCCGAACACGCGGGTGATCTGGACGCCGGTGACGCGCTGCAGCGCCTCGGCGACATTGGCGTCGGGCAGCTTGCCGACGTCCTCGGCGGTGATCACGTCCATCACCTGCGGCGCTTCGCGCTTCACCTCCGCCGCGCGTTCGAGCGAACCGCGAATGCCGGTGACGATGATCTCGCCTTGTTCGGGCTGGCTGGACGCGTCTTGCGCGGGAGACTCCTGCGCAACCGCCGGCATGGCGGTGCAGGCCGAAGCCAACAGAAGCGCGCGCGCGGCGCGCATCCTCGCGTCGATCGGACACGACTTCCCCATCTCGTCTCTCCCCGGTCCGGACCCGTTTGCGGGCCGCTCTCATTGGTCTGGCCATTATTGGTATGATGGCAATGCCACCGGTGTCAATAGGCGGGAAGCAACAGCGGAGAACGAGGCGAAATCAACGATAAACGAGCGTCCAGCCCAGTTTCAGCGGCTGGTCGAGCGTCATCGCGCCGGTGCGGCAGGCGACTCGGATCATCATAGGGCCGTCCGGCGCGGCATAGGGCGGGCCCGGATTCTCCTGCGCGTCGCAGCCCTTGAAGCCGCGCGCGGTGAAGCTCGCCGCCGAACCCTGCGCAAAGGTGAAGCCCGTCGGCCCGGTTCGCGCCGGTTCGCGCGCAAATCCGGCGAACTCCATATCGACGGCCACGATATCCAGCGGCCGGGATGCCCGGTATTCGTCGCTCCGTTCGATCCTCCCCGCCGAAAAAACATACCGTGTCGTCACCGTCAGGCGCGGATCGGCGACCGCGTCGTTGCCGCCCATCCGGTCCATCGCATCCATGCGATAGGTGACGATCGTGGTCCCGCCCTCCCGCCGCATCGCGACATCGCGGAACCAGGCGAGCGGCATCAACACGCTGCCGTCCTTGAGCGTGAAGCGCGGGACCAGCAGCGGGAAGCTCGCATCGGCCGCTCCCGCCACAAGATCCGTGCCGTAGGGGATGGGGAAATAGGGGCTGTTCATATGCTGCCCCGCCGCACCGTTGATCAGCGGCAGACCGATGACATGACCGCCGTCGCGGATCGTCAGTAGCGCGCGGTCATGTTCGCCCCGCGCGAAATAGAGGAACGAGGATTTCGGCAGTGTGTCCAACCAGCGGGCATAGTGCGGCGACGGCGCGCGGCCGCGATAGCCGAGCTCGTTCCAGATCGCGTTGGTATAATGATGCTGGCGCGCCAGGCTGAGATTTTCACCCAATATGCGGTGCTTGCCGCGATAGGCGTCAGTCCGCCGGCCATCGTCCCACAGATTGACCGATCCGGTCCGTGGATCGACCCAGAAATCCATGTAGCGCGCGGCGATCCGCGACGAAAAGGCATAGGCCATGTCGCGTTCCTCGGGCGTCAGCACGTCAAGCTTGGCCGCCGCGGTCAGCACCTCGAGGAATGCAGATTCGCCATAGGCGCCGATGCTGCGGCCATATTCCCAGCCCTCGCCGGTGAGGTTGAAGCGAAGCAGCATCAGCTCGGCCGATTTGCGCAGCCAGCCCTTCACCTCAGCGGTCGGCTCCAGCCCTGTTTCGATCAGGCGGTGCGCGATCTCGCCGATCAGCAGCACGCTGTAGCGATCGAAGCGGCCATCGCCGGGGGTTTCATCGGCGAACCCGTATTCGCCCGAATATTCGCGGTAGTGGTCGAGCATGCGCTCGAACAGCGCCTCGCTCGCCGAGGCGTCTTCCCAGCCCATCAGCATGCGCAACCGCGCGATGCTGAAGGCGACGCCATAATAGTTGTTCGGCAGATTCTTGAGTTCGAGCGTCCGGGAATCGACGAAGCTGCGCCAGTCCAGTTTCCTGCGGAGCGCGGCCAGCGTCTCAGGCCGCACCGCCTGGTCGAGCAGCCCGGCCTGCTTCAGATCGTGCAGCGCGGACACATAATAATAGATGCCCCAGCTTTCGTTGGTGTCCGCAAGCGTCAGATCGGCGATATCGCGGAATCCGGCGAGATAGCCGGCGAAGCGCGGATCGTCGCGTGGCGTCTCCAGCAGCAGCATGGCAAGGCCGGAGGCGATCTTGCCGGGCAGGAACTTGTCGCCGCTGCCGAACACGGCCACGCCGTCCAGCCGCATCGCCCGCTTTTCGCGCAGCAATTGCTGCAGCAGCCGCTCCATCTGCGGCATCAGCCGCCGTTCCACCGTCGCGTTCATCGGTGCGACGTCGGTGTAGATCCTCGCGGCCGGCGGCGCCGAGGCCGGCTTAGGCAGAGATGCGCATGAGGAGAGAAGCACCGCGCACAGGGTTGCAGATGCGCTGGCGCGCATGAAATTCGTCATTGGCCTCTCCTGATTGGTTTGGCCAATTGTCAGCTGGTCGGGCCAACTGTCAAGCGCGTCAGATCTCGATGCGGCGGGCAACGGTGCTGCGGCGCTCGTCGATCTCGCTGCGCGCGCGCGCCATCACCTCATGCTCGGTGGCGGCGAGCAGATCGTCGATCACACCGCGCAGATGGCTGCGCATCGCCGCGCGGGCGCCCGCTGGATCGCGGTTGCGCAGCGCTTCGAGGATCGGGCGATGCTCGTCGATGCGGGGGGTGACGCCGCTGCGTTTGGCGCGTTCGAACATGGTGACGCATAATGGGGACCTGGTCCTGAGGTCCCAGAGCAGCTCGACCAGCATGCGCAGCGCTTCGTTCTCGGTAGCGGACGCGATGGCGAGGTGGAAGCGGCGATCGGCGTCCATCACGCCCGGTTCGCTCGGCTCCTCGGCGGCCATGTCGCGCAGGATCGATTCGAGCTCGGCGAGCTTGGCGTCGTCCATTGACATCGCGGCGAGCGCCACCGCCTCGCCCTCGACGATGATCCGCGCCTCGGTCAGTTCGAACGCGCCGACATCGGTGTCGAGCTCGCGTACGTCGCGCAGCGGCGCATTCCTGCGCGTGACATAGAGGCCGGAGCCGTGGCGCACCTCGATCAGGCCGCGCATCTCAAGCGCGATCATCGCCTCCCGGATCGTCGGACGGCTGACCTTGTACTCCTCCGCCAGGTCGCGCTCGCCGGGCAGCCGCGCGCCGGGCTGATAGCGTCCGGCCTCGATCGCATCGGCGATCGTCGCGGCGATCCGCTGATAGAGTTTGTGCCGCGGAAATTCCATCGCCCTGCTGCCAGTCCGTCGCCGACCGGCGACACCGCCGGAATGATGGTTGGCCTAGCCAATTACTCCGAGAAATGGAATGGCTATCGACGCTCGCCAGATGGCGCACCCGACAGGATTCGAACCTGTGGCCTCTGCCTTCGGAGGGCAGCGCTCTATCCAGCTGAGCTACGGGTGCCTGGGCAGGCGCGTTAGCAAAGCGCCCGGGCCTGCGCCAGTGCCTAGTTATTCGGCCAACTCGACCGGCTGGAACGTGCCGAGGCCGCAGGTCGGGCCGCGCACGCCCGACTGGAGCACGGTGATCGTATCGACGGAGCAGAGCTGACCGATCGTGGTCTTATAGGCGAAGCGCCTTTCGAACCCCAGCCCCGGACAGGATTGGGGAAGCGTATTGCGATAGATGTGGCCGTCGGTGGTTTCGAAGTCGATCACCGAATCGTTGTGGACGTTGCTGTTGCGGATGCGATTGGTCTGGAGACAATCGACCGGTTCTCCGGCGGGCGTCGCGGCGGGGACCTTCGCGGCCTGGGAAGCGGCGTATTCGGCCTGGCGTTCGGGCGATGTGGTGCAGGCTGCGGCGAGCAGCGCGAGGGCGGGGGCAAGGATCAGGGCGGTGCGCATGGTCGGCTCCTCTCACGCCGTCGCGCGCTTTGCCATGGGCGGCGGCGTCTTGGGTTTGAACGCACACAGGTCCGATACGATGCACCGCCAGCATTCAGGCGTGCGCGCCTTGCAGACATAGCGGCCGTGCAGGATCAGCCAGTGATGCGCATGAAGACGGAAAGGGCGGGGCACGACCTTGTCGAGCTTCAGCTCGACGGCGAGCGGGGTCTTGCCGCGGGCGAGGCCGGTGCGGTTGCCGACGCGGAAGATGTGGGTGTCGACCGCGAAGGTCTCATGGCCGAAGGCGGTGTTGAGGACGACGTTCGCGGTCTTGCGGCCGACGCCTGGCAGCGCCTCGAGCGCGGCGCGATCTTCGGGAACTTCTCCCATATGATCGCGGATGAGTGCTTCGGAGAGCGCGATGACGTTCTTCGCCTTGGTGTTGAACAGGCCGATCGTCCGGATGTGCGCCTTCAGCCCTTCCTCGCCGAGGGCGACCATCTTCTCCGGCGTGTCGACCTCGGCGAACAGGCGGCGGGTGGCCCTGTTGACGCCGACATCGGTCGCCTGCGCGGAAAGCGCGACGGCCACGAGGAGGGTGTAGGGGTTGGTGTGGGCGAGTTCGGTTTGGGGATGTGGATTGTCGGCGGCGAGGCGCGAGAAGAACTCGACGATCTCGGCCCTGGTCAAAGCCCCAGCACCTCGCGCATGGCGTAGCGGCCGGGGGCGCGCCCGGCGAGCCACGCCGCGGCCCTGACCGCGCCGCGGGCGAAGATCGCGCGATCCTCCGCGCGGTGGGCGAGCTCGATGCGCTCGCCCTCGCCGGCGAGGATCACCGCATGATCGCCGACGACCGATCCGCCGCGCAAGGAGGCGAAGCCGATCGTGTCCTCCGCGCGCGCGCCCGACAGGCCGGCGCGGCCTTCGACGAAGCTGTCCGCCGGCGCGACCCCGCGCCCGGCGGCGGCGGCCTCGCCGAGCAGCAGCGCGGTGCCCGACGGCGCATCGAGCTTGTGGCGGTGGTGCATCTCGACGATCTCGATATCCCAGTCCGAGCCGAGCCGGGCGGCGGCCTCGCGCACCAGCGCGGCGAGCAGCGTGACGCCGAGCGAGGTGTTGCCCGTCTGGAGCACGGCGATGCCCTTCGCCGCATCGTCGATCGCGGCGTGATGATCGGGCCTGAGGCCGGTGGTGCCGATCAGGATCGGGACGCCCGCCGCCGTCGCCGCGGCGAGATGATCGGCAAGCGCGCTGGGATGCGAGAAATCGACCAGCACGTCCGATCGCGCGGCGAGCGCATGCGCGTCGCCGCCGCGATCCGCGCCGCCGGCAAGCGTCGCGCCCGATGCGGGGATCGCCTGCGCGATGGCGAGGCCCATCCGCCCCTGGCTGCCGAGGATGCCGATTCGCGTCATGCCGCGTCCGATCCGCAACCGGCCGGTTGAACGAAATCGCCCGGAAACGCGTCGTTCGCGCCGGCGAAGCTCAGCGTCTTCAGGGTCTGGCGCGCATTCCCGCGAGGCTGAACATCAGCGCGGGCGAGGGCGATGAGAGGCGAACGGATCGGCATATCGCCGATGTGGCATATTTGCCGGGATCTAGGACAGACCTTTCCATCGCAAGCGGCCGCGCCCTGATCCATGTTATCCAAGCCCCGGAATTTTCATCGAAGGCGCAACAACCGGGGATCGGGAGAGTTTGAGGGCTGTCGGCCAACGGCCTGTTCGGAGCATCGCGCCATGCGCCTCCACCATCTCAATTGTGGAACCGATTGCCCCCTGGGCGGCGCGCTGTTCGACGGCCGGAGCAAGGGGCTGACCGGGCATCTGGTCTGCCATTGCCTGCTGATCGAAACCGATGCCCACGGGCTGGTGCTGATCGACACCGGCTATGGCCTGCGCGACGTCGACCATCCCCATCGCCGGCCGCATCCGCGGATCACGCGGACGATGCGGTCGATGCTCAACATCAAGCTCTGCGAAGAGGAGACCGCGATCCGCCAGATCGCGGCGCTCGGTCTCGATCCGCGCGACGTGCGGCACATCGTGCTCACCCATCTCGATTTCGATCACGCCGGCGGGCTGGAGGATTTCCCGCACGCCACGGTGCATGTGCTGGACGCCGAGTTTTCCGCCGCTTCCGGGCCGCGGCGCGGCTTCGTGCCGCGCAACCGCTATCGCCCGGCGCAATGGAACGAGGTGATCGACTGGCGGCGCTACGGCGTGCAGGGCGAGGGCTGGTTCGGCTTCGAAGCGGTGCGCGATCTGGAGGGGCTGCCGCCCGAAATCCTGATGGTGCCGCTGCCGGGCCACAGCTGGGGCCATGCCGGGATCGCGATCAACACCGGCGGCCGCTGGCTGCTCCATGCCGGCGACGCCTATTTCTACCGCGGCGAGATGCGCCGGGCGAGACGCCGCTGCACGCCGGGCCTGCGCGCCTATCAGACGATGATGGAGGTCAACCGCCGCAGCCGCCTGGACAATCAGCGGCGGTTGCGCGAGCTGTCGATCGCCCGGCGGCAGGAGGTCACCGTGATCTGCGCGCATGACGTGGTGGAATTCGAGCGCTGCGTCGCGGGACGGCCGCTCTGAGCCAGGCGCGATGAAGGGCCGTCATGCGTCGCGCATGGCGGTCGATCGCCGGCTCGGCTATGGACGCGGCCATGCCGAACCCCGCCAACATCGTCATCCTCACCGGGGCCGGTATCTCGGCCGAGAGTGGGGTCGCCACCTTTCGCGGGCCGGGCGGGCTGTGGGAGGGGCACCGGGTGGAGGATGTCTGCACGCCCGAGGCGCTGGCGCGCGATCCGGTGCTGGTGCACCGCTTTTATGACGCGCGGCGGGCGGCGTTACGATCGGTCGCGCCCAATGCGGCGCATCTCGCGCTGGCGCGGCTGGACGAGGCGTGGCCGGGCGAGCTGCTGATCGTCACGCAGAATGTCGACGACCTGCACGAGCGGGCTGGCGCGAAGCGGGTGCTGCACATGCACGGCGAGTTGCGGTCTGCCTTGTGCGCGGCATGCGGCGCGCGGACGGCGTGGGAGGGGGATATGCTCTCCACCAGTCCCGTTCGCCGCGAGCCTGTGGAGGGACCGGCCTTTCCTTCCACGCCCGCCGGAGAAGGACGGGGCTTCGACAGGCCCAGCCCGAACGGGGAGGGGTTTGTGGCCCGCTCGTGCGATCGATGCGGTGTCCCCGCCATCCGCCCCGACATCGTGTTCTTCGGCGAGATGCCCTATCAGATGGAGCGGATCGAACAGGCGATCGCGCGGTGCGACCTGTTCGTTTCGATCGGCACCTCCGGCGCGGTCTATCCGGCGGCGGGTTTCGTCCAGACCGCGCGATGGCATGGGGCTGCGACGCTGGAGCTCAACCTGGAGCCGTCGCTGGGTAGCTATCTGTTCGATGAGACGCGGCTGGGGCCGGCGGGCGAACTGGCGCCGGCCTGGGTGGACGAGGTGCTGGGGAATAGTTTGATGTAGAGGACGGAAAGGTGGCTCCCGCCGATCTGCTCTTCTCGTCACCCGGACCCTTGGACAGGCTCAGGACAGGCTTGTTCCGTGTTCGCCGCGAGAGCAACCTCTGCTGCGCTTGTGGAGACATGGACCCCGGAACAAGTCCGGGGTGACGGCGCCTTACCGGTTTGCATAACGGTTAGGCCCGCCGTGCGACGCCGTTGCGGGTTCCGTCGATCAGGACGAAGGCGATGCGCGCCATCGCGCCCGACCGGTTTTCCCAGGCATGGGCGGTGCCGCGCTGGATGAGGATGTCGCCCGCTTTCATCAGCGTTTCGTCCTTGTCCATCACGGCCCATAGCTCGCCCGACAGGAGGATGGCGTAGTCGATCGTGTTGGTGGTGTGCATGCCGGGGCTGCGGTCCGATCCGGCATGGTGATCGGCATCGGGATAGAGCGCGGCGAAGATCGCGCGGGTGGCTTCGGCGCGCTCCTCCGCGCCGCCCTGCTGCGGCGGGATGTCGATGACGCGCAGGACGCTGCCGTGCGGCGGCGGCAGGACGCCGCTGTGGTTGACGATGTCGTCCGCCGCCTCGACCGGGCTGGGCGTGGGGCCGGTGCGCCACATGTCGGCCTGGCGGAAGGGCGTGCCGGGAAAGGTGAACTCGGCGGGGCTGGGGCCGTCCCCGGCGATGTAGGAGCGGCCCTCGTCGTCGATCGCAGTGACGATGCGGCGGGGCTGGGGCAAGGGATCCACGTCAATCCTCCAGGATGCGGCTATGGGTGCGGGTGTCGCGCATCTTGAGATACACCACCAGGCTGATCGCGATCATGCCGGTGACGTAGATGTAGAAACCGCGCTCCATCCCCTCGTTCTTGAACCACAGGGCGACATATTCGGCGGTGCCGCCGAAGATCGTGTTGGCCAGCGCATAGGGAAGCGCGACGCCCAATGCGCGAACATGCGCGGGGAACAGCTCCGCCTTCACCACCGCGTTGATCGAGGTGTAGCCGGTGATGATGATCAGCGCCGCCATCGCGAGCAGGCCGGCGGCGAAGGGATCGCGGGTGCTCTCCAGCGTCGTGAAGATCGGCCAGGTGAACAGCACGCCGGCGACGCCGAAGCCGACCATCAGCGGCTTGCGGCCGATGCGGTCGCTCACGCTGCCGGCGAGCGGCTGGAGGCACATGAAGACGAACAGCGTCGCGGCGTTGATCTGGCTCGCCACCTCGCGGCTGAAGCCCGAGGTGTTGACCAGGAATTTCTGCATGTAGATCGAGTAGGCGTAGAAGGCGAGCGTGCCGCCGGCGGTCAGCATCATCACCGTCAGCGCCTCGCGCGGGTGGCGGAGGAACAGCTCGCCGAAGCCGGAGCGCGGCGCGCCCTGGCTTCGCGCATTGGCGTAGCTCTCGGTCTCGGCGAGGCCGCGGCGGAGCCAGAACACCGCCACCGCCAGCACCCCGCCGATGGCGAAGGGGATGCGCCAGCCCCATGCCTCGAGCGCCGTCTCGCTCATCGCCGCCTGGAGGATGAGGAGGACGGTGAGCGCGGTCAACTGGCCGGCGATGAGGGTGACGTACTGGAAGCTCGAATAGAAGCCGCGATGGCGCTTGCCCGCCATCTCCGAGAGATAGGTCGCGCTGGCGCCATATTCGCCGCCGACCGACAAGCCCTGCATCATGCGGGCGAGGACGAGGAGGGCGGGCGCGGCGGCGCCGATCGTCTCGTAACCGGGGGTGACCGCGATCAGCAGCGACCCGGCGCACATCAGGCTGACCGACACCACCAGCCCCGCCTTGCGCCCGCGCCGGTCGGCATAGACGCCCATCACCCAGGCGCCGATCGGACGCATGAGAAAGCCGACCGCGAAGATCGCGGCGGCGTTCATCAGCTGCGCGGTGCGCGATCCTTCGGGGAAGAAATGCGGCGCGAAATAGAGGGTGAAGGCGGCATAGGCGTACCAGTCATACCATTCGACGAGGTTGCCGGCGGAGCCGCCGATGATCGAGCGGAGGCGCCCTTCGATACGGGTCTTCGCCATGCTCAGCCCCTACTCAGGATGATCGGCGCTTCGATACGGGTCTTCGCCATGCTCAGCCCCTACTCAGGATGATCGGATGTTGGTCATGCGTCGCCCCTGCGAAGGCAGGGGCCTACAGGTTTGTGGCACGTCCGGCGTCGCCCATGCCGCCATAGGCCCCTGCCTTCGCAGGGGCGACGGGCCGGGGACGGGCGTCACTCCACCCAATCCAGGCCGATCTCGCGGTAGAGGCCGCGGTCCTCGTCCCAGTCGGCCTTGACCTTGACGTGGAGATAGAGGTGGACGCGGTGGCCGAGCATGTTGGCGATTTCCTGGCGGGCGCGGCTGCCGATCTCCTTGAGGCGCTGCCCGCCCTTGCCCAGGATGATCGCGCGCTGGCTGGGGCGTTCGACCAGGATCTGCTGGTGGATCTCGACCGATCCGTCGTCGCGTTCCTTATACTGCTCGGTCTCGACCGCGCTGGCATAGGGCAGCTCGGCGTGGAGCTGGAGGTAGAGCTGCTCGCGGGTGATCTCGGCCGCCGCCATCCGGTCGGTCGCGTCCGAGACCTGGTCCTCGGGGAAGTGCCACGGGCCGGCGGGCATCGCCGCGGCGAGCGCGGCCTTCAATTGCTCCACGCCATCCCCGGTGGCGGCGGAGACGAAGAAGGTCTCGGCGAAGGGGACGGCCGCGTTCAGCCGCTCGGCATGGACGAGGAGCCGGCCCTTGTCGGCGAGATCGACCTTGTTGAGGATCAGCAGCTTCCTTTCGGGCCGATCCTTCAGCGCCTCGGCGATGTCGGCGACCCTGGGGCCGAGCCCGGCCTTGGCGTCGACCACCAGCGCGACGATGTCGGCGCTCTCCGCCCCGCCCCAGGCGGCCTGGACCATCGCGCGGTCGAGCCGGCGGCGCGGCTCGAAGATGCCGGGGGTGTCGACCAGCATGATCTGCGCGTCCCCCTCGATGGCGATGCCGAGCAGGCGCGCGCGCGTGGTCTGCGCCTTGGGGCTGACGATCGCGACCTTCTGGCCGACCAGCGCGTTGACCAGGGTGGACTTGCCCGCATTGGGCGCGCCGACGACGGCGACCAGGCCGCAGCGGGTGTTCTGTTCCGAATCCATCGGGTGGGGCATGGCGGAAGGACGGGGCTTCGACAAGTCATCGCCCCTGCGAAGGCAGGGGCCACCGGGCTTGTGGCACATCCGAGCTTCGCGCCGGCCGGCCGAGGCCCCTGCCTGCGCAGGGGCGACGGGGATCAGCTTTCCAATCGCCCCAGCAGCGCCCTTGCCGCCTCGGTCTCCGCCTCCTGGCGCGAGCGGCCGGTCGCCTCCGCCTCGGCGAGCTTGCCGATCGTCACCTTCACCGTGAAGCGCGGGGCGTGGTGGGGGCCGGAGCGGTCGGTGATCTCATAGGCCGGCGGGCGGCGGTTGTTGGCCGCCGCCCATTCCTGCAGCGCCGACTTGGGGTGGCGCGGAGCGGGCGTCGCGCCGGTGACGCGGTCCGCCCAGGCGCGGCGGACGAAGGCGCGCGCGGCGTCCAGCCCATGCTCGCGGTAGAGCGCGCCGATCAGCGCCTCGGCGACGTCGCCCAGCACATTGTCGCTGTCCGACGCGCCGTCGTCGCGCGCCTGCTTGCCGAGCCTCAGGTGCGGGACGACGCCGATCGCGCGGGCGACGTCGGCGCAGACCGGGCCGGTGACGAGGGCGTTGAGGCGGCGCGAGAGATTGCCTTCGGGCTCGTTGGGGAACAGCTCGTAGAGCCATTCGGCCATGACCAGGCCAAGCACGCGGTCGCCGAGGAATTCGAGGCGCTCATAGCTTTCGGCCGAGCGGCTGCCGTGCGTCAGCGCGCGCTCATAGGGCGAAAGGTCGGCGGGCGCGCGGCCGAGCGCCTGCTCGATCCAGGGGGCGAGATCGTCGCTCAATAGCCGTCCCCGACGCGGTCCCAGCGCGCGGCGGGGGCCCAGGTCCAGGGCTTGAGCCATTCGGCCGAGCCGTCGGTCGAGAAGAAGGTGACGAGCGCGCGGCCGTGGAGATTCTCGATCGGCACGAAGCCGACGCCCTTGTCCGCCGGATCGACGCGGCTGTCGGCGGAGCGGTCGCGATTGTCGCCCATCAGGAAGAGATGCCCGGCCGGCACGGTGTAGACCGGGGTGTCGTCGATGGTGACGCGGTTGAGGTCGAGCACCTCGTAATAGCGGCCCGAGGGCAGCGTCTCGCGGTAGCGCGGATAGCGGCAGACGCGGGTGCCGTCCTCCAGCGTGTCCGAATAGTCGGTCGGGTCGTAGCGGCTGGTGAGGCAGGGGCTGTTGGGGGTCAGCGGATGGACGAAATCGGCGACGCGCTGCTTGGGGACGGGGACGCCGTTCAGGATCACCTGGCCGGCGACCATCTGCACGGTGTCGCCGGGCAGGCCGATCACGCGCTTGATGTAATCGACCTCGTTCGCCGGCGGGGCGCGGAAGACGACGACGTCGCCGCGCTCCGGCAGGCGTTCGAGGATGCGGCCTTCGAACAGATCGGGCGAGCCGGGGAAGCTGAAGCGCGACCAGCCATAGGGCCATTTGGCGACGAGCAGGTAATCGCCCACCCACAGCCGCGGCAGCATCGATTCGCTGGGGATGGTGAAGGGCGCGACGACGAGGCTCCTGAGCAGCAGGACGGCGACCAGCAGCTTCAGGAGAAAGAGGCCGGTGTCGGCGGCTTCGGAGCGCTTCTTGGGCGCGGCCGCTTCGCTGGCGGGGGGCGCGGGGGCGGCGTCCTCGGTCATCGGCCCCGCTTCGCCCACGCTCCCGTCAAAGGCAATAGGCGACGATGCCCTGCAGCCAGATCATCGCGCCCTCGCTTCGCCACAGCAGCAGTCCGCCGGCGGCGAGCAGCGCGAAGACGCCGAGCACGATCAACGGCGAGACGCGCCTCATGCCGGCTCAGCCCGCACGATCGGCGCGTCGCGGATCGGCAGGTGGATCAGCGCGGCGAGCGCGGCGAGGACGATCGAGGCGGTCCATGCCGCATCATAGTTGCCGCTCAGATCGAACATATAGCCCGCCGCCCAGGCGCCGAGGAAGCTGCCGACCTGATGCGACAGGAACACCACGCCGCCGAGCATGGAGAGATGCCGAACGCCGTAGATCTGGCTGACCAGCCCGTTGGTGAGCGGCACGGTGCCGAGCCACAAGAAGCCCATCACCCCGGCGAAGACGAGCGCGCTCACCGGCGTCAGCGGCAGCAGCAGGAAGAGGACGATGGCGATCCCCCGCGCGGCGTAGAGCCCGGCGAGGACATATTGCTTGCGCAAACGATCGCCGGCGAGGCCGAACAGATAGGAGCCGAAGATGTTGAACAGCCCGATCAGCGCGAGGCTGGACGCGCCGATCGCCGGATCGATCCCCTTGTCGGTGAGATAGGCGGGAAAGTGCGTCGCGATGAACACGACATGGAAGCCGCAGACGAAGAAGCCGAGATTGAGCAGCAGGAAATTGCGGTCGCCGCCGGCCTCGCGCAGTGCCTGCCCGGCCGATTGCGCCGGTCCGCCATCCACGGATGCGGACGGCTTTCCGGCGATGCCGGCCGCGAGCGCCACGATCGCCGCGATCGCCGCGGCCATGACGATCAATGCCTGGCGATAGCCGAACTCGGTCAGTAGCGCCTGCGCGCCCGGCACCACCAGGAACTGGCCGAGCGAGCCGCCCGCGGTGACGATGCCGAACGCCATGCTGCGGCTTTCGGGCGGCACGACCCGGCCGACGACGCCCAATATGACGGTGAAGGTGATGCCGGTCATGGCGAGCCCGACCATCAGGCCGAGCGACAGGTGGATGCCGATGGCGCTGGTGGCGAGCGAGGCGAGCACCAGCCCGGCGGCGTAGAGCAGCGCCCCGCCCACCGCGATGCGACCCGCGCCGTGCTTGTCGGCAAGCGCGCCGACGAAGGGCTGCGCGAGGCCGAAGACGAGGTTCTGGATGGCGATGGCGAGGCCGAAGCTCGACCGGCTGATATCGAGCGCCGCGCCCATCTGCGGCAGGAACAGCCCGAAGGACTGGCGCACGCCCATCGCCAGCGTGACGATCACCGCGCCGGTCAGGATCACCGTCCAGGGCGAGCGCATCGTCGAGCGGGCAAGTGTCGCCATCGGTCCGTCCAATCCGAAAAGGCCGGACGCCCGAGATAGGAACGGCCGGCAAGGCTTCCACTGCCGAAATGCTTCGCCTAGGGAAAGCGCGACTTTCGAGCCGGGCTGTCTCCAGCCCCTGGGAGATAATGCCATGACCGATATCTGGGCCGATCTGGACGCATTGCCGCGTCCCAGCCTGACCGATCTGTTCGATGCCGATGCCGACCGCGTGGCGGCCTGGTCGGCCGATATCGCCGGGCTGCACTTCGACTGGTCGAAGACGCATCTCGACGCGCAGGTGGTGGATGTGTTCACCCGGCTGGCTGAGGCCCAGGATTTCGACGCGCACCGCGACGCGCTGTTCGCAGGGAGCGTGGTCAATCCGACCGAGGGCCGCGCGGCGACGCATGTGGCGGAGCGCGGCGAGGGCGGCGTCGACGATGTCCGCCAGGCCAAGGCGCTCCACGCCCGGATGCGCGCGCTGATCGACGCGATCGAGGGCGAGGCGCTGGGGCCGGTGCGCCACATCCTCCACATCGGCATCGGCGGATCGGCGCTGGGGCCGGACCTGCTGATCGACGCGCTGGGGCGCGACGACCGCCGCTACGACGTGGCGATCGTCTCCAACGTCGACGGCTGCGCGCTGGAGGAGGCGGTCAAGGGATTCCACCCGAAGGAGACGCTGATCGCCATCGCGAGCAAGACCTTCACCACCACCGAGACCTTGCTCAATGCCGGAAGCGCGCTCGAATGGCTGCGCGAGGGCGGGGTCGAGGATCCCTACGGCCAGGTGATCGCGCTGACCGCCGCGCCCGACAAGGCGATCGAGTGGGGCGTGGACGAGACGCGCGTGCTGCCCTTCGCGGAAAGCGTCGGCGGGCGGTATTCGCTGTGGTCGTCGATCGGCTTTCCCGCCGCGATCGGCCTCGGCTGGGACGCGTTCGAGGCGATGCTGGAGGGCGCGGCGGAGATGGACCGCCATTTCCGCCTGGCCGACTGGGCGGAGAACATGCCGCTGCGCGCGGCCTTCGCCGATCTCTATTACACGCAGGCGCGCGGCTGCGAGACGCGCGCGGTGTTCGCCTATGACGAGCGGCTGCGGCTGCTGCCCGCCTATCTCCAGCAGCTAGAGATGGAATCGAACGGCAAGCGGGTGACGGCGGACGGCAAGCCGCTCGGCCGCGTTTCCGCCCCGATCACCTGGGGCGGCGTCGGCACCGACGCGCAGCACGCGGTGTTCCAGCTGCTCCACCAGGGCACGCATCTGGTGCCGGTCGAATTCGTCGCGGCGATCGAGCCGGGCGACGCGCTGGACGAGGAGCATCACCGGCAATTGCTGACCAACGCCTTCGCCCAGGGCGCGGCGCTGATGGCCGGGCGCAGGAGCGACGACGGCGCGCGCAACTATCCCGGCGACCGGCCCTCGGCGACGATCCTGATGGAGACGCTCGATCCGCGCACGCTGGGGGCACTGATCGCCTTCTACGAGCACCGCGTGTTCGCCAATGCGGTGCTGCTGGGGATCAGCCCGTTCGACCAGTTCGGCGTCGAGTTGGGCAAGGAGATGGCCAAGGCCGCGGGCGCTGGCGGCGGCGATTTCGATGCGTCGACTGAGGATTTGATCCGGCGGGCCGGGCTGTAATCAAGCCTCTCCCCTTCAGGGGAGGGGTTGGGGCGGGGCTTGTCCGCAGGCGCTGATCTCGGTGAGACCTTCCCCACCCCCTACCCCTCCCCTGAAGGGGAGGGGCTATTGAACGCTTTCAACGGGAGCCTTCCGATGGCCAAGTACGACTACGACCTTTTCGTCATCGGCGCGGGATCGGGCGGGGTGCGTGCCGCGCGGGTGTCGGCGGCGCACGGCGCGAAGGTGGCGATCGCCGAGGAGCACCGCGTGGGCGGCACCTGCGTGATCCGCGGCTGCGTACCCAAGAAGCTGTTGGTCTATGGCGCGCATTTCGCCGAGGATCTGAAGGATGCGCGCCGCTTCGGCTGGGACGTGCCCGATTGCACCTTCGACTGGCCGACGCTGCGCGACAATGTGCTGGCCGATGTCGACCGGATCAGCCGGGCCTATACCGATACGCTCGAGAACCAGAAGGTCGAGATCATCCACGAGCGCGCGACGATCGCGGGGCCCAACGAGGTCAGGCTGGCGAGCGGCAGGACGGTCTCCGCCAAGACCATCCTGGTCGCGACGGGCGCCACGCCGCAGGTGCCCGAATGCCCGGGGCACGAGCATGGCATCACCTCCAACGAGGCGTTCCACCTGGAGGCGATCCCCAAGCGCATCCTGATCGCCGGCGCGGGCTATATCGCCAACGAGTTCGCCGGTGTGTTCCACCAGCTCGGCGCGCATGTCACGCTGATCAACCGCACCGACGTGATCCTGCGCCACTATGACGCGCAGATCCGCGACCGGCTGCTCCAGATCAGCATGATGAAGGGCATCGAGTTCCGCTTCCACGCCGAGTTCGAGAAGATCGTCAAGCAGGAGGACGGCTGCCTGGAGGTGCACATGTCCGGCCACGAGCCGGCGGTGGTCGACATGGTGATGTTCGCCACCGGGCGTGTGCCCAACACCGGCGGCCTGGGGCTGGAGAATGCCGGCGTCGAATGGGACGAGAAGGGCGCGATCATGGTCGACGCAGACAACAGGTCGAGCTGCGACAGCATCTATGCGGTGGGCGACGTGACCAACCGGGTGCAGCTGACGCCGGTCGCCATTCGGGAAGGCCAGGCTTTCGCCGACACGATGTTCGGCAACAAGCCGACGCGGGTCGATTACGACTGCATCCCGAGCGCGGTGTTCAGCCACCCGCCGATCGCCGGCGTCGGCATGACCGAGGGCGAGGCGCGCAACAAGCTGGGCGGCGTGCGCATCTACCAGTCCGATTTCCGCCCGATGAAGAACGTGCTGGCGGGCCGGAACGAGCGCGCGCTCTACAAGATGATCTGCGATGCGGAGACCGACCGGATCGTCGGCCTGCACATGATCGGCCCCGATGCGCCGGAGATATTGCAGGCGGCGGCGGTGGCGGTGAAGGCGGGGCTGACCAAGCAGGCGTTCGACGACACCATCGCCCTGCATCCGACCATGGCCGAGGAGCTGGTGCTGCTCAGGTAGATCCTCCCCAAAACGGGGAGGGGAACCGTTCGCCGCAGGCGAATGGTGGAGGGGGCTTGCCGCACGAGCTTCGCTGGAGGAGGACCCCCTCCACCGCCATTCGGCGGTCCCCCTCCCGTTGCCGGGGAGGAACTTGCATGCCATCACCGCCCGAAATCGGGAGGACCATAGATGCACATCCGCCACTTGCTCGCCGCCGCCGCCGCGCTTGCGCTCGCCGCGCCTTCGTTCGCGCAGGACGCGCCGCATCAGAAGCAGGCGCGCGAGATCTACGCCAAGGTGATCGGCTTCCGCACCGCCGAGGGGCAGGGCAAGGTGCCCGAGATGGCCCGCTATCTGGCGGACGTGCTGAAGGCCGGCGGCGTCGCCGAGGCCGATATCGCGATGCTGCCCAGTGGCGAGACCACCGCGATGCTGGTGCGCGTGCCGGGCAGCGATGCGAACGCCCGGCCGATCCTGTTCAGCGCGCATATGGACATCGTCGATGCCCGGCCCGAGGACTGGAGCCGCGATCCCTTCACCCTGGTCGAGGAGGACGGCCGCTTCTGGGGGCGCGGCACCCATGACAACAAGGCTGGGGTGACGGCGATGGTCTCCACCATCCTCCGCCTCAAGGCCGACAAGGCGCGGCCGAAGCGGACTTTGGTGTTCGCCTTCGTCGGCGACGAGGAGACGGGGATGGTGACGACCGGCCTGGTCGCCGGGCACGATTGGGTGAAGACGTCCGAATTCGCGATCAACAC
Source organism: Sphingomonas gilva (assembly GCF_003515075.1). Lineage (GTDB taxonomy): Bacteria > Pseudomonadota > Alphaproteobacteria > Sphingomonadales > Sphingomonadaceae > Sphingomonas > Sphingomonas gilva. The sequence goes on from NZ_QWLV01000001.1 coordinate 663,520, forward strand.
CGATGCCGGCGGCGGCGGGCTTTCGCCCGAGGGCAAGCCTCTCATCTATCTCGTCCAGGGGGCGGAGAAGACCTACGCCACCTTCGAGCTGACCGCGACCAACCCCGGCGGGCATTCCAGCCGCCCGCGCAAGGACAATGCGATCTACGACCTGGCGCGCGCGATCACCAGGGTGGAGGGCTATGCCTTCCCCGTGATGTCGAACGCGCTGACCCGCGCCTATATCGGCGCGGTGGGCGGGGCGCTGCCGGGGGCCGCGGGGCAGGCGATGAAGGCCTTCGCCGCCGATCCGACCAATGCCCAGGCGATCGCCGCGATCTCGACCGATCCGAGCTTCAACGGCACCATCCGCACCACCTGCGTCGCGACGATGCTGGAGGCGGGCCATGCCGAGAACGCGCTGCCGCAAAAGGCCAAGGCGACGGTCAACTGCCGCATCTTCCCCGGCGTGCCGGTGGCGGACGTGAAGGCCAAGCTGGTCGAGGTCGTCGCCGATCCCAAGATCGAGATCGAGGCGATCGACGATCCGCAGGCGAGCCCGGTCAGCGAGATGCGGCCCGACGTGATGGCGGCGATCACGCGGTCGATCCACAAGCGCCAGCCGGGCGTGCCGATCAGCCCCTATCTCGAATCGGGCGGGACCGACGGCAAGGTCTATCGCACCGCCGGCATCCCGACCTTCGCCACCTCCGGCCTGTTCATCCGCGAGAACGAGATGTTCGCGCACGGGCTGAACGAGCGGCTGCCGGTCGAGAGCTTCTATGACGGGCTGGAGCATATCCACGACCTGGCGCTGGACCTGGGCGGGGTGCGGTAAACCAGAAATCCTCCCTCGCGTAAGCGGGGGAGGGGGACCGGCCGAAGGCCGGTGGAGGGGGCCGGCCGCAGACGAAGCGCTTGTGGCGCCCCCTCCACCGCTCTTCGAGCGGTCCCCCTCCCCCGGAGCTGCGCTCCGAGGGAGGATTTCAGCTCAGCGCCACCCCCGTCAGCGTGATGCGGTGCATCGTGCGGGCGTGGCCCTGATAGTCGTTCTCGGCGGTGTGCCAGGTGGAGCGGTTGTCCCAGATGATCACCGTGCCGGGGCGCCACCGCACGCGGATGACGTTCTCCGGCCGGGTGGCGGCGGCGTAGAGCCGGCCGAGCAGCGGCAGGCTCTCCTCGCGCGTCATTCCCTCGAAGCGCAGCGTGAAGGCGGGGTTGACGTAGAGGACCTCGCGGCCGCTGTCGGGATGGCGGATCACCGCGGGATGCACGGCGCCGGCCGAGATCGCCTGGCCGCGCAGGCTGCCGCCCTGATCGGTGCTCGCGTAATAGCCGCTCTCGCCATAGATGTGATCGGCCGAATGGACCGCGCCGAGCGCGCGCAGTTCATCCTTCAATTGGCCCGGCAACGAGGCGAAAACCGCCGCCATGTCGATAAACAATGTGTCGCCGCCCGAGGGCGGCAGCTCGCGTGCGACCAGCACCGATCCCATCGCGGGGACGGCGTCGTAACTGTGATCGGTATGCCAGCCGCCGCCGATATTGGTGGTCTGGTCCTTCTCCTTCCGCACCAGCGCGATCTCGGGATAGGCGCTGTCGATCGGGAAATAGTTGTTGAGATCGATGCCCCCGAAGCGCCGGGCGAAGACGATGTGCTGCTCGGGGCTGATGTCCTGATCGCGCACCACGACCACGCCGGTATTGGAGAGCGCGTTCCGGATGGCCCTGAACCCATCCTCGTCGAGCCGGGCGATGTCGATGCCGGTGATCTCCGATCCGCCGGCCGGGCCGAGCGGTGCGATCTCCAGGGGTGGGGCAAGCGGTGTGGCCATGATCCGTCTCCTCTGCGCGACGAAGCGTAGGCGAGTCGCTTGGCGGCGGAGAGTCCCTCAGGTTACATTCGGGCATGGCATGGTCGCATTATGATCTGGTCCGCTCGCCCTGGCTGTCGCGCCAGCCCGCGTCGGTGGCCGAGGCGCTGCTCGACGCCGGGCGCGTGCAGCGGCTCGAGGCGGGGCAATGGGTTTACGGCGAGGGCGATCCCGATGCCGGGCTGTTCGCGGTGATCTCCGGCCGGCTGTCGGTCGAAGCGGCGGCGGGCCCGGAGCGGACGGTGCTGATCGACATCCTCCACAAGGGCGCATGGCTGGGGCAATCGGCTGAGACCGGGGGGCCGCGGCTGGTGACGGTGCGGGCGCGCAGCGCGGCGACATTGTTCCTCATACCCGACGCGATGCTGAAGCGCGCGGGCCACAACCGCCCCGATGTGTGGCAGGCGGTGAGCAACCTGGTCTACGGCCAGCTGCAGAACGCGGTGCGGATGGTCGCCCGCCTGCTGACCGCCAGCCCCGCCGAGCTGATCGCGCTGCGCCTGCTGACGCTGGCGGAGGGCCAGCCGCCCTTCGTCGCCGTCAGCCAGAGCGAGCTTGGCGAGCTGACCGGCATGACCCGCAAGGCCGCCAATGCGCACCTCGCATTGCTGGAGGAACAGGGTCTGGTGAAGCGCGCCTATGGCAAGGTGCTGCTGCTGGACGTGGAGCGGCTGCGCGGGATGGCGGGGGCGGAGTGATTGTCAAAGATTGTAGGATTTGGTAGGCTGCCTTTATGGCACAGATGAACATCTCGCTTCCCGACGGGCTCAAGACGTGGGCCGAATATCGGGTGTCCGAAGGCCGTTACGCCAGCACCAGCGATTATATTCGCGACCTCATACGCCGCGATGAGGAAGAGGCGAAGGACCTCGCCTGGCTGCAAGCGGAGATCGATAAGGGGCTCGCTTCGCCGAGGCTCGAAGGCGACGCGCGGGATCATTTGCGTGAAATCATGCGCAAGAACCGCCGCGCTGCGTGATAGCCGTCGAGCTCACTGCGGAAGCGCATGCTGATCTAGACGAGATCGATATGTTCGGCGTCGGGCGGTTCGGATCTGCCGTGAGTGACGCCTACATGGCCGGCTTTCACGATGCCCTAGAATTGTTATCGAGCTTTCCCGAGGCTGGTCAGGAAGTGCCCGGCAGGATCGACGGCATGCGCAGTCTTCTGGTTGGCCGTCATCGAATGTACTACCGCCGGGAAGGCGATGCTTTGATGATCATTCGGGTGCTGCATACCGCCCGCGATTCGCGCACTCTGCTCAGCTAACCCTGTTCGCCACCAGATCGTCGACCACGGTGGGATCGGCGAGCGTGCTGGTGTCGCCCAGGCTCGACACGTCGCCCTCGGCGATCTTGCGGAGGATGCGGCGCATGATCTTGCCGCTGCGCGTCTTGGGCAGGCCGGGGGCGAATTGCAGCGCGTCGGGGGTGGCGATCGGGCCGATCTCCTTCCGCACCCAGTTGCGCAGCTCGGTGCGGAGATCGTCGGAGGACTCCTCGCCCGCATTCAGCGTGACATAGGCGTAGATGCCCTGGCCCTTCACGTCGTGCGGCATGCCGACCACCGCCGCCTCGGCGACCTGGGGGTGGAGCACCAGCGCCGATTCCACCTCGGCGGTGCCCATGCGATGGCCGCTGACGTTGATCACATCGTCCACCCGGCCGGTGATCCAGTAATAGCCGTCCTCGTCGCGCCGGCAGCCGTCGCCGGTGAAATATTTCCCCGGATAGGCGCTGAAATAGGTCTGGAAGAAGCGGGCGTGATCGCCCCAGACGGTGCGCATCTGGCCGGGCCAGCTGCGCGCGATGACGAGGTTGCCCTCGGTCGCGCCGTCGAGCACGCGGCCTCCGGGATCGACCAGCTGCGGCTCCACGCCGGGCATCGGCCTGGTCGCCGAACCGGGCTTGAGCGCGGTCGCGCCCGGCATCGGCGCGATCATCGCGCCGCCGGTCTCGGTCTGCCACCAGGTGTCGATGATCGGGCAGCGGCCCTCGCCGACGACCTCATGATACCAGCGCCACGCCTCCGGGTTGATCGGCTCGCCGACGGTGCCGAGCAGCTTCAGCGACCCGCGGCTGGTCTTCGCCACCCATTCGTCGCCCTCCTTCATCAGCGCGCGCAAGGCGGTCGGCGCGGTGAAGACGGTGTGGACCTGGTGGCGGTCGACCACCTCCCAGATGCGCGAAGGGGTCGGCCAAGTGGGAACGCCTTCGAACATCAGCGTCGTCGCGCCGTTCGCCAGCGGGCCGTAGAGGATATAGCTGTGTCCGGTGACCCAGCCGATATCGGCGGCGCACCACCAGATGTCGCCGGGCCGGTAATCGAAGCACAGCTCGTGCGTCAGGCCGGCCCATAGCAGATAGCCGCCGGAGGTGTGGAGCACGCCCTTGGGCTTGCCCGTGGAGCCCGAGGTGTAAAGGATGAACAGCGGGTCCTCCGCCCCCATCGGCTCGGGCGGGCAATCGGCAGGGACCGACTTCGCGGCCTCGTGATACCAGATGTCGCGACCCTCGGTCATCGCCACGTCGGCGCCGGTGGCCTTGACGACGATCACCGTCCTGAGGCTGGGCGCGCGCTTCGCCGCTTCATCGACATTGGCCTTGAGCGCCACCGGCTTGCCGCCGCGGCGGCCCTCGTCCGCTGTGACCACCATGGTCGAATCGCAATCCTCGATCCGCCCGGCGAGCGCATCGGGCGAGAAGCCGCCGAACACCACCGAGTGGATCGCGCCGATCCGCGCGCAGGCCAGCACGGCGAACGCGGCCTCCGGGATCATCGGCATATAGATGGTGACGCGGTCGCCCTTCCTCGCGCCGTTCGCCTTCAGCACATTGGCGAAACGGCAGACCTCCGCATGCAATTGCTTGTAGGTGAAGCGGCGCGGATCCTCGGCGGGATCGTCCGGCTCCCAGATGATCGCGGTCTGATCGCCGCGCGTTTTCAGATGCCGGTCGATGCAGTTGGCGGCGACGTTCAACTTGCCGTCGGCGAACCACTGGATGTGGAAGTCGTCTTCCTGAAACGACCAGTCGCCGGCGATCTCTGGGCGCTTGATCCAATCCAGCCGCTTTGCCTGCTCCAGCCAGAAGCTGCCCGGATCGGCGAGGCTGAGGCCGTACATCTTCTCATAGCCGGCGGCGTCCACCCGCGCCCGCTTCGCCCATTCGCCCGGCACCGGATAGACTTCGACTTCGCTCATCGCGCTTCCCTCACAAGCATTTCGGCCATGATGGCGGCTGAGCCCTTAGCGGGGCAAGGGCGGATTTGCCAAAGTCGCCCGCCGGATGCAGAGAACCCTCAACGCCAAGGAATGGGGATCGCCGGTGTCGTCAACCATCGAAGAGCTTGAGAGGAAGCGCGCCGCCGCGCGGATGGGCGGGGGCGAGAAGCGCATCGCCGCGCAGCACGCCAAGGGCAAGCTGACCGCGCGCGAGCGCCTTGAGGTGCTGCTCGACGAGGAATCGTTCGAAGAACTCGATATGTATGTCGAGCATAATTGCGTCGATTTCGGCATGCCGGATACCGTTATCCCCGGGGACGGGGTGGTCACCGGCAGCGGCACGATCAACGGGCGGCTGGTGTTCGTGTTCAGCCAGGATTTCACCGTGTTCGGCGGGTCGCTCAGCGAACGCCATGCGCAGAAGATCTGCAAGGTGATGGACATGGCGATGAAGGTCGGCGCGCCCGTCATCGGCCTCAACGATTCGGGCGGCGCGCGCATTCAGGAGGGCGTGGCGTCGCTGGGCGGCTATGCCGAGGTGTTCCAGAGGAACGTGCTGGCCTCAGGCGTGGTGCCGCAGCTGTCGCTGATCATGGGGCCGTGCGCGGGCGGCGCGGTCTATTCGCCGGCGATGACCGACTTCATCTTCATGGTGAAGGATTCGAGCTACATGTTCGTCACCGGTCCGGACGTGGTGAAGACCGTGACCAACGAAGTGGTCACGCAGGAGGAGCTGGGCGGGGCCTCCACCCACACAACCAGGTCCGGCGTGGCCGACGTCGCGTTCGAAAACGATATCGAGGCGCTGCTGGCGGCGCGCGACTTCATCGATTTCCTGCCCGCGTCCAACCGCGAGGGCGTGCCCGAACGGCCGACCGCCGACGAATGGGACCGCGAGGAGCCGAGCCTCGACACGTTGATCCCGGCGAGCGCCAACCAGCCCTACGACATGCACGAGCTGATCCGTAAGACCGTGGACGAAGGCGAGTTCTTCGAGCTGCAGCCGGCGCATGCGGGCAACATCATCGTCGGATTCGGCCGGATCGAGGGGCGCACCGTCGGCGTGGTCGCCAACCAGCCGATGGTGCTGGCGGGATGCCTGGACATCAATTCGTCCAAGAAGGGCGCGCGCTTCGTGCGCTTCTGCGACGCGTTCGACATCCCGATCATCACCTTCGTCGATGTCCCCGGCTTCCTGCCCGGCGTCGGCCAGGAGCATTCGGGGATCATCAAGCACGGCGCCAAGCTGCTGTTCGCCTATGCCGAGGCGACCGTGCCCAAGATCACCGTCATCACCCGCAAGGCCTATGGCGGCGCATATGACGTGATGGCCTCGAAGCACCTGCGCGGCGATTTGAACTATGCCTGGCCCACCGCCGAGATCGCGGTGATGGGCGCGAAGGGCGCGGTGGAGATCATCTTCCGGGGCAAGACGCCCGAGGAGATCGCGGAAAAGACCGCGGAGTACGAGGCGCGCTTCGCCAACCCCTTCGTCGCGGCGTCGAAGGGCTTCATCGACGAGGTGATCATGCCGCACTCGACGCGGCGGCGGGTGGCGCTGGGGCTACGGAAACTGCGCAACAAGGCGCTGGAGAATCCGTGGAAGAAGCATGACAATATTCCGTTGTGAGCATCCTTCCTGCACATTATAATGACATGTGAAGGAGTGCGAAGATGCAAACCGAACGTGTGACCATTTTGATGACCCCGGCCAAGAAGGCGGAGCTCGCCGCGCGCGCCGCCGCACAGCACATGTCAATCGGCCAATATATTCGGCGAAAGGTCGATGATGACGACGATCTCACACCGGATCAAGAAGCGGAACTCGCCTTGCTTGTCCGCGAAGTGAACGCCGCGATACCCAAGATGGCGGAGTCACTCGATCAAATGATCAAGACCGTTCGATCGACGCGGGAGGGCATTGAATCAACGTTGCGTCAACTTGGGAATGCTGAATGAGCGGTCTCAACGACGCGCTGACCGCGCTTAAGAACGTGGTTCTTATGCAGGAGCGATTAGACGTCTTACGTCGTGAGATGACCGACCTCTCAACAAATGTCGCGAAGGTTGAGGCCAAGGTGATCAACATCAACGATCGCGTGATCAGGATCGAAACGATGATCGAGATGTCGCGTTCTGGGGGCATGTCGCCGCCAAGGATCGAAGGCTGATTCGACTATGATCCTCGGCCCCCTCAACCATGTCGGCGTCGCGACGCCGTCGATCGAGAGATCGGTCGCGATGTACCGAGATCTGCTCGGCGCGACCGTTATCCGCGAGGCGTTCGATCTGCCGGCGCAGGGCGTGCGGGTGTGTTTTATCGATACGCCCAACAGCCAGATCGAGCTGATCGAGCCGCTGGGGGAGGCATCGCCGCTCCATGGCTTCCTCGCCAGGAATCCGGCGGGCGGACAGCATCATGTCTGTTTCGAGGTGCCTGACATCCACGCCGCCAAGGCCGAGCTGGAGGCGAAGGGCGCCAAGGTGCTCGGCGAGCCGCGCATCGGGGCGCACGGCACGCTGGTGATCTTCGTGCATCCGAAGGACATGGGCGGCGTGCTGGTGGAGCTGATGGAAACGCCCAAGGGTGGAAACCATCAGAACGCCTAGCTTCATACTCGTCACCCCGGACTTGTTCCGGGGTCCATCGTGCCGCATGACCAATGCCTGCGGCGTTTGCGGAGACATGGACCCCGGAACAAGTCCGGGGTGACGGACGGCTTCAGACGGATGAATCCGGAAAAGGGCAAGCGCGTGAAGCGGGTCAGGAAAGGAAACGAATGGCCGATTACGAGATGATCCTGGCCGAGCGCCGCGGCGATGTGCTGGTCGTCACGCTCAACCGGCCCGACCGGTTGAACGCGGCGCCCCCGCGGATGTTCGACGAGCTTCGCGAGGCGCTGGCCGATCTCAACGGCGCGCGGGCGGTTCTAGTCACCGGCGCGGGGCGGGCTTTCTGTTCGGGCGCCGATGTCGGCGGCGGCGCGCTCGGCAGCGATGATCCCGGCAATACGACCTTCACCGCGCTGACCGCGCACTACAACCCGACGATGCTGGCCATCGCCGATCTCGCCGTGCCGGTCGTCACCGCCGTTCGCGGCCCGGCGGCGGGGATAGGCTGTTCGCTTGCGCTCGCAGCCGATTTCTGTGTGGCGAGCGACACCGCCTATTTCCTGCAGGCCTTCGTCAATATCGGCCTCGTCCCCGATGGCGGGGCGAGCTGGATGCTGCCGCGGCTGATCGGCCGCGCGCGCGCCGCCGAGATGATGATGCTGGGCGAGCGCGTGCCGGCGGCAAGGGCGCTCGAATGGGGCATGATCCACAAGCTGGTGGCGGACGACGCGCTCGACGCAGAGGCGTTTGCGCTGGCCGAGCGGCTGGCGGCGGGGCCGACGGTCGCGCTGGGGCTGATGCGGCGCGGCCTGGGGCAGGCGCTCGACTGCTCCTATGCCGAGGCGATGAACCGCGAGGCGGAGAACCAGCGCAAGGTGCGCGGCACGGCGGATTCGATGGAGGGCGGCATGGCCTTTCTTCAGAAGCGCAAGCCGGCGTTCAAAGGGCGATGAGCTTTCAAGCTTTGCGGTCTCCAGCCCGAAGGGTGTAGGGGCCGGGCATGACGGACAAACCCACGCTCGACGACTGGGCCGCGCTCGCGGCGAAGGAGGTGAAGGGGCGCGATCTCGCCTGGGAGACGCCCGAGGGGATCACCGTGAAGCCTCTCTACACCGCCGAGGATGTGGCCGACATCGACCCCGGCCTGCCCGGCTTCGCGCCCTTCACCCGCGGCGTGCGCGCATCGATGTATGCCGGCCGGCCCTGGACAATCCGGCAATATGCCGGCTTCTCCACCGCCGAGGAATCGAACGCCTTCTACCGCCGCAATCTCGCCGCCGGGCAGAAGGGGCTGTCGGTCGCGTTCGATCTCGCCACGCACCGGGGCTACGACAGCGACCATCCGCGCGTGACGGGCGATGTCGGCAAGGCCGGCGTCGCGATCGACACGGTCGAGGACATGAAGATCCTGTTCGACGGCATTCCGCTCGGCGAGATGTCGGTCTCGATGACGATGAACGGCGCGGTGATCCCGATCCTCGCCTTCTTCATCGTCGCAGGCGAGGAGCAGGGTGTCCCTCGGGAGAGGCTGGACGGCACCATCCAGAACGACATCCTGAAGGAGTTCATGGTCCGCAACACCTATATCTACCCGCCCGGCCCAAGCATGCGGATCATATCGGACATCATCGCCTACACCTCCGCCAACATGCCGAAGTTCAACTCGATTTCGATCTCCGGCTATCACATGCAGGAAGCTGGGGCGACGCAGCTGCAGGAGCTGGCCTTCACCATCGCCGACGGGCGCGAATATGTGAAGGCGGCGATGGCCGCGGGGCTCGATATCGACGCGTTCGCCGGGCGGCTCTCCTTCTTCTTCGCGATCGGCATGAACTTCTTCATGGAGGTGGCGAAGCTGCGCGCGGCGCGCACGCTGTGGCACCGGGTGATGACCGGGCTGGAGGCGAAGGACGAACGCTCCAAGATGCTCAGGACGCATTGCCAGACGTCGGGCGTGTCGCTGACCGAGCAGGACCCCTACAACAACGTCATCCGCACCACGATCGAGGCGATGGCGGCGATGCTGGGAGGCACCCAGTCGCTCCACACCAACGCGCTCGACGAGGCGATCGCGCTGCCGACAGACTTCTCCGCCCGTATCGCGCGCAACACGCAGATCGTGCTTGCCGAGGAAACGGGGATGACCAATGTCGTCGATCCCCTGGGCGGCAGCTATTATGTCGAGGCGCTGACCCGCGAGCTGGTCGACAAGGCTTGGGAGATCATCGAGCGGGTCGAGGCCGAAGGCGGCATGGCGCAGGCGGTCGCCAGGGGCTGGCCCAAGGCGATGATCGAGGAGGCGTCGGCGGCGCGTGCGGCGCGGGTCGATCGCGGCGAGGCGGTGATCGTCGGCGTCAACAAGTATCGCGCGGCCGAGGAGAGCGAGCTCGAGATCCTCGACGTCGACAACCACAAGGTCCGCGCCGGCCAGATCGCGCGGATCGAGCGGGTCAAGGCGGAGCGTGACGAACATGCCTGCCTGGCCGCATTGAAGGCGCTGACCGATGGCGCGAAGGATGACGGTAACCTGCTCGCCCTCGCCGTCGATTGCGCGCGCGCGCGGGCGACGCTGGGCGAGATCAGCCTGGCGATGGAGGCGGCGTTCGGCCGCTACGAGACCAGCCCGACGCCGGTGAAGGGCGTCTATGGCGGCGCCTATGGCGACGATGCGCGCTGGACGGGCCTCGTCGCCGGCGTCGGCGCGATCGAGCGGCGGATGGGGCGGAAGCCGCGGATGCTGGTCGCCAAGATGGGGCAGGACGGGCATGATCGGGGCGCGAACCTCGTTTCCTCCGCATTCGGCGATCTCGGGTTCGAGGTGGTCGCCGGCCCGCTGTTCCAGACCCCTGAGGAAGCCGCGCGGCTGGCGATCGAGACCGATGTCGACATCGTCGGCGCGTCATCGCTGGCGGCGGGGCACAAGACGCTGATCCCGGAGCTGATCGGCCATCTCCGCGAAGCCGGGCGCAGCGACATCAAGGTCATCGCCGGGGGCGTGATCCCCGCACAGGATTATCAGGGCCTGCGTGACGCCGGGGTGCAGGGCATCTTCGGCCCCGGCACCAATCTCGTCGACGCGGCGGGCGCGGTGCTGCGCCTGCTGGGCCACAATATGCCGCCCGAGGAGGAAGCTGCGGAATGAGTGATGCTGTGAACGATCTCCCCTCCCTGGAAGGGAGGGGTCGGGGGTGGGTCCGCCCCGAGGAAATACCTGCGTTTCCTCGAGAGAAACCCACCCCCAGCCCCTCCCTTGGCAGGGAGGGGAGTGAAATCCGGCAGGACTGGACCCGCGTCGAAATCGCGGCCCTGTTCGACCTGCCCTTCGACGAGCTCATGTTCCGCGCGCAAACCGTCCACCGGTCGCATCATGCCGCGGGCGAGGTGCAGCTGTGCACGCTGCTCTCGATCAAGACCGGCGGCTGCCCGGAGGATTGCGGCTATTGCTCGCAGTCGGCGCATGCCGACACGGGGTTGAAGGCGACCAAGCTGATGGACTCCCGCGCGGTGCTGCAGATGGCGGCGCAGGCGAAGGATGCGGGCAGCCAGCGCTTCTGCATGGGTGCTGCGTGGCGCAACCCCAAGGACCGGGACATGCCCGCCATCGTCGAGATGGTGAAGGGCGTCCGCCAGATGGGGATGGAGACCTGCATGACGCTGGGCATGCTGACGCCCAGGCAGGCGGAGATGCTCGCCGATGCGGGGCTCGATTACTACAACCACAATATCGACACCTCGCCCGAACGTTATGGCGAGGTGATCACCACGCGCAGCTTCGAGGACCGGCTGGATACGCTGGAGCATGTCCGGAGTGCGGGAATCAACGTGTGCTGCGGCGGGATCGTCGGAATGGGCGAGACGCGGGAGGACCGCGTCGGCTTCATCCATGCGCTCGCCACGCTGCCGCGCCATCCCGAAAGCGTGCCGGTCAACGCGCTGGTGCCGGTCAGGGGCACGGTGCTGGGCGACATGCTGGCCGATACCCCGCTCGCGAAGATCGACGATATCGAGTTCGTGCGGACGGTCGCGGTGGCGCGGATCACCATGCCGATGAGCATGGTGCGGCTGAGCGCGGGGCGTGAGAGCATGTCGGAGGCGACCCAGGCGTTGTGCTTCATGGCGGGGGCGAACTCGATCTTCACCGGCGACAAGCTGCTGACGACCGGCAACCGTGGTGACAGCGCGGATGCCGCGTTGTTCGCCAAGCTCGGCGTGCGGCCGATGGAGGCCGAGGAGCCGATGCGGGTGGCGGCGGAATGATCCGCATTCGTCGGGCCTCAATCCTGTTCGCGCTGGGGTCAGCGATCTATTGGTATGGTGTCGCGGCATTTGTTGGCATCATCAGCCCGCTCGGCGGACTCGATGTCGCGCCATATTGGATGGTTGCGCTCGCAAGCGTCGGTCCTGCCGCTCTCTATGCAATCATTACGCTGCTTTTTTGCCACTGGCTCGCCCGTCGAGTCTTGAGGCAGGCCCAGAAGAGGTCCGATCAGTAATGTTCAAGAAAATCCTGGTCGCCAATCGGGGCGAGATCGCCTGCCGGGTGTTCCGCACCGCCAAGCGGATGGGGATCGCCACGGTCGCGGTCTATTCCGATGCCGATGCGCGCAGCCCCCATGTGCTGATGGCGGACGAGGCGGTGCGGCTGGGGCCGGCGCCGGCGGCGGAGAGCTATCTCAAGGCCGATCTGATCCTGCTCGCGGCGAAGGAGACGGGGGCGGACGCGATCCACCCCGGCTACGGCTTCCTGTCCGAGCGCGAAAGCTTCGCCAAGGCGTGCGCCGAGGCGGGGATCGCCTTTATCGGCCCACCGCCCAATGCCATCGCGGCGATGGGCGACAAGATCGAATCCAAGAAGCTGGCGAAGGAGGCGGGGGTCAACGTCGTCCCGGGTTTCCTGGGCGAGATCGCCGATACCGACGAGGCGGTCAGGATCGCCTCCGACATCGGCTATCCGGTGATGATGAAGGCCTCGGCCGGCGGCGGCGGCAAGGGGATGCGGCTGGCGTACAGCGAGCAGGACGTGCGCGAGGGGTTCGAGGCGACCAAGCGCGAGGGGCTGGCGTCGTTCGGCGACGATCGCGTGTTCATCGAGAAGTTCATCGAAAGCCCGCGCCATATCGAGATCCAGGTGATCGGCGACCGGCACGGCAACATCGTCTATCTGAACGAGCGCGAATGCTCGGTGCAGCGCCGCCACCAGAAGGTGGTGGAGGAGGCGCCGTCGCCGTTCGTGACGCCCAAGATGCGCAAGGCGATGGGCGAGCAGGCGGTCGCGCTGGCCAAGGCGGTGGGCTATTATTCGGCCGGTACGGTCGAGCTGATCGTCTCGGGCGCCGACAAGAGCGGCGAGAGCTTCTACTTCCTCGAGATGAACACGCGCCTGCAGGTCGAGCACCCGGTGACCGAGGAGATCACCGGCCTCGATCTGGTCGAGCTGATGATCCGCGTCGCGGCGGGGGAGAAGCTGCCGTTCGGGCAGGACGACGTGAAGATAGACGGCTGGGCGATCGAGAACCGCGTCTATGCCGAGGACCCCTATCGGGGGTTCCTGCCCAGCATCGGCCGGCTGGTGCGGTATGAACCTCCCCGGCACGGGGAGGGGGACCATGCGCAGCATGGTGGAGGGGGGGCGCCACAAGCGAATCGCTCGTGGCCTGCCCCCTCCACCACCGACCTGCGGTCGGTGGTCCCCCTCCCCGCAAGCGGGGAGGATTTGGTTCGCGTCCGCATAGACGATGGCGTCGCCGAGGGCGGCGAGGTCAGCATGTTCTACGATCCGATGATCGCCAAGCTGATCACCCATGCGCCGACGCGCGAGGCGGCGATCGACGCGCAGATCGCGGCGCTCGACCAGTTCGTCATCTCCGGACCCGGCACCAACCTCGATTTCCTCTCCGCGCTGATGCAGCACCCGCGCTTCCGCTCGGGCGAGATCACCACCGGCTTCATCGCCGAGGAATATCCCGAGGGCTTCCACGGCGCCCCCGCCTCGGACGAACTGCTCGCCGCCATCGCCGGCGTCGCCGCCTTCGCCGCGACCGCGCAGGCGGATCGCGCGCGGCGGGTCGACGGGCAGCTTGGCGACCGGCTGCGCCCGCCGGCCGACTGGCAGGTGACGCTGGGCGGGAAGACGCACGACGTCTCGGTCTCGCCCGACGCGCTGATCGTCGATGGCGAGGAGCTCGACCTGGGGCTGGAATACACCCCCGGCGACACGATGGTGGACGCCGAGTGGAACGGAGCGCCGCTGACGCTTTCGCTCGCGCGCACCGCCACCGGCTTTGCGATCGGCACGCGCGGCGCCAAACACAGGGTGCGCGTGCTGCCGGCGCATGTCGCGCCGCACGCCCGGCACATGATCGAGAAGGCGCCGCCCGATCTCTCGCGCTTCCTGCTCTGCCCGATGCCGGGCCTGCTGGTGCGGCTCGACGTGGCCGAGGGGGACAAGGTCGAGCCCGGCCAGCCGCTCGCGGTGGTCGAGGCGATGAAGATGGAGAACATCCTGCGCGCCGAGAAGGCCGGCGTGGTCAAGGAGGTTCGCGCCGCGGCCGGCGAGAGCCTGGCGGTGGACGCGGTGATCCTGGAGCTGGAGTAATTGGCCATTCCGTCGCCCCTGCGCAGGGCCCCCAGCAAAGTATTACTTTGCTGGGAACCCAAGGCAGGGGCCGCAGTCGGCATAGGCGCGGTTGAATGTGCCACAAACTCAGCGGCCCCTGCCTTCGCAGGGGCGATGCGTATCTGAACGATCCTTGCGCGGCTGTTACAATTGGCGACACAAAAGCGATTGCCCGATCCGGGCGTGGCGGTCACATACGACACCATGTCGCTCAAAACGCCCCTGATCCTCGTTCTGATCGCATCGACCGCGCTCGCGGGCTGCACCGTCGGCCCGGATTACCGCCCCGCGACCGCGACCGAGCTGGGCGTGCCCGCGAGCTATTCGGTCGAGGCCGATCAGGCCGCGCAGGCCGATCTCACGCGCTGGTGGGCGAGCTTCGACGATCCGATGCTGGGCCAGCTGGTCGAGCAGGCGCGGACCTCCAACCTCGATATCGCGCAGGCCGTCGCCCGCCTGCGCCAGGCGCGCGAGGGGCTGGTCCAGGCGCGCGCCGACCTGCTGCCGTCGTTGAGCGGATCGGCGGGCTATTCGCGCTCGTTCGATCTCTCCGGATCGAGCACCATCACCCTGCCCGACGGCACCGTCACCACCATCTCGCGCGGGTCGGGAGACAGCTTCTCGCTGGGGCTCGACACAAGCTATCAGGTCGGTCTGTTCGGCGAGGTGCGCCGCACGGTCGAGGCGTCGGGCGCGCAATATGCCGCTTCGGGTTTCGACTATGCGACGGTGCTGACCTCGATCCAGGCCGAGGTGGCGCGCAACTACATCCTCGCGCGGCTGTACCAGGCGCAGCTCGACAATGCGCGCGCGAGCCTCGCGATCCAGGACGACAATCTGGAGATCGCGGGCTTCCGCGTGCAGGCCGGGCTGGTCTCCTCGCTCGACGCCGAGCAGGCGCGCAGCGCCCGGGCACAGACCGCGGCGAACATCCCGACCATCGAGGCGAACTACAACGCCGCGGTCTCGCGGCTCGGCGTGCTGACCGGCCAAGCGCCGGGCGCATTGAAGCCGCAGCTCGCGGCGATCAGGCCGATCCCGCGCGGGCCGGAGAACATCGCCGTCGGCATTCCCGCCGATACGCTGCGCCAGCGCCCGGACGTCCGCGCGGCCGAACGCAACCTCGCCGCCGCGACCGCGCAGATCGGCGTGGCGGAGGCGCAGCTCTATCCGTCGCTCGGCATCAGCGGCAACATCAACGCCAATTCGAACGTGCTCGGCGAGATCTTCGATTCGATCACCGGCGGGCTGTTCGCCGGGCTGACCCAGGCGATCTTCAACGGCGGGCGGCTGCGCTCGCAGGTGCGGTCGCAGGAGGCGGCGGCCGAGGCCTCGTTCGCCGCCTACAAGCAGACCGTGCTGGTCGCGCTGGAGGATGTCGAGAACGCCGCCGTCGCTTTGGGCGCGGCGCGCGAGCGCGAGCGGCAGTTCGCCATCGCGCTCGACGCAGCGAACAACTCGGCGCTGCTCTCGCGGCTGCAATACCGTTCGGGCCTTACCGATTTCACCACGCTCAACACCAATGAGGCGGCGCTGCTCAGCGCGCGAAACGGTCTGACCGCGGCGCGCGCCGATCAGGCGAACGCGCTCGTCCAGCTCTACCTCGCGCTCGGCGGCGGCTGGGACGCCACCACCGTGCCGACCGCCCCGGAGACCGAATGATGGCCGACCAGCCCGTCCCCCCGACCGAGACCAGGGCCGATCTCGAGGAGTTCCTCGGCGGCTCGGCCCAGCCCAGATGGAAGCGTTACGCGAAGTGGGGCGCGATCGGTGTCGGCGCGCTCCTGCTCATCTTCGCGCTGTGGAGCTGGCTCAACCCCGCCGCCGAGACAAGCTATTCCACTGCGCCGGCGAGGCAGGGCGACCTGACCGTCACCGTCTCCGCGACGGGCAAGCTCGCGCCGACCAACCAGGTGCAGGTCGGTTCGCAGCTGTCCGGCCTGGTCACTGAAGTGGTCGTGGACGTGAACGATCGGGTCGCCGCCGGGCAGGCGCTGGCGCTGATCGATCCCGAACAGCTCGACGATCAGATCCGCCAGAGCCAGGCCGCGCTCGACGCCAATCTCGCCCAGATCGGGCAGGCCGAGGCGACCGTCGCCGAGGCCCGCGCGCAGCTCAACCGGCTGGAGGAGGTGCGGCGGCTGTCCGGCGGGCGGGTGCCGTCGGATACCGAGCTCGCCACCGCGCGCGCCAACACCAACCGCGCCGTCGCCTCGCTCAAGGTGGCGCAGGCGAACGCCGCGGCGTCGCGTGCCGCGCTCGCGCAGAACCAGACGCAGCGCGCGCGGGCGATCATCCGCTCGCCGGTATCGGGCGTCGTCCTCGCCCGCCAGGTCGATCCCGGCCAGACCGTGGCCGCTTCGTTCAACACGCCGACGCTGTTCGTCATCGCCGAGGACCTTTCGTCGATGAAGCTCGAGGTGGCGATCGACGAGGCCGATGTCGGATCGGTCAAGGAAGGGCAGGACGCCACATTCACCGTCGACGCCTTCCCCGGCCGCACCTTCCCCGCGCGGATCACCCGCGTCGATGTCGGATCGAACCTGTCGGCGCAGGCGGCGTCGTCATCCTCGACCACGAGCACGTCGAGCTCGACCGGCCAGGTCATCAGCTACGCCGCCGAGCTGAGCGTCGCCAATCCCGAGCTGCAGCTGCGTCCGGGCATGACCGCGACAGCGGAGATCGTCACCTCGCGCAAGGAGAATGTGCTGCTGGTGCCCAATGCGGCGCTGCGCTTCACGCCCACCGCGAGCGGTGGCGA
Source organism: Sphingomonas gilva (assembly GCF_003515075.1). Classification (GTDB taxonomy): domain Bacteria; phylum Pseudomonadota; class Alphaproteobacteria; order Sphingomonadales; family Sphingomonadaceae; genus Sphingomonas; species Sphingomonas gilva. Next base: position 680,586 of record NZ_QWLV01000001.1, read on the forward strand.
CGCGCAGGCCAAGGGCGGCGTCACCGGCGCGCTGATCCCGCGCCGCGGGCGCCGCGGCAACCGCGCCGAACGCACCGTCACGCTCGATCGCGGCGCGACCCAGACGGTCTATGTCCTCGGCGCGGACGGCCAGCCCCAGGCGGTGAGCGTCCAGACCGGCGATACCAACGGCCAGATGACCGAGGTGATCGGCGGCGACCTGAAGCGCGGTCAGCAGGTGATCACCGGCCAGCTTTCCGGCGAGGAAGGCCGCGCGGGCGGCGGGGCGCGCGGCAAGGGCGGCGCGCAGGTCCGGGTCAATCGCGGTGGCTGATCCCGCGCCGATCATCAGCCTGCGCGGCGTCACCAAGACCTATGGCGAGGGGCCGACCGCGTTCCAGGCGCTCAAGGGCGTCGACCTCGACATCGCCGGCGGCGATTTCGTCGCGGTGATGGGGCCTTCGGGATCGGGCAAGTCGACGACGATGAACATCCTCGGCTGCCTCGACGTGCCGACCGACGGCACCTTCCTGTTCCGCGGCCATCATGTCGAGGCGCTCGACCGCGACCAGCGCGCGCTGCTCCGCCGCCGCTATCTCGGCTTCGTGTTCCAGGGGTTCAACCTCTTGAGCCGCACCTCCGCGCTGGAGAATGTCGAGCTGCCCTTGCTCTATCGCGGCGAGGACAAGAAGACGAGGGCCGACATGGGCATGGCCGCGCTGGACAAGGTCGGCCTCGCCGAATGGTGGGACCATACCCCGGCCGAGCTTTCGGGCGGGCAGCAGCAGCGTGTGGCCATCGCCCGTGCGATCGTCACCAATCCCGATGTGCTGCTGGCAGACGAGCCGACCGGCAATCTCGACAGCGAACGCTCGGTCGAGATCATGGAGCTCCTGACCGATCTCAACCGCCGGAGCGGCATCACCGTACTGATGGTGACGCATGAGCCCGACATGGCCGCCTTCGCCCGCACGGTGGTGCATTTCAAGGACGGCCTGGTCGAGCGCATCGATGCCCGGCACCGGGCCGGGGAGGCGGTGGCGTGAGCGGGTCGCCGATTGCTTCTTCAGCGATAGGTTTCTCGACTTCGCTCGAAACGAGCGGGGACTTGGGTTGCAAGCTTTCCCTGGGCCCGTTCGCTTCGAGCGAAGTCGAGAAGCGTTGGCGGAGCGCGCAATGATCATCGGCACCACCTTCGTCCTCGCGATCCGGTCGATCCGGCGGCACATGCTGCGATCGTTCCTGACGACCTTGGGTATCATCATCGGCGTCGCCGCGGTGGTCACCATGGTGACGCTGGGCAACGCCACCACGGCGGCGGTGCAGGAGCAGATCTCCGCGCTCGGTACCAACGTTCTCCAGATCCGCCCCGGCCAGGGCTTCGGTCGCGGCGGCGGCGGGCCGCGCCCGCCCGAATTCGATGCGCAGGATATAGAGGCGCTGCAGCGTCAGGTCACCGGCGTGCGCGCGGTCGCGCCGCAGGCGCAGGCGTCCGCCATCGCGATCTATGACGGCGCGAACTGGACGACGACGATCAACGGCACCACCAACGCCTATTTCGAGGTCCAGCCCTGGCAGCTGACCGCCGGCCGCACCTTCAGCCCGGAAGAGGAGGCCGCGGGGAAGTCGGTCTGCATCATCGGCAGCACCGTGCAGCAGAACCTGTTCCGCGGCGGCAACGCGGTGGGCGAGCGCATCCGCCTGGGCCAGATCTCGTGCGACGTGATCGGCACGCTCGCGACCAAGGGTCAGGCGGGCTTCGGCGGGGATCAGGACGATACCGTGATCATGCCGATCAAGACGGTGCAGCGCCGCTTCACGGGATCGCAGGACATCCGCCTGATCCTGGTCGGCGTCGATCAGGCCTATGACACGCAGGTGGTGCAGGAATCGATCAGCGATTTGCTGCGCGACCGCCGCAATATCGAGCCGGGCGAGGACGATAACTTCAACATCTTCGACACGCGCCAGATCTCCGACACGCTGACCGGCACGACCAACCTCCTGACCAGCATCGTCGCGACGGTCGCGGGGATCAGCCTGATCGTCGGCGGCATCGGCATCATGAACATCATGCTGGTGTCGGTCACCGAACGCACGCGCGAGATCGGCATCCGCCTCGCGATCGGGGCGGTCGCGCGCGAGGTGCTGCTGCAATTCCTCGTCGAAGCGATCGTGCTGTCATGCCTGGGCGGGCTGATCGGCCTGCTGGTGGCGCAGCTCGCCGTCGCCGCGCTGGTGCCGGTGATGGACGTGAAATGGATCTTCGTGCCGGAGATCAACGTCGCCGCCTTCGCCATCTCGGCGATCATCGGCGTGGTGTTCGGCTATTTCCCGGCCAGACGCGCGGCGGCGCTCAACCCCATCGACGCGCTGCGGCACGAGTGAGTTTCCCCTCCCTGAAAGGGAGGGGTTAGGGGTGGGTGAAGCGACGGGCGCGGCTCGATGTCGCGTTCGGCGCTTCGGGCTGGGCGTCGAAGAGGCTTTTTGGGCGCGCAGACGCGCGCACCCACCCCCGACCCCTCCCTTGAAAGGGAGGGGAGGAAGCTACCCGACGCCGTACTTCTTCCGCAGCGCCGCGAGCTGCTCGGGCGTGTCGATATCGACCAGCTCGTCGGGCGAGGTGACCATGTGGTGGCCGGCGCGGACCAGGTCGCGCGCGCCGGCCTGGCCTTCGAGCGTCAGCAGCATGTCGAAATGCGCCGCGCCGAACAGCACCGGCGGGGTCGGATGGTCACCGTTCGACGAGGCGACGATCGCGTCGGGCCCTTCCGCATAGTCGAGCAGCCGCCAGACATGCGCGGCGGTGACGCGCGGCATGTCGGCAAGCGCGATCAGCACCGCTGCGCAGCCGCAGCCCTTGGCCGCGGTCACGCCCAGCATCACCGATCGCGACAGGCCGAGGTCGGGATCGTCATTGCGCACCATGGTCAGCCCGCGCGCGGCGAAATCGACCCGCGTCCCATCGACCACGGCGTAACGCCCCCTGAAGGGGATCGCCTCCAGCGCGGTGACGACATGGAGGCCGAGCGGCTGGTGGAGGAAGGGCTGGGCGAGCTTGTCCGCCGCGCCGAAGCGGCGTGAGCGGCCGGCGGCGAGCAGCACCAGCGCGGTGTCCTCGGCGCGGATCATGGCTTGGCGTTCCACGCCGCGATCATCCCCGCGGCGATCGACAGCGCGATCTCGGCCGGGCCGACCGCGCCGATATCGAGGCCGGCCGGAGCGTCGATCCGGTCGAGATCGGCCCCGGTAAAGCCCGCCGCCGCCAGCCGCTCGCGCCGCGCGGCGTGGCTGCGGCGCGATCCCAGCGCGGCGATATAGCCGGCCTTGCCGCGCAGGGCCGCCTCCAGCGCGGGATCGTCGATCTTGGTGTCGTGGCTCAGGGTGACGACGGCGGTCGCGGGGCCGGGGGCATACGCGGCGACCGCCTCGTCCGGCCAGCGATCGTCGAGCGTCACGCCGGGAAAGCGTTCCTCGGTCAGGAAGCGCCCGCGCGGATCGATCACCGCCACCTCGATGCCCAGCGTCCGCGCCAGCGGGCCGAGCGCCTGCGCGATCTGCACCGCGCCGACGATCAGCAGGCGGCGGGGCGGGTCGTAGCGGTTGGCGAACACGCGCGCGGCTTCCTCGGCGCGGAGCGAGGAAACGCCGCTGTCGAGATCGGTGAACACCGTCGCCGCGCGCCCCTCGGCGCGCGCCTCGGCGATGCGATCGAACAGCTCGGGATCGAAGCCGGTCGGCGCGACGGGCTGGACCATCACCTCGATCTCGCCGCCGCAGGGCAGGCCGACCTCCCAGGCGTCGGCATCGGCGACGCCGTAGCGCCGGAGCTGGAACGGCGCGCCGGCGATCACCTCGGCGGCGGCCTGCATGATGTCGTTCTCGACGCAGCCGCCCGACACCGAACCCTCGAACCGGCCGTCGCCATGCACCAGCATATGGCTGCCGCGCGGACGCGGCGCCGATCCCCAGGTGGAGGTGACCGTCGCCAGCGCAAGCGGCTGGCCAGCCCATTCGCGCGCTGCGGCGATCACGGTGTCGTTATCGGCCATGATCGGTCGCCCTCATACCGGCGGCAGCCCCGGCAGCAGCTTGTCGAGCGTGATGGGAAAGTCGCGCACGCGTACGCCGGTGGCATTGTACACCGCATTCGCCACCGCCGCGCCCGCGCCGGAGATGCCCAGCTCGCCCACCGCCTTGGCGCCGGCCGGATTGGCGTGGTCGTCCACCTCCTCGATGAAATGGCATTCGATCTGCGGCACGTCGGCGTTCACCGCGACGTGATATTCGCCGAAATCGGGATTGACGAAGCGCCCGCTCCGCACATCGACCACGCCGTCCTCGCTCAGCGCATAGGCGATGCCCCAGATCACCCCGCCGACGATCTGGCTGCGCGCGGTCTTCTCGTTGAGCACGCGGCCGACGTCGAACACGCCGAGCATCCTTCGCACGCGCACCTCGCCCGTCACGCCGTTCACCGCGACCTCGCAGAAATGGGCGCCGTGGCTGGCCTGGCTGGTCGCCTTGCTCTCCTTGCCCGGCCCCATCCGTCCGCTCGCGACGATCGGCTTGCCGCGCACCAGGTCGGCGAGCGGGGTGCTGCGGCCGCCCGCCGTCACCACGCCGTCCTTCAGCGACAGCTCCTCGGGCGCGGCGTTCATCCGCCGGGCGAGCTCGGCGAGGATGTCCTCGCACGCGAGCGCCACCGCGGACGCCGAACTGCCCGCGCCGAACGAGCCGCCGGAGCCCGCGCTCGGCGGCATCTCGCTATCGCCCAGCCGCACGTCGATCCGGTCGACGCCAAGGCCCAGCATCTCGCCCGCGACCTGCGCGAGGATGGTGTAGGTGCCGGTGCCGATGTCGGTCATGTCGGTCTCGATCACCGCGCGGCCGTCGGCGTCGAGCGTCACGCGCGCTTCGCTTTTGACGGTGAAGTTCCCGCGCAACGACGCGGCCATGCCGGCGCCGATCAGCCATTCGCCCTCACGAACGCTGCCGGGCGTGGCGGCGCGCCGGTCCCAGCCGAAGCGGCGCGCGCCCTCATCGTAGCAATCGAGCAGGCGACGGGTGGAGAAGGGCTTGCCCGACAGCGGATCGGTCTCGGGCTCGTTGCGGCGGCGCAGTTCGATCGGATCGAGGCCCAACCGTTCGGCCAGCTCGTCCATCGCGCACTCGATCGCGAAGGTGCCGATCGCCTCGCCCGGCGCGCGCACCGCGCCGGTGCCGGGCAGGTCGACGCGGACCAGCGACGTCGCGAAATGGCGCACCTTGCCCGCGTAGAGCGGCAGCGTGCCGAACGGGATCGGCTCGAGGAACGTCCGGTCCTCCTTCTGCGCGGCGACGCCCTCATGCGCGATCGCCGAGATCCGGCCATCGCGGTTGCAGCCGATGCGCAGGCGCTGGACGGTGTCGGTTCTGTGGTGCCCGAGATAGGCGATCTGGCGGCGGGGCAGGGCGATCTTGACCGGACGTCCGGTGCGGCGCGCGGCGATGGCGGCGAGGATCGTCTCGGGCCCCACGCCGGTCTTCCCGCCAAAGCCGCCGCCGACATAGGGCGCCAGCACGCGGACCTTCGCTTCGGGCATGTCAAGCGCGACGGCGATGGCGGTGCGCGCCGCGCCGACGATCTGCAGGCTGGCGCGCACCGTCAGCCGGTCGCCGTCCCACCAGGCGATGGTCGCGTGCGGTTCAAGCGCGGCGGGGAAGTGGACGGGCGTGGCGTAGCGCTCGTCGAACACCACCTCCGCCTCGGCCAGCGCGGCGTCGAGATCGCCCCTGCGGATGGTCGGCAGGAAACCGAGCTTATGATCGTGCTCGACCTCCGCGGCGCGGCTGTCGAAGCGGCCTTCGGACGGCGCATAGTCGATCCTGACCGCCCCCGCGGCGGCGCGAGCCGCCTCCTGGCTCTCGGCGACGACGATCGCGATGGGCTGGCCGTAATGATGAATGCGGTCCGCCGGCCCCACCTTCGGCGCATGTTCCGAATTGGCTTCGCCAGAGGGCATGCGCGGATCGTCATGGATGACGGCGACGACGCCCGGCATCGCCTCGGCCGCGGCGACGTCCACCGAAAGGACGCGGCCCGCGCCGATCTCCGCGCCGACGACATGGCCGTACAGCGTCCCCTCGGGCGCGCCCTCGAAGGCATATCCGGCCGTGCCGCTGACCTTCGCCGCACCGTCGTAGCGATCGACCGGCCTGCCGAGCAGCCCCTGCGCGCTCGCGCCCAGCGCGGCCGGGCGGTAGGGGCCGTCCATTCTCACTTCGCGCATGACCGTCGCCCCCTCACATGATTCGGTTGCAAGGTAGGACCCAATGCCGCCGCGGCAACCTCAAACCGGCGGCAATCCCGGCAGCAGCTTGTCGAGCGTCAGCGGATAGTCGCGCACCCGCACCCCGCACGCATTGTGGATCGCGTTGGCGATCGCCGCGCCCGCGCCCGAGATGCCGAGCTCGCCGATGCCCTTGGTCAGCATCGGGTTGGCCGCATGGTCGCGTTCCTCGATGAAGATCACCTCCTGCTGCGGCACGTCGGCATTGGCGGGAACGTGATATTCGGCAAGATCGTGGTTGACGCACTTGCCGTTGCGGATGTCGTGGACCAGCTCCTCGGTCAGCGCCGCGCCCAGGCCGAAGGTCATCCCGCCCAGGCATTGCGACCGCGCGGTCTTCTCGTTGAGGATGCGGCCTGCCGCGAACACGCCGAGCATCCGCCGCACCCGCGTCTCGCCCGTCACCGCGTTGACTGCGACCTCGGCGAAATGCGCGCCGAACGCCGCCTGGGTGAACGCCTCGTCCGTCTTGCCCGGTCGAATCGCGCCCTCCTCGGTCAGGTCGCCGTCGATCAGGTCGGCGATCCGGACATGGCGGTTGCCGGCGATCGCCTCGCCGTCCTTGAGCGTGAGGTCGCCGGGAGAGGCGCCCATCGCCCCGGCCAGCTTCGCGCGGATCGCCTCGCACGCGGCATAGACCGCGGAACCGGCGCTGTTCGCGCCCCAGGACCCGCCCGAACCTGCGGCGGGGGGAAGGTCGGTGTCGCCAAGCGAGACCTGCACGCGGCCGATCGGCGCGCCCAGCATCTCGCCCGCGATCTGCGCGAGGATGGTGTAGCTGCCCGTGCCGATATCGGTCATGTCGGTCTCGACGATCACCGCGCCGTCGCGCCGCAGCGTCACCCGCGCCGCCGATCGCTGCATCAGGTTGCTGCGCGCCGCCGCCGCCATGCCCAGCCCGATCAGCCATTCGCCCTCGCGCCGGCCGCCGGGGGTGGGGTCGCGCCGGTCCCAGCCGAATTCCTTCGCGCCGCGGTCCATGCAGGCGATCAGGTTGCGGCTGGAAAAGGGGATGTCCTGCTCGGGGTCGCGCTCGGGCTCGTTGGCCTTGCGCAGCGCGATCGGGTCCATGCCCAGCGCCTCGGCCAGCTCGTCCATCGCGCATTCGAGCGCGAGCATGCCCACCGCCTCGCCCGGGCAGCGCATCGAGCCGGAGAGCGTCAGGTTCAGCCGCACCAGATCATGGGTGATCGATCGGTTCTCGCCGGCATAAAGGAAGTGCGTGGCGATGCCCGCCGGCTCGAAGAAATCCTCGCCGTCGAGATTGCTGGCGAGCGTCTCATGGCCGATCGCGGTCAACCGGCCGTCATGCCCCGCCGCCAGCCGGATGCGCTGGCGGGTGTCGGATCGGCGGACGGTCGCCTCGAACACCTGGGGGCGGCTCATCACCGCCTTGATCGGCCGGCCCAGTTCCCTCGCCGCCAGCGCCGCCGCCACCGCCTCCGGCGCGATTCCCAGCTTCGATCCGAAGCCCCCGCCGACATAAGGCGCGATCAGGCGGACGTTCGTCTCCTCGATGCCCAGCGCGTCGGCCATCTGCTTGCGGCACGACGCCAGCATCTGGTTGGCGGTGTGGAGGATCAGATTGTCGCCGTCCCAGCGGGCGATGGTCGCGTGCGGCTCCATCGGCGCATTGGACTGGCTCGGCGTGGTGTAGGTGACGTCGATCGTCACCGCCGCGTCGGCCATCGCCCTGTCGAGATCGCCCTGCGACGAATGCGCCGGCGTGCTGGCGTCGGGCGGGGTTTCGCATTCGGCGGCGTGCGCCTCGCGCTCGAACGCGCCCGCTTCCTCCTCATAGGCGATGACCAGCGCCTCGGCTCCCTCGCGCGCTGCCTCCAGATTCTCGGCGACGACCAGCGCCAGCGGCTGGCCGACATAGGCGATCTCGCGCACGCCCTGGGTCGGGGCCTCTTCCTCGCCGCCCTGCTGCGGGTTGCGCGCGAAGGTCTCGAAATCGGTGAACACGCGGATGACGCCGGGTGTGGCGAGCGTCGCCGCCTCGTTGATCGCCGCGACCCGTCCCTTGCCGATTCGCGCGCCGACCAGCACGCCGTGCAGCGTATTGGCATCCTGCTCGGCGGCGTAGATCGCCTTGCCGGCGACCTTCAGCGGCCCGTCGATCCGGTCGAGCGGCTTGCCGATGATCCCTTGCGCGCCCGTATCGAGCAGCGAGGTCTCGACCGGCGCGTCCATGGTGATGACATGGGCGCTCACGACGCGTCTCCCGTCAGGTCGCGCAGGACGGCGATCAGCGTGCGGCGGGCTAGGGGCAGCTTGAAATCGTTGTGGCCGAACCCGCGCGCGCCCGTGAGCAGCGCGTCTGCGGCGGCGTTGAACGCCTCGGTCGAAGGCGGCTGGCCGATCAGCGCGGCCTCGACCGCCGGGTCGCGCCACGGCATGTGGGCGAGGCCGCCGAAGGCCAGCGCGGCGGAGGCGATCCTGCCGTCCTCGACGGACGCGATCCCGGCGACCGACACCAGCGCGAAGGCGTAGGAGGCGCGGTCGCGCACCTTGCGGTAGATCTGGCGGCCCCTCGGCGCGGGCGGCAGCTCGACATGGGTGATCAGCTCGCCCGGGTAGAGCACCGTCTCGATCTGCGGCGTGTCGCCGGGCAGGCGGTAGAAGTCGGCGATCGGGATGCGGCGGCGGTCGCCGTCCTTCTTCAATGTGACGATCACCACGTCCAGCGCGCGCATCGCCACCGGCATGTCGCCGGGATGGGTGGCGATGCACTGCTCGCTCGTCCCCAGCACGGCATGGATGCGGTTGAAGCCCTCGCGCGCATCGCAGCCGCTGCCCGGCTCGCGCTTGTTGCAGCGGCTGGCGGTGTCGTAGAAATAATAGCAGCGGGTGCGCTGCAGCAGATTGCCCCCGGTCGAGGCCTTGTTGCGCAGCTGGCCGGATGCGCCGGCGAGGAGCGCGCGGCTGAGCACCGCGTAGCGGCTCCGCACGCGGGTATCGGCGGCAAGATCGCTGTTGGCGACCAGCGCGCCGATGCGCAGGCCGCCTTCGTCCATGTCCTCGATGCGATTGAGGTCGAGCCTGCTGATGTCCACCAGCTTGGCCGGGGTCATCACCTGCAGCTTCATCAGATCGAGCAGGTTGGTGCCGCCGGCGATGAAGCGCGTTTCCTCGTCCGCGGCGGCAACCGCGGCCTCGGGGCTGTCCGCCCGCGCATAGTCGAAGGTCTTCATGCGCCCGCCTCCGCCACTTCGCGGATCGCATCGACGATGTTGGGATAGGCGGCGCAGCGGCAGATATTGCCGCTCATCCGTTCCGAGATCTCGTCATTGTCCAGGATCACGTCGCCGTCCAGTCGCTCGGAGACATGGCTGGGCCAGCCCATCCTCGCCTCCTCGATCATCGCGGTGGCGGAGCAGATCTGTCCCGGCGTGCAATAGCCGCACTGGAATGCGTCGTGCGTCACGAAGGCGCGCTGCAGCGGGTTGAGCGCGTCGGGCCCCCCCAGCCCCTCGATCGTCACGATATCGTCATCCTGGTGCATCACGGCGAGCGTGAGGCAGGAATTGATCCGCCGCCCGTTCACGATCATCGTGCACGCGCCGCACTGGCCGTGATCGCAGCCCTTCTTGCTGCCGGTCAGGCCCAGATGCTCGCGGGCCAGATCGAGCAGCGAGGTGCGAATATCGACATCGGCCTCATGGACCTGCCCGTTGATGGTGAATTGCATGGTGGCGCTCCCTTGGCTTGCCGGGTTAACGCGAAAGGCGATGAAACTATCCGCGGCTTGTCTGTTGATGTTGATGCCGGTCGCGGGCTGCGCCGAGGAGAGCAAGCCGGTGACCAGCGACGCCGCCCATAACGCCATCGTCATCGCCCATCGCGGCGCCAGCGGCGAGCGGCCCGAGCACACCATCGCCGCCTATGAGCTGGCGATCGCGCAGGGCGCCGACTTCATCGAGCCCGATCTGGTGCCGACCAGCGACGGCGTGCTCGTCGCGCGGCACGAGAACGAGATTTCCGGCACCACCGATGTCGCCGGCCGGCCCGAATTCGCCGGCCGCAGGACGACCAAGGCGATCGATGGCAAGCAGGTGACCGGCTGGTTCACAGAGGATTTCACCCTCGCCGAGCTGAAGACGCTGCGCGCGAAGGAGCGGTTGCCGCAGCTTCGCCCCGCCAACACCGGATATGACGGCCGCTTCGAGGTGCCGACGCTCGCCGAAGTCATCGCACTCGCGCAGAAGCACGGCGTCGGCATCTATCCGGAGACCAAGCATCCTGGCTATTTCGCGTCGATCGGCCTGCCGCTGGAGGCGCGGCTGATCGAGCAGCTGAAGGCGGCGGGGTGGACCAGGCGGAGCGACCCGGTGTTCATCCAGTCGTTCGAGGTGGACAATCTGAAGGCGCTGCGGAAGCTCACCGATCTGTCGTTGATCCAGCTGATCGACAAGGAGGGCGCGCCGGCCGATCGCGCGGTGGAAAGCTACGCGGCGATGCGCACGCCCGCGGGGCTGAAGGCGATCGCCACCTATGCCGACGGGATCGGCCCCAACAAGGACGTCGTCACCGCCGAACTGGTGGAGGCGGCGCACGCGGCGGGGCTCAAGGTGCACCCCTGGACTTTCCGCGCGGAGAATTATTTCCTCCCCATGCGTCGCTGGTCCGGCGTCAATCCGCGCGGGCGGGGCGATCTGCCTGGCGAGATCGCCGCCTATCTCGACATGGGCGTGGACGGCATATTCTCCGATTTTCCGGGCGTCGCGGCGCAAACCGTTGGAAAGACGCACAACCAGGAGTAGAATGGCGCCATGTCGCGTATCCTGATCCTCGCGCCGCTGGCGCTGCTCGCCCTCGGCGGCTGCCGCACCGCCGCCGATATCGTCACCTTCCCGGTCAAGGCGGTGGGGCAGGGAGTCGATTGGGCGACGACCAGCCAGGACGAGGCCGACCGCAATTACGGCCGCGAGATGCGAGAGCGCGAGGAGGAGGAAGGCCGCGCCGCGCGCAAGGCCGCCAGGGAGGAAGAGAAGCGGCTGCGCGAGGAGGCGGAGAACGCCGAGCTCGCCCGCAAGCGCGCGGCGAAGGACCGCGAGCGGGCGGCGACGCCCTACTGACCGGCTTACCGGTCGCGCTCCATCACATAGCGCGCGATGTCGCGCAGCAGGTCGGCCTCGGCGCCATAGCTCTGCAGATGGTGGATCGCCTGGTCGACCAGCATCCGCGCCTGCTCGCGCGCGCGGTCGATTCCCATCAGGCTGAGGAAGGTCTCCTTGCCCGCCGCCGCGTCCTTGCCCAGCGCCTTGCCGGCGAGCGCCTCGTCGCCCTCCTCGTCAAGGATGTCGTCGGCGATCTGGAAGGCCAGGCCGATGTCGCGTGCATAGCCCCTCAGCGGCGTGCGCTGGTCGGGCGGCAGGCGGCCGAGGATCGCGCCCGCCTCCACCGCGCAGGCAATCAGCGCGCCGGTCTTCATATGCTGCATGCGGGTGACGGTGGCGAGGTCGAAGCGGGCGTCCTCCGCCTTCAGATCCATCATCTGCCCGCCGCCCATCCCCGCCGGCCCCGCCGCCTGGGCGAGGCAGACGACCAGCTCGGCGCGGACGAAGGGGTCGGCATGGGTCTTCTCGTGCGCCATCACCTCGAAGGCGAGCGCGTGGAGGCAGTCGCCCGCCAGGATCGCGGTCGCCTCGTCATAGACGCGGTGCACCGTCGGCTTGCCGCGGCGCATGTCGTCGTCGTCCATCGCCGGCAGGTCGTCATGGATCAGCGAATAGACGTGGATCGCCTCGATCGCCGTCGCCGCGCGCGCGACGCAGCCGCGGTCGACGCCGAACAGCCGCGCGGTGGCGAAGGTCAGCAGCGGCCGCAGCCTCTTGCCGCCGCCGATCGCGGCGTGGCGCATCGCGCGGTACAGGTCGGCGCGCGGATCGTCGGGGATGACCAGCAGCGCGTCGAAGCGCCGGTCCATCTCGGCGGATATCTCCTTGAGCGCCGCCTTCAGCGCGAGGCTCGCGTGCGGCACTTCCGCTCAGCCGGCCTGGAATGGCTGGACGCCGATCGCCCGGCCCTGAGCGTCGGCCTTGACCTGCTCGATCCGCATCTGCGCCGCGTCGAGCCGCGCGGCGCATTGCGCGCGCAATTTGTCGCCGCGCTCGTAGAGGTCGATCGCCTCCTGCAGCGCGGCGTCGCCGGTCTCCAGGCGTGAGACGATCGCCTCCAGCTCCTTGAGCGCCTGCTCGAACGACAGGGATGCGATATCGGCGGGCTGTTCCATGCGTCCGCTATGCGATAGCGGGCGTTCAGGGGTCAAGGAGAACGCCCATGCTCAACAGCATCAACCCCGCGACCGGCGAGACCATCGCCACCCATGAAGAGCTCACCGCCGCCGAGATCGAGGCGAAGCTGGCGCGCGCGGCGGAGACGTTCGACGCGTGGCGCACGACCCCGGTCGCCGGGCGCGCCGCGCTGCTCGAACGTATCGCGGAGGCGTTCGAGGCCGGCAAGGACCGCCTCGCCCGCATGGCCTCCGAGGAGATGGGCAAGACGTTCAAATCCGCCATCGCCGAGGTCGAGAAATGCGCCGCGGGATTCCGCCACTACGCGCAGGAAGGCCCGGCGATGCTGGCGGTGCGCCGCTTCGATCTGGGCGGGGGCAAGGCGGCCGAGGGGCATTGGCTGCCGCTCGGCCCGGTGCTCGCGGTGATGCCGTGGAACTTCCCCTATTGGCAGGTCGTCCGCTTCGCCGCGCCGACGATCCTCGCGGGCAATGTCGGCCTGCTGAAGCACGCCTCCAGCGTCCAGGGCTGCGCGGCGCTGATCGAGGAGATGATCGTCGCCGCCGGCGCGCCCGCCGGGCTGTTCCAGAATCTCGCGATCACGTCGTCGAAGGTCGAGGCGCTGATCGACGACCCGCGCATCGCCGCGGTGACCCTCACCGGCAGCGAGGGCGCGGGGATGGCCGTCGCCGAGGCGGCCGGGCGCAACCTCAAGAAGGTCGTGCTCGAGCTGGGCGGATCGGACCCGTTCATCGTCATGCCCTCGGCCGATCTCGACCTCGCGGCCAGGACCGCGGTCGCCGCGCGCATCCAGAACACCGGCCAGTCGTGCATCTGCGCCAAGCGGATGATCGTCCACGCCGATATCTACGATGCCTTCATGGAGCGCTTCGCCGCCGGCATGAAGGCGGTCAAGGCCGGCGATCCCTTCGCCGAGGATAGCGACATGGGCCCGCTCTCCAGCGAGGCGCAGCGCCGGACCGTGCTCGACCAGCTCGACATGGCGAAGGCGAAGGGCGCGCGGCTGCTGTTCGGCGGCGAGGCGCTGCCGGGCAAGGGCGCCTACATGTCCGCCGGCGTGCTGGTCGACGTGCCGCTCGACGACGCCTTCGCGCATGAGGAGATTTTCGGCCCGGTCGCGATGGTGTTCAAGGTGGCGGACCTCGACGCCGCGATCGCCTGCGCCAACGACGTGCCCTTCGGCCTCGGCTCCTCGATATGGACGACCGACAGGGCCGAGCAGGACCGCTTCGTCCGCGATATCGAGGCGGGCATGGTCGCCGTCAACCAGATGCTCGCCTCCGCCCCGCCCGCGCCCTTCGGCGGCGTCAAACGCTCCGGCCACGGCCGCGAGCTGTCGGCGCACGGCCTGCACGAGTTCATGAACCTCAAGACGGTGATGCTGTAGGGCTCCAGCACTCGCCAACCACGGCCGTCACCCCGGACTTGTTCCGGGGTCCATCGCGCCACAATTCCGATCATCGCGAATGGATAGATGGATGCCGGAACAAGTCCGGCATGACGATTTGGGGGATGTGTATCGCTTTCCTCAAATCGCCCCCGAGAAGGTGTCGCACGCCGCCGGGTTGCCCGTCTCCAGCCCGCGCCGCAGCCATTGCTGGCGCTGGGCGGAGGTGCCGTGGGTGAAGCTTTCCGGCACCACCCGGCCCTGCGCCTGGCGCTGCAGCGTGTCGTCGCCGATCGCCGCAGCGGCGGTCATGCCCTCCTCGATATCGCCCGGCTCCAGCCGGTTGCGGTTGAGCGCCGCCCACACCCCGGCATAGCAATCGGCCTGCAGCTCGACGCGCACCTGCAGCGCGTTGCCCTCGGCCTGGCCGACGCGCGCTTGCGCCTGCTGCACGCGCGGAATGGTGCCGTCGACCGTCTGGATATGGTGCCCCACCTCGTGCGCGATGACATAGGCCTGGGCGAAATCCCCCGCCGCGCCGAAGCGCTGGCTCAGTTCGCGGAAGAAATCGGTATCGAGATAGATGTTGTTGTCGCTCGGGCAGTAGAACGGCCCCATCGCCGCCATCGCCGCGCCGCAGCCTGAATCGCCGCGCTGCTGGTAGAAGGACAGCGACGGTTCGGGATAGTTCGCCCCGGCCTGCGCGAACACCGGCCCCCAGGTCTGCTCGGTCGAGGCGAGCACGCGGCAGGCGAACAGCTCTTCCTGCGTGTCGCACGCGGTCGCCGGCCCCGATCCCTGCTGCACGCCCGATCCGGTCGACAGCAGCCCGCCGCCGCCGCTCGCGAACAGATAGAAGGCGCCGACGATCAGCAGCAGCGCGATGCCGCCGCACCCCATCCGCCGCCCCATCAACAGCGGCAGGAAGCCGATCAGCCCGCCAAGGCCGCCGCCGCCCCCGCCGCCATGGCCGAGATCGCGCACATTCTCCGATGGATCCAGATCGTCGAGCCGCATTGGGGCGTCCTCCCTTTCAAAGCACAATGCGCGCCGGGGCCGGGAGTTGCAAAGCGTATGCCGTCGCCCCTGCGAGGGGCCTCAGGCGGCAAGGGGGACGCTGGATGTGCCGCAAGCCCAGCGGCCCCTGCCTTCAGCCGCAGGCTGAAGTTTATCCTGAGCGCCTGCCTTGCAGGCAGTCGAAGGGCAGGGGCGACGCCAAAAGGTCTGGTTCACGCGAAGGCGCGAGGGCGCGAAGAGGTTTTTCACGCGGAGACGCGGAGACGCGGAGAAGAAGAGCAAATTGCCGCGTAGCGGCCTAGAACTCTTCCTTATCTCCTCTGCGTCTCCGCGTCTCTGCGCGAACCAACTCCTTCTTCTCTTCGCGCCTCCGCGCCTTCGCGTGAACCAAATCTCTTTCCCCTTCTCCGCGATCTCAGCGTGAAAGCATTCTCCTCACATCCACAACCCGGTTGCGGTGCAGCACAAACGGTCCCACATACCGCCCGATGGCCGATGCCGATCCCAGCCCGCCCAGGACCCGCCGCCGGGCGAAGGCGCTGCCGCTGCCCGATCAGGTCGCGCTGGTGCTCCAGGGCGGCGGCGCGCTCGGCAGCTACCAGGCTGGCGTGATCGAGGCGCTGGAGGCGGCGGGAATCGAGGTGGACTGGGTCGCCGGCATCTCGATCGGTGCGGTGGGCGCCGCGATCTTCGCCGGCAACCCGCCCGAGACACGGGTCGAGAAGCTCACCGCCTTCTGGGACAAGGTGACCAGCGCGCTCCCCAGCTTCCCGATCTTCCCCAACGATCAGCTGCGCGAGTTCGTCCACGAATGGTCGGCGGGCTTCGTCGCGCTTGCCGGCGTGCCGGGCTTCTTCTCGCCGCGCCACCTGCCGCCGACCTTCGCCGCGCCGGGCACCCCCGCGGCGCTCAGCTTCTACGATTCGACTCCGCTCAAGGCGACGCTCGACAGCCTGATCGACTGGGATCGCGTCAATCACGGCCCCGTGCGCCTCTCGGTGGGCGCGGTCGAGCTCGAAAGCGGCAATTTCCGCTATTTCGACACGGCGCATGATCGGATCGACGCGCGCCACATCATGGCCTCGGGCGCGCTGCCGCCGGGCCTGCCGCCGGTCGAGATCGACGGAAAATTCTACTGGGACGGCGGCCTCGTCTCGAACACCCCGCTCGGCCATGTCCTCGACAACCAGACCGCAGAGCTGCTGGTGTTCCAGGTCGATCTCTTCTCCTCGGCCGCGCCCTTGCCGCACACCATCATGGACGTGATGGCGCGCGAGAAGGAGATCCGCTTTTCCAGCCGCACCCGCCAGGTGACGGTGGAGCGGCTGAAGCTGCGCGACGAACGCGCCGCGATCCGCCGCCTGCTGGCGAAGCTGCCGCCGGAATTGCGCGACGATCCCGACGCGCGCGATCTCGCTGCGCGATCGGCCGAACAGCCGGTCAACCTCGTCCACCTGATCTACCGCGCCAATGCCTGGGAGGGCGGCAGCCGCGATTACGAATTCAGCCAGCGCACCATGCGCGAACATTGGGCGGCGGGGCAGGAGGCGGTCGCCGCGACGATGGACCGGTCCGCCCTCCTCGCCATGAACATCGCCACCGGCAAGGACGCCGCGTTCGATCTGGGGCCGGGCTAGAAAGGATGCGGTCCGCTCCCTTCCCCGTTCGTGTCGAGCGAAGTCGAGACACGTAGCCCCCGCGCGCGAAACCACGTTTCTCGACTACGCTCGAAACGAACGGAGTTGAGAATAGCAGGAGTGAAGAAACCCATGTTCCTCAAGGGCAAGACCGCCATCGTCACCGGCTCCACCTCGGGTATCGGCCTCGCCTATGCCAAGGCCTTCGCCGCCGAGGGCGCGCACGTCGTCATCAACGGCTTCGGCGATGCGGCCGATATCGAGAAGGAGCGCGCCGCGCTCGCCGATAGCTCGGGCGCCGCCGCGCTCTACGATCCCGCGGACATGACCAAACCCGATCAGATCGCCGCGCTGGTCGAGCGCGCGGTCGCGGAGACCGGCGGCGCGGACATCATCGTCAACAATGCCGGCATCCAGCATGTCGCCAGAATCGAGGATTTCCCGCCCGAGAAGATGGAGGCGATCATCGCGATCAACCTAACCTCCGCCTGGTACATGATGCGCGCCGCGGTGCCGCACATGAAGAAGAAGGGGTGGGGGCGGATCATCTCGACCGCCTCGGCGCACAGCCTCGTCGCCAGTCCCAACAAGTCGGCGTACGTCATGGCCAAGCACGGCATCGCCGGGCTGACCAAGACCATCGCGCTCGAGGTCGCGACCGACGGCATCACGGTCAACTGCATCTCGCCCGGCTACGTCTGGACGCCGCTCGTCGAAAAACAGATCCCCGACACCATGGCCTCGCGCGGCCTGACGCGCGATCAGGTGCTGAACGACGTCCTCCTCTCCGCCCAGCCGACCCGGGAGTTCGTCACCCCCGAACAGGTCGCCGCCTTCGCCCTGTTCCTCTGCCGCGACGAAGCCAAGTCGATCACCGGCGCCAACCTCAGCATGGACGGCGGCTGGACCGCGGCATGACTTCTTCTCCCCTCCCTGAAAGGGAGGGGGCGGGGGTGGGTCCGGCGCCTCGCAGAGCATAACGCCCGCGGCATCGACCCACCCCCAGCCCCTCCCTTCCAGGGAGGGGAGCAAGAGCGCTTGCCATCCCACGCCGAGCCATTAGCCTCGCGCGCACATGCCCAGAAGGTCGCACCTCGGGATCGCGTTCGCGTCCGTCATCGCCCTTGCCGCCTGCGCCCAGCGCGAAGGCGTCGAGACCCCGTCCGCTTCGCCCGCCGCCGCCAACTGGCGCGCGACCGCCACCTCGGCCGACCGCGAACGCATCCGCGGCTGGCGTCAGGCCTGGCTCGCCGCGCTCGATCAGGTGGATTCGGCCGCGGACCTCAACCGCATCCAGGCCGAGGGCGCGCTGCTTGAGCCCGACGCGGCGCTCGCCGGCGCGGCGCTGCCGCCGGGCCCGTACAAATGCCGCGTGATCAAGCTCGGGTCGCGGTCCGATGCCGGCCGCGCCTTCACCGCCTATCCCGCCTTCGATTGCCGGGTGGACGATCAGGGAGAGGTGCAGGGCTTCGCCAAGGTCAGCGGCTCGCAGCGACCGGTCGGCCTGGTCTTCCCCGATACCGGCAGCCGCGAGATATTCCTCGGCACGCTCATGCTCGGCGACGAGACCCGCGCGATCGAATACGGCCAGGACGGCGAGCGCGACATGGCCGGCCTTGTCGAGCGCGTCGGCCCGCGCAAATGGCGCCTGGTGCTGCCCTATCCGCGCTTCGAAAGCGTGCTGGACGTGATCGAGCTGGTGCCTGCGGCGGCGTAGCCCGCCCGTCTTTCCCTATCCGCCCTGTTTCCGCGTTCTGGCCGCTTGGACAAGCGCGTCGATCATCCAGCGCCGCAGCTCGCGCGCGCGGCGATCGTCGATCCGAAGCACATCCTTGAAGGCCAGCATCGCCTCCGGGCCGATGATCAGCGCCAGCGCCATCTTGAGCCTTTTGAACGAAGCCGGTTCGAACTGCTCGCTCGTCGGCTTGAGCGCGCTGTCGATCAATGCCGAACGCCGGTTCTGCCTTGTCGGCACGCCGGCCGAATCCTTCTGGAGCGACTGCTCCAGGCTCTGGATCAGCATCATGCGCAGCTGGACCTCGTTGTCCCGGATCATCGCCTCGATCGCATCGTCGGCCGCCGTCAGACGGGCGACCGGATCGTCCGCGGGCGAGTCTTCCAGGATCGCTTCCGCGTCGGGAAAGGCGACGTCGACCGACGCTTCCAGCAGCAGCGCCTCCACGCCGGGAAAATACCGGTAGGCCGTGGCGCGGGAGACCATCGCCTCCTCGGCCACCTCCTCCAGGGTGGGCCGCGATCCGTTCGCCTTCATCAGCCGGGCGCCGGCGTCGAGCAGGTCCTTGCGCGTGCGATTGCGCTGGTTGGTCCTGCCCGTGCCCTGTCCGGCTCCCATCAGGCGCTCGCCAGTTGCTGCTGGATGGCGGCAAGGTCCACCCAGACATTCTCGCGCTTGATCTTTCCGCTCTCGGCGAACTCGATCACGTGCAGCAGGCGGAACGAAAGCGGGCGGCCCTTGCCGTCGATGCCGAACGGGCGCCCCGGGGCCGAACCGCGCCAGACCGAATCGTCGACCATGAAATTCTCGCCGTAGAGCCGCCGCTGGCTCGTCACTTCCCCGTCCGTCAGGTCCGTGAACAGCGCCTCGTAAAAGCCGCGCGGCGCGGCCGATCCGAAGGTCGGGCCGGTCGGCCATCCGACGATGTCGTGCTCGACGTCGTCGGTCAGCGTCGCCAGCACCCCTTCCACATCGTCCCGCATCTCGAAGCCGAAATGCTCGTCCAGCGCGCGGTCCATATCCTCATGTGTCATCGTCGTCCTCCCTGTGAGATGAATCTCCTATAATGAGACTCCAATCTCATTACAATATCCATATTTCATGATCAGGGCGCATTGGAGGGCGGGACGATTTCGCGCTGTCCTACATCGCCGGGCTTCGATACGTTCCCCGCATGAGCGCATCCATCCTTCGCACCGCCTTCCCACGCATCGGCGAACTTCGCCCGAAATCGCTTATTCCCATAAGCGCGAGGATCGTGAAGTTCGGGTATCTGGTTACCGCATCTTCGCTGCTGCTCGCCGCGCCCGCCGCCGCGCAGGACAGTCTCCGCGCCGATGTCGCGAAGGACATGCCCTCGCTCATCGCGCTCTACCGCGATCTGCACGCCAACCCCGAGCTGTCGGGCAAGGAGGTCAAGACCGCCGCCAAGCTCGCCGCCGAGGCGAGGAAGCTCGGCTTCAAGGTGACCGAGAAGGTCGGGCGCACCGGCGTCGTCGCGGTGATGGAGAACGGCCCCGGCCCGGTGCTCCTGATGCGCGCCGACATGGACGGCCTGCCGGTGACCGAGGATACCGGGCTGCCCTTCGCCTCAAAGGTCCGCGCGACCACTGACGAGGGGATCGAGAGCGGGGTGATGCACGCTTGCGGGCATGATACGCACATGTCCGCCTGGGTCGGCGCGGCGAAGCGGCTGGCGGCGATGAAGGATCGCTGGTCGGGCACGCTGGTCATGATCCTCCAGCCCGCCGAGGAACGCGGCTGGGGGGCGAAGTGGATGCTCGATGACGGGCTCTACACGCGCTTTCCCAAGCCGACCCACGCCATCGCCTTTCACGATAACGCCGCAATGCCCGCGGGGATGATCGGCATCACCAGCGGCTATGCGCTGGCGAACGTCGATTCGGTCGATCTGGTGGTGAAGGGCATCGGCGGCCACGGCGCCTATCCGCACACGGTGAAGGATCCGGTGGTGCTCGCCGCGCGCATCGTCACCGCGCTGCAGACTCTGGTCAGCCGAGAGGTCGATCCGCAGGCGCCTTCGGTGGTGACCGTCGGCAGCTTCCGCGCCGGCTCCAAGCATAATATCGTGCCCGCGGAGGCGACCTTGCTCCTGACCGTGCGCAGCTACACGCCCGAGGTGAGGAAGCAGCTGCTCGACGGCATCGCGCGGATCGCGAGGGGCGAGGCGATCGCCGCCGGCATCCCCGAAAACCTGATGCCGACCGTGAAGATCAAGGACGAGTTCACGCCGGCCACCTACAACACGCCCGAGCTCGCCGGGCGGCTGCGCGAGCTGTTCGCCGCGCGCTTCGGCGCGGACCGGGTGGTCGCCACGCCCGCGACGATGGGCGGCGAGGATTTCGGCCGCTATCATCTCGCCGACAAGTCGATCCAGAGCACGATCTTCTGGGTCGGCGGCGTGCCGCAGGCGGTGTGGGACGCCTCCAGGCAGCCCGGCGGCAAGCCGCTCCCCTCGCTCCACTCCGCCCATTGGGCGCCCGACGCCGAAAAGACCATCGCCACCGCCACCGAAGCGATCACCGCCGCGGCGCTCGACATATTGGCGAAGCGTTGACTGAAGAGCATGCTGAAGTTATAACATTCGTATGAACGCAATCACGCCTTTCACTCGGTCCGCCAAGCTCGTCAAGGTGGGTAACTCGGTCGGCATAGTGCTGCCCAAGGAAGTGCTGGCGCGCATGCGGGTGACGGCTGGCGACGAGGTGTTCATCACCGAAGCGCCCGGCGATGCGATCACGATCGGCGCGCGCGACGCCGATTTCGTCAACGCGATGGCGGCCGCCGAAGCGATCATGCGCGACGACCGCGACATTCTCGCCGTCCTGGCGAAATGAGCGGCGCCTCTGCGCCGCGCTTCGTCGGCGCGGATGTCGCCCAGGCGGTGCATGATCGCCAGCTCGCGGAACATGGCGGACTCGCCGGAACCAAGGATGTCGGCCTGCTCGAATCAGCCCTGGCGCGACCGGTCAACCGGTTCAACTATGGCGAGACCGATTTGTGTTCGTTGGCAGCCGCTTACGCCTTTGGGATTGCGCGCAATCACCCTTTCGCCGACGGCAACAAGCGTACTGCGTGGGTGATGGCGCGCCTGTTCCTCAAGCTCAACGGCGTCGAGCTCGCCTTCGATAAGGCAGACGCAATTCGGATGATGATCGCACTCGCTTCGGGGGAGTTGGAAGAAGGCGCGGTCTCCGCCTGGTTCCGCCGGCACATCGTTGCCGCACCGGAATAATCGTATCCGTTTCGGACGATATTGGCGGTCATGTTGGGCGGGAGTGCTTTAGCGGTGTTCGCCATGCTGCGCGCACAGATCATACCCGTCGGCGATGCGATCGGGATCGTCCTGCCGGAGGCCGTCGTCAAGCATCTGGGGGTGGCCGTGGATGATACGCTGGTGATCGTCCAGACCGCCATCGGCTACGAATTCTGGCCCGACGAGGCCGAGCCGGCCGAGTGACATGAAAATGCCCGCCGCGGGAATCGCTTCCCACGGCGGGCACCTTTCCTCCCCAGGAAAATGTTGGCGCGGGGCCGGGGTGAACGCCCGCGCCGAACTCGTCAGGCGGCGGCGGCCTTGAACTGGTCCGCCTCGGTCGATTCGGCGAGCGCGGTGGTGCTGCTCGATCCGCCGGCGAGCGTGGTCGCGACCAGATCGAAATAACCCGTGCCGACCTCGCGCTGATGCCGCGTCGCGGTGTACCCGTGCGCCTCAGCGCCGAACTCCGCTTGCTGCAGTTCTGAATAGGCCGCCATACCGCGATCCTTGTAGCCGCGCGCCAGCTCGAACATGCCGTAGTTGAGCTGGTGGAAGCCTGCGAGGGTTACGAACTGGAATTTGTAGCCCATCGCGCCGATCTCGCGCTGGAATTTCGCGATCGTCTCCTTGTCCAGCTTCGCCTCCCAATTGAAGCTGGGCGAGCAGTTATAGGCCAGCATCTTGTTCGGATATTCGCGCTTGATCGCCTCGGCGAAGCGCCGCGCATCGTCGAGATTGGGATAGCTCGTCTCCCACCAGAGCAGGTCGGCATGTTCGGCGAAGGCGAGTCCGCGCTTGATGCAATGGTCGACGCCGGTGCCCTCCTTCAGGCGGAAGAAGCCTTCGGCGGTGCGCTCGCCGGTCAGGAACTCATGATCGCGTTCGTCGATGTCGCTGGTGATCAGCTTGGCGCTCTCGGCATCGGTGCGCGCGCAGATGATCGTCGGCACGCCCGAGACGTCGGCGGCGAGACGCGCGGCGTCGAGGTTGCGGATATGCGCCTGGGTCGGGATCAGCACCTTGCCGCCCAGATGGCCGCACTTCTTTTCCGAAGCGAGCTGGTCCTCATAATGCACGCCTGCCGCGCCCGCGGCGATATAGGCCTTCATGATCTCGAAGCAGTTGAGTGGCCCGCCAAAGCCCGCTTCGGCATCGGCGACGATCGGGGCGAACCAGTCGCGCGTCGCGCCGCCTTCCGAATGCTCGATCTGGTCGGCGCGCTGGAACGTGTTGTTGATCTTGCGCGCCAGCTCCGGCCCGGCATTGGCCGGATAGAGCGATTGATCCGGGTACATCGCGCCTGCGGTGTTGGCGTCGGCGGCGACCTGCCAGCCGGAAAGGTAGATCGCCTTCAGCCCGGCGCGGACCATCTGCATCGCCTGGTTGCCGGATAGCGCGCCGAGGGCGTTGATATAGTCCTCGTTCTGCAGCAGCTCCCACAGCTTGTTGGCGCCCTTGCGCGCCAGGGTGTGCTCGATAACGACCGACCCGCGCAGCTTCTGAACGTCCGCCGGACCGTAGGGCCGGGTGATGCCGTCGAAACGGCCGGTCGGAGCTGGGATCAGGTCTTCGAAGCTGGTCATTGTCATGTCCTTCACTGCCGATTCGCCGGATAGGACGTGTCGGTGCCGCCTTGTTGCGGGACATTCGGCAAGACGGCGAGAGGGGACATGGTGAAATTGATGTGGCGCTGTGGGCTCGTCATCGGTACGCATTGTCGTTCTGTAATAAATTGACAGAGGTATGATGGCCGATCCGAAGCTGTTTGCCGGGCATGCGGTGCGGCGGTTGCGGCGCGGCGCGGGATTGACCCAGGCGGCGATGGCCGGCGTGCTCGACGTGTCGCCCAGCTATCTTAACTTGATCGAGCGCAACCAGCGGCCGCTCTCGGCGACGCTGATGCTGCGGCTGGCCGAGCGGTTCGATTTCGATCCGCTGCGGCTGGCGGCGGAGGAGCCGGGCGGGGGAGTGGAGGCGATGCGGCGGCGGCTGGCCGATCCGCTGTTCGCCGATCTGGAGATCGATCGCACCGAGCTCGCCGAATGGCTTTCCGCCGCGCCGGGCGGCGTCGAGGCGTTCGCGCGCGCGTTCGACCGGATGGGCGCTGGCGGGACGACGCCGGCGGACGACCCGATCGTGCGGGTGCGGCGCGAGATCGAGCGCTGGCGCAACCATTTCGCTGACCTCGACGCGGCGGCGGAGGCGCTGTCGGACGAACTGCGGCTGGGGTCGGGCGACCTTTACGGCGCGATCGCGGAGCGGCTGCGCGCCCGCCACAGCCTGGCGATCCGCATCCTGCCGCTCGACGTGATGCCAGACAGGCTGCGCCGCCTCGATCTTCACGCCCGGCAATTGCAGCTGTCCGAAACGCTCGATCCCGCCTCGCGCAGCTTCGCCGCCGCCTTCCAACTCGGCCAAATCGAGGCGCGCGACGAGATCGAAGCGATGGTGACCGGCGCTGGCTTCGTCGACCGCGCCGCCGAACGCCTTTATCGCCGCCACCTGACGAGCTATTTCGCCGCTGCGCTGATGATGCCCTACGCCCGCTTCCTGCGCGCGTGCGAGGGAACCGGCTACGATATCGAGCTGCTTCAGCGACGCTTCGGCAGCGGGTTCGAACAGGTCGCCCACCGGCTGACGACGCTGCAGCGCGTCGGCGCGCGCGGGCTTCCCTTCTTCATGATCCGCATCGATCGCGCGGGCGTGGCGTCCAAGCGCTACGCCGGCGCGAGCGGCGCTGCGCTTGTCGAGGCGGATGGACGCTGTCCGCTCTGGCAATTGCACCATGCTTTCGACCGGCCGGGACGGTTGATGGTGCAGCTGGTCGAGCTGGAAGACGGCGCCCGCTGGCTGACGATGAGCCGTACGGTGCAGCCGCAGGGGCGGCGTTACGGCGGTGTGAGCGCCGAGTTCGCCATCGGCCTGGGTGTCGCGGCGGGCCTTGCCGCGCCCCTCGCCATGGCGAAGGGCATCGATCTGAAGGGCGCGGGCGCAACGCCGATAGGACTGGGCTGCCGGGCCTGCACCCGGATCGATTGCCCGCAAAGGTCCGCTCCGCCGGCGGGGCGCACGCTCATCGTCAATGATCGCGAGCGGGGGGTGTCGCCGTTCGGCTTCGTCGCGGACTAGGCCTCGAAGCTTGCCCGATATCGTGCGCGCGACCCTGCCGGCCGCTCGTCGAGCGGTGCCGTCGACCGAGCCGGAAGCGGTGATCGCCCATCTGTGACGTCGGCGCTACACCAGCAGCCATAGCCCGGCGATAAGGCCCAGCGCGCCGAGCGACAGCGCGACGGCGATGATGCGCAGGCTGCGATTGGCCGCGGTGCGGACCTGGTGGGTGTCGAGCCTTTCCATGACGGCGCAGGCGCGGCGCTCGGCCGCCCAGAAGATGAAGATGCCGACCAGGACGAAGACCGTCGCCAGCGCCTTGGGCACCCAGAGCGGCTCGATCGAGCGGAACAGCGCGTGGAAACCGATTCCGACCGCCACGGCGGCGAGGCCGGTGCGCATCCAGCCCGCGAAGGTGCGTTCGTTGGCGAGCGCGGTGCGATCCTCGGCGAAGGCGGTGCGGTCTTCGGCGAGATGGGTTCGGTCCTCGGCCGGCATCAGCCGCCCGCCGCATCCAGCTTGGCGATCTGGCCGGCGCTCAGTTCCAGCCGCATCGCGCCGAGCATATCCTCTACCTGGCTGGCGCTGGTCGCGCTGGCGATCGGCGCGGTGACGCCGGGCTGTGCGGCGAGCCAGGCAAGCGCGATCTGCGCGTGGGTGGCGCCGGTTTCGTCAGCGACGCCGTCCATCGCCGCCAGCATGGCGGGGCCCTTGCCTTCGAGATACTTCCTCATGCCCCCACCACGGGGGCTTTTGCCGAGATCGGCTTCGGAGCGGTATTTGCCGGTGAGAAAGCCCGAGGCGAGGCCGTAATAGGGGATCACGCCGATATTGTGCTGGATGGCGAGGTCCTGCAGCTCGCCTTCGAACTTGCGGCGGCTGAGCAGGTTATATTCGGGCTGCAGCACCGCATGATGCGGCAGGCCCTCGGCCGCGGCGACATCGATCGCCTCCTTCAGCCGCATCGCGCTATAGTTGGATGCGCCGATGCTGCGGACCTTGCCCGCCTCGACCAGCCGGGCGAACGCGCCCAGCGCATCGGCCAGCGGGACGTTCTCGTCGTCCTGATGGGCGAAATAGAGATCGATCCGATCCGTCCCGAGCCGCCGGAGCGACTCTTCGACCGCATCGGCGATACGATCGGGCGCGAGGCCGCCCGGCATCATGCCGACCTTGGTGGCTATCAACACCCGGTCGCGCTTGCCCGAAGCCTTCAACCATTCGCCGATCATGCTTTCGGATTCGCCGCCCTTGTGGCCCGATACCCAGGCCGAATAGACGTCGGCGGTGTCGATCATCGTGCCGCCGCCATCGGCGAAGGCGTCGAGCACCGCGAAGCTCGCCTGCCGATCGGCGGTCCAGCCGAACACATTGCCGCCCAGCACCAGCGGCGCGATCTCGAGGCCGCTCGATCCGAGCGGGCGCTTCTCCGTCATTCCTGGGTCTCCGTCTGGTTGAAATCGACGAGGCTCTGATTGTCTAGCATCGCCGCGGCGTCGTTCAGCGCCTGCTGCTCCGCGGGCGTGACGCCCCCCGGGGCGGGTTCCGGATCGCTGCCGCAGGCGGCGAGGGCGAGGAGGGGAAGCAGAATCTGCGCGCGCATCGTCAACTCCAAACGAAAGGGGCCGCTCCGGTATCCCGGAACGGCCCCCGTCATGATCAGACGGTCGAAGGACCGGCCTCAGTTCTTCATGTCCGAACCGGCTTCGGAGAGCGCGTTGCCCGCGTCGCTCACCGCTTCGCCAGCGGCGTCCGCACCGTTGGCGACGGCCGCGCCGGCCTCGTCCATCGTCGCTTCGGCGGCGCCCAGCGCATTGTCGGTCGCGGCGTCGATGTCGTCGATCGCTTCGCCCATGGTGGCGTTGGCGTCGGCGGCGACGGCGTTGCCGGCTTCGGCGGTTTCGTTCTGCGCATTCTGGCTGCAGGCGGCGAGGCCGAGCGCGGCCACGGCGGCGATCGACAGAGCAAGCTTCTTCATGGACAACCCCTTACATGTGATGGGAAAACGCTGCGGCGTGGAAAGGCAATGCTGACGTCCCCTCCTGCGCCGCGCGGCGGAAAGCTAAACGTCCGTCCGCCTGCGCGCAATGCCAAACCGTCACGTCTCCGCAATGTTCCGAACATTGACCTCATATAAAGATTTCTTTATATGATAGGGAATGAGCCCCGCACTCGACATCTTCCGCGCCGTTGGCGATGCGACGCGGCTGCGCATTCTCGCGCTGCTCAGGCGAATGGAGTTGTCGGTCGGCGAACTGGCGCAGGTGCTGGGGCAGAGTCAGCCACGCGTATCGCGCCATGTGAAGATATTGTGCGATGCCGGCATAGCCGAGCGGCGCAAGGAAGGCAGCTGGGTGTTCGTTGCGCTGGGCGCCGCCGAGCGCGTGGCGCCGCTCATCGCCGCGATCGATGCGTGGCCGGGCGAGGACCATTGGGCGGTGGCGGACGCCGCGCGTCTCGCCGCGGTGCGCGCCGATCGCGCCGCCGCGGCCGCCGCCTGGTTCGAAGCCAACGCCGGCGAGTGGGACGCGATCCGGTCGCTCCACATCGCCGAAAGCGAGGTCGAGGCGGCGATGGCCCGCATCCTCGGCGACCGGCCGGTGGCCAAGCTCGTCGATATCGGGACGGGCACCGGCCGGATGCTGGAGCTGTTCGCCGGCGGGGCGCGCTCGGCGATCGGGATCGACCGTTCGTCGGAGATGCTCCGCCTCGCGCGGGCCAAGCTGTCCGCCCAGGGTCTCGATCATGCCGAGCTGCGCCAGGCCGATTTCACCGCTCTGCCGCTGGACGCGGCCGCGGCGGACCTCGCCATCCTGCATCACGTCCTCCATTTCGCGCAGGAGCCGGAAGCGGTGATCGCGGAAGCCGCGCGCGTGCTCGCCCCCGGCGGGCGGCTGCTGATCGCCGATTTCGCCCCGCACGAGCGCGAGGAACTGCGCACCCGCGACGCGCATGCCCGCCTCGGCTTCGGCGACGCGCAGATGGCGGGCTGGTTCGACGCCGCCGGCCTTGAGACGGCGGCGGTCGAGACGCTCGAGGGCGGCGAGCTGACGGTGAAACTCTGGCTGGGCCGCCGGCCCGCCGCGCAATTGAAAGAGGTGAAGGCGGCATGACCCCGACGTTCGGACAACTGGAGGAGGCGCGCCGCGCGCTCGACGCGCCGCTGTTCGCCGATCTGGCGGGCGACGCGCAGGTCAGCTTCGAATTCTTCCCGCCAAAGACGGAGAAGATGGAGGAGACGCTGTGGGATTCGATTCAGGCGCTCGCCCCCTTGTGCCCGCGTTTCGTCTCGGTGACCTACGGCGCCGGCGGCTCCACCCGCGAGCGCACCCACGCCACCGTCGCGCGGATCCAGCGCGAGACACTGTTGTCGGCCGCGGCGCATCTGACCTGCGTCGAGGCGACGAAGGACGAGATCCTCGCCGTCGCCGATGAATATTGGGCGGCGGGGGTGCGGCATATCGTGGCGCTCCGCGGCGATCCGCCGACCGCGGGGGCGAAGTTCGTCGCCCGGCCGGACGGCTATGCCGGCGCTGCCGATCTGGTCGCGGGGCTCAGGGCGCGGCATCCGTTCGAGATTTCGGTAGCGGCCTATCCCGAATGCCATCCCGAGGCGGCGGATGCGGCCGCCGACATCGACAATCTCAAGCGCAAGCTGGATGCCGGCGCGACGCGCGCGATCACCCAGTTCTTCTTCTCGCCCGAAACCTTCTTCCGCTTCCGCGACGCGGCGGCGAAGGCGGGCGTCGACCGCGAGATCGTGCCGGGCATCCTGCCCGTCTCCAACGTCGCGCAGACGCGGCGCATGGCCGGGATGTGCGGAACGGAAATCCCCGACTGGATGGGCCGGCTGTTCGAGGGGCTGGACGATCACCCCGGCGCGCGTGCGCTGGTCGCGGCGACGATCGCCGCCGAGATGTGCCGCAAGCTCTATGCCGGCGGGGTGCGCCATTTCCACTTCTACACCTTGAACCGCGCGGAGCTGAGCTTCGCGATCTGCCACCTGCTCGGCCTCAGGGCCAAGGCGGTGGCAGGGGAGAAGGCGGCTTAGGTTTCACATCGCTCTCCGCCCGTCACCCGGGACTTGTTCCGGGGTCCATCGCGCCACGAGCGATGGTCGTGCGGGTGGAGAGATGGACCCCGGAACAAGTCCGGGGTGACGGAGAATGAGATGAGTGCTCGAAAAAAACTGCTCGCCGAGGCCGCCAAGCGCATCCTGATCACCGACGGCGCGTTCGGCACCGAGATCCAGAACTGGAAGCTGGCCGAAGCGGCCTATGCCGGCAGCCTTGGCCTGAGCCACGATCAGAAGGGCAATAACGACATTCTCGCGGTGACGATGCCCGAGGTGCCCGAGACGATCACCCGCGCCTATCTGGACGCCGGATCGGATATCGTTTCGACCAACACCTTCAGCGCCAACAGCATCAGCCAGGCCGATTACGGCGCGGAAAGCCTGGTGCGCGAGATCAACCTGGAATCGGCGAAGATCGCGCGCCGCCTGGCCGACGAATATGCCGCGAGGGACGGCCGCCCCCGGTTCGTCGCCGGCGCGATCGGCCCGACCAACAAGACGCTGTCGCTGTCGCCCGACGTCAACGATCCCGGCTTTCGCGAGATCGACTTCGACTATCTGACCGGTGTCTATCGCGAGCAGATCGATGCGCTGCTGGAGGGCGGGGCGGATTTCATCCTGATCGAGACGGTGTTCGATACATTGAACGCCAAGGCCGGGATCATGGCGGCGATCGAGGCGGGCGCGGCGCTGGGCCGCGACGTGCCGATCATGCTCTCCATGACGCTGACCGACCTGTCCGGCCGCAACCTGTCCGGCCACACGGTCGAGGCGTTCTGGCACGCGGTGCGCCATGCGCGGCCGGTGACGATCGGGCTCAACTGCTCGTTCGGGGCCGAGCAGCTGCGACCGCACGTCAAGACGCTGGCCGACATCGCCGACACGCTGATCATGGTCTATCCCAATGCAGGCTTGCCCAACGAGCTTGGCGCTTATGACGAGGCGCCGGAGACCACCGCCGGCCTGGTCGGCGAGTGGGCCGGCGCGGGACAGGTCAACATCCTCGGCGGCTGCTGCGGATCGACACCCGCGCACATCAAGGCGATCGCCGACGGAGTGCGGGGGCTGAAGCCGCGTGCGCTGCCTCAGCCGCCGGTGCTGACCCGCCTCGCCGGACTGGAGCCGATGACGATGGCGGCTTAGTCCTTAAAGCCCTCTCCCCTTCAGGGGAGAGGGTTGGGAGAGGGGCAGTCTGCCCCAAGCGCCGTCTCCCGTTACTTCCCCTCTCCCCGACCCTCTCCCCTGAAGGGGAGAGGGGGAAAGAAGACGATGACCCAATCCTCCGCCCAATTCGTCAATATCGGCGAGCGCACCAACGTCACCGGGTCCGCCGCGTTCAAGAAGCTGATCATGGCGGGGGACTATCCCCGTGCGGTCGAGGTCGCGCGCCAGCAGGTCGAAAACGGCGCGCAGGTGATCGACGTCAACATGGACGAGGGCCTGCTCGACGCCGAGGTGGCGATGACCACCTTCCTCAAGCTGATCGCCGCCGAGCCCGACATCGCCCGCGTGCCCTTCATGATCGACAGCTCCAAATGGAGCGTGATCGAGGCCGGCCTCAAATGCGTCTCGGGCAAGCCGATCGTCAACTCGATCAGCATGAAGGAAGGCGAGGCGCAGTTTCTTGAGCAAGCGCGCAAGTGCATGGCCTACGGCGCCGCCGTGGTGGTGATGGCGTTCGACGAGGTCGGCCAGGCGGACACCAGGGACCGCAAGGTCGAGATCTGCGAGCGCGCCTATCGGCTCCTCACCGGCATCGGCTTCCCGCCCGAGGACATCATCTTCGATCCCAACATCTTCGCGGTGGCGACGGGGATCGAGGAGCACAACAACTACGCGGTCGATTTCATCGAGGCGTGCAGGGAGATCAAGGCGCGCTGCCCGCATTGCCACATCTCCGGCGGGCTATCGAACCTGTCGTTCAGCTTTCGCGGCAACGAGCCGGTGCGCCGGGCGATGCACTCGATCTTCCTCTACCACGCCATCCCCGCGGGGATGGACATGGGGATCGTCAATGCCGGGCAGCTCGACGTGTACGACACGATCAATCCCGAGCTGCGCGAGGCGTGCGAGGACGTCATCCTCAACCGCGATCCCGACGCGACCGAGCGGCTGATCGCGCTCGCCGAACGCTACAAGGGCAGCGACGCGGTGGCCGAGAAGCAGGCGGCCGAATGGCGCGGCTGGGACGTGACCAAGCGGCTGGAGCACGCGCTGGTCAAGGGCATCGACAGCCATGTCGTCGAGGACACCGAGGAGGCGCGCCTCCAATATGCCCGTCCGATCGAGGTGATCGAAGGACCGCTGATGGACGGGATGAACGTCGTCGGCGACCTGTTCGGATCGGGCAAGATGTTCCTGCCGCAGGTGGTGAAGTCGGCACGCGTGATGAAGAAGGCGGTCGCGCACCTCCTGCCGTTCATCGAGGCGGAAAAGCAGCCGGGCCAGCGCGGCAAGGGCAAGATCGTGATGGCGACGGTCAAGGGTGACGTCCACGATATCGGCAAGAACATCGTCGGCGTCGTCCTGCAGTGCAACGGCTTCGAGGTGGTCGATCTGGGGGTGATGGTGCCCTGGTCGAAGATTCTCGAGGCGGCGAACGAGAACGACGCCGACATGATCGGGCTCTCCGGCCTGATCACCCCCTCGCTCGACGAGATGGTGACGGTAGGCGAGGAGATGCAGCGCGCAGGGATGACCATGCCGCTGCTGATCGGCGGCGCCACCACATCGAAGGTCCACACCGCGCTGCGCATCTCGCCCGCCTATCAAGGACCGGTGGTGCATGTGCTCGACGCCAGCCGCGCGGTGGGCGTCGCCTCGACCCTGGTGAGCGATACGCAGCGCGACGCCTTCGTGCTCAAGACCGCAGAGGATTACGAAGCCGTCCGCGTCGCGCGCGCAAACAAGGGACAAAGCGAGCTGCTGCCGCTCCAGACCGCGCGCGAACGTGGGTTCGAGGCGGATTTCGGGCTCAAACCGCCCGCTCCCAAGCAGCCCGGCGTGCACCTGTTCGAGGATTGGAACCTGACCGATCTGCGCGAGACGATCGACTGGACGCCCTTCTTCCGCGCCTGGGAGCTGGCCGGCACCTATCCGGGGATTCTCGACGACGCGGTGGTCGGCGAAAGCGCGCGCGGCCTGTTCGCCGATGCGCAGGCGATGCTCGACACAATCATCGCCGAGAAATGGCTGACCGCAAGGGGCGTTGCGGGACTGTGGGAATGCCGGAGGGAGGGCGATGACGTCTTTCTAAAGCCCTCTCCCCTTCAGAGGAGTTCCGGGTCGATTGTGCCCCCGGCACAATCTCAACATCGCGGGGCGATGTTGACCCGGAACTGGTTGGGAGAGGGGAACGACATTGGCGGCGAAGAGCCGGCTAGGGCGATGGACACACTGCCCCTCCCTCCGACCCCCTCCCCTGAAGGGGAGGGGGAGGTGCGCCTCCCCATGCTCCGCCAGCAGATCGCCAAGCGCGAGGGGCGGGCCAACATGTGCCTCGCCGATTTCATCGATCCCGCGGGCGACTGGATCGGCGGCTTCGCGGTCGGCATCCACGGCATCGAGCCGCACCTCGCGCGCTTCAGGGCCGAGCATGACGATTATCGCGACATCCTCTTGAAGGCGCTGGCCGACCGCTTGGCCGAGGCGTTCGCCGAGCGGCTCCACCAGCACGTCCGCACCACATTGTGGGGCTATGCGCCGGACGAGCAGCTGACCAACGAGGCGTTGATCCGCGAGCAATATCGCGGCATCCGCCCAGCGCCCGGTTATCCCGCCTGTCCAGAGCATAGCCTGAAGCCGGTCCTGTTCGACCTGCTCGGCGCCGAACGCACCGGCCTGTCATTGACCGAGAGTTTCGCGATGCTGCCGACCGCGGCGGTATCGGGCTTCTATTTCGGTCACCCCCAGGCCGAATATTTCGGCGTGGCG
Source organism: Sphingomonas gilva (assembly GCF_003515075.1). Taxonomy (GTDB): domain Bacteria; phylum Pseudomonadota; class Alphaproteobacteria; order Sphingomonadales; family Sphingomonadaceae; genus Sphingomonas; species Sphingomonas gilva. The sequence continues at coordinate 713,329 of NZ_QWLV01000001.1, forward strand.
CGAATCGGGCGCGATCAGCTGGAGGACTATGCCGCGCGCCGCGGTGTCGATTTGGCACAGGCGGAACGCTGGCTGCGGCCAAATCTGGACTGAGTTAACCCTCTATTCGCCTTATCGCGGGGGCGTATGCGCGGCATCCTGGCGGCATGCGCACACTCCTCCTTCTCGCCGCCGCGCTCGCCGCCGGCCCCGGTCTCGCCCAGCCGGCGTCCGCACCGTTCACCGTGGTCGAGACAGGGCAGGGCTTCCGCACGCTCGACGAAGCGGTGGAGGCGGTCCATAACGACACCGCGACGATCCGCATTGCGCCGGGCACCTATCGCGACTGCACCGTCCAGCAAGCGGGCAACATCGTCTATCAGGCCGCGGTGCCGGGCAAGGTGATCTTCGATGGCGGCACCTGCGAAGGCAAGGCCGCCTTCGTGCTTCGTGGCACCAGCGCGGTGGTCGACGGCATCGTCTTCCGCAACATGCGCGTGCCCGACGGCAACGGCGCGGGCATCCGGCTGGAGATCGGCACGCTCGCGGTCAAGAACGCGATGTTCCTCGACAGCCAGGAGGGCATCCTGGCCGGCGACCAGCCGCAATCGATCAGCATCGATCGATCGACGTTCTCCGGCCTCGGCCGCTGCGACCAGGGGCTGAGCTGCGCGCATTCGGTCTATATCGGCAATATCGACAGCGTGAAGATCACCCGCAGCCGTTTCGAGCGCGGCACCGGCGGCCATTACGTCAAGCTGCGCGCCAAGCGGATCGAGGTCACCGATTCGAGCTTCGACGACAGCGCGGGCGAGGGCACCAACTACATGATCGACCTGCCGGCGGGATCGACCGGGCTGATCGCGCGCAACACCTTCGTGCAAGGGTCGGACAAGGAGAACTGGACCGGCTTCATCGTCGTCGCGGCGGAGGATCGGCAGAACAGCTCCGCCGGGCTGACGGTGCGCGACAATATCGCCAGCCTGGCTCCGGGAGCGAAAAGGTCGCCGAGCTGGGTGGCCGATTATTCGGGCGACCGGCTGGAGATCGCCGGCAACCAGCTGAGCGAGGGGATCAAGCCGTTCGAGGCGCGCTGAGCTAAATCCTCCCCGGCACGGGGAGGGGGACCGCCGCTCGAAGAGCGGTGGTGGAGGGGGCCATCCACAAACGCTTCGCTCGCGGCGCTCCCCCTCCACCAGCCTGCGGCTGGTCCCCTCAGCGGCACGTCGTCCCCGGCCCGGCATCCAGATCGCGGCACACCCCGTCGATCTCGTTCGCCGGTACGGGGAGGCCGATCAGCGCCGCGAGCGTCGGCATGATGTCGGTCGTGGTGATCGCCAGCGGCTGCTCGAACGGGGTCATGCCCTTCAGCCAGAACAGGATCGGCACGCGGCGGTCATAGTCCCAGAAGCTGCCGTGCGTCGCGACGCCGCCGCCGGGTCGCGGATTGGCGATCGGGGTCACGCGCGGCTTCAACGCCACGACATAGTCCCCCGATCGCTCGGGATCGAACGAGGCGCGGGCACGCTCGAGCAGCGTCCAGCTGTCGGCAGGCCCACGCGGCATCGGCGTCGCCATGATCTCGGCGCGCGTCAGCACCGCCTGCACCTGGGGGTGCGCGGAGAGCTGCTTCTTCGCCTCGGCGACCACGCGCGCCTTGTCGGCGGCGGACAGGCTGCGGCTGACCCACATGTCGCCGAAGGAGCCGTCGCCGAACACCAGCTCGCCGGTCAGGCCCAGCGCCGCGCCGATCCGCTGCGAAACCGCCTTGGGCGCGAGGTCGGCGGTGACGCGCTGCGCGTCTGGCGCGGCCTGTTCGCGCGCGCGTTCGGGCAGGTCGTGCCCGCCATGATCGGCGGTCAGCATTACGGCATAGTCGATTCCCGCGCCGTCCAGCCGGGCGAAGAAATCGCCCAGGCTGCGGTCGAGCGCGGCCATCTGCAGGCACATCTCGCTGCCCTCGGTGCCGTAGCCGTGGCCGACATAGTCGGTCGCCGACAGGCTGATCGACAGCATGTCGGGCGCGGAACCCTGGCCCAGCCGCATCTCGGCGATCAGCCCGGCGGCGAGCGCGAGCGTCGCGCCGTCCATCTCGGGCGAGGCGCGGAAGCGCCCCCGGTCGCCCGCCTCGCGCGCGAAGCGGCCGTCGCCGACCGTCCCTCCGCCGACCGCGACCGGCCGGGCGAGGGCCGCGCAGCGCGGGGAAAGCTCCAGCGGCGCGCGCGCGGTCGCGATCGCGCGCGTCACCGCCGCGTTGACCGCGGCCGCCGCCGCCGAGCTCTTGCCCGGATAGGTGACGAAGCCTTGGCCGCCCCACCACCAGATCTGGTCCGGGTCGCGCCCCGCCATCATCACCGCGCCGCGATCCTTGCCCGATACCGCGACGTTGCGGCTGGCGGGATTGGCCGCCTTCATCCGCATGCCGAGCGTCGGCACCTTCAGGTGGACGGGAGAGACGGTGTATTTGTCGGAGCTCGATCCGGCGACGCTTTCGTCCTCGGAACAATAGATCACCTTGTCCTCGCGCGCCGCGCCCTGGTCGATCCAGTTGTTGGCGATGATGCCGGTGCGCGCCGGGTTGCTGCCGGTCAGGATGGTCGAATGGCCGGGGCAGGTCTCGGTCGCCGCATGCGCCTGATAGCCTGCGGGAAACACCGCGCCCTCGGTCGCCAGCCGGGCCAGGCCGCCGGTGAAGGACGAACGATATTGCGCGAACAGGTCGCCGGAGAACTGATCGACCGAGATCGCGACGATCAGCCTGGGCTGGGCCGGCGCGGCCTCCTGCGCGAAGGCGGGCGCGGCGGCCAGCAGGGCGATGGCGGCGATCGATCGGGCTGGTTTCACGAGTGGCTCCCGGTGAGGGTGGAGGACGACCGGCCTTATGTTCAGCATCGCGGCCGGCTTCAAGGAGAAGCCGTTGGCGGCCTTGCGTTTCATTCTGATGGCAGGCGGTCCGATATCTCGCCGTCCGTTTTAATTGACAGGCGAACACGGGCGCGGGAAAGATATTCGCGTGCGTTTTGGGGGAGTTGGGGGGCTCATGAAATCGTTGAAACTGGTGCTCGCCTGCGTGGCGTTCTCCTGCGCGGGCATGGCAACCGCCGTGTTCGCGGGCGATCCGTTCGAGGATGCGGCGGTGGCGGTGCGCTGGAAGGAGGACGCCAAGGCGCTGGCGCTGATTGAAAGCGGGCAGTTCGACATCAATCAGCAGAACAGCGAGGGCTATACGCTGCTGCATTTCGCCGCCGACCAGAACAATCTGACGATCGCGCGCGCGTTGCTGAAGCACGGCGCAGACCCCAATATCCGCACCAACAGCGGATCGACCGTGGCCGACATGGCCTATAGCGGCTCGGCCCTGTTGACCGAGGTGTTGAAGGCGGGCGGGAAATACGCGAAGAACGCGCCCTACACGCCCGCGCCGCAGAGCAAGGCGCCGATCACCCGGGTCAAGCCTGCGCCGGGAAAGCCGGCGGCGTCCACATCCTCGGCCACCGTCGACCCGCGCCGCAAGATGTGCAATGCGCGGCACTATTCGTCCTCGTCACTGTGCAGCGACAGCACCTGCAAGATGCGCGAATACCGCAAGTGGCAGACCTGCCTGAAGACGGGGTCTTACCACTAGAGGCAGATCGAAATTTGGCGGGCTGTGGGTTGCATGTCTCCTTCTGGCGTCACCCCGGACTTGTTCCGGGGCCCATCAGGCGGCTGGGCAAAAGCAAGAGGCGTGAACGCCACTCTCGCGGCACGATGGACCCGGAACAAGTCCGGGGTGACGGAGGAATTTGCGTGTTTCAGGCACGCAGCGTTAAGCACCAATCGATCCCGGCCATTGCTCGTTCAGAGCGGCAACTTTAGGGTGCGCCCCGTGGCGGTTCTGCGTTTCCTTCTGACGGCCTGGCTGGCGCTGTTCGCGGCCGGCGCCGTGTCCGCGCAGATCACGCCGGGGCCGCATCTGGCGCTGGAGCTGGTCGCCGAGAGCGCCGCGCCCGTGCCGGGCTCCACCGTGATGCTGGCGGTGCGCGCGCGGCCCGACCCGGGCTGGCACGGCTACTGGATCAATCCCGGCGACGCGGGCGTGCCCGATCGCTTCGCCTGGACGCTGCCGGCCGGAGCGACGGTGGGCGAGATCCGTTATCCGGTGCCCCACCGGCTGATGATCGCCGGCATCATGAACTATGTGTTCGAGGGCGAGTATGCGATGCTCGCGCCGCTCTCGGTGCCGGCGGGGCTGGCGGCCGGGACCGCGCTCCCCGTCTCCGCCAGGATCGATTACCTCGTCTGCACCGAAGAGGTGTGCGTGCCCGAAAGCGCGACGGTCGAGGCGCGGCTGACCGTGGGCGACGGCGCGATCGACCCGGCGATCCGTGCGCGTTTCGACGGCTGGCGGGCGAAGCTGCCGCGCCCGCTCGGCTCGCCGGCGACCTTCGCCGTGGCGGGCGACACGCTGCGCATCGCCATACCGCTGCCCGCCGAAGCGTCCGTCGCCGATCCCTATGTCTTCCCCGTGACCGAGCGCGCGCTGGATCACAGCGCGCCGCAAAGCGTGACCCGCGAGGACGAGGCGCTGATCGTCTCGACCAAGGCGGGCGGCGGCGCGAGCGCGCTCAGGTCGCTCGACGGCGTGCTGGCGCTCGGCCCCGATCGCGGGCTTTCCTTCACCGCGACGCCGGGCGAGGTGGCGGCCGCCGCATCCGGCGGGGGCGGCGCCAGCCTCCCGACCATCCTGCTCGCGCTGGGCGGGGCGGTGCTGGGCGGGCTGATCCTCAACATCATGCCCTGCGTCTTCCCGATCCTCAGCCTCAAGGCGCTGAGCCTCGCCAGGTCGGGCGTGTCCGAGCGCGCCGCGCGTGGCGAGGCGCTGGCCTATGGCGCGGGCGTGATCGCGGTGTGCGTCGCGCTGGGCGGATTGCTGCTCGCCTTGCGCGCGGGCGGGGCGACGGTCGGCTGGGCGTTCCAGCTGCAGGACCCGCGCGTGATCCTCGCGCTGCTGCTGCTCGTCACCGCGATCGCCTTCAACCTAGCCGGGCTGTTCGAGCTGAGCGGATCGGGCGCGGTAAACCGGCTTGCCGCGAGCGGAAAGGGCGGAGCGTTCCTGACGGGCGCGCTCGCCGCCTTCGTCGCGACGCCGTGCACCGGGCCGTTCATGGGCGCGGCGCTGGGCGCGGCGCTGGTCCTGCCGCCTGCTGCCGCGATCGGCGTGTTCGCCGGGCTGGGCCTCGGCATCGCGCTGCCCTTCCTCGCAATCGGCTTCGTCCCCGCGCTGCGCCGCCGCCTGCCCAGACCGGGGCCGTGGATGGAGCGGCTGCGGCGCGTCCTCGCCGTGCCGATGTTCCTCACCGCGCTGGCGCTCGCCTGGGTGCTGGGGCGGCAGGCGGGGGTGGACGGGATGACGCTGGGCGTCGCCGCCGCGCTCGTGCTGGTGCTTGCCTTGTGGTGGACGGGGCGGCTGCAGATGCGCGGCAGTGGCCGGGCGTGGTTGCCGGTGCTGCCCGCGCTGCTGCTCGCTGTCGGTGCGACCGTGCTGACCACGCGCGCGCCTGCCGGGGCGGAGAGCGCAAATGTCACCGGGGAGGCATTCAGCGAAACCCGCCTCGCCGCGCTGCGCGCCGAAGGCAAACCGGTTTTCGCTTATTTCACCGCCGATTGGTGCCTGACCTGCAAGGTCAATGAGAAGGCGGCGATCGAAACCGCGTCGGTCGCCGACGCGTTCGAGGCGGGCGGGGTGCAGGTGCTGGTGGGGGACTGGACCAATGGCGATCCCGCGCTCGGCCGCTTCCTCGAATCGCATGGCCGATCGGGCGTGCCGCTCTATCTCTATTACGCGCCGGGCGCCGCCGTCCCGCAAATCTTGCCCCAGGTCCTGACACCCGGCATGCTGACCGCGCTGGTTCATCAAGGAGAGACATGATGCGTATGACGATGGGAGTGTTCGCCGCCGCCGCGATCGCGATCGCGGCGCCGCTCGTGGCGCAGCAGGTGACGGGCCAGCCCGCGCGCGACTTCAAGCTGACCGACATGAACGGCAAGACCGTTCAGCTCTCCCAATTCAAGGGCAAGACCGTCGTGCTCGAATGGCACAATGGCGGCTGCCCCTTCGTGCAGAAGCATTACAACAGCGGCAACATGCAGAAGACGCAAGGCGCGGCGGTCGGCCAGGGCGCGGTGTGGCTGACGATCAACTCGGGCGCGCCGGGCAACCAGGGTCACATGACGCTCGAGCAGACGCGCGCCTTCATGCAATCCTCGGGCTCCAAGGCGAGCAACTATCTGCTCGATCCCGAAGGAATCGTCGGCAAGGGCTATGACGCCAAGACCACGCCGCACATGTACGTCATCAACCCCGAAGGCGTGCTGGTCTATCAGGGTGGGATCGACGACAAGCCGACCGCCGACGCCGCCGACATCGCCGCCGCGCGCAACCATGTGCTGGCGGCGCTCGCCGAGATGAAGGCCGGGAAGCCCGTCTCGGTGGCGGAAAGCCGCCCCTATGGCTGCTCGGTGAAATACGCGTCGTAGCTCTCGACCGCCGCTCCTCCCCCTCCCCAAAAAGTGAGGGGATAAGGGGTGGGTAAGGCGCTGATCGGGACTCGATATCCCGAATCAGCGCTTGGTCCTGGCGCAGACGAGTCTTTGGGCACGCAGACGCGTGCACCCACCCCTGGCCCCCCCCTGCAAGCAGGGAGGGGGATTGCGCTCCACCGATGACGGATGGCGTGGGTGGAGAAGTGCGCCCCGGAGAGGCCCCCCAGCCCCTCCGGGACGCATCCCGCCCCCGCGTGGATCAGAAGTAGAAGCGCAGACCCAGGAAAGCCGCGTCGGACTTGATCCGTTCGGCGGCGATGCCCTCGCTGCTGGTCGATCCGAAGTCGGGCCGGTCGGTCTCGCGGTGGCGATAATCGACCGTGATCTTCATCTTGTCGCCGACGGGCACGGCGACGCCCGCGCCCAGCTGCCAGGCGAACAGCGTCTCGCTGTCAGCGCCGCTTTCGGTCACCTTCAGGTCGACCACGCCCACGCCGCCGCCGACATAGGGCTCGACGCCGCCCAGCGGGATATCAAGCCAGACATTGGCCATCGCGCCGAGCTGGCGCACCTTGGCGTCGCCGAACCCGCCTGGTCCGAAGAAGCCAACGCAATCGGGATCGCCGTCGCAGGCGTCCTCCAGATCGAAATCGTCGATGTCGATCTCCTCGCCGCCCGCGCTCGCGCCGGTGATCGCGATTCCCGAAATATCCGCCTCGGACCAGGAGCCCTCGACCTCGGCGCGCAACATGCCGAAATCATAGCCCAGCGCCCCCGCAACCGCGAAGCCGGTGTCGGTCTGGATGCTGCCCGAGATGGTGTCCGATCCGGAGGGGATGGTGACGGCGGCCTCGCTCTGGCAGCCCCCCTCGCCGCATTCGCCGGTCGATCCCTCGCCGAAGAAGAAGGTGCCGGCCGGAGCGAAGGCGGTGAGGTCGAAATCCTCGACCGCCTCGGCGCCGAGCTTGAGCGTGCCATATGGGCCGACATCGCCGGCGGTCTGCGCCTGCGCGGCGGCAGGCAGGACGAGTGCGCCAAGGCCCAGCATCAGGGCCGGCGAGAAACGGGTGCTTGTCATCGATTTCCCCCCACGACAAGTTTTTGCGTTCGGCGCGACCCGTTCGTTGGGGCGCGTGCGTAACGGCAGAAGTGGGCCGCCGCATAGGCGAAATGCGACATTCGCCTTTATCTGCCGCACTTTGCCGACATCGCTTGTGCATCGCAGCAAGGCGATGCAGCATGGAACCACGCGGCCTGTGGGGGTTTGACGTTACGATGGGGAAACGACGCGCGTTCGATGAGATCTGGGGCACGGGCGGCCGCCGCCGTCCCCGCAAGGAACTCGCCGAGCTGGCGCGGTGGATCGAAGCGACCCCGGCGAGCGAGCTTTCGCGTCGCCAGCATGCGGCGGAAGCGGCCTTTCGCCAGCTCGGCATCACTTTCGCGGTCTATGGCGACGCCGACGCCGCCGAGCGGATCATCCCCTTCGACATCGTCCCGCGCGTGTTCCTCGCCGATGAATGGGCGCGGCTGTCCGAGGGGCTGGTCCAGCGGGTCGAGGCGATCAACGCGTTCCTGGACGATGTCTACGGCGAGGCGCGGATCGTCAGGGAAGGCGTGCTGCCGCCCGATCTGGTCTTCGGCAACCCGCAGTTCCGCCCGGAGATCGCGGGGATGAAGCCGCCGCATCACGTCTGGGCGCATATCTGCGGTATCGACCTGGTCCGCACCGGGCCGGACCAGTTCTGGGTGCTGGAGGACAATGCCCGCACGCCGTCGGGCGTCAGCTACATGCTCGAAAACCGCGAGGCGATGATCCGGCTCTGTCCGGAGCTGTTCCGGTCGTTCCGCGTCGCGCCGGTCGACGGCTATACCGATATGCTGCTCCAGACGATGAAGTCGGTCGCGCCGCCGGGCGCGGGCAGCAGCCCCAATTGCGTGGTGCTGACGCCGGGGCACTACAACTCGGCCTATTACGAGCACAGCTTCCTCGCCGACAATCTGGGCGTCGAGCTGGTCGAGGCGGCCGATCTGGTGGTGGACGACGATGTCGTCTGGATGCGCACCATCGCCGGCCGGGTGAAGGTCGACGTGATCTATCGCCGGGTCGATGACGACTTCCTCGATCCCCTGGTGTTCCGCCCGGATTCGATGCTCGGCGTGCCGGGGCTGATCGCCGCCTATGCCGCGGGCAACGTCACCATCATCAACGCGCCCGGCACCGGCATCGCCGACGACAAGGCGATCTACAGCTACATGCCGGAGATCGTGCGCTTCTATTCGGGCGAGGAGGCCAAGCTGCCGATCGTCCGGACCTGGCGCTGCCGCGAGCCCGATGCGCTCGAATATGTGCTCGATCACCTGGACGAGCTGGTGGTGAAGCTGGTCGATGGATCGGGCGGCTACGGCATGCTGGTCGGCCCGACTGCGAGCGATGAGGAGATCGCGAATTTCCGCGCCGCGCTCGTCGCCGAGCCGCACCGCTACATCGCCCAGCCGACGCTCGCGCTCTCGACCGTGCCGACGCTCGGTGACAAGGGCGTGGTCCCGCGCCATGTCGATTTCCGCCCCTTCGTGCTGACCGGCGCGAGCGGCGTCCAGGTCGTCCCCGGCGGACTGACGCGGGTGGCGCTGCGCGAGGGATCGCTGGTGGTCAATTCGAGCCAGGGCGGCGGGACCAAGGACAGCTTCGTGCTGCTGGGCGATGAGCCGGAGGTGCGGGCGTGAGTGGCCTTCCCAATCCTCCCTCGCGAAGCGGGGGAGGGGGACCGGCCGCAGGCTGGTGGAGGGGGCAAGCCCCGAACTCCGCTCTCGCCGCATGCCCCCTCCGCCACCCTTCGGGCGATCCCCCTCCCCAGGCAAGCTCGGGGAGGACCTAGATGCTCTCGCGCACCGCATGGTCGCTCTACTGGCTCGGCCGCTACATAGAGCGCGCGGATTTCGTCGCCCGGCTGGTCGAGGCGACGGTGCGGCTCGACGCGCTGTCGGCGCGCCCGGCGGGAGAGGCCGCCTGGGCCAGCGCGCTGACCGTGACCGACAGCGAAGAGGCGTTCGCCGCCACCGGCGAGCGGCTCAGCCAGCAGTTCGTCGCGCGCTTCCTCACGCTCGATGCGACCAACCCCGGCTCGATCGTGCGCTGCCTCGATCGCGCGCGCGACAATGCCCGCGCGGTGCGCACCGCGCTCACCCGCGAGGCGTGGACCTCGATCAATCGCGCCTGGCTGATCTTCAACAATCGCGCCAGCCCCGGCGGCGCCGCCGCGACGCTCAACCTGGTCGAGGCGGTCAAGGCGGAGACGCGCGGGTTCGAGGGCGCGATCCACCGGATGATGCGCAACCAGGCAAGCTGGTTCATCCGCTTGGGCCAGGCGATCGAGCGCGCCGACAACACCGCGCGGCTGATCGACGTCAAATACCACCTGCTGCTGCCGGAGGGCGAAAGGGTCGGCGGCGCGATCGATCGCGACCAGTGGACGACGATCCTGCAGACGGTGTCCGCCGTCACCGCCTATCGCTGGCTCTACAGCGAGGGGCTGCGTCCCGGCGACGTGATCGACCTGCTGCTCGCGCGCGCCGAGCTGCCGCGCTCGCTCGCCGCGACGACCGAGGAGGCGGTCGAGATCCTCTCCGCGCTCGGCAAGCGCACAGGCCTGCAGGGCGAGGCCGACCGGATGGCGCGGATGCGCCAGGCGCGTATGGCCAAGACCCGCTCGAGCGAGGTCATCAAGTCCGGGCTGCACCAGTATCTGCAGGCGTTCATCGACGAGAATGCGCTGCTCGACGCGGCGATCGCGCGCCAGTTCCGGTTCACGCACTGATGCGCCTCTCGATCGATCACCTGACGCGCTATCGTTTCTCGCAGCCCCAGGCGCGGATCGTCCAGCTGCTGCGGCTGACCCCGTCCGACACCGACGACCAGACCATCGTGTCGTGGCGAATCGACGTCGATTGCGACGCCCGGCTGCGCGAAGGGCGCGACGGCTTCGGCAACCGCACGACGATGCTCTACATCGACGGGCCGATCACCGGCATCGAGATCGCCGTCGCCGGCGAGGTGCTGACCGGCGAGGTGGACGGCGTCGTCAAGGGCACGCTCGAACCGCTGCCGCCGGCGCTGTTCGCCCGCTCGACCGATCTCACCCGCGCTGATGCGGCGATCGCCGCGTTCGCGGCGGCTGCACGAGGCGCTCCGCGCGCGCAACTGGAGAGCCTGAATACCGCCTTCGCAAAGCGCTTCGCGCTCAGCCATGCCCGCCCCGACCACGGCCTCACCGCGGCGGAGGCCTTCGCCCGCGAAACCGCCACCCCGCGCGACATGGCGCAGATGTTCGTCGCCGCCGCGCGCAGCCTCGGCCTCCCGGCGCGCTACGTCTCGGGCCACTGCCTGACCTGCGAGCGTGAGGCCGAGCGCCCGACCACGCACGGCTGGGCGGAGGCGCATGTTGAGGGCGAGGGGTGGATCGGCTTCGATCCCAGCTTTGCGCGGCCGATCGACCAGACCTATGTCCGCGTGGCGTGCGGGCTCGATGCGGCGCAGGCCGCTCCGGTGGCGGGATCGCGCCTCGGCGCCGGGCGCGAATGGCTCGACGTGGATGTCCAGGTGGAGCGCATGAACGGCGGTGAGCAATGACCTATTGTATCGGCCTCAAGCCCGATGGCGGCCTCATCATGATCGCGGACACCAGGACCAATGCGGGGATCGACAGCATCTCCGCGTTCCGCAAACTTCACGTCATGGAGAAGGACGATAGCCGGCTGATGGTGATCGCCTCGGCCGGCAACCTGTCGATCACCCAGTCGATGCTGTCGATGCTGCAGGAGGGCCTGCCGCCGCTCGAGGCCGAAGCGCCCAGGCGCACGCTCAAGACCGTCCAGACGATGTTCCAGGCGGCGCAGCTCGTCGGCGAGGCGGTGGCGGCGGCGCGCACCGCGATCGGCCTCCATTTCAAGGGCACGGAGATCAATCCCAACGCTTCGATGCTGTTGGGCGGGCGCATCGCCGACGGGCCGCTGTCGCTCTATCTCGTCTATGGCGAGGGCAACTTCATAGAATGCGGCGCGGACACGCCCTTCTTCCAGATCGGCGAGCGCAAATACGGCAAGCCGATGCTCGACCGCGCGATGCACTGGGGCATCAGCCTGGGCGAGGGCGTCAAGCTGGGGCTGATCTCGTTCGATGCGACGATGCGCTCGAACCTCTCGGTCGGCATGCCGCTCGACCTGATCGTCATCCCCGCCGACCGCGAACGGCCGATCGTCGAACGGCGGATCGAGCCCGACGACGCCTATTTCGCGCAGCTGTCGCGCGACTGGTCGGCAAGATTGGAGGAAGACCTGCGCGGCCTCACGCCGCCCCCGTTCATGGATGGGGCGGGCGGGGCGAGTTCCCCCGGATCTTGATGGCGAGGGACCCAGTCATCCGAAACAGTGAAGCTTAAGCCAGCTCGCGCTCCAATGTCCGCATCGGCCGTGCCGACGTCGCGACGGTGCTGTCCTCCAGTTCGGGCATGAACGCGCTCCAGCCCATTGGACCCAGCACCTCCATGGGGCGATAGCGTGTCTTGTAGGCCATCCGCGGCGATCCCTTCACCCAATAGCCGAGATAGACGTAAGGGACGCCCGCCGCGCGCGCGCGCAGGATGTGGTCCATGATGATCAGGTTGCCGAGGCCGGGCCGCGCGTCCGGCCCGGCGTCGAAGAAGCTGTAGATCATCGAAAGCCCGTCGGCCTGGCGATCGGTCAGGCAGGCGCCGACCAGCTTGCCGGGCCGGCCGCCGACATCGGGCTCGCGATATTCGACGACATAGCTGTTGACCGGCGAATGCTCGACCATGTCGGCATAGTCATGCTCGTCCATATTGGCCATGCCGCCGCCGGGATGACGGTGCCTGAGATATTCGCGCAGCAGGTCGAACTGCTCCTGCGTCGCCCAGGGGCGGCAGGCGGTGACGGTGATGTCCTCGTTGCGACGAAGCAGCTTGCGCTGGGTATTGTTGGGTGACCAGCGCTCGGCGACCACGCGCACCGAAACGCACGCGGCGCAGCCCGCGCAGCTCGGCCGGTAGGCGACCGACTGCGACCGGCGGAAACCGATCCGGCCGAGCGCGTCGTTCAATTCGGGCGCGTGCGGTCCGGCAAGGTCGGTGAAGACCTTGCGCTCCTGCTTTCCGGGCAGATAGGGGCACGGATTGGGGCTGGTGACGAAGAAACGGGGGAAGCGAAATGGTGCGCTCACCGCGGACAGCCCCTGACTTGTGCCTGCCCCGGCAAAGGCCGGGGTTTACGAATTGATGACTCGATCTGGTAAGGTTTGACGCACCCCGACTCGCGGGGCAAGCCACTTTACCATCAAAGAAGGTTAACACGAGACGGACGGAAATCGGTCCACAGCTTACGCACAAGCGGGTGGCGTCATTCGATCCTCGTCGCTTGCCAACTGCGCTCCACGCCCGAAGAATCTGGCGCCGTGCCCTTGATCGCATCGCCCCGCACGACGCCCTGATAGGGCCTCGGCCCGGCGCCTGTGTCGGCCGTGAAACGGAAGCGGCCCCCAGTCAGCTCCACCTGTCCGATCGGACGCGCGGCCTCGCCCACAATCACGCTGCCTGCCACCTCCTGGAACTGCTGGGTGAGCCGCAACTCGGCGGTTCGCCCGCTGGCTTCGCGCAAACGCCAGCGGCCGGCGATGCGCGCCGGGACGATCCAGCCATGCACCCGTGCGCCGCCGGCGCGGCCGGTCGCGTCGGGCCGCCAGTCACCCATGTCGAACACATGGCTGACGATGCGCGCGCCCGGCTCCAACTCCGCCAGCAGCCGCGGGCGGAGGCGCAGATTGACCTCGGGCAGGAGGAACATGGTCACCACATCGGCATCCGCCAACGGCGTTTCGAACAGATCCTGGGTGCGGAACGCGACGCGGTCGCCGACCCCCGTCGCCCGGGCGTCGGCCCGCGCCTGATCGATGAGCACCGGATCGATGTCGACTCCCAGGCCGCGCGCGCCGCGGTCGCGCGCGGCGGCGATGAGGATGCGGCCATCGCCGGTGCCGAGGTCGAGCACGTAATCGTCACGCCCGACCCCCGCCATGGCCAGCATCTTCGCGATCACCTCCGGCCGGGTCTGGGCATAGGGGACGTCGAGCGCCGGCCCGCCGTTCCACAGCGTGTCGACCGAACAGCGCGGCAAGGTCAGCGACATGCAGCGCGCGCCGAGCGCGAGCGCGGCGACCGCGAGGGTTGTGGCGAACATGGCGGCGATTCTGATTTTCCAGCTCGCCGCCATGCCGCGGCCTCAGGCCAGCTCCACCGGCGCCACCTCATAGCCCTCCGCCTTCAGCGCGGCGATCAGGCGGTCGAGATGGGCGCGGTCGCGGGTTTCGCATTCGATGTCGGTCACCAGGCCCTTCGCCGGCAGCGTGGTGAACACGCGCTGGTGATAGACCTCGATGATGTTGACCTGCTGCGCGTCGAAGATGCGCGCGACATTGTAGAGCGCGCCGGGGCGGTCCTTCAGGCGGATGCGCAGGCGGGCGAGCCTTCCTGAGCGCGCCAGGTCGCGCAGCAGCACGTTGGCGAGCAGGTGCGTGTCGATATTGCCGCCGCACAGGATGATGCCGCAGGTCTTGCCGGCGAAGCGCTCCGGGTGCTGGAGCAGTGCGGCGAGACCCGCCGCGCCGGCGCCTTCGACCACGGTCTTTTCGATCTGGAGCAGCAGGCTGACCGCCTCCTCCAGCCGGCGTTCGGAGACGAGCTGGATGTCGTCGACCAGCGCCTCGACGATCTGCGCGGTGATCCCGCCCGGCTCCTTGACCGCGATGCCCTCGGCCAGCGTGTCGCCCTCGCACGGATACTGCGTGCCGTTGACGCGGTTGTACATCGAAGGGAACAGCTCGGCCTCGACGCCGACGACCTCGACGTCGTGGTCCTGCGCGCGCGCGACGATCGCGCAGCCGGAGATCAGCCCGCCGCCGCCGATCGGGATCACCAGCGTATCGAGCCTTGGCTCCGCCTCGAACATCTCGAGCGCGGTGGTGCCTTGCCCGGCGATGATCATCGGATCGTCGAACGGATGGACGAAGGTGTAGCCGCGTTCGGCCTCCAGCGTGCGCGCATGCGCATAGGCGGCGTCGAACGTCTCGCCCTCCAGCACCACCGTCGCGCCGTGGCTCTGCGTCTGCATGACCTTGATCGTCGGCGTGTGCCTGGGCATCACGATGGTCACCGGCACGCCCAGCCGCGCGCCGTGATAGGCCAGGCCCTGCGCATGGTTGCCCGCCGAGGCAGCGATCACGCCCTTGGCCTTGGCCTCGTCCGAAAGCTGCAGCAGCGTGTTGAGCGCGCCGCGCTCCTTGTAGGCGGCGGTGAACTGGAGGTTCTCGAACTTCAGATACACCTCGGCGCCGGTCAGCTGGCTCAAGGTGCGGCTGTAGAGCGTCGGCGTCTTCACCAGCGCGCCCTCGATCCGCATCGCCGCCGCGCGGACGTCGTCGATGGTGACGGGAAGGGCGGGGGAGGGTTTCGCGAGCGTGGCCATAAGGGCGGACGCCTAGACCATCTGGCGTGCGGGGGGAACACGCCTTATGCGCAGGGGTCATGGCGAAACTGGCATTCATTGGTCTCGGCGTGATGGGCGGCCCCATGGCGCGGCATCTGGCGGCGGCGGGGCATGAGCTCGCGGTGTTCAATCGGACGCGGGCCAGGGCGGATGCCTGGGTGGCGGCGCATGGCGGGCGCGTCTGCGCGACGCCGGGAGAGGCGGCGGAAGGGGCGGATGCGGTGTTCGCCTGCGTCGGCAACGATCATGATCTCGCCGGCGTGATGCTCAGCACGGAGGGCGCACTGGAGGCGATGCGCGCCGGATCGCTGTTCGTCGATCACACCACCGTCTCGGCCGACATCGCCCGGCGGATCGCCGAGGCGGCCGAGGCGAAGGGCGTGCTGGCGCTCGACGCGCCGGTCTCGGGCGGGCAGGCGGGCGCGGAAAACGGCGCGCTTTCGATCATGTGCGGCGGAAGCGAGGCGGCGTTCGCCGCGGCCGAGCCGCTGATGCGCGCCTATGCCGCGCGGATGGTTCATGTCGGCGGGCCGGGCGCGGGGCAGACGACCAAGATGGTCAACCAGATCGCCATCGCCGGGGTGCTGCAAGGTCTGTCCGAGGCGCTGCGCTTCGCCCAGGCCAGCGAGCTCGATCTCGCCAAGGTGTTCGAGGCGATCTCGGGCGGCGCGGCGCAAAGCTGGCAGATGGTCAACCGCTGGCATTCGATGAGCGAGGACCGCTTCGATTTCGGCTTCGCCGTCGACTGGATGCGCAAGGACCTGGGGCTGGCGCTCGACGAGGCCAATCGCAACGGCGCGGCGCTGCCGATGACCGCGCAGGTCGATCAATTCTACAAAGAGGTGCAGAATATGGGCGGAAGCCGCCAGGATACGAGCGCGCTGGTGCGGAGGCTGCCCAAGTGAGCATCTTTTCAACCGTCGCCCCCGCGAAGGCGGGGGCCGCTGGCCGCACGCGCCGCAGTCGATTTGCCACAAACCCAGCGGCCCCTGCCTTCGCAGGGGCGACGATCTTGGCCCTCCTCCTCGCCACTCCCGCGCTTGCCGATGGCCTGATCGACAACGTCAACGGCATCACGCTGGACGAACAGGGCCGCGTCCAGCGCTTCACCGGCCTCGTCATCGGCGATGACGGCAAGGTGAAGGCGCTGCTCGACCGGCGCGACAAGCGGCCCAAGGAGCTCGACTGGCGCGAGGACGGCAGGGGGCAGACGCTGATCCCCGGCCTGATCGACGCGCACGGCCATGTCCTCGGCCTCGGCTTCCAGGCGACCAGCCTCGATCTCTCCGGCACGAAATCGCTCGCAGAGGCGCAGGCGGCGATCAAGGCCTGGGCCGACGCCAACCCGTCGGGCAGCTGGATCGTCGGGCGCGGCTGGAACCAGGAGGCATGGGGGCTCGGCCGTTTCCCCACCGCCGCCGATATCGATGCGGTCGTGCCCGACCGCCCGGTCTGGCTTGAGCGCGTCGACGGCCATGCCGGCTGGGCCAACAGCGCTGCGCTGCGCGCGGCGGGGGTGACGGCCAAGTCGGTCTCGCCCGCGGGCGGGCGGATCGAGAAGACCGCCGCCGGCGCGCCCGGCGGCGTGTTCGTCGATGCCGCGATGCAGCTCGTCCAGAAGGCGGTGCCCCAACCGCTCCCGCGCGAGCGCGACGCGGCGCTGGTCAAGGCGCAGGACATCCTGCTGTCGAGCGGCGTCACCGCCACCGCCGATATGGGCACCAGCCCGCAGGATTGGGCGGCGATCCGCCGGCTGGGCGATGCCGGGGGCTTGCGCATCCGCATCTTCAGCTATGCCGACAGCCTCGACACGCTGACCACCATCGCCGGCAACGGCCCGACGCGCTGGCTCTATGGCGATCGGCTGCGCATGGGCGGGGTCAAGCTCTACGCCGACGGCGCGCTCGGCTCGCGCGGGGCCTGGCTCAAGGCGCCCTATGCCGATGCGCCCAAGGAAACCGGGCTCGGCTTCCTCACCGACGACCAGCTGCAGAACCAGATGAGCCGCGCGGCGATGGACAAGTTCCAGGTTGCGATCCACGCCATCGGCGACCGCGCCAACAGCCAGGCGCTGGACGCGATCGACGAGCTGTCGCAGACCTACAAAGGCGATCTCAGATGGCGCATCGAGCATGCCCAGATCGTCGATCCCGTGGACATTCCCCGGCTGGCGCGCGCGGGGACGATCGCCTCGATGCAGCCGGTCCACCAGACGAGCGACTGGCGCATGGCCGAGGCGCGGCTCGGGCCCAATCGGCTGGTCGGTGCCTATGCCTGGCGCAGCGTGCTCGACGGCGGCGGACGGCTGGCGTTCGGATCGGACTATCCGGTCGAAAACCCCAATCCCTTCGTCGGCTGGGCGGTGGCGATCAGCCGCGTCGACGCTCAGGGACAGCCGCCCGGCGGCTGGTATCCGCAGCAGGCGGTGACGCGCGAGCAGGCGCTCAAGGCGTTCACGATCGATGCGGCCTATGCCAGCTTCGCCGAGACCAAGGTCGGCCGGTTGGCGCCGGGCATGCAGGCGGACTTCCTCTTGCTGGCGAACGATCCGCTGCTGGCGTCACCCGGCGAGCTCCGCGCGATGCGGCCCAACGAGACCTGGGTCGGCGGCAAACGGATGTTCAAGCGGTGAGCTGAAATACCTCCCCGGAACGGGGAGGGGGACCGCGACGCGAAGCGGCGTGGTGGAGGGGGCTGGCCGCAAGCGCATCGCCCGTGGCGCTCCCCCTCCACCCTGCTGCGCATGGTCCCCCTCCCCGTGCCGGGGAGGTATGAAAAAGGCCGCGGCTCCTTGTCGGAACCGCGGCCCTCTTCGCGCCCCCAGGGAAGTTTCGGTCAGGCGACCGCGGCGGTCTGCGCCTCTTCGGGCTCGCGCAGCACATAGCCGCGGCCCCATACGGTCTCGATGTAGTTCTCGCCGTCGCACGCGCTCGACAGCTTCTTGCGGAGCTTGCAGATGAACACGTCGATGATCTTCAATTCGGGCTCGTCCATCCCGCCGTAGAGATGGTTCAGGAACATCTCCTTGGTCAGCGTGGTGCCCTTGCGGAGCGAAAGCAGCTCCAGCATCGCATATTCCTTGCCGGTCAGGTGGACCCGCGCGCCGTCGACCTCGACGGTCTTGGCGTCAAGGTTGACCGCCAGCTTGCCGGTGCGGATGACCGACTGCGAATGACCTTTGGAACGGCGGACGACGGCGTGGATGCGCGCCACCAGCTCCTCGCGGTGGAACGGCTTGGTGACATAGTCGTCGGCGCCGAAGCCGAAGCTGCGCACCTTCGAATCCATCTCCGAATTGCCCGAGAGGATCAGCACCGGGGTCTGCACTTTCGCGACGCGCAGGCGCTTCAACACGTCGTAACCGTGCATGTCCGGCAGGTTCAGGTCGAGCAGGATGATGTCGTAATCATAAAGCTTACCCAGATCGAGGCCTTCCTCGCCCAGATCGGTGTTGTAGACGTTGAAGCCTTCGGTCGAGAGCATCAGCTCGATCGCCTTGGCCGTGGTCGGCTCGTCCTCGATCAGCAGCACGCGCATGAGCAACCCCCAGTTTCGTACGCGCGCTCCCTCGGCGCGCTTGACGCAAGTCATTAACCAAATGACCTCTGAACGCAAAAGGTTAATTTTGTCTTAGGGCAGGTTGCAGGCCGAGTCGCGCCGGCCGTCACCGCGTCCCGCACAGGCGCTTCAGCCGTTCGGCGAGGAAGTCGATCAGCAGGGTCACGCGGCGGGGCCGCGGATCGCTGGGCGGGCTGACGATGTGGAGCCCCGCCGCGCTCATCGTCGCCCAGCCGGGCAGCACGCGCTCCAGCGTGCCGGCGGCCAGATCGTCGTCGACGATGAAATCGGGCAGCATGGCGATGCCCAGCCCGGCGCGCAGCAGCGGCAGGAACAGGTCGCCGCTATTGGCGCGGAACGGGCCGGTCGGGCGGATCGTGGCCTTCTCGCCGCCCGCGCGGGTGAACTCGAGCGTCCCGCCATTGGGCGCATTGGCGTAGCTGAAGAAGGCATGATCGGCGAGGTCGGCGGGGTGCTGCGGGCGGCCGTGCTGATCCAGATAGGTCGGCGCCGCGACGATATGACCCGTGACCCCGCCGATCCGCCGGGCGCGCAGCGAGCTGTCGGGCATCGCGGCGATGCGGATGGCGATGTCGAACCCGCCGGCGATGATGTCGACCCGCTCGTCGGACAGGTGGACGTCGAGCGTGATGCCCGGATGCGCCGCCATGAAGTCCGCCAGCGCAGGGCCGAGATGCTTCAGGCCGAAGCTCATCGGCGCGGCGATGCGGACCAGGCCCGAAGGCGCGCTCGCCTCGTCGCGCGCCGCCTCCTCGGCGCCGATCGCCTCCGCCAGGATCGCGGCGGCCCGCGGCGCGAGCTGGGCCCCGGCCTGGGTCAGCGTCAGTTGGCGCGAGGTGCGATGGAACAAGGCGGCGCCCAGATGCGCTTCCAGTCGCGATATGGCTTTGGACACCGTCGCCTTGGACGTGCCGAGCGCATTTGCCGCAGCCGTGAACGAGCGGTGTTCGTTGACGCAGGCGAAGATCGCCCAGGCTTCGAGGTCGGGCAGTTTCATGAAACGATCCGTTTCGCCTGTTTCTATTTACGCACCAATCATGCCGCCTATCTTGGCCTTGAGCAATGGAGGTCGCCATGATCGACAAACGTGAATTCGAAAGCCTGGGCCATGCCGATCACGGCTGGCTGAACGCCCGCCACCACTTCTCCTTCGCCAATTATCACGATCCCGCCCGTATGGGCTGGGGCGCGATCCGCGTGTGGAATGATGACGAGATCGGCGCGAACAGCGGCTTCCCGCCGCACCCGCACCGCGACATGGAGATCATCACCTATGTCCGCAAAGGCGCGATCACCCATCAGGATTCGATGGGCAATCAGGGTCGCACCGAAGCGGGCGACGTGCAGGTGATGAGCGCCGGCACGGGCGTTCGCCACGCCGAATATAATCTTGAGCCCGAGACCACGACCCTGTTCCAGATCTGGATCGAGCCGCGTTCGTCAGGCGGCGCGCCGAGCTGGGGGATGAAACCCTTTCCCAAGGATGCGCGGGCCGGCCAGTTCGCCGTGCTGGCGAGCGGGTTCGCCGAGGATGGCGACGCGCTGCCGATCCGCGCCGACGCCCGCGTGCTCGGCGCGACGCTGAAGGCGGGCGAGAGCCTGACCCACAGCGTCGGCGAGGGCCGCCACGCCTATCTCGTCCCCGCCACCGGTGCGATCGAGATCGATGGTGTGCCGTTCAAGGCCCGCGACGGCGCGGCGCTCTCGGGCGGCCAGACCGTGACGATCACCGCCAAGGAAAATGCGGAAATCGTGCTGGTCGACGCAAGCTGATTCCCCAATCCCGTTCGTTTCGAGCGAAGTCGAGAAACGCATCTCGACACGCTCGAAGCGAACGGACCTATGGAGCATTCACCCATGACCAAAGTCCTCGTTCTCTATTACTCCTCCTATGGCCACCTGTCGCAAATGGCCGACGCCGTCGCCGAAGGCGCGCATTCGGCGGGTGCGGAGGTCGACATCCTCCGCGTCCCCGAAACCGCGCCGGCCGAAGTCGTCAAGGCGGCCGGCTTCAAGGCCGATCATACCCACCCGGTGATCGGGAGCATCAACGATCTGGCCGATTACGACGCGATCGTCATCGGCGCGCCCACCCGCTTCGGCCGGATGCCCAGCCAGATGGCCGCGTTCCTCGATCAGGCGGGCGGACTGTGGATGAAGGGCACGCTGCACGGCAAGGTCGGCGGCGCCTTCACCTCCACCGCGACCCAGCATGGCGGGCAGGAGATGACGCTGTTCTCGATCATCACCAACCTGCTGCACTTCGGCATGACCGTGGTCGGCCTCGATTACGGCTATAGGGGCCAGATGGGCGTCGATGAGGTCAAGGGCGGATCGCCCTACGGCGCGTCGACCATCGCCGACGGCGACGGCAGCCGCCAGCCCAGCGCCGTCGAGCTCGACGGCGCCCGCTACCAGGGCAAGCGCATTGCCGAGACGGCGGCGAAGCTGGCGGGGTAGGGCGAGATCGTCGCCCCTGCGCAGGCAGGGGCCGCTGGGCTTGTGGCACATCCAGCATAGCGTATGCCGACTGCGGCCCTGCCTGCGCAGGGGCGACGAATGGTTACCGCCGCCGCTTGCGCTTCTCCTCCGGCGCGGGCGGCGGCTTGCCGGCATTGGGGTTCTCCGGCTGGCTCATCACGCGGATCACCAGTGGCGCTTCCTGGGGCGACGGACTGGCCGGATACTCCGCCCGCGCCCGTGCGAACACCGCCCGGGCAGACGCCGCGCCCGGCACGCCGCCGCTGGTGCCGACCCAGCGCCAGTGCCACGGCTCCCACGTCACGCGTTGCTTCGAACCCGCGGGGAAAGACAGCTCGAAGCCGTATCTCGGCGCATTCTTGAGCAGCCATTGGCCGACCGGCGACGCGGCGAAACAGCCCTCGATATTGGGGCAGTCGCCCGGATTGGCGGTGCCGAAATCTATCACATAGCCCGTCGCATGCTCGCTATAGCCCGGCGGCGCGGAGGTCTGCGCGCGCTGCATCAGCCCGATATGGATGCCGTTGCAGAACACCATCCGCTGATATTCGGTGCCGCGCCAGCAGGAGAGCGCGCGCAGCTGCCCGGCGATCATCGGATCGCGATCGGCGTCCGCCGCCATGCGCATCAGGTCCGCGACGATCGCCGGGTGGACCTTGCACGATCCGTCGGGCGAGATGCTGGGCGGCGCGGGCTGCATGATCGCGCCGTTGGTCTCGGCATAGGGCAGGTGGTTGAACATCCGCCCGTCCGCCTGCGGCTGCGAGGTCGCGGTCGGGCAGAGCTGCTGCGCCAGCGCGGGCGAGGCGGCGAGCGCCGCGATCGTCATCAATCCGTTCTTGAGCTTGCCCATCGCGCCCGCTTCACCCATGTCGTTCGTCCGCTCCATAACCCGTCGCGCGCTTACGAGTTTCACGTCATGCTGTCCGACCATGTCCTGTTCATCGATGGCGAGGCGATCGTGGTCGACAAGCCCGCGGGCCTTCCCGTTGATCGCCCGCGCGACGGATCGCTCTCGGTCGAGAACCATCTCGCCGGCCTCACCTTCGGGTTCAAGCGCTGGCCGACGCCGGTGCACCGGCTCGACCGCGACACCAGCGGCTGCCTGCTGCTCGCGCGCAACCCCAAGGCGCATGCCCGTTTCCAGCAGGCGTTCGAACAGGGGCTGGTCGAAAAGACCTACCGCGCCGTGCTCGCGGGCGAACCCGAGGGGGACGAAGGCACGATCGACCTGCCGCTCGCCAAGGTCTCCAGTCCCCGCGCCGGCTGGCGGATGGTCGGCGACGCCGGGGGCAAGCCGGCGGTGACGCGCTGGCGCGTGCTGGCGCGTTCGGGCGGCCGGGCGCTGGTCGAGTTCCGGCCGGAGACCGGCCGCACCCACCAGATCCGCGTCCACGCCGCCGAAGGGCTCGGCGCGCCGATCGCGGGCGATCCCGTCTATGGCGGCGGCCAGGGCCCGATGCTGCTTCACGCGCTGAAGCTGGTCCTCCCGCGCGACGGCAAGCCGGCGGTCGAGGCCCAGGCGCCGCTCCCCGCCAGCTTCGCGAAGGCCGGCTTCGATGGCTGATTTCCAGCTCCCCGAAGAGGCGCTGGAGGAGAAGTTCCTCGCCGCGACCGGCCCCGGCGGGCAGAATGTGAACAAGGTCGCGACCGCCGTGCAGCTGCGCGTCGACGTGTTCCGGCTGGGGCTGGAGCCTTGGGCCTATGCCAATCTCAAGCGTCTCGCCGGCAGCCGGATGACCGCGAATGGCGAACTGCTGATCGTCGCCCGCCGCTTCCGCACGCAGGACGCCAACCGCCAGGACGCCCGCGAGCGCGCCGCCGCGCTGATCGCCGATGCGCACAAGCGCGACGCCAAGCGGGTCAGAACGCGGCCAAGCAAGGCCGCCAAGGCGCGGCGCGTAGACGAAAAGAAGGGCCGCAGCGCGGTCAAGGCGGGGCGGGGGCGGGTGGTGCTGGATTAAAACTCGTCGCCCCTGCGAAGGCAGGGGCCTCAGGCGGCATGAACAAAGTTCGGAAGTGCACAAACCCAGCGGCCCCTGCCTTCGCAGGGGCGACGGAGATCAGGATGTACCAGTTCGACATAACCACCGCCGACAAGCCCGCGCTCTACCGCGATCTCCTCGCCGCGCTCGACGCGCTCACCGCCGAAGAGCCCGATGCGATCGCCAACATGGCCAACGTCGCCGCGCTGATCTGGGAATATCTACCCGATCTCAACTGGGCCGGCTTCTACCGCAATGTCGGCGAAGAGCTGGTGCTCGGCCCGTTCCAGGGCAAGGCGGCGTGCATCCGGATCCCCTTCGGCAAGGGCGTGTGCGGCGCCGCGGCGGCGAGCCGGGAGACGCAGCGCGTCGACGATGTCCACGCCTTTCCCGGCCACATCGCCTGCGACGCGGCGAGCCGGTCCGAGCTGGTGGTGCCGATCGTTCACGACGGTCGCCTGATCGGCGTGCTCGACCTCGACAGCCCTGATCCCGACCGCTTCGATGCGCAGGACCGGCAAGGCTGCGAGGCGCTGATGGCGCGGCTCGCCCCGCGTCTCGCCTGACCGATTACGGGACAGAAACCCGACTCCCCCGCGTGGCGCGTCCGCTGCGGAAATGTTAAGAAACCGTAAAGATCGCAAGGGCGGAGGCCCTCGCCTCGGCAGGTGACGAACAGGGGAATTTACCATGCGGATCCTTGGATTTGCGACGATCGCGGCGGGGCTGACGCTGGTCGCGCCGGCTGCGGCAGTGGCGGGCGACTCGGCGGCCGATCAGCAGCGCTGGACCCATGTGCCGCACGCGCAGTTGAAGGCGCCGTCCGGTCATCACCGCCATCGCTGGGGTCACCGCATCCGCGGCCGCTGGCACGCCGGCTGGTTCGCGCCCGGCGGCTGGCGCGGCTACCGTGTCGTCGTGCCCGGCTATCGGCTGCCGGCCTATTGGATCGCGCCGCGCTATGTGATCGCCTACCGGCCCTACGGCCTGCCCGCGCCGCAGCCCGGCTATGCCTGGTCGCGCTATTATGACGATGCGGTGCTGATCGACCGCGAAGGCCGGGTGATCGATCGCCGCGGCGATATCCAGTGGGACCGCTACGAAGGCGGCTATGACGACCGCGATTACCCCGATCCGCGCCACGCGCCCCCGCCGCCCGCCTATGAAGGGACCTGGGAGGGCACCTGGACCGGCGAGTATGACGATGGCCGGCCCTACAGCTATTCGGGCAGCTTCGACGGCGAGTACCGCCCCGCCGGCGCGCCCTATCCGCCGCCGCACGAAGGTGGTCCGCCGCCGCATGCGCCGGGGCATAATCCGGCGATTATCCACCAGGGATCGCAGGTGATCATCAACGGCGTCGCCTATCCCGCGGGCGGCACGGTCGCGAACGGCTATTACTACCCGCCCGCCACGACGACGACGGTCACCGTCCATGCCGGCTGCTGCCCCCACGCCGAGCCGGCCGCGACCTGGAAGCCGAAGAAGAAGCATTGGAAACCCAAGCCCAAATCCAAGGTCATCCGCATGACCAAATGAGCTGAGCGCTGCGACTCTGGGGTGGGGAAGACGCGCGCACCGGAGGGCCGTCGCAGCGATGCGGCGGCCCTTTTGCGTACCCGTCGCCCCCGCGCAGGCGGGGGCCGCCGAGTTTGTGGCACACCGGCCGCGTGCCTGCCGACCGAGGCGCTGCTTCCACAGGGGCGACGAATTGGACCCTCAGCTCAGCCGGTCGATGGCATCCTTGTCGAGATTGCCGGGGACGATCATCACGGGGCAGGGCAGCTTGCCCGCATCGACCCCGGCGAAGTGCGCGATCAACGGACCGGGCGGGCCGGACTGCGCCGCGCCCAGCACCAGCGCCGCGATCTGGTCGTTGTCGGCCAGCCGCTTGAGCACGGTCGCGACCGGCTCGCCTTGCTTGACCACCACCGACGGGCGCAATCCCGCCTCGTCCATCAGCGTGCCCGCCGCGCGGCTGACCAGTGCTTCCGCACGCTGCCGCGCCTCGTCCTCGATCGTCGCCTGCACCCCGCCAAAGGCGATGAACTCCTGTGGCGGGATCAGCGCCAGGATCTCGACCCCGCCGCCCGTCTTCACCGCGCGCCGCGCGGCGAAGCGCAGCGCGATTTCCGCCTCCGGGCTTTCGTCGATCACCACCAGATAGGTGCGCATGCCGTGTCATTCCCCCTGAAGCGCATAACTGGCCCGGTCGAGGCGCGCTGGCAAGGTCTCCACCCTTGACCGTCCGCGCGTCAGGGACGAAGGAGCGGCAAACCTGCCCGCCATGAAGGACTCCCCAGGCCCATGTCGATCGAGATCAAGATGCCCGCGCTTTCCCCGACGATGGAGGAGGGCACGCTCGCCAAATGGCTGGTGAAGGAGGGCGACACGGTCAAGTCCGGCGACATCATGGCCGAGATCGAGACCGACAAGGCGACGATGGAGTTCGAGGCGGTTGACGAGGGCGTGATCGCCAGGATCATGGTCGCCGAGGGCACCGACGGGGTGAAGGTCGGCACGCCGATCGCGCTGCTGGCGGAAGAGGGTGAGGACGTCTCCGCCGCCGAAGCGCCGAAAAAGGCGGAAGCGCCTGCAGCCAAGGCGCCTGAGCCCAAGCCCGCCGAAGAGAAGCCCGCGCCAAAGGCTGAGGCGCCAAAGGCTGAGGCGCCGAAGGCTGAAGCGTCGGCACCCAGATCCGATGGCGAGCGGGTCAAGGCCAGCCCGCTGGCCAAGCGCATCGCGGCGGAGAAGGGCGTCGACCTTTCCGCCGTCGCGGGCTCGGGGCCGGGCGGCCGTATCGTCAAGGCCGACGTCGAAGGCGCCAGGCCTGTCCCGAGCGGGGTCGAGGGGCCCGGCGCCGCACCCGCTGCGAAGCCCGCCGAAGCCGCGCCCGCGGCGCAGCCGGCTCCCGCCGCACCTGTCGGCGAGGCCAAGGCCGTGTGGTTCGATGACACCATCCCGCACGAAGCGGAAAAGCTCTCCAACATCCGCAAGACCATCGCGCGCCGCCTGACCGAGGCCAAGCAGACCATCCCGCACATCTACCTGACCGTGGACGTCCGCCTCGACGCGCTGCTCAAGCTGCGCTCGGAGCTGAACAAGGGGCTGGAGAGCCGCGGCGTGAAGCTGTCGGTCAACGATCTTCTGATCAAGGCGCTGGCCGTCGCGCTCGAGGCGAGCCCGAAGTGCAACGTCACCTATGCCGGCGACAAGCTGATCAAATACGGCCGCGCCGACATCTCGGTCGCGGTCTCCACCCCCACCGGGCTGATCACCCCGATCATCCGCGACGCCGCCAATATCTCGGTCTCGAAGATCTCGACCCAGATGAAGGAGCTCGCCGGCCGCGCCAAGGAAGGCAAGCTCAAGCCCGAGGAATATCAGGGCGGCACCGCCAGCATCTCCAACATGGGCATGTTCGGCATCAAGCAGTTCGATGCGGTGATCAACCCGCCGCAGGGCATGATCCTCGCGGTCGGCGCGGGCGAGAAGCGGCCCTATATCGTCGACGACGCGCTCGGCGTGGCGACGGTGATGTCCGCCACCGGCAGCTTCGACCACCGCGCGATCGACGGCGCGGACGGCGCGGAGATGCTCAAGCTGTTCAAGGAGCTGGTGGAAAGCCCGCTGGCGATGGTCGCTTGACCACATTCGAGGATTGTGTCACCAAAAGTGACACTTTTGGAGTGCGGCCATGAAGATGGGCATCAAGGAATTTCGCGAGCGCATCAGCGAGGTGACCGAACTTGGCGAACCGGTTATCGTGACGCACCACGGCCGCGAGGTCGCGAGCTACTTTCCCCGCAAGCCCAAGGATCCGAAGAAAGTTAAAAGGGCTGCCGAGGCCATCAGAAGATGGCAGTCGGATATGAAGGCCAAAGGCGTGGACTTGGAAGATATGCTGGCGGGCATTGGTCTTGATCCGTGGGGCGAGCCGCTTGATGACCGCGCTGGTCGTTGACGCGAATATCATTCTTTCTGCGCTACTTGGCCGATCGTTACCGACATTGGAGGACATCGCTGGGAGGGGAGTGGAGCTTTTCGTCCCCGTCATACAATGGATCGAGGTACAGGCCGTCCTCCGGCATCTCCGTCCGGAAAGCGTGAACGAACTGATGACGCAAGCCGCCGCTTTCGTCGATATCCTTCCCCTGGAGGCTTTTGTGCCGTTCGAAGGGCGCGCGCGTGAACGATTGGAAAATGGGCAGGAGGATTGGGCGGTTCTAGCATCCGCCATGGCTTTGGAAGCTGGGATATGGTCGAAGGATCGAGACTTTTTTGGCGTTGGCGTACCGGTATGGACAACAAGCAATATCAGGTTTGTGGAAGGCGGCCGGTGAACGCCACCGGCCGTTATGACGATCCTGTGACGGGAGCGTCCGGATGATCCGCAACGATCCCGCGCATGGCTGACCTGCCACCCCAGGGCGCGCCCGCGATCCGCGTCACCACCATGCCCGCCGACGCCAATGCGTATGGCGACATCTTCGGCGGCTGGCTGATGAGCCAGATGGACATGGCGGCCGGCCTCGTCGCCGCGCGCTATTCGAAGGGCCGGGCGGTGACGGTGGCGATGGACGGCATGCAGTTCCACGCGCCCGTCTCGGTGGGCGACGAGGTGTCGGTCTATGCCGAACTGGTCAAGGTCGGCCGCACCTCGATGACCATCGCCGTCGAGGCGTGGCACCGCCATCGCCACGAAGAGGAACAGGCGCGCGTCACCGAAGCGCGCTTCACCTTCGTCGCGATCGACGAAGAGCGGCGGCCGCGGGTGATTGGCGGTCTCGGATCGTGATTCTGTCGCTGGGCCAAATTTTTCGCTGTCCTAATTGGATTTCGACGGGCAGCGTTTGGATATGACGGCCTTCGTTTCTGTTTGCCTGCTGCGCCGGGGTTCGATCCACCGGTTCCGGGAGAGGGCGAACCAGGGGGCACCTACCCTCACTTTCCTCACCTTCCAGCCTGCCCCGGCCACTTAGGGAGCAACTATCTTGCCTGATACCTACGATCTCATCGTCCTCGGCTCCGGGCCCGGCGGCTATGTCGCGGCGATTCGCGCGTCGCAGCTTGGCCTCAAGACCGCGATCGTCGAGCGGGAGCTGCTCGGCGGCATCTGCCTCAACTGGGGCTGCATCCCGACCAAGGCGCTGCTGCGCTCGGCCGAGATCTTTCATTACATGCAGCACGCCAAGGATTACGGCCTCGCCGCGGAGAAGATCAGCGCCGATCTGGAGGCGGTGGTCAAGCGGTCGCGCGGGGTTGCGAAGCAGCTCAACCAGGGCGTCACGCACCTGATGAAGAAGAACAAGATCGCCGTGCATATGGGCGAGGGCAAGCTGACCGGCAAAGGCAAGCTCAGTGTCACGGACAAGGACGGCAAGACCACCGAGCTGGCGGCCAAGAACATCATCCTCGCCACCGGCGCCCGCGCTCGCGACCTGCCCGCGACGCCGGCCGACGGCAAGCGCGTCTGGACCTATCGCCACGCGATGACACCGCCCGAGATGCCGACCAAGCTGCTGGTCATCGGATCGGGCGCCATCGGGATCGAGTTCGCCAGCTTCTACAATGACATGGGCGCCGAGGTGACCGTGGTCGAGATGCTCGACCGGATCGTGCCGGTCGAGGATGCCGATGTCTCCGCCTTCCTTGAGAAAGCGCTCAAGAAGCAAGGCATGACGATCATGACCAAGGCCGGCGTCGACAAGCTCGACGTCAGCGACAAGGGCGTGCGTGCGGCGATCAAGGACCGCGACGGCAAGGTCGCCAATGCCGAGTTCAGCCATGTCATCGTCGCCATCGGCATCGTCCCCAATACCGAGAATATCGGGCTGGAGGCGTTGGGCGTCGAAACCGATCGCGGCTTCCTCAAGACCGGCCCGGACTGCAAGACCAATGTCGACGGTCTCTACGCCATCGGCGACATCACCGCGCCGCCCTGGCTGGCGCACAAGGCGAGCCACGAAGGCGTGATCGCCGCCGAGGCGATCGCCGGCAAGCACCCGCATGCGATGGACCCGCGCAACATTCCCGGCTGCACCTATTGCCATCCGCAGGTCGCGTCGGTCGGCCTGACCGAAGCCAAGGCCAGGGAGGCCGGCTATGAAGTGAAGGCGGGCACCTTCCCCTTCATCGGCAACGGCAAGGCGATCGCGCTGGGCGAGGCGGAGGGCTTCATCAAGACTGTGTTCGACGCGAAGACCGGCGAGTTGCTGGGCGCGCACATGGTCGGGGCCGAGGTCACCGAGCTGATTCAGGGCTACGCCGTCGGCAAGACGCTGGAGACCACCGAGGCCGAACTGATGAACACGGTGTTCCCGCACCCGACCTTGAGCGAGATGATGCACGAAAGCGTCCTCGCCGCCTATGGGCGGGCGCTGCACATCTGAACTTGATTTGAATCAACAAGAAACTCCGGCCGGGAATGGAACAGGGACCGCGAGCGCGCGGTTCCCGCTTTCCCGACAGGAGGAAGAATCATGAAGTCTGCTCTCATCACCCTGGCTTCGGCCTTCGCGCTGGCGAGTTGCGGTGCGCCCGATACGGCCAATGACGGCGCGATGATGAACAACGATGCGATGGCCGATCCGATGGCCGGCGATATGGGCATGACCGACAATGCGATGGCGAACGACGCCATGGCCATGCCGATGACCGCGCAGGCGTTCGCCGACACCGCCGCAGCGAGCGACGCCTATGAGATCGCCTCCTCCAAGCTCGCCGTCGACAAGGCGCAGTCGGCCGAGCTCAAGAGCTTCGCCGAGCAGATGGTGAAGGACCACACCGCATCGACCGCCAAGCTGAAGAGCGCGGCCGGCTCGATCACGCCCGATCCGACGATGAACGCGGAGCAGCAGGCGAATATCGATGCGCTGGAGGCCGCCAGCGGCGCGGCGTTCGACACGGCCTATCACACCCAGCAGCTCGCCGCGCACCAGAAGGCGCTCGCCGCGATGCAGGGCTATGCGACATCGGGCGACGACGAGGCGCTGAAGACCTTCGCCTCCGAAACCGCCCCCGTGATCCAGGGCCACCTGACGATGCTTGAAGGCATGCAGGGCATGTAGGGCTGGTCGGGATGGCGGCGCGCTCCAACGCCGTCATTCCGGCCTCAACGCTGCCGGGCGAACTCGGCCATCAGCGGGCCGTATTCCTCCCTTGCGGGGAACTGCGGAAAGCTGTGCGCCGCGCCGGTTCTCGCCCAGGGCAGCGCCTCGCTGGTGTAGGATTCGATATAGGGCGCGAACCAGGTCGCATCGTCCAGCATCGTCGCGCGGACGTTGACGAAGGGCATGTCGAAGGTCGTGTAGAGCCAGCTCTTGCACCAGTCGCAGTGATGATGATGCGATTGCTCGCCGTGCAGCCCGCCGATCACCGGCTCGCCTGCGGTCACCGCGAACCCGTCCGCCGGCACCATGACGGTGGTGGAAAAGGCGCTGGCGGTCATCCGCTGGCAGCCGGTGCAGTGGCACGCCATCGCCATCAGCGGCGGCGCGCTGATGCGGAAACGCACCTTGCCGCAGCGGCAGCCGCCGTCCAGGGGAAGGTCAGGCATCTTCATTCTTCTTCTCCCTCGCAACCGCGCGCGATCGTTTCGCGTTGGCGGCAGGACTAGGGAGCGGATGAATGGCCGACAAGGACGATCACGAGCGGGTGTGGAAGGATTTCGCCCAGGCGGTCAACATGAGCCCGTCCGAGATCGAGAAGTGGCTGGAGACCGACGAAAGCCGCAAGGTCGGCTACAAGCCCGACGGTGGCGAAAGTGTCGGCCACGCCTCGGGTCGCCGGATCGTCGAGATCAAGCGCAAGAGGAAGGCGGACCTTACCGGCGCCGATTATGCGCACATGCGCAAGGTTGTCGGCTATGTGAGGCGCCATCTGGCGCAGGGGCCGCACGAGGAGCACCGGATTCCGGGCTCGCGCTGGCGCTATTCGCTGATGAACTGGGGGCATGACCCGCTGAAATGACGAGATTGCCCGCGGACCCGGTCATCCGCCGCCTGCTCCTGATCGGCAGCCTGTGCTGGCTGGCGGCGGCGATCGTGATCGCGCTTGCCTGGACCGGCGTGATCGTCGGTGCGGACCGCTGGGCGATCGAGCGCCTGAGACCGTCGGCGGAGGCGATGCCGCTTGCGACCGAGGCGATGCGCTGGGCGACCTGGCTCGGCGATTGGCCGCGGCGCCTCGCCATCGCTGGGGCGTTCTTCGCCTATCTCGTCTGGCGGCGCTTCGGCCGGGCGGCTTCGTACATTCTCTACACCACGCTCGGCATATGGGCGCTCAACGCCTGGGCGCTCAAGCCCATGTTCGGCCGGGCTCGTCCCGACGGGGCGGGCGAACTCGTCGCGGTCGGCGCTAGCCATGCGCTGCCCAGCGGCCATGCCGCCAACGCCGCCGCGGTGTTCACCGCGATCGCCCTGGTCGCCTCGGTGATCTGGTGGCGCAGGATGCAGCGCCGCGCGATCTGGTCGGCGGCGGCGATCGCCATCCTGCTGGTCGGCGTCTCACGCGTGTGGCTGGCGGCTCACTGGCCGAGCGACGTGGCGGCCGGCTGGCTCGTCGGCTTGGGCTGGGCGCTGCTGCTCGCCGCGCTGCTCAAGCCGGTCAAGGCGCGCGAGTCGAGCCGCCGATAAAGCGCGCCATTGGCGTCGCTCCATATCTCCGTGAAGCGGCCTCTCGCCTGCGCCGGCGTCAGCCGGTCACCCGATATCCAGAGATAGTCGTAGCCATCGGGCGGCAATGTCATCAGCACCTCGCGTACCGACCGCCCGCCGCGCAGATCGGTGATGTCGCGCCCGACATTGGGGCAATCGGGCGGCCAGATATGCTGCGAGGGGTCGTGATAATAGATGGGCGAGGGGCGATAGATCACCTCGGTCGCGTGCAGCCCTGACACGTCCCACAGGCTGTTGATCCAGGCTTGGCGGTAATGGACCGCCATGCTGGGGATGTGGCTGTTGGCGGCGTGCGGCCATTGCCGGCACGATCGTTCGGTGAATGCCATGATCCTCGCTCCGCGCTCGACATGGTTCAGCGCCGACAGCGTGGATCGGTTGGCCGCCTCATAGCCGACGAATGCATGGGTGGTGATCGCCAGCCGCAGCGCGAACAGCGCGACCCCCATGAACAGGATCGCGCGGGCGGTGCCGGGCGCAACGCCCCGCCAATCCTGCAGCGCCAGCGCCAGCATCAGCCCCACCGGCGCCAGCCGCATGTCGAGGTAGGAACCGCCCTCCGTGCTGAACGGCAGCACGATATAGGCGATCCACACCGCGGCGATCGGCCAGCCCGTCCCGCCTGCGAACCGCGCGCCGCGCCGCCAGCCCAGGATGATCACGCCGATCGCCGCGAGCACGCAGGCGATGTCGAAGACCATGTGCTGGTCCCGCAGGATCGCCGCCAGTTCCTCGAACTTGGACGGCAGCGACCAATGGGTCCCGTCGCCCTGCTCACCCTCGACGCTGGTGCCCGACAGCCGCCACCACGCGATCAGCGGCAGGATCGCGATCAGCGGACGGCACCGCGTCAGCAGTTCGCGCGCGATCGGAACCGGACGATAGCCGAGCGCGCCCGTCGCGCGGCCCAGCTCCCACATGCCGATCAGCATCACCATCAGACAGCCGGCGATGGCGTGGGCCAGGAACACGAAAGGGATGGCCGCCCAGAACAGGGCTTCGCGCGTGCGCGGTTTCGGATCGAGCAACTTCCAGCCGGCAAAACCGATCAGCGCCAGAGCGGTCGCCAGCCAATAGTTGATGAAGCCCCACATGAACGGGCTGGACCAGACGAACAGCAGCGCCCAGCCGATCCCCGCCGCGCCGTCGCGGTTCCAGGCGCGGACGACCAGCGCGAGCGCCCCGACCATCATGATCGGCGTCAGTAGGGTGATCAGCCAGAAGGCGCTTATCACTCCCACCCACGGGGCAAGCAGCATCACCGGTGCGTCGATCGCCAGATTGGGCACGATCTGCGGGTGGACGACGACATAGTCGGCCATCACGGAAGGATCGGCTGCCTGCTGCACGGCGATCGAAATACGCGCGAGATGGCCTGGCGCATCGACCAGCGGCGGCAGCGTCACCACGGTCAGCGGCAGCGCCGCGGCCAGTGCGGCGATGGCGAAGAACAGCCATAGCGCCCGGCCATGCCGGGCCTTGATCAGGCGAAACATGCCGTGCGAAACCCCACCGGCGTCAGATAAGCGTCTCCGGCTCTGATAGCAGCGCAAACGGGGATGGCGAGGGGAATGCTCGATCGGGCCCGCAGGTCAGCTTCGGGGCAGGCGCTCGTACACCACGCGCGTGCGATAGCCGATCGGCTCGGAATGGATGAGCCGGTAATCGCGGGCAATGGCGCTGCGCACCAACCGCCACGTGGACAGGTTGGGCTCGTTCTCGATCTCGGCGCTGGTGACGATGACCGGCGGCTTGCGCGCGAGAATGCGGCCAACCTCTTCCAGCGTGTTCACGCCGGTCGCGTCATCCTCCCACACGCTGCTGAGGTGCGGCGGGAACGCATATGGCGAATTCAGGCATGAGTTGGTTTTGTAGTAGAGGATCGGCTCATTGTCGAAAACGAACAGGCAGCCATCTCCCAATCGAGGCGCCGCGACTTCGGCGATGCGATCGATCCCGCTGCCGTCGCCGCGCGACTTGATGTTGTCGTAGATCTGGATCTTGGTCATGATCAGCGCGGGGATCGCCATGACGATGATCAATGGAGTGGTGACCTGGCGTCCGTTGAGGACAAACAGGTTCATGCCGGTTCCGGGCGCGCCCATCAGCGGGGCGATTGCCGCCGTCAACGGCACCAGCACCGGCAGGAAATAGTGATCGTAATAGGTGCCGAAGATCAGCAGGCCCAAGGTCGCGGCGGCAAGCCAGGCGAGGACGAAGGTGCGCGCGCCGGCGGTCGGCAGGGTGGCGCCGGAATAGAAGCGGCCGCGCATGACCGCGATCACGCAAAGCCATAGCGGCGCGCTGTACATCGCCATCAGACCAAGCCGGGACATGAGGTCGCGCGTGGGGGAGGGCGGCCGGTCGAAGATCGAGAGAAAATTGGCGAAGAAGAATGCGTCCGAGTGGCCCAGCCATGCATAAACCGCCCATGCCAACGCGGTCGGCGCGAGCGCAATGGCAACCCAGGCGGCGGCGAGCGTCAGAACCGGCGCCGGGCGACGAAACACGCGCCATGCCGCCCACATGAGCACAAGGCCGAAGAATATGCCTTCGAACAGCGCGGTGTATTTCACCTGCATCGCGCTCCCGGCGAGCAGCATCACCACGGCCCCGTCCTTCGCCAGGTCGCGCGGCGCGGGAGAAGTCTCCGCCAGCGCCGTCATCGCCTTCAATGCGGCAGCGGCCATGAACAGATTGTAGAAAACCGGCGATTGGCCGCCATCTCCGCCGAACAGCATCAGCCAGCACAAATAGGCGATCCCCGCGCTTACGCCGCCGAACGTGCTGCCGATGCGCATGCCGATGCGGGCGATGACGAACGCCGTGGCCGTCGCGAACAGCGTCGCGACGATCTGATATTCGACGATGCCGCCGCCGCCCAGCAGCCTGATCGCGGCGTATATGAGAAACAGTCCGATGGGCTTGCGGTCCCAGATGTCGACATAGGGCAGGTCTCCCTGCAGCATCCGGTCGCCCATCAGCAGATAGAATTGGTCGTCGACATGCAGCACCGGGTTGCCGAACTGCCAGACGCGCAACAGGAACGCGACGAGCAGCAATATGCCGAGCTGGAACACCATTCGGTCGGTGCGCGGATAAGGTGTTGCGAACGGACCGGTTTCGACTCGGGTCGATTGCTGTCTGGCGAGGATGTCGCTCATCGAATGGCCTGCGGGCGGCGGCGCGACGTGGAGGACATAGTTGGTGCGACCCTTGCTCGTCTGGCACTTGCTGGCCGACGGATTGTCATGGTGAATGTCCGGTCGCGCGGTTCGTTGCGTCGCAACATTCGCCTCACGGACAGGCCAGGGCAGTTCGTCGTTTGCCGAGGCCATGACGGAGGCCGAACGCATGGGCCTTGGTCGGTTCGCCGGAACAATGGCGCGATCCGTCGATTGATGCCCTCCCATCAGGAGGAGTTCCCATGAAACGCACCGCCATCATCCTCGCCGCGCTCGCGCTGCCCCTTGCCGCCTGCGGCGGTGACGGCGACGACGCCCTGGGCGATCGCGCCGAGGAGAATTACGACGCCGCCGCGGACAATCTCGAGGATATGGCCGATAACGCCGCGACGCCGGCGCAGGAGGACATGCTCGATCAGCAGGCCGACAATCTCGAGGCGATCGGCGAGCAGAAGGAAGAGGCGATCGACGATTCGGATGTCGACGCCGATCAGTTGACCGAGGAGCAGAAGAACGCGATGACCTCGGTCCAATAGCCGACAACCCCGAGGCCTCGCCGCGGTTGACCGTGCGGGGCCGCGCGTCTATAGGCCCGCCTGCCCGACAAGGGTGGGTGGGCCTTTTGCGCCCGCTTGCCGCGCGAATCGGGCAGCTTGAACATTGCCGCAGCAGCATTGGGCCTGGGGGCCGCGAAGCACCCGGGTCGATTGTCGTTTGAAAGATCGGGCCGCGGCAAAGTAACCATGTGAAAGGTGAAGGCTTCAATGCCGACGATCAACCAGCTGGTCCGCAAGGGCCGCGATCCGCAGAAGGCCAAGTCCAAGGTCCCTGCGATGGAGCAGAACCCGCAGAAGCGCGGCGTCTGCACCCGCGTCTATACGACGACCCCGAAAAAGCCGAACTCGGCGCTGCGCAAGGTGGCCAAGGTCCGCCTGTCGAACCAGCGCGAGGTGATCAGCTACATCCCCGGCGAGGGCCACAACCTGCAGGAACACAGCGTCGTGCTGATCCGCGGCGGGCGTGTGCGCGATCTTCCCGGCGTGCGCTATCATGTGCTGCGCGGCGTGCTCGACACGCAGGGCGTCAAGGATCGCCGCCAGTCCCGTTCCAAGTACGGCGCCAAGCGTCCGAAGTAAGCCGGCCGCGCATGCGGCCCCATATGGCTGAAGTATTCAAAGGAAAATCAGATGGCTCGTCGTCGTCGTCCCGAAAAGCGGGAAATCCTGCCTGATCCCAAGTTCGGCGATCAGATCCTCTCCAAGTTCATGAATTCGGTGATGCTGGACGGCAAGAAGTCCGTCGCCGAGGGCATCGTCTACACCGCGCTCGACACGGTCGAGCAGCGCGCCAAGAAGGATCCGCTCGGCGTGTTCCACGATGCGCTGAACAACATCGCGCCGGGCATCGAGGTCCGGTCGCGCCGCGTCGGCGGTGCGACCTATCAGGTGCCGGTCGAGGTGCGTCCCGAGCGCGCCCAGGCGCTGGCGATCCGCTGGCTGATCGCCGCCGCGCGCGCGCGTTCGGAGAACACCATGTCGGCGCGGCTGTCGGGCGAGCTGCTGGACGCCGCCAACAACCGCGGCAACGCGGTGAAGAAGCGCGAGGACACGCACCGCATGGCGGAAGCGAACCGCGCCTTCAGCCACTACCGCTGGTAACCCAGGCTTCCTATATCTGGGGGGCCGGCCATCCGGCTCCCCACATTGCTAAGGAATTTGAGATCATGGCCCGCAGCCATCCGCTCGAGCGCTATCGCAACATCGGCATCATGGCGCATATCGACGCCGGCAAGACGACGACGACCGAGCGCATCCTCTATTACACCGGCAAGTCCTACAAGATCGGCGAAGTGCACGAAGGCACCGCGACGATGGACTGGATGGAGCAGGAGCAGGAGCGCGGCATCACGATCACGTCGGCCGCGACGACCTGCTTCTGGAACGATCACCGGATCAACATCATCGACACCCCCGGCCACGTCGACTTCACGATCGAGGTCGAGCGGTCGCTGCGCGTGCTCGACGGCGCGGTCGCCTGCTTCGACGGTGTCGCCGGCGTGGAGCCGCAGTCGGAGACCGTGTGGCGCCAGGCCGAGAAGTACAACGTCCCGCGGATGTGCTTCGTCAACAAGCTCGACCGCACCGGCGCGAACTTCGACATGTGCGTCGGCATGATCAAGGACCGCCTCGGCGCGCGCCCGGCGGTGCTCTATCTGCCGATCGGCATCGAAGGGGGCTTCAAGGGCCTGGTCGACCTGGTCGAGAACCGCGCGATCATCTGGCTCGAGGAATCGCTGGGCGCGAAGTTCGAATATCAGGACATCCCCGCCGAGCTGGCCGACCAGGCGGCGACGGCGCGCGCCGAGCTGATCGAGATGGCGGTCGAGCAGGACGACGATGTCATGGAGGCCTATCTCGAAGGCACCGAGCCCGACACGGCGACGCTCAAGAAGCTGATCCGCAAGGGCACGCTCAACTTCTCGTTCGTCCCGGTGCTGTGCGGCTCGGCGTTCAAGAACAAGGGCGTGCAGCCGCTGCTCGACGCGGTGGTCGATTACCTGCCGAGCCCGCTCGACATCCCGGCGGTCGAGGGCGTCAAGCTCGACGGCGAGACCAAGGACTCGCGTCCGGCGGACGACTCCGCGCCCTTCTCGGCGCTGGCGTTCAAGATCATGAACGATCCGTTCGTCGGGTCGCTCACCTTCGCGCGCATCTACTCGGGCAAGCTCGAGAAGGGCACCGTCCTCAACTCGGTCAAGGACAAGAAGGAAAAGATCGGCCGCATGCTGCTGATGCATGCGAACAGCCGCGAGGATATCGACGAGGCCTATGCCGGCGACATCGTCGCCATCGCCGGGCTGAAGGAGACGACCACCGGCGACACGCTGTGCGCGTCGGACAAGCCGATCATCCTCGAGCGGATGGAGTTCCCCGAGCCCGTCATCGAGCTGTCGGTGGAGCCCAAGACCAAGGCCGACCAGGAGAAGATGGGCCTCGCGCTCAACCGCCTGGCCGCCGAGGATCCCTCGTTCCGCGTCTCGACCGACCATGAATCGGGTCAGACCATCATCAAGGGGATGGGCGAGCTCCATCTCGAGATCCTGGTCGACCGCATGAAGCGCGAGTTCAAGGTGGAGGCCAATGTCGGCGCGCCGCAGGTGGCGTACCGCGAATATCTCGCGAAGCCGGTCGACGTGGACTATACCCACAAGAAGCAGTCGGGCGGCTCGGGCCAGTTCGGCCGCGTCAAGGTGTCGGTCATGCCCGGCGAGCGCGGCTCCGGCTTCCAGTTCTTCGACGAGATCAAGGGCGGCAACATCCCGCGCGAGTACATCCCGTCGGTGGAGAAGGGCTTCCGCGAGACCGCCGAGACGGGATCGCTGATCGGCTTCCCGATCATCGATTTCGAGGTCCACCTGACCGACGGTGCCTATCACGACGTCGACTCCTCGGCGCTGGCGTTCGAGATCTGCGCGCGCGGCGCGATGCGCGAAGTCGCGCAGAAGGCCGGCATCAAGCTCTTGGAGCCGATCATGAAGGTGGAAGTCGTCACCCCGGAGGATTATCT
Source organism: Sphingomonas gilva (assembly GCF_003515075.1). GTDB lineage: Bacteria > Pseudomonadota > Alphaproteobacteria > Sphingomonadales > Sphingomonadaceae > Sphingomonas > Sphingomonas gilva. Next base: position 751,861 of record NZ_QWLV01000001.1, read on the forward strand.
GGGTGATGTCATCGGCGACATGAACAGCCGCCGCGGGCAGATTCAGGGCACCGACAGCCGCGGCAACGCGCAGGTGGTCGAGGCGATGGTGCCGCTGGCCAACATGTTCGGCTATGTGAACCAGCTCCGCTCGTTCACCCAGGGCCGCGCGCAGTACAGCATGCAGTTCTCGCATTACGACGAAGTGCCGCAGAATGTGGCGGACGAAGTGAAGGCGAAGCTGGCCTGAGGCGGAGGAGCTAAGCTCGCTTAGCTCCCCTCAGTCGAAAGGCCGGACGGCCTCGGCATCGCCCGAGGTCCGACGACAGTGGATTTACTCCGCTGTCGGCCCCAGCAAGGGGTGGCGTTAAGGCGAAACACTCGCTAAGGGGCCGCGTTCGCGCGTGGCCCCAAGGCGCAGCGAAATCGAGTCCAGAAGGTAGGAAAGCAATGGCGAAAGCAAAGTTCGAGCGGAACAAGCCGCACCTCAACATCGGCACCATCGGCCACGTCGACCATGGCAAGACGTCGCTGACGGCTGCCATCACCAAGGTCCTCGCCGAAGAGGGCCTGTCGGAGAAGGTCGATTTCGAGAATATCGACAAGGCGCCCGAAGAGCGTGAGCGCGGCATCACCATCTCGACCGCGCACGTCGAGTACGAGACCAAGAATCGCCACTATGCGCACGTCGACTGCCCCGGCCACGCCGACTATGTGAAGAACATGATCACCGGCGCCGCGCAGATGGACGGCGCGATCCTGGTGGTGTCGGCCGCCGACGGCCCGATGCCGCAGACCAAGGAGCACATCCTGCTCGCCAAGCAGGTCGGCGTGCCGACCATGGTCGTGTTCCTCAACAAGGTCGACCAGGTCGATGACGAGGAGATCCTCGAGCTCGTCGAGATGGAGATCCGCGAGGAGCTTTCGAAGCGCGACTTCGATGGCGACAACATTCCGATCATCCGCGGTTCGGCGCTCGCCGCGCTGGAGAGCCGTGACGACAATATCGGCAAGGAAGCCGTGCTGGCGCTGATGGCGGCGGTCGATGAGTCGATCCCGGAGCCGGATCGCCCGCTCGACAAGCCGTTCATGATGCCGATCGAAGACGTGTTCTCGATCTCGGGTCGCGGCACCGTGGTGACCGGCCGCGTCGAGACCGGCGTGGTCAAGGTCGGCGAGGAAGTTGAGATCGTCGGCATCCAGCCGGAAATCCGCAAGACCACCGTCACCGGCGTGGAAATGTTCCGCAAGCTGCTCGATCAGGGCCAGGCGGGCGACAATATCGGCGCGCTGATCCGCGGCGTCGGCCGTGACGAGGTGGAGCGCGGCCAGGTTCTGGCCAAGCCCGGCTCGATCAAGCCGCACACCGATTTCCAGTCGGAAGTCTATGTGCTGTCGAAGGATGAAGGCGGCCGGCACACGCCGTTCTTCGCCAACTATCGTCCGCAGTTCTATTTCCGCACGACCGACGTGACGGGCACGATCGAGCTGCCGGAAGGCACCGAGATGGTCATGCCGGGCGACAACGTGAACCTGGGCGTCAAGCTGATCGCCCCGATCGCGATGGACCCGGGCCAGCGCTTCACCATCCGCGAAGGCGGTCGCACCGTCGGCGCGGGGGTTGTCAGCAGCATCTCCGCCTAATATAGGCGCACCCGCACCGCCCGATTCCCAACCGGGAATCGGGCGGTTGCCATTTTATGTAAGCTTTTGATTTCAGTCCTGCCCCCGGGCAGGCGGCTCTTTCGCATCGGTAGGGACATGGACAGCAATATCCGCATTCGCCTGAAGGCGTTCGATCATCGCGTGCTCGATCAGGCGACCGGCGACATCGCCGACACCGCGCGGCGCACCGGCGCGCTCATCCGTGGTCCCATTCCGCTCCCGACCCGCATCGAGAAGTTCACCGTGAACCGCGGCCCGCACATCGACAAGAAGTCGCGTGAGCAGTTCGAGGTGCGCACCTACAAGCGCATGCTCGACATCGTGCAGCCGACGCCGCAGACGGTCGATGCGCTGATGAAGCTCGATCTGGCAGCGGGTGTTGATGTCGAGATCAAACTCGCCTAAAGGCCTGCCTCCGGCGCGAATCGCGTCGCCCCTGCGAAGGCGGGGGCCGCTCTCCGCGAGAGCAACCTAGCGGCCCCTGCCTCCGCAGGGGCGACGAGTGGGCAAGGGTTCCGCTCCGACATAGGGATACCGGCCAGCATGCTGGCGCCTGAGTCCCCGTCTTTCGCTTTACGAAGCGGAAAAACCTGGCCCTGACGGGGGCGCTTGTATTTGGGCTGGCTCTTCGGCGGCATCGCTGAAGGGCCTTTTCGTTGGCACGCTCCGGCTGGGGAAACCCGAAGGAGCCTCTGTTTGGAAGGAATACGCATCATGCGCACAGGCGTGATAGCGAAGAAGATGGGCATGACCCGCCTGTTTCAGGACGATGGCCGGCATGTGCCGGTGACGGTCCTGCAGCTCGACGGCCTTCAGGTCGTCGGCCGTAAGGAGGCCGATCGCGACGGCTATGTCGCGCTCCAGCTCGGCGCCGGCGTGGCGAAGGCCAAGAACGTCGCCAAGCCGCAGCGCGGCATGTTCGGCAAGGCGGAGGTCGAGCCCAAGGCGATCCTCAAGGAATTCCGCGTGGCGGAAGACGCGCTGCTCGACGTGGGCGCCGAGATCTCGGCCGACCATTTCGTCGCGGGCCAGCTGGTCGACGTCCAGGGTCACACCCAGGGCAAGGGCTTCGCCGGCGCGATGAAGCGCTGGAACTTCGGCGGCCTGCGCGCGACGCACGGCGTGTCGGTCTCGCACCGCTCGCACGGCTCGACCGGCAACCGCCAGGATCCGGGCCGCGTGTTCAAGAACAAGAAGATGGCCGGCCATATGGGCGACCGTCAGCGCACCCAGCAGAATCTCGAGATCGTCTCGACCGATGCCGAGCGTGGCCTGATCTTCGTCAAGGGATCGGTGCCTGGCCACAAGGGCACCTGGCTGGTCGTCAAGGATGCGGTGAAGGTCGCGCGCCACAAGGACGCGCCGTACCCCGCCGGCCTGAAGGCCGCCGCCAACAGCAACGACGCGCCTGCCGAGACGCCCGCCGAAACCGCGGCCGCTCCCGAGGCCACCGAAGGCCAGGAGGGCTGACAAGTGAAGCTTTCTACCAAGACCCTCGACGCCAAGGGCAAGGCGGGCGACATCGAGCTGAACGATGAGGTGTTCGGCGTCGAGCCGCGCGCCGACATCCTGCACCGCGTCGTCACCTGGCAGCTCGAAAAGCGTCGCGCCACCGCGCGCGGCACTCGTGAGCGGGCCGATGTCGCGCGCACCGGCAAGAAGTTCGGCCGCCAGAAGGGCGGCGGCACCGCCCGTCACGGCGATCGCCGCGCGCCGGTGTTCGTCGGCGGCGGCAAGGCGCACGGCGCCCGCGTTCGCGACTTCAATCCGTCGCTGAACAAGAAGATCCGCGCGCTGGGCCTGAAGATGGCGCTGTCGAGCCACGCCAAGGCCGGTTCGCTGATCGTCCTCGACGGCTTCGAGGTCGGCAAGACCAAGGAGCTGAAGGGCCAGTTCGAGAAGCTCGGCGTCGGCAAGACGGCGCTGGTGATCGACGGCGGCGGTGATAAGGGCAACGGGTTCCTCGCCGCGCGCAACCTCGCCGGCGTCAACGTGCTGCCCGCCGCCGGCGCCAACGTCTACGACATCCTGAAGCATGACACGTTGGTGCTGACGCGCGCCGCGGTCGAAAAGCTGGAGGCGCGCTTCAATGGCTAAGAAGCAGAAGACCGCGGTCGAGGCGCGTCACTATGACGTCGTTCGCGCGCCGCACATCACCGAGAAGTCGACCTTGCTCAGCGAGCACAACGCGGTTGTGTTCAAGGTGGCCGGCGACGCGACCAAGCCGCAGATCAAGGCGGCGGTCGAGGCGCTGTTCGACGTCAAGGTCACCGGCGTGAACACGCTCGTCCAGAAGGGCAAGACCAAGAAGTGGAAGGGCCGGGACTATACCCGGATCGACATGAAGAAGGCGATCGTGACGCTGGCCGAAGGCCAGTCCATCGACGTCACGACGGGGATTTGAGGCGATGGCGCTCAAGCAATACAACCCGACCAGCCCCGCGCAGCGCGGCCTGATCCTGATCGACCGTTCGGCGCTGTACAAGGGCCGTCCGGTCAAGGGTCTGACCGAGGGCAAGCGCAAGACCGGCGGTCGCAACAACAAGGGCCATGTCACGTCGCGCGGCATCGCCGGCGGTCACAAGCAGCGTTATCGCATCGTCGATTTCAAGCGCCGCCTGTGGGACGTCGACGGCACCGTCGAGCGGATCGAGTACGATCCCAACCGCACCGCCTTCATCGCGCTGGTCAACTATGGCGCGGGTGAGGACGGCAAGGACCGCCTCGCCTATATCCTCGCGCCGCAGCGCCTCGCCGTCGGCGACAAGGTCGTCGCGGGCAAGAAGACCGACGTGAAGCCGGGCAACGCGATGGAGCTGGGCCAGATGCCGGTCGGCACCATCGTCCACAATGTCGAGATGAAGCCGGGCAAGGGCGGCCAGATCGCTCGCTCGGCGGGCACCTACGCCCAGGTCGTCGGCCGCGATCGCGGCATGGTGATGGTCCGCCTGAACTCGGGCGAGCAGCGCTACATCCATGCCAATTGCATGGGCACCGTCGGCGCGGTCTCCAACCCGGACAATGCGAACCAGAATTTCGCCAAGGCCGGCCGCAGCCGCTGGATGGGCAAGCGCCCGCTGACCCGCGGCGTCGCCAAGAATCCGGTCGACCATCCGCACGGCGGCGGTGAGGGCCGCACCTCGGGCGGCCGTCACCCGGTCACCCCGTGGGGCAAGCCGACCAAGGGCGCGCGCACCCGGTCGAACAAGGCGACCGACAAGATGATCATCCGTTCGCGTCACGCGAAGAAGAAGAGGTAATCATGGCCCGCTCCGTATGGAAAGGTCCGTTCGTCGACCTGCATCTCCTGAAGAAGGCGCAGACCGCGCAGGAAACCAACGCGCGCGCGCCGATCAAGACCTGGTCGCGCCGCTCGACGATCCTGCCGGATTTCGTCGGCCTGACCTTCAGCGTCTATAACGGCCGCAAGTTCGTGCCGGTCTCGGTCAACGAGGACATGGTGGGCATGAAGCTGGGCGAGTTCGCGCCCACCCGCTTCTTCCCCGGCCACGCCGCCGACAAGAAGGGCAAGCGTTAAATGAGCAAGCAGGCAGCCCCCCGCCGCGTCGGCGAGAAGGAAGCGCTGGCGGTCGCGACCCAGGTCCGCGGCTCGGCGCAGAAGCTGAACCTTGTCGCGGCGCTGATCCGCAACAAGAAGGCCGGTGACGCGCTCAACATCCTCGCCTTTTCGAAGAAGGCGATGGCGACCGACGTCCGCAAGGTGCTCGCCTCGGCGATCGCCAATGCGGAGAACAACCACAATCTCGACGTCGACGCGCTGATCGTGCGTGAGGCGAGCGTGGGCAAGTCGATCACGATGAAGCGCTTCGCCACCCGCGGCCGCGGCAAGTCGACGCGCATCCTGAAGCCGTTCAGCCGCGTGCGCATCGTCGTGCGCGAAGAGGAAGACGCATAATGGGCCAGAAGAGCAATCCCGTAGGGCTCCGCCTTCAGATCAACCGGACGTGGGACAGCCGCTGGTTCGCCGAAGGCGCGGATTATGGCCGTCTCCTCCTGGAAGACCTGAAGATCCGCAAGTACATCCTGAAGAACCTGCCGCAGGCGGCGATCTCCAAGGTGGTCATCGAACGTCCGGCCAAGCTGTGCCGCGTGTCGATCTATGCGGCGCGCCCCGGCGTGATCATCGGCAAGAAGGGCGCGGACATCGAGAAGCTGAGGAAGACCCTCGGCGCGATGACCTCGTCCGACGTGTCGCTGAACATCGTCGAGATCAGGAAGCCGGAGATCGACGCCAAGCTCGTCGCGCAGGGCGTCGCCGACCAGCTCGAGCGCCGCATCGCCTTCCGCCGCGCGATGAAGCGTGCGGTGCAGTCGGCGCTGCGTCTCGGCGCCGAGGGCATCCGGATCAACTGCGGCGGCCGTCTCGGCGGCGCCGAGATCGCGCGCACCGAATGGTATCGCGAGGGCCGCGTGCCGCTGCACACGCTGCGCGCCAATGTCGACTATGCCGAGGCCGAGGCGCACACCGCCTACGGCGTCTGCGGCGTCAAGGTGTGGATCTTCAAGGGCGAGATCCTCGGCCATGATCCGCTCGCGCAGGACCGGCTGATGATGGAAGCGCAGACGTCCGGCGTCCGCCCGGCCCGCTGAGGAATTAGGACATGCTGCAACCAAAGAAGACCAAGTTCCGCAAGGCCTTCAAGGGCCGGATCTCAGGCAAGGCGCCCGGCGGCACCAGCCTCAACTTCGGCTCCTACGGGCTGAAGGCGATGGAGCCGGACCGGATCACCGCGCGCCAGATCGAGGCGGCCCGCCGCGCGATCACGCGTCACATCAAGCGTCAGGGGCGCTTGTGGATCCGCGTGTTCCCGGACGTGCCGGTCTCGTCCAAGCCCGCCGAGGTCCGCATGGGCTCGGGCAAGGGCTCGCCCGAATTCTGGGCGGCGCGGGTCAAGCCCGGCCGCATCCTGTTCGAGCTGGACGGCGTTCCCGGCGATATCGCGGCGGTGGCGTTCAGCCGCGCGGCGATGAAGCTGCCGATCAAGACCAAGGTCGTGGCCCGCCTCGGCGACACCGCGCACCTGGGAGGCGAGTGAGATGGCCAAAAGGCACGAGGACATGAAGACCAAGAGCGACGATCAGCTGAACGAGCAGCTGGGCGAGCTGAAGCGCGAGGCGTTCAACCTCCGCTTCCAGGCGGCGACCAACCAGCTCGAGAAGCCCGCCCGCGTGCGCCAGGTCCGTCGCGACATCGCCCGCATCAAGACTCTGCAGACCGCTCGCTCGCGCGACGCGGCCGCGAAGTAAGGATTTAGACATGCCGAAGCGCGTGCTGACCGGGATCATCGTCTCGGACAAGACCGACAAGACGGTGGTGGTGAATGTCGAGCGCAAGGTGAAGCACCCGCTCTACGGCAAGATCATCCGCCGCTCGAAGAAGTACCACGCCCATGACGAGGCGAACGAATACAAGGCCGGAGAGACCGTGCGCATCGAAGAGACCGCGCCGATCTCGAAGCTCAAGACCTGGAAGGTGGTCGATCGGGTGAACACCCACGCCACCCCCGCGGAGGTCGCGGCGGAAGCGTAATTCTCCCTCTCCCCTTCAGGGGGAGCGGGCCGGGGAGAGGGGCGGTCACGGGCGCAAGCTCGGTGAGACACTCCCCCTCTCCCAACCCTCTCCCCGCAAGTGGGGGAGAGGGCTTTGAAGCAAGGCGGGGTTGGGTCGGTATCCACCCCATGTAGGAAGGAACCGGATCGATGATCCAGATGCAGTCCAATCTCGAGGTCGCTGACAACAGCGGCGCGAAGCGGGTGCAGTGCATCAAGGTGCTGGGCGGCTCGAAGCGCCGCACGGCCGGTGTCGGCGACATCATCGTCGTCAGCATCAAGGAAGCAGCACCGCGCGGCCGCGTGAAGAAGGGCGACGTCCACCGTGCGGTGATCGTGCGCACCAAGAAGGACATCCACCGTCCGGATGGGTCGACGATCCGCTTCGACGGCAACGCCGCCGTGCTGGTCAACAAGAACGAGGAGCCGATCGGCACCCGTATCTTCGGACCCGTGGTGCGCGAGCTTCGCGGCAAGAAGCACATGAAGATCATCTCGCTCGCGCCGGAGGTGCTGTGATGGGCGCCGCGAAGATCAAGAAGGGCGACAAGGTCGTCGTCCTGTCCGGCAAGGACAAGGGCAAGACCGGCGAGGTCACCCGCGCGATGCCGAAGGACGGCAAGGTCGTGGTCTCGGGCGTGAACATCGCCACGCGCCACAGGAAGCCCAGCCAGGCGAATCCGCAGGGCGGGCTGGAGCGCGTCGAGGCGCCGCTCGCCATCTCCAAGGTCGCGATCGCCGACCCCAAGGATGGCAAGCCCACCCGCGTCCGCTTTGAAACCAAGGACGGCAAGAAGGTCCGCGTGGCCGTGAAGTCCGGGGAGACGATCAATGGCTAAAGAGGATCAGGGCGGCTACAAGCCCCGCGCCCGCAAGATCTATGACGACAAGATCGTCAAGGCGATGACCGACAAGTTCGGTTACAAGAACGCGCTCGAAGTGCCGCGCCTTGAAAAGATCGTGCTCAACATGGGCGTGGGCGAGGCGACCCAGGACAAGAAGAAGGTCGAGCAGGCCGCCGCCGAGATGGAGCTGATCGCCGGGCAGAAGCCGGTGATCACCAAGGCGAAAAAGTCGATCGCGCAGTTCAAGCTGCGCGAAGGCATGCCGATCGGCGTGAAGGTCACCCTTCGCCGCGATCGGATGTACGAGTTCCTCGATCGCCTGGTCACCATCGCGCTGCCGCGCGTGCGCGATTTCCGCGGGCTGAACCCCAAGTCGTTCGACGGCCGCGGCAACTACGCCATGGGCCTGAAGGAGCAGCTGGTGTTCCCGGAGATCAGCTACGACAGCGTGACGCAGCTGCGCGGGATGGACGTGATCGTCACCACCACGGCGAAGACCGACGACGAGGCGCGCGAGCTGCTCCGCCTGTTCGGCTTCCCCTTCCCGCAGGCCGAAGAAGAAAAGAAGGCCGCGTGAATACAACCCACTCCCCTTCAGGGGAGAGGGAAGAGCCGCGAAGCGGCGAAGGGAGAGGGGCAGTGAGGCGCCTCTCCTGCAACGAAGAATAGGGGTCTGGGGCACCGCCCCTCTCCCCGACCCTCGCCCCTGATGGGGAGGGGGAGAAGAGAAAGAAAAGAGAGCTTAAGTCCATGGCGAAACTGAGTTCGATCAACAAGAACGAGCGTCGCAAGAAGCTGGTGAAGAAATATGCCGGCCGTTATGCGAAGCTGAAGGCGATGGCCGCCGACAAGTCGCTCGACGATACCGAGCGTCTGATCGCGCGCCTCAAGCTGGCCGAGATTCCGCGCAACGGCAATCCGACGCGCATCCGCAACCGGTGCGAGCTCACCGGGCGCCCGCGCGCCTATTACCGCAAGTTCCGCCTCTGCCGCGTGCAGCTCAGGGATCTGGCCAACAAGGGCCTGATCCCGGGCGTCACGAAGTCGAGCTGGTAAGGATTAGCGAAGATGGCTTTGACCGATCCCCTGGGTGATATGCTCACCCGCATCCGCAACGGCCAGCGCGCGCGCAAGGACAGCGTCCTGTCGCCCGCGTCGAAGCTGCGCGCCCGCGTGCTCGACGTGCTGCAGCGCGAAGGCTATATCCGTGGCTACAGCGAAGAGCAGATGGGCCCCGCGGCCGGCATCCGCATCGAGCTGAAATATTTCGAGGGCCAGCCCGCGATCCAGCATGTCGCCCGCGTCTCGAAGCCCGGCCGCCGGGTCTATTCGGGCTCGCAGGAACTGCCCCGCGTGCGCAACGGCCTGGGCATCACGATCGTCTCGACGCCGAAGGGCGTTCTCTCCGACGCCGAAGCGCGCGAGCAGAATGTCGGCGGCGAAGTGCTGGCGGAGGTGTTCTGATGAGCCGCATCGGTAAGAAGCCGGTCGCGATCCCGTCGGGCGTGACCGCGTCGAAGGAAGGCAGCCAGCTCTCGGTCAAGGGGCCGAAGGGCACGCTCAGCATGTCGATGATCGACGATATCAGCTACGGCGTCGAAGACGGCCAGATCGTCGTCAAGCCGGCGAACGACACCAAGCGCGCGCGCGCTTTCTGGGGCATGCACCGCACGCTGGTGCAGAACCTGGTGACGGGCGTGACCGACGGCTTTTCGAAGCGTCTGGAGATTTCGGGCGTCGGCTACCGCGCCAATGCGCAGGGCAGGAAGCTGAAGCTGCAGCTCGGCTACAGCCATGATGTCGATATCGAGGTTCCCGAAGGTCTTGAGGTCAAGACCCCGGATCAGACCACGGTCGAGATCTCGGGCGCCGACAAGCAGAAGGTCGGCCAGCTGGCCGCCGAAATCCGCCGCTGGCGCAAGCCCGAGCCGTACAAGGGCAAGGGCATCAAGTACGCTGGCGAGTTTATCTTCCGCAAGGAAGGGAAGAAGAAGTAATGGCCAAGGGTCTTTCACTTTTCGAAAAGCGCCGGCGGCGCAACCGCACGGCGCTGCGCGCCCGCGGCGCCGGCCGTCCGCGCCTGTCGGTGCACCGTTCGGGCCGCCACATCTATGCGCAGGTGATCGATGACGAGGCGGGCAGGACGCTCGCCCAGGCGTCGACGCTCGACAAGGATGTGCGCGGCAAGGCCGGCGCGACCGCCGAAGCCGCCGCCGATGTCGGCAAGCGCGTCGCCGATGCGGCGAAGGCCGCCGGCGTGACGCAGGTGGTGTTCGATCGTGGCGGTTTCCTGTTCCATGGTCGCGTCAAGGCGCTGGCGGAAGCCGCGCGCGAAGGCGGATTGGAGTTCTGATATGTCCGACGTAACCGAAATCCAGTCGCAGCCCGGCGCTCCCGCCGATGCGCCCGCAGCAGACGCTCCGCGCGGCCGTGGCCCGCGTGGCGGCCGTGGCGGCGATCGTGGCGGCCGTGGCCGTGACGGTCGCGGCGGACGCCGTGACGATCGTCGCGGCGGCGGCGCGGAAGAGGGCGGCGAGGAGCTGATCGAAAAGCTCGTCCACATCAATCGCGTGTCGAAGACGGTGAAGGGCGGCAAGCGCTTCGGCTTCGCGGCGCTGGTCGTCGTGGGTGACGGCAAGGGCCGGGTCGGCTTCGGCCACGGCAAGGCGCGCGAGGTGCCGGAGGCGATCTCGAAGGCGACCGCCGCGGCCAAGAAGGCGATGGTCCGCGTGCCGTTGAAGGAAGGCCGCACGCTGCATCATGACGGCAACGGCCATTTCGGCGCGGGGCTGGTGCATGTGCGCTCGGCGCCCGCGGGAACCGGCATCATCGCCGGCGGCCCGATGCGCGCGGTGTTCGAATCGCTGGGCGTGGCGGACGTGGTGACCAAGTCGATCGGCACCTCCAACCCGTACAACATGATCCGGGCGACCTTCGAGGCGCTGACCGATCAGTCCAGCCCCAAGTCCGTCGCGCAGCGTCGCGGCAAGAAGATCGCCGACCTGCTCGGCCGCGGCGGCTCGCAGACCGCCGAGGCGGATGCGGCCGCGGTCGTGGAGTAATGAGCGTGGCCCAAGAGAAAAAGACCCTCAAGATAACCCAGACGGGCTCCCCCATCCGCCGGACCAAGGATCAGCGCGCGACGCTGATCGGTCTCGGCCTCAACAAGATGCACCGCACCTCGGAGCTGGAGGACAGCCCCGAAGTGCGCGGAATGATCCGCAAGGTGCGCCACATGGTGACGGTAGCGGGCGAATAAGCCCTCTCCCCTTCAGGAGTTTGGGGTCGGTCGTGCCCCCGGCACGACCTAAAAATTACGGGGTAATTTTTACCCCAAACTGGGTTGGGAGAGGGGGAGGTCTCACAGAGACTACCCTAACCCACATCCCCAACCCCTCCCCTGAAGGGGAGGGGCTTAATTTGAAAGCGCGACAAAAGCGAAAGCGAGTGCAATGAAACTGAACGAACTCAAGGACAATGCGGGCGCGCGCAAGAGCAAGATGCGCGTCGGGCGCGGCATCGGCTCGGGCAAGGGCAAGACCGCCGGGCGCGGCCAGAAGGGCCAGAAGAGCCGCGAAGGCGTCTCGATCGCGGGCTTCGAGGGCGGCCAGATGCCGCTCCACATGCGCCTGCCGAAGCGCGGCTTCAACAACATCTTCGCCAAGGACCATGCCGAGGTGAACCTGGGCGCGATCCAGAAGGCGGTCGACGCCAAGAAGCTCGACGCCAAGGGCACGATCGACCACGCCGCGCTGAAGGCCGCCGGTCTCGCGCGCGGCGGCAAGGACGGCGTCCGCCTGCTCGGCAAGGGCGAGCTGACCGCGAAGCTCAGCTTCCTCGTCGCCGGCGCGTCCAAGGGCGCGGTCGAGGCGGTCGAGAAGGCCGGCGGTTCGGTCGAGGTGATCCAGTTCACCCCGCGCGCCGAGCTGGCCGCCGCCAAGAAGGGCAAGACCCGCGACGCCAAGAAGGCGGCGGCGAAGAAGTAACCCGGATACGGCGGATGGTGATCTGCATCACCCCCGATCGTCATGCCGGGCTTGTTCCGGCATCCATCGTGCCCCAGGCGGAAATCGAGCTTGTGGTGAGATGGGCCCCGGAACACGTCCGGGGCGACGGGTGCAGAGGTTCTGCCGTAGGGAAAATTGCGATTGGGTGCAGCTGCCCATGACGATCACGGTGATCAACCGCCGATCCTTTTGTCGAAACGGGCTTAGACAAGCGCGGTTCGGACCCTATATGGCGGCGGGGGGCGTGAATAACGCTGCTCCGCCGCTTTCGTTTCCGGGAATTTAGACCGACATGGCATCCGCAGCCGATCAGATGGCCACCAACATCAGCCTGGCCAATTTTTCAAAGGCGACCGAGCTCAAGAAGCGCATCTGGTTCACGCTGGGCGCGCTGGTGGTGTTCCGGCTGCTGAGCTTCGTGCCGCTGCCCGGCGTCGATCCGACCGCGCTCGCCAATCTCTATGAAGGCACGCGCGGCGGCGTGCTCGATTTCTTCAACACCTTCTCGGGCGGCAGCCTGGAGCGGATGAGCCTCATCGCGCTTGGCGTCATGCCCTACATCACCGCGTCGATCGTGGTGCAGCTCGCCTCCTCGCTCTCGCCGACGCTCGCCGCGATCAAGAAGGAAGGCGAGGCGGGGCGCAAGAAGCTCAACCAGTACACCCGCTACGGCACCGTCGGCCTGACCGCGATCCAAGGCTATTTCATCGCCGTCGGGCTGGAGGCGTTCGGCGCCAGCCAGGGCATCGCCGCGGTGGTCGAGCCCGGCATGCTGTTCCGCATCGCCGCGGTCATCTCGCTCATCGGCGGCACCATGTTCCTGATGTGGCTGGGCGAACAGATCACCAGCCGGGGCATCGGCAACGGCGTTTCGCTGATCATCATGGCCGGGATCGTCGCGCAATTGCCCACGACGCTCGCCAATCTGTTCGAAGGCGGCCGCACCGGCACCATGTCTCCCATCCTGATCGCGGGCATCGTCGCCGTCGCGGCCGGGCTGGTGCTGTTCATCTGCTTCATGGAGCGCGCCCAGCGCCGCGTGCTGATCCAGTACCCCAAGCGCCAGACGCAGCGCGGCCACATGCAGGCCGATCGCAGCCACCTGCCATTGAAGATCAACACCGCCGGCGTGATCCCGCCGATCTTCGCCTCGTCGCTGCTGCTGATGCCGCTGACCATCACCCAGTTCGCCGGCCAGACCACCCCCGGCGAAAGCGCCTGGGGCGATTTCGTCATCACGCTCAACCAGTATCTGACGCACGGCACGCCGCTCTACATGGCGCTCTACGGCGCGGGCATCATCTTCTTCTGCTTCTTCTACACCGCCGTCGTCTTCAATCCCGAGGAGACCGCGGACAATCTGAAGCGGCACGGCGGCTTCATCCCCGGCATCCGGCCGGGCAAGAACACCGAGGCCTATCTCGATCATGTCCTGACGCGGATCACCGTCGTCGGCGCGGCCTATCTGACGCTGATCTGCCTGATCCCCGAATATCTCATCGCGCGCGCGGGCATTCCCTTCTATCTGGGCGGCACCAGCCTGCTCATCGTCGTCAACGTGACGATGGACACGGTCACCCAGATCCAGAGCCACCTGCTCGCCCACCAATATGGCGACCTCATCAAGAAGGCGAAGCTCAAAGGTTCGCGCCGATAGGTCATATGCGCGATGATCGTGAAGATTGGGGTCAGGGGAACATCGGCATGAACATCATCCTGCTGGGTCCGCCGGGGGCGGGGAAGGGAACCCAGGCCGGCCGGCTGGTCGAGGAGCGCGGCATGGTCCAGCTCTCGACCGGCGACATGCTGCGCGCCGCGGTCAAGGCGGGCACGCCGGTCGGCCTCAAGGCGAAGGCGATCATGGACGCGGGCGAGCTCGTCTCGGACGCGATCGTCTCGGCGCTGATCGGCGACAGGCTGGCGTCGATGGACGATGCCCAGGGCGCGATCTTCGACGGCTATCCGCGCACCGCCGCGCAGGCCGAGGCGCTCGACCTGATCCTCGCCGAACATGGCCGCGCGCTCGATTGCGTGATCGAGCTCGAGGTCGACGAGGATGCGCTGGTCGATCGCATCACCGGCCGCTTCACCTGCGCCAGTTGCGGCACAGGCTATCACGACAGGCACAAGCAGCCCCGCGCCGAAGGCGTGTGCGACGTCTGCGGATCGACCGAGTTCAAGCGCCGGCCGGACGACAATGCCGAAACCGTGCGCACCCGCATGGCCGAATACCGTGCGAAGACCGCGCCGATCCTGCCGATCTACGATGCGCGCGGGCTGGTCCGCCGCGTCGACGGCATGGCCGACATCGCCACCGTTCACCAGGCGATCGACGCGATCCTCGACAGTTGATCCGCCGCGGCTATTCTAGTTCCGTTCGGGTCAGGGGATTCGCCATGAAATTGATCGCCGCCGCCGGGTTGGTCCTGGCCGCACCGGCCGCCGCCGAAGTGAAGCAGGCCACGCCTGCGGGCTTCGAGATCGAATCGACCGTCACCGTTGCCGTTCCCGTCGAACAGGCGTGGGAGGTGCTGCGCAGCCCCCAGCGCTGGTGGAACCCGGAGCACACCTATTCGGGCGACGCCGCCAAGCTCTATCTCGATGCCCAGGCGACCGGCTGCTTTTGCGAGCGCACTCCGGACAAGGGATCGATCGAGCACGCGCACATCGTCTATGTCCAACCGCCGCGGATGATCCGCATGGTCGGCGCGCTTGGGCCGCTGCAGGCCGAAGCGGTCACCGGTACGATGACCTGGAAGGTCGATCCGGGCGAGGGCGGCGGCGCGACCACCATCACGATGAGCTACCTGGTGGGCGGTTATATGCGCCAGGGCGGCGAGACCTTCGCCCCGCTGGTCGATCGCGTGCTGACCGAGCAGCTGACCAGGCTCAAGGCCGCCATCGATGCCGCGCCGGCGGCCGCTGAGGAAGCGAAATAGGCGGCCTACCGCCGTTTCACCATCCGCAGGATCGCCCAGTCGCCCTGATCGATCCGTGCGGCCAATCGATAGCCCTGCCGCCGATAGGCCCGCGCCACCGCCGCCGCCTGGGTTTTCAGCAGGCCCGCCAGAATCAATTGACCGCCCGAGGCGGCGATGCTCGCGAAATCCTCCGCCAGCTCGATCAGCGGTGCGGCCAGGATGTTGGCGATCACGAGATCGTAGGGCGCGCGGCGCAGGATCGCCTCATGCACGATCCCCGGCGCCACCGCGAGCGCGAGGCTGCCGGGCCGCTGGCCCAGCCGCACGCCATTGACGCCGGCATTCTCCGCCGTCACGTCGATCGCGACCGGATCGATGTCCGTGGCGGTGGCATAGGCCCGCGGCCACAGATGCATCGCGGCGAACGCGAGCAGACCGGTGCCGGTGCCGAGATCGATCAGGTTCTCCACCCGCGCGCCGGTGCGCTTCAGCCGGTCGAGCATGGCGAGGCAGCCGCTGGTCGTCTCGTGCTGGCCGGTGCCGAAGGCCAGCCCCGCCTCGATGCGAAACAGCCGTGCGCCGGGCGGCGGCGTGCCCGGATCGGCGGCGGTGTGGACGTGGAACCGGCCTACGGTCAGCGGCTTCAGCCCTGCCTGGCTGAGCGTCAGCCAATCCTGTTCGGCCACGCGCTCCGCCCGCACCGCGCGCCTGCGCGCAGACGGTACAAGCGCCTTGATCGCCGCCACCGTCGCCGAATCCGGCTTGCTGTCGAAATAGGCGTCGAGCCGCCAGCGTTCGGGATCGTCGCTCACCTCCTCGCTGGTCATCAGCACCGGAGGCGGCTTGAGCATCGCGATCTCGCCCATATCCACCTCGATCGCTTCGGCCTCCGCGCGGGTGCAGGGCAGGCTGAGCTTCCAGCTATCGGACATAGCTCGCTCCGTTGATGTCGATCACTGCGCCGGTCATCGATCCAGGCGCCTCCAGCGCCAGGTAGCGGGCGGCGCTCGCCACTTCGTCAGGCATGGCGACGCGTCCGAGCGGGATGTCGGATAGCAGCTTTTCGCCGCCGCGGCTTTCAAGATAGTCCTCGGCCATCCCCGTCATGGTGAAGCCGGGGCAGATGGCGAAAGCGAGGATGCCCTCGCGCGCATAGCCTCGGGCGATCGTCTTGGTCATGCCGACCATGCCGGCCTTGGCGGCGGCATAGTGCCAGTGGGCGGGGCTGTCGCCGCGATAGGCCGCACGGCTGGCGATATTGACGATGCGGCCGCCGGTACCGCGATCCTGCCAGTGGCGTACCGCCAGCCGGCAAAGCTCGGCGGCGGCGGTCAGGTTGATCCGCAGCGTCTTCTCCCAGCCGGCTACCCAGTCCCCATGGTCGAGATCGAGCGGGGTGGCCTCGAACAGACCGGCGTTGTTGATCAGCACGTCGATGCGGCCATCAAGCGCGTCGAGCGCCCGCGTCCACAATCCGGCCGGAGCGGCGGGATCGGCGAAATCCGCGGCGATACCGCTCGCGGTGCCATGGCCTTGCAGGCGCACGCCGGGGCGGTCGAGCGCGGCGGCGATCGCCGCGCCGATCCCGCGCGAGCTGCCGGTCAGGAGGATATGGGTCTGGTCCATCCCTGACCGGTTAGCGGGATCGGCGCGGCATTCAAGCTATGCCGCCATGCGCACGTCGTCGTCGCCGGTTCGATCGCCCTCGCTGAGGTCGAGCGTGTAGGTCGCGCACTTGGCCGAGGCCGCGCGACCGCGCGAGAAGCGGCGCACGATCTGTCCCGTCGCGCGGAAGCCGACTTTCTCCAGCACTCGGCCAGATGCCGGATTGTCGATGAAGTGCCCGGCCTCCAGCCGCCGATGTCCCAGACCCCGCGCGGCGGCCACGACGGCGCGCGCCGCCTCCGTTGCATAGCCCCGGCCCCAGCTGTCGACCGCGATCCAATAGCCAAGCTCCGCGCCGCCCTCGTCGGTTTTGCCGATGCCGCAGCTGCCGACGAGGCGCGGTGCGCCGTCGGTTCGCTCGAACACCAGCAGCGAGGGGAAGCGGAACGGCTTGGCCATGCCGAGGAACTCCTCGGCATGATAGGGACGGTACGGCCACGGCGCCCGGGCAAGGTTGCGCACGATATCCTCGCGCGCGATCGCCTTGGCCAGGGCAGGGGCGTCCTCGGCCCAGCCCGGTCTCAACAACAGCCTCTCGGTACGCACGAACATCATGACTCTCCCGGTCGTTGCGCGCGCCTTGCCGGCATTGGGTGACAAGGGCGCGACAGTCAGCGTGGAGGGAGCATGAAAAAAGGGAGCCGGGGTGACCCGCTCCCTTGTTTCGGATTCCGATTGCGGAACCCCGGGTCACCCTGGTGGGCAACCCGGTTGGTTGCCCGATTATTCGGCCGCCGCGGCCATAATTTCCACCGAACAGAAATTGCGGCCAAGCTTGCCGGTGTGGAACGCGACACGGCCGTCGGTCAGCGCGAACAGCGTGTGATCCTTGCCGATGCCGACATTGGCGCCCGGATAGAATTTGGTGCCGCGCTGGCGCACGATGATGTTGCCCGCGACCACTTCCTGGCCGCCGAACTTCTTCACGCCGAGGCGACGGCCGGCCGAATCGCGGCCGTTGCGCGAGGAGCCGCCTGCTTTCTTATGTGCCATCTCGAATTACTCCGCGTCGGTCTTTTTGGCCGCAGGCTTCTTCGCCGCGGGCTTCTTTTCGGTCGCTGCCGCCTTGGGGGCGGCGTCCTTCTTCGGCGCCGCGGCCTTCTTTTCGGCGGCGGGCTTCGCGGCCACGGGCGTGGCCTCGGCGGTCACCGGCGCGGGCGCCGCCTCGTCGGCCTTCGCCGTCTTCGGGGCGGCCTTCTTCTTCTCTTCGCCGATCGCCAGGATCTTCAGGATGGTGTGCTGCTGGCGATGGCCGTTCTTGCGGCGGTAATTGTGCCGGCGGCGCTTCTTGAAGACGACGACCTTCTCGCCCTTCGCCTGGGCGATGATCTCGGCGGAAACCGTCAGGCCCTTCGTGTCCTTCATGTCGCCGCCGTCGCCGGCCAGCAGGACGTCGCCCAGCGAGACGCTGTCACCGGCCTCTCCGGCCAGCTTCTCGACGACGATCTTGTCTCCGGCGGCGACGCGATACTGCTTGCCGCCCGTGCGCACGATTGCGAACATGGCTGTCAATTACCTTCGAAACTGCTTCCAACCCGCACGCGCACCAACAAGGGTTGCCGGAACCGGCGCGGGAAAGCGTGGCTGCTAGGCAAGTGCGGCGATTCTGTCAACCGCGCTTGAGCGGTTTTCCGGCCGCCATTTAGTGGCGGTGACCGGCCTTCAACCGATAGCGGCCGCCTTCATAGTCGAACAGGTTGTCGATTGCCGGATGATCCACCGGCTCGCCATCATCGTCCATCACCAGATTCTGCTGGCTGACATAGGCCACATAGCTCGATTCGGCGTTCTCGGCGAGCAGATGGTAAAAGGGCTGATCCTTGCTCGGCCGCATCGTTTCGGGGATCGACTGGTACCATTCCTCGGTGTTGGCGAAGACCGGATCGACGTCGAAAATGACCCCGCGAAACGCCAGCAACCGGTGGCGCACGACCGCGCCGATCGCGAAGCGCGCGTGCGATACGGGCGGGGCGACAGGGGTTTCGATGATGCGGTGCTGGGCCTTCATGCGTCCTATTTAAGTCATCGCGATGAAGGCACAAGCGGCCGCTTGCATAGCGCCGCGCGATTGGGCTAAGGCCGCGCCCTCATGACCCGGCGGCGCCTTCCCAGGCCCCGCCAAACCTCGCGGAGAGGTGCCGGAGTGGTCGATCGGGGCGGTCTCGAAAACCGTTGTGCCTTTGCGGGTACCGTGGGTTCGAATCCCACCCTCTCCGCCATTCACCCCGCGTGGCGGTTCGCAACAGGCTTGGGGGATTGACTGTTTCCGCAGAAGATCGACGTTTTCAATCTATAAGTCGATTGAAGCTGTTCGCGAGCCTCCGATCCGCCGAGAGGTCTTCGATACTGTATTTGCGGAGGCCTCGATGCTCAGTGACGCGGCAGTACGAAACGCCAAATCTAAGGACAGAGGAAGCGCGGCCGCATCAAATGAAGACATAGCCATCCATCAACTTGCGGGCGGTTCGCAGCAAGGCCGAAGAGACCACCGATCCTTCATCGTTCACGGTGAGCACACAGCTCATTTCACCCGTAGGGTGTTCGATCGGCACGATTTTCCGGGTGCCGGCTGGAATGTTGGCCACCGCGGCGGCAGGTGAGCCTTCGAGCATGCATGCGGTCGCCACGCTGACCGCCCCCAGCACGCCGATCGACGCGTGGGCCCGTTTGGGGATGAAGCTGCGAACGGTCACCGCGCCGCCACTTCGCGGAGGCGCGACCAGCATCATCTTGGGAACGGACTTATCCGACACGTCGCCCAAATTCATGCGCGGTCCGGCCTGAAGCCGAATCGATTCGATCCTCGCCTTCAGATCGTCCGCGGCATCGAGCGTATCGCGGTCCTCATAGCCGGTCGCGCCGACATCGGCCGCCTTGAACACAACGCAGGGCATGCCGTTGTCGATCAGCGTGCAGGGTATCCCGTCGATTTGGTCGACCACGTTGCCAGTGGGCAACAAGGCGCCGCACGACGATCCTGCCGTATCGCGAAATGCGAGCGGCACCGGAGCCGCCGTGCCCGGAACGCCATCGATCCGCGCGTCGCCGGTGTAGCTGACCATGCGGCCGGGAGTCTGGACGGTGGCGACCGCGATCTGCCCGGTATTCTCCATGAAGATGGCGACGCGCGTTTCTCCATCGGCCGCCGCGACCAGCCCGCGTTCGATGGCAAAGGGACCGACGCCGGCAAGGATGTTGCCGCAATTCTGCTGATCGCTCACCAGCGCCTGCTCGACGAACACCTGCAGGAACAGGTAATCGACGTCGATTCCGGGGCGTTCGGATCGCGATACGACGGCGACCTTGCTGGTCAGCGGGTCGGCCCCGCCCATCCCGTCGATTTGCCGCGCATCGGGGGAGCCCATTACGCGAAGCAGGAAGGCGTCGCGCGCGGCATCGTCGGCGGGAAGATCCTCCTTCATGAAATAGCCGCCCTTGGACGTGCCCCCGCGCATCCACATGCACGGCACGCCGTCACTCATAGCGCAGCCCCATCGCCTCCAACCGCCCGCGCATGTCGTAGATGTCGAGCCCGAGCTCGCCAGCCGCCAGCCGCGCGCGCTTGTCCGTCTCGGCCGCTTCGCGTTTGCGCGCGGCGTCGAGCACCGCTTCGGCATCGGCGCGGCGGACGACGCAGACGCCGTCGTCGTCGGCGACGATGACGTCGCCCGGATCGATCGCGGCGCCCGCGCAGACGATCGGCACGTTGACGCTGCCGAGCGTCGCCTTGACCGTCCCTTGCGCGAACACCGCCTTCGACCAGACCGGGAAGCCCATTTCGGTCAGGTCGCGCACGTCGCGCACGCCCGCATCGATCACCAGCCCGCAGCAGCCGCGCGCCATCGCCGAGGTGGCGAGCAGATCGCCGAAATAGCCGTCCTCGCACGGGCTCGTCGGCGCCAGCACCAATATGTCGCCAGCGGTCAGTTGCTCGATCGCGACATGCACCATCCAGTTGTCTCCCGGCGGGGCCGAGATCGTCACGGCGCTGCCGGCGATGCGCGCGCCGGGATAGATCGGCCGCATGCGGCTGGCGAGCAGCCCGACGCGGCCCTGCGCCTCATGCACGGTCGCCACGCCCAGCGCCGCGAGCCCGTCGATCACGTCGTCCTTCGCCCGCGCGATGGTGCGCACCACCCGTCCAGCCATGCCCGTCTCCTTCGGTCGCATCCTGCCAGCAGCCGTTCGCGCGCGGAAATCGGAATTTGCCGCCGGGCGATAAGTTTTCGCTATAGGAGGGCGATGAACGACATGTTCGATCTCAACCTGCGCCACCTGCGCGCGATCCCGCTGATCGGGCGGCGCAACAGCATGAGCGCGGCGGCGCGCGCGACCGGCCTGTCGCAGCCCGCGCTGACGCAAGGGTTGGCCAAGGTGGAGCGGCAGCTGGGCGCGCGGCTGTTCGAGCGCCGGTCCGACGGCATGGTCGCGACCGAGGAAGGGGCGGGGCTCAGCGAGCGGATCGATCTCGCCTTCGCGCATCTGGCGGATGCGGTTCGCGGCGCGGCGCGCGGCGGACGCGGCTTCACCCGGCCCGATCGGCTGATGACCGCGACGCAGCTGCGCGCCTTCCTCGCGCTCGCCCAGGCCGGCAGCTTCGTCGAGGCGGCGCGCGCCACCGGCCTGTCCCAGCCCGCGCTGCACCGCGCGGTGCGCGATCTTGAACAGCTCGGCGCGCTGCCGCTCGTCGAACGGCGCGGACGCGGGGTAGTGCTGACCAGGGAGGGCAGACGGCTCGCCCGCGGCATCCGCCTTGCGCGCGCCGAGATCGACGCGGGAATCGCCGCGCTCAGCCCGGACACCAGCTTCGGCGGGCGCATCGTCATCGGGGCGATGCCGTTGTCGCGCGCCCTGCTGCTGCCCGCGGCGATCGCCGCGCTGATCCGCGCCGCCCCCCGCGCGACGGTCGACGTGGTCGAGGGATCGTGGCGCGAGCTGGTCGAGCCGCTGCGCGACGGCGTCATCGATCTGATGATCGGCGCCCTGCGCGAGCCGCCCGGACCCGTCGGCCTCGAACAGCAGGCGTTGTTCGAAGACCGGCTGGCGGTGGTGGCGCGGGCCGGGCATCCGCTCGTCGGGGACGACGTTCCCGACCGCGCGGCGCTCGCCCGCTATCCCTGGATCGTCGGATCGGCGGGCACGCCGCTGCGCGAACATTGGCGCGCGTTGTTCGCGGGAGGACCTCCGCCGCCCGCGCCGATCGAGTGCGGATCGGTGATGACGATCCGCGGCATCCTTCTCGACAGCGATTGCCTGACGCTGCTCTCGCCCGATCAGATCGCGCTGGAGGTGGAGGCGGGGCTGCTGACGCCGATCGGCCCGCCGCGCGGCGAGATGCGGCGGACGATCGGGCTCACCACGCGCGCCGGCTGGCGTCCCTCGCTGCTGCAGGCCCGCTTCGTCGATCTCGTCGAGGAATACGTCCGAACGACATAATTCCGGAAATTGGATAACGGACGGACAGTTCCGATTGGCGACGGTTCGGTGCCCTGAGCGATAGTCGCGACATGGAGAGACGCATCGCCCTGATCGGTTTCGGCGAGGCCGCACAAGCTTTCGCCGGCGCCCTGGCCGGCACGCTTTCGGCCTATGACCGTAAGACCGACGCGGCGGAGACGCGTGCCGCCAAGCAGGCCGAGTTCGCCTCGCACGCCGTGGCCGGGCAGGCGTCCCCGTGCGACGCGCTGGCGGGTGCCGACGCCGCGCTGTCTCTGGTCACGGCCGATCAGGCGCTCGCCGCGGCGGAGGCGGCCGAGGGCATCGCGACGAATGCGTTCTGGTTCGACATGAACAGCGTCGCCCCGGGCACCAAGCGCGCCGCCGCGCAGGCGATCGCGCGGCGCGGCGGGCGCTATGTCGACGTCGCGGTGATGGCGCCGGTCCATCCCGCGCGCGCCGCGGTGCCGTTGCTGGCGAGCGGTCCCGACGCAGCCGAGGGGGCAGCCCTGCTGCGCGCGATCGGCTTCGCCAGCGTGAGCGTTGTCGATGGCCCGGTTGGCGCGGCGTCGGCGATCAAGCTGATCCGGTCGATCATGGTCAAGGGGATCGAGGCGCTTTCCGCCGAATGCGTGCTCGCCGCAGAAGCCGCCGGCGTGCGCGATGCGGTGATTGCCTCGCTCGATGCGAGTTGGCCGGGCGCCGACTGGGCGCGGCGCTTCGATTATAATCTCGACCGGATGATCGTCCACGGCGCGCGGCGCGCGGCGGAGATGGACGAGGCGGTGGCGATGCTCGACACGCTGGGCGCGGGCAGCGCGATGAGCCGGGCGGCCGCGGCGCGTCAGCGCGCCATCGGCGGTCTCGGCATCGCGTCGCCCCAGGGGCTGGACGCCAAGCTCGCAGCGCTTCGCCCGGTGGTGGTCAGGGAGCGCGCGGCATGACGTTGATCATCGATTGCCACGGCCATTACACCACGGCGCCCGCCGCCCATTCCGAATGGCGCGAGGCGCAGAAGGCCGCGTTCAAATCGGGCGAGAGGCCGCCCGCCTATCCCGCCATCACGGACGACGAGATCCGCGAGACGCTGGAGGCGAACCAGCTGCGGCTGCTGCGCGAGCGCGGCGCGGACATGACGATCTTTTCCCCCCGCGCATCGGCGATGGCGCCGCATGTGGGGGACGAGGCGGTGGCGATCGCCTGGGCGCGCGCCAACAACGATCTGATCGCGCGCTGCGTCGGTCTCTATCCCGAGACCTTCGCGGGCGTCTGCATGCTGCCGCAGAGCCCCAGGGCCGACATGGCGGGATCGATCGCCGAGCTGCGCCGCTGCGTCGAGGAACTGGGTTTCGTCGGCTGCAACCTCAACCCCGATCCCGGAGGCGGCCGGTTCGAGCATCCGCCGCTCACCGACCGCTTCTGGTATCCCTTCTACGAGGCGATGGTCGCGCTGGACGTGCCGGCGATGATCCATGTCTCCGGCAGCTGCAATCCGGCGATGCACGCGACCGGCGCCTATTACATCGCCGCCGACACCATCGCCTTCATGCAGCTGGTCGAAGGCGATCTGTTCGCCGATTTCCCGACGCTCCGGTTCATCATCCCGCACGGCGGCGGCGCCGTGCCCTATCATTGGGGCCGCTATCGCGGGCTTGCCGACATGCTCAGGAAGCCGGCGCTCGACGGGCATGTCATGAACAACGTGTTCTTCGACACCTGCGTCTACCATCAGCCGGGCATCGATCTGCTGGCCGGCGTGATCGAGACGAAGAACATCCTGTTCGGCAGCGAGATGGTCGGCGCGGTGCGCGGGATCGATCCCACCACCGGCCATTATTTCGACGACACCAAGCGCTATGTCGACGCGCTGCCGATCACCGACGAACAGCGCCACGCGATCTACGAGGGCAATGCCCGCCGCGTATTCCCCCGGCTCGACGCGAAGCTGAAGGCGCGGGGGCTGTGAAGGGGCTCCTTCAGTTCCTCCCCGGCACGGGGAGGGGGACCATGCGAAGCATGGTGGAGGGGGCGTGCCTCCCGACGCAGCCTCACATTTGCCGGCCTACCCCCTCCACCATCGCTGCGCGATGGTCCCCCTCCCCACAAGTGGGGAGGATTGCATGAGCGCCTTCGCCATGGACGCCGACTGGCTGCCCTTCCACCCCAGCCCGACCAGGCCGGCCTACACGCCGCCGCCGGGTGCGGTCGATGCGCATTGCCACGTCTTCGGCCCCGGCGACGCCTTCCCCTACGCGGCCGAGCGCAAATACACGCCGTGCGACGCGGGGCGCGAGCAGCTCTTCGCACTGCGCGACCTGCTCGGCTTCAGCCGCAACGTCG
Source organism: Sphingomonas gilva (assembly GCF_003515075.1). Lineage (GTDB taxonomy): Bacteria > Pseudomonadota > Alphaproteobacteria > Sphingomonadales > Sphingomonadaceae > Sphingomonas > Sphingomonas gilva. The sequence continues at coordinate 776,290 of NZ_QWLV01000001.1, forward strand.
TCGTCCAGGCGACCTGCCACGGGACCGACAACGCCGCGATGGTCGATGCGCTGATCCATTCGGAGGGCAAGGCGCGGGGCGTCGCGACGGTCGGCGCCGACATCACCCGCGACGAGCTTGCGGCGATGCACGAAGCCGGCGTTCGCGGGGTCAGGTTCAACTATGTCAGGCGTCTCGTCGATCCCAAGCCCGATGCCTATTATCGGGCTATCATCGACAGGATCGCCGAGTTCGGCTGGCACATCGTCATCTATTTCGAGGCGGCCGACCTCGCCGAGAAATGGGATTTCTTCACCTCGCTGCCGACGACGGTGGTGGTCGATCACATGGGCCGGCCCGACGTCACGAAATCCGCCGACGGCCCCGAGTTCGCGCAGTTCCTGCGCTTCATGGAGCGGGAGAATGTCTGGTCGAAGGTGACCTGTCCCGAGCGGCTGTCGAAGTCCGGCCCGCCGACCTATGACGATTTCGTGCCGTTCGCGCGCAGCGTGGTCGAACGCTTCCCCGATCGCGTGCTTTGGGGCACTGACTGGCCCCATCCCAACCTCGCCATGGTCGGCCACATGCCGGATGACGGCTGGCTGGTCGACATGATCCCGCGCATCGCGCCCACCGCCGAGCTGCGGCGCAAGCTGCTCGTCGACAATCCGATGCGCCTCTATTGGCCTGAGGAGCAGGCGGCATGAACGCACCGCGCGACATCCACGCCTATCTGGCGGAGTTCGACGATATCCCCGGAACGCGCGTCTATACCGCGAAGCGCGCGCGGCAGGGCTATCACATGAACCAGTTCGCGATGAGCCTGATGAAGCCGGAGAACCGCGCCCGCTTCAAGGCCGACGAACGCGCCTATCTCGACGAATGGAAGCTCAGCGGGGAGCAGAAGCAGGCGATCCTCGACCGTGACTACAACCGCTGCCTCGATCTGGGGGGCAACATCTATTTCCTCGCCAAGGTCTTCTCGACCGACGGCAAGAGTTTCCTCCAGGCGGTCGGCACGATGACGGGGATGAGCCCGGAGGATTATCAGGCGATGATGATCGCCGGCGGCCGCTCGCCCGAGGGCGTCCGTTCGATCAGGGAGAAATGCTGATGGCCCGCATCACCGCCGGCATCGCCACCAGCCACATCCCCGCCGTTGGCGCCGCGCTCGACAACGGCAAGACGGGGGACGATTACTGGAAGCCGGTTTTCGCCGGCTATGACTGGGCAAAGGCGTTCGAGGCCGCGGAAAAGCCCGACGTCGTCATCCTGGTCTATAACGACCATGCTTCCGCCTTCGACATGCGGATCATCCCGACCTTCGCGATCGGCTGCGGCGAGGAATTCGCGCCGGCCGATGAAGGCTGGGGGCCGCGGCCGGTGCCGGTGGTCAAGGGGCATCCCGATCTCGCCTGGCACATCGCGCAGAGCCTGATCCTCGACGAATTCGACATGACGATCATCAACGAGATGGACGTCGATCACGGCCTGACCGTGCCCATGAGCCTGATGTTCGGCCAGCCGGAGGCGTGGCCGGTCAGGGTGATCCCGCTCGCGGTCAACGTCGTCACCTATCCGCCGCCCTCGGGCAATCGCTGCTGGGCGCTGGGCGAGGCGATCGCGCGCGCGGTCGAGAGTTTCGAGGAGGATCTGAACGTCCAGATCTGGGGGACGGGCGGCATGAGCCACCAGCTCCAGGGGCCGCGCGCCGGCCTGATCAACACGCCGTGGGACACCGCCTTCCTCGACAGGCTGACGGCCGATCCGGCGGCGCTCAGGCACATGCCGCATATCGAATATCTGCGCGAGGCGGGCAGCGAAGGGATCGAGCTGGTCATGTGGCTCATCATGCGCGGCGCGCTCGGCGAGCATGCCGAGGAGCTCAATCGCTTCTACCACGTCCCGGCGAGCAACACCGCGGTCGGGCACATCGTGCTGCGCCCCGGCGCACCGAATTCTACGGAGAGCAAGCCATGAAGATCGCCCTCGCCGGCGCCGGCGCATTCGGCGAAAAGCACCTGGACGGGCTGAGGAACATCGACGGCGTCGAGGTCGTCAGCCTCGTCGGCCGCCGGCTGGAGCCGACCCGGGCCGTCGCCGCGAAATACGGCATCGGCCATGCCTGCACCGACCTTGCCGAGGCATTGCAGCAGGATGTCGACGCGGTGATCCTCTGCACGCCCACGCAGATGCACGCCGCGCAGGCGATCCAGTGCATGGACGGGGGCAAGCACGTCCAGGTCGAAATCCCGCTCGCCGATAGCTGGGCGGACAGCGAGGCGGTCCTGAAGAAGCAGCAGGAAACCGGGCTCACCTGCATGGTCGGACACACGCGGCGCTTCAATCCCAGCCACCAGTATCTCCATGCGAAGTTCGCGGGGGGCGAGGCGCGCGTCCAGCAGATGGACGTCCAGACCTATTTCTTCCGCCGCCAGAACATGAACGCCAAGGGCGAGCCGCGCAGCTGGACCGATCATCTGCTGTGGCACCACGCCGCGCACACGGTCGATCTGTTCGCCTATCAGGCCGGACCCATCGTCAAGGCCAACGCGGTCGAAGGGCCGGTCCATCCCGATCTCGGCATCGCGATGGACATGTCGATCCAGCTGAAGGCAGAAAGCGGCGCGATCTGCACGCTCAGCCTGTCGTTCAACAATGACGGGCCGCTCGGCACCTTCTTCCGCTACATCTGCGACACCGGCACCTGGATCGCGCGCTACGACGATCTGGTGACGGGCAGGGAGGAACCGGTCGATCTCGCCGGCGTCGCGGTGTCGAACAACGGCATCGAGCTGCAGGACCGCGAGTTCGTCGCCGCCATCCGCGAAGGGCGCGAGCCGAACTCCAGCGTGGCGCAGGTGCTGCCCTGCTACCGCGTGCTCGGCGAGCTGGAACAGCAATTGGCGGCGGCGTGACGAAGCCGGCGCGAACGCGGGTCGCGATCATCGGCGCCGGCCCGGCCGGGCTGCTGCTCGGCCATTTGCTGCGCGCGGAGGGGATCGACTGCATCATCCTCGAACGCCAGTCGCGCGCCTATGTCGAAAGCCGCATTCGCGCGGGGGTGCTGGAGACGGTGACCACCGATCTGCTGCGCCGGCTGGGCATTGATGCGCGCCTGAACGCGGAAGGGCTGGTCGAGGACGGCTTCAACCTGGCGACCGACGATCAGGTCATCCGCGTCGATCTGAAGGCGCTGACCGGCAAGCACGTCACCGTCTACGGGCAGACCGAAGTCACACGCGATCTGATAGAGGCCGCGCCCGAGCGCGGGCTGGAGATCATATTCGAGGCGAAGGATGTCGAGCTGCACGACATCGAAAGCGACGCGCCCTTCGTCACCTATGTCGCGGACGGCGCGGCGCGGCGGCTCGACGCCGCCTTCATCGCCGGCTGCGACGGGTTCCACGGGCCCTCGCGCAAGGCGATCGGTGCCGGGGCCGAGTTCGAGCGCGCCTATCCGTTCGGCTGGCTGGGTATCCTCGCCGACGTGCCGCCATGCCATCCCGAACTGATCTACGCCAACACCGCGGACGGCTTCGCGCTCGCATCGATGCGGTCGCGCACGCGCAGCCGCTATTATATCCAGGTGCCGCTGACCGATCGGGTCGAGGACTGGCCCGAGGATCGGCTGTGGGACGAGCTCGAACGTCGCTTCACCCCGCTCGCCGACCGGCCGGTGGTGCGCGGCCCGGCGCTCGAGATATCGATCGCGCCGCTGCGTTCCTATGTGTTCGAGACGATGCGGCGCGGGCGGCTGTTCCTCGCCGGCGACGCCGCGCATATCGTGCCGCCGACCGGGGCGAAGGGGCTGAACCTCGCCGCGTCCGACGTCGTCTATCTCGCCGATGCGCTGATCGCCCGGCTCGCCCGGGATGACGAGAGCGGCCTCGCCGGCTACCAGGCCAGAGCGCTGGAGCGGATATGGAAGGCGGAGCGGTTCAGCTGGTCGCTGACCAGGCTGATGCACCGCTTTCCGGATGAGGGCGCGTTCGAGCACCGCATGCAGGTCGCCGAGCTCGATTATGTCGCCGGCTCGCGCGCGATGCAGACCGCGATCGCGGAAAACTATGTGGGGTTGCCGTTATGACCGATCTTCCGACCCGCCCGCTCGGCCCGTTCAGCGTCTCCGCGATCGGCCTCGGCTGCATGAACCTCAGCCACGCCTACGGCGTGCCGCCCTCTGAGGAGGACGGCGCGGCGCTGCTCAACCGCGCGCTCGATCTGGGCGTGACGCTGCTCGACACCGCGGCGCTCTACGGCTTCGGCAAGAACGAGCGGCTGATCGCCAGATCGGTGATGCACCGCCGCGCCGAATTCACCCTGGCGAGCAAATGCGTTCTCGACGTCTATGACGGCAAGCGCGGGCTCGACGGTTCGCCCGAAGCCATCGCACGCACCTTGGACGGCTCGCTCGAACGTCTAAACACCAATCATATCGACCTTCTCTATCTCCACCGCCTCGACCGGCGTGTGCCGATCGAGGACTCGGTCGGCGCGCTGGTCCGCGCGAAGGAAGCCGGCAAGATCGGCGCGATCGGCCTTTCGGAGATGTCGGCGGCCACCATCGAGCGGGCGCATGCCATTCACCCGATCGCGGCGGTGCAGAGCGAATATTCGCCCGCCGTCCGTAATCCCGAGGTCGCGGTGCTGGAGACCTGCCGGCGGCTGGGGATCGCATTCGTGGCGTTCTCGCCGGTCGCGCGCGGGCTGCTCGCCGGCGCGGTCCGCGGCGACGATTACACCGAGCATGATCTTCGCCTCACCATGCCGCGCTTCATGGGCGATCGCCTGCGCCACAATCTGGCGGTGGTCGACCGTTTCGATGCGCTCGCGGCAAGGCTGGGCATCGCGCCCGCGCAGCTCTCGCTCGCCTGGCTGCTGTCGCGCGGCGATCACGTCGTGCCGATCCCCGGCACGCGGCGGATTGCGCATCTCGAGGAAAATGTCGCTGCGGCGTCGATCTCGCTCGACGAGGCGGCGCTCGGTGAGATCGAGGAGATTTTCGCGCCGGGCGCGATCAGCGGCGCGCGCTACCCGGCGGGCGCGCAGGCGCAGATCGACACCGAGCTGCTGCCCGACGAAGAGCTCGAAGCGGCGTAGGCAGGGGCCTCAGATATCGCCCCATACGTCCCGCGCCACATCGATCACCAGCCGCAGCTTCGCCGCCTGCTGCTCGATCGCGATGTCGTTGCCGTGAACGGTGGAGGAAAAGCCGCATTGCGGTGAAAGCGCCATCTGCTCCAGCGGCATGTGCCGTGCGGCCTGGTCGATGCGCCGCTTGACGTCGTCGGCTTCCTCGAGTGCGCCCAGCTTGGTGGTGACCAGGCCCAGCACCACCCTCTTGCCCTTCGGCACATGGCGCAGCGGCGCGAAGTCGCCGGAGCGCGGATCGTCATATTCGAGGAAATACCCATCGACCGCGAGTTCGTTGAACAGCACCTCGGCGACCGGCTCGTAACCGCCTTCGGCCGCCCATGACGAACGGAAATTGCCGCGGCACAGATGCACGCAGACGGTCATCTGGGCGGGCCTGTCCCGGATCGCGTCGTTGATGATGCGGGCATAGAGGCGCGGCAGCGCGTCCGGATCCATGCCGCGCTTCCGGGCATTCTCACGCTGGGTCGCGTCGCACAAATAGGCGAGGTTGGTGTCGTCGAGCTGGAGGTAGCGGCAGCCGGCCTCGGCGAGGCTGGCGATCTCCGCGCGATAGGCGGCCGACAGATCGGCGTAGAATGCGTCGAGATCGGGATAGGCGGCAACATCGATCGCCTCGCGGCCGCCGCGGAAGTGCAGCATCGTCGGCGACGGGATCGTCACCTTGGGCGTCGCGCGCGTCGCATTTGCCAGAAACTCATAATCGCGACGCTGGATGTCGTGGACATGCGCCACCTTGCCCGTGATCTTCATTATCGGCGGCGCATATTCCAGTTCCTTGCCGCCATGCTGATGGAAATGCACCGCGGTCCCGCCGGCCTCTTCCACGCCATCGAGCTGGAGCAGGAAATCGGTATGGAAATAGGTGCGGCGGAACTCGCCGTCGGTAATGCCGCGAAGGCCGAGCTCCTCCTGGAATTTGACCACGCCGCGGATCGCCTCATCCTCGGCCACGCGCAGCGCGGCGGCGTCGATCTTGTCCGCCTTGAACGCGGCGCGGGCGTCGATCAGCGCCTTGGGGCGGAGGAAGCTGCCGACATGGTCGGCGCGGAAGGGGGGCGTGGGCATCCGGATTCTCCTTGCGACATTTGTAAGTGTTACATACAAAATGCTGCGACGATCGATACTGCAGCATGATGGAGAAGGCAATGACCTGGATCACCAACCGCTGGTATGTCGCCGCATGGGATTCGGAGGTTGACCGCGCGCCGATCGCGCGCACCCTCTGCGGCGAGCCGGTGATGCTCTATCGCAAGCTGGACCGCAGCGTGGTGGCGATGCGAGACGCCTGCCCGCACCGGCTGCTGCCGCTGTCGATGGGGTTCAAGGAAGGCGATTCGGTGCGTTGCCGCTACCACGGGCTGCTGCTGGGGCCGGACGGGTGCGCGACCGAGATGCCGATCAGGTCGGAAAAGGTGCCCAAGGCGGTGTGCGCGACGCTGTATCCGGTGGTCGAGAAGCATCGCTTCGTGTGGGTGTGGATCGGCGAGGCTGCCAAGGCCGATCCGGCGCTGATCCCCGATTTCTGGCCGTGCAGCGCACCGGGCTGGACGTTCGACGGCGGGTATAATCGCATCGCCTGCGATTACCGGCTGGTGATCGATAACCTCATGGACCTGTCCCACGAGACCTGGGTGCACCAGGGGTCGATCGGGCAGCACGAGATCACCGAGGCGCCGATCGAGACGGTAGTGGACGGCGAGGAGGTGCTCGTGCGGCGCTGGATGCCGGGAATCGAGCCGCCGCCCTTCTGGCGCGACGCGCTCAAATCGGCGGGACCGGTCGATCGCTGGCAGGTGTGTCACTTCCTGCCGCCCTCATCGGTGCTGATCGATGTCGGGGTTTCGCCGAGCGAGGCGGGGGATACGATCGAGCGGCACGATTCGGGGGTGCGCGGTTTCGTGGTGGATGCCATGACGCCCGAGACCGAAACCACGACTCACTATTTCTGGGGCATGGCGCGCAACTTCGACATCGACGATGCCGGCTTCACCGCGCGGTTCAAGGCGCAGCAGGGCCAGGTGTTCGACGAGGATGTCGAGGTGCTCGAGGCGCAGCAGCGCAGCATCGTGGTCAACCCCGACATGAAGCTGCGCGGCTATTCGATGGACCAGGGCAGCGTTCGGGCGCGGGCGATCATCAAGCGGCTGGTCGAGGCCGAGGCGGCCTGATGGCGAAAATCTCCCGCGGCGAACTCGACAGGAATCTGGGGCTGAGGCTGCGTCGGGCGCATGGCGCCGTGCAGCGGCACTTCGGGGAGCATTTCGCCGGACTGGGGCTGACGCAGAAGCAGGTGTCGGTGCTGTGGCTGACCGGGGATCATCCCGACCTCGCCCAGACCGACCTGGCCGGCGCGCTCGACATGGACCGGGCGACGACGATGGCGCTGGTACATGGCCTGGAGAAGCGCGGGTTCGTATCGCGCAGCCCCTCCACCACCGATGGACGGCGGATCGCATTCCGTCTCACCGGCGCGGGCGAGGCGCTGCTGGCTCAGGCGAAGACCGCGATCGCCGAGCATGAGGCATGGCTGAAGGGACGGTTCAACAACGCCGAGCTGACGGCGCTTGAGGAAATGCTCGCGCGCATCTATCGCTGAACTTGTTAAAGGACATAACAAACCGGAGAGCCTTGGAGGGGATATGGCTACCGATCCGCGCGCGGTGATCGACCGCGAACCGATGTCGCGCTTCCAATGGGGCGTCGTCGCGACGATGGTCGGGCTGAACGCGCTCGACGGGTTCGACGTGCTCTCGATCAGTTTCGCTTCTCCCGGAATCGCCGCGGACTGGGGGATCGACCGCGCGGCGTTGGGCATCGTGCTGTCGATGGAGCTGATCGGCATGGCGGTGGGATCGCTGTTCCTCGGCGGCATCGCCGATCGGATTGGACGGCGCGCGACGATCCTTTCCTGTCTCGCCTTGATGACCGTCGGCATGCTTGGCGCCGCGAGCGCGAACGGCGTGGAAATGCTCTCGGCATGGCGCGTGCTGACCGGGCTCGGCATCGGCGGCATGCTCGCCGCGACCAACGCGGCGGTGGCGGAGGCGGCGAATGCGAAGCACCGCTCGCTCGCCGTGGTGCTGATGGCGGCGGGCTATCCGGTCGGCACCATTATCGGCGGATCGATTTCCGCCGTGCTGCTGTCGATATATGATTGGCGCGCGGTGTTCGTGTTCGGCGCGGCCTGTTCGATATTGTTCATCCCGCTGGTCTTGTGGCGCGCGCCCGAGTCCGTCGCCTTCCTGATGCACCAGCGCCCGCCGGATGCGCTCGAGCGGATCAACGCGGCGCTCGCGCGGATGGGTCACCCGCCGGTCGATGTCTTGCCCGCTCCGGAGCCGGCGGCGCGCAAGGCGCCGCTGATCGATCTCTTCTCGCCCGTGCTGGTGCGCCCGACGGTGCTGCTCACGCTCGCCTATCTCGCGCACATCATGACCTTCTACTTCATCCTCAAATGGATTCCGAAGATCGTGGTGGACATGGGCTTTCCGCCGCCCGAGGCCGCGGGCGTGCTGGTGTGGGCGAGCATCGGCGGCGCGACCGGCTCGCTGATCCTGGGGCTGCTGACGGGCAAGATCCGGCTGCTCGCGCTCACCATCGTCGCGATGCTGCTCTCGACCGCGCTGGTGATCGTGTTCGGCCGCGCGCAGACCGATCTCGCCGCGCTGTCGACCGTCGCCGCGCTGGCGGGCTTCGCCACCAATGCGGGCGTGGTCGGGCTCTACGCGCTGATCGCCCAGACATTCCCCACCGGGGTCCGTGCGACCGCGACGGGGTTCGTCATCGGTGTGGGGCGGGGGGGATCGGCGCTTGCTCCCGCGCTGGCGGGCTTCCTGTTCGCCGCCGGCTACGGCCTGCCGACGGTGGCGATCCTCATGGCGATGGGATCGGCGCTGGCGGCGATCGCGCTGCTCGGCATGCGCCGACGGACGGTGAGCGCTTGAGGGCGCGGGCGCTTGCGCTATAGTCGCCGCCTGGATCGCCAATGGAGGGCAGGGGTATAGCTACGCGGGCGGGCAATGGCGACGATATCGCCCTCGGCATTCTTGACGACCTGGCCGGATATCATCTGCGCCGCGCCTCGTCGGTCTTCGCCAACGATTTCGCGCGCGCCCTGGCGGGAACGGGCATGCGGCAGGTGCTGTTCGGCATTCTGTCGATCATCGCCGCGAACCCGCGAATCAATCAGGGAAATGTCGGCCGCGCGCTCGGCATCCAGCGGGCCAACATGGTCAGCCTGGTCAACGAGCTGGTCGATCGCGACCTCGTCCTGCGCGAGGTCGCCGCCGATGATCGCCGCGCCTTCTCGCTCACCCTGACGCCGGCCGGCCGGAAAATAGTCGCCCAATGCGTGAAGCTGATCGAAGCGCATGAAGCGCGCCTCCTCGCCGATCTTTCGGCGAAGGAGAGGACGGCGCTGATCGCCATGCTCAGCCGTATAGAGGCGAAGGAAGCCTGACCCTCAGCCTCGTCCCGCATGGGCGCGGAGGAAATCCAGCACCGTGCGGTTGAACGCGTCCGGCTGCTCCCAATAGGCCGAATGCCCGGCCTCGGCGATCACCGCCGATCGCGCGCGCGGTATCATCGCGGCCAAGGCCCGCGCGCGTGCCGGGGGAAGATAGGGATCGGCGTCGCCGGTGACGATCAGCGCGGGAACGGTGATGCGGCCAAGCGCGGCGAAATCGATCCGGTTCCGCGCCGGCTGGTCAACGCGTCGGCCCGATGCGGTGGCGGCGTGCTCCAGCTCGATCCAGCGCGCGCGGCCCGCTGGATTGGCGAAGCGGTAGGAACCGCACAGCTCGCGGAAATCCGGCGGCATCTGCCGGAACCCGGGCGGAGTGAGCATGGCGCTGTCGCTGCGCCAACGCTCTTCGACGATACCGGCAAGGCTGCAGGCGATGGTGATCGTCCGCAGCCGCTCGGCCCGGCTCAGCGCCGCATCGGGCACGATAAATCCGCCGGCGGCCGATCCGATCAGGTGGCAGCGCTCCACCTCCAGCGCATCGAGTACGGCGAACAGGTCGTCGACGGCGGTTCCCGGGGTGTCCACCGATCCCGGCTCCGACAGCCCTCGGCCGCGCCGCGAATAGGCGATGACGCGGTATCCCGCATCGGCGAACACGGGCTGCTGATAGCCCCAGACAGCGTTGCTGCCGGTATTGGGATGGAGCAGCACCACCGCCTCGCCGGGGCCGCCCGTATCCCAGCAATCGAGCCGCGTGCCGCCGACGTCGATCGCGTGACGGCGTGCGGGGCGTTGCTCCGGCTCGGGACGCCAGCGGGCGGGCTGCGCCGCGCCTTCCGCGACGGCCGCCGCGGCCAGCGCTCCGGCCGCCGCCTTCAGTGCGCCGCGACGATCGGTCATTTGCCCGTGAAGACCGGCGGGCGCTTCTCGACGATGGCGCGGGTCGCCTCGCGGGCGTCGTCGCTGCGCATCAGTTGCGTCGAATAGCGCTGTTCGTGCGCATAGCCGATATCGACCGGCAGCTCCTCGGCCTCGTTCATCGATTTCTTGCCCACGCGCAGGCCCAGCGGGCTCTTGGCGGCGATCCTGGCGGCGAGCGCGTCGACCGCACCGGAAAGGGCGTCGGGCTCGACCAGCTGGTCGATCAGGCCGATGCGATATGCCTCCGCCGCGTCGATCGGATCGCCGGTGAACCACATCAGCCGCATCGCGCCTTGCGGGACGAGGCGGCCGACATGCGCAGTGCCGCCGCAGCGCCCGACATTGATCTCCGGCATGCCGAAGCGCGCGCGGGTCGATGCGATGCGGATGTCCGCGCAGGCGGCGATGACGCATCCGGCGCCCAGCGCGGGGCCATCGACGGCGGCGATCACCGGGATCGGGCAGTGGCGGATCGCCTCGAACGTGCGGCGGACATTATAGGCGCTGGCGGGATCGTCCTCGATCGTTGCGCCCAGGAACTCCTTCAGATCCTTGCCGGCGCAGAACGCCTTCTCGCATCCTGACCGCAACACGACGACGCTGATGTCGTCGCGCGCGACCATGCGGAGGAACACGTCGCCGAGCTCGGCGTAAAGCGCGGACGTGAGCGCGTTCACCGGCGCGTGGTCCATGATCACATGGGCGATGCGTCCGTCCTGCTCGATACGAATTCCAGCCATGCAGTCAGTCCTCGATAGTGGGAAAGCGGTAAAGCGCCGCGGGATTGGCGGACAGGATCGCGCCCGCGTGCGGTCCGGCCCAGTCGGCGATCAGATCGAGCAGACGGGCGACGTCCGGCGCGTCCTCGCCCTTGCGGATGAACGGGAAATCGGTGCCCCAGACGAGCCGCGCCGGATTCGCTGCGATCAGTGCGTCCTGCAGCCGGCGTGCGGGCAGCGCGTCCTCCAGCCGCCGCGCGGTGCGGCACAGCACCAGCTTCACCCAGACGGCGCCCGCGGCGACATGGCGCAGGACGCGCCTGAAATCGGGATCGTCCGGATCGGTCTCGGCCGATGCCCCGGCGAGATGATCGAGCACGATCGGAACGCCGCGCCCGCCATGTTCGTCGCAGATCGCGGCGGCGTCGGTGAGCGAAGCCCAGACCTCGGCATGCCAGGCACGCGCGGCGAGCCGGGGACGCAGGGCGTCGAGCTGTGCGATGGCGACATTGCCCGGATAGCGCGCGCCGGTGCCGGGCACGCGCGCCTCGACGAAGCGCACGGCGGTGACGCCCGCGGCATCGAGCCTGTCGAATTCGGCCTCGTCGCTGTCCCCGTCCAGCAAGGCCACGCCGCGCAGCCGGCCCTTCGATCGCGCCAGCGCGTCGACGAGGACGCGGTGATCGCTGCCATAGGCGGAAGGCTGGACGATCACGCCGCGCGCCAGCCCGACCGCTTCGAGCACCGCGCGATGCGCGGCAAAGGGCGCGGCGGGAAGGGGATAGGCCGGCGCGCCCTCGGTCGGCGCGCCGGGCGAGAAGATATGGGTGTGGCAGTCGCACGCCCCCGGCGGCGCGGTGAAGGCGGGCGTCGTCGGCATCGGCCAGCCGCTCATCGCCGGTCGCTCTCGGCCAGCGGACGGGCGCCGTCGGGCGGCAGGATCGCCTGGGCGTTCAGCATCAGCGCGACCATCGAATAATAGCCGATCAACGCCACCAGCTCGACCATCGCCGGCTCGCCGATCGCCGCCGTGATGCGGGCGTGGAGAGCGTCGGCGACGTCGCCGCGCGCGAGCAGCGTCGCGGTGAAATCGTGAAGGTCCGCCTCAAGCGCGTCGCCGAACGGCGGCGGCGATCGGTCGCGGATCGCGGTGATGACGCGCTCATCGATCCCGGTGGCTGCCGCCTCGCGCGCATGGATCTGCCATTCCAGCTCGCTCGACCAGTGCCGCGCGACCGTCACGATCACCAGCTCGGACTGGCGCGGGGTCAAGGCGGTCCGGTAGCGCAGATGGGCGCCGATTTCCTGCCACGGGCCGGCGAGCGCCGGCACCCGCAGCACTGCGCGCAGCGGCCCCACCAGCTTGCCGCGGGGCCCGTCAAGAATGGCTTGGTGGATCGCGCGCTGCTCGGGCGTCGGGTCGGCGAGATTCTCGTAGAGCGTGATCCGCGCCATCGTCAGCCTGCCAGGTCCTGATCGTCCTCGCCCAGCCGCGGCGCGGCGTTGCGATAGGCGAGCGGCGCTCCGGCGAAGCGCAGCGGGCTGACGACGCTCGGAACCTGTGCGCCCGATCCGTGCGGCAATTGGCGCACCATGGCGCGGTGGCGGACCTGCGGTTCGGCGAAAACGTCGGCGACGCTGTTGATCCGCGAGGCTGGGACGCCGGCCGTGTCGAGCGCCTCCTGCCAGTCCTCTGCGGAGCGCGCGGCGAAGGCGTCGATCAGCAGCGGCTCCAGCTCGGTGAGATTGCGCACCCGGGCGGCATTGGTGGCGAAGCGCGGATCGCCGCCGAGGTGGGCGCATCCAAGCGCTTCGGTCAGCTTCACGAACTGCCGGTCGTTGCCGACCGCGAGCGCGAGATGGCCTTCGCGGCAGGGATAGACGTTCTGCGGCTGGATGTTGGGATGGCGGTTCCCGGTGCGCCGCGGCACTGCACCGGTCAGCAGATGGTTCATCGCCTGGTTGGCGAGGAAGGCGGCGCCGACATCGAGCATCGCCAGATCGATATGATCGCCCCGGCCGGTCTCGCGCCGCCGTTCGAGTGCGGCGAGCACGCCGATCGCCGCATACATGCCCGTCATGATGTCGATGATCGGCACGCCGACCTTTTGCGGCCCGCCGCCTGGTTCGTCGTCGGCGCGGCCGGTGATGCTCATCAGCCCGCTCATCGCCTGGATGATGAAGTCATAGGCCGGTTGCGTCGCGCGCGGCCCATCCTGCCCGAACCCGGTGATCGATGCGTAGATCAGCCGCGGATTGATCGCCGACAGGCTCGCATGATCGAGGCCGTAGCGGGCCAGCGTGCCCACCTTGAAATTCTCGAGCACGATATCGGCATCGGCCGCGAGCCCGCGGATGAAGGCCTGGCCCTCCGCGGAGGCGATATCGGCGGTGACCGAACGCTTGCCGCGATTGACGCTCAGGAAATAGCCCGACGTGCCGCCCGGCCCCTCGTCGCCGGCAAGGAAGGGCGGGCCCCAGGCGCGGGTGTCGTCGCCCTCATGCGGACGCTCCACCTTGATCACCTTTGCGCCGAGATCGGCCAGGATCTGGCCGGCCCAGGGCCCCGCCATCACCCGGCTCAAATCGAGCACGGTGATATGTTCCAGCGGCCCCGGCATCAGGCGGGCGCCATCGGCTTGGCCTCGTCGTCGACAATGGCGGTGGCCTGCGCCGCCGGCCGCGCATCGAAACCCGCCTGCCAGGACGCCAGACGCGGTCGGCCGCCGCGCCACGCCAGGTCGGCGAAGCGGAAGTCGGCATAAGCGAGCGCGCAGCCGACGGCGATGTCGCCGATGTCGGGCCGGGCGGGAAACTCGACGGCTTCCAGCTCGAGGCGATCGAGCGTGGCGATGGCCTTGACGCGATAGGCGTCCAGATGGGGCCGGGACGGCTGTGGGCGGCCGCGCTCGCCGCGCCACAGCACGAGGAGGTCGGTCAGGCCGTCCGCCATCGCCTGCCGCCGCAATGCCGGCCACCGCGCTTCGCCCTCCGGGATCAGCGGCGGCGCGTCGCCGATCGTGTCGAGGAACTCGCAGATCACGCGCGAGTCGGTAAGCGGCGGACCGTCATCGCGCTCGAGCGTCGGAATCTTGTTGAGCGGGTTGGCCGCCATCAGCGCGGGATTGGGATCGGTGGTGATCGCGACGCTGCGCACCAAAGTCAGCCGATCGGCGACGCCGCGCTCGTGCGCCGCGACCATCACCTTGCGCACGAAGGGCGAGCGCGGCGACCAGTGGAGCGTGAGCGTCATTTCTCCAGCGGTTCCTCGATCACGCGGCCGCACATGTAGAAGCTCGCCCCCGCCAGCACATAGGTGACGCAGGGGATCAGCAGGGCGGTGCGCAGCCCTTGCGCCGACGCGGCGGCGCATGCCTCGCCGAGCGAGGCCGCTCCGCCGGCGATCGGCTTGCCGCCGGGGCACATCGCCACGAAATCGCCCAGCAGATCGGGGAAGGCGCGCGCCGCTGCGATGTCGCTGACCGTGCCGATGATGAGCGGGCCCAGCGTCGCGCCGATCGCGACGACGGCGAGCATCATCACCGCCGATGTGGTCGAGCGCATGCCGGGCGGCGCGATGTTCTGCGCGACCGCGGTGTTCGGGCCGTTCTTGAGATCGGTGGAGATGTTGGCAAGCAGCAGGAACGGGATCGCCAGGAGCCAATTGTCGGCGGTGAAGACGATGACGAAGAACAGGCTGGCGAGCACCGCCCCGAACGCGCAGGTCCAGGGATAGGACCGGCCATGGCTGCCCGCGTAGCGATCCGCCATCCATCCGCCGAGGAAGGTGCCCGTCAGTCCCGCGATTCCCAGCCCGGCAGCCATCAGCGCGCCGACTTCGGCGAGCGTGAAATGGTATTGGCGCAGGAAGTAGGAGGCGGTGAAGGCGTTGGTCGCGGTGATCGACATGCCCATGAAGGCGCTCGCGACGAACAGCCAGAAGAATGACCGCTTGGCGAACAATGTCCGCATGTCGGCGAAGAAGTTCCTGGGCTGGGCCGGCTCCGCCTTCGCGGCATGGCGCGGATCGCGCACCGTCAGCCACAGCAGCAGCGCGAGCGCGAGGCCCGGCAGGCCGACGATGACGAACGCCGCACGCCACCCCAGCGTCATCGCGACCACCCCGCCGATCAGCGGCGCGATGAGCTGGGCGACCGGGATCGAGGTGGTCAGGATCGACAGCGCCAGTCCCCGCTGGCGCGGCTCGAAGGTGTCGGCGATCAGCGAATGGCTGGTCGGCGTGCACGCGCCCTCAGCCGCGCCGACGCCGATACGCGCGAGCACGAGGTGGGCGAAGCTGGTGGCGAGGCCGCAGACGGCGGTCAGCGTCGACCAGACGGCGAGCGCGATCGACAGCAGGGTGATGCGGTTTGACCTGTCGGCGAACCGGGCGATCGGGATCCCCGCCACCGAATAGAGCAGCGCGAAGGCCGGTCCGCTGATCATGCCGAGCTGCCAGTCCTGCAGCCCGAGATCGTGCTTCATCGGCTCCTGCAGGATGGAGATGATGCCGCGGTCGAGATAGTTCGACATGTTGAGCAGCATGAGCAGCAGCAGCACATAGACCTGCGTTCGCGTCCACATCCGCCAGCCGGTGCGGGCGGGCTCCGCTGCCGTGACCTCAGGCGAACTCGACATTCTGCTTCTCCGCCGCGGCGACCCGGTCGCGGAAGCTGTCGGGCAGTGGCGTCGCCTTGCGCGTCGTCTGATCGGTGTTCACCCAGACCTGGCTGCCGGTGATGATGGCGTCCTCGCCATCCGCGCGGAAAATCTCGTAGGCCATGGTGAAGCTCGACCTGCCGACGCGCGAGATGCGCGCGCCGATGTCGAACAGCTCGTCGAAGCGCAGCGGCGCGCGGTACTGGATCTCGGCGCTGACGACGTGGAACCCGGCCCCCGGATTCTCGCCGTCGCGATCGAACGGCAGCGCGCGGAAATATTCGTTCAGCGCGACGCTGAAATAGGTGAAATAGGCGCCGTTCTGGACGATGCTCTGCCGATCGACCTCGGTGAACCTCACGCGGATGCGCTCGGTCATCCAGAACTGATTGCGCGCCATTATCCTCTCCAGCCGCCTCTCCCGGACGGCGGGGCGATTGGAGGCTCTGCGCGACAAATTGTCAAGAGACATAACCAATCATTTTGAAAATGGTTTTTTGACATAGCATTCTATATCCGTCTTGTTATGCAGTCATACTTATTGATATAGGCGCGCGATGTCGCCTTCGAGCACCCCCGATCCGTTGGTGGAAAGCCCGCGTCCGGCGTGGGACGATGCGGCGTTCGAGGCGCAGATCGAACGCGACCTGCCGCGCAACTACGCCGCGCATTTCGCCCATGGCATGCTGGGGATGACTGGTTTCCGGCTGGTGTTCGCGCCCACCTTCGTTCCCGCCTATCTGTTTGCGCTTACTCAATCGACGCTGGTCGTCGGAATCGGCGCCTCGCTGCTCTACCTCGGAACGATGCTGTCGCCGATAGCGGGCGCCGCGCGGCTGGAACGAAGCACCCAGGTCCGCCCCAGCGCCTTCGTCATCGGCGGCCTGATGTGCCTCCAGATATTGCTGCTCGCGCTGTCGGGGTTTTTCCTGAGGGGCGCGGTGCAGGTGTTCGCCGCGCTGGTGCTGATCTTCGCGATCGGCTTCTTCACGGGGGCGCAGCGCGTCGCGTTCCAGGCCCTGTTCGGCAAGGTGATTCCGCTCGCCAGGCGCGGCCGCCTTCAGGGCTGGCGCAATGTCTGCGGCGGTGGGCTCGCCGCGGTCACGTCCTACGCCGCCGGCCGCCTGCTGATCGGTGAGGGTGGCGGTGACGACGGCTATTCGATGGTCTTCCTCCTGTCGTTCGTGCTGACCGCGCTCGGCCTCGCCGCGCTGATCGTGATGCGCGAGCCGCACACCCCCGCGCGGGCCGGGCCGGACACATTGCTCGCGCGCATCCGCCGCATGCCCGGCATGGTGCGCAGCGATCCCAATTATCAGACCTTCCTGCTGATCCAGTCGCTGACGATGGCTTCGCGGCTGGCCGCGCCCTTCTACATCCTGTTCGCCGGGCAGGCGCACGGGCTGGACGGGAAGACGGTCGGGCTGCTGTCGTTCGCCTTCCTGGGCGCGGACATGATCGCCAACGCGATCTGGGGCCAGCTGGGCGACCGCCATGGCTTTCGCGCGCCGCTGATCGCGTCGCTGTCGCTCAGCGTCATGGCGACCGTCGTGCTGCTCTCGTCGGACGACCTCGCCTGGCTGTTCGTCGCCTTTCTCGGTCTCGGCGGGGCGTCCTCGGGATATCTGATGAGCTCGCTCCTGATCGTCCTCGAATTCGGCCCGCGCGAGGATCTGCCGATGCGCCTGGCGATCTCGACCACCGTCGAGGGCGCGCTCGCCACGCTTTCGCCGCTTGCCGGCGGCGCGCTGATGCTGTGGGCGGGCTATCCCGCCATTTTCGGCATCTCGCTGGTGTTCGCCGCCGCGGCGCTCGCGGTCACGATCTTCCGCTTTCGCGATCCACGGAGGTTGCGGATATGAGCCACCATGCCGACGTGTTGATCATCGGGGGCGGGCCGGTCGGCCTGGTCACCGCGATGGATCTCGCCCGGCGCGGCGCGAGCGTGATCGTCATCGAGACGCGGCGGCCGGCGGAGGTGCCGAGCGCCAAGTGCAATCACATCTCCGCGCGCAGCATGGAGGCGCTGCGCCGGTTCGGCATCGCCGACGAGGTCCGCGATGCCGGCCTGCCCCATGACTTTCCGCACGACATCGCCTTTCGCACGCGGATGATCGGTCGGGAGATGGCGCGCATCCCGATCCCGTCGCGCGACGGCAGGCGCGGCGATCCGGTCGGTCCCGATGTCGATTGGCCGACGCCCGAGCCGCCGCACCGCATCAACCAGATCTATTTCGAGCCGATCCTGTTCCGCCACGTCGTCGCGACGCCGGGCGTCCGCATCCTCAACCGTCATGAGGCGCTTTCGGTCGAGCAGGACGCCGACGGCGTGCGCGCCGCCATCCGCGATCTAGCCGCGGGAGACGAGCGGACCCTCAGCGGGCGATTCCTGATCGGCTGCGACGGCGGCAGGTCGATGGTGCGCAAGGCGATCGGCGGAAAGCTGCGGGGCGACGCGGTGATCCAGCGCGTGCAGAGCAGCCATATCCGCATGCCCGGCCTGCTTGCGCAGGTGCCGCGCCCGCCGGCGTGGATGACCTATTGCTACAATTCCGAGCGCGCCGGAACCGTGCTCGCGATCGACGGGCGTGAGGAATGGCTGGTCCACAATTATCTGCTGCCGCACGAGGTGGAGGACGATGTGGATCGCGACGCCTGCCTGCGCGCCATTCTCGGCGTCGGTCCGGCCGAGCCCTATGAGATCCTCAGGCAGGAGGATTGGGTCGGCCGGCGCCTCGTCGCCGATCGGTTCCGCGACCGCCGGATATTCCTATGCGGTGACGCCGCGCATCTGTGGGTGCCCTATGGCGGCTATGGCATGAACGCGGGCATCGCCGACGGGCTGGGGCTCAGCTGGCTGCTCGCCGCGCATATCGCCGGGTGGGCGCCCGCCGGGATCCTTGACGCCTATGTGGCTGAACGTCAGCCGATCACGGAGCAGGTGTCGCGCTTCGCGATGAGCCATGCCGAACGGGCGATCCGCGAACGCACCACGCTGCCGGAGGAGATCGAGGAGGACACGCCGGAAGGCGCGGCCGCGCGCGCGCGCGTCGGTGAGGCGGCCTATCGCCTCAACGTCCAGCAATTCGCCTGCGCAGGGCTCAATTTCGGCTATTTCTACGATAGCTCGCCGATCATCGGTTATGACGAGGACGCGCCGCCGGATTACACGATGGCCGACTATACCCCGTCGACCGTGCCCGGATGCCGCCTGCCGCATCTGCCGCTGGCGGCCGGGGCCGCGCTGTACGATCGCATCGGCGCCGATCACGCCGTGCTGGTGACCGAAGCGGCCGGTCTCGCGGACGCCGCGCGCCTGGCGGATGCGGCGCGGGCCGTCGGCATGCCGCTGGCTGTGCTCGATCTATCGAACGAGACACTGCCGGACAGCTATCGCCACCGCTTCGTCGTCGCGCGGCCGGACATGCATGTCGGCTGGCGCGGCGACGCCATCCCTGCCGATCCGGCATCGCTGGTCGATCGCCTGCGCGGCGCGGCCGGCCAGACCAAGGAGAGCCATCCATGACACCGCTGAAGGGCGTCCGCATCCTCGACCTCACCCATGCGCTGGCGGGGCCGTTCTGCACCTATCATCTGGGCCTGCTCGGCGCGGAGATCGTCAAGGTCGAACCGCCCAGGGTCGGCGACGACTTCCGCGATTTCGCGCCCGACACCTTCGATGCGGTGAACGGCGGCAAGCAGTCGGTCACCATCGATCTCAAGCAGGAAGCGGGTCGCGCGCTGCTCCACGATCTGGCGCGCGGCGCCGATGTGCTGATCGAGAATTTCCGTCCCGACGCCGCGCGCAAGCTGGGCGTCGACTGGGACGTGCTGCGCGCCGCCAATCCGAAGCTCGTCTATTGCTCGATCAGCGGCTTCGGCGCTTCGGGTCCGCGCGCGGCGTGGCCGGCGGTCGAATGGTCGGTGCAGGCCGCCGCCGGCCTCAGCGCGATGTATCTGGACGACGACGCCGATCCGCGCGATCTCGGCATCGGCATGCTCGATATCTTCTCCGGCACCAGCGCGGTGATCGCGATCCTGTCGGCGATCCTGGAGCAGCGCCGGACGGGCGAGGGGCGGCGGCTGGAGGTGACGATGGCCGACGCCGCGCTGACGCTCGCCTCCTCGGGGCTCGCCCAGCAATTGTCCGGAGAACGGGTCGGCAAGGTCAAGCGGCGGCCGGCGGTCGGCCGCTTCAAGGCGCGCGACGGGCGCGTGTTCGTGATGGCGGCGCACCAGCGTTGGTTCGGCAAGCTCGCCGAGGTGCTGGGCGCGCCCTCGCTGCTCGACGACGAGCGCTTCGCCACCCCGGCCGCGCGCGATGCCAATGCCGAAGCGCTGCGCGAGACGATCGAGGCGCGGTTGGCCGCGCGCGACGCGGTCGAATGGCAGGACGCGCTGCTCGCCGCGGGCGTGCCCAGCGCCGCCGTGGTGCAGCTGCGATCGCTGGTGGAAAGCGGCTATTATGACGACGCCGGCATGATCCACGACGTCTGGTCGCAGGCGCGCGGCAAGGCGCAGCGCGCCGCCGGGGCGACCTTCAGCGGCCGCACGATCCGCGCTGCGCCCGGCGAGGTGCCGGCATTGGGCGCGCAGACCGAAGCCGCGCTGGGCCGCTTCGGCGTGACGGCGGAACGCCTCGAGGCGCTGCGGAAGGACGCGGTGATCTGATCTCAGGCCGCGTCGTCCTCATGCGGCGCAAAGTGCCTGCTGCACAGGTAGAAGGCGATCGCCGCGCCCAGATAGGCGAGCGCAATCAGCTTCAGCGCCGTCTCCAGCCCGCCCGCGCTCGCCGCGCGGCACGCCTCGACCAGCATCGCCGCCGACCCTTCGGGCGCCCGGCCGCCGGGACAGGCCCGAAAGAAATCGCCGAACGCGGCGGGGAAGGCGGCGCTCGCGGTCAGGTCGGAGACGATGCCGGCCAGCAGCGGGCCGATGCTGCTGCCGATCAGCGTGGCGGCGATCATGAACACCGCCGCCGCGGTCGCCCGCATCCGCGCCGGCACCAGGTTCTGCACGGCGGCATAGTTGGGGCCGGTCTTCATGTCGGACGTGCAACTCGCGACGATCAGCAGCGCGAAGGCGACCGGCCAGGCCGACTGGAACAGCGCGCCCAGATAGCATGCGCCGGTCGTCGCGCCGCTCAGCGCGCAGACCAGCGGATAGGATCGGCCGCGCGCGCCCGCGAACCGGTCGGCCAGATAGCCGCCGATGAACGTCCCCGCCACGCCGACCACGCCGCCGATGCCCAGCACCGCGCCGGCCTCGACCAGGTCGAGGGCGTGGACCCGCATCAGGAAGGAGGGAAGGAAGGTGCCGAACCCGCCCTGGCCGATCCCCATCAGCGCCCCCGCGACGAACAGCCAGACGAAGGCCGGGCTACCGAACAGCCAGCGGAGATCGGTCCGGAAGTTGGCCGCCTCGGGCCGCGGCGCCGCGCCCTCGACGCGGGGATCGCGCAACGTGACCAGGATGACCAGCGCTAGGATCAGGCCCGCGCCGCCGAGCACGAAGAAGGCCGCGCGCCATCCCCAGACATGCGCGACATAGCCGCCGACGAGCGGCATCAATATTCCGGCGATCGGCGCGCCCATGCTCAGCACCGCCATCGCCATGCCGCGCTGGTGGCGCGGGAAATGGTCCGACAGCAGCGAATGGCTGGTGGGCACGCCGCCGCCTTCGCCCGCGCCGACCCCGAACCGGTACGCGACCAAGGTGAAAAGCGAGGTGGCGGTTCCGCTGAGCGCGGTCATCAGCGACCAGAATCCCACCGCCGCCGCCAGCAGCCTGCGCCGGTCGAACCGTTCGGCCAGCCGCGCGACCGGCACCCCCGACAGCGCGTAGAACATGGCGAAGGCGGGCCCGGTCGCGAGCCCGAGCGCCGAATCCGACAGGCTGAGCTCTAGCTTGATGACCTCCTGCAGCAGCGGAAGGATGTAGCGATCGACATAGCTGCACACGCTGGTGGCGAGCAGCAGCGCCAGCACGGCGATCTGCCGCCCGGTCCACATGCGCCGGGCGGGCGCGAGATCGGTTTCCATCGGCGCGCGGGCTGCATCCTCGCCGGCCGCATCCCTTTTGATACCCGTCATCGCGCCCTCCGATCGGCGTCTCGATGCGCCTGATCGTGAAGGCTATCTTATGTTTTCAAGGATAACAATATTCGCGGTCAGCCGGTGGCCTTGCGCGCCTTCGCCCGGCTGACGTCCTGCGCCAGGTCGGCATAATATTCCAGCGCGGACGGGCGCGCATTGAGCAGCACCTTGATCAGCAGCCGCGCCAGCTCGTCGAGTTCGGCCGGCTCCAATATGTCGAACACCTCGGCGTACATCTTGACCAGCGCCTCCTGCTGGCCGGCGCGGGCGCGCCACCCCGCCTCGGTCAGCTCCGCGCCCAGCACGCGCTGATCGTTGCGCGACGTGGTGCGCTTGATCAGCCCCTTGTCCTCAAGCTGCTGGATCGACTGTTTGATCGATTGCGGCGCGATGCCGAACATGCGCGCGAGCTCGGAGGAGGAGATATGCGGGCGCGTCGCGATCGCGTTGAGCACGCGGCCGACCGCCGGCGTTATGCCGGTGGGCTTCATGTCGCGTTCGAGGCGGTTGATCACCTCCATGTTGAGCTGGGCGATCAGGTAGAAGGGGCGCGGGAAGCCGAGCGGCCGCGCACGCCTGCCCGATTTGCCGGAGGCGACGGGGGAAACGGGAAACTTGCTTGGGGCGGGTGATCGTCGGCCTGTCATCGCCTCGACTGTGGCCTCGCGCGCGGCGGCGGGCAAGCCCGCGCGCCGCGCTTGCGGATCATATCTTCCAGCCGAGCGAGACCAGCACCCGGCGGCCCAGCGCGGAGGCGACGTTGGGATCGAAGCCGCCGATCAGATCGGCGAAGGGCGGATCGACGTCGAACAGGTTGGATATGTCGATCGCGATCGTCGCGTTCTTCAGCACGCCGCTCGATTCGAACTCGTAGCCCAGGTGCAGGTCGGTCACGGTGCTGCCCTTGATCCGCTGCACCGGCTCGACCGACGTGTTGTCATAGGGCGAGGTATAGGCGACCTGCACCGAGGCGTTGAGCTGGTCGAGCGACCAGCCCAGCGTCCCGCGAAGGTTCAGCCGCTGCGGATAGTCGAGCGTGTCCAGCCGGCTGACGAAACCCGACGTCGGAGAGATCGCGACGTCGTAGTTGAGGAAATAGGTGCCCGCGACCGCCGCGCGCAGCTGGCCGATGCCGGTGTCGAAGCGATAGCTCAGCGTGCCGTCCAGGCCCGATACCTTGAGCGCGCCCAGATTGCGGTAGCGCGCGTCGATGATGACCGGGTTCGCCGGCAGCACCCCGTTGCGGACCGGCAGGCGCGCCACCAGCGAATCCAGGAATTCCTGCGAATATTCGCGGATGATGATCGGCGCGAAGAAGGCTTCCTGCTGCAGCACCGTGTTGACGTTCAGGTAGCGGGCGATCTGACCTTCGTAATCGATGTTGAAATAATTGCCGCTCGCGCGCAGTCCCGGCAGGCCGGTCGGCGCCAGCTCGAAGCCGAAGGAGTAGGTTTCGGCGGTTTCCGGCTTCAGATCCGGGTTGTTGTCGCTCCACCCCAGCACGTCCGACCGCCCGGTCGGCGATTGCGGATCGACGAAGTTGTTCACGTTGAGCGCGGGATTGGGATTGTAGATCTCGCCGAGCGAGGGCGCGCGGAACGACGTGCCGTAGCTGCCGCGCAGCGAGAGCCCCGCGACCGGCGACCACTCGATGCCGAACTTCGGATTGGTGGTCGGACCGACGTCGCTGTAATCCTCGTGCCGGATCGCCGCGTTGAGTGTCAGGCGGTTGAAGAAGGTCGTCGCATTGTCCGCGCCGAACAGCGGCACCAGCACCTCGGCATAGACCGCCTTGATGTCGCGCGCGCCGGAGGTGACCGAGGTCCTGATCCCGCCCGGCGGCCCGGCGATGCTGCCCGCGACGAGGCTTTCCTCGCGGTAGGTGCCGCCGACCGCGATCCGCACCGCCCCGCCCGGGAGCATGAACAGCGAACCGTCCACCTTGGCCTCGACGAATTTCTGCTCGGTGTCGCCGGGCGCGTAGAAATAGTTGCTGAAAATGGAGGCGAGCGTCGCGGGATTGTTGCCGCCGATGCCCGACGCGAAGGGATTGAGCGCGGTCGCCGGATCGGGATCGCTCAGCGCCGCGGTCAACGCGGCGGAATTGAGCTGGGGATATTCGGCTTCCGATTTGTCCTTGCCGTACGCGCCCTGCACCGTCGCGCGGAAATCGCCGAGCAGATCGACCTCGACGCCGCCGAACGCCTGCCACGACCGCGCGCCCCCCTTGTGGACGAACTGCGGTCCGACGCCGGGGACGTAATATTCGATCCGGACGCTTTCGGTCGCCGGATCGACGCCGGGCGGCAGCACGAAGAACGGGTTGGAGCTTGGAACGGTGATCGTCTGCGCCGGCGTGGTGTTGGGGGCGCTCAGGTTGAAGCGGCGATCGTAATAATAGCCCTCGGCGAAGATCCGCACGCCTTCGGTCGGTTCCCAGTGCGCCGCGCCGAAAAAGCTGATGCGGTCCTGTTCGGGAAGGATGGTGCGGGTGTTCCACACGTCGCAGGTGTTGCGTGTGTTCGGGACCAGCAGGTCCGCGGTGTCCGGGGTGACGCCGCCCGCCGGAATGGCGTAGCGCACGCCGCCGACCAGGATGGTGCCGGGATTGCACTGGTTCGGGCGATAATCGCGTCCGCCGAACTCGGTCTGGTCATATCTGAAATAGGGGCGATCGGCGCCCTCGAGCCGGCTATGATAGCTGTGCTCGAACGCCAGCATCACGCCTGCGTTCGCCCATTGCTTGCCGACGATCAGGCCTTGCTGATTCTCGTTGTAATCGTCCGCGCCGCCCAGCCGCGCGCTCACCTCCAGCCCGTCGAAACGGTTGCGCGTGATGATGTTCGCGACGCCGGCGATCGCATCGGAGCCATAGGTGGCCGAAGCGCCGTCGGCGACGACCTCCAGCCGCTCCACGGCGAGCGTCGGGATGATCGACGGGTCGATGCTGTATCCGGCCGTGCCGGTCGAGGGAGCGCGGTGTCCGTTGACCAGCGTCAGCGTCGCCTGCGGGCCGATAGAGCGCAGGTTGACCTGGTTGTTGTAGAAGATGTTGGACGATCCGCCCTGCGCGCCGCGGTGCGATTCGTCGACGCCCAGGCCGGTGATCTGCGGCACCTCCTTCAGCGCGTCGGAGACGGTGAGGGTGCCCGATTCCGTCAGGGATTCGCGGCCGACGGCGATCAGCGGCGAACCGACGGGCGCCGCGCCGCGGATCAGGCTGCCGGTGACGATGATGTCCGGTTGCGACGGCGCAGCCGTTTCCTGCGGCGGCGGCACATCCTGCTGGACCGGCTCCGCGACCGCCTGCGCCGTCGCGGGCGCTGAGGCGATGGCGGCCGACAGAACGGCGACGGCACTCCCGATCAAGAACCGCGATGGCGACGCGAAACGCTTTCCAGTCATGTCCGTCTCCCCAAACCGACCCGACTCTCTGGCGCGGGTTCGATAGTAAGTTATGCTTCAATACTATATAATCGTCAATTGTTAAGTGGGACTGCCTTCTAGGCGAGGTGCGCGGTAAGGGCGCGGTCTAGAATCTCGCGGATTTCCGGCGTGTCGCCGTCGCGTGGAATGGGGATATAGGTAAGGCCGGCGCTCTCGACGACGCGCCGATACCGCGTCTCGCCGGCGCCTTCGGGTTCGATTCCGATGACGATTTCCGCGCCCCAGCGCTTCGCCTCATGGACCTCCCAGTGGGGCTCCTTGTCGAACAGGAACAGCTGCCGCCGCGCGAGCGCGCGCAGCGGATCGCCGTCGAAATCGCGGGCGTACATCGGGGCGATCGCGCTATAGCGGTTGGAGACGATCGCCGCGCCCCAGCGCTCGCGCAGATGGCCGTGGAACTGCGGGTCGTTCCCGCTGGTCGCCATGTAGATGCGGACGCGTTCTTCGGGGTGCGCGGCGACGCCGTCGGCGGCAAGGCCGCGGACCTCCGCCAGGAAATCCTCGACCAGCTGGAGATTCTCGGGCGTGCCGCGCTGCCAGACGGTCTGATAGGCGGCCATCTGTTCGCGCAGGCTGACCGGCAGCGGCCGCGCCGCCGCGATCAGGTCCATCGCCTCCCGCCAGCGATCCATCTGGGTGTTGAGCCGGTTCATGATGTCGGCGAAGGCGGCTTCATCGAACCGGCGGCCCAGCTTGCGCTCCAGATGCGCGATCAGGCCGCGAAGCTGGGCGACACGCAGATCGACCCGGGCGGGGTCGGTCATTTCGCCGCTGCGGCTGCGGTGCCACGCCCACCAGTCGGCCGGCAGGGGATGGCTGAACTGCGATACCCAGCTGAAATCGAGCGGATAGCATTCGCAGTCGAACGCGCGCGCCCAAAGCTCGGTCACGCGCAGCTGCGCTTCGTCGCGGGTCGTGCCGACGATGATCGCCGGTTTGGGCAGGCCGCCCCATGGCGCCTCCGCCGGCGCGATCGTCGCGGCGAGGCCCATGCCGAAGTTGGACGGTTCGTAGCCGGCCTCGTCCAGCACCTGGGAGAAATGGGGCCCCTTGCGTTCCGAAAAGGTGATGACCGAGTTCCAGTAGTTGATGACCAGCGCGGGAATGTCGAAGGCGGTGAAGATCTCCTCGAAATCGTCGGCGTTGCAGATCGCGAACGGCTCGCCGGCGGCGACGCGCCGGCGTGTCTGCTCAAGCCAGCTGCGCTGGTGCGCGCGGATCGCATCGACGCTCGCCAGGCGACGGGGCTTTTCGGCCGTCATCGCGGCAGTCCTTGCAGGAACGCGCCGATCAGGTCGGTCGCCGCGCCGTCGGGCTCGTAGGGCTGGCGGCGCAGGTGCAGGGTCGGGATGCCGGCGCCGCGGAATGCGGCGACCTGCTCGGGCGTCTCCCAGGCTTGCGTCGAGTCCCGGTCGGCGACGGCGAAGATCGCCGCGTCGACGCGCGCCGCGCGCGCCCGCGCCAGGTTGGCGTCGATCGTCCGCTGCAGCGGAAAGCGGATCGAACAGGCGGGAAAGTCCTGGAAGCGCGCGGCGATCGCGTCGAGCGGAGCGACGTCCGCCGGCAGCATTCCGTCGGCCGCGCGAACGCCCCAGCAATGATCCTCCGTGACGATCGTCGCGCCCAGGCGCTCGACCAGCGTGTAGAGGCCGGTATGATCCTGCGGGCTGCCGCCCAGATAGAGGCGGGGGCCGGGCGGGGGCGGGGCGAGCTCGCCGAGCGCCGCGGCGGCGAGCTCGGCGAACCGCGCGTGGGGCAGCGCCCAGAAGGCCGCGATCAGCTGGAGCGCGTCGCTTCCCTGGATTTCGGCGCCGCGCAGCGCGGAGATGCGCCCGACCATCGCCCTGGCCGCATTGCCGTCGACGATCGCCGCGGCCAGGTCGGCATCGGGGATCGCCCGCCCGGCGAAGGCTTCGAGGCGCTCGTGCAACCCAAGAATGGCGGCGCGGTCATAGGCCCGGCCGGCGGCGTCCGGCGACCACGCCTTGTCCAGATACCATGTCCTCGGCACGCCGATCCCGTGCTCGGCGGCGGCGTCGTTCAGCTCGCGGTGGATCGCCTGCACCGCGTTGCGATTGTGCGGCACGATCACCGCGTCGACGAAGTCGACCACCCTGTCGATCAGCATGTCGAGCATCGAGGCGACGAAGGGCGGGCGCTGCGTGACGTCGGGCGGATAGAGCGTGTCGATCAGCCGCTCGGCCGCGCGGGTGCGCATCGCCGGGCGACCGTGGAGCCTCAGCGGAAACGCCCCGGCC
This sequence comes from Sphingomonas gilva, assembly GCF_003515075.1. Lineage (GTDB taxonomy): Bacteria > Pseudomonadota > Alphaproteobacteria > Sphingomonadales > Sphingomonadaceae > Sphingomonas > Sphingomonas gilva. The sequence continues at coordinate 803,993 of NZ_QWLV01000001.1, forward strand.
GCCGCGATCAGCTCGCTCGGCACATTGTCGCACAGAAAGGCGATCACCCGCCCGCCCGCCGCCTTGTGCGCGCGCGCCGCCGCCTCGGGATCCGCCGCCGCGGCGCGGAGGAGCGCGAGCGCGCTCATTCCTCGTTGATCCGGATCGTGCGGCTGGCGAGCCAGAAGAACAGCGCGGCGAACAGGAAGGTGCAGGGCAGGATGCCGAGCGCGATGCGCAGCCCCGCCGCCGAGGCGTCCACGCAAGCCGCCTCGACCCCCGGCGCCGCCCCAGCGACGGCGTGCCCGCCGCGGCACAGCGCGCCATAATCGCCGGCGGTGAAGGCGCCGCTCGCGGCGAGATCGCTCATCGCGCCCACCAGCGTTGCGCCGAGGCCCATGCCCACCACCGTCGCGGCGAGGAAGAACATCGCCGCCGCGGTGGCGCGCATCCGCGACGGGACGATGTTCTGCACGGCCGCGAAATTGGGGCCGTTCTTCAGATCGGTCGCGACGTTGGCGAGCAGCAGGGCGGCGAGCGCCGGCGCGAACGCGCCCAGCCGGAACGCGAACATGAAGCACAGGAACGACAGCACCGCGCCCGCCGCGGGCACGAGGACATAGGATCGCCCGCGCGAATCGGCGAAGCGATCGGCGAGATAGCCGCCGATGAAGGTGCCGAGCAGCCCGACCCCGCCGATCGCCCCCATCACCGTCCCCGCCTGGGCGAGGTCGAGGTCGTGGTTGCGGATCAGGAACGAGGTGGTGAAGATGCCCGTCCCCTGGATGCCGATGCCGTTGAACGCCGCGGCGAGGAACACGAAGACGAACGCGCGATTGCGCGCCAGCCAGCCGAGATCGGCGGCGAAATGCGACGGGCGCGGCCGCTCGGGATCGGCCAGCCGCGGCTCGCGGATCGTCAGCTTGAGAACGACCGCCAGGATCAGCCCCGGCACCGCCGCGGCGATGAAGGCGATGCGCCAGCCGTGGAAATGCGCGATCACGCCGGCGGTCAGCGGGATGATGATGCCCGAAATCGGCGTCGCCGCCGACAGCACCGCCATGGCGATGCCGCGCTGCCGCACGGAGAATTGATCGGCGACCAGCGAGTGGCTGATCGGATTGGCCCCGCCTTCGCCGATGCCGACGCCTGCGCGCAGCAGGGCGAGCTGGACGAAGTTGACGGCGAACCCGCACAGCGCGGTCATCGACGACCAGAAGGCGACCGCGAGCGCGAGCAGGTTGGGGCGGTTGGCGCGCTCCGCCAGCCGCGCCACGGGCAGCCCGGCGATCGAATAGAACAGGGCGAAGGCGGGGCCGCTGATCAGGCCCAGCTGCGCGTCGCTCAGCTTCAGGTCGGTCTTGATCGCCTCCTGCAGCAGCGAGACGATGCCCCGGTCCATCGTGTTGCACACGCTGACCATGACGAGCACGGCGAGCAGCCAGACCTGATACCGGCTCCATTTCGCGGGCGGCTGCGCCGTCGCGGTTTCGGCGGACGGTGCGTCCGGGGCCGCCTGATCGGTCGTCGCCATATGCCCGGCCGCCTTCAGATCGCCTGCTCCGCGCGGAGCCGCGCGATCGCGTCCTCGCCCAGGCCGAGCATGTCGCCGTAGATCGCCTGGTTGTCCGCGCCCAGCGGCGCGCCCGCGGCCGCCATCCGCGCCGGCGTCGCCGAAAAGACGATGGGAACGCCCGGGCCGAACACCTCGGCGGTGCGCCCGTGAACGGGGTGCGCCAGCTCGATCACCTCGCCGCGGGCGAGCACGCGCGGATCGCGGTTGGCCTCGTCGGGCGATCGCACCGGCGCGGCGGCGATGCCCTCCGCCTCCAGCCGCGCGATCACCTCTTCGCGCCCGCGCGCCCTGGTCCAGCCGCCGACGATCGCGTCGAGCTCGCGATAATGGTGGATGCGCGCGACCTGCGTCTCGAAGCGCGGATCATGCTCCAGGTCCACGCGGTCCATCGCGATCGCCAGCCGCTTGAAGTTGCGGTCGCCCGAACAGCAGATGACGACATCGCCGTCGCTCGCCGGATAGACACCGAACGGGGTCAGGCGCGGCACCGTTGCGCCGGTGCGCATCGGTATGCCGAGCTCCTCGAGCAGCTTGAACGGCTCGGACGCCTGCAGCGCGCTCAGCGCGCCCAGCATCGACACGTCGATATGCTGCCCTTCGCCCGTGCGGGCATGGTGGAAGAGCGCGGAGACGATGCCGATCACCGCGAACAACGGCGTGTTCAGATCGGCGAACGGCACGCCGATGCGGACCGGCGCATCGCCTTCGTCGCCGCTGGTCAGCATGATCCCGCTCATCGCCTGGATGATGCCGTCCATCGCCTTGCCGCCGCCGGGCGCGCCCTCCTGGCCGAACCCGCTGATCGAGCAATAGACGATGTCCTCGCGCGCGGCGCGGGCGGCGGTGTAGCCGACGCCCAGGCGCTCGGCGGTGCCGCGCGTGTAATTCTCCACCACCACGTCGAAATGGGGAACCAGGCGGGCGAAGATGCCCTTCGCCTCCGGATGCTTGAGGTTGAGCGTGATCGAACGCTTGCCGCGATGGCGGATCAGATGGCCGATCGCCACGTCGTCGTCGTGCAGGCGCTTCAGGCTGGCGCCGTCGCGGCCCAGGAAGGGGGCGTTCTCGCGCCCGTCGCCCTTGGGCTCCTCGATGCGGACGATCTGCGCGCCGAGGCCGCCCAGCAGCAAGGTGGCGAAGGGGCCGGCCAGCGCGCGCGTCAGATCGAGGATTCGGACCCCCGCCAGGGGTCCCGCCGCGCCTTCAACCATCGTTCTCCGCCCATCTGTTATTAAGTTGACCTGAATATTAGCTTGATGTGCGCCGCGCGCAAGGCTATAAATGTTTCAAGATATAACCAGTTGTGTTGCCAATCATCACCTTGGCAAACTATGACGGGAGAGCCGATGGCGGAGAGCATCAACATGGCGGCGGTGGATCGCATGGCGGCGGCGCGCGCGGCGAAGGCGGCGGGGCGTGCGGTCGTCGCCGTGGTCGGTCCGGGTGTCCCGATCGAGCTGGTTCTGGCGTGCGGCGCGATGCCGGTGCGGATCGTGGCCGATGCGGGCGGCGCCACCCCGGCGGCGGACGATCTTGTCGGAACGGCCGAATCGGCCGAGATGCGCGCGCTGATCGAGCAGGCGCTGGGTGGCGGGCTCGCCTTCGCCGATCTGCTGGTGATCACGCGGCCGCATGAATGGCTCTATTATTATCTGAAGGAGGCGGTGCGTCTGGGCGCGGAGGGGGTTCCACCGCTGCACATGCATGATCTCGTGCCCAGCGCCGAGGCGTCGCTGCGCGCCTATAACCGCCAGCGGCTCGAACGGCTGGCCGAAGCGGTCGCGCGCGCGATCGGCGTCGTGCCGACATCCGCCGCGCTTGAACGTGCGATCGCCGTCGCCAACCGGCGCAGGGCGGCGCTGCGCGATGTCCAGCGGCGGCGCGACGCCGGCTTGCTGGGCGGCGCGGATGCGGTCGCGATGATCGCCGCCAGCCACGTCCTCGGCCCGGAGACGTTTGCCGACCAGGCGGAAGCGTGGGTCGAGGGGCTTTCGCCGCCATCCGGCCCGCGCCTGCTGCTCCTCGCGAGCGACCCGGCGGAGGATGGCGCGCTTCATCGTGCGATCGAGGCGGCGGGCGTCGTCGTCGTCGCGGAAGACAGCGAATGGGGCGCGCGCGCCGCGACGCCCGATATCGCGGCGGGAGACGATCCGCTCGATGCGCTGCTCGACGATCTCCATGCGATCGCCTGCGGCCCGGACGTCAGCCCGCGCTCGGCGCGGCTCGCCTGGGCCGAGGCGGCGATGGCGCGCGACGACATCGCCGGCGTGGTGTTCGCGGTCCCGCCCGGCGACCGCCGGTTCGGCTGGGACTATCCCGGCCTGCGCGATCGCGCCGCCGGGCTGGGATTGCCGCAGCTGCTGCTGCGCGACGATCCGCGGGCCGATCCCGCTTCGGTGACGGCGGCGGTCGCGGGATTCGTCGCGACGCTGGGGCGGGAGGCGGCGGCATGAGCGGCGAGCGCCAGCGCCCCGAGCGCGTCACCCAGCTCCAGGTCTCGCACAGCCTGCGCGCGCACCAGCGCCAATGGTATGCCGATCTCCAGGCGCGGGTCGCCGATGGCGAGCCCTATATCCTGACCAGCCCGATCGCGCCGCACGAGATCTTCGAGGCGCTCGACCTGCTCTACATCACCGATGCCTGGTATTCGGGCCTGGTCGCCGCGCGGCGCCAGTCGGCGCATTTCTCGAACGTGATGAGCGCGCACGGCTATCATGACGGGCTCAGGCGCTACATGGCGCTCGGCCTGGGCGTGGTGCTCGATCCGGATCATCCCGACAAGCCCTGGGGCGGGCTGCCCAGGGCCTCCGCGGTGGTGACGACCAACGAAGGCGGTGGCGGCGCGGCCGAGCTCGCCCGGATGTGGGGCATTCCCTATCTCGGTCTCGACCAGCCCGCGATGCGGGTGATGCATCCCGAATGGTGGTCGATGCAGCGCCGCCAGTGGGAGGATTATGACGAGACCGACCGCATCGACATGATGGCCGCGCAGTTCGAAGAGGTGGTGCGCCTGGCCGAACGCGTCGCGGGACGGAAGCTCGACCGCGACCGGCTCGCCGGGATCGTCGATCGGGTGAACCGGCAGGAGGAGCATTTCGACGCGATCCGCCGGATCATCGTCGATTCGCCCAAGCTGCCCGCGCGGCTGGGCGAGGTGATGAGCCAGACGATGGGCATCCAGTGGCATCGCGGCAGCCAATGGGCGCTAGATCAGGCGGCGGCGTTCCACGCCGAGGTGAAGGCGCTGGCCGATGCGGAAGCATGGGTCTGCCCCAACGAGCGCCACCGGCTGATGTATGTCGGCGCGGGGCTGTGGCAGAAGCTCGATTTCTTCGACAGCTTCGAGGACAGCCACGGCGTCGTCTTCGTCCGCTCCAACTATCTGTCGATCGCGAGCGACGGGTATCTGCGCTACGGCGCGCGCGATCCGATCCGCGCGCTCGCCAGCCGCTACACGGTGCTCGCCAAGCAGATGTGGATTCCGCCGCTCGGCGGCGCATGGGCGGTGCACGAGGCGCGCGAGCACCGCGTGTCCGGCGCGCTCCAGCTCGATTCCAATCGCGGCATCGCCTTCATCACGCGCGCGCTGCGCGATGCGGGCGTGCCGGTGCTCGATCTGCCGGTCGATCCGGTCGATGCGCGCAGCTGGAACGACGATCGCATGCGCGCGCTCGTTGTCGATTTCATCGAGAATGCCCTCGAAAAGAACAAGGAAAAGATGGACGCATGAAGCCGCTTGAAGGGGTCCGCGTGCTTGATCTCAGCCACGCATTGTCGGGGCCGACCTGCACCAACATGCTGGCGCTGCTTGGCGCCGACGTCGTCAAGGTGGAGCGGCCGGGGGTCGGCGACGACTTCCGCCACTATACCGAACATGCCGGCATGGCCGGGATGAGCGTCCCGTTCGCGGGCGTCAACACCGGCAAGAAGTCGATCACGCTCGATTTCAAGAAGCCGGAGGCGCGCGAGGTGATCCTGAAGCTCGCCGAACGGAGCGATCTGCTGGTGGAGAATTTCCGGCCCGGCGTCGCCACCAAGCTGGGTCTCGATTACGATACGCTGCGTCAGGTCAACAAGGGGCTGGTCTACGCCTCGATCAGCGGCTTCGGGCAGACCGGCAAGTTCCGCGACTGGACCGCCTATGACCATATCGTCCAGGCGATGTCCGGCATCATGTGGATGAACGGGGATCCCGACGGCGGGCCGATGAAGGTCGGCTTTCCGATCATCGACACGTTCAGCGGCTATATGGCGGTGATCGGCCTGCTCGCCGCGCTGCACCGCCGCGACAAGACGGGCGAGGGCGATTTCGTCGACGTGGCGATGCTCGACAGCGCGTTCAGCCTGATGGGCGGCGCGATCCCGACCTACTTCTACACCGGAGAGGTGCGCGGCCGCACCGGCAATCGCGGCTATCGCCTGGTCGCGACCTCGGAGACCTATCGCACGGCGGACGGCTACATCGCGATCGGCGCCAATCACCAGCATCAGATCGAGGCGATGTGCCGGGTGCTGCACTGCGAGTCGCTGCTGCAGGACGAGCGCTTCGCCGACCACAAGTCACGGGTGAGAAACCATGAGGAGCTACGCATGGCGTTGTCGGACATCTTCCGCGAGCATAATGGCGAAGAGATCGAACCGCGGTTGGCGGCCGCGCACGTCCCGGTCGCCTTCGTCCGCAACCTCGGCCAGGTGCTCAATCATCCGCATTTCAAGGAACGCGAGATCTTCCTCGATGCCGAGCTTCCCGGCGCGGACGATCCGCTGAAGCTGGTCGGCCCCGGCTTCCAGCTCGGCAGCGGCAGGCTGGAGGCGGGCGCCGTGCCGACGCTGGGCCAGCACACCGACGAGATACTCGCCGGGCTCGGCTATGATGCCGGCGGGATCGAGGCGCTGCGCGCCGCGGGGGCGGTCTGATGTTCGCCGATGGTCTGCTGGCGGGCAAACGCATCCTCATCACCGGCGGCGGCACCGGGCTTGGCGCGGCGATGGCCGAGCGCTTCGCCGGGCTGGGCGCGAGCCTCGTCCTGTGCGGCCGCCGCGAGGAGGTGCTGCGCGAGACCGGCGAGCGCATCGCCGCGGCGACGGGAGCTCGCGTCGACGCCATCCGCTGCGACATCCGCGATCCGGCCGATGTCGACGCGCTGTTCGACGCCGCCTGGGCGGGCGGCCCGGTCGATTCGCTGGTGAACAATGCCGGGGCGATCTTCGTCGCCCGGTCAGAGCATCTGTCGCACCGCGCATTCGACGCGGTGCTCGCCACCTCGCTTCACGGCTCGATCTACTGCACGCTCGCGGCGGGCAAGCGGTGGATCGCGGCCGGCCGGCCCGGCAGCGTGCTCAGCATCCTGTCGACCGCGGCGATCACCGGGCGGGGCTTCACCGTGCCGACGGTCGTGTCGAAGACCGGCGTGCTCGCCATGACCAAGAGCCTCGCGGTGGAATGGGCGTCGAAGCGCATCCGGCTGGTCGCCATCGCGCCGGGGACCATTCCGACCGCCGGCTTCATGGCCAAGGTGGCGGCGGGCCGGGAGGGCGAGCCCGAGGCTCCGGGCGACAATACGCTGGAGCGGCCGGGGCGTCCCGACGAGCTTGCCGACCTCGCCACCTATCTGCTGTCGCCCGCCGCCGACTATATCAACGGCGAGATGGTCGTGCTCGATGGCGGGCGGCACCTGCGCAACTCGGGCGTCGAGGATCTGCTGAAGCGAAGCGACGCCGAATGGGAGGCGCAGCGTGCCCGCCGCTGACGGCGCGCTCAGGATCTGCGTCTACGGCGCCGGCGCGGTCGGCGGGCATTTCGCGGTGCGGCTGGCGGCGGCGGGGCACCGGGTGTCGGTCGTCGCCCGCGGCGCGCACCTGGCCGCGATCCGCGCCGACGGCCTGACCCTGATCCGCGCCGGCGAGCGCCTGACCGCGCGCGTCGCCGCGTCGGACGATCCGGCCGATCTCGGCCCCCAGGACGTCGTGATCGTCACCCTCAAAGCACACGCCCTTCCCGAAGTCGCCCAGCGGATCGCACCGCTGCTCGGCCCGGACACCCCGGTGATCTTCGCGCAAAACGGCGTGCCCTGGTGGTATGCGAGCGGCCTGGACGTCGCGCGCCGCGCGCCGCCGGACCTGTCGCTGCTCAACCCGGCGCTGCTCGCAGATCGCATCGGGATGGAACGCGTGATCGGCGGGGTGATCTATTCCTCCAACGATCTCGCCGCGCCCGGCGTGGTCCAGAACAATTCGCCGCGGCGCAATCGGCTGATCATCGGGGAGATCGACGACTCCACCAGCCCGCGTATCGCGATGCTGCGCGGCATGTTGGAGGAGGCGGGCATCGAATCGCCCGCGACCGATGACCTTCGCGCGCGGATCTGGGACAAGCTGATCGCCAATATGCGCGTGTCGCTGCTCGCCTTCCTGACCGAGCGGACCTCGCGCGAGGTCTATGACGATCCCGACCTCAGGCCGGTGATCGATCGGCTGGGCGCGGAGGCGGTGGCGATCGCGGCGGCGCATGGCGTCACCTGCGCGATCGACGACCACGGGCCGTCGCCCGGGCACAAATCCTCGATGCTGCAGGATTACGAGCGCGGACGCGCGCAGGAGGTCGACGGGCTCGTTACCGCGCCGCAGCTCTTCGCGCGGGCGGCCGGCCTCGACACGCCGACCCTGGACACGATCGCCGGCCTGGTCCGCGCGAAGGTGGCGACCGCGCCGCGCACGGCCTAGCGCTTTCCGGCGAGAAAATCGGTCACAGACTGGCGGTGCTCGCTGCTCGCGTAGCAGATGCCCTGCGCCGCCGCGCCCGCCGAGAGCACGTCGTCGAGCGACGTTTCATGACTATGGTTGAGGATCGACTTGGCAAGCCCCAGCGCCACCGGCGATCCGGCGCCATAGGCGGCCGCGCGCTCCACCGCAGTATCGACCAACACGTCGGGCGCGGCGATCTCGTCGGCCAGGCCGATCGCCAACGCTTCGTGCACAAGGACGGTGCGGCCGGTGAAGATCAGGTTCTTGGCCCGCGCCAGCCCGATCCTGCGGGGCAGCAGGAACATGCCGCCGCCATCGGGGATCAGGCCGCGCAGGATGTAGCTGTAGGCGAATTTGGCGCGATCCGAGGCGATCACCAGATCGCACGCGATCGCGAGATCGGCGCCAAGGCCGGCGGCTGCCCCGTTGACCGCCGCGATCACCGGCTTCTCGATGCTCGCGAGCAGCGTCACCAGCCGGTGCGTGTTGCGACGCTGGTGCAGCCATCCCTGGGCGGCGACCGCGCCGGGATCGCGTTCCAGCCGGGCCTTCATCGCGGCGATGTCGCCGCCGGCGGAAAAGGCGGAGCCTTCCCCGGTCAGCACCAGCGCCCGCACCGTTTCGTCCGCAGCGGCGTTTTCGATCGCCGCGATCAGCGCATGCCGCAACGCCTCGTTCACGGCGTTGCGCGCATCGGGCCGGTTCATCCGCAACAGCGCCACCGTGCCGCGGCGCTCGACGATCAGAACGTCTGAATCCGCCATGTGTCTCTCCTTCGCCTTCATCTGAGCAGCAAACCCTTTACATGGCAAACTGTTTCTAGTTATAACCAACTCGACGCTCACAAAGAGCGCTGCAGCCGCCGGTCCGGCGGGGGAGGATAGGAAGATGGCTCACCGTTTCATGGTTCCGGCGTCCCTGTTGTTGGCCGGCACGTCGGCCTTCGCCCAGACCAGTCCGGCGCCGGCCGATCAGGCGGCGCCCCCCGCGACGACGCAGCCCGCGCCGCTGACGCAGGAGGACGTCGCGCCGGAGACCACGGTCGATCCTCAGGGCGTCGAGGGCGACGCCGCTCCGCCGCAGGAGGCCGGCATCATCGTGACGGGTTCGCGCATCCGCGGCATCGCGCCTGTGGGTTCGAACGTGATCGCGGTGGGCGCCGAGCAGCTCGAGCGGCAGCCGACCGCGACCGTGACCGACTTCCTCCGCAAGATTCCGCAGGTGCAGGGCTTCGGCGTCGACGCCTCGTCGCCCACGGTGTCCGGCCAGGGCGGCACCAACACCACTCGCGGCAGCTCGATCAACCTGCGCGGCCTGGGGCCGGGCGCGACGCTAACCCTGCTCGACGGCCAGCGCCTGCCGTCGAGCGGCGTTTCGGGCAACTACATCGATCCCAATGCCATTCCGGCGATCGCGATCGAACGCGTCGAGGTGGTGGCGGACGGGGCGTCGGCGATCTACGGATCGGATGCTGTCGCCGGCGTGGTGAATTTCATCACGCGCCGTGATTATGACGGCGTCATGGTCCGCGCCCGCGGCGGTCTTGCAGAAGATTATTGGCTTGCCCAGGCCGGCGCAGTTGTCGGCAAGCGGTGGGGCACGGGCGGCTTCGCCCTCTCCTACGAGCATACCGAGACCGATAATCTCAACGGCGGCGAGCGCAGCTACATCCGTTCGGACCTGACCGGGCTCGGCGGTAACGACTATCGCAACAGCCAGTGCAACCCGGGCAATATCGTCACGGGTGGCAGGTCCTACGCGATCCCGGTTGGCGGTGTGACGCCGGAGACTGCGGCCTTGCTGATACCCGGAACGCGCAACTATTGCGAAAATCTGCGCTTCGGCGACATTCTGCCCTCCGAGACGCGCGACAGTTTCGTGTTCAACGCGCACCAGGAGATCGCCGAAGGGCTGACGCTCAACGCGCAGGTGCTGTTCAGCAACCGCAGCTACGAAGCCAAGGCGCTGCAGCAGGGATCGACATCCAATCTGGTCAACCTCAGCGTACCAAGTCGCAATCCCTATTTCGTCGCGCCGCCGGGAACCAATCCCGCGAGCGTGACGGTCGAATATGATTTCACACGCGAGCTCGGCCTCATCAACCAGACCGGCTATACGCGCGACAGGCGCTTCAGCGGCGGGCTGGAGTGGGAGATTTCCCAGGACTGGGAGTTCAACATCTCCGGCTTCTACGGCGTCGACGACAGCGCGCAGGTGACGCGGCGGATTGATTCAGGCGCGCTGAACGCGGCGCTCGGCAGCACCGATCCGGCGGCGGCGTTCAATCCCTTTGGCGGCGGCAACAGCCAGGCGGTGCTCGATTCGATCTTCGTCGGCATCTTCAATCCCTATGCGATCAACCGCACGCGCGGCGGCCAGGTGAATCTGAGCGGCTCGCTGCTCAGCCTGCCCGGCGGCGACGTGCGACTGGCGGTGGGGGCCGAGTTCATTCGCTATACGATCGACGGCGGGTCGGCGATGGGCAGGATCGACAGCCCGAACCTGCTCTATCAGAAGCAGGAGCGTAACCAGAAGTCCGCCTATGGCGAGCTTTTCATCCCCATTTTCGGCTCAGGCAACGCGGTTCCGGGGTTCGAGCGGCTCGACCTGTCGATCGCCGGGCGCATCGACGATTATAGCGATGTCGGTTCGACCACCAATCCCAAGTTCGGCGTCAACTGGTCTCCGGTGGACGGGCTGGTGCTGAAGGGCAGCTACGGCCAGTCGTTCCGCGCGCCCAACCTGCAGGACCTGCCGCTGTTGCGGACGGGCGCGGGTCTCGCGGTCGTCACCTGGCTCGATCCCGAATCGCCGACCGGCAGCAGCGTGGGCCTGTCGCTCAACGCGGGCAATCCGGATCTCACGCCGGAAAAGGCGACGACATGGTCGGGCACCGTTGAGTTCAGCCCGCGCAGCACGCCCGGGCTGCTTCTCTCGGCGACCTATTTCAACATCGATTACAGCGACGTAATCGGTTTCCCGCCGCGCACCGCGAACAGCCTGCTCGATCCGAACTACAGCTTCGTCGTGACGCGCAACCCGAGCGACGAGCTCATCCAGTCCTATCTTGATCAGGGCTTCACCATCGCGGGCATCCGTCCGCCGGTGGTCGGATTCTTCTATAACGGCCAGGCGCGGAATCTGGGGTCGATCCAGACCGACGGCGTCGACTTCAACCTGCTCTACGACATCGACACCGATGTCGGCGAGTTCGGCCTGGGCCTCAACGGCACCTATCTGTTCAACTACAAGGTGGCGATCAGCCCCGACGCGCCGCTCGAGCAGCAGAAATCGAACATCAACTTCCCGGTCGACTTCCGCGCGCGCGGATCGGTGGGCTGGTCCAACGCCGGCGCTTCGGTCGAGGTCACGGTCAACTATCTCAACGGCTACAACAATGTTCTGGTGAGCCCGGTCCAGCGGGTCGAATCGCTGACCACGGTCGATTTCCACCTGGGGTACGAATTCCAGCAGGACAGCGGCCTGCTGGAAGGGCTGGAGATCAGCCTGGACGGCACCAACTTCTTCAACGAACGCGCGCCGTTCGTGAACATCCAGAACGGCTTCGATCCGGGGCAGGCGAGCGCGCTCGGCCGCTTCGTCAATCTGACCGTCACGAAGAAGTTCTGAGTTGAGGATGGCGACCGCAACCGACGACAAGGAAGCCGACCCGACGACGGATGCGGATGACGGATCGCTTCTCGGCCGCTTCCGAGGGGAGCGGCCGGAGGCGTCCGCCTGGTTCGCCGAAGCGATAGCGGTAGAGCCCAGCCGATCGACATTCGCATCGGGCGGGGTCGACATCGAACTGTTGACCTGGGGCGAGATCGGCAAGCCCGGCCTGTTGTTCCTGCACGGCAACGGCGCGCACGCGGACTGGTGGAGCTTCATCGCCCCCTATTTCGCGCGGGACTATCGCTGCGCCGCAATCAGCTGGTCTGGCATGGGCGGGTCCGGCTGGCGCGAGGCGTACGACCTTCCGACGTTCGGAGCGGAGGCGTGCGACGCGATCGCCGCCGCCGGGCTCGATCGCGCTTCGGTCAAGCCGGTGGCGATCGCGCATTCGTTCGGCGGCATGCCGCTGATGCAGGTCGGCGCCCATCATGCCGACCGCATAGCCGGCGGAATCATGGTCGACAGCTTCGTGCCGCCGCCCGACCGCAAGCCGCGCTGGACGACGCGCGGCGCGCCGACGCGGCGCTATCCGCAATTGGCCGACGCGCTGGCGCGCTATCGCTTCGCCCCCGAACAGGACAGCCAATGGCCGGAAGTGGTCGACCATCTCGCGCGCACGTCGCTGCGCTGGATGGAAGCCGACGCCCATGGCGAGGCGGGATGGACCTGGAAGTTCGATCCGACGCTGTGGGCGACGATGGACCGGACCGGGGCAGACGCGCTGCTGGAGCGCGTCGATGTGCCGGTCGCCTTGATCTTCGGCGAGGAATCGCTGCTGGTCCGCGCGGAAGCCGCGCAGGCGATGCAGGCGCGGCTGCGCAACTGTCCGATCGCGATCGCGATCCCGCACGCGCGCCATCACATCATGGTCGATCAACCGATCGCGCTCGTCGCGGCGCTGCGCGTGGCGGTTCAGGCGATCGCGGCAGTTGGAGACAGGAAATGAGGATCTGGCACAGCACCGAAGTCGGCGGGTCCGACGCCCTCGCCATCGCGCAGGTCGATCCGCCCCTTCCCGGGCCGGGCGAACTGCTGGTCGATGTCCGCGCGTGCGGCATCAATTTCCCCGACAGCCTCATCATTCGCGATCTCTATCAGTTCAAGCCGCAGCGTCCCTTCGCGCCCGGTGGCGAGGTGGCCGGAGTGGTCAGCGCCGTGGGCGATGGCGTCAACGGCTTCGCTGCCGGCGACCGCGTCATCGCGCGGACCGGCTGGGGCGGCCTTGCCGAGCAGGTCGTGGTGGCGGCGGACAAATGCATCACGATGCCCGGCGCCATGCCGTTCGACGAAGGCGCGGCGTTCCTGTTCACCTACGGCACCTCCTATCACGCGCTCAGGCAACGCGCCCGGCTCGCGGCGGGTGAGACCGTGCTCGTCCTCGGCGCAGCGGGCGGCACCGGGGTCGCCGCGATTGAGATCGCCAAGGCGTCCGGCGCGCGCGTCGTCGCGGCGGCGTCGAGCGAGGAGAAGGTGGCGTTCGCGCGAGAATGCGGCGCGGACGACGGCATCGTCTATCCCTCGGGACCGCTGGACAAGAGCGCCTCGCGCGCTTTGGGCGAGGCGTTCAAGGCGGCCGCGCCCAAGGGATTCGACGTGGTCTATGATCCTGTCGGCGGCGACTATGCCGAGCCGGCGCTGCGCGCGATGGGATGGCGCGGGCGTTATCTGGTGGTCGGCTTCACCGCCGGGATACCCGCGCTTCCGTTCAATCTGCCGTTGCTCAAAGGGTGCGAGATCGTCGGCGTGTTCAATGGCGGTTTCCAGGCGAACGAACCCGAAGTGGCCGCCGCCAACACCCGCAAACTGATTGCGCTCTACGGAGAAGGCAAGCTTCACCCCCGCATCACGCGCCGCTTCGCTTTCGAGGACGCGCCCGAGGCGATCGACGCCATCGCCACGCGCGGCGCGCTGGGCAAGCTCGTCGTCATGGTGTCGGCATGACCGGCGCCGAAGCGCTGGCGCGGTTGACCGCGGCCTATGACGATCGTCTGGGCGAGGCGCGTCGGCGCAAGGCGGCGGGCGCGACGATCGTCGGCTATTTCCTCAATTCCGTGCCTGTCGAACTGATCGTCGCCGTCGGTCTCGATCCTGTCCGTCTGGTCGGCGATCCGGGACGCCGCGCATCCATCGCCGATCGCTACATGGAAGAATATATGGACGGCGAGGTGCGCTCGATCTTCGGATCGATGCTCACCGGCGATTTCGATTTCGCCGACCTGGTGGTGATCCCGCGCACGTCCGAAGTCTATCTGCAGCTCTATTACTTCCTGCGCGAGATGCCGCGCTGGGAACCGGATGCGCCGGTTCCCGAAACCTATCTGTTCGACCTGCTCCAATCGCCGCACTGGCTGACCGCGCGCTGGGACGAATCGCGCATGCGGTCGTTCGCGAAGCGGCTGGAGACGCTCGGCGGCCGGCCGGTCGACGACGGTGCGCTCGCCGAGGCGATAAGACTGTGCAACCGGCTGCGGTCGGCGCTCCAGGCGGCGAGCAGTTTGTGGCGCGGCGAGACCCGGCTCGACGGAATCGATGCGCTCAAGGTGATCGGCGCCGCGTCCGTGCTCGCGCCCGAGGACGCGATCGCCGCGCTCGACGCGTTGGCTGCCGATCCCCCGGAACCGCTGCCATCGGCCCCACGCCTGCTCCTTAAGGGCAGTCCGCAGAGCGACCCGCACGTCACCGCGCTGATCGAGGCGGCGGGCGGCCGCGTCGTCGCGCACGATCATGTCGCCGGCGACCCGACCTTCCGCGCGCTGGTCGCGGAGAACGACGCGCCCTGGGAGGCGCTCGCCGGTCACTATCAACGACATATTCTGGGTCCCCGCGTGCATCCGCAGGCCGATCAGGACGCGCATTTCATCGCACTGGCGCAAGAGGCGGCCATCGATGGCGTGATCTTCTTCCACGATGAATGGGACGACACGCTGGGCTGGGAATATCCCGACCAGCGCCAGTTGCTCGAGGCGCGAGGCATCCCGTCGCTGTTCCTGAAACGCCAACCCTATTTCGATCCGCCGGCCGAGGACCAGCGCGCCGCGATCTCCGATTTCCTCAGCCAGATCGCGAAGGTGCCGGCATGACCGAAGACACACGGATGGCCGCGACCCATGCCGCCAATGCCTATCAGAAGGCCGGGCAGGCGCGCTTCCGCGAAGAGGTGATCGCCGGCGGCGCGCCCTATGTGATCGCCGAGGCGGTGACTCCGCATGAGATCTTCCACGCGCTCGACATTCCGGTGATCTCGCTGCCTTGGTATTCGGCGATCATCTCCGCCAAGCAGCTCTCGCCCTATTATTTCGGGCTGATGGACAAGCTCGGCTATCATGACGGCCTGCCGCGTTACGGATCGCTGCCGTTCATGACGACGCTGGACGGGGACCGCGACCGCGCACCCTATGGCGGCCTGCCGAAGCCGCTGATGATCCTCGAACGGCTGCGCGGCGATTTCGGACAGAAGATCGGCGAGCAATGGGCGCGCGCCTTCGGCGGGGACGTGCCGCTGGTTTCGCTCGACAGCTCGTCGCTCGCCGATCTCGGCAGCCCGTGGTTCGACCGCAACCAGCACGGCTGGGAGGAACTCTACGGCTCCGACCGGCTGGATTTCCAGGTCGAGCAGTTGAAGGGCGTGATCGCGCTCACCGAGGCGCTGACGCATCGCGCGCTCGATCCCGAGGAGCTGCGCAAGGTGATGCATCTGGTCAACCAGGCCGGTGAGCAGGTCGATCGCGCCAAGCGGCTGATCGGCGGGACCAAGCCGGTGCCGGTGTCGCTGCCCGAGCAGCTGACCAACATCATGGCCGCGACATGGAATCGCGGCGGGCAGTGGGCGGTCGATCATCTGACCGCCTATTGCGACGAGATCGAGGAGCGGATCGATAAAGGCTATGCGATCTGCCCGAACGAGAAGGTCCGCCTGCTGTGGGTCAACAACGGCCTGTGGTTCAACACCGGCTTCTACCGCGCCTTCGAGGAGAGCCACGGCGCGACCTTTGTGTGGTCGATGTATTCGAACTTCCTGTCGGACGGGTATCGCAAATATTTCGACGACGGGGTCGATCCGCTCCGCGCGCTGGCGGCGCGGCACATCAGCATGAACGAGCAGCTTCATCTGCCCGGCTGGATGGCCGAATGGATCGTCCAGCAGGCGAAGGACTATCAGTGCGACGGCGCAGTGGTCCTGGTGCCGATCGGCGACCGGATGAGCTCGTTCGGCACCAAGATCTGCCAGCTCGCGCTGGAACAGGCGGGCATCCCGACGCTGGAGCTGACCGCCAGCATGGTCGATTCTCGCCTGTGGGACAATGACGCGATGATCGCTAAGGTCGGTCGTTTCATCGAGGAGCGAATCGCGGCGTGACCACCGGGCTCAACGATCTCGTGCCGAGCCACGCGTCACGGGGGCAGGGCGAATACGACATCGGCGTGCTGCGGGACGTGATCGTCTTCCGGCTGCGGCGTATTCGCAACCATATGACCGAGTCGTTCCGCGCGGGCGGCTGGCGCGACGGACTGAAGCCCGGCGAGTTCACCACGCTTGCGTTGATCGTCGCCAATCCCGGCATCTCGCAGATCGATCTCGCGCGCGTCGGGGGATTCGACCAGACCTCGCTGGTGGGGATCATGGACGATCTCGAACGGCGCGGCTGGGCGGGACGGGCCAAGGACCCCGACGATCGCCGCCGCCATCGCATCGTCGCCACCGCCGCCGGCCGCGAAGCGCTCGACGGGCTGATGGCGCGGGCGCAGGAGAACGAGCGGCCCGCGCGCGAGGCGCTGACGCCCGCCGAGCTCGACGCGTTCATGAACGCGCTCGACAAGATCTACCACCGGCTGCTCGACCCCGAATAGGCAGGAGCGGGAAGCGTGGCGGCGGGCCCGATTCCGCCTGCCGGCATGATCATCGCAAACATCCAGCCGCCACCGATGCCCTGAAAACAATTGCCTATTTTGCCACTTGTCGCCTTTACGCTATTACGCTATTTCACATAACAATCAGCGATGGAGAGGATTATGGCGGCGCTGGCGGAACCTGAAGGACCGACCTTTACGCGGATCAGTCCCGTGACCGGTGAGATCGCGAGCACGGCGCGGGCATCGAGCGTGGCGGACGCCGATGCGGTGGTCGAGGCAGCCGCGGCTGCGTTTCCGGCGTGGTCGGCAATGGGGCCCAATGCACGGCGCGCGCTGCTGACCAAGGCGGCCGCCGCGCTTGAAGCCAAGGCCGATCAGTTCGTCGATGCGATGATGGGCGAGATCGGCGCGACCGAAGGCTGGGCGCGTTTCAACCTGATGCTGGCGGCGGGCATGATCCGCGAGGCGGCGTCGCTCACCACCCAGATCGGCGGCGAGGTCATTCCTTCGGACAAGCCGGGCTGCATCGCGATGGCGCTGCGCGAACCCGTCGGTGTGATGCTCGGCATCGCCCCTTGGAACGCGCCGATCATCCTGGGTGTCCGCGCGGTCGCCGTGCCGCTCGCCTGCGGCAATACCGTCGTGCTCAAGGCGAGCGAACAATGCCCGCGCACGCACGCGTTGATCGCCGAGGCGTTCGCGGAGGCCGGCTTGCCGGCCGGGGCCGTCGGCATCGTCACCAATGCGCCGGAGGATGCTGCCGGGATCGTCGGCGCGCTGATCGACCATCCGGAGATCAAGCGCATCAACTTCACCGGATCGACCGCGGTCGGGAAGATCATCGCCAGGCGCGCGGCCGAACATCTGAAGCCCGTGCTGCTGGAACTGGGCGGCAAGGCGCCGCTCATCGTTCTCGATGACGCCGATCTCGACGAGGCGGTCAAGGCGGCGGCGTTCGGCGCCTTCATGAACCAGGGCCAGATCTGCATGTCGACCGAGCGGATCATCGTCGTCGACGCGGTGGCCGACGAATTCGTCGCGAAGTTCGGGGAAAAGGTGAGCGGCATGCCCGTCGGCGACCCGCGCGAGGGTAAGACGCCGCTCGGCGCGGTGGTCGACCTAAAGACGGTCGACCATGTGCGCGGCCTGATCGACGACGCGCTGCAGGGCGGCGCGGTGCAGGTCAATGGCGGCGAGGCGGACGGCGTGCTGATGCCCGCGCATGTCATCGACAAGGTGACGCCGGCGATGAAGCTGTTCCGCGACGAAAGCTTCGGGCCGGTCGTGGCGATCGTGCGCGCGAGGGACGAGGCGCACGCGATCGAACTCGCCAACGACACCGATTACGGGCTCTCCGCCTCGGTCTTCACCCGCGACACCGCGCGCGGGCTGAAGGTCGCGCGGCAGATCAAGTCGGGCATCTGCCATGTCAACGGCCCGACCGTGCACGACGAGGCGCAGATGCCGTTCGGCGGCGTCAAGGCCTCCGGATACGGCCGCTTCGGCGGGAAGGCCGGCATCGACGCTTTCACGGAGCTGCGCTGGATCACGATCGAAACCCAGCCCGGCCACTACCCGATCTGAACAGGAAAAAATTGCATGACCGAACTGAGTAGCAACGGCGTCGTCGCCTATGATGTCGCGGACGGCATCGCGTGGGTGAAGTATAATCGTCCCGAGAAGCGCAACGCGCAGAGCCCGACACTCAATCGCGACATGATGGAGGTGATCGATGCGCTCGAATATCGCGACGATGTCGGCGTGCTCGTGCTGACGGGCGAGGGCGAGGCGTTCTGCGCGGGCATGGACCTCAAGGAATATTTTCGCGATACCGAAGCCCAGGGTCTTGGCGGCACGCGCCGGGCGCAGCGCGAGGCCTATGGCTGGTGGCGGCGGCTGCGCTGGTATCAGAAGCCGACCATCGCGATGGTCAACGGCTGGTGCTTCGGCGGCGCCTATGGCCCGCTATTCTCGTGTGATCTGGCCTTTGCCGCCGAGGAAGCGCAGTTCGGCCTGTCCGAAATCAACTGGGGCATCCTGCCCGGCGGCGGTGCGACCAAGGTGGCGGTAGAGCTGATGCCCTTCCGCAAGGCGATGTACCACGCGATGATGGGCGAGAATATCGACGGCAAGACCGCCGCCGAATGGGGCCTGGTCAACGAGGCGCATCCGCTCACCGCGCTCAAGGAGCGTGTGACCGCCGTGGCCAAGGCGCTGCTCAAGAAAAATCCGGTCGCGCTCAAGGCGACCAAGGACGCGGTCCGCCGGGTGTCGATCCTGCCCTATGACGAGGCCGAGGATTATCTGATCCGCGCGCAGGAGGCGGCCAACAGCTACGATAACGAAGGGCGCAAGGAGGGCATCCGGCAGTTCATCGACGAAAAGAGCTACAAGCCTGGGCTGGGCGTGTACGACAAGAGCCGTCAGTCGGCCTGAACGATCATGGATGCCGCCACCATCGCGCCGCCGCGGACCCGCTCGCTCGATCGGCTGATCAAGGCCCGCTCGGTCGCCATCCTCGGCGTGTCGGAGCGGCCGGGCGCGCTCGGCAATCAGGTGCTCGCCAATCTTGAGCGCCACGGTTTCGACGGCGACATCCACCTGATCAATCCGAAGCATGAGACGCTGGCCGGGCGTCCGTGCCTGCGCTCGGTCGCCGACCTGCCCGAAGGCATCGACGCAGCGGTGCTGGCGATCCCCGGCGCGGCGGTGCTCGATACGGTGCGCGCGCTCGCGGCGCGCGGCGTGGGCGCCGCGGTGATCTTCGCCGCCGGCTTCGCCGAAGGGGGCGAGGAGGGCCTCGCCGCGCAGCGCGAGGTGGCGCGCATTGCGGCCGAGAGCGGCATGGTGATCGAGGGGCCCAACTGCCTCGGCATGACCAACTATGTCGATGGCGTCGCGCTCACCTTCGTCGAGACGCCGGCGGAGCGGCTCGGAGACCGGCCCGGCGTGGGCATCGTTTCCCAGTCGGGCGCGATGGCCGTGGTGCTCGGCACCACGTTGATGGCCAAGCGGCTAGGCATCTCCATCTCCGTGTCGACAGGCAACGAGGCGGCGTCGGGCGCCGAGGATTATATCGAGTATCTGCTCAAGGCCGATCACACGCGCGTGATCGCGATGATCGTCGAGCAGTTCCGCCAGCCCAAGCGCTTCCTTGCGCTCGCCGAACGCGCGCGGGCGCTCGGCAAGACGATCGTGCTGCTGCATCCCGGCAAATCGAGCGCCGCCCGCGAATCGGCCGCGACGCATACCGGCGCGATGGCCGGCGACTGGCAGGTGATGAAGACGCTGGTCGAGCATGCCGGCGTCGTGCTGGTCGACGGGCTGGAGGAATTGGGCGACGTCGTCGATCTCACCGTCCGCTGCGGCGGGGTCTCGGCCTCAGGCGCCGCCGTGCTGACCGAATCGGGCGCGTTCAAGGCGCTGACGCTCGACCTGTGCGAGACGATCGGGCTGCCGCTGCCCGCGCCCGCCGATGCGACGCACGAAGCGCTGCGCGCGGCGATCCCCGATTTCATCCCGGTATCGAACCCGATGGACCTGACCGCGCAGGCGCTGGTCGATCCCGATCTCTACCGGCGCACGCTGGCGCCGCTGCTGGCCGATGACCGTTACGGCGCGATCGTGCTCGGCATTATCCAGACCGACATCGCCACCTCGAAGCTGAAGTTCGAGCCGATCATTGAGGCGATCCGCGCCTTGTCGCCGACCAAGCCGGTGATCTTCGCTGGGCTCGATGACGGCGCGTCGGTGCCGGCCCAATATATCGCCGGGCTGCGGAATCTGGGCGTGCCTTACTTCCCGTCGCCGGATCGCGCGTTCCGGGCGCTGGCGCGTCTCGCCGACGCGGGCCGGCGGGGGCAGGCGAGAGCGGCGATCGATCCGGTGCCGGCGGCGCTGCTGGCCGGCAGGGTCATTCCCGAATATCAGGCCAAGGCGCTGCTCGCGCCGCTCGGTCTCGCCTTCCCCCCGGGCGGCTTCGCGGCGACCGTGGAAGAGGCGCGTGCGATCGCCGGACGGGTCGGCTATCCGGTGGTGCTGAAGGCGCAGGCGGCCGCGCTCAGCCACAAGAGCGACGCCGGTGGCGTCATCCTCAACATCGCCGATGATGTCGCGCTGCATGGAGCGTGGGAACGGCTGTTCGCCAACGTCTCCGCCTATGACGCGTCGATTGCGCTCGACGGCGCGCTGGTGGAGGCGATGGGCGCGCGGGGCTTGGAACTGATCGTCGGCGCGCGCAACGATCCCGAATGGGGGCCGGTGATCCTGGTCGGCTTCGGCGGTGTCACCGCCGAGCTGCTGCACGACGTCCGGCTGCTGCCGCACGACCTGACGCACGAGGCGATCGTCGCCGAGCTGCGCCTGCTCAAGCAGGGGGTGCTGCTCGACGGCTATCGGGGGTCGCCCGCGCTCGATATCGACGCGGCGGCGCGCCTCATCGGCGTGCTTGGCCGCGTGCTCGCCGGCACACCATCGATCCGGGAGATCGACCTCAATCCGGTCGTCGTCTATCCCGAAGGACAAGGCGCGGTCGCGCTCGATGCGCTGATCCTCGCCGGATAGGAGGCGAGCGATGGACGTGGACAAGCTGGCGGCGATCGACATCCACGTCCATGCCGAGGTGTCGTGCCACGATCCGGAGGACCCGATCTTCGGCGAGTTCCTCGACGCCAGCACGCGCTATTTCAAGGCCGAGCGTCGCCGTCCGACCATCCCCGAGACGATCGCGCATTATCGCGAGCGCAATATCGGCTTCGTCATGTTCACCGTCGACATGGAGGCGGGCACCGGCGTCAAGCGCATCCGCAACGAGGAGATCGCCGAAGCCGCGGCGGCGAACGGCGACATCATGATCGCCTTTGCCTCGATCGACCCGCACAAGGGCAAGCGCGGCGCGATCGAGGCGCGCGACCTGATCGAGAAGCATGGGGTCAAGGGCTTCAAGTTCCATCCGCCGCTGCAGAATTTCGACCCGGGCGACCGCATGGCCTGGCCGCTGTACGAGGTCATCAACCATTACAAGCTGCCGGCGATCTTCCACACCGGCCATTCGGGGCTGGGCGCCGGCATGCCGGGCGGCGGGGGCATCCGCCTGAAATACGGTCAGCCGATGCTGGTCGACGAGGTCGCGGTCGCCTTTCCCGACATCCGGATCGTCCTTGCCCATCCCGGCTGGCCGTGGACCGACGAATCGCTGTCGATGGCGCTGCACAAGCCCAATGTCTTCATCGATCTGTCGGGCTGGTCGCCGCGCTATTTCCCCAAGCAGATCGTAACCTACGCCAACGGTCAGCTGGGCGACAAATTCCTGTTCGGCAGCGATTTTCCCCTGATCCCGCCCGACAAGTGGATCGCGGCGTTCGACCAGGCGGGGTTCAAGCCGGAGCTGCGCGAACCGATCCTGAAGGGAAACGCCGCGCGCCTGCTGTTCGGCTGAAGGCCGCGATCACTCCTCGTTGATCGTGCAATGGCGATTGGCCAGCCAGAAGAAGAAGGCCGCGCCGAGGAACGAGGTGGTGACCAGGCCGAGCGCCAGCCGCAGCCCTTCGGCCGATGCGGTGCGGCACGCATCTGCGAGGGCTGCGGTCGCGCCGGCCGGCGCGTGGCCGCCCGGACAGGCTGTGGTGAACGCGCCGTAAGCGTCGCCGAACATCTGCGCGGTGAGCGCGTCGCTCAGCAGGCCGACCAGCAACGCGCCCAGTCCCATACCGATGACGTTCGACGCGACGGTGAAGATCGCTGCGGCGGTCGCCCGCATGTGGGAAGGCACGATATTCTGGATGGCGGCGAAGTTGGGACCGTTCTTCAGGTCGGTCGCCAGGTTGGCGCTGAGCAGGCCCAGCAAGACCAGCGGCCACGCGCTCATGCTGAAGGCGATCAGATAGAAGATGAATGAGAGGAGCGCGCCCGTCGCGCAGACGAGAACATAGGATCGCCCGCGCGAATCCGCGAAGCGATCCGCCAGCCATCCGCCGAGGAAGGTGCCGACCAGCCCCATCGCGCCGAGCGCGCCCACGACCAGCCCCGCCGATGCGATATTGAAACCCTGCGTCCTCATCACGAACGATGTGGTGAAGGCGCCGATGCCGGTGATACCGATGCCGTTGAACGCGCCGGCGATGAAGATGAACAGGAACGCGCGGTTGCGGAACGCCCATCCCAGATCGGCCAGCAGCGGCTGGACCGGCCGGGCGACGTGACCGGCGGCGTGGCGCGGCTCGCGCAGGATCGCCCATAGCACGACGGCCAGGGCCAGTCCGGGCAAGCCGACCGCGAGGAACGCCACCCGCCAGCCGAACCAGTGCGCCACCGCGCCGGTGAGCACGGGGGCGACGATAGCGGCGATCGGCGGGCCGGCGGCGTAGATCGCCATCGCCGATCCGCGCTGGCGCGGTGCGAAGCTGTCCGCGATGGTCGACTGGCTGATCGGGTGGCAGCCGCCTTCGCCCATGCCGACGCCCATCCGGCACAAGGCCAGCGAGACGAAGCCCGTCGCCGCGCCGCAAAGCGCCGTCGCCCCCGACCAGAAGCTGAGCACCGCGGCGAGCAGCCGCGCGCGGTTCACCCGTTCGGCCAGCCGCGCGATCGGGATCGCCGACAGCGTGTAGAACAGCGAGAAGGCCGGGCCTGCGATGAAACCAAGTTGCGTGTCGGTGAGCTGCAGGTCGACCTTCAGATGCTCCTGCAGGTTCGACAGCGCGTAACGATCGAGCGCGCTGGAGATGTTGACCAGCAACAGCAGCCCGATCGCCAACCACTGATAGCGCGTCCAACGTTCGCGCGGGGTTGGCGGCAGACGGGTCGCCGCGTCAGCCATCGAACCCGCCTTCGGCGCGGATCGCGTCGATGTCCGCCGCGCTCAGCCCCAGCGAGTCGAGAATCTCCTCGGTATGCGCGCCGGGCAGCGTCGCCGCGTGCCGCACGCGTCCGGGCGTGTCGGAAAGATGGAACGGCGTGCCGACATGGATCAGCGTCTCATCGCCATGGGCGACGTCGACATAGACGCCCCGGGCGCGATTATGCTCGTTCGCGATCGCTTCGGCGAGCGAGAGGACGGGCATGGCCTGGGTGTCCGCCTCGGCGAAGATCGCCGCCCATTCGTCACGCGGCCTGGTGCGGAAGATCGCCTTCAAGTCCTGCTGCATCGCGGGGTGCTGATCGGTCGCGTGCTGGAGGTCGGCATAGTGCGGGCGATCGACAAGGTCGCAGAAGCGCCGCCAATACGCCGTCTCCATGTCGGTGGTGCAGATATAGCCGCCGTCGGCGCACTCCCATACGCCGCCCTTCGGCTGCCATCTGGCATCGGGAGGGCCGAGCTTCGACGCATCCGGGTTGCGCGCCATCGTCACCATCATCAGCGGTGCGGAGGCGTCGCTCATCGCCACGTCGACGCGCTGGCCCCGGCCGGTGCGATCGCGCGCCATCAGCGCCATCAATGTCGCGATCGTCGCGTGCGACCCGGACAGCACATCGGCGACCTGCAGGCCCGGCATGGTGGGCGTCGGCAGGCCGTTCAGCCGCGACAGCGCGCCGGCGAGCGACAGCGCGGCGGGATCGTGGCCGGCGCGCCCAGCATATGGCCCCGTCTGCCCGGTGAACGACACCGAGGTGTAGACCAGCCGCGGGTTGAGCGCCTGCATCTCCGGCCAGCCATAGCCCATCCTGGCCAGCGTGCCGGGACGATAGTCCTCGACCAGCACGTCGGCGGTTTCGATCAGCCGGTGGATCGCCTCGCGCGCCTTTTCATTGCCGGGGTTGAGCAGCACGCTCCGCTTGTTGCGCGCCTGGGTCTGCAAGGCGCGGCGGCGGTGGAAGGCGGCCTCGCTCTCGCCCGCTGCGCCGGCGACGAAGGTCTGCTTGGCGAGTTCGCGCGGATGCTCGATGCGGATGACGTCGGCGCCCATGTCGGCCATCAGCCATCCGACATAGGACGCCGGCAGGAAGCGGGAGAAATCGATCACGCGGATGCCGGACAGGGCGGTGGGCGTTCCTGCTTGGGGATCGGTCATGACGGCCTTTCGGGAGTAAGGTCCAGCGCGCTGTCGAGCGCGGCGGCAAGATCGGGATGAAGGTCGGGGCCGACATTCCATCGGCGGTCGATGTGCATGCGGCGGCGGGTCGCCGCGTCATAGGCGGGCCAGGCTGGCTGCCCCTCGGCGGCGGGGCTTCCGGTCCCGGCGAAGGCGCGCCAGGCGCCGCTGACGTCGGCCGCTATCGCGCGCGTGTCGTCCGTTGCCGGACCGACCATCTCGGGCGCGCGGTCGACGGCATCGAACACGAAGGGCAACTCGATCATGTGCGGGCTGGGGCCGACCGATCCCCAGGCGTCGGTCGCCCAGTCGAAGCGGTAGAGATAGGTCGGAGCGGAACCGGCCGCGGCACGCCGCGCCGCGATGGTGCGGGCAAAGTGTCCGGTCGGGAATTCGGTAAAGATGGCGAGGTAGGTCTCGAACGGCGAAAGCCCAGGCGCCGCGCCACGCCACGCGGCGAGCAACGGCTCCATGCCATCGCGCAGCACCGGCGCGAGGCGGCGCCGCACCTCGTCCCATTCCATCGCCGGATCGTTGGGACCGAAGCCCATTCGCGAGAAATAGCTCGCTTCGGTGCGATTGTAGCCGATGATCAGCGGGATATGCGCGGAGATGGCGGGCGCGCCCTGGGCGAAGGGATCGCGCGGGATCAGCGCGGCATCGACCACCGGGCTGAATATGCCGGGAAAACCCGGCCCGCGCGACGGCATCGCCTTCGTCACGCGCGCCGCCGCAGCGACGATCGCATCGGCGGGCAGCGCCCGCAGCGCTTCGATGTCCCCCAGCGGAAGATCGAGCTGCGCGAACAGCGCTTCGGTCGCCGCCCGCGCGCGATCGCGATCGAGATGCCGCACCCTCGGCCCGCTCTGCATGATCGCGCGGTGGAACAGCGGGACGGCATCGGGCATCGCGAGCAGCGTCGAGATTTTCAGCGCGCCGCCCGATTCGCCGAACAGGGTGACGCGTTCGGGATCGCCGCCGAATGCCGCGATATTGTCCCTGATCCAGCGCAGCGCCGCGACGATGTCGGCGATCCCGGCGTTGGCGGCGCCGGCGAACGCCGGATCGAACGACTCGAGATCGAGAAACCCGAGCGCGCCGAGGCGGTGATTGAGGCTGACCACCACCATGTCGCGACGCGCCAGCCGATCGCCCTCGAACAACGGCGCGGAGCCCGAGCCGCTGCCGAACCCGCCGGTATGAAGCCAGACCATGACCGGTCGCCGGCAATGGTCCGCCGCCTCCGCCGTCCAGATGTTCAGCGCGAGGCAATCCTCATCGGTGCCGATCTCGCGACCGTCCACCCAGATCGGCGGCGGCCGATCGGGACGGCCGCGCATCGGCTGCGGGCAGCTTGGCGCATAGGCCAACGCGTCACGGACGCCGGCCCAGGGAGTTACGGAGATGGGAGCCTGAAAGCGCTCGGCGCGGGCGTAGGGAATGCCGCGGAACCAGAGCATCCCATTGATCCGTTCGCCGCGCACGCGCCCGGCGGCGGTCTCGACGATCGGCGCGTCCGTCACCCGAAGGCGCCCTCCTCGCGAAGCCTGGCGATCTCATCCGGCGCGATGCCGAGCTCGCCCAGCACCGCATCGGTGCTTTCGCCCAGGCGCGGCACGGGCCCCGGTTCGATCGGCCCGCTTTCGAGCAGGAAGCCGGGGCCGACGGCGACCAGCGGCTTGTCCGATCCGGGGATCTCCGCCTCGTGGAACAGCGCGCGCTCCTGGAAATGCGGATGGCTGGCGATCTGCTCGATATCGCGGATCCTCGATACGGGAACCTTCGCCGCCGCCAGGCGGGGCTCAAGCTCCTCGGCCGATTGCGTCAGGAAGAAATCGGTCAGCCACGCCTTCAGCGCATCATAATTTTCGACGCGCAGTTTGTGCGTCGCGAAGCGGGGATCATCCAGGATCTCGGGATGGCCGACGACATCGAGGAACGCCTTGATCTGATCCTGGTGATTGGCGCCCAGCGCGATCCAGCCGTCGCGCGTCTGGTAGAATTCCGACGTCGCGACCAGCCGGAAACCACGGTTGGCCATCGATTTCGGCGCGACGCCCGTCCAGAAATAGGTCGAGACGTTGGTGTTCATCAGCCGCAGCGCGGAATCGAGCATGGCGACGTCGATCGTCTCGCCCTCGCCGGTCACATGCCGCTTCTGCAGCGAGGCGAGGATCGCCATCACCCCGACATAGCCGCTGAACGCGTCGATCAGCGGAATGCCGATCATCTTCGGTCCATCGACCGCGGCGTTCAGCATCGCCAGGCCCGACATCGCCTGGACGATATGGTCGTAGGCGCCCCAGTTACGTAGGCTGCCCGTCTGGCCGAAGCCGGTGATGGAGGCGTAGATCAGCCGGGGATTGCGCGCACGCAGCACATCCGGGCCATAGCCCAGCCTCTTGAGCACGCCGGGGCGAAAATTCTCGACGACGATATCGACCGTTTCGGCCATCTGCAGCAGCACCTCGCGCGCGGCGGGGTGCTTCAGATCGGCGACGATCGATCGCTTGCCGTTGTTCACCGCGCCGAACGGCGTGCTCATCAGCGGCGGGCCGGCATGCTCGGTATAGCTTCTCAATGAATCGCCAACGCCGGGTTTCTCGACCTTGATCACCTCTGCGCCCAGCAGGGCGAGCATGCCGGTGCAGGTCGGTCCGGAGATCGCGTGCGTGAAGTCGAGCACGCGGACGCCTTCCAGCGCCTTCATCGCAGCCGCTCGCGCATGGTATTTCGGCCGATCGTCATCAGAATTTCTTCTCCAGAACCAGGGTGAACATGCGGCCGAACAGGCTCGCCGCACTCGCGTCAACACCACCTTGAATATTGACGAACGGCGGGTCGGTATCGAACACGTTGGTGACCTCCAGGCTGACGCCCAGCCCTTCGAGCCAGGGCGATCCCTGTTCGAATTCGTAGCCGACGCGCAGATCGAGCGTCGCGTTCGCGTCGATCTTCTCGTCCGGCGTGACGAGGTTGTTGGTGTAGCCGTTCAGGAACCTGAGCGTCGCCGATGCCGCCCAGCCGGCGTTCGACCAGCCGGCATCCGCGTTGAAGCGGAAACGCGGTGGATAGTAGATGGTGTTGAGCACGTTCTGCGCCGGCGCGGCGTCGGTCACCTTGATATCGTACTGCGTGACCAGCGTCCCGCCGACCGAGGCGTAGATATCACCCCAGTCGAGCCGCTTGTCGTAGCTCAGCACGAAATCGAAGCCGGCCGCCTGCGTGGCGCTCAGGTTCGACGGCCGACCGTCGAAGATGAAATCCACCTGCGCGGGCAGGACGCCGTTGATCCGAAGCCCGGAATTGGCGATCAGATCGTCCACCTGCTGCTGCGTCGGGTTGCGGATCACCGTGCCTGCGAAGAGCGGGTTGACCAGCACCGTATTGATTGCGGGCGCCGTGATCTGGCCGGTGTAATCGAGGTTGAAATAGGTGGCGGTCAGCGTGAGGTCGCTGGTGGGCCGCCATTCGGCGCCGATCGTCCAGGTGGTCGCCTCCTCCGGGCTCAGGCCCGGATTGCCGTCGTTGATCTGAAGGCCCGTGCTCGATCCGGTCGGCGAACTCGGATCGGGCTGGGTCGTGACGACCAGCGCGGCCCCCGATTTCGGCGACAGCGTATCGCTGAGGTAGGGCGCCTTGAACGACGTGCCGTAGCTGCCCTTGAAGGTCAGGTCGCGCACCGGCGACCAGTTCACCCCGAACTTCGGATTGAAGGTGCCGCCGACGTCCGAATAGTCGTCGTACCGGCCGGCGAGCGACAGCTCCAGGCGCTCGAACCCCGGCGTGGCATTGGCCGATCCGAAGAGCGGAACGTAAAGCTCCGCATAGCCGGAATGGATGCTGCGCTGGTTCTGCGCCACCGTCGTGACGGGCGCGGCCTGGGTTCCGCGGTTACTCTCACCGCGGAAGTGCATCCGGGTATAGTCGAACCCGGCCGCCAGCCGCACCGCGCCGCCGGAAATGTCGAACAGCGTGCCGCTTAGCTCCGCCTGGCTCGAAAATATCCTGCTGCGCGGGCGCGAGTTGAAATAGCTCGAGAACACCGCGTCGCGCACGGCTTGGCTGTTGCCGCCGCCGAAGGGATTGAACGCCGTTGCCGGATCGGTGCTGTTGAGCGCCGCGGTCAACGCCGCGGGCAGGGCGAAGAACGCGTTCACCACATCGGAGCTGTGCGCCCAGTTCGCCGTCGTCGACACCTTCCATGTGCCGCCGAGCTCAAGGTCCGCGCCGATCGTCGCGAGGTGCGACTTGCTGAGGCCGCTGAAGGCGAGCGGCGCATCCGCGCCGAAGAAATACTGGACGACGACCGACGAGGGATCGGTCCCTGGCGGCGCGACGAAATAGGGATTGGTGCTGGGCACCGTCAGGTTGGCGACGCTGCTGGTGGAGCCTTGCTGCGTGTCGTTCGCGTCGAAGCGCCGTTCCGCATAGAAGCCACGCGCGAAGACCGAGAGACCGGGCGTCAGCTCCTGGGTGATGCTCGCATAGCCGGCATTGCGTTCCTGCTGCCCCAATATGTCGCCCAGCCGGTAGACCTCGCACAGGTTGCGGGTGTTGGGCACGAGCTGGTCCGCATTGGCGCTCGTCACCCCGCCTTCGGGGATCGCGTAGGGAATCCCGTCGACGATGATGTTGCCCGGGTTGCACTGCTGGCTGCGATAATCGTCGCCGCCGCGATCGGTGAGGTCGGAGCGGTAATAGTCGCGATCGACCCCGCGCAGCCGCGAGTTGTAATCATGCTGGAACGCGACGATCAGGCCGCCATTGTCCCAATCGACGCCGCCCATGATCGAAAGCTGGCGCTGCGAATAATCGTCGGCTTCCGACAGGCGCGCGCGCGCGACGAGGCCGTCATAACGGGTGCGCGGTATGAAGTTGACCACGCCGGCCACCGCGTCGGAGCCGTAGATCGCCGAAGCGCCGTCGGCGACAACCTCGACACGTTCGAGCACCGAGGACGGGATGCTGGCCGGGTCGGTCTGCGCGCCGTTCAAACCCGACGTTGCGAGCCGCTGGCCGCCGAACAGCACCAGCGTCGCCTTGGGGCCGACGCCGCGCAGGTTGATCGCGCCGGTGCGGGTCGCGTTGCTCGATGAAACGCCGGGGCCGACGACCCCGCTGACCGATTCGTTGATGCCCGCGCCGGAGACCTGCGGCACGCGGCGCAGCAGGTCGACGACGTTGGTCGCCGGCGTCTTCTCGAGGCTTTCGGAGCCGAGGGTGATCACGCTCGAGCCGACCGGGGCGACCCCGCGGATCCGGCTGCCGGTGACGATGATATCCTCGGCGGTCGTTTCCTCGGGCGTTGGCTCGGCAATGTCCTGCGGCGGCGCGTTCACGCCGGCGGCCGGCTGGGCGGCGTCCTGGGCCAACGCAGTTCCCGATGCTCCGCACATCAGGGCGGCCGTCGTCAGCGCGAGCGCGCGGC
The DNA here is from genome assembly GCF_003515075.1 of Sphingomonas gilva. Classification (GTDB taxonomy): domain Bacteria; phylum Pseudomonadota; class Alphaproteobacteria; order Sphingomonadales; family Sphingomonadaceae; genus Sphingomonas; species Sphingomonas gilva. The sequence goes on from NZ_QWLV01000001.1 coordinate 834,279, forward strand.
GGGTGCGCCTGCGCGGCGTGCACAATCCTTTCATCATCGGTGCTCCTCTCCTCCGATGTGCCGGCCGCTGGCGTCGCATGCGCCTCCGGTCCGGGTCAGCCGCGCCCGTTCGGGTCCTGGCGCGAGGAGGTGTGACATGGCCGATCCGGCCTTGCCCAACACGTTAAGGCTATGGGGGTATGCGCATGGCGCGTGGCCCCCGGCGGCTATGGCGAAAGCAGTACGCGCGGCCGATCGACCCCCGTCGCCGCCCCGCATTCGCGCTTGACGAGTTCCTCGATCAGCCCGGCGACGGCGGCCACGCTGCGGATCGAGGTCGATCCGCGGCGCAGGCAAAGCGACATTATGCGGCAGGGCGGCGGATCAGCCGCCGGCGCTACCGATACTTCGCCGCGGGCGAGCTCGGGCAGGATCGCCGCGCGGGGCAGAACGGTGACGCCAAGGCCCCGCTGGACGGCTTGCAGGACGAGTGCGAGCGAGCCGATCTCCGCAGCGATCCGCGGCTGCAAGTCGCTGCCCTGAAAGATCGTCGCCAGCACGCCGTGCACCGCGCTCTGCGCGCGCGTCACGATCCACGGCAGCTCAGCGAGCGCGGCGATGTCCGTCGGCGGTGGCGGCGCGCCCGCGCTCTGGACGAGGACCAACTCCTCGCGGAACAGCCGCGTCACCTGCACGCTCGCATCGGCGCTCTCGACCGGCGCGAGGGCGAGATCGATCGTCCCGGCGTGGAGTTGCGCCAGCAGGTTGCTCCCGCTGTTCACCTGCAGGCTGATCTGGGGATAGCGGGCAAGGGTTTCGGCGACGAGCGCGATCCCGATGAACCGCTCATGGCTTGGCGGCAGGCCGATCGCCACCGATCCGGTGAGGCCGCCGCCGTCCACGCCGACGTCGAACCTGAGGCCGGAAACCTGCCGGACGATGATCTGGGCGCGGGTATAGAGCGATCGGCCGGCTTCGGTCAGTCGAATCCCATGCGGGGAGCGCTCCACCAGCTGGCAACGAAGCTCATGTTCCAGAATGGCGAGCTGGCGGCTCATGGCCGGCTGGGCGATCTCCAGGTTCTGCGCCGCCTTGCTGATGCTGCCGGCATCGGCGATGTGCAGGAAATATTCGAGGCGCCGGGTCTCCATGCGCTTCAGGTCGTGTGGGATGCGCGAACCATCGCGAGCCAATATCTCCCTCGGGCAAGCTCGCCCGCCGAGATGTCGGGCGGCAAAAACTGTAATACTATAAAGCTATCTTTTGGCAATATGGTTTGCGTCGCGGCCCATCTGCCGAAAGCGCACCACGCTTTCGCCGCCGGTCGAACAGCGAGGGTCGATTCAGATCAGCGAGATGTTGTGCTGGAGCGGGTGAGAGGAATTGTACTTTGTCACACGTGGCCGAAGGCTAAAATATAGTGCTGCATTAAAGGTGCTTCGCCGCGACGGGACGCGATTGGATGGTGGTGGACGGGCATGTCGCGAGCGCCGAGGCCGTCATCGCATGCCTCGACCGGACCGGGACCGAACTGCAGCGCGGCGACGTTTGCTGGTGCGCACCGGCTGGCTGCGCGCCTTTCTGGACGCAGCGCCCGCCGAACGGCTATCGCTGTTCCGCGACCGCACCTATTCGGGTCTGTCGGGTGGAGAGGATATGTGGGAATTGCTTTGGGACCGGCGTGTCGCCGCGGTCGCCGCTGACAATGTGACGGTCGAGGTCTTTCCGATCACCGGCAAGCCGATGAGCCTGCATCTGTCGATCGCGCGGCTCGGCATGAAGCTGGGCGAGATGTTCGATCTGGAAGCGCTGGCGGACGATTGCGCCGCGGGCGGCAGCTACGCGGGCTTCTTCACCTCGATGCCGCTCAACATGCGCGGCGGCGTGGGATCGCCGTCCAACGCGATGGCGATCGTCTGATGGGCGCGGTGATCGTCGCGGGCGGCGCGGGCGTGCTGGGCCAGGCGGTGGCGGCCGAATTGCGGGCGCGGGGCCATCGAGTTGCCATAGTAGACCTTTCGGAACCGAGGGAAGGGGGCGATCTGGCTTGCGCCGGCGTCGACCTGACCGATCCGTCGGCGGTCGCCGCGGCGTATCGAACGATCGCCGATTCGCTGGGTGGCATTGGCGCGGTGGTCAACGTCGCGGGCGGCTTCCTTTGGGAAAAGGTCGAGAGCGGCGAGGTCGCCAATTGGGACCTGATGTACCGGATGAACGTCCGCACCGCGGCGGTCTCCTGCCGCGCGGCATTGCCGCATCTCACCACGAACGGCGGCGCCATCGTCAATGTGGGGGCCGCCGGCGCGACCCAGCCCGGCGTCGGCATGGCCCCCTATGCCGCGTCGAAGGCCGGTGTTCGCGCACTGACCGAAAGCCTGGCGCAGGAACTGAAAGGGGCATGCGTGCGCGTGAACGCGATCCTGCCCACCATCATCGACACCCCTGCCAACCGGCGCGACATGCCCGATGCCGATCCCGTCGATTGGGTGCGACCGGAGGCGATCGCCAAGGTCGTGGCCTTCCTGATCTCCGACGATGCCGAGGCGGTCAACGGCGCGTCGATCCTGCTGTCCTAGCATCCTCCTTTGGCTGGCGTCGAACATCGGGCAATTATCCCGGCTGTGAAAGGCATGGTCGGACGAAGCTGAACGACGCGATCACTGCGTCGCCGGCGCCGGCACGCTGAAGTCGAGTTGCTCCCCGGCGGCGTAGGCGTTCCACTTTTCGCGAGTGTCGAAGCCGCCCGCGCCCCGGCTCCACGCCGAGCCGGAATAATAGACGAGCGGCGTCCCCGGTGTGACACGGACGATGATCAGATGGTTGTCGGCGTCATCGCGCACCTCGACGATAGCCGACGGATCGACGCGCAGCGCGATCGCCATCCGGCCATGCGCGTCATCGTCCGGTCCCCACCAGGTCATCAGCCCCCCAGCGCGATCAATCGTCACCTCGCCGCCGTCGGGCCCGGTCGTCCGCCGGCCGATGCCGATCCCCACCAGCAAGGGTTCGGGGCGGTCGGACGAGAGCGTCGAGACCATTCGCGTGAAATGCGTGCCGAGCGGCAGGGTGAACCGCCTCGTCTCGCTCACCTGGCGATCGACGCCGACCGGCCAGGGGGCATAGTCGACTTCGAAATCGGCGGCGTCGCCGCCGCTCGCAAGCACGCGATGCGCGACATAGTTACGCGAGGTCCAAAGCTTGTTGTCGTGCCAGATGCCGAGCCCACCCGCTCCGCGGCCGGTGCCGACATTGTAGAAGTCCAACCCTTCGCCGTGATAGCCGTGCTGGTCGCCGGTGCGCAGCTGGCGATCGGCGAATGGCCAAGGATATTGCTTGCCCCAGCTGTCGATACCGGAGCCCGAAGGCGGCTCGACCGCTTCGAGCGCATGACCATAGATGCGGTGCGCCGTCCGGTCATTCTCCCACAGCAGATCGTCGTGGCGATAATCCGCCAGCGTGACCACCGCCGCCGGCGATCGATTCGCCGGCGGCGTCAGCACCGGCGGCTTGGCTGGCATCGCACTCGAAGCTGCTTTCTGCGAGGACGCGGCGCTGTCGCAGCCGGCTATAGCCACCGCGGCAGCCAGCAGAATCGGGGCGGTCAGTCGCGATGAGTTCACGAGGCTTTTCCTCCTTGGTCGAAGATGAATGCGGCACGATGACAGGGTCGAGGCGTGGGCGCGAGGATATGCACGATTGCGAGCGCGATGAAACGATCGCGACATTACAACGGCCTGTCGCTGCGGCCAGTATCGATTCCGGCCAGCCGGACGGGCGGTCGACCTTGGTCTCGAGTGCGATCTGGCCGACGCGATCCCGATCAACCTCGCCGGAACGGACATTAGCGGGCAGGAGGGCCTACTCATTCGAATCGCGAGAGGATTTCGTTTGCGATGCGCACAATGACGACACCACCTGTTCGATCGGCGTTCGCTTTGATTTCCGACCGCGGCCTTGCCCGCACGCGTCGCCCCTGAAAGGGTCGCGCGCACAACATCAACGTACCGAAAGGGAGAGAAGTTTTGCGAGATTGCTTCAAGGGGGCGCTCTTCGGCCTCGCATGCGCGACCATGGCCATCGCCGTCTGCACGACGGAAGCGCATGCGCAACGTGCGGTCACGGCGCTCAAGTCTCCCGCGAAGTCGCTTGCCGGCGACGTGCGCGTCGATCGCGCGCACGACAGCGTCGCGATCAGCTGGCCGGCGGGCGAGGGCCAGCGCGGCCGCCTGGTGCTGTCGCTCGCCAAGGACCAGCCGCTGATCCGCGCGCTCGGCATCGGCGAGCGGACGATCCTCGCCGGGATCGATCCGGCCGCGGTGATCACCATCGGCACCCGCGACCTGCGCCAGGGCTGGACGGTGTTCTTCGACAATCCGCGCAACCGCCCGTTCGAGCATTTCCCGCTCGAGCTGAAGCGCGACGCGATCCGCGTCGAACAGGCCGGCGGCTACACCAAGGTCATCGTCGACGGCGCGACGGCGGGGCCGTTCAGCGGCGCCTATGAATTCACCATCTACCCCGGATCGCGCCTGATCCGATCGGCAATGGTGATGTCCACCGATCGCGACGCGACCGCCTACACCTTCGACACCGGATTGAGCGTCGCGGAAGCGGCCGATGCGCCATGGCGCGCCATCGCCTATACCGACCTTTCCGACGAGCTGGTGCGCGTCACCGGCGACGCTATCGATCAGCCTGCCGCTTCGCCCAGGGTGCGCGGCCGGATGGTCATCGCCGAAGGCGCGACCGGCGGCGCGCTGGTGATGCTGCCGCCGCCGCACCAATATTTCTACCCGGTCGATTATGCCAACAACGACAACAGCGTCTGGTACGGCCGGGATTATCGCGATCTGGAGGGGCGCGTCGGCTTCGGCGTCCGCCAGACATTGGAAGGCGACCGCCGCTACGTGCCCTGGGTCAACGCACCGCCGGGGACCGAGCAGGACATGGGCGTCTTCTACCTGCTCGACGGCGGCGATGCCGCCAGCGCGACTCAAGCGGCCTTCGCATACACACGGGGCGACCGCCTCAAGTCGCTGCCGGGCCACCGCACCTTCACCAGCCATTATCATGTCGAACATGCGGTCGATTTCCTGAACCAGCAGCGGTTCCAGCAATCCACCGGCGTTCCCGACGGGCTGGAGCGTCCCGAATTCATCGATCGCTTCAAGGCGATGAACGTCGAGATCGTCCATCTGGGCGAGCTGCATCTTGGCCAGAAGGAGCTCGACCGTGCGGGCGATCGCCTCACGCTCCTCAAGACCATCCATGAAGAGACCAAGCGGCTTTCGGACGACGAATTCCTGCTGCTGCCCGGCGAGGAGCCGAACGTGCATCTCGGCGGCCACTGGATGAGCTTTTTTCCCAAGCCGGTCTATTGGACGCTCGACCGCAAGGAAGGCCAGCCCTTCGTCGAGACCGATCCCGAGCTCGGCAAGGTCTATCATGTCGGATCGCCGGACGACGTCCTCAAGCTGATGGAAGCCGAGAAAGGCCTGATGTGGGCCGCCCATCCGCGCATCAAGGGTTCGACCGGTTTCCCCGACAAATATCGCGACCAGCCCTTCTTCAAGAGCGACCGCTATCTGGGCGGCGCATGGAAAGCGATGCCGGCCGATTATTCGCGCGACACGCTGGGCTGGCGCGTGATCGACCTGCTCGACGATATGAACAATTGGGCCGCGAACCCCGGCGAACGCAAGTTCACCCCGGGCGAAGTCGATGTGTTCCAGATCGACGACGACAGCGAACTCTACGCCCATATGAACATCAACTATCTGCGGCTCGACGCCGTGCCGAAATATGAGGATGGCTGGCAGCCGGTGCTCGACGCGCTGCGCGGCGGCGCCTTCTTCACCACCACGGGCGAAGTGCTGATCCCGAGCTTCACCATCAACGGCGCGGAGAGCGGCGAAACCGCCACGTCGGGCGGCAAGGCGACGGTGCAGGCCGCGATCGAATGGACCTTCCCCCTCGCCTTCGCCGAGATCGTCAGCGGCGACGGCACCAAGGTCTATCGCGACCGGATCGACCTGACCGACCGCGGCGTGTTCGGAACCGCCACGATCTCGAAGACGCTTGACCTTCGCGGACGCAAATGGGCGCGCCTGGAGGTGTGGGACGTCGCGGCGAACGGCGCGTTTACTCAGCCCGTCTTCTTCCGCCAATGAGTGCAGCTCTGCCTAGACCGGCGGCGCGACGGCTCAGTGGTGGCTGTTCGCGCCCGCGTCTGCGCGCATCGCATCTGGCGAGATCCGACAACCCGTGGCGACGTCTTTCAGTGCCCGACCGCCGGCCCCGGCGCAGGCAGCGACGCTACCCAGCTACGCAATTGGCTCCCCAGCCGGGCAGCCACGGCACGCTCCTTGGCGTACAGATCGTTCCGTTCCCCCGGGTCCGTTTCGAGATTGTAGAGTTCGGCGCCACTGCCGTCGCGGTTCGCCAGCAATTTCCAAGGTCCTGAACGGATCGAATAAAGTGGGCCGAACCGGGCTTCGCGGGCGGGGCGGGCGATGTGCGTGTAGAAATCGGGCCGATCGGCGATCGGCCGTCCCTGCCAAGCGCGCCCGATATCGATTCCGTCGCCCTCGGGCGGCGGCTGCGCGCCCGCGATGCGAGCGAGTGTGGGAAACAGGTCGACGGCTTGCGCCACGGTAGTCGTATCGCGGCTACCGGCCTTCACATGGCCGGGCCACCGCACGATCAGCGGTTGGCGGATGCCGCCCTCGTACAAACTCGCCTTGCGTCCGCGATAGGGCGCTGCGGAGCCGGGCGTGCCCTTGCCCACGGTGGGCCCATTGTCGGACGTGAAGACGATCAGCGTCTCATCGAGTTCACCGGCCTGTCGCATGCCGTTCACCAAACGGCCGATCTCCGCATCCATCGCGACAAGCACGGCGAGAAACCTGTCCTCCCGCTCGTTCCGGCCCTTGCCCTTCACCGCCGCCAGTTGCTGGGCGCTGGGCGCCCACGGCGTATGCACGTCGTCGAGCCACAGCTGCGCGAACCAGGGGCCGTCCTTGCTGCGACGGATGAAGTCGAGCGTCTTGTCGACGTAACGGGCGGTGACCGCAGCACGGGGCGCCCATTCGATCGGTCCCTTGCCAAGCGCCGCGCTCTGCTGCGCCAGATTGCCGCCAAGATCGCTCGGCAGCAGGCGCGGGCCCAGCCCCTCGAACTGGGTGTAGCTTTCGTCGATCCCATAGGCGGAAGGCAGCGGCGCATCGGCCACGTCGCGGCCGCCGCCCAAGTGCCATTTCCCGAAATGCCCCGTCGTATAGCCTTCCTTCTTGAGGGTGCGCGGAAGCACGGGAATGGCCGGATCCAGCCAGTCGGCCTGGCCGAAGCGCCGGTTGCGCTGTCGATCCGAAATATAGGTGACGAAGCGCTGCTCGGCCGGGAACTGCCCCGTCATGAAGCCTGCGCGTGAAGGCGAGCAGATCGGCGCCGCATCGTAGAAGCGCGTCATCACCATACCGTCGCGGGCGAGCGCATCGATGTTGGGCGTTCGCACCAGCCGGTTGCCGGTGAGCGACAGGTCGGCGTACCCCATGTCGTCCACGAGGATGAACAATATATTGGGCTGCTTCGCGGCCTGTCGCGCCGGTGCCGGACTGGTTTCCGCAACCGTTCCCGCGGAGCATGCGCCCACTGACGCAACGGCGATCGATGCGGCCATCAGTTGAGCAAATTTACGTCGAACGGCGCGCTTGAAGCCCATTCCGTCTCTCCTTGTCGCATCAATACGCACTGCGCGATCGTCTAGAATTTGACGCGTGCACCGATCGTGTAGACGGTCTCGTCCCCGAATAGCGCGAAGTTGATCCGTTCATTGCCGCGATAGATGGAGGTGCGATTGCGCAGGATGTTGGTGCCGCCGACGTCAAGGCGCAGCGCCTCGGTGACTTCGTAGGCGACGCTGAAATCGAGGCGGCCGGCGGGACGCGCATAGGACAGGAGCACCGGCAGATAGGCCTCGTCCTCCCGAGCCGGATCGAAGGGGCGCAACTGCACGCCGCCGGTGTTGTCGGCATCGATATAGCTGGATCGGTGGGTCCAGATCAGACGACCGCTCAATCCAAATTTGTCATAGAGCAGGCCGGTCGTGTAGTTATACTTGGACACGCCGACCAGCGGATTGCCCGCAAGCGGATCGTCGCCCTTGATCTTCGAATCCGCAAGCGTGAATGCACCTTGGACCCCGAAACCGGACAGCGCGCCGGGCAGAAAATCGAAGAAATATTGACCGCTGACCTCGATTCCCTTCAGGTCGACCGCGCCGACATTACGCGGGGTCGAGATGAGATAGTTGAGGCCGTCGATCTCCTCCTGGGTGTTCGACGTCACGACGCGGTCCTTGATCGAGCGATAATAGCCCGTCACCGAGATGTAGCCGCTGTCGAAATAATATTCGGCGGTCGCATCGAAGCTGTCGGATTTCTGCGGCCGCAGATTTGGATTGCCGCGCTGGCCGTTGTTCAGGAGGAAGACATTGCCCACCAGCGTCAGCGATTCGGTTGGGTTGAGTGAATCGAAGTCTGGCCGGCGGATCGAACGCGAATAGGTCAGACGCGTCTGGAAGCCTCCGGGAAATTTGAGGCGCGCCGTGGCGCTGGGGAGAACATCGGTGTCCGACGTTTCGGCAGTAACCGGGGTCAGGACGTCCTCATCCCGTTCGAAACCGGAGATGGTGCGCTCGGTCTTGACGATGCGGACGCCCACCACGCCGTCGAGCGTCAGGTCGCCGATCGGAACCTCATAAGCGCCTTCGACATAACCGGCATAGGTCGCCTCGTTGGCGTTGAACTCCTTGGTCGGATCATAGGCCGGCGCCTTGAGCGGCAGGCCGAACAGGGCGCGCAGTTCGTTGCGGCCGCGCTCCGAGCGTAGATATTCGGGATTGGGGCCGACAAAGGCCATGCCGTCGTTGATGCGCGGCGCGGTGCCGATGACGCCGATGAAGTCGGGCGATAACGGCAGGCTGGAGACGAGGCGCGCATTGGCTTCGGTCGGCGTGCCGATATTGCCGAAGCCGATCGAGCCGACCGTGTTGACCTGCTGCACGTTCTGGAACCTGGCGTCGCGATTGGCGTAGCGCACGCCCGCCTTCAGCGTGGACAGGAGGCCGTTCAGATCCTGCGCGAAATCGGCGCGCGCCTGGAAGAGTTCGCCATCGCCGCGTGAGAAATTCTGGTTGATCGAGTTGCGCAGCGACAGATTGCCGGAACTGAGCGGGATCGACGGGTCGATCGTCGTCCGCTGCCCATTGTCGACGTCGGATTCGACGAAGACGCTCGCGACGCGCTGTCCGACCTCGGCGTTGAAATTCTCGGTGACGGCGCGCGACGTCTGATAGGCGACGTCGAGCGTGGCGCTCGTGCCACCCTGGTCGAAATTGAGCCCTCCTGCGATCATCTTGTTCCGTTGCGTCACATCCCGGGAAGAGGAGTTCTGGTTGATGACGGCATTCTCGAAGCGAGCGCTTTCGAATTCGCAGACGCGCTGGACTTCGAACGGCTGGAGCTCGCGGGTGACATTTCCCTCTTCGTCGACACGGCTGATAATCTGCGGGTTCGTGCCGTTCGCGTTGACGCGCGCGTCGAAGCAATAGTCGCTCGCCGTCACCTCGGTCATGCGCGTGCCATTGGTGAATGGCTGGACGTTGAAACCGGCAAAGCCCGTGGTCGTGTTGAAATAGGTGTAAAGCCCGTCGGCATAGGCTTCGAGCGAGGGCGTGGCCTGCCATTGGAAGGCGGCGTTCACCTGATGCCGGGTGACACGGCCCACGTCGGGCATGTTCTGTACGACCTGCGGGATAAGGTAGCCGGGCGTGTTCAGCGGCCCGGAGTCGGAGTAGCGCCGCTCGGTCAGGTTGCTCTGGCTGCGGATCGTATCCGCCCGCGAATAGGTGGCGCTGATGAGCGCGCCGATCTCGCCGATCGGGGAGTCGGTCTTGCCCGCCGCCAGCAAGCCGAGCTGCGGATTGCCCGAATCCGCGGTAACCGCATAATTCTGCCGCGCAGTCAGCACCAGGGTCGGATCCCTGAAGTTGAACGGCCGGTTGAGCCGCAGGTCGATTGCCCCCGCAATACCGCCCTCGATCTGATCCGCCGTTTGTGACTTGTAGGCGTCGATGCGAGCCAAAGCCTCGGCGGGAACGTCCTGAAGGTCGAAACCGCGTCCGGTCGTGGTGATCACCTCACGGCCGTTGACCGTCGTGAGAATGTCGGTGAGGCCGCGAATGCGAACGCCCGACAATTCATTGTTGCGGTCATTCTGGACCTGGATGCCGGGAACACGCTGCAATGCGGCGGCAACGGTGGGATCGGGCAATTTGCCGATATCGTCGGCGACCACCGCGTCGACGACCTGCACGGCGTCGCGCTTCACCTCCGCAGCCCGTTCGAGCGATTGGCGGACGCCGATGACGACGATGTCTTGCCCGGGCTCGCCTTCGGAAGGCGGCGCCATCGCTTCCCCCGGGACTTCTTCCTGATTTGTCCCGGTATCGCGTCTTGGGCAAGTACCGGACCGGCAACCAGGATCGCGGTGGCCGACACGGCCGGCAGCAGGATTTTGCGCACCTTTCTCTCCCCTTGCGCGCTCTACAGCGCCATTGGGCTTCAAATGATCGGGCCAATGAGTGCACGTCAAGATAAATCTTATAAATAGGACGTTGTTTTGCGCCCTCGTTATTTCATTCACACACAAGAGAGTGAATATTGACATTCGCGATTTATGCCGCACAGTGTGACCGTCAGCTCGACGCACGATCGAAGCGACAAGGAGAGGTCAGATGAGGGCATGGCTTTTTGCTTCCACCTGCGCAGTCGCGCTTTTCATTGTCCCGACATCCGCGGAGGCCCAGGATTCCGGCTCCCGCGCCGAGAACGCAGCGCCGCAAGCCGATGGTGAGCGGGACATCATCGTCACGGCCACCCGGCGTGAGGAGCGCATCCAGGACGTCCCCATCAGCATCAGCGCGTTTCAGCAGGAAGAGCTGACCGAGAAGGGGATCGTCGGCTTCGAGGGCATCGCGCGCGAGACGCCCGGCGTCGTGCTCAACCGGCCGACGCAGAACTTCAACAATTTCACGTCGCGCGGCATCGCGACCAACGGCTACAACGCCAATCTGCAGAGCTCGGTCGCCGTCTACATCGATGAGCTTCCGGTCTCGACCATCGGCAACACCACGGTCGTCGATCCGAATCTGTTCGATGTCGAGCGCGTCGAGTTCCTGCGCGGCCCGCAAGGCACGCTGTTCGGCTCCGGCTCGCTTTCGGGCGCGATGCGCATCCTGACCAAAAGTCCGGACCTCAATGATTTCGATGTCTCGGCCCTGGTCGACCTCGGTCTCACCGGCTCGGACAGCTTGCGCCAGCGTTATAATCTGATGGTCAACGTCCCCGTCGTGACCGACAAGCTCGCGATCCGCGCGGTCGGCTTCTACCGGGACGAGGAAGGCTATCTCGATAACGTCGGGACGGGCGTCCACAACTCGAACACGCTGATTGATTGGGGCGGCCGCGCGATCATCTTGTGGCGCCCCACCGACCGGCTGTCGGTCCGCTTGCTCGGGTCCTACGAAGACAGCGACCCCAAGGATTCGTCGCTCACCAGCCCGTCGCTGGGTCGCGAGAAGCGTGTTTCGGACCAACCGGACCGCTTTACCGGTAAGCAGACCATCTTCAACGCTACGGTCGATTACGAGTTCGACTTCGCAAAGCTCACCAGCTCGTCCACCTATTCGGATTTCGACCAGCGCTTCTATGTCGATCTGGCCGGCACCTTTGCGCCCGGTTCGTTCCCCGGCGCGCCTATAGCGTTCGGGCTCGACGCAGACGCGTACGATAAGGTGTTCGTGCAGGAGACGCGTCTGTCCTCCACGTTGGACGGACCGTTCCAGTTCGTGGTTGGCGGCTTTTACCTCAACCGCCGGCGCGACGTCGATTATTTCTATCGCTCCAGCCCCGAATTCCTTGCGGAGCGCGGACTGACCGGGCTGCCCGATCAGTATTTCCAGAAGCAGTACACGCATCAGATCAGCGAGGAGCTCGCCGGTTTCGGGGAACTGACCTATCGCTTCTCGGAGAGGTTCTGGCTGACCGGTGGCATGCGCTATGGGCGCACCTCCGCGCAGGGCTTCACCGAGGCAGGCGGCTATCTCGCGACCGCTTTCGGCTTCAACTATTACGATTATGCGTTGCTGGGCCTTCCGGTGAACTTCGATACCTTCACCGCCTATGAGGCAGTCGAAGGGGTCAAGGCGACGGGATCGAAGCCGTCCTGGAAGGCGAGCGCCAGCTTCAAGCCGAACGAGACGATCACCACCTACGCCACCTTCGCGACCGGTTTCCGCGCCCCGATCGTCAACGCCTTCGCCGGTCGGCCGAGCCTCGTGGATGAGAACGACATCATCATCCCCTATGGCGCGGAGTCGGATGACCTCAAGAGCTACGAGGTCGGCGCGAAGGCGCGCTGGCTCGACGGGCGCGTGACGATGAACGCCGCGATCTACCTGATCGACTGGAGCAACATCCAGGCGCAGGCCAATCGAGTCTCGGATTCGGTGCAGTTCGCGACCAACATCGGCGCGGCGCGAAGCAAGGGCTTCGAAGTCGAGATGGGGCTGATCCCCGCGACCGACGTGTTCATCGGTTTGAACGCCGCCTACAACGATTCCAAGATCACGAAGCTGTCGGCCGAAGAGGCGGCGATCTCGGGCGCCGTGCTCGGCCACCGGCTGTCTGCGCCGCGGCTTCAGGGCGCGACCTATATGTCCTACGGCTTCGATCTCGGCGACCTCGCGCGGGGAACGCTGGCGGTCAACGCGCAATATGTCGGCTCGTACAACAGCTCGTTTCCCAACACGCCGGGCCGGCCTGGCGTGCGGCTGTCGACCTTCGGCGAAACCGACGAATATGTGAACTTGAACCTGAGCCTGGGCATCGAGCGCGGCGATCTGTCGGCGCAGCTTTATGTCGAGAATCTCTTCGACGATCACTCGGTGGTCTACATCCACCCCGAGGCGTTCCTGGTCAGCCGCTTCGGAACGCTTCGCCCGCGCACCGTGGGCGTCCGCCTCGGCTATGGGATCTGACGCCATGTCGGCGACGCCCGATGTTTCGATGCGCGTGACGACGCCAACCCGACGCTCCGGCTTCGTCCTGGCCGCGCTCACCTTCGTATATGTCCTCAATTTCCTTGATCGGCAGCTGATCGGCATCCTCGCCAAGCCGATCCAGGACTCGCTCGACATCACCGACGGCCAGCTGGGGCTTATCGGGGGTCTCTATTTCGCGATGTTCTACTGCTTCATCGCGATCCCGGTGGGGTGGCTGGCCGACCGTACCAGCCGCGTGGGCGTGCTCTCGCTCGCCTGCGCGATCTGGAGCGGTGCGACGGTCGCATGCGGCATGGCGGCGACCTATGGGCAGCTCGTGGTGGCCCGGATGACCGTGGGCTTCGGCGAAGCGGGCGGCGTGCCGCCATCCTATGCGATCATCACCGATACCTATCCGCCCGGCAAGCGCGCGGCGGCGTTGGGCATCTTCAACCTGGGCCCGGCGATCGGCGCTGCGATCGGCGTCGCATTCGGCGCCGCGGTCGCTGAACGGTTCGGCTGGCGCATGCCGTTCATCATCATCGGCGCGGTCGGCGTCGTCACCGCCGTGCTCGTCTGGCTCACGGTTCGCGAACCGGAGCGTGGCGGAACTGACATCGTGCGGGATGCCGGGGCGGCCGAGAAGGCGCGCTTCTGGCCGACGGTCGGCATGTTCCTGTCGCATCCGGTGCTGATGCTCGCGGCGCTGGGGAGCGCCGCGACCCAGTTCGTCACCTATGGCCTCGGCAATTTCGCCGTGCTGTTCCTGATGCGCGAAAAGGGTATGGAACTGGGCGACGTCGCGGTGTGGTACGCGCTCGTCCTGGCGCTCGGCATGGGTGGCGGCATGGTCGTTTCGGGGCGCGTGATCGACCGGATGACGCGCCGGTCGCGCGCCGGCTATGCGGTCGCGCCGGCGATGTCGCTCGCAATCGCCATGCCCTTCTACATTGGGTTCGTCTGGGCGCCGGGGTGGCCGCTCGCGCTCGCCCTGCTCGCGGTGGTGATGGTGTTCAACTATTTCTACCTGTCGGCGTCGGTGGCGCTGGTGCAGGAGGAAGTGAAGCCCAACCAGCGCGTGCTGTCGGGCGCATTGCTGCTGCTGGTGATGAACTTCATCGGGCTCGGTCTCGGCCCGACCTGGGTCGGCTTGGCGAGCGACTGGTTCATGGCGCAGGGCGACACGCAGAGCCTGCAATCCGCGCTGTACACGCTGGCGCCCTTCTACCTGGTCGCGATAGCGTTGTTTCTGCGGCTGGCGCGGCTGCTGCGCCGCGAGCAGGTGAGGGCGGAGGCCCGGGCATGAGGAGGCTCCTGTTCGCCGCACTGGTCGCGTGGATGCCGGCGGTACCCGCGCTGGCGCAGGCGCCGGTTGTCGCCGCGCCCGCCGGGTCGGTGGAGGGAGTCCGCCAGGGCGATGTCCGCGTGTTCAAGGGCATCCCTTACGCCCTGCCGCCTACAGGGGCGATGCGCTGGAAGCCGCCCGCGGACATGCCGGCATGGCAGGGGGTGCGCAAGGCGACCGCATTCGGCCCCGCCTGCGTCCAGCCTCGCGGGCGCAATGCGGGCATTTACACCAATCCGCCCGACAAGGTCAGCGAAGACTGTCTGACGCTCAATATCTGGGCGCCGAAGGAAGCCAAGAAGCTCCCGGTGTTCGTCTGGATCCACGGCGGGGCCTTGGCCGCGGGCTACAGCCATGAGGACATGTACGACGGCGCCCGGTTGACGGAGCGGGGCGGTGTGATCGTCGTCTCGATCAACTACCGGCTCGGCATCCTCGGCTATCTCGCCCATCCCGAGTTGAGCGCGGAGTCCGCCGAGGGTATTTCGGGGAATTACGGCCTGCTCGACCAGATCGCGGCGCTGCGCTGGATCGAGCGCAACATCGCGGCGTTCGGCGGCGACCCCGAAAACGTGACCGTCGCGGGCGAGTCCGCGGGCGCGCTGAGCGTCATGTATCTGATGGCCTCGCCCCGCGCGCGCGGGCTGTTCGACAAGGCGATCGCGCAGAGCGCCTATATGATCGCCACGCCCGAGCTGAAACAGGGCCGGCACGGTCTTCCCTCGGCCGAAGCGGCGGGAATGCAGATGATGGGCGCGCTTGGCGCTGCGAACATCGCCAGGCTGCGTGCAATGGATGCCGAGACGCTCACCGAGAATGCCGCAGCAAAGGGCTATGGTCCCTGGGGCACGATCGACGGGAAGGTGCTGCCGCACCAGCTGGTCGAGACCTGGGACCGCGGCGAGCAGGCGCCGGTGCCGGTGCTCGCCGGGTTCAATTCGGGCGAAATCCGCTCCCTCCGCGTCCTGCTGCCCCCAGCGCCGGCGAGCGCCGCCGCCTATGAGGAGGCGATCCGCGTGCGCTACGGCGATCTCGCGGAGCATTTCCTGCGGCTGTACCCGTCGAGCGATGTCGCGGAATCGATGCTCGCGGCCACCCGTGACGCGCTCTATGGCTGGACTTCCGCCCGGCTTGCGATCGGCCAGACCGCAATCGGGCAGCCCGGCTATCTCTATCTCTTCGATCACGGCTATCCCGCCGCAGACGATAACGGGCTGCACGCCTTTCACGCCGCAGAGATCCCTTATGTTTTTGGAACCGCGGGAAAGACGCCGGCCTATTGGCCGAAGATCCCCGACGGGGTCGTCGATCGTCGCCTGTCCGAGGCGATGATCGACTACTGGACCGCCTTTGCCCGTACCGGTGCGCCGGCGGCGACCGGACGGCCGGAATGGAAGCCCTATGGCGAGGCGGCGAACTACATGGGCTTTGCGGGGAAACCCAAGCCAGGCACGCGGCTGATGCCCGGCATGTTCGCGCTGCACGAAGCGGCGGTCTGCCGTCGCCGCGCCACGGGCGACCAGCCTTGGAACTGGAACACCGGCGTCGCGTCGCCGGTCTTGCGCCAGGCGACGGGCTGCCGATGATCGACGGAAGCATGCAGGATTATCCGCTGACGCTGGACAAGTTCCTGCACCACGCCGCCAAATGGCATCCGCAAGCGGAAGTCGTGACCGCCCGCGACGGCGGCGCGATCGACCGGATCGGCTATGCCGATCTCAAGCTTCGCGCGCTCGCCGTGTCGGCGCTGCTGGCGGGATTCGGCGTGCGCCAGGGCGACCGTGTCGCCACGCTCGCGTGGAACAGCCAGGCGCATGTCGAGGCTTGGTACGCGATCATGGGGATGGGCTCGGTTTGTCACACGCTGAACCCGCGGCTGACGGCTGCGCAGATCGCCGCGATGGTGGTGCAATCCGAGGCGCGGCTGCTCGTCGCGAGCGCCGACCTGCTGCCGCTTGCGTGCGACGTCGCCGCGCGCGCAATGGGTATCGAGCGTATCCTGGTGATCGACGGACTGGCCGATCCTTCCTTCGTGTCGGACCGGTGCAAGGTGACCGCACTCGAACCTCTGATCGCGAGCGCTTCCGGCGGGGTCACCTGGGGCGGCTTTGAGGAGACTGCGCCGTGTGGGCTCTGCTTCACATCGGGCACGACCGGCGCCCCCAAGGGCGTGACCTATACCCACCGTTCGAGCTTTCTCCACACGCTGCGCTGCTTGCAGGCCGATGTGATGGCGATCCGCGCGACCGACAGCGTGCTGGTCGTTGTGCCGATGTTTCACGCCAATGCCTGGGGGCTGCCGTTCGCGCTGCCCGCCGCGGGCGGCAGGCTGGTACTTCCCGGTCGCCATGCCGACGGGGCGAGTCTTGCCCGCCTGATCGCCGCGGCGGACGTGACCATAGGCGTCGCGGTGCCGACCGTCTGGCTGGGACTGGTCGAGCATCTCGAGACGACCGGCGCGGCACTGCCCAGCCTCGAACGAATCATCGTCGGCGGATCGCCGCTCGCCCCCGCGCTGATGGAGCGGATCGAGAAGCGCCTCGGCGTCACCGTCCAGACGAGCTGGGGCATGACCGAGCTGTCGCCATCGGGCACGGTTGCGCTACCCTATGACCCGGCGCGCTCCGCCGCGGTCTCGGGCCGGCCGGCGATCGGCGTGGATCTGTCGATCACCGACGCCGACGGTAATCCGTTGCCCGAACAGCGCGAAGCCGAAGGGCATCTGCGCGTGCGCGGTGCCGCGGTGATCGAGCGCTATTTCGGGCAAACGGAGCCGGCGGTCGATGCTGAAGGCTGGTTCTCGACCGGCGATCTCGCGCGGATCGACAGCGACGGGAACCTGGTCATCACCGGACGGGCCAAGGACCTTATCAAGTCTGGCGGCGAGTGGATCAATCCAGCGGAGATAGAGGCGGTGGTGGGCGCGCTGCCCCAGGTGTCGCTCGCCGCGGTGATCGGACGCGCCGATCCCAAATGGGGCGAGCGGCCCGTCCTGCTTGTCGAGATGCGCGACGAAGCGATCAGCGACGAAGCGCTGCTGGAGCCGCTGCGCGGGCGGGTGGCGCCGTGGTGGATTCCAGATGCGGTGGTACGGCTCGAGACCATGCCGCTCGCGCCTACGGGGAAGATCGACAAGATTCGCTTGCGGGCACAATATGGAAGCGCTTGAGACGCGGAGTGACCGGGCCGACTTTTGTCCGGCGGTATCCACCCAGCAGGGGAATGACAGCCTAGTGCCGGAGAAAGCGAGATCGCAGCGACGCACCACCAAGGCCGAGCAGCGCGCCGACACGATGGAGCAGATCCTCGACGTGGCGGAGTATCTCTTCTCGAAGCACGGGCTTCACGGTGTGACGCTCAAGGACGTCGCCAAGCGCGTCGGGGTGCATCACACGCTGCTCAACTATTATTTCGACGACAAGAAGAAGCTGTTCGATACCGTGTTCGCTCGCCGCGCAGTGGTGACCAGCGAGCGCCGGCTTCGCGCGCTCGACGAGTATGACGCGGCGACCGGCGGAAAGCCTACGCTGGAGGGCGCGCTCCATGCGTTCCTGGACACTGACCTCGACCTGTACATTGAAGGAGGCGAGGGCTGGAAGAATTATGGCGCGCTCGGCGCGCTTGTCTCGAACACGCCCGAATGGGGGGCGGAACTGATGGACACGCATTTCGATCCCGTCGTCCTGCGGCTGATCGAACTGCTCAAAAAGGCGCTGCCCGACTGTTCCGAGGAGAACATCTTCTGGGGCTATCACTTCGTCACGGGCGCGCTGATGGTCACGCTTGCGCGCACTGGCCGCATCGACAAGCTGTCGAGCGGCGTTTGCAGATCGGACGATTTCGCCGCGGTCAAGGCGCGTATGGCCTCGTTCATGGCGGCCGGCTTCCGCCAGATCTGTGGCAATGAACGGCAAGACTAGCGGTACTGCGGGTCGGCCTTCATCCGTGCTTATCATTCACTCATGACATAGTTATCAAAGTTCAGGAGGATCAGATGCCGTCGCTTGAAGGACGCGTTGCAATCGTCACGGGCGCCGGTGGCGGGCTGGGCCGTGCACATGCGCTATACTTGGCCGATAAGGGCGTCCGAGTGGTCGTGAACGATCTAGCCGCGGAAGCAGCGAAACGCGTGGCTGCCGAGATTGTGGAACGTGGCGGCGAGGCGCTCGCGCTCATCGGCTCGGTAACCGACGAACAGGCCATCGGGGCGGTTGTGGCGGCGGCGATGGATGCCTGGGGACGTATCGATATCCTCGTCAACAATGCTGGTATCCTGCGCGACAAGAGCTTCGCGAAAATGAGTCTCGACGATTTCCGACTGGTCGTCGATGTCCATCTGATGGGCGCCGCGATTTGCAGTAAAGCGGTGTGGGAAATCATGCGCGTCCAGCGCCACGGCCGTATCGTGATGACCACGTCGTCTTCCGGCCTTTACGGCAATTTCGGCCAGGCAAATTATGGCGCGGCGAAGATGGCGCTGGTGGGCCTGATGCAAACGTTGGCGATCGAAGGCGAGAGATACGGCATCCGCGTCAACTGCCTTGCGCCCACCGCTGCGACGCAGATGACCGAGGGCGTGCTCTCACAGGCCAGCCTCGCCGCGCTCGACCCAGCACATGTCAGTCCCGGGCTGCTCGCTCTGGTGAGCGACAACGCCCCGACGCGGACGATCTTGTGCGCCGGCGCCGGGCATTTTGCGACAGCCAACGTCACACTGACCGATGGCCTCCATATCGGCCAGGTCGAGGCGGCGGGCGAGGAATTGATTGCGCGTTGGAGCGACGCGACCGATCGAACAGGTGAAATCGTGCCGGCTTACGGCTTCACCCAGGCGGAACGTGAACTCGCCGGCGCCGGCTTGGCCATGCCCGTTATCGCCTCGGCGGGATGACGGGCGCCGTGCGCTCGAGTTCATCCCGGGCGGAGTGATGGAACGGCGTACATCGGCGCGTCCCATCGAGGTGCATGGCCGTACGCGACCAAGGTTCAGGACATGGTTGATCCGAATGTCGCTCAGCTTCCACAATAGTTGGCTCCGGGAGCCGCGATCCATCGTACACGCGCATGTTTTGGCGCACATCCAACGCTGATCGAGAGGATTATCGCCGGCTTGGAGCCAACCAGCCGATCATCTGTTTATGGCAAATGGACGCGATGAACCCTGATGTCGTCTGGACTTGGTCATCGTGTGGGCGCCAACCTGGAGCCGGGTGGCGATCCTCGGGGCCGGCCCGGCCGAAATCCTTGGTCCCGGCAAGCGCTTGGCAACCTCGCTCCTCCAAAGCATCCAGTTGCCAACCGGACAGGATCGACCTAGGCGCGCCTGTAGATGTAGTTGAACTTATTGACAGTTCTCAGGTGCAATGAAATTTCCGCTGCTCCTCGTCACGGTCTGCCTGCCGCAGCTTGTGCTCGCGGCCACGCCGCAACGTGGGCCGGACCCGGTCGAGCAAGCGCGCGAATCTGCACCCCAAACGCCGCCTGAAACCAATCAGATCATTTCGGACTCGCAATTCGAGGAAGCGCTGCCGCCGATCGACGCCGAGCTGTCTCAGCCGCTCGACCCTATCGACGATATCGATGCGCTTCCGCCCGAACAGCAAGCCGAAGCGCCAGTCCAAACGCCGCCGGCCCTTGTGACTACCGCTCCTGATCCGGCGCTGACCCAACCGTTGCCGCCGCTTGCGACTTTCGATGTCGAGCCGCCGCAGGCCATTGCGGAGGAAAAGGCGACGCCAGCGCCCGCGGTCCGCTACACGTTGGCGGTCGAGGGCATGGACGCGGTCGGGCTGGAGGACCGGTTCCGCGCGCTCTCCGCGCTCGAGGATGGCGATGGCGAGGGCGCCAACGGAGCGGTGATCGCCGCGCGAGCGCGCGAGGACGAGGCTCTGGCGCTGCGCATTCTCAGGTCTGAAGGCTATTATGACGCGGTCGTGACCTCGCTGGTCGAACCGGTGCAGGGTCAGCCCGGCCGCGCCACAGCGACGATCAGCGCTTCACCCGGACAACGTTATGCGCTGGGCAGTATCGCTATCGAGGGACCGGATACGGTACCGCCTGGGATGCCGCGCGAGATATTGGCGTTGAAGACCGGCGATCCGATCGTTGCGGCGGCGATCGAGGGGGCGGAGGCGGGGATCAGCCTGCAGCTGCCGCAGCGAGGCTACCCGTTCGTCGAGGTCGGCGCGCGCGATATCGTGCTCGACGATGCCGATCATACCGGCGATTACACGCTGCCGGTCGATCCGGGTCCTCGGTCGTCCTTCGGCGGCTATTCCACGACCGGAACGCTGGCGTTTGACGCCGAGCATGTCGGCATGCTGTCGCGCTTCGAGCGCGGCGAACTGTACGACAACCGCAAGGTCGATGATCTGCGCGAAGCGATGGTCGCGACCGGGCTGTTCGATTCAGTCGCAATCGAGCCGCAGCGGACCGGCGAGATCGCCCCCGACGGTACCGAATATGTCAACCTGCTGGTGACCCAGAATGCCGGGCCGGCGCGGCGGCTGGCGGCGACCGCTGGCTATTCGACCGGCCAGGGCTTCCGCATCGACGGCAGCTGGACGCACAAGAACCTGTTCCCGCCCGAGGGCGCGCTGATCGTCACCGGCGTCGCGGGTACGCAAGAGCAGGGGCTGACCGGCACCTTCCGCCGATCCAACGCCGGGCGGCGCGACCGGACGGTGCTGCTGTCGCTTGCCGCCAACCGACAAGATTACGATGCGTATGAGGCTCTAACGGCCGGGATTAACGGTCGTATCAGCCTCGATTCGACGCCGATCTGGCAGAAGCGCTGGACCTGGGCATACGGCTTCGAGGCGCTGGCAACGCGCGAAACGACCGATTACGATCCGGCGCTGGGCGAACGAGCGCGGCAGAATTTCTTCATCGCCGGGGTGAATGGCCAGCTGGGCTTCGACAGCAGCGACAGCCTGCTCGATCCAACCGAGGGATTCCGCGCGCTGGCGCGATTGAGCCCCGAGATTTCCCAGAGCGAGGGTGCGAACAACCAATATGCCCGCGGGCTGATCGAGGGCAGCGCCTATCATCCGGTCGGTGACAGCCTGGTGATCGCCGGGCGGCTCCGCTTCGGCAGCATCATCGGCGCACCGCGGGACTCGATCGCACCGTCGCGGCGGCTGTATGCGGGCGGCGGGGGATCGGTGCGCGGCTTCGGCTATCAGCAATTGGGTCCGCGCGTAATCGAGCCGAATCCCGACTTCGACCCGACCGATCCCGAGGAGGAGGATCCCGCGACCATTACCCGCCCGATCGGCGGGCGCAGCCTGTTCGAAGGCGCGATCGAGGCGCGCTATCGCTTCGGCAATTTCGGCATCGTGCCGTTCGTCGATGTCGGCCAAGCGTATGAATCGAGCACGCCCAGCTTCAGCGATCTGCGCTTTGGCGCGGGCATCGGCGGGCGATACTACACCAATTTCGGCCCGCTGCGCTTCGACGTCGCCACGCCGATCGGCCGACGCGAGGGGGAATCGCTGATCGCGGTCTATATCTCCATCGGGCAGGCCTTCTGATGGACGAGGGGGAGCCCCCGGCCATTCGCGACAAGCCCCCCCCGGGCTGGCGGATCGCGAAATGGGCGGGCATCGTGGTCGTATCGCTGGTACTGCTCGCGGTGCTGGCGGTGTTCGCGCTCAACACTGCGCCGGGCCGCCGGTTCCTGGTCAGCCACCTCGACGGATACGAGCTGGCGTCGGGGTTGAAGATCAACCTCGGACAACTCGATGGATCACTTTACGGCAAGCTGACCATTTACGAGCTCAGGCTGAGCGATCCGAAGGGCGTGTTCGCCTACTCGCCGCGGATCGACCTCGATTGGCGTCCCTTCGCCTTCATCAGCAACCATGTCGATGTACGTTCGGCGACGACGCCGCTGTTCACGCTCGGCCGGCTTCCAGAATTGAAGGAGACGCCGAGCGATCCCACCGCGCCGCTGCTGCCCGATCTGGACATCGATATCGGCCGGCTGAAGGTCGACCGGCTGGTGCTGGGCGCGCCGGTAACGGGCAAGCGGCGGGTGATGACGATCGACGGCAAGGCGGCGATCGCCGACGGCCGCGCGCAAGTGACGGCCAACGCCGCCGCGATAGGCACGGGCGACCGGCTGGCGCTGGTGCTCGACGCGGTGCCCGAGGATAATAGGCTGGTGATCGACGCGCGGCTGGCGGCGCCGACCGGCGGCATCGTGGCGGGCATGGCCGGGCTGACCCAACCGCTCGAGGCGACGATCGGCGGCAAGGGCAGCTGGGCGAACTGGCAGGGCAAGCTCGATGCCCGGCTGGGCGGCCAACCGCTCGCCGGGCTGGACTTGACGGCGCGGAACGGCACCTTCGACGTGCGGGGGCTGTTGCGGCCCGGCCTGATCATGCAAGGGCCGGTCGAGCGACTGACCGCGCCCGAGCTGTTTCTGAACCTTACGGCGACGTTGGCCGAGCGCCGCGCCGACACTCGGCTCTCGCTGCGCTCCCAGGCGCTGGCGGTGACCGCCGACGGGCTGATCGATCTGGCCGAGAGCCGGTTCGGGAACATGCGGGTCGAGGCGCGGCTGCTGACGCCGGGCGCGATCGCCGAGAACCTCAACCGCCGCGACGTGCGCGCTTCCTTGCTGATCGACGGCGCGTTCGCGACGCCGGTGGTGGACTACAAGGTGCGCGCCGCGGCGATCGGCTTCGGCGAAACTGTGGTGCAGGGCCTCTACGCAGAAGGCCGCGGCAGGGTGGATGCGGACCGCATCCTCGTTCCCGTCTCCGCCCGGATCGCCCGCGTTACCGGGCTCAACGCCGCCGCCGGAGGATTGCTGACCAACGTTGCGATCGACGGCGACTTCGCCATGCAGGGCGACACCATCCTGTCGGACAATCTGCGCGTTCGTTCGCCACAGATCGATGCGACGGCGATCGTCGTCGCCGACCTGTCGACCGGCATCTATCGCGGCGCGCTGAAGGGCAGGGTCAACGATTACCGGATCGAGGGCGTCGGCATCATCAACCTGACGACCGACATCGACCTTGTCACCGCGCCATCGGGCGGGTTCGGACTGCAGGGACGCTTCGGCGTGACCACCGTACGCATCGACAATGAGAGCGCGGCCGAATTCCTGGGCGGGCGCACGGTGATCGCGGGCAATATCCGCTACGATCCGGAAGGTCTCGCGGTGATCGAGAATCTGCGCGTCAACGCGCCGCGATTCCGGCTGAGCGGCGGACGCGGATCGTACCGGCCGGACGGCCGCATCGCCTTCACCGCGCGGGGCGGCTCCGATCAATACGGGCCGCTGGCGGTGGACATATCCGGCACGGTCGAGCGGCCGCTGGTTCGACTGCGTGCGTCGCGGCCCAATGTCGGCGTGCAGCTGAACGATGTGGAGGCGGTCATCCGCGGCACCGCGGCGGGCTATGCCGTCACCGCGACCGGTGGATCGCCTTACGGGCCGTTCAACGCGGACGTGCTGGTGCGCACCGGGCGTGGCCCGCTGACCATCGACATAAACCGCGCACGCTTTGCCGGAGTGGATTTCGCGGGGACCGTACGCCAGGCGGCGGCGGGGCCGTTCACCGGACGGCTGACCGCCAATGGATCGGGCATCAACGGGGTGGTGACGCTGGCCGCGGTCGGGCAGTATCAGCGCGCGGTGATCTCCGCCCGCGCCAACGGCGCGCGCATTCCTGGGCAGGCGGGACTGGTGATCGACCGCGCGATCATCGAGGCGACCGCGACGCTCTACGACACGCCCGAGGTGATCGCCGACATCCAGCTGGCGGGCGTCCGCCAGGGCGAGCTGCTGATCCAGACCGCGCGCGCCAAGGTCAATTATCGCGGCGGGCGCGGCACCGCGCAGCTGGTCGCGAGCGGGCGCTCGGGCGCCGCGTTCCGCATCGCCGCCAACGCGCAGCTTTCGCCTGGCCTGTACCGCGTCGCGGCGCAGGGGCAGGTCGGCACCGTGCCGTTCCGTCTCGCGCAGCCCGCCGTCATCCGCGCCGAGGGGGCGAACTACCGGCTGCTGCCCGTCACCATCGTCGCGCCGCAGGGCCAGGTGCGAGTCGCCGGGCGATATGGGGCCGGGCTGGAGGCGCAGGCGCGCTTCCGGAACTTCGATCTCGCCGCACTTAATGCCTTCGCGGCGGGCGCGGGCATCGGCGGGCGCGCGACCGGAGCGCTCGATTTCGCCCAGGCGTCCGGCGTCGCCTTCCCGCGTGCCGATCTGCGGCTGTCGATCGACAATTTCACCCGCTCCGGCGCGGCGATCGTCTCGACGCCGGTCGATATTACCGCGCAAGGCTCGCTCCGCCCCGAAGGCGGCACCTTGGCGGCGCTCATCAAACGCGGCGGCGCGACGATCGGCCGCGCGCGGATTCGGCTGCAGCCGGCTGGCGGCGGCGCGTGGACCACCCAGCTCGCCAATGGTGGCCTGTCCGGCGGCATCCGCTACAACGGCCCGGCCGACGTGCTGTGGAGCCTCGCCGCGATCCCCGATCAGCAGCTGTCCGGCCCCATCGGCATCGCCGCCGATGTGTCCGGCACGGTCGGCCAGCCGCGCGCGACGGGCGTGATCCGCGCCAACGCGCTGACCTACGACAACGAGACATACGGCACGCGGATCAGCCAGATCCGGCTGAGCGGGCGCTTCACCAACGACCGGCTGGAGATCAGCGAGTTTACCGGGCGCGCCGGCGACGGCACCGTCAGCGCGCGCGGCAACGTCGGCTTCGCGGCCAATTCGGGCTTTCCCATCGACGTTCGCGCGACGCTGAACAACGCCCAGCTGGCGGAGAGCGACGCCGTTTCCGCACGCGTTTCCGGCGACATAGCGATCACCAACAATGCGGAAGGAGCGTATGTCCGCGGCACGCTGCGCCTGCCCGAGGTGCGCTACGAGATCATCCGCCAGGGCGCCGCCGAGATCGCCGAGCTGGAGGGCGTCCGTCGTAAGGGCACGACGCGCGCGCAGGCTGCACAGCAGGCGGCGGCGGCCGGCCCGCCGGGGCTGTTCAACCTCGATCTGCGCATCATCGCCGAGGAGCGTCTGTACGTTTCGGGCATGGGCCTGGAGAGCGAATGGGGCGCGGACCTGCGCGTCGGCGGCACCTCCGCGGCGCCGGTCGTCACCGGAACGGTCGATCTGGTGCGCGGCACCTACAGCTTCGCCGGACGTCGCTTCGACCTCGACGATTCGAGCGTGGTGCGCTTCGAGGGCGGGCAGGTGAGCAACCCGTCGCTGCAGATCGCCGCGACGTCGGATATCCAGGGAACGGACGTGACCATCAACATCACGGGTCGTGCGCAAAATCCCCAGATCGCGTTCAGCAGCTCGCCCGGCCTGCCGCAGGACGAGCTGCTCAGCCGCATCCTGTTCGGCAATTCGGTGACCGAGCTCTCGGCCACCCAGGCGATCCAGCTGGCGGCGGCGCTCAACAGCCTGCGCGGCTCGGGCGGCGGGCTCAACCCGCTGGGCAAGCTGCGCGGCGCAGCGGGCATCGACCGGCTGCGCATCCTGGGCGCGGACGAGACCACCGGCCGCGGCACGGCGGTCGCCGCCGGGCAATATATCTCCAACGACATCTATGTGGAGATCATCACCGACGCCAAGGGCTTCACCGCGACCCAGCTGGAGATCGCGCTGAGCGAAGCGCTTTCGATCCTCAGCCGGACCGGCGGATCGAACGGGACCGCGGTCAACCTGCGATATTCCAAGGACTATTGAACCCCCTCCAACGGCCTTCGTTGGTAGGCGATGGACCAGCCGATTCCGCCCGTCGCCCAGACCGAGGACGTCGCCCCCATGGTGAGGGCGCGCGACGACGGCGCGCCGGGTCGCGACGCGCATTCGCCTTGGGCGATGCCACGCGCCGCGTGGTGGCAGATATTGAAGCGCGTCTGGGTGGAGACGGGCACCGACAACATATCGCTCGCCTCCGCCGGCGTCGCGTTCTTCGCCTTCCTGTCGTTCGTCCCGCTGATCGGCTCGGTGGTGCTGATCTACGGCCTCGCCGCCGACCCCGCGTCGATCGCCAGCCTGGTGCGCGACCTGTTCGAGCTGATGCCGGCCGACGCCGCGTCGATCGTCTCGCGCCAGCTGCAGGATCTGGTCGCCACCGCATCGACCACCAAGGGCTGGGCGCTCGCGCTCGCGCTCGCCACTTCGCTCTATGGCGGAATGCGCGCCTCGTCGGGCATCATCATGGCGTTGAACATCGCCTATGAAGAGAGCGAGACACGCTCCTTCCTCTGGCTCAATGTCGTGACCCTCGCCTTCACGGCCGGCCTGGTGGTCGCCGGGCTCGGCCTCATCCTGCTGTCCTCGCTGCTGGTGGCGATGGAGGCGCTGCTGTCGGGTTGGCACGAGGCCGTCATCTGGACCGCGCGCGGCGTCATCTGGCTGCTGGCGGGCGCGGCGTTATCGTTCCTCGTGGCGGTGACCTATCGCTACGCGCCCGATCGCGCGCGCGCCAAATGGGTCTGGATCACGCCCGGATCGCTGCTGATGACCATCGGCGGCCTGATCCTCACCGCCGGTTTCAGCACCTATGTCGCCCATTTCGGCAGCTACAACGCCACCTACGGCGCGCTCGGCGCCATCGTCGTGTTCCTGTTGTGGCTGTATCTCCTCGCCTATCTGTTGTGCATTGGCGCTGAAGTGAATGCCGAGCTGGAGAAGCAGACGGCGATCGACACGACGGCAGGCCGGTCGCGAGCAGCCGGAAAGCGGGGAGCGGCGGTTGCCGATCTCGTCGCCGTCGCACCTCAGGAATGATCTCATTCCGCACGACGCGAAGTTCAGTATGTTCAGTCATGGAACGATCGGACCGACATGGTCAGCGTCATCCGCAAACCCTAGGCCGAGTCCCCTCGGACTCCCGCAGAAAACTGCATTTTCGCGCGATAAGGTAACGGTTTTTCGCGCTGCGTTTTACCTTTGGCCGTTCCACATGCGTGACTGCATGTTCGCGGCCCACGCACGGTCGGAGCTTTCGACGGTTAAAAGAACAAAAATGGAACATATATCATCGCTTCGATGTAGGAAAGCGATTTCTTTGTTCGTCGCCATCAAATCGCGGCCGATGCATCGGATCGCCTCCCGCTTGCCAGCACCGCCTCCAGTCATATAGGCGATATATACGATAAATAGCTGGCGCATTGGACGCACCGTTCTGGCCGAGCCACATTCTTTCGCAGCCTCGCATATCGGGAGAGTGATATGACACCGTTCACAAGGACAACCATCCTGCCGGTCTGCCTTGCGCTGCTCGCGTGCGCCCCGCCGGCCAGCCATTCCCCGGAGGACGCGTCCGAGAATGTCGCAGACGAATCGATGGACGTGGAAAACACGCTTAGCTCGGAGGAGCGTGCGCAGGGGTGGCGGCTGTTGTGGGACGGCGAGACGACCGCCGGCTGGAAGGCGGCGAAGGGTGACGGCTTTCCGGCACAGGGCTGGGAAATCGATGACGGCGTGTTCAGCGTGCTGGCGTCCGACGGCGCCGAATCGCGCAACGGCGGCGACATCATCACGACCGAGGAATTCTCCAACTTCGAGCTGCTGATCGATTTCCGCATCACCCCCGGCGCCAACAGCGGGATCAAATATTTCGTCGATCCGGACCTGCTGAAGGGCGAGGGATCGGCGATCGGCCTGGAGTTCCAGATCCTGGACGACGAGCGCCACCCCGACGCCAAGATGGGCCGCGACGGCAACCGCACCGTCGGCTCGCTCTATGATTTGATCCCGGCGCGCAACCTGGAGAATCCGGGCGAGCCGAAGCCGGTTCGGCCGATCGGCGAGTGGAACACCGCGCGCATCCTGGTCGACGGCCGCCATGTCGAGCATTGGCTGAACGGCGTGAAGGTGGTGGAATATGAGCGCGGTTCGCCCGAATTCCGCGCGCTGGTGGCGCAAAGCAAATACGCCAAATGGCCATCCTTCGGCGAATGGCCGAGCGGCCCGATCCTGCTGCAGGACCACGGCAATTTGGTGTCGTTCCGCAACATCAAGATCCGCCCGCTTCCGGCGGCCGCGAAGGGAGAGGGCGCATGATCGACCGGCGCACCCTGATCGGTGGAGGCGTGGCGGCGGCGGCGCTGTCGGCGCCGGCGATGAGCTATGCGCGAATTCTGGGCGCGAACGACCGGTTGCACGTTGCCGTCATGGGTCTGAACGGGCGCGGATCGGCATTGATGAAGGCGGTGGCAGGCACGCCCAACAACGAGCTTTCCCGGCTGATCGACGTCGATTCGACGGTGTTGAAGAAGCGCGCCGGCGAGGCCGTTGCGGATGGCGGGCGGGCGCCTGCCCTCGACCGCGACTATCGCCGCGCGCTCGACCGAAAGGATATCGATGCGCTCGTCGTCACCACGCCCGACCATTGGCACGTCAAGGCGTCGATCGACGCGCTGAAGGCGGGCAAGCACGTCTATGTCGAAAAGCCGCTGAGCCTGGCCCCGGCGGAGGGCGAGGCGCTGATCGCGGTGCAGCAGGATAGCGGGCGCGTATTGCAGATGGGCAACCAGCAGCGATCGAGCCGAGAAACGCAGGAACTGGTCGGCATCGTCCGCGAAGGCGGATTGGGCGACATCTATCAGGCGGACACCTGGTATGCGAACAATCGCGGATCGATCGGCAAGGGCGAATACGCCGCGCCGCCGGCGCATCTCGACTGGGATCTGTGGCAAGGGCCGCGTCCGCGCGGGCGGTATCGCACCAACCTGGTCCATTATAACTGGCACTGGTTCTGGCGGTACGGGACTGGCGAGACGACCAACAATGCGTTGCACGAGCTCGATATCGCGCGGCTGATCATGGATGTCGGCTTTCCCGAGCAGGTCTCGGCGCGCGGATCGCGGCAATTCCACCGCGGCGACGATTGGGAGATGTACGACACGCTCAATCTGGAGCTGATATATCCCGACAAGCGCCTGATCCGCTGGGACGGCCATAGCTGCAACGCGCAGCGGCGATACGGCCGCGATCGCGGCGTGCTGGTCTACGGCACCAAGGGCAGCGCGGTGGTCGACCGCAACGGTTATGAGATGTTCGACCTGGCCGGCAAGCAGATCGCCAAGGTGGAAGCAGCGGCGAAGAGCGCCACGACCAACACGGTGGGAGCAGGCGATCTCGACTTCCGGCATTTCGCCAACTTCGCCGATACGGTGCGCGGCACCGCCACGCGGCAGGCCTCGCCGGTGCGCGACGGGCATGTCAGCACGACGCTCTGCCATCTCGGCAACATCGCCTATCGCACCGGCAAGGAGCTGCGGATCGATCCCGCGACCGGCCGCCCGCAGGACGCCGAGGCGATGAAGCTGTGGGCGGTCGATTACGAGCCGGGATGGGCGGTGACGATCTGATGCGGGCCACGAAGCGCCCGATGAGCCGGTTATTTCGAGCCGAGGATGCGGACTTCCATGGGCTGCAGGATGGCCGTCATGTCGGCCGGCCGATCGGACGGGGTTATCAGGTCGTATAGCGGCGCCTGCACCGCGCCCTTCAGGCCGGACGCCACCTCGGCCGGAGCCTCGCCCAGGTTCGCGACGATCAGCGTCCGGCTGTCTCCTTCCTGGCGCAGGATGCACAGCAAGGGCCCGGCGTCGTCGCACAGGATTTGCTGCTCGCCCGTCCGGATTTCCGGCCGCTCCGCGCGGAGCTTCAGGAGCGTGCGGTACCAGTTGAAGAGCGAGGCGGGATCGTCCTCCTGCGCCTCGAGCGATACGCCGTCGCCGCTGCGGTTGTAGCGTTGGGTCCAGCCCGGACGGCCGCTCTTGTACCAGATCGCCGACCCCTCCGCCTCCAGATCGCGCCGCCAGCGGAACGCCTCGCGCAGCGGGATGTGCGCCGCGTCCGACAGCCCGCCGGTGCGCGTGCGGCCGCGCATCCCCAGTTCCTGGCCATAGTAGATCAGCGGTTCGCCGCTGAGCAGGATGTTGAGCGCGGCGCCGACGCGCAGCCGCGCCGGATCGGATTCGGCGAGCGTCGCGAAACGGTCCGTGTCATGGTTCTCGACGAATATGATCTGCCCCTTGCCGGCGGGCGTGCGCGCCCTGGTTTCGCGAAGCGCGGCGATGATCTCGCGCTTGTCGAACTTGGTGATCGCGCCGCGCAGCGGAAAGGCGAAGGCGAGATCGGCATCGCCGCGCTTCAGCCAGTCTTCGCCATAGCCCCAATCGGCCTGCTCGGCGAGGAGCCGCACCTTCGGATTGCGCGCGCGCACCGCGGCGAAGATCGGCGCCCAGAAATCGGCGAAGAGATTGGTGAGCCGTCCCTTATGGTCGAGATCGTCCATCATATGATCGATGCGGAAGCCGTCGACGCCGTCGCGCAGCGATCCGTCGCCGTGCGGATCGAGCCAGAACAGCAGCAGATCGCGGAAATAGCGCTTCACGGCCGGCTTGCGCATGTCGATCATCGCGATGCCGATATAGCTGCCGTCATAGCTGGGCCATGCGGGCAGCTTGAGGAACGGCTCGGGCTCCTGGTTGCCGGGGCGGTTCCACAGCACGAACTCGCTCTGCGGGTGCCGCGGATTGCCGCGCGCCTCGGTCAGCCAGGGATGCCCCTCGGCGACATATTGGATCTCCTGGTCGAGATAGACCTTGAGGCCGCGCTTATGCGCCGCGCGGACGAAGGCGAAATACTCCTCCATCGTGCCGAAATCGGGATCGATCGCGCGGAAATCGGTGGCGAAATAATTATGGTAGAAGGGCGAGGGCTGGAGCGGGGTCAAGAGGATCGAGGTGACGCCCAGCGAGACGAGGTAATCGAGCTTTTCGGTCAACCCCCTGAGGTCGCCGTCGCGATCCCCGTCCGAATCGCGAAAGCTGCGCATGAAGATGTGATAGAACACCTCCGAGCCGGTTTGGGCGCGTTGGGCCTGGACGGCCGGCGCGGCGTGGGCGGCGGGCGTGAGCGCCGCGAGACAGGCGCCCAGTAGCAGCATCCGCATCGTCTTCATCGATCCTCTCCCTGTTTTCCTTCTGTGGTATCGGCGAGCACGCGTCCGAAGAAGCGGAGCGTCCGTTCGATCTCGCGCGACCAATAGGTCCAATCGTGCCCGCCCTCGGCCTCGCGGTAGCGGTGCGGAATCCCGGCGTGGTCGAGCGCCAGGTGCAGCGCGCGATTGTCTGGCAGGAAGGGGTCGTCGCGGCCGCAATCGAAGCGCAGCGGCGGGAGGGGCTTCGGCGCGGCGGTCAGCGCCACCTCGACGCTGACATCCTCTGGCCGCATGCTCCAGTGCTCGCGGCTCTCGGCGATCAGCGGGTCGAGTGCTGCCGCGCGGGTCACGGCCGAATGCGCGGCGGCGGCGGTTATCCGGCCGGGATATTTCCCCGCGAGGCGGAGCGCCGCGAAACCGCCCATGCTGAGCCCGGCGAGCAGCAGCGGCGATCGCGGATCGCAGACGTGCGTCGCCTCGGCGGCGGCCAGCGGCACCTCGTCGATGATCCAGCGTTCGAAATCGCGATCCTGGTGCGGGACATAGCCCGATCCATCGCCCCACAATCCGTCTGACGGCATGGCGAGCACCACCGGCGGCAGCGCGCCTTCGGCCACCAGCCGCGCAGCGCAGAGATGCGCGCCGCCCTTGAGCGCCCACGCCCAATGCGAGCCATAGACGCCGTGCATCAGGACGATCAGCGGCGCGGCGCTTCCCGGCTCCGCACCCGGCGCGACCCAGATGCAGAGATCGGCGCGCGCGCCGAGCGCCGCGCTCTTGACCGTGACGAAGCGCAGGCCTTCCGCCGAGATCCCGGGGTCCGACAGCTCGATGGTGCGAAAGCCCGCCATCAGCCGATCCGGATGACGCCCTTGGCGGTGCGGCCGGCGAGCATGTCGCCAATGGCATCGTCGAGGCAGTCCAGGGAATATTCGCGGGAGATCAGCGCGCCCAAATCGATCTCGCCCTGCTCGACCCAGTCGAACAGGCGGGGAAAGTCCCGCGCGGGAACGCATCCGCCGTAGAGCGGCGTGACGTAGCGCTTGTTCCAGAACAAATCGGTCATTGCCACTTCGACCTGTCCGTGCGCGCCGCTGACCTGCAGCGCATTGCCGCCGTTGCGCGCGAGCCGCAGCGGCAGAAAGGCGAGCGCGGCGACGCCGGTCGCCTCGAACGCGTGATCGACGCCCTGACGATCGGTCAGCGCGCGCACGCGTTCGGTGAGCGCCGCGCCGCCATCGTCCGCGTCGTCGACAAGCAGCAGGTCGGTGGCGCCCATGCTCGCGGCGCGATCGAGGCCCTGCCGGTTTCGATCGATCGCGATGATCCGGCCGGCGCCCGCGATCGCCGCGCCGCGCACCACGTTGAGGCCGACGCCGCCGCAGCCGATCACCGCGACGCTATCTCCGGGCGCGACCCTAGCGACGTTGATCGCGGAGCCGATCCCGGTCATCACCGCGCAGCCGAGCACGCACGCCTGTTCCGGAGGAAACCAGCCGGGAAGCGGCGTCACCGCCTCCGCGCGAACGAGCGTGTATTTCGCGAAGGTCCCCAGATGGAAGGAGCGATCGATCGCCGCGCCCTGCCAGCGCGTTGCGCCGCGATGTACGCGGCTGGTGCCGAAGCGCGCCGGATCGGTTTCGTGCGTGCGATCGCACAGCGAATCCTCTCCGCGCCCGCATTGCGGGCACGCCCCGCACGGAATCGCCCAGTTGAGCAGCACCGCCATGCCGCGCGTCAGATGCGTCACGCCTTCGCCGACCGCCTCGATATGCCCGGCGCCCTCATGCCCCATCACCAGCGGGCCCGGCCATTTGAGCGAGGCATAGTCGG
The DNA here is from genome assembly GCF_003515075.1 of Sphingomonas gilva. Taxonomy (GTDB): domain Bacteria; phylum Pseudomonadota; class Alphaproteobacteria; order Sphingomonadales; family Sphingomonadaceae; genus Sphingomonas; species Sphingomonas gilva. The sequence continues at coordinate 867,475 of NZ_QWLV01000001.1, forward strand.
TATGGCAAAGCCCCGCGGCCGCCAGCCGAACCCGCACCTCGCCCGGCATCGGTGCGGCAACCTCGATCGTGTCGATCACGAAGCCGCCCGCGCCGTTGGCGATTGCCGCCGGACCGTGCACGGCGCCGGCGTTCACGCGCCGCGCTCGTAGAGGACGGGGTTTTTGGGGGTGTCGATGATCGCGCCCACTTCCGCGCCAGGGCACCAGCGCTCCCAATCGGCCTGCTGCATCTCGTTGGTCGGCGCCTTCAGCCGCATGTCGCGATCCATGTAGATCACCGTCATCACCGATCGCGGACGGACGGAGCGGTTGGCGCCGGCGCGGTGGAAGGTCCAGCCGAGGTGGAAGCTGACCTCGCCGAGATCGAACGGCGCGTCGACGATAGGGAAACCCTGGCGCTGCATGTCTTCGGTGATCGCGCGCTCGCTTTCGTCCGAAATGCCCAGATCGCGCCCGAACTCGACCGTCTGGCTGCCGGCGAAGAAGGCGAGGGGCCCCATGTCCTGCGGCACCGCCTGCAGCGGAACCCAGGCGGTGACCGTGCGATCGCTGGAGACCGGCCAGTAATATTGGTCGGCATGCGCCGGGGTGATGCCGCCGGCGGGCTCCTTGTAGAGCGACTGATCGTGATACAGCCGGACGCCGTCGATCTCGAGCAGCGCGGCGGCGATCCCCGCCAGCCGCTTGCCGAAGACGAATTCGCGCGCAAGCCCGCCCTGTTCCCACAGGTTCATGATCTGCAGGAACGCCTTGTCGTATGTCGACCGCTCTTCGAGGGGCACGGTCTGGGTGTTGAGCGCAATGGTGAGCCGCGTGATCTCCTCGCCGTAATGGCGCAGCTCCTCGGCGTTGAAGACATGCTTCAGGCGGATGAAGCCGTCGCGCCGGAAGGCGGCGACCTGGCCCGGCGTCACCGGATAGGGGCGGTCGATGTCGATTGTCATGTCCGGACTACTCCACGCGGGCGCGGCCGCTACGACGGCCGACCTCTTGCCGCGAAAGCTAGACCCTCGCCCGGCCGCGCGCATCAGGCGCGGCTGTCGTCCGGCCCGCCAAAAACTGTCGAGATGTTGACCTGGATGGGAGGCTAGGCGCGCATTTGCCGCGCGTTCGATCGGGGCACGGCGACTTCGAAGCGACGCCCCCGCTTGCCCCTTGCGCGAAATACTATCACTCTCTTGTCATGGCGGCACGACCAATTTGCGAGCCGGTGGAGCTGGCGCCCGGGGCATCGGTCGTGGTCGACCGGGTGACCCATCCGGCATCCTCGCCGTCGCTCGGGCGGCTGCTCCACTTCCACGACGTGAGCGAGCTGGTGCTGTTCGACGCGGTCGACGGCTGGTTCTTCGCCGATGGCAAGCGCTATCGGCTCGATCCGGGCAGCATCGCCTTCGTCCCTTCGATGCGGCACCACGACTTTGCGCTCGATGCGGGCGCCAAGTCATGGCGGCTGGTGCAGGTCGATCCCTATATCGTCGAGCAGATCGCGGTGCGGCCCGAAGGCGCCCGGCTGGCGCGGCCGTTCTGCGCGCATCCGAAAGCGTCAGAGTTCGCGCGGCTGGCGATGCTCGCCGAGTGGCTGCAGGACGCCGCCGCAGCCGACGCGCGGGGTCCGCTGGTCGGGCGCCTCGTCGAACTGCTGCTGACCGCGGTGGCCCAGGCGCCCGAGGCGCGCAGCTCCGAATCGGGCAATGCCGACGCCGATGTCGATCGCCTGCTGCCGGCGCTCGACCGGCTGCGCCGCGATCCCGGTGCGGCGATCCCGCTGCCCGCGGCGGCGACGATGTGCAGCCTTTCGCCCGCCTATTTCTCCCGCCGGTTCAAGCAGGTGTTCGGAATGAACTTCACCGATTACGCGCGCGCCTATCGGCTGCATGTCGCCGCGCGGCGGATCGTCGGCACGCGCCGGCCGGTGTCCGAGATCGCCTACGACCTGGGCTTTTCCAGTCCGTCGCACTTCACCCAGCGGTTCCACGAACGCTTCGGCATGGCCCCGCGCGACTATCGTCGCGGCGCGCGCGGGCGGGGCGAATGACCGCGCCAAGCGTGCACGAGGGCGCGGCCACTCGCCCGCTGCTCGGTTTCGCAGGGATGTGGAACCTGTCGTTCGGCTTCTTCGGCATCCAGGTGGCGTTCGCGCTGCAGGGGGCGAATGTCAGCCGCATCTTCCAGACGTTGGGCGCTACCATCGAGGAGTTGCCCTTCCTGTGGATCGCGGCGCCGGTGACGGGACTGATCGTCCAGCCGCTGGTCGGTCATTTCAGCGACCGCACCTGGCTTGGACGTCTGGGGCGCAGACGGCCGTATTTCCTTGCGGGCGCGATATTGGCGGCGCTCGCGCTGGTGGCGATGCCGCATGCGCAGGCCTTGTGGGTAGCGGCCGCCTTGCTGTGGATCCTCGACGCGTCGATCAACGTCTCGATGGAGCCGTTTCGCGCCTTTGTCGGCGACATGCTCGATCCCCGGCAGCGCAGCCGCGGCTACGCGTTCCAGACGATCTTCATCGGCGCGGGCGCGGTCTTGGCGGCCTGCGCCCCTGCGATCCTGACCGACGGCTTCGGCATTGCCAACACCGCGCCGCTGGGCGAGACGCCGCCGTCGGTGCGCTGGGCCTTTTACGGCGGCGCGGCGGTGCTCGTCGCGACGATCGCGTGGACCGTGGTCACGACGCGCGAATTCCCGCCCGACACGCTGCGCGCCTTCGGCGACGCGACCGGCCACGCAGCGCCGCCGGCGGAGGCCGCGCCGGGGTGGCGGCAGGCGGCGGGCTGGATCGCCATAGGCGCGGCCATAGCCGCATCGGTCGCGACACTCGGTCTCGATCAGCCGCTCTACATCCTGGGCTTCGGCATGGCGGCGTTCGGCCTGGCCCAGATGATCAACCGATTGCGCCTGTCCGCTGGCCGGGACCGGCTGCTCAACCACATCCTGAGCGACCTCAACACCATGCCGGCGACGATGCGGCGGCTGGCGATCGTCCATTTCCTGTCATGGTTCGGGCTGTTCGTGCTGTGGATCTACGCGACGCCGGTGGTGACGCGTCACCATTTTGGCGCGAGCGACGTCGCATCGGCCGCCTATAATGACGGGGCCAACTGGGTGGGGGTGCTGTTCGGCGCCTATAACGCGGTCGCCGCGGTCTATGCGTTCGCGATCCCCGCGCTCGCCCGCCGCATCGGAATGCGGCGGCTGCACGCGATCAACCTGATCGCGGGCGCGCTGGGGCTCGTCTCCTTTGCGCTGACCCGCGACGCCGATCTGCTGCTCGTTTCGATGATCGGCGTCGGGATGGCGTGGGCGTCGATCCTCACCATCCCCTATACCATCCTCAGCAACTGCCTGCCGCCCAACAAGCTCGGCGTCTATATGGGGCTGTTCAACATCTTCATCGTGCTGCCGCAGCTGGTCGTCTCGACGGTGATGGGCGCGCTGGGCAGCGCCCTATATCCGGACGATCCCGTGTTCGGCTTCGTCATCGCCGCGGCGTTCATGCTGGCCGCGGCCGCCGCCGTGCGGCTGTTGGCAGAGGATGGAACCGCCTAAGCCGGCGGGGTGAACAGGCTTGCCGCAGGCAATATCTCCGCCGCGCCCGAATGACGCGTCACCGCATAGGTGAAGCCGGGCAGCAGCGCATAGGCGCCGACGCGGCCGTCATGGCCCAGCGCGAGGAAGCCGACCTGCAACCCCATGATCGCCTCGCCGCGCAGCCGGGCGATGTGCCTGACCGCCTCCTCGCATGCTGCCTGGGGCGAAAGGCCCGCGCGCATCGAGCCGACCACGCGGGCCGTGCCGGCGATGCGCGTCACCTCCTCGCCGACGCCGGTCGCGGCCGCCGCCCCGACGCCTCTCTCGATGAAAAGGCCGCTGCCCGCCTGCGGCGAATCGCCGACCCGGCCGCGCATCTTGAAGGCCATGCCGGAGGTGGTGCAGGCGGCCGCCATATGCCCGTCGAGCGTGCGGGCGAGAATGCCGATCGTGTCGTGGTTGAGCGCCGAGCCGGGCGGTGCGGGCAGCCGGTTCTCGACATTGGCGACCGGCTGGTAGCGCGCGGTCCTGAGCCATTCGCGCCACGCCTTCTCGGCATCGGGCGTCAACAGCCTGGTGCGCCTCATGCCCTGATCGAGCGCGAAGCGGGTGGCGCCCTCGCCGACCAGCAGCGTGTGCGGCGTCTTCTCCATCACCAGTCGCGCGACCGAGATTGCGTGGACGACATGCTCCAGCGCGGCGACCGCGCCGACGCTGCCACGATCGTCCATGATGATGGCGTCGAGCGTCACGTTGCCGTCGCGATCGGGATAGCCGCCAAGGCCCACGGAATGGTTGGCCGGATCGGCTTCGGGCACCCTGGCGCCAGCCTCGACTGCGTCGAGCGCCGTGTCGCCGGCCCGGAGACGGACGAGCGCGGCCGCGTTCGCCGCCTTGCCGAAATCCCAAGTGGAGACCACGGCGACCGGATCGTCGGCGGCCGCCGCCCTCGTCGCACCCGCCGTCAGCGTCGCCCCGCCGAGCGTGAGTGCAGTGCGGCGCGAAATTGCTTCATTCATCCCCGATCGTCCTTCCTGCAAGCGCTGCACGCAGCTGTGCCACGATCGCCTCGTCCGTCGCGCGACGCGGGCCTTTGGCGAAGCCGAGCCGCAGCGTGGCGCCGTCCGGCTCGGGGCCGGGGCGGCTCGCCGACGCGTGCACCTCGCGCACTCCGGTGGTCGCGACGAGCCGCGCGACATTGTCGGGCGTGACGCCCGCGCCGGCGATGATCGACAGCCGGTCCCCGGCCGTTTCGACCATCGCGGCGAGCGTCGCCATGCCCTCGATCGCGGAAGGCGCGCCGCCGGAGCTCAGGATGCCGTCATAGCCGAGCGCAACCGCCTCTCGCACCGCCGCGACGGGATCGGGCAATAGATCGATCGCGCGATGGAGTATGATCGTCGCATTGCGCGCGGCATCGCGGAAGCGCGCCAGCGCCTCGCCGTCGAGCCCGCCCTGGGCACGCAGCGCACCCACGACGATTCCGGCGACGCCCCGCCCGACTGCGAGGCCGATCTCCTCGACCATTAGCGCCGCCTCGTCCTCCGACAGGACAAAGCCGCCCGCGCGCGGGCGGATCATCATGTGCGTCGGACAACCGGTCCGCAGCGCCTTTTCGAGGAGGGCCGGGGAGGGCGTGAGGCCGCCGAGCTCCAACGCCGAGCACAGCTCTATCCTATCCGCGCCGCCGGCGACGGCCGCTTCGATCCCCATCGGATCATCGACGCAGATTTCGAGGAGCGTGTTCATGGTTTCGTTTCATTGGTTTGATCCGCAGCCGCATATAGCGCAAGGACGTGAGTGGAGGACAAAGGATGACCGGCGCTTCGCCTGCCCGCATAGGCCTTTCCGGCACCAACCTGGAGCGGGCGGCCGATCACAACCAGCGCGTCACGCTTCATGCGATCCGTGTCACCGGTTCGCTGACCCGGGTGGATCTGGCGCATATCACCGGCCTCACGCCCGCGACGATCGCCAACATCACCAAAAGGCTGCTTGCCGAAGGGCTGATCGAAGAGGCCGGGCGGCTGCGCGGCGGGCGCGGGCAGCCGCCGACCAAGCTCGTCATCAACCCGAACGCCCGCTATTCGATCGGCGTCAACATCGACCGCGATCATGTGACGATGGTCGTGGTGAACTTCGTCGGCCAGACCGTCGCGCGCGTATCCCGCGAGGTGGAGTTCGCGCTGCCCGGCGAGATCAGGACCTTCTACCAGCGCTCGGTCGACAAGCTGATCAAGCGCGCGAAGGTCGATGTCGGGCAGCTGGTCGGCGTCGGGATCGCGCGTCCCGACGATCTGGGCTTGGTCGACCTGCCCGGGCGCCCAGCGGCCTATGCCGAATGGGAGAAGGCGGACGTCGCGCGGCTGTTCGCGGAGCCGCTCAACCTTCCGGTGTTCGTGGAGAACGACGCCGCGGCGGCCGCCATGGGCGAGCTTCAGCTTGGCCTCGGCCAGGGATTCTCCAGCTTCTTCTATATCCTGATATCGTCGGGACTGGGCGGCGGCCTGGTGATCGACGGCGCCTATTTCCGGGGCGCGGACCGGCGGAGCGGCGAACTGGGCTTCCTGATGAGCGACGACGGGCGAGGTGCGCGCAGCCAGATCCAGAACTTTGTTTCCTTGTCCGGCCTTGCGCGCCCGCTCGAGGCGGCCGGGCTGACCATCGTCGATATGCTGGAGGCGGGCGGACGCGACGAGCGGATCGAGCCGATCGTCGACGCGTGGATCGACGACGCGGTCGAGCGGCTGGCCGAGCCGCTGACGGCGATCAACTGCCTGATCAATCCCGCCGCGGTGCTGATCGGCGGCCGCCTGCCGGGCGAATATGTCGATCGGCTGGCCGACCGCCTGAGCGCGCTGCTGGGGGAGCGGGCGCTCAACGCGCCAGTGCTCGCGCCGATCAAGCGCGCAATGCTCGCCGAGGACGCCCCGGCGGTGGGCGCGGCGATCCTGCCGCTCAGCCACTTCCTGCTGCCCAAGCCGAACGCGCTCTGGAAGGCGCAGGGGCGGATCGCCGAGAGCCGTTCGCTCAGCTGATTCAGGCAGCGCTTCGGCTGCGAAACTTCTCGAAGCTCTCGCTTATGACAGCGCAGCGCACGATGATCTGCGCATCTCAAACATTCATTTGACAAATAGATTTATTTAATCGAGAAACTGCGGCGACAGCCGGAGCGGAGGAAATCCGCACGGCGCCGGAGGGGCGTGCGTTTGCCGACTCCTTCGGAACAAGGAGGGGCTGATGACGAAGGGCCATGCGCGGACGAGCCGCAGGTCGCCGATCCGGGATTGGACGCGGACGCTGGGCCTGGCCGTCGCCGGCGTCAGCCTGGCCGGCGCGCCGGGCGTCGCCCAGAACGGCGCGCGATCCGACCAACGGCCCGTCGACCTGGCCAACCCCCTTGTCGGCACCGCGCCGCTCGACAAGCCCGAGCTGATCGGCAACGCGCCGCCGCCGGGCGAGCCGGTCTATTCGGGCCAGACCTCGCCGGGCGCGCGGCTGCCGCACAGCTCGGTCGAGGCGGCGCCGGTCAACGTCAATCTCGAGCTCACCTATCCCAACGGCGTTCCGGCGCCCTATCATTATCCCAATCCGACGATGTTCGGCTTCACCGGCGGCGGCGGCGCCACCTATGGCGGCAACGCCAAGCCGATCATCATGCCGGTGGTCGGCGACTGGACGGTGCCCCCCGCCTACACGCCGGCCTATTACGACAAGGCGCGCGAGAAGGCGTCGCCGGGCTATTATTCGGTCTATCTGGACACCTTTCGCACCCAGGTGGAGCTGACCGCGACGCAGTGGACCAGCATGATGCGGTTCACCTTCCCGGAAACCGAGCGGGCGAACGTCATCGTCAACCTGCCGCGCGAGGGCGGCGAGGTGGAGATCGTCGGCGACCGCACCGTGCGCGGGCTTTCCGCCGAGAAGCGGGGCGGCGCGGACGGATCCTATTTCGTCGCCGAATTCTCCAGGCCCTTCGCCGCGCACGGCACCTTCCGCGCGAACCTGGAGGACAAGGGCTGGGGCATCGGCACCAAGGATGTCGAGCCGGGCAGGCGGATCGTCTCGGGCAATTATGCGGGCGGCTATGTCACCTTCCATACGAAGGCGGGCGAGCAGGTGCTGATGAAGATCGCCCACGGCCACAGCTATGCCGAGGCCGAGCAGCGCCTGCGCGCGGAGAACCCGGGCTGGAATTTCAAGCGCGTCCACGATTCCGCGCGGGCCGAATGGGCCAAGCTGCTCGACCGCGTAGAGGTGACCGGCGGGACGCCCAAGCAGCGCAGGCTGTTCTATTCGACGCTGTTCCAGTCCTTCGCCAGCCCGCGGCTGATCGCCGAAAAGGGCGGGCGGTTCACCACCCGCAACGGCGAGGTGAAGACCGCGGGCTATGATCGCTACAGCCCGGTGCCCTTCTGGGATACCGGCCGCAACCAGATCGTGCTGCTCGAGCTGATGGAGCCGGAGCTGACGCGCGACGTGATGCAATCCGAGCTCGACATGGCGCGCGAGCGCGGGTTCATGAACACCTCGTTCCACGGCGACAATGCGGTGTTCCTCTATCTCGGCGCGATGGAGCGCGGCATCCCGTTCGATTACGCCGCCGCCTACGAATATCTGCGCAAGAACGCGACCGACACCAAGGGACCGCGCGATTATCTCGACGAGTATATCGCCAAGGGCTGGATTTCGGACATCGTCCCCGAGGGGAATCCGAGCCCGCCCTATGCGGGGGGCAAGGCCGGCGCAGACAAGACGCTGGAATATGCGTGGGACGATCATGCGCTGGCGCTGATGGCGCGGCGGCTGGGCAGAAACGACGACTATCGGATGTTCCTGAAGCGGGCCGGCAACTACCGCAACGTGTTCGACAGCTCGACCGGGTTCATGCGCGGCCGCACCAAGGACGGGACGTGGATATCGCCGTTCGATCCCGGCGAGCCCTATTACAACTTCATGATGAAGGAGGCGTCGGGCTGGTCGACGGTGTGGCTGGTGCCGCACGACGTGCAGGGGCTGATCAACCTGATGGGCGGGCGCGCCGCGTTCAACGCCAAGCTCGATCGGTTCTTCAGCACGCCCTACGATCCCAAGGGCATCTGCCGCGACTGCACCGGCATGATCGGCCAATATGTCCACGGCAACCAGCCCGATCAGCAGGCGCCCTATCTCTATGCGTGGAGCGGCCAGCCGTGGAAGACGCAAGGTCTGGTGCGCCGCATCCTCGACACGCTCTACGGCAGCGACGCGGCGGGCTACGGCTATCCCGGCATGGACGATCAGGGCGCGACCTCGTCCTGGTACGCGCTGAGCGCGATGGGCTTCTATCCGGTCGATCCCTCGACGCCGCACTACATCATCGGCAGCCCGATCTTCGACACGGTGAAGATGCGGCTGGGGAACGGCAAGACACTGGAGATCGTCGCCCGGAACAATTCGGCGAAGAACATGTACATCCAGTCGGCGACGCTCAACGGGCGTAGCTGGAACAAGCCCTGGTTCAGCCATGACGACATCAAGGACGGCGCGAAGCTGGTGCTGGTGATGGGGCCCAAGCCCAATCCCGCCTGGGGCAGCGCGCCGGACGCCGCGCCGCCTTCGATGTCGCCGGCGGCAGGAAGGACGGGAGCATGACCATGCGGATATTGGCGGCGATGCTTTGCGCCCTTTGGGCGGCTTGCGGCGCGCAGGCGCAGGAGAGCGCGCCCGTCCGCGGCGAGAAGGTCTTCACCGGCGAGGTGATGACCAGCTGGGGCAAGAAGGTCACACCCGAGAATGCCTGGCGCAGCTATCCCCGCCCGCAGCTGAAGCGCGCCAAGTGGCGGAATCTGAACGGCCTGTGGGATTATGCGATCACCGCGCCGTCGGTCGCCAGGCCCACCCGGATGGACGGCAAGATCCTGGTGCCCTTCGCGGTCGAATCGCGGCTGTCGGGCGTGGCGCGGCGCGTCGATCCCGAGGACCGGGTCTGGTATCGCCGCAGCTTCACCGTACCGGCCGACTGGGCCGGGCAGAACGTCATGCTCAACTTCGGCGCGGTCGACTACGAGGCCAATGTCTGGGTCAACGGCGCGATGGTCGGCGGGCACAAGGGCGGGTTCGACAGTTTCGGCTTCGACATCACCGACTATCTCCGCGCGGGCGAGAACGAGCTGGTCGTCCAGGTCGCCGATCCGACCAGCGCGGGCAGCCAGCCGCGCGGCAAGCAGATCCTGAAGCCCGAAGGCATCTGGTACACCGCGGTCAGCGGCATCTGGCAGACCGTCTGGCTGGAGCCGGTGCCCAAGCTGCACATCGCCGATGTGCGCGCCACGCCGGATATCGATCGCGGCACGCTGAAGGTCGAAGTCGCGCTGAGCGGCTGGGCCAACGACACCGATGCGGTGCGGCTGACCGCGCGGTCGGGCGGCAAGACGATCGCCTCCACCATCATCCGCGCCAATCGAGAGACGACGCTCGCGATCCCCGATGCGCGTCTCTGGTCGCCGGAAGACCCGTATCTCTATGACCTCGTCGCCGAGCTGGTGACCGTACGCGATCCCTATGCGGGGCTCGAGGAGCGCGATCGCAAGGCCTATGACGCGCGCTTCACCGAGGGCGAGCGCGAGACCTATGCCGCCGCGCAGGTCACGGGCGCTGTGCGCGACCGGGTCGAGACCTATTTCGGCATGCGCAAGATCTCGGTCGGGCCCGGCGCCATCGCCGGCCAGCCGATGCTGCTCCTGAACAACAAGCCCTATTTCCAGCACGGCACGCTCGATCAGGGCTGGTGGCCCGACGGCCTGCATACGCCGCCTTCCGAAGAGGCGATGCGCTACGATCTCGAATTCCTGAAGAAGGCGGGCTTCAACATGGTCCGCAAGCACATCAAGATCGAGCCCGCGCGCTATTATTACGACGCCGACCGGCTGGGCGTGCTGGTCTGGCAGGACATGCCCTCGGGCGGCGGCGAGGACCAGTTCGTCACCGGCACCAGCCAATCCCAGGCGGTGATGTCTTCAGACATGATGGCGCAGCATCAGGACGAGCTGACCCGCATGATCGGCGACCTGCGCGCCTTCCCGTCGATCGTGATGTGGGTCGTCAACAACGAGGGCTGGGGCCAGTACGACGCCGCGACCCTGGCGCACTATGTCCGCGGCATGGACCCCAGCCGGCTGGTCAACGCGGCGAGCGGCTGGCTCGACGTCGCGCCCGAAGTGTCCGACGTGCTCGACATCCACACCTATGAGGACGTGCCGCGGCGGCCGCCGCTGCAAAGCAACCGCGCGATCGTGCTCGGCGAATATGGCGGCATCGGCCTGCCGGTCGAAGGGCATCTGTGGCAGCCGGGCGACCGCAACTGGGGATACCAGACCGCGACCGACCAGGCTGACTATATCGCGCGCTACAAGCGCAAGATGGACGAGGTCATCCGCCAGGCGAAGGAGCACGGCCTGAGCGCCTCGGTCTACACCCAGACGAGCGATGTCGAGGGCGAGATCAACGGGCTGCTGACCTATGACCGCGCGCGCGCCAAGGCGCCGGCCGAGCGGCTCGCCGAGATCGCCGCGCCGCTCTGGGAGAAGGAGGCCGATCGGTAGAACCCCCCCGCATTGGGCGGGGCGTTGCGACGAACCGCGCCAAAGTCGCGCCGTAATTTAATTGACAATTTGTTTTTATTATTCTGAATACAGGTTCCACAAGCGACTGGCCGCCAACGACGGCGGCTGATCCAGAAACGTCGCGGGGATCTGCAAGGGAGGGGAGCGGGCGCTCCCCATGCACGAGGGAGGAGTGTCTGAAATGAATAGCCTTATGCAGGTTTCGCGTCGCGCCGCAGGCGGACGCCTCACATGCGAGCTGATGCTGTCGGCCAGCATGATCGTCGGCTTCGCCGGCATGGCGCAGGCACAGACGGCGACGGCGCAGGAAGCCCCGCCGGCGGCCGCGGACCAGGCGGCGGCCCCCGCCGCGCAGGACGAGATCATCGTCACCGGCTACCGCGCCTCGATCGAGGAAAGCCTGGCGCAGAAGCGCGAGGCGGACGCGTTCGTCGATGTGATCACCGCCGAGGATATCGGCAAGTTCCCCGACAAGAACGTCGCCGACGCGCTGCAGCGCGTGCCGGGCGTCATCATCTCGCGTGACGGCGGCGAGGGCAGCAGGGTGAGTATCCGCGGCCTCCAGTCCGGCCTAACCCTGACGCTGCTCAACGGCAACTTCATTGCCGGCGCGGACAGCGGCGATCCGCAGCGTTCGTTCAACTATGTGCTGCTGCCGTCCAACTTCATCGCCAGCACGGAGGTGTACAAGTCGCCCGAGGCGCGGCTTGAGGAAGGCGGCGTCGGCGGCACGATCATCCTCAACACCCGGCGGCCGTTCGATCTTCCGGCATGGTCGGGTTTCGTTTCCGCCGAGGGCACCTATTCGGATACGACCGAGAAATTCGACCCCCAATTCGGCGGGCAGCTGTCGTGGAAAAATGAGGCCGAGACGTTCGGCGTTCTCGTTGGCGGCGTCTATCAGAAGCGTTCCAACCGCGAGATCCGCGGCGAAATCGAGACCTGGCGCTGGTGGAGCGACCGCGACGAGGATGGCAACATCCTGACGCCCGCGACCGACGTCAACGGCAACCCGTTCGCGAACGACGACGCCATCTCCTATTGGCCCGGCGAAGGGGTCACCACCCGCGCTAACACTCATTATTCTGGATATTGGGCACCGCAAACGGTGAAAGCCCAAGTGTTCAATCAGGAGCGCGAGCGGTACGGCATCCAAGCGACGGTGCAGATGAAACCGTTCGAGAACGTCACCGTCACCTCTAACTACTTTCGTTTTCAGTATAGCAGCGATTTCACAAGCAACGTCGTGAAGATCCCTGAATGGGGTTACGGCAATTTCTTTACAGGGGCGACCTTCGACCCCAGCGGCACCATTTTTCAGTCGGCACAGTTTGAGGTGCCGGCTGCGGGAACCGAGTGCCTTGCCGCCAGCCCGCCGTGTACGATGGAAACACCGCAAATGTTCGGCACCTACAGTCGGGAAAAACAAGTCTCCAATACGTTCGAAACCGAGGTTAAGTACGAGGGTGATCGCTTTGGCGCCGTTTTGAAGTTCGGCAAGACCAGGGCGACCGGCGGTCCGTCGATGCGCTTTGATGTGGCTTCGAAGCCGCGTCTGACGGTGACGGGAGCCGAGCAGAACGGCAACTTTTACAGCGCATGGGATTTTACCGGCGGCAACCTCAACATGGAATTCTCCCCCGAGATCCAGGAAAACATCAAGAATGGCATCGCTCAGATCGACGTCGGTCAAACCGGTTCAAGTTTCACCAACAGCGAGATTGAACAGCGCTATGCGCAGCTTGATCTGACACAGGAATTCGACGGCTTCCTCCGATCGATCCAGGCCGGCGTCAAATGGCGCGACCTCAGCATTGGCCGCGAAACCGGACGCAGCGATTGGTATGCCGATCCGGCGACCGAGTTGCGCTATCAGGACACGCCGGAAGGTGCGGTGGCGCGCCCGGAATTCTTCTATGACGAACCGATCGGCAACGTCGTCGGCGGCGTCAGCGCGAATGTCTTTCCGGGGATCAATTTCGAGAATTACCTGAACTATCTCAACACCACCTATGGACCGTCGGTGCGAGTCTATGAGGAGGATTTCGTCTATGATATCGGCGAGCGGGTTTGGGCCGGTTATGCCCAGCTCAATTTCGCAACAGACCGTTTCCGCGGCAATGTCGGTCTGCGCGTCGCCAATACGCGGCAGTCGGGCAACACCTCGGATCGGCTGCAATATTTGAACGACTATTGCGTGAACACTAATGGCGATCCGTTTTTGCCGCCGCCGATCGGACCTGACGGCAACTGCCTCGTGCTGCCGCTCGATCAGCGCGAGACGATCGTCAACACGCGAGCCGATCAGTCGAAGACCTATACCGACTGGCTTCCCAGCTTGAACGCGTCGTACGAGATTACCGACAATCTGCTGATCCGCGGTGCCGTCGCCAAGGTGATCGCCCGTCCGTCCATCAACGATCTCGGAAGACAGCGTTCGCTGACTTTCCGGTCGGACGCCTATGCCTTCGACCGTGACCAGTTCGGCGAGTTCCCGGGCTGGTCGGGCAGCGGCGGCAACGCCGAGCTGCTGCCATTCTCCGCCTGGCAATATGATCTGGGCCTCGAATGGTATTTCAAGCGCGGCTCGGTGATCGGTGCGACATTGTTCCGCAAGGACGTGTCCGATTTCGTCGTGCCGCTGGTGATCGACGTGACCCGCGAAGTGAATGGCGAGCAGGTGCTGATCCAGCCCTATTCGACCATCGCCAACGGTTCGAACGCGGTGTCGCAGGGTATCGAGCTTTATGCCCAGCACACGCTGGACTTCGGGCTCGGCGCGCAGGTGAATTTCACCTATAACGACACATCGACCGCGGTCATCACGCTCGAAGGGCAAGATGTCGGCGAATCGCCGCTGGTCGGCAGCGCCAAGACGCAGATCAACGCATCGGTGTTCTACGAGAACGACCGGATGCTGCTGCGCGCGTCGTACAACCGCCGCGGCGAGCAGGTGCAGGGCCTCTCCTCGGGCCTGAACGTCTACGACGCCCCCTATGAGCAGGTCGACATCAACGCATCGTACGAGCTGATGGAAGGGCTGTTGCTCAACGCGTCGGTCATCAACCTGACCAAATCGGTGGAGCGCCAGCATCTGGGCAACGACACCGACGACCGGTTCGTGCGCAGCAATTATTTCGGCCGGCGCGCCTATGTCGGCATCACCTACAACTTCTGACGCGTCGCGTTTCCGCTGACGTGTCCGGGGTGGTCCTCTCCCCATCTCCCCCAGGGACCACCCCGTCTTTTCTTGCCGATCGCTTGCCTCCGGGCGATCCGCCGCTCGATAAGCGGCGCCCATGGGGCTGGACGAAAGGGATCGGGATGAGAAGGCTGCTGCTGACGTTATTCGCCGGATCGATGCTCGCCATGCCCGGCGCGGCGCTTGCGCAGAATCCGATCGTTCCCGGCTGGTACGCCGATCCCGAGATCCGCGTGTTCGGCGACCGCTACTGGATCTACCCGACCTATTCGGACCACACCGACACGCCCGACGTGTCGAAGCGTTTCTCGGAAAAGCAGCAGGAACTGCGCAAGCAGCAGATGGTGCGCCCGTCCTACGCCATCCAGACCTTCTTCAACGCCTTCTCCTCGCCCGACCTCGTCAACTGGACCAAGCACCGCCATGTGCTCGACGTCGAGAATGTCGATTGGGCGGCCTATGCCGTCTGGGCGCCGTCGGCGATCGAGAAGGACGGCAAATATTACCTCTTCTTCGGCGCGAACGACATTCAGTCGAACGACCAGCTCGGCGGCATCGGCGTCGCGGTCGCCGACAACCCCGCGGGGCCGTTCAAGGACGCGATCGGCAAGCCGCTGATCAGCCAGTTCCACAACGGCGCGCAGCCGATCGACCAGTTCGTGTTCCGCGATAAGGACGGCCAGCATTACCTCTATTATGGCGGCTGGAAGCACTGCAACGTGGTGCGGCTGGGCGATGACCTGACCTCGATCGAGCCGTTCGAGGACGGCACGATATTCAAGGAGATCACCCCGCCCGGCTATGTCGAAGGCTCGTTCATGGTCGAGCGGGGCGGCGTCTATTATCTGATGTGGTCGGAGGGCGGCTGGACCGGCCCCGATTACCGTGTCGCCTATGCGATGGGGCCGAGCCCGGTCGGGCCGTTCACGCCCAAGGGCGTCATCCTGAAGCAGGATTTCAGCATCGCGCGCGGCGCGGGCCATCATTCGGTGGTCAACGTGCCGGGCACCGACGAATGGTATATCGCCTATCACCGCCGCCCGCTCGACACCGACAGGGGCGAGCACCGGCAGATCGCGATCGACCGTATGATCTTCAACAAGGACGGCACGATCCGGCCGGTGGTGATGACCAACGAGGGCGTGAAGCCGCGCCCGCTGGGCGGTTCGTGATCGTGCGCGCGGCGGACAAAAGGGGAGAGAGACTGTGAGGAACGGCCTGACCACGACATTGCGCGGAGCGATGACGGCGCTTCTTGCGGCCAGCCTCGTGCTGCCCGCGCCGCTGGCCGGCGCGGCGCTTGCGCAGCAAGCCGCCCCGGAAGCGCTGGTCGATCTGGTCAATCCGCTGATGGGGACCGATTCCGAATTCGCGCTGTCCTACGGCAACACCTATCCCGCGGTCGCCGTGCCCTGGGGCATGAACTTCTGGACCCCCGTCACGGGCAAGATGGGCAACGGCTGGGGCTATACCTACGACGCCTACAAGATCAGCGGGATCAAGCAGACCCACCAGCCGAGCCCCTGGATGAACGACTATGCCGCCTTCGAGCTGATGGCGGTGACGGGGCCGCTGCGCATCAAGCAGGAGGAGCGCGCATCCTGGTACAGCCACAAGGCCGAGGAAAGCCGCCCCTACAAGTACAAGGTCTATCTCGCCGATCATGACGTGACGGCGGAGGTCGTCCCCACCAGCCGCGCCGCGCAGTTCCGCTTCACCTTCCCCGAAAGCGACGACGCGCACATCGTCCTCGACGCCTATAACGAAGGCTCGATGGTGACGATCGACCCGAAGAAGCGGCGGATCACCGGCTATGCCCGCAACAACAGCGGCGGCGTGCCGGACAATTTCCACAACTATTTCGTCCTTCAGTTCGATCGTCCCTTCACCGTAACCCGCACCTGGGACGAGAACTGGCAGCTGCACGACGCGCTGAAGAGCGAGGGCGCGCATGTCGGCGCGGTGGTCAGCTTCAAGACCAAGAAGGGCGAGCAGGTCGGCGTCAAGGTCGCATCCTCGTTCATCAGCCCCGAGCAGGCGGTGCGCAATCTGGAGAGCGAGGTCGGCAAGGACAGCTTCGCCCAGACCGAAGCCAAGGCGCGCGCCGAATGGGAGAAGGAGCTGTCGCGCATCCGCGTGACCGATCCCGACATCGACAACCGCCGCACCTTCTATTCGGCGCTCTACCGGATGCTGCTGTTCCCGCGGCCGCTGCATGAGATCACCGCGGCGGGCAAGACGGTGCACTACAGCCCGTATGACGGCAAGGTGCACGAGGGCTATCTCTACACCGACAACGGCTTCTGGGACACCTGGCGCGCGGTCTTCCCCTTCTTCGCGCTGATGTATCCCGAGTTCGACAGCAAGGTGATGCAGGGGCTGGTCAACACCTACAAGCAATCGGGCTGGCTGCCCGAATGGGCGAGCCCCGGCCACCGCAACGTGATGATCGGATCGAACTCCGCGATCATCATCGCGGACACCTATCTGAACGGCGTCCGCGGCTTCGACGTCGAGACACTGTACGAGGCGATGGTCAAGAACGCGACCACCTCCGAGGGCCGGCCCACCGACGACCGGGGCCGGGTGCTGACCGCCGTCGGGCGCGAGGGTGTCGAATATTATAACCGGCTCGGCTACGTCCCTTATAATGTCGGCATCAACGAGAGCGCGGCGCGCACGCTGGAATATGCGACCGCCGATTTCGCGCTGTCGCGATTGGCGGCGGCGCTTGGCAAGACCGAGGACGCGAAGAAATACGCCGCACAGGCGCAGAACTATCGCAAGCTGTACGACGCTGAGAGCGGCTGGATGCGCGGGCGCAACCAGGACGGCAGCTGGGCGACGCCGTTCAACCCGCTGAAATGGGGTGATGCGTTCACCGAGGGCAATTCGCTGCATTACAGCTGGTCGGTGATGCAGGACGTGCAGGGCCTGATCAACCTGATGGGCGGCGACAAGGCGTTCGTCGACCGGCTCGATTCGATCTTCACCACGCCGCCTTTGTTCGACGACAGCTATTACGGCCAGACGATCCACGAGATCCGCGAGATGCAGATCGTCAACATGGGTCAGTACGCCCATGGCAACCAGCCGATCCAGCACATGATCTATCTCTATGACTGGGCCGGCGCGCCGTGGAAGGCGCAGTATCATGCGCGCAACATCATGGAGAAGCTCTACTCCTCCGCGCCCGACGGCTATCCGGGCGACGAGGACAACGGCCAGACCTCGGCCTGGTACGTCTTCTCCGCGCTCGGCTTCTATCCGGTGACGCCGGCGGTCGGCCAATATGCGATCGGCAGCCCGCTGTTCAGACAAGTCGAGCTGACCATGCCAGGCGGCAAGCAGCTGACCATCGAGGCCGAGAATAACGGGCCGGAGAATGTCTACATCCAGTCGGTAACCTTCAACGGCCAGCCGCACGACAAGACCTGGCTCGACCGCGAGGCGCTGCAGCGGGGCGGCACGCTCACCTTCGTCATGGGGCCGAAACCCAACAAGCAATGGGGCACGGGCCAGTCGGCCGCGCCCTTCTCGATGAGCGCACCCAAGGGGAATTGATCCGATGAATCTCAGCCGTCGCGATATGATGTCGGGCGCGGGCGCGCTCGCCCTGTCGGCCACGCTTTCGGGCGCCGCACTCGCCGCGCAGCAGGTGAGCAAGCGGCCGCCCAAGGGCGAACGGCGCTTCACCAGCAAGGCCGTCGAGGCGGAGATCGCGCGGGTCAAGGCGAAGATCGGCGATCCCGAGCTCGCCTGGCTGTTCGAGAATTGCTACCCCAACACGCTCGACACCACGGTGTTCACCGGCGAGGTCGGCGGCAAGCCCGACACCTTCGTCATCACCGGCGACATCAACGCGATGTGGCTGCGCGATTCATCGGCGCAGCTCCAGACCTATGTCCACCTGACCGGCAAGGATGCGGACCTCCGGCGGCTGTTCCACGGGGCGATCCAGCGCCAGGCGCGCTGCATCCTGAGCGATCCCTATGCCAACGCCTACACGATGGACCCGTCGGCCAGATCGAACCTGCCCGCCATCAACGACCTGACCGAGATGCGCCCCGGCGTCGCCGAGCGCAAATGGGAGATCGATTCGCTCTGCTACACGATGCGCCTCGCGCATGCCTATTGGACCGAGACGCGCGACAAGGCGCCGTTCGACAATGTCTGGGCGCAGGCGATGCGCGTTGCGGTCGACACGCTAAGGGTGCAGCAGCGCAAGGACGGGCCTGGGCCCTATCATTTCCAACGCGTCGACAAGTCGCCGACCGAAACCCTGATGTTCGACGGCTTCGGCGCGCCGACGCGCAAGGTGGGGCTGATCCATTCGGGCTTCCGCCCATCGGACGACGCCTGCAAATTCCCGTTCCTGATCCCGTCCAACCTGTTCGCGGTCTCGGCCCTGCGGATGCTCGCGACCGTGCTGCGCGACACGCGCGACGATTCCGCCTTCGCACGCGATTGCGAAGCGCTGGCTGGCGAGGTCGAGGCGGCGCTCAATGCCCATGGCAAGATGCCCGACGGCAAGGGCGGCGAGGTCTGGGCCTATGAGGTCGACGGTTATGGCAACGCGATCTTCATGGACGACGCCAACGTCCCCAGCCTTTCGGCGCTGCCGCTGCTGGGTTCGGCCGAGCGCGACGATCCGCTCTATCGCCGCACCGCCGCGCTCGCCTGGAGCGAGCGCAACCCCTATTTCTTCAAGGGGACCGCGGCCGAGGGCATCGGCGGCCCGCATATCGGCATGGACATGGTCTGGCCGATGTCGCTGATCACCCGCGCGCTGCTGAGCGATGACGAGGCCACCATCCGTCAGTGCCTCAAATGGCTGAAGACCACGCATGGCGGCACCGGCTTCATGCACGAAAGCTTCCACAAGGACGATCCGGCGAAGTTCACGCGGAGCTGGTTCGCCTGGGCGAACGGCCTGTTCGGCGACCTGATCCTCGACCTCGAACGCCGCAAGCCGGCGATCATCGCGGGGCGGATCTGACGATGCGGAACGATGTGCTGCGTATCAACCGTCGCGGCTTGCTCGGCGGCGCCGGAATGCTCGCGCTCGCCGGATGCGGGCCGAACGACCTGTGGGACGAACCGCCGGTTGCGGGCAGGCCCGACCTGTTCGTCGGCACCGGCGGGCACGGCCACACCTTTCCCGGCGCGTCGCTGCCGTTCGGCATGGCGCAATTGAGCCCCGACACCGACAATGCCCGTTGGGACGCGTGCTCGGGCTATCACCGCACCGACGGCTCGATCATGGGGTTCAGCCATACGCATCTGTCGGGAACCGGCATCGGCGACATGCTCGACGTGCTGGTGGTGCCGACGCGCGGCAAGCTCGAGCTCGTGCCGGGCAAGCTCGGCAGCCCCGATGAGGGCTATCGACAGCGCTTCACCGACGAGTTCGCCGAGCCCGGCTATTACCGCGTCGGTCTCGAATCCGGGGTGCAGGCCGACCTGACCGTGACCGAGCGATGCGGGATCAGCCGCTATCGCTTCCCGGAGGGGCCGGGGCATATCCTGATCGACTTCGCGCACATGATCCTCGATTCATGGGACAAGGGCGAGCTGATTGAGCAGGCGAGGATGGCGCTGGAGGCCGACGGCACGCTGACCGGCCACCGCCAGGTCAACCGCTGGGCCAAGGGGCGGCACATCCATTTCGCGATGCGGCTGTCGCGCAAACCCGACCACATCCAGTTCTTCGGCGACGGCGACACGCCGGCAGCGGACGGCACCACCGAGATCGCCGGCAAGCGCCTGAAGGTCGCACTGTTCTTCGACGATGCCGGCGGCGAGCCGATCCTGATCAAGACCGGCTTGTCGGGTGTCGCGCTGGAAGGCGCCAAGGCGGCGCTCGCGGCCGAAGCGCCGGGCTGGGACTTCGACGGCGCGCGCAAGGCGGCGCGCGACGTCTGGGCGCGCGAGCTGAACCTGGTGCGCGTCAGGGGCGGCACCAAGGACCAGCGCACGATCATGGCGAGCGCGCTCTATCATTGCTTCCTCGCGCCGACGCTCTTCACCGACCGCGACGGCCGCTACATGGGCCTCGACCGGCAGGTGCACCAGGCGCCCGAGGGCGAGCTGGCCTTCTCCACCTATTCGCTGTGGGACACGTATCGCGCGCTGCATCCGCTGCTGACATTGGTCCAGCCCGAGCGCTCGGCGACATTCACCCGCGACCTCATCCGCCAGACGCAGGAAAGCCCCTATGGCCCGCCGGTCTGGCCGCTGCAGGGAGTCGAGACCGGCACGATGATCGGCTGGCATTCGGTGGTGGTGCTCGCCGAGGCCAAGGCGAAGGGGATCGAGGCGGACTATGCCGCCGCCTGGCCCAACATCCGTCGCCGCGCCTTCGACCGCAGCTTCAAGGACAGCGACAGCTCGCTTGGCCGCGGCTACTATTACGATCTCGGCTACATTCCCGCCGACAAGGTGTGGGAGTCGGTCAGCCGCACCCAGGAATATGCCTATGACGACTGGGCGATGGCGGTGCTCGCCGATGCGGCGGGCGCGGGGGAGGATGCGGAGACGCTGCGCAAGCGCAGCCTGAACTATCGCAATGTCCTCGACGCCTCGATCGGCTTCGCCCGGCCCAAATTCTCCGACGGGACATGGTGGGCGCCTTACGATCCGATCCAGATCGGCCATGATCCGAAGAAGCATCGCGACTATACCGAGGCGAACGGCTGGCAGACGACCTTCCTCAACCAGCACGACATTTACGGCCAGATCGAGCTGTTCGGCGGCGACAAGGCGTTCGAGAACAAGCTCGACGCCTTCTTCAACGCGCCCTCGACGCTGCCCGACAACGCGCCGCCCGACATCTCGGGGCTGGTCGGGCAATATGCGCATGGCAATGAGCCCGACCAGCACGCGCCCTATCTCTACGCCTATGCCGGCGCGCCGCATAAGACGCAGGCGATGGTGCGGCGGCTGCTCACCGAGATGTACAAGGCCGCCCCGGACGGGGTGATCGGCAACGACGATTGCGGCCAGATGAGCGCCTGGTTCGTCCTCTCCGCATTGGGCTTTTACCCGGTCGATCCGGTGAGCGCGGTCTATGTCTTCGGATCGCCGCTGTTCGACGATGCCGAAATGGACCTGGGCGGCGGCAGGACGCTGCGCGTGCGTGCGCGCGGCAACGGGCCGAACGCGCCTTATGTCCAGTCGGTCCGCTGGAACGGAGAGCCGTGGACCCGCAACTGGATCGGCCATGCCACGCTGGCCCAGGGCGGCGAGCTGGAATTCGAGATGGGCGCGAGCCCCTCGCGCTTCGGATCGGCCAAGGCGGACCGTCCGCCGTCCTTCGGCCGGCCGGCGGAGACAGGCGAATGAGCGTCGCATCGACCGACAGACGCGGACAGCTTTTGCCGCTTGCGGGCGTCGAGCTGGGCGGCACCAAATGCATCGTCACCCTTGCGCACGGTCCCGGCGCGATCCTCGACCAGCGAACGGTTCCGACGACCACGCCCGACGAGACGCTGCCGGCGATCGTCGCGATCCTGCGGGAATGGCGGGCGGGGAGCGGCTTTCGCGCCCTCGGCGTCGCATCGTTCGGCCCGCTGGAGTTGGACGCCGCGTCCAGCCGGTACGGCCAGATACTCAGCACCAACAAGCCGGGCTGGTCCGGCATCGACGTGCTGCACCATCTGTCGGCGCCGTTCGACGCGCCGACCGCGTTCGACACCGATGTCAACGGCGCTGCCCTCGCCGAGATTCGCTGGGGCTGCGGGCGCGGGCTGGAGGATTTCGCCTATGTCACCGTCGGCACCGGCGTCGGTGTCGGCCTGATCGTCCATGGGCGTCCGACGCGCGGGATCGGCCATAGCGAGATCGGCCATTTGCGCGTGCCGCGAACGGTGGGCGACACACACCAAAGCGTGTGCGGCTTCCATGAGGATTGCGTCGAGGGCCTCGCCTCCGGCACCGCGCTGGTGGAGCGGCTTGGCGGGCGCGCGGTGCGCGACGTTCCCCCCGACGATCCGGTCTGGACGCCGATCGTCGACGCGCTTGCGGCAATGTGTCACGCGCTGGTCTGCACGACCGGTCCGCGCCGCATCGCGATCGGCGGCGGGGTGGTGTCGGGGCAGTCCCATCTGCTGGGGCGGATCGAGACAAGGCTGATCGACAGCCTCAACGGCTATCTCGACCTGCCGAAATCGGGCGACTACATCGTCGCGCCGCTGCTCGGGGTCTCGGCCGGGCCGCTCGGATCGATCGCGCTGGCCGCCAACGCGGCCGAAAGCGCGAGCGGCCAGATCGAGTTTTCACCATTGCATGACCGGGCGTTCGGGCGATGATCATGGCCATGTTCCGCCCCCGCTTCGCCGCCGCGCTCGCTCTCATCCTCGCCGCCCCGCTGGTCGCCCAGGGGTATGACGATGTCGACCCGTTCATCGGCACGGGCGGGGAGGGGCACACCTTTCCCGGCGCGGTCTCGCCATTTGGCATGGTGCAGCTGAGCCCGGATACCGATACGAGCTGCGTCATCCGCGAATGCTATGACCATGCGGCGGGCTATCGGTACGAAGACCCGACGATCCAAGGCTTCTCGCACACGCATTTCTCGGGTTCCGGCCATTCGGACCTGGGCGACTTCCTGCTGATGCCGGTGGCCGGCGACGCCGTGCCGATCGAGCCGGGAGACGCGAAGAAGCCGGGCTCCGGCTATCGGTCGCGCTTCAGCCACGACACCGAAATCGCGCAGCCGGGCTATTATGCGGTCACGCTGAGCGATCCGGGCGTGCGCGCCGAGATGACCGCGGGGACGCGCATCGGCGTGCACCGCTATAGCTTCCCAAAAGGCAAGGCCGCGCATCTGGTGCTCGATCTGCGCAGCTCGCTGTACAATTATCCGGGCAAGATCCTGTGGTCCTCGCTCCGGCTCCATCCGGACGGCACGATCACCGGCTCGCGCGAGACGCGTGGCTGGGCGCCCGCGCGCAAGCTGTTCTTCGCGATGCGCTTCTCGGCGCCACTCAAGGATCACGCCTTTATCAGCACCGAAAAGGATGTCGCCTACAAGGGGTTCCGGGCGCCGGGGCACGGCACCGAGAACGTGGCCGAACG
The DNA here is from genome assembly GCF_003515075.1 of Sphingomonas gilva. Lineage (GTDB taxonomy): Bacteria > Pseudomonadota > Alphaproteobacteria > Sphingomonadales > Sphingomonadaceae > Sphingomonas > Sphingomonas gilva. Next base: position 890,885 of record NZ_QWLV01000001.1, read on the forward strand.
ATCCGGCAGAGCGCTGGTCGGGCGTTTCGACTTCGGCAAGCTGGACGAGCCGCTCGAAGTGAAGGTCGCGCTCTCATCGGTCGACGAAGCTGGCGCGATCGCCAACCTCGAGAGTGAGGCGGGGGGCTTCGACGCAGTGCGGGCGAACGCCAGAGCGGCCTGGGAGAAGGCGCTGTCGGCAGTCGAGATCGAAGCGCCCGCGCCGATGCGCAAGAATCTGTACACGGCGCTGTATCACACGCTGCTCGCGCCGTCGGTGGCGGGCGACGCCGACGGCCGTTATCGCGGTCCCGACAATGCGGTCCACCGGGCCGACGGCTTCACCTTCCGCTCGACCTTCTCGCTATGGGACACCTTCCGCGCCGAGCATCCGCTGCTGACGCTGATCCAGCCGGAGAAGACCAACAGCGACTTCGTCCGCTCGCTCATCGCCAGCCGCAAGGCCAGCCCGCACGGAATCCTCCCGGTCTGGCAGTTCCAGGGGCAGGAAACCTGGACGATGATCGGCTACCACGCGGTTCCGGTCATCGCCGAAGCCTATCTGAAGGGCATCGGCGGGTTCGACGCGAACGAGGCGCTCGAGGCGATGGTCGCGAGCGCCACCTATGCGCCCTATGGCGGCCTGGGCGACTATATGAAGCTGGGCTATGTCGCGATCGACCGCGAGCCGGAAGCGGCGTCGAAGACGGTCGAATACGCCTATGACGACTGGACCATCGCGCGCATGGCCGAGGCGATGGGTCGCAAGGATATCGCCGCGGCCTTTTCCAAGCGCGCGGGCAACTGGCGCAACAGCTTCGACGCCAAGACCGGCTTCCTGCGCGCCCGCAAGAGCGACGGCGGCTTCCGCGTGCCGTTCGATCCCACCGCGATCAACTACGGCTCCGACTATACCGAGGGCAACGCCTGGCAATATAGCTGGTTCGTCCCCCACGATCAGGCGGCGCTGTTCGACGTGATGGGCGGCGACGCGGCGGTGGTGAAGAAGCTCGACGAGATGTTCGAATTCGACATGTCGGGCATCGACTACAGCCATGCAGAGGACATCGCCGGGCTGATCGGCCAATATATCCACGGCAACGAGCCGAGCCACCACGTCGCCTATCTCTACAACTATGCGGGCGCGCCATGGCGGACGCAGGAGCGGCTGAAGCAGATCGTCGACAGCCAGTACAAGCCGACGCCCGACGGCCTGTCGGGTAACGACGACCTGGGCCAGATGTCGGCCTGGCTGATGTTCACCGCGCTCGGCTTCTACCCCGTCACGCCGGGGAGCCTGGAATATGTCATCGGTCGGCCGTTCGTGGAACGGGCGACGCTGAACCTGCCGAACGGCAAGCGCTTCACGATCGCGGCGAATGTCGGAGAGGACCGGCCTTATGTCGGCCGGGTGCTGCTGAACGGCCGTCCGTTGACGCGCAGCTATCTGCGGCACGAAGAGATCATGGCCGGCGGCGAGCTTCGTTTCGAGATGCAGGCGCAGCCGAACCGGACATGGGCCGTGGCGCAGGCCGACCGGCCCTATTCGATGAGCCGGCGTTGATGCGATTGGGGGCGCCTCAGTTCGGGCGGGCGCAGTCTGGCGGTGGTCGCGGCTTGAGCGGCGGGATGACCGCGACTCCGTCGATGATCATCGCGCGCGCCGTGAGCGGCGGCGGAACTTTGCCCTGGAGAAAGATGTAGAGACGATCCGGCGCGGGATGTCCTGCGCGCAGCTGGGCGGCATCGGCTTCCAGCCTCCGCCGGATCGGCTCCATCTCACGCGAGACGGTGAAGAAGCGGAGCGGAACCGGCCGGCATGCCGTGATCGCGCGCCAGGCGATCTCTTCCTGAAGGCCCAAATCCATGTAGATCGCCGCGGGCTCGAACTGTATGTCCGTCGCCCGGTCGATCAGCGTCTTCCAACGCGGATCGAGCGTGCGATGGTAGGTCCGCCGATCCAGGGCATTGGCCGACTGTTCCCGCACGCTTTCAAGCATCGGCTTGAGGTCGATCGCCTGAAGCGCCAGCGCGCCGGCCAGCAGGAACGGCGCCGCGCGCGAGCGGCACGTCACCACGATCGCCGCGAAGGCGATGGTGTAACCGACGGGCCAGAACAGCCTTCCCGCCGCGCGCACCGGGTCGAGCGCGGCCCGCAGCCGTTCGGGTATGTCGATGACGTCGACAATCTGGCCGCGCCAGACGACCATTGGCCCGATTGCAACCGTCGTAAGCACGACGAAGGCGGGGATCAGCCATAGCAGCGGCCTGAGGCTCTCAATCCCGTCCTGGCCGGACCGCCGCTCGATGATGAGCAGCGCCGGCATGGCGACCAACAGCGCAAGCAAGCCCGCGCCCAGATAGTTCAGTCCTTCGAAATCATTGACGCCGGGTGCAGGCGGAGGCGGCGGCAGCAGGGCCGAATATCCCTCTTTGCCGACATTCCACAGCGCATCGAGCGGCATCCCGAACACGCCGTAGCCGAGCGTCGGAATCGCTGGCGTGAGCAGCCCGGCCCAGACGACGATCGCCGTAATCGTCCCGGCGACAATGGCTGCCCTGGCCGCAACGGACGCCCGATCCTTCTCGGTCGCCATCGCACGCAGCACCGCCGAGCCCCAGAAGGCGGCCGTCAAGACGAGCAGGTAAGGATGGATCAGCACGCTCAAGCCGAGGATCGCGATCCAATGCTGCGGCTGACGGCTCCGCTTCGCATCGAGGTAGGTCCACAGCACCCAGAGGATGAGCCAATGGGCGCACAGGTTGACGTGCCCCGGCCGGTTGATCAGCGCCGGCATGAAGGCGAGCAGGCAGGCCCCTGCCATCGCGCTCACCGGGCCCGGCGCATAGGGGCGCAGCAGGAGCCAGGCGAAGAGAAGCTGCAGGACAGCGCAGAGCAGGAGCCAGATGCCGATGAACTGAACATCCACCGGCAGCCAGGTGGCGAAAGGTTGAAGCAGGAGCGCCGCCAGAGGATTGCTGTCGGTAAAGGCGACCGGGATGCCTTCGGGCGCCATCAACAATGAATTGTGCAGCGATGGCCAGACCGGCTGGCCGCTCAGATAGGCGGCCAGCCCGATCAGCGTGATGCCGCGATCATTGCCGTCGAGCAGCCATCCGACATTCCCGGGAGCGAGGACTTCCCAATGCATCCAGGCATTGAAGAACGTCAGCGCCAGCAGCGCGCCGATGAGGAGCTCCGCCAAGCGTTCCCGATGCCTCAAGCGCGTAACCAATCTTCGATCACGCGCGGACATCCGGTTCTCCCGACCAACGATCTACCGTTGGCGCAGGGTGCTACTTCGATCGGCAGGCATCAGACAATGATGTCATGGCGCCTCACGGCTGTTCGAACAGCGGTGCGGCCATCTCCCTGAGGTCTGCGGGCGGGATCTTGGCGACCTTGCGATCATAGGTGAGCAGGCCGTTGAGCTCGCCTTCGACGTCGCTGGTTTCCGTATAGACCGCGGCGCTCAATCCGATTTCCTTCGCCTGGCGGATGATCTCGTCGAACTTGCGCTTGTAGCGGGCGCGATAGTCGGCGGGGTCCTTGGCGAACTGGTAGATGCGCGCATCGCGATCGGTGAACCACAGATGCCCCGGCACGGGCAGGCCGACGCCGCCATATTCGCCGGTCACCAGCGGCCTGTCGCCATGCGGCTCGGGCGCGACCGGCACCTCGTGATAGGTGTGGATGTCGTAGACGTCGGAGATGATGCCGGGACGATCGAACCAGCCGCTCGCCGAATTGACCAGGCGGCTCGGGTCCATCGCCTTGGCGAGGCCGCCGACGGCGTTGGCGTCATACTGGCCCCAGCCTTCGTTGTTGGTGACCCACATAACGATCGAAGGGAAATGCCGGAGCGCGCCGATCACGCGCGACAGTTCAAGCTGGTATTGCGACATCGCTTCGGAGGACATCGTCGCCTCGCGATCGCTGGGCCGGCGCACCGCCTGGTCGCCCAACGCGCCCGAGGGCATGTCCTGCCAGATCAGCATGCCGAGGCGATCCGCGTCGTGATAATATTGCGCCGGCTCGACCTTGATGTGCTTGCGCAGCATGTTGAAGCCAGCGCTCTTGAGCCATTCCATGTCGTAGCGCGCGGCTTCCGCGGAGGGCGGGGTGAGCAGGCTTTCGGGCCACCAGCCCTGATCGAGCGTGCCGTTCTGGAAGATCGGCTTGTTGTTGAGGAAGATCGCCGGCCGGCCGGTGCGCGGATGCTTGCCGGTCGAGATCTTGCGCATGCCGAAATAGCTCTCGACGCGGTCGCGCCCGCCTTCGGCGACACGCGCCTTGGCGTAGGCCTCGGCCTCTGCCTGTGTCATGGGCTGCGGCTGGTCGCGCGGCGGCAGCTCCATCCAGGGCGTGTCGACCTTCACCAGCTCCGCGGTCAGATCGTAGAGGAAGGGATCATCGGGCGACCACAGCCGCGGCTTGGGGATCGACAGGGTCGCGCGGCGATTGCCGCGGACGAGCGCCGTCGCCACCGTGCGATCGCCGGCGCGCGCGGTCAGCCGCACCGCATCGCCGGGCGTCGTCGCCGAGTTGAGCAGGACATCGACGGTGACCACGCCCTTGTCGATGTCGGGAGTCGCGCGGAGCTCCTGGATATGCAGATCGGGCACCGGTTCCAGCCACACCGTCTGCCAGATGCCGCTGACCGCGGTGTACCAGATGCCGCGCGGCTCGAGCGTCTGCTTGCCGCGCGGCTGATCGCCCGTCGAGGTGGGATCGGCGACCTTGACGACGATCTCGTTCGCGCCCTGCTTCAGATGCGGCGTGACGTCGAAGCTGAACGGGTCCGATCCGCCCTTGTGGCTGCCGATCAGCACGCCGTTGATCCAGACGAAGGATTCGAAATCGACCGCGCCGAAATGCAGCAAGGTGCGCTTGCCCGGCCAGTTGGCGGGAAGCGTGAAGCTGCGGCGATACCATAGCCGGTCATTGGGCAGCAGCTTGCGCGCGACGCCCGACAGCTTCGATTCGACCGCGAAGGGGACCAGGATCTTGCCGTCCATCGCGGCGGGCGCGCCCGCCGCGGTCGCCGGGGTGATGGCGTAATCCCAATGGCCGTTCAGATTGAGCCATTCTTTGCGCGCCATCTGCGGGCGCGGATAGCCGCGCCAGGCGTTCTCCGGTGTCACCTTTTCGCCCCACGGGCTCATGATCGGGCCGACATAGGCGGGGCCGCCCTGCTGCACCGTCGTCGGATCGGTAAAGCCGGCGGTGCCGGCCGCGGGGTTGGCGGGCTTCGCGGGGGGTAAGCCCGGGGTCTGCGCGATCGCCGCCGCGGGTGATACCGTTCCGAGCAGCAGCGCCGCCGCGAGCATGTGAAGCCGTGCCATGTCTTATCCCTTGTTCGTGTCTGTTCTTGCAGGTCAGCGCTTGAGCGTGCGTTCGAGTTCGGGCGTCATCACGTCCATCGCCTCCGGGCGTTCGGGCGTCTCGCCGCCGCCCCAGTTCTGGCGCTGGCCTTTGGGACCGTTGTAGCTTTCTCGCCACCGGTCGACGAAGCTCGCCGCCGCCCACGCGTCCCATTGGGCCGCCATCCGGCCGACCTGTTCGGGATTGCTCGCAGCGAGATTGCGCGTCTCGCTGCGATCGACCTGCATGTCGTAGAGTTCCCACGGCCTGTTGAACGGCGAGACGAGCTTCCAGCGGCCGTCGCGGACCGCGCGATTGCCTTCATGTTCGAAGAATATGGGCTTGCCCCGCGTGATCGCGTCGCCATGGAACGCGGGTGCCAGGCTGACGCCTTGCATCGGCACGATCGCCTTGCCCTTCGCCTCCGCCGGATAGCGCGCGCCCGAGACATCGACGACCGTCGCCATGATATCGACCAGATGGCCGGGCTCGCGCACGAAGCCGCCGTTCCGCGCCGCATCGATGCCCCGCGGCCAGTGCGCGATCAGCGGCGTGGCGATGCCGCCTTCCTGCGTGTGATGCTTGAAATATTGGAACGGGGTGTTCGACAGCGTCGCCCAGTTCATCCCGACGAAGATGCGCGAAGTCGCGCTGCCCAGCGGCCCGTCGCCGAGCGAACGCCCGTCGGGACCGCTTTCGGCGTTGCCGCCATTGTCCGCCATGAACAGGATCAGCGTGTCGTCATAGGTGCCGTTGGCCTTCAATCGCGCGACGAGATCGCCGACGGCCTTGTCCACCCGCGCGATGTTGGCGGCATAGGTCGCCATGATCCCGTCGAACCGGTCGCGATCGTCCGCCGATAGCTTGTCCCAATCATAGGTGTTGGGCAGCCGGGGCGGCAGGGTGACCTCATCGCCGAGCAGGCCGATCTGGCGCTGCTTTTCCAAACGGCGCGCGCGGAGCGTATCCCACCCTTCCATATATTTGCCGCGAAACTTCGCGACGTCTTCGGGCGGCGCCATGACGGGAAAATGCGCGGCGACGAACGGCAGGTAGAGGAAGAAGGGCTTGTCCTTCGCCCGCGCCTCTTCGATGAACTTCGTTCCCCAGTCGACGAACAGGTCGGACGAATACCAGTCGCCCTTGCCAAGTTCGTCCGAGCTCGCCGGAACGTCGCGGCCGTCGATCACCACCTTCCGGGCGGCGCGCTGCGGCTGGTTGCGGTAGTAAAGCTCGCCCACCGGCGACGCGAAGGAGCGGTCGAAGCCGCGCTGCACCGGCCCGACACCCTTCGACATGCCGAGGTGCCATTTGCCCGCCATCGCGGTGAGATAGCCTGCCGGCCGCAGCACCTCCGCCATCGTCACCACGCGATCGAGCAGGCGGCCGCGCAGCCCCTGCGCGCCCGGTATGTCGACCGGCTCGAGATGGCCGAGCCCTGCCTGGTGCGGATAGGTTCCGGTCAAGAGCGCAGCGCGCGACGGGCTGCACCGGGCATTATTGTAGAACTGGGTGAAACGCAGCCCGCCGGCGGCGAGCGCGTCGATATTGGGCGTCGGGATCTCGCTGCCGTAACAGCCGATGTCGGAGAAGCCCATGTCGTCGATCAGGATGACGACGATGTTGGGCCGCTTGGCCGAAGCCTGGGCGGCGCCCGGCGCAACACCGGCGAGCGCGGCGGTGGCGGCGGCTCCGGCGAGCAGCCAGAGTGCGTGACGTCGTGTGGCGTTCATTGCGGCAGCGTCCCTATCCAGCCGTCGAGCTGTGCCATCAGCCGGGCGCGAACCTTGGGCCGGCACGCGGCGAGATCGGTGGTTTCGTTCGGATCGGCATCGAGATCGTAGAGCTGGATGTCGGTGTGGTTTGGGTTGGCTAGCAACTTCCACTTGCCCGTGCGCATTGCGTAGAGGGGGGCGCGGTCGTGGGGGAGGGCGGGCTGGGGCGGGCGCTTCCTGCCCGCCTTGCCATAGGCCCAGAACAGCGCCGGGCGCGACGCCATCGGCTTGCCCGCCATCACCGGCGACAGATCGACGCCGTCGGCGCCGGCGGGGACCTGCACGCCCGCCACCGCCGCGAGCGTCGGCAAGAGATCGACGCCGTGCCCGACGCTGCGATCGTCGCGCAGCCCGGCGCGGATATGTTTGGGCCAGGCCATGATCAGCGGCTGGCGGATGCCGCCTTCGTAGTTGCTCCACTTGCGGCCGCGCAGGCGCTGCACGCTGCCCGGCGCGGTGCGGCCGTCCTTGTAGTAGCGCGGCAGCGAGGCGGGGCCGTTGTCGGAGGTGAGGACGATCAGCGTGTCGTCCGCCTCGCCCATCGCCTCTAGCCGGTCGAACAGCCGGCCGAGATCGCGGTCCATGCCGCGAAGGGCGCCGAGGTAGCGCGCATCGTCGGGATCCGCGGCCTTCGCCCGCGCCGCCTCCGCATCTGCGCCGTCGGGCGCCCAGGGATCGTGGACGTCGTTGAGCCAGAGCTGGACGAACCATGGCCGATCCCTGTTGCGCGCGACGAAATCGAGCGTCTTGTCGCAGTAGAGGCCGGTGAGCCTGCGCTTGACCTCCCAGGTCGTCGGCCCCTGGCCGAGCAGCTCGGACTGCCTGGAAAGGTCGTTCTCGTGGTCCGAGACGAGCACGCGCGGCCCCAGCCCCTCGAAGGTCGTGTAGCTTTCGTCGAAGCCATAGGCGGTCGGCCAGGGCGCATCGCCGATGTCGCGCCCGCCGCCCAGATGCCACTTGCCGAAATGCCCGGTCGCATAACCGGTCGCCTTGAGCATGCGCGCGACGTTGGGAACCGCGGGATCGAGCCAGTCGGCCTGACCGTGCGCGGCGTTGAAGGCGCGGCCGCTGACATAGTTGACGAAGCCAAGCTCAGCCGGGAAGCGGCCGGTGAAGAATCCGGCGCGCGACGGCGAGCAGATCGGCGCCGCATCGTAGAAGCGGGTCATCAGCAGGCCGCGCCGGGCCAGCCGGTCGATATTGGGCGTCGCGACCTTGCGGTTGCCCATCACCGACAGATCGCCGAAACCCATATCGTCGACCAGCACGAAGAGGATGTTCGGACGCGGCGCCTGACGGGGTTGCGCGGGCGTGGCCGGCGAGGACTGGGCATGCGCCGGAACCGGGGCCAGGGCGACGAGCGCGGTTCCCATGAGCATAGCGAGGCGAGCGGCGAGATTGCAGCGGCGTTGGTTCTGCCCGGTCACTATGCTCTCCCCTTTTCCGCGCCCCGCCTCGCGCTGGGATCGCATCCGCCGATCGAGGGTCTGCGCCCCCGCGGCGGATGCTATATCAGGAATTTGCCGCTGTTGAAGATGATTTATCTTATCTATGTGTATTTTGATTCTGAGCGGGCCTGAGGCAGGATGACGAGCATGGCTACCCTTGCAGCGAACATCGATCGGCCGGGCATGCGGCACCTTTCCGGCGGGACGTTCCGGATGGGGTCGGACCGCTTCTATCCCGAGGAAGCGCCGCCGCGCCGCGTGAAGGTCGATCCCTTCTGGATCGACGAGACGCCGGTCACCAACCGCGAGTTCGCGGCGTTCGTCGAGGCGACGGGCCATGTCACGCTCGCCGAGATCGCGCCCGATCCCGCCGACTATCCCGGCATGGACCCGGCGCTGGCGCGCGCCGGATCGCTGGTGTTCCAGCGCACGGCGATGCCCGTGCCGCTGAACGATCCCGGCCAATGGTGGGCCTTCGTGCCCGGCGCCGACTGGCGCCATCCGACCGGGCCGGAGAGCGGGATCGACGACATCCCCGACCATCCCGTGGTGCAGATCGCCTATGACGACGCCGCCGCCTATGCCGCCTGGGCGGGCAAGGCGCTGCCGACCGAGGCCGAATGGGAGTTCGCGGCGCGCGGCGGGCTTGAGGACGCCGATTACGCCTGGGGCGACGAGCTGGCGCCGGGCGGGGAAGTCCTGGCCAATTATTGGCAGGGGCTGTTCCCGGTTTCGAACCTGCGCGCGGACGGCGGCTATCGCACGACGCCGGTCGGCAGCTATCCGGCGAACGGCTACGGCCTGTCGGACATGATCGGCAATGTCTGGGAATGGACGCGCGACTGGTTCACCGAGGCGAGCAAGCTGGCGCCCAAGCGGGCCTGCTGCGCCATCGACAATCCCCGCGGCGGCACACGCCATGCCAGCTTCGATCCGACCCAGCCCGGCGTGCGGATCGGGCGGCGCGTGCTGAAGGGCGGATCGCATCTGTGCGCGGCGAACTATTGCCAGCGCTACCGCCCGGCGGCGCGGCATGCGCAGATGATCGACAGCTCCACCAGCCATATCGGCTTTCGCTGCGTCGCGCGCGGCGGTTAGGCGCCTCCCAGGCCGCCCTCTCTTTCTCCTTTAGAATATTGATCATATAATTCGGGAAGAATCGGACCGGCGCTAGACCGGCCGCCGGAGGGGGAGACGATATGCAGATGCGCCCGAACCGCCGCCAGGCGACAGCGACGATCCTCGGCAGTGCGGCGCTGCTCGTCGCCACGCGTGGCGCGGCCTTCCGGGCAGCGGACGATCCCTTCACGCTCGGCGTCGCATCGGGCGAGCCCGCGCCCGGCGGCGTGGTGCTGTGGACCCGCCTTGCGCCGCGGCCGCTCGATCCCGACGGCGGGATGCCGCAGGCGCGCGTCCCGGTCCGCTGGGAAATCAGCGAGGACGAAGGCTTCGAGCGCGCACGCAGCGGCACCGCCTTCGCCGAGCCCGACTGGGGCCATTCGGTTCATGTCGAGGTCGACGGCCTGAGCCCCGGCCGCACCTATTTCTACCGCTTCATCGCCGGCGGCGCGGCGAGCCCGACCGGCCGCACGCGGACGGCGCCCGCGATCGGCGCGGCGGTCGATCGGCTGCGCATCGCCTTCGCCTCGTGCCAGCATTACGAAGCCGGCCATTACGCCGCCTACCGCCATATGGTCGCCGACGATCCGGACCTGATCGTGTTCCTCGGCGACTATATCTACGAAGGGAATCCGGGGAGGAACGGCGTGCGCAGCCATCTCAACCCCGAGCCGACGGACCTTGCCGGCTACCGCGCGCGCTATGCCACCTACCGGTCCGACCCGTTGCTGCAGGCGGCGCACCAGGCCGCGCCCTGGGTGACGACGTGGGACGACCATGAGGTGCAGGACAATTACACCGGCGCCCAGAGCAAGTTCCTGCGCGATCCCGAAGCCTTCGCCCGCCGCCGCGCCGCGGCCTATCAGGCGCATTACGAGCATATGCCGCTCAGGCGATCGGCACGGCCGGCGGGCGGATCGATGCGGCTGTACCGCGCGATCGATTGGGGCGGGCTCGCGCAGTTCCAGATCGTCGACGACCGCCAGTATCGCGATCCGCCGCCCTGCCAGCCCGGCGATCCCGGCGGCAAGGCGACGATCGGCCTGCGCCCCGATTGCCCCGGCCGCCACGACCCGCGGCGCACCATGCTCGGCGCCGCGCAGATGGACTGGCTCGACGCGCAGCTGGGCCGCACCAGGGCGCGGTGGAACTTCCTCAGCCAGCAGACCCTGATGATGCCGTTCAAGCGCATCCCGCCGGACACCCCCGATGCGCCGCCCAGCGTCTATAATCTGGATGCCTGGGACGGCTTCACGCCGACGCGCGAGCGCATCGCGCGGCGATGGCGCGATGCGCGCGTGCCGAACCCGGTGGTGCTGAGCGGCGACATCCACAGCTTCGTCGCGGGCGACCATTTCGACCCCGACGACGCGGGGCGGATCATCGCCAGCGAATTCGTCGGCGGATCGATCAGCTCGGGCGCGCGCGACAAGACGCTGAAGCGCGGCGCGTCGCTCAACCCAGGCTTCCACTTCGCCGACAATTCGGTGCGCGGCTATGGCCGCATCGACGTGACGCCGGAGCGCTGCGAGGTGGCGCTGCGCGCGCTTTCCGACGTGCGCGATCCCCAATCGCCGATCGGCGACCTGGCGCGCTTCGCGGTGGAGAATGGCCGGGCCGGGGTGCAGCAAGGCTAGGGTCGGTCGATATTTGCCGGCCTTGCAGGATTTGGGTTCACGCGAAGGCGCGAAGGCGCGAAGACGGTTTTTCACGCAGAGCCGCTGAGAGCGCAGAGAGGTCGGAATCTGTGCGAGGCGCATGCACCCCGCCAGGTTGCGCCAAGCGGACCCCCGCGGAAGATGGGAGCCGCCGGCGCCGCAGGACCACATCTCTGCGTCCTCTGCGCCTCTGCGTGAACCAATCTTCCGAATGCCGATCCGTCTTGGGGCAGATCGATATTTAGCGGGGCGACACCTGGATCATGCAAATCTCCCCGTCGCTCCTGAGCCCGTCGAAGAGTCCGGGGGTACGGGGGAGATTTATGGGGTGGCGGCCTGAGAGTTCAGCGCTCGTGCGCATTCCAGAAACCGCTTGCGATGTAAAATCGGTCGGGCTAGCCTGCGACCGATTGCATAACGCAATCGGAGACGTGCGGTGCGCTGAAGGAGAAGGGCATGGCCAAGCTCGTTTTCGCAATGAACCAGTCGCTGGACGGCTATGTCGACCATGATGCCTTCGCGCCCGACCCCACGCTGTTCCGCCATTTCATCGGAGAGGCCGAAGGGCTGACCGGCAGCGTCTATGGCCGCCGGATGTATGAGATCATGCGCTATTGGGACGACGATCATTCGGATTGGGAGCCCGAGGGAGCCGCTTTCGCCGCGGCGTGGCGGAAGCAGCCGAAATGGGTCGTCTCGCGCTCTTCGAAGCCGGTCGGCCCCAACGCCGCGCTGGTCGAGGGCGATCTTGCGGGCGCTATCCGTGCGATCAAGGCCGAGCATGACGGGGAGATCGAGGTGGCCGGCCCGAACCTGGCGCGAAGCCTCACCGGGCTTGGCCTGATCGATGAATATCGCATCTACCTGCACCCGGTGGTGCTTGGTCAGGGCGCGCCCTATTTCGCCGGCCCCCGGCCGCCGCTCCGCCTGATGAGCCATGACCGGATCGGCGAGGATGTAATCAGGCTGAGCTACGTTCCTGCGTAGGCCCGCGACTCGCCGGATGGGCCGGCGGGGGCAGGCGGCGCTCGACCGCCACCACGCCGAGCGACACGAGCACCAGCGCGCCCGCTAGCAGGAACATCGGCGCGAGCTGGCTGCCGCTGGCCTCCGCCACGCGCGGCACCAGGGTCTGGGCGAAGAAGCCGCCGAGATTGCCGGTGGCGTTGATCGCAGCGATCCCCGCCGCCGCGGCGCTGCCGGTGAGGAAGCGCGGCGGCAGCGACCAGAAGATCGGCTGACCGGCGAAGATCGCCGAGGCGGCGATGCACAGCGCGATGAACTTGGGCACCGCGCCGGGCAGCAGCACGCTCGCCACCAGCGCGGCCGCGCCGATGAGCGCGGGAACGACGATGTGCGCGCTCGAATGCCGCCGCCGCGCCGCCCAGCGCGGCACCAGCCACAAGGCGAGCCCGACCTGCGTCCATAGCGCCGCGTTGATCAGGCCGTTCATCGTGTTCGACACGCCGAAGCCCTGGACGATCGTCGGCAGCCAGTAGCTGAGGCCGTAGGCGGCGAGCGGAAAGCCGATGAAGGTCAGGCACAGCATCAGCACGCGCGGATCGGCCATCGCCTTCCATTCGGCGCGCGGGCTCACCGCCTGCGACGCGTGATCCGCAGCGATCTCGCGCGCCAGCCAATCGCGCTCGGCATCGCTCAGCCAGGGCGCGCTCGCCGGGCTGTCGGGCAGGCGGGCGAGCACGACCGGCACCAGCAGCACGGCGGGCAGCCCGGTCACCACGAACACCCATTGCCATCCGCGGAAGCCCATCAGGCCGTCGAGATCGAGCAGCGCGCCGCCGATCGCCGAGCCGGTGATGTTGGCGACGATGCTCGCCACCATGAACAGCCCGACCGCGCGGGCGCGGTGGCGCTGCGGATACCAGAGGGTGAGCGCGTAGAGCACGCCGGGGAACAGCCCGGCCTCCGCCGCGCCCAGCAGGAAGCGGAGGACGTAGAACATCGGCCCGCTGGTGGTGAAGCCGAGCAGGATGGTGACCAGGCCCCAGCTCGCCATGATCCGCGCGAACCAGCGGCGCACGCCGACGCGGACGAGGATGAGGTTGCTCGGCACCTCGAACAGGAAATAGCCGATGAAGAACAAGGCCGCACCGAGCCCGAACGCGGCTTCGCTGAGCCCCAGGTCCGCCGCCATCTGCAGCTTCGCGTAGGAGACGTTCTGCCGGTCGATATAGGCGATCAGGTAGATCAGCCCGAGCAGCGGCATCAGCCGCCAGGTGATGCGCCGGATCGTCGCCCTTTCCAGCCTGGCTTCGTCTTCTCCGCCGACCGCCATCCCGCCCCCCTTTTAGATTTCCCGTCAGGCTCTAGCGCGGCGCCCCGATATGGGGAACTCCTCACTTGGTGACGGTGCGGTCCTCGTTCAGGTGCGGCGGGGCGTCGAGGCGCATGGTGTCGCCTTGCTCGCGCTGCCATGCGTCGAGGCGCGAGCGGAGCTGCGCGAGGGTTTCGGCATGGCGGGGATCGGCGGCGAGGTTGCGGGTCTCTTCGGGATCGGCGGCGAGATCGTACAGCTCCTCGGCCGGGCGGCGATAATAGGACGCGACGATGCCGCGGGCGCGGGCGTCGGTCTTGGCCGCCTCGCGCCAGGAGGGGAAATAGGTGCCCGAATCGACGCGATCGACGAACTGGTCGATATGGGTGGTGTAGACCCACTCGGGATGCTGGTTGCGGATATATTTCCAGCGATCGGTGCGCACGCTGCGCATCGGATAGACGTTGACCTTGCCGTCGTTGGTGTGGGTGGTGAAGATCTCCGTCCGCGCGGTGCTGCCGGCGCCGCGCAGCACGGGGGCGAACGAACGCCCGTCGATGTCCTTGGGCGGTGTCCCGCCGGCGACATCGATCAAGGTCGGCAGGATATCGACCCAGCTGACCATCGCGTCGCTGCGCGTGCCCGCCTTCACCCGGCCGGACCAGCGCACGACCAGCGGCACGCGCGTGCCCGTGTCGTAGAGGTTCCACTTGCCGAACGGCCATTGCGCGCCGTGGTCCGAGGTGAACAGCACCATCGTCCGCGGGCCGAGGATGCGGTCGCTGGTCTCCAGCACCTGGCCGAGTTCGGTGTCCATGCGCGTCACCGCGGCGTAATAGCGCGCGCGGGCGTCGCGGGTGAGGGGGGTGTCGATCGACTTGCCGGGAAGCCCGACCGCCGCGGGGTCATAGCCCTCCGACGTCTTGGGCCAGGGGACGTGCGGCCAGTTGCTGCCGACGAACAGCGCCAGCGGCCGCGGATCGCGCCGCTTCTTCAGCCACTCGATCGCCGCGGGCACGCCGTCCGGATCGTGGAACGTGTCGTGCGCGAAATGGTCGAAGCCGTACTGGCCGGTCTGGCGGTAATGCGCGACCTTGCCGAACGCGACCACCTGATAGCCCGCCGCCTGGAGATAGGAGGGAAGCTTGCGGATCCAGCTGTGCGGCGCGACCTGGTTGGCTTCGGCGCCGTTGCGCGCCGGCATCAGGCCGGTGAGCAGCGCGGCGCGGCTGGGCGCGCAGGCCGGCGACGCGACGAAGGCGCGGTCGAAGGCGACGCCCTGGGCGGCCAGCCGATCGAGATTCGGCGTGCGGACATCGCGATTGCGATAGGGGCCGGTGTCCTTGTAGCCGAGATCGTCCGCGAGGAAGATCACCAGGTTCGGCCGGGCAGATGGAGCGGAAGAGGCTGCTTGCTGGCCGGACGCCGCGACGGCCGATCCGGCGCCGACGATGCAAGCGACCATGGCCGAGAACGCGCCCTGCAACAAACGCCGTCGCGTCGAACCACCGTGCATCGTCCTACCCCCGATCATGAATCATATAAATGCGATTATAGGCGGCAATCGGATCGTGTCCAGCCGACGGAGACGGGCGATCAGACCCGGTCAGGTGTGAGATGCGAGCAGGCATTGCAGTCCGCATTCGGTGCCGCTAGCCTCTCTGTATGATAAATAAGCTGAAACTTGGATCGAGCGCCCGTGCGGCCGTTGCGGGCATGTTCATGGCCGCGACGGCCGCCTGCGCGCCAATGGCGGGCCCGGCGCGACCGGCAGGCCCCGCGTCGCCGGCTTCAACGGCGCAGAGGCCGAACGTCCTCCTGATCCTCGTCGACGATCTGAAGCCCACGCTTCGCACCTATGGAGACCCGGTGGCGATCAGCCCCAATCTCGACCGGTTGGCCAGCCGCGGGATGCAGTTCGACATGGCCTACGCCAATCAGGCGGTCTGCGCGCCGAGCCGGATCAACCTGATGACCGCGTCGCGTTCGACATCCAGCGGCGTCTACGATTTCGGCGTGAACTTCCGCGATTACCTGCCCGGCGCGGTGACGCTGCCGCAGCATTTCATGGCCGCCGGATATCACGCCGAAAGCATGGGCAAGGTCTATCATATCGGTCACGGCACGAACGGCGACCCCGCGAGCTGGTCGGTTCCGCACCACAAGGACAAGGTGATCGAATATCTCGACCCCGCCAGCACCGGCGGTGTCCCCACCCGGGAGGAGGCGCTGTTCTACGAGGTGCCGGTGAAGGGCGACGACGCCTTCGCCTATGCCCGCACGCTGGCGCGCGGCTCGGCCTGGGAAAAGCCGGACGTGCCCGACGAGGCCTATGCCGACGGCCGGACCGCGGCGCGCGCGATCGAACGGCTGCGCGCGCTTCGGGGGAAGGAGCAGCCCTTCTTCCTCGCCGTCGGCTTCGCGCGGCCGCACCTGCCGTTCTCCGTGCCCAAGCGCTATTGGGACATGTATGATCCGGCGAAGCTGCCGATGCCCAAATTCGAGGATCATCCCGCAGGCGCGCCGGCCTATGCCGGCAAGCAGGGCGGGGAGATCGTCGCGTACAAGCAGATTCCGACCGACGTGCCGGGGAAGCGTTTCCCGGCCGAGCTCAAGCGATCGTTGATCCACGGCTATTATGCCGGCGTGACCTATGTCGATGCGCAGATCGGCAAGGTCCTGGACGAGCTGGACCGCTCCGGCCTGGCGAAGAACACGATCGTCGTCCTGTGGGGCGATCACGGCTATCATCTCGGCGACCACGGCATCTGGACCAAGCACACCAATTTCGAACAGGCGACGCATATTCCCCTGATCTTCGCCGGTCCCGGCATCCGGGGCGGCAACGCGACCGGCCAGCTTGCCGAAACCGTCGACATCTATCCCACCCTGGCGGCTCTCGCCGGGCTTCCTCTTCCGAAGGGGCCCCAGCCGATCGACGGCGAAAGCCTGGTTCCGGTGCTTCGGGATTCCGATGCACGCGTCAGCGACTATGCCTATCATGCCTATCCGCGGCCCAACCGCCTGGGGCAGGCGATCAGGACGAGCCGCTATCGGCTGGTGCGATGGACGCACGAACGGACAGGCGAGAAAGCGTTCGAGCTTTACGATCTGCTGCAGGACCCGCTGGAGACCCGCAATATCGCCGCCGTCCAACCGCTCGTTCGCGACCGGCTGGACAAGATGCTGGACCAGCAGCCCGCACCGAAGCCCACCAGGCGGCGAGCGGATTGAGCCGGCGCCCGGCGACGGGACGTCACCAGATAGCGGGGATGAGCGTCACGGGCTGCGGCGGGTCTACCGGCCGCCAGCCGAGCCGCGCGATCACGTCATTGCTTTCGACCGGTTCGCGGCCGCGCGCGCGGTCGAGCGACCATGTGATGTGGAACACGCTTCCATCGGGCCGGTCGGTCGAACCGTCGACCGCCACCACCATCGCCTGCAGCCCCTCACCGTCGTCGACCTCGCCGACGATCTTCCCCTCGGCCGCAGGGGGGCGCTGGGGGGCCTGGCTGTCCGTGACGAGCGTGACGTGATCGGCGATCGCGTCAGGCCAGATCGGTGCGAAGCGATCGAGCAGCATATTCCGCTCTGCGCGATCGAGCTTCCAGCCGCTGACGGTCATACGCCCATTCGCGCCAGCACCGGCGCCAGCACGCGCTCCATCGCGTCGTAGCCCGCCGGGGTCGGGTGGACGCCGTCATCGGCCATGCCGGGCTTCATCGCGCCCGATGCATCGGCCAGCGCCGGATGATAGTCGATCCAGGTCGCATCCACCTCCGCCGCATAGCTCTTGAGCCAGCGGTTGAGCGAGGCGATCGGCGCCTTCACGTCGAGGCCGGGCCGCCAGGGGAAGGCGCCCGCGGGCGGGATCGAGGCGAGGATCACCCGGCTGCCGTTCGCCTTGGCGAGCGCCGTCATCGCGCGGAAATTGTCGCGCGTCGCCTCCTCGGTCATCGGCCCGGTATTGCCGGCGATGTCGTTGGTCCCGGCCATGATGTGGACCACGCTGGGCTTCAGGTCGATCACGTCGGGCTGGAAGCGCACCAGCATCTGCGGCGTCGTCTGCCCGCTGATGCCGCGGCCCACCCGGCCCGCCTTGAAGAAATCGGGCCGCTTCTCGTGCCAGCCCTGGGTGATCGAATCGCCCATGAAGACGATCCCGACCGGCGCGCCCGCGGCGAGCACCGCCGCGTTTTCGTCGCGATAGCGGAACAGGTGCCCGTAGTCCTCGCGCAGCAGCCGCTGCCAGCGCTCGTCCCAGCTCTCCTCTCTCGGCGCGGTCTGCGCGCGCGCCAATCCGGCGCCAAGCGGCAGCGCCAGCCCCGCCAGCAACAGCTTCCTGCGATCGATCGCGCTCATAATTCGCCCTGCATCGAACAGACGCCCTCCCTCACCGATGATTAAATTAATTGGATTGTGTTATGACTCTCGCTTATCCGGCGCACCATGTTGCAGCATCATAGCGCCGGAAGAAAGGTCGAACGCCGGAGCGTACGGACATGACCGGCCGCATCCGCCTGTCCGGCACCAACCTGGAGCGCGCCGCCGATCACAACCAGCGCGTGACGCTGCATGCGATCCGGGTCAACGGATCGCTGACCCGGATCGATCTCGCCAACATCACCGGGCTGACCCCGCCGGCGATCGCCAACATCACCAAGCGGCTGCTGGGCGAGGGGCTGATCGCCGAAGCCGGGCGAAGGCGCGGCGGCAGGGGCCAGCCGCCGACCAAGCTCGTCATCAACCCCGACGCGTGCTTCTCGGTCGGCGTGAATATCGACCGCGATCACATCACCATCGTGATCGTCAACTTCCTGGGCCACACCATCGCGCGCGTATCGCGCGAGGTGGAGTTCGCGCTGCCTGCCGACGTGGGCGATTTCTACCGTGCCTCCATCGACGGACTGATCGACGGCGCGGGGATCGACCGCGGACGGATCGTCGGCGTCGGCGTCGCCATTCCCGACGATCTCGGGCTGGTCGACCTGCCGGGCCGGCCGGCCGCCTATGCCGAATGGGAGACGGCCAATCTGGAGGCGCTGTTCGCGGAGCCGCTCCGCCTGCCGGTGTTCGTGGAGAACGACGCCGCCGCCGCGGCGATGGGCGAGCTGCAGCTTGGGCGCGGGCAGAGCTGCGCGTCGTTCTTCTACATCCTGATCTCCTCGGCGCTGGGCGGCGGCCTGGTGGTGGACGGCGCCTATTTCCGCGGCGCGCATGGGCGCAGCGGCGAGCTCGGCTTCCTGCTTGCCGACGACGGCGCGGGCGGGCGGTCGCAGGTGCAGAATTACGTCTCGCTTTCGGGCCTGTCGCACCCGCTGGCGGCCGCGGGCTTCGACATCGTCGCGATGCTCGACGCGGCGGGCGAGGATGCGCGCATCGAGCCGGTCGTCGACCGCTGGATCGAAGAGGCGGTGCGGCGGCTGGCCGAACCGGTGGTGGCGATCAACTGCCTGATCAACCCCGCGGCGATCCTGATCGGCGGACGACTGCCGGGCCGATATGTCGATCGCCTGGCCGCGCGGCTGAACGCCGATCTGGCGGAGCGGGCGACCAATGTGCCGGTGATCGCCCCGGTCGAACGCGCGGTGCTCTCCGCCGATGCGCCGGCGGTGGGCGCGGCGATCCTGCCGTTCAGCCATTTCCTGCTGCCCAAGCCGGGCGCGCTGTGGAAGGCGCCCGCCGAGGCAGGCGGAACCGAGGCGCCGGGCGCGGCGTGGGCGGCGATCTGACGCGCAGCGGCGTCGCGCGTCGGTCAAGATGCGAAAGCATCGCTCCCTTTTTGTTCCTAGCTGTGCGTCAAAATCGGCTCCGTCCCGATGCCTCCATATGGTTATAACCCGCTCTAGACCGGCGACGCCGCGCAGTGGCGGGCGATATAGTCGGCATGCGTCGGCATCTGCCGGGCCGCGGCGGCGTTGGCTTCGGCGATCTGGCGCATCGCCGAAAGCACGCGCGCATCGTCCATCGAATCGACCATCGGATCATAGCCGTCGGGCATGATGTTCTGGCCCAGCATCACCGCCACCCAATTGGGTATCGCGAACAGATCATGATCGTAGCGCAGCACGCGGCCCTTTTCGCGGAACAGCGCGATCTTGTGCGCCAGCGAATCCGGGATCGGCATATCGCGGACGTAGCGCCAGAAGGGCGTGTCGTCGCGGCGCGTGGCCTTGTAGTGAAGCACGATGAAGTCGCGGATATATTCGAACTGATCGATCATCAGCCGGTTGTATTCGTCGCGCTCGACGGTGCTGAAGCGGGTGTCCGGGAACAGCCAGAACAGCTTCGAGATGCCCGTCTGGATCAGGTGGATGCTGGTCGATTCGAGCGGCTCTATGAACCCGCCCGACAGGCCCAGCGCGACGACGTTCCTGTCCCACAGCCGCTCGCGCACGCCGGCGGTGAACGACAGGCGACGCGGCGCGCCCGCCGCCGCCCCGTCGAGATTGGCGAGCAGCAGGGCCTCGGCTTCGTCGTCGGCCATGTGCGCGGCCGCATAGACGATGCCGTTGCCGGTGCGGTGCTGGAGCGGGATGCGCCATTGCCAGCCGGCGGGCCGGGCGGTGGAGCGGGTATAGGGGAGCAGCGGCTCGGTGCGTTCGCACGGCGCCGCGATGGCGCGGTCGCAGGGCAGCCAATGCGACCAGTCGCGATAGCCGACGCCGAGCGTCTCGCCGAGAAGCAGGCTGCGAAAGCCCGAGCAATCGATGAACAACTCGCCCGTCACGCGCCGCCCGTCGTCCAGCACGACTGCTTCGACGAAGCCCGTCTCGCCGTTGCGCTCGACCGCGGCGATGCGGCCTTCGATACGGGTCACGCCGTGCGCCTCGGCGCGACGGCGCAGAAAAGCGGCGTAGAGCCCGGCGTCGAAATGATAGGCATAGCCGAGCCCCGACAGCGGCGAGCGCGGATCGGGGACGGGCCGGGCGAAGCGGCCGGCGGCGGCGGCCACGCTCGACATCGAATAGTCCGAAAGCGGGCCGATCCCCGCCTCTGCCCGATGCTTCAGCCAGAACTGGTGGAAGGCGACGCCCTCGAAATCGCGGCCATGTTCGCCGAAGGGGTGCAGATAGCGCTCGCCGATCGCGCCCCAATCGACGAACTCGATGCCCAGCTTGAAGGTCGCTTGCGTGGCGCGGACGAACTCCGCCTCGTCGATGCCGAGCAGCCGGTTGAAGCCGAGGATCGGCGGGATCGTCGCCTCGCCGACGCCGACGGTGCCGATCGCATCGGATTCGACCAGCGTGATCGTCCGCCGGCCATCGTCGAGGAAGCGCGCGGCCGCCGCCGCCGCCATCCAGCCGGCGGTGCCTCCGCCGACGATCACGACCGATCGGATGGGGTTCATCGTGCCGTCTCCAGATACTCGCCGAGGACGGCGTAGATTTTCGCCAGGTCATCGTCATCGATGCAATAGGGCGGCATGACGTAGACGGTGTCGCCCAGCGGGCGGAGGAGCACGTCCTTCTCGCGGCAGAACGCCGTCAGCCGAGGGGCGGCCGCAGACAGATAGCCGGTGCTGGCCGCATCGATCTCGAACGCGGCGATCGTGCCGATCCGGCGGGCGTTGCGGACGGCCGGGTGATCCGCCAGGCGATCGAGCTGCGCCTGCTGCCTCCCGCCGAGATCGGCGACGCGTTCGAGCACGGGCTCGTCGCGCCAGACGGCGAGATTGGCGTTAGCGGCGGCGCAGGCGATCGGGTTGGCGGTGTAGCTCGACGAATGGAAGAACATGCGCGCGCGATCCTCGGACCGGTGCGCCTCGAAGATCGCCGGGGTGGCGAGCGTCACCGCGAGCGGCAGCGAGCCGCCGGTCAGCCCTTTGGACAGGCACAATATGTCGGGGACGATGCCTGCCTGCTCGCAGGCGAGGAGCGTGCCCGTCCGACCCCAGCCGGTCATCACCTCGTCGGCGATGAACGGCACCTCGTGACGCGCGCAGATCGTGCGCATCTCGGTCAGCAAGGCGGGCGTGTAGATGCGCATGCCGCCCGCGCCCAGGATCAGCGGCTCGACGATGAAGGCGGCGGGCGCTTGCCGGCAATGCGCCTCGAGCGCGTCGAGCGTCTCCTGTTCGCGGCCCGGTTCGGGGAACGGCACCGTGCCGACATCGAACAGCAGCGGGGCATAGGCCCGGTTGAACACGCCGCGCGCGCCGACCGACATCGCGCCGATCGTATCGCCGTGATAGCTGTGCTCCATCACCAGGATGCGGTCGCGCGGACGGCCGCTGTTCGCCCAGAAGCCGAGCGCCATCTTGAGCGCGACCTCGACGCTGGTCGAGCCGCTGTCGGAAAAGAACACATGGACGAGCGGCGCGGGCGTCATCGCCACGAGCGCGCGCGCCAGCGTCTCGGCGGGCTCGTGGGTCCAGCCGGCGAAGATGATCTGGTCGAGCCGGGCGGCCTGCTCGGCGATGGCGGCCATGATCGTCGGATGGTTGTGGCCGTGCGTCGTCACCCACCAGGACGAGATGGCGTCGACGATGCGCCGCCCATCCGCGGTGTGGAGCGCCGCGCCCTGTGCATGAGTGACGAGCGGGATCGGCTCGCCAAGCCCGTGCTGGGTGAAGGGATGCCAGACCGGCGACGTCATACGGCGAAATCCTCCACGCGGAAATGCGCGGCGAAGGCGCGGGCCAGACCGTCGCGATCGAGCGGGTCGAGGTGGGGGAGGCGGCCCAGCCGCCGGACATCGCCCATCGCCGCGATCGTCGCCTCGCTGTCCTCGTTCGCCTCGCCGACAAAGGCGATGCCGGCGATCGCGATGCCGCGCGCGCGCAGCGCCTCGATCGAGAGCAGGCTGTGGTTGATCGTGCCGAGCGCAGTGCGCGCGACCAGCACCACGGGAAGCGCCCAGCGCGCGAAGATGTCGGCGAAGACCAGATCGCGGGTGAGCGGGACGAGCGCGCCGCCGGCGCCTTCGATGACGAGGCGATGGCCGCATCCGGGAAGCACGAGCCGGGCCGGATCGATCGCGACGCCGTCGAGCTCGGCGGCGCGGTGCGGCGAGCAGGGCGTGCGCAGGCGATAGGCTTCGGGCAGGATGCGCTCCGCGGGCAATCCGGAGAGCCGCGCCACCAAATCGCTGTCGGTCTCCTCCTCGAGCCCGGCCTGGACCGGCTTCCAATATGCGCCGGCGAGCGCCCCGGCGAGCGCGGCGGCGAACACCGTCTTGCCGACGCCGGTATCGGTTCCGGTCACCACCAGCGCGGGGCTCATGCGAGCGCCTCGCCCAGCGCTTCGGCGAGCGCGGTCACATCGCCCGGTCCGACGTTGAGCGTCAGCGATATGCGCAATCGCGAGGTGCCGGCGGGCACGGTCGGCGGACGGATGCCGCGCACGTCGAAACCCGCCGCCTGGAGCCGGTCAGCCGCGCGCATCGTCCGTGCGTCGTCGCCCAGGATGATCGGCACGATCTGCGATCCCGTCACCACCGCACCGTGGGGGGCGAGCGACCGTTCCGCGACACCGATCAGCGCCCGCAATCGCGTCCTGCGTTCGGGTTCCTCGACCAGCAGCCTGAGCGCTGCCCGGACCGCCGCCGCGACGAGCGGCGAGGGGGCTGTGGAGAAGATGAAGGGGCGCGCTCGATTGATCAGGAAATCCCGCACCACCCGCGGCCCGCACAGCAGCGCGCCCTCACAGCCCAGCGCCTTGCCGCAGGTGCGCAAGGTGATGACGTTCTCCGCCCCTTCATAGGCGGCGGCGAGCCCGCGCCCGTCGGGACCGAACACGCCGGTGGCATGGGCCTCGTCGATCAGCAGGACGGCGTCGTGGCGCGCCGCAAGCTCGGCCAGCGCCGGCAGCGGGGCGCGATCGCCGTCCATGCTGTAGAGGCTTTCGACCGCGATCCACACGCGCCCAGCACCTCCCGCACGGCGCCAATCGCCGATCGCATCGGCGAAGGCGTCGGGATCGTTGTGCGCGGCCGCGCGATGATCGGCGCGGCCGAGCCGCATGCCCTCGTGCGCGCTCGCGTGCACCAGCGCATCATGGACGACGAGGTCGCCGCGCTGCGGCAGCGTGGCGAGCAAGGCCGCGTTCGCCGCATAGCCGGTGGAGAAGAACAAGGCGCTTTCGCAGCCGAAGAAGCGTGCCGCTTCTTCCTCCAGCGCCTGATGCTCGGCGTGGTTGCCGCGCAACAGCCGCGATCCGCCAGACCCCAGCGGCACGCCGCGCCCGATCGCCTCGATCACCGCCGCGGCAAGCTGCGGCGATGCCGCCAGGCCCAGATAATCGTTCGAGGAAAAGTCGAGGCCGGCCCTGTCGATCGGCTTCCGGCGGCGGCCCTGCGCCGCCAGCGCGGCGAGATCGCGAATATGCGTTTCGAAGACCGACATCGCCGGTCCCGTAGGGGGCATCGCGCCTTTCTTCAAAAGAAAAGCCCCGCCGCATCGCTGCGGCAGGGCCATCTTTCGCTGGGCTCGTGTCAGAAGCCCAGGCGGACCTTCACGCCGTAGAAGCGCGGGGTCGAGGGATAACCGGCATAGGTGCCGGTCTGCTCGGGCACCGCGAAGCCGGTGATGTTGTAATATTGGTTGGTCAGGTTCTCGACGAAGAACTCGCCGCGGATGTTGCCGTCCTCGGTCTGCACGCCGACGCGCGCGGCGATCAGCGGATAGCCGGGATTGCGCACGATGCCGCGATCGGGATTGAAGGGATCGCGGCCGGAAATCTCCACCTCGCTGTTGTAGCGCATGTCGATGTGAAGCAGGCCCTGGATGCCGGCGGTCAGCTCGGGCGTATAGGTCATCGCGGCGGTGACGATATTCTCCGGCTGGTTCTGGATCTGCCGGCCTTCCAGACCTTCCAGCGGCGTGCCGGTGAAATCGTTGCTCTCGTCATATTTGGCGTCGAGATAGGTGTAGCCGAAACGGAAGACGAGGTCGCGCGCAGGCTGGACGATGGCTTCCGCCTCCACACCCTTCGAAGTCGACGAGTCGATGTTCTGGACGACGAAGTTGTTGCCGCTGAACACCAGCGACTGAAGGTCGTCATATTTGGCGTAGAAGGCGGCGATGTTGAAGGTGAACTCGCGCGCGATGCTCGTCTTGAAGCCGATCTCGTAGGAATCGACGCTTTCCGAACCGAATTCGAGATCGGAGCCCTGTGCGCCGTTGCCGCCCAGCAGCACCGAATCGAAGGTCGCCTGGTCGAGATTGTAGCCGCCCGACTTGTAGCCGCGGTCATAGCTCGCATAGCCCAGGATATCGGGCGAGAAGGCGTAGGACAGCTTGACCGTGCCGGTGACCTTGCTCTCGTCGCGGTCGTGATTGTAGTTGCCGTTGAACTCGGTGTTCACCGCAGGGTTGCAGCTCAGCAGGAACAGGTTGTTGAAGAGGCCGAGGTTGCGCAGCACGTTGGCGTAGGCGGTCGCGGCGGGATCGCCGGCGCGGACCTGCTCGAAGAAGCCGCAGCTGCCCAGATTGTTGTTGATCGAGGCGTCGAGCTCCTTCTTCTCATAGTTGAAGCGCGCGCCCAGGGTCAGCTTCAGCTGATCGGTGATGTTGACGATATTGTGGGTGAACGCCGCGAAGGCGTTGGTCTTGACCCGGAACACGTCGTTGTTGTTGCCCTGGCCGGCTTCCGCGTCGGGCAGCGGCGAGGCTGCGAGGCCGAGCAGGCCGGGAATCGGCGCCGAGGGGAAGCCGGGGATCACGCACAGGCTGGACGGCGCCGTGCCCGCCTGCGCGCGGAAGCAGCCGACCAGCGGCGCGAGCTGCGCGCCATAGACCGCCTGCAGCGCCGGCAGCGAGTTCGGCACCGCCGGATTGAGCAGCACGGCGCCCGGCGTCGGCACGCTCGTGCCGAGCGAGCCGAAGAACTGCACCGAGCCGCCGAAGCTCGGCCCGGCGAGCGCGTTGAAGATCGAATCGACGTACCGGTTGCCGTCGTTGCCGATCCGCACGGTATCGGTCAGCTCCAGCGTCTCGTTCAGGTAGAAGCCGCCGACGAGGAAATCGACCGGGCCGACCGTGCCCTGCAGGCGCAGCTCCTGGGTGAAGTCCTCCAGATCGACGCGGTAATCGTCGCGATAGGCGCGATCGATCCCGGAAAAGTCGATGTCCTGATCACGCAGCGCGCGCCAGTTGCGATAGGCGGTGATCGAGGTGACCGAAAGATCGTTGCCCAGATCGTAGTTGAGCTCGCCCGAAATGCCCCAGTCGCGCACGCGCTCGGCATAGTCGCGGTTCGGCGAGATAGCCTGGATGCGATCCGAAGGTGGGCCATTGTAAAGGCCGTCCAGGCCCTGGGCGGCGGCGATGCCGTCGATGATCGGTCCGAACGCGCCGGGAATCAGGTTGACCGCGCCGCAGCAATTCTCGTCGGTCTCGGCGTAATCGCCGATCAGGCGGAAGGTCAGGTTGCCGGTGTCGACCAGCGCCTGCGCGCGGACATTGTAGCGATCGATGTTGTTGATCGCCCGGTCGCTGTTGGCGTCCTGGATATAGCCGTCGCGCTTGCGGTAGCCGCCGTCGACGCGCAGCGCGATCTGCTCGCTCACCGGGCCGGTCAGCGCGCCCTTGATGCCGTAGGCGTCATAGTTGCCGTAGCTGCCTTCGACATAGCCGCCGAAATCGAATTGCGGCCGTGCGGTGAAGATGCTGAGCGCGCCGGCCGAGGTGTTGCGGCCGAACAGCGTGCCCTGCGGCCCGCGCAGCACCTCGACGCGCTCCAGCTCGGGCAGCTCCGAGAGCGCGACGCCGGCGCGGCTGCGGAACACGCCGTCGATGAAGACGCCGACCGCCGGCTCGAAGCCGGGATTGTCGCCGCCGGTGCCGATGCCGCGGATCGACAGCGAGGAGCCGGTGGCGGCGGACTGGCCGGTGGTGGTCTGGAGGGAGGGAGCGAGCTGTTCGAGGCCGCGAATGTCCACCACGCCCGCATTCTGCAGCAGTTCGGAGCCGACCGCGGTCACCGCCAGCGGCACGTCCTGCACGGTCTCGCTGCGGCGCGTGGCGGTGACGATGATGTTGTTGCCGGACTGGTAATCCTCCTCCGCGACCGTCGATTCCTGGGCGACCGTGGGCTCCTGCGCGACCGACGCGTCCTCGGTGGCCGACACATCCTGGGCGGGGGCGCCGGTGGTGTCCTGCGCCAGGGCCGGCTGAGCGAGCGTTCCCAGCAGCATAGCGGTGCCGCACAGCAAGGATGTCCTGATAGCCATTCAATATCCTCCCAAGGTTGCGATGCCGGAGCATCGTCGCGGTCGTTCCCGCATCTATCGAAGGCGCTCGCTGCCCTTATGTGACAATCGATCGCCCGATTTGTCCCGGACGATACGGCCGGGCGCGGCATAGTCCACGCAAATCTGGCGGAAAACCGGGAGTCTCGGACGATTTCGTCACTCGGCTATGGCTTTCCCGCAACAGCGGATTCAGCCCTTCCGACAGATGACGCTACGGCAAGGCCGGGATGTTGCGGCGCGCCATGCGTCGGCTCGTTCGACCGCAAAGAAAAGATGATCGCGTGATCTACGGACCGGCCCTGGCCGAAAGTCAAATTTGCTGCGACGCAACAGAAGGCACCCCGAAACCATGGATTCCAAGATTCGGTTTGCCCGCAACAACGTCAGTTGACGTAACGGCAAAGACGTTTCAAGATTCGGGTTCAGACGATCCGTGACCGGTTCGGTACAGGGACGCTGTACTTGGGGGAGGAAGGGGATGTCGAAACTCGGCCTGGTTGGCGTATCCACTTTTGCGCTGCTTGCCGCCGCGCCCGCCTGGGCGCAGGATAC
Organism: Sphingomonas gilva; assembly: GCF_003515075.1. Taxonomy (GTDB): domain Bacteria; phylum Pseudomonadota; class Alphaproteobacteria; order Sphingomonadales; family Sphingomonadaceae; genus Sphingomonas; species Sphingomonas gilva. The sequence goes on from NZ_QWLV01000001.1 coordinate 918,250, forward strand.
CAGCGGCGAGGCGCCTAGCGGCACGGCCCAGTCGGTCGATCAGGCTGCGCCCGAACAAGGCGGCATCGCCGACATCATCGTCACCGCCCAGCGCCAGTCGCAACGGCTGCAGGACGTGCCGATCGCGGTCACCGCCTTCACCGCCGAGGCGCTGGAGGAGCAGCAGATCGAGAATGCGAGCGACCTGCAGATCACGCTGCCCAACGTCACCTTCACCAAGACCAACTTCACCAGCTCCAGCTTCACCATCCGCGGCATCGGCGACCTGTGCGTCGGCGTGACCTGCGACAGCGCGACCGGCATCCATATCAACGACATGCCGCTGCAGAACACGCGCCTGTTCGAGGCCGAATATTTCGATCTCGAACGGATCGAGGTGCTGCGCGGGCCGCAGGGCACGCTGTTCGGCCGCAACGCGACGTCGGGCGTGGTCAACTTCATCACCGCGCGCCCCGACCTGTCGGGCTTCGGCGCGGCCGGCGAGTTCGAATACGGCAATTACGATTCGATCAAGGGCAAGGCGATGATCAACCTGCCCATCGGCGAGACGCTGGGCATCCGCCTTGCCGGCACCTACGTCAACCGCGACGGCTATACCTACAACCAGTTCGACGACACGCGGATCGACGATCGCGATCTCTTCGCGCTGCGCGGGACGCTTCGGTGGGAGCCGGGGCCCGACACGACGCTTGACCTGATCGGCTATTATTTCCGCGAGGACGACAACCGCTCGCGCATCCAGAAGCAGCTCTGCCACCGCGATCCGACCGGCATCCTCGGCTGCCAGCCCGACCGGCTGGAGAACGAGACGCTGAACGGCAACGCCACGCTCGCGGCGATCCAGAGCTCGCGCGAATTCCTCGGCATCGTGTCGGGCGGCCTGCTCACCGGCTTCGGCCTGGGCAGCGTATACGGCCCCGACGTGTTCGCCGGCGTGGTGAATCCGGAGGACGCCCGCACCGTCCGGGTGGACTACACCCCGACCTACTTCGCCGAGGAAGAACAATATACGCTGAAGCTGATGCACGATTTCGGCCCGGTGTCGTTGAACGTCACGGGCGGCTATTCGCGCGGTGAGATCGCGTCGCGGTCTGACTATCTGCTCGCGGTCGAGAACCCGTACGTCAACAATCCGGGCCTGTTCCAGCTGGCCGGCGCGGCGGCGCTGGATCCGGCGACATGGGGGCAATTGGCGGAGAACCTGATACCCAACGGCCCGAACGGCGGCATCTGTCAGTCGGACGCGGACCCGAACGGCGTGGGCGTCCATGGCGGCAACAGCGTCGGGTGTTTCGCGTCGAGCCTGGACTTCGACGAATCGAGCCAGAGCAACAAGCAGTATTCGGCCGAGGCGCACATCGACAGCTCGTTCGACGGCATGTTCAACTTCCTGCTGGGCGGCATCTATTTCCAGACCGAAACCTTCGACAACAACTATTTCGTGAACAGTTTCGGGCTGGACTATGCCAGCGGTCTGCTGGGCGCGGCCAACACCGGCGGCGCGGCATTCTTCGCCACGCCCTTCTATCGCAACCACACCAAATATTATCGCCTGAAGTCGTTCGGCATCTTCGGCGAGACCTATTTCGACCTGACCGATCAGCTCAAGCTGACGCTGGGCCTGCGTTATAACGACGATCAGAAGTTCGTTCGCGCGCGCACCACCTATCTGGTCGATTCGGCCGGGGTGAACCCGGTCGTGCCCTATGGCTCGGACAGTCTCGAGGACGCGCTCAACTATCCGGCGCTCGACTTCAACGCGAGCGTGCCGGGCGTGCAGGAGTTTTCGGAAGCCGAGGTTTCCTTCTCGCGTCTCACCGGGCGTGCGGTGCTCGACTATCAGATCACGCCCGACAACCTGATCTACGCATCCTATTCGCGCGGCTACAAATCGGGCGGCATCAATCCGCCGCTGTCGCCGGTGTTCGCGGTCGAGACGACCTTCCTGCCCGAGACGGTCGACGCGTTCGAGATCGGATCGAAGAACACCTTCGGCAACGGCACCTTCCGGCTCAACCTGACCGCATTCTACTACAAGTATCAGAACCTGCAGCTCAGCCGCATCGTCGCCCGCACCTCCGTCAACGACAATGTCAACGCCGACATCTACGGCGTCGAGGCGGAGGCGATCGTCAGCCCGATCCCGGCCTTCGTCGTCAATATGAACGCGAGCTACCTCAACACCAAGGTGAAGGACGACAAGTTCCTCTCCAACCCGCGCGATCCCTCTGGCGGGCGGTCGGACGTGGTGATCATCAAGGACGTGACCAACGCCTCCAACTGCGCGGTGGCGCCGACCGCGGGCGGATCGGCGGCGATCGCCAACGGCTTCGTCGCGCAGTTCAACCAGGCGGTCGGCCTCGCCGCGCCGGTGGCGGTGCCGGGGACCAGCGCGACCGGCGCGTTCAGCATCTGCGCCAATCTGGCGGCGGCGGCGGCGGCCGGGGTGCCGGTCGAGGTGCTTGGCAGCGGCGTCGCGGTCAACATCCGGGACAATCACCTGCCCCAGGCGCCCGAATTCAAATTCTCGGTGGGCGCGCAATACACCATCGACCTGGGGGACAGCGGCATGACGATCGTGCCGCGCGCCGACCTTGCCTATACCGGCAACAGCTACGGCACGATCTTCAACCGCAATATCGATCGGATTCCGGGCTATGAGGTGGTCAACGCGCAGATCCAGCTGAACGGCGCCGAGGACCGCTGGTACGCGCGCGCGTTCGTCCAGAACCTGACCGAGAACAACGCGATCACCGGCATGTATGTGACCGACCAGTCGTCGGGGCTGTTCACCAACGTCTTCACGCTCGAACCGCGGCGCTACGGCGCGGCGATCGGCTTCAAATTCTAGAAGAGTGTGGGGCGGGGAGGGGGCTCGGCGGCGACGCCGGGCCCTTTCTCTACTCGCGCAGGCGTTCGTGGTGGCGGATCACCTCGTCGATGATGAAGCGCAGGAACTTCTCGCTGAACTCAGGATCGAGATCGGCGGCGCGGGCCAGCTCGCGCAGACGGGCGATCTGCTTCTCCTCGCGGCCCGGATCGGCGGGCGGCAGATCGTGCGCCGCCTTGTAGCGGCCCACGTCCTGGGTGATCTTGAACCGTTCGGCGAGCATGAACACCAAAGCGGCATCGATATTGTCGATGCTCTGGCGGTAGCGGCTCAGCGTCGCGTCGGTCATGCCTGGTCCCCGCGGGTAAGGATGCGTCACCCGGCCTTTCGCCGCAATTGCGCGCGTTCGCAACCCTTCCGCGCTTGCCTTCGCGCGCAGGGCCAGCCATGCGCATTTCCGCATGAGCGCCTCGATCCATCGCCTCGCCGGGCGCCCCGCGCCCTCGCTCGATCCCATGATCGCGCTCGTCGCGGACGATATGAACGCGGTCAACGCGGTCATCCTTTCGCGGATGCACAGCCAGATCCCGCTGATTCCGGAGCTCGCCGGCCATCTGATCGCCGGCGGCGGCAAGCGGATGCGGCCGATGCTGACGCTCGCCTCGGCAAAGCTGCTCGACTATACCGGCAACCGCCACCACCGGCTGGCCGCCGCGGTCGAGTTCATCCATACCGCGACGCTGCTGCACGACGATGTCGTCGACGGATCCGACCTGCGTCGCGGCAAGCGCACCGCCAACATCATCTGGGGCAATCCGGCGAGCGTGCTGGTCGGCGATTTCCTGTTCAGCCGGTCGTTCGAGCTGATGGTCGAGGACGGCAGCCTCAAGGTCCTCAAGATCCTGTCGAGCGCCAGCGCTGTGATCGCCGAGGGCGAGGTCAACCAGCTCACCGCCGTGCGCCGCGTCGACCTGGGCGAGGATCGCTATCTGGACATCATCGGCGCGAAGACCGCCGCCCTCTTCGCCGCCGCCTGCCGCATCGCCGCGGTCGTCGCCGAACGGCCCGAGGCCGAGGAGATGGCGCTCGACAGCTATGGCCGCAATCTCGGCATCGCCTTCCAGCTGGTCGACGACGCGATCGATTACGTCTCGGACGCCGGAACGATGGGCAAGGACACCGGCGACGATTTCCGCGAGGGCAAGATGACGCTGCCGCTGATCCTGGCCTATGCGCGCGGGAGCGCCGACGACCGGACATTCTGGAAGGACGCGGTGGAGGGGCGCCGCGACGGCGACGACGACCTGGCCCACGCCGTCCGGCTGCTGCGCGACACGCGCGCGATCGACGACACGCTCGCCCGCGCGCGCCATTACGGCCAGCGCGCGATCGACGCGCTGGGCGGCTTTCCTGCGGGCAAGGCCAAGGATGCGCTGGTCGAGGCCGTCGAATTCGCGGTGGCGCGAGCCTATTAGGCGGCTCGCGGGGAGTCAGTCTTCCGTCGGCACCGCTTTGCGGGATGCCGCTACCGCCAGCGCGGCAACGGCGATCCCGCCTAGCAGATCGACGAAATAATGGCTTCCGATAAGCGGCGTCGTGGCGAACATGGCGAGGTTCAGCACGACGAACGCCCGGCCGATCACGGGCACCTCGCGAAAGCCCCAGGCCAGCAGGATCGATCCGGCGGCGTGGAAGCTGGGAAAGGCGATCATGCCGGTCATCATCCCGGGGCTGACGATGCGGAGCGTTCCGTCCCGCAGCGGCTCCAGTATCTCCGCATGGCGCCACGCCAGGCCCACATCCATGGCGGGAATGGCGGTCGGCGGGATATGGTTGGCGATATAGGGGCCGAGCGCGGGCGCGAACGGGAATATGACGACGCAGGTCGCCAGCGCGACATACCAGGCACATACATAGCGCCAGGCGGCCCGCTCACGGCCGAACGCCGCCAGCAGCGCGACCAGCACGAAGGGCTGCCACAGCAGCGATCCGTAGGTCCAGGCCATCGCGCCGACCAGCCGATCCTGACGGTGCAGCAGTTCGAACATCTGCAACCAGCTGAAGCCGGGGAACAGCAGCAGATCGGCCCGCGCCAACAGATCGTCGCGAAAGGGGAAGGCGCTGGTCGCGAACAGCGCGCTGAGCGTCGCGGTCGCCATGCTGGCGGCCAGCAGCAACGCCGATCCCTCGATAGCCGTTGCGATGCGCGAATGCCCGATCCGCCGCAGCAGCCAGGCGAAGCCAACCGCGAGCGCCAGCGTCACCAGCACGGTGTTGAGATCGCGCCCGTCATATCCGAAGCCGAGCGCCGCGCCGAGCAGAACGCACAGCGCCGCCTTGATCGACAGCATCCGGTACGCCGCAAGCGAAGCCGGATCGAAGGGCACACGGACCGCCGAACTGCCCGGGCGCATGTTCACAGCTATGTTGACACTGCCGAGCACATCATCCCCTTACGCGGCGATGGTTAATGGCGGGTTTTGGCGGCAACGCGCCGCGCCGCCTGTTCCCGTTTGACGGAGGCCGTGCCATTGACCGCTGGTGATCGCCTTCGGCCCGCAACCATGACTTCGCTCCCCATCCTGGCCGTGTTGCCGGACCTCCTCGATGCGCTTCGATCAACCTCGAACGCGGTCCTCGTCGCGCCGCCGGGCGCGGGCAAGACGACCGCGGTCGCCCCTGCGCTCATCGAGGAGGATTGGTGTGGCGGCGAGGTGCTGCTTCTCTCGCCCCGCCGTCTTGCGGCGCGCGCCGCTGCCGAGCGGATGGCGGCTCTCGCGGGTGAGCCCGTCGGGCGGACCTTCGGCTACGCCACGCGGATGGACAGCAAGCGTTCCGCCGCGACGCGCGTGACCGTGCTGACCGAGGGCATCTTCATCGCGCGCATCCAGGCCGATCCCGAACTGGCGGGCGTCTCGGCCGTGCTGTTCGACGAGGTGCACGAGCGCAGCCTCGACAGCGATTTCGGACTGGCGCTGGCGCGCGACGCGCAAGGGGCGCTGCGACCGGATCTGCGGCTGCTTGCGATGTCGGCGACGCTCGACGGCGCGCGCTTCTCCGCGCTGATGGGCGATGCCCCCGTCTTCGAGAGCGAAGGGCGCAGTCATCCACTCGAACTTCGCCATCTCGGGCGCGCGGCGGAGACGCGGATCGAGGATTCGGTGGCGGCCGCGATCCGGCGCGCGCTGGGCGAGGCCGAGGGCGGGGTGCTGGCGTTCCTGCCCGGCGTGGCTGAGATCGAGCGCACCGCCGAGCGGCTGGAGGGGGTGAAGGGCGTACGGCTTCACCGCCTGCACGGCAGCATGGAGCCCGCCGCACAGCGCGCCGCGATCGCGCCCGAACCCGACGGCGCGCGCAAGCTGGTGCTGGCGACCAGCATCGCCGAGACCAGCCTGACGCTCGACGGCATCCGTATCGTCGTCGATTCGGGCTTGGCGCGGCGTCCCCGTTACGACCGGGCGGCGGGCGTGACGCGGCTGGTGACCGAGCGCGCCAGCCAGGCGGCGGTGACGCAGCGCGCCGGCCGCGCCGGGCGGCAAGGGCCGGGCGTCGCCTATCGGCTGTGGGAAGCGGCCGCGACCGCAGGCCTGCCGCGGTTCGACCCGCCCGAGATGCTGGAGGCGGACCTGTCGGCGCTGGTGCTCGATTGCGCGCTGTGGGGCGTCGCCGATCCGCGGGCGCTCGGTTGGCTCGATCCGCCGCCCGAGGCGGCCGTGGCGGAAGCGCGAGCGCGGCTCGCGGTGCTGGATGCGCTGGGCGAAGACGGCCGGCCGACCGATCATGGCCGCGCGATCGCCAAGCTGCCGCTGCCTCCGAGGCTGGCGCACATGCTGCTGCGGGCGGGCGAGATGGGGCTGGCGCATGTTGCGGCCGAGGTCGCGGTGCTGCTGGGCGAGCGCGGATTGGGCGGCAACGATCCGGATGTGGAGGTGCGCCTCCGCCGCTGGCGCAGCGAACGCGGGCGGCGTGCCGAGGCGGGCAGGGCGCTGGCGCGGCGATGGGCGCGGAGCCTCCCACTCCCCTTCAGGGGAGAGGGTGGGGAGGAGGGGGAGTACGAGTCCCAATCCCAACTTGCCTTCCAGGCACGGCCCCTCTCCCTCCGCCGCTTCGCGGCTCCTCCCTCTCCCCTGAAGGGGAGAGGGCTTGACGCGGCCGCCATTTGTCTTGCGCTCGCCTTTCCCGACCGGTTGTCGCGGCGCCGTGATGCTTCGGGCGAGAACTGGGCGTCGGTCGGCGGGCGGGGCTATCGGCTCGATCCCGCCTCGTCGCTCGCGCGGAGCGAGTGGTTGGCGGTGGCCGAGGTGCAGGGCGCGGCGTCGGGCGCGCGCATCCTCTCCGCCGCGTCGATCGATGCCGCGACGGTGGAGACGCTGTTCGCCAGCCGAATAGAAGCTCGCCGAACGCTCGCCTTCGATGCCAAGACCGGAAGCGTCGAGGCGCGCCGCGAGCGCCGCCTCGGCGCGATCCGGCTGTCGAGCGGACCCGATGCCGACGCCGATCCGGAGGCGGTCGCCGCGCGGCTGGTCGAGGGCGTGCGCGAGCATGGGCTTGACCTGCTGCCCTGGGGCGAGGCGGCAGAGGCGCTTCGGGTCCGTGCGCGCTATGCCGGCGAAGCGGCGCTGGAGGACGCCGCGCTGATCGACCGCCTCGGCGAATGGCTGCCGCCGCTGGTGGCGGGCAAGCGGCGGCTTGGCGATGTCGATCCCGCCGCGCTGCGCCAGGCGCTGGAGAATCTGCTCGGCTGGCCGGCGCTGCAGCGGATCGAGCAGCGCGCGCCCGCGCGCTTCACCAGCCCGGCCGGCACCAGCCACGCGATCGACTATGCGGCGGACGGCGGCCCGCGCGTGGAGCTGCGCGTGCAGGCGCTGTTCGGGCTCGCCGAGCACCCGGTGCTGGGCGACGGCACGCCGCTGGTCCTGAGCCTCACCTCGCCCGCCGGACGGCCGATCCAGACGACGCGCGATCTGCCGGGTTTCTGGGCGGGCGGCTGGGCCGCGGTGGCGAAGGAGATGCGCGGGCGCTATCCGCGCCATCCCTGGCCGGACGATCCGGCCTCCGCCGCCGCGACGGTGCGCACCAAGAATGCGGATGCAAGGCGGGCGCGAAGCGGTTAGGAGAGGGCGATCGACACCAAGAGGACCACCATGCCGTCGGCGCGAATCTATCAGATCCCCAAGAACGCGATGCAGTCGGGCCGTGCGCGCACGCATAGCTGGATGCTCGAGTTCGAGCGCGAGGACGCGCAGCGCCCCGATCCGCTGACCGGCTGGGCGGGAAGCGCCGACACGCGGCCGCAGGTGAAGCTGAGCTTCCCCGACCAGGCGGCGGCGATCGCCTATGCTGACCGCGAGGGGATCGCCTATCACATCGTCCCCGCGCCCGAGCGCAAGCTGAAGCTGCAGGCCTACGCCGACAATTTCCGCTGAGCCTCACGACAGGATCGATCCAGCGAGCAGCAGCAGCAGCTTGACGTCGATCGCGAAGCCTTCCGCGCGGCGCGCTTCGATATAGTCGGCGGCCTCGGCCAGCGGGACGCGGTGGACGGTGATGTCCTCACCCTCGACGCCGCCGCCGTCGGAAACCTTCGACAGGCCTTCGGCGCGGAGCAGGGTGAAGCTTTCCGAGACCATGCCGGGGGACGAGTAATAGCGGCCGAGCGGGACCATGTGCTCCGCCCGGTAGCCGGTCTCCTCCTCAAGCTCGCGGATGGCGGCGGCCTCCGCCGCTTCGCCTTCGCTGTCGTCGCCGACGAGGCCGGCAGGGAGCTCGAGGCAGCGCGCCTTGAGCGGCACGCGATATTGATCGACCAGCAGGACATGGCCGTCGTCGATCGCCAGGATCACGGCCGCCTGGATATCGCGGGCGCGCGAGACATATTCCCAGCGGCCTTCGCGCCTGGCGACGATGTAGCGGCCTTCCCACATCGTCTCGACAGGATCGGCCGTCACAGCTCTATCAACCGGTCCGGCAGCTCGTTGGCGTCGTCCGCCGCGCGGGGCAGGTGCCGGTGCAGGATGGCGCCGACGCGCTCGACCGCCGCCGCCATGCCATCTCCGGGGCGGCCGGCGCGCACCCCGTCGATCAGCGCGACCATCGCCTCGCCCCAGACCTCGGGCGCGACGACCGAATGGATCGCCTCGTCGGCGACGATCTCGGCGCGGTGCTCGGCCATGGAGAGATAGATGAGGATGCCGGTGCGGCCGCTCGTGCGCCGTTCGGCGCTGGCGCGGAACAAGAGCAGCGCGCGTTCGCGCACCCGCGCGGTCCTGACCCGGCGCGGCGTCAGCAGGTTGCGCAAGGCGGGGATACGGAGCAGCAGCCACACCGCGAGGAACTTGAGCGCCAGCGCGGCGAACAGCCAGCCGATCAGCTCGCGTGCGCTCCATTCGTGCGTCCAGCCGCCGCGCAGGAGATCGACCGGGCAGGTGAGCAGCGGCGGCCAGGCGGCGATCGAGGCGAGCGCCAGCAGCATGATCCCCGCCGCCCAGGCGAAGGCGACGTCCTCATAGCCGTCCGACCGCGCGGCGACGATGGTGACGATCTCGCCCGAGGTGCCCGCCTCCGCCTCGGCCACCGCGGCGGTGACGAGGGCATGATCGGCTTCGCTCATCCGTATGCGCGCCATCTACCAGCCCCCCGAGGCGCCGCCGCCCCCGAACGATCCGCCGCCGCCCGAGAAGCCGCCGCCGCCGGACCAGCTGCCGCCTCCGCCGCCGCCCCAGGACGATCCGCCCCAGCCAGACCCGGAATGGCCGCCGCCCCAGCCGGGGCCCCAGATCACCACCGGCCCGCGGCCGCGGCGATAGCGCTTGCCGCCCTTGGCGCCGCGCGCGGCGGCGGCGATCATCGGCACGACGATGAAGGCGATGACGACCAGCCAGAAGATGATGGCGAACCAGTTGACGTCGCTCTCCTCCGCCTCGCGCTCGGCCAGGATGCGCTTGGCGCGCGCCTCGGCCTGGGGCGCGGGCAGGCGGAGCTGTTCGAGGATCGCGTCCGCGCCCGCGCGGATGCCGCCGGGCATGTCGCCGTCGCGGAAGCGCGGCAATATCTGTTCACGGACGATCAGCCCGGAAAGCTGTGCGGTCAGCACCGGGGTCAGGCCGTAGCCGACCTCTATCCGCACCTTCTTCTCATTGGGCGCGACGAGCAGGATGACGCCGTCGTCGACGCCCTGCCGCCCGATGCCCCAGGCCCGGCCCAGCCGATAGCCATAGTCCTCGATGGTGCGCCCCTCTAGGCTGGGCACGGTCGCGACGACGAACTGCTGGCCCTTCTCCTCCTCGAACCGGTCGAGCAGCCCGCTCAGTTCCGCCTCCTGATCGGGCGGGATGATGTTCGCCGCGTCGACCACCGGCTCGGTCGTGCGCTGCGGGAAGGTCTGCGCGTGCGCCGGCGCGAGCGACGCCAGCGCCAGCAGCAGGAGGAGGAAGACGCGGCTCACTTGTTTTCGAAGTTCACCGTCGGCGCGGTCTCGGCGCCGGGGGTGGTCGCCTTGAACGGGGTCATCGGCTCGGCGCCGTAGAAGATGCGCGCGCCGATCGCGTCGGGGAAGGTGCGGATGCGGGTGTTGTAGGCCTGGACGGCGGCGTTGTAGTCGCGCCGGGCGATGCCGATCTGGTTTTCGGTGGTGGCGAGCTCGTTCTGCAGCGCCAGGAAATTCTGGTTGGAGGTGAGCTGCGGATAGGCCTCCACCGCGACCAGCAGCCGGCCGAGCGACCCGCTCAGCGCGTTCTGCGCCTGCTCGAACTGCTCGACCTTGGCCGGATCGGACAGGTCCTCTGCGTCGACCTGCACCGAGGTGGCGCGGGCGCGGGCGTTGGTCACCTCGGTCAGCACGCGTTCTTCCTGCGCGGCGAAGCCCTTCACCGTGTTGACCAGATTGGGGATCAGATCGGCGCGGCGCTGATATTCGTTCTGCACGTCCGCCCAGCGCGCCTTGGCGGCTTCCTCGGCGGTCGGAACCGAATTGAGGCCGCACCCGGCGAGCGTCGCGGCAAGCGTTACGGCGATGACGGGACGAAACGACATGGACGAGCCCTCCTCCGGCATGTGTGCTGCGCATATAGGACACTCGGTCTGCTTGGCGAAGGGAAAATCGGCGGTTAGCCTGCCGGCCGGCTCAACCACAGGGAGTGCGGCCATGATTCAGGAGTTCAAGGCGTTCATCGCGCGCGGCAACGTGCTCGATCTGGCGGTGGCGGTGATGATCGGCGCGGCGTTCGGCAAGATCGTCACCTCGCTGACCGAGGACGTCATCATGCCGGTGATCGGCAAGGTCTTCGGCGGACTCGATTTCTCCAGCTATTTCGTCACGATGGGGCCCGTGCCCGCGGCGCTCACCGGATCGACCGACTATGCGGCGCTGAAGAAGGCCGGCGTGCCGCTGCTGGGCTATGGCGAGTTCGTGACCCAGGCGGTCAACTTCCTGATCGTCGCCTTCATCATCTTCCTGCTGGTCCGCGCGGTGAACCGCGTCGTGCCCAAGGCGGAGGCCCCGACGCCCGCCGATCCGGCCGATGTCGTGCTGCTGCGCGAGATCAGGGACGAACTGCGCGCGCGCAATGCCGCGCCGGGCGGACGGACCGAATAAAGGTGGCGACGACGTTCAGCCATCCGGTTGAGCATGTGTGGAGGAATGGCTGAAATCGGCCATTCCCCATCGTCGGGGCGCGGGGCGAAGTTCAGTGTGTTCAGTGTCCGGCGCATTCCCGCGCGAGGCTGAACTGGCAGTGCGGCAGGGGAGACGAAATGTCCTTCAGTGCAGCGGGCGCGAGGCAAGCAACAATATTCCAAAGGTGAGGAAAGTGAGGACAGGTGCCGTGTCACCGTCCTCCCATCCGGCGCCGATCGACGTACGCCGGCCGAACGTCGCTGCGAGCGCGGATAGGCCCCTGCCTTCGCAGGGGCGACAGGACCAAATGGAATCATGACCTAACGATAACCGATTCGGTTCGTGTAGGACAGGGGAAATTGTCGCTTCGGGTGATGGACATTCAGCCGGATCAGGCTGCGGCCAGATCCTCGGCGGTGGCGTCGGCCAGGCTGGTGCCGTCGAGGATCCGCGCGGTCTCGTCGCGCACGCGCATCATCGCGCGGCGAATCTGGCAGGCGGCTTCGTCCTTGCAGTCCTTGCACGGGCGGTAGGCGGTGCGGCTGACGCAGGGGACCAGCGCCAGCGGCCCTTCGATCTTGCGGACGATATCGCCGAGCGAGATCAGGTGCGTCGGGCGCGACAGGCAATAGCCGCCCATCTTGCCGCGATGGCTGTGGAGCAGCCCGCCGTCGCGCAGGTCGGCGAGGATGATCTCGAGGAACTTGCGCGGCACGTTCGCCGCTTCCGCGATCCGGTTCATCGGGACGGGCGGGCCACCCGCCTCCTGCTCCGCGAGGTACAGCATCGCGCGCAGGGCATATCGGGAACGCTGGGTTAACATGATAACCTAGTATCTAGGTGCGCATTGTGGCTGCGGGAAGGCAGCGCGGACACTTTTCTTTCGGGAATCGCGCCCTATATTGGCGGGCGTCGGGTTCGCCCGACTATGGCGATAAAGAGCGGTGTGTCATAGACGCAGCGGACCCGGGGGCAGTACCCGGCGGCTCCACCAAAACCGGCCCATCCGGCCGGTCCTGACGGGGCCGAACCAGGATCGACGTGTGTTGAAAAGCACTGTTTTTCGCTCGGAATGGGACCACCGCGACGGCCCATACACAAGTGCCAACGATAACGAAGCACTCGCGATTGCGGCGTAACTGAAGGCCTAGCGGCCTGAAGTTACTCCAAAATAGCGCGGTCGGACCGCACCGGGCAACAGAAGCGGATTCCAGCGGCCGCCAGGGGGGCCGGGCAACAGAACCCCCTGGACTTCCATCAAGGCGCGAGAGCATCGGCAAGCAGCAGTAACCTGCCTGCGATCTTGCTCCATGTTGGTTTTGGCCGAGTATTGTGTCAGAACGGGGCAAGGCACGGCCTCGATCACAGCTGATCATCTTGTGCGCTCCCCTGTAAATTGTTATCTTTTTCACGCGCTGTAGCCGTCATTTTATTACGTGACGGTCAGGGGCCAGCGTGGGGAAATTGCTGCCGATTCCGTGGGGGCAGCGGAAAGGGCCTGGGATGAGCAGTGGGGACATCCGCGACAAGAGCGGGCGGGAGGCGGTGGCTGGAATCGGCAAGGGCATCGTCGTCATCGGTGACATCGAATGCGCTTCCGAAATCCAGATCGGTGGCCGGGTGATGGGCGATGTGCGTTGCCAGACGCTGTTCGTCGAACCCGGCGGGACGATCGTGGGCAGCGTCAATGCCGGCCAGGTGCGCGTGTCGGGCTTGGTGGAAGGCACCATCGAGGCCGGTGATCTCGCGGTCGAGAGCACGGGGTCGGTTTCGGGCACGATCACCTATACGCGCCTCAAGGTGAGCGCCGGCGGCGTCCTGGACGGAAGCTTCAAGCATCGTCCCGAGGAAGAGGTCAGCGTCGAGACCGGGCCGCTCAAGCTGGTCGAGTCGTCCGAGCCCGCCAATCCGCGCCGGGTCTATGTCGACTGAGGGGGTGGAGCCCTAGCGGCGCGGGGCTGCGGGCTGCCCGATCGATGAAGGTTCGCCGCGATGTCGTTGCCGGCCAAGATCGACGAACAGGACGTGATGGAGGAGTTCGAGGAACTGCTCTGCTCGATAGCGACCGGAGTGCCGCCGGACCGATCGGCGGCCATGCGCTTTTCACGTTGCCGCACGGCGCTGCTCGAATCGCCTTCGAAGGATTTGCTGCCGGGGTTCGTCTATCAGTGCCTGTCGGTGTTCCGATTCAAGGACTTCATCACACTATACGATCCCGACATCACGCTTCGCGACGCCTTCATCCGCCGGGCGTTCAGCCGATGCAGGGCGATGTCCGGCGCTCCACCAGCGCACGGGCAGCGGGCGACCGCCAAATCGCAGAACTGGATGTCCTGACATGGCGTTCGCCCCTGACGACGCGCCGAACCGGCATCGCCATGTCGGCGACCAGGCCCATGTGGCGGCAAAGCAATGGTGACGGGTCGCCTGCTTTGCCGCATCGGCCGTCACGCGCCCTTGCCGGAAGGTCTCTGGAACGGCGGCTATTGCTTCACGGCGTGTCGCCGCTGCGGCCGGGACATGGTGCGATCGGCATTTGGCGAATGGCATGTCCCTAAAGATTTTCGGATCGTCTGGCGGCCCGACACCCCGACCGGCGATCTCGACGCGGCCTTGCAGGCGCGGGACAGACGGGATGCCCAAGCCAGGGCCGCGACGCCCGAGCCGCCAGCGGCAAAGGCCGACATCGCGCCTGCAGGCCGGCTGAGCGACGACCGTTCGCCTTTCGATTTCAGCGACTTCGACCGCGTCGCCGCGACCGCGAAGAGTGCGGGCGAACGGCAGGAATCATCGCCGGTCCGGTCGGCTCTGCCTCGCGCCCTGAAGTAGCCGCGCCAGATCCGCCTTCGGGCGCAACGAAAAGGGGCCCGGTTTCCCGAGCCCCTTCGTTCGTTCACCGAGACGAAAACTCAGTCATCGTCGCGCGTCAGGAAGGCGGGGGCGAACTCGGGCGCGGGGCCGTCGTCATTGCCGCCTTCGCTGCGCTCGCCGCGCTCGCGGCGGGGGCCGCGGTCGCCGCGCTCGCCACCGTCACGGCGCGGACCGCGATCGCGGTCGCCGTCGCGGCGCGGGCCACGGTCACGACCGCCGTCGCGGCGCGGGCCGCGCCCGTCGTCCCTGCCGCCGCGGGGGCCGCGGTCCTCGCGCGGTTCGCGCGGCGGGCGGGTGTCCTCCAGCTCGGCGCCGGTCTCCTGATCGACGACGCGCATCGACAGGCGGACCTTGCCGCGCGGATCGATCTCCAGCACCTTGACCTTCACCTCCTGCCCCTCGGACAGGACGTCGGCGACCTTCTCGACCCGCTCGTTCCTGATCTCGGAGACGTGGACGAGGCCGTCCTTGCCGCCCATGAAGTTCACGAACGCGCCGAAATCGACGAGGTTGACGACCTTGCCGGTGTAGATCTTGCCGACCTCTGCCTCCTCGACGATGCCGAGGATCCACTTCTTGGCGGCTTCGATCTGGCTGACGTCGGACGAGCTGATCTTGATCACGCCCTCATCGTCGATGTCGACCTTGGCGCCGGTCTCCGCGACGATCTCGCGGATCACCTTGCCGCCGGTGCCGATGACTTCGCGGATCTTGGACTTGTCGATCTGGATCGTCTCGATCCGCGGCGCGTGGGCCGACAGCTCCTCGCGCGTGTGGTCGAGCGCCTTGGCCATCTCGCCCAGGATGTGCGCGCGGCCTTCGTTCGCCTGCGCGAGGGCGATCTTCATGATCTCCTCGGTGATGCCGGCGATCTTGATGTCCATCTGCAGCGAGGTGATGCCCTCGCTGGTGCCGGCCACCTTGAAGTCCATGTCGCCCAGGTGATCCTCGTCGCCCAGGATGTCGCTGATCACGGCGAAGTCCTTGCCCTCCAGGATCAGGCCCATGGCGATGCCGGAGACGGGGCGCTTCAAGGGCACGCCCGCGTCCATCATCGACAGCGAGCCGCCGCACACCGTCGCCATCGACGAGGAGCCGTTGGACTCGGTGATGTCGGAGAGGACGCGGATCGTGTAGGGGAAGTCCTCCTTCGACGGCAGCACCGGGTGCAGCGCGCGCCAGGCGAGCTTGCCATGGCCGACCTCGCGCCGTCCGGGGGCGCCGAAGCGGCCGACTTCGCCGACTGAATAGGGCGGGAAGTTATAGTGCAGCATAAAGTGCTGGTAGTTGAGGCCGCCCAGGCCGTCGATCATCTGCTCGGCGTCCTTGGTGCCGAGCGTGGTGGTGCAGATCGCCTGCGTCTCGCCGCGGGTGAACAGCGCCGAGCCGTGGGTGCGGGGCAGGAAGCCGACCATCGCCTCGATCGGGCGGACCGTCTTCGTGTCGCGGCCGTCGATGCGCTGGCCGTCCTTGAGGATCGCCTGGCGGACGATCTCCGCCTCCAGCTTCTTGACCAGCTTCAGGCTGGCGATGCGCTCGGCGGCGTCCTCGTCGGCGAACAGGTCGCGCGCCTTGGCGCGGGCCTCGTTGATCGCGTTCTGGCGCTCGGCCTTGTTGGTGATCTTGTACGCGGCGGCGAGATCGGCGCCGATCGCGTCCTTGAGCTTCGCCTTGGTGGCGGAGCGGTCGATCTCCGCCGAGAGCTCCCACGGCTCCTTGGCGGCCTGCTCGGCGAGCTTGATGATCCCTTCGATCACCGGCTGGAAGCCGCGATGCGCGAACATCACCGCGCCCAGCATGACCTCTTCCGACAGCTCCTTGGCCTCGGATTCGACCATCATCACCGCGTCGTTCGTGCCGGCGACGACCAGATCGAGATCGCCCGCGGCGACCTGCTCGTCGGTCGGGTTGAGGATATACTCGCCATCGACATAGCCGACGCGCGCGGCGCCGATCGGGCCCATGAAGGGCACGCCCGACAGGGTCAGCGCGGCGGAGGCGGCGACCATCGCCAGCATGTCCGGCTCATTCTCGCCGTCATAGCTCAGCACCTGGGCTATGACGTTGATCTCGTTGAAGAAATTCTCCGGGAACAGCGGGCGGATGGGACGGTCGATGAGGCGGGAGACGAGCGTCTCCTTCTCGGTCGCGCCACGCTCGCGCTTGAAGAAGCCGCCCGGGATGCGGCCGGCGGCGGAGTATTTTTCCTGATAATGGACGGTGAGCGGGAAGAAGTCCTGCCCTTCCTTGATCGAGCGTGCGGCGGTGACCGCGCACAGCACGACCGTCTCGCCGAGCGTCGCGAGGACCGCGCCGTCGGCCTGGCGGGCAACGCGGCCCGTTTCGAGCGTGAGGGTCTTGCCGCCCCACTCGATGCTTACTTTCTTCATGTCGAACATTGGTTTTCCTTCACTCCGATGACCCAATGTCATCGGGGCCTATGGCCGTTCGCTTGCGCGAAGGGCGTGTGCGGAGCCGGTCTTGGCTCCAGTGCCGCCTATGTCTTTGCGGCGATTGTCCGGCAGAAGGACCGGATTGCCCTTCGCCGGATAGCGAAACGGCCCCGCTGGGCGGGGCCGTCCGGGTTATTTGCGAAGGCCGAGCTTCGCGACGATGTCTGCGTAGCGCTGCGCGTCCGACTTCCTGAGATAGTCGAGCAGGCTGCGGCGCTTGTTGACCAGCATCAAGAGGCCGCGGCGCGAATGATTGTCCTTCGCGTGGGTCTTGAAATGCTCGGTCAGGTTGGTGATGCGCTCGGTGAGGATCGCGACCTGGACCTCGGTGGAGCCGGTGTCGCCCTCTGAGCGGGCATGTTCCTTGACGAGCGCGGACTTGCGCTCTGCGGTGATCGTCATGTGCCTTCGTTCCTCGACATCGCAATTACAGGTTGAAACCGCGCACCACGCGGACGTTGCCGCCCGCAACCTCGACCAGCGCGACCGGCACGGATGCGTCGGTCGCAAGGGCGAGGCCGTCTGGTGAGCCGATCCCGATCAACACCCGCCCCTGACGGAGCAGCCCTGCCTGATCGGGGGTGAGCGCGAGAGCCGGGATGTCGTCCAGCGCCGTGCTCAACGGCAGGAGGGTCTCTTCAAGCGCGCGCCCTTGCCCGAGTTCGGCCAGCCTGTCCAGCGAAATCGCCGATTCGAGCCCGAACGGCCCCGCCTTGACGCGGCGGAGCATGGTGACATGGCCGACCGTGCCCAGCGCCCGCGCGATGTCGCGCGCGAGACTGCGGATATAGGTGCCCTTGGAGACATTGGCGGTGAGGGTGACTTCATCTAGTACCTTCCCGGAACGGAACAACGGGTCGGATCGTCCCCCGGACGATCCTTGATCATGCGGGGCATGGTCAGCCCGTTGCTGGGGACCAGCCGCAGGATGGTGGAGGGGTTCCGCCGCGAGCGCAGCGTTGGTGGCGAACCCCCTCCACCGCTCTTTGAGCGGTCCCCCTCCCCGTGCCGGGGAGGTATTAAGGGAATGCACCGTCACGTTTCGCGTCGCCAGCACCACCTCTTCGCCCGCGCGCGCCAGGTCGTAGGCGCGCCTGCCGTCCACCTTGAGCGCCGAATAGGCCGGCGGCGCCTGTTCGATCGGGCCGGTGAAGCGCGGCAGGACGGCGGCGATGTCGGCGGGGGAGGGGCGGACGCCGGAGGTCGCGACCTCGCGCCCTTCGAGGTCGAGCGTGTCGGTCTCGATTCCGAAGCCGATCGCGAACTGATAGACCTTATCGCTGTCGAGCATCCGCCCGGCGAGCTTCGTGGCCTCGCCGATCGCGATCGGCAGCACGCCCGACGCCAGCGGATCGAGCGTGCCGCCATGGCCGACCTTCAGCCTGGGATAGCCGCCAGCCCTGAGCGCCCGCTTGACCGCGGAGACGACCTGGGTCGAACCCGTCCCGACGGGCTTGTCGATGATGATCCAGCCGTGCATGCGCGCACGGCTAGACTATTCAACCGTCCCCGTCATCCGGCGTCCCCGGCTGGCCGGAGGGAGGCGAGCTGGTCACGATGCGATCAATCCCGCACCTGATCTCTGGATATTTGCTGGACCGAATTTGGGAAAAGGTGTCGAAGGTTCCGTTTACATCAGTCTCGATATACAAAGCGCCATTATCTCCTGCTCTGAGACATGGACTCGACAAATCAACGCGATACCACGCCAGGCGACGATCTTGAAGGTAGACTGTGGCTTGATCGGCGACTTGAAAACTCCTGATCCCGCCATTTGCAGCAAACTTGATGGTTGCTTCCTGCTCGATTGTAGATTTTGCGGGTGTCTGAGCATGTACGGCAGAGGAAGCAATGCCGATACAAGTCAGAAATGCCACTAGGTCTTTCATGATGTTTCTCCTGCGCCGCCACCTACACCCCTGTGCCTGAACACCGCCTGAGCTGTACCGGTTCGCTCCATGAAGTGCCGGCGGCACAGGGCGATATAGCGGTCGTTGCCGCCGATCTCGGTCTGGGCGCCTTCGATGACGGCTTCGCCCTCGGCGTCTATGCGCAGGTTCATCGTCGCCTTGCGGCCGCATTCGCATACCGACTTGATCTCGATCAGCGCGTCCGCCAGCGCCAGCAGCGCCGCGCTTCCGGCGAAGAGGCGGCCACGGAAGTCGGTGCGCAGGCCGTAGGCGAGAACCGGAATATCCGCCTGGTCGCACAGCCGCGCGAGCTGCATCACCTGGCTGCCGGTGAGGAACTGCGCCTCGTCGACCAGCACGCAGGCGAGCGGGTCGGTCGCGTGCTCGGCCAGCACGGCGCCCTGGATGTTGGTGTCCGCAGTGAAGCCGTGCGCGCCGGCGGCGAGGCCGATGCGCGATCCGATCACGCCCTGGCCGGCGCGGTCGTCATGCGCCGCGGTCCACAGCATCGTGTGCATGCCGCGTTCGCGATAGTTGAAATCGGCCTGCAGCAGCGTGGTCGACTTCCCCGCGTTCATCGAGGCATAGTAGAAATAGAGCTTCGCCATGCCGCGCTTGTCGCGAGGCGCGGCCAATGAATCCAGCGAAAAGAGGGGTAACGTGGCGGAAGGGATCGATGTCAGATTGATCGGCCCCGAAGATGCCGGCGTGTTCGCCCATGTCGCGGACGGCGTGTTCGACGAGCCGCCGCTTCCCGCGCGTGTCGATGCTTATCTGGCCGAGCCGGGCCATCTGATGGCGCTGGCCTTCGATGGCGACCGCGTGGTCGGTCAGGTGGCTGCGGTCATCCATCGCCATCCCGACAAGCCGGCCGAGCTCTATTTGGACGAGGTCGGCGTCGCCGACGCCTATCTCAGGCGCGGCATCGCCACGCGCATGGTCGAACGCATGCTGGCCGAGGGCCGGGCGCGAGGGTGCGCGGAATGCTGGGTCGGCACCGAGCCCGACAACGAAGCCGCCCGCGCGCTCTACCGCAAATGGCAGGACGAGGCGGAGCCGTTCGTGATGTACCTGTTCGATCTGTAGCGATCTGCATCGTTCCCTATCGACCTAAACTCATCTGAGCGTTTCCACGGGTATCGGTGGCCTGTCGCCTGCCTGACGCGCGACCTCGCGATCGAACGTGGCGAACGCACTCGCATGCCGCCCCATGACCAAATGGATCATATCGGCAATATCCGCTCCGGCCGCAAAACGCTGAATGGCCCAGTGCACCAATATAGGCGCTTCGATCTCGATATTGTCATATGACAGGATACCATCGAGGATGCCGGCGGTGTCCGTTCGCGAAAAGCGATAGCGTGACCGGAGCACCCAGACGATCTCCAGCAACGCGGTCAGCGGCAAGATCACCGGGCCTCGCAGGATCTCCTCGGCGATGGCCGTCTGATGTGGGTCATCGGGAACAATCACGCGCAGGACGACATTGGCGTCGACTGCCTTCACGCGTCTTTCTTCGCGCCGCGCTTGGCCCATTCCTTGGCAATCGTCCGGTTCATTTCCTCGACTGGGACCGGCCGCCCCTTGTAACTGCTGGTGATCTTGCGAATCTCTGCGGTGATCTCCTCAAAAGACCGTCCTGCCTTGGCGATGGTCGGCCGCAGCAACACGCCCCGTCCAGCAGGTACGACCTCGAGTTGCTGCCCAGCAGTCAAACCAAGCATATCCCGGACGTCCTTTGGGATGACGACCTGACCCTTCGCGGAAAGCGTGGTTCTTGCATTCATGTGAGGTAAGATGCGTCTTACCGGCGAACGAGTCAATCGCCGTCCAGATCGCGCGCCACCCTGGGATCGCGCAGCAGCGTATCGATATGGGTGCCTTCGTCGAAGCTTTCGTCGGCGAGGAACTTGAGCTTCGCGGCGTATTTCATCTTCACGCGGTGGGCGACCTCGCGCTGGAGATAGGCGGTGTTGGTGCGGAGCGCCTTGAGCACCGCCTCCTCGTCCCGGCCCAGCAGCGGCTTCACGAACACGGTCGCGTGGCGCAGGTCGGGCGACATGCGCACCTCCGTCACCGAGACCTGATGGCTGGCGAGGACATCGTCATGCACGTCGCCGCGCATCAGGATTTCGGAGAGAACATGACGCACCTGCTCGCCCACGCGGAGCGTGCGGACGGAGCGGGTTTCGGAGGTGTCCGTCCGATTCATTTGGCCGGCAAGATATCGTCGACCGAGGTGCGCAGGGCATCAGCAAGCGCGCACCACATCTTTCTGGAGCCCTCGCGCTTGCCAAGTTCCAGCGAGGACACCGTCATCTTGGTCGTTCCAACGACTTTTGCGAGACCGGACTGTGTCAGTCCGCGATGTCGACGCCACACCCTGAGCGCGCTTTCACCAGCTAAAATCTGGTCTACCAGGCTGGCGGGCAGATATTCCTCGCCATCTTCGCGCCGCCGCGCCGCTTCCGCCGCGGAGGCTGCGTCAAGGCGATCCTCGACGAGATCGATCAACCGCTCATAATCCGCAATGGGAAGCATGGCCATCTTCTGGCCCGAGATTTCGACGATCTGCACGGTCATCGCTTCACCTCATATATCGACGATCGCGGTGCGATGTCGTCGATCCAAAGAACGTCTTCCTCAATGCGAAAGATGATGCGCCAATCCTGCACGCGCAACCGATATTCCGGCCGACCCTGGAGACGCGTCACATTCGCGCTGAGAGACAGCGGATCACCGGCCAGCTGATCGATCTTTGCCCGGAGCAACGCCCGCTTGTTCGACCGCAGCAAGGCCCTGGCCGCGGTCGACGAAAAGCGAATGTCAGCCAATATCCATGCGCTTTACAGCGTCCGTTCGCGCATCTCGACCTCGAAGGTTTCGAGGAAGTCGCCCGGCTTGATGTCGGTGAAGTTCTGCGTGAAGGTCACGCCGCACTCCAGGCCCGCGCGGACCTCGGCGACATCGTCCTTGAAGCGCCGGAGCGAGGCGATCTCGCCCTGGTAGATAATGACGTCGTCGCGGGTGATGCGCGCCTTCAGCGCCTTGCGGATGACGCCTTCGGTGACGAGCAGGCCCGCCGCCTTGCCGTGCTTGCCCGCCGAGAAGACCTCGCGGATCTCGGCGCGGCCGACGACCGTCTCGAACGCCTCCGGCCCAAGCTCGCCCGCCATGCCGGCGCGGATCTCGTCCAGCAGATCGTAGATCACGTCATAATATTTGAGCGCGACCTTGTTCCGTTCGGCGATCTCGCGCGCCTTGGCGTTGGCGCGGACGTTGAAGCCGATGATCGGGGCTCCGCTCGCCGCCGCCAGCGTCACGTCGCTCTCGGTGATGCCGCCGACGCCCGAGTGCAGCACATGCGCGCGGATGTCGTCGGTCGAGATCTTGTTGATCGAGCCGACGATCGCCTCGACCGACCCTTGCGTGTCGGCCTTGACCACCAGCGGATAGACGATCGCCTGCTTGTCCTTGAGCGCACTGAACATGCTCTCCAGGCTGGCGGGGGCGGACGTGGTGCGCTTCTGCGTCAGCACGCTCTGGCGGTATTCGGCGACCTCGCGGGCGCGGGCCTCGTTCTCGACGACCTGCAGCTGGTCGCCCGCGCGCGGCACGCCCGACAGGCCGAGCACCTCGACCGGCATCGACGGTCCGGCCTCCTTGACCTGGCGGCCCTTGTCGTCGACCAGCGCGCGGACCTTGCCGCTCTCCGCGCCGACGACGAAGACGTCGCCGACCTTGAGCGTGCCGCGGCCCACGAGGATGGTGGCGACGGGACCGCGGCCCTTGTCCAGCTTCGCCTCGACCACCGCACCCTCGGCGGCGCGATCGGGATTGGCCTTCAGCTCGAGCAGCTCCGCCTGGAGCTGGATCTTCTCGACCAGCTCGTCGAGCCCGGTCTTCTTGAGCGCGGAAACCTCCACGTCCTGCGTCTCGCCGCCCATCGCCTCGACCTGCACGTCATGCTCGAGCAGACGCTCGCGGACGCGCTGCGGATTGGCCTCGTGCTTGTCGATCTTGTTGATCGCCACGATCATCGGCACGCCGGCCGCCTTGGTGTGGTTGATCGCCTCGATCGTCTGCGGCATCAGCCCGTCGTCGGCGGCGACGACCAGCACGACGATGTCGGTGACGTTGGCGCCGCGTGCGCGCATCTCGGTGAAGGCCTCATGGCCCGGCGTGTCGAGGAAGGTGATCTTCGACTTGTCCTTCAGCGTCACCTGATAGGCGCCGATATGCTGGGTGATCCCGCCGGATTCGCCCTTCACCACATCGGTGCCGCGGAGCGCATCGAGCAAGCTGGTCTTGCCGTGATCGACATGGCCCATGATCGTGACCACGGGCGCGCGGGGCTTCAGCGTGTCCTCGGGATCGGCCTCGACCTCGGTCTGCAGATCGACGTCGGAATCGCTGACGCGCTTCACATTGTGGCCGAAATCGGTGACCAGCAGCTCGGCGGTGTCCTGATCGATGCTCTGCGTCATGGTGACGGGCATGCCCATCTTGAACAGCGCCTTGACCAAATCGGCGCCGCGCTCGGCCATGCGGTTGGCGAGCTCCTGCACGGTGATCGTCTCCGGCACCGCGACCTCGCGGACCTGCTTCGCCTGCGGCTCGCGCGGGCCGCCATGGGCGCGCTTCTCCTTCTCGCGCGCGCGCTTCAGCGCCGCGAGGCTGCGCGCACGCGCGCCGCCGTCGCCGTCGTTGAGCGCCTTGTTGACGGTCAGCTTGCCCGACTGGCGTCGATCGTCGCCCCCGGCCTTGCGCTCGCGCGAAGGCTTGGGCGCGGGTTCGGGACGGCGCACGGGCTCCGGCCGCGCCACGGGCGTGAACCGGCGCGGCGCGGGACGGCTGGGATCGAGCTCGACGGTTGCCGGCGTGGCTTCGGCGGCGGGCTCGACAGGCGCGGCTTCGGCCGGCTTCGCTTCGGGTTCGGCCGCCTTGACGGGCTCGGGCGGCGGAGGGGGCGCCTTGGCCTTTTCCTCGGCGCGGCGCTTTTCCTCCTCGCTCTGCTGGATGCGCGCCTGCTCTTCGCGGCGGCGCGCCTCCTCGAGCGCGGCCATGCGCGCTTCCTCGGCCTCGCGCAGCAGCTTCGCCTGCAGCTCCTGACGCGACATCAGGTTGCTGGCGGGCGCGCGCGGCGGCGCCGGCGGAGCGGCGCGCTCGACGGGGGCGGGAGCCGGGGCGGCGGCTTCGGGCGCGGGCGCGGGAGCGGCTTCGGCCTCGCCGGGCTTGCCCAACACGCGACGCCGCTTCACCTCGACCACGACGGTGTTCGACCGCCCATGGCTGAAGCTCTGCTTGACCTTGCCCGTCTCGACGGTGCGCTTCACGCCCAGCGGCGCGCGCATGCCCAGCTTCGGCTTTTCGTTTTCGGTCTCGCTCATACGGAGTGTCGCGTTCCTTGATCGTCGTCAGTGTGGGGCACTGGCCGGGCCAATGCCGATGGACCCTGCGAAGCGGATTCGCAAGGAGAGAGGGTGGGATCGCACCCGATAAAGTGCAGCCAGCGGGACAGCGCATCGTCCACCCGCCTTGCCGCGGCTTCATCGATCAGGCCGATATGGACCACATTTTCGCGGCCCAGTGCCTGCGACAATATGGGGCGGGGGAGCGGCAATGTCACCCCCATCCGCCCGGAGCCTTCGGCGTCGCTGCCGACGCGCCACGCCTGGGCGAGCCTGCGCGCGCCGTCCTGCCCGGCGTCCGCGGCATGGTAGAGCGCATGGAGCCTGCCGCCGCGCGCCGCGGTCTCGATCTTGTCGCTGCCGGTCAGCAGGTTGCCGCCGCGCGACTCCAGCCCCAGCCGGTCGAGCGCGTTCTGCGCCAGCGCGCGCTCCGTGCGTTCAACCAGATCGTCCGGCACGGCGAAGTCGCCGGTCTTGAAGGCGCGCGCCAGCGCCCCGCGCAGGCGGCCCTTGGCGGCGGCCGCCTCCAGCTCGGCGCGGCCGACGCCGATCCAGGCGCCGCGGCCGGGGGCCTTGGCGCGCACGTCGGGCGCGACCGATCCGTCGGGGCCGAGCGCGAGCCGGATCAGGCTTTCGCGCGGGGCGCGGTCGCCCGACAGGATGCAGCGCCGTTCGGGATCGCTCTTCATAGCCCCTCCCCTTCAGGGGAGGGGTTGGGGTGGGGCATGTCCGCGAGCGGCGGTCTCGGTGAGACATCCCCCCCCCCCCCCCCCCCCCCCCCCGGGGGGGGGGGGGGGGGCGCCGCCCGGGGGGGGGGGTGGATGGGAGCAATTTGA
>NZ_QWLV01000001.1:943184-980120 GCF_003515075.1 Sphingomonas gilva
CCGGCCGGGCGCGCGGGCGGTGCCGGTCCCGCCCGCCCCCCCCCCCCCCCGGGGGGGGGGGGGGGGGGGGGGGCCCTGTCCGCGAGCGGCGGTCTCGGTGAGACATCCCCCACCCCCAACCCCTCCCCTGAAGGGGAGGGGCTTAGGAACATCGCCCGGCTGTTTTCGACTAGCGTCTCATTGCGAGGATTCCGCATGCGCGTCCTCCCCGGTTGCCGCTTCGGGCTCGTCCTCGAACCAGTGCGCGCGCGCGGCCATGATGATCTCGTTGCCCTGATCTTCGCTCAGGCCGTACTCGCCGAGCACGCCGCCCTTGTCCTCGGGGCGCGAGGGCGCGCCCTCGGGGCGGCGGCGCGGTTCGGCGCGGCGCTTCTGGATCAGCTCGTCGGTGGCGAGGTCGGCGAGATCGTCGAGCGTCCTGATGCCCGCCTTGCCCAGCGTGACCAGCATCGCCTCGGTCAGATAGGGCATCTCGGCCAGCGCGTCCTCTACGCCCAGCGCGCGGCGCGCCTCGCGATTGGCCTCTTCGCGGCGCTCGAGCGCTTCCTGCGCGCGGCTCTGCAGCTCCTGGCCGAGCTCCTCGTCGAAGCCCTCGATCGACGCAAGCTCGTCGATCTCGACATAGGCGACCTCCTCGAGCTCGCCGAAGCCTTCGGCGACCAGCAGCTGCGCCAGCGTCTCGTCGACGTCCAGCTCCTGCTGGAACATCTCGGAACGCTCGACGAACTCGCGCTGGCGCTTCTCGCTGGCGTCGGCCTCGGTCAGAATGTCGATCCCCTTGCCGGTCAGCTGGCTCGCCAGGCGGACATTCTGCCCGCGGCGGCCGATGGCGAGGGAGAGCTGGTCATCGGGAACCACCACCTCGATGCGGTCCTCCTCCTCGTCGATGACGACGCGGCTGACCGAGGCGGGCTGCAGCGCGTTGACGACGAAGGTGGCGGTGTCCTCCGACCAGGGGATGATGTCGATCTTCTCGCCCTGCATCTCCTGGACGACCGCCTGGACGCGGCTGCCCTTCATGCCGACGCACGCGCCGACCGGATCGATCGAGCTGTCGCGGCTGATCACGCCGATCTTGGCGCGGCTGCCCGGATCGCGCGCCGCCGCCTTGATCTCGATGATGCCGTCGTAGATTTCGGGCACTTCCTGCGCGAACAGCTTCTTCATGAAATCGGGGTGCGCGCGGCTGAGGAAGATCTGCGGACCCCGGTTCTCGCGCACGACGCGCAGGATCAGCGAACGGACACGGTCGCCGACGCGGACCACCTCGCGCGGGATCTGCTGGTCGCGGCGGATGACGCCCTCGGCGCGGCCGAGATCGACCACGACATGGCCGAACTCGACGCGCTTGACGACGCCGGTGATGATCTCGCCGGCGCGGTCCTTGAACTCCTCATACTGGCGCTCGCGCTCGGCGTCGCGGACCTTCTGGAAGATCACCTGCTTGGCGGCCTGCGCGGCGATGCGGCCGAATTCGATCGGGGGCAGCGGATCGACGATGAAATCGCCGACCACCGCGTCCTTCTGCAGCTTCTGCGCGCCCTTCAGATCGACCTGCTTGAAATAGTCGTCGACCGCCTCGACCACCTCGACCACGCGCCACAGGCGGAGATCGCCGGTGTTGGGATCGAGCTTGGCGCGGATGTCGTTCTCCGCGCCGTAACGCGCGCGGGCGGCGCGCTGGATCGCGTCCTCCATCGCCTCGATGACGATGCCCTTGTCGATCAGCTTCTCCTTGGCGACCGAATCGGCGATCGCGATCAGCTCGGCGCGGTTGGCGGTAACGGCGGTGGCCATCAGTCCTGGTCCTCTGTTTCGAATTCTTCGGCGCCCTCCGACGAGAGCGGTTGGGTGGCGGCGATCAGGCGGTCGGTGAGCAGCAGCTTGGCGCTGGCAATCTTCTCGAAGTTCACGCTTGTGAGGCCATGACCTCGCACGTATATCGTTACGCTATCGTCACGATCCGTGCCGGCGAGATCGCCGGTCAGCTGCTTGCGGCCGTCGACCGGCTCGGCGAGGGTGATGCGCGCCTCATGCCCCTTCCAATCCTCGAAATCCTTGAGGCGGGTGAGCGGGCGGTCGATGCCGGGCGAGCTGACCTCCAGCCGATAGGCGTCGTCGATCGGGTCCTTCTCGTCGAGCACGTCCGAGATGCGGCGCGACAGATCGGCGCAGTCGTCGATCGTCAGCTGGCGCGTGTCGGGCCGCTCGGCCATCACCTGCAGCGTGCGATCGCCCGCGCCGCCGAACAGCTTGACGCGCACGAGATCGAAGCCGAGCGCGCGCGCTTCGGGTTCGATCAGTTCGGTCAGACGGGCTTCGAGTTCGGCCAAGGCGGTGTTCCATAGATGCGCTTCCGCGAGCCGGAGCGGAGCGCCCCAGCCTCGATCATGTGTAACGATGTCGAGAAGCACGCCGGATATAGATCACCGCGCGAGGATCGGCAAGCCTCGGGTTCGACAAGGCCGTTTCGATTGGTTAATCAAGGCTGAAGGCCGTTCGGGGAGCAGCGGTCGCAAGGGGGCCGAGTGATTCTTCTGCGCGTCGCGCTTCTGGTCTGCGTCCTCGCAACCTCCGCCTTTTGCGCCGCGCTGGCCCGCGCGCAGGCGCCCGGATCGATCGACGCGGCGGGCTGCGCCTTCTACGCGCCGGCGGGGGCGGATCCGCGCAGCATCATCGCCAGCCCGCCGCCCCCTTGCACCAAGGCGCTGGAGAAGCCCGAGGGCCGCGTCTCGTTCGTGCTGTTCGGCGGGCTTTCGGCGACCGCGCGGCCGGGCGACCCGCTGGAATTCTCCCACCGCCAGGCGCGATCCGACTTCGAGCGCATCTATTTCCGTTATGCCGACGGCGTGGTGCTGCAATCGCCCACCGCGCGCGACGAGGCGGTGCGGCCGATGGCGCCCAACGACCTGTATTTCGCCGTGCCCTACCGCCCCGTTCCGCTGACCGAGATACTGGTGCAGGCGACCGGGTTCGAGAACCGCCTGGGCCTCGCCAAGCGCGCCCGGCTGGAGACGCGCAGCACCAATCTGGGCTACGAGGCCGGGCACCACCTGGCATACGGGCTGTTCGGCGGCGCGATCATCGCCATGCTGGCCTACAACCTGCTGCTGTGGTGGGCGCTGCGCTATCGCTTCATCCTGTTCTATTGCCTGGTGGGCCTCGCCATGGTGATGTTCGGCGTGTTCTGGTCCGGGCTGATCCGGCTGGCCATCCCCGGACTGTCCGTCAATCAGCAGATCGCCGGCAATTTCCTGAGCCTGTCGCTGATCATCGCCGCCGTGCCCCTGTTCCTGTTCGCCTTCGTCGAATCCAACACGATTCCCCGCTGGCTGAGACGCGTCACGCTGGCCGCCGCCAGCATCGCGGTGATCGCATCGCTGCTGCGGCTGCTGCCGGGCGCGGCGCAGCGCGCGACGATCGACCTCGCCACCTATCTGGGGCTGCTCGCGACCATGGCGATGATCGTC
Organism: Sphingomonas gilva; assembly: GCF_003515075.1. Classification (GTDB taxonomy): domain Bacteria; phylum Pseudomonadota; class Alphaproteobacteria; order Sphingomonadales; family Sphingomonadaceae; genus Sphingomonas; species Sphingomonas gilva. The sequence goes on from NZ_QWLV01000001.1 coordinate 946,655, forward strand.
GCCTGCGTCGGCTTCGCGCTCGCCAACCGCAGCCGCGCGGTGCGCTATTTCATCATCGCCTGGACCATACCGCTGGGCTTCGCCGCGTTCCGCACGCTGTGGGGCATCGGCGCGATCGCCGCGGACGGGCCGCTGATGGACGTCAGCCCCTTCGCCGTGATGGCGCTGGAGATGGTGCTGAGCGCGATGGGCATCGCCGCGCGCATCCGCACCATCCGCGACGAGCGCGACGACGCGCAGGCGATGCGCGCGATGCTGCAGCATTTGGCCGACACCGATCCGCTGACCGGGCTGCTCAACCGCCGCGCCTTCCTGGAGCAGGCGCATGACCGCGAGGGCGACCAGCGGCTGATCCTGATCGACATCGACCGGTTCAAGACGGTCAACGACCGGTTCGGGCACGAGGCGGGGGACTGGGTGCTGGTCGAGATCGCCCGCCTGCTGCGCACCAACACGCCCGAAGCCGCGCTGGTCGGGCGGCTGGGCGGCGAGGAGTTCGCCATATTGCTGCCGGTCGACGGCAGCCCGGACAGGCTGGGCGAGACGCTGATCCTGACGATCGCCTACGCCCCCATGCCGATCCGTTCGAAGATCACCGCGAGCGCGGGCGAGGCGAGCGGCTCCAGCCTCAGCGAGGCGGAGTGGCGGGCGCTGTACAACAGCGCCGACGCGGCGCTTTACGCGGCCAAGGCCGACGGCCGCAACTGCCTGCGCCGCGACGTCGCGAGCGTCGCGGCTTAGGACGGATCGGCATTCGAGAAGGCTGGTTCACGCGGGAGGCGCGGAGGCGAAGCAAGATTGGTTCACGCGGAGGCGCGGAGACGCGGAGAAGAAGTAGGAGGTTGGTTCACGCGAAGGCGCGAAGGCGCGAAGAAGAAGGGAGATTGGTTCACGCGAAGGCGCGAAGAAGAAGGGAAATTGGTTCGCGCAGAGACGCGGAGGCGCAGAGAGGTGGTTCTGCCGCGTCAGCGGCTCTCATCTTTTCGCAGGGGCCCGCTTGCCGCAACGTAGCGAGGTGACATGCGCTTCGCGCAGGGTTCGGCATCTCTGCGTCTACGCGTCTCTGCGTGACCCCCCCTTCTTCTTCTTCGCGCCTCCGCGCCTTCGCGTGAACCAATTTTTTCGGCTGCCGATCCGTTCCGCCGCGTCCCGCTATTCGGTTCAGAGTCAATCAATGGTGGACAGACGCCGGCAACCGGGCATCTATCCACGCGTTCGAGAGCAAACCCGCACCGGAGATCGCCCGATGAAGACCGCCTTCGCCATCCTGGCCCTTGCCAGCGCCGCCGCCTGCAACGCCTCCGGCCCCGATGCCTCGGCCAACGCCGCATCGGCCAACGCCGCCACCGCGCCGGCGCAGGCGACGGACGGCAAGCCCTTCTTCGTCACGCCCGTCGCCCAGTTCGCCTCGCCCTGGGCGATGACCTTCCTGCCCGACGGGCGGATGCTGGTGACCGAGAAGGCCGGACAGATGCTGCTGGTCTCCGCCGACGGCAAGACCAAGACGCCGGTATCGGGCATTCCGGCGGTGGACAGCGACGGGCAGGGCGGTCTGATGGATGTCGTGCTGCATCCGGATTTCGCGCAGAACCGCACCGTCTATTTCAGCTATTCGGCGACCGGGCCGGGCGGCAAGGGCGTGCTGCTGGCGCGGGGCACGCTGGCGGAACGGAGCAGGCGGGCGGCGCTGGAGAATGTCCAGACGATCTTCACCGCGACCCCGTTCGTTTCAGGGAGCGGCCATTATTCGGGCCGCATCGCCTTTTCGCCCGACGGCCGATATCTGTTCTTCACCAATGGCGAGCGCCAGAAGTTCGACCCTGCGCAGGATCCCAAGGCGACGCTGGGCAAGGTGCTGCGCCTGAACCTGGACGGCACGCCCGCGGCGGGCAATCCGCTCGCCGCCAAGGGCTTCCACCCGGCGGTGTGGAGCTATGGCCACCGCAACCTGCTGGGGATCGCCTTCGACGCGGCGGGCAATCTGTGGGAGCAGGAGATGGGGCCCAAGGGCGGCGACGAGCTGAACCTGATCCTGCCGGGGCGCAACTACGGCTATCCGATCGTCTCCGACGGCAGCCATTATGACGGCCGCGACATCCCCGACCACGACACGCGGCCCGAGTTCGAGAAGTACAAGGTCAACTGGACCCCGGTGATCTCGCCCGGCGGCCTCATCATCTATTCGGGCGACATGTTCCCCGATTGGAAGGGCGATGCCTTCATCGGCGGGCTTTCCTCGCAGGCGCTGATCCGCGTCGACATCGACGGCACCAACGCGGCGAAGGGCGACCAGTGGGACATGGGCGAGCGCATCCGCGAGGTCGAGCAGGGGCCCGACGGCGCGATCTGGCTGCTCGAGGACGGCGAGGACGGCGGCGCGGGACAACTGCTCAAGCTGACGCGGCCTTCGTAGGGCTTGTCCTGATTTGCCTGCCAATTTCTTGTCGTCCCTGCATGCGCAGGGCGACGAGATGGACGCAAACTGGACAGCTCCGCGAGGTGTCGACGTTCGAAAAGATTGGTTCACGCGAAGGCGCGGAGGCGCGAAGAAGAAAGAAGAAGGGGTTCACGCAGAGACGCGGAGACGCAGAGATGCCGAACCCTGCGCGAAGCGCACTTCACCTCGCTACGTCGCGGCAAGCGGAACCCTGCGAAAAGATGAGAGCCGCTGACGCGGCAGAACCACCTCTCTGCGTCTCCGCGTCTCTGCGCGAGCCCCTTCTTCTTCGCGCCTTCGCGCCTTCGTGAACCCCAAGTCCCGCCGGGCCGGCGGGGCAGCTCAAGCGGATGTCGGCGCGGCGTTGAGGTCCTGTGTGGGGTCGCTATCGGCGCGGCGATCGGAGGGCATGGCGAGCCACTCGCGCAGGGTTCGCGGCTGATCGACGCCGGCGATCCCGACCGCGGGCCATTCGTTCCGCCCGGGGAAATGCGCGGTGCCGAACAGGCGATCCCAAAGCGTCGTGAACGCGCCGAAATTCCGGTCGAAGTGCCGCGGCTCGACCGAATGGTGGATGCGGTGGAAGCGGTTGTCGACGAAGAGGCCGCGCAGCGGCCCGAAATGCCAGCGCGACGGCGAGTGGATGAACGACGCGTGGAGCTTCAGCGCCACCACCATCGCCGGCGCGGCGATGCCGGCGTCGGACACGATCAGGCTCATCGGCAGCAGGATCATCACCGTCTGGAAGACCGGTTCGGTCACATGATGATAGGAATTGACCGCGTTGAGCTCGCGGATCGAATGATGGACCGCGTGGAAGCGCCAGAACCACCTGTGCTGCGCGCGGTGGCACCAGTAGAAGAAGAAATCGGCGACGGCTGCGGCGGCGAGCGGCGCGGCGACGCCGGCCAGCACCCCGGCCCATTCCATGCGCAGCGGCAGCACGATCAGCGGCTCGACGCCGGCCTCCGTCCATAACCGGTGGAAACCGCCGAACATCGTCGCAGTCACCGGCACCCACAGTGCCCAGAACATCAGCCCGACGAGCCTGCCGGACAGCGACTGGCTCTCGCGCGGAACGAGAAGCTCGATCGCGGTGATCGCCGCGAGGGTGAACACCACCATCCAGGAATAGGCGGCCAGATAGCCTGCGAGGTTCGTCAGGAAGATCACGGCGCAGGACTACCGTGCGATCCCTCACCATAAAATTAAGGCGGGGGCGCGGTTTACCGCACGAGCAGATAGTTCATCCGGGCGGCGGCGATGGGCTTGGCGGCGTCGTCCTGCCAGGCATGCGCCTCGACATTGGCGACGCGGGTGCCCAGGCGGGTGACGGTCCCCTGCGCGCGCGTCTCCTTCTCGCGCCCGCCGCGCATGTAATCGACCGTGACGTTGACCGGCTTGATCCGCGTCGCATCGAATTCGATGCCGAGCGCATCGGCGAGCGCGACCACCGCCGCCATCTCCAAGAGGCCGCCGATCGCGCCGCCGTGGAGGAAACCCGGCCGGCCGGTCACGGCATGCGCGAACGGCATGGTGATGAGCGTCGCACCGCCGGCGTCGCGCGCGACGGTCAGGCCCAGGAACTCGGCATAGGGCGGCAGGGTCATTCGGGCGCGTCCAGGAACATGTAGGTGCCGGCGACATGGGCGAGCGGATCGGCGGCGTCGCCGTCATGCGCGACGCCGCGGATGAAGGCGATCGAGCGGGTGATGCGATAGCATTCGCCGCGGCCGATCACCGTCCGGCCCGGGGTCGCGGGGCGCAGATAGTCGACGCGCAGGTCGAGCGTCGCCTGCGGGCGGAAGCTGCCGAGCTTGAGCCAGATCGACACGCTGGTCGCCATGTCCATCAGCGTCAGGATCGGACCGGAGGCGATTACGCCGGTGGCGACATCGCCGATCAGCCGCGCGTCATAAGGGAGGGTCAGCTCGGCCCAGTCCTCGCCATGCGCGTGGTAGCCGATGCCGAGCGCGCCGCCATGGCCGCGCGCGCCGCCATCGAAGAAGCGCGCCGGATCGAACGCGAAGCTGGGTGTCTCGGCCATCGCTGCGGCGCATAGGGCGGGGCGAGGCCGCGGGCAATGCTCTCTCGACGCCGGACGCGCCCGCGGCTACGGTTTTCGCAAAACGGGTATGGGAGAGAGCGGATGTCCGAAGACCGGGTGACGATCGCCGTTTCGGACGGCATCGCCGATGTGCGGCTGAACCGCGCGGACAAGATGAACGCGCTCGATCCGGCGATGTTCGAAGCGATCGGCGCGGCGATCGATTCGCTGGCGGGGCGGGCCGAGGTGCGCTGCGCGGTGCTGTCGGGCGAGGGGCGGGCGTTCTGTGCGGGGCTCGACATGGCGAGCATGGCGGCCGGCGGATCGGGCCTGTCGGCGCGCGGGCGCAACGATCAGGGCGCGATCCTGCCGCAGCACGTCTCCTGGGGCTGGCGCAACCTGCCCATGCCGGTGATCGCCGCGGTGCACGGCGTGGCGTTCGGCGGCGGCTTCCAGATCATGTCGGGCGCCGATATCCGCATCGCCGCGCCGGGGACGCGCTTCGCCATCCGCGAGGCCCATTGGGGGCTGGTGCCCGACATGGCGGGCTTCCCGCTGTGGCGGACGCTGGTGCGCGACGACGTGCTGCGCGAGCTGACCTATACCGCGCGCGAGTTCGACGCCGAGGAGGCGCTGGCGCACGGCTTCGTCACGCGGATCGCCGACGATCCGCGCGAAGCGGCTATGGCGCTGGCGCGGACGATCGCCGGCCGCAGCCCGCACGCGATCCGCGGCGCCAAAAGGCTGTGCAACATGGCGCACGACGCCGATCCCAAGGCGATGCTGGAGGCGGAGACCGAGGAGCAGGTCAAGGTGATCGGCAAGCCCAACATGATGGAGGCGGTCGCCGCCAACATGGCGAAGCGCAAGGCGGTGTTCGTGGATTAGAGGCGGATCTGCTTCTCCCCCTCCCTTTCAAGGGAGGGGTGTTATCTTGTTCTTGCCCTCACCGCACCCTGGGGCCGCCGAAGGGGAGCGGCGGGGGCGGGCGGCGGTCGCGGCGGGGGAGCTGCGCCTGATAGGCGTGGCCGCAATGCTGCACGCAATAGGGGAAGCCGGGGTTCACCTTCTCTCCGCAGAAGTGGAAATCGGGCTCGCCCGGATGGCCGAGCGGCCATTTGCAGATGCGGTCGTTGAGGTCGAGCAGGCTGGTCTTGTCGGCGATCTCCGGGCTGGGGCGCGCGGGCACCAGGCGGCGCGGCGGCGCGGGCGGGATCGGCGGCTGCTGGTCGCCGGGGCCCTGGCGGACGAAGCCGCCGGGGCCGACCGAGCGGAGCTGCGGCTCCGCGCGCGCGGGCGCTTCGGCCTCTGCCGCGACGGGGGCGGGGGGCGCCGCGGGCGCGGGCTGCGGCTTGGGCGCAGGGGGCGGGGGCGCCGCCGCGGGCTTGGGCTTGGCCTCCGCCGCCGGCTTGGGCGCGGGCTTGACCGGCTCGGCCGCCTTCACCGGCGACGGGCGCGACTGCAGCCCCAGCCGGTGCGCCTTGCCGATCACCGCGTTGCGGCTGACGCCGCCCAGCTCGTCGGCGATCTGGCTGGCGGTCATGCCCTTTTCCCACATCGACTTCAGTTGATCGATGCGTTCGTCGGTCCAGCTCATTGGGTGTCCTTAGATGGCTTGCGGGGCGCGCGGGCAGCCGATAGGCGATGCCGCCATGGACGGCCAGCCCCAACTGCCCCCGCGCGGGAGTTCGATTCGCGCACACCCCGGCGAGCCGATCATCCGATCGGTCAACTGGGGCGGGCTAGGCACCCTCTATGTGAAGGAGGTGCGCCGCTTCTTCAAGGTGCAGCTCCAGACGATCTGGGCGCCGGCGGTGACGACGCTGCTGTTCCTCGCCATCTTCACCGTCGCGCTGGGCGGGGCGGGCAGGGCCGACATATTGGGCGTGCACTTCGCCGATTTCATCGCGCCCGGCCTCATCGTGATGGCGATGATGCAGAACGCCTTCGCCAATGCGAGCTTCTCGCTCCTGGTCGGCAAGATCCAGGGGACCATCGTCGATTATCTGATGCCGCCGCTATCGACCGCCGAACTGCTCGCCGCGCTGGCGGCGGGGGCGGTGACGCGCGCCTTCCTTGTCGGCGGGGCGGTGTGGCTGGCGATGGTCTTATGGCCGGGGGTGTCGGTGACGCCCGAGCATCCGCTCGCCGCCCTGTGGTTCGGGCTGATGGGCGCGGTGATGCTGGCGTTGCTGGGCGTGCTGACCTCGATCTGGGCGGAGAAGTTCGATCACGCCGCGGCGGTGACAAACTTCGTCGTCGCGCCGCTCGCGCTCCTGTCGGGCACCTTCTATTCGGTCGACCGGCTGGCGCCCTTGTTCCAGACGATCAGCCACGCCAACCCATTCTTCTACGTGATCTCGGGCTTCCGCTACGGCTTTATCGGCGTCGCCGATTCGCCCGTGACCTTCGGCGCGATATTGCTGCTCGTCATCAATCTGGTCCTCGCGGTGCTTGCCTATATGCTGTTGAAATCGGGCTGGAAGATCAAGAACTGACATAGGGCTGGCGCAGTCCGCCGCTTTCGTGGCAGGAGATCGCCAGCTGACAGAGCCCATCAGGGCCGCCGGGTCGTCGTGAATCAATTCCTCGGGGGGAAGACGCATGGCTCTGATGATGTCGCTTGGAATCAACGCACCGGTCGGCCAGGGTGCGATGGCGCGCAACGTTCCGCAGGACGTGAAGAACGTCCAGTCGCTGATCAACGATCGCATGTCGGTGGGCACCAAGCTGGTGGTCGACGGCAAGTGCGGGCCCAAGACGATCGCCGCGATCCTCGCCTTCCAGAAGAACCCGATGCGGCTGCCGATGCCCGACGGGCGGGTCGATCCGCGCGGCAAGACCATCGCGGCGCTCAATGATCCGGCCAACCGGCTGACCTACACCGCGCCGCCCGCGCCGCCGCCGCTGCCCGGCGGGGGCGCGTCGAGCCCGGCGGTCGAGCAGGGCATCCGCCAGGAGCTGAAGCAGAAGGGCGTCCCCGATTCGCGGATCGACGCGCTGGTCAAAATCTACAAGGACAATATCGAGGGCGTGCTGAAGGCGGCGGGCGGCGTCGCCGGCCGAATCGAGGACGGCCGCGTGATGGGCCGCCTGCTCCACCAGATGGCGCAGTGGGGCTTCACCGCGCACGACATGGCGGTGGTCTCCGGCCAGCTCGCCAAGCTGAAGGGCAAGCAGTTCGAGGCGGTGGTCGAGACGCTCGCCGCGCCGGGCAGCAAGATGGGCCGGCTGGTGTCGGGCGCGGGCAGCGTCGCGAGCAAGATCGGCATCCTGACCGCGGCGATCGATTGCGCGATCGCCGCGCGCGACGGCGATTATTCGCTGATCCCGGCGGAGATCTACAAATATGCGATGGGCAAGGCGATCCCCTGGGCCGGGCTGGTCGAGGGCATCGGATCGATGCTCGACGCGGTGGTGCCGGAGAACACGCGCAACAACAGCCAGCTGTTCAAGATCATCCGCTCGCTCGACCCGATCGGGCTGGGCGCGGTGGGGGTCGATTCGATCGCCTCGCTGGTGATGAGCGTCTATGACTTCGCCGCCTCGGGCGGCAATCTCGACGCGATCATGCCGCGGCTCGAACGGCTGGTGCAGCGGATGAAGTCCGGCCCCGCACGCGTCTTCGCCGAGCTGGGCGAGGCGTCGGGCGACGCGCTCTACGACATCGTCCAGATGGACGCGCGCGACTGGGAGCTGGTGATGAACTACACCTGGGACCAGATGACCGGCTGGTTGCGCGGCAAGGGCTGACGCCGACCCATCAAAAATCAGTTTCAATATGCTACTGATATCGCTATGAGTGGCGCCCCAACGGGAGGCGCGCATGAAGCGATGGGTCGTGATGGTGGCGGTTCTGGCGGCGGGATGCGGATCGAACGCCGCGCCCGATCCCGAGCCGCAGCCGATCGAGGTGCGCGTCGCCAGGATCGGATCGTCGAGCAGCGCGGGCGAGGTGACCGCGGCGGGCGCGGTGGCGCTCCGGCGCGAGACGGCGCTGGGCTTCACCAGCCCCGGCCGCATCGCCCGGCTGGCGGTGAACGAGGGCGACCGCGTGTCGCGCGGGCAGCTGCTCGCCGCGCTCGACGCCACCACCACCGCCTCGACGCTGGCGACGGCGCGCGCCGAACGGGTGCGCGCCGCGCGCGAATATCGCCGCAGCGCCGCCTTGCTCGAACAGGGCTGGGTCACCCGCCAGCGGGTCGACGGCGCCGAGGCGACGCTGCGCGCGGCGGAGGCCAATGAGCGCTCGGCCGGCTTCCAGGCGAGCAATGCGCGGATCACGGCGCCCGGCCCCGGCGTGGTGCTGGCGCGCCTCGCCGAGCCCGGCCAGGTGGTCGAGGCCGGCACGCCGGTGGTGGTGCTGGGCGAGGCGGGGAGCGGCTATGTCCTGAAGCTCGCGGTGCCCGACCGCGACACCGCGCGGCTGTCGCGCGGCGCGCCGGCCGAGGTCGCCATCGCCGCGCTGGGCGACGAACCGATCACCGGCAGCGTGATCGAGATCGCGGGGCGCGCCGATCCCGCCACCGGCACCTTCATGGTCGAGATCGCGCTGCCCGCCGATCCGCGATTGAAGTCCGGGCAGGTCGGCGCCGCGCGGATCGTCGCGGGCGGCCCGGCCGACCGGGCGCTGGCGGTGCCCCCGGCTGCGGTGTTCGCCCCGCGCGCCGGGCAGGGCTTCGTCTATGTCGTCGATCCGAAGACGCGCAAGGTCGCCGCGCGCCGCGTGACGCTGGGCGAGACGAGCGACAGCGCGATCCGCGTCACCGGCGGCGTCCGCCCCGGTGAGATCGTCGCGGTGTCGGGCGTCGATCGGCTCGCCGCCGGCCAGGTCGTCCGGCCGATCGGCCTGCCCCGGTGAGCATCACCGAATTCGCCGTCCGCCGCTGGCAGGTGACCCTGGTCGCCTTCCTGCTGCTCGCGACGATGGGCGTCTCCGCCTTCCTCTCGATCCCGCGATCGGTCGACCCGCATTTCGCCATTCCGGTGAGCGTGGTGACGGTGGTGCTGCCCGGCGCCGATGCCGCCGAGATCGAGGAGACCGTTGCCAAGCCGATCGAGGACGTGCTGCAGGGCCTCGACCATGTCCGCGAGATCCGTTCGACCTCGAGCGACGGCACCGCCGTCATCACGGTCGAGTTCGAGCATGGGACCGATCCCGAACAGTCGCTCGACCGCACGGTGCGCGAGGTCGGATCGATCCGCGACCGGCTGCCGCAGGGCATCGCCCGCATCGCCTATCGCCGCCCGCGCACCACCGAGGCGGGGGTGCTGCAGCTCGCGCTGGTCAGCGAGGGCGCGTCGTGGCGGCGGATGGTCAAGTACGCCGAGGACCTGCGCGACCGGCTGAACGTCGTCCCCGGCGTCCGCCAGACCGCGATCGACGGCGCTGCCCGGCCCGAGGTGCGCGTCGCGATCGACGCCGACCGGCTGGCGCAGGCGCGCATCCCCGCCTCCTCGGTCGCGAACGCGCTGCGCCAGGGCGGGCTCGACCTGCCCGCGGGCGCGGTGCAGGCGGGCAGCCGGCGGCTCAATATCGAGGCCGGCGGCGCCTATCGCAGCCTGGATGCGGTTCGCGCCGTGCCGGTGCGCGCGGGCGACGGACGGCTGCTGACCGTCGGCGACGTCGCCGATGTCAGCTGGTCGGAGGCCGAGCAGCTCCACATCGCCCGCTTCAACGGCGCGCGCGCGCTGTTCGTGACGGTTCGGCAGAAGGACGGGGTCGACGCGGGCAGCCTGCGCGATGCGCTGGTGGCGGCGGTCGACGGCTACCGCGCCGATCTGCCGCCCGACATGACGCTGGAAGTCGCGTTCGACCAGAGCAACGACATCGCCAAGAAGCTGGCGCTGCTGGCGCGCGATTTCGCCATCGCGCTGGCGCTGGTGCTGATCACGCTGTTCCCGCTGGGGCTCAGGCCGTCGCTGATCGTGATGATCTCGATCCCGCTCAGCCTCGCGATGGGCGTGCTGCTGCTCGCGCTGTTCGGCTTCAGCCTCAACCAGATCAGCATCTCGGGCTTCATCATCTCGCTTGGCCTGCTGGTCGACGATTCGATCGTCGTCACCGAGAATATCGAGCGCCATATCCGCGACGGCGACGCGCCGGAGACCGCCGCGATCACCGCGACCAAGGAGATTTCCGCCGCGGTGCTGGGCGCGACCGGGGTGCTGCTGTTCGCCTTCCTGCCGCTCGCCTTCCTGCCCGAAGGGTCGGGCGATTTCGTCCGCGGCCTGCCGCTCGCGGTGATCGTCACCGTAGCGAGTTCGCTGGTCGTTTCGCTGACCATCATCCCCTTCGTCGCCTCGAAGTTCCTCAAGCCCGAAAATGCCGAGGGGAACCGCGTGCTGCGCTGGATCACACAAGGGATCGAGCGGCTCTACGCGCCGCTGCTCCACCGCGCGCTCGATGCGCCGCGGCGCTGGTTCTGGGGAGCGATGGCCCTGTGCTTCGGCGCCTTCGCGCTGGTGCCGGTGCTGGGCTTCAGTCTGTTCCCGGCGGCCGAGACGCCCTATTTCCTCGTCCGCGTCGAGACGCCCGAGGGGAGCAGCATCGCCGCGACCGACCGCGCGGTGAAACAGGTCTCCGCGATCCTCGACGATTACCCCGCGGTGGTGAACCGCATGGAGAATGCCGGGCGCGGCAACCCGCAGATCTTCTACAACATCCTGCCGCGCGAGGAGCGCGCGCGCTACGGCGACATCTTCGTCACCATGGCCGAATGGGATGTCGGCGAAAGCCCGGCGATGCTCGCCGACATGCGCGCGCGGCTCGCCCGCTTTCCCGATGCGCGCGTGACCGTGGTCAATTTCGAGAACGGCCCGCCGCTGGAGGCGCCGGTGGCGATCCGCATCAGCGGGCCCGATCTCGCCGTGCTCCAGCGGCTGGCGGGCGAGGTGCAGCGGATGATGGCGGGCGTGCCGGGCCTGCGCGACATCGACAATCCGCTTCGCTTCGACCGGGTCGATCTCGACCTTGGGCTCGACGAGGCCAAGGCGGGGCTGCTCGGCGTCGCGCCGGGCGAGGCGCGCCGCGCGCTGCGCCTCGCCATATCGGGCGAGCAGGCGAGCCAGCTGCGCGACAATGAGGGCGACAGCTGGCCGGTCACCGTGCGCCTGCCGATGGAGGGCCACCAGCCGATCTCCGCGCTCGACAAGGTCTATGTGCCGACATTGGAGGGCGGATCGGTGCCGCTGGCCCAGATCGCGACGCCGACGCTCGTCAGCGTGCCGCCGCTCATCACCCGCTACAAGCTGCAGCGGACGGTGACGATCACCGCCTTCACCCAGCCCGGCATGCTCGCCTCGCGCGCCAACCAGGCGGTGGTGGCGGGGCTCGATTCGATCGAATTGCCGCCGGGCTACAGCTTCGGCGTGGGCGGCGAGGCGGAAGCCGCGGCGCGCAACTTCTCCGGGCTGGGGCCGGTCATCCTGCTCGCGGTGTTCGGCGTCTTCGGCGTGCTGGTGCTCGAATTCGGGCGGTTCAAGGAGACGATCGTCGTCGCAGGCGTCATCCCGCTCGGCACCTTCGGCGGGCTGATCGCGCTGCTGCTCACCGGCAATTCCTTGAGCTTCCTCGCGATCATCGGTTTCGTCGCCTTGATCGGCATCGAGATCAAGAACTCGATCCTGCTGGTCGATTTCACCCACCAGCTGCGCGAGCGCGGGCTTCCGCTGCGCGAGGCGATCGAGAAGGCGGGCAGCATCCGCTTCCTGCCAGTCCTCCTCACCTCGGTCACCGCAATCGGCGGGCTGCTGCCCTTGGCGCTCAGCGGATCGGCGCTCTACTCGCCGCTCGCCTGGGTGATCATCGGCGGGCTGGTCAGCTCGACCCTGCTCAGCCGGGTGATCACGCCGGTGATGTACCTGCTCGCGGTGAGGGGAGATGAGGGGCGGCGGTTGACCCCGGCCTTCGCCTAGCTCGTCGCCCCTGCGCAGGCAGGGGCCGCTAGGTTTGTGGCACACCAGATGCCGCCCTTGCCGACTGAGGCCCCTGCCTGCGCAGGGGCGACGGGAGTGTTGACGCCCGCCAAGCTCCCCGCGTAGATGCGCCTTCGGGCGACCGGACGGGTCGCCCTTTTGCGTTTGGAGTTGTTCTCACCCTTTTTCGCAAGGAGCCGTTTCGATGCCGATCACCCCCCTGATGCCCGTCTATCCCCGCTGCGGGGTGCGGCCGGTGCGAGGCGAGGGGGTCTGGCTGATCGGCGAGAAGGGCGAGCGCTATCTCGATTTCGCCAGCGGCATCGCGGTCAACCTGCTCGGCCACGGCCATCCGCACCTGACCAAGGCGATCCAGGACCAGGCGGCGACGCTGATGCACGTCAGCAATCTCTACGGTTCGCCGCAGGGGGAAGCCTTTGCTCAGCGGCTGGTCGACGCGACCTTCGCCGACACGGTGTTCTTCACCAATTCGGGCGCCGAGGCGGTCGAGTGCGCGATCAAGACCGCGCGGCGCTATCACTTCGCCAACGGCAACCCGGAACGGCACACGCTGATCACCTTCGACACCGCGTTCCACGGCCGCACCATCGGCACGATCTCTGCGACCAACCAGGCCAAGCTGCGCGACGGGTTCGAGCCGCTGCTGCCGGGGTTCAAATACGCCAATTTCAACGATCTGGAAGGCGCGCTGGCGCTGATCGACGACAATAGCGCCGGCTTCCTGGTCGAGCCGATCCAGGGCGAGGGCGGCATCCGCCCGGCGACGCAGGAATTCCTCCAGGGCCTGCGCAAGGCATGCGACGAGCGCGGCCTGCTGCTGGTGCTCGACGAGGTGCAGTCGGGCGTCGCGCGCACGGGCAAGCTCTACGCGCACGAGCATTATGGCATCGTGCCCGACATCATGGCGACCGCCAAGGGCATCGGCGGCGGCTTCCCCTTGGGCGCGTGCCTCGCCACCGAGGAAGCGGCCAAGGGCATGGTGATCGGCACGCACGGCTCGACCTATGGCGGCAATCCGCTGGCGATGGCCGCCGGCATGGCGGTGTTCGACGTGATCGAGGAGCCGGGCTTCCTCGAGAATGTCGAGCGGATGGGCGACCGGCTGCGCCAGAGCCTGGAGCAGCTGATCCCCAACCACGACCATCTGTTCGACAGCGTGCGCGGCAAGGGGCTGATGCTGGGCCTGAAGCTCAAGAGCGACAGCCGCCGCTTCGTGGCGCACGCGCGCGACAATCACGGGCTGCTGCTGGTCGCCGCGGGCGAGAATGTCGTCCGCGTCCTGCCGCCGCTCAATATCGAGGAGGGCGACGTCGCGACCTTCATCGAGAAGCTGTCCGACGCCGCGCGGGTCTATGTGCCTGCGAGCGACGATTGATCAATTCCTCCCCCGCGTAGCGGGGGAGAGGGACCGCGCGAAGCGCGGTGGAGGGGGAATGCGGCAAGCGGTGCGCTCGGGGTTTTCCCCCTACACCAGCCTGCGGCTGGTCCCCCTCCCCCGCTGAAGCGAGGGAGGATTTAGAATGCGCCATTTCCTGAACCTGTCCGACGCCGGGCCCGACGCCATCGCAGCGATGCTGGCCGATGCGATCGACCGCAAGGCCGCGCGCGCCGGCTGGCCCAAGGGCAAGCCCGACGCCGACGCGCCGCTCGCCGGCCATGTGCTGGCGATGATCTTCGAGAAGAACTCGACCCGCACGCGCGTGTCGTTCGACATGGCGATCCGCCAATTGGGCGGCAGCAGCATCGTCATGGATGCGGGCACCATGCAGCTCGGCCGCGGCGAGAGCGTCGCCGACACCGCGCGCGTGCTGTCGGGCTATGCCGACGCGATCATGATCCGCACCGACGATCACGCCAAGGTGGTCGAAATGGCCGAGCACGCCACCGTCCCCGTCATCAACGGCCTGACCGACGCCTCGCATCCCTGCCAGATCATGGCCGATCTCCTGACCATCATCGAAAGCGGCAAGGCGCTTCCGGGTCTCAAGGTCGCGTGGCTGGGCGACGGCAACAACGTGCTCGCCTCGATCGTCGAGGCGGCGAGCCTGATGCATTTCGACGTCATCGCCGCCTGCCCGCAGGGCTTCCAGCCCGAGGAGGAGGCGATCGTCGCATCCTCCGGCCGCGCCCGCGTCGTCGCCGACCCGCGCGAGGCGGTGGAGGAAGCCGACATCGTCGTCACCGACACCTGGATCTCGATGGGCCAAACACACGCCCAAACCAAACTCAAGGCCCTCGCCCCCTACCAGGTCACGCCGGAGCTGATGGCGGGCGCCAAGCCCGACGCCAAATTCCTCCACTGCCTGCCCGCGCACCGCGGCGAGGAGGTGGCGGCGGAAGTGATCGACGGCCCGCAATCGCTTATCTGGCAGGAAGCGGAGAACCGCCTGCACGCGCAGAAGTCGATCCTGCGCTGGTGCTTCGGCCAGATCGGCTGAAGCGGCAGTTGACGCGACAAATCCGTCGCCCCTGCGCAGGCAGGGGCCGCTAGCGGCATAGGTGACGCCGGATGTGCCACAAACCCGGCGGCCCCTGCCTTCGCAGGGGCGACGGGCCGGGAGATTTGGTTTCAGTCCTCCGCGCACCTATCTGGCGCCGATGACCACCGAACCCACCATCACCGATCTCGACCGCACCATCGGCTTCACCATTCCCGCCCGGCATGCGCGCGGGCGGATGGTGCGGCTGGGGCCGGTGCTCGACCAGGTGCTCGCCGCGCACGCCTATCCGCCGCCGATCGAGAAGCTGCTCGCCGAGGCGCTGACGCTCGCCGCGCTGATCGGGTCGACCCTCAAGGACGCCGGCGGCCAGCTGACCCTGCAGACCCAGGGCGAGGCGGGCATCGTCAGCCTGCTCGTCTGCGACTATCGCGGCGGGCAGCTGCGCGGCTATGTCCAGTTCGACGCCGAGCGGCTGGCCGAGGCGGGCGCCGATCCCAGCCTGTTCGCGCTGTTCGGCCAGGGCTATCTCGCGATCACCTTCGATCAGGCGAAGACCGGCGAGCGCTATCAGGGCATCGTCCCGCTCGACGGCGACAGCCTGGCCGAGGCGGCGCAGGGCTATTTCTTCCAGTCCGAGCAGATCCCGACGCTGATCCGCCTCGGCATGCGCAAGCAGGGCGAGCGCTGCGTCGCCGGCGGCCTGTTCGTCCAGCACCTGCCCGAAGGCGAGGACGGGCGCGAGCGGCTGCACACCCGGCTCGATCACCCGGAATGGGAGAATGTCGCCGCGCTCGCCGCCACGATGGGCGCCGACGAACTGGCCGATCCGGCGCTGACGCTGGAGGAGCTGGTCTGGCGCCTGTTCAATGAGGAGGAGGAGGTCCGCCTGCTCGCGGGCATCCCCCTCGTCAAGGGCTGCCGCTGCGACGCCGACTATATCGCGTCGGTCCTCGCCAAGTTCACGCCCGAGCAGCAGGCCGAGATGGCCGATGACGACGGCGTCATCCGCGTCGATTGCGCCTTTTGCGCGCAGAGCTTTCCGGTCCCGATCGCCGCCTGAGAGCGGGTTGTGACTATATGGAGGCATCGGGACGGAGCCGATTTTGGCGCACAGGTAGGAGCAAGGAGGAAGCGATGCCGAAGCATCGTGACCGACGCGCGGCCGGGCCCCCGCAAAGTAGTACTTTGCGGGGAGCCCCGACGCCGCTGTGCGCCAAAAGCGGCCCGCCCCGGAGGGGTCGCCCGTGGAAGCCCGCCGGATGTGCAGGTGGAACGATGCCCCGCATCGTTCCAGCCGTGTCCGGGGGACAAGGCGACCCGCACACCTTCCACGGGCGATCACGATGCCTCCATATGGTCACAACCCGCTCTGACTGTGGTCGTCGGGCGATGACTCCGTCTTTTCGCATATACAATTGCGCTTGCGTAACGGGATAGCGTCACCATCTGGCTGATTGCGATCCATGGGGGAGCGCGACGGGGATCGGACGATGGGCATAGGGCTCGGCATAAGGCTGGTGGCGTTCGCGGCGGCGATGGGCGCGGGGGCGATGCTTCCGGCGCAGGCCGCGCGCGCGCCGACGCTCGCCGCCTTCGCGGCGGTCGAGAACGGCCCGTGGGAACTGCACGAGATCGGCAACCGCCGCGCGCCGCGCCTCTGCGTGCCCGAGACGGCCGAGATGCTCCAGATCCGTCACCGGCGCGGCGCGGGCTGCTCGCGCTTCGTCATCGCCAACGAGCCGCGCACCGCGACGGTCCATTATACCTGCCCGGGCGCGGGACATGGCCGCACCACGGTGACGGTGGAGACCCCGCGCGTCGTGCGTGTCGAGACGCAGGGCATCGCCGGCGGGCAGCCTTTCAACCTCGAGCTGGAGGCGCGGCGCGTGGCGGGTTGCGCGGTGCGTTAAGACGAGGTTTACCAAACCCATGCTAAGGAGCGGGCGTGCCTTGTTTTTCGGCACGCTTTCCTCCCTAATGGGCTAGACAGCCAACCTGGGCCGCCTGTTTCAGGCGGTCCTGTTTTTTTGGTGGGATGCGACCCCAAACTCCGTTCGCCCTGAGCCCGTCGAAGCCTGAGCGACTGCCCTTGGCAGGCAGTCGAGGGGGGCGTACGGCAGTTGCGGGCGCGCCGGGCTGCGCGTAGGGCGCGCGCCATGACCGAAACCCAGCCTCTCGCCGTCGTCCTTCTTTCCGGCGGGCTCGATTCGATGACCGCCGCGGCACTTGCGCGCGCGCAGGGTTACCGGCTGCTGGCGCTGTCGGTCGACTATAACCAGCGCCACAGGCTGGAACTCGCCGCCGCGCGGCGCATCGCGAATGCTCTCGGCGCAGAGCGCCATGTCGTGCTGCCGCTCGACCTCACCGCGTTCGGCGGTTCGGCGCTGACCGCCGACATCGCCGTGCCGAAAAGCGGCGTGGGGGAGGACATTCCGGTCACCTATGTGCCCGCGCGCAACACCATCTTCCTGAGCCTCGCGCTCGGCTGGGCGGAGGCGGCGGGCGCGCGCGACCTGTTCATCGGGGTCAACGCGCTCGATTATTCGGGCTATCCCGATTGCCGCCCCGAATTCATCGCCGCGTTCGAGGGCCTGGCCGAGCTCGCCACCAAGGCGGGGGTCGAGGGCCATCCCTTCCGCATCCACGCGCCCTTGCAGCACATGACCAAGGCCGAGATCGCCGCAGAGGCCGCGCGGCTGGGCATCGACGCCGGGCTCAGCTGGTCGTGCTACGATCCGACCGCCGAGGGCCTGCATTGCGGCCTGTGCGACAGCTGCCGCCTGAGGATGAAGGGCTTCGCCGAGGCCGGGCTGGCCGATCCCACGCAATATGCGGTCATTCCATGAGCTACGCGGTCAAGGAGATGTTCCTGACGTTGCAGGGCGAGGGCGCCAATGCCGGCCGCCGCGCGGTGTTCGTCCGCTTCGCCGGCTGCAACCTGTGGACCGGGCGCGAGAAGGACCGGGCGGGCGCGGTGTGCAGGTTCTGCGACACCGATTTCGTCGGCACCGACGGGGTGGGCGGCGGGCGCTTCGCCGATGGCGCGGCATTGGCGGAGGCGGTCGCGGGGCATTGGGGCGAGGGGCGGGAGCGGCGCTTCTGCGTCCTTACCGGCGGCGAGCCGATGCTGCAGGTCGACGATGCGGTCGTCGACGCGCTGCACGTGCAAGGCTTCGAGATCGCGATCGAGACCAACGGCACCATCCCGGTCCATCCCGGCATCGATTGGGTCTGCGTCAGCCCCAAGGCGGGCAGCGAGGTCGTCCAGCGATCGGGCGACGAGCTGAAGCTGGTGTGGCCGCAGGCGGGCAGCGACCCCGATCTCTACGAGGGCTGGGCCTTCACCCACCGGCTGATCCAGCCGATGGACGAAACGGGGCGGCATGCGGAAAACCTGCAGGCCGCGGTCGATTTCGCGCTCGCGCGGCCCAAATGGCGGCTGTCGCTCCAGACGCACAAGTTCCTGGGGCTGCGATAAAGTCCGTCGCCCCTGCGCAGGCAGGGGCCGCAGTCGGCATACACGGCGACGAGTATGCCAGAAACCCAGCGGCCCCTGCCTCCGCAGGGGCGACGTCCTCAATCGTCCGGGTTGCAGCGCTTGCGCCATTGGCCCTTCTTGTCCCAGCAGCGATCGTCGAGATTGGGGACGGGCAGGCGGCCCTGGCCCGGCGGCAGCCAGGGATTATAGGCGATCGGCTCGCGGGTGTAGACCAGGCTGCCGCGCAGCTCGCGCATGCGGTTGATCGCGACGTTGGTAAGGGCCCCGCGGGGCGCCCAGATCGCGTCCTGGCCGACGTCGCTCGCCATCGAGCAGAAGGTGCGCTGCGCGCCGACGACGGAGAAGCCCTGATAGGTCTTGGTGCCGTACTGATCGAGCAGCGTCTGCGCTTCCTTCTTGGTCTTGGCGGTGCGCTGGAAATATTCGGTCAGCGTCTCGAACGAGGCCGCGAGCTCGTCGCGGTGGTTGTTGAGCATCGCATTGTAGTTGCTGAGCGTCAGCAGGGTCGGCTCGAACTGGCATTGCAGCGCGGCGACGTTCAGCCCCGAACGGAGGTTCCACAGCAGCGCCGCGCGCTGCTCCTCGGGCGTGGCGCCGGGCAGCGGCAGCATGATGCCCGGTTCGGACCCGCTCACCGGGCCGCTGGCGAACTTCGGCGGATTGAGGAAGAACTGCGCGGAAGCCGGAGCCGCGCCCGCCAGCATCGCGCCCGCAAAGGCCAGGAAATACGCTTTACGCCTGATCGACATCGAACACCTCTCGCCCCCCGGGCGCATGGTTAAGAGCTTTCGACTCGCCGTCCAACCCTTTTCCGCGCGAATTGCGGCGAGGCGAATCCGGGGGACGAATCGAAAGGGGCCGCCCGGTCGCCCGGACGGCCCCGATCATGTCACAATCGCAATCGCGAGATTACATCGCGTTGGTCATGGTGTCGTTGGCCATCATGTCGTTCGACATCATCGTGTCGTTCGCCATCATGCCGTCATTGGCCATCGCGCCGTCGACCGAGGTCATGTTGTCCGTCATGGTGCCGTCCATCGGCTCCATGGCGTTCATGTCGGTGACCATCGTGTTGTCGACGCTGGTGTCGGCCGGAGTGCTCTCGCCGCAAGCGGAGACGAGCAGGGCGGCGCCGGCGATCATCGAGCCGGTCACGACCTTGGAAAGGATTGCACGCATTTGAAGCTCCCTAATAGAGTGATCCGGGTAGCCTTTTGACCTTAATACCCAAACCGGACTAGACATTAGTCACAAATTCGCCGCCCCTCAAGCTTGCATTTCAGCGAGAGGCGGCGAGCGAGGCGATGAACGCCGGGAACCCCAACGCAAGCGCTGCGTCAAAGGTTGCCATGTTAACGCTTTTTCCGAGTGCGGAGAGGCTGGTGACGGGGAACTCAGGCAGTCCGCACGGCACGATTCCGCCGAAATGGGACAGATCGGGCGCGATGTTCACCGAAAAGCCGTGGAGCGTCACCCAGCGCCGCACGCGCACGCCGATCGCGCCGATCTTGGCCTCCTGCCCGCCCGCGCGGGTCCACAGCCCGACGCGGCCGGGGACCGCATAGCAATCGATCCCCAGCCGCCCCAGCGTCGCCGCCATCCAGCCTTCGAGCGCATGGACGAAGGCGCGGACGTCGCGGCCGCGCTCGCCCAGGTCGAGCATCAGATAGCCGACGCGCTGGCCCGGCCCATGATAGGTGTGCCGCCCGCCGCGCCCCGATCTGAACACCGGAAAGCGCGGATCGAGCAGCTCGGCGGCGTCCGCGCTGGTGCCGGCGGTGTAGAGCGGCGGATGCTCGACCAGCCACACCAGCTCGCGCGCGCGGCCTTCGTGGATCGCCGCGGCGCGCGCCTCCATCGCCGCCACCGCCTCGTCATAGCCGGTCAGGCCGGGCTCGACCCGCCATTCGATATCGTCATGCTCCATCGCCCGCGCGATGTGCGGTCTCCGTCCGCGCCGATCAAGCACTGTCGCAACGGGGCGCGTTTCGCTAATCGGGTGCGGCACGACGATCGACGACGGGGAACAGCATGATCAGAATGAGCAATATCTGGGATCGGACGACAGCGTTCATCGGCGCCCATCGCCGCGACCTGACGGTGATCGCGCTGCTCGGCATCGCGTTGCCGTCCGCCGCGTCCGCGATCGTCGAGCCGCTGGGCGCCGCGTCCGATCAGACCACGCGGGTGATGGTCACGATCATCGGCATCGCGGCGATATTGATGACGATGTGGGGGCAATTGGGGCTGACCGCGATGACGCTGGCCGACGGCGGCGGCGTCGGACGCGCCATGGCGACGGCGTCCGCCCGCTTCCTGCCGCTGCTCGGCGCGGTCATTCCGCTTGGCCTGGGGCTGGTGCTGCTGGGCCTGCCGATCTTCCTCATCCTGGCCGCGGCGGGGGTCGATTTCAGCCAGATGTCGACGCCCGGATACACGCCGCCGGTCAGCCCGGCGACCGGGCTGCTCCTGTTCGTCTATCTCGTGATCCTGCTGCCCGTGGTGCTGGTGCTCGCGGCGCGCATGCTGCTGGTCAATCCCGCGGTGATCGGCGACCGGCTGTCCTTCGGCGCGATCGCGCGCAGCTGGAACCTGACGCGCGGGCTGACCTTCAAGCTGATCGGCGTGCTGCTGCTCTATGTCGTGATCGTCGTCGTCGCGATGCTTGCGACTCAAACGGTGGTCGGCGTCATCACCCGGCTGCTGTTTTCCGCCGAGGGGCCGGTGAACGCCTCGACCGTGATCACGGCGATCGCGGTGGCGCTGGTGACGACGCTGTTCTCGGTGCTGTCGACGGTGTTCGTCGCCAAGCTCTACCGGGCGGTCGTCGGCGCGGAGAGCAGCGGCACCTGAGGCGCGGCGTCGGCGGGCAGCAGCCCCGTCACGCGCGGATCGGGGAAGGTCTCGATCGTCCGCGCGACGGGGGTGAAGCCGCTCGCGCGGTAGAAGCCCAGCGCGCGGGGGTGGTCGAGGGTGCAGGTGTGCACCCATACGCGCTTGATCCATCTAATCCACGCGCGGCTTAGCGCCTCGGCCATCAGCCAGCGGCCATGACCTTGCCCGGCAAGCTCGGGCACCAGGCCGAAATAGGACAGCTCGCACTGGTTGGGCTCGCGGAAATCGAGCTCGAGCATCCCGACCTCGATTTCGGCGCGATCGACCACCGCGAAGACCGAGACGTCGGGATCGTGGATGATGTCGGTCAACCGCCTGTCATCCATCGCCAGGCGCGAGAACCACAGCCAGGGACTGCCCACCCGGCGGAACAGCGTGCGATATTTATCCGGTGCAGGCCGGTCCCATTCCGCCAGCCGCAGCGGCGAATCGGGCATCGGGCGCAGCGGCGGGCGCTTCGTCATTTCCAGCGTGGTGACGATCGTCGCCAGCTCGGCGGGTGGGACCGGCGTCAGTCCCATGTCGCGACCGGGGGCAGGCTCATCAGGATCGCGTCGATATTGCCCCCGGTCTTCAATCCGAACAGCGTGCCGCGGTCATAGACCAGGTTGAACTCGGCATAGCGCCCGCGCCACGCGTTGCGCCGGGCGATGTCGGCATCGGTGAAGGGCATGCCCATCCGCCGCCGGACGATGCGCGGATACACATCGAGGAACGCCTCGCCGATATCGCGGGTGAAGGCCAGGTTGGCGGCGAAATCGCCTTCCAGATGGTCGTAGAAGATGCCGCCCACGCCGCGGTGCACCTTGCGGTGGGGGATATAGAAATACTCGTCCGCCCACGCCTTGAACCGGGGATAGTATTCAGGATCGTGCGCGTCGCAGGCGGCCTTCAGGGTGGCGTGGAAATCCTCGGTGTCCTCGGGCGTAGGCAGCGGCGGGTTGAGATCGGCGCCGCCGCCGAACCAGCGCCTGGTCGTCGCCAGGAAGCGCGTGTTCATGTGGACCGCGGGCACATGCGGGTTGGCCATGTGCGCGACCAGGCTGATGCCGGTGGCGAAGAAGCGCGGATCCTCGCCCGCGCCGTGGATGGTCTTGCCGAACTCGCCCTCGAACGTGCCGCCG
The DNA here is from genome assembly GCF_003515075.1 of Sphingomonas gilva. Classification (GTDB taxonomy): domain Bacteria; phylum Pseudomonadota; class Alphaproteobacteria; order Sphingomonadales; family Sphingomonadaceae; genus Sphingomonas; species Sphingomonas gilva. The sequence continues at coordinate 969,036 of NZ_QWLV01000001.1, forward strand.
ACGGTCGAGACGTTGACGCCGACCTTTTCGAACACCTCGCCCTTCATCACCCCGCGCACGCCGCCGCCGCCCGGCTCGCCCGACGGATCGGCGCGGTCCCAGGCGATGTATTCGAACGCGGCATTCGAACCCGCCTCGCGCTCGATCGATTCGAACGTCGCGCAGATGCGGTCGCGCAGGCTCTCGAACCAGCCGCGCGCGGCCTGTTGCTGGTCGTCGAGTTCGATCACGCGGGGAATCCTCCGGTCTGCCTCAATGCTTCGGCGAGCGCGATGCCGCCTGCGACCGCGACATTCAAGGAGCGGAAGCCCGGCCGCAGCGGAATCCGAACCGACAGGTCGGCGCGCGCATGGACTTCGTCGGGCACGCCCTCGCCCTCGCTGCCCAGCAGCAGCGTGTCGCCGGCGGCGAACCGCGCCTCGTCCAGCCGCGTGCCGCCGCGCGTCGTCAGCAGGACGATTCGCCCCGGCGCCGAGTCCGCGAACGCCTGCCATGACGGATGGCGCACGATCTCGGCGCTCTCCGCATAGTCCATTCCGGCGCGCCTCAACGCGCGGTCGGAAAAGGGGAAGCCGAGCGGCTCGATCAGGTCGACGCCCACGCCGAAACATGCGCCGAGCCTGAGCAACGTGCCGACATTGCCGGGCATGTCGGGCTGATAGAGCGCGATCCGCATGGCGTGCCCGTTAGCCCCTTTCGTCGCCCCTGCGTAGGGCCCCAGCAAAGTACTACTTTGCTGGGAACCCAAGGCAGGGGCCGCTGGGTTTGTGGCACAGCCGAGCGCCTCTCTTGCCGACAGAGGCCCCCGCCTTCGCGGGGGCGACGACATTCCGTTCAAATTGCGGGTTGGCAAAATCGCAGCCGCGCGGCTATCAGGCCGCCAATCGTCCGGGGGGCACTTCGGGCGGCCGGTTCTCATTGGGCCTTGGCGGCCCGCTCTCGTTAATGAATTCCAAGGGCTTGCCGATGGCCACGACGTTTGAGGAACACCCCGACCGCAAGACGGCGCTGATCGATTCCGCGCCGCAGGAGGAGCAGGGCGTCCGCCGCCGCGATTTCCTCAACATCGCCGCGGTCGCCTATGCCGGCGTCGGAGCGGGCGTGATCGCGCTGCCGCTGGTCAACTCGATGAACCCCGACGCCAGCGTGCGCGCGCTCGCCTCGATCGACGTCGACGTCTCGGCGATCGAGCCGGGCCAGGCGATCAAGTCGGTCTGGCGCAAGCAGCCCATCTTCATCCGCAACCTGACGCCGCAGGAAATCGCCGAGGCGAATGCGGTTCCCGTCTCCTCGCTGCGCGATCCGCAGACGCTTGCCGAGCGGACCAAGGAGGGCAAGGCGAACTGGCTGATCACCATGGCCGTGTGCACCCATCTCGGCTGCGTGCCCCTGGGTGCCGCGGAAGGCGAGAACAAGGGCGAATATGGCGGCTATTTCTGCCCCTGCCACGGTTCGCACTACGATACCGCGGCACGTATCCGCAAAGGCCCGGCGCCCCTCAATCTCGAGGTGCCGGATTATGAGTTCACTTCGGACACCGTCGTCCGGATCGGTTGAGGCCAAACGCGATGAGCTTCCCCTGGGCTAACCAGTACAACCCCAAAAACCCGTTCATGCGCTGGATGGACGATCGGCTGCCGCTGCCGCGCCTCGTCTACAACGCGGTCGGCGCCGGTTATCCGGTGCCGCGCAACCTCAACTATTTCTGGAATTTCGGCGTGCTCGCCGGCGCGGCGCTCGCCATCCAGATCGTCACCGGCATCGTGCTCGCGATGCACTATGCGGCGAACGCCGGGGTGGCGTTCCAGTCGGTCGAGCACATCATGCGCAACGTCAACGGCGGCTGGTTCCTGCGCTACGCCCACGCCAACGGCGCGTCGATGTTCTTCATCGTCGTCTATCTGCACATCTTCCGCGGGCTCTATTACGGATCGTACAAGGCCCCGCGCGAGATGGTGTGGCTGCTCGGCCTCGTCATCTTCCTCCTCATGATGGCGACCGCCTTCATGGGCTATGTGCTCCCCTGGGGGCAGATGAGCTTCTGGGGCGCCAAGGTGATCACCGGCCTGTTCGGTGCGATCCCGCTGGTCGGCGAGCCGATCCAGATCTGGCTGCTCGGCGGCTATGCGCCGGACAATGCCGCGCTCAACCGCTTCTTCTCGCTCCATTATCTGCTGCCCTTCGTGATCGCGGGCGTCATCGTCCTGCACATCTGGGCGCTGCATATTCCGGGTTCGGGCAATCCCACGGGTATCGAGGTGAAGGGGCCGCAGGACACCGTTCCGTTCCACCCCTATTACACCGCCAAGGACGGCTTCGGGCTGGGCATCTTCCTGCTTGTGTTCGCGATCCTGCTGTTCTTCGCGCCCAACTATCTGGGCCATCCGGACAATTATATCGAGGCGAACCCGCTCTCGACGCCCGCGCACATCGTGCCCGAATGGTATTTCTGGCCGTTCTACGCGATCCTGCGCGCCTTCACCGTGGACTTCATCCTGCCGGCGAAGCTGTGGGGCGTGCTCGCCATGTTCGGCTCGATCCTGCTCCTGTTCTTCCTGCCATGGCTGGACAAGTCGCCGGTGCGCTCCGGCAATTTCCGGCCGAAGTTCAAGATGTTCTTCTGGATCCTGGTCGTCGACGTGCTGATCCTGGGCTATTGCGGCGGCGCGCCGGCGGAAGAGCCCTATGTGATGATCTCGCAGGTCGCGTCGGCCTATTACTTCGCCCATTTCCTGATCATCCTGCCGCTGATCTCCTTGAGCGAGCGCCCGCTGCCGCTGCCAAACTCGATCATCGAGGCGGTGTTGAAGGGCAAGAGCGGCTCAACCTTGTCGACCGGCACGCAGACTGCCGTTTCGGCCCCAGCGGAATAAGAGGAACTTCCCGTCATGGTCCGTCCCATCGGCATCCTCGCAGGTCTGGGGTTCGTCGCGGTTCTCCTGTGGTCGCTCGTCTGGGGCGCGGTCGCCTTCATCCAGGAACCGCCCCAGCCGACCGCCGAGCACGAGTTCCACAAGCATCCGCGCGATGCCGGCCTGTCCAGCGCCGGCCTGCTCGGCAAATATGACCGGCAGCAGCTGCAGCGCGGCTTCCAGGTCTACAAGGAAGTCTGCGCCGCCTGCCACGGCCTGAAATACGTCGCGTTCCGCGATCTCCAGGATCTCGGCTACAGCGAGGCCGAGGTGAAGGCGATCGCCGACCAGTGGGCGATCGAGACGCCGTCGGTGAACCCGGAAACGGGCGAAGCGGCGACGCGCAAGAACCTGCCGGCGGACAATTTCCCCTCGCCCTATCCCAACGAGGTCGCCGCGCGCGCGGCGAACAACAACGCGCTGCCGCCTGATCTCTCCCTGATCGCCAAGGCGCGGCATGACGGCTCGAACTATGTCTATTCGCTGCTGACCGGCTATCGCGATCCGTCGCCCGAGCTGCTGCGCGAATTCCCCGACAGCAAGCCGGGGCAGGGGCTGTACCACAACCCCTATTTCGCCAACCTCAACATCGCGATGCCGCCGCCGATCGTCTCCGAAGGCCAGGTGACCTATACGGACGGCACCCGTCCGACGGTGGACCAGATGTCGAAGGACGTCGCCGCGTTCCTGACCTGGACGGCGGAGCCCAAGCTGGAGCAGCGCAAGAGCGCGGGCCTCGCCTCGCTGGTGTTCATCCTGGTCTTCTGCTTCCTCGCCTGGGGCGCGTACAAGAACGTCTGGCGCGGCGAGCCGCATTGATCGGGATGGGGAAATAGGGCGCCGATCCACCTCGTCGCCCCTGCGAAGGCAGGGGCCTCCGGGTTTGTGGCACAGCAACTGCCGCGTTTGCCGACAGAGGCCCCTGCCTTCGCAGGGACGACGGAGGTAGAGCGACCTATGCCAGCCAATGACGACCTGAAGGCGCTGATCCGCACGATCCCGGACTTCCCCAAGCCGGGCATCGCGTTTCGCGACATCACCACCTTGCTGCTCGACCGCCACGGCCTCGCCGAAACGGTGGGCCGCATGGCCGAGGCGGCGGAGGAATGGGGCCCGGTCGATCTGGTCGCGGGGACTGAGGCGCGGGGATTTCTGTTTGCCTCTGCGCTTGCGGTCGAGCTTGGCGCGGGCGTGCTGCTGATCCGCAAGGACGGCAAGCTGCCCGGCGCGACGATCGCCGAGGATTATGCCCTGGAATACGGCACCGATCGCATCGCCATCCATGCCGACGCGTGCGCGCCCGGCGCGCGCGTGCTGCTAGTCGACGATCTGATCGCCACCGGCGGCACCGCCATCGCCTCCTGCCGGTTGATCCGCCGCACGGGGGCCGAGGTGGTGGGCGCGTGCTTCGTCATCGACCTGCCCGAACTCGGCGGCGCGGAGGCGCTCCGCGCCGAGGGCCTGCCGGTGCACGCGCTGATGGCCTTCGAGGGCCATTGATCGCGGCGACGGAACAGCTTGTCCCTCAATACGTTGACCATCGATAGACGGGTTCACGCTCCGTTCACCCCGGAGATGTGACTATCCGATTCGGATCATTAGCGTTTTTCGGGAGAGTGACCATGCGTATGTCCCGTTTGCTTCTCGTCGCGGCCGCGGGCCTCGGCGTTGCCGCCTGCACGGACGGCTATGGCTATAGCGGCGTTTCGCTCGGCTATGGCAGCGGCGGCTATTATGACGACGGCTATTATGGCGGCTATTACCCATCCAGCTATTATGGCTGGTACGACAACTGGTATTATCCGGGCACCGGCTATTACGTCTACGACCGGCGCGGCAACCGTCGCGGTTGGAACGCCAGCGAGCGGCGTTATTGGCGCAACCGCGCCGACAGCCGGGGCGAGCGGCGCGAGGTGCGCAACAACTGGCGCGACTATCGCCGTGACGTGCGTACGGACCGGCGCGATCTCAGGAACGACCGGCGCGAGATTCGCCGCGATCGCCGTGCGGGGACGATCAACCGCGATCAGGCCCGCACCGCGCGGCGCGAAGCCCGGCGCGACTTCCGCCGGGATACCCGGCAGGAGCGGCGTCAGCTTCGCCGGCAGAACCGGCGGGACACGCGCGATTGATATCGACGTGAGCCGATGAAGAAGGGCCGCGATCCAATCGGGTCGCGGCCCTTTTCTATTCCGCCGGCCGCGTTCGGATCAGCCCGATCGAGGTGAAGGTCATCACCGGCGTATCGTCCTGGTTGAGCACCGTCATCCGGCTGCGGAACGATCCCATTTCCGGGCGGCTGCGCGATGCGCGCTTCTCAAGGATCTCGCTCTCGCAGCGCAGCGTGTCGCCGGGATAGACCGGCTTCAGCCAGCGCAGCTCGTCGATGCCCGGCGATCCGAGGCCGGCCTGGCGGTTGGCCTTCAGATTCTCCACGAGCATCGACATCACCATCGCGCAGGTGTGCCAGCCGCTTGCCGAAAGCCGCCCGAAATGCGTCTTGGCGGCCTCCTCGTCGGACAGGTGGAAGGGCTGCGGATCATATTTGCGCGCGAACTCGACCACCTCCTCGCGCGTCACCTGATAGCTGCCGAAGCGCGCCGTCTGGCCGACCTTGATGTCCTCGAAATACTGCATGCCGCCTCGCAACCGGTTGCCGATCGCAACCTTTAACGCGGGGCGAGCGCGTCCGCCAGCACGGCGGCGTCGCCGTCGCTGGGGAGCGGCGTCACGCCGGCGATCCGCGCCAGCAGCGGGTAGACATGGATGTTGTCGAAATCGGGCAACGTTCGCCCACGCGCGAAGGCGGGGCCGCTTGCGATGAACAGCGCGCGCATCGCCGGATCGGCGGGGTCGAAGCCGTGATCGCCGCCGGGGCCCGGCCAGCGCGGCGGGCCCTGCCACACCTGCCACCCGGTCTCGGCCAGGCAGACGATCGCCGGCACGCGCGGTTTGCGGCCATAATGGAAGCGCGCGGGGACGTCCGCCTTGTTCCAGCATTCGAAATGGGGATGCTTCTTCACCAGCGCTTGGGCGACCTCCGCCTCGCGGCCCGGCAAAGGATTCAGCTCGACCAGCGCGCCCGAATTGATCAGCAGATAGGCGTCGCGCGGCAGCAGCGTGTCGAGATCGACCGAACGGTCCGAATGCGTCGCGGCCATGCCGTGGTCGGACACGATGATGAGGTTGAGCGGCTGGCCCAGCGCCTCCGCGCGCGCGATCAGCGCGCCGATCGCCGCATCCACCGCGCGCACCGCCGCCTTCACCTCCGGCCCGCCGGGCGCGAAGCGGTGGCCCTTGGTGTCGACATCCTCGAAATAGAGCGTCAGCAGTCTCGGTCGCTCCGCCGCCGGCCGGCTCAACCAGTCGATCACCGTGCGGACGCGCTGGTCGTAGCTGAAGGGCTCGTAATAGCGCGCCCAGTCCGATGGATAGCGGCCGTGGATCGGGACGTCCGACCCCGGCCAGAACATCGTCGCGGTGCGAATGCCCTGCTTCTCCGCGGTCACCCAGACCGGCTCGGCCTGTTCCCACCAGAACGGGTCCTGGCTTTGCCTGGCGTTGCCGAGGGTGAACATCTCGCCCGGCCGCGCGGCGTCGACCATGGCGTTGCCGGTGATGCCGTGACGGTCGGGCCTGAGGCCGGTCACCAGCGTGTAGTGATTGGGGAATGTCTTCGAGGGGAAGGACGGGCGCATGCGCGCGCGCACGCCCTCCGCCGCGAGGCGATCGAGCGTCGGGCTGTCGCCCTTGCCGAGATAGTCCGGGCTGAACCCGTCGATCGAGACGAGGATCGTGACCGGCTGGCGTGCGGCGGTGGAGGCGGGCCGCGGAACGGTGGCGCAGGCCGAAAGCAGGACGGCGAGGGCGAACGCGAAGAGGCGATGGAGCATGACGCCCCATCGCCTCGCAGGATGAAAGCGGTGTGACAAGTTCTCCCTCTCCCCTTCAGGGGAGAGGGCTTAATTGTCACTCCAGCGTCACCTTGACGAAGCCGACCAGGCTGACCGGCGTCTCGCCATAGGCCGCGTCCAGCGCCTCGGGCTTGGTGTAGAGCGACGCCGCTCCGCCCACCGCGACGCCCAGCGGCCCGTCGATCGGCAGGCGATGGGCATAGCCCAGCGTCCCCTTGCCGACGCGGTACGTCCGGTCGCCCAGCGGATCGTCGTGATCGAACAGCTCGTCATTGTCGGTCAGCTCGAACCGTCCGAACAGGCTGTGCCGGTCGCTGAGGTCGTAGGTCGCCTCGGCGAGCCAAGCGTGCAGCGTATCGCCCGGAATCCGGTTCTTGGCCGACCAGGCGAGCGTCGCCGCCAGCGGGCCGCGCGTGTAGCTGGCGGAGGCGGTGAGGCGGCCCTCATCCTCGTCCGGATGCAGCGCCTCGGGGCTCTCCAGCCGGCCGTAGCTCGCCTGGATGGCGAGGTTCTCGGTCGGCAGCCAGGTGGCGCGCACGCTCCACGAATCGAGCCTAGGCGTCTCGATGTCCCAGCGCTCCTCGTCGGGCTCGCGCCCGCGGAATGCCGAGGCCTCGATCTGGAACCGCTTCGCCGCCAGCCCCGCGGTGACGACGCCATAGGTGATGTGCGTCGAATCGAACCAATGGTGGGTGATCGGCGAGTCCGGATTCCACCTGGCGGAGCCGCGGTGCATGAAGGCGCTCGGCCCGAGCGCCGGCTCGCCCACCGGGCCGCCATAGACGAACAGCGAGGTATCGGGCGCGACATCGACATCGATCCGCGCGGCCAGCTCCATGAACAGGTCGTGCGGATGCTGGCGGTCGACCAGCTTCTCGCCGAACGCGGTCTCGCCGGTGGCGAACAGGTTGGGATAGCCGCGCCGGCCCATCAGCGGCTCGAGGCTGAACATGGACTTGAGCTGCAGCCGCGCGCCGTCGCCCAGCGCCCGTTCGCCCGTCAGCATCGCCATCGACTGGACGTACGCACCCTCGTCGCCGCGCGGCCCGCCCTGATCGGTGTACATGCCCCACAGATAGCCGTGCGCCATCAGCGCCCAATCGCCGGCGTCGATGTGCAGCCCCTCCATCGGCTCGGCGGCGGGCAGGCGCGCGGTGCCCGATCCCATGCCGGATATCGCCATGCCGCCATGATCCATGCCGGCCATGTCGTGGCCCATCGCGGCGTGGTCGATCGGCTGAGCGGGGGCGGGCGTTTCATGCTGCGAATGATCCTCCTGCGGCTTAGCGGGAGGCGTGGGGGCGGTGTGCCCCGAGTGATCCTGCGCTGTCGGTGCAGGAGTTGGCGCGGGGGTGGGCATCTGGTGCCCGGAATGGTCCTGCGCCAGCACGGGGCCGGCCCAGGCAAGCGCGACGGCCAGCGCCGGCGCGGAAAGGGTGGTTTTCATGACGATATCCTTCGTCGCCCCTGCGCAGGCAGGGGCCTCAGGCGGCATATTCGGGCGTGGGATGTGCCACAAACCCAGCGGCCCCTGCCTGCGCAGGGGCGACGTATGTGGCGTGGTCAGCTCAAGCGCGGAGGCGGCAGGTCGGGGCGGACGCGTCGTCCGGCGGTCATATTGTCAACCGGAATTATCGAAGGCAGCGCCATCGGCGGCAAGGGCTCTCCGACCGCGCTCAGCCGTGCGGCAGGCGGGATGCAGCCGATGCACATATGCGCCGGCGCCGCGCGCTCCTCGCGGTCGGGCGCGTGATGGCCGTGCGGCTCGACCTCGGTCGCTTGCGGCGCATGGCACACCGGCGCCGCCACCGCGGGCAGCGACAGGCAGGCGACCAGCGCGGCAAGGAGCAGGCGCAGCAGCATTGTGGACATATCTAGTGCCGCCAAACTGTCAGGAACACCCCCAACCGTTCGCTTCGAGCGAAGTCGAGAAGCGTTGATCGCAGCGTCCGCGGCAGGTTTCTCGACTACGCTCGAAACGAACGGGAAGGGGAACGCGCCTTAGACGTTGAACTTGAAGTGCAGCACGTCGCCGTCCTGCACCACATAATCCTTGCCTTCCTGGCGCAGCTTGCCCGCGTCGCGCGCGCCGGCCTCGCCGTTCAGCGCGACATAGTCGGCATAGGCGATGGTTTCGGCGCGGATGAAGCCGCGTTCGAAATCGCTGTGGATCTCGCCCGCCGCCTGCGGCGCGCGCGATCCCACCTCGACCGTCCAGGCGCGCGCCTCCTTGGGGCCGACGGTGAAGAAGGTGATCAGGTGCAGCAGATCGTATCCGGCGCGGATCACGCGGGCGAGGCCGGTTTCCTCCAGCCCCAGCTCGGCCAGGAACTCGCCGCGCTCCTCCGCCGCCATGGTCGCGATCTCGGCCTCGATCGCGGCGGAGACGACCACCGCGACCGCGCCCTCGGCCGCCGCCTTGTCGAACACCTTCTCAGACAGCGCGTTGCCCGCCGCCGCCTCGTCCTCATTGACGTTGCAGACGTAGAGCACGGGCTTGGCGGTCAGCAGCTGCGCCTGCTCGAACGCGCGCGTCTCGTCCTCGCCCTCGGGCGCGACCAGCCGCGCGGGCTTGCCGTCGCGCAGCAGGTCGAGCGCGCGGCCCAGCACGCCGGCGGCCGCCTTCGCCTCCTTGTCGCCCTGCTGCGCCTTCTTGACGAGGTTGGGCACGCGCTTCTCGAGGCTTTCGAGATCGGCGAGCATCAGCTCGGTCTCGACCGTCTCCGCGTCGGCGATCGGATCGACCTTGTTGTCGACATGCTGGATGTCGTCATTCTCGAAGCAGCGCAGCACATGGACGATCGCGTCCACCTCGCGGATATTGCCGAGGAACTGGTTGCCCAGGCCTTCGCCTTTGCTCGCCCCGCGCACCAGCCCGGCGATGTCGACGAACGCCAGCTGCGTCGGGATGATCTTGGCCGAAGCGGCGATCGCCGCCAGCTTGTCGAGCCGGTCGTCGGGCACCGCGACCTGCCCGACATTGGGCTCGATCGTGCAGAACGGGTAATTCGCCGCCTGCGCCGCCTGCGTCTCGGTCAGGGCATTGAACAAGGTGGACTTGCCGACATTCGGCAGCCCCACGATCCCGCAGCGAAATCCCATGATGAAAGCATATCCGTTCGAATGGCGATGGCGCGAAGGCGCCGGTCGCGCACCCGATAGCCACTCATCACGCGGGACGCCAGCGGATCGCGTCGAACGGGGGCGTCAGGCGGCGGGAAGGGGCGGTTCGATCACGGGATCGTGCGCGCGCGTCCGGTGCAGGGCGGCGAGATCGCGGTGCGCGCGGCTGGTGGCGGGATCATCGGCGTGGACGGCCATGCTCTCCTCGACCGCGGCGCGTTTCAGATGATAGTCCCTGTTGGGGTTGGTCATGCGGCGACTCCCTTCTTCGCATCCCGCATGATTCCGCGCAGCGAAGGGAAACTCATTAACCCTGCATAAATGCTGCCGCGCTTGCATTCGGTTCGTCGCGATTATGCACCGGTTCACCGGACTCAGCGATAGTTGAAGCTGATGCTGATCCGGTCGCTTTTGGCCGCGCCCGCCACCACCTCGTGCCGCAGCCAGCTTTCCCACAGGAAGACGCTTCCGGCCTTGGGCTCGGCGTGGACGAAGCTGTCGGGGCGAACGGGCGCGGCCATCATCAGCGGCAGGCGCGGGTCCTCCAGCCTGAGCGCGCCGCTGCCCGGCGGAACCGCGACATAGACCGTTCCCGACACCACGCTGTGCGGATGGATATGCCCCGAATGCGCGCCGCCGGGCTTCAGGACATTGACCCACAGGCTGTCCAGCCTGAGCTTCCGGCCGCCCAGATCGAACGCGCAATCCCTGGCGAACGCCGCGACATGCCGGTTGAGCGCCTTGGCCAGGTCGCCGAAGCGCGGATCGCGCACCGGCAGGTCGTTGAGCGATGCGTAGGAGGTGTAGCCGCGATAGCCATGTTCCTTCGACCATGCCCGCCCGGCGCGGTCCTCGGCGGCCAGCTCGCGGCAGGCGTCGTCCAGCTCGGCGACGAGCGCGGGATTGTCGAGCTCGCCTTCGTAGAACAGGGTGGGGAAGAGGGCGCGGCTAGGCATTGTCAACCATCCATCTTAATCGTCACCCCGGACTTGTTCCGGGTGTGGATTCACATTTGAAGTGCAACGGTTGGAGGAAGGCTTCGGCTGGGGTTTGGAAGCCGAGGCATTTGCGGGGTGTATTGTTGTAGCGGCGGACGAGCTTGTCGATATCGTTGTTGGAGAAGGTGTCGAGGTTGG
>NZ_QWLV01000002.1 GCF_003515075.1 Sphingomonas gilva
TTAGAACAGGGTCGTGACGGAGCGGATTTTGGCGCCAGGCTAGGAGCAAGGAGGGAGCGATGCCGAAGCATCGTGACCGACGCGCGGCCGGGCCCCCGCAAAGTAATACTTTGCGGGGAGCCCCGACGCCGCATGGCGCCAAAAGCCGCCCGCCGCCGGAGGCGGTCGCCCATGGAAGGCCACCGGATGTGCAGGTGGAACGATGCCCCGCATCGTTCCAGCCGTGTCCGGGGGACACGGCGGCCTGCACATCCGTCGCTTGCTTGCGCGTAGCGTCAGCTACGCGACTGCGCTGCGCTTCTTGTCGGTGGCCTTCCATGGGCGATCACGATCCCTGTTCTAACCGAGTTTGGAGCCTAGTTCCCTGCCTGCACTTGCGGCCGCGCCGGCTGCGCGTTCTGCGCGCCCGCCAGGCGCACCCGCTGGCCGTCGGTCAGCTTGACCACGCCTTCGGTGACCACGCGCGTGCCGGGGCGCAGGCCGTCGGTCACCTCCACCATGCCGTTCTGGCGCAGCCCGGTTGCGACCTTGGTCCGCCGGGCGACGCCCTTGTCGAGCGTAAAGACGAAACTGTCCTGGCCTTCACCGACGATGGCGAGCTCCGGCACCGCCGGCGAGGTGCGCGCGGCGGATTCGATGCCGACGGTCAGCAGCATGCCGGGCTTCAGCTTGCGATCAATGTTGGGCAGGATCGCGCGCACGGTGACCGCGCGGGTTTCGGGATTGAGCACGGGATCGATCGTGTCGATCGACCCCCGGAAGGGCTGTTCGGGATAGGCGGCCGAGCGCGCCTCGATCGGCTGTCCGGGCGCGATCGCCGAGAGCAGGGTCTCGGGCACGGTGAAATCGAGCTTGATCCGCGAGATGTCGCTGATCGTCGCGATCTCCGTCCCCGCGCTCACCACCGCGCCCGCCGAGATGTTGCGAAGCGACGCATAGCCGCTGAAGGGCGCGCGAATGACCCGATCGCTGATCGAGGCGCGCGCTTCCGACGCCTGCGCACGCGCCTGGCCGGCGAGCGCGGTCTGCTGATCGACCGCGCTCGCGGTGGCGAAACCGCGGGCGCGCAACGCCTCCAGCCGATCGAGCTGCTTGTTCGCCTCGCGCGCCACGGCGCTCGCCTGGGCGAGCTGGGCGGTCTCCTGCCCCGTCGCCAGCGTGGCGATGGTCTGCCCGCGCGAGACATATTCACCGTCGCTGAAGTTCAAGCGGACGATGCGCTCGGTCACCGGCGCGGTGAGCGTCACCTGTTCGTTGGCGCGCGCCGTTCCGACCGCCTCGATCCGCTCGACGAAGCGGGTCGGCTGGACCGCGGCGGCGGTCACCAGCGGCGGCTCGCGACCGGCCTTGGTCTGGGCGTCCGAGTTGCCGCAAGCGGCAGTGGCGAGGGCGAGAGCGCCCAGAGCTAGGGTTCGCATGGATAAGGTTGCCGCTACGGCGCGTGCGCCTTCTTGGCAAGCGGGGCTAGAATGCGGCGATCCGCGTCGCCGCGAGCAGGAATTCAACATTACCCTCCGGTCCGGTAATCGGGCTGGGAACGACGCCCCCAACACGCCAGCCCCGAGACTGTATCCATTCAACCACTTGCTGAATGACGCGTTCATGAACGGCGGCGTCACGCACCACCCCGCCTTTGCCGACCTCATCGCGCCCCGCCTCGAACTGCGGTTTTATCAGCGCGATCAGCTGGCCGCCGGGTTTGACGAAATCGAGCGGCTTTTCAAGTACTTTCGCAAGCCCGATGAAGCTGGCGTCGCAGACGACCAGGTCGATCGGTTCCGGGATGTGCGCGGCGGTCAAGATGCGCGCGCTGGTTTTTTCATGGACGACGACGCGAGAATCCTGCCGCAGCTTCCAGGCGAGCTGGTTGGTGCCGCTGTCGACCGCATAGACGCGGGCCGCGCCTTTGGTCAGCAATACGTCGGTGAAGCCGCCGGTCGACGAGCCGACGTCGATCGCCACCGCGTCCGCGACGTCCCAGCCGAAATGGTCGAGCGCATGGGCGAGCTTGATCCCGCCGCGCGACACCCAGGGGTGATCGCGCCCGCGCACATCGAGCGGCGCATCCGGCGAAAGCTGCTGCCCCGCCTTGTCGATCCGCCGGTCGCCCGAGAACACCAGCCCCGCCAGGATCAGCGCCTGCGCGCGCGCACGGCTTTCGACGAGCCCGCGATCGACGAGGAGTTGGTCGGCGCGGTGTTTAGGCATGGAAGGGATTCACGATGCGCAAACGGCCGTCGATGACGAGGCCGTGCTGCATGTCTTCCGAATAGAGGATGTCGCAATCCGCCATGAAAGCCGCGGCGACGATCATGCCATCATAAACGGACAGCCGCTTCTCGTCGGCGATCATCAGACCCAACCGATGCAGGTCGGTGTCGAGCGGCAAAATGGGATGGCACAGTCCGGTGACAATGGAGAGCGCTTCGCCGATCCGGTCAAACCCCATACCGAGCTTGCGGCGCGCCACCGATGCAAACTCGTTGAGGCATTGTACGCTTATAGCGCCACCTTCCTCGAGAATGGCTTGAGCGCGCAGTGAACGCGGATCGGCGAAGGCATAGCCATAAAGCAGCACATTGCTGTCGAAGAAGGCCCGCCTCAACGCGCGTTCGCTTCATCGCGATCGAACTTGTAGTCCTTGGGGAAGGGTACGGCGAGCTTGCGCATGCGCTGGATCAGCGCCTTGCGGCGCTGCTGTTCGGTAATGATCGCCACAGCGCCCGAATCCAGCGCTTGCAAGTCGACATCGTCCCCTTCCTTCAATCCCAGTTCCCGCACGACATCGGCGGGAATGCGGACGGCCAAACTATTGCCCCAGCGTGCGACGATCATGTTTTGTCCTCCATGGATATACATTCGCAAATGTATATCCTGCGCAAGTGGGAAGCAACGGTCTTCCGCTTGGCGCTCGACTGCCTCAAATCGTCGCGAGCCTATTGCCTACTAACTTAGTAGGAATTATGTAGGCGACAGGCGGGGATCGGTCGCGCGGGTCAGCTCCCCATTGCCGCGCGGCCGGTCTTCGGCTCCCATCCAACGGAGATCGACATGGCTCGCACCGACCATCCCGACGGCATCGAACCGGTGATCCTGACCGTGCCCGGCCTCAACGGCTCCGGTCCTTCGCACTGGCAGACATTATGGGAACAGTCGCGCCCGGACACGAGCCGGGTCGAGCTCGGCATGTGGGCGACGCCGCATCGCAACGCCTGGGTGACCAAGCTCGACCAGGCGATCCGCCAGGCGCGCTGGCCGGTGGTGCTGGCGGCGCACAGCCTGGGCTGCCTCGCGGTCGCCTGGTGGGCCGAGCTTTCGGGGCAGCCCTATGGCTGGCCGGTGGCGGGCGCGCTGCTGGTCGCGCCGGCCGATGTCGATCGCGAAACCGCCCCGGATTCGCTGAAGGCGTTCGCGCCCTCGCCGACGACCATCCTCCCCTTCCCCTCGATCCTGGTGGCGAGCAGCGACGATCCGTGGATCGAGATCGGCCACGCCCGCAACCTCGCCAGCGCCTGGGGCAGCCATTTCGTCGACGCCGGCCCGCAGGGACATCTGAACGCCGCGAGCGGCATCGGCTGGTGGGAGGAAGGCCAGAAGCTGCTCGACCGCGTGATCCTGGCCTCGACCGCCGCCAAGGGCCGCCCCCGCCCGGTGAGCGAGGCGCGCACCATCCTGGCGATCAGCGGGACCGACGCGGCGACGGAGCATTATCTGGGATAGCTTGCGGCCAGACCGGTAGCGCGCTACCTTTCCGCCGATGAATGATCTGAGTCCCAAGCGCACCGACAAGTTTCGTGCATATCGCGCGCGCAAGCGGGCCCAGGGGTTACGCGAAATTCGGCTGTGGGTTCCCGATTTCCGAAATCCGGAGGTACGGGCGCGCATCGAGCGCGAAGCGGAGGCGATCAGAAACTCAGCCGGCGAGAAGGAAGCCCTCCGCTGGATCGAGGCGGTCGCTGCGGATAGTTGGAAGGATATTGATTGAAGCGCGGCGATTTGGTCACCGTCGCGATGCATGGAACCTATGGCAAGCCGCGCCCGGCCGTCATCGTGCAATCAAATTTCCTGGATCACCTGGAAAGTGTCCTTGTCTGCCCGTTGACCAGCGATATCCAACCGCCCGCCGTCTATCGCATCGATCTTTTGCCGGACCAGAACAACGGCCTCCGCAAGCCGTCTCAGATTATGGTCGATAAGCTCTCGGCAGTGCCGCGCGACAAGGTCGATGAACATATAGGCGCACTCGATCCAGCGATCTTCGAAAAGCTGAACGGAGCACTTGCGGCGATCACGGGTCTGCTCGACTGATCCCGCCTAAGCCCGCGCCTCCACCACGCCGCCAGAATTGTGGCGGAGCGCCTTCAACACCGTATCGACGATGTGCTGGGCGTTCAGTCCGGCCTCGTCATATTGCAGCTCGGGCTTGTCCTGGTCCTGGAAGGTGTCGGGCAGGCGCATGGTGCGCAGCTTGAGGCCCGCGTCGATCAGGCCCTCGTCGCTGGCGTAGGTCAGGACATGCGCGCCGAGGCCGCCGATCGCGCCCTCCTCGATCGTCACGCACACCTCGTGCGTCGCGAGCAGCCTGCGGATCAGCGCCTCGTCCAGCGGCTTGGCGAAGCGGAGATCGGCGACGGTGGTGGAGAGGCCCCGGGCGTCGAGCGCGTCGGCGGCCTTGAGCGCTTCGCCGAGCCGGGTGCCGAGCGAGAGGATCGCGACCTTGTGGCCTTCGCGGACGACGCGGCCCTTGCCGATCTCCAGCACCTGCGGAACCTCCGGCAGCGGCACGCCGACGCCGTTGCCGCGCGGATAGCGCACCGCGATCGGGCCGGCGTCATGTTCGGCGCAGGTCTTGACCATGTGCACCAGTTCCGCCTCGTCGGCGGCCGCCATCACGACGAAGTTGGGCAGGGTCGCGAGATAGGTGACGTCGAACGATCCGGCATGGGTGGCGCCGTCGGCGCCGACCAGCCCGGCGCGGTCGATGGCGAAGCGCACCGGCAGGTTCTGGATCGCGACGTCGTGCACCACCTGATCATAGGCGCGCTGGAGGAAGGTCGAGTAGATCGCGCAGAAGGGCCGCATCCCCTGCGCGGCGAGGCCCGCGGCGAAGGTGACGGCGTGCTGCTCGGCGATGCCGACATCGAAGGCGCGATCCGGATGCGCCTTCGCGAACTTGTCGACGCCGGTGCCCGAGGGCATCGCCGCGGTGATCGCGCAGATGCGATCGTCGGTCTCGGCGAGCTTCGCCAGCGTCTCGCCGAAGACGTTCTGATAGGCGGGCGGCCCCGGCGGCGCCTTGGCCTGCGCGCCGGTGATCACGTCGAACTTCTGCACGCCGTGATATTTGTCGGCCGACGCCTCGGCGGGGGCATAGCCCTTGCCCTTCTTGGTCACGACATGGACCAGGATCGGTCCCTGCTCGCTGTCGCGGACATTCTCCAGCACCGGGATCAGGTGATCGAGATTGTGGCCGTCGATCGGGCCGACATAGTAGAAGCCGAGCTCCTCGAACAGCGTGCCGCCGGTCACCCAGCCGCGGGTGAACTCCTCGGCCTTCTCCGCGGCGTTGTGGACGCGGCGCGACAGCCGCCGGGTGATCTTCTTGGCGAAGCTCCTGAGCCCCAGATATTCCGAGCTGGACACCATCCGCGCGAGATAGGCCGACAGCCCGCCGACCGGCGGCGCGATCGACATGTCGTTGTCGTTGAGGATGACGATCAGCCGGTTGCCCGCGGCTTCCGCGTTGTTCATCGCCTCATAGGCCATGCCGGCGGACATCGCGCCGTCGCCGATCACCGCGATCGCCTTGCCGGGCGTGCCAGCCAGCTTGTTGGCGACGGCGAAGCCCAAAGCGGCGGAGATCGAGGTCGAGCTGTGCGCCGCGCCGAAGGGATCGTACTCGCTCTCGCTGCGCTTGGTGAAGCCCGACAGGCCGCCGCCCATGCGCAGCGTTCGGATGCGGTCGCGGCGGCCGGTCAGGATCTTGTGCGGATAGCATTGGTGGCCGACGTCCCACACCAGCCGGTCGCGCGGGGTGTCAAAGACGTAATGGATCGCCGTGGTCAGCTCGACCACGCCGAGCCCGGAGCCGAGATGCCCGCCGGTGACGCCGACCGCGGCGATCACCTCCGCGCGCAATTCGTCGGCGAGCTGGCGGAGCTGTTCGGGCTTCAGGCGGCGCAGGTCGACGGGGGTGGCGACCGTGTCGAGCAGCGGCGTCGATGGACTATCTGACATTGCCGATATTTAGCCCAGCCGAGAACCGGTGTCGATTGGCACCGGCGGCCGCCCGCCTCCCGGCCGGGAATGGCGCAAGTTGACGATTTTGAGAGGGCCGCGCCGGCGGCGGCGGGCAGCGCCGACACGCGGCTCGCAAGTTGACACATTCGAGGGTTTTGCCCCTCAAGCGCATGTTCTTCCCCGCCACGGAGCGGCGCGAGTTGACCCATTTGAGAAATTTGAGGCTCAAACCGATGCGCCCGCCATTCCGCCGCCGCCCCAAGGACAGGCGCATTGCCAGGAAGGTTCTGGAACGAATCACCCGAGTTTTCCGCATGCCTACATGATAACCTATATGGTTAGGTGTAGGAAAGCGAAAAAAGCCTTGGAGTTCGTCCTTTCAGATCGCGATCAGCCGGCCGCCTGATCGTCCTCGCAATCGGCGCATTTGCCGCGCACCTCGATCACCGGGCGGACGGGCGCGAAGCCGGTCGCCTTGGCGGCCGAGCGAACCGTCTTGGTGATGCTATCATCGTCGAGATGCGTCGTCTGCCCGCACGAATCGCACACCAGGAAGATGCAGTCGTGCAGGCAATCGGGATGCGCGTTGGCGATGTAGGCGTTCGAGCTTTCGACCCGCCGCGCGAGGTTGGCGCCGACGAACAGATCGAGGATGCGATAGACGGTGTTGGGCGCGATCCGCCGCCCCGCCGCCTTGGATACGCCATCGGCGATGTCATAGGCGCTCGCCGGCTTGTCGAACTTCGCCAGCACGTCGAAGATCTGCGCGCGCAGATCGGTCCATTGCTCGCCCGCCTGCTCGAGCGTCGCCTGCGCGGCGCGCGACAGATCGGCGCCGTGATGCTCGTGATGGGTATGTGCGGAGGCGGCCATGGAGGAAATCTAGGCGCGCGGAACGCGCGCGGCAAGCGGCGTCAGATGACCGCGCGGCGGTTGAGATCGTGCCCCAGCGCGAGCAGGCCGACGCCGATCAAGGTGGCCAGGATCTCGCCCTCGCCGTGCGGCAGCGTCAGCGCGCCGGCCATCACGCCGAGCCCGAGCGAACCGATCGCCGGCGGCATCATATAGCCGTGGGTGAAGATGCCCCGCCCCATCGCGACGATGCCGAAGACGAGCGCCAGCGCCAGCCCGCCCTCATGGATCAGCGGGCTCGACAATATGCCCCCCAATGCCGAGGCGACGCCGAGCAGCACCGCCGTCGCCAGGCAATGCGCCAGGCAAATGCCCGAAAGGCCGATCGCCCACCGGTCAAGGCTGCGGAAGAGGGATTCGCTGTGCGCCATGGCTGGCACGGATATGCCACCAATGATGTGAGGTTACAATATCACATGAACAAATTTTCGCGCTGAGCGGGCGGTCTTGTCGCGGCGTGCCCGCGGCGGCATAGCGCGGCGTCATGGAAACGCCTGCCGTTCGCCCCATCGCCATCGCCAACTGGCTGCTCGCGGTCGCGGTGCTGGTGTTCGCGATGGTGGTGGTCGGCGGGATCACGCGGCTGACCGAATCGGGGCTGTCGATCACCGAGTGGAAGCCGGTGACCGGCGCCATCCCGCCGCTCAGCCACGCCGAGTGGCAGGCGGCGTTCGACGCCTACAAGCAGATCCCGGAATATCGGCAGCTCAACCGCGGCATGACGCTGGGCGAGTTCCAGTTCATCTTCTTCTGGGAATATATCCACCGGCTGCTCGGCCGGCTGATCGGCCTCGCCTTCGCGCTGCCGCTCGCCTGGTTCGCATGGAAGCGGGCGATTCCCGCCGGCTATGGCTGGCGGCTGGCGGCGCTGCTCGCGCTGGGCGGGCTGCAGGGCGCGGTCGGCTGGTGGATGGTCGCATCGGGCCTGAGCGAGCGGACCGACGTCAGCCATTTCCGCCTGGCGGCGCACCTCCTGACCGCGCTGTTCATCCTGGCGGGGCTGGTGTGGACCGCGCTCGACCTGCGCGCGCTGGCGCACGATCCGGCGGCGCGACCCGCCCGCCTGACGCGGCTGTCGGCGGTCGCCGGGCTGATCCTGTTCGTGCAGCTGCTGTTCGGCGCCTGGACCGCGGGGCTCAACGCCGGCCTCGTCACCGACGAGTGGCCGCTGATGAACGGCCGCTTCTTCCCCTCCGAGGTGATCGCCGCGCGGCCGCTGCTCGACGCGATCGCCAACGATCCCTTCCTGATCCACTGGATCCACCGCTGGTGGGCCTGGGTGGCGGTCGCCGCGCTGGTCGTGCTGGCGCGCGCGGCGAAACGCGCCGGAGACCGCCGGGCCTCGATCGCCCTGCACAGCGCGTTCGGCATCCAGATCATCCTGGGCATCGCGACGGTGTGGACGGGCGTCGCCATCACCCTCGCGGTGCTGCACCAGGCGGTCGGCGCGCTGGTCGTCGCCGGCGCCGCATGGGCCGCGCACGCCGCCGGACGCGCGCGATGACCGATCTGGCCCTGGTCTATGCGGTGTTCGCCGACGCGGCCGAGGCCGAACGCATCGCCGCGCTGACGGTCGAGGAACGGCTCGCCGCCTGCGCCAACATCCTCGGGCCGATCCGATCGATCTATCGCTGGCGGGGCGAGATCGAGCGCGCCGACGAGATCGCCGTGCTGTTCAAGACCGACGCCGCCCATGTCGCCGCGCTGCGCGATCGGATCGCCGGGCTGCACAGCTACGACCTGCCCGCCATCGTCGATTGGCCCGCATCGGCGAGCGCCGCCTATGCGGGATGGGTCGCGGACGGCCTTCTCGACATGCCGGATCACGACCGGGTATCATAATACCCGTCAAGAAGCCCGCGCGCTGCTTGACTTTTCGCCCGCTCACCGCGAATAGGCCGCTCGTCAACGCCGCCTGTTCATCCGGGCGGCGTCATTCGTTTCGAAAAGGTCCATAGCCCATGAAGGCGCTGTTGAAGACCACCAAGGCGGCCAAGCCGCACGAGGTGGAGAAGAAGTGGCATATCGTCGACGCCGACGGCCTGGTGGTCGGCCGCGCGGCGACGATCATCGCCAACGTCCTGCGCGGCAAGCACAAGCCGAGCTTCACCCCGCATGTCGATTGCGGTGACAATGTCATCATCATCAACGCGGACAAGGTGCGCTTCACCGGCAAGAAGCTGGCCGACAAGGTCTATTACAAGCACACCGGCTATGCCGGCGGCATCAAGGGGATCACCGCGGGCAAGGTGCTCGAGGGCCGCTTCCCCGAGCGCGTGCTGGAAAAGGCGATCGAGCGGATGATCCCGCGCGGGCCGCTGGGCCGCCAGCAGATGCGCAACCTGCGCATCTACAAGGGCAGCGAGCATCCGCACGAAGCCCAGAACCCCGAGGTCCTCGACATCGGCAGCATGAATCGCAAGAACAAGGTGGGCAACTGATGTCCGACAATCGCCAGTCCCTCGCCGATCTCGGCAACCTGACCAAGCAGGCGGCCGAAGCCCCGGCGCAGACCGCCCAGCCCGAAAGCGCGGCCCCGGCATCCGCCGATGCCGCCACCGAGGCCGTCGTCGCGCCCCAGCCCACCACCCCGCTGCGCGAGCAGCAGATCGACAAGCAGGGCCGCGCCTACGCCACCGGCCGCCGCAAGGACGCGGTCGCCCGCGTCTGGCTGAAGCCGGGATCGGGCAAGATCACGGTCAACGGCCGCGATCAGGAAACCTATTTCGCGCGCCCGACGCTGCGCCTGGTCATCAACCAGGTGTTCGACATCACCGATCGCCGCGAGCAGTATGACGTGGTCTGCACGGTCAAGGGCGGCGGGCTTTCGGGCCAGGCCGGCGCGGTGAAGCACGGCATCAGCCAGGCGCTGACCCGCTACGAGCCGGCGCTGCGCGGCCCCGTGAAGGCGGCGGGCTTCCTGACCCGCGACAGCCGCGCGGTCGAGCGCAAGAAGTACGGCCGCGCCAAGGCGCGCCGCAGCTTCCAGTTCTCGAAGCGCTGAGCGAATTCATTCGATTGCGAAGGGCGGTCCGACATGTCGGGGCCGCCCTTTTTGTTGCCTGCCACGATGCTGTCGCCCCTGCGAAGGCAGGGGCCTATCCAACCTCTCCAAGTCGCTCATCCCTGGATGGCGAGTGCTGATGGACCCCTGCCTTCGCAGGGGTGACAAAGCTTGGGCTGAAAAGACGGACACGAGTTTCATCGCGCCCAACAACGCAGGTCGGACCATCTGGAGAGATGGATGCCGGAACAGGTCCGGCATGACGGTAATGATGTGCGGTAGTGGGCAAAAAAGAGCGCCTAGCCCGCCGTCTCGATCTCCACCCCCTCCTCGACCGGCAGCTCGATCTCGGGCAGCGGCGACATCGTCCTGAGGATCGTCTCGATCTCGCCCTGGGCGATGCGCAGCTCGTTGAAGGCGGGCGGGCTGGCGCGGGTGCGTTCGGAGAGGGTGCCGGCGCCGATCAGGCGGATCGGCGCGCCGTCGACCTCATGCTCGACGTCGAAGGGATCGTGGACATGGCCGGTCAGCACCGCGTCCGCGCCCGCCCTGGCCAGCGCCGCCAATGCTTCGGCGCCGCCCGTCGTGTCGCCGCTCGAATGCGTGCCCTGGTCGATCAGCGGATGGTGGCAGGCGACCAGGATCGCGGTCTCCTTGTCGATGCCGTCGATGATGGCCAGCGTCTTCGCCAGCTGCTTGCCGCTGACATGGCCCTTGGACCAGTTGAGCCGCCACTGGAACCGCGCCGTGGTGCGAAGCGGCACGATCGCCACGCCCTTGATGTCGAGCGGCCGCTCGACCAGCCGTTCGACCTTGCGGTAGCGGCGATAGGGCTGCGCGATGCGGGCGAAGGGGTTGAAATAAGGGAGGTCGTGGTTGCCGACCTCGACCGTCACCGGCACGCCGAGCGAGGCGAGCCACTCGCCCGCCTCCTCGAATTCGTGTGAGCGCGCCCGCATCGTCAGGTCGCCGGTCATGACGACGGCGTCGGGCCGCTCCTTGGCGACGCAGGCCTCGAACCAGGCGAGCGCGCCCGCATCCTCCGCGCCGAAATGGATGTCGCTGACATGGAATAGCCGGATCATGCCCGCGCCAACGCACGAATGCGCCGAATGGATCACGCAAATCCTCGACTTTGTGACGCAAATATGACATGAGAGTGTAACAAAACTGTCATGAACGGAGGATGCGATGCGGATCGGATTTGCGGTGGCGGCGCTGGCGATGGTTTCGGCCCCCGCGTTCGCGCAGGAATATGGCTATCAGCAGATCGCCGACGGCAAGCTGCTGCTCGCCGAGAGCGAGCTTGACGCCGCGCGCGTCGCCGAGCCCGGCGAGCCTTCGGTGATGATCAACCTCGCCGCGATCTACGCGCGCACCGGCCGTACCGACCAGGCCAAGGCGATGTACCGGGAGGTGCTGGCGACCGACAACGTGCTGCTCGAGCTCGGCGATCACCGTCCGGCCTGGTCGCACGACCTCGCCCGTCTGGGTCTGCGCAAGAGCGAGATGGCGGCGCGGTAAGCCCGTCGCCCCCGCGAAGGCGGGGGCCGCAGGCGGCATGCGCGATGTCCGCTGTGCCACGAACACGGCGGCCCCTGCCTTCGCAGGGGCGACGGCGCTATTCCACCACTTGCTCGATCACGCCGAAGATCGGGTGGTGGCGGTCGTCCTCCGCCCAGATGCGCACGGTGTCGCCGGCCTTGAGGAACGGCGTCACCGGCTTGCCGCCGGTGATCGTCTCGACCGTGCGGAGTTCCGCCAGGCACGAATAGCCGACCCCGCCTTCGGCGATCGGCTTGCCCGGCCCACCGCTCTCGTCGCGGTTGCTGACCGTTCCCGATCCGATGATCGTCCCCGCCCCCAGCGCGCGCGTCTTCGCCGCGTGCGATAGCAACACACCGAAATCGAAGGTCATATCCTCCCCAGCCTCGGCCCGGCCGAACGGCTCGCCGTTCAAATCGACCATCAGCTTCCTGTGCAGCTTGCCGCCCTGCCACCAGTCGCCGAGCGAATCGGGGGTGACGAACACCGGCGAGAAGGCGCTGGCCGGCTTGGACTGGAAGAAGCCGAAGCACTTGGCGAGTTCGCCGGGGATGAGGTTGCGCAAGGAAACATCGTTGGTGAGGCCGACCAGGCGAACCGCGTCCAGCGCCTCCTCGCGGCTGGCGCCAAGCGGCACGTCGCCGGTGACGACAACCACCTCGGCCTCCAGATCGCAGCCCCAGCTTTCGTCGGCGAGCGGGATCGGGTCGCGCGGGCCGAGAAAGCCGTCCGATCCGCCCTGGTACATCAGCGGATCGTGCCAGAAGCTGTCGGGCATCTCCGCCCCGCGCGCCTGCCGCACCAGCGCGACATGATTCACATAGGCGGAGCCGTCGGCCCATTGATAGGCGCGCGGCAAGGGCGCCGCCGCGTCGTGCTCGTGGAACCTCTCGCGAGGGATCACGCCGTGATCGAGATCGGTCGCAAGGTTGCGGAGGTCGACTTCCAGCCGATCCCAATCGTCCAGCGCCCCCTGCAGCGTCGGCGCGATGTGCCCCGCATCGGCATACCAGGCGAGATCGTTCGAAACGACGACGAGCTTGCCGTCGCGGCCATGCTTGAGGCTCGCCAGTTTCATGGGCTCTCCCTGGTCAGTGGATCAGCGTGATGGCAGCTGGGCCTTGGGAAAGCCACCCCATACCGCGTCGTAATCGGGCTGGGCGTGATCGAGCGCGAACCGCGTCGGCCGGTAGGCCCAGCAGCTCTCGACCATGAAGGCCATCGTCCCTTCGATCTTGTGCGGCTTGAGCGCGGCCTCGCTCGCGCCCTTCCAGCTGGCGACATCGGGGCCGTGGCCGGCCATCATGTTGTGGAGCGACAGCGCGCCGGGGGCGAAACCATCGGCCTTGGCGTCATAGGCGCCGTGGATCAGCCCCATCGCCTCCGACATGACGTTGCGATGGAACCAGGGCGGGCGGAACGTGTCCTCCGCCACCATCCAGCGCGGCGGGAAGATGACGAAATCGGCATTGGCGCGGCCCGGCACGTCGCTGGGACTGGTGAGGACGGTGAAGATCGACGGATCGGGATGGTCGAAGCTGACCGTCCCGATCACGTTGAAGCGCGTCAGGTCATAGCGCCACGGCGCGAGGTTGCCGTGCCAGGCGACGACGTCGAGCGGCGAATGGTCGAGCGTGGTCGTCCAGAGCGAGCCGAGATATTTCTGGACCAGCTCGTAATCGCCCTCGACATCCTCGAACCAGGCGACCGGCGTTTCGAAGTCGCGCGGGTTGGCGAGGCCGTTCGAGCCGATCGGGCCGAGATCGGGCAGGCGGAACAAACTGCCATGGTTTTCCGCGACATAGCCGCGGGCGCCGCCATCGGGCAGCAACGCGCGGAAACGCACGCCGCGCGGGATCAGCGCGACCTGGCCGGGGGCGATATCGATGCGGCCCAGCTCGGTCAGCAGCGTCATCCGGCCCTGTTGGGGGATGAACAGCAATTCGCCGTCGGCGTCGACGAAGCAGCGGCGCTCCATATCGCTGTCGGCGCGGTAGATGTGGACTGCGACGCCCTCCAGCGATGCGGGGTCTCGATTGGCGAGCATCGTCACCATGCCGTCGATCAGGTCGGTCGGTTCCTCCGGCATTGCGAGAGGATCCCAGCGCAAGCGGTTGGGCGGCAGGGGATCGTCGACCGTGCCGGGGGCGAACAGCTTGGCGCCCTCGTAGCGCGCGTAAGGCGGATGCTCGGCGGAGGGGCGCAGGCGGTAGAGCCAACTCCGGCGGTTCTCATGCCGCAGCGCGGTGAAGGCGGTGCCGGAGAGCTGTTCGGCATAGAGGCCGAAGGCGGGCTTCTGCGGCGAATTGCGGCCGACGGGAAGCGCGCCGGCGATCGCCTCCGTGGCGATATGATTGCCGAAGCCGGGGATGAAGTCGGTCACTTGCGCCTGAACTCCACGTGGTCCTCCACCGTCATGCCGGACTCGTTCCGGCATCCATCATGCCTCAAACGGATGCCGTGCCTGTGGAGAGATGGACCCCGGAACAAGTCCGGGGTGACGATCTCCTGTGGGTCAGGCTTCCGCCTTCGCCGGCACCACGCCGCGCCTGATCTGATCCAATTCGATCGATTCGAACAGCGCCTTGAAGTTGCCCTCGCCGAAGCCTTCATTGCCCTTCCTCTGGATGATCTCGAAGAAGATCGGGCCGACCATGTTCTCGGTGAAGATCTGCAGCAGCAGGCCGCCGCCGGTCTCGGGGGCACCGTCGATCAGGACCTTGCGCTTGCGCATCTCGGCGACGTCGTGGCCGTGGCCGGGCAGGCGCTTGTCGATCAGGTCGAAATAGGTATCGGGCGTGTCCTGGAAACGGATGCCGTTGGCGCGCAGCGCATCGACCGTCTTGAAGATGTCATCGGTCGCGAGCGCGAGGTGCTGGATGCCCTCGCCCTTATAGTCCTTGATGAACTCCTCGATCTGCGAATGCTCGTCCTGGCTTTCATTGAGGGGGATGCGGATCTTGTCGTCGGGCGCGGTCATCGCCTTGGAGAAGAGGCCGGTCGCCTGCCCTTCGATGTCGAAATAGCGGATCTGGCGGAAGTTGAAGATGCGTTCGTAATAGTCCGCCCAATAGTCCATCCGCCCGCGTTTCAGGTTGTGGGTCAGGTGGTCGAGCGTGTGGAGGCCGACGCTGTTGTCGTCCGCCGACGCGCCCGCGACGGGCTCGAAATCGACGTCGTAGATGGTCTCTCCGCCGTGGCGGTCGACGAGGTAGAGATTGGCGCCGCCGATCCCCTCGATCGCCGGGATGTCGAGCTCGCCGGGGCCGCGTTCGCCGCGCACCGGCACCGCGCCGCGCTCTGCCGCGAGTTCGAGCGCCTTGCGCGCGTCCGCGACGCGGAACGCCATCGCGTTGGCCGAAGGGCCGTGCGCCTCGCGGAAGCCGGCGACCTGGCCGCCGCTGTCCATGTTCAGGAGGAAGTTGATGTCCCCCTGCGCGTAGCGGCGGACGTTCTTCGACTTGTGCGTGGCGACGTGGGTGAAGCCCATCTTCACGAACAGATCGGCCAGCGCTTCGGGATCGGGGCCGGTGAATTCGACGAATTCGAAGCCGTCCAGGCCCATCGGGTTTTCTCGAACTTCTCGATCTTCGCGCATGTGACATCTCGGCAATAGTTTCAGTTGTTACTATATACGGGACTTGCCTGACCCGAGTCAAAGGCTAGCATCGCGCGATGCCCACGCCTCGCCTCAAGCTGGACGCCTTCCTGCCTTATCGGCTGTCGATCACCTCCAACATGGTGAGCGAGCTGATCGCCGGCGCCTATGAGGCGCTGTTCGGCCTGCGCGTGCCCGAATGGCGGCTGGTGGCGGTGATCGCCGAGGCCGAGGCGATCAGCCAGCAGGCGATCGGCCGGCGCACGCGGATGGACAAGGTGACGGTCAGCCGCGCGGCGATCGCGCTCGCCGATCGCGGGCTGATCAAGCGCACGCCCAACCCCGGCGACGCCAGATCGCACCTCCTGTCGCTGACGAGCGCGGGCGAGCAGCTCTATGCCGAGGTGATGCCCAAGGCGCTGGAGTATGAGAAGCGCATCTTCGCCAGCTTCAAGCCCGCCGAGATCGAGCGGCTGAAGATCATGCTCGCCCGCATCGAAGAGGTGGTCGAGGGCCTTGAGGCCGAGGCGGAGCGCGGCTAAGCGAGGTCCCTGCCCTCCCCAGGCCCGCATCGACGATCGCCCATAGTGAGGGAACACATGCCAGATCATGTCAGCCGCGCCGGCCTTTCGGTCGCCCCGGTTCTTGCCGATTTCATCGAGACGAAGGCGCTCACCGGCACCGGCATCGCGCCGGACGGCTTCTGGACGGGCGCGGCGGAGATCTTCGCGCGGTTCGCGCCGGAGAACCGCGCGCTGCTGGCCAGGCGCGACGAGATCCAGGCGAGGCTAGACGCGTGGCATGCCGCCAATCCGGGTCCGATCACCGACCAGGCGGCGTATCAGGGCTATCTGCGCGAGATCGGCTATCTCGCGCCCGAGCCGGCGCCGTTCACCATCGGCACCGAGAATGTCGACCCAGAGATCGCGCGGATGGCGGGGCCGCAGCTCGTCGTCCCCTCCTTGAACGCCCGCTTCGCCCTCAATGCCGCCAACGCGCGCTGGGGCAGCCTGTACGACGCGCTGTACGGCACCGATGCGCTGCCCGGCGCAGCCAGGCCGGGCGGCTATGACGCGGAACGCGGCGCCGAGGTGATCGCGCGCGCAAAGGCGCTGCTCGACGAGATCGCGCCGCTTGCGCAAGGCAGCTGGGCCGACTGGACCGGCGGCGATCCCGAGCTGGCCGACGAATCGCTGCAGGCGGGGATGCGCGGGGCCAATCCGCTGCTGAGGCATCACGGGCTGCATATCGAGCTGGTGATCGACCGCGACCATCCGATCGGCCGCGACGATCCGGCGGGGATCGCCGACGCCGTCCTGGAAGCGGCGCTGACGACGATCATCGACATGGAGGATTCGGTCGCCGCGGTCGACGCCGAGGACAAGGTCGCCGCCTATGCCAACTGGCTGGGGCTGATGCGCGGCGACCTGGCCGACACCTTCGACAAGGGCGGGCGGCAGGTGACGCGGACGCTGAACGCCGATCGCGACTATGTCGCGCGCGACGGCAGCCATGCGACCTTGCCCGGCCGCAGCCTGCTGTTCGTGCGCAATGTCGGCCATCTGATGACTACCCCAGCGGTCCGCCTGGCGGACGGATCGGAGGCGCCCGAGGGCATGCTCGACGCGATCGTCACCAGCCTGATCGGGCTGCACGACCTGAAGCACCTCGGAAAGCTCAGGAACAGCCGCGCGGGATCGATCTATATCGTCAAGCCCAAGATGCACGGGCCCGAGGAAGCCGGTTTCACCAACCGCCTGTTCGACGCGGTGGAGGACCTGCTGGGGCTGGAACGCCATACCATCAAGGTCGGCGTGATGGACGAGGAGCGGCGCACCTCCGCCAACCTCGCCGCGTGCATCCATGCGGTGAAGGACCGCATCGTCTTCATCAACACCGGCTTCCTCGACCGCACCGGCGACGAGATCCACACATCGATGCGCGCGGGTGCGATGATCCCCAAGGGGGAGATCAAGGCGAGCGACTGGATCGCCGCCTATGAGGATCGCAACGTCCGCATCGGTCTGGCCTGCGGGCTTTCGGGCCGCGCGCAGATCGGCAAGGGGATGTGGGCCGCGCCCGACCGGATGGGCGACATGATCGAGCAGAAGATCGGCCATCCACGCAGCGGCGCCAACACCGCCTGGGTGCCCAGCCCCACCGCCGCGACGCTGCACGCGCTGCATTATCACCAGATCGACGTGTTCGCCCGCCAGCGCGCGATAAAGGGCGAAGCGGTCCCCGGTCTCGACCGGCTGCTGACCATTCCGGTCGCCGCGGGGCGCAACTGGACGCCTGACGAGGTGCGCCGCGAGCTCGACAACAATGCGCAAGGGATACTCGGCTATGTCGTGCGCTGGATCGATCAGGGCGTCGGCTGCTCCAAGGTGCCCGACATCAACGATATCGGGCTGATGGAGGACCGCGCGACGCTGCGCATCTCATCGCAGGCGATCGCCAACTGGCTGCTGCACGGCGTGTGCACCGCCGAGGAGGTGGACGCGGCGTTCGAGCGCATGGCGGCGAAGGTCGATGCGCAGAATGCGGGCGATCCGCTGTACCGGCCGATGGCGGGCAACGCGGCGACGAGCATGGCCTATCAGGCCGCGCGCGCGCTGGTGTTCGAAGGCGTGGACCAGCCCAACGGCTATACCGAACCGCTGCTGCATGCGTGGCGGGCCAAGGCGAAGGCGCGGGGGTGAGTTCGTCCGCTCATTATCTCAGCGTCCGTCGCCCCTGCGAAGGCAGGGGCCGCTGGGTTTGTGGCACATCCAGTACCGCGTATGCCGACTGAGGCCCCTGCCTTCGCAGGGGCGACGGCTATTCTTCGGAACAAGACCTAGAACCGCGAGCGGACCTTTTCGCTGTGCTGCTGTCCCGCCCGCACGCGGAGCATGTCGTGGCGGGCGACGAGGCCGACCAGCTTGCGCGTGGCGCGGTCGACGACCGGCATTCGGCCGTAATCGGCCGCGATCATGCGGTCCGCGACCTCGCCGATCAGGTCATCGGGGCACGCCACCGCGAGCGAGGCGTCGGACATGCTTTCGGCGAGCGTCGCATCGGCGAGCTCGGGCTCTCCGCGCCAGCGCAGCGCGTCGCTGCGCGAGACCATGCCGACGGGGCGGCCTTCGCCATCGACCACCGGGTATGAACGGTGCAGCGCCGCGCTTTCGAAGAAGGCCACCGCATCGCGGACCGGCATGTCCTGGGGCAGGGTCTCGACCGGCGCGACCATGATCTCCGAAACCGGGGTCAGCTCGATCGGGTTGACGCCGTATTCCTGGAGGACGTGACGCCCGCGCCGGGCGATCTTCTCGGTCAGGATCGATCGCTTGCTGATCAGGATCGTCACGGCATAGGCGGCTGCGGCCGCCGCCAATGTCGCGGGCAGCGCCTCGAACCGGCCGGTCAGCTCGACGGCGAACAGCGCGCCGGTGAGCGGCGCGCGCATCGCGCCGGCGAGGATTCCGGCCATGCCGAGCAGCGCCCAGAAGCCGGGGCTTCCGGGGAGGAACTGCCCCTCCAGACAGCCGAGCGCGCCGCCGAGGATCAGGAGCGGCGCGACCACGCCGCCCGAGGTGCCCGATCCCAGCGCGATCAGCCAGACCACCGCCTTGACCACGAGCAGCAGCAGCAACGCGCGCACGATCATGTCGCCGTCGAGCAGCGCCTGGATGGTGCCATAGCCCGCGCCGAGCACGCGCGGGTCCAGAACCCCGCCCAGCCCGACCGCGACCGCGCCCAGCGCCGGCCACCACATCCAGTGGACCCGCAGGCGGTGGAACAGATCCTCTATCCGGTAGAGCATCGCGGACAGCCCCGCCGCCTGCGCGCCCGCGAGCGCGCCGACGCCGATCGCCAGCGCGATCACCGCCGCCGTGACCGGCATCGCCGAGGCGAAGGGGAACAGCGCGCCCTGATCGATCAGCAGGGGCCGCCAGGCGATCGCGACCAGCGCGCCGACCACCACAGGCACGAAGCTGCGCGGCTTCCATTCGAACAGCAGCACCTCGACCGCGAGCAGCACCGCGGCGACGGGCGTGCCGAAGATCGCGGTCATCCCCGCCGCGGCGCCCGCGACCAGCAGCGTCTTGCGCTCCGCCGCGGTCAGGTGGAAGCATTGCGCGAACAGCGATCCGATCGCGCCGCCGGTCATGATGATCGGCCCTTCGGCGCCGAACGGGCCGCCGCTGCCGATCGAGATCGCCGAAGAGACGGGCTTGAGCACCGCGACCTTCGCCGACAGCCTGCTTTCGCCGTAGAGGATGGTCTCGATCGCCTCCGGGATGCCGTGGCCGCGGATCTTCTCCGAACCGTAGCGGGCGATCAGACCGACGATCAGGCTGCCGATCACCGGGATGGCGACGCCGGCGAGGCCGACGGTGGTATCGGCGATATCGGTTTCGGCGACCGACAGCCGGCCGAACCAGGCGAGGTTGGTCACCAGCGCGATCAGCTTGAGCAGCAGCCAAGCCGCGAAGGCGCCGCCGGTGCCGACCACGACCGCCATCGCCGCGAGCAGCAGCACGCGGCGATCGGTGGTGAAATCGCCGCGGCGGGCGCTGGGCTGGGCCGCATCGCTGCCGCCACGCAAGTGGATGCCTTGCACAGTTACTCCGAAAGAAGCGAGGGATGCGAGGCTAGTATGCCCGACGGCCGCAGATAACAATGCCGGCGGCGGCGCGCGGGCGCCCGGTCAATCGAGCCGTTGCAGCTCGATCTTGCGGAATTCGACCGGGTGGCCCTCGCTCTGCAGCGCGATATAGCCGCGGGTCAGCTTCAGCATGCCGCCCATCGCGGCGATGCGCGGCTTGGCATCGGCATCCGCCGGGTCGAGCTCGGCATGGTCGTAGCGGAGGACGGCCTCGCCATCGATGCGGTGGGTGATCTTCCCGTCCGGCAGCACCTCTATCTCCGCCCGGGTCCAGCGGCCGACGGGCATCAGCGGCGAGGACGACAGGATGCAGTGCCGCGGATCAAGCTTGCCGTCGATATGGACGGTGGTGCCCGGCGTGCAGAGATTCCCGCTCGGTTCGCGCGTCGGCCGCGGAACGGCGAGCAGCTGCATTTCGAGGCTGACGGGGAAGGCCTGGTCGCGGCGCATCGTCTCGGGCGGCTGGGCGTGGAACATCACGCCGCTGTTGGTGTGCTGCCAGACCTTCACGCCGGGCAGCGTGTCGCCGAACAGGCGGTATTCGAACCGCAGGCGATAGGCGCCGAGCGGCTCCTTCCAGAACAGGTGGCCGAACTCGCCCTCGAAGCGCGGATAGTTGGCGTGGGATATGCGGATCGCGCCGTCGTGCACGACGAACATGGCGAGCGGGTCCTCGCCGACCGCGCGGCCGGTGATCTTCGGGGTCCAGCCATCGAGCGTCCTGCCGTCGAATATCGGCTGCCACCGGGGCTCCGGCGCGGCGCCGAGCAGCGCCAGCAGGGGGAGGAAGGCCAGCGCCTTCGCGGCTCGCTTGCCGAACATGTCCATTATCGTCCCCCTATCGCCGCAGCCGCTCCGCATGCCATTCGATATGGCTGCGCATGAAGCTGCCGATGAAATAATAGCTGTGATCGTAGCCCGGCTGGATGCGGAGCGTGAGGTCGATGCCGGCCTCGCGGCAGGCGGCCTCGAGCAGCTCGGGCTTGAGCTGTTCCTTTAGGAAGACGTCGGCGTCACCCTGATCGACCAGCAGCTCCTTCACCCGCGCGCCTTCGCGGATGAGCGTGCAGGCGTCGTAGAGGCGCCACGCCTCGCGGTCCGCGCCGAGATAGCCGGAGAGCGCCTTTTCGCCCCAGGGGCAGTTGGTGGGCGACGCGATCGGCGCGAAGGCCGACACGCTTTTGAAGCGATCGGGATTGCGCAGCGCGATGGTGAGCGCGCCGTGGCCGCCCATCGAATGGCCGGTGATCGACTGGCGCTGCATGTCCGCGCAGGCGAATTCGCGCGCGATCAGGCCGGGCAGTTCCTCCTCGATGTACGATTTCATGCGGAAATGCTCGGCCCAGGGCGCTTCGGTCGCATCGACGTAGAAGCCCGCGCCCTGGCCGAAGTCGTAGGCATCGTCGTCGGGCACGCCTTCGCCGCGCGGGCTGGTGTCCGGGGCGACGAAGATGACGCCGTGATCGACGCAGGCGCGGCGATATTCGCCCTTGTCGGTGACGTTGGCGTGGGTGCAGGTGAGGCCCGAGAGATACCAGAGCACCGGCAGCTTCGCGCCGTCCTCGTGCGGGGGGACGAAGACCGAGAAGGTCATCGGCGTGCCGGTGACGGCGGAGGCGTGGCGGTACACGCCCTGCGTGCCGCCGAACGCCCTGGCCTCGCTCACCGTTTCCATGCTCATCGAAACACCACCGTCCTGTTGCCGTTCAAGAGAACGCGCCGCTCGCCGATCCAGGCGACCGCGCGGGCGAGCACCTGCGCCTCTATGTCGCGGCCGATGCGGATCATGTCCTCGACCGAGGCGCGGTGATCGACGCGCTCCACCGCCTGCTCGATGATCGGGCCCTCGTCGAGATCGCTGGTGACGAAATGCGCGGTCGCGCCGATCAGCTTCACCCCGCGTTCGTGCGCGCGGTGATAGGGCCGCGCGCCCTTGAAGCCCGGCAGGAAGCTGTGATGGATGTTGATGCAGCGCCCCGCCAGCCGCTCGACCAAAGCGGGCGACAACACCTGCATGTAGCGGGCGAGGACGAGATAGTCGGCGTCCGCCATCAGCGCATCGAGCGCGGCCTCCTGGCTTCCGCGGGTGTCCTCGTTCACGGGCAGGTGGTGGAAGGGCAGGCCGTGCCATTCGACCAGCGGGCGGAGCGTCTGGTGGTTGGAGACGACGCCCGCGACCTCGACCGGCAAGGCGCCGGTCTGGCGGCGGTGGAGCAAGTCGTTCAGGCAGTGCGAGCCCTTCGACACCGCGATCAGCACGCGCGGGCGGTCCTCGGCGCGGGTCAGCGACCAGTCGAAGCCGAAGCGATCGGCCACCGGGGCCAGCGCCGCGCGCGGATCGCCGCCGCCGGTGAAGGCGAGGCGCATGAAGAAGCGCCCCGTCTCCAGATCGGCATATTGCTGGCTGTCGAGGATGAACCCGCCGATCGCCGCGAGCGCGCCGGTGACGCCCGCGACGATGCCGACGCGGTCTTCACAGGTGAGCGTCAGGACGTGGGCGTCGCGGGTATCGGCCATCAGGCGACGCGGTGCATCGCGCAGATCTTGTTGCCGCACGGATCGCGCAGATAGGCGAGATAGAGGCTGCCGAAGGCGCCCTCGCGGATGCCGGGCGGGTCTTCGATAGCGGTGCCGCCGGCGGCCAGCCCCGCCTCGTGCCAGGCGTCGGCGGCTTCGGGGTTGTCGGCGGCGAAGCCGATCGTGCCGCCATTGGCATGGCACGCCGGCTCACCGTCGATCGGCTTGGACAGCATGAAGACGCCGCCATTGTGCATGTAGAAGACGCGGCCCTTGTCGTCCTCGCGGCCCGGCCGGCCGCCCAGCGCGGTGATCGTCGCATCGTAGAATGCCCTGGACGCCGCCATGTCGTTGGCGCCGAGCATCACATGGCTGAACATGTCAGTCTCTCCCCTGGTTGATTCAATAGACCACGACGCTGCGGATGCTCTCGCCCGCGTGCATCAGATCGAAGCCCTTGTTGATCTCCTCGAGGCTCAGGACATGGGTGATCATCGGGTCGATCTCGATCTTGCCCGCCATGTACCAGTCGACGATCCTGGGCACGTCGGTGCGGCCCTTGGCGCCGCCGAACGCGGTGCCGCGCCAGTTGCGCCCGGTGACGAGCTGGAAGGGGCGCGTGGCGATCTCCTTGCCCGCCTCCGCCACGCCGATGATGATGCTGGTGCCCCAGCCGCGGTGGCAGCATTCGAGCGCGGTACGCATCACCTCGGTATTGCCGGTCGCATCGAAGCTGTAGTCCGCCCCGCCGTCGGTGAGCCGGAGCACCTCGGCTATCACCTCCTCACGGGTTTTGCCCTTGCCGTCGATGAAGTGGGTCATGCCGAACCGGCGGCCCCATTCCTCGCGATCAGAGTTGATGTCGACGCCGACGATGACGTCCGCGCCGACCATCCTTGCGCCCTGGATGACGTTGAGGCCGATGCCGCCCAGCCCGAACACCACCACCTTCTCGCCCACCTGCACCTTGGCGGTGTTGACCACCGCGCCGACGCCGGTGGTGACCCCGCAGCCGACATAGCAGCTGGTCTTGAACGGCGCGTCCTCGCGGATCTTCGCCACCGCGATCTCCGGCAGCACGGTGAAGTTGGAGAAGGTCGAGCAGCCCATATAGTGATAGATCGGCTGGCCTTTGTGGCTGAACCGCGTGGTGCCGTCGGGCATCAGCCCCTTGCCCTGCGTCGCGCGGATCGCGGTGCACAGGTTGGTCTTGCCGCTGAGGCACGATTTACACTGGCGGCATTCGGGGGTGTAGAGCGGGATGACATGATCGCCCGGCTTCACGCTGGCGACGCCCGCGCCGACCTCTCGCACCACGCCCGCCCCTTCATGCCCCAGCACGCTCGGGAAAATGCCTTCCGAATCGAAGCCGTCGAGCGTGTAGGCGTCGGTGTGGCAGATGCCCGTCGCCATGATCTCGACCAGCACCTCGCCGGCTTTCGGCCCTTCGAGATCGAGCTCGACGATCTCCAGCGGCTGCTTCGCCTCGAATGCGACGGCGGCGCGGGTCTTCATGCGATCACTCTCCTGCTATGGGCGTCCGGCGGGGCGCGTCACCCGGTTGCACCTCTCGCCCCGCCATGCCATCGCCGCCCGCATGGCCGCAAGCGACCTTGCCGACAATTTCCGCCGCGCGATGCGCACGATCGCATCGACCGTGCATATCGTCACCATCCATGTCGACGGCACGCCGATGGGCATCACCGCGACGGCGGTGTCGAGCCTGGCGATGGAGCCGCCCAGCCTGCTGGTGTGCATCAACGAACGCGCCGCGATCCATCAGGTGATCGGCACGCGCACGCATTTCTGCGTCAACGCGCTGCACCGCGACGATGTGGAGCTGGCGCATCACTTCTCCGACTATCGCATGCGCGAGCTGCGCTTCCGCACCGGCACCTGGCTGACCGACGGCGAGGGCCCGCCGCGCCTGGCCCACGCCCAAGCCTCGATCGTCTGCGCGCTGAGGCAGGAGCACCGCTTCGGCACGCACAGCATCTTCATCGGCGAGGTCGAATCGGTCGCGGTGCGCGAGGACACCGATCCGCTGGTGTATCTGGATGGGGTGTTCGGGGGGTTTGGGGGTTAGTTCGCGGGTGCGTTCACTTCGCGGCCTTTGTTATTCGTCGAAAAAGCAGGAAATCTGCACCGCGCGGCTGTTCGATGAGCAACGTCCTGTCGGATCCTTGGCTGGCGCATTCGGCAACATGACTCCCCGATTCTCCACATAGCCAGGGAAGCCGGTCGCGCTCGTCCTGCGACACGTCGAGATGCTCCAAGATAGAGTAACGCTGCTGCCGCTCGGACCATCCTTGAAAGCATCGTTCGCCCTCTCGGACGCGCCAACTTGCAGCAAAATGCCCATCGCCTTCAACATCACGTAGACGCGTCACGCCCGAACACCCTGAAAGACCGAACTCACGCGATAGCTTCGCGGCATCCCGGTCGCTTACCGGCGTCTCCTTCTCGGCCACTGTCGTTGTCGGACGGGGTTCCCTTGTCTCGACCACGCGCTGTTCTGGCGCATCAGGCTGAGCGCAACCGCATGACATCGCGATGGCGATTATGATGATCGCGTGTTTCAACATGCGCCGGTCATTGTGATCAGCCTCCAAATCTAGTCCAGCCGCCGCAGTTCGGCCGAGAATTGTTTCGCCTTTGCGACATAGTGCGCGGCGGAGGCCTTGAGGATCGCGCGCTGCGCCTCGTCTAGCGTGCGGATCGCCTTGGCGGGGGCGCCTACGATCAGGCTGTTGGGCTCGAACCGCTTGCCCTCGGTCACCAGCGCGCCCGCGCCGACGATGCAGCCGGTGGGGATCACCGCGTTGTTGAGCACGGTCGCCTTCATGCCGATCAGCGCCTCGTCCTCGATGGTGCAGCCGTGGAGCATGGCGTGATGCCCCACCGTCACGTCCGCGCCGACGGTGCAGGGCACGCCGTAATCGGAGTGCAGCATCGCGCCTTCCTGGATGTTCGAACGGTTGCCGACCGAGATCACGGTGTTGTCCGCGCGGATGCACGCGCCGAACCACACGCTCGCCTCATGCCCCAGCACCACCTCGCCGATCAGATCGGCGGAAGGCGCGACCCACGCGTCGAAGCCGAGCTGGGGGCGTTTGCCGGCGATTTCGTAGAGGGGCATGGGGAGTTTCCCTTATTGACTCCCCTCCCTGGATAGGGAGGGGCTGGGGGGTGGGTCGATGCCACAGACGATACGTTTGCGGAGAGGAACCCACCCCCGGCCCCTCCCTTTCAGGGAGGGGAGGTGATTACCGTGGCGCCATGCGGATGGCGCCGTCCAGGCGGACGTCCTCACCGTTGAAATAGCCGCATTCGATCATGGTGAGCGCGAGCTGGGCGTATTCCTCGGGTTGGCCGAGCCGCTTGGGGAAGGGCACGCTGGCCGCGAGGTTGTCGCGCACCTGCTGCGGCGCGCCCTGCATCAGCGGGGTGTCGAAGATGCCGGGCAGGATGGTGTTCACGCGGATGCCCTCGCCCATCAGGTCGCGCGCGATGGGGAGGGTCATGCCGACCACGCCCCCCTTCGACGCCGAATAGGCCGCCTGGCCGATCTGCCCGTCCTCCGCCGCGACGCTGGCGGTGTTGACGATCGCGCCGCGCTCGCCGTCTTCCTGCGGATCGAGCGTCAGCATCCCGGCGGCCGATTTGGCGATGCAGCGGAAGGTGCCGACCAGGTTGATCTGGATGAGCCAGTTGAACGCCTCGAGGCTGAAATGCTTGATGCTGCCGTCTTCCTTCGAACGGCTGGCGGTCTTCATCGCATTGCCGGTGCCGGCGCAATTGACCAGGATGCGTTCCTGGCCGTGCGCGGCGCGCGCCTTGGCGAAGCCGGCGTCGACGCTCTCGTCGCTGGTGACGTTGACCTCGCAGAATATGCCGCCGATCTCGGCCGCGATCGCCTCGCCTTTCTCGGCCTGGAGATCGAAAATCGCGACCTTCACGCCCTTCGCGGCGAGCGCCCGCGCGGTAGCGGCGCCGAGGCCCGAGGCGCCGCCGGTGACGACGGCGGATATGGTTTGATCGAGTTTCATTCTTTCTCCCTTTCCGTCGCCCCTGCGCAGGCAGGGGCCTCAGTCGGCAAGCGCAGGTGTCGTATGTGCCACAAACCCAGAGGCCCCTGCCTGCGCAGGAGCGACGGACATTACGCCGCCTTCGCCTCCTCCACCGGCGCGTCGACCCGCTCGATGATGGTGACATTGGCGATGCCGCCGCCTTCGCACATCGTCTGGAGCCCGTAGCGGCCGCCGCGCTGCTCGAGCGCGTTGAGCAGGGTCGCCATCAGCTTGGTGCCCGACGCGCCGAGCGGATGGCCCAGCGCGATCGCGCCGCCGTTGACGTTGGTCTTCTCATGGGCAGCGCCGGTGTGCTTCATCCACGCCATCGGCACCGGCGCGAACGCCTCGTTGACCTCGGCGACGTCGATATCGTCGATGGTGAGGCCGGCCTTCTTCAGCGCCTTGTCGGTGGCGAACAACGGCTCTTCCAGCATGATCACCGGATCGCCCGCGGTGACCGTCACGTTGACGATGCGCGCGCGGGGCTTGAGGCCGTATTTCCTGAGCGCATCGCCCGAGACGATCAGCACCGCGCTCGCCCCGTCGCAGATCTGGCTGGCGTTGGCGGCGGTGATCGCCCCGCCCTCCTGCAGCAGCTTGACGCCCTGGATGCCCTCCAGCGTCGCATCGGCGCGAACACCTTCGTCCGCGCTGTGCTTCGCCGGGCCTTCGGGCGTCTCGATATCGAGCGGGACGATCTCGTTGTCGAACCGGCCCTCCGCCGCCGCCCTGGCCGCGCGCCTGTGCGATTCGAGCGCATAGGCGTCGAGCTCGTCCTTGGAAAAGCCGTGCTTCCTGGCCACCATCTCGGCGCCGATGAACTGGCTGAACATGATGCCGGGGAATTTCTCCTCCAGCCGCGGCGACTTGTAGTTGCCCAGCCCCTCCTTGGCGTGGAACGCACCGGTCGAGCCCATCGGCACGCGCGTCATGCTCTCGACGCCCGCGGCGATCACCACGTCCTGCGTGCCCGACATCACCGCCTGGGCGGCGAACTGCATCGCCTGCTGCGAGGATCCGCACTGGCGGTCGATGGTGACCGCGGGGACGCTGTCGGGCAGCTTGTGCGAGGCGAGCACGCAGTTGCGGCCGACCTGGAAGCTCTGCTGCCCGCCCTGCATGACGCAACCCATGATGACGTCATCGACGATGGCGCCGTCGATCCCGGTGCGCTCGACGATCGCGTCGAGCACCGCCGCGCCCATGTCCACCGGGTGGGTGCCGGCGAGCCGCCCCCCGCGCTTGCCGCCCGCGGTGCGCACCGCATCGACGATATAGGCCTCGGCCATTCTCGCTCTCCTTGAGACTCGGTCGTGATTTGAAAACAGAGTATGGTGCGTGCGCCGCTTTACGCAAGCGTAAACCACCATCGTCGCCCCTGCGCAGGCAGGGGCTTCTGGGTTTGTGGCACATCGGGCGTTTCGCATGCCGCCTGAGGCCCCTCCCTTCGCAGGGGCGACGATCAGCCGATCTGCTGCCGGATCGTCTTGGCCGTCGCCTTGCCGTAGGGCGGCTTCAGGCCGGCGAGCCTGGCGACGTCCAGCTTCGACTGGCGGAACACCGCGCGGGCATGGCTGAAGGTCTTGAAGCCGTCGCGGCCGTGATAGGCGCCCATGCCCGATGGACCGACGCCGCCGAAGGGCAGGTCCTCCATCGAGACGTGGAAGATCACGTCGTCGAGCGTGACCCCGCCCGATATCGTCCGGTCGAGCACGCGGCGGCGCTCGGTGCTGTCTCCGCCGAAGTAATAGAGGCCGAGCGGACGGTCGCGGCGGTTCACCTCGGCGATGGCGTCGTCGAGGTGCTTGTAGGTCCGCACGGGGAGGATGGGGCCGAAGATTTCCTCCTGCATCACGGTCATGTCGTCGGTGGCGCCGCGCACGATGTGGAGCGGCATCTTGCGCGCGTTGCTGGTGGCGAAATCCTCGTTCGACGGGTTGACCGTGACGATCTCGGCGCCCTTCGCGCGCGCATCGTCGAGCCAGGCGGAAAGCCGCGCGAAGTGGCGATCGTTGATGATCGCGGTATAGTCCGGGTTGTTGAGCAGCCAGGGATATTGCGCGCTCGCCGCGGCGACCAGCCCGTCGACCACCTGCTGCTCCTGCGCTTCGGGCGCCAGCATGTAATCGGGCGCGAGACAGATCTGGCCGGCGTTCATCATCTTGCCCGTCACCACCCTGTCGGTCGCGCGGGCGATATCGGCGCCGCGTCCGACGATGGCGGGGGACTTGCCGCCCAGCTCCAGCGTGACGGGCGTCAGATTGTCCGCCGCGGCGTGGAGGATGTGCCGGCCGATCCCGGTCGCGCCGGTGAAGATCAGGTGGTCGAAGGGCAGCTCGGCGAAAGCCTTGCCGACCTCCGGCCCGCCCGAGACGAAGGCGAGCTCGCTCGCGTCGAAATATTCGGCCGCGAGCACCTGAAGCGCGGCGGCGACGGCGGGGGTGTATTCGGACGTCTTGACCATCGCCCGGTTGCCCGCGGCGAAGATGCCGGCGAGCGGCCCCATCACCAGATTGACCGGGAAGTTCCATGGGCTGATCACGCCGACCACGCCCTTCGGCTGGTACTCGACCCACGCGCGCGCGCCGAGCAGCCCGAGCGGGAACTGCACCGATCGCCGCTCGCTCCTCGCCCAGCCGGCGGCATGCTTCATCGCGTGGCGCAGGGGGCCGATCGAGGCGGCGATGTCGGTGATCATCGATTGCTCGCGGCTGCGATGGCCGAAATCCTCCGACAGCGCGTCGCACAGGCGCGGCGCATTGTCCTTCACCATCGCGATGGCGCGGCGCAGCCGGTCCTTGCGGAGGGAAATCGCCACCGGCAGATCGGCGTCGAACGCCGTGCGCTGCACGTCCAGCATCGCGCGCAGATCGGTCATCGGCCCCTCCCGTTGCTTATCGCAACCGAATAGAGCCTAAGTCGCACGCTTGAGCAACTATCGTCGCCCCTGCTCAGGCAGGGGCCGATGGGTTTGTGGCACATTCGACGCTGCATATGCCGATAAAGGCCCCTGCCCGCGCAGGGGCGACGGTTCAGCTTGCATTCTCCGACGGATCGTCCTTGCGCCAGAGATAGCGGTACACGCCGAGCGCGTTGATGCCGAACAGCACGATGTTCTGCACCGCCAGCGCATTCTCGCCGGTCAGGAAGCCCGAGATGATCCAGGCGACCGAAGCGCCGAGGAACACGACGAATCCCCAGCCGGTCAGCCGCCGCCCGCCGTTCCAGGCGATCATCGCGGCGGCGATCATGCCGCCGATCGAAGCGGTCCATTTGAGGATTTCCATCGCGCTGCCGTCCATTGGCGTCTCCTTGTCGCCGTCGCTTAGCGCATCGCGGCACGCAGCGCATTGACCGCGCGCAACCGGATGTGGCAACGCGTCGGCCGCGCGGGCGGGTGTAGCTCAATGGTAGAGCAGAAGCCTTCCAAGCTTACGACGGGGGTTCGATTCCCCTCACCCGCTCCAGGTCGCGCCGCGCGACGATCCAGCAAAGCTGGATCGCGCTATTTGCGGCGCGACCGGCCGGCGGCGCCGACCGACGACGCGGGCTTTGCCCGCGGCGCTTTGTCAGATCCCATCGCTCACAACGACGTGCCCGGCCTCCGTCAGCCGCTCGCGCAACTCACACAGGCAGGCCTCCAGCGCCGCCCTTTCCACCGATCGCACGACGAAATTCGCGCCCACCCGGCCTTCGCGAAAGAATGGGTAGCTGCCGATCGCCGCCGCCGGATGGGCCTTCTCCACCGCGCCGAGCAGATCGGCCACCTCGCTCTCCGCGACCCAGACGCCGATCGTCGCGGACAGCACGGGCAGTCCGCCCTCCAGCGTCCCGGTGAGCGAATCGAGCATCCCGGCGGTGATGTGCGGCACCCCCGCCATCACGAAGATGTTGTCGATATGGATGCCGGGCGCGCCGGACATGCGGTTGGGGATCAGCGCCGCCCCTTCCGGCACGCGCGCCATGCGCATCCGCGCCTCGGTCAGCCCGCCGCGAGTCTCGTAATAGCGCTGCAGCACCGCCAGCGCGTCCGGGTGATAGGTCACGGCGAGGCCCAGCGCTTCGGCGATCGCATCGACGGTGATGTCGTCGTGCGTCGGCCCGATGCCGCCGGTGGTGAACAGATAGTCGTTGCGCGCGCGCAGGGCATTGACCGCCGCGACGATCGCCGCGGTGTCGTCCGGCACCACGCGCACCTCGACCAGGCGGATGCCCTGGACGTTCAGCCATTTGGCGACCTGTGCGACATTCTTGTCCTGGGTGCGGCCGGACAGGATCTCGTCGCCGATCACCGCCAGGGCCGCGGTCCAGATGCGCGTCTCGCTCATGCTCGCGGCCATAGACCCGTCCCGGCCCCCTCGCAAAGCGCGGACTGCCGCGCTATATCGGGGGGCATGACCGAATATGTGACGATCGGCGCCGCCGATGCACCACTGCGCACCGGTGCGATCAAGCTGCACGGCCCCGAAGGCTTCGAAGGAATGCGCCGCGCGGGCCGGCTGGCGGCGGAGGTGCTCGACATGCTCGCGCCGCATGTCGTCCCCGGCGTTTCGACCGAGGCGCTAGACGACATGGTCCGCGAGCATATGCTGCGCGGCGGCGGCATTCCCGCGACGCTCGGCTATCGCGGCTACACGCACAGCTCCTGCATCTCGATCAACCATGTCGTCTGCCACGGCATCCCCTCGGCCAAGACGCTCAAATCGGGCGATATCGCCAATATCGACGTGACCGTGATCGTCGACGGCTGGCATGGCGACACCAGCCGCATGTTCCTGGTCGGCGACGTGCCGATCAAGGCGCGCCGGCTGGTCGACGCGACCTATGAGGCGATGATGCTCGGCATCGAGCAGGCGCGGCCCGGCAACCATCTTGGCGACGTCGCCAACGCCATCCAGCGCTACGCCGAAAGCCACCGCTACGGCGTCGTCCGCGATTTCTGCGGCCACGGCGTCGGCCGGCTGTTCCACGACGCGCCCGAGGTCGTCCATGTCGGCCGCCCCGGCACCGGGCCCGAGCTCAAGCCGGGCATGTTCTTCACCATCGAGCCGATGATCAACATCGGCCGCCCCGACGTGAAGGTGCTGGACGACGGCTGGACGGCGGTGACGCGCGACCGGTCGCTCTCCGCGCAGTTCGAGCATTCGGTGGGGATCACCGAAACCGGCTGCGAGATCTTCACCAGGAGCCCCGCAGGACTCGACCGCCCGCCTTACTGAGCCGCCTCCGCCACGCGCCGGGCCGCATTGGCGGCGTCGTGCGCCAGGCGGATGGGCAGCGGCAGGCGGCGGCCGTCGCACAGCTTCAGCACCCATTCGACCGCGGTCTCGAGCGAGACGCGGTGACCGGTCGAGACGTAGATCGGCGCGGCGCGTTCGCGCGTCCGGAGCGCCACCGCGACGATCTCGCCGCGATCGACCAGAGGCGCGCGGCTGCCGCGCGCCGCGCCCAGTTCGCCCTCGATCCGCCCGCATAGGATCGTCTTGGCGCAGCCGATCGTCGGCACGCCGGCGAGCACGCCGACATGCGTCGCGATGCCGCAGCGGCGCGGGTGCGAGCGGCCGTGACCGTCGACCAGCATCAGATCGGGCGGCGCGTCGAGCAGCGCCAGCGCCGCCAGGATCGCCGGCGTCTCGCGAAAGCCGAGATAGCCGGGGACATAGGGGATGTCGGGCACGAGCGTGACGCTCGCCGCGATCTCCGCAGCCCCTCCCGGCCAGGAGATCGGCGCGGCGGCGGCGTGGATCGGCCCGCGGCTGTCGCGCCACTTCATCGAGGTGTCGACGCCCACGATCCGCCGCACCGGCCCGATTCGGTCGTCGCACTCGGTGATTTCCGCGATTTCGCGCTGCACCTGGCTCGCCGCCTTGAGGCCGGGCGGGTTGAGCCAGTGGGAGGGGAAGCCGTTCACCGCCCCAACATCGGGATCGCTGCCGCACGATCAAGCACATGACGGGATGTTGCCCGTTTTTTGGGCAGCGCGGCGGGCGCCTGGTCGTATTTATCCACGTCATCCCGCCCGTCGCGCGGCTGGCACGCTTGCTGCAATGCACCCGGCAAGGCACAAGGATCGCCACAG
This sequence comes from Sphingomonas gilva, assembly GCF_003515075.1. GTDB lineage: Bacteria > Pseudomonadota > Alphaproteobacteria > Sphingomonadales > Sphingomonadaceae > Sphingomonas > Sphingomonas gilva. The sequence goes on from NZ_QWLV01000002.1 coordinate 32,623, forward strand.
GTTGGCGGGGGATTACGCGCGTGAAGAAGATCGAGGCGATCATCAAGCCGTTCAAGCTCGATGAGGTGAAGGAGGCGCTGCACGAGGTCGGCGTCAGCGGCATCACCGTGACCGAGGCTAAGGGCTTCGGTCGCCAGAAGGGCCATACCGAGCTCTATCGCGGCGCCGAATATGTCGTCGACTTCCTGCCCAAGGTGAAGCTGGAGGTGGTGGTCGAGGACGGCCTGGCGGACCGCGTGGTCGAGGCGATCGCCGCCGCCGCGCAGACCGGCCGCATCGGCGACGGCAAGATCTTCGTCATTCCGGTGGAAACGGCGCTCCGCATCCGCACCGGCGAGCGCAACGAGGATGCGATCTAGAAACCTAGAAGGTCGCCCCCGCGAAGGCGGGGGCCCCTGGGCAGTGAAACACCAACATACCGGCCCCCGCCTTCGCGGGGGCGACGCACGAGGGAAAGCGAACGAAATGGCCAACACCGCCAACGACATCCTGCAGATGATCAAGGACCAGGAGATCGAATGGGTCGATCTCCGCTTCACCGATCCCAAGGGCAAGTGGCAGCACCTGTCGATGGTCGCATCGGGCCTGGACGAGGACCAGCTGACCGACGGCCTGATGTTCGACGGCTCCTCGATCGCCGGGTGGAAGGCGATCAACGAATCGGACATGATCCTGAAGCCCGATCTGGACGCGGTGTGGGTCGATCCCTTCTCGGCGACGCCGATGCTGATCCTGGTCTGCGACATCGTCGAGCCCTCGACCGGCGACCTCTATGACCGCGATCCGCGCTCGACCGCCAAGCGCGCCGAATCCTACCTGAAGAGCACCGGCATCGGCGACACCATCTATGTCGGCCCCGAAGCCGAGTTCTTCATGTTCGACGACGTCAAGTTCGAGAACAGCTACTCGTCGAGCTATTTCAAGATCGACGATGTCGAGCTGCCGGAGAATTCCGGTCGCGACTATGAAGGCGGCAATCTCGGCCACCGCCCGCGCGCCAAGGGCGGCTATTTCCCGGTCGCGCCGGTCGACTCCGCGGTCGACATCCGCGCCGAGATGGTCTCGACCATGCTCGAAATGGGCCTGCCGTGCGACAAGCACCATCATGAGGTCGCCGCCGCGCAGCACGAGCTGGGCCTGACCTTCGGCACGCTGGTGACGACTGCGGACCGCATGCAGATCTACAAGTACGTCGTCCACCAGGTCGCGCACGCCTACGGCAAGACCGCGACCTTCATGCCCAAGCCGATCAAGGACGACAACGGATCGGGCATGCACACGCACATGTCGATCTGGGACGGCGGCAAGCCGCTGTTCGCCGGCAACGGCTATGCCGGCCTTTCGGAAACCTGCCTGTTCTTCATCGGCGGCGTGATCAAGCACGCGCGCGCGCTGAACGCCTTCACCAATCCCACCACCAACAGCTACAAGCGGCTGGTGCCGGGCTTCGAGGCGCCGGTGCTGCTCGCCTATTCGAGCCGCAACCGCTCCGCCTCGTGCCGCATCCCCTACGGCACGGGCGACAAGGCCAAGCGAGTCGAGTTCCGCTTCCCCGACGCGCTCGCCAATCCCTACCTCGCCTATGCGGCGCTGCTGATGGCTGGTCTCGACGGCATCCAGAACAAGATCCATCCGGGCGAGGCGATGGACAAGAACCTGTACGACCTGCCGCCCGCCGAGCTGGTCAACGTGCCGACGGTCTGCGGCTCTCTCCGCGAGGCGCTGATCGCGCTTCAGGAGGACAACGAGTTCCTGCTGCGCGGCGACGTGTTCACCAAGGACCAGATCGAATCCTATGCCGAGCTGAAGTGGGAAGAAGTGATCCGCTTCGAAACCACGCCGAGCCCGGTGGAATACGATATGTACTACAGCTCGTAAACGCGGCCACGCCCGCGTCGTTGACGAAAAGACAAAGGGGGCGCCCGAAGCTGTTCGGGCGCCCCTTTTCATGTCCTCTTTCTCGAGCCGCGACATCAGGCGCCCCGCCTTTGGATGATCCGAAGATCGACCGCCGCTCCGTGTCTTTCGAATTGACTTCAACGATCAGATTCGCAACGATCTTCCCAAGGTCGCAACGATATCCATTCTCGGGGGGAGAACGGTTGTGGCCAAGCCTGCGTTCAACGCGATGTGGCTGAACTATCCAAAAGGCGATCCCAAGTCGGTATTCACGCATATCGGCTGGGGCGAGTTCTACGGCAAACCGGGTTGGGAGAACACCTGCGCGCTGCGGATGAGCATTGCCCTTGGCCTGAGCGGCGTCGCCATCAAGAGCAGCGCCGGAATGCGTGCGCTCGCCGGGCCGCTCAAGGGCAAATGGATCGAACCGCGCCAGGACAGGCTATCCGAAAATCTGCGGGAAATCTGGGGCGAGCCGCTGAAATGCGATGCGGCGCTGGGGAACAGGAGGCTCGCCGGGACCGACGGCGTGATCAGCTTCTGGCAGATCGCGGGCTATGACGTCGGCGGCCAGCTGGGCGGCCATATCGATCTGATCGACGGTTCGGTGGTGGAAGAAAAGGACTGGTGGGGCCACGTCATCGATCGGACCATCAGCTACCGCACCGCCCACGGCAACTATATGGACAAGTGCAAGAGCATCTGGTTCTGGAAGCTGTGATGTTGCGCAGGCTATTGTCCGGCGTGATCGCGCTGGCGCTCCTCGGCGGCGGGTGTTCGGCCGGACAGCCGTCCGCCGCGACGCAGCCCGAACAGTCCGCCGATGTCGCCTGTGACTATGTGATCGAGCCTCCCGGGGCCGATGGCGTCGCCATGCTGCGAGGAACCTGCGACGCTCCGGCCGAGGGCTTGGCCCGAACCCTGCGCGGCGCCGAGTCGCTAGCGGGCGCGCGCCAGCTGGCGCTCGGTCGCACGGCCTTGGCCGCAGGCGGAATCTTCGATCATTGTGCGCTGTTGGCGCGGCTCGCCCGCGATCCTCGTTGGAAGGACGGTATCGACAGCGCCGGGGCCGCGGGGCCGCTGAACGACGCGCTCAATGCCGCCGGACCGGTCGCGCCGGTCGAAGCGGCGCTGGCCGCGCATGGTCTGCGCGTCGCCAATATTCAGGCTGAGATGGTGCTCATCGCGGGCTCTCCCGCAGCCGGTTGCCCGGCGAGCCCTCGAACGGTCCCCTCCGAAGCGCAGATATGGCTGATGCTCGAACGAGAGGCGCCCTGAGAGCGGGCGTTCGCCAAACATGACGCGGTGAGGGGCACGGCGAGTCGGTCCGGCCGCCCCCCTCCGCTCTAGCGCTGCGCGAGCAACCCGCGCCGGCCGGCCGCCATGAACGCGCCGAGCAGGACCGCCGCCGCGGCGAGCGCGACGACCCCCAGCGGATCGATCGCGGGAAGATGGCCGAGATGGGCGAGCCCCGCCCACAGGATCAGCGCCGGCAGCAGCAGGTGCATCGCGAAGGCCGAACCTTCCCATGACAGCTGCCGCCAGAGCTCGTCATAAAGCCGCCATTGCCGCAGATAGATCGCGATGTTGATCGCGATCGATGCGAGCATCGCCGCGATCGCCACCCAATCCGCCACGAAGCCGCCGGCGCCGGCCGCGGCGAGCAACAGCAGCATCGCGCCGAACGCGCCCATGGAGAGCGCGCTGCCCGACAGGATCGCACGCTGCTCGCGCAGTTCCTCCGCATCGCCGACGTTGAGCACGCGCGCGCCGAGCGACGGCGCAAGAATGCCGAAGCCGACGAACAGCCCCGTCAGCAGATAGACGAATCCTACGCCGCTCAAGGCGATACGCCCCCCGCTCCAGCTCGCGGAAACCTCGCCGCCCAGATTGAGGAAGCCCATCATCGCGCCGAACCCGAACAGGGCGCCGATCGCGGCGCTGATCACCGGCTTGCGCCATGTCCTTTGCGCTGGCTTGTTCATTGTCCATCCTCCGGTTGCCATTCGTCGATGAAAAGATCGGGCACCGCGACGCCGAACAGCCGCGCCATGCGCAGCGCCAACGGCAGGCTCGGGTCATATTTGTCGGTCTCGACCGCGTTGATCGTCTGCCGCGACACGCCGAGGCGGTTGGCCAGTTCGCCCTGGCTCCATCCCCGTCCTTCGCGGAACTCGCGAACCTTGTTGAGCATCTGCGCCTCGATTGCCTGTAAAGAGCTCTTTACAGCGACGCACCCAGACCTGTCAAGAACTCTTTACAGCACATCGCGCTGGAGGCCGTGCGGGCGCTTCGCGGATTTCGCTTTATTTGTAGGAAATCCTACGTCATTGTTCTTTATATGTTCCCCTCCGACTCGCCTGACGACCTGCTCCTCTTCACCCCCGTCCCGCTCGGCCGGGCGACGGCGGCGGACTGGCATCCGCATGTCCAGCGCGAGTTCATCCGCGCGCTCGTCAGGCTGGGCGTGGTCGCCGCGGCGGCGCGCAGCGTCGGGCGGTCGGCGCGTTCCGCCTATCGGTTGCGCGCCCGGCCCGGTGCCGAGAGCTTCGCCGCCGCGTGGGACGAGGCGCAGGCGATCGCCGCGAGCCGCGCCTGGGATACGGTGGTTGCGCGCGGCTTCGGCCCGATCGAGCGGCCGGTCTTCCATCGCGGACGGCAGGTCGGCGTGCGCCAGCATTATGACAACCGCCTGCTCACCTCGGCGCTGTTCGCCCAGGATCGCGCCGCGGACCGGCTCGCCGCGGCCCATGGCCACGCCGCACCCGAGGAGATCTTCGCCGAGGCGATGGCGCTGATCGGCAGCGGCGACGCAACGAAATTTCCTACCCGCGCAACGCAATGTCCGAACACCCGCGACTCTTGCGACGCACGGTCGGGCCCGGATGGATCGGAGGCGCGTCCGGCCCGTTAGGGGTTCAGCTCAAGGAGAAACCCCCATGACCGTCACCGCCATCGCCATCAACTGCACCCTCAAGGCCGAGGGCGAATCCTCGACCGACGCGATGATCGCGGTGCTTGGGAAAGCCTTCACCGAACATGATGTGCGGATCAGCGAGACGATCCGCATCGCGGAGCATGACGTGAAGCCCGGCGTCACCTCAGACGAGGGCGAGGGCGACGCCTGGCCGGCGATCCGCGCGAAGATCCTGGCGCACGATATCCTGATCTTCGGCGGGCCGATCTGGATGGGGCAGATCGGCAGCATCGCCAAGCGCGTGCTCGAACGGATGGACGCCTTCCTCTCCGAGACCGACGACAGGGGCCGCATGCCGAGCTACGGCAAGGTCGCGGTCGCGGCGATCGTCGGCAACGAGGACGGCGCGCACTGGTCGTCGGCGCAGCTGTTCCAGTCGCTGAACGATACCGGTTGGACCATCCCGGCCGGCGCCGCCTGCTATTGGGTCGGCGAGGCGATGGGATCGGTCGACTTCAAGGACCTGCCGGAGACGCCCGACAAGGTGACCCAGACGGCGGAAATGCTCGCATCGAACGCCGTGCACCTGGCCGGCCTGCTCAAGGAGAGGACCTATCCTGGTCAGGGATGATCAGGGCAGCGCCTCGGCCAGCGCCTCGATCGATTTCGCTTCGGGCGCGCTGTCGAACCTGCCGGACAAGCCCTCGTCCACCTGCCAGCCCTCTGCCGCGCGCCGCAGGACGACCGCGGTATGAAAATCGGCATTGGGCGATCCGACATCGTAGAGCAGGCCGATGCGTTGCGCAGCGTCATCGGGCGGCAACGCGCCGGCGCCGGTGAGCCGATAGCAGGTGTAGACCTCGGTCTCGCCCGTTCCGATCGTGACCAGGCGCTTGCCGTCGATCGTGACGCCGCACTGCGAGTCGGACAGCCCCCGCTTCTCTACCGTGCGAAACGGTACGACGGTCACCGTCCCTTCCGCGCCAAGGCTGATCGTTCGCGCCGATCCGTCAGCCTTTTCGGCCTTTTCCGCCTCCGCTTGTCCGGAAGGAAGCGGCGCGGAGGTGGCCGACCGTTCGTTCGCTGGCCGCGGGGCCGATTGGCCGCAAGCGGAGAGTGCGAATAATGCTGCGAACGAAGCGAACATCGCGAGCCTTTCCATTATCGCACCGGCGCGCTCAGCCGCTCATAAGCGCGGCGCATCTTCCCGTCATAATCGTTGCGCGCATATTGAGGGCCATTATAGCGCCGCGCAAAGCTCGTCCAATCCTTGTCGCGGATCGCGCGGGTGAGGTTGGCGTCGGCCGAGACAAAGGCGACGAACGCGGCGAGGTGATCGGCCTGGCTGTTCATCATCGCCGTCACTAACGCCTCCACCGTGCCGTGCCCCGCAGCAACGTGATTCTCGCCGAGAATCTGGAACAACCCCCACGAAGCGGATTTGAGCGCCGCGGCCTCATCCAGCATCGCCGCGCGGCGCAGCCGGCCATATTGCGCCGAAGACCGGCCATAGCCGCCCCAATCGGGGTGCGAGATATCGCTGTGCGTGCGGTCGAAGCGGCCATTGGTCCAGCGCCTGAACTTGTGCCGTTCGAACAGGATGATCGGGCGTCCCATCGAATCCCACGCCTCGTCCCGCGCCTCGGTTTCGGCGACGGCGCGGATCGCCGCGGCTTCGCACGACAGGCGCGTGGCGGCGGCGGCATAATCGGCGGCGGTCAGCGTATCGCCGAAATGGCCCCAGCACAGATTGTGGAAGATGCGGTGCTGCGGCCCGATGATCGCGGAAAGATTGAGCCGCGACAAGGTGAAGCCGCGCGGATCGACCCTGCCGTCGGGCCGGGCAAGCGCCGCACCATCCGCCTGAAAACCGACGATTGCGGCGGCGGTGGCCTGATCGAACTGGCCGCTGGCCTGCGGGGCTGGAACGCCGTTCAACCAGCGGCTGTGCCGAATCAGCAGATCCTGGATGATGCGGACATCGGCGGGCGCATTCGTCGCGCCCGGGCCCACCGCTGCGGAAATCTCGGGCATCGCGCTTCCCTTTTTTCCTCTTGGTCAAAGGGTTTGTGCGCCCGCGGCGTTACAATGACAAGTCAGACCCGCCTAGGGAATCAGCAGCGACGCGCCCCTGGTCTCGCCCGCCTCCAGCGCGCGGTGGGCCTCGGCGGCGTCGGTCAGCGCGAAGGTCTGGCCGATCTCCGGCGCGATCGCCCCCGAACGCAGCATCTCCCACAGCCGCGCGACTCCGGCCTCGCGCTCCTCGGGCGTGATGTAATAGTCGAACAGCGTCGGCCGGGTGACGAACAGCGATCCGTGCCGTGCCAGAACTCCCAGCCCCACGCCCTCCACCGCGCCGCCGGCATTGCCGAAGCTGACGATCATCCCGCGCCGCGCCGCCGCCTTGAGCGACATCTTCCACATCGCCATGCCGACGCCGTCGAACACCACGTCCACGCCGCGCCCGTCGGTCAGTTCGCGCGCCCGCGCGGCGACATCCTCCTGCTTGTGCAGCAGCACATGATCTGCCCCGGCCGCTCTCGCCCGTTCCGCCTTCTCCTCGCTGCCGACGCTGCCGATCACGGTCGCGCCCACCGCCTTGAGCCAGCCGACCAGCAGATGCCCGACCCCGCCCGCCGCGGCGTGGACCAGCGCGGTCTGGCCCGCCTCGACGCGCGCGCAGCGTTCGACGAGGAACTCGGTGGTGCAGCCCTTGAGCATGATCGCCGCCGCGGTGCGGTCGTCGATGTCGTCGGGCAGCTTGAACAGCGACGACGCCGCGACGTTGCGCGCGGTGGCGTAGGCGCCGAGCCCGGGACCGAAGGTCGCGACGCGGTCCCCCGGTGCGAGGGCGGAGACGCCCGCTCCCACCGCCTCGACCGTGCCGGCGGCTTCGGACCCGAGGCCGCTCGGCAACTGCACCGGATAGAGGCCGGAACGGTGATAGGTGTCGATATAGTTGAGGCCGACCGCGGTGTGGCGCACGCGCACCTCGCCTGCGCCGGGTTCAGGCAGATCGGCCTCGCGCCACTCGATCACCTCGGGCCCGCCCGTCCGTTCGATCACCGCACTTCGCGCCATTGCCGGTCTCCCTTTCACCTTGCAACGCGCTTTGCGGCGCGCCATGTCAGCCACCATACCTGATATTCGATCGACGGAGGCGAGGATGAAGAGCTACCTCAACCACTATATCGGCGGCCGGTGGGTCGAGAGCGAAGGTGGGAAGCGCCACGAGGTGATCAACCCCGCCACCGAGGAATCCTGCACCGAGATCACGCTGGGCAGCGCCGCCGATGTCGACAAGGCCGTCGCCGCCGCGCGCAAAGCCTTCGACAGCTTCAGCCGCACGACCGTCGACGAACGCGTCGCGCTGCTCGAGGCGATCCTGGCCGAGTACAAGAACCGCAGCGGCGACATCGCCGAGGCGATCGCGATGGAGATGGGCTGCCCGATCTCGATCGCGAAGACGGCGCAGGTGGGCAGCGGCATCGGCCATTTCATGGCGGCGATCGCGGCGCTGAAGGAATTCGAGTTCACCGAGAAGGCCGGCAACAGCCTGGTGGTGCATGAGCCGATCGGCGTCGTCGCCCTCATCACCCCGTGGAACTGGCCGATGAACCAGATCGTCGCCAAGGTCGCCCCCGCGCTCGCCGCCGGCAACACGATGATCCTCAAGCCCAGCGAGGAATGCCCCGGATCGGCGGCGATCTTCGCCGAGGTGATGGACAAGGCGGGCGTCCCCGCGGGCGTGTTCAACCTGGTCCAGGGCGACGGCCCCGGCGTCGGCACCGCGCTCAGCACGCATCCCGATATCGACATGGTCAGCTTCACCGGCTCGACCCGCGCCGGGGTGATGGTGGCCAAGGCCGCCGCCGACACCGTCAAGCGCGTGCATCAGGAACTGGGCGGCAAGTCGCCTTCGGTGGTGCTGCCCGGCGCAGACCTCTCCCGCGCGATTCCCGGCACGCTGATGAGCGTGCTGGTCAATTCCGGCCAGAGCTGCATCGCCCCCACCCGCGTGCTGGTCCACAAGGACCAGGCGGACGAAGCCGTCGCAGTGGCGAAGCAGGTGCTGCAGGCGACCCAGACCGGTGATCCGATGGCCGAGGGCCGCCATATCGGCCCCGTGGTCAACAAGGCGCAGTTCGACAAGATTCAGGGCCTGATCGCCAAGGGCATGGAGGAGGGCGCCAGGCTGGAGACCGGCGGCCCGGGCCGGCCCGACGGCGTCGAGACCGGCTATTATGTCAAGCCGACCTTGTTCTCCGGCGTCACCAACGACATGACCATCGCGCGCGAGGAGATCTTCGGCCCCGTCGTCACCATCATCCCCTATGCGGATGAGGAGGAGGCGGTGCGAATCGCCAACGACACCAATTACGGCCTCTCCGCGGTCGTGTTCGGCGATGCCGAGGGCGTGCGCCGCGTCGCGCCGCGACTGCGCGCGGGGATGGTCTATGTGAACGGCGGCCAGCCCGATCCCGGCGCGCCGTTCGGCGGCTACAAGCAATCGGGCAATGGCCGCGAATACGGCAAATACGGCCTTCGGGAGTTCATGGAGGTGAAGTCGGTGATCGGCGAATACGCCTAACCCGTCGCCCCTGCGAAGGCAGGGGCCTCTGTCGGCATAAGCGACACCGGGTGTGCCACCATACCGGCGGCCCCTCGCCTTCGCAGGGGCGATGGGTTCAGTCGAACAGATCCTCCAGGAAGCTCTTCTTGCGCTTCTTGTGATAGCGCGGATCGTAGCCGCGTTCGCCATAGCCGCCCGTGCCGCGCTGTTCGTAGCCGCCCGCGCCCCAGGGCTGGGGCGCGGCCTGCGGCGCCGGCGGCGCGGTCTCCGCGCCCGAACGCTCGATGATCTTGTCGAGCTCGCCGCGGTCGAGCCACACGCCGCGGCATTGCGGGCAATAGTCGATCTCGACGCCCTGGCGGTCGCTCATATGGAGGCCGACCTTGCAGACCGGGCAGAGCATCGCGGCGACGGCTTCGGGGGAACGCATGGATCGTGTCTCCTTCGAGTGGTTGATGGGCGAACGCGCCGCCCGGGCGAATGGCTCCGTCAATAATCCTTCGACACGCGCGCGTTGATGCTCTGGCGGCCGAGCGTCGAGATGCTGGCGAGGACCGAGAGCCAGCGGGTGATCTGGAACTCGACCTGCGTCGCCGAATAGCCCTGCCCGTCGGTGATGATCTCCACGAAGGTGTTGCGGGTGATGTACTTGCCCGCGGCGATGGCGGTCCCCTGCCCGCGCGTCGGGTCGGCGGGGAGGATGCGGAGGCGATCGAGCCCGGCGGCGTCGCGCACCGCGTTGATCGGATTGAGCCCGCCGCCCCCGCCCTGCAGCGAGGCGACGGCGGCGGCGAGCTGCAGCGCCTCGGGCGCCGACAGGTTGGTGATCGAGGTGCCGAACAGCAGCCGCGACAGCAGCTCGTCCTCGGGCAGCGCGGGCACGCTGGTGAAGCCGATGATCGGTCGCTGGCCGGTGCCGGTGACGCGGATCGTCGCGTTGATCCCCTGCGCGTTGGCGTTGGCCGCGATGTCGAGCGTCGGATCGGCCGGAACCTGCCCGCTGAAGCGGATCGAGCCGCGTTCGAGCTCGAAGGTGCGGCCGGCAAACTCATACTCGCCGCGCACCAGGTCCGCCCGTCCCCTGATCTGGGGCGCGGTGACGGTGCCGCCGATATCGAGATCGGCGCTCCATTCGCTTTCGAGGCCGAGGCCCGAGACCTGCAGCCGGTTGGGCGCGCGCGCCTTGAGATCGAGCCGCCATGGCTGGGTGACCAGCTCCTGCTCGATCTCCTCGCCGCGGCGATTGATCTCGCGCACGTTGATCCTGGGGAGCACCGAGGCGGCGGTGGCGCGGCCGAGGGTGAAGCGGCTGCGGTTCATCACCACCTCGCCCGAGATCAGCCCGCCCGATCCGTCCGAGCGGATGCGCAAGGGTCCGGTGACGGTCGCGCCCAAAGTGTCGAGGTCCATCAGCTCGGCATTGTCGGCCTGGATCTGCAGGTCCATGCCGAAGCCGCGCGCGGCGGCGAGGTCGAACACGCCGCGCCCCGAGACGTTGCCCGGCCCGGCGCGCGCGGTGAACTGATCGATCACCAGTCGCGACCCGCCGAAGCGGCCCTCTGCCTTCATCTCGGTCAGCACGGTGCCGGTCAGGGTGCTTTCGAGCCGCATGTTCTGCGTGCGGAGCGTACCGCGGATCTGCGGATCGGCGAGGCGGCCGGTGGCGTCCGCGCCGACCGCGAGATCGCCGCCGAGATCGAATATCTCGATGCCGGTCAGCCGCCACAGCGTGTTGGCCGGGCCGTTGTAGCGCAGCTGCGCGAACAGCGGCGCGTTGGCGAGCCGGGTGGCGAGATCGCCGCCGCCGAGCGGCGACAGGCGCGCCTGGGCGCGGCCGATCGTCCTGCCGCCGCTTGCCGCCACCGCGCGCATCGCGGCGCTGTCCGCGCGCAGCACCGCCGCGACGCCGAGGTCGATCGGTTGCGAGGTGAGGACGAGGCCCGAACGGGTGAGGCCGCGGACGGTGATGTTGGCGCTTCCGGTCGGCGCGGCGCCGGCGATCTGGTTGTAGGTCAGGCGGCCCGACGCGGCGCCGCCGAGCCCCAGCCCGTCATAGGCGATGTCGAGGATCGACAGCGGCATCCGCTGGAGCTGCGCGTTGACGCTGGTCGATTCGGCGCCGAACAGGCCACTCAGGGCAAGGCGCCCGCCGGCATATTCGAGCGTCGCGGGAGCAAGCCGCCAGCCGCCATCCTCGCGCGTCAGCACGGCGGGAGAGCTGAGGGCGATCGGCCGGTCATCGAGCTCGCCCGACGCCTCGATGGCGATGCGGCCCGGCGCGATCTGTGCGACGCCCTGCAACTCGAAGGACTGCCGCCGGCTGCCCTCCACGGAAGCGCGCACCGTGCCGCTGCCGTTACGCAGCTGGGCGGTGGCTTCGAGGCGGGAGAAGCGCAAGCCTCCGCGCCTGAGCCCGCGCGCGTCGATCTTCGCATCGATCGTCTGGCCGTCGGGATCGAGCACGATGGTGCCGTCGACCGTGCCCCGCCGCACGAAGAGGTTGGCTACGCCGCCCAGTTGCGCGCGTTCCAACCGCAACGCGGCGATAATCGCCTGGTTTTCGCCGCGCGGTTCGAAGGTGAGCGTGCCCGAAACGCCGCCGCCGGCGAGCGCGATCTGCCCGTCGAAGCCGCCGGTGACGACGCGCAGATCGCCGTTGGCGCGGAAGCCCGAAACCTGCAGGTCGGCGACGGCTATGGTGGCATTGCCGCCGCGCGGCAGCAGGATCGCGCCGTTCGATGTGAAGGGACCGAGCGTGGATGTGCCCTGGGCCTGGTAATCGAACCCCGCCTCGGTCGGGTCGAGCAGGACACGCACGTCCTTCAGCCCCAAGGCGGGGAGCGGGCTGGCGAGCAGGATGTCGAGCTTGGGCCGGTCGATCCGGCCGTCGAGCTTGAGCTGGAACGGGCCGTATTGCGCCTGCCGGCCCTCGCCTTCGAAATAGAAGGTGCCGTCGCGCCGGCGGTAGCCATTGCCTGTCGCGGTGATCGCGGGCGCGGTGATGCGGACGCCGCGGAGATAGAGGACGCCGTCAGGCCCGCGTTCGAGCGCGGTGGTGATGCGCGGCAGCCCGCCCGCAAGGCTCCTCAGGAAGCCGTTGTCGAGCCGGCGGACGATCGCCTCGCCGCGCCCGACGACGCGGATGCCGCGTCCGCCGGGGCCGGGAATGACGCGCAGCTCGGTCCTGACGTCGACTATGCCGAGGCCGGGGATCAGATAGCGGCCGAGCTGGCCGTTGAGGCTGATCGAATAGTCGCCGGTCTCCAGATTGACCATCAGGCCGATGCGGCTGGTCAGCTTGTCCGAGCGCAGCCGCAGATCGTCGCCGATGATGGTCGTCGCGCTGACGCGGAGGACACCCTCGACCGAGAGGTTGCGGAGGATACCGCCAGCGACCTCGCCCACGCCGGTGACCGCCTGCGCGGTGAAGCGCAGCGGCACGGAGACGGGACTGTCCGACAGCCGCCCGCGTCCGGCGGCGCGCGCGTTGATCAGCCCGGTTTGGCCGAAGGCAACGCGTGGGGCGAGCAGGCGATAGTCGAATTGGGCCGTGTCGAAGGCGCCGTCGAGCAGCAGGCGCAGCTCGATGTCCCGCCCGGTCATGTCGGCGAGGAGATCGCCCGGGCGCAGCAGGCGCGCGGTGACCTGCATGTTGTCGAAGGCGTTGCGGCCGAGATCGACGATGCCCTCCGCCTCGATCGCCAGCGCCGCCGAGCGCAGCGACAGCGTGCCATCGAGCCGGCGGTCGGCGAACGTCGCGGCGCCGTTGATCGCGATGCGCGGCGAGGCGAGTTGGCGGATGCGCGCGCCGGCGATGTCGCCCGGCTGGATCGCGCCCGAAAGCGTGTAGCGCCCCTGATCCACCCCCAGCCGCAGATCGGCGAAGCGCTGGCCCGCAATGTCGGCGATCGCGGTCCCCTCCCAGGCGGACCAGCGGCCGTCGCCCGCGATGTCGAGCGAGATGGAGCGGTTCAGGCCGGCAAGCTTCGCCACCACGCCGTCCGCCGTGCCGCGCACGCGGGCGGCGAGGTCGAAGCGGTCGCCATCAGGCTCGGCGTCGAGCCTGAGCATCACACTGTCGCTGCCCTGGACGAGCGCATCGAGCGAGACCATCGCCCGGCCCGAGCGGATATCGGCGCGCCCGGCGATGCGCCCCTGCCGCGCGACGCCGTTGCCCGTCACCGCCGGCGCGACGGTCAGCCGGTCGATGCGCAGCTCGCCGATGCGGATGTCGAAGCCGGGAAGGATCGGCCCCTCTTCACCCGACGGCACCAGTTCGGGCAGCTTGTGCAGCGTCGCGCGCGGCGCGATCAGCCGGTCGATGGACAGGCGGTTGTCGAGCCAGGCGAGCGGCGTCCAGTCCAGCAAGATGTCGGGCGAGGAGAAGATCAGCCCCTTGTTGTCGCTGATGCGCAGGTCGCGGATGCGCGCGACCGAATAGATCGATCCGTCGATCCGGCCGATCTTGATCCTGAGGCCCGAAGCCGGCGCGAGCGCCGCGATGCGATTGGCAATGAAACGGTGGCCGACCCCGGTATCGAGCACATAGAGCGCGGCGACGATGATCGCGGCGAGCGCGAGCAGGAAGCCGAGCGCCCATTTGGCGATGCGCCCCCAGATGCCGGCGCGCGGGCGTTCAGCCGGCGATGCCCCCTCCTCCGCCATCAGAAGGCCTGGCCCAGCGAGACATAGACGGCGATGCGGGGATCGCCGGGCGCCGGATTGATCGGGGTGCCGACATCGATGCGGATCGGCCCGAAATTGCTGTAGTAGCGCGCGCCGATGCCGGCACCGATGCGCAGATTGTCGAAGCCGGGCAGCGATCCTTCGGAGATGTTGCCGGCGTCGACGAACGGCACCACGCCGAAAGTGCCGAAGCGCACGCGCGCCTCCAGGCTGAACTCGGCCAGGCTCTTGCCGCCGATCGGATTGTTGTCGGCGTCGCGCGGGCCGATCGCCTGATAGGAATAGCCGCGCACCGATCCGCCGCCGCCGGCATAGAAGCGCCGCGACGGCGCGATCGAATCGCGCGAGGCGCCGGCGATGGTGCCCAGCCGCGTGCGGCCGGCGAGCACGACGCGCTCGCCGAAGGGAATATAGACGCTGCCGTCGACCTGGGTGCGGGCATAGCCGAAGACATCGTCCTGAAGCGACAATTCGGGCGACAGCCGCCCGCCCAGGCGGAAGCCGCGCGTGGGGTTCAGCAGATCGTCTGTGCCGTCATAATAGAGGCTGCCGGGCAGCGCCGCGATGAAGAAGGTGCGCCGCCGCTCCTCGCCGGTGGTGACGATCGTGTCGCGCTCGTCGCTCGCCAGCAGCTCGGCGCCGATCGACCAGGTCCAGGGTTTCTGGAAGATGAGATTGGACTGGAGCTCCAGCCCGCCCGAAAGCGACAGCGTCTTCGCATCGAAAGCGTTGCGGTTGATGTTGGCGGCGGAAACCTGGGCGGTCAGCACCCGGTCGCGCGCGTGGAAGTTATTGCGGCGGAAGCTTACCGAGGCGAGCTGCTCCTCGGTACCGGCAACGCCGCGCAGGGTGAGCGCGCCTTCCGGCTTGAACAGGTTGCGGTGCGTCCAGCTCACCTCGGCGCGGAACCCCTCGCCGGTGCCGTAGCCGAGCTCGCCGGCGATGGTGCGCGGCGGTGCGGGATCGAGATCGACCGCGATGTCGACCGTGTCGGGCGTGGCGCCCGGCACGGGCTCCACATCGGCGGAGGAGACGAGGCCGGTCGCGATCAGCGCGCGCCCAAGATCGGTCACGTCGTCCGAATTGTACAGCTCGCCGCGTTCGAAGCGCGCAATGTCCATGACGTGATCGCCGTCGAACACTTGCGTATTGGCCATGCGGATCGCGCCGTAGCGCCGCTGCGTGCCCGGATCGACCGCGACGTTCAGCCGCGCGGTGCGGTTCTCGTGATCGACCACCAGCTCGGGCTCGCCGACCTTGGCGAAGGGGAAGCCCTGGCGGCCGACCTCGGCACGCAGCGCCTCTTCGCCGGCCACGATCTTGTCGGCATTGGCGGGATCCTGCTTCTCGACGCCGAACGCCTCGACCAGCTCGTCGGTGCGGTCGCCGGCCTGCGCCACGCCGGCGAGATCGACATCGGTCAGCTGGTAGATCTCGCCGAGCCGCACGCGTAGCGTGACGACCAGGCGCTCACCCTCGGGCTCGACATCGGGGCGGACGCGAGCGTCATAATAGCCTTCGGCGCGCAGCAGCTCGACGAGCAATTCGGCGTCCTCTCGCGCGCGGCGATCGATCTGCGCGCCGTTGGCGGGCTCTCCGTCATTCTGCTTGAGCACCGACAGTTCGTCGAAGCGGCTGCGGAGCAGGTCGCTCCTGACTTCCTCGATACCGTCGATCCGCACCGAATATCGGCGCTCGGCGGGGCCAGCCGAAACGGTCTCGGCGGGCAGCTGGCCATCAATGAGCTCGTCCGACCGGTCCTCCAGGTCGGGCCAGGCGACGCCGAGATCGGGCAGCGGCGCGAGCGGATCGGAGGGGTCAAGAGCAGGGGGCGGCGTTTGCGGCGTCTGCGCCGCCGGTGGCTGCGCGCCGGCGTCCTGCGCACGCGCGGCTTCGGATGCCGCCAGCATCATTCCGGCGGCCATGAACAGATACGCGCCGCGCGGCAGCACAGGAACCGACATAGCGCGCCGGTCTAAACCCTTGTCCTGTGATGCGACAGCCCTTTCGGGCGGCCATTCAGTGGATTGTGCCGGGCGCGCGCCGTTCCGCCATCAGATCGATCAGCCGCGCGACCTGCCGCCAGCGGCAGAAATGGATGTGATTGCCCAGGCCCCGGCTGCGATGCGCGCGCTTCGCCGCCTGCGCCGCCGCCGCTTCGCCATGATCGCGGATCAGCGCCACGGCGTCGGCCACGGCGCTGCGATCGTCGAGATAGGGCATCGGCGGCATGGGCGCTCCTGTATCGGGGAAGGAGGCGATCGATAGCGCGCGGGGGTTACGACGGCGCGCACGGGCAAGGTTGACGAGCGGTTGACCATCGCGCCGCCGGCTGGCGCCCGGCGCCGTCCCGTGGCAAGGGCGGCAGATGACCACCCCCTCCCCCCGCGAACCGCGCGCCGCCGGCGGCCTGATGGCGATAGCCATATTGGGCGGCGTGGTGATCGGATCGATCCTGGGCCAGCCGACGATAGGCTTCCTTGTGGGCGCGGCGATCGGCGTGGGACTGCTGGCGGCGTTCTGGGTGATCGATCGGGGGCGGTAGGTGGGGCCTACACCTCCCCGGAACGGGGAGGTATTGGTGCTACCTGAACCGCCGCACCGACCGCACCACCCTGCCCTTCAGCTCCATGCGCGCTGCGTCGAACGCGCCGGGATCGGGCTCGTCGGGATTGTCGCTCGCCACCGTCCAGCCGCGCCCCTGGCGCTTCAGCCGCTTGACCATCAGCGTGTCGTCGACCGTCATCACCCATAGCCCCTCACGCACCCGGATCGGCGGGGTGGCGTCGACCAGGATCTCGTCGCCGTCGAACAGGGTCGGGGACATCGAATCGCCGGTGACGCGGATGTAGCTCAGATGCTCGGGTGCGATGCCCGGCACCTCCTGCCGCGCGAGATGGGTGATGCCGCGCGCGGCCTCACCCTCGACGAAGGCGCCGGGGCCCGCCGACGCCGCCACCGCGAGGTGCGGCACGGCGATGGTTTCGGCGGCAATACCGCCCTCGCCGCCCAGCGCCGAATCGGCGACGCCGAAGAAGCGCGCCAGCCGCCGGCGATATTGCTCGGGCAAGAGGCGCGGCGATCCGCGCTTCATATATTGCTGGATATAGGCGGGATTGCAGTCGAGCAGCCGCGACAGCCCGGCATAATCATGCCCGCCCGCATCGATCAGCGCCTGCAAGGCGGCGCGCTGTTCGGTCCCGTCCATGCGCATCTCATAGCGATAGGATTTTTCCTAGACAAGTAGGAAATCGAGTCTGATAGGATATTTCCTACAGCGACTCGAACGGAGACAGGACATGGCGCTGCTGCGCGAAATCCAGGGATATATACGATCGACGGGCATGAAACCGACGGTGTTCGGCCGCGCCGCGGTGAACGATCCGCGGCTGGTGACCGACCTGAAAAGGGGCCGCGAACCCGGCGCGCGGCTGTCCGCGCGCGTGCGCGCCTTCATCGCGGCGGAGGGCGGACGATGAAGGGGTATGACGAACGCGATGCGGCGCGCGCGCTGATCGCCGCGCTGACCGCGGCCGCGCTGGCGGCGCAGATCACGCTCACCATCACCGAGGCGCGCGAGCGCCCCTGGGCCAGCGCCACCTTCCACGGCGCGCGGCACGTCCTGTCGGTCGGGGTTGCGGGCGACGTCGCGACCATCGAAGGATGGCTGGCGGCCTTGCCCGAACATCCCTTTGCGATGGCGCACCACATCGTCGCCGACATCGCGGTGGTTCGGAGCGCGAACGCGGATGTGGTGATCGAGGCGCTGACGGTGGCGAACGATTGACCGATTCCCGTCGCCCCGGCGAAGGAGTGTCGGGTTGTGCACGCCCCGCGTGCGCAAGAATTGCCTGGGAGGCAATCCGACCCGACGCTGGCCTCTGTCGGCAAGCGCCGCGACCGGTGTGCCGCAAGACCTGGAGGCCCCTGCCTGCCCAGGGGCGACGGGCTTCAGCCCGCGCGGCGCAATCCGTTCAGCCGCTCGACCGCTTCGCAGAAGCCGGGATCGAGCGGGCGGCGGCCGAGCGGCCCCAATTGCTCGCTGGCGATCGCCGCCTCCAGCCGTTTGAGCAGGTTGGGCACCGTCGGCTCTGCATCGAAGATCGGATCGCGCGCACGGGGGCCGCGCGGGCGGCGGCGGCGATCGGGGATATAGACCCCGCCGACCAGCTCGACCATGTCGGTCACCCGCTCGGGCTGGGCGGCTGGCGCGGGCTTCCTGGATGGCGCATCCGCGGAGACCGACAGGAAAGGCGCGCCGAGTTCCTCGTGCGCGGCGATCGGGCGCGGCTTCGCCTGCTTCTCCGCCAGCTG
Organism: Sphingomonas gilva; assembly: GCF_003515075.1. GTDB lineage: Bacteria > Pseudomonadota > Alphaproteobacteria > Sphingomonadales > Sphingomonadaceae > Sphingomonas > Sphingomonas gilva. The sequence goes on from NZ_QWLV01000002.1 coordinate 51,012, forward strand.
CGGGACCAGCCCGTCGAGCCTGACCTTGTGGATCCGCGGACGCGGCGTCCGCACGCGCAGGCGCCGCCGGCCATAGGCATAGGACAGCGGGACCTGAACGACCGCCGCGATCAGCAGCGCCAACGATACCGTCACCAGCGCGCGCGCGGTCAGCCCCAAGGGCGGCTCGGCGGCGGAGATCAGGGCGGGCAGGCCGCTCCCCATCACCAGGCCTTCGAACAGCGGCGCGGGCAGCGTGCCGACGACGATCGCGATGCCGAAGCCGATCGATCCGGCGAGTGCCGGCGCGAGCGGAAGCGAGATGCCTTGCGGGCGCGTGAGCATGTCCATGGGCGCGATCCTAGGACCGATGCGCTAACTCTTGGTAAACGGGTTCGTAACGGCTGATATTCCGCGCCCAGTCGCGTTCGCGGGCGACATAGGCGCGGGCGGCGGCGCGGCGGGCATCCCAGCTCGACCGGGCGGCGAGCAGTCCGGCAAGCGCAGCGGCGATGCCCGCGGGATCGCCGGCGGGGAACAGCGTGCCGGTCACGCCATCCTCGATCAGCTCACGGTGCCCGCCGACGTCCGACGCGGCGACCAGCCGGCCCTGCGCCATCGCCTCGAGCGGCTTCAGCGGCGTCACCAGGTCGGTCAGCCGCATCGCCTTGCGCGGATAGGCGAGGATATCGGTCAGCGCGTAATAGCGCTCGACCTCTCCATGCGGCACGCGGCCGGCGAAATGGATGCGCTCCGCGACCGGTGAGGCGGCCGCCTGCGCGGTGAGGCCGTCCGCCATCGGCCCGCCGCCGACGAGCAGCAGGTGCGCCCGCGGCCGGAGCGCGACCAGCGCCGGCATCGCGGCGATGAGGTCGTCCAGCCCCTCATAATCGTAGAAGCTGCCGATGAAGCCGATCACCTCGGCATCCGCCAGACCAAGATCGGCGGCGAACGCCTCGTCGCGCGGAGGCGGATCGCCGAACAGGCCCATATCGACCCCGTTGGGCACAACGAAGATCTTCGCCGGATCGACGCCGCGCGCGATCAGGTCACCGCGCAATCCCTCGCAGATCACCGCAACACCGTCCGCCTGCCATGCCGCCCGGGTCTCCAGCGCGCGGGTCGCGCGGTACTTGAGGGAACCCTCGCGCCCAGTGCCGTTGCCGACCGCCGCGTCCTCCCAGAAGGCGCGGATCTCATAGATCAGCGGAAGGCCCAGCCGCCTCGCCGCGCGCCGTGCGGCCATCGCGTTCAGCACCGGCGAATGGGCGTGGAGGATGTCGGGCTGGAACATCCGTGCGACCGCCTCGACGCGTTTCGCCAGCGCCGATATCTCGGCCAGCTCGCGAAACGGCGCAGGCAAGGCGCGGGCGTCGCCGGCCCGGTAGAAGGTCAGCCCGTCGACCGTCTCGACCGCGCTGGTGGTCCGCCCCTGCCGCACGCCGGTGACGCCCGCCACCCGCCAGGCGCGGGCGGCCTGCGCGGTCATGATCGCGCGCGTGCGGAAGGTGTAGCCGCTGTGGAGCGGCAGCGAATGATCGAGGACATGAAGCACGCGCATGGCGGGAACCTCCTGCCACGTCGCCCTTAACGGCGCGTCAACCGCGCGGAGGTAAGGCGCCTTTCATGGTCGACAATTTCTCGCTTGCGGTCGCGCACGCCCTGATCGCGCTCGCGATCTGGCTGCTGCTCGGCCGTGACGATCTGGATGTCGAGCCGCCGGTCGAACGGCGCGACCCCGATGCGTGACCTCATCTTCCTCGCCTTCATCCTCGCGATCATGGGCGCGGGGCTGAAGCGGCCGTTCCTGTTCGTGCTGCTCTATGTCTATATCGACATCGTGGCGCCTCAGCGGCTGACCTACGGCTTCATGACGGTGATGCCGATCTCCGCGATCGCAGTGGGCATGGCGGTGATCGCCTGGATGATCGCGGACGACAAGCGCGATATGCGGGTGAATGTCCGCCAGGGGCTCATCGCGCTGCTGCTGGGTTGGTGCTGGTACACGACGCGGAACGCCGATTTCCCGATCGAGGCGCTGACCAAGTGGGAATGGGTATGGAAGGCGCTGGCCTTCGCCATCTTCCTCCCCCTCACCCTGCGTACGCGCCTCCGGATCGAGGCGCTGCTCCTGTTCATGACGCTGTCGATCGCCGCGATCGCCATCACCGGGGGGATCAAGACGCTGGCCGGCGGCGGCGGATACGGATCGCTGCAATTGCTCGTCGCGGAGAATTCGGGCCTGTACGAAGGCTCCATCATCTCGACCGTCGGCATCGCGATGATCCCGATCATCCTGTGGTTCACGCATAGCGGCACGATCTTTCCGCCCGATTGGCGGGTGAAGCTGTTCGGCTACGCGCTGACCTTCGCCTGCCTGCTGTTGCCGGTCGGGACGCAGGCGCGCACCGGTCTGCTCTGTATCGGCCTGCTCGCCGTGCTGATGCTGCGCGACGTCAAGCGGCGGATGCTCTATTTGGTCGGCGCAGGTCTGCTCGGCCTCGCGGCCATCCCATTCCTGCCGCAGAGCTTCACCCAGCGGATGGACACGATCGGCGAATACAAGGCGGACGCCTCAGCCTCGACACGGATCGAGGTGTGGAAATGGACGTGGGACTACGTCAAGACGCATCCGCTGGGCGGCGGGTTCGAGGCGTATCGCCAGAATTATATCCGCTACGACAAGATCAAGGTCGACGATGTCGCGGGCAACAACGCCACGGTCGAACGCACGCTCGAGGTCGATCGCGGCCGCGCCTATCACAGCGCCTATTTCGAGATGCTCGGCGAACAGGGCTGGCCCGGCTTCATCCTGTGGATGCTGATCAACCTGGGCGGGCTCTACCGCATGGAGGTGCTGCGGCGGCGCTACCGCGAGGGCGCGGACGCCTGGGCCGGCAGGCTCGCCACCGCGCTGCAGCACGCGCACCTGATCTACCTGCTGGGCGCGGTGTTCGTCGGAATCGCCTTCCAGCCGGTGCTGTTCATGCTGATCGGCGCGCAGATCGGGCTCGACACCTATCTCGCGCGACGGCGCAAGGAAGCGGCGTGGAACCCGATCCGGCGGAAGAAGCGGGCGGGGCCGGTTTTGGTTGAAGCGGGCTGACCCTGTCGAAACGCGCTTAGCGGGCGGAAGCTGCTCGTGCCGGCCCCTCTCAACTGCGACTAGGGGCGTTGCCCCAAGTCTTCGTATCTCTCCCCTGAAGGGGAGAAAGAAATCATAACCTCTCTCCCCTTCAGGGGAGAGATACGGAGGCCGGGAGCATAGCGACCTGGCCGAAGTTGAGAGGGGCTTCAGCGAAGGGTGTGATCTTAGCTATCGTCACACCGCCTCGGCCACGTCCTCGCGCAGCTTCTCCAGCAACGCCTTGCTGAACGCCGGAATATCATCGGGTTTGCGGCTGGTGATAAGATTGCCGTCGATCACCACCTCCTCGTCGACCACGTCGGCGCCGGCGTTGACCAGATCGGTGCGCACCGACGGCCACCCCGTGACGCGGCGGCCGTCGACCACGTCCGCCTCGACCAGCATCCAGGGGGCGTGGCAGATCGCCGCGACGGTCTTCCCATCGTCCATGAAGTCCTCGACGATGTTCACCGCCGTTTCCTCCAGGCGCATCTTGTCCGGGTTGCCGACGCCGCCGGGCAGCAGCAGCGCGTCGTAGTCATCGATATCGACCTGATCGAGCGTCAGGTCGGGCGCGATCGTCCGCCCCTTTTCGCTGTCGTTGACCACGCCCTGGATCGGATCGGTCCCGATCGAGGCGAGCGTCACCCTGACGCCTGCATCGAGCAGCGCCTGGCGCGGCTCGAACAGCTCGGACTCCTCGAAACCGTCGGTCGCGAGGATCAGCACATGCTTGTCGTTGAGGTCGGCCATGATGGGTCTCCGATGCTGGGTGTCCGCCCCTCAACAGGCGCGACACGCGCAAGTTCCGGAACGATGCGATGGCCCTGCGCATTGGAAGGCCCAAGCAAAAGGAGCAGCGGTGGCCACCAAGATCGCCTATGTCGACGACGGCCTGCCCGGCATCACCCGCCGGAAGGCGGGCAAGGGTTGGGCCTATTTCGACGCCAAGGGCAAGCGCATCACCGATCGCGACGAGATCGACCGGCTGAACGCGGTCGGAATGCCGCCGGCCTATCGGGACTGCTGGTTCTGCCCCTCCGCCGACGGACATATCCAGGCGACCGGTTATGACGACAAGGGCCGCAAGCAATATCGCTATCATCTCGAATTTCGCGCCCGGCAGGAAGCCGCCAAATACGACCTGTGCGCCGATTTCGGGCGTGCGCTGCCGCTGCTGCGCGCGCGGGTGGAAAGCGATCTCAGGCGCAGACGGCTCGGCCGCGATCAGGCGATCGCATCGGTGGTGCGGCTGCTCGATCTGGGGCGCGTGCGCGTGGGCAACGAAGGCTATGCGAAGGAGAACAAGAGCTTCGGGGCGACGACGCTGCGCAAGCGCCATGCCGATGTTCGCGGCAAGACGCTCAGCCTCGAATATCGCGCCAAATCCGGCAAGCTGCGCGTGATGAAAGTCACCGACGGCACTCTCACCCGCTTCGTCAAGCAGATGCAGGACCTGCCCGGCCAGCAGCTGTTCAAATGGACCGACGAGGACGGCGCGTGCCATGTCGTCACCTCGACGATCGTCAACGACTATATCCGCGAGGCCATGGGCGAGGATTTCACCGCCAAGCATTTCCGCACTTGGGGCGCAAGCGTGCTCGCCTTCGAAGCGCTGGCGGAAGCGAAGGAGCCGCTCAGCCTCGCGGCGATGCTCGATCCGGTGATCCAGGCGCTGGGCAATACGCCGGCCATCGCGCGCAAATCCTATGTCCATCCCCGCTTGATCGACCTGACCAAGACGGGCCAGAAGGCGTTCCGCGAGGGGCTGAAGCTGCCCCGCGCGACCCGCTATCTATCCCGCCACGAGCGCGGGCTGATCGAGCTGCTCGACAGTCCCGCGCCCCGCGCCAAGGCCGCCTAACAGGAGACCCATGAGCAACACCGCCGCCGCCAACACGAGCGCGACCGCGCGCCCGGACCTGGGACCGCAGCTGCAGGTTATGTGGAACGACAGCGCCATCTGGTTCCAGACGCACTGGCTGCAGATACTGATCGCGGTAGCGGTCGCGACCGGCATCGTCCTGCTGCTCTACTTCCTGCGCCGGATGGGCGTGAAGCTGTGCGAGCGCGATCCGCGCCACACCGGCTGGCCGACGGTGTTCGGCCGCGCGATCAGCAAGACCGGAAGCTTCTTCATCATCATGGCGGCCGCCAGGCTCGTCTCCGGCTACGCCCAGCCGCCGGCGGTGGTGATGACGACGATCGAGTTCCTGTGGACCGTCGCCGCGGTGTTCCAGGCAGCGATTTGGGCGCGCGAGCTGATCCTGGGTTTCATCGAACATCGCACCGGGGCCGAAGGCTATCGCGGCGAGGCGCTGATCAACGCGATGGGCATCATCCGCCTGCTGGTGACGGTCGCGCTGTTCGCCATCGCGCTGATCGTCGTGCTCGACAATCTCGGCGTCAACGTCACCGGCCTGGTGGCGGGCCTGGGCGTCGGCGGCATCGCCATCGGCCTCGCCGCGCAGGGCATCTTCGCCGATCTGTTCGCGGCGCTGTCGATCATCTTCGACAAGCCTTTCCGGCGCGGCGACAAGGTGACCTATGACCAAACGACCGGCGTTATCGAGGCCATCGGCCTAAAATCGACGCGCATCCGCGCCTTCACCGGCGAAGAGCGGATCATCTCCAACAAGCAGCTTCTGGACAAGGAAATCCAGAACATCACCAATCGTGACCATATTCGCATCCAGCTCGTGATCGGCGTCGCCTATGAAACCCCGCCCGAAAAGCTGGAGGCGCTGCCCGACATGCTGACGGGCATTGTAGAAGCGGCGAACGCGACCCTCGCACGTGCAAGCTTCGAGGCGTTCGGCGCGAGCTCGGTCGATTTCGCCCTGTGGTTCGACATCCCGGGCAACGATTGGCCCACCGCGCACAAGATTCGTGATGCGGTGATGATCGAGGTGCTCCGCCGTTTCGCCGCGGAGAAGATCAGCATCCCCTATCCGACGCAGACGACCTACACCGCCGCGCCGGACGGAACGATCGTCATGCCCTATCCCGAGGTCCAGCCGGTGCGCCGCGTGGACAAGGGCGAAGACGAGGAATGAGGAGAGACTGCCATGCTGAAGGACAAGTCATCATCCGCTATCGTCGGCGCAAGCGATCTTGAGCGCGCGCGCGATTTCTACGCCAACACGCTCGGCCTCGAACTTGCCGAGGACATGGACGGCGCGCTGACCTTCAGGACTGGCGATACCTGGCTGGTGGTCTACCAATCCGAGGGCTTCAAACCGAGCACCGCCAACGCCGTGGCGTGGGGCGGCGGCAAGGACGTCGAGACGATCGCGGACGACCTGCGTCGCAGGGGCGTGCGGCTGGAGGAGTATCCCGACATGGGCATGGAGGTCGACAACGGCGTCCACAAGGACGACGATTTCCGCGCGATCTGGTTCAAGGACCCCGACGGCAACATCCTGCACGTCAACAGCATGTGATCGTCGCCCCTGCGCAGGCAGGGGCCTCAGTCGGCATACGCGGCGGTCGATTCCTCATAACCCAGCGGCCCCTGCCTGCGCAGGGGCGACGGTTGTTATATGCCGGCGACATCGTCCATGCTGAGCAGCGTGGCATTGCCGCCGGCGCTTGTGGTGTCGGTCGAGGTGACGCGTTCTGCGGCAAAGCGCGGCAGGTAGTTGGGGCCCCCAGCCTTGGGGCCGGTGCCCGACAATCCCTCTCCGCCGAACGGTTGCGATCCCACCACCGCGCCGATCATCGTGCGGTTGACGTAGATGTTCCCCGCCTCGCCCAGCGCCTCCATGATCTCGGCCGATCGGGCGATGCGGCTCTGCAGGCCCATGGTGAGACCGTAACCCTTGGCGTTGACCCGCTCGATCGTCTCGGCCAGCTCGCCCGCCTTCCATGTCGCGACGTGCAGCACGGGCCCGAACCATTCCTGGGTGAGATCGTCGATCGATTCGAGCCGGATCATCGTCGGCGGGACGAACAGGCCGTCGACGGGCACGTCGATGGTCTTGATCCAGCGCGGCTTCATGCTCTCGCGATAGGTCATCAGCCGGTCATAGGCGGCCTGGTCGATCACCGGGCCGATATCGGTTTCGGGATTGCCCGGATCGCCGACGTTGAGCAGGTCCATCGCCCCGTCCAGCATCTCCATCGTGCGCTCGGCGACATCCTCCTGGATCAGCAGCAGGCGCAGCGCCGAGCAGCGCTGCCCGGCCGACTGAAAGGCGGATGCGACCACCGCGGCGGCGACCTGCTCGGGCAGCGCGGTCGAATCGACGATCATCGCGTTGATGCCGCCGGTCTCCGCGATCAGGGGAACGATCGGGCGGGCGTCGTCCTCCAGCAGCGACCGCGCGATGCGCCTGGCGGTGGCGGTGGAGCCGGTGAAGGCGACGCCGGCAATGCGCGGATCGGCGACCAGCGCCGCACCCACCTCCGGCCCGCCGGGAGCGAGGATCAGCGCGTCCTCCGGCACGCCCGCGCGGTGCGCCAGGCGGACCGCGGCCGCGGCGATGCGCGGCGTCTGCGGCGCCGGCTTGGCGACGACGGTGTTGCCCGCGACCAGCGCGGCGACGGTCTGGCCGAGGAAGATCGCCAGCGGGAAGTTCCACGGCGCCACCGTCGCCCATACGCCGCGCCCGCCATAGCGCAGCACGTTGCGCTCGCCGGTCGGTCCCGGCAGCTCCAGCGGCACGAACTTCAGCCGCGCTTGGGCGGCGTAATAGCGGCAGAAGTCGACCGCCTCACGTACCTCACCCAGCGCATCGGGGATGGTCTTGAAGGCTTCATGGACGCAGATCGCCATCAGCTCGGTGCGGTTCTCCTCGAGCAGGTCGGCGAGCCGTTCGAGGCAGGCGGCGCGCGCTTCGACGGGGGTTTGCGACCAGGCGGGAAAGGCGGTGTGGGCCCTTCCCACAACCTTCCCAACGCCGTCGGTGTCGAGCGAAGTCGAGACACCTTTCCCTGCGGTACGTCTCTCGGCTTCGCTCGAAGCGAACGGATGATTGCGAATGTCGGCGGCGGTCTTATCCAGCACCGCCCGATCATACAGATCCAGCCCCTCGCTATTGGCCCGCTCCGGGCGGAATAGATCGATCGGCAGCGGAATGCTCGGATGCCGCGCCCCGCCGACCGCGACGATCTTCTCCACCGGATCGGCGAGAATCTCGGCATCGGTCAGCCGCTCGTCGGCAAGCTGATGGACGAAGCTCGAATTGGCGCCGTTTTCCAGCAACCGCCGGACGAGATAGGCGAGCAGGTCGCGGTGGCCGCCGACCGGCGCGTAGATGCGGCAGTGGTAGCCCTCTTCGCGCACCAGCCGTTCGTAAAGCCCCTCGCCCATGCCGTGGAGGCGCTGGAACTCGAAGTCGCGGCTGTCGCCGGCCCATTCGAGCACGGTCGCGACGGTCAGCGCGTTATGCGTCGCGAAAGCCGGGTAGATATGCGGCGCGGCGAGCATGTCCTTGGCGCATGCCAGATAGCTGACATCGGTCGCCGCCTTGCGGGTGAACAGCGGATAATCGGCGAGGCCCTGCTCCTGCGTCTTCTTGATCTCGCTGTCCCAATAGGCGCCCTTGACCAGCCTGACCGCGAGCCGGCGACTGGTCGCCGCCGCCATCTCCTCCGCCCATTCGACCGTGCGGCGCGCGCGCTTGCCATAGGCCTGGACCGCCATGCCCAGCCCGTCCCAGTCCTGGAGATCGGGATGGCGCGCGAGCGCCTCGATGATCTCCAGGCTCATCACCAGCCGCTCGCTCTCCTCGGCGTCGATGGTGAAGCCGATGTCGAGCGCCGCGGCGCGGCGAGCGAGCGGCAACAGGATGTCGATCAGCTCGGGAATGCAGCGCCGCCACTGGGCGACCTCATAGCGCGGATGGAGCGCGGAAAGCTTGATCGAGACCGAATGGCCGGCATCCTTGACCTTCCCCACCGCCTCGATGGCGTCGAGATAGGCGTGGCCGTAATTCTCCGCATCGGGCCAAGTGCGCGCCGCCTCGCCCAGCATGTCGAAGCTGGCGGTGAAGCCCTTGTTCTCGCCCTTGCCCATGCGGCGGATGGCTTCGTCGATGGTGCGGCCCATGACGAAGACCTCCCCCATCATCTTCATCGCCGCGCCCACCGCCTGGCGGACGAACGGCTCGCCCGCGCGGCTGATCAGGCGGCGCAGCGCGCCCGCCTTCTGGGTCTCGCCGACCAGCGCGCGGCCCATCACCAGCCCCCAGGTCGCCGAGTTGACCAGCGCCGAGTTGGACTTGCCGGCATGCGCGCGCCAATTGGCGTCACCCAGCTTGTCGGCGATCAGCGCGTCGGCGGTGTCGGGATCGGGCACGCGCAGGAAAGCTTCGGCCAAGCTCAGCAGCGCGACGCCTTCGGACGAGTTCAGCCGATATTCCTGGAGGAACTGGTTGACCCAGCCCGAACCTTGTGCCGCGCGCAGATCGGCGAGTAGGCCGAGCGCATGGCCCTCCACGCCGCGACGCTCGGCGGCATCGAGTCGGGCATGGGCGATCAGCGATTTTAGAACTTCGGGTTCGGCGGCGCGATGCAGTTTGCGCAGGCCTTCGCGGGCGGAGGACGTTACGTCGGCGGTCATTTTCGAGCATCCGGTGCGGTTACGCTTGCCGAGGCGGCAGGCATGGGCCAAAGAGATGCCGCTCCATTACGCAAAAGCATCGGGAGGGAAAGCTGTGGCCGAGACGATCGCCGTAACAGACATGCCGGGCCGCGTGGGCCAGGAGGCGGTGTCCGACTGGGTCGAGGTCAGCCAGGAGATGATCGACAAGTTCGCCGATGCGACCGGCGATCACCAGTTCATCCATGTGAATCCGCAGATGGCGGCGATGACGCCCTTCGGCGGCACCATCGCGCATGGTTTCCTGACGCTTTCTTTGATGCCGCTGCTTGCTTCGAAGACCGAGCAGCCGAAGATCGACGGCGTCAGGATGGGCGTCAACTATGGGGGCAACAAGGTTCGTTTCCTCACGCCCGTCCGCTCGGGCAAGCGTGTGCGCGGGCGGTTCAAGCTGCTCTCCTTCGAGGAGAAGCGCCCCGGCCAGTGGCAGCAGACCAACGAGTTCACCGTCGAGATCGAGGGCGAGGACAAGCCCGCGATGATCGCCGAATGGATCAGCCAGATTTTCGTTTAATCAAAGCCCCTCCCCTTCAGGGGAGGGGTTGGGGTGGGGCATGTCATCGGGCGACGACCTCGGTGAGACACATTCCCCGCCCCCAACCCCTCCCCTGAAGGGGAGGGGCTTAAAGAGGAGACCACCCCATGCGCACCGCCGTCATCGTTTCCACCGCCCGCACGCCGATCGGCCGCGCCTATCGCGGGGCGTTCAACAACACCACCCCGCAGAAGCTGTCCGGCCACGCGATCGAACACGCGGTGAAGCGCGCCGGGATCGACGGCGCCGAAGTCGACGACGTGATCTGGGGCGCGGCGCTGCAGCAGGGCCACCAGGCGGGCAATATCGCGCGCCAGGCGGGACTTATGGCGGGGCTGCCGACCTCGGTCGCGGGCATGTCGGTCGACCGGCAATGTGCGAGCGGCTTGATGGCGATCGCAACCGCCGCCAAGCAGATTATCGTCGATGGCATGGATGTCGTCGTCGGCGGTGGGGTGGAGAGCATCTCGATGGTGCAGACCCCGCAGATGCGCGTCGGAATGGACAGCGAACTCGTCGCCAGGCACCCCGACATCTACATGCCGATGCTGCAGACCGCAGAGGTCGTCGCCACGCGCTACGGCATCGGCCGCGACGCGCAGGACGCCTATGGTCTCCAGTCGCAGCAGCGCACCGCCGCGGCGCAGGCCGCGGGCAAGTTCGACGACGAGATCGTCCCGCTCGCCAGCGTTATGAACGTCGTCAATAAGGAGACCAAGGAGGTCTCCACCAAGGAGGTGACGCTCGCCAAGGACGAGGGCAATCGCGCGGACACCACCGCCGAGGGGCTCGCTGCGCTGCAGCCGGTCGTCGGGCCGCAGGGTCACATCACCGCAGGCAACGCCAGCCAGCTTTCGGACGGCGCATCGGCGAGCGTGCTGATGGAAGCCTCGATCGCGGAGAAGAAGGGCCTGGCGCCACTCGGCCGCTATGTCGGCATGGCGGTCGCCGGCACCAAGCCCGACGAGATGGGCATCGGCCCGGTCTTCGCCGTGCCCAAGCTGCTCGAGAAGAACGGGCTTTCAGTGGGTGATATCGGCCTGTGGGAGCTGAACGAGGCCTTCGCGGTGCAGGTGATCTACTGCCGCGACAAGCTGGGCATTCCCGACGAGTTGCTCAACGTCAACGGCGGCGCGATCTCGATCGGCCATCCCTATGGCATGTCGGGCGCACGCATGACCGGACACGCGCTGATCGAGGGCAAGCGCCGCGGCGCCCGATATGTCGTCGTCACCATGTGCGTCGGCGGCGGCATGGGCGCGGCGGGACTGTTCGAGGTATTGTGATATCGAGCTCAGTTTCGCAATAATCAGACACTGATATCGCTACCAACGCACATATTGTGCGATCGTCTGCTTGACGCTATCAGTCGCGCCGACCGTGCCCGTAAAGGCAAGGCGGGGGAGAGAGACGCTATGGGGGGCGACGCCTTGGGGCTCGTGGCCGATGTCGGTCGCGTATCGGTGCGGTTCGGGCTGACGGGCGGCGGCAAGGGGCTTGCCCCGCGCAACGTGCGCAGCTTCCACACGGGCGAGCATTCGACCTTCACCAGCGCGCTCGTCGCCTATCTGGCCGAACTGCGGCTGGAGGACACGCCGCTTCCCAGCGCGCTGGCGATCGCCGGCGCGGTGAATGGCGACGTCATCAACCTGACCGGCAGCCGCTGGTACATCTCCCTGTCGGGGGTCGAGGCGGTGCTGCGCACCCGGCCCCGCGCGCTCAACGAATGCGCCGCCAAGGCGTTGGCGCTGACCGCGCTGCCCCAGTCCGCGATCTCCCCCCTGCCCGGCCCGGCGAGCAAGCCCGTCGCGGAGGGCGGCAACTATCTGGTGGTCAGCATGGGAACCGGCCTGGGCGTCGCGGCGCTGATTTCCGAATCGGGTCGTTTCGTGCCGGTGGCGAGCGAGGCGGGGCACATGGCATTCTCCCCCCGCAGCGCAGACGAGGAGGCCCTTGCGCAGGCGATCGCGGCCAAGGGCCAGTCGGTCAGCGCCGAATCGCTGCTGAGCGCGGGCGGCCTCGTTGCCGCCTATGCGGCGCTCGGCGCCGGCAAGACAGTGGACAAAGCTGAGGAAGTGACCCGCCGCAATGCCGGCGACGAGACCGCCAGCCGCACGACGGCGATGTTCGTCGAGTATCTGGGCGCTTATGTCGGCGATCTCGCGCTCGCTTTCACCGCCTGGCAGGGCGTCTACCTCACCGGCCCGATCGCGCGCGCGCTTCAGGCGCAACTGGCCGCGCCCGCCTTCCGCCGGCGGCTGGAAGACAAGGGGGTTTTCCGCCGCCAGCTGGCGAGCGTGCCGGTCTCGGTCGTCTCCAGCAGCGATCTCGAGCTGATCGGCGCCGCCGCGGCGCTCAACCGGCGCTGATCGACGGAAACTCTCGCCGCGCCAGCCGTTCTCTCCGCAACCCCAGCAACGGAGAAATGGACATGCAGGCTCAGCAGGAACAGGACGCCGAAGTCCGCGCGCGGATGTGGAAGGAAATGGGCAAGAGCCCCTTCGTGATGATCGGCCTGATCGGCAGCCACGATCACCGCGAGCCGATGACTGCGCAACTGGACGAAGACGCGCGCGGCCAATTCTGGTTCTATTGCAACCGCGACAATCGCGTCGCCAGGGGCGGCGAGGCGATGGCGCAGTTCGTCTCCAAGGGGCACGAGATCTTCGCCTGCATCCACGGCACGTTGACCGAGGAGACCAGCGAGGCGATCAAGGACAAATATTGGTCCAACATCACCGAAGCCTGGTTCGATGGCGGGCGCGACGATCCCAATCTGATGATGCTGCGCTTCGACCTGAAGGACGCGGAGATCTGGGAAGGTGACCAGTCGCTCAAGGGCAAGTTCAAGATGCTCACCGGCCAGACGATCGATCCCGACGAGGCCGGGCGACATGCCGAGGTGACGCTCTGACGCCGGTTGACGCCGGCCGGCGGGCGGAGGATGGCCGTGACATGGCCCCTACCCTCACCCACCGGCTGCGCGTCGAGGCGCAAGCCGTCTGGCTGGCGATCCGCGATCCGGCTACGCCCTGGTCCGCGCGCATCGTCGGCCTGCTCGTAGCCGCCTATGCGCTGTCGCCGATCGATCTGATCCCGGATTTCATCCCCGTGCTGGGGCTGATCGACGATGCCGTCATCATCCCCGCCGGCCTATGGCTGTTTCGCCGCATGATCCCCGAAGCCCAGTACGCCCGCCACCGGGCGGCCGCTGAAGCGGCGAGCGAACGGCCCACTTCGAAACTGGGCTTGGCGATGATGATCGCGCTGTGGATCGCGGCGGCGTGGCTGATGTGGTGGACGGTGCGGGTGAACTGGGATTGATGCTACTCGGTTCGTCCGGCGCGCTTCATGTTCACCTCATTCCGGAGGACCTCCAGGCGCGTCCTGAGCTCGGCCTTTTCGGAGTCCGACAGGCCGTCACGCGCATAGCGTTCTTCCAGCGTGCGGATCATGGCTTCCTCGCGCCGCAGCGCCTTGGCCTCGTCTCGCGACAGCTGGGCATGGCGGCGGCCATCACCGATGCCGTCATTGATCTGGCCAAGCTGGCGGCCGAGGCTCGAACCGGCGGGCAGCGAGCTGGGGCTGCCACCGCCTGAAATCTGGGCCGAGGCGGGCGAGTTCAGCATCGCCGCAGCAAGGATCGAAATCGCAACCGTGCGCATGACCAGCTCCCGTCGACTCACCTTTCGTGCGCGGTGATCCATTCCTCCAGCACCGGCGCGATCTTCGTCCGCCACCTGCTGCCGTTGAAGATGCCGTAATGCCCCGCCCCCTTGGCGAGGTGGTATTTCTTCATCTTCGCGGGCAGGTTGGTCGCGATGGTCAGCCCCGCCTTGGTCTGGCCGATGCCCGAAATATCGTCGCGCTCTCCCTCGATCGCCAACAGCGCCGTTTTGGTGATCGCCGCCGGATCGACGCGGCGGCCGCGGTGCGTCATCTTGCCTTCCGGCAGCGCATGGGTCTGGAACACCACCTCGACCGTCTGCAGGTAGAATTCCGCGGTCATGTCGCACACCGCGCGATACTCGTCGTAGAAATCCTTGGTCGCCTCGGCACTGTCGCCGTCGCCGGTGACGAGATGCTTGAACATCTCCCAGTGCGAGATCATGTGGTTGCCCAGGTTCATCGACATGAAGCCGGCAAGCTGGAGGAAGCCCGGATAGACCTTCCGTCCCGCCCCGGGATACATCATCGGCACGGTGACGATCGCGTTCTGCTCGAACCAGCTGTGCGGCCGCTGCGTCGCCAGCGTGTTCACCGCGGTCGGCGCTTCGCGCGTGTCGACGGGTCCGCCCATCATCGTCAGCGTGCGCGGGGTCGCGGGATGATCGTCGGCGTTCATCAGCGCCACCGCCGCGTAACAGGGCACAGACGGCTGGCACACCGCCAGCATGTGCGCGCCGGGACCGACCGTCTCCAGGAACTCGATCACATAGTCGATATAATCGTCGAGGTCGAAACGGCCTTCGGAAAGCGGCACGTTGCGCGCATCTCGCCAGTCGGTGATGTAGACATCGGCGAAGGGCAGCATCCGCTCCACCGTGCCGCGCAGCAGCGTGGCGAAATGGCCGGACATGGGGGCTACGATCAGCAGGCGCGGCCCGCCCCTCACCCCTTCGCGCTTGAAATGCTTCAATTGGCCGAACGGCTTTTGCAACACGATCTCCTCGCTCACCGCGATCTGGCGGCCGCCGATGGTGGTGAAGCCGAGCCCGAAAGCCGGCTTGCCGCGCGGGGCCGCGGCATGGGCGAACACGTCAAGCGCCGATGCGATGATCGTCCCGCCGCCGAAATAGGCGAAGGGATTGGCCGGGTTCTGGAGCAGTCCTACGCCGATATTGGCCATCGCGCTCGCCCCCGCGAGCATCGAGCGCTGCATTTCATAGGCATTGTAAAGCATTCAAATTCCTAATGGCGGCATGCCCCTGATACCGGTTTCACATACTCTAGTCTCGAATCGTCAGCTTGTGCAACGCACCATCGATGCCATCGGTCGCATTGAGGGATGGTGAAGACCCTGCTAGGCGCGCGTTCATGGCAGAATCCGCCGCCCCGCCGTCACGCAAGCTCGGCAATCTTCGCATGGTCTGGCGCTTCGCCATCCGCTATCCGGGGCGCATCGCCGCGGCCGGGCTGGCGCTGCTGGTCGCCGCCGCGGCGACGCTGGCCATCCCCAACGGCGTCAGGCTGGTGATCGATCGCGGTTTTGCCGGCGAAGACGGCGATATCAGCCGCTGGTTCCACTATCTGCTGCTGATCGTCGTCGTGCTGGCGATCGCGACCGCGCTGCGCTTCTACTTCGTCTCCTGGCTGGGCGAGCGGGTGGTGGCGGATGTCCGCGCCGCGGTGCAGGCCAATCTGCTGCGCCTCAGCCCCTCCTATTTCGAGGAGAATCGGCCCGGTGAGATCGCCAGCCGGCTGACCGCCGACACATCGGTGATCGAGCAGGTGGTAGGCTCGACCATGTCGATCGCGCTGCGCAACGTCGTCATGGGCGTGGGCGGCGTGATCTACTTGTTCGCGCTCGCGCCCGGTCTCGCTGCGCGGCTGCTGATCGGCATTCCGCTGGTCATCGTGCCGATCGTCGTGATCGGCCGCAAGCTGCGCGACATGGGCCGGCAGAGCCAGGATCGCATCGCCGATGTCGGCGCGATGGTGGACGAGGTGCTGGGTGCGATGAAGGTCGTCCAGGCGTTCGGCCAGGAGGGACGCGAGACGCGCCGCTTCGCCGATGCGGTCGGCAGCGCCTTCGTCACCGCGCGGCGGCGGATCCGGCTGCGGGCGATGATGACTGGGGTGGTCATCACGCTGATCTTCAGCGCGATCACCTTCGTCATGTGGGAAGGCGCGCTGCAGGTGTCGCAGGGCGACCTGTCGGGCGGCACGATCGGCGCGTTCCTGTTGACGGGGGCGCTGGTCGCAGGTGCGTTCGGCGCGCTAACCGAGGTCTATTCGGACCTGCTGCGCGGTGCGGGCGCTGCCGGGCGGCTGGCCGAACTGCTCGCCGAGCAGCCCGGCATCGCCGCGCCGGCCAATCCGGTTCCCCTCTCCCAGCCGCCGCTCGGCCGCGTCAGCTTCGATCATGTCGCCTTCCGCTACCCGACGCGGCCCGAGGTCTCCGCGCTGGTCGATTTCAGCCTGGAGGTCGCGCCGGGCGAGACCGTCGCGGTGGTCGGCCCATCGGGCGCGGGCAAGTCGACCTTGTTCCAGCTCGTCCAGCGCTTCTACGATCCGCAGGCAGGCGTGGTCAGCGTCGATGGCGTGCCGCTGCGCGACGCCGATCCCGCCGAGGTGCGCGCGCGCATCGCGATGGTCCCTCAGGAGACGGTGATCTTCGCCGCGTCAGCACGCGACAATCTGCGCTACGGCG
Organism: Sphingomonas gilva; assembly: GCF_003515075.1. Lineage (GTDB taxonomy): Bacteria > Pseudomonadota > Alphaproteobacteria > Sphingomonadales > Sphingomonadaceae > Sphingomonas > Sphingomonas gilva. The sequence continues at coordinate 67,630 of NZ_QWLV01000002.1, forward strand.
AATGGGACGCGAGCGATGATCGGCTGTGGGACGCCGCGGAGGCGGCCAACGCCGCCGAGTTCCTGAGGAAGCTGCCCCAAGGGCTCGACACCTTCATGGGCGAAGGCGGCGCGCGGCTGTCGGGGGGGCAGCGGCAGCGACTTGCGATTGCCCGTGCGCTTTTGCGCGACGCGCCGATCCTGCTGCTCGACGAGGCGACCAGCGCATTGGACGCCGAGAGCGAGCGGCTGGTGCAGGCGGCGCTCGAGCGGCTGATGGAGGGCCGCACCACGATCGTTATCGCCCACCGGCTGGCGACGGTGCGCGCCGCCGGACGCATCATCGTGATGGACGAGGGCCGCATCGTCGAACAGGGCGACCACGCCAGCCTGAGCGCCGCGGGAGGGCTCTACGCCCGGCTGGCGCAACTGCAGTTCGGCGCGGAGGCGGCGTAGGTCTCACATCCGTCATGCCGGACTTGTTCCGGCATCCATCGTGCCCCAAGCTACGCTCTCGCAAATGGCGAGATGGACCCCGGAACGAGTCCGGGGTGACGGAGGATGACCAGTGAGCGATTTCGACATCATCGTCTACGGCGCGACCGGCTTCACCGGGCGCCTCGTCGCCGAGTATCTCGCGCGATCGGGCGCGACCAACTGGGCGATGGGCGGGCGCTCCCTCTCCAAATTGCAGGAGGTGCGCGCGTCTGTCGGCGCGCCGGCCGGGACTCCGCTGATCACCGCCAACGCCGACGATCCCGCCAGCCTCAGGGCGATGGTCGAGCGGGCAAAGGTCGTCATCTCCACGGTCGGCCCCTACCAGCTCTACGGCAGCGATCTCGTCGCCGCCTGCGCCGCGTCGGGCACGGCCTATGTCGATCTGTGCGGCGAGCCCGCCTGGATGCGCGAGATGATCGACGCGCATGAGGGCGCGGCCACCGCATCGGGCGCGCGCATCGTCTTTTCCTGCGGCTTCGATTCGATCCCCTTCGATCTCGGCGTGTGGAAGCTCCAGCAGGTCGCGCGCGAGCGCCACGGCAAGCCCGCCGCGCGGGTCAAGGGCCGGGTGATGGCGATGCAGGGCGGCTTTTCCGGCGGCACCGCGGCGAGCCTCAAGGCGACGATGGCCGCCGCCGCGCGCAACCCTTCGCTGGTCAAGCTGCTGACCGACCCGTTCGCGCTCACCCCCGGCTTCGACGGCCCCGCCCAGCCGATGGGGATGCTGCCGCATGTCGACGAAAGCGTCGGCAAATGGGTCGCGCCGTTCATCATGGCGCCGATCAACACCAAGAACGTCCACCGCACCAACTTCCTGCTCGGCCACGCCTATGGCGAGGACTTCCGCTATGACGAGATGATGGTCACGGGCCTGGGCGAAGTCGGCCGCGCGGCGGCCGAGGCGCTGCAGAAGTTCAACCCGCTGGCGAGCGACAAGGGCCCCAGGCCCGGCGAAGGCCCGTCGAAGGAGGAGCGCGAGAGCGGCTTCTACGAGGTCCAGTTCATCGGCGAGGTCGAAGGCGGCGACGAGGTGCGCGTCACCGTCAAGGGCGACCGCGATCCCGGCTACGGATCGACCAGCAAGATGATCGCCGAAAGCGCGCGCTGCCTGATCGAGGATGTCGAAGGGAACGGCGGCATCTGGACGCCGGGCGGGATCATGGCCGAACCGCTGGTCGGGCGGCTGGAGGCGAAGGCGGGGCTGAGCTTCGCGGTGCATCCCTAGCCCCCGTCACCCCCGATCCTTCGACAGGCTCGGGACAGGCTTGTTCCGGGGGTCGAGCGTGCCGCAAGAATAGCCTCTGCGGCGCTTGCGGAGACATGGACCCCGGAACAAGTCCGGGGTGACGGTATCTTTGTGGATCAGGGTTGACGAAGATCTTTATGGATCAGGTCTCCTGTCGCCCCTGCGCAGGCAGGGGCCCATCTCCCCTTCCCGCCGGCGCCGAGGCCCTTGGCTTGTTCGGATGGGCCCCTGCCTTCGCAGGGGCGACGGGGACTGTCGGTCCTGATTTCACCCCAGGGCTGATGTTGGTCCTGGTCCGCCCCAAGGATAATGTCGGTCCTGGTTCCGCCCCAGGGCTGATGTCAGTCCTTGCTTGCCGCCGCCCTCGCACGCCGCCTGAGCCAGACGAAGGCGCCGACCGCGACGGCGCTGGCGAGGCCGACGGCGATGCCGGTGTTGCGGCGGTTCCTGCCCTCGACCTGATCGAACATCGCGCGATCGAACCAGTAGAGGCCGGGCCCGGTCTCCTCGATCACGCCGAGATGAACGAGGCGGGCGAACTGGCGCTCATCGATGCCGCTTGCCGGCTCATAGGCGGTGGCGCGCGATGGACGCGTCGCGTTGGCGTCGGTGAAGTGGCGGATGACGCGGCGGCGCGCACGGGCGACGGTGGCTTCGGCTTCTTTGGGCATTCAGCGCTTCTTCCCATCGTGGCGGATATTGGCGGGGCGGCCGCGGCGCTTGATCGGGCGCTTGCGGTCCTTGCGGTCCCTGGGCGGCGGCAGCGCGCCGCCGCGTCCCTCGGGCAGCTCGAAGCGGAGCGCGCCGGAGACGATATTGGCCTCGGCCAAGCGCAGCTCCAGCCGCTGGCCGATGGTGAAGGCGACGCCGCTCTCCTCCCCGGTCAGGCTATGCGTCGCCTCGTCGAAGCGGAAATATTCGCGGCCGAGGTCGCGCACCGGCACCAGCCCGTCGCCGCCGACGCCCTCGACCGTCGCGAAGAAGCCGAAATTCTGCACGCCGGTGATCCGCGCCTCGACCACCTCGCCGACGCGTTCGGAGAGATAGGCGGCGACATAGCGGTCGATCGTGTCGCGCTCGGCCTCCATCGCGCGGCGTTCGAGGGTGGAGATCATCTCGCCGACGCGCTCCATGTTCGCCGCATCCTCGGCGGAGAGCGCGCCCTCGCCCAGCCCGTACGCGCCGACAAGCGCGCGGTGGACGATCAGATCGGCATAGCGGCGGATCGGCGAGGTGAAATGCGCATAGCTGCCCAGCGCCAGCCCGAAATGGCCGTGATTCTGCGGCCCGTAATAGGCCTGGGTCTGGGTGCGCAGCACCTGCTCCATCACCTGCGGCTTGTGGTCCGCCTCGCCCACCCGCTCGATCACGCGGTTGAAGGTCGCCGGGCGGATCACCTGGCCCAGCGCCAGCTCCAGATCGAAGGTCTTGAGGTAATCCTTCAGCGCGACCAGCTTCTCGCGGCTCGGCGGCTCGTGGACGCGGTACATGACCGGCGCCTTCTTCGCCTCCAGCGCCTTCGCCGCGGCGACGTTGGCGGCGATCATGTAATCCTCGATCAGCTTGTGCGCATCGAGCCGCTCCCTGGGCGCGACCGAGAGGATGCGGCCCTTCTCGTCCAGCACGATGCGCCGTTCGGGCAGGTCGAGGTCGAGCGGCTCGCGCTTCTCGCGCGCCTTGTAGAGCGCACGCCAGCAGCCCCAGAGGGGGAGGAGGGCTTGCAATATCTCGTCGCCCCCGCGCAGGCGGGGGCCGCGGGCAGCAGGCGATTCGATATCGGCCTGCGGCCCCCGCCTGTGCGGGGGCGACGATTCATCGATCATCGCCTGCGCGTCCTCATAGGCGATGTTCGCCGCCACGCGGATCACCGCGCGGGTGAAGCGCCAGTTCCTGATCTGGCCGTCCTTGCCGATCGTCATATGGCAGGCGAGCGCGGCGCGGTCCTCGCCTTCCTTGAGCGAGCAGATGTCCGCGGACAGCTCCTCGGGCAGCATCGGGACGACGCGGTCGGGGAAATAGACGCTGTTGCCGCGCTTGCGCGCTTCCTTGTCGAGCGCCGAGCCGGGGCGGACGTAGAAGGAGACGTCGGCGATGGCGACGATCGCCTTCCACCCGCCCTTGTTCGCGGGGTCGTCGTCGGGCGCTGCCCACACCGCATCGTCGTGATCGCGCGCGTCGGCGGGGTCGATCGCGACGATGGGGAGGTGGCGGAGGTCTTCGCGCCCATCCTCCCCGGCACGGGGAGGGGGACCAGCCGAAGGCTGGTGGAGGGGGTTGGCCTCAGGCGGCACCTCTTGCGGCACGCCCCCTCCACCACCCGCTTTGCGGGCGGTCCCCCTCCCCCCGCTTCGCGTGGGGAGGATTTTGAGCTTCGCCACCCGCTCGGCTTCCGCCAGAACATCCTCTCCGAACACATTGGGAATGCCCAATTTGTGGATCGCGATCAGCGAGAAGCTGCGCGGCGCCATCGGATCGCCGAGAATTTGCGTGACGCGCGCGGAGATTCGCGGCGGGCGGCCGGTCTTCTCCGCAAGCACCAGGTCGCCCGCCCCCGCGCCGCCCGCGTCAGAGACCGGCAGATCGCGGCGGTCCTTCTTCTCGATCCCCTGCAGCCACATCCGGCCGGCTTCCTCATGCAGCACGCCGAGCATCAGCTCCTCGCCGCGCGCGAGCCGCTTCATCGGATGGGCGATCCAGCCCTTTCCGGCCTCCTCCGTGCGGGCGAGGATGCGGTCGCCGACACCGAGCGCAGATTTCTTCCCCTTCTCGCGCACGCGCAGCCGCGGCTGGGGGACGCCTTCGGCCTCCCAGCGCTCGGGCGCGGCCCAGATAGTGCCGCCATCATCGACATCGGTGACGCGCAGCACGGTCACCTTGGGCAGCCCGCCCATCTTGTGGAAGGCGCGGCCGGGAGCGCTGTCGATCAGCCCTTCATCGGCCATGTCCTTCAAGAGCGCCTTCAATGCCACCTTGTCCGCGCCGGAAAGGCCGAAGGCGCGCGCGATCTCGCGCTTGCCGGCGGGCGTGTCCGACGTGCTGATGAAATCGAGGATTTGCTGCCGGGATGGCAAGCCGGGGGTTCGCTTCATGACAAAGAGATAGGGACTGCAGCTTACGCCGTCACCCTTTACCGTCGCCCCTGCGAAGGCAGGGGCCGCTGCGTTTGTGGCAGTGCATTGGGCAAACAATCCAGCGGCCCCTGCCTTCGCAGGGGCGACGGAAGTTGTTAGGGCGCAGGTGTGACCTGTGACCTCCTGATCATCGGCGGCGGCATCAACGGCTGCGCGATCGCGCGCGAGGCGGCGCTGAACCATCTGTCTGTGCTGCTGGTCGAGAAGGGCGACCTCGCCTCCGCCACCTCGTCCAAATCGACCAAGCTGATCCATGGCGGGTTGCGCTATCTGGAATATTACGAGTTCGGCCTGGTGCGCGAAGCGCTGGTCGAGCGCGAGCGGCTGCTGACCGCCGCGCCGCATATCGTCACCCCGCTGACCTTCGTGCTGCCGCAGGAGAATGCGGTGCGCCCCTGGTGGATGGTCCGCGCCGGGCTGTGGCTGTACGACACGCTCGCGGGCCGGAGCAGCCTGCCCCGCGCGCGGGGATTGCGCGCGGGCGACACCGCCTATTCCGAACCCTTGAAGGGCGGCGCATCGGGCTTCGTCTATGCCGATGCCTGGGTGGACGATGCGCGGCTGACGGTGCTCAACGCGATGGACGCGGCGGCGCACGGCGCGGAAATCGCGGTGGGGACCGAACTCGTCTCCGCGCGGCGCGAGGGCGATGTGTGGCGCGCCGCGCTGTCCGACGGGCGCGAGGTGACCGCGCGCGGGATCGTCAACGCGGCGGGGCCGTGGGTGGCGGAGACGGTCGGGCGGCTGGGCGTCGACGCGGCGGCGGGCGTGCGGCTGGTCAAGGGCAGCCATATCGTCGTGCCGCGGCTGTACGAGGGGGAGCACGCCTATATCCTGCAACTCGCCGACCGGCGGATCGTCTTCGCCATTCCCTATCACGGCGATTTCACGCTGATCGGCACCACCGACGTGCCGGTCGAGACGCCGGGGGACGCGCGGATTAGCGACGCGGAGATCGCCTATCTGTGCGATGCCGTGAACGGCCATTTCGTGCGCCAGATCGCGCCGCGCGACGTGGTGTCGAGCTATTCGGGCGTGCGGCCGCTCTACGACGACGGCGAGGCCGAGGCGAAGGCGGTGACGCGCGATTATGTGCTCGAACTCGACGAGGCCGGGCCGCCGCTGCTCTCCGTATTCGGCGGCAAGATCACCACCGCGCGCCACCTGGCGCAGGAGGCGGTGGAGAAGATCGCCGCGCCGCTCGGCGCCGAGTTCCAGCCGCACACCCGCGCGCGCGTGCTGCCCGGCGGGATGATCCCGGATCTGGCGCATTTCATCGATCAGGCGCGCGAGAAATGGCCGTTCCTGGGCGATCGCACCGATCGGATGGCGCGCGCCTATGGATCGCTGCTGGTGGAGATGCTTGAGGGCGTCACGGACGAGGCGGGCATGGGCAAGCGCTTCGGCGGCGGGCTGACCGCGCTTGAGCTCAGCTGGATGCGCGACCGCGAATGGGCGCGGTGCGCGGAGGATGCGCTGTGGCGGCGGTCGAAGCTGGGGCTGGTGCTGAGCGAGGCCGAGGCGGCCGAAATCGAGGCGTGGTGGACGAAGCCGTGATCCGCGTCGCCGCGCTCTACCGCTTCGCGCGGTTCGACGATCCGGCCGGCCTGCGCGGGCCGCTGCTCGACCTGTGCGAGGCGCGAGGCGTGAAAGGCACGCTGCTGCTGGCGCGCGAGGGGATCAACGGCACGATCGCCGGCGCGGCGGAGGCGATCGAGGCGGTGGTGGCGCATATACGGGGCCTTCCGGGCTGCGCCGATCTCGAGGTCAAATATTCGTCGGCGGCGGCGATGCCCTTCCACCGCATGAAGGTGCGGCTGAAACGCGAGATCGTGACGATGGGCGAGCCCGGCATCGATCCGCTGACCGGCGCGGGCCATTATGTGAAGCCGGCCGACTGGAACGCGCTGATCGGCGATCCGCGCACCATCCTGATCGACACGCGCAACGATTACGAGGTGGCGGTGGGGAGCTTCGCCGGCGCGGTCGATCCGCGGACGAAGAGCTTCCGCGACTTTCCCGCCTGGTTCCGCGCGCACCGCGCCGAGCTGGAGGGCCGGCCGGTGGCGATGTTCTGCACCGGCGGGATACGCTGCGAAAAGGCGACCGCCTTCGCCAAGGCCGCGGGGATCGAGGAGGTCTATCACCTCGAAGGCGGCATCCTCAAATATCTGGAGGAGGTGCCGGCGGAGGAGAGCCGCTGGCGGGGCGAGTGCTTCGTGTTCGACGAGCGGGTGGCGGTGGGCCACGGCCTCGCCCCAGGCAGCCACAGCCTGTGCCGCGCCTGCCGGATGCCGGTGAGCCCCGAGGACCGCGCCTCGCCGCTCTACGAGGAGGGCGTCGCCTGCCCCGCCTGCCACGGCGCGCGCGACGAGGCGCAGCGCGCGGGCTATGCCGAGCGGCACCGGCAGGTGAAGCTCGCCGAGGCGCGCGGCCAGGCGCATGTGGGGGTGGTGGTGAAGGGTTGAATCTCTACCACAACCGTCATGCCGGGCTTGTTCCGGCATCCATCGCGCCCCAAGCGCGCCCTTGCAGGGTGGAGAGATGGACCCCGGAACAAGTCCGGGGTGACGGCTTGGTAAGGAAGTTCAGGGGTTGATGGGTGCAAACGCCCCGCCCGGCACGGCTGATGCCACCGGGCTCTCCACCCCCTCCCCCGACACCGACGACACGCCGAACACCCAGTCGTCCACGCGCACGCCCGTCAGGACATGGCCGGTCGCGGTTCCGGGCAGTTCGACCGCGTGCCGCCACTGATTGGCGTCGGTCTCCCGCCAGCGGACGATGTATTTCGCGGCGCCCGGCACCGCCGTCCAGGCGAGCGTTGTGTCGGGTTTGACCGCGCCTTCTACCGTGGACGCGGGTGGCATCGGCGCGCGGGCGAGATGGTCGAGCGCGGCGACGTTGAGCCGGGTCACCCTGGCGAGATAGGCGAAGTCCATCTCGTCGATGGTGTCGCCATATTTGCGGCCGTTTTCGGTGCGGAGGTCCTGATGCTGGTGGTCGTAATCCTCGATCCCGACCGATAGGCGGATCGCGGGAATGCCCGCCGCGAGCATCGGCAAATGGTCGCCGCCGCGTCCGAAGCGGTCGGTGCGCCAGATCTGGCGGACGTCGAGACCCACCTTGGCGCGGTCCGCAAGTACGTCGACGAAGCGCGACAGATTGCGCGAGGGGCTGTCATTCTCGCCGCCGCGCCGCCGCTGGTTCGCGGTGATCTCCGGCGTCGCATCGGCGCGCGGGCCTTCGGAGAAGACGCGCACCGTGGCGTCGTCCACCTTGCCGTCGCTGCCGCGCGATCCGCCGATGATGTCGTTGTTGAGCACCGCCTTGACCGTCCAGCCCTGCGCCTTGACCCATTCGGCGAGCAGCGCGCCGCCGTACAGTCCCTGCTCCTCGCCCGAGAGCACGGCATAGACGATGGTGGAGGGGTAGCGCTGCTTAGACAGCACCCGCGCCGCCTCGATCACCGCGGCAGTGCCCGATGCGTTGTCGTTGGCACCGGGCGCGTCGCTCTCCGCGTCCATCGCGCCGGACGCGCGCGAATCGATATGGCCCTGGATGATGACGACCTCGCCCGGCCGCTCGGTCCCGCGCTGGATGGCGACGACATCGACCAGCCGGACGGGTGCGGGAATACGGTCTCCGCTGACCATCTTTTCGGGGAGCGCGATCTGAAGGCAGCCGCGGCAATCCTTCGATATCCTGCGGAAACGCGCCTCCGCCCAGCGCCGCGCGGCGCCGATGCCGCGTCTGGCGTCGGTCTGGCTGGACAGCGTGTGGCGCGTGCCGAAGCCGACCAGGCGTTCGACGCCGGCGCGCAATTCGCGCTCCGACACCGCCTCCACCGGATCGCCCGACGCGGCGGCGGTGAGGAGCGGCATGGCGGCGAGCGTGAAGAGGGCTTTCATGCGCCGGTTGTCGCGCACGCCGCCCTCACCCGCAAGCCGCTCAGCTATAGGCGATCAGCCGCCCCTGGAGGCCGATAGCGAGCCACAGCAGCACCGATGCCGCCGCCATGATCCGCGCGGGCGTGGGCGCGACGTCGCCCCAGTCGCCCATCCCGCGCCGCCAGATCCAGCGGAAGGCGACGGCGTTGGCGAGCGCGAGGGCGATCAGCACAAGCTTTCGCTGGAAGGTGTCGGATCGCGCCAGCGCGACGCCGTCGGCGGCGAACAGGAGCAATCCGCTGGCGGCGAGGATGACGAGGCCGACGATCGCGACGGGCGTCAGCGCGCGCGACAGCGCGGCCATCGGCAGCCCGCGCCACGCGCCGGCGATCCGCAGATCGACCATGCCGATCGCGCCGACCAACATCACCAGCCCGAGCAGGTGGATGCTATTGATCCAGGGATAGTTCGCGCCGCCGGCGAAGGCGCGCAGCCCCGCCGCGTCGAGCCAGATGGCAATCGCCTCCACGCGATCAGCGCAGCTCGACGGTCTTTCCGGCGGCGGTGACGCGCTCGATCCGCATCTCAGGCGTCCCGTCGCGGCGGGCATAGCCGGTCATGCTGATCCGCTGGCCGGGCGCGATCATCGCCTCGGTCAGCCCGCGCGCGTCCATCCGCGACGTGGGGGCGAGGATCACGTCCCAGCTCTTGCCCTGCCAGCGCATGGTGGCGCTGCCGTGCGGATTGGCCCAGCTGACGCTGGTCAGCGTGCCGGTGAGGGTGATCGGCTTCGATTCGTCGTACGAGCTCCACCCGTGATGCGCGATCGCCGGGGCGGCGACGGCGAGCGCGGCTGCGAAGAGGGTGATGCGGCGCATGATGTGTCTCCCAAAGGGTGGGAGAATTACGCATGAATGGCAGCGGAGTTCAAATCCTTCCCAGATTGTCTGGGGAGGGGGACCAGCCGAAGGCTGGTGGAGGGGAAATGCGGAGCACTCGCGGCGAGCCCCCTCCACCACCAGCCGTCGGCTGGCGGTCCCCCTCCCCCGCTTCGCGAGGGAGGATTTAGTAGGACCGCCCGATCAGGATGCGTTCCACCGCGGGTTCGCCGGTGAGCGGGCAGGCGCCTTCGACCGGGCCGCCGTCTAGCGGGGCGTTGCGCATCGTAAGCTTCAAATCCTTCAGCCGCTCGACCACCGCGTCGAGCGCCGCGCCGGTGGGGCGCGACCAGGCGATCTCGACCCAGCCGGGGGCCTTGTTCCCCTCGGCGAACGCCGCTTCGATTCCCGTGAAATCGGTGACGCCGCGGGTGATGTTCGCCTCCAGCCGAGCCTTGGCCTCGGCGAACAGCCCGTGCTGGATCTCGACCAGCATCTCCGCCGCATCGGCGACGAAATCCGCCTGCGCGACGATCGCGCTGTCGAGCTTGCCATCCTCACGGTACAGCCGGTCGCGGCGGACCACCGAGACGTTGCCACCGGCGACGTCGCGCCCGCCGACCTCGACGATGATCGGCGCGCCCTTCTTGACCCAGCCCCAGCGCTTGGGCGCTGCCTTGACCGCGCGCTTGTCGAACAGCACGCGGACGGGCTCGCCGAACGCGTGCAGGCCGCGCAGCACGCCGGCGAGCTTGTCGCAATAATCGACGATCGCGGCGTCCTCGGGCGCGTCGCGCAGCATCGGCACGATGACGATCTGGTGCGGCGCGATGCGCGGCGGCACGCGCAGGCCGTCATCGTCGCCATGCACCATGATGACGCCGCCGATCATGCGAGTGGAGACGCCCCAGCTGGTCGTCTGCGCAAGTTCCAACTGGCCTTCGGCGTTCTGGAAGCGGATGCCCTGCGCCTCCGAGAAATTGGTGCCGAGGAAATGGCTGGTGCCGGCCTGCAGCGCCTTGCCGTCCTGCATCATCGCCTCGATCGAATAGGTCGCGACCGCACCGGGGAAACGCTCATGCTCGGGTTTCTCGCCCGCCACGACGGGAAGGCCCAGATCCTCCTCGGCGAAGCTGCGATAGACTTCGAGCATCCTGAGCGTGTGCTCGCGCGCCTCGGTCTCGCTCGCGTGCGCGGTATGGCCCTCCTGCCAGAGGAACTCGCTGGTGCGCAGGAACATGCGCGTGCGCATCTCCCAGCGGACGACGTTCGCCCACTGGTTGATGAGGACGGGGAGATCGCGCCACGACTGGACCCAGCGCGCGAAGGCGGCGCCGATCACGGTCTCCGATGTGGGGCGCACGACCAGCGGCTCCTCGAGCTTGGCGGAGGGATCGGGCATCAGCCCGCCCTTGCCGTCGGCGATCAGCCGGTGGTGGGTGACGACCGCCATCTCCTTGGCGAAGCCCTCGACATGCTCCGCCTCCTTCTCGAAATAGGAAAGCGGGATGAACAACGGGAAATAGCAATTCTCATGCCCCGCCGCCTTGATCCGATCGTCGAGCAGGCGCTGCATCCGTTCCCAGATGCCGTAGCCCCAGGGTCGGATCACCATGCAGCCGCGCACCCCCGATTCCTCGGCCATGTCGGCCTCGGCGATGACGGTCTGATACCATTGGGCGAAATCGTCCTCGCGGGTGACGGAGAGTGCGCGCTTGATCATGGCGGGCGCTTAACGCCGTTCGCCGACCGCGTCATCGGTCAAATAGCGGTCAAGCGCGAATGTCGGGGCTATGGGCAGGGGGCACGTCGAGGACGCCGTTCTTGATTTCTGCTCGGAAGAAGCGCGGGGTCCCCCCCTCCACCGGCGCGACATCGTAGATCATCCAGCCCAGATCCAGCTCGTCCGGTATGCCGACGGAAATCGGCAGACCCTCATCTCGCTCCAGAAGCCGGATGGTGGAGGAAAAGCCGGGCATGCCCAGAAATGGGGGGATGTAGCCGCCGCGCTTGCACCTCCGCTGAAACATGGCGGAATGCGCCGCCGTCGTCTCGTCATCGCGCGCGAGCGCCGTCAGTTCGAACCGCGCTTCGATAAGATACGCGACATCTACGAGAATTCGGCCATCGACATTCATGTGATCCAGCCCGCCCAGTTCCTTCGCCTCCCGGCGGGACACGGCCGCCACGTCGGTCATCCGGATGGGCATCAGCGGGCGAATCCGTTGGACGATCCAGTTGATCGAGGGTTTCAGATGTATCGCCTCGAGAACGCCTTTGGCTGCAACGGGGGTCATCACGTCATAGCTAATTCGTGCGAAGCGAAATTCCGGCCTCGGGAAGCACGCTTTCGGGCCGGAAATGAGCAGACGGAAGGCCATATCAAGAACTTCTTATGTTCTTTCTTTGTTCATAAGAAGGAACGACATGTCCGCTATGGATCAAACTCTATATCCATAATGGACGTGCCTCTAATTTCAGATGCCGCTCAAGACGGCTAAGCCGAACGAATTCTCGCGTAAGCGAGCGTTTCGAAAGGCATGAAATGATCAACGTCAAATGCCCGGACAATTTGCCGTCCGGTACCGTGATCGAGCTCACGTTCACCGTTGTCACCTCGCATCCCGGGCGCCGGTCTGCCGCGCCATCTCGCCGTCATTCCGCACGAAAGCGCAGTTCCTGCATGCGATAAATTGCGCGACTGTCGTCTGGCCGAACCTGGATCCCGCGACTATCAGCGCCGGGTGCCAAGCCCGGATAGTCGCCCCCTCGCCGGAATAGCGCTGCGCCTGGTGGCGGTGCTGGCGCTGGCGGTGATGTTTGCCGCCGCCAAGCTGGCCGAGGCGAAGGGCGCCAATCTGGGGGAGATCGTGTTCTGGCGGCAGGCGATCGCGGCGCCGCTGGTGCTCGGCTGGGTGCTGGCGACGGGGGGCGTCGGCACGCTGAGGACCGCGCGGCCGGTGGCGCATGTCAGGCGGATGGCGATCGGCCTGACCGGCATGATCTTCAACTTCTGGGCGGTGCTGCTGCTGCCGCTGGCCGAGGCGACGACGTTCGGCTTCACCGTGCCGATCTTCGCGACGATCCTGTCCGCCGTTGTGCTCAAGGAAACGACCGGCGCGCATCGCTGGGGCGCGGTGATCGCTGGCTTCATTGGCGTGGTGATCGTGCTGCAGCCGGGCGGAAATCACGTCCCGCTGGCGGGCGCGGCGGTGGCGCTGACCGGCGCGATCCTGACCGCGACGGTGACGATCCTGATCCGCGACCTGGGCCGGACCGAGCGCGCGCCGACCATCGTCTTCTGGTTCACCGTCACCTCGCTGGTGCCGCTGGGCATCGCCTTCCCCTTCTTCGCGCAGGGGCATGACGCGGCGACCTGGGGGCTGCTGATCGCGATGGGGGTGGCGGGGGGCATCGGCCAGCTCGCGCTGACCGGCGCGCTGAGGCTCGCGCCCGTCGCGGTGGTGCTGCCGATGGACTATACCAGCCTGATCTGGGCGGCGGCGTTCGGCTGGCTGCTGTTCGGGGCGCTGCCGGCGCCGCTGACCTGGCTGGGCGCGCCGATCATCGTCGCGAGCGGCCTCTACATCGTCTGGCGCGAGCACCGCCTGCGCCGCGCCGAGACGCCGGTGGCGGTGGATTAGGGGTGTGTTCTGTCTAGGACTCGTCGCCCCTGCGGAGGCAGGGGCCTCTGGGTTTGTGGCACATCCGCCGTCGCATATGCCGATTGAGGCCCCTGCCTTCGCAGGGGCGACGTGGGAGACCCCGCCCGCACGGGACGGACCTAGCGGCGATAGATGAGGCTGAGGTTGTTGGCCGGCATCTCCACCGCGCGATCGAAGCGCAGGCCGTGAACGGCGGCGAGCGCGGACACCGCTTCCAGATCGCGCAGGCCCCAAGAGGGATCGCGCGCCTTGAGCGAGGCGTCGAACGTCTCGTTGGAGGGCGCGGTCAGCACTTCGGCGCGGCGGAACGGGCCGTAGAGGACCAGCGGCGCGCACGGCTGCAGGATGCGCCCTGCGCCGGCCATCAGCCCCTCGCACGCCGCCCATGGCGCGATGTGGATCATGTTGATGCAGACCAGCGCGTCGGCCGCGGCGACCGGCCAATCGGCCGATGCCGCGTCGAGCGCGAGCGGCGCGCGGACATTGGCGATCCCTGCCGTCCAGGCGGCGGTCGATTCGCGCGCCGCCGCATCGGGGTCGCTCGGCTGCCAGACGATGCCGGGCAGCGCCGGCGCGAAATGGGCGGCGTGCTCGCCCGATCCGCTGGCGATCTCCAGCACCACGCCCGACGCCGGCAGCGCGTCGCGCAGCACCGCCAGGATCGGATCGCGGTTGCGCGAGGTCGCCGGCGCGTGGCGGCGCGGGTCGCTCACTCCGCCGCCTTCGCCGCCTCGGGCTCCTTCCACACGAGCACCGGCTTCCTCGCCGCCAGCGTCTCGTCGAGGCGGCGGCGGGGGGCGAAGTGGGGGGCGGACTTGAGCGAGGAGTCGCCCGCCTTGGCGCGTTCCGCCACCGACCTGAGCGCGCCGATGAACTGGTCGAGCGCCGCCTTGCTCTCGGTCTCGGTCGGCTCGACCAGCATCGCGCCGTGGACGACGAGCGGGAAATACATCGTCATCGGATGATAGCCCTCGTCGATCAGCGCCTTGGCGATGTCGATGGTGGAGAAGCCTTCGGGCAGGCCATTGTCGCTGAACAGCGCCTCATGCATGCACGGGCCCGAATGCGCGAACGGCGCGTCGAGCGTCTTGTCGAGGCTCCTCAGCACATAGTTGGCGTTGAGCACCGCGTCCTCCGCCACCTGGCGCAGCCCGTCCGCGCCGTGGCTCAGGATGTAGGCGAGCGCGCGGGTGAACATGCCCATCTGGCCGTGGAAGGCGGACATGCGGCCGAAGCTGTGCGGATGCCGGTCTCCGACGGTCTCTTCCTCCACCAGCGTGATATGGCGATCGGCATGGCGCTCGGTGAAGGGCAGCGGGCCATAGGGCGCCAGCGCCTCAGACAGCACCACCGGGCCGGAGCCGGGCCCGCCGCCGCCGTGCGGCGTGCTGAACGTCTTGTGCAGGTTGATGTGCATCGCATCGATGCCGAGATCGCCGGGGCGGACGCGGCCGACGATGGCGTTGAAGTTCGCCCCGTCGCAATAGACATAGCCGCCCGCCGCGTGCACCGCGTCGGAGATCGCCTTCATGTCGCGCTCGAACAGGCCGCAGGTGTTGGGATTGGTGATCATCACGCCCGCAACGTCGGGGCCCAGCCGCGCCTTCAGCGCCTCCAGGTCGACGCGGCCGTCGGGCGTCGCGGGGATATCCTCCACCTTGTAGCCGGCGAAGGCGGCGGTGGCGGGGTTGGTGCCGTGGGCGCTTTCGGGGACGAGGATCACCGAACGGGGATCGCCCCGCGCCTCCAACGCCGCCCGGATGCACAGGATGCCGCACAATTCCCCGTGGGCGCCGGCCTTCGGCGTCATCGCCACGCCGTACATGCCGGTCAGCTCGATCAGCCAGACCGCCAGCTCGTTGATGACGCCGAGCGCGCCCTGGACGGTGTCGACCGGCTGGAGCGGATGGATGTCGGCGAACCCAGGCAGCCGCGCCATCCGCTCGTTAAGGCGCGGATTGTGCTTCATCGTGCACGATCCGAGCGGGAACAGGCCGAGGTCGATGGCGTAGTTCTGCCGGCTGAGCCGGGTGTAGTGGCGCACCGCTTCGGGCTCGGAGAGGCCCGGGAGGCCGATGGGCGCGGTGCGGGAAAGGTCGCCGAGGCGATCCTCCCCGGCACGGGGAGGGGGACCGTCCGAAGGACGGTGGAGGGGGCTGGCCGCAAGCGAGTCGCTTGTGGTTGCCCCCCCTCCACCACCGGCTTCGCCGGCGGTCCCCCTCCCCGTACCGGGGAGGATCGGATCGAAATCGACGCCCGTCGTCTCAGTGCTGCCGATCTCGAAGATCAGCGGCTCCTCCAGCATCAGCGCGCGGTTGCCTGTGAAGGTGGCGGTGTCGCTCGCGCCCACCTGGCTCATTTCGGGCTTCCACCCGCTCCGGTTGATGCTCATGCCAGCACCTCCTCGAGCGTGGAGGCGAAGGTCTCGACGTCCTCCGGCGTGGTGGTTTCGGTGACGGCGACGACAAGACCGCCCGCGAGGTCCGCCTCGTCCGGATAGAGCCGGCCGAGCGAAACGCCGGCGAGGATGCCGCGATCGGCCAGCGTCCGCACCACCGGGCGCGCCTCGTGCGGCAGCTTCAGCGTGAATTCGTTGAAGAAGCCGGTGTTGACCAGCTCGACGCCGGGCACCTTCGCCAGCCGCTCCGCCGCCGCGACCGCGCCGGCATGGTTGAGCGCGGCGAGATCGCGCAGGCCGCGCTCGCCGAGCAAGGTCATGTGGATCGAGAAGGCCAGCGCGCAAAGCCCTGAATTGGTGCAGATGTTCGACGTCGCCTTTTCGCGGCGGATATGCTGTTCGCGCGTGGACAGCGTCAGCACGAAGCCGCGCTTCCCTTCCGCGTCGACCGTCTCCCCGCACAGCCGGCCGGGCATCTGGCGGACATACTTTTCCTTCGCCCCGAACAGGCCGACATAGGGCCCGCCGAACTGGAGGCCGACGCCGATCGACTGGCCTTCGCCGACGACGATGTCCGCGCCCATCTCACCGGGCGATCTGAGCGCGCCCAAGGCGACGGGTTCGGTGACGACCGCGATCAGCAGCGCCTTGTTGGCGGCGCAGCGCGCGGCAAGCTCGGACAGGTCGCCGATCCGGCCGAGGATGTCGGGGAACTGGACGACGACGCAGCTGGTGTCGCCGTCGATCAGATCGAGCAGCCGGGCGTGATCGGGCTCGGGGTCCAGCGTCGGCGCGGCGGTCTCCAGCACGTCGCCGGTGAACTTCGCCATCGTCTTCGCGACCGAGACGTAGTGCGGGTGCAGGCCCGAGGAGAGGATCGCCTTCGCCCGCTTGGTGATCCGCCGCGCCATGCCGATCGCCTCCCAGCAGGCGGTCGAGCCGTCATACATGGATGCGTTCGCCACATCGGTGCCGAGCAGGCGCGCGACCTGCGTCTGGAACTCGAACAGCATCTGCAGCGTGCCCTGCGCGATCTCGGGCTGATAGGGCGTGTAGGCGGTGAGGAACTCGCCGCGCTGGATCAGGTGGTCGACCGAGGCGGGCACATGGTGGCGATAGGCGCCGCAGCCGAGGAAGAAGGGCGCGCTGCCGGCCGCGAGGTTCTTCGCCGCCAGCTTGGTCAGATGGCGTTCGACCGCCATTTCGCTGGCGTGCAGCGGCAGGCCGTGGATCGGCCCGTCGAGCCGGGCGGCTTCGGGGACGTCGACGAACAGATCGTCGATCGACGACGCGCCGATGACGGCGAGCATCGCCTGGCGATCGGGATCGGTAAGGGGCAGGTAGCGCATTCGATGTCCTCTCCCCTCCCTGCAAGGGAGGGAGTGAATGACCGCAATTGGGCCCAAAATGCCTCCCAGGCATTTTTCGATCATGCCGGGGGCATGATCGACCCAGTTGCGGTCATTCACTGGGTGGGTCCAGCGGCGGCAGCGGCTCGATGCCGCTGTCGGCGCTTGGGGATGCAGCGGGAGCTCGCTTCGCTCGCACCCACCCCCAACCCCTCCCTTGCAGGGAAGGGAGTAGCTTCAAAGCTTCGAAACGAACGCCGCGTAGGCGGTCTCGTCCATCAGCTCTTCGAGCTCGGACGTGTCGCTCAGCGTCAGCTTGAAGAACCAGCCGTCGCCCTCGGGGTCCTCGTTGACCAGGCCGGGCTGGTCGGCGAGCTCGGCATTGCCCTCGATCACCGTGCCCGATGCCGGGGTGTACACGTCGGAGGCGGCCTTGACCGATTCGACCGTCGCGGCCTCGTCGCCCTTGGCCAGCTCCTTGCCCTCCTCGGGCACGTCGACGAACACGATGTCGCCGAGCTGGCCCTGGGCATAGTCGGTGATGCCGACGGTGGCGGTATCGCCGTCGACATCGATCCATTCATGGTCTTCGGTGAAGTAGCGGCTCATGCGGCGGACTCCTCAGCGGTGATAGCGGTGGGGAACGAAGGGCATCGGCGTGACTATGGCCTGGTGGACCTTGCCGCGCTGGGCGAGCGTGACGGCGGCGCCGGGCGCGGCCATCGCGGCGGGGACATAAGCCATCGCGATCGGGCCGTTGAGGCTGGGCGAATGGCCGCCCGAGGTGACCTTGCCGACCTCGTTCCCGTCGCCGTCGACCACCGCCGCGCCCTCGCGCACCGGCTGGCGGCCTTCGACCAGCAGGCCGACGCGCTTGACCACCGGCCCTTGCTCGCGTTCGAGCAGGATGCGTGACGCGCCCATGAAGTTCGCCTCCTCGCGGCGGCGCTTGGAGAGGGCGAAGCCGAGATCGGCCATCACCGGCGTGGTGTCCTCGTCGAGATCGTGGCCGTAGAGCGGCAGCCCCGCCTCCAGCCGCAACGAATCGCGCGCGCCGAGGCCGATCGGCTTGACCTCCGGCTGTTCGGTGAGCGCGTCGGCGAGCGTCGCGGCGGCGCTTGCCGGAACCGAGATCTCGAACCCGTCCTCGCCGGTGTAACCCGAGCGGCTGATCCACAGCGGGATGCCGTTCCAGTCGAACGCGGCCGCCTTCATGAAGGTCAGGTCGGCGACGCCGGGTACGAGACGCTGGAGCGCATCGACCGCCTTGGGCCCCTGCAGCGCCAGCAGCGCCTGTTCGTCCATATGGTTGATCGTGATGTCGTCGGCGAGATTCTCGCGCAGCCAGCCGAGATCGTCATACTTGGTCGCGCCGTTCACCACCATGTAGATGCCGTCGGCGCGCCGCGTCACCATCAGATCATCGAGGATGCCGCCGCCTTCGGAGAGCAGCAGCGAATAGCGCATCCGCCCTTCGCCGAGCCCGGCGATGTCGCCAGGAAGCAGCGCCTCCAGCGCGCGCGCCGGGTCCGCCCCGCCTTCGCCGGTGAACAGCAGCTGGCCCATATGGCTGACGTCGAACAGCCCCGCATTCTCGCGCGTCCAGAGATGCTCGGCCATCACGCCTTCGTACTGGACGGGCATGTGATAGCCGGCGAACTCGACCATCCGGCCGCCTCGCGCGCGGTGCCAGGCGTCGAGGGGGAGGTGCTGGACGGCGGGCGCGTCCGCATCGCCATCGGGGTCGCCGCTATAGGCTTGCCCGCGCGCCTGGGTGGCGTCGGTGGGGCCGTTATGGACGATCTCGCTCATCGATCACTCTCCCGTGGCGGTGCAACGAAGCGGGCGGATCGATCGATCCGCCGTCGCTTGCGCTGCCCCCTCTGTCACGGAACCTGAGAGCTTTCGCGCGGCCCTTGCGGCGAGCCGGCTTACCCCTTCGGTGGAGTCCCTTCCGGGCCTCGCTTTCCAGAGCGTCGAACGGCCTCGCGCGGTCCATTTGCCTGAGAGATTCCGGGGCGGTTGCTCCTTCGGCGGCAGGCTCGAAACCCACCCTCTCCCGCGCGACTCCGACGGGCGGACCCGTCATCGACTGGCGCGAGCCTTGGCTGCGGCGCGGAGGCGAGTCAATCGCAATCCTCGTCGCCCCTGCGCAGGCAGGGGCCTCAGTCGGCGAACGTTATGCCGGGTGTGCCACAAACCCTGCGGCCCCTGCCTTGGATCCCAGCAATATATTACTTTGCTGGGTGCCCTGCGCAGGGGCGACGGGACTGTTACCGCGTCGCGTTGTAGCGCAACTGCTCCTGGGTCAGCTGGAAGCCGACGAGCACCTCGAAGCTCGCGCGCAGCACCGCCTGGCGCACCGCGGGCAGCGACAGCGGATCGATCGCCGCGTCGGGATCGCCCACCTCGCGCTTGCGGGTGATCTGCTCCTCGATGTCGTCGGGAAGCTCGGCGGCGGCGCGATCGACCGACGCGCCCGCCGAGATCGAGGTCTGCGCGCGCGCCTCGCCCGCGGCGAAGTTCAGCACCACCTGGCCGGTGCGCTTGGCGACGACGGCGTTGCCGCCCTGGATCACCGCGGTGAAATAGGGGAGCGTCACCGCCCTCGCCGCGCCCACGTCGCGACGCAGCGCGATGACGTCGAACGTCACGCCGGTGACGATCTCGCTGCCGCCCTCGCCGCAGGTCGAGCGGACATTGGTGATCGTCGCGGTCACGTCGATCGCGCTCGCCAGCGTCGAGTTCGCCGGATCGAACAGCGTCACGTCGCCGGTGCCCGCCGGCACGCCCACGGCCGGGCAGGCGGACCGGATCTGCGTAATGCCGCCATCGACGATGTCACCGGTGCCCGCGCAGCCCGCCAGGGCGAGAGCGGCGGCCGAAAGCGAAAGGAGGATCTTGGGGCTGGGCACGGGGACGCAATTCCTTCGCACAAAAAGATGGGCGATGCTTTAGGGTCCGGGTTCCGCGCGCGCAAGCAATCGCGTATGGGCGGGCGCATGAACGCCCAAGCCGCCGCCAAGCCCGTGCTCGAACTGCTGATCGCCGCGCCGCGGGGTTTCTGCGCCGGCGTCGACCGGGCGATCCGCATCGTCGAGCTGGCGATCGAGAAATATGGCGCGCCGGTCTATGTGCGGCACGAGATCGTCCACAACCGCTATGTCGTCGACGATCTGAAGGCCAAGGGCGCGGTGTTCGTCGAGGAGCTGGACGACGTGCCGGACGGCGTGCCGGTGGTGTTCTCCGCGCACGGCGTGCCAAAGGCGGTGCCGCACAAGGCGGCCGAGCGCGGCCTCAACTATCTCGACGCCACCTGCCCGCTGGTCAGCAAGGTCCATCGTCAGGCCGAGCGGCTGGTCGCGGCGGGGCGGCACATCGTCTTCATCGGCCATAGGGGTCATCCCGAGGTGATCGGCACCTTCGGCCAGGTGCCCGAAGGATCGATGACGCTGATCGAGACCGAGGCCGATGTCGCTGCGCTTTCGCCCGCCGATCCGGACAATCTCGCCTTTCTGACGCAGACGACGCTGTCGGTCGACGACACCGCCGCCATCGTCCGCACGTTGCAGACGCGCTTCCCAAGCATCCAGGCGCCGCGCGGCGAGGATATCTGCTACGCCACCTCGAACCGCCAGACCGCGGTCAAGGCGATCGCCTCTTCGGTCGATCTGGTGCTGGTGATCGGCGCGCCCAATTCGTCCAATTCGGTCCGCCTGGTCGAGGTCGCCGAGCGGCAGGGCACCGACGCCAGGCTGATCCAGCGCGCCGCCGACATCGATTTCGACTGGCTGCGCGGCGTCGGCACGGTGGGCATCACCGCGGGCGCCTCCGCCCCTGAACTGCTGGTGCGCGAGGTCGTCGACCATCTCGCCACGCGCTTCGAGGTGACCGAGCGCGAAGTCGAGATGATGGCCGAGAACATGGCGTTCAAGCTCCCCCGCGGCCTCGAAGCCGCCTGAGCGAAGCGGGATGGCGGTTTATACCCACGTCTCGGCGGAGGCGCTCGAAGCGTTGCTGGCGCGCTACGATGTCGGCGAACTGGTCAGCGCCAAGGGCATCGCCGAGGGTGTCGAGAACAGCAACTATCTGGTCGACACGACCCGGGCGCGCTTCATCCTGACGCTGTACGAAAAGCGCGTCGATGCGGGCGACCTGCCCTTCTTCCTTGCGCTGCTCGATCATCTGGCGGAGCGCGGCAACCCGGTGCCGCGTGCGATCCCCGATCGGGCGGGCGTGCAGGTGCAGACGGTCGAGGGGCGCCCCGCGTGCCTGATCGAATTCCTGCCGGGCGTGTCGCTGTCGCACCCGACCCCAAGGCAGGCGGCAAGCGCGGGCCGCGCGCTGGGTGCGATGCACGCGGCGCTCCGCGACTTCACGCCGACGCGGCCCAATGGGCTGGGCGTCGATGCCTGGCGGCCGCTGCTCAACCGCTGCAGCGGCGATCTGGACCAAATCGCGCCGGACCTGTTCGCCACGATCTCGGCCGCATTGGACGATGTGGAGCGCGATTGGCCGCGCTCGCTCCCCACCGGCACGATCCATGCCGATCTGTTCCCCGACAATGTGCTGGTGCGCGGCGACAGCGTGAGCGGGCTGATCGACTTCTATTTCGCCTGCACCGACATTCGCGCCTATGATCTGGCCGTCACCCATTCCGCCTGGGCGTTCGACGCGACCGGCGCGCCGGTAGACGCCGGCGTGGGCGCGAATATCCTGGGCGGCTACGCTTCCGCCTTCGGGCTGAGCAGCGAGGAGCGCGCGGCGCTGCCGATACTCGCGCGCGGCGCCTGCATCCGCTTCCTGCTGACCCGCGCCTGGGATTGGCTGAACACCCCCGCCGACGCGCTCGTCACCCGGAAGGATCCGGTCGCCTATCTGCGGCGGCTGGAATGGTATCGCGCCAATCCGGGCTGCTTCGCATGACCGAGCTTCCCCATGTCGAGATCGCCACCGATGGCGCGTGCAAGGGCAATCCGGGACCGGGCGGCTGGGGCGCGATCATCCGGTCGGGCGCGCGCGAGAAGGAACTGTCCGGCGGCGAGGCGCTGACCACCAACAACCGCATGGAGATGACGGCGGTCATCGAGGCGCTGGGCGCGCTCAAGAAGCCGTGCCGCGTGACGCTTTCCACCGACAGCCGCTATGTGATGGACGGCATGACCAAGTGGATGCACGGCTGGCTGAAGAACAGCTGGCGCACCGCCGACAAGAAGCCGGTCAAGAACGCCGATCTGTGGCAGGCGCTATGGGCGGCGGCGAAGCCCCACCGCATCGAATGGGTGTGGGTGCGCGGTCACAACGGCCATCCCGACAACGAGCGCGCCGACAGGCTCGCCTGCGATGCGGCGTTGGCGCAGAGGCCGCGGGTGGCCTAGGGTCCAAACCCAAGGCGCCGGACTCGACTTGGTCGCGATCGACACTAGGGTCCAAACTCAATTAGAACAGGGATCGTGATCGCCCGTGGAAGACCGCCGACAAGGAGCGCAGCGCAGTCGCGTAGCCGAAGCTACGCGCAAGCAAGCGACGACGCTCGGCGGTCTTCCACGGGCGACCGCCTCCGGCGGCGGGCGGCTTTTGGTGCCATGCGGCGTTGCGCGTCGGTCACGATGCTATGGCATCGCTCCCTCCTTGCTCCTAGCCTGGCGCCAAAATCCGCTCCGTCACGACCCTGTTCTAATTGAGTTTGGACCCTAGATCAGCGGCAGCACATCCACCGGAGCCCACGCCATGAACGCCGATCCCGTCGTCATCCTGTCCTATGCCCGCACCCCGATGGGCTCGTTCCAGGGCAGCCTCGCGGGCGCGTCGGCGACCGATCTGGGCGCGACCGCGGTCAGGGCGGCGGTCGAGCGCGCGGGGGTGGACGGCGAGGATGTCGAGCGCATCTATATGGGCTGCGTGCTTCCCGCCGGGCTCGGCCAGGCGCCGGCGCGGCAGGCGGCGCTCAAGGCCGGGCTGCCCCAGTCGGTCGAGGCGACGACGGTCAACAAGATGTGCGGCAGCGGCATGCAGGCGGCGATCATGGGCGCGGAAGCGCTCGCCGCCGGATCGGTCGACCTGCTCGTCGCGGGCGGGATGGAGAGCATGACCAATGCGCCCTATCTGCTCGCCAAGCATCGCGGCGGCGCGCGCATCGGGCATGACCGGATCATCGATTCGATGTTCCTCGACGGGCTGGAGGACGCCTATGAGCCCGGCCGCGCGATGGGCAGCTTCGCCGAGGAGACCGCGGGCGAATATCAGTTCACGCGGGAAGCGCAGGACGATTACGCCATCGCCTCGCTCACCCGCGCACAAGAGGCGCAGAAATCGGGAGGCTTCGATCGCGAGATCGTGGCCGTGGAGGTCAGGACCCGCAAAGGCGTGGAGACGGTCGACAAGGACGAGCAGCCGCTGAAGGGCGACGCGTCCAAGATCCCCGGTCTCAAGCCCGCCTTCGCCAAGGACGGCACGATCACCGCCGCCAACGCCTCCTCCATCTCGGACGGCGCCGCCGCGCTGGTGATGGCGCGCGAGAGCGTCGCGAACGCGAAGGGCCTGAAGCCCGTCGCCCGCATCGTCGCCACCGCCGCGCATGCGCACCAGCCGGCGAAATTCACCACCGCGCCGGTCAACGCGATGCAGAAGGTGCTCGACAAGGCGGGCTGGTCGGCCGGCGATGTCGATCTGTTCGAGGTCAACGAGGCGTTCGCCTGCGTGTCGATGATCGCGATGCGCGATCTCGGCATCGATCACGCCAAGGTGAACGTCAACGGCGGGGCGACCGCGCTTGGCCATCCCATCGGCGCATCGGGCGCGCGGATCATGGCGACGCTGATCGCCGCCCTGCAGAACCGCGGCCTCAAGCGCGGCGTCGCGAGCCTGTGCATCGGCGGCGGCGAGGCGACCGCGGTGGCGCTGGAATTGGTCGACTAATCCCCGTCGCCCCTGCGCAGGCAGGGGCCTCAGGCGGCGCATGCGGAATTCGGATGTGCCACGAACCCAGCGGCCCCTGCCTGCGCAGGGGCGACGGTTGCTACTCCACGACCTCGCCAGCCTCGACGCCCCAGAGGTGCGCCACCTCGATATAGCCCGCGCGCCCGCGCACGTCGAAGCGGCACCAGCCGTCCTCGCAGTCGCTGATGCGGCCGATCACCTTGGGCTCGACCCGCCACAGCACGCGCGCGCCCCGCCGGGGCTCCTCGACCAGCGTGCGGATCTCGCCGCCGCGCACCATCGCGGTGCGCGTGTCGCTCAGCAGATTGGCCTGCATCCAGCCGATCGTGCCGTCGGGGTCCTCGATCTTGCGCCAGTGCGGATAGGTCTCGACCACGCGCACCGGCAGGCCGCTTCGCACATAGAGCCAGTCGACCGGATAGTTGCGGCCCGGCCCGGTGCGCATCCGCGCCTCGCCCGCGCCGATCGAGGCGAAATAGGGCGCCTTGCGCGCCTGCGCCCATGCCTGCCCCACACTCGCGGCCATCGCGATCCCCACCGCGAGCCCGATCACCCGTTTCGCCCTCATGGCCCCTCAATGCGACAGCCGGGCCGCCGCTTCAACCCATCGCTTGACGCATGGCCCCCGAAACCCCAATCGAATGGCGATGACAATGGAGCGCCACGCCAGGCCCAGGGTGGTCGTCACCCGCGAGCTGCCCGACGCGGCGATGCGTCGAATGGCGGACCTGTTCGACGCCGCGCTCAACCGCGACGACCGCGCGATGTCCGCCGACGAGCTGCGCGCCGCCGTGGCGGACTGCGACGTGCTCGTCCCCACCGTCACCGACCAGATCGACGCCGCGCTGATCGAGGCGGCGGGCCCGCGCCTCAAGCTGATCGCCAATTACGGCGCGGGGGTGAACCATATCGACCTGAAGGCAGCGCGAAAGAAGGGCATCATCGTCACCAACACGCCGGGCGTGCTGACCGAGGACACCGCGGACATGGTGATGGCGCTGATCCTCGCGGTGCCGCGCCGCCTGGCCGAGGGCGAGAAGCTCGTCCGCTCGGGTCAGTGGAAAGGTTGGAGCCCCGGCGGGATGCTCGGCCACCGCATCGGCGGCAAGGCGCTGGGGATCGTCGGGCTGGGCCGCATCGGCCGCGCGGTGGCGCGCCGCGCGCGCGCCTTCGGCCTGTCGATCCACTATCACAACCGCCACCGCCTGCCCGCCATCGCCGAGGAGGAGGTCGGCGCCGTCTGGCACGAGCACCTCGACGAGATGCTGAGGGCGGTGGACATCCTGACGATCCACACCCCGCGCAACGCCGACAGCGAGAACCTGATCGACGCGCGCCGCATCGGCCTGCTCCGCCGCCACGTCTATCTGATCAACGCCTCGCGCGGCGGCATCGTCGACGAAGAGGCGCTGGTAGAGGCGCTGGAGGCGGGCCGGCTGGCGGGCGCGGGACTCGACGTGTGGCAGCACGAGCCGGAGATCGACCCGCGCCTGCTCGCCCTCCCCAACGTCGTGATGACCCCGCACATGGGCAGCGCCACCTATGAGGGCCGCGAGGCGACCGGCGAGAAGGTGATCCAGAACATCCGCGTCTGGGCCGACGGGCACAGGCCGCCGGACCAGGTGCTGGAGGGGTGGGTTTAAGGTTCGTCGGCGAACGCCTGCCGCACGCGATCTAGCTGATGCATCTGCTGATGCAGAATCGCCACGACTCTGACGGTCCCGTCAGAGACACGCCAATATATAAAATGGGCTCCACTTCGACAGAAATAGCCATCAACACCTATGTCCGCCGCGACAGCCCGCCAAGGTACTTGCCTGGCGGCTATCCGTTCGATCGCGTCCAGCAGCGAATCGGAATAAGTGTCGGCTTGCTTCACGCCCCAACGGCGGAAAGTATAGTCGTAGATGTCCTCCAGTTGCGCCATGGCAGCGGGAGCGATGGTAGCTCTTGTCACGCGTAACGCTTTTTCATGCGCGCACGGAACTCATCGGCATCGAAAGGCAGGAATTCGCTGTCGGGTGTCGCGAACGCCGCCTGTAGTTCGGCTTTTAACGCCTGGAAACGCTCTTCTTCGGCACGGGCTCGATCCTTCCGGATCAAATCACGGACATACTCGCTGACATTCTCATAAGCGCCGTACTCGCCGACATTTTCGGCGACATGATCCTCAAGTATTCCACTCAGACGCACGTTCAACGTCATCGGCACCGCACGACACTCCTGTCCACTTAAATCCTCATAATGTGGACAAGAATAGGCTTCAACCGGATCGGATGCAAGCGAGGTCTGCCAAGATGAGGAACCGGCACGCGGTGCCCACCGTTGGAAATGATGGAGCCACTTCGGAGAGCCCATCATGAAGACGCATGTCCCCCTCGCCCTTCTCGCCGCCGTCGGCCTCGCCGGCTGCTCGAGCAATATCGTCGAGGGCGCCGCGATCGGCGCGGCCGGCGGCGCGGCGGTCGGGGCGCTGAGCGATGATGTGAGCGTGGAGGAAGGCGCAGCCGTCGGCGGCGTGGGCGGCGCGGCGGTGGGCGCCGCAACCGCCGATCCCGACCCCGACTGATCAATCCCCGGTCAGGATCCGGTCCACCAGCTGCTTCACCGTCGGCACGAAGCCGTTCGAATAGAAGGGATCGCGCTTGAAGTTGTAGGCGCCGTGACCGGCGAACATCAGGTTCTGGTCGATCGGGCCGCCATGGGCGATGTCCTGCAGCGTTTTCTGGATGCAGAAAGATCGCGGATCGGCGAGGCGGCCGGTCGAGTTGGTCTCCGTATCCGCCCATGACGAGAAGGCGCACTGGCTGAGGCAGCCCATGCAATCGGCCTGGTCCTTGCGGATCATTGTTTTTTCTTCGGGAGTTACGAATACCAGTGTGTTATCCGGCGTCTTCAATGCGTCGACATAGCCGAGACCGTACCATTCGCGCGCGCGCAGCAGGTCGTTCTTGGTCACCCAGAAATTCTTGCCCTTCACCCCCACGTCGAGCTGGTGGGTATGGTCCCCCGCCTGCTGGGTGGAGAAGGGCACCTGCCGTTCCGATCGCGCCTCCAGCTCACGCAGGAAGGGGTTGCGCACCGCGGATGAATAGAAGCCGGTGGGCGAGAAGCGGTGCAGCAGCACCTCGCCTTCCTCGATATCGGTCAGCTTGTCCTTCCACCCTTGCGGGATCGGGCTTTCCTGGGTGAGCAGCGGCCGCGTGCCGAACTGGAAGGCGATCTGGCCAAGCTCGGGATTGTCGATCCAGTCGTTCCAGTCCCTCAGATACCAGACACCCCCCGCCATCACGATCGGCACCTCGTCCGAGATGCCGCCCTCGCGCATCACCTCGCGCAGCTCCTTGACGCGCGGATAGGGATCCTGCGGCTTGAGCGGGTCCTCCGCGTTGCTGAGGCCGTTATGCCCGCCGGCCAGCCAGGGATCCTCATAGACCACCGCCGCGAGCCATTCGGACGCCTTGGAATAGGCGCGTTTCCACAGCGCGCGGAACGCCCGGCCCGAGCTGACGATGGGCAGGTAGCTGACATTGTAGGAGGCCGCGATCTCGGAGAGCTTGTACGGCATCCCCGCGCCGCAGGTGACGCCGGCGACCAGCCCGCGGGTGCGTTCGAGCACGCCGTGCAGCACGCGCTGCGCGCCCCCCATTTCCCACAGCACGTTGATGTTGATCGCGCCCTTGCCGCCGGCAATCTCGAACGCGCGCTTCACCTGCTGCACCGCGCCTTCGATGGCGTAGTTGATCAGCTCCTCGTGCCGCTCGCGCCGGGTGAGCGCGTGGTAGATCTGCGGGATGATCTTGCCATCGGGATCATAGCTGTCGGCGTTGACCGCGCTGACCGTGCCGATGCCGCCCGCCGCCGCCCACGCGCCCGCGGAGGCGTGGTTGGTCGCGGCGACGCCCTTCCCGCCTTCCACCAGCGGCCAGACCTCCTGGCCGTTATAGACGATGGGTTTGAGGCCTTTGAACACGAACATCTCCGACACATGGCTATCGCCCACCCCTATAGAGCAAGCAGGCTGCCGCGCGACATATTTACGTTACGTTAGCCGAACGCGCCTGGACGCCCCAATGTTTCGGCGTAGAGCGCACGATAGGCGGCGATCATCTTCGCCTCGTCATAGTGGGCGAGCGCCCGCGCCTGATTGGCGGCGCCGATGCTCGCGCGCAGGTCGGCATCGGCTATCAGCGCGCGGATCGCGCCCGCCAGCGCGCGCTCGTCGCCGGGGGCGGTGATGAAGCGGCGATTGGCCTCGCTCACCATGTCGGCGACATCGCCGACCGCCGGGGCGGCGACGGGCAGCCCCGCCGCCATCGCCTCGATCACCGAGATCGGCTGCTGCTCGCTGTCGCTGGACAGCGCGAACAGGTCGAAATGGCCGATATAGCGGTGCGGATCGGCGAGATGACCAGGCAGGTGCAGCCGCTTGCCCAGCCCCGCCGCATCGCCCGCCGCGCGGATCGCGTCGTGCTCCGGCCCCTCGCCGACGATCGCCAGATCGGCGTCCGCCCCGCTCGCGGCGAAGGCGCGGACCAGGCGCGGCAGGTTCTTCACCTCGCGCAGGCCCGCGAGCGTGCCGACGAGGGCGCGGCCCGGCTTCGGCCCCAGCGTCTTCCTGAGCGGCTGCAGCGGCCGCCCGGCATAGCGCACGGTCGGTATGCCGTTCGAGATGCGGACGAGCCTGGCCGATGCGCCCCATTTGGCGCGCGCGATCGCCTCCAGCCGCGCCGAGGGCACCACCAGCGCTTGCGCGCCCTTCAGCGCCAGCCGGCGGAACAGGTTTCGCTCCAGCTTGGTCTTCACCGCCTCGTCGGCGTTGAAGCCGTCCTCGTGATGAACGAGCGGCGGCCCGCCGAACAGGCGCTTCGCCATCACCCCGTCCATCGCGCCCCAGTTATAGCTCAGCACCAGATCGAACCTGCGCAGATAGCGCGCGATCGCCTGATAGCGGTCGACCGAGGGCTTGCCGGTAAGCGAGGGCGGCGCTTGCGCGATTTCCCAGGCGACGCGGGGATCGATCATCTTCGCAGCGCCCGTCTGATCGGGCATCGCGCTGACGATGGTGTGGCTGGCCGCCGCGCCGAACGCATTCATCAGCCGAACGCTGCGCGCTTCCTTCCCGCCCGGCGCGAAGGTCGAGTGGAGATGGAGGATGCGAACCACTACCGTCGCCCCTGCGCAGGCAGGGGCCTCTGGGTTTGTGGCACATCCGAGATCGCATTTGCCGACTGAGGCCCCTGCCTGCGCAGGGGCGACGGGCTATTCATTGGCCACCTTCGCCAGCAACCGGTCGATCGCCGCAACCGCTTCAGGTTCCTCCAGCGTCGGCGTATGGCCTACGCCGGACACGGTCACCCCCTCGGCCTTGCCCAGCCGCGCCACCATCTTTTCCGCGGTCGCGGCGGCGAAGATGTCCGACCTCTCGCCCCGCACAACCAGCACCGGCACATCGGCCAGCGCATCGAGCGCGGGCCACATGTCGACGCCGCTTTCATTGCCCGGAATGCGGAACGGCTCGGCGATCTTCATGTCGTAATCGAGCACGATCCTCCCGGCGGAGGTCAGCTTGAACAGCCGCTTCGCCATCACCAGCCATTGCTCGATTCCCCAGCCGGGATAGACCGCGGCATTGGCCTCGGCGAGCGCGCGGGCGGCGTGCATCCAGGTCGGGTGGTTGGCGTTCTTGCCGACATAGCCGCGGATGCGCGCGAGCCCCGCCGGGTCGATCTCCGGCCCGACATCGTTGAGCAGCGCGCCGGCGATCCGCCCGCGATCGGTCGCCGCCAGCAGCATCGTGACGATCCCGCCGAGCGAGGTGCCGACCGAGACGAACCGCTCGATCCCCAGCGTATCGAGCAGCCGCTCGAGATCCTGCACATAGGTGAGCGGCACATAGCTCATCGGATCGGGGGCATAGGCGCTCTCCCCCCGTCCGCGCAGATCGACGCAGATCACCCGCCAATCGCCCGCCAGCCGCGCGGCGACGCCCTCATAGTCGCGCGCGTTGCGGGTCAGGCCCGGGATGCAGATGATCGGCGGCTTGTCGGCCGGCCCGGCATAGTCGCGGTAATGCAGGCGCAGGTTGTCGTTGGACCACCAGACCCCGTTCTGCCATTCCGCCACGCTTGCACCCCTTGATGACCGCACCCCATATCGCGGGATGGCGTTCACTCCGCAACCTCCGCCCGCACCGGCCCCCTGGCGGGGCGAAAGCGCGATCCTCGAACTCGGCGGCAGCTTCTACGATCCGGTCGAGCCGGCCGATTTCCCCGAAGCGAGGCTGCGCTTCCGCAACGATCGCTGGGCGGAAGCGGTCGGGCTGGGCGGCCTCGACGACGATCGATGGATCCGCCATTTCGCCCGTTTCGAGCCGCTGCCCGACAGCCTCGCCCGGCCGCTGGCGCTACGCTATCACGGCCACCAGTTCCGCGTGTACAATCCCGAGATCGGCGACGGCCGCGGTTTCCTGTTCGCGCAGATGCGCGGGCATGACGGCCGACTGCTCGACTTCGGCACCAAGGGATCGGGCCGGACGCCGTGGAGCCGCTTCGGCGACGGGCGGCTGACGTTGAAGGGCGGCGTGCGCGAGATATTGGCGACCGAGATGCTCGAGGCGCTCGGCGTCCATACCAGCAAGTCCTTCTCGCTGATCGAGACCGGCGAGGCGCTGGAACGGGGCGACGAGCCCTCCCCCACCCGCTCCGCCGTGCTCGTCCGCCTCAGCCACGGCCATATCCGCATCGGCACCTTCCAGCGGCTGGCGGCGCTCGGCGACGCGGACGGGATGCGCGCGCTCACCGCCTATTGCCTCAGGCACTTCCACGGCGAAGAGGCCGGAGAGGACGGCCCGGTCCGCCTGCTCGACCATGTCGTCGACGC
Organism: Sphingomonas gilva; assembly: GCF_003515075.1. Classification (GTDB taxonomy): domain Bacteria; phylum Pseudomonadota; class Alphaproteobacteria; order Sphingomonadales; family Sphingomonadaceae; genus Sphingomonas; species Sphingomonas gilva. The sequence goes on from NZ_QWLV01000002.1 coordinate 98,484, forward strand.
CACCGCCGATCTCGCCGCGAGCTATATGGCGGCGGGCTTCGTCCACGGCGTGCTCAACAGCGACAATATCAACGTCACGGGCGAAAGCTTCGATTACGGCCCGTGGCGCTTCGCGCCCAGGTGGGAGCCGGGCTTCACCGCCGCCTATTTCGACCATGCCGGGCTCTACGCCTTCGGCCGCCAGCCCGAGGCGATCCACTGGGACGTCGTCCAGCTTGCCGGCGCGCTCAGGCTGATCGCCGAGATCGAACCGATGATCGAGCGGCTGGAGACCTTCGGCCCGCGCTATCAGGCGGCGCTGACCGACCGGATGCTCTGGCGGCTGGGCGTGACACCGCGCGGCGCGGCCGAGGATGTCGCGCTGGTCCAGGCGATCGAGGCGGCGCTGATCGAAAGCGGCGAAGGCATCGATCGCTTCTTCTTCGACTGGCAGGGCGGCCGCGAGCGCGCGCCGCATCCCGAACCGGCGTGGGAGCCAGTGCGTGAGGCGCTGGCGGGATATGCCTCCGCCCGCACGTTCGACCATGCCTATTGGTCGGGCGAACCCTGCACGATGCTGATCGAAGAGGTAGAGGCCCTCTGGGACCGCATCGCCGCAGAGGACGACTGGTCCGCCTTCAACGCCAAGATCGCCGCGATCCGGGCGATGGGTGATGCGATGCGCGCGTGAGATCGCATATGATACAAGACCGTCGCCCCTGCGAAGGCAGGGGCCGCCTGGCTTGTGGCACGATCAGCGTAGCGTATGCCGATTGCGGCCCCTGCCTTCGCAGGGGCGACGGCGGAATAGCTACCGCCGCTGCGGCGCGGGCGCCTGCGTGGGGACCGCCGAGGGCGTCGCCCTGGGCTGTTCGCCGGCCAGCCGGCGCGGGGTGATCGACACGCCGAACAGCCGCCATTTGCCGCCGGCCCATTGATAATAGAGGTCGAACACGATGGCGGTGGGCCTGAGGCCGAAATAGCCCTGCACGCGCAGCACGCCCGGCTGCACCTGGGTCGGCGTCGACGTATAGGTCGGCGCGAGCAGCAGGCAGTTGCTCAGGTCTATATTTTGCGCGCGCAGGCTGGCGAACACCTGCGCCAGCCGTGCCGCGTCGTTGTTGACCTGGAATCCGGGCGCGGACAGGTCGCGCAGCACCGAATAATTGCCCGCCTGGTTGGCGTGATCGACCGCCGCCATGGTCGACCAGATCAGCTTGGAGAGCTCGAGCTCGCCCGGCACCGGCACGTTGGAGGCCGGGGCGGAGGTCTGTTGCTGCGCCGGGGCCGGTCCGGCGGCGCCGAGAATGAGGAGGGCCGGGGCGATCAAACGCCCCGGCCCGTTACGCAGGATACTGTTGAGCGTCATGATCGTCAGAACGCGACCTGGAAGCCGCCGCGCGCGCCGACCTCGCCCGAGCCGAAGCCCACGCCGACGCCGCCGGAGATCGCCGCATTCTCGCCGACCCGCGCGGTGAAGGCCGCGGCGCCGCCGGTGCGCTCGTTCCAGTAGCCGACGCCGCCCGAAAGCGCGAAGTTCGCGCCCGCGGGCACTGAGGGCGACTCCATCGCCAGCGCCACCGCGACGCCTTCGTTGGCGCGGCGGACCTCGGAGAGGTTGAACGCGCTCTGCGTCTGCAGCGCGCTGATCTGGCCGTTGATCGTGTTCACCTGGCCATTGAGCGTGTTCACCTGCCCGGTCAGCGTGTTGATCTGTCCGACCGTCGCGAGGTCGCTGAGCATCGGCCCCGCGCCCAGCGTGCCGCTGGCGTCGACCGTGGCGACCGAGATCGCGCCCGTCTGCGCCGCGGTCGAGGCGGCGATGTCGCCGACCGTCACCGACGATCCGTCGCCGCCCAGCACGACCTGGTTGTCGCGGGTCGTGGTGGCGCCGAAGCCCACCGCGGTCGAACCGGCGAACGCCGCGCTGGCGTTCTTGCCGAACGCTCCGGCATTGGCGCCCGCCGCACTGGCCTGGTGCCCCACCGCGACCGCCGTCGCGCCGGTCGCGCTCGCCTGCCAGCCGAACGCCTGCGCGCCGCGGCCCGAGGCGACCGATTCGCCGCCGATCGCGGTCGAATGGAAGCCCGACGCGGTCGCCTGATCGCCGAGCGCGACGGCGTCCTCGTCAGACGCCACCGCCAGGTTGCCGATCGCGACCGAGGTGCCGAGCGAAGCCGCGTTGGCCGAGGCGGTCGAGGCGCCTTCGCCGATCGCGACCGAACGCACCGCCGAGGCGTCGGCAAGGTGGCCGAGCGCGGTCGCCCGCTCGCTCGCATTGCTCTGCCAGCCATAGGCGGTCGCCCCCGGACCGGTGGCGACCGATTCGCCGCCGACCGCGGTGGTCGAGTTGCCCATCGCCATGGCCGTGTCGCCGATCGCCAGCGCGTCGGTGCCGTTGGCGATCGCTTCGTTGCCGATCGCGGTCGAGAAGTCGGTCTGCGCATCGGCATTCTCGCCGACCGCCAGCGATCGCACGCCTTGCGCCGTGGCGAGATGGCCGAGCGCCGTCGCCCGCTCCGCGCCGGCTTCGGCCATCCAGCCGAACGCGCTCGCGCCCGGCCCGGTGGCGGTCGAGATGCCGCCGACCGCGGTGGTCGAATTGCCGTTGGCCGTCGCGTTGAAGCCGACCGCGACGGCATCGTTGCCGGTCGCGCTCGCGCCCGATCCGACCGCGACCGAATTGGTCCCGGCCGCGTTGCCGTTCACCTCGGTCGAGTTGGCGCCCGCCCCGGTGAAGTCGATCGCCGCAGAGGTCAGTTCGGCGGAGGAAAGCTGCCCCGCCGCGTCGACCGTGACGAACTCGGTGCCGCCGCCGGTGGCGAGACCGGCGAAGGTGTAGGTGTTGTTGGCGTTGCCGATGGCGACCTCATTCTCGCCGGCGGTGACGCCGTCGCCGATCGCGATCGCGTTGTCGCCGGTGGTCGCGGCATTGCGGCCGACCGCGATCGACGCCTCTCCAGCCGCCGATGATCCGATGCCCATGGCGACGCTGCCGAGCCCGGTCGCAGCTGCGTTCCGGCCGACGGCGGTGGCGTTCTGCCCGCCGAATGCGCCGCCGCCTACCGCAACCGAATTCGCGCTCGCCGCATCGGCGCCGGCGCCGACAGCCACGGCCGACGTGCCGGCGCTCGCGTTGCGCCCGAGCGCGGTCGAGTTGACGCCGGTCGCCGTCGCACCTTCGCCGACGGCGGTGGAGTTCGACGCCGTCGCCGAAGCGCTCGTCCCCAGGGCCGTGGAGTTCGTTCCGGCGGCATTGGCGTTGGCGCCGAACGCGCCCGCATTCGCGCCGGTCGCCTGAGCGTTGCCGCCGATTGCCGTCGAATCCTCCGTTGCGGCAACCGCATTGGCCCCCAGGGCCGTGCTGTTGACACCCTGCGCCGAGGCCGCGTTGCCCAGCGCCGTGGCGTTGGCCGCCACGGCGCTGCTGCTGGCGCCGATGGCGGTCGTGTTGTCGCCGATCGCGGTCGAGAAATACCCGACCGACGAGGCGTTGACCCCGGCCGCGAACGACAGCCCGCCAAGCGCCAGGCTCTGCGCGCCGAGCGCCAGGCTCTGCGATCCGATCGCGGTGGCGAAGCCGCCGCCGGTGCCGTCGGCGAAGGCGAAGGTGCCGACCGCGGTGTCGCCGTCCGACGTGGTGAGCGAAGCGGTGCCGCACTCCGTCGATGCGAAACCCGCCCCGTCGTTGCATTCGGGCGTGGCGTCGGCATGCGCCGGCGCGGTGGCGAGAAGGACGGCGGCAATGGCCGACGCCCCGGCGAGCGCCGAGCGGCGCAGCAGAACGGACTTCGCTTGCATTCTGGAATACTCCCCATGTTTTTCCGCGCGCGACCCCGCTCGTTTGTGGCCGCCAGCGGCCACGAGCCCTCCGACGGGATTCGCGAATGGTTTTAGGAAGCTAGTCGGCGAACCGGTCGTCTGCAACGACGAAGTGAAGATCGCGTCAACCAATATCGGCCGGACCGGGCGGTGGCCTTCGCCGCGATTTTGCGGCAAGGGTGCGATCCCACTTCGTATCGGGCGCGATTACCTAAGACATGACCAGTACCGAGTTGCAATCGACCGAGCCCGCCACCGGCGCGATCGTGTGGCGGGGGACGGCGGGGGATGCCGATGCCGAGGTCGCGGCGGCGCGCGCGGCGTGGGCCGAATGGGCCACCCGCCCGCTCGCCTACCGGGTCGAGACGCTGCGCCGCTTCGCCAACGCGGTGCGCGCGCATCACGCTGCCTTTTCGGAGCTGATCGCGCGCGAGACAGGCAAGCCGCTATGGGAAGCGCGCACCGAGGTCGACAGCGTCATCGCCAAGGTTGAGATATCCGCCGCCGCCTATAACGAGCGCACCGCGCAGCGCCGGCTGGAGGGCGCGGGCGGCGCGCGCGCCGCGCTCAGGCACAAGCCGCACGGCGTGCTGGCGGTGCTCGGCCCCTACAACTTCCCCGCCCACCTGCCCAACGGCCACATCGTCCCCGCGCTGATCGCGGGCAATGCGGTGGTTTTCAAGCCGTCGGAGAAGACGCCGGCGACGGGCAGGTTCCTGGTCGATCGCTATCACGAGGCGGGCGTGCCCGAAGGCGTGGTGCGCTGCCTGATCGGTGGGCCCGACACAGGCCGGGCGCTTGCCGGCCATGACGACATTGACGGGCTGCTGTTCACCGGCGCGGCGCGCACCGGCATCGCGCTCAACCGAGCCTTCGCCGACAAGCCGGAGAAGATCCTGGCGCTGGAGATGGGCGGCAACAACCCGCTGGTGGTGTGGGATTCGCCCGATCTGCACAGCGTTGCCGCGCTCGCCTGCCAATCGGCCTTCACCACCGCCGGCCAGCGCTGCACCGCCGCGCGCCGCCTGATCGTGCCGCAGGACAAGGCCGACGAGATCGTCGATGCGGTCCACAAGCTCGCCGACCGGCTGATCGTCGGCAGCCCGTTCGACGAGCCCGCCCCCTTCATGGGCACGGTGATCGACAATGGCGCGGCGGACCAGCTGTCGGAGGCGTTCCTCGATCTGATGCTGAAGGGCGGCCGCCCGATCAAGCATCTCGAGCGCCCGCAGGCCGATCGTCCCTTTCTCACCCCCGCGATCATCGACGTGACCGACGTCCACGACCGACCCGATGCTGAGCTTTTCGGCCCGGTGCTGCAGGTGATCCGCGTCCCCGATTTCGACGCCGCGATCCGCGAGGCGAACAACACGCGCTACGGCCTCTCCGCCTCGCTGCTCAGCCAGGATCCGGCGCTGTACGACCGCTTCTGGGCCAATATCCGCGCCGGCATCGTCAACTGGAACCGCCCGACCAACGGCGCATCCTCGGGTGCGCCGTTCGGCGGCATCGGCTGGTCCGGCAACCACCGCCCCAGCGCCTATTATGCGGCGGACTATTGCGCCTATCCGGTCGCGTCGAGCGAGGCCGACCAGGCGCGCGCCGCGATCGGCGTCGGGCTGAGGGACATAGACGGGGAGCGGTAACGCGTCCGCCCGCCCCACGCGAAGGAGGACAAGCCATGCTGGGTCGCATCGCCAGGGGCAGGACCGATCTGATCTTCGAATGGCTGGCCACGGGCGGCGCGCCCGGCGCGACCGTCGACGGCGCGTCGCTGTTGCAATGGGCGGCCTATTATGGCGACGTCGGCGCGCTCAGGCAGCTGATGGCGCATGGCGCGCCGCTGGACCCGCAGGCCGAGCTCAACGGCGCGGCGTTCCACGGCCATTGGCAGCTCACCGCCTTCCTGCTCGAATGCGGCGCCGATCCCAATCACCCTCTCGCGGACAACGGCGAGACCCCGCTCCACGCCGCCTTGTGCCGGCGCGACAGCGTGACGCACGATCGCGTCGTCCGCGTGCTGCTCGATGCGGGAGCCGACCCCAACCGCACCACCACGCCCGGGGTAGAAACCGGCTGCTACATGCGCGACACGCTGACCCGCGGCGAAACCCCGCTGCACCGCGCCGCCACCTGCGCCCTGCCGCAGACGATCGAGGCGCTGATCGCCGCCGGCGCCACCATCGACGCGCGCGACGCGCACGGCGAAACCCCGCTCGCCTGGGCCAGCCGCGCGCTGCGCGACGATACCGTGCTGCGGCTGCTATGTTACGGCCCCTACCGCATCAATCCCAACCGACAGCCAATGGCGGTCAGCCTGATCGGTGAACCGTGATCGCGTCGCTGTTTCAGCGCGGTAACGGTGCGCTGCATGACACGCCCTGCCCATTCGTCACCCCGGACTCGTTCCGGGGTCCATGGTGCGGCAAGCGCGTAGCAAGAGCTCAAGGTGCTGCGCCCGCGGATTGATGGACCCCGGAACAAGCCTGTCCTGAGCCTGTCGAAGGGTCCGGGGTGACGGAAAAGGGTCTATCGCACGCCCCCGGAGGGCATGGATGGCCCATATCTGACGCAAGGCAGCCGCGGCGCCGTGCAATAGTTTCCCTACCCCTTCCCCAAGCATCCATCGGTTGCGATCGGCGCGCGCGATCAGCACCTTCACGATCATGGCCAGTCTTCTCGATCCGGACGCGCGCGGGCGCGTCATTCTTGTCGGCGCGGGGCCGGGCGATCCCGGTCTGTTGACCGTGCGCGCGGTGGAGGCGCTGAAGAGCGCCGACGTCGTCGTGCACGATGGGCTGATCGACCGCCGCGTGCTCGATCTCGCGCCGGCGTCCGCGCAGCGCATCTCGGTCGCCAAAAGCCGCGCGCGCCACACCGTGCCGCAGGAGGGCATCAACGCGCTGATCGTCGCGCATGTCCGGCTCGGCGCGATCGTCGTGCGCCTGAAGGGCGGCGATCCCTTCATCTTCGGCCGCGGCGGCGAAGAGGTGGAGGCGGTTCGCGCGGCGGGCCTCAAGGTCGAGGTCGTCCCCGGCGTGTCGGCGGCGCTCGGCTGCGCGGCGGAGGCGATGCTGCCGCTCACCCACCGTGACTACAGCTCGGCGGTCAGCTTCGTCGCCGGCCAGTGCAAGGGGCTGACCGATCAGGATTGGTCGGGCCTCGCCGGGCAGGGCCGCACGCTGGTCATCTATATGGGTGTCGCGACCGCCGATCAGATCGCCGACAAGCTGATGGCCGACGGCGTCGCCCCCGACATGCCCGTCGCCGTGCTCGAAAGGGGCACGCTGGAGGGAAGCCGCGCGCTGCGCACCTTGCTCGCCGATCTCGGCGCGATGGTGAAGCGCGAGGCCGTTCAGAGCCCGGCGATCATCGTCGTCGGAGAGGTCGTCACCCTGTCCGACGCGCAGGACCGCATGGCCGCATGGGCCCGCGCTGCGGAAGGAATGCACGCATGAAGATCCTGACGGGCAACGATCTGCCCACCGGCGCGGTGGTGTGGTGGACCGGCCGCGACTGGTCGCTCCATGTCGAGGACGCGGCGGACGTCGATGAGCAGGGCGAGGCGATCGCCCGTGCCGAGGAAGGCGCGCGCCGGGTCAACGGCCCCTATGTGATCGACGCGACCGCGACGCCCGAAGGCCCGCGCCCCGCGCACATCAAGGACCGCATCCGCGCGCTCGGCCCGACGGTGCGGACCGATCTGACGCTGAAGCCGGCGGACCCGAATGCGGGGAGCTGGGTGATATGATTTCGGTTCACGCGAAGGCGCGGAGACGCGGAGGACGTGAATCCGCCGCGCAGCGGCGCTCAAATATCTTCGCCTCGATCGATTTTCTGCCCGCTGGCGCGGGCGCTCTCCACCTGCGCATCTCCTCCGCGTCTCCGCGCCTCCGCGTGAACCCCTCTTCTTTCCTCTTCGCGCCTTCGCGCCTCCGCGTGAACCCTCCTGCCTCCAGGCGCCTGCACGAGAACGACCATGTATAAATACGACCAGTACGATCAGGCGATCGTCGACGCCCGCGTCGCCGAGTTCCGCGATCAGACCGCGCGCCGGCTGTCGGGCGCGCTCAGCGAGGACCAGTTCAAGCCGCTGCGTTTGAAGAACGGCCTCTACCTCCAGCTCCACGCGTACATGCTGCGCGTCGCCATCCCCTATGGCACGCTCGACAGCCGCCAGATGCGGATGCTCGGCCATATCGCGCGCAAATATGATCGCGGTTACGGCCATTTCACCACGCGCCAGAACATCCAGTACAACTGGATCAAGCTGGAGCAGGCGCCCGATATCCTCGCCGATCTGGCGACGGTCGAGATGCATGCCATCCAGACCTCGGGCGAAAGCATCCGCAACGTCTCTTCGGATCAGTATGCCGGCGCCGCGGCGGACGAGATCTGCGATCCGCGCCCCTGGGCCGAGCTGATCCGCCAGGCGACCACCTTCCATCCCGAATTCAGCTATCTGCCGCGCAAGTTCAAGATCGCAGTGACCGCGGCCGACGAGGACCGCGCCGCGATCCGGCTGCACGATATCGGGCTGAAGCTGGTCAGGAACGACGCCGGCGAGCTGGGCTTCGAGGTCTATATCGGCGGCGGCATGGGCCGCACGCCCTTCGTCGCGCCGCTGATCCGGCCGTTCCTGCCGGTCGACAATTTGTTCAGCTATTGCGAGGCGGCGCTGCGCGTGTGGAACCGCTGGGCACGCCGCGACAATATCCACAAGCAGCGCATCAAGATCCTGGTCCACGATCTCGGCCAGGAGGAGTTCACCCGCCAGGTCGAGGTGGAGTGGCAGGCGATCCTGGCCAACAATTCCGACGTTCCCCGCGCCGAGTTCGACCGCATCGCCGCGTTCTTCGAACCGCCGCCCTTCGAGACCGGCCTGCCCGAGGACGTGGACCGCAGCGATCCCGATTTCGCCGTGTGGCTCGATCAGAATGTCCGCGCCCACAAGGCGCCCGGCTACGCCATCGTCAACATCAGCCTGAAGCCCACCGGCGGCATCCCCGGCGACGCCTCGGCCGACCAGATCGACCTCATGGCCGATCTCGCCGAACGCTACAGCTTCGACGAGCTGCGCGTGACGCACGCGCAGAACATCGTGCTGCCGCATGTGAAGAAGGCCGATCTCTATACGCTGTGGCAGGCGCTCGACGCCGCCGGCCTCGCCTCGGCCAATCTCGACCTGATCAGCGACATCATCGCCTGCCCCGGCCTGGACTATTGCAGCCTCGCCAACGCCCGCTCGATCCCCGTCGCGCAGAAGATCGCAGGCCGCTTCGCCGATCTCGGCCGCCAGAAGGAGCTGGGCGAGCTGAAGCTCAAGATCTCCGGCTGCATCAACGCCTGCGGCCATCATCATGCCGGGCATATCGGCATCCTCGGCGTCGATAGGAAAGGCACCGAGAACTACCAGCTGCTGCTCGGCGGATCGGGCGCGGAGGACGCGAGCCTCGCGAAGATCACCGGCCCCGGCTTCAGCGAGGACGGCGTGGTCGACGCGGTCGAGAAGGCGACCAACGTCTATCTGCGCGAGCGCCAGGACGGCGAGCGCTTCGTCGACACCTATCGCCGCGTCGGCATGGAGCCGTTCAAGGAGGCGATCTATGGCTGATCCCGCATTTTCGCTGCGTTTCCGCGACGACGAGCCGCACGAGGAGCCGGCGGTGACGCTCGACGCGTTCCTCGACCAGGCCGACGCCAGCGCGGTGCGGCTCGAGGCGGGCGAGGATGCGCGGCTGCTGATCCCGCACCTCGCGCGCGTGCAGCTGGTCGAGATCGCCTTCCCCCGCTTCCGCGACGGCCGCGGCTATTCGGCGGCGCGCATCCTGCGCGAGGCGGGCTATGCCGGCGAGCTGCGCGCCGAGGGCGACGTGCTGGTCGACCAGCTGCTCTTCATGCGCCGCTGCGGCTTCGACAGCTTCGCGCCCGCCGCGCCGATCGATCCCGAGGTCGCCGAGCGGCTGCTCAATATCTATCCGTACGTCTATCAGCCCGCGACCGACGACGCGGTGCCGGTATGGAAGCTGCGCCATGGCTGAGGCCGCGCGCATCCGCGACATGATCGACGCGCGCCCGCGCTTCACCCAGGCCGACGCGATCCGCCTGAACAACATGTTCCGCGGCCGCGACACGCTGGAGATGCTGACCGGCGTGCTGCGCGACGGCCTTGCGGGCGACGTCGCGGCGGTCTCGTCGTTCGGCACCGAATCGGCGGTGCTGCTGCACCTGATCGCCCAGGTCGATCCGGCGACGCCGGCGCTGTTCCTCGAAACCGGCAAGCATTTCCCCGAAACGCTCGCCTATCGCGACACGCTGATCGAGCGGCTCGGCCTGACCGACGTGCGCAACCTGACGCCCGACGCCGAGGTGCTGGCGGCGCGGGACGAAAGCGGCCTGCGCTGGTCCTACGATCCCGACGGCTGCTGCGAGATCAGGAAGGTGATCCCGCTCGCCAGGGCCACCGAGGCGTTCGATTCGACGATCACCGGCCGCAAGGGCTTCCAGTCCTCGACCCGCGCCGGCCTGCCGCGTTTCGAGCTCGACGGCGACCGCTTGAAGATCAACCCGCTCGCCGATTGGGACAAGGCGCGGATCGACGCCTGGTTCGAGGAGCACGATCTGCCCCGCCATCCGCTGGAGGCGAAGGGCTATCTTTCGATCGGCTGCGCGCCGTGCACCAGCATCGTCAAGCCGGGCGAAGACCCCCGCTCGGGCCGCTGGCGCGGCTGGGACAAGGTCGAATGCGGCATCCACGACGCGGTGGACGGCGACGATCCGGCGAATCTGCCGTCGTTCTGACCAAATCCTCCCCCAGCTTGTCTGGGGGAGGGGGACCATGCGCAGCATGGTGGAGGGGGAGCGCCACAGGGGATTCGCTCGCGGCAGCCCCCTCCACCGCCTGCGGCGGTCCCCCTCCCCCGCTTCGCGGGGGAGGATTTAAGAGCTACCCATGCGGGTAATCGCCGTCCTCGCATCGATCTTCAGCAACGTCCCGCCCACACCGAGCCGACCGCAAGCGGCGATCCGCTCGGCGAGGATGTCCGCCGGGCAGCTGACCTCCCCGCCGATCCACATGCGCAGCATGGCCAGCTGGGCGGCGGCGATCGCACCGGCGACCAGGTCTTTCGGCGCGCCTCCGGCATCGTCGGGCAGGCGCAGCGCGATCATCGCCGCCAGCCGGCGCTGCAGCCTGTTCGCGGGCGCGCCGCCGAGTATCGCCCTGCCGACGGCGCGCCGTTCCCAGACATGCTCCAGCGTCGCCCGCACCATCGCCGGGCCGGCGCGACCCACCGCCGCATTGGCGATCGGCAGCAGGATCGGCGTCATCACCTCGATCAGCACCGCCTCCTTGCCGGGGAAATGCTCGTAGAAGGTGGCGCGACCGATATCCGCGGCGGCGATGATGTCCGCCGTCCGGATCGCATCGTAGCGTCGTTCGAAAACGAGATGCACGAAGGTGTCCAGAATGGCCTGGCGCGTGCGCTGCGCGCGGGGATCGGTGATGCCGGTCATCGCGCGACGCTACACCGGCCGCGCCGCCGGACGCGAGCGACGGCTGGCGGACATGTCGCGTCCCTTGTCCGGAAACGCGGCCGCCATGCGTTTTCCCCGTCGCGATGGCGCGAGACGCGCGGCATGATCGCGCCGTCGAAAACAAGCCGGAGGCTCCAATGACCGCCGATCACCGGATCACCGCGATCCTGCCCTGCCGCGACATCGAGGCCTCGGAGGCCTTCTACAAGCGGCTCGGCCTCACCGTCGTCAGCGATCATGGCCATTACCGCATCCTCGCCGACGGGCGCGGGTGGCATCTCCATCTCAACAGCACGCCGGGCTGGCCGCGCAAGGTGGAGGACAATGCGGTCGGAATTTACATCTATGTCGACGATGTCGACGCCGTCGCCGACCGCGTGCGCGAGCTGATCATCGAGCAAGGCGCGCCGCACCGGAAGCCCTGGGGCACCTATGAATTCGCGGTCAGCGACCCGAGCGGCACGCTGGTGCGCATCGGCCGCGCGCTCGGCTGAACAGGTGGTTGCGCGAGCCGGCGAATCTGCCGGCGCTCCAACCAAATCCTCCCCCAGCTCGTCTGGGGGAGGGGGACCGTCCGAAGGACGGTGGAGGGGGCTGCCGCAAACGCATCGCTTGCGGCAGCCCCCTCCACCACTCGCCTTCGGCGAGCGGTCCCCCTCCCCCGCTCTGCGGGGGAGGAGTTTAGGAGCTACCCGTGCGGGTAATCGCCCGCATAGTCGCTGAACCGCGTGGTTTTCGCGTCGAACTTCAGCAGCACCTTCCCCGTGGCGCCGTGGCGCTGCTTGCCCACGATCAGCTCCGACAGGCCGAACACGCGCTCCATGTCGGTCGCCCATTTGGCGTGGTCCTCGAAGGCCTTGGCGTCGTCGCCCTCCACCGGCCGCTTGGGCTCCTTCGAGGCGATGTAATAATCCTCGCGGAACACGAACATGACGATATCGGCGTCCTGCTCGATCGATCCCGATTCGCGCAGGTCGGACAGCTGCGGCCTTTTGTCCTCGCGCTGCTCGACCGCGCGGCTGAGCTGGGACAGCGCCAGCACCGGCACGTTCAGCTCCTTGGCCAGCGTCTTCAGGCCGCGGCTGATCTCGGAGATTTCCTGCACGCGGTTCTCGCCGGCGTTGCGCCCCGATCCCTGCAGCAGCTGGAGATAGTCGACGACGATGAAGCCGATGCCGTGTCGCCGCTGCAGCCGCCGCGCGCGGGTGCGCAGCGCGGCGATGGTCAGTCCCGGCGTATCGTCGATGTAGAGCGGCAGATTTTCGAGCTCGGCGGCCGCGCGCGCCAGGTTGCGGAAGTCCGACTGGCTGATCTTGCCCATCCTCAGCGCCTCGCCGCTGATCCCCGACTGTTCGGACAGGATGCGCGTGGCGAGCTGGTCGGCCGACATTTCGAGGCTGAAGAACGCGACCGGCGCGCCGATCGACTTCTTCATCTCGATCCCGTCCTCCAGGTCGCGCGCCCAGCGCTTGGCGGCGTTGAACGCGATGTTGGTGGCGAGCGACGTCTTGCCCATGCCCGGACGGCCCGCAAGGATCAGCAGGTCCGAATGGTGCAGGCCGCCCAGCTTGGCGTTGACCGTGTCAAGCCCGGTGGTGACGCCCGAGACGTTGCCGCCCGAATTGAGCGCCTTCTCCGCCATTTCGACCGCGATTCGCGTCGCCTGGCCGAACGACTTCACCGATCCCTCGCCGCCGCCTTCCTCTGCGACGCGGTAGAGCGCGACCTCGGCCGCCTCGATCTGGCCGCGCGGATTGACCTCCTCGCGCGTGTCCAATGCCTGCTCGACCATCTCGCGGCCCACTGAAACCAGCGCGCGCAGCATGGCGAGATCGTAGATCTGGTCGGCGAAGGCCTTGGCGCCGATCAGCGAGGCGCCGCTGCCGGTCAGGCGGGCGAGATAGGCCGGGCCGCCCAGCTCCTTCATCCCCTCGTCCGCCTCGAACAGCGGCTTCAGCGTCACCGGGTTGGCGATCATGTTCTTGTTGAGGAGCGACTGGATCGCGACGAAGATGCGGCCGTGCAGCGGCTCGAAGAAATGCTCCTCGCGCAGCTTCATCATCACGTCTTCGGCGATGCGGTTGTCGATCATCATCGCGCCGAGCAGCGCGGCCTCCGCCTCGACATTCTGCGGCAGGCTGGGCGGGGTCTCGCCGGTCGACGCCGGGTGAAGCTGCACGGGTGAGGAGGCCATGGCCCTTAATGGACCAGCCCGGCACCGACCTCAACGCCGCTCTTACCCTGTGAGTAGCGTGGAGACCGTGGATGAAATAGTCGTCGCCCCTGCGAAGGCAGGGGCCTCGATCGGCAAGCGCGGCGCCGTATGGGCCACAAACCCGGCGGCCCCTGCCTCCGCAGGGCGACGGGCATTGATATTGCGCCGTCGCACCCGCAAAGGACGGCAATGGCGGACCCGCGCATCATCGCTGTCGACCTGGACGAGCGCACCATCCTGTGGAGGAACGCGGACGTCGAGCAGGAACGCCGCATCGCCATCTTCGATCTGATCGAGGGCAACCACTTCGCCCCCCAGCGCCGATATCCCGACGGCTATGCCGGGCCTTACCGCATCGCGCTACGGGTCGAGGAGGGCCGGCTGGCGATCGACATCAAGCGCGAGGACGGCGACCTGCTCGAAACCTATGTGCTGGGGCTCGCGCGCTTCCGCCGCCCGATCAAGGGCTATTTCGCGATCTGCGACAGCTATTACCAGGCGATCCGCAACGCGACCGCCGAAGCGATCGAGACCGTCGACATGGCCCGCCGCGCGCTGCACAACGAAGCGGCCGAGCTGCTCAAGGAGCGGCTGGACGGCAAGATCGAGGTCGATTTCGACACCGCCCGCCGGCTTTTCACCCTGATCTGCGTGCTGCACATCCGTGGCTGAGAACCCCGTCAAACGGCGCAAGCCGCGCACCCCGGCGCGGATCCTGAAGCGTCTTGCCCTGTTGCTGGCGCTCGCCGGCGTCGCCGTGCTCGCGGCGTGGCTCTACGCCCGGCAATGGCGGCCCGACCTGGCCAAATATCCCGTTCAGGGCGTCGATGTGAGCACCGCCCAGGGCGCGATCGACTGGCCGCACGCGCGCGCCGACGGCGTCGACTTCGCCTATCTCACGGCCACATCGGGCGGCGCGCGCGATCCGGCCTTCGCCGCCAACTGGGCGGCGACCGGCGCGATCGGGCTGCGCCGGGGCGCGATGCACCGCTGGTCGCTCTGCGCGCCGGCCGCCGCCCAGGCGACCGGCTTCCTCGCCACCGTCCCGCGCGAAGCCGATGCGCTGCCGCCGGCGCTGGTGCTGGCTTTCGACGCCGATTGCGCCCGCCGGCCGGGCCGGGACGCGGTGATCGCCGCGCTCACCCAGTTCCTCGCCGCCGCCGAAACGCATCTCGGCAAGCCGATGGTCCTCAAGGTGACCGAGGATTTCGAAGCGGCCTATGCCGTCACGCCGGAGATCGACCGCACCTTGTGGGTCGTCGCCAACGGTCTCGCACCCGAATATGGCGCGCGGCCCTGGGTGATGTGGCAGGCGAGCGACATGCACCGCGTGGACGGGATAGACGCGCCGGTGAACTGGAATGTGATGAGGCCATGACGAGCAAGACCGATCTGATCGCCGCCGCGCGCGCCGCCGCGGCGCACGCCTACGCCCCCTATTCGCGCTTCGCGGTGGGCGCGGCCCTGCTGCTCGACGACGGCCGCATCGTCACCGGCTGCAATTTCGAGAATGCCAGCTACGGCCTCGCGCTCTGCGCCGAAACGGTGGCGCTGGCCAAGGCCAACAGCGAGGGCGACCTCGCCCGCGTGGTGGAGGTGGCCGTCATCGGCGGCTCGATCGCGACCGGCGCGATGGCCGGCGCCGATCCCGTCCGCCCCTGCGGCCGCTGCCGCCAGATCATCAACGAAGCCGCCCAACTCGGCGGGCGGGATATCCTGGTGCATTGCAGCTCGGCCGACGGCGAAAAGGTGGAGACGCACCGGCTGAGCGACCTGCTGCCCCACGCCTTCGGCCCGGCGGATCTGGTGTGACGCTACACGCCCAGCCATTCAAGCCGCCCGGGAAGCGCACCCGCGGCATAGTCGATCTGCAATACGCGTCGCCGGCGAGGCCGTTCCGCCCGCGCGGAAGCGTGCAGGATCGGCGTGGCATAGGCCCAGACGTCACCGCGATCGGCGAGGCAGGTGATCGTGCCGCAATGCTTCACTATACCGCCTATCCGCGCCTCTTCGATGCGCCCGAGCCGATGCGATCCCGGCGCCACCAGCAACGGCGCGTTGTCGGCATCGACCGGGTCAAGATGGACGCGGAGTGTGACCATCGATTCGATGACGGCGAACGGCGGCTCAACATGCAGCAGGCCCTGCTTGACCGTCCACGGCCCGAAGCCGTCGACATGGATGCGCTTCGCAACGGCGATGGTACGGTCCTGATGCCAGCCGAGCGCCCAGTTGGTCGTCGCGGATTTGTCGAACAGAATCGCCCGGACCGGACGACTCGCGTGCAAGTGACGCACCGCGATTCGACCGATCGGACCATCCGCTTGGAGCAGATCGGACAAAACGGTTATGCCGGTCAGGCGGCTTCCGGCGCGAGCGGCGTCCTGCTCACCGGCAACGCGATCGATGGCATCGAGACAGGCCAAAGCCGCACCGGCATGAAGCTCAGCGCCGCTCGGATCGATCATCGGATGCTGGCCCATCTACGCGCTTGTCAGCCATCGCGCGCGCGAGCTCAAGCCGCTCGCTTGCCATTGGCGCAGCGGCACGCAAAAGCTGGCGACGAAGGGGAATCACGCATGTCCATCCTGTCCGACCGCTGGATTCGCGAGGCTGCCGCCGCCACCGGCATGATCGAGCCGTTCGTCGAGAATCAGCGGCGCGACGGGTGCATCAGCTATGGCCTGTCGTCCTACGGCTATGACGCGCGGGTGGCGGACGAGTTCAAGATCTTCACCAATGTCGATTCGGCGGTGGTCGATCCCAAGGATTTCGCCGCCAACAGCTTCGTCGATCGCAAGACCGACGTGTGCATCATCCCGCCCAACAGCTTCGCGCTCGCCCGTACGGTCGAATATTTCCGGATTCCCCGCGACGTGCTCGTCATCTGCCTCGGCAAATCGACCTATGCGCGCTGCGGGATCATCGTCAACGTCACCCCGCTCGAGCCCGGCTGGGAGGGTCATGTGACGCTGGAGTTCTCGAACACCACGCCGCTTCCCGCCAGGATCTACGCCAATGAGGGCGCCTGCCAGTTCCTCTTCCTCAAGGGCAACGAGCCCTGCGAAACCAGCTATGCCGACCGCGCCGGCAAATATATGGGCCAGCGCGGGGTGACGCTGCCGAAGCTGTGAGCGCGCGCGCTCATGTCGTAGCCGTGTCGCGCGCGGAAGCCCATGCGTTCAGCAAGCGGGCCGCGGCGTCGATTCGTCTGATCGCGGGGATGGGCGTCGAAGGCGATGCCCATGCCGGGGCGACGGTGAAGCACCGCTCGCGCGTCGCGCGCGATCCGGCGGAGGCCAATCTGCGGCAGGTCCATCTGGTCCATGCCGAGCTGTTCGACGAGCTCGCGCCGCTGGGCTTCCATCTCTCCCCCGGCGACATCGGCGAGAATATCCTGACGCGCGGCGTCGATTTGCTCGCGCTGCCGAGGGACGCCGAGTTGGCGATCGGCGGCGAGGCCCGGCTCCGCGTCACCGGCCTGCGCAACCCGTGCCGGCAGCTCGATGGATTCCAGCCCGGCTTGATGGCGGCGACGCTCGGCCGGGACGCCCAAGGCGCATTGATCCGCAAGGCGGGCGTCATGGCGGTGGTGCTGGCCGGCGGCGACATCGCGCCGGGCGATCCGATCGCCATCACCCTGCCGGTCGACCGGCGTCCGCTCGCGCCCGTTTGACGCTCACGAAAAAGGGCGGCCCCTCTGCGGGACCGCCCCTCATCGATCTATCGCGAACGATCAGAATTCGTTGCGATATTGTTCGTTGCCGATGAAGCCCAGCTTGGTGATCTCGGTCCGCTTGATCACCGCCAGCGTGCGATCGACCACGTCGTAGCGGGCGTTCGCGTCGGGCTGGAAGTGCAGCTCGGGCTCGGGGTTCAGCAGCTTGGTCTGCTCCAGATACTGGGCCAGCGTCACATCGTCGATCGGCGCGCCGTTCCACATCACCACGCCCTGCGCGTCGATGGTGATCTTGTTCTTCACCGGATCGATCGGCGGCGCGACCGCGTTCGGATCGTTGACCGGCAGATCGACCTTCACCGCGTGGGTCTGGATCGGGATGGTGATGATGATCATGATGAGCAGCACGAGCATGACGTCGATCAACGGCGTCGTGTTCATGTCCATCATCGGCTCGCCGTCGTCGCGGCCTCCGCTCATTGCCATGGCGTGTTAACTCCTACGCTCAATTACATCCGAACCACGCCGGTGCCGGGCGGCGGTTCGGAAATGAAGCCGACGCGCGCGAAGCCCGCCATCTGCATCTGGAAGATCGGCCCGCCGATGCACTTGTACGGCGTGTTCACGTCGCCGCGGATATGCACCTCGGGCAGCTCGAGATTGGGATTGCCCACCCCGCCCTGGCGCTCGATCTCGGCTTTCAGCTTCTCGACGCCCTTGTTGAGCAGCTCTTCGTTGTTGACCCGGGTCATGCCCCAATAGACCTCGCACTCGCCGTTGGGGCCGGGGCGGATCGACAGCGAGACATTCTCGGGCTTGGTCGTCGTCGGATCGAAGCGCACTTCGGGCAGCTTGACGTCGACCGTCTGCAGCACGACCGGGACCGCGATCAGGAAGACGATCAGAAGCACCAGCATGACGTCGACGAGCGGCGTCGTGTTGATGTCGGACATCGGTTTTTCTTCGGTGGAATCGCCACCAACACTCATCGCCATCTAGCGCAATCCTATCCTTGTACCTTTCCGCATCACGGGGGACGCCGCCGACCGGCGCCCCCAATGAGCTACGGCTTACGCGCGGGTCTGGACGCCGCCCGTCTGGCCGGCGGTGGTCGTCGGCGCGGCGGGCTTGGCGGGAGCCGCGGTCGCCGGCTTGGCCGGCGCGCCGCGGGTGGCGACGTTCGGACGCACCGCGCCGCCCGAGGCCATGTAGCCGAGCACGTCGTTCGAGAAGGCCGACAGGTCCTCCGCGATCGCCTTGTTGCGGCGCTGCAGCCAGTTGTAGGCGAGCACCGCGGGCACCGCGACGGCGAGGCCGAGCGCGGTCATGATCAGCGCCTCGCCGACCGGACCGGCGACCGCGTCGATCGACGCCTGGCCCGACGAGCCGATCTTGATCAGCGCGCGGTAGATGCCGATGACCGTGCCGAACAGGCCGATGAACGGCGCCGTCGCGCCCACCGTCGCGAGGAAGGCGAGACCGCCGCCCAGCTTCGAGTTGATCGCGGCTTCCGAACGCGCCAGCGAACCGTGCAGCCAGTCGTGCGCCTCGACCGGATCGGTCAGCTTGGCGTGCTGCTCCTGCGCGGCGAGGCCGTCGTCGACGATCTGGCGGTAGGCCGAGTTGGCCTGCAGCTTCGACGCGCCGTCGCGCAGGTTGGACGAGTTCCAGAAGCCGGCGCGCACGCGCTTCGCCTGGTTGATGATCTTCTGCTGCTCGAACAGCTTGGTGAACATGATGTAGAAGGAGATGACCGACATACCCACCAGAATCAGGAAGGTCGCCCAGGCGATGGCGCCGCCCTGCTCCAGGGCCTCCATCAGGCCATAGGGGTTGTCGCCGGCGGCGGCGGCCGGGGCCGCGGCAAGAAGGGAAGTGATCATTTCGGTGGCTTTCCTCTTATCAATCTAAAAGCGTTGCCTGGGACTGGTTATTCTTCCAGCCGCCAGGTGACGCCGGGCATGTTGTAGGTCGAAGCTATCGGATTGCCGGCGGCATCCAGCGCGGGCTGGAACCG
Source organism: Sphingomonas gilva (assembly GCF_003515075.1). Classification (GTDB taxonomy): domain Bacteria; phylum Pseudomonadota; class Alphaproteobacteria; order Sphingomonadales; family Sphingomonadaceae; genus Sphingomonas; species Sphingomonas gilva. The sequence continues at coordinate 117,732 of NZ_QWLV01000002.1, forward strand.
GCCCCGTCGACGCGCCAGCTGGCAGGTCTTCTCGTCCAGCGACGAAGATCCGCTCGATGAGGTGACGGTGCAATCGGAAACCCGGCCCCGGGTGTCGATCGACAGGCGCACGCGGACGGTCCCTTCCTCGCCGCGGCGCTGCGCGTCGGGGGGATAGTCGTCGAGCGGGAACCAGTCGCCCGGGTTGCCGCGGACGGCGGCCGCCTTGCTGACGGCAGGCGGCGCGGGCGGCGCGGGCGGCGGCGCCGGCGGCGCGATCGGCGTGGGGACGAACACCGGCGGGGGCGTCCGCACCGTCTGCATGATCACCGGCGGCGGCGTGTTGGTCTGCACGATCGGCGGGGGCGCGACGACGGGCGGCGGCTCCATCGGCTGATCGGGCGGCGGGGGCGGCGGCTCCTCTTCGGGGGGCGGCGGCTCTTCCTTCACGTCGAACGTGTTGAGATCCTCGGCCACCTTCTTGACCACATTATAGGCCAAGCCGGTGATCAGGACATAGCCGAGCACGGCGTGGATCAGCGCGACGATGACGATCGCGACGATCCTGCTCGAACCCTGATTTCTGTCAGCGTATGCCATTCAGAGACGAAACTCCTATTTGCGACATCCGGACCGGGTGCACGCCGCATGGCCCGCAGGTCTGGAACTGCCCTCGATTATCCTCATGTTCGGCAGAGCGCGAGTCTCTATCGCCCACTCCCAACCGACGCAAACGCTTTGTCCTGCGCAACAAACGTACAACCGCGTCGCGACAATTTTATTTCTGTATCCCTGCGGCCGATTGCCGTAACGCTCCATCGCATGAAGCGTTTCCCAGCCGCAGCCGCGCTTAGCCTCGCCGCTTGCGCCCTTTCTGTCGAGTCTTATGCGCAACCCTTTGTTAACCAGAGCGAAACGGCTCCGGTCGGGCCGAGCTACGCGCGCACCGCGTCGCTGGTCATCGCAGCACCTTTGGTGATCGATGCGACCATCAGCCGCGCGACGGTGCTTCCCCCCGAACGTGCGCCCGGTGTCAATCCGGGACATGCGCGCTTTTATATCGAGGCGAACGTGCTCGGGCTGATTCGCGGCAGCAGCGGCGTCGCCGCGGAGATCGCCTACCTCGCCGACGTGCCCCTCGATTCGCGCGGAAAGCCGCCCAAGCTCAAGCGGCTTCGCGTGATGCTGTTCGCCCGCCCCGTCCCCGGCAAGCCCGGCGAAGTGCAATTGGTCCGTCCCGACGGCCAGGTCGCCTGGAGCCCAGCGCTGGACGCGCAGGTCCGCGCGATCGCGGCGGAGGTCGTGCGCCCCGATGCGGCGCCATCGATCACCGGGATCGGCAGCGCGATCCACGTTCCCGGCAGCCTGGTCGGCGAAGGCGAGACGACGATCTTCCTGCAGACGCCCGATCAGCAGCCGGTGTCGCTCACCATCATCCGCCGTCCGGGCCAGCAGCGGCAATGGTCGGTCTCGCTGAGCGAGGTAGTGACCAACACCATGGGGCCGGTCCGCCCGAACACGCTGTTGTGGTATCGTCTCGCCTGCTCGCTGCCCGAGGCGCTGCCCCAGTCCAGCCTGGAGAGCATGGGCCCCGCCGACGCCGCGATCGCGCGCGAGGACTACCGCTTCGTGCTGGACCAGCTCGGCCCCTGCGACACGGATGCCTGAAGGCTGATCGACATTTAGCTGACTACAGGACCTAAGACCGCGCGCGCACCAGCGTGATGCCGATCGATTCGCCATGTTCGGCGATGGCGAGCTTGACGATGCGCACCGTGACCCGCGCCACGCGCGGGTCGGCATCGAACAGCCGGCCGCAGATATGGTCGGCGACGCCCTCGATCAGCGTGAAATGCACGCCCGCCGGCAGCTCGGTCGCGGCGCGCTTGAGGTCGAGATAGTTCTTGGACGATGAAAGCGGGGTGTCGGGCGCGAACCGCACCGGGCAATCCAGCTCGGCCGAGATCGAGATGCGCAGCGGCTGCGGCAGATGCGTCTCCTCCGAATAGATGCCGGTCAGCACCGGCACCTCGAGATCGTGCACCTCCAGCGTCAGCGAATCGGTCAAGCGCGTCTTCCCGGAATCAAGCCCCGGCGCTGGGGCGCGCCGACGCGGCCTGATACCAGCGTCCGACATGGCGGCAAGCCTCGGGCACGGCCAGCTTCGCCGCGCGGGCGAAATCCAGCGTCACCAGCGCGGTGATGTCGGCGAAGCTGAAATCCTCGCCGGCGATCCAGGTGCTGCCGGCAAGCTGCGTGTTGAGCGCTTCGAGGCACGCGCTCCACATGATCGTGCCGCGGTCGATCAGCTCGGGGATTTGCGGGATCACCGGCCATTTGCCGGGCAGGCCGCGGTCGCGCATCGCGGGGATGGTGTTGCGCAGCACCTTCACCACCCCGTCATAGCCTTCATGCTCGATGCGGCGGGTCCAGCTTTCGATTCGCGCGATCTCGACCGGCGTCGTGCCGAACAGCGGCGGTTCGGGCTGCGCCGCTTCGAAATAGCGGCAGATCGCGCCCGATTCGGTGATCACCTCGCCATCGTCCAGCGCCAGCGCGGGCACCACCCCGCGCGGATTGATCCTGAGATATTCGGGGCTGAGCTGCTGGTCGGCGCGCAGGTCGATCACCTCGCGATCCACCTCGATTCCCTTTTCGGCGAGATAGATGCGCACCCGGCGCGGGCTCGGCGCCCAGACGGCGTCGTACAGCTTCATGATTCGGCCTTCCCTTTGGCGCGGACGAGGGTAAAGCGCGCGTCCTCCTACGACAATGACGCTCGCCGCGCTCACCCTCGCCCCGCTCGCCGCGGTGACGCCCGATGCGATCGAAGCGCTGCTCGACCGCGCGTTCGGCGCGGATCGGCACGGGCGGACGGCATATCGCCTGCGCGAGGGCGCGATGGCGATCCCGGCGCTGAGCTTCGCGGCGTTCGACGGCGGCGCGCTCGCGGGCACGCTGCAATGCTGGCCCGTCGCGCTGGACGGCGAACCGATGGTGATGGTCGGACCGGTGGCGGTCGAGCCGGCGCGCCAGAACACCGGTGTCGGCCGCGCGATGATGTGGGCAATGCTGGCTTCGGCGGAAACCGATCCGTTTGGCGATGTGCTGATGATGGTCGGCGATCCGGACTATTATCATCAGTTTGGCTTCGACGCGTCGGGGACGGCAGGCTGGCGCCTGCCCGGCCCGTGGGAACCACACCGTTTGCTCGCCCGGATGACAGGCGATCGCGCGCGCGGCCTGTCGGGAATGCTCGCCCCGCGTTGACCCTTTGCGCGGGCGCGCGGGTTCGCCTACCTGCATTCGATGCCGATGCCGCCGCCCCCCGATCTCGCCAGCCTGAGCATCGCCGACGCCGCGCGCCTCGTCGCAGAACGGAAACTGCCGCCGGTCGATCAGTGGAACCCCTCGCATTGCGGCGACAGCGAGATGCGCATCGCGCGCGACGGCACCTGGTTCCACCAGGGATCGCCGATCGGCCGCAAGGAGATGGTGCGGCTGTTCTCGACCGTGCTCAGGCGCGAGGCCGATGGCCGCCACGTCCTCGTCACCCCGGCGGAGAAGCTGGACATCGCGGTGGAGGACGCGCCCTTCGTCGCTGTCGAGCTGAAGCGCGAGGGCGCGGGGCGCGACGCCAGGCTCGCCTTCCGCCTCAACACCGGAGAGCTGGTCGTGGCCGGGCAGGCGCATCCGCTGCGATTCGCCGCCAAGGACGATGGCCCTCACCCCTATCTGCTGGTGCGCGGCCGCCTCGAGGCGCTGGTCGCGCGCAGCGTCTTCTACGAACTCGCCGAGATCGCGCTCGCGGAGGGCCATCAGCCGCCGGGCGTCTGGAGCGACGGCGCCTTCTTTCCCTTCGAGGGCGACCAATGACGCTGGCGGAGCGGCTGCGCGCCGCGCTCCAAGCCGATCCTTCGCATGAGATCGAGCTGCTGATCGGCGATACGCGCGACGCCGATATGGCCGACGGCGAGACGCTGATGCGCGCCGCGGTGCTGGTGCCGATCACCGATCGGCCGCGCCCCGGCGTCATCCTCACCGAGCGTTCGGCGGACCTGTCGCGCCACGCCGGCCAGATCGCCTTTCCCGGCGGGCGGATCGATCCCGGCGATGCCGATGCGACCGCGGCGGCGCTGCGCGAGGCCGAGGAGGAGCTGGGCATCCCCGCCTCGATCGTCCAGGTGGCCGGCGTGGCGGACGGCTACCGCACCATCACCGGCTTCGACGTGACGCCGGTGCTTGGGGTGATTCCGCCGGACCTTGCGCTCGCGCCCAACGCCGGCGAGGTCGCCGACTGGTTCGAGATGCCGCTCGACCACCTTCTCGATCCCGCCAACCATAGCGAGGCGAGCGTCGAATGGCTGGGCCGCGAACGGCATTATTACGAGATCTTCTGGCAGGACCGCCGCATCTGGGGCGCGACCGCCGCCATCGTCGTCAATCTCGCGCGCAGGCTGGCATGGACGCGGTGATCCTGCCCGAGGCGCCCTGGCGGCATCGCGCAGGGCTCGACGCGCTGATCGCGGCGCTCGGCGAAGGGCATGCCCGCTTCGTCGGCGGCGCGGTCCGCGACACGCTGCTGGGGCTGGAGGTGAGCGACATCGACATCGCCACCGTCCATCAGCCCCACACCGTAATCAAACGTCTGCGCGCAAACGGCATTACCGTAGTGCCGACCGGCCTCAAGCACGGCACCGTCACCGCCGTCCTGCCCGACGGCCCGATCGAGGTGACGACGCTGCGTCGCGATGTCGAGACGCATGGCCGCCACGCCACCGTCGCCTTCACCGACGATTGGTGCGAGGACGCCGGCCGCCGCGATTTCACGATCAACGCGCTCTATGCCGATCCCGCCACCGGCGAGGTGTTCGATCCGTTCGGCGGGCTGGACGATCTCGCCGCCGGCCGCGTCCGCTTCATCGGCGATCCGCTGCTCCGCATCGCCGAAGACCATCTGCGGATTCTCCGCTACTTCCGCTTCCATGCGCGTTTCGGCGGCGCGGAGATGGACGGGGCGGCGCTCGACGCGTGCGCCGCGCGCGCGAACGACCTGATGGCGCTGTCGCGCGAACGCATCGCCGACGAGTTGACCAAGCTGCTCCCCTCCCCCCGCGCGCCCGAGGTGCTGCGGGTGATGGTCGATCGCGGCGTCCTCCGCGCCGTCCTGCCCGAGATCGACGCGGAAGGCGTCGCGCGCCTGGAAGAACTCGCCGCGCGCGAAGCCGAGCACGCCATCGCTCCCGATCCCGACCGCCGGCTGGCGGCGTTGTTGCCGGACGATCCGGCCCTGGCCGAGGAGATCGCCATACGCCTCCGCCTCTCCAACGCCCGCCGCAAGCGGCTCGCCGCGGCGGTCGTGCCGCTCGACCCGGCGCGGCCGCCCCGCGCGCTCGCCTACCGGATCGGCGTCGTCGCGCTGCTCGACCGGGCGCTGCGCTCCGCCCCGGACGCCGCGCTGCCGGCGATCCTCGCCGCGATAGCCGGCTGGACCCCGCCCCGCCTGCCGCTCGGCGGCGGCCGGCTCGTCGCGCTCGGCGTCACCGCCGGGCCCGATGTCGCGCAGCTGATGAAGCAGGTCGAGGACGCCTGGATCGCCGAGGATTTCCCCGATTCAGCGCGCGTCGACCAGCTCGCCCGCGACGTCGCCGATCACTGGTTGCGCGCGCACAACTCGGCATAGGCCTGCTCGGCCTCCAGCGGCTGCGCGTAGAGATAGCCCTGGCCGTAGGTGCAGCCGAGCGCGCCCAACGTCTGGGCGAGCGCATTGGTCTCGATCCCCTCCGCCGTTGTCGCCTTGCCAAGCGCCTGGGCGAGGCTCAGGATCGCGCGGACGATTGCCAGCTTGTCGCGGTCGGCGAGCATCGCGGTGACGAAGCTGCGGTCGATCTTGAGGATGTCGATCGGCAGCTTCTGGAGCAGCGACAGGCTCGAATAGCCCGTGCCGAAATCGTCCATCGCCAGCCGCGCGCCCAGCCGGCGCAGCGCGCGCATCGTCTCGCCGATCCGCGACTGATCGCCGATGATCGCGCTCTCGGTGAGCTCGAGCGTCATTGCGCTCCCCTCGACCTTGTGCTCGGCCAGCGCCTGGCGCAGGCAGCGGACGACATCGTCCTGCTGGAACTGGATCGCCGACAGGTTGATCGACATGCCGATGCTCTGCCCCGGATCGCCGCGCTGGCGCCAGTCGGCGAGCGTGCGCACCGCCTCGTCCATCACCCAGCGGCCGAGCGGGACGATCAGGCCCGATTCCTCGGCGACCGGGATGAAATCCCCGGGCGAGACATCGCCGTCCGCGCGCCGCCAGCGGGTCAGCGCCTCGAACGAGACGATCCGGCCGGAGCCCAGGTCGACGATCGGCTGGTAACTCAGTCTCAGCTCGCCCGAATCGATCGCGCGGCGCAGGTCGGTCTCCAGCCCGAAGCGCCGGCGCTCGATATCGAACGCGCCCGCCTGATAGATCTCGACCTTACGCGTCGCCTTGGCCGCCTTGACCGCGAACTGGGCGTTGCGGATCAGGTCCTGCGCGCAATCGTCCGCGTCGGCGGCGTCGCCGCCCAGCGCCACGCCGATCGAGCAATCGATGCGGATGTCGAATTCGGAGAGGCGGAACGGCGCCGCCAGCGCGCCGCGCACGCGATCCGCGACCTGCAACGCGTCGGCCACGCCATTATCGAGCGCGAGCAATATGCCGAACTCGTCGCCGCCGGTGCGCGCGAGCGAATCGTGCCCGCGCAGCGCGGACTTGATCCGGCGGGCGGCGGTGATCAGCAGCTCGTCGCCGGTCATGCCGCCCAGGCACGCGTTGACCCGGCTGAAGCGGTCAAGATCGACCACCAGCACCGCATGATTGTCGGGCTTGCCCTGGTCGAGGTCGATCAGTTCCTCGATCCTGTCGGCGAAACCCGCGCGGTTGAGCAGCCCGGTCAGCGGATCGGTGAACATCTCGCGCCGCGCATGCCTGGCGGTGCGCAGCTCGGCGGTGCGATCGACCAGGGTGACCAGACAGCCGGGGAAATTGGCGTCGCGCCGGGCGATCGTCACCTCATATTGCCGCCCGTCGATCTGGCTGCCCGCCTGCCAGGGAAAGCTGGTGGTCAGCGCCTTGCTGGCAAGGAAGCCAGCGATGCGTGCGCCCAGCGCCACCATCAAGCCGGGATGGCGCTCATCGCCCATCAGCCCGGCCCGCAGGAACGGCCCGTTGGCCGCGGTGATCTCGAGCTCGCCCGGCCCCTGCACCACCGCCGCCGGGATCGGCAGCAGGTTGATGTGCGCCCCCGCCGCAGCGCGGCTCGCCGCCAGCGCATCCTGGGTTTTCTGGTCGAGGGCCTGCGCATCCGCCATGCGGGCATGGGCGTAGGGCGAAGAAGGTTAAGAACGCCTTAAACTGGCCGGTTTTGGGACAGTTTCAAACGAAACGATTGTGGCGCGGAAAGCCGTTGGGCGGCATCCGCCCCGCCGCCCCGCGCGCGGTCCGCCACGGCGACATATCGGGCTCCGATCGGGTGCGGCCGCTCTCGCCGCCCATCGTCCAGCTCAGTCCCTCGGCGAAGGTGAAGGCGATCGCGTCGGAAAGCCCGCCGTCGCGGTAGCGCTGCAGCTGCACCCCCTGCCCGCGCCCAAGCTCGGGCAGCTCGGCGAGGGGGAATACCACCAGCTTGCGGTTGTCGCCGATCGCCGCGACATAATCGGCGCCGGCGGCGATCGGCCGGACGACGCGCAACCGCGCACCGGGGCGAGGATTGACCACCTGCTTGCCCTTGCGCGTCTCGGCGATGACGTCGGCGACCCGGCCGACGAAGCCGCGGCCGTCGCTGGAGGCGAGCAGCAGCCGTCCGTCGGTGCGTGCCGGCAGCAGCGCGACGATCTCCTGTTCGCCCTCTATATCGAGCAGCAGCCGCACCGGCTCGCCGAAGCCGCGCCCGCCGGGCAGCTTGTCGGAGGCCAGCGTCCAGGCGCGGCCGTTCGCACCGAACAGCAGCAGCTTGTCGGTGGTCTGCGCATGGAAGGCGAACAACGGCCCGTCGCCCTCCTTGAACTTCAGCGTATCGGCGGCGGCGAGATCGCGGTGCCCGCTCATCGCCCTGATCCAGCCGCGCTGGGAAAGGATGACGGTGATCGGCTCGCGTTCGATCATCGCCTCCAGCGGGATGTCGCGCGCGGGTGCGGCCTCCTCGACATCGGTGCGGCGGCGCCCGAGCGCCGTATCGCGGCCATAGCGCGCGCCGAGCGCCGCCAGGTCCTTCTTCATCCTCGTGCGCTGCCGCGCCGGGCTGTCGATCAGCGCTGCGAGCGTCTCGCGCTCCCTGGTCAGCGCGTCCTGCTCCTTGCGGATCTCCATCTCTTCCAGCCGGCGCAGGCTGCGCAGCCGCATGTTGAGGATCGCCTCGGCCTGACGGTCGGTCAGGCCGAACTCGTCGATCATCACCGGCTTCGGCTCGTCCTCGGTGCGGATGATCTGGATCACCCGGTCGAGGTTGAGGAAGGCGATCATATAGCCGGCGAGCAGCTCCAGCCGGTCGTCGATCTTGGCCAGGCGGTGCTGCGAGCGGCGCAGCAGGACCTCGAACTGGTGCCTGAGCCAGGCGGTCAGGACCGCCTTCAGGCTCATCACGCGCGGGGTGCGATCGGCATCGAGCACGTTGAGGTTCAGGCCAACGCGCGATTCGAGATCGGTCAGCCGGAACAGGCTTTCCATCAGCAGCTCGGGCTCGACCGTGCGGCTGCGCGGTTCGAGGACGATGCGGATCTCGGCGTCCGATTCGTCGCGGACATCGGCGAGGATCGGCAGCTTCTTCTCGTTGACCAGGGCGGCGATCGCTTCGATCAGCTTGCCCTTGGTGACGCCGTAGGGGATTTCGGTGACAACCGCCTGCCACTGGCCGCGCCCCTCATCCTCCTTGTGCCAGCGCGCCCGGACGCGGAAGGACCCGCGCCCGGTGGCATAGGCCTCGGCGATGGCGGCGGGGCTGTCGACGATGATCCCGCCGGTCGGCAGATCGGGGCCGCGGACATGCTGGAGCAGCGCGGCGTCCTCGGCATCGGGCTGATCGACCAGCATGATCGCGGCGTCGACGATCTCGGCGACATTGTGCGGCGGGATGCTGGTGGCCATGCCGACGGCGATGCCGCTCGCGCCGTTGGCGAGCAGATTGGGGAACAGGCCGGGGAAGATCTCGGGCTCTTCCTCCTCGCCATTATAGGTCGGGCGGTAATCGACCGTGCCTTCGTCGAGGCCAGCCATCAGGTCGATCGCCGCCTGGGTCAGCCGCGCCTCGGTATAGCGGTAGGCGGCGGGGTTATCGCCGTCGATATTGCCGAAATTGCCCTGCCCGTCGACCAGCGGGTAGCGCAGCGCGAAATCCTGCGCGAGCCGGACCATCGCGTCATAGACCGACTGGTCGCCGTGCGGGTGGTATTTGCCGATCGTGTCACCCACCACGCGCGCGCACTTCTTGTAGCCCGCCGCCGGATCGAGCCGCAGCAGCCGCATCGCCCAGAGCAGCCGCCGATGGACCGGCTTCAGCCCGTCGCGCAGATCGGGCAGCGAACGCGCGGTGATCGTCGACAGCGCATAGACCAGATAGCGTTCGGACAGCGCGGTATCGAAGGGGGTGTCGGTGGCGTGGGTCGTCGGGTCCATTAGCCGTCGCTAGCAGGCGACGGCGCGGGAGGCGAGAGTCCCTCCGCGCCTTCGGTGAGGATCCAGTCACGAAAGGCGCGGATCTTGGCCACGTTTGCCCGCTCTTCCGGGTAGACCAGCCAGAAGTAGTGATCGGCGTCGACGCCGGGAAAGGGCTGGACGAGCAGGCCGCTCGCCAGCTCGGCCTGCCACATCAGCGGATTGACGATCGCCACCCCCTGCCCCGCCACCGCCGCGCGCCCCTCCATCACCTGCGAATTGAGCCGGATGGCGGGCCGCGTCCGCGCGTCCTTCGCGGCATCGGCGGCGCCGAAGAAGATATCCCACCAGAAATCGTCGGGGCTGAGCAACGGCAGCCGGGCGAGATCGGCGGGCGCGGCGAACGGCCCGTGCGCCGCGGCCAGCGCCGGGCTCATCACCGCGGCGATGGTCACGCGCATCAGCAGGTGGCGTTTCAGTCCCGGCCACGGTCCCTTGCCGCCGCGCACCGCGACATCGATCCCGTCGCGGGCGAAATCGACGAAGCTGTCGGACACGTGCAGCCGCACCGCCATATCGGGCCGCGCCATCTGAAACCCGCCCAGCCGCCCGGCAAGCCAGTTGACCGCAAAGGTGTTCGAGCTGCTGACGCTCAGCACCGATGCGTCCTCGCAGCGGGCCTCGGCGAAGGCGGTGGCTATACGTTCGAGCGCGGGGTGGAGCTGAGCGGCGATGCGCGCGCCGGCCTCGGTCAGCGCGACGCCGCGCTTGCCGCGCGCGAACAACGGGAAGCCCAGCCGGTCCTCGAGCAGCCTGACCTGCTGGCTGACGCCGGCCTGGGTCATCCCCAGCTCCTCCGCGGCGCGGGTGAAGTTGGCGTGCCGCGCCGCCGCCTCGAACACGCGAACGGCGGCGAGCGGGGGCAGCGGGATCATCTCTCATCATTAGCACCGCTTATGAAAGCCCGCCAACTCCTTGTTGGCGCGCCGCGCGGATAATCGCCAATTCCATCGGACAGGACGATGGAGGCTGCCATGCAACACCCCGATGACTTCAAGGGCTGGGCCGACAATCATGCGGCGCTCAGCACCGATATCCACAAGCTCGTGACCCGGCTGATGCGCGGCTTCGAAATACTCGTGGCGCGCGAATACGACGCGCCCTGGCGCCGCCGTCGGCAGAAGTGCGGATGAGGGACAAGTATCGGCTGGACGATATCGACCCGCTCAATTGCGGATATTCGTGGTTTCGTCTATGTCGCGACGATGTCCGACGGGCCATCATCGAACGAGGAACGGCGTTCGCAAGACCGGCGCGGCGCTGACCGGCGCGTTCAGGACGACCCGGACTATGCCGGGCCGGAACGGCGGACCGGCGAACGTCGCAAGGGCGATCGCCGCAAGTAGCCAGGGCGGGCATTGCCGCGGCCGGGCGCTGCCATTAGCAGTGACGCATGGTCCGCGCCCGTCTGCTCGTCCCGGTGTTCCTGCTCATGACCGCCTGCTCCACCGCCGCTCCCGAAACCCGCGCGCCGATGACGTGGGACGATCTCACCAGCCGTGCGCGGCCTGCGCCCGATGTCGAGGTCCGCTACGGCGAGGATCCGTATCAGGTCGTCGATCTGTGGAAGCCCGCCGGAGACGGCCCCTTTCCCACCGTGCTGATGGTCCATGGCGGCTGCTGGACGACCAGCGTCGCCGATCGCACGCTGATGGCGTGGATCGCGGACGATCTCAGGGGGCGCGGCATCGCGGTGTGGAACATCGACTATCGCGGCGTCGACCGGCCCGGCGGCGGCTATCCCGGCACCTTCCACGACGTCGCCAGGGCGGCCGACGCGCTGCGCGCCAATGCCGCGGCGCATGGGCTCGATCTTTCGCGCGTGGTCGCGGTGGGTCATTCGGCGGGCGGGCATCTGGCGCTGTGGCTCGCCGGCCGGCCGAAGCTGCCGGCGGACAGCAGGCTGCGCACTGGCGACCCGCTGCCGATCGCGTCGGTGGTCAGCCTGGGCGGCCTGCCCGATCTGGAGCAGGCGCGTGCCGAGGAACAGGGCTGCGGTCCGCAAGTGATCGACCAGCTGGTCGGCCCGCCGACGATATCCAGCCGCCAGGTCTATCGCGACACCTCCATCCCGCAGCTGGCGCCGCTGGGCGTGGAACAGGTGCTGGTGAACGGCGACGCCGACCGCATCATCCCGACGCATTTCGCCGGTGATTATGCAGCGAAGATGCGCGCCGCGGGCGACGAGGTGACGGTCCACATCGTGCCGGACCAGGGCCATGTCGAGCTGATCGCGCCCGACAGCCCGGCATGGGCGCGCGCCGCCCAGGCGATCGAGCAGGCGCTAGGCCGATGACGCTGGAAGAGGCTTGCGCCGCCGACGCCGCCGATCCGCTCCGCGCCTGCCGCGACCGCTTCGCGTTGCCCGAGGGGGTGATCTACCTAGATGGCAACTCGCTCGGCGCGCTGCCCGCCGCGACGCCCGCCAGGCAGGCAGACCTGGTCGAACGCCAATGGCGCGACCGGCTCATCCGCGGCTGGAACGAGGGCTGGATCGAGGCCCCTCGCCGCGTCGGCGCGAAGATCGCCCCCCTGATCGGCGCCGCTCCGCACGAGGTGATCGCCGCCGATTCCACCTCCGCCAATCTCTTCAAGCTCATTGTCGCCGTGTTGCAGGCGGGCGAGCGGCGAACGGTGCTGAGCGAGGCGGGCAATTTCCCGACCGACCTGCACGTCGCCGAAGGGGCGGTGCGATGCGTGCCCGGCGCGCGGCTGGAGATTGTCACCCGCGAGTCAATTGCCGCTTCGATCGGCGCGGACACCGCGCTCGTCGTCTTGACGCATGTTCACTACAAGACCGCGCAACGTTATGATATGAAATCGATTACGGCCGCGGCCCTCGCCGCCGGCGCGATGATCCTCTGGGACCTCAGCCACAGCGCCGGCGCGGTCGCGGTGGACCTGAACAGCGCCGATGCGGACCTCGCGGTCGGCTGCGGCTACAAATACCTCAACGGCGGGCCCGGCGCGCCGGCCTGGCTGTTCGTCGCCGAACGCCATCAGGATCGCCTGGCCAATCCCCTGTCGGGCTGGATGGGCCATGCCCAGCCCTTCGCCTTCACCGACGCCTACGAGCCCGCGCCCGGCATCGACCGCTGGCTGTGCGGCACGCCGCCGGTGCTGGCGCTCTCCGCACTCGAAGCCGGCCTCGCAACCTTCGACGGGGTGTCGATGCCAGCGCTCGAAGCCAAGGGCGCGCGTCTGTTCGATCTGTTCGCCGCTCGCGCCGCGGCACCCGGCCTGGAGTGCGTCACCCCGGCCGATCCCGCCGCGCGCGGTTCGCATATTTCGTTCCGCCATCCGCACGCCTGGCCCATCAACAATGCGCTGATCGAAGCCGGCGTGATCGGCGATTTCCGCGCGCCCGACATTCTGCGATTTGGCCTGACGCCGCTTTACACCGGATATGAGGATGTGTGGCGAGCGACCGAGATACTGGGCGAAGTTCTCGCCACTGAACGCTGGCGCGAGTCCCGCTTTGCGGAGCGGAGTCGGGTGACCTAGCTGCAGACCATCGTCTTCGCCTGATAGCGACCGATCCTTCGATCAGCGGTGACCAACGTGGCATCTTCGATAATCGCTTGGGCGATTATCAGATGGTCGAACGGATCACGATGATGATCGGGCAGTCTCAGGACAGCGTGGATATGGTTGGGCCTGATCGCAAGCCGCGTGAAATCAGCCCCTGCGGCCTCGCGCTCGATCAGGCTCGAATCCACCTTCAGCTTGCCTATGCGGGACTTGATGGCGATCTCCCACAAGGACACGTCGCTGATCAGAACGATATTGGCCGGATCACTGATGCAATCGCGGGCATGGCTGCCAAGGCGCCCGTCATCCTCCAGCCACCACAACAGGACATGGGTGTCGACCAGCAGCTTCAAGGGAATATCGGCCCGTTCTCCATGATATCGAGCAGGTCTTCGTCCATTTCGTCGAAATCCTCCGCGATCCAGATCTTGCCCTTGAGAGCGCCTGGCTTGCGCGGATCGCGCACGGCGTCACGCACTTCACCCAGCTCGGCGATGGGCTTGCCGCGCGACATCACGACGAACCTTTCGCCCCGCTGCGCCCGCGTAAGGTACGCGCTGAGATTACCACGAAACTCGCGGACACCCACTTCCGTCGCCATCGTTGCCATGACCCAGCTCCTTGTGCACACATGATGTGGACACATAGCGCCGCGCTGTCAACACCCGCCTGATTGCGGCCCTGCGCGCCATCGGCTATAGGCGCGCCTCCACGCCCCGGCTCGCGCGAGTCCACATCTCCCGCGCCGCCGGGGCCGTTCTTTTTGCGACAAGGAAGCCCGACCGCCCATGTCCCGCCGCCGCCAGATCTATGAGGGCAAGGCCAAGATCCTCTACGAGGGGCCCGAACCCGGCACGCTGATCCAGTATTTCAAGGATGACGCGACCGCGTTCAACGCGCAGAAGAAGGGCACGATCAGCGGCAAGGGCGTGCTCAACAACCGCATCAGCGAGCATGTCTTCACGCTCCTTTCGCACATCGGCGTGCCGACGCACTTCATCCGCCGCCTCAACATGCGCGAGCAATTGATCCGCCAGGTCGAGATCATCCCGATCGAGGTCGTCGTGCGCAACGTCGCCGCCGGATCGCTGAGCAAGCGGCTGGGGATCGAGGAAGGCACGCAGCTGCCGCGCACGATCATCGAATATTACTATAAGGACGATGCGCTGGGCGATCCGATGGTCGCCGACGAGCATATCGCCTGCTTCGGTTGGGCGAGCCAGGAGGAGATGCACGACATCGCCGACCTGGCGATTCGGGTGAACGATTTCATGTGCGGCCTGTTCGCCGCGGTCGGCATCCGGCTGATCGACTTCAAGCTGGAGTTCGGCCGCATCTGGGACAACGATTATGCCCGCGTCATCCTGGCCGACGAGATCAGCCCCGACGGCTGCCGCCTGTGGGACATGGAATCGAACGAGAAGCTCGACAAGGATCGCTTCCGCCAGGATCTGGGCGGCGAGGTCGAGGCTTATCAGGAGGTCGCGCGCCGGCTGGGCCTGCTGCCCGAAGGCGGCGACACCGCGGTGCTCGATCTCGACAGCCACCGGAAGCGCCGCGGCAAATAAAGCGCCGAAGCGGGGATCGGCCTTAAAGGCTGTTTAACCATCAGCGGGTTATCCCGCCCTTCGAGAGATCAGTCTTCCTCGAAGGGCCTCACGATGCGCAACTATTTGATCCTGATGAGCGCAACCGCGCTGGCGGCTTGCGGCGGCGGCGGCGGACCGGAGGCTGTCGGCGGCACCGCGCCCCCGCCCGTACCCGGCGGCGGCGGCACGCCGACACCGACCGCGCACAGCTTCGTCGAACCGACGCAGAACAAGGTCTATGAAGGCGTGGGCTCGGTCCATTCCTACAATTATTCCACGCGATCCGACGCCTCGGGCCAGTATAGCGAGCTCTATGCGGGCGACGCGACCACCGCGCGCGACGGCGGCATCACCATCGCCTATTCGCCTCGCGATGCGATCTTCGAACTGACGATCAACCGCACCAAGGCCGGCGTGGACACCTCGCCGCTTCGTTTCCAGGATCCGGCGCACCGCACCGATTTCGATGGCGCACGCCAACCGCAGGCCGGCGTGCCCGATATCGACAACCGCAACATCCAGTATCTGCAGGCCGGCTCGGGCGGAGGCGATCCGCTGCCGCCCTATGTCAATCCGGAGCCGAGCTATTCGACGCTGCCCTATGGCGGCAACCAATATCAATCGGACGTCGTCACCTATTTCTATCAGAAGCCCGGCACGACCACGCGCTATGTGACCTATGCGGGCTTCGTCCGCAACAAGGTGAACGTGGTCGAGGTCACGGTGGAAGGCCAGCTCGACGCGAACGGCGATCCGTACAAGTATCTGGAGAACAACTACACGCTGGAACGCGCGGCATTCGCCTATGGCGAACGCACGCCCAACAGCGCGGTGCCGCGTTCGGGCAGCGCCACGTTCAGCGGCGACATGATCGCATCGATGGTGTTCAATCCGAAGCTCGACGATCCCGGCGCAGCCGCGGACACCTATTTCCAGTGGATCACCGGATCGGGCACGCACACGGTCGATTTCGGCACGCTCGGCATCCTGTCCAGCTTCACCGGCCGCGTCGGGCCGATCGCGCGCGACGCCTATTCGGATGGCGACCACGACATGCCCGAAGGCTCGACCTTCACCGCCAATGCGCATGCCGCGATCGACCTGGTCGGCAAGGGCGGCTTTTTCGGCCAGTTCGACAGCGCGTCGTTCCGCCGGCCCGACGGCTCGACCTTCACGCTGAACATCGCCGGATCGAGCATCGACGGCGCCTTCTTCGGCCCAGGCGCGGAAGAGATCGGCGGCGGCTTCCGCGTGGTCGGCGGCACGCCCGACGAGCGGATCGACATCCTCGGCGCGTTCACGGGCAAGAAATGATCCGGTTCGGGGCGGCGCTGACGGCCGCCCTCCCCCTCTTCCTCGCCGGCCCCGCGCTGGCGCAGGTCGCCGCGCGCCCGCTGATCGACCAGTGCGTGGCGAACACCTGCAAGGCGCGGCTCACCGCGCCGCAACTGCTCGTCGAGGTGCAGGCGCTGATCGCGGCGAAGCGCTATGCCGAAGCGAAGCCGATGCTCGCCGCCTTGGGACGCGATCCGGCGCTGAAGCTGGAGACCCGCTATCTGACCGGCTTCATTGCCGCCGAGGAAGGGGATCTCGACACGGCGATCGGCGAGTATCGCGCGATCCTTTCCGACGATCCCGGCCAGACCCGCGTGCGGCTGGAGCTTGCCCGCGCCTATCTGCTGCAGGGCAAGACCGCGAGCGCGGACCATCATTTCAAGCTGGCGCAGGCGGACGAATCGCTGCCGCCCGACATCGCGCGCGTGGTGCGCAGCGCGCGCAACATCATCCGTTCCAAGCGGGCATGGACCTTCAACGTCGATCTGGGCTTCGCGCCCGATTCGAACATCAACAACGCCACCGACGCCAACGGCGTCACGCTCTTTTTCGGCGACACCCCGCTCGAATTCACGCTGGACGAAGCCGCCAAGGCGCGCTCGGGAACCGGGCTCACCGGGCTGATCCAGGCCGGCCTGCGGCTGCCGGTCGCCGATCGTGCGTCGATGCTGCTCGATCTCGACCTCAACGGCACCGATTACGGCGGCAGCGACTTCGACGATTATACCGCCCAATTCGCCGCCGGACCCGAGTTCCGCCTCTCCGACAGCCTGAGCGTTTCGGCGCAGGCGGTTGGGGCGCAGCGTTGGTTCGGCGGCGATCTGGCGAGCCGCCAGGCGGGCGCGCGCGTCGCTGTGCAAGTGGCGCTCAGCGACATCAGCCGCGTCGGCGTGCAGATCGATGCGCGCCGCACCGATACGATGTTCGACGCGGGCTATGACGGCTGGCAGGCGGGCGTCTACGCCTCTTACGAACATGCGGTCGCGCGCAATGCGATCGCCTCGGCCAGCATATTCGCGCGGCGCGAATGGCTGAATGCGCCCGCCTATTCGAACAAGGAGGGGGGCGCCGCGATCGGCATCGGCGCGGAGCTGCCCTGGGGGTTCAATGCGGGCGCCAATATCGGCGCATCACGCGCGGTCTATGACGCGGCCATTCCGCTCTTCTCCGCGGAGCCGCGCCGCGACTGGCGGGTCAATGGCCGGCTGACCGTCGGCAACCGCAAGCTTCAGCTGATGGGCTTCTCGCCTTCGCTCACCGTCTCAACCTATCGCACGATCAGCGGGATCGAATATTTCTCCAACGACCGCACGCGCATCCGCTTCGGCCTCGCGCGCTATTTCTGAGCGCGAGCCGACCCGATCAGCTGCGGTTGCGGAACGCCGCGATCACCCCGAAGAGGAAGGAGGCGATCATGGCCAGCTGGACGTCGCCATCGGTGTCGGTCCAGCCGAAGATCTGCTTGCCGAACGCAAACAGCGCCACGAACATCGCGATCGCAAGCATTGCCATAGTCACAACCCCATACGCGTCCGCCGCAATCCAGGACGGCGTTCATCGACGCGGCATCATCGCACCGGCTGGTTAAAGGGACGTTTCCCTTGCCGCCCGCACCCGCAATCGCCATAGGAGCGCGCATCCGGACAGGAGCCTCAGCCACCATGAAAGCCCGCATCTTCGTCACCCTCAAGCCGGGCGTGCTCGATCCGCAAGGGCGCGCGATCCACCACGCCTTGGGCGGCCTCGGCTTTGACGGCGTCAACGATGTGCGCGCGGGCAAGCTCATCGAGCTCGACGTGGCGGACGGCACCAGCGATGCCGATCTCGACGCGATGTGCCGCAAGCTGCTCGCCAACACCGTGATCGAGAACTACCGGATCGAAAAGGCGGCGGCATGAAGACCGCGGTCATCGTCTTTCCCGGATCCAATTGCGATCGCGACATGGCGGTCGCGCTGGAGGCGGTCACCGGGCGCGCGCCGGCGATGGTGTGGCACGGCGATAGCGAGCTGCCCGACGGAACCGGGCTGATCGCGCTGCCCGGCGGCTTTTCGTACGGCGATTATCTGCGCTGCGGCGCGATCTCCGCGCGCTCGCCGATCGTCAAGGCGGTGATCGAGGCCGCCGAGCGCGGCGTGCCGGTGCTGGGCGTGTGCAACGGCTTCCAGGTGCTGACCGAGACGGGCCTGCTGCCGGGCGCGCTGATGCGCAACGCCGGGTTGAACTTCGTCTGCCGCGACGTCGCGCTCACGGTCGAAAACAGCCAGACCGCCTTCACCAACGGATACCAGAAGGGCGAGACGATCACCTTTCCGGTCGCGCACCATGACGGCAGCTACTTCGCCGACGACGCGACGCTCGACGCCCTGGAAGGGGAAGGCCGCGTCGCCTTCCGCTATGCCGAGCCGGTCAACGGCGCCGCGCGCGGCATCGCCGGCATCGTCAACAAGGCGGGCAACGTGCTGGGCATGATGCCCCACCCCGAACGCCGCATCGAATCCGCGCACGGCGGCGACGACGGGAGGCGGCTGTTCGAGGGGCTGGTCGCCGCGATCGCCTAGCGCTTGAGCAGTCGGGTGTAGCGCGCAAGCAGCGTCAGCGCGGTCGGCCAGAACAGCGTGTTCCAGATATCCTTCCAATTGCCCGCCGGATATTGCGTCAGCCCCAGGCGGAGCCGGTCGAGCATATCCCAGGCCTCCCCGATCAGCGCCGCGGCGAGCACCGCCAGCCACGGCTTGCCGCCCCTCAGCGGCCAGCGGAAGAGCGCCGCCGATCCCAGCAGCAGGATCAGCCCGACATAGATGTGCAGCGCGTCCCTGGCGAGGCCGACGCCTTCGATCAGCCAGAGCTTGGCGGTCTGGAGCGAGTTCACACCCGCGTCCTGAAAGGCGTGAAGTTGGTGCCGGTATCGAACACGTCCACCCCTTCACGGCGCTTGAGGCTGCCGACGACCGCGTAGGTGACGGGGGTCAGAACCGCTTCCCAGGCGACCTTCATCGCCCAGTTGGTGGCCATCACGATCAGCACCTGCCGTGTTTCCCACACGCCAAGGAAAGCGAGGGGATAGAAAATCAGGCTATCGACGCCCTGTCCTACGATGGTCGATCCGATGGTCCGGCTCCACAACGCCTTGCCCTTGGTCCAGATCTTCATCCGCGCCATGACGAAGGAGTTGACGAACTCACCCGCCCAGAAGGCGATGATCGAGGCGAAGACGATGCGCGGCACCTGGCCGAACACCGTCTCGTACGCGTCCTGTCCCAGCCAGCCCGCGGCGGGCGGCAGGCTGACGACCACCCAACTCATCAGCGCCATGAACAGCAGCGCGACGAAGCCGGCCCAGATACAGCGCCGCGCGCGGGCATAGCCGTACACCTCGGTCAGCACGTCGCCGATGACATAGCCAAGCGGGAAGAACAGAATGCCCGCGCCGAAGGTGACGCCGCCCAGTTCCGCCACCTTGCCGGCGCCGATCACGTTCGACAGCAAGAGCACGGTGACGAACGCCGCCATGACGAAATCGAAATAGCGGAAATGCGTACCCGTCGCCGCATCGGCGCGAATCGCGCGAACGCCGAAATCCCCCTGAGTCATGCGCGCGACCCTATCGATGTTTCGCGCCGCCGCAATCCGCGCTAGGGGCTTCAGCGACGCGCCCGTAGCTCAGCTGGATAGAGCACGAGACTTCTAATCTTGAGGCCGCAGGTTCGACTCCTGCCGGGCGCGCCAGCCTCCTTCGCTTTGGCCGCAAGATGCGGGGCGCGGACCGGCCTGTGATGCTCTAGATCGGGCCCAGACATTCCAGGAGTTCCGACATGACCCAGTTCACCAAGACGATCGCCTCACCGGTGGGACCGCTGAAGCTGGTCGCGAGCGACAAGGGGCTGGTCGCCATCATCTGGCACGACGACCGGCCGGGCCGGGTGAAGCTGGCCGAGCTTGAAGAGGCGCCCGACCATCCGGTGCTGCTGCATGCCGAGCGCGAGCTGGGCGAGTATTTCGCCGGAGACCGGACCAGTTTCTCGGTGCCGCTGGATATGGTTGGGACCGACTTCCAGAAGGCAGTGTGGAATGCGCTGCTGACCATCCCGTTCGGCGAGACGCGCAGCTATGGCGAGATCGCGCGGCAGGTGGGGCGGCCGACGGCGTTCCGCGCGGTCGGCGCGGCCAATGGGCAGAACCCGCTGTCGATCATCGCGCCGTGCCACCGGGTGATCGGCGGCGACGGATCGCTGACCGGCTTCGGCGGCGGGCTTCCGGCCAAGCAGTATCTGCTGGCGCTGGAGGGGCACCGCGACCTGTTCGCGGCCTGATTACTCAGCCGCCTCCAGCATCGGTTCGCTCTTGCGAGCGACCGGAGCCGGCTTGGTGAAGCGCATCGTGCCGTCGGCGACCTTGCCGTATTTGAGCGCGATCAGATCCTTGGCGTAGTTCTGGTGGACCTTCCACGGGGCCTTCGATCCCTGCCTGGGCAGATGGCCGAGCGCGCGCTGGACATAGCCCGAGGTGAAATCGAGGAAAGGCACCTCCTCCACGCTCGGATCGTCGAGCACCGGCGTGGCGATGCGGGTGCCGGTCTTGTCCATATGGTTGAGCAGGCGGCAGACATAGTGCGCGGTGAGGTCCGCCTTCAGCGTCCAGCTGGCATTGGTGTAGCCGAAGAACGAGGCGAGGTTGGGCACGCCCGAATACATCATGCCCTTATATTGCAGCCGCTGGCCGGGTTCGACGCGCTCGCCGTCGACCGTCAGCGTCACGCCGTGGAGCAGCTTCATGTCGAGGCCGGTGGCGGTGACGATAATGTCCGCGGGCAGCGTCTCACCCGATTCGAGCCTGATGCCTTCGGGCACGAAGCGGTCGATATGGTCGGTGACGACGTCCGCCCTGCCCGCCTTGATCGCCTCGAACAGGTCGGCGTCGGGCACCAGGCAGAGGCGCTGGTCCCACGGGTTGTAGCGCGGGGTGAAGTGCTTATCGACATCGTAGTCGGGGCCGAGATGCTCGCGCACCATCCCGAGCAGCCGGTCCTTCATCTTCTGCGGCCGCTTGCGCGCCAGATTGAAGAAGAACAGCTGGAACGCGACGTTGCGCCAGCGCACGATGCCGTAAGCGAGCTTGGCGGGCAGCTTGGCGCGCAGCCAGTTGGCCATCCTGTCCTCACCGGGACGCGAGACGACATAGGTGGGCGAGCGCTGCAGCATCGTCACCCTGGCGGCGTCCTTGGCCATTTCGGGCACCAAGGTGACCGCGGTCGCGCCCGAACCGATCACCACGACCTTCTTGCCCGCATAATCGAGGGTTTCGGGCCAGAATTGCGGGTGGACGACGGTCCCGCCGAAATCCTCGCGCCCGGCGAACTCGGGCGTGTAGCCGGCGTCGTAGTTGTAATATCCGGTGCACATGAAGAGGAAATTGCAGCTGAGCGTGACGGGCGCGCCGTCATTGGTCGCCCGCACCGTCCAGGTCGCGGTCTCGCTGTCCCAGCTTGCGCCCTGCACCTTGTGGCGGAAACGGATGTGGCGCTCGATATCGCCGTCCTTCGCCGCGGCCTTGACATATTTGAGGATCGAGGGCCCGTCGGCGATCGCCTTGGCCTCGGTCCAGGGGCGGAAGGAATAGCCGAGGGTGAACATGTCCGAATCCGAACGGATGCCGGGATAGCGGAACAGGTCCCAGGTGCCGCCGATATTCTCGCGCCCCTCGAGGATCGCATAGGTCTTGCCGGGGCTTTCGAGCTGCAGGTGATGCGCCGCGCCAATGCCCGACAGCCCCGCGCCGACGATGATGACGTCGAAATGCTCCACGCGTCTCTCCACATCGCGGTTGCGAGGAGCGTCCCGCTTCTCCATACCGCGTTTACGAAAATAGAGGGAGAATCGGAATGCGGCAAGCCGCCATCGTGTCCACCGCGCGAACCGGCATCGGCAAGGCGTATCGCGGCTATTTCAACGCCACCGAGGCGCCCGTGCTCGCCGGCCATGTGATGAACGCCGCGATCGAGCGCGCCGGGATCGATCCGGCGCGGATCGACGACATCTTCTGGGGCGTCGGCGGGCAATGGGGCACGCAGGGCGGCAATGCCGGACGGATGGCGGTGTTCGCCGGCGGGCTGCCGCAGAGCGTGCCGGCCTTCACGCTCGACCGGAAATGCGGATCGGGGCTGACCGCCGTTGCGCTCGCCGCGCGCTCGATCATCGCGGGCGATATCGACGTGGCGCTGGCGGGGGGCATGGAATCGATCAGCTACACCGTCACCAAGGACGCGCCGCGCTTCGCCAACAAGAGCGTGCTGGAGAAGGAGCCGCACGCCTATATGGCGATGATCGAGACCGCCGAGATCGTCGCCGAGCGCTACGGCATCAGCCGCGAGGCGCAGGACGCGTTCGGCGCGATGAGCCAGCAGCGCGCGGTCGCGGCGCAGGCGGCGGGGCGGTTCGATGCCGAGATCGCGCCGATCACGGTCACCAAGAACGTGCTCGACAAGACCGGTGAGGTGACCGGGCAGGAGCAGATCACGGTCACGCACGACGAAGGCCTGCGCGACGGCACCACGGCCGAAGGTCTCGCCGGCCTCAAGCCGGTGTGGAAGGGCGGATCGGTGATCGCCGAGGGGCGCAACATCACCGCGGGCAACGCCAGCCAGCTTTCGGACGGGGCGGCGGCGCAGATCGTCATGGACCTCGACGTCGCGCGCGCCGAGGGCAAGGAGGTGCTGGGCGTCTATCGCGGCTTCCAGGCGGCCGGGTGCGCGCCCGACGAGATGGGCATCGGGCCGGTGTTCGCCATCCCCAAATTGCTCGACCGCGCCGGGCTGTCGGTCGGCGATATCGGGCTGTGGGAGCTGAACGAGGCGTTCGCCAGCCAGTGCCTCTATTGCCGCGATCACCTGGGCATCGATCCCGAGAAGTACAATGTCGATGGCGGCGCGATCGCGGTCGGGCATCCGTTCGGGATGACCGGATCGCGGCTGGTGGGGCATGCGCTGATCGAGGGCAGGAGGCGCGGGGTGCGCTGGGTGGTGGTGTCGATGTGCACCGCCGGCGGCATGGGCGCAGCGGGGCTGTTCGAGATCGTTTGATTCCGTCGCCCCTGCCCTTCGACTGCCTGCAAGGCAGGCGCTCAGGATAAACTTCAGCCTGCGGCTGAAGGCAGGGGCCTCCGGGTTTGTGGCACGTCCGACCTCTCCTATGCCGCCAGAGGCCCCCGCCTTCGCGGGGGCGACGGTTCACCCAAGCGCCTCGGCAATCGCCTTTTCGCTTTCCGCATGGAGCGCCCAGAAATCGGGCACGCCATCGCCGCGCAGCCGCGCATCCAGCGCCGCGAGGTGCGAGTGCCAGCCGGCGCCGAAATTGATCGCGCCGTCGCGACCCGGAATGCCGCGATGGGTGAGGACCAGCCGGGTGCGGTCGCCGATATCGCTCAGCTCGATGGTGACCTCGCCCGATGCGCCATCGTCCCAGGTGATGACGAGCAGATGCGGCGGCCGGATGTCGACGATGCGCTCGGTCCAGCTCCTGCCGATATAGGGCGCGTATTTCTCCGGCGTCGGCACGTCGTTGTCGGAGAGGTCGTCGTGCGCCATGATCAGCTGCATCTCGCCGCCGGGGCGCTGGTCGATCGCGCCGCCCATGAACCAGCGGCCGCGCAGCTCGGGATCGACGAGATACTGCCAGACCGTCGTCACGGGCGCGTCGAGCAGGCGTTCGAAGCGCAGTTCGTGCTCGGTCACCTTGTCCTTCGCCGTATCAAGCATCGCTCTTCTCCATGATGCGGGCGAGGCCGGCGAGGATCATCGTCCAGCCCTGGCGCGTCTGCGCCTCGTAATCCGCCCATTGCGGGTCCATTTCGTGGGTGAGCGCCAGCGTGCAGCCGGCGGCGGTCGGCGCGATGACGATGCTGACGCGGGTCCATTCGCCCTCCCCCGCCGGATCGGCGGCGAAGAGGAACACCAGCAGATGCGGCCGTTCGATCGCCTCGTACCGCAACCGGTGGACCGCATCGCCGCCCGCGCGCCGATCGACGATGCGCGCCGATCCGCCGACGCGCGCGTCGATCTCGCATTCGACCACCTCGCCGCCTTCGGTGGCGAAGAGGAAGCGGCATGCCTCAGCCGGATCGAGCCAGGCGTCGAACACGCGTTCGGGCGGCGCGGCGAATTCGCGCGTGACGGTGAGGACGATCGGCCGGATCATCCCAGGCTCAGTTGCCACGACACGCCGAAGCGGTCGCTCACCCAGCCGAACCTCTCGCTCCAGCCGTAATTGTCGAGCGGCATCAGCACCGCGCCGCCCTCCGACAGCGCGGCGAACAGCCGCTCGACCTCGTCCATGTCGGCGCAGTCGACGAAGAAGGAGAAGGACGGCGTGAAATCGAAACCGTGGGTGATGAAGCTGTCATGCGCCATCACCTCCTGCCCGGCGATCTCGACATGGGCGCGCAGCACCGTGCCTTCCGGGCCCGGCCCATCGGGACCGAAGCGCTCGATCGAAACGATGCGGCTGCCGGGGACGGTCGCGACGTAGAAGTCGAGCGCGGCCTCCGCCTTGCCGTGCTGGAACATCAGGAAAGGCGTGGCCTTGGTCATCCCGCTTCTCCAAATCAGGCGCGTTGATCGACCAGCGGCACGAAACCGCCGTAGATCATGCGCTTGGAATCCATGATGTCGCGTTCGTCGGCGGGACCGTCCGCCATCCGGGGATCGGCGGCGACCGCCTGATTGCCCTTGTCGCGCGCTTCCTTCGAGGGCCATTCGACCCAGGAGAAGCAGACCACCTCCCCTTCCCGAAGGTCCACGGCGCGGGCGAACCAGGTCTGCTCGCCCGTCGGCACCTCGTCGCCCCAATTCTCGACCACGCGCAGCGCGCCGTGATCGGTGAATATCTCCGCCACGCGCTGCGCCATGGCGCGGAAGCGTTCGCGGTTGGCGGCGGGCACCGCCAGCACGAAACCGTCGACATAGCTCATTCCGTCTTCCCCTTTTCCGCATTGATCAGCTTTTCGAGCAGGTCGAGGCGCGAATTCCAGAAC
Organism: Sphingomonas gilva; assembly: GCF_003515075.1. Lineage (GTDB taxonomy): Bacteria > Pseudomonadota > Alphaproteobacteria > Sphingomonadales > Sphingomonadaceae > Sphingomonas > Sphingomonas gilva. The sequence continues at coordinate 142,874 of NZ_QWLV01000002.1, forward strand.
CTCTCCCACTGGCGGAGCCAGGCATTGGCCTCGCGCAGCGGTTCGCTGCGCAGCCGGCAGAGCTGCTGCCGTCCGGCCTTGCGCCGCTCGACCAGTCCGGCGCGCTCAAGCGTCTGGATGTGCTTGGCCGCGCCGGCGAAGCTCATCGCGTGCGGCGCGGCGAGCTCGCCGATCGAACGCTCGCCGCCGGCGAGGCTGGCGAGCATGGCGCGCCGTGTGGGATCGGACAGCGCGTGGAAGGTGGCGTCGAGTCGTTCAACCATATGGTTTAATATAACGCCGTCGCGATTTTCGTTCAACCTTTCGGTTGAATTTAAAACCGGCGGATTTTCGTGCTTTCCGGACTCGAAGTTCAGCATGTTCAGATACTGGCGCAGATATCGCTCGGCCTGAATGACCTCCGATTCGGGAGCCCTGGAAACGCCGGATGAAGGGTTCAACGGTCGCATGAAAAGGAACATATCAGGAACTATATGATGTAGGACAGCGGTATTTTTCGCCCGCCGGGCTGTGCGCAATTTGCAAAACTTTAACCACCTCCATGCGAGTGGAAGGCTGTGGGGGGATGCGGCCGGGGGGCCTCATCCGGTTGATTTGATTGGAGGAGCAATCACCCCATGGCCGCGGAAGCCTACGACATCGGCGCCGATCACGCCGAACTCAGCCCACCCGTTCCCGACCGCCGTTCGGACTTCCGGATGATGACGACGCTGCGCGTCGGCAAGATCACCTGCAACGGCGAGCAGGAGCTCTGCCTGATCCGCAACATCTCGCATGGCGGGCTGATGCTGCGCGTGTTCGCCGACCACCAGGTGGGCCACGAGGTGACGGTCGAGCTGAAATCGGACTGCGTGGTGAGCGGCAGGATCGCTTGGACGCGCGACGAGAGCGTCGGCGTCACCTTCGCCGAGCCGGTCGACGCGCTGGAGATGCTGCGCAACGACGCCGGCCCCGACGGCCGCCTGCCCCGCCCGCCGCGGCTCGACATGCACAGCCGCGCGCGGCTGCGCATCGGCGACACCGACTGGCCGGTCGAGCTGCGCGACCTGTCGCAGGGCGGCGCCAAGATCCGCGTGCAGGACACGCTCGCCGTGGGCGACGAGGCGGTGCTGGTGGTGAGCGGGCTGAAGCCGGTCAGGGCGGTGATCCGCTGGCAGGTCGGCGATTATGCGGGCCTGGCCTTCATCGGCACCATCCCCCTCGCCGATCTGGTCGGCTGGATGAACGCCCGGCGCGGGATCGGGCGGCGTCCGAGCGCGTAACAGGATTGGACGGCGCGGCCGGCGTATCGGGGGCTTGCTTCGATACGCTGCTACGCAGCCACTCAACGGCTATTCAGGACGAACGGATCAAGGCGAACCTCAATCGGCGAACAGGAGCACCGGCGTTTCGACCAGCCTCTTGAGCGCCTGGACGTAGCTCGCCGCGTCCCAGCCGTCGACGACGCGGTGATCGCAGCTGATCGACAGGTTCATCAGCCTGGCGCGGCGGATGTCGTCGCCCCCTTGAGGATTTTTGGCAAACACGGGGCGCTCGACGATCTTGTTGGGGCCGATGATGGCGACCTCGGGCCGGTTGATGACGGGCGTGGTGGCGATGCCGCCGAGCGGGCCGAGCGAGGTGATGGTGAGGGTGGAGCCCGACAGTTCCTCCGACTTCGCCTTGCCGGTGCGCGCGGCCTCGGCGAGGCGGGCGATCTCGCTCGCCAGCTGCCAGACGTTCATGTCCTGCGCGTCGCGGATGACCGGGACCATCAGCCCGGCAACGGTCTGCGTCGCCATGCCGAGATGGACGCGGCCGTGGCGGGTGACCACGCCCGCCTCATCGTCATAGCGCGCGTTGATCATTGGGAATTGCGGCAGCGTGCGGCAGATCGCGACGATCAGGAAGGGCAGCATGGTGAGCTTCGGGCGCTGGCCGCGATTGGCGTTGAGGTCGGCGCGCATCTCCTCGAGCGCGGTGACGTCGAACTCCTCGACATAGGTGAAATGGGGAATGGCGCGCTTCGAAGCGGCCATGTTCTCGGCGATGCGGCGGCGCATGCCGATGACCTTGACGGGTTCGTCCTCGCGCGCGCGGGAGGCGTGCGGGGCGTGATAGCCTTGCGCGGAGCCGTAGCGGAGGAACGCGTCGAGATCGGCGTGGCGGATGCGGTCCGAGTCGGATTTGACGGAGGCGAGGTCTATGCCGAGATCCTTCGCGCGGGCGCGGACGGCGGGGGATGCGAGGATGGGTTTCTGCTCCCTCTCCCCTTCAGGGGAGAGGGGCATGTCTGAAGACGGTCTCGGTGAGACATTCCCCTCTCCCAACCCTCTCCCCTGAAGGGGAGAGGGCTTTTCCACGGGCGGGGGCGCTTGTGGCGCTCCCCCTCCACCGGCTTCGCCGGTCCCCCTCCCCGTTCCGGGGAGGTTTTCAGTGACTTCCTCAACCCCTGGATTCTCCGCCTCGACCTGCTCCTCGACGTCATCGCTCGCCGCCCCCTCGCCATCGGTCTCGATCACCACCAGCGTCGAGCCGATGGCGATCTGGTCGCCGACCTCGCCGGCCAGCTCCTTCACAACGCCCGAGACCGGCGATTCCATCTCGACGGTCGCCTTGTCGGTCATCATGTCGGCGATCTGCTGGTCTTCCTCGATGCGGTCGCCGACCGCGACATGCCAGGCGACGATCTCCGCCTCCGAAATGCCTTCGCCGATATCGGGCAAGCGAAACTCGAAACGGGCCATGGCGAGTCAGTCCTTCAGAAGCTTGTCGAGCGCCATCTTGAGGCGCACCGGGCCGGGGAAATAGGCCCATTCGAGGCTGTGGGGATAAGGCGTGTCGAAGCCGGTGACGCGCTCGATCGGCGCCTCCAGTTGATAGAAGCAGCGTTCCTGCACCAGCGCCGAGAGCTCCGCGCCGAAGCCGCCGGTGCGCGTCGCCTCATGGACGATGAGGCAACGGCCGGTCTTCTTCACCGAGGCCTCGATCGTGTCGATGTCGAGCGGCAGCAGCGTGCGCAGGTCGACGATCTCGGCGTCGATGCCGTGCTCCTCGCAGGTCGCCTGGACGACATGGACCATCGTGCCGTAGGCGAGCACGGTGAGCGCCTCGCCGGGGCGGACGATCTGCGCCTTGCCGAGCTCGATGCGGTAATAGCCCCCGGGCACCTCGCCGCCGGGGTGGCCCGACCAGTTCTTCGACGGGCGATCCCAATGGCCGTCGAACGGGCCGTTGTAGATCCGCTTGGGCTCGAAGAAGAGGACGGGATCATTGTCCTCGATCGCGGCGATCAGCAGCCCCTTGGCGTCGTAGGGCGTGGAGGGGATCACGGTCTTCAGCCCCGAGACATGGGTGAAGATGCCTTCGGGCGACTGCGAGTGCGTCTGGCCGCCGAAGATGCCGCCGCCGAAGGGCGAGCGGACGGTGATCGGCGCGGTGAAATCGCCGGCCGAACGGTAGCGCAGGCGCGCGGCTTCGCTGACGAGCTGGTCGAGCGCCGGGTAGATATAGTCGGCGAACTGGATCTCAGGCACCGGGCGGAGGCCATAGGCCCCCATCCCCACCGCGACGCCGATGATGCCGCATTCGGTGATCGGCGTATCGAACACGCGGGTCTTGCCGAACTTCGCCTGGAGGCCGGCGGTCGCGCGGAACACGCCGCCGAAATAGCCGACATCCTCGCCCATGACGATAACGTCCGGATCGCGCTCCATCATCACCGCCATCGCGGAGTTGATCGCCTGGATCATGTTCATGCGGGTCGAGGATTCAGCCACGGATCACCTTGAAGTTCCTCCCCGGCACGGGGAGGGGGACCAAGACGCGCAGCGGCTTGGTGGAGGGGGCTCCGCCACAAACGCTTCGCTGGCGGCGAGCCCCCTCCACCACCGGCCTACGGCCGGCGGTCCCCCTCCCCGTGCCGGGGAGGATCGCTAAAATACTCACTTGCGCGCCCATGGCCTGCCCGAGGCCTCCTCTTCGGCGAGCATCTGCGCCTGCTGCTCCTTCAGATGCCAGGGCATCTCCTCGAACACGCCTTCGAACAGCGTGTCGAGCGGCTGGTGCAGGCCGTGGCCGAGGATGCCGTTCTTCTCCGCCTCCTTCTGCGCCGCCTTGACCATCTCGGCGAGTTCCCTGTCCTGCGCGGCGTGGCGATCCTCGTCCCATTCGCCGATCGCGATCAGGTGCCGCTTCAACCGGACGATCGGATCGCCCAGCGGCCAGACGCCATATTCCTGCGCGCTGCGATATTGCGAGGGATCGTCGGAGGTGGAGTGCCCCTCCGCGCGATAGGTGAAATGCTCGATCAGCGTCGGCCCCTGGTTGGTGCGGGCGCGCTCGGCGGCCCATTCGGTGGCGGCATAGACGGCGAGCGCGTCGTTGCCGTCGACGCGTAAGCCAGCGATGCCGTAGCCGACCGCGCGCGCGGCGAAGGTCGTCGCCTCTGCCCCGGCGAAGCCCGAGAAGCTGGAGATCGCCCACTGGTTGTTGACGACGTTCAGGATCACCGGCGCGCGGTAGACGCTGGCGAAGGTGCAGGCGGAATGGAAATCGCCCTCCGCGGTCGATCCCTCGCCGCACCACGTCGCGGCGATGCGGGTGTCGCCCTTCGCCGCCGACGCCATCGCCCAGCCCACCGCCTGCGGATATTGCGTGGCGAGGTTGCCCGAGATCGAGAAGAAGCTGCCCTCTTTCGTCGAATACATGATGGGGAGCTGCTTGCCCTGCAGCCGGTCGCCCTTGTTCGAGTAGATCTGGTTCATCATGTCGACCAGATCCCAGTCGCGCGCGATCAGCAGGCCCTGCTGGCGGTAGCTGGGGAACACCATGTCGTCGCGCTCGAGCGCGTGCGCGGCGGCGACGGCGATCGCCTCCTCGCCGGTGCACTTCATGTAGAAGCTGGTCTTGCCCTGGCGCTGGGCGCGGAACATGCGTTCGTCGAAGGCGCGGACCAGCGCCATGTGGCGCAGCATCCGGCGCAGCTTGTCGGGCGAGAGCTTGGGGTTCCACGGGCCGACCGCCTGGCCCTCGTCATCGAGCACGCGGACCAGCGAATAGGCGAGCTCGTGGAAGCTGTCGGGCGCGGCGGAGGCCTCCGGGCGGCGCGCGGCGCCGGCAGGCGGCACGTCGACATCGGCGAAGTCCGCCTCGTCGCCCGGGCGGAACTTCGGCTCGGGCACGTGCAGCGTCAGCGGCGGCAGATTGGCGCGGGGGCGCTCGGCGGTCACGACTCTCTCCAATGGCGCGGATACCGTGGCTGGCTGCGCCCGTTCCGTCTCAAGCGCGCTTGTAATAAAATTTCAAGCATGGAGTCGAGTCATAGAAAAGGCCGCGGGCGTTTCCGCCCGCGGCCCTCCCTCCCCCGAAGCCCGTCGTCAGAAGCGCAGGGTGAAATCCACCACCGCGCGATCGTCCCGGTAATCCTCGCGTCCGACGCTCGATTCGACCCCCGCGCCGAAGGACATCGCATCCTTCGCCAGGCGGAAGCCGCCCTTCACCTCGGTCCAGCTGCGATCGGTGCTGGCATAGGGCAGCGCGAAGGCGAGATCGGGCGCGGCGGCGAAGCGGACATTGTAGCTGTCTGACCCGCCGGCGAGCGTGCCGACGAAATCGACCCGCGCCTCGGGCGCGAAGCTCCAGCCGAACGCCGAGCCGGTCTTGCCCGAAAGCTTCGCGCCGACGCGGCCGACCAGCCGCTGATCCGACAGATCATCGACGATCAGGCCGAGCTGGCTGCCCTGCTCATGATAGCCCTTGAGCGAGGACCCTTCATAGCCGACCGACGCGCGCGGCGTGAGCGTCACGCCCGCCGCCGGCTGCAGGTTCACCCCCAGCTCCGCGCGCACGGCATAGCTGGATGCGGTCGTCTCCCCCGACAGCGCGCCGAGATCGACCCCGACCGAGCGGCGCTGCACGCCGATCCGCGTGTGCGAGAAGGACGCGAGCCCGCCGAAATAGGCCCCGCCGCCAAGCTGGTGCGCGCCGTAAGCCATCGCCTGCGACGTGTCGGCATCGGCCTGGCTGCCGGCGAGCGCGGTGCGCCCGCTGGAGAAGCCGAACGCGGTGCCGAGCGTGGTGTCCGCGGCGGCCTCCATCTCCACGCCCATCGCCATGTGCCAGCCGGCATTGTCCGCGTCGGCGGCGCCGGGGCGGCTCGAATAGCCGCCGGCGAGGAAGCCGCTCATGTTCGCGGGCAGCTTGCCGAACGCGCGGCCGCTCGGCGCCATCGTCTGGGCGAAGCTGAGCTGCGCGGCGCTCGATCCGGTCAGCTGGGTCTGGCCGGGGAGCGCCATCACGACCTCGGGCGAGCCGACGATCGTCATGCGGCCCTGATTGGCGCTCGACGTGCCGAGCATCGACAGGCGATCGGCGACGATGTTCATCGTCACCCGCCCCTGTTCGCGGTCGAGCTGCGCGGCCTCGTCGAGGATGCGCGGCGCCAGCCCGTCGAGCGAGGCGGCGATGCCGACCGGATCGAGATAGTCGATCACGCCGAACAGCCCCGACAGTTCCGCATAGTTGGTGTAGCGCAGCCGATCGAGCGCGCCGCCGAACGCGACCGCGGTCGCCGAGGGCCGCGCCGCGACCCTGGCGAGCGAGGCGGCGTTGAGCCGCACCTTCACGTCGTTCACGCCGTAGGTGACGACCGGGGTCAGCACCGCCGATCCGCCGACGACGCGATCGAAGCTGCCGCTGACCCCGCCGCTTGCGGTGATCACGGTATAGTCCTGGCCGAATCGCGGCGCGCCGCCGAGCGCCGCGGGCAGCACCGAGACCGTGCCGCCGAGCGACACCGCGCCGCCGCTGCCGTCGAGCGCGGAGATCGCGATGCGATCGGCCGTGGTGGCGCCGAGATCGAACAGCGTGCTGCTCGCCGAGCTCAGGACCAGATTGCCCTGGATATTGAGCGTGCCGATCGTCCGCAGGCCGCCCGGCATGACCGTTCCGCCGAGGACGGTGACGAAGGGCGCGCGGAGCGTGCCCGCGCCGCTCAACGTGCCCATCGCGATGAACGCCTCGTTCGCGGTGAGCGTGCCGCCGGTGAAGTTGGTCGCGCCGTTGATCTGGGTGAAGTCGCCGAGCACGGTCAGCGAGCCGCCGGCGCCGAGCGCCAGCCCGGCGCCGCCGGCGATGCCCAGCCGGTCGATGGTGTAGCTGCCCGTGACGGTGGTGGTGCCCCGCGCGCCGAGCGTCACATCATAATAGCGCGCCGCGACACCCGCGGCGGGGTTCGCCACGCGGTTGTCGGGCACGAAGTTGCGCGTGCCCGGCCCGCCGACGATGTAGACCGAATTGGGCGCGCCGGCATCCTGCGGATCGCTGCGCACGGCGATGTCGTAGCAATCCACGTCAAAGCAGACGGTGCCGAAGCGGGTGCCGCCCGATGCCGTGCCCAGCGCCTCGAAACCGGGGAGCGCGTTCACCAGCTCGCCATCGACCTCGATCGCGTAGTTCGGATCCATCGCCTGGACCCAGGTGCGCGGATCGCCCCAGTTGCGATTGCCGCCGACATTGCTGGCATAGACATAGGGGTTGTTGGCGACGATCTTGTCCCAATAGAGGAACAGCGGCTGGTAGAAGTTCGAGGTGCCGTAGGTGGAGAAGGGCTGGCCCGCGCCGAAATAGCGCGACCCGCCCGACAGCACGCCGGCGACGACCGGCCGGTCGAACGCCTGATCGACGATCAGCGGCCCGCCCGAATCGCCGCCCGCCGTGGTGCCTTCGTTGGGCAGCGCGTTGCCGTCGAAGATGTCGAAATCGAATGGGCCGATATAGCCCGGCGAATCGAAGTCCATCTGGTAGAGCGCGGCGTCGTTGAACGGCGCATAGCTGCCGCCCAAGATGATGCGGAACAGCGCGTCGCCGCGATCGTCGAGCGAGCCCAGCACCGAGATCATGTTCTCCGCGATGCGGCGGCGGAAATCGATGCCCAGATTGTCGCCGTTGGTGCCGTTGCCCCGCCCGCCATAGCCGTTGATGACGGCGTGCGTCTCCCCGGAGAGCGGGGTGAACAGCAGCGTCCAGGTGGGAATATCGGTCGCCGGCGTGTCCAGCGTCGCGATCGCGACATCGGCCTGGATGAAGTTCAGATCCGGCCCCAGCTCCAGCGAGCGCTCATCGTACCAGACATGCTCGACATTGTAGAAGGCGTTGGCGACGCTCGTCGCATGCACCGGCGAGCCGTCGGCCCCGCCGAACAGCCAGTCGATGGTCGCGTTCAGATTGTCCGCCTGGAATCCGAAGCCGATCGCCTGGCCTCCGGTCGCCGAGCCATAGCTGCTCGCCGCCTGGGTGTTCACGCAGTGCGCGGCGAAGATCACCGTGCGCGGGTTGATCAGCGTGCCGGTGCACAGCCCGACGCTGCCGCCGCCCGCATCGATGATCATCTGGCCGACGCCGGTGATGTCGACCGCATCGTCCAGCGCGCCGCCGGGAGCGGTGACGTCGAGATCGAGATCGTCGCGGATGACGACGCCCGGGGAATCATCGGAGCCGGTGGGCGGCGTCACCGTCGCGGTGGCCTGGGCGAAGGCGGCGGCGGGCAGCAGCGCGGACAGCGCGGCGCCGGCGAGCGCGGCATGGCGAAACAGCGATTTGGATGTGGCTGACGTCACGGATCGGTCCCCTCTGTTGGATCGCGAGCACGCCCGCCCTCCCCGGCGCGCGACTCGGCAACTGAACACGAGATTAATGAGATGCGCGTGCCGCGAAAGGGGGTTGGCGCAAATAAACGTCTCTTTTGTCACCAGATAGTCGCACGGCCGCTTTTCGCGCGCGGACATCCGCGCCGGCTGGTTGACGTATGCGTCAACCCCGCCCAGTCTGGCGAAAAGGTTTCAGGAGAGGACGTAAGCGATGCTCGACCAGATCCCCGGCCGTTTCGCCTATGGCGAGGAGCATGAGGCGTTCCGCCAATCGGTGCGGGCCTTCCTCCAGAAGGAGGGCGTCCCCCATGTCGGCCAGTGGGAGAAGGACCGGCTGGTGCCCAAGGATTTCTGGCGCAAGGCGGGCGAGATCGGGATGCTGTGCCCGACCGTGCCCGAGGCCTATGGCGGGCTGGGGCTGGATTTCGGCTACAACGCCATCGTTAACGAAGAGATGGCCTATAACGGCGTGCCTGCGGGATTCACGCTACAGTCGGACATCGTCTGCGATTATATCGCCCACTACGGATCGGAGGAGCAGAAGGCCAAATGGCTGCCGCGGCTCGTCTCCGGAGAGACGATCACCGCGATCGCGATGACCGAGCCGGGAACCGGCAGCGACCTGCAGGCGATCCGCACCACCGCGAAGAAGGACGGCAACCATTATGTCGTCAATGGGTCCAAGACCTACATCACCAACGGTCAGAACGCCGATCTGGTGCTGGTGGTCGCCAAGACCGACCCCACGGCGACACCCGCCTACAAGGGCATGTCGATCATCCTGGTCGAAAGCGACCGCGAAGGTTTCAAGCGCGGGCGCAAGCTCGACAAGATCGGCCAGGACGCGGCCGACACGTCCGAGCTGTTCTTCGAGGACGTCCGCGTGCCGATGACCAACTGCCTGGGCGAGGAGGGCAAGGGCTTCATCTATCTGATGAGCCAGCTGCCGCAGGAGCGCCTGTCGATCGCGGTCGGCGCGCAGGCCTCGGCGCAAAAGGCGTTCGACGAGACGGTCATCTTCACCAAGGACAGGAAGGCCTTCGCCGGGGTGGTGTTCGATTTCCAGAACACCCGCTTCGTCCTCGCGGACCTGAAGGCCAGGCTGCAGGTCGGCTGGGCGCATCTCGACTGGGCGATCAGGCGGCACCTGGCGGGCGAGCTGACCCCGACCGAGGGCGCGGCGGCCAAGCTGTGGCACACCGAGCTGCAATGGGACGTGATGGACAAGTGCCTCCAGCTGCACGGCGGCGCGGGCTATATGAACGAATATCCCATCGCCCGCGCCTGGCGCGCCGCGCGGGTCAGCCGCATCTATGGCGGCACCAACGAGATCATGAAGGAGCTGATCGGCCGATCGCTGTGAATTCGGCGCTTTGACCTTGCCGCGAGGCCGAACCGGCGCGATGGAGGGGCCATGGCCAGCATTGCGCGCGACACCTCCCGCGATCGCCGGATCGAGGATGTCACCAACCTCTACCTGATTCACCCCGCCGCGCGCGCGCTGGTGCCGGTCGCGATCCGCCTGGGCATCTCCGCCAATGCGGTTTCGTGCATCGGCCTCGCGATCGGCGCGGGGGCGGCGTGGTGCTTCTATCACTGGCAATCGCCGCTGCTCGCGACGATCGGATTCGCGCTCGCCATAGTGTGGCTGATCGCCGACGGGCTGGACGGCATGGTCGCGCGCGCGACGGGCACCGCCAGTCCGCTCGGCCGCGTGATGGACGGGATCTGCGACCACGGCGTGTTCGCGCTGATCTATGTCGCGCTGGCGCTGTCGATCGGCACCGTCGAGGGCTGGCTGCTCGCGGTCGGCGCCGGCGTCGCGCATGCGGTGCAGTCGAGCCTCTACGAGGCCGAGCGCGCCCGCTTCCATCGCCGGGTGAAGGGCGATTCGGGCGAGGCGAAGCCCGTGCGCACGCGCAACCCGCTGGAACGCCTGTACGATTTCGTCGCCGGAAGCCTCGACCGCGCCGCCGCGCGGTTCGACCGCGCGCTGCGCCAACGCCCCGCGCTCGCCGTCGCTTATGGCCGACGGGCAGCGCCTGCGATGAAGGCGATGGCGCTGCTCAGCGCCAACATGCGGGTTCTCGCGATCTGGCTGGCCTGCCTCGCCGGCGACCCGCAACTGTTCTGGTGGTGGGAAATCCTGCCCCTCACCATCATCGCCGCGTCTACGATTTTGTGGCACAGACGGGTCGAAGCGATGACAGCCGGATTGCATATCGCGGAAAACCAGCTACGTCCGTGAGCTTTCGGGCGCGCTCGCCGCGCCGGTCGCTGAGGACAGAGGCATTGACGACAATCAACGTAGCGGTGGTGGGCATCGGCAACTGCGCGAGCTCGCTGGTTCAGGGGCTGGCGCACTACCGGGCGGGATCGAATGACCGCATCGGCCTGATGCACTGGGAGATGGCGGGCTATACGCCGTCGGACATCCGCGTCGTCGCCGCGTGGGACATCGATGCGCGCAAGGTGGGCAAGGACGTGTCCGAGGCGATCTTCGCCAAGCCCAACTGCACCGCGATCTTCTGCGCCGACGTGCCGGCCAGCGGCACCAAGGTGGCGATGGGCCGCATCCTCGACGGCGTCGCCGATCACATGGACGAGCAGGCCGAGGACCGCACCTTCATCGTCGCGCAGCATGCCGAGCCGACCAAGGAGGACATCGTCCGCGTGCTCAAGGAGAGCAAGGCGGACGTGCTGATGAACTATCTGCCCGTGGGCAGCCAGGAGGCGACCGAGTTCTACGCCGAATGCGCGCTGGAAGCGGGCGTCGCCTTCGTCAACAACATCCCCGTGTTCATCGCCAGCGATCCCGTCTGGGCCAAGAAGTTCGAGGATGCTGGCGTGCCGATCGTCGGCGACGACATCAAGGCGCAGCTGGGCGCGACCATCGTCCACCGGGTGCTGACCGATCTGTTCGCCAAGCGCGGGGTGAAACTGGAGCGCACCTATCAGCTGAACACCGGCGGCAATACCGATTTTCTCAACATGGCTAACCGCAAGCGGCTGAAATCCAAGAAGATTTCCAAGACAGAGGCGGTCCAGTCGGTCGCCGCCGAGCGGCTCGACGACGAGAATGTCCATATCGGCCCGAGCGATTACGTGCCGTGGCAGAACGACAACAAGATCTGCTTCCTGCGCATGGAAGGCCAGATGTTCGGCGGCGTGCCGATGAACCTGGAGCTGCGCCTGTCGGTCGAGGATTCGCCCAACAGCGCGGGCGTCGCCATCGACATGATCCGCTGCGCCAAGATCGCCAGGGACCGCGGCCTCGCCGGCCCGATCCACCCGGCGTCGGCCTATTTCTGCAAGCACCCGCCGATCCAGATGACCGACGATCTGGCCCAGCAGGCGGTCGAGGACTTCATCGCCGCCGCGGCGTAAGTGATCGACACCGCGATACTGCTGGCCGCGGGCGCGGGAACGCGCCTGCGGTCCGCGGCGGAATCCAAGCCCTTGTGCCCGGTGGCGGGCAAGCCGCTGATCGATCACGCGATCGAGCGCATGGCGGCGGCGGGAATCGCGCGCGTGATCGTCGTGACGGGCTACCGCGCCGAGGCGATCGAGGCGCATCTGTCGGCGCGCGACTGGCCGATCACCGTCGAGATTGCCCGTTCGGCGGACTGGCGGCAGCCCAATGGCGTATCGGCGCTGGCGGCCGCACCCCTGCTGGATGGCGAGGCCAGCCTGCTCGCGATGTGCGATCACCTCGTCGCCCCCGCGCTTTATGCCCGCATGGCGAAGGCCGGCGCGGGCGACGGACTCAAGCTCGGCATCGATCGGCGGCTCGGCCATCCCTGGATCGATCCCGAGGACGTGACCTGCGTCGCGACCGCCGATGATCGCATCGTCGCGATCGGCAAGGGGATCGAGCCGCACGACTGCTACGACACCGGCGTCTTCGCGGTCGGCGGCGCCTTCTTCGACGCGCTCATGGAACTCGAAGCGCCCTCGATCACCGAGGCGGTGCGTGTCCTCACTGGCGAAGGCCGCGCCGGCATCGTCGATTGCAGCGATCTCGACTGGATCGACGTCGACGATCCCAGGGCGCTCGCCGCCGCCGAAGCCTGGCTGGCGCGGGGGGATTAAAAAGGAGGCCGCGGGATCGAGTCCCGCGGCCTCCTTCATCGACAGCGTCAGAAGCGGAACGCCGCCGTCGCGCGCAGGCTGTGGGTGTTGAAGTCGCCCTGGCTGCGGCGCATGTCGGTGCCCGTCGGATCGACCAGCAGGAACGGATTGGTTTCGGGCGCGGTGCCCGGTCCGACCGCGACCTCGTAATCGTCATCATTGAGGCGCGTGTAGAGATATTCGAGGCCGAGCGAGAAATTGCGCCCGATCTTCTGCTCCACGCCGCCGCCCGCGCTCCAGCCCCAGGCGTCGTTCTCGCCGTTTCCGGTGAAGCTGTTGGCGCCGTTGGTCGAGGTGAACTGATGGTCCATCTTGGCATAGGCCCCGCCCCCGGTCGCGTAGAACAGGGTCGTGCCGGGCGTGTAGCCGATGCGGCCGCGCAGGCCCGCCTGCCAATCGGTCGAGCGGGTGAAGGTGTAGCTCGCGGGCGTGGTGCTGAACGCCGTCACGCTGTCGGTCGCTTCCGACTTGCCCGCTTCGCCGACAATGCCGACGACGATTCCGCCGAACTGCTTGTCGAAGCCGATCCGGCCGAAATATTCGATGTCGTCCCTGTCGTTGACGCAGCCGCCGGCCGGCGTGGCGTTGGTCGAGAAGCCGTTGCAGAAGCCCGGCGAGAAGGCGTTGGCGTCCGCCGCGGTGAGCACATCTTCATCGAAATCGCCGTCGCGATCGGTGTCGAACAGGACGCGCTCGCCGATATCGTTGGGCTGGACGGTGTAGCCGAACGATCCGCCGACATAGAAGCCGGTAAAGGGCTCTTCCTCCGGGGCGTCCTGCGCCAGGGCGGGCGCCGCGGTGGCGGCGATCGCCAGCATGGTGGCCGAGGCCATCAGGCTCAATTTACGCATAAAGCTACTCCTTGCTTGCTTACCAATTGCCTGCCCCCAACGAGAGGACGGCGCGGGCCGATCCCCGCCTTGGCGGGATGCGCGGCGATGCGTGGCCGATCCGCCACAGAACGGCTGCGCAACGAAACGCCAGGAATTCTGCGCAATTTGCCGAGCTGCCGGGGTTTTTCCGGTGACCGCCGGCAAAGCACCGCGGGGGCATGATCGTCCGCGGAGGCGAAAAATGCATTCGATGAGGGAACAATTGCGCCGGAATCAGCGTGGCGCGAGCGTGGTCGAGTTCGCGCTGCTGGCGCCGATCTTCGTCACCTTGCTGTTCGGCATGCTCGGCTATGGCCAGTATTTCTATCTGAGCCATTCGCTGCAGCAGATCGCCAACAATGCCGCGCGCGCGACCATCGCGGGACTGACCACGGACGAGCGCACGACGATCGCCAGCGAAGCGGTCACGCGCGAGGCCAGGGCCCATGGATCGCTGGCCGCCGCCCGGCTGACCTCGAGCGTGGCCGATCAGAACGGCTACACCACCGTCACCGTCACCTATGACGCGTCGAACATCGCGCTGCTGCGCACCGGCGTGTTTCCGACGCCCGGCACGACGATCGAACGGCGCGCGCTGATCCGCAACGGCGGTGTGTCGTGAAGCGTCTCATCGACCGGCGCGGCGGCGTTTCGACCTTGGCCGCGATCGCCATGCCCGCCCTGATCGGCATGGGCGCCTTCGCCGTCGATCTGGGCGCGATCCACATGCGCAACCGCCAGCTGCAGGGCATGGCCGACGCCGCCGCGCTCGCCGCCGCCAACGATCCGGCGCGCGCGCAGGCGCTCGCGGAGGCGAGCGTCGAGGCGGCGGGCTGGCCGGACCCGGTGGAGGTGCGCGTCGAGACCGGCGGATACACGCCCGATGCGCCGGTAGCCGATCGTTTCACCCCGGGCGGCGCGGACGCCGTGCGCGTGACGCTCAACGCCGATACGCCGGTGTTCCTGGGCGTCGCGATGCTCAGGGGCGACCGGGTGGCGCTGGAGCGCAAGGCGACCGCGGCGCGCGCGCGGATGGCGGCGTTCTCGGTCGGGTCGCGGCTCGCCTCGCTCGACGGCGGCATCGCCAACGCGGTGCTGTCCGGGCTGACCGGCAGCAACGTCAGCCTGTCGGTGATGGACCATCAGGCGCTGCTGGACACCGATATCGACCTGTTCGCCTTCTCGGACGCGCTGCGCACGCGGCTCAAGCTGACCGGCGCGAGCTATGACGAGGTGCTGGCGGCGGACCTGGACACGGTCGATGCGCTGCAGGCGCTGGCCGATGCGCTCAACAGCGACGGCAGGACCGGCGCGGCGTCGGCGGTCCGCACGCTGGCGGGGCAGATCACCGCGGCCGACCTGCCGCTCGACCGGCTGATCGATCTGGGGCCGCTGGGCGCCGGCACCACGCGGCCGCACGGTTTCGGCGCGCGCGTGACCGCGGCGTCGCTGATCGACGCCGCGCTCGGCCTCGCGACCGGGAACCGCCAGGTGGAGATCGACCTCGGTGCGAACGTGCCCGGCGTGGCGAAGACGCGCGCCTGGGTGGCGATCGGAGACCGGCCGGTCGGCTCGCCCTGGGTGGCGGTGTCGGGCACCGGCGATCCGACGCTGCGCACCGCGCAGACGCGCATCTATCTGGAGACGGAGATCGCCGTCGCCGGTCTCAGCGCGCTCGCCAGGATAAGGCTGCCGATCCTGATCGAGCTGGCGCAGGCGGAGGCGCGGCTGAAATCGATCGACTGCGCCAGCGCCGCGATGCGCAGCGCCACGGTGGAGGCAAGGCCTTCGCCGGCGATGCTTTCCATCACCGAGATCGACAAGGCGCGCCTGACCGACCATTCGCGCGACATCGCCACCGGGCCGGCCAAGCTGGTCCGGACGCTGCTGGTCCGCGTGGACGGCAGCGCGCGCGCCGATCTGGGCGGGGCGAGCGGGTGGCAGAGCCTGAAGTTCAGCCAGGCCGATATCGATGCGGGCGTGGTCAAGTCGGTGGCGACCAACGACGTCACCCGGTCCGCCGCCGCGTCGCTCATGTCGGGTATCGATCTGGATGTGGTCGCGCTGGGCTTCCTGCCGATTCCGGTCAGCCCGATCGTCAACGCCGTCGGCCAGCAGCTCGCCGCGATCGCGCCGGCGCTGGACGTGCTGGTCAACCGGCTGACGGCGCTCGCCGGCGTCAAGCTGGGCGAGGCCGATGTGCGCGTCACCGGCCTTCGCTGCGGTCAGCCGGTGCTGGTCGCCTGACGCGCTTGCCAGCGAGTCCACGCTCCATGTAGCAGGGGGGCATGTCCGAAGACCTGTTCGCGCGCCCTTCCGCAACGCCATCCGATTACAACGCCGCCTCGATCGAGGTGCTCGAAGGGCTCGAGCCCGTCCGCCGCCGTCCCGGCATGTATGTCGGCGGCACCGACGAGCGCGCGCTGCACCACCTCGCCGCCGAGGTGCTCGACAATGCGATGGACGAGGCGGTCGCGGGCCATGCGACGCGGATCGAGGTGGTGCTGGATGCGGGCAACCGCGTCACGATCATCGACAACGGCCGCGGCTTCCCGGTCGATCCGCATCCGAAGTTTCCCGACAAATCGGCGCTCGAAGTCATCATGTCGATGCTCCATTCGGGCGGGAAATTCTCGGGCAAGGCCTATGCCACCAGCGGCGGCCTGCACGGGGTCGGCGTCAGCGTCGTCAACGCCTTGTCGATCGAGACGCTGGTGGAGGTCGCCCGCAACCGGGAGCTCTACCGCCAGCGCTTCAGCCAGGGGCGCACGCTGGGGCCGCTCGAGCGGCTCGGCTCGACGCCCAATCGCCGCGGGAGCCTTGTCAGCTTCATTCCCGATCCGGAGATCTTCGGCCCCGAGCTGCACTTCAAGCCGCAGCGGCTCTACCGGCTGGCGCGGTCCAAGGCCTATCTGTTCGCGGGCGTCGAGATCCGCTGGAGGTGCGCGCCCGAGCTGATCTCCGACGACACGCCGGCCGAGGCGGTGTTCCAGTTCCCCGGCGGTCTCGCCGATCACCTGCGCGAGCAGATCGACCGGCGCGAATGCGCCACCGCCGATTTCTTCGCCGGCAGCCAGGACTTTCCCGAGGGCCAGGGCCGCGTCGAATGGGCGGTCGCCTGGCCGTTGTGGAGCGACGGATCGTACAGCTGGTACTGCAACACCATCCCGACGCCCGACGGCGGCACGCACGAGGCCGGCTTGCGCGCCGCGCTGGTCCGCGGCTTGCGCGCGTTCGGCGAACTGGTCGGCAACAAGAAGGCCAAGGACCTGACCGCCGACGACGTGATGACCGGCAGCGAGCTGATGCTCAGCGTCTTCATCCGCGATCCGCAGTTCCAGTCGCAGACCAAGGACCGGCTGACCTCGCCCGAGGCGACGACCTTGGTCGAGCGCGCGGTGCGCGACCATTTCGACCATTTCCTTGCCGACAATATGGACCGGGGCAAGGCGCTGCTGGGCTATGTCGTCGAGCGGATGGAGGAGCGGCTGGCGCGCAAGGCCGAGCGCGAGGTCAAGCGCAAGACCGCGACCGGCGCGCGCAAGCTGCGCCTGCCGGGCAAGCTGACCGACTGCTCGTCCGATGACCCGGCGGGCACCGAGATCTTCATCGTCGAGGGCGATTCGGCCGGCGGATCGGCCAAGCAGGCGCGCGACCGGAAGACCCAGGCGATCCTGCCCATCCGCGGCAAGATATTGAACGTGGCGTCGGCAACCTCCGCCAAGATCGCCGCCAATTCGGAGATCGCCGACCTGATCCAGGCGCTGGGCTGCGGCACGCGCAAGGACTGCGTGCCCGAGAATCTGCGCTACGAACGCATCGTCATCATGACCGACGCCGATGTCGACGGCGCGCATATCGCCACTTTGCTGATGACGTTCTTCTTCCAGGAAATGCCCGAGCTGGTGCGGCGCGGGCACCTCTATCTCGCCCAGCCGCCGCTCTACCGGCTGACCTCGGGCGCCAAGAGCGCCTATGCGATGGACGACGCCCACCGCGCCGAGATCGAGGAGCGCGAGTTCAAGGGCAAGAAGGTGGAGGTCGCGCGCTTCAAAGGCCTGGGGGAGATGAATCCGTCTCAATTGCGTGAAACCACGATGGACCCGGCCACGCGCCAGATGATCCGCATCACCCTGCCGCAGGAATATGAGGAGCGCGCGGGGGTGAAGGATCTGGTCGACCGGCTGATGGGCACCAACCCCGCGCACCGCTTCGCCTTCATCCAGGAGAACGCCGCGCGGCTGGATGAGGAGGCGATAGACGCATGATCCGCTGGCTCTTTGCAATATTGGTGGGGATAGCCGCCCCCGCCATCGCGCAGGTCTCGCCCGATCCCGCCCTCACCCAGCGCGCCAACCAGTTGCCCGAAGTGCTGAGCGGCAAGATCGCCTACGACGCCTATTTCGCCGAAAGCTTCCGCTCGGCGGTGCCCGAGGCGCAGTTCAGGCAGATCAACGCGCAGCTGGTCGCGGCCAACGGGGCGGTGACGAAAGTCGAGGGCATCGCCGCGGCGACGCCGTTCAGCGGCACGGTCAAGCTCGGTTATGAGCGCGCGGTGGCGAGCGTGCAGATCGTCGTCGATTCCGCCGCGCCGCATCTCGTCACCGGCCTGCGCATCACCGGCGCGGAGACGCGCGACGACAGCGTCGCCAAGCTGACCGCCGATTTCAACGCGCTCTCCGGCGAGAAGGCGATCCTGATCCGCGAGCTCGGCAAGGACGCGCCGCCGCTGCTGGCGATCGAGGCGGACCAGGCGGGAGCGATCGGATCGGGTTTCAAGCTGTGGCTGCTCGCCGAGGCGGCGCGCAGCGTGAAGGCCGGCGAGCGGCGCTGGGCCGATGTCGTCACGCTCGGCCCCGATGCGCCGTCCTCCGCG
Organism: Sphingomonas gilva; assembly: GCF_003515075.1. GTDB lineage: Bacteria > Pseudomonadota > Alphaproteobacteria > Sphingomonadales > Sphingomonadaceae > Sphingomonas > Sphingomonas gilva. The sequence goes on from NZ_QWLV01000002.1 coordinate 161,380, forward strand.
ACCACCGCGAACTGGCCCGAGGACGCGCCCGTCACGCTCCACACCGCCGCCACGGCGATGATCAGCGTCAGCGACAACCGCGCGACCGACACGATGCTCGCCGCGCTCGGCCGCGACAAGGTCGATGCGATGGCCAAGCGGCTGGGCGCGGACGAGCAGTCGATTCCGGTGCTGTCCACGCGCGAGGCCTTCGCGCTCAAATCCAACGCCACGCTCGGCAACCAATGGGCTGCGATGGCCGATGCCGCGGGACGCCGGTCGCTGTTGGCCGCAAACCGGGCGGCGATGGCAATGCAACCACTCGCGCCGGGCGACGCCAGCACGCCCAGGGCGATCAACACCATCGAATGGTTCGCCTCCCCCGCGGCGATGGCGAAGGCGCTCGACTGGCTGCGCACCGAGGGCGACGACACCGCGCGCGCCATCCTGGCGGTCAATCCCGGAGTTGCGCCGGCGATGGCCGAACGCTTCGCCTATCTGGGCTACAAAGGCGGTTCGGAGCCCGGCGTAATCGCGATGAACTATCTGTTGAAGACCAGGGCCGGGCGCTGGTTCGCTGTCACCGGTTTCTGGAACGATCCCGCCAAGGCGGTCGACGATCTTCGATTCGCAACGCTGATGCACCGCGCGCTGGGTTGGTGCCGCGCTAAATCCTCCCCGGAACGGGGAGGGGGACCAGCCGCAGGCTGGTGGAGGGGGATCACCGCAAACGCTGCGCCGGTGGAGGGCCCCCTCCACCACCGCTCTTCGAGCGGCGGTCCCCCTCCCCGTTCCGGGGAGGATCGCGCCACTCGTCCCTGAGCAGGCCCCAGATATAGCTGTCGCGCACGCCGATATGGGTTTCCCATTCCTCGCGCAGCCGGCCTTCGAGGATGAAGCCAAGCCTTCTCAGCAGCGCGTTCGAACCGTCATTGTCGGGATCGGTGTCGGCGAAGACGCGGCGGTGGCCTTCGGCCTTGAACAGATGGTCGATCACCGCCGACACCGCCTCGCGCGCGATCCCCCGCCCCCATTCGGCGCGGGCGAGGAGATAGCCGATCTCGCTCACCCCTTCGCGGCGATTGCCGACCGAAACCCAGCCGAGCGCGACATCCTCGTCGCGGCGGGTGATCGTCCACCAGCGCCAGCGGCCCTCGCCGGCGCGCGGCAGAATATAGTCGCGCGTCTCCTCCACCGTCCCGTGCGGCGCGCTGGACCACCAGGTCATCAGCGCAGCGTCGGACAGCGGCACATGCAACGCCTCGGCATCGGTGATGCGCATCGGGCGCAGCACCAGCCGGCGTGTTTCCAGGACGGGCGTTTCGGTCAGTGCGCCATCCGGGCGGGGCCGAAGCCGTTGCCGCGCAAATCCTTGCCGGTCAGCGCGCCGGCCAGCTCCAGATTATGGTCGCGCGCCATCGACGGGATCAGGAACGCGTCTATCAGCCACCAGATGCCGACCACCGCGAGCGGCACCGCGCCAATGACGATCCACACCGTCATCCAGCCGAGCACGAACAGCACCAGCTGGATCGCGCCCGAGACGACATGCCCCAGATAGAAGCGATGCGCGCCGAAGAAGCCGAGGAAGAACCACAGCAGATAGGCCGCGCCGACGGACTTGCGGTTGGCGTCGTACACCAGCTGCGTGCGCATCATTTCCGCCTGATCGCCGTTCATCGCCGTGGCTCCTTCAACAGGTGTGTTATATCAGCATAACAGCACGCGCATAACAAGTATATCGGACGATTTTCAGCTGGCCAGCGCCTCGACCAGCGCCTTCACCTTTTTCTGCCGCCATTGCGGGGTGGGCGCGGCGAGCCAGTAGCCGCGGCGCGACGCCCTTGGCTCACCGATCACGATTACCCGGCCCGATGCGATGTCCCCACGCGCGACCAGCTCGGGCACGGTCGCGCGGCCGAGGCGGGCGGCGGCGGCGTCGAGCGCGAGGCCGGCATCGGCGACCTGCAGCGGGGCGCGGCCGTCCTCGGCGATGCAGCCGGGCCAGCCGATGGCGAGATCGGGCACCTCGCCGGGCGCGGCGACCGTCACCATGCCGTCGCTCTCGATCGCCTCACCCTCCAGCTCGCCCGGCCCTTCGCCCCACAGGATCGCGAGATCGAGATTGGCCTCGGTGAAGTCGGGCGGCACGTCGGCCGCGACCAAGGCGAAGCGAAGATCGGGATCGGCGGCGGCGAGCTCGTTGAGGCGCGGCATCAGCCATTTGGCCTGCACGTCGCGCGGCGCGGCGATGGTCAGATGCTTGGATGTCTGGCCGGCCTGGATGGCGCGCACCGCCTCCTCGAACTGGAGGAAGCCCTCGCGCAGCGCCCCCAGCCCCGCCTCGCCCTCGGGCGTCAGCTCCAGCCCCTTGGTGGTGCGGCGGAACAGGACGGCGCCCAGCGTGTCCTCCAGCGCGCGGATCTGCTGGCCGACCGCGGCGGGGGTCACCGCCAGCTCGTCCGCCGCGCGGGTGAAGGACAGATGCCGCGCCGCCGCGTCGAGCACGCGCAAGCCGTTGAGGGGGAGATGGGTGCGCTTCATTCCGTCACCGCGGGGGCGGTTAGGGCGAACTTCGGGATGGCAATGTCGAATCCTTCGCCGTCCTCGCCGACGACGTGGTAGCTGCCCTGCATCGATCCGGTCGGCGTGGTGAGCGGACAGCCGGAGACATAGTCGTAGGAGCCGCCGGGCAGGATCAGCGGCTGCTCGCCGACCACGCCCTCGCCCTCCACCGCGTGGCGCGCGCCGCGGCCGTCGGTGATGATCCAGTGGCGGGTGAGCAGCTGCACCGGCTGATCGCCGTCATTCTCGATGCGGATGTGATAGGCCCAGAACCAGCGCCCGCGCTCGGGCTCCGACTGTTCGGGGAGGAAGCTGACCGACACGCGCACGCTGATCCCCCGCGTCTCGGCGACATGAGGGAAGAACGCCTTCACAACCCGACGACCTTCAGCGCGCGGTCGAGATCGTCGATCACGTCGCGCGGGTCCTCCAGACCGACATTGATCCGCAGCATCCCTTCGGAGATCCCCATTTCGAGGCGCTTGGCCTCATCGACGCCGGCATGGGTGGTCGAGGCGGGATGCGTCATCAGCGAGCGCGAATCGCCGATATTGTTGGAGATGTCGATCAGCTCGAGCGCGTCGAGCAGGCCGTGCGCCTGCGCCCGCCCCTCCACCTCGAAGGCGAAGATCGATCCGCAGGCGTCCATCTGGCTCATCGCCAGATTGTGCTGCGGATGGCTGGGCAGGCCGGGATGGAGGATTCGCGGCACGCGGCCTTCGAGGAAGCGGCCGACCGCAAGCGCATTCTCCGATTGGCGCCGGCTGCGCAGGTCGAGCGTCTCAAGTCCCTTCAAGACCACCCAGGCGTTGAACGCGGAGAGCGTCGGCCCGGTATTGCGGGTGAAGGCGAGCAGCGTCGTGTTGATGAACTCCTCTGTCCCGCACACCGCGCCCGCCAGGACGCGGCCCTGCCCGTCCATCAGCTTGGTCGCCGAATAGGCGGTGACGTCCGCGCCGAATTCGAGCGGGCGCTGAAGAACGGGGGTGGCGAAGGCGTTGTCGACCACGCTGACGATGCCGTGTTCGCGGGCGATGCCGCACACCGCCTTCAGATCGACCACGTCCATCGTCGGATTGGCCGGCGTTTCGAAGAAGAAGACCTTGGTCTCGGGCCGGATCGCATCTTCGAACGCTTGCGGGTCGCGCGCGTCGACGATGGTCACGCCGATGCCGAACTTCGGCAGCAGCGTATCGGTCAGCCAGCGGCACGACCCGAACGCCGCGCGCCCGGCGACGAGGTGATCGCCCTGTTCGAGCTGGCACAAGAGCACCGCGGTCATCGCCGCCATGCCCGACGCCATGGTGCGGCACGCCTCCGCGCCCTCCAGCAGGGCGATGCGCTCCTCGAGCATCTGCACGGTCGGGTTCTGCAGCCGCGAATAGGTCATGCCGACCTGTTCGCCGGCGAAGCGCGCTGCGGCGTCGCCGGCGCAGTCATAGGCGTAGCCCGAGGTGAGGAACAACGCCTCGCTGGTCTCACCCCACTCGCTGCGCGCGGTGCCGCCGCGCACCGCCTGCGTCGCGGGGCGCCAGTTCTGCGTGATGCTGCGATCTTGTCCGGTCTTACGCTTCATGCGCCCGCTTTGGCGGGAGGAACGGCGTCACGTCAACCCGTCGCCCCTGCGCAGGCAGGGGCCTCGATCGGCATACGCGACGCCCGATGTGCCACAAACCCAGTGGCCCCTGCCTGCGCAGCGGCGACGGTCAGTACCGGCCCCAGGTGAAGCGCGAGGACAGCGCGAAATTCCACACCGCGCCGACGAGGATGCCGGCAATCGCCGACAGCGCCCAATAGCTGTCCTGCACCTCGTGCAGATAGGTCGCGATGCCGACATTGGCGATGAGGCCGACGCCGCACACCACCGCGAAGCTGAGCCAGCCGAGGAACAGCCGCTTCGGCCCCTTCAGCCGCCGGTCGCGATAGGTGAGCGCGTTGTTGAGGAAGAAGTTGAAGGTCAGCGCGCCCAGCGTCGCCGCGATCTGCCCGGCGACGAAGCTGGCGCCAAGGCCGACATAGAGCGCCGACAGGATCGCCATGTGCACCGCCACGCCCATCCCGCCGATCGCCGAGAACATGGCGAAGCGCACGGGCACGATCCGCCCGAAGGCGCGATCGTACAGCGCGATGAGATATTCCATCGCGACGACGTGATCGAGCTTGCTCTCCCCCTCGGTCCGGACGCGAAACACGTAGGGCAGCTCCTTGAAATGCAGCGGCTTGGGCGCCGCGGTCATGATGTCGAGCAGGATCTTGAAGCCGATCCCCGACAGGTTGGGCGCGAGGCGGCGGACGACATCGGCGCGTATCATGAAGAAACCGCTCATCGGATCGTTGAGATCCGCCTCCAGCACCCGGCGCGACAGCCGCGTGGCGAGCGCCGATTTGGCGACGCGGTCGTGATCCCATTCGCCGGTGCCGCCGCCATCGACGAAACGCGAGCCGATGACGACGTCGAGCCGCGTATCCTCCGCAAAGGCGTCGAGCATGTCGGGCAGCAACGTCTCGTCATGTTGGCCATCGCCGTCGATCACCGCGACATGCGGGGCGGCGGTGGCGCACATCCCCTCGATACAGGCGGAGGACAAGCCGCGCCGGCCGATCCGCTGGATCACCCGGATGCGGTTGTCGACCCGCGCGATCTCACGCACCGCATCCGCCGTGCCATCGGCGCTGTCGTCATCGACGAAGATAGCTTCCCAGCGCCGCCCCTTCAGCGCCGCATCGATCCGCGCCACCATCGTCGCGACATTCCCGCGCTCGTTGAAGACCGGAATGACGACGGCGAGATCGAGCAGTTCGGAATTCACGCAAGCGCCTCGATCACGGCATCGCCCATCTGGCTGGTGGAAAGCGTACCGCCCAGATCGGGCGTGCGCGCGCCACCCGCGAGCGCTGCCGCCACAGCGGCCTCGATCCGGTCGGCCTCTTCCGCGCGGCCGAGCGAATAGCGCAGCATCATCGCGGCGGAGAGGATGGTGGCGAGCGGATTGGCCTTGCCCTGCCCGGCGATGTCGGGCGCGGAGCCGTGGATCGGCTCGTACAGCCCCTTGCCCGCGCTATCGAGCGAGGCGGAAGGGAGCATGCCGATCGACCCGGCGCACATGCTCGCCTGGTCAGACAGGATGTCGCCGAACAGGTTGCCGGTGACGATCACGTCGAACTGGCCCGGATTGCGCACCAGCTGCATGGCGGCATTGTCCACATACATATGGCTCAGCGCAACTTGCGGATATTCGGAGGCAATCTCCGTCACGACGTCGCGCCACAGCTGCGAGGTCTCGAGAACGTTGGCCTTGTCGACCGAGCACAGCGTGCGTCCGCGGGCCATCGCGGTTTCGAAGCCGACGCGCGCGATGCGGGCGACCTCGTCCTCGTCATAGGCCATGACGTCATAGCCCTGGCGGCGGCCGGCGGGCGTGGTACGCATGCCCTTCTCGCCGAAATAGACGTCGCCGTTCAGCTCGCGGACGATGACGAGGTCGATCTCAGCAGCGACCTCGGGACGGAGCGCGGAGGCGTCGGCCAGCTCGGCGAACAGCTTCGCGGGGCGGAGATTGGCGAACAGCGCGAGCTCTCGCCGCAGGCCGAGGATCGCCTGTTCGGGGCGCAGGCGCCGCTCCAGCGTGTCGCAGGCCGGATCGCCGACCGCGCCGAACAAGATGGCGTCGGCGCGGCGCGCGAGGTCGAGCGTCGTCTCGGGCAGCGGATGGCCGCTCTCGCGATAGGCCGCGCCGCCCACCGCCGCCTGTTGGAAATCGAGCGCGCAGCCGGCGGCGTCGAGCACGCGAACCGCTTCGGCAATGACTTCTGGACCGATCCCGTCACCGGGCAACAACGCGATCAGGGGCAAATGATTTCTCCCATGCCGGGCACGACGGACTGGTTGCGGAAACGCCTTGAAAACGCCGAGCGGCCTTGCCGCGCCGGGGCCGGTTACGCAACCGCCCTCTTCAGCCGCGTCAGCAGCCGCTCGCGCGCATCGAACGCATGGCCGCGACGATCGGCGAACAGGTGACGATGAAGCCCGGCGCCGATCGCATCGAGCGCGCGCAGCAGATCCGGCCAGGCGGCGTCGCCGCCGGGCAGGCCGGGCATGGCCTCCGCATAGCCCAGCTCGCGCAGCACCAGCGCTTCATAGCGCACCAGCGCCGCCGCCCAGCCGCGCGCCGACGGCGCCGCGCCGATCGCGTCGAGCACGCCTTCGAGCGCCGCATGCAGGCGTGGATAGGGCTGCGCCTCCGGCAGCGCGGATGCGGTCAGCGCGCAGGCCCAGTCGATCGCCGCCGCCGCCAGCGGATCGGCGTAGAGCGGCGCGCGGCTCTCGGTCAGCTCCAGGGTCAGGCTGCCGAGCTGATCATCGGTGCGCGCGCGCCATTCGCCGATGACGGTGTTGCCCGGCTGCAGGATCGGCCGCAGCCGGGTCGACCGCCCGCCGCGGACATAGCCCGCCTGCAAGCCGTGCTCGGCGGTCAGCGCGCGCACCACCGCGCCATGCTCGCCATGCGCGCGGATGGCGACGACGATGGCGGGTGCGCGGATGTGCATCGCCGACCTATGCCCCATCCCGTCGCCCCTGCGAAGGCAGGGCCGCTGGTTTGCGGCACTGCCAATTTTTGCGTTTGCCGATTGCGGCCCCTGCCTGCGCAGGGGCGACGGTCATGCCCTTCGCAGCCTTTGCGTGAGCGGCCTGAGAGCGGGGATCGCGGCGGCGCGCTTGCCCAGCGCCATCGCGCGGTCGAACCGGTCGAGCGCGCCCAGCACGACTCGGTTGGCCAGCGTCGGCCGCAGCAGCAGCAGATCGACGCACGGCGCGCCGCCGGTGGCGAAGGCGCGCTTGTGCTGACCCTCTCCGCTGGTGAAGTCCATGCGCCCGAAGCGCGCTTCTTCCATCGCGTCCTTGAGCGCGCCCGCGAGCAGCACGACGCCGGGCGACAGATCGCCATGCGCCGGATCGTGGCCGAGCCGGTCGTAGATCAGCGTGCCGCCCTCCGCCGGGCAATAGAGATAGGCGATCGCCTCGCCGCGCAGGAACAGCAGCCAGCCGCGCGCCCGGTCCTGCGCCGCCAGCTCTTCCATTTCGCGCAGGAACGCGTCGTCGGCGGGCAGCCCGGCGTCGAGCAGCTTTTCCTGATAGGTCGCCGCCGACACGCCGCGCGCGAGGGCATGAAACGCCGCCAGTTCGCCGGGCGTGCGATAGGCGCGGATATCGATCGCGCCGCCGCCCGCCTCGGCCATCCGGCGCTGCTTGCGCTTGAGGCTGCCGCGCGCATTGCCCGACAGCCCCGCCAGCCAGCCGTCCCAGCCGAGCGTCAGATCGACGAAATAGCGCGTATAGGCCTGGCGCAGATGGACGATCAGCCCGGCAGCGCGGCGGCTGACCGCCGAAAGGCGCGGCGCCGGCAGCGAGACCACGCTGTAGCCGTCCTGCGCGGCCGCCAGCGGCGGCAGATCGGGCAGCGCGCCCGCCAGCACCTCGCCCAGGTTCAGCTCGACGCGGTGCAGCCGCCTTGGCACGCTGACCAGCGTGCGGGCGCCGATCTGGAAGCGGATCGGCGTGGGCGTCACGCGGCGCGCTCCTCGACCCAGTTGGACCAGAGCTGTTCGGCCTGGCGCAGCCGCGTGCGCAATGTGCTCGGGCCGAGAGGGCGGTCGTGTTGGCCGAGCGTCAGGACGGGCCGATCGGCGAAGTGCTGCGTCGGCAGCGCGGCGCGCCGCTCGGCGAGCAGCGCGCACAGCGAATCGAAACGGCTGCGATGAACGCGATTGGCCCGCGTGCCGGCGCGGTTGGCCAGCTCGAAACCGTGGCTGACGATCACCACCGCGGCGTGATCGTTGGCCTCGGCATGGGCGAGCGCGGCGCGCATCTCGGCGGCGGACAGCGCGCAGATCTGGAAATGGCGCAGATTGCCGGCGCGATCCTCGATCAGCGTCACCGGCAGCTCGATCAGCCCGCGATGCGCGACGGGCGCGATCCGGTCGCGCGGCAGGCCGATCGCGCTGGGCCAGGGATGCTCTGAGCCGTTATGGCTGCTGTCATAGGCGAAACCGAGCGCCGCCAGCGCATCGAGCGTCGCGTCGTCGGCCGAATAGCTGCCGGCGCGAAAGGCGATCGGCCGGGGCGCGCCGGCGCGTTCGAGCCAGTCGCGCGCCTCCGCCAGCATCGCCCCCTGCGCGGCCGGATCATAGTCGATCAGCTCGAACGAGGCGGCGGCGGCGCGATCCGCCCCCGACGCGCCCGTCCAGTTGGGATGAAGGTGCAGCTGCACCTCCTGGCCGGCATCGACGATCGCGCCGACCAGCCGCTTGAACGGTTCGAGCCCATAGAGGCGGGCGGGCATCGGATCGACGAAGAAGGTCGCCTTCAGCCCGTGCGCGTTCAGCCGGCCGAGCTGATATCCGATCCCGACGCCCGCAGGCTCGATCGACCGCGCGTAGATCGCGTCCGCAGCGAGCCCGGCTGCATGGTGCCGCCACATCAGCTCGGTATCGATCGTCAGGAATATGGGGGTCATGCCCCCGGCTCCTAGCCGGCGGAGGTGAAGAAACCGCCAACCCTTCGCGTCAGCGCAGGATTCCCCAGCGCCGGTAATCCTCCTCCATCCGTGGGTTGATCAGCCGCGCCGCCGCCAGATCGGCGTCGCCGCCGGCGATATCGCCCGTCTGGCGACGCAATATGCCGCGCAGATAGAGGCTGGCGTCGATCGACGGATCGATCGCGAGCGCGGCGTCCAGATCGGCGCGCGCGTCGTCCATCCGCCCCATTCGGAAATAGACCAGCGCGCGGCTGTCGAGCGGGCCCGCCGGATATTCCGCGAGCTCGATCGCCTTGGTGCAGTCCTTGAGCGCGGTGTCGAGCGAAACCCCAAGGGTCGCCTTCTGCCAGCAGCGCGTGTTGAGCGGCGCGGCGCTCGCCGGCCCGGCGGCGACCGCGGCGTCGGCGGCGGCGATCGCCGCATCGGTCCGCTCGGCACGGGCGAGCGCGTCGCTCTTCATGCTCAGAAGGGCCGCCTTGTCCTTGCCGGCCGAAGCGATTCGCTCGTCGAGCAGGGCGATCGCCTCGTCGATCTTCCCCGCTTCGCCGAGCAGCCATACCCTCTGGCTGAGCACGCCGATCGATTCGGGGTCGAGCGCGGCGGCCGCCTCCACGTCCGCCATCGCCTTCGCGTCGTCGCCATTGTTGACGTGCAGCCGCGCGCGCCACAGATAGGCGCCCACGTCCGGCTCCTTGGCGATGATGCGATCGACGTCGGGAATCGCTCCGCGATAGTCATGGATGCCGTCCAGGAACGCCGCGCGGCTGCGATAGGCCGCGAGATCGTCCGGGTCATGCTTCTGCGCCTGGTCGAACAGGTCCATGATCCTGGCGAAGCGCTTGGTCTTGCGCGCATCCAGCGCCAGCCGCCAGCGCGGCGGCGCGTCGGCGGGCGCGATGGCGCGCAACAGGCGCGACTGGGCCTTGGCGAAGGCGGCGCGCTCCGCGGGGACCGCATCCGGCGCGATCTCGGCGCCGGACGATTCCCACCGGTCCTCCACCGTCAGCCAACCGCCGTCGAGCGTCGCCTTTCGCGTCATGTCGATCCCGGCGAGCCGCGCGGGCAGGCTGGTGTCGCCCTCCAGCGTGAACCCCTTGCCGTCGTTGGGCAGCTTGATGCGGGTGCGATAGACGGTCGTCGACGGCGCGCCCGTCGCGACCGGTATCGCCTTCCACGCGGCCCGGGCGCGATCCGGATCGAAGCTCAGATCCGTGACCGCGCGATCGAGCGTGGTGCGGAAGCGGCCCTGCTCATAGTCCCAGCGATCGGTCGTCAGCCCGTTGGCCTTGATCCGGACGATCGCCTCTTCCGCATCATAGGCCAGCGAGTGATCGGCGATCAGCCCGGCATCGATGGTGCGGCCGACGATGCCGCGCACCATCTCCTCCTTCTGGTCGTCGTTCGCCTGGAGCGCCGCGGCCTGCAGCATCTCCGCCGTCACGCCGCGCACCGCGACCTCGATGGCATAGGGCGTGGGCAGGTCGACGCCCGCGCTCTGATCGATCTCCAGATCGACCGACAGGTCGGGCCGGGCGTTGGCGTGCATCGGCAAGGGCGCCAAGTCGGCGCCGTCCTCGCGCAGGGGTAACACATGGCGAAAGGGCGGGCTGTCGGCCAGATCGGCCTCGCGCGTGCCGGTGGTGGTGCCGTCCAGCCACAAGGGCCGGCCGTCGATCACCGCGCGGACGATGACATGATCGAAGGCGCCCGCCGAGGGCAGGCGCTCGGGCGCGATGTCGCCCAGCGCGCTGTTGACCAGCACCGCCTCCGCCTCGATCCCCATCCGGTGCAGCATCGCCAGCAGCAACAGCGTCTTCGCCTTGCAGTCGCCGTAGCGCAGCGTCCAGGTCTCGGCGGGCGATTGCGGCACATAGTTGCCGCCGTCCATGCCGCGGAAGAGATACCGCACATCATCCTGCACCAGCCGAAGCGCCGCCGCCGCCCGGGCCAGAGGCGTCGCGTGGGCGCGCATGATCGCGTCGGTCCTTTCCGCCAGCGCGTCGCCGTCGACGATCTTTCCCTCGGTCCGGTAGAGCGGGGCCATGGTGCGCGACACCGCGCGCCAGTCGGCGAAGGTCGAGGCCTCCGCGATCGGCGGGCGCTGATAGCGCATCGGCGCATCGGACGGCAGCTCCGGCGTCTTGGGCAGGGGAACCGGCACTTCCATCACGGCATATTCGCCCTGGGTGCTGGTGACCGGCCTGGCGTCGTCACGGAAGGTCTTGAACCGGACCTTCTCGTCCTTGGGCCAGAGCAGGCGGACGCGCGCGAATCCGGGGCTGGCCTCCTCGGGTATCAGCACCGCGACGGTCTGGACGTTGCCGCCCAGCGCCTGGTCCTTGCGCGTGATCGATGCGGTCAGGCGCAGCACGTCGCCGACGCGAAGCCCTTCGGCGGTCATGGTCGCCGTCAGGAGGCCCGTGAGCTTCAGCTGTTCGAGTTCCTGCTCGCGGCGCAGCACCGCGAAGCGCTCGCCCTTCGCCAGCAGGTCGATCTCCTCGCCGTCGCGGACGATCTGCACGCGGTGGATGATGAGATCGCCCTGGTTGGGCATCCAGGGAATGGCGATCGTCCCGGCCTGGTTGAGCATCTGGGTGGAGGCGATGCGGGTCGCGGTGTCGACATAGGCCCACAGCTCACCCTCCTCCAGCTTCTGCTGGAAATCGGCGATCAGGAGCGGCGGGGCCGATGCGATCTTGTCCTTGGCCGGCAAGGCCGCCTGCTTCGCCCATGCCGGCGCCGGCGCATAGATCGGCGTGTCGCCCGCATGCGCCTGGGTGGCGACCAAAGCGGTCGCGGCCAGCAAGAAGCCCCGCATCATCATCGAATTACCCCCGTGTTTCCCGCAGTGTAGCGGGCGGCGGGCGATCGGCAAAGGGTATTGGCGGCAAGCGCCGTGCGAATCCACGGACGAAGACCAGCGGGACCATCCGCCGCCTTGTTGGACGAATAGGACGGTGGCGCGTCGCGCCCCGCTCAACTTCGCCTAGCCAGCAAGCTGGCAAGGCTTCGTATCTCTCCCCTGAAGGGGAGAGGAGGGGCGCGCGTACTTTCTCTCTCCCCTTCAGGGGAGAGATACGCAGGGTTGCGCGCCAAGCGCGCTAGCCGGAGTTGAGAGGGGCTCAACGCGCGTGGTAGAAATCATAGACCTGTTGCGCGACCGCAGCTGACACGCCGGGAGCCTGCTGCAGGTCACGGAGGCTGGCGTTCCTGACCGCGCGGGCGGTGCCGAAGTGCATCAGCAGCGCCTTCTTGCGCGCGGGGCCGATGCCGGGCACCTCGTCCAATGGGCTGGCGCCGATCGCCTTGGCGCGCTTCGCCCGATGCGCGCCGATGGCGAAGCGGTGCGCCTCGTCGCGCAACCGCTGGAGGTAGAACAGCACCGGCGAGTTGACCGGCAGCTGGAACTCGCGCCCGTCCATCAGGTGGAAGACCTCACGCCCCTCGCGGCCGTGATGCGGCCCCTTGGCGACGCCGACCAGGCACACATCCTCGATGCCGAGATCCTCGAGCACCGACTTCGCCACATTGAGCTGCCCCCGGCCGCCGTCGATCAGCACCAGATCGGGCCAGCCGTCGCCGTCGCGATCGGGATTCTCCTCGGCGGCGCGGGCGAAGCGGCGCGAGAGCATCTCGCGCATCATGCCGTAATCGTCGCCGGCGACGGTCTCGGCACGCCGCATGTTGAACTTCCTGTACTGGCCCTTGCGGAAACCCTCGGGGCCGGCGACGACCATCGCGCCCAGCGCGCTCGTGCCCTGGATGTGGCTGTTGTCGTAGATCTCGATACGGTCGGGCGGCCCGGCGAGATCGAACAGATCGGCGACCTCGCGCAGTAGCTTGGCCTGGGTGGTGCTCTCCGCATTGTGACGGTCGAGCGCCTCCTCTGCGTTGCGCGTCGCCTGCTCGATCAGCCGCCGCCGCGTGCCGCGCTGGGGAACCGACACCGCCACCTTGTGCCCGGCGCGCTCGCACAATGCCTGCTCGACGATCTCGCCTTCGGGCAGGTCGCGGTCGACAAAGATATTCCGCGCCGGCGGCACCTCCTCGTAGAATTGCATCAGGAAGCTCTGCAGCACCTCGGCCTCGGGCACGTCGGCGGTGTGCGCTGGAAAGAAGCTGCGATGGCCCCAATTCTGCCCGCCGCGGATGAAGAAGGCCTGGATGCCCATATGGCCGTGCTTGCAGGCGAGCGCGAAGATATCGGCGTCCCCCACCCCTTCGGCGTTGATCGCCTGGGTGCCCTGGATGAAGGTCAGCGCCTTCAGCCGGTCGCGCAGCACCGCGGCCAGCTCGAAGTCCATTCGTTCGGCGGCGTCCTGCATCTGCGCCCCGAGCTTGGCCTGGACCTGGGTCGATTTTCCCGCGAGGAACGCCTTGGCGTCGCTGACCAGCTCGCCATAGGCCGCCTGGTCGATCCGCCCGACGCACGGCGCGGAGCAGCGCTTGATCTGGTAGAGCAGGCACGGCCGGTCGCGCGTCTTGAAGAAGCCGTCGGTGCAGCTCCTCAGCAGGAACAGCTTCTGCAGCGCGTTGAGCGTGCGGTTGACCGATCCGGCGCTGGCGAACGGCCCATAATAATTGCCCTTCGCGCGCCTGGCGCCGCGATGCTTCTGGACGCGGGGGAAGTCGTGATCGGCGCGCAGCAGGATGAAGGGGAAGCTTTTGTCGTCGCGCAGCAGCACGTTGTACGCCGGGCGGTAACGCTTGATCAGCTGCGCCTCCAGCAGCAGCGCCTCCGCTTCGTTGTTGGTCGTGACGATGGTCATGCCGCGCGTCTGCGCGACCATCCGCTGCAGCCGCTTGGGCAGCCGTTCGACCTGGGTGTAGTTGGTCACACGGTTCTTGAGCGCGCGCGCCTTGCCGACATAGAGCGTGTCGCCGCGCGCGTCGTTCATCCGGTACACGCCGGGCCGGGCCGGCAGCGTCTTCAACACGTTGCGGATCGCCGCCACCCCCGCCGCGAGATCGGGCGCGTCGGAGCCGCGAACGGTGTAGGTGGCCTTTTCCTCGTTGAAGCGATCGGGCGTGTTGGGGGACGACATGAGAGGCATTTAGGCGGCGGCGCCGCCGCCAGCAACGTGCGCTTGATCGGGGCGCAATTCGGCGTAGCCTCACCCGACGAGGGAGGAGTCGTCCATGAAGAGCCTGATCATCGCCGCGCTGCTGATCGGCGCGCCCGTCCCACTCGCCGCGCAGACGGTGTCGCCCGCGATCGAGGCGGCGCTCGCCGATCCCGCACGACCCGCCGCCGACAAGGAACGCGACGCGGCGCGCAAGCCGGGCGAGATCCTGGCCTTCGCCGGCATCGAGCCGGGCGACAAGGTGGCCGACTTCATCATGGGCGGCGGCTATTTCACGCGCATCCTGTCCGGCATCGTCGGTGAGAACGGGCGTGTCTACGCCTATCAGCCCGCCGAGTTCATCGCCTTCCGCGCCGATTACGGCAAGGAGCAGGACGAGGCCGTCGCCGGCCGCAAGAATGTGACGCCGAGCCGGGGCAAGCTTGGCGAGATCGCCTTTCCCGAACCGCTCGACGCGATAGTCACGGTGCAGAACTATCACGACCTGCACCTGAAGGCCGCGCCGCCGGGTGCGGCGGCATTCATCACTAAGCGGCTCTACGACGCGCTCAAGCCCGGCGGCGTCTTCCTGGTGGTCGATCATGTCGCCGCGCCCGATCCCGACTTCAAGGCGCCCGATACGCTCCACCGGATCGATCCGGCGGCGGCGCGCAAGGAGATCGAGTCGGTGGGCTTCACGTTCGAAGGCGAGCTGCCGCTGCTGCGCAACCCAGCCGATCCGCACACCGCCAGCGTGTTCGACCCTTCGATCCGCGGCAAGACCGATCAGTTCATCTACAAGTTCCGCAGGCCCCTATAGAGCAGCATCGCCGCCTCATTCCCCGTGCGCATGGGGTTGGGCGTGGCCGTGGGTCCGCAGATAGCGCTTGTCGATCTCGTCGATCAGCGCGTCGGCGCGTTCGCCGCCGGCGAGCTTGAGCAACTCGTCGATCTTCGCCTCGACCCGGTCGTCATTCTCCTTCGACGAGGGCGAGCCGACATAGAGGAAATAGGCGAGGCCCACGACCTGCCACAGCAGCTGAAGGAACTCAGACTGCCAGTTCTCGAAGGTGTCGCGGCTCAGCTCTATCGCGAACTCGCCGAGCTCCGGCTGCTGGCCGTGCTGTGCCGCTTCCTGCACGAACGCGTACCAGCCGAATATCCAGTGACCGGCGATCGAGAGCAGGAAGAAGGCGATCGTGATCCAGGCGTAGGAATAGCGTTTCATGACATCCTCCTGCGGCGCTTGCGTCAGCGGCGTAACGACCGGCGGGAGATTGTCGTTCCGGATCAGCCCAGGCAGGCGCCGATCATGTCGAGCGCGGTGCGCACGCAGGCGATGCGCGTCTCGCCGCGGCCGATATCGCCGAAATGCTCTTCGCGATGCTGCGGCGAGCCGCCGCGGCGCAGGCAGGCGAAATGGACGAGGCCTGGCTCGTCGCCGGGTCCGCCCGGGCCGGAGAAGCCGGTGACGGCCAGGCAGATGTCGGCGCCCGAATGGGCGATCCCGCCCTCCGCCATCGCCACCGCGACATCGCGCGAGACCGCGCCTTCGCGCTCGATCAGATCGGCGGGAACGCCCAGTATCTCGGCCTTGGCCTCATCGGTATAGACGACGAAGCCGCGTTCGAAGACATGGCTGACGCCCTCCACATCGGTCAGCACCGACGCGATCAGCCCGCCGGTGCAGCTCTCAGCCGTCGCCAGGCGCAGTTCCCGCTCGCATGCCGCCTTGAGCACGCGGTGGACCGCAGCCTCGACGTCTTCCGGCAGCGCGGCGGATAATGTTTCGGTCATGCTGATCTCCTGTCCCCGCCCCAACGCGGCTGAAGGACAGGTGTTGCGACGCGATCAGTTCGGCCGGCCGAGCCCGGCGATGGTGCGATCGACGATCGCCTTGTCCGCGCCGGCGTCATGGCGCTGGGCGATCAGCTCGGCGGCGGCGGCCGCGGCGGCCGCGGCGGCCTTGGCGCGGACCTCGGCGATCGCGCTGCGCTCGGCGGCGGCTATCTTGTCCTCGGCCATCTTGGCGCGGCGCGCCATCAGATCGGCGGCGTCGGTCTCGGCCTTGGCGAGCAGGCCCTCGGCCTCGGTCTGGGCGTGGGCGATGATCGCCTCGGCATCGCCCGCGCTCGCCGCCTGGCGCGCCTTGGCGTCGGCCAGCAGCGCTTCCGCCTCGGCACGGATCGCCTTGGCCTCGTCGAGCTCGCGCCTTGTATCGGCGATGCGCTGATCGAGCGCGGCGGCGATCTTCCGCGGCGCCTTCATGACGAAGATCGCGAGCAGGAAGAAGATGGTCAGGCCGACATAGACCCAACCCTCGGCGCCGAGCCCCAGCAATGTCGGGTGCGCGTCGTGATGCGCCCCGCCGTCCGCCTCGGTGAGGGCGACGGTGTTGTCGAGCGCGGCCTGCGCGGAAGGAGCGCCATGCGCCATGTTCGTCGTCCTTACGCGGCCAGCGCGCCGCGCGCAGCGGCGGTGGCGGCGGTTGCGTCGGGGCGCGCGCCGGTCAGCCGCTCGACGATGTCGGCGGCGACGTCCGCGGCGACGCCCTCGATCTCGCTCAACGCCCGGCTGCGCGCGCCGGCGAGGTCGGCCTCTGCGGCGGCGAGGCGCGCGTCGTTGGCGGAATTGCCTTGGGCGAGCTTCGCCTCGAGCGCGGCCGTGGCCTTGCCCTTGGCCGCGCCTACCGTGTCGCGCGCGCTGTGGCGCGCCGCCTCGATGCCGGCGTCATACTCTTCCGCCATGCGGTCGGCATCGGCCTTGGCGGTCTCCGCCGCGGCGATGTCGCCCGTCACCGTCGCCTCGCGCGTCTCCATCACGCGGCCCAGCTTGGGCAGCGTCAACGCCACGACCCCGAAATACAGGATCGCGAAGAAGACCGTCAGCCAGACGAGCTGGGGGACGAAGACGGCAAGGTCGAACTGAGGCATCGGGCGCGGCCCTGGCTGCTACGTGCTTACGAGAAGGCGAGCGCGAGCGCGACGACCGCCGCGATCAGGCCCAGCGCCTCGGTCACGGCGAAGCCGAAGATCAGGCGGCCGCCCATCTTGGCGTCGGCTTCCGGATTGCGCAGCGCGCCGTTCAGATAGTTGCCGAAGATGGCGCCCACGCCGATGGCGGCGAGGCCCGCACCGATCGCCGCGAGGCCGGCGCCGATGACGCGTGCTGCTTCTGCTTCCATGATCTTTCTTCCTTGAGGTTAAAATGGTTGTCAGTGAAGGTTGATGGCGTCGTTCAAGTAGAGCGAGGCGAGGAGCGCGAACACATAGGCCTGCACCACCGCGATCAGCACCTCGAGCGCCGAAAGCGCGACGTTGACCGCGAGCGGCAGGATGCCGAACACATAAGGAAGCGCCCCGAACGAACCCAGCGTGACGACGAAGGTGCCGAACACCTTCAGCAGCACGTGCCCCGCGGTCATGTTGGCGAAAAGCCGGATGGCGAGCGTGAACGGACGGCTGAGGAAGGAGAGGAACTCGATCACGAACACGAACGCGCCCAGCGCGGGGTTGGTCCCCTTCGGCCAGAACAGCGTGAAGAAGTGCAGTCCGTGCTTCCAGAAGCCGACGATGCAGACGATCGCGAACACCAGCACCGCCAGCCCCAAGGTCACCGCGATATGGCTGGTGGGCGTGAACGCCCCCACCCAGGGCAGCAGGCCAAGCAGGTTGCAGGCGAGCACGAACATGAAGATCGAGAAGATCAGCGGCGCATAGCGCCGGCCTTCGGGTCCGACATTCTCGTCGAGCATCTTTCGGACGAAATCATAGGTGTATTCGACCGCCGCCTGCCAGCGTCCGGGCACGAGCTGCGGCCGCGCGGTGCCGACGAACAGGAAGATCGCGATCGACGCCAGCGCGATCGCCATCCACATCGACGAATTGGTGAAGGACAGATCATAGCCCCCCGCCTCGATCGGGTGGAGCACGCGGATGGCGAACTGTTCCATCGGGCCGGCCATCGGGTCAGTCCTTGCTTCCGGTGGTGGGATCGGCGTCGAACTGCGCCGAGGTCTTCATCGCGCGGTAGACGCCGGCGACGAAGCCCAGCACGAGCATGCCGATCATGATCCAGGGCGCGGTGCCCGCGAACCGGTCGATCAGCCAGCCGATGAATGCGGAGATCAGGACCACGCCGACGAATTCAATCCCGACCGCCCAGCCGCGGCTCTCGGACGCGCCTTCGGCCCGGCTGACGCCGCGGTCGTGCGCCGCCTTGGCATCGGCGATGCGCTTGTCGAGATCGTCGGATTGGCGGTCGTCGGCCACGGCGAACGGGGTTCCTGATAGAAAAATGTCGCCCGGCGAACGCCACGGCGACCACAGCCCCAAGGGCAAGGCCCCGGCGCGCGGTCCGTCTAGATTCGCTCCCATCCTGAGTCAACACCTGCGGAAAGGGGCGCGAAGCGGGATCGCACCTCCCCTTTCTTTCATTTCGCTGTCATCACAATTCAGCCGCTTGTCAGCCGACTCGATGCATAAGGGCGACAGGATGAGGGACCGGACTGTCCGGGAAACCCCCTTGGAGGCAATGTCCATGCGTACCCGTTCGGCCCTTCTGGCCCTCTTGATGGCCGCCACCGCCGCCATCCCCGTCGCCGCGCAGGCGCAGGATCGCGGCAATCGCGAAAACCGCAGCGAGGCCCGCCAGCAGCGCCAGGAGGCGCGGCAGCAGGCGCGCGCCGAGCGCCGGGCGGAACGGCCCGCCAGCCAGGCGGAGCGCCAGCGCCCGCAGCGCGCCGAGAACCGCGCGGAGCGCCGCGAGGCGCGCGTGCCGCAGAACCGCGCGGCGCAGCGCGACCGCTGGGCCAACCGCATGGCCGATCGCGCCGAGCGCCGCGAGCTCGGCCGTCCCGCAACCCAGGACCGCCGCGAGTTCCGGCAGGAGCGGCGCGAGGATCGCCGCGATTTCCGCCAGGAGCGCCGCGAGAATCGCCGTGACCTGCGGCAGGGGAACATAACGCGTCCCGAATTCCGCCAGGAACGGCGAGAAGACCGCCGTGATTTCCGCCGCGATCGTCGCGACGACCGGCAGGACTATCGTCGCGATCGGCGCGACGATCGGCAGTGGAACCGCGATTGGCGCAATGATCGCCGCTACGACTGGCGGCGCTACCGGCAGTATAACCGCAACGCCTATCGCATGCCGCGCTACTATGCGCCGCGCGGCTGGGGCTATGGCTATCGCCGCTTCTCGATCGGGGTACACATCGCGCCGATCCTCTATGGCTCGAGCTACTGGATCAACGACCCGTGGCAGTATCGCCTGCCGCCGGCCTACGGCCCCTATCGCTGGGTCCGCTATTATGACGATGCGCTGCTGGTCGACATCCACAGCGGCTATGTCGTCGACGTGATCGAGGACTTCTTCTGGTAAGTCCCGCAACAGGCACGCAGCCGGAGGGCCCATGCAGCGATGCATGGGCCCTCTTGCGTTCGGCGGGGTCCGGATGGCAGCACGAAGCGCGATGATCGAGTTTCACGGCCACCCGTCGAGCAAGCGCGCCGCGATCGGCGCGCAGGTCGCCGCGCATCTCGATCGGGTCGCGACGCGGATCGAAGCGCCGGGCGTCGAGCTCTATTACCGGGAGGCCTTCCTCTCCCAGGACGAATGCGCCGCGCTGATCGCGCTGATCGACGCCGACAGGCGGCCGAGCACGCTGTTCCCCGAGGATGCGCAGGCCGATTTCCGCACCTCGGAAAGCTGCGACCTCGATACCTGGTCGCCGCTCGTCCGCACCGTCGACGCGCGCTTCGCCGAACTGCTCGCGCTGCCGCCCGCCAATGCCGAGACGCTGCAGGGGCAGCGCTACGGCCCGACGCAGAAATACGGCGCGCATCACGACTTCTTCAGCGAGACGAGCGCCTATTGGAAGAAGGTCAGCGCGGTCGGCGGGCAGCGCACCTGGACCGCGATGGCCTATCTCAACGTGCCCGAAGCAGGCGGCGGCACCAATTTCCCGCGGCTCGGGATCGAGGTGCAGCCGCGCGTCGGCATGGTGGTGATCTGGAACAACATGGCCGCCGACGGCAGCCCCAATGTCGCGACGCTGCACGAGGGGCGTCCGGTCGAGGCGGGGGTGAAATATGTCGTCACGAAGTGGTTCCGGGAGAACGCCTGGGGCTGACGTCGCCCCTGCGCAGGCAGGGGCCGCTGGGTTTGTGCCACATCGAACGCCGCGTGTGCCGACTGCGGCCCCTGCCTTCGCAGGGGCGACGGCTGGTCACTTCGCCCGCGCCTCGGCGACCGCTTTCTTGAGCGCTTCGTAGCCGACGGCGCCGTTCAGCACCTGATCGCCGACCACCCAGGTCGGCGTGCCGGTCGCGCCGAGCTGGCGGGCGAGCGCCAGATTGTCCGCGATCTCGGTCTCGACGCGGTCGGTGCGCATCGCGGCGGTGGCGCGCGTCGTGTCGATCCCGGCCTTGGCGTTGGCGATTCGGATCGTCTCGGCGCCGGGGCGGCCCGCTTCGTAGAGCGCGTCGTGGAAGGCGACGAACTTGCCCTGCTCCGCCGCCGCCAGGCTGGCGCGCGCGGCGACCTCGCTCTCCTCGCTCAGCACCGGCAGCTCGCGGAACACGACCTTCACGCCCTTGTCCTCGGCGATCAGCCGGTTCACGTCGGCCAGGCTCTGGCGGCAGAAGCCGCAGGCATAATCGAAGAACTCGACGACGGTCACGTCGCCCTCGGGATTGCCCGCCCAGGCGCCGGCGAACGGCGTCTCGATCGCCTTGCGATTGGCGTCGACCACCTTGGCGAGCTCGCGCGCGCGCAGCCTTTCGATCGCCTCGGGAATGATCTCCGGATGCTCCAGGATATAGTCGCGCACGATCGCCTCGATCCGCGCCTTCTCCGGATCGCTCGCGACCTGCCCCGTCGCCTGCAACGCGAACATCGCCCCCGCACCCGCAAGCGCGGCCAAGCCGATCACCATGGCGTAGATTCCTTTGGTCATGTCAGCGCCGGCGGTTGCCGCGCTCATTCTCCAGCTCGGCGCGGCTGGCCATGGCGATGTCCTGCGCGCGCAGCCAGTCGGGCGAGCTGCTGTTGATCTGTCCCATCGCCTGCTCCGCGCTGATCAGCGCGAGGCGGTGCTGGCCTTGCAGGCTGTGCCGCTCGGCGGTGGCGAGCGCCGCGCGCGCGGTATCGCCCTTGCGCGCATAGGCGACGCCCAGCGAATACCAGGCGAAGGGATTCTCCCGGTCGCGCGCGACCGCGCGGCGCAGCACGCGCTCGGCCTCGTCCAGATTGGCGGGCGATTCGGTCGCCAGCAGCGCATGGCCGAAGGTGGTCGCGATCAGCGGCGATCCGCCCGACCGCTCGACGGCCTCGCGGAGCGGCGCCAGCGCCTCCTCCGGCTTGCCCGATTCGAGCAGCACCTGGCCCTTCAGCTCCAGGAAATAGGGATCGTGCGGATCGGCCGCGATCAGCGCGTTGACCTCCTCCACCGCCTTGTCGGGATAGGCGCCGCGGTGCCAGGCATAGGCGCGGGCATAGTGGGCTGGCACGCTCGTGTTGCTCGCCGGGAAATCGCGCATCGTCTGCGGCGGTTCCTGGATGAAGCCTTCGAGCTTCGCCTTCACCCGCAGGAAGCGCGCCTGAAGCTTCGGATCGGTCGGTTTGTCCCAGGCGGGCTGGTTGCGGAAATTGCCCTCCAGCGCGGCGATGCGCTCGCCCGAAAGCGGATGCGTGCGCGCGTAGCTGTCCTCCTGCGGGATCGCGAGGCGGAATTCCTGGTTCTGCAGCTTCTTGAAGAAGTCGATCGATCCGCGCCCGCTGATCCCGGCGGCGTTCATGTAGCGCGCACCGGCGGCGTCGGCCGAGTTCTCCTGCGCGCGGTTGAACGCGAGGAACTTCCCCATCGCCGCCTGCTGCCCCGCCGCGAGGATGCCCGCGCCGGCATCGCCCGCGCCCGCCGCGATCGCCGCGACGCCGAGCAGCAGCGAGACGAGCGTGATGCCCGTCGCGGTCGCCATGCCTTCGGAAAAGCGGATGACGTGCCCGCCTTCGATATGGCCGATCTCGTGCGCGATCACGCCCTGCACCTCACCGGCGTCGTCCGCCGCCTGGATCAGGCCCGAATGGATATAGACCGTCTGCCCGCCGACGACGAAGGCGTTGATCGACGGATCGTTGATCAGCACGACGTCGAGATTGCCCGGCGCCAGCCCCGCCGCCTTGGCCAGCGGCGCCGCCATCTCGTCGAGCAGCGCCTCGGTCTCCGCGTCGCGCAGGATCGATTGCGCCGCCGCCGGCTGCAACGCGATGAGCGCGGCCGCCGTGATCGCGGCGGCCGCGCGCAGAAAGCCGTTTCGCATCACCGCCCCATGACGCGGCGGGGCTGAACCGCGGATGAAAGGCACGGCCGGGTGGCGGGGACCGGTATCGCCGCCTCCGATTCGCCCGGCCGGAAGGTGAGGAAGGTGAGACCAGGTGCCCCCTCATTCCCCCTTCCCCGCGAACGGTGCCGGAAGCGGTTCGAGCGAGGCGAGAACTGAAACATGACCCAGTGCTGCCAGCCGAAATCCTATTAGGAAAGCCCTAAATCACGTCACGGGCCAATCGGCATTTGGAGTCTGTCCCATTCTACTCGGCCCCCCTTCTTCGTCGCCCCTGCGCAGGCAAGGGCCTATCCCGTTGCGCCTCAGACGGCAGCGCCTACGGATGGGCGGGATGGGCCCCTGCCTGCGCAGGGGCGACAAAAAGGGGAACGAGTTCAACCTGAACAGGACAGACTCTGGCTGGCTACGGCACATTTTCCCTTTTTTCCGTCACCCCGGACTTGTTCCGGGGTCCATCGTGCGGCGAGGTTCGCCCTCAGGAATCGGACGCCGCGCTCGCGACGCCATGGTGTCCGAGCTTTGGCTTGCCGGGGGCAAGCCAAAGCTCGGACACGGAACAAGTCCGGTGTGACGGGGAATTATGTGATCCTGACGTCTCAGCGCTAACGCCGATCCGTCCTATAATTCCAGCCCCGTGCGCTTCTCAGGCGCCGAAGGTCCGCTGCCACCAGCCGCGGCGCGGCGCGCCGTCCGGGCCGGTTTCGCCCTCGCCCGGTTCGCCATTGGCGTCGTTGGCCGCGGACGGCGCCTCGGGCGCCGCGTCGGGTTCGGGGGCCGCCTCGGCTTCCGCCTTCTTGCGGCGGGTGCGCTTGGGCTTGGGGGCTTCCGCCTCGGGCTCGACGGCCGGCGCGACCGGCTCGGCGGAGGTCACCAGCTCTGCCTCGGCATCGGCCTTCTTGCGGCGCGTGCGCTTCGGCTTGGCCGGCGCTTCGGCTTCGGTTCCGGCCACGGGCTCCGGCGCCGCCTCGACGGCCGGCGCGGCCGCTGCCTCGACGTCGGCCGCGCGGGCGCGAGGCCGGCGGCGGGCGCGCTTGGGCGCTTCGGCGGGCTCGGCCTCCTCTGCCTGGGCGATCTCGGCGGGCGCGGGCTGCGGCTCGGCAACGGCCGCGACCGCTTCGTCCGACGCCGCCGACGCGATGTCGTCCTCGGCGCGGACCTCGCCTTCGCCGCGACGGCCGCCGCGGCGGCCGCGGCGGCGGCGCTTGCGCGGCTCGCCGGAGCGCTCGCCCTCCTCGGCTTCAGGCCGCTCCTCGGCTTCGACGTCCGTGTCGCCTTCGGCCGATTCGCCCTCCTCGCCGGCTTCGGCCTCGGCGGGCGCTTCCTCGTCGCGGCGGCCGCGACGGCCGCGACGGCGGCGGCGGCGGCGCGAACGGCCCTCGCCCTCGTCGTCGCCACGCTCGCGGCGGCCCTCCTGGCGATCGGCATCGTCCTCGGCCTCGACCTCCTCCTCGTCGACTTCCTCGACATAGTCGTCTTCGGGCTCTTCGATCACGGCGGCGATGCGCGGGGCGTGGGCCGGGGGCGGCCCGCCGACATCCACGTTCATCCGGGCGCCTTCGGCTTCGCCATCGGCCTGAACCTCGATGGTGACGCCGTAGCGGTCCTCGATCTCGGCGATGTCGGCGCGCTTCTTGTTGAGCAGGTAGAAGGCCGCTTCCATGCTGGCGCGCAGGCGCAGCTGCGATCCGCGGCCGCGCGCGGCCTCGTCCTCGAGCAGGCGCAGCGCGGACAGGCCGGCGGACGAGGCGGTGCGCACCAGCCCGGTGCCCTCGCAATGCGGGCAGACGCGGGTGGACGCTTCGAGCACGCCGGTGCGCAGCCGCTGGCGGCTCATCTCCATCAGGCCGAAGCTGGAGATGCGGCCGACCTGGATGCGCGCGCGATCGTTGGCGAGCGCCGCCTTCATCGCCTTTTCGACCTTCCGGACGTTGGAGTTGTTGTCCATGTCGATGAAGTCGATGACGACCAGCCCGGCCATGTCGCGCAGGCGGAGCTGGCGGGCGATCTCGGCGGCGGCCTCCAGATTGGTCGCGGTCGCGGTCTGCTCGATATTGTGCTCGCGCGTGGAGCGGCCCGAGTTGATGTCGATCGACACCAGCGCCTCGGTGGGGTTGATCACCAGATAGCCGCCCGATTTGAGCTGGACGACGGGGTTGTACATCGCCGCCAGCTGATCCTCGACATGGTTGCGCTGGAACAGCGGCACCGCGTCCGAATAATGCTTCACCCGCTTGGCGTGGCTGGGCATCAGCAGCTTCATGAAATCCTTGGCGGCGCGATAGCCCTCCTCGCCCTCGACGATCACCTCGTCGATGTCGCGATTGTAGATGTCGCGGATCGCGCGCTTGATGAGATCGCTGTCGCCGTAGATCAGCGCCGGCGCCGACGAGGCGAGCGTGGTCTCGCGGATGCCGTCCCACAGCCGCGCGAGATAGTCGAAGTCGCGCTTGATCTCGGTCTTGGTGCGCGAGAGCCCGGCGGTGCGGACGATGCAGCCCATCGAGGGCGGCAGCTTCAGCTCCGCCATGATCGACTTCAGCCGCTTGCGGTCGCCCGCGTTCGAGATCTTGCGGCTGATGCCTCCGCCATGCGTGGTGTTGGGCATCAGCACGCAATAGCGCCCGGCGAGCGACAGATAGGTGGTCAGCGCCGCGCCCTTGTTGCCGCGCTCCTCCTTGACGACCTGGACCAGCAGCACCTGACGGCGGCGGATCACGTCCTGAATCTTGTAGCGGCGGCGCAGGTTCATGCGGCGCTGGCGCAGCGCCTCGACCGCGTCGGCGTCGCTGCCGCCCGGCTTCTCGGCGGCGGGGGCGGCCTCCTCGCCGTCCTGCTCGTCCTCATGGTCATGATCCTCGTCATGCTCATGATCGTCGTGCGCGGCCTCCTCGTCGCGCGGCTCGTCGTCGTCCCCGGCCTCGGCGCGGGCGTCCTCCTCGGCATCCTCGGCGGCGCGCAGCGCGGCCTCCTCGGCGGCGTGCTCGGCCTCTTCGCGGAGCAGCGCCTCGCGGTCCTCCTTCGGGATCTGGTAGTAATCGGGATGGATTTCGCTGAACGCCAGGAACCCGTGGCGGTTGCCGCCATAATCGACGAACGCCGCCTGCAGCGACGGTTCGACCCTGGTCACCTTGGCGAGATAGATGTTGCCCTTGAGCTGCTTGCGCTCGGCGCTTTCGAAATCAAACTCCTCGATCCGGTTTCCCTTGACGACGGCCACGCGGGTTTCCTCCCGGTGGCGCGCGTCGATCAGCATGCGCATTGTCATTGAAAAATCTCCAGGCGCGCAGGGTCCGTCCCCGGTTCGCGCCGTCAATGTGGATGGCCGCGGAGGCGCGTTCGCGCCGCCCCCGGCCCCGTGGATGATGGATAATCGCTGCTGCTGCGCGCGCAGCCCCGGCCGTCGGCCGGGCGCCGCCCCGTCCCACGCCGTCGCCGCGCGGGGCGGGCGATTGCGGGAGGGCAGTGATATGCGACATGCAGCGTCAACCTGTTCGAGTCTGGCCGCGTTTGGCGTCGCGGCCGATCGTTTGCCGGACACGAAAATGCGGCGAAGCATAGTCCCGGCCACAGGTGCCTAGCACCGGGCCGCGGCGGCGGCAACAAATCTGACGCACGGGATTCGCGGGCATCGCCCGCGGGCGCTTCGGGCCAATTTGCGCTGGACCCGCCGCGCATGGCCGATACATCAGGTGCGCGTGATGGGGACGATCGCCTGGATAATGGCCTGGCTGTTCGGCGCGCCGGCGGCGGCGCCGGCGGTCGAGCAGGTCCGCGTGGCCGACAATCGCGTGATCATCCGCTTCGACGGCGTGGTCGACGGCGCGAAGAGCTTCCTTGTCGCCGATCCCGATCGCATCGCCATCGACATCGCGGGCGCGACCGCGGGAGAGTCGGCGCGGGCCGCGGGGCTCGTCGCCGCCGTTCGCCAGGCCGATCGCCCGGGCGAAGGCGCGCGCATCCTGCTCGACCTCACGCGGCCGGCGATCGTCGGCGGCGGCCGCTTCACCGACGACGGCCGCGGGCTGATCCTCGATCTGCGGCCGGTCGACGCCGCCGCCTTCGCCAGCGCCGCGCGGGCGGCCGCCGCCAGTTTCTCCAGCCCGGCGGGCGCGCGCGCCAATGCCGACCGCTACAGCGTGTCGCTGCCGGTTCCGCCCAAGCAGCCGAGCGTGCTGCCCGAGATCACCGGCGGCGACGAGACCCGCCCGCTGGTGGTGATCGACGCCGGCCATGGCGGGCACGATCCCGGCGCGATCAGCCCGCACGACGGCACCTACGAAAAGGACGTGACGCTCGCCATCGCCCGCGCCACGCGCGACGCGCTGGTGGCGACGGGCCGCGTGCGCGTCGCGCTCACCCGCGATTCGGACCGGTTCCTCGTCCTCGCCGAGCGCTATCGCCTCGCCCGGCGCATGGGGGCCGACCTGTTCGTTTCGATCCATGCCGATTCGGCGGAGAACCGGAACGCGCACGGCGCCACCGCCTATACGCTGAGCGAGATCGCCTCGGACAAGGAGGCCGCCCGCCTCGCCGCGCGGGAGAACCGCGCGGACATCCTCGCCGGGGTCAATCTGGGCGCGGAGACCAATGCGGTCTCCTCGATCCTGATCGACCTCACCCAGCGCGAGACGATGAACGCCTCCGCCAGCTTCGCCCGCCTGCTGGGCCGCGAGGCGGAACCGCTGATCCCGACCAGGGACGTGTTCCACCGCATGGCGTCGCTGATCGTGCTCAAGGCGCCGGACATGCCCTCCATCCTGTTCGAAACGGGCTATCTTTCGAACGAGGACGATGTCCGCCGGCTGACCTCACGCGACGGCCGCCGCGCGGTGGCCGAGAGCCTGTCCAACGCGATCGAGATCCATTTCGCGCGCCGTCTGGCGGCGCGATGACAGCTTGCGCCCATTTTGGGAGCATACTATGACCTGACCCGATGCGGATCATCGCCCGGCGAACATTGCGGGAATTCGTCGCCGAACGCGCCGGGCACAAGGATCAGCCCGCGCTCAAGGCGGCGCTTGATGCGTGGTTTGCCGAGGTGAGCAGGGCGAGATGGTCGAGCACCGCCGATGTAAAGCGGCTCTATGCCACCGCGAGCATCGTCAGCGCCGATCGGATCGTGTTCAACATCAAGGGCAATGATTATCGGTTGGTCGCCGCCGTGGATTTCGAGAAGTCGATTGTTTGGATAAAGTGGATCGGCACCCATCGGGACTATGACCGGATCGATGTAAAGGACGTGAAGCATGGCGACTGAGGTCAAGCCGATCCGTTCGGAAGCGGATTATGAAGCTGCGTTGGAAGATATTGCGGCGCTGTGGGGCGCGAAAAGCGGCACTCCTGCGGGCGATCGGCTCGACGTGCTCGCCACGCTGATAGATGCCTATGAAGCGCAACACCATCCCATCGATCCGCCCGATCCTGTTGAAGCGATCAAGTTCCGCATGGATCAGCAGGGGATGACGCGAAAGGACCTCGAAGACATCATCGGCACACGCACCCGCATTGCCGAGGTGCTCAACCGCAAGCGGAGCCTGTCGATCGGGATGATCCGACGCCTGCACGATCGCCTGGGCATTTCAGCCGAGGTGCTGATCCGCCCGTCGCGCAAGGAAGCCGCGTAACGCCCGCTCCCCCTATGCTTTCGGCCGTGCGCTGGAACCCGCTCCGCCCAGACCGTTGCGGCAGGTGAACATAGTCCCTACAGCCTGCCGCTATGGCGGGTTCGGATGAATCGAGTTTGCGTTTGCGCCTCACGCGCGATGTCGAAGGTGTGCGCGGCTTCGCGCGGCGGGCGTGGCGGCGCTGGTGGGTGCGGTGGATCGTCTATCTCGGCGCGGCCGGGCTGATCGCGGCGCTTGGCCTCTACATCGCCATCGCGCGCGACCTGCCCTCCATCGAGAAGCTCAAGACCTATCAGCCGCCGCTGCCGACGCATGTCCGGGGCATCGACGGCGAGCCGATCCAGTCCTATGCCCGCGAACGCCGGGTCGAGCTGACCTATGCCGAATTCCCGCCGCTCCTGGTGCGCGCCTATCTGGCGGCGGAGGACCGCACCTTCTTCGAGCATGGCGGCCTGGATTACCCCGGTCTGGTCCGCGCCGCGTTCGAAGGGATCATGAGCGGTTCGACGCCGCGCGGCACCTCCACCATCACCCAGCAGGTCGCCAAGAACCTGCTCTTGACCAACGAGGTGAGCTATATCCGCAAGGCGCGCGAGGCGCTGCTGGCCTATCGGATCGAGGACGCGCTTCCGAAGGAGCACATCCTGGAGCTCTATCTCAACCAGATATTCCTCGGCCGCAACGCTTACGGCGTGCAGGCGGCGGCGCGCGCCTATTTCGGCAAGGACCTGAAGGAGCTGAGCCTCGCCCAGTTCGCCTATCTCGCGATCCTGCCCAAGGGGCCCGCCAACTATACGCCCGAGCGCGACATGGAGCGCGCGCTGGAGCGGCGGAACTGGGCGCTGGGCGAGATGCTGCGCAACGAGTTCATCACCCCCGAGCAGCACGCCGCGGCGATCGCCGAGCCGCTCGGCACCGTCCCCAACTTCGCCCGCGCCGACACCAATGTCGGCGGCTATTTCGTCGAGGCGGTCCGCCGCCAGCTGATCGAGAAGTTTGGCGAAAGCGCCGAGGACGGACCCTATTCGGTCTATGCCGGCGGGCTGTGGGTGCGCACATCGTTCGACCAGCGGCTGCAGGGCTTCGCCGAGGAGGCGCTGCGCGACGCGCTGGTGCGCTACGAGCGCGGGCGCGGCTGGTCCGGCCCGGTGCGCGAGATCGAGGATCTGGGCGAGAACTGGCAGCGCCAGCTCGCCGGGCTCAATCTCGGCGCGGGCTATCCCGAATGGCGCATCGCGGTGGTCGTCGCCAAGGACGCCGCCGACGCGACGATCGGCTTCACCGACGGCAAGACCGCGAGCCTGCCGCGCTCCGCCGCGCAGATGCCGCGCCGCGGCACCTCCACCCCGGCCTTTTCCGCGCTCAAGGCCGGCGACGTGATCGCGGTCGAGCAGGCGGGCGGCGCCTGGGCGCTGCGCTCGATCCCCGTCGTCTCGGGCGGCATGGTGGTGCAGGACCCGCATACCGGACGCGTGCTCGCCATGCAGGGCGGGTTCGACAGCCGCCTCGCCAGCTTCAACCGCGCGACGCAGGCGATGCGGCAGCCGGGATCGACGATCAAGCCGTTCGTCTATTCCGCCGCGCTCGAACAGGGGATGACCCCGGCGACCCAGATCATCGACGGGCCGTTCTGCGTCTATCAGGGCGCGGCGCTGGGCCAGAAATGCTTCCGCAACTTCGCCAACCAGCGCGGCGCGGGCGCGCAGACGATGCGCTGGGGCATCGAGCAGTCGCGCAACCTGATGACCGTGCGCGCCGCCAGCCAGACCGGCATGGACAATGTCGTCAAGATGATCGAACGCGTCGGAATCGGCAAATATTCGCCCTTCCTGTCGATGGCGCTGGGCGCGGGCGACACCACGGTCATGAACATGACCAACGCCTTCTCGATCCTCGTCGCCAACGGCCGCGCGCTCAACCCCAGCCTCATCGACGTCGCGCAGGACCGCGACGGCAAGGTGATCTTCCCCGAAAACTGGCGCGCCTGCCAGAATTGCAACCAGCGCGAATGGGACGGCAAGGCGATGCCGCGCCCGCGCGTCCGCATGCGCCAGGCGATGGATCCGCTGACCGCCTATCAGATGGTCCATATCCTCGAAGGCGTGGTCCAGCGCGGCACGGCGACCATCCTGCGCGACCTGGGCCGTCCGCTGATGGGCAAGACCGGCACCTCCTCCGGGCCGACCAACGTGTGGTTCATCGGCGGATCGGCCGATCTGGTCGCCGGCGTCTATATGGGCTTCGACCAGCCGCGCAGCATGGGCGGCTACGCGCAAGGCGGCACCATCGCCGCGCCGATCTTCAAGCAGTTCGCCGTGAAGGCGTTCGAGGGGATGGACGTCGTCCCCTTCCGCGCGCCCGAGGGCATCCGCATGGTGCGGATCGACCGCCGGTCCGGCCGGCGCGTGTTCGGCGCATGGCCGTCGGGCGATGATCCGCGCGCGGCGGTGATCTGGGAGGCGTTCAAGCCCGAAAGCGAGCCCCGCCGCACCATCCGCCGCGAGGAGATCGTCGAGCGCGCCAAGGACAAGGACCGCGAGGACCTGCGCATCGAACGCGCCCGCGACAGCGACTTCTTGCAAAGAGAGGGCGGCATCTACTAGGCGTCGCCCCGGCGGAGGCCGGGGCCGGTGGCGATGGCGTCCTCAATCATTTAGCGGCCCCGGCCTTCGCCGGGGCGACGGAGCAGTCCAATGCGCGCCGAAGCGCAAGCCCATGTCGACAGCATCAACGAGGCGCTGGCGCTGCTGCGCCGCTTCCTCGACTGGGATCGCGCGCTCCGCCGGCTCGACGAGCTCAACGCGCGCGTCGAGGATCAGGCGCTGTGGAACGACCCCAAGGCCGCGCAGGAGGTGATGCGCGAACGCCGCCGGCTGGACGAGGCGATCACCGCCACGCGCGCGATCCAGAGCGAGCTGGACGACACCGTCGAGCTGCTCGAGATGGCCGAGGCCGAGGGCGACACCGCGATGGAGGCCGACGCGGTCGAGAGCCTCGCGGCGCTTTCCAGGCGGGCCGAGCATGACAAGGTGCAGGCGCTGCTCGCCGGCGAGGCCGACGCCAACGACACCTATGTCGAGGTCAACGCCGGCGCGGGCGGCACCGAGAGCCAGGACTGGGCGGGGATGCTCCAGCGCATGTACACCCGCTGGGCCGAGCGCCGCGGCATGAAGGTGGAGCTGGTCGATCAGCATTCGGGCGAGCAGGCGGGCATCAAGTCCGCGACTTTGCTGCTGAAGGGCGAGAACGCCTATGGCTTCGCCAAGACCGAAAGCGGCGTGCACCGGCTGGTGCGGATCAGCCCGTACGACAGCGCCGCGCGGCGCCACACCAGCTTCGCCAGCGTCTGGGTCTATCCCGTGGTCGACGACAATATCGACATCGACATCAACGAAAGCGAGCTGCGCATCGACACCTACCGCGCGTCGGGAGCGGGCGGGCAGCATATCAACACCACCGATTCGGCGGTGCGCATCACGCACCTTCCCACCGGCATCGTCGTCCAGTGCCAGAACCAGCGATCGCAGCACAAGAACAAGGCGGAGGCCTATAACCAGCTGCGCGCGCGCCTTTACGAAGCCGAGTTGCAGAAGCGCGAGGCCGAGGCGAACGCGACCAACGCGACCAAGACCGATATCGGCTGGGGCCACCAGATCCGGTCCTATGTCCTGCAGCCGTACCAGATGGTGAAGGACCTGCGCACCGGCGTCACCTCCACCTCCCCCGGCGACGTGCTCGACGGAGACCTCGACGAGTTCATGGCCGCCGCGCTATCCCAGCGCGTGACCGGAGAAACGGTCGAGGTGGAGGACGTGGATTGATTTTTGCCCGGCTCCGTTCGTGTCGAGTAGAGCCCGAGCTTGTCGAGGGCTCGTATCAAGATGCCTGCGCTGGGCGCGGTCCCTCGATACGCCGTCTCGACAAGCTCGACGGCTACTCGGGACGAACGGGATTGGGCATCGGAGCAACAATCCTCCTTTTTCTCGCCGCCGCCTGCGACAGCGGCGCGAACCCGCTCGTCAACACGCAGGCGGACCGCGAGCCCGGCCCCTTCCCCGCCGCCGACCGCCCGGTCGCCGAGATCATCTCCAGCCGCTGGTCGACCGAGGAAGCGCGCGACCGGCTGAACGAGGCGGAAGAGGTAATGGACCGCGCCGGCATCAAGCCCGGCATGACCGTCGCCGATATCGGCGCGGGCGAAGGCTATTACACCGTGCGCCTGGCCGAGCGCGTCGGGCCGCAGGGCCGCGTGCTGGCCGAGGACATCGTGCCCGGGGTGCGCGACATGCTGGCGACCCGCGTCGATCGCGAGCGGCTCAACAATGTCAGCGTGCGCCTCGGCGAGCCCGAGGACCCGATGCTGCCCGAAAACAGCTTCGACCGCATCTTCATGGTCCATATGTATCATGAGATCGAGCAGCCATACGAATTCCTCTGGAACATGCGGCCCTCGCTCAAGCCCGACGGGCTGGTGATCGTCGTCGACGCCAATCGCGAGACGCAGAACCACGGCACCCCGCCCGCGCTGCTCGATTGCGAGATGCGCGCGGTGGGCTATGTCCGCGCCGAGTTCCAGCCGATGCCCTCGGCCGGCGGCTATTTCGCCGCCTACCGCGCCGAAGGCCCGCGCCCCGCGCCCGAGGACATCAAGCCCTGCAGGCTGCAGCGGTGAGGCAATATCTCGACCTGATGCGGCGCATCCTGGATGAGGGCGCGGAGCAGCAGGACCGCACCGGCGTCGGCACGCGATCCGTGTTCGGCGCGCAGATGCGCTTCGACCTTTCGAAGGGCTTCCCCCTTCTCACCACCAAGAAGCTGCACATCCGGTCGATCGTCATCGAATTGCTGTGGTTCCTGCGCGGCGACACCAATGTCCGCTGGCTGCAGGAGCGGAAGGTCGGCATCTGGGACGAATGGGCAGGCGAGGACGGCGATCTCGGCCCCGTTTACGGCAAGCAGTGGCGCGACTGGGAGACGGCCGACGGCCGCCATATCGACCAGATCAAGGAGCTGATCGCGCTCATCCGCCGCGACCCCGCCTCGCGCCGTCAGATCGTGACGGCATGGAACCCGGGCGAGCTGCACGCGATGGCGCTGGCGCCGTGCCATTGCCTGTTCCAGACGCATGTGGCGAACGGGCGGCTTTCGCTCCAGCTCTACCAGCGTTCCGCCGATATTTTTCTAGGCGTGCCGTTCAATATCGCCAGCTATGCGCTGCTGACGCATATGCTGGCGCAGCAATGCGGACTGGAGCCCGGCGACTTCATCTGGACCGGCGGCGATTGCCACCTCTATTCGAACCATGTCGAACAGGCACGCACCCAATTGGCGCGCGAGCCGGGGCCGCTGCCGACGCTCAGGATCCTGCGCAAGCCGGACGCGATCGACGCCTATGATTACGAGGATTTCGCGATCGAGGGGTACGAGGCGCAGAAGCATATCGCTGCGCCGGTGGCGGTATGACATCGTCGCCCCTGCGCAGGGCACCCAGCAAAGTATTACTTTGCTGGGACCCGAGGCAGGGGCCGCTGGGTTTGTGGCACTCCAGCTGTCGCCTCATGCCGCTAGCGGCCCCTGCCTGCGCAGGGGCGACGCTACGTGACTGAAATCATCCTCTACCTCGCCCGCGCGGCGAACGGCGTGATCGGGCGCGACGGCGGGCTGCCCTGGCGCATCCCCGCCGATCTCAAGCGCTTCAAGGCGATGACCATGGGCAAGCCGATGGTGATGGGCCGCAAGACCTTCGAGAGCTTTCCCAATCCCCTGCCCGGCCGCCGCCACATCGTGCTGACCTGCGATCCGGCGTGGCGGGCGGAGGGAGCCGAGGTGGCGCGCACGCCCGACGATGCGCTGGCGCTGGCGGGCGATGCGCCCGAGGTCGCGATCATCGGCGGAGCGGAAATATTTCGCCGATTCCTCCCCCTCGCCGACCGGATCGAACTGACCGAGGTGCATGGCGAGCCCGAGGGGGACACGGTGGTGGAAGCGTTCGGCCCCGAATGGCGCGAAACAGGGCGCGAGGACCATGACGGATACTCCTTCGTCACGCTCATCCGCTAACCTCCACGTCGCCCCTGCGAAGGCAGGGGCGACGGAGAGTGGGTGACAAGCGCTGGTCCGCGCGGCACAACTCTCCGATGCGCCGTATCTTCCTCGTCCTCCTCGCGCTGATCGTCCTCGCCGCGATCGGTTTCTTCACGCTCGGCCCGGGCATCGTCGAGCGAGGGATGAACAAGGTTGAGGCCGGGCCGATGCCCAGGGTCACGCCCGAGGCGGCGGCGCTGCACAGGTCGCTCCAGATCGCCGATCTGCACGCCGACACGCTGCTGTGGAAGCGATCGCTGCTCGACGCGGCGGAGCGCGGGCAGGTGGACCTGCCCCGCCTCCAGACCGGCAATGTCGCGCTGCAGGTGTTCAGCTCGGTCACCAAGACGCCCAAGGGGCAGAATTACGACAGCAATTCCGCCGAGACCGACAACATCACCCTGCTCGCCTTCGCCCAGCTGCAGCCGCCCGGGACCTGGTCATCGCTGCTCGAACGCTCGCTGTGGCACGCGACGAAGCTCAAGCGCGCGGCGGCGGGCTCGGACGGGCAGCTGCGGGTGATCCGGTCCTCGGACGATCTGGCGAAGCTGCTTGCGGACCGGCGATCGGGCGCCAACGTCACCGGCGCGCTACTCTCGATCGAAGGGCTGCAGAATTTGGAAGGCAAGGCCGAGAATCTCGACCGCTTGTACGAAGCCGGCTTCCGCATGGCGGGCTTCGCGCATTTCTTCGACAATGAGGTCGCCGGGTCGATGCACGGCGAGAAGAAGGGCGGGCTCACCCCGCTCGGCCGCGAGGTGCTCAGGCGGATGGAGGCCAGGGGCATGGTGGTCGACATAGCCCATGCCAGCCACGCCGCGGTCGCCGAGATGCTGCGGCTCGCGACGCGGCCCGTCGTCTCCAGCCATGGCGGCGTGCAGGCGACGTGCAAGGTCAACCGCAACCTGACCGACGAGGAGATCAGGGGCGTGGCGCGCACCGGCGGGGTGATCGGCATCGGCTATTGGGAAGGCGCGGTGTGCGACACCTCCCCGCAGGCGATCGTGCGCGCGATCCGCCATGTCCGCGATCTGGTCGGCATCCGCCATGTCGGGCTCGGCTCCGATTTCGACGGCGCGGTGACGACGCGGTTCGACACCGGCCAGCTCGCCGCGATCACGCAGGAGCTGAAGACTGAGGGGTTCACCGACGACGAAGTGCGCGCGGTGATGGGCGGCAACGTGCTGCGCCTGCTGGCGGCGGGGTTGCAGCCGCGCGACCGCTGACCCTATAGCCCCGCGCCATGACCCGGCTTTCAGGCGAGACCGCGGTGCCGGCGGACTATCGCGGCGGCATCGTCGCGCTCGGCAATTTCGACGGCTTCCATCGCGGCCACCAGGCGGTGGTCGGACGCGCGGTCGAACGCGCGCGCGCCGAGGGGCGCCCGGCGATCGTCGCCACCTTCGATCCGCACCCGGTGCGCCATTTCGCGCCGCATGTGCCGCCGTTCCGCCTCACCACGCTCGACCAGCGCGAGCGGCTGTTCGCCGAGGCGGGCGCGGACGCGATGCTGGTGTTCGACTTCGACGACGATCTCGCCGGGCTGAGCGCGGAGGCGTTCGTCACCGAGCGCATCGTCGGCGTGATCGGCGCGGCGGGGGTCGTCACCGGCGAGGATTTCACCTTCGGCCACAAGCGCGGCGGCGATGTCGCGGTGCTGGCAGAGCTCGGCCGGCGGCACGGCTTTTCGACCGATGCGATTCCGCCGGTCAGCGACGATCACGGCCCCATTTCCTCCAGCCGCATCCGCGATGCGCTGAAGGCGGGCGAACCGCACGAGGCGGCGCGCCTCCTCACCCGCCCCTTCGCGGTCGAGGGCGTCGTCCAGCACGGCGACAAGCGCGGCCGCGCGATCGGCTATCCCACCGCCAATATCGACATGGGCCCCTATCTGCGCCCGCGCTACGGCATCTATGCGGTGCGCGGGACGCTGGCGGACGGGCGCGTGCTGGACGGCGCGGCGAACCTGGGCATCCGCCCGACCTTCGATCCGCCCAAGGAACTGCTCGAACCCTATTTCTTCGATTTCTCGGGCGATCTCTACGACCAGCGGATCGAGGTCGAGCTGATCGAATTCCTGCGGCCGGAGGCAAGGTTCGATAGTCTTGAGGCGCTGGCGGCGCAGATGGCGCAAGACTGCGACCGCGCACGCGCGGTCCTTCGTTCGTAATAGATGGTTCACGCGAAGGCGCGAAGGCGCGAAGGATCAGCAAACCTCTTCGCGCCTTCGCGCCTTCGCGTGAACCATTTCCTGCCTGCGGCGCGGCGAATGATCGGGTTTGTAACGGTACGAAGCCTCCGCTAAGCCCCGCGCACCTATGAGCGAAACGACCGACACCGCACGCGACTGGCGCGACACCGTCTTTCTGCCGAAGACCGATTTCCCGATGAAGGCGGGGCTCGCCCAGAAGGAGCCGGCGATCCTGGCGCGCTGGACGGAAACCGATCTGTATGGCCGCCTGCGCGAGGCGCGCAAGGGCCGCGAGCGCTTCATCCTCCATGACGGCCCGCCCTACGCCAATGGCGACATCCATATGGGCCACGCGATGAACAAGGTGCTGAAGGACATCATCGTCCGCAGCCAGTCGCTGCTCGGCAAGGATGCGCCCTATGTTCCCGGCTGGGACTGCCACGGCCTCCCCATCGAATGGAAGATCGAGGAGCAGTACCGCGCGAAGAAGCGCAACAAGGACGAGGTGCCCGCGGCCGAGTTCCGCGCCGAATGCCGCGCCTATGCCGCGCATTGGGTCGGGGTCCAGCGCGAGCAGTTCGAGCGGCTGGGGGTGATGGGTGACTGGGACGACCCGTACCTCACCATGAAGTTCGACGCCGAGGCGGCGATCGTCGGCGAATTGCTCAAGTTCGCCGAAAGCGGCCAGCTCTATCGCGGGGCGAAGCCGGTGATGTGGTCTCCGGTCGAAAAGACCGCGCTGGCCGAGGCCGAGGTCGAATATGAGGACATCGTCTCGACCCAGATCGACGTTGCGTTCGAGATCGTCGAGGCGCCGAATGCGCCGGAATTGATCGGCGCGCACGCGGTGGTGTGGACGACGACGCCGTGGACGATTCCGGTGAACCAGGCGCTGAGCTATGGGCCGGAGATTGAGTATAGAATTGTCGACTGGAACGGTCGGAAGCTGTTGATCGCTGAGTCCCTGGTCACCGCTGCATGGTATCGGTTCCGCGGTTCTAAGACGATAAGCACTGTTTCCGATGACATCGGCCCGATTTTGGAAGTAGTCGAATACAACCAATCGGACCCCTTGCCCCTCGGTAGCAAGATCAAGGGGTCGCAGCTCGCCGGAGCCGTCGCTCGCCACCCGATGCACCATCTCGGCGGGTTCTTCGCCAAGCCGCGTCCGTTCCTGCCCGGCGATTTCGTCACCACCGAGCAGGGCACCGGCCTCGTCCACATGGCGCCCGATCATGGCGAGGACGATTTCCTGCTGTGCAAGGCGCATGGGATGGACCCGGTGTTCGCGGTCGATGGCGGGGGGATGTACCGCGCCGATTGGGCGTGGCTGGGCGGCCAGGGGAGCGTCATCAACAAGAAGTTCAACGCGCCCGAGGGGCCGATCTGTTCGGACCTGCGCGCGGCCGGGGCGCTGCTGGCGGCGAGCGAGGATTTCCCGCACAGCTATCCGCATTCGTGGCGGTCCAAGGCCAAGGTGATCTTCCGCGCGACGCCGCAGTGGTTCATCCCGATGGATCAATCGGCGAATAGCGAACGTCCGGGGGACGTTCGCAGCCGATTGATCGGCGAGCGAAGCGAGCCGTGGGTCGATGACGAAAATAGCCCTCTCCCCTTCAGGGGAGAGGGTTGGGAGAGGGGCCTGTCCGCGGACTCCAGCGCTCCTGGCATACTCCCCCTCTCCCCGACCCTCTCCCCTGAAGGGGAGAGGGAGAGGAAGGGCAACGGCCCCACCCTGCGCGAGCTCGCGCTCGATGCGATCGAGCGGACGCGGTGGGTGCCCTCCAAATCCCGCAACCGGATCGCCGCGATGGTCGAGGGGCGGCCCGACTGGGTGATCTCGCGCCAGCGCGCCTGGGGGGTGCCGATCGCGCTCTATGTCCACCGCCAGACGGGCGACTATCTGCGCGATCCGGCGGTCAACGCGCGGATCATCGACGCGGTGAACGCCGGCGGCGCGGATGCGTGGTATTCGGTCGATCACCAGACGCTGCTCGGCGACCGGTACGACCTCGCCGATTACGAGGTCGTCACCGACATCCTCGACGTGTGGTTCGACAGCGGATCGACCCACGCCTTCGTCATCGAGCAGCGCTACGGCGAGGGGGTCCGCGCCAACCTCTATCTCGAGGGCTCCGACCAGCATCGCGGCTGGTTCCAGTCCTCGCTGCTCGAAAGCGCCGGCACGCGCGGGCGCGCGCCCTATGACGCGGTGCTGACCCACGGCTTCGCGCTCGACGGCAATGGCCGCAAGATGTCCAAGTCGCTCGGCAATGTCGTCGATCCCCTGAAGATCATCGGCGAGAGCGGCGCGGACATCCTGCGGCTGTGGGTCGCCTCGACCGACTATTTCGAGGATGTCCGCATCGGCAAGGAGGTGCTGGCCACCACCGGCGACGCCTATCGCAAGCTGCGCAACACCTTCCGCTACCTGCTGGGCGCGCTCGACGGCTTCGAGGAGGGCGAGCAGGTTCCGGCGGCGGAGATGCCCGAGCTGGAGCGCTATGTGCTGCACCTGCTCGCCGGACTGGACGGCGAATTAAGAACGTCGATCAATGAGTTCGAGTTCAACCGCTACGCCCGTGCGCTGACCGATTTCTGCAACGAGGATTTGTCGGCCTTCTTCTTCGATATCAGGAAGGACGTGCTATATTGCGACGCGCGCGGCAGCGCGACGCGGCGGGCGTACCGGACGGTGCTCGACACGCTGTTTCACGCGCTGGTGCGCTACGCCGCGCCGATCCTGTGCTTCACCGCCGAAGAGGTGTGGCAGACGCGGTTCCCCGATGCGGAGTCTGTGCATTTGTTGGAGTGGCCGGTTGTCCCGCTGCAACCTCATCCGGACGCGCCTTGGGGTGTCCATCCACTGGGCGATCCATCATTTCCTTGGGATCATGAATTACTCAATCGCTGGACGGATATCCGCCGCCTGCGCGAGGCGGTGACCGAGGCGATCGAGCCCTATCGCCGCGAGAAGACGATCCGCTCCAGCCTGGAGGCGGAGGTCACCGTCCCCGTCCTTCCGCTGCCCGCCGAGGCGCTGGAGGAGATATTCATCGTGTCGCAAGTCGGCGAGGCTCAGGAGATAGCGGTGACCCGCACCACCAACCACAAATGCGGCCGCTGCTGGCGGCACCGGCCCGAGGTTCCCGGAGACGGCGCGCTGTGCGCGCGCTGCGCGGAGGTGGTGGCATGACCGCCGCGCGCCGCACCGCCCTTATCACCGCGGGGGTGATCTTCGTCGTCGATCAGATCATCAAATGGCTGGTCGATGGCCCGCTTGCCTTGAAGCAGGTCGGCGACACGCTCGTCATCCTGCCGATCTTCGAACTGAAGCGGGTGCACAATTACGGCGTGTCGCTGGGCATGATGCAGGCCGACACCGATCTCGCCCGCTGGCTGCTGGTCGCGCTGACCGCCGCCATCGCCGCCGGCGTCGCCTGGTGGATGCTGCGCGAGCGGAACCGGCAGGATCTGCTGGCATTGAGCCTCGTCCTGGGCGGCGCGCTGGGCAATATCGTCGATCGGGTGCGGCTGGGCTATGTGCTCGACTACGCCAATCTGCACTTCGGCGACTGGTCGCCCTTTTTGGTCTTCAATGTCGCCGATGCGGGGATTACCATCGGCGTGCTCATTCTGCTACTCCGCGCGCTGCTGGTGCGCGAAAAGCCCAAGACACATGTTCCCGTGGAGAACCGTTCCGATGCGTAAAGCCCTGTCCATCACCGCCACCCTGGCGATCGCCACGCTGCTCGCCGCCTGTGGGGGATCGAGCGGGCTCAACCGCGATCGGCCGGACGAGTTCGCCGTCGCGCGCCAGGCGCCGCTCGTCATCCCGCCCGATTATTCGCTGACCCCGCCGACCCCCGGCGCGCCCCGCCCGCAGGACACCGCCGCGAGCACCCAGGCGCTGCGCGCGCTGTTCGGCGGCCCGGCCCCGCGCAGCGCGGCGGAGAGCGCGGCGCTCAACCAGGCGGGCATCGAGCAGGCCGATGCCGGCGTTCGCTCGGCGGTCGGCGATCCGCAGACGACGGTGGTCGACAAGGGATCGGTCACCCGCGACATCATCGCCGCGCCCGAGGGCGACGGCCAGAACGCCCGCGCCAATCCCGGCGGCACGCCTGCCCCGGCTGCTGAGCCGGCTCCGGCGGCGACCACGCCACCCGCGACCACGACTCCCTGAACGGGGTAAAGCCCCTCCCCTTCAGGGGAGGGGCCAAGAATTGTCAGAACGAGAAGCCGACATAGCCGAGCACGGTCGATCCGCGGCCGAGCGTCTGGGCGAAGCTGCCCGCCTCGGTGACGTTGGTGTCGACATAGCTGACGCCGACCTTGAGCGGACCGCCCACCGCCTCTGCGCCCACCGACCAGTCCCAATATTCGTCGTCGGTGATCAGCGGGTTGACCAGGCCGAGCGAGCCGTTGGTGTAGCCGACATGGCCCTTCAGCGTCACCGGCGTCGAGGGGATGCTGAGGCCCGCGTCGAAATAGCCGTAGATGTTGTCGTCGTTGCTGCTGGTGAAGTTCAGGCCGTCCTGCCCGCCCCACGCATAGGCCGCGCCCAGCTTGGTCGAGACCGGGCCGATCGCGTAGGTCACCGCGGCATAGGGCTCGAAGAAGTCGGTGTTCAGCCCGTCGACCGCATCGGCATAGTAATAATAGAGCAGGCCGACATCGAAGCCGAGGCCGTTGTCCAGCGTCTTCGAATAGCCGCCGTAGAAATCGATCTCGACATCGCCATAGCCGGTCAGCGCCGGGGTATCGCCGCTGCCGTCGATGGTCGAGGCGAAGGTGCCGATGTAGAATCCGCTTTCATGGGCGACGGTGACGGTGCCCTGAACGGCGGGGTCCTCGTCGCTCTGCGTCAGGCCGCGGAAGCGATAGTCGGTGGTGAGGGTGACCCCGCCGGTGACGGTGACGGGCGACGGAACGCCGGTGTCCTGTGCGAGGACGGGCGCCGCGGAGGCGAGCGCCATCGCGGCGAGGCTGATCATGGAGAGGCGCATGGTGTTTCCCTTTCTAAGGAATGCTGTGCGGCGTCCCCACCTGCTCGATCGCATGGCCGTGTCTGTTTGCGCCCTGCGGGCTGCGCGCACGATCCTTTCCGATCGCCGCCATAGGTAGCAGCGATGTTGCGTCGCACAACCGGAAAAGCGGCGAGCGGCTTTCAGGAGCCTTGGCTGTGTTGCGTGGGTGCAACAATAGTGTCATCCGCCGGCGGCTCCGGAAGGCTGCGGATGTGGATGTCGCGCTGCGGGTAAGGCATTGAGACCTTGTGCTCCCTGAACAGCACCCAGATGCGGTTGAGCACGTCGGAGCGGACATTGCCGACGCCGTCCTCCGGATCGCTGATCCAGACGCGGATCTCGTGCTTCACCGCATTCTCGCCGAAGGCGATCAGCCGCACCGTCGGCGGCGGCTTTTCCAGCACGCGGGAGCTTTCCACCGCGGCGCGCATCATCAGGTCCTGCGCCAGCTTGAGATCGCAGTCGTAGCCCACGCCGACATCGATGTGCACGCGCACGTTGCGATCCGAATAGGACCAGTTCTCGACCTCGGTCGTCATCAGTATCTCGTTGGGGATCAGATGCTCCTTGCCGTCGCGGGTGATGACCGAGACGGCGCGGATGCCGATCTTGTTGACCCAGCCGAAGCTGTCGCCGACCGCGATCACGTCGCCCGGCTTGATCGACCGGTCCATCAGCAGGATGATCCCCGAGATCAGGTTGCCGAAGGTCTTCTGGAAGCCGAAGCCGATGGCGAGGCCGAAGGCGCCGGTGAACACCGCGAGCGCGGTCAGGTCGACGCCGATCAGGTCGATGCCGACGAAGAAGACGATCACCACCACCACGATCTGCGCGATCTTGCGGCCGAGCAGCTTCTGCGTGGCGTCGAAGCCCTTGGTCGATTCGATGGCGTTGCCCAGCAGCCGGTTGCCCAGCCGCGCCGCGGCATAGAGCGCGACCAGCGTCAGCAGGATGGTGACGCCCGACAACAGCGAGATGCGCCTGCGGCCGATGTCGAAGCCGACGCTCTCCAGCGTCTCGCGCAGCTCGCCGAGGCCGCCCAGCGCCTGCGCGACGAGCGCGATGAACAGCACCCAGCCCACGCCCCGCGCGATCCAGCGGGCGATGCCAAGGCCGCGCAGCACGACGATCGTCAGCCAGGCGGTTGCGCCCGCCAGCGCGATGCCGATCGGCAGGCGCGCAAGCGGCGGCCAGGGCCAGGACGCGCCGATGATCGCCAGCAGCAGCGCGGCCGATCCATGCCGGATCACCGCGCCCGCCCGCTCACCGATGCCGCCGGCATGCACGCCGAACGCACGGTGCCACAGCGCCTTGGCGCGCGCATCGAAATGCCGGCCCAGCCACCAGCCGACCGCCAGCGCGGCGATGGTCAGGCCGCCGGCGACGGCGACCTCGGGCAGGTGAGGATCGGCGGGCAAGTCCAGCCCCAGGCCGCGCAGGAAGGCGGCCGCGCGGTTCATTCGGCGGCGCGGAAGGCGGCGAGGCCGCGGGCCAGATCGGCGATCAGGTCGTCGGCATCCTCCAGTCCGATCTGGAGGCGGACCAGCGGGCCTTCGGCCCGCCACGGCGCGGCGGTGCGGCGCGGATCGGCCGGGACGACCAGGCTTTCGAAGCC
Source organism: Sphingomonas gilva (assembly GCF_003515075.1). Classification (GTDB taxonomy): domain Bacteria; phylum Pseudomonadota; class Alphaproteobacteria; order Sphingomonadales; family Sphingomonadaceae; genus Sphingomonas; species Sphingomonas gilva. Next base: position 204,406 of record NZ_QWLV01000002.1, read on the forward strand.
GCCCCAGCTATAGCCGATGCCGAACAGCGCGAGCGCGTCGATCAGCGCCGCGCGCGCCGCCTCGCCGCCGCCGTCGAGGACGAAGGCGAACAGGCCCGACGCGCCGGTGAAGTCGCGCACGAACGTCTCGTGGCCGGGACAGGACGGCAGCGCCGGGTGAAGCACCCGCGCCACGCCCGGCTGCTCCTCCAGCCAGCGCGCGATCTTGAGCGCGCTCTCGCCATGCCGCGCCAGCCGCACGTCGAGCGTGCGCAGGCCGCGGCTGCCGAGATAGGCATCATCGGGGCTGACGCACTGGCCCAGCTGGTGCGCGGTGTCGCGCAGGCGCGGCCACAGCTCGGGCGTCGCGGTGACCGATCCCAGCATCGCGTCCGAATGGCCGACGATATATTTGGTGCACGCCAGGATCGACAGGTCGACACCGCGCTCTATCGCCGGAAACAGCAGCGGCGTCGCCCAGGTGTTGTCGAGCAGCGTCGCCACGCCGCGCGCCCTGGCCGCCGCGCAGATCGCCGGCACGTCCTGCACCTCGAAGGTCAGGCTGCCGGGGCTTTCCATGAAGATCGCGCGCGTCTCCTCGCCGATCAGATCGGCGATGCCCGCGCCCGCCAGCGGATCGTAATAGCGGGTCGTGACGCCGAACCGCCTGAGCAGCCCGCTGCACAGCGCCCGCGTGGGATCATAGGCCGAATCGACCATCAGCAGCTCGTCGCCGGGGCCGAGCACGGCGAGCAGCGCGCCCATCACCGCCGCGACGCCCGAGGGATAGAGGAAGGTCGCCTGCGCGCCCGGTTCCATCTCCGTCAGCGCGTCGGCCAGGCTCCATTGGGTCGGCGTGCCGCGCCGGCCGTAATAGAGGCGGTGATGCGTGTCGCGGCCGGCATTGGCCCGCAGCGCCGCGACATCGTCGTAGAGGATCGTCGAGGCGCGCCAGACCGGCGGGTTGACGATCCCTTGCGTCCATTCGGGCCGGCGGCCGGCCGAAGCAAGCCGCGTGGCGGGCTTGTCGTCGCGCCCGCCCTCGCCGCTCACGCCGCCCCCGTCGCCTTGGGCGTGGACGGATCGCCGCCCCATTCGGACCAGGAGCCGTCATAGACCCGCGCGTCGGCGTTGCCGAGCAGATGCGCGCCGAATGCCAGCACCGCCGCCGTCACGCCGCTGCCGCAGGTGGTGATCATCGGCTTTCCGGGATCGACGTTCGCATCGGCAAAGGCCTGGCGGAGCTCGTCGCCGCGCTTCCAGGTGCCGTCGGCGTTGAACAGGCGCGCATAGGGAAGGTTCTTCGCGCCCGGCATATGCCCCGCGACCAGGCCCGGCCGCGCCTCCGGCTCCTCGCCGGCGAAGCGGCCGCGGGTGCGCGCGTCGACCACTTGCCCGCCGCCGTCGAGCGCGGCCTGCACGCCGGCCTTGTCGGCCAGCGACGCATCGTCGCGAAAGACCGTGAAGTGGCGGTGGCGATTGGTGGGCCTGCCGCTCTCCGTCTCGCGCCCCTCCGCCTTCCATTTGGCAATTCCGCCATCGAGGATCGCGACCTCATGCGCGCCGAACAGGCGGAACATCCACCATGCCCGCGCGGAGGTGCGCGAAGGGGAATCGTCATAGACGACGATCCGGCTGCCGTCGCCCAGCCCCAGCGACTGCATCCGGCTGGCGAACTTCTCCGCGCTCGGAAGCGTGTTGGGCAGATCGCTGTCGGTGTCGCGCAGCTCGTCCAGATCGAGGAACGCCGCGCCGGGGATGTGCGCCGCCTCGAACTCGGCGCGCGCATCGCGGTGATATTCGGGAAGGATCATCGTCGCATCCACCACCCGCAAGTCCGACGCGCCCAATTCCCCTGCGAGCCATTCGGTCGAAACCAGCGAGTCCATGCGATCGTCTCCCTTGGATGATGCCCCACCCCTAATCGGGCGCACGGGGGCTGTCGAGGAAGCGCGTGCGGTTGAATGTGCGATCGGGATGCGCTACTGTGAAAATGTGAAGAACGTCACAGTATCACTCGATGATGTCACCTATCGCAATGCCCGCCGCCGCGCGGCGGAGGCGGATCGCTCGCTGTCGTCCGTCGTGCGCGAATTGTTGCAAAGCTACGGCGCGGAGGAGAGCGAGTTTGATCGGCTGGCGCGTGAGGAGGATGAAATTCGCGCGGACATCAAGAACTTCAACGGCGGGGAAAGGATGATCCGCGAGGAACTCTACGATCGTGACGCGAGGCGCGCCGAGCACGAAGCAGCGCTTGCCAAAGATCGCCGTCGCCGCGCAGGATGACTATTTTCGTCGATACCAACGTCCTGCTCTACTCGATCAGCGACAGACGTGAAGATCAAGTCAAACGCGGGCTCGCCATCGATCTGCTCAAATCTCGGCGATGCGCGCTCTCGGCACAGGTTTTCAACGAGTTTTTCACGCAGGCTACCAAGCGGACGCGGCCGGATCGGTTGCCAGACGAGACGGCCAAGGCATTAATCGATCGCTGGCGACGCTTTCCCGTCCAGCCTCTCGACATGCCGCTGACCGATCTGGCCTGGGAGATCAAAGGTCGCACAAACTATTCCTGGTGGGACTGCATGATCATCGCTGCCGCCGTAGCCTCGGGTTGCGACACGCTGGCGACCGAGGACATGCAGCACGGTCACGTCGTCGACGGCGTGCGCATCGTGAACCCGTTCCGCGACGCAGGGTGACGCCGGGCGCGGCAGCGCCTACATCCGCGCCATGACCCCAAAACATCTCGGCCAGCCCTCCGCCCTTCCCGAATCGCCCGAGCAGGCGGTGCTCGACTATGTGCCCAATCCCCGCCCCGGGCGACCCTATCTGGTGCGCTTCACCGCGCCCGAGTTCACCTCGCTGTGTCCGGTGACCGGCCAGCCGGACTTCGCGCATCTCGTGATCGACTATGCGCCGGCGCAAACCATCGTCGAGTCCAAGTCGCTCAAGCTGTTCCTCGGCGCCTTCCGCAATCACCGCGCCTTTCACGAGGATTGCACCGTCGGCATCGGCGAGCGGCTGACCGAGGAAATGCAGCCGCTATGGCTGCGTATCGGCGGATATTGGTATCCGCGCGGCGGCATTCCCATCGACGTCTTCTGGCAATCGGGCGAGCCGCCCCAGGGCCTGTGGCTGCCGCCGCAGGACGTGCCCGGCTATCGCGGTCGCGGTTAAGCAACACTTGATCGAGATCATAGCGATTCTCGATTGCTGCGTCGCAGCATTGCTGCAACCTTAACAATCGCGAGTCGTTGTGCCTTCCGTAGCTTGGGATTCACCCCGGCGTTTTGCACTTGCGAAGGATTCCCATGGCTGGTTCGTCAGGCAAGCATTCCATCCGCCGGATCGCCATGCTCGGCAACTTCCTGCCGCGTCGCTGCGGGCTCGCCACCTTTACCGCCGACACTTATGAAGCGCTCGTCCGCCGCTTCCCCGATGTCGCGGTCGACGTCTATGCGATGGACGATCACCCCGGCCGCTACGCCTATCCGCCCGAGGTGACCCACGCGATCCCGCAGGACGACCGCGCCGCCTATGTCGAGGCGGCGCGCAGGATCACCGCGAGCGGCGCGCAGGCGCTGTGGGTGCAGCATGAATACGGCATCTTCGGCGGGCCGGCGGGATCGTTCCTGCTCGCATTGCTCGACCGGCTGACCATTCCCCTCATCGTCACGCTCCACACCGTGCTCGAAAAGCCGACGCCCGAAGAGCGGATGGTGATGGACGCGCTGCTTCGCCGCGCCGCCAAGGTGATCGTCATGGCCGATCGCGGCCGCGACATACTGGAGCGCGTGTACGGCGCCGATCCGGCATCGATCGCGATGATCCCGCACGGCGTGCCCGATCGTCCGCTGGTCGATCCGGACACGATGAAGGCGCGCTTCGGCTGGCAGGGCCGAGAGATCATCCTGACCTTCGGCCTGCTCGCCCCCAACAAGGGGATCGAGACGATGATCGCGGCGATGCCGGCGATCGCCAGGGCGTGCCCCAACGCGCTCTACATCGTGTTAGGCGCGACGCATCCCAACCTGATCGAACATGAGGGCGAGGCCTATCGCGCCCGTCTGCAGGCGCAGATCGCCAGACTGGGGGTCGCGCACAATGTCCGGCTGATCGACGGCTTCGTCGAGCATGACGAGCTGCTCGACTATCTCCAGGCCGCGGACATCTACGTCACGCCCTACAACAACCCGGCGCAGATCACCTCGGGCACGCTCAGCTACGCGATCGGGCTGGGCAAGCCGGTCGTGTCCACGCCCTATGTCCACGCCACCGAGATCCTTGCCGACGGCCACGGCGTGCTGGTCGATTTCGGCGACGCGGAGGGGTTCGCGCGCGAGACCGGCCGGCTGTTGAAGAACAAAGATGACCGCGCCGAACTGATGGCGCGCGCCTATGCCCGCGGGCGGACGATGGTGTGGGAACGCAGCGCCGAATCGGCGATGGCGGAGATCGAGACGATCATTCCCGCCAAGCCGCGCCGCATCGCCGCGGCCGACCGGATGACGCGCATCCTGCCGCCCGACATCGCCGCGATCGAACGGATGAGCGATGCGACCGGCATGCTGCAGCACGCGATCTATTCGGTGCCCGATCGCCGCCACGGCTATTGTATCGACGACAATGCCCGCGCGCTGATCCTGCTGAACGTGGTCGACGGCATAGACGACGGCGTGCGCGACAGATGGACCACGGTCTACGCCTCCTTCGTCCAGCACGCCTGGAACGACCAGGCCCGCCGTTTCCGCAACTTCATGAACTTCGATCGCAGCTGGTGCGAGGAGGAGGGTTCGGAGGATTCGAACGGACGGACGCTATGGGCGCTCGGCCGCACCGCGCGCGACGGCCGCGCGCTCAAGCTGCGCGACTGGGCGGTCAACCTGTTCGACATGACGGGCGACATCGCCTTCGACATGCAGAGCCCCCGCACCCACGCCTTCGCCATGCTCGGCGCGGCGGCGATGCTGGAGGCGCGTCCCGGACACCAGCTGTCGCGGCGCATCCTCGAACGGTTCGGCGAGGAGCTGGTCGCGCTCGCCGACAGCGCGCGCCGTCCCGAATGGCGCTGGTTCGAGATCGTCCTCGCCTATGACAATGCGCGGCTTCCCGAGGCGCTGATCCGCGCCGGCCGGGCGATCGGGCGTGGCGATTTCATCCGCTGCGGGCTCGACACGCTCGACTGGATCATCGCCCAGCAGACCTCGCCCGAAGGTCGCTTCCGCGCGGTCGGGACCGACAGCTTCGGCCGCCCCTACCAGCCGCCCCTGCCCTTCGATCAGCAGCCGCTGGAGGCGCAGGCGACGATCGACGCGTGCGAGGCCGCGCACGACGTTTCGGGCGATCCGCGCTGGATCGACGAGGCGATGCGCGCCTATCGCTGGTATCTCGGCGCCAACGACCTCGATCTGCCGCTTGCGAGCGGCGACGACGGCGGCTGTTTCGACGGGCTGATGCCGCACGGCGTCAACCGCAACCAGGGCGCCGAATCGATCCTGGCGCTGCAATTGGCGACCACCGCCATTTCCGGGCTTTCCAAGCGCGCCCAAATCGGGAATGAAGCGCGCAACGCCGCCGTAGCCTGATTTCGCTCAAGTCGGCTTTCTTGCCCTTCGAAGGGGAGGACATGGAGCCTATCTTCACCCATAGCCTGCGGCTGTTCGCCGATCCCTCGCGCGTGGTGGTGCGCCCTTTCCACATCAGCTGGCAGGGCACCTCCAGCCGCACCCAGCGCCTGGTGGGAGAGGTGCTGCGGATGAGCGCGCAGCAGGCGCGCGACGAGCTGCAGGAGGTGCTGCGCGATTTCGAGGCGCGCCACTGGCAGACGCGGCGCGTGTTCATGACCCGCTATGACGAGATAGAGGCGCAGCTCGGCCTCGACGGCAGCAAGATCGGGGACGAGAAGCGCCAGCTGATCGGCGCCTATTTCTGCCACGAATACAGCTATGCCGCCGCGGCGCTGATGAACCCCAGCGTGGTGCCGCATTACGACCAGTCGGGCATGCCCAGGGGATCGTGCCGCATCCTGATGTCGCTGCGCGCGGTGGGCGAGGGCCATATCTCCTCGGTCGCCTTTCGTGAGGGCATCATCACCAGCGAGAACAAGCTGAAGCTCGCGCCCGAGCCGCCCTTCGCCACCGCGACGGACACGCATGGCGACGAGGACGAAATCCCCCAAGGCCCGGTCACGGTCCACCGCCACCGCGATTCGACGCTGTCGGGCACGGTGATCTTCCCGATCACCGAAGCCCAGTCGAAGGGCCTGGAGGATCTGCGCCTCGTCAAGTTCGCCCATGACGACGGCGCGGCGGAATGGCTGGGCACCTATACCGCCTATAACGGCTCGGCGATCCAGTCCGAACTGCTCAGGACCAGGGATTTCCGCGCATTCGATCTGGTGCCGATGACCGGCCCCGCCGCGCGCAACAAGGGGATCGCGCTGTTCCCGCGCAAGGTGAACGGCAAATATGCCGCGATCGGCCGGCAGGACGGCGAAAATCTCTATCTGCTCACCTCCGACACGCTGACCCATTGGGAAGAGGGCGAGCGCATCCTTGAGCCAGAATATCCCTGGGAGCTGGTCCAGATCGGCAATTGCGGCCCGCCGATCGAGATCGATGAAGGCTGGCTGCTGCTGACCCACGGCGTCGGCGCGATGCGCAAATACGCGATCGGCGCGGCGTTGCTCGACAAGGACGATCCGTCGAGGGTGCTGGCGCGCACCGCCGAACCGCTGATCGCGCCGGCGAGCGAGAACCGCGAGGGCTATGTGCCCAACGTCGTCTATACCTGCGGCGCGATGAAGCACGGCGACTCGCTGTTCATCCCCTACGGGGTGGCGGACAGCTCGGTCGCCTTCGCCTTCGTCGGGATCGATACGGTGCTGGCAGCGATGACGCCGGCGGAGAGCGTCGAGCCACGGAAACGCGCATCGGCCTAACTTACATGCTTGTAAGCCGGTTGGCGCGTGAACATATTGGGGCGTGACTACCGCGCTGCCGCATCATCACCCGATCGAGATCGCCGCGAGCGACATCGATTTCATGGGCCACGTCAATAACGCGCATTACCTGCGCTGGGTGCAGGACGCGGTCGTCGCGCACTGGCGCCGCTTCGCGCCCGACGAGGCGGTGGCGGCGCATCTGTGGGTCGCGCTCAAGCACGAGATCACCTACCGCAAGCCCGCCTTCCTCAACGACGAGGTGATCGCTACGACCGTCCTGCAAAAGGTCGAGGGCGCCCGCGCCTTCTACGACACGCTGATCAGGCGCGGCGAGGAAGTGCTGGCCGAGGTGAAGTCCAGCTGGTGCTGCCTCGACGCCGAGACGCTGCGCCCCGTGCGCGTGGCGAAGGAGCTGGCGGCGAAGTTCTTCGGGTGACTTTAGCGTCGCCCCTGCGCAGGCAGGGGCCTCCGGGTTTGTGGCACACCAGATACCGATCTTGCCGACTGAGGCCCCTGCCTGCGCAGGGGCGACGGACATCTCGCTATTCCAGCCCCAGCGCCGCCTTCACGTCCGCCCAGCTGACCAGCTTGAAATTCTGCGCCCTTGGCTCGTTCATCCCGTCCTGCGCGACGAACAGGCCCTGCGGATAGTCCGGTCCGAAGTCGCCCATCTTCAGCTCGATGCCGTCGGTTTCCTCGACCGGGCCGAACCGGCCCGCGGCGATGCGGAAGCGGCCGAGATAGCGGTGGTCGGGCAGGCTGTAGACGGTGTACGCATTGTCGCCCTGGCTCGACGCCACCAGGTAGCGGCGCTCCCCGAAGGCGATCGCCAGCCCCTCGACATCGGCGACCAGCTGCTTGCCGTCGGCCCGCGCGATCAGCCGGCCCTGCGTGTCGTCGCCCAGGATCGAGAAACGCCAGATGCCGACATCCTCCTCGCCGACATAGACCGCGCCGCTGACCGATTCGACCACGCACCCCTCGGCCTGGGTCGGCACCTTCCAGGTGCGGACGGTCTTCGCCGACAGATCCTTGGCGATCTCGATCAGCGCGATCGAACCGCCCTTGAGCACCGACACCACCTGCACCAGCGTGTCGGAGGATGCGGCGGGCGGCGCATAGGTGCAGATGCCGTAAGCCTCGCCCGCCCCCGCATCGACCTTGCCGATCGGGCTCAGCTTGGCGGCGACGGTGTCGAGCGCATAGAGCGCGATCTTCGCGCGGGCTGGATCGTTGCGGTCGCTCGCGACGACGATCACCCGGCCGTCCGACGCCCGCACCAGCGCGACATTGTTGACGAGGCCAGCGGCCGCGAAATCGCGCGAGCGGCCGTCGAGCCCATAGACATGCAGCCCGGCCTTCTTGTCGGTGCCGACGATCAGGCTGGCGGCGGGATTCCCGGCATTGCGCCAGATCGCCGGATCGTCGGCGGCGTCGGCATTGGCGGTCGCGACCGCCTCGGTCTCACCCTTGGCCTGCACCATCGCCGCGGGCAGCGCGTTGGCGATCCGCGTCTCGATCGGCACCTCGCCCGCGCACCCGGCGAGCAGACCCGCGATCATCATCAAACCGTAACTGCCACGACGCGAAACCGACATTGCTTCCCCCTAACGGCCCCTCAGACCGCAGCCGGATAGGCCGGCTGTGTGACAATTTGACTGCGGGGGTTTCATGGCGGGATTGAAGGCGCTGCTGCGCGCGGGCGCGGCGTTCGGCGTGGTGCTGGCGACACCGGTGGCGGCGCAGGAATCGGCTGCGGTAACGGCGCTCGCCGCCGATACGTCGCAGGACGCCTCCGACATCATCGTCACCGGCAATATCGCCTTCCGCAACCGCACCGATGACGTGAACCCCGTCCTCAGCTACGACCTCGAATATTTCCAGCGGTTCGAACCCGTTTCGGTCGGTGAGATGCTCAAGCGCGTGCCGGGCGTCACCTTCACATCGGACGTGCTCGAATATGACGGCGCGCAGTTCCGTGGACTGCCGCCGGGCTTCACCCAGGTGCTGATCAACGGCCGCCGCGCACCGGGCGGCGAGGCGGACGGCAGCTTCTTCGTCGATCGCATCCCCGCCGAGCTGGTCGAGCGGATCGAGATCGTCCGTGCACCCCGCGCCGACCAGCCGAGCGAGGGCGTCGCCGGCACGCTCAACGTCGTGACCAAGGAAAGCGCCAGCTTCGAAGGTGGCTTCGCCAAGCTGGGCGCGTTGATAAATGGCCGCGATGGCGAGACCCGCCCCTCGGCCGCCGCCGCCTATGCCGGAAGGCTCGGCGAATCGACCAGCTTCTGGGCCGCGCTCAACTATCAGGAACGCCGCAATCCGAAGGACAAGGTGTCCTACCGGTTCGGCGGCGAGCCGACCACCGGCGAGGGATCGCACGAGAGCGATCCCGAATTCGACGACCGCGAGGACCAGGCCGATACGCGCGACGGCAGCGATCTTTCGGGCAGCGCCGAGATCGCGCACGAATTCGCCGGCGGCGGGCGGGTGCGCGTCGGCGGCTTCTTCGTCGACACCAACCGCATCGAGACCGAGGATTCGCGCGTCTATGAGGGCGAGGACCTCGACTATGTCGAGCGTGTCGTCCAGGTCGAGGACATCAACCAGCAGACCTATGCGCTATCGGGCGACGCGCTAATCCCATTGGGCGGGGTCGAGCTTGGCCTCGCCGCCGGCTGGTCCTCCTATCGCGAGGATTCGATCGCCACCGAAACCGCGGAGAATTTCGAGGATGAGGAGATCGAGGTCGATACGTCGATCATCGACCTTAGCGACGACGAATATACCGGCACCCTCTTCGCCCGCTTCGGCAAAGATAGCGGCCTGGGAGTCAAGACCGGCATCGATCTGCTCAGTAAGAGCCGCAACGGCCTGAACAACGGCAATTTCATCGGCGACGACTTCGCCTTCACGATCGAGGAAGAGCGCTACGACCCCTATGTCCGCGTGACGCTGGAGCCGACGCCGGCCTTCACCGTCGATGCCGGGCTGCGATACGAGATCACGCGCCGCACCGTGGGCGCCGAAGGCTTCGACGATGTCGATTACGACAACGAGCTGCTCACGCCATCGCTGCACCTCAAATTCGCGCCGACCGCCGACGACCAGTTCCGCGCCTCCTTCGCGCGCACCGTCCGTCGCCCCGATTATGATCTGATCTCGCCCTATGAACAGGAAGAGAGCCCCGGCGACGAGGACACCACGGTCGGCAACCCGGCGCTGCGCAACCAGAAGAGCTGGGGCGTGGATGTCGGTTACGAACGCCGGCTCGGCGCGGCCGGCATCGTCGGCGTCAATTTCTTCTACCGCGACATCACCGATCTGATCGAGCTGGTGGTGATCGGCGACGCCGGCGACGGCCAGCTGTTCACCCCGCAGAATATCGGCGACGGCCAGACCTGGGGCGCCGAGTTCGACCTGTCGGTGCCGCTGACCGGTTTCGGCATGCCCGACACCGGCCTGTTCGCCAACTACACCTATCTCGACAGCAAGACGATCGACCCGTTCACGCGTGAGGAACGCCGGTTCAACAACCAGCCGCACCATGTCTACAATGTCGGCTTCATCCAGACCGTGCGCAGCCTGGACGCCAGCTTCGGCGCGACCATCTCCGGCCGCAGCGGGGCGTTCGAATCGAACTTCGATGAGGTGATCAACCTGCGCTACGATCCCGATCTAGAAGCGTTCGTCGAAAAGCGCTTCGGCGAAAATTTCGTGCTTCGCCTGACCGTGCAGAACATCCTCGATCGCCGGAAGAAGGAGGATTTCCGCAAATATGACGGCGATTCGCTGCAGGAGATCCTCGATAATCGCGCCGCCGGCGATCTCGACGAATATGAGATCGAGCGCGAGCGCTCGGGCCAGCTGATCCAGGTAACGCTCAGGGCCGCGTTCTAACTAATCCTCCCCGCCCTGCGGGGAGGGGGACCGCCGCCGAAGGCGGTGGTGGAGGGGGCTTTCGGCAAACGATTCGCTCGCGGCGCTCCCCCTCCACCAGCCTGCGGCTGGTCCCCCTCCCCGTTCCGGGGAGGATAAATCACCGCCCCTTGAACAGCCCGCCCAGCAGCCCGCGCAGCAGGCTGCTTCCGAGGTTGCCGGCGACCTTGCGGCCGATCGACGACGCGGCCGACCGCGCGGCAGACTGGAGCATCTTGTCGGCCAGGCTGGGCCTGGCCGCCTCGCGCGCGGCGCGTTCGGCCTCGCGGCGCTGGATCGCGGCCTGGCGATCGGCCTCCTTCTGCTGGGCGAGCCTGGCGCGCTCGGCCTCCTTCGCCGCGCGCGCATCCTCCTTGGCCTGGGCGGCGGCCGCCTTCTCCGCCTCCGCCTGCGCCTTGGCCTCGGCGGCGGCCGCCGCCGCCTCGTTCGCCTTCGCCGCCAGCAGTTCCTCCGCCGATTCGCGATCGAGCAGCGCGTCGTACTTGTCGCCGATCGCATCGGTCTCGCGGATCACGCCGCGCTCGACCGGCGTCACCGGGCCGAGCCGCGAACGCGGCGGCTTGATCAGCGTGCGCTCGACCGGTGATGGCGATCCATCGGCCTGCAGCAGCGAGACCAAGGCCTCGCCCACCTTCAGCTCGGTGATCGCGGCGGCGACGTCGACCCCCGGATTGGCGCGGAAGGTCTCCGCCGCCGACCGGATCGCCTTCTCGTCGCGCGGGGTGAAGGCGCGCAGCGCGTGCTGCACCCGGTTGCCGAGCTGCCCGGCGACCTTTTCGGGGATGTCGATCGGGTTCTGCGTGATGAAATAGACGCCGACCCCCTTCGACCGGATCAGCCGCACCACCTGCTCCACCTTGTCGAGCAGCGCGTCGGGCGCCTCGTCGAACAGCAGATGCGCCTCGTCGAAGAAGAAGACCAGCTTGGGCTTGTCGGGATCGCCCACCTCGGGAAGCGATTCGAACAGCTCGGAGAGCAGCCACAGCAGGAAGGTCGAATAGAGCTTGGGGCTCGCCATCAGCTTGTCGGCGGCGAGGATGTTGACGATGCCGCGCCCCTGGTCGTCGGTGGCGATGAAATCGGAAAGCGTCAGCGCCGGCTCGCCGAAGAAATGGTCGCCGCCCTGGCTCCGCAGCTGCAGCAGCGCGCGCTGGATCGCGCCGATCGACTGTTTGGAGACGTTGCCGTAGGTCGTCGTCAGCTCGTCCGCGCGCTCGCCGCAATGCGCCAGCATCGCCTGCAGATCGTCGAGGTCGAGCAGCAGCAGCCCGTCCTTGTCGGCGACGTGGAAGGCGATGGTCAGCACGCCCTCTTGCACCTCGTTCAGCCCCATCAGCCGCGCGAGCAGCAGCGGCCCCATCTCGGATACGGTGGTGCGGATCGGATGGCCCTGCTCGCCGAACAGATCCCAGAACTGCACGGGATTGTCGGCATAGGACCAGTCGGCATAGCCGATCTCGGCCGCCCGCGCGGCGAAGGCGTCATGGCTCTTGGCGGTGGGCGAGCCCGCCATCGCCAGGCCGGACAGGTCGCCCTTCACATCGGCGACGAACACCGGCACGCCGGCTGCGGAAAAACCCTCGGCGATGCCCTGCAGGGTCACCGTCTTGCCGGTGCCGGTCGCGCCGGCGATCAGCCCGTGCCGGTTGGCGCGGCGGAAGTTGAGCGTCTGCGGCTTGCCGCCGCCCGATCCGATGAACAGCCCCTCTTCGGACATCCACGCTCTCCCCAAATGCAAACGGCCCCGCGTTGATAGCGGGGCCGTTCACCGATGGAAATGCGCGTCAGCTATCGGAAAGCTCGACCGCGATATAGATGCTCTGCCGCTCGCGCGGCGAATGGACATAGAGCAGCACATTGTCGCGGCCGGCGCGGCGCGCCTCGGCGACGATGGCGCTGACCTCCGCGTCCGTGGTCACCGGACGCTGATTGACCGACTGGATCACGAGGCCGCGCCGCAGCCCCTTGGCGGCCGCGTCGCTCGACGGATCGACGCTGACGATCACCATGCCGCGCTCGTTCGCGTTGAGCCGCAGGTCGCGCGCGATCCGCGGCGTCAATGGCGTCAACTGCAGCCCCAGCGCATTGGCCGCCGCCGCCTCGTTCTCGGGATTGCCGCTGCCCAGCGGATCGGCGTTCTCGTCGGCGTTGAAGCCCGCCAGCTCTTCCGCCGACGGACGCTTGCCGACGGTGACGGTCACGGTCCGGCGGCGACCGTCGCGGATCAGCTCGATCGGCACCCGGGTGCCGACGGGCAGGTTGGCGACGATGAAGCTCAGCGTGTTGTCGGGGGTGACCTCCTGGTTGTTCACCTCGACGATCACGTCGCCGACCTGGATGCCGCCGCGCTCGGCGCCCTCGCCCGGCTCGACCCGGCTGACCAGCTCGCCGCGGTTGCGCTGCAGGCCCAGCGATCCGGCGATGTCGGGCGTCACCGGCTGGATGCCGACGCCGAGATAGCCGCGCTCCACCTCTTCGCCGCGGCGCAGGGTGTCGATGATCGGCTTGGCGATCTCCGCCGGAATGGCGAAGCCGATGCCGACATTGCCGCCCGTCGGCGAGAAGATCGATGAATTGATCCCGACGACATTGCCGTTCAGGTCGAACATCGGCCCGCCCGAATTGCCCCGATTGATCGCCGCGTCGGTCTGGATGTAGCGGTCATAGGCGGCGCTGCCGTTGGCGCCGGTCGAACGGTGCAGCGCGGAGACGATGCCCGCGGAGACCGACCCGCCCAAGCCGAACGGATTGCCGATCGCCAGCACCCAATCACCCACCCGCGTCTCGGTCGAATCGCCGAAGCGCACGAAGGGCAGCCCGGTGGCGTCGATCTTGAGCAGCGCCAGGTCCGATTCGGGATCGCGGCCGATCAGCTTGGCGACGAACTCGCGGCGATCGGGCAGCGTGACGCGGATTTCCTCGACCACCGCGCCCTGCGTGCCCGCGGCGATCACATGGTTGTTGGTGACGACATAGCCGTCCGCCGAGATGATGAAGCCCGATCCCAGCGACTGCGCCGGGCGTGTGGCCGGCTGCCCGCCCTGGCCCTGGCCGCGGCGTCCGCCGAACTGGCCGAAGAAATCCTCGAACGGCGTGCCGGCGAAGGGATTGCCGGTCTGCACGGGCACGCGCTGCGTGGTCGAGATGTTGACCACCGCCGGCTGCAGCCGCGCGGTCAGCTCGGCGAAGGACAGCGGCGCGCCGGGGCGCGGCGCGGCGGCCTGCATGCCGACCGGGTTCTGCGGGGTCTGCGCGCCGAGCGGCTGCTGCAGCGTCATGGTCGCGGCGGCGCCGCCGATCAGCAGCGCGGAAGTGATGGCGTAGGCATATCGCACGTGTGTGTGTTCCTCTGGTCAGTCCATCCCCAATGGGGCGGAAAATCGCGCACGCTTGCTGAACGCGGATTGAATATGAACGATCCGACAGGCTTTACATATCATTCCGTCGCGTCAGCGCCCGCGAAACGCCCTCAGATAGTCGTTGTCGGGCGAAAGGATGATGCTGGTCGCCCCTTCCGGCGTGGTGCCGTCGGTGCCGAAGGTCCGCTCATAGGATTCCATCGCGCGATAGAAATCGTAGAAGCCCGGATCCTTGCCGAAGCTTTCGGCGTAGATGCGCGATGCGGTCGCATCGGCCTCGGCGCGGACGATCTGCGCCTGGCGCGCGCCCTGCGCCCTGATCGTCAGCGCCTCCTGCTCGCGCGCGCTGCGCATCCGCTGGAACGCGCTTTCCAGCGGGCTGCCCTCGGGCAGGTCGGCGCGCTTGATGCGGACATCGACGATCTCCGCGCCATATTGCCGCGCGACGCGGTTGAGGCCGGCCTGGATATTGTCCATCACCTGTCCGCGCTCGGGGCTGAGCAGCGCGGCGAATTGGCGCTTGCCCAGCTCGTTGCGGATCGCCGACCCCAGGATCGGGCGCAGCTGGTCGGACACGCGCTGCTCCGAACCCGCGGTGATCACCATCCTGAGCGGATCGACGATGCGATAGCGCGCGAAGGCGTCGACCTGCAGGCGCAGCTGGTCGGTGGAGAGCACCTGCTGGCGATCCATGTCGATGTCGAGCACGCGCTTGTCGACCCAGACGATGCGGTCGGCGAACGGCCAGCGGGCGATCAGCCCCGCGCCCGAATTGCCGAAATCCTCGCCAGGCTTGTATTCGTTGATGATGCGGATCGGCTCGCCGAAGCGGACGATCACCGCCTGCTTGGTCTCGGGCACGACGGCGAGCGTCGATGCGCCCAGGATCAGCAGCAGCAGGGCGATCACGCCCAGCGCGATCGGATTGCGCAGCACGCGGCTCATCGTCCGGCCTCCGTCGGGGTCGAGGGGGCGGGCTGCGGCGCCGCCTGCTGCCGCCGCCTGATCTGGTCGAGCGGCAGATAGGGCGTCACATTGTCGGTCTCGACGATCGTCTTGTCGACCTTGGACAACACCTTCTCCATCGTCTCGTAATACATGCGCCGCCGCGTCACCTCGGGCGCCTGGACATATTCGGCATAGACCTTGTCGAACCGCGCCGCCTCGCCCTGCGCGCGGGCGGTCACCTGCTGCGAATAGGCGCGCGCCTCGTTCAGATAGGTCTGCGCGGTCTGCTGCGCGGCGGACACGCTCTTGAACGCGTCGAGCACCGCGGTGGGCGGATCGGCCTGCTTGATCGCGACGCCCTGGATCGACACGCCGGAGCGATATTCGTCGAGCATCTGCTGCGCCAGCCGCTGGACCCGCTGCTCGACATCGCCCCGGCCGGCGCCGATCGCCTCGTCCAGCGTCACCGTCGCGACCACCGCGCGCATCGCGCTCTCGGCGGTCTCGCGCACGGTGTCGTTGGGCTCGGCCAGCTGGAACAGGTAGCGCTCGGGATCGCGGATGTTCCAGCGCACCGAATATTGCAGGTCGATGATGTTCTGGTCGCCGGTCAGCATCAGATTCTCGGTGCTGCCCGTGCCCGCCGGGATATCCTCGGTGCGGATCTCCTCGACGTCGATCTTGGTCAGCGTCGCGATCGGCCAGGGCGCGGTGAAGCCGATGCCGGGATTGAGCGTGCCGGCATAGTTGCCCAGCAGCAGGATCACGCCGCGCTCCTGCGGGCCGATCCGGTGGACCGATGTCAGGAACAGCCAGGCGGCGACCAGCAGCAGCAGCGCCAGCGGCACGAACGACTTGCCGCCCGGCGTCTTGGGCATGCCGCCCTTGGCGCGCTTCAACAGCTCGTCGAGCGCGGTCGGGCCGCCCTGCCCCGGCCGCTTGCCGGGCGGAGGCACGTTCCACGGGTTGCGCGGGCCGTCGCCGCCACCGCCGCCGCCCTTGCCGCCATCCCCGCCGGAACCGCCCGAGCCGCCGCCGCGGTTGCCCCAGGGGCCGTTGCTGTTGTCGTTATTGAACACGGAGCCGAGCCCGCGCCACCATAGTCGTGTCGCCATGATCGTCTTTATAGGGGCGACGGTCGGGAAAAACAGTGGCGCGCCTGCGAAATCGCCCTATCTGCCCGCCATGCCCGATCAGACCCGCCTCGAAGTCGCCCTCGAAGCCCTCGCGCCCGGCCGCGTCCAGTCGCTCCGGCTCGACGGCGACCGCGCCAGCGTCATCCTCGACGCGACCGGATTGTCGGGCGAAGGGCAGAAGGCGCTCGAGGCGGACGCGCGGGCCCTGCTCGCCGAACAGGGCGCGGGCGAGGTGCGCGTGCTCCTCACCAGCGACCGGGTGAAGCGCCAGCTCGTCGCCGTCGCCAGCGGCAAGGGCGGTGTCGGCAAGTCGACCGTCGCCGCCAATCTCGCCATCGCGCTGGCAAGGGCGGGCCGCAAGGTCGGCCTGATCGACGCCGACATCTACGGCCCGTCGCAGCCAAAATTGATGAATGTCGAGGGCAGCAAGCCGCAAGCTCGGCAGAAGACGCTGATTCCCGTCCCCACCCCTTACGGCGTGCCTTTGCTCTCGATGGGCCAGCTCGTCGCCGCCGATCAGGCGATCGCCTGGCGCGGGCCGATGGCGGCGGGCGCGCTGGCGCAGCTCGCCGAGGCCGATTGGGGCGCTTGCGACACGCTGGTGATCGACCTGCCCCCCGGCACCGGCGACGTCCAGCTGACGATGATCCAGAAATACCGTCCGACGGGCGCGGTGATCGTCTCGACCCCGCAGGACCTGTCGCTGATCGACGCCCGCCGCGCCATCGACCTGTTCGCCAAGGCGGGCGTGCCGGTGATCGGGATCGTCGAGAACATGGCCGGCTATGCCTGCCCCCATTGCGGCGAAATCTCTGACCCCTTCGGCAGCGGCGGCGCGGAGGCCGCGGCCCGCGAGCTCGGCCTCCCCTTCCTCGGCC
Source organism: Sphingomonas gilva (assembly GCF_003515075.1). Classification (GTDB taxonomy): domain Bacteria; phylum Pseudomonadota; class Alphaproteobacteria; order Sphingomonadales; family Sphingomonadaceae; genus Sphingomonas; species Sphingomonas gilva. Next base: position 221,591 of record NZ_QWLV01000002.1, read on the forward strand.
GCATCCCGCTCGATATCGCCATCCGCACCGCCAGCGACGCGGGCGAGCCGCCGGCGGCCGGAACAGGTCCGCACGGCGCGGCGTTCACCGGGATCGCCACCCGTGTCGCGGCGTGGCTGAGCAAAGGAGCGCCCCATGCCGCTGACCAGTGACGAAGACATCCGCCGGCTTCTCGAGGAAACGCGCACCATCGCGATGATCGGCGCGTCCGACCGGCCCGACCGGCCGAGCTACGGCGTGATGAAGGCGCTCCAGGATCACGGCTACCGCGTCATCCCGGTCAATCCCCAGATCACGGGCGAGCATATCCATGGCGAGTTCGTCTTCCGCGAGCTTTCGCAGCTGGGTGATCCGATCGACCTGGTCGACATCTTCCGCCGGCCGAACGCCGCGGGCGAGGCGGTGGACGAGGCGATCGCGGCGGGCGCGAAGGCGGTCTGGCTGCAGATCGGCGTGATCAACGAGGAGGCGGCCGCCCGCGCCGAGGCGGCGGGCCTCAAGGTGGTGATGGACCGCTGCCCCAAGATCGAGCTCGCCCGGCTCGGCATCGCGCCCATAGCGGACGCCTGACCCTGCACACCCGCGCCGCCCTGCGCGACGACCTCGCCCCGCTCGGCATCGGGCCGGGCGACATCGTCATGGCGCACGCCGCGGTGTCGCGCGTCGGCCCGGTCCTCGGCGGTCCCGATACGCTGATCGCCGCCCTGCGCGACGCCGTCGGCCCAGCCGGAACGGTGATGGCCTATACCGATTGGGACGCCTGCTACGAGCCGCTGCTCGACGCCGCAGGCCGCGTGCCCGATGAATGGCGCGGCCACGTCCCGCCCTTCGATCCCGCCGCCTCGCGCGCGATCCGCGACAATGGCGTGCTGCCCGAATTCCTCCGCACCACGCCCGGCGCGCTGCGCAGCGGCAGCCCTGGCGCGTCGGTCGCCGCGATCGGCGCGCGGGCCGAATGGCTCACCGCCGATCACCCGCTGGATTTCGGCTACGGGCCGGACACGCCGCTGGCGAAGCTGGTCGAGGCGCGCGGCAAGGTCGCGATGATCGGCGCCCCGCTCGATACGATGACCCTGCTCCACCACGCCGAGCATCTCGCCCGCGTGCCGGGCAAGCGCATCAAGCGCGTGGAGGTCCCCTTCGCCCGCGAAGGCGGCGTCGAATGGCGCAGGGTCGAGGAATTCGACACCGCCGAACCCGTGGTGGCAGACCTGGCGGACGATTATTTCGCGACGATCGTGGAGGATTTTCTGGCGACCGGGCAGGGCCAGACCGGCCTGGTCGGCGATGCGATGACCATCGTGGTCGACGCGGCGGCGATCACGCCCTTCGCGGTCGACTGGATCGAGCGGCGGTGCCGGTAATCCTCCCTCGCAGCTTCGCTGCGGGGGAGGGGGGCGTAGCGGCGACCAGCAATGTGCCGGGGGCACATTGCAGCCGCGGAGCCGGATTGCGAAGCAATCCGTGGCCGAAGCATGGTGGAGGGGGCATCCAGCGCTCGCGAAAGCCCCCTCCACCACGACGCTGCGCGTCGTGGTCCCCTCCCCCGGAGCTGCGCACCGAGGGAGGATCTCAGCCCTAAAGCAGCGTCCTCAAACTCCACAGCTCGGGAAACGCCCGCTTGGTCAGCGTCGATTCGAGATACGGCACCCCCGCGGTGCCGCCCGTCCCGCGCTTGCCGCCGATGATGCGCGATACGGTCAGCACATGCTTGTGCCGCCAGGTGGCGAGCGCGTCGTCGATATCGACCAGCTTCTCGGCGAGCTGGTACAATTCCCACCAGCGCGCCGGATCGCGATAGACCTCGGCCCACGCCGCCTCCACCCCCGGGTCGGGCCGATAGGCGGCCGTCCAGTCGCGCGAAAGGGCGGTTTCCGGCACCGCGAAGCCGGCGCGCGCCAGCGCCGCGTTGGCCGCGTCCCACAGGCTCGGCCGCGCCGCCGCCCCGGCGGTCATCGGCCCGAACCGCGCGCCGTCGCGGATGCCCAGCATCACCTCGACGGTGCGGAACTGGTCGGACTGGAAGCCCGAAGATCTGCCCAGCACATGGCGGAACTCGGTATAGTCGCTCGGCGTCATCGTCGCGAGCACGTCCCACGAAAGCGTCATCACCGCCTGGATGCGGCTGACCCGCGCCAGGCTCTTATACGCCTCGACCGGCCGGTCCTGGTCGATCAGCGACTGCGCCAGCGCGATCTCGGCGATCGCCTGCTTCAGCCACAGCTCCTTGGTCTGGTGGATGACGATGAACAGCAGCTCGTCATGCCTGTCGGAGATCGGATGCTGCGCGGAAAGGATGTCGTCGAGCGCGAGATAGCGCCCATAGGTCATGTCGGTGTCGGTCATTCGCCCGCCATAACCCCATCCGTCGCCCCTGCGAAGGCAGGGGCCGCAAGCCGTGGCGAGCAGCCGCCGTCAGCGCATTTTTCGCTGTCCTACATAGAACCATATAGGTTACCATACGCAAATGAGAATCACCACAACCACCAAGCGCCGTCCCGATTACGGCTGGACCGCCGCCGCCCAGGCCCGTTTCTGCGCCGTCATCGCCGAGGGCGGAGGCGTCCGCGCCGCCGCCCGCGCCTGCGGGCTGTCCGCCGCCGGCGCCTATGCGCTGCGCAAGCGGCCCTGCGGCGCGCGCTTCGCGGCGGATTGGGACGCGGCGCTCGCCACGCGCCGCCGGCTGCGCGCCGAACGCGCGCTGGCGCGCCGGCCCGCGCGCATCCGCCGGCTCGTCGAAGCGTTCCGCGCCCGCGGCACGGCCCCGGACGAACATACGTTTGAGGGGCGAATTCCTCAAAAGCGTCAACTTGCGCGTGCCGGGATCGCACCGCGCGCCGGAATTTCCGGCGCGGAGCCGCAAATCTCCCAAAAGCGTCAACTTGCGGACGCTGGATCAAGCGAGCAGTGCTCAGGCGTCGACCTGCGATTTTCTCAAAACCGTCAACTTGCGCGGCAGGTCGCCCCTGCATCAGCGGAGTCTCAAAACCGTCAATCTGCGGTGGCAGGCTTCGCCTTACCCAATCGTCATGCCGGATTCATTCCGGCATCCATCGGGCCGCACATTCAGAGTCGCGCGATAATGCTCAAAACGCCGCAGCCCCCGGCGGCAGCGCTCGTGGACGGACGGACGGAACCCGGAGCGAGTCCGCGGTGACGGCATATGTCAGTCCCTCAGCAGCTCGTTGATGCTGGTCTTCGATCGCGTCTGCTCGTCCACCCGCTTGACGATCACCGCGCAGTAGAGCGCGGGCTTGCCGTCGCCCCCGCCCAGGCTGCCGGGCACGACCACCGCATAGGGCGGCACCTCTCCGCGGAACACCTCGCCCGTCGCGCGGTCGACGATCCTGGTCGAGGCGCCCAGATAGACGCCCATCGACAGCACCGCGCCCTCGCCCACGCGCACGCCCTCGGCCACCTCGGCGCGCGCGCCGATGAACGCGCCGTCGCCGATGATGACGGGATCGGCCTGCAGCGGCTCCAGCACCCCGCCGATCCCCGCCCCGCCCGAGATATGGACGTCGCGCCCGATCTGCGCGCAGCTGCCCACCGTCGCCCAGCCGTCGATCATCGATCCCTCGCCGACATAGGCGCCGATATTGACGAAGCTGGGCATCAGCACCGCGCCGCGCCCGATGAACGCGCCGCGGCGGACGATGCTGCCCGGAACCGCGCGGAAGCCGGCCTCGCGAAAGCGGTTCTCGCCCCAGCCCTCGAACTTGGACGGCACCTTGTCGAACCAGGCACTGCCGCCCGGCCCCGGCATCACGGCATTGTCGTTCAGCCGGAAGGAAAGCAGCACCGCCTTCTTCAGCCACTGGTTGACCCGCCAGCCGTCGCCGTCTGGCTCGGCCACCCGCGCCTTGCCCGAATCGAGCAGATCGAGCGCGGTCGCCACCGCATCGCGCACCGCGCCGGTGGTGGCGGTCGAGACGCTCGCGCGGTCCTCCCACGCGGCGTCGATCGTGGCTTCGAGGTCGGTCAAGCGGGTTCTCCCATCAGTTCGTTGAGCCATTGGCCCAGATCGGTGGTGCGATGATCGATGAAGCTGTCGCAGGGGCCCACGCCGGCGTCCTCCGATCCGTTGTCGATCCACAAGGTGGTCATGCCGATCGCCTTGGCCGGGGCCAGGTTGCGCGGCATGTCGTCGGCGAACAGGCTTTCCGCCGGATCGATGCCGAAGCGGTCGCACAGCGATCGATAGGCGCGCGCGTCGGGCTTGGGCACATAGGCGCAGGCCTGGATGTCGTGCACCGCCTCGAAGCAGCCGCCCAGCCCCAGCCGATCGAGCACGCGGCGGGCATGGCCGTCGCTGCCGTTGGTGAAGATCAGCTTGCGCCCCGGCAGCCGCGCGATCGTGTCGGCCAGCGCCGGATCGCCGGTCAGCGCATCCAGCGCGATGTCGTGGACGTATTCGAGGAATTCGCGCGGATCGACATCGTGCGTCTCCATCAACCCCGAAAGCGTCGTGCCATGGCTGACGAACAGCGCCTTCTGCACCCGGTACGCCTCCTCGGCGTCGCAGCCCAGCAGCCGCTGCACGAACGCGCCCATCCGCTCGTCGATCAGCGCGAACAGCCCCGAAGCCGCCGGATAGAGCGTGTTGTCGAGGTCGAATATCCAGTTGCGGACATGGGGCAGTTGCGCGAGCATGGTCGCCGCGCGGCATATCGAGGCGACCGGCGGCGGACAAGCACGGCGCGCGCTGCTTTTGGCCGGGGGCGGTTAAGTCACCGGAAAGCAAAGCGAAGTTATATGCCGCCCGTTGGGGCGAGGGTTTTGGTATGATCAGCGTGAACTTCAGGGCATCGGTCGCGGTCGCGGCGATGCTGGCGCTCGGCGCGTGCGGCGGCGGATCGGGCGGTCCCGGCCGCACGCCGCGGCCGCCCGCCGCGCCCACCCCCACGCCGCCCCCGGCGCCGACACCCACCCCAACCCCGCCGACGACCTTCGACACGGGCGAGTACCGGGCGTCGATCGGCCCGACGTCGATGCGCGCGCTCACCGCCTATGATCGCGGCTTCAGCGGTCAGGGCGTGATGATCGGCATCGTCGACAGCGGCATCGATCTGCAGAGCGTGGAGTTCGACAACCGCATCAGCCCCCTGTCGCGCGACTTCGCGGGCAACGGCTCGGCCGACGATGTCGGCGGCCACGGCACCGCAGTCGCCTTCACCGCCGCTGGACGGCGCAACGGCGTCGGCACCCACGGCGCGGCGCCGCAGGCGACGGTGCTGGCGCTCCGCACCGACGAGCCCGGCAGCTGCGCCGGCGCGGACGGCTGCCAGCATCCCGACGACGCCATCGCCCGCGCGGTCGATCATGCCGTCGCCAGCGGCGCGCGCGTGATCAACATGTCGCTTGGCGGATCGCCGATGAGCAGCGGCCTGACCCAGGCGGTGTCGCGCGCGACTGCCGCGGGCGTGGTGCTCGTCATTTCGGCGGGCAACGATTCGGAGGCGAACCCCGATCAGTTCGCCGCCATCGCCACGACCTCGGCCGCGCGCGGCCAGGTGATCATCGCCGGCTCGGTCGGCGTCGGCGATCTCATCTCCGATTTCAGCAATCGCGCCGGCACCGGGCGTCAGGCCTATCTCGCCGCGGTCGGCGAAGGCGTGCGCGCGCCCAATGAGAATTCGGAGCCGTTCATCTGGTCCGGCACCTCGTTCGCCGCGCCGCAGATCTCGGGCGCGGTCGCGCTGCTCGCCCAGGCCTTTCCCAACCTGACCGGCGCGCAGATCGTCCAGCTGCTCTACACCAGCGCGCGCGATGCCGGGCCGAGCGGGACCGACGCGATCTACGGCCGCGGCATCCTCGATCTGACCCGCGCCTTCGAGCCGCAGGGCGGAACGTCCAACGCCTCGACCGGCGGAGCCATCTCGTCGGGCGTGAACGGCGTGCTGGGCGCGCCGATGGGCGATGCCTCGCAGGGATCGCTCGGTGCGGTGGTGCTCGACGGCTTCGATCGCGCCTTCGCGCTGGAGCTTGGCCAGTCGATCGCGCGCGCCGCGCCTTCGCCGCGTTTCGTCCGCTCGCTCGAGGGACGCCGCATCACGCAAGCCGGCGCGCTCGGCCCGGCGAGCATCGCGCTCACCGTCGCCTCGGGCCGCGATCGTTCGAATGTCGAACGGCTGCGCCTGGCCAATGCGGACGCCGTCGCCGCGCGCACGCTGGCGGGCTATGTCGCGCAGCGCTTGAGCGGCGCGGACACCGTCGCGCTGGGCTTCGGAGAGACCGGGACCAGCCTCGGCGCGCTGCTCAAAGGCCGCGCCGAGCCCGCCTTCCTCGTCGCGGGCGACCCGACCCGCAGCGCCGGCTTCGACGCCGCGCCCGATGTCGCCTTCGCCTGGCGGCGCATGGTGGGGCCGGTCGGCGTCACCGCCAGCGTCGAGCGCGGCGATGCGCTGTCACGCCGCGCCGATGCGCTCGCCGGCCTGCGCGATCCCTGGGCGCGCGATCCCTATGACCGCGTGTCGCTCGGGCTCGATCGCCGCTGGGGCGCCTTCGGCCTGTCGCTCACCGGATCATGGATGCGCGAAAGCGAAACCGTGCTCGGCGCGCGCTTCTCGCCGGGCGTCGGCGCGGCCAACGCGACCAGCTGGTTCGCCGACATGCGCGCGGGCGGCGAACTGGGCGGCGGCTGGCAAGTGTCCGGCTCGATGCGCCAGGGCTGGACGCTGGCGGAGACGCGCGGCGGCGTCGGCGGCGGCGGCCTGATCCGCACCGCCGGCTATGCCCTAGAGCTGGCGCATGACGGCGGCTTCGGCCTGCGCCTCTCGCAGCCCTTGCGCGTCGAAAGCGGCGCGATCGGCGTGCTGCTCGCCTCGGAGTACGATTATGCCAGCGGCGTCACCGCCAGCAGCCTGCAGCGGATCAACCTGACGCCCGAGGGCCGCGAGATCGCGCTGGAGGCGCGCTACGGCCTCGCCCTGGGCGATGGCTGGATGGACGCCAACCTGTTCTGGCGGCGCGATCCGGGCCATTTCGCCGCTCTGCCGGACGATATGGGCGCGGCGCTGCGCTTCACCATAGGGCTTTGAACATCAGGTACGGCTCCCCATCTGTAGCGCCATGACCGCCTATTCGCTGCTCGATCTCGTCCCCGTCGTCGAAGGCGGCGATGTCGCGACGTCGCTCGCCCGCGCCGCCGATCTCGCCTGGCATGTCGAGGGCCTGGGCTTCACCCGCTACTGGGTCGCCGAGCATCACGGCATGGAGGGCATCGCCAGCGCCGCCACCGCGGTCGTCATCGGCCATGTCGCCGCCGCCACCTCGACGATCCGCGTCGGCGCCGGCGGCATCATGCTGCCCAACCACGCCCCGCTGGTCATAGCCGAGCAGTTCGGCACCCTCGACGCACTGTTCCCCGGCCGGATCGACCTCGGCCTCGGCCGCGCGCCCGGCTCCGACCAGCGCGTCGCGGCGGCGATGCGCCGCAACCTCGACACCGATCCCAACGCCTTCCCGCGCGACGTGCTCGAGCTGCAGAGCTATTTCGCCGATGACGGCCAGACCGGCATCCGCGCCACCCCCGGCGCCGGCGCGCAGGTCGAGCTCTACATCCTCGGCTCCAGCCTGTTCGGCGCGCAGCTCGCCGCCGCGCTCGGGCTGCCCTACGCCTTCGCCAGCCACTTCGCCCCGCAATTGCTGGACGAAGCGCTCGACATCTACCGCCGCCAGTTCCGCCCCAGCGAAACCTGCCCCAAGCCATACGCCATGGCCGGCTTCAACGTCTTCGCCGCCGCCACCGATGACGAGGCCGAGTATCTCGCCGCCTCGATGCAGCAGAGCTTCGTCGCGCTCCGCACCGGCAATCCGGGCAAGCTCAAGCCCCCGGTTCGCGGCTATCGTGACACATTGCCACCGCAGGCCAGCGCCATGCTCAACGGGGTTCTTTCCGCTACGGCGACCGGCAATCCCACCAAGGTCCGCGCGGAGATTGCGGCGTTCATCGAACGCACCGGCGCCGACGAACTGATTCTGACCAGCTCGATCTACGATCCCGAAGCGCGAAAGCGCAGCCTGACGATCGCAGCGGAGGCAATGACCGGGCTAGCGAAGGCCGCCTAGTAAACCCGCTTCTTCGGCTTGATGTACTCGACCTCGTCGGTCAGCGTGTAGTCATGGACCGGGCGGTAATCGATGCTGGTCGCCCCGCCCCTGCCGCCCCAGCCGTCGAACCAGGCGATGGTGTGCTTCATCCATTGGTCGTCATGGCGCTCGGGATAGTCCTCGTGCATGTGCGCGCCGCGGCTTTCCTTGCGATTGCGCGCGCCGTTGATCGTGACGAGCGCCTGCGAGACGAGATTGTCGAGCTCAAGCGTCTCGATCAGGTCGGTGTTCCAGATCAGGCTCCGGTCGGTGACGGCGATGTCGCCCATCGACCTGTAGACCTCGTCCATCCTGGCGATGCCCTCGGCCATCAGTTCGTCGGTGCGGAAGACGGCGCAATGTTTCTGCATGGTCTTCTGCATCGCGTCGCGGATGCGCGCGGTGGGCGTGCCGCCTTTGGCCTGGCGGAAATGATCGAGCCGGCCCAGCGCGAACTCTTCCGAGCCCTTGGGCAGCGGCTGGTGCGCGGTGCCGGGCTTGACGATCTCGGCTATGCGGTGGCCCGTCGCGCGGCCGAACACCACCAGATCGATCAGGCTGTTGGAGCCGAGCCGGTTGGCGCCGTGGACCGAAACACACGCCGCCTCGCCCACCGCGAACAGGCCGGGGACGACGCTGTCGGGATTGCCGTCCTTCAGCGTCACCACCTCGCCATGATAGTTACAGGGAATGCCGCCCATATTGTAGTGGACGGTCGGCACCACCGGCAGCGGCTGGCGGGTCAGGTCGACGCCGGCGAAGACCTTGCCGGTCTCGGTGATCCCCGGCAGCCGCTCGTGCAGCACCTTGGGATCGATATGGTCGAGGTGAAGGTAGATATGGTCCTTCTCCTTGCCCACGCCGCGCCCTTCGCGGATCTCCATCGCCATCGATCGCGACACCACGTCGCGGCTGGCGAGGTCCTTCGCTGACGGGGCGTAGCGCTCCATGAAGCGCTCGCCCTCGGAATTGGTGAGATACCCGCCCTCGCCGCGCGCGCCCTCGGTGATCAGCACCCCCGCGCCGTAGATGCCGGTCGGGTGGAACTGGACGAACTCCATGTCCTGCAGCGGCAAGCCCGCGCGCAGCACCATGCCGCCGCCGTCGCCGGTGCAGGTGTGCGCCGAGGTGGCGGACTGATAGACGCGGCCACAGCCGCCCGTCGCCAGCACCACCGCATGACTGCGGAAGCGGTGGATCGACCCGTCCTCCATGCACAAGGCGATCACGCCCCGGCACGCGCCATTCTCCATGATCAGGTCGAGCGCGAAATATTCGACGAAGAAATCGGCGTCGTACTTCAGGCTCTGCTGATAGAGCGCGTGCAGCATCGCATGGCCGGTGCGGTCCGCGGCGGCGCAGGTGCGCTGCGCCGGCGGGCCCTCGCCCATATTCTGCATCATCCCGCCGAACGGGCGCTGGTAGATCTTGCCTTCCTCGGTGCGGCTGAACGGCACCCCGGCATGTTCGAGCTCGTAGACGGCAGCGGGCGCCTCGCGGCAGAGATATTCGATCGCGTCCTGGTCTCCGAGCCAGTCGGAACCCTTGACAGTGTCGTACATGTGCCAGGTCCAGTGGTCCGGGCCCATATTGCCGAGGCTGGCGGCGATGCCGCCCTGCGCCGCGACGGTGTGGCTGCGCGTCGGGAACACCTTGGTGATGCACGCCGTCTTGAGGCCCGATTCGGCGATCCCCATCGTGGCGCGCAGGCCCGATCCGCCCGCGCCGACGACCACGGCGTCATAGACATGATCGATGATCTTGTAGGCTGCGGTCACGCGGCGGCTCCGAAGGCGATCTTGAGGATGGAGAAGATGGCGGTTGCGCCCGCCGCGACGACGAACAGGTTGAGCAGCACCATCATCACGAAGCGGCTTTCCTCATGCTGGTAATCCTCGATCACCACCTGCAGCCCCAGACGGAAGTGATAGAAGACATTGAGGATCAGCAAGGCCATCGGCAGCGCCGCCCAAGGCGAGGAGAGCCAGTTGACCACGTCCTGCCGCTCGTAGCCCGGCAGGCGCGCGATCGACGCGACGAACCAGACCATCAGCAGCAGGTTGCCGCCCGCCGTCAGCCGCTGCCGCCACCAATGATGGGCGCCGTGCCTGGCCGATCCCAGGCCGCGCACGCGGCCGATGCTGGTCTTGCTCTCCATCTCAGCGCCCCATCGTGATGAAGGCCCAGAAGGCCGCTGTCGCCAGCACGGAGAAGACCATCGTCAGGATGGCGCCCAGCTTGTTGCGCTTGAGCTCGTAGCCCGCGCCGATATCGAGCACGAGATGGCGCATGCCGCTCGCCATGTGCTGGAAGAACGCCAGCGTCAGGCCGATTCCGACCACATAGCCCGCAATGTTCAGCCCGCCCGCATCGACCGTGAACAGATCGACGAACGCCGCATAGGCCGCATCGCCCGCGGCGGCGGCCGCGAGCCACCAGACCAGCAGCGCCGCGCCGACGGTCGCCATGCCGCTGCCGGTCGCGCGGTGGAGGATGGAGACCAGCATGTGCGGCCCCCATTTCCAGATGGTCAGATGCGGCGATAGCGGTCGCGCGCGGATAGGTGTGGTGGGCAAGGATCGATCCCTCGGTCTGGCGTCGCGCGCTTCCTTGAAACCATGCGCCCCGCTTTGCAAGCATTCGGGCGGGCGGTCACGATTTCTCAACAGCCTGTTAACCACTGCCCACTAGCCTCCGCGCCAACCGGACAACAGGATTTGGGGCTGGCGCACATATGGACATCTTCGACGATCAGCGGCTGCGGCGCGAAATCGACATCGCCAACCGCCTGGCGATCTTCGACACGGATCGCACCCTCAGCGCCCGCGCCCGTGAGCTGTGGGCGGTGATCGAGCCGGAAGTGCGCGCGATCTCCGAAGCCTATTGGCAGCAATGGCTGTCCTGCTTCGACGACGGCAAGATCTGGGCGCCGCACGAAACCCAACGGATGATCGAGATCGGCTGCACGTTCATCCGCGATCGCTCGCTCGATCCCGCCGGCTATGCCTGGGTCGAATCGGTCAACCGCTCGGTCGTCGCCGCCTATAACGCGAAGGTGGAGCCGATGGCGCTCCTCTCGATGATCTCGGCCAGCGACCGCGCCGCGCTCAACATCCTGCTGGCGCGCGTCGGCGCGGGCGATCCGCGCTTCGCCGAGCATGTCGACACGCTGATGCGCCTCTCCGCGCTCGAAAGCGGCATCACCACCGCGCTGTACGAAGCCTATGAGCGCCAGGCGCAGGCGCTGCTGCGCGAAGGCATCTCGGTCGATTTCCGCAACCGTATCGGCACCACGATCGAGCTGGCGGCGGACGACGGCGAGAAGCTGCGCGCGCAGGCTGGCGACACGAGCCGGGCGGCGCGTGGGATGCTGGGCAAGACGAGCGAGGTGGCGGCGGCGGCCGAGCAGTCGGCGGTGGCGATGCGCGAGGCGGCGCACACCGCCGCCGGGCTGATCCGCGCGATCGAGGATGCGCGCGGCGAGGTTGAGGCCTCGGCCGAGATCGCCACCCGCGCCGCCGAGCAGGCCGGCCACGCCGTCGGCATGTCCGAAGCCTTGAGCGACCACGCCCGCTCGATCGAATCGATCCTGGGGCTCATCCGCGACATCGCCGGACAGACCAACCTGCTCGCCCTGAACGCCACCATCGAGGCCGCCCGCGCCGGCGACGCCGGCCGCGGCTTCGCCGTCGTCGCGCAGGAGGTGAAGTCCCTCGCCAACCAGACCGCGCGCGCCACCGACGACATCGCCGCCAAGATCGCCGCGATCCAGGCCGCGACCAAGTCGACCGTCGAGACCAACGCCTCGATCCGCCACACCGTCGAGGAGGTCCAGACCTCCGCCCAGCGCATCCGCTCCGCCATGGAGACCCAGGCACAGACCGTCACCGCCATCACCGCCGCGGTCGACGAAACCGCGCTTGCCGCCGACTCCATGTCCACCACCATCGCTTCCATCCGCGAAGACACCGAAGCCGTCGCCTCCGATATCGACGCTCTCGAACAGCGCTTCGGCGCGATCAACGAAACCCTGGGCTCGATGGAGAACGCCGCCAGCGCGTTCGTCGCCCAAATCGCCGCCTGATGGAGAGGGCATATGCAGCATGACCGTGTCTGGCTGAGCCGCGACCGCACCATTGCGGACCGCGTCCGCCATTATGATTGGGACGGCACGATCGCGGCGAACTGCCGCGAGATCACCGACCTGCTCGCCCAGGATTTCACCGCGATCGGCGAAAGCTTCTGGGACCACTATCTGTCGATGGACGCGACGGCGCATGTGCGCGGCTATTTCACGCCCGAACGGCGAGTGAAGCGCGCGGCGAGAAGCGCCGAATACGCCCGGACGAAATATGTAGATCCGTTTGCCGAAGCCTGGGGCCTCGGCGCGATCAGCCATGCCGAGGATTCGCGCGAGGCGAAGATCCCGCTCCAGGCGCTGCTCGCCTCGCTGTCCTATGCGCACAGCAAGACCATCGCGCTGATCAAGGGGCACCTGCCCGACGATCCCGAGCGCGTCATCCGCCTGGCCGACACCGTCCAGCGGCTGGCGCTGGTCGAATCGGAGGTGATGGCGACGCATCTCGGCGCGCTCGACGCCGCCGACGACCGCGCGGCGCGAATCGAGCGGGCCAGCGCGTTCGACGGAACGATCGCGGCGTCGCTCGACGGCGCCGCCGATCTCGGCAACCGCATCCGCGCGCAGGCTGGCGACACGAGCCGGGCGGCGCGTGGGATGCTTGGCAAGACGAGCGAGGTGGCGGCGGCGGCCGAGCAGTCGGCGGTGGCGATGCGCGAGGCGGCGCACACCGCCGCCGGGCTGATCCGCGCGATCGAGGATGCCCGCGGCGAGGTCGAGGCCTCGGCCGAGATCGCCACCCGCGCCGCCGAGCAGGCCGGCCACGCCGTCGGCATGTCCGAAGCGCTCAGCGACCACGCCCGCTCGATCGAATCGATCCTTGGCCTGATCCGCGACATCGCCGGACAGACCAATCTGCTCGCGCTGAACGCCACCATCGAGGCCGCCCGCGCCGGCGACGCCGGCCGCGGCTTCGCCGTCGTCGCGCAGGAGGTGAAGTCCCTCGCCAACCAGACCGCGCGCGCCACCGACGACATCGCCGCCAAGATCGCCGCGATCCAGGCCGCGACCAAGTCGACCGTCGAGACCAACGCCTCGATCCGCCACACCGTCGAGGAGGTCCAGACCTCCGCCCAGCGCATCCGCTCCGCCATGGAGACCCAGGCCCAGACCGTCACCGCCATCACCGCCGCGGTCGACGAAACCGCTCTCGCCGCAGACTCCATGTCCACCACCATCGCTTCCATTCGCGAAGACACCGAAGCCGTCGCCTCCGATATCGACGCTCTCGACCGCGACTTCACCCAGATCGACGAAACGCTGGGCGGGCTCAAGCAATCGGCCAAGGATTTCGCGAGTTCCGTCGCGGCCTGACGATTCCGGACCTACCGACAGATTGACACCTTTGAGGGCTTTGAGAAATTTGACGGTCGGACGCGTCGTTCGCGCCGGGTTCGGTCTGGCAAGTTGACGGTTTTGATGAATTTGCCCCTCAAACGCGTTTTTACTTTGCCCGTCCCCCTTTCTTCGAAAGCGGTCTGATTGGGCGAGACAAGATGGTAGGCATCGCCCTACATAACCTATTTGGTTCTATGTAGGACGGTCTTTTCCGATATCAAGGGCAGGTCGCTTTTATCCTAGGCGGCCGCAGGCATCACCGCAGCCTCGAACTCGCTCTCCGCCTTGGCGATCAGGGCGCGATCGTCATGGTTCCACGGATGGAAGCCGGGCAGGAAGAAGGCCAGCCACGCGCCCGCCACCTTCCGCGCCATGCCGGGATTGCCGAAGGCGTAGCGGATTACCCGCCACTTGACGCCAGCGCCCTCCAGCCCGTCCTGCCGCAGCAGCTCGATCATGCCCTTGTAGCGGCCGCTGAAGAACTTGATCGTCGTCGCGACCATCACCAGCGCCTTGACCTTCCAGCGCCGCCAGCGGCTCCACTCGCGCGTCGCGTGCAGCCAGGTGTCGTAGGCGACGCCCTTGTGCTCGATCTCCTCGAGCGCATGCCAGCGCCACATGTCCGCGGCGGCCCGGTCGCCGCCGGCGAGATGCCTGGGATTGGCGATCAGCTGGTTGGCGATGATCGCGGTGAAATGCTCAAGGCACATCGTCGCGGCGAGGTTGGCGATCTGCGGCCGGCCGCGCGTGAGCGCCAGCGCCTCGTCGACATGCCGTTCGAGCGGCGCGATATCATAGCCCTGATCGGTCACATGCCGGTTGAACGCGACATGCTCGCGCGTGTGGATCACCTCCTGCTTGATGAAGGCGGCGATCTCCTTCTCCAGCCGCGGCGGCGTGCCCTCGCGAAAGGCGCGGACGCTTTCGATGAAGAACCCCTCGCCCTTTGGAAAGGTCACCGAAAGCGCGTTGTAGAAGGCGGTGGCGATCGGATCGTCGTTCAGCCACCAGCGGCGATATTCGCCGCCGCGCCCGAAGCGGCGGTCGCGCGGCGTGATCGTCAGATCGGCGGGAGTCTTTGCGTTCGCCACGAATTTCCTCCAATTGGAAGACTCACTGATTGCTTACAGCGATGTAGATACCGTTACTTACAACAATGTCAATAATTCGCAAACGTCTCAGCCCTGAAGAATCGCGCCTCGCCGCGCTCGAGGCCGCACGGGCGTTGCTGATCGAGGCCGGCCCGCAGGCGGTGACGCTGAAGGCGGTCGCCGCGCGCATCGGCCGCACCCATGCCAACCTGCTCCACCATTTCGGCTCCGCCGCGGGGCTGCAAAAGGCGCTTGCCGAGATGCTCGGCGATACGATCACCGCCAAGATCGGCGCCGCGGTGCTGCGTCAGCGCGCCTCCGACGATCCCGATCCGCGCGAGGTCGTCGACATGACCTTCGACGCCTTCGACAAGGAGGGCGCGGGCGCGCTCGCCAGCTGGATGATCCTGTCCGGCAATCTCGACGCCCTCGACCCAATTCTCGAGGCGACGCACCGCCTGGTCGACGAGCTGGGCGAGGACGGCCACAGCGACACGACGATCCACGAGGAGACCTTGCAGCTGGTGCTGATGGCGCTGGGCGATGCGCTGCTGGGCGGCCCGATGGCGAAGGCGCTCGGGCTGGAGCGCGACACGGCGCGGACGCTGGCGACAAGGGCGCTGGTCGCGTCGCGGAGCCATTCCGAGCCGGCGTGACCGTCGCCCCTGCGCAGGCAGGGGCCTCAGGCGGCATACTTCAGGGCTGGATGTGCCACAAACCCGGCGGCCCCTGCCTGCGCAGGGGCGACGTGCTTTGCTTATTCGTACAACCTACCTAAAGCGCAGCCATGCATTTCCTCGACCAGGCCAAGATCTACGTCCGCTCCGGCGCGGGCGGCCCCGGCGCCGTCAGCTTCCGGCGGGAGAAGTTCATCGAATATGGCGGGCCCGACGGCGGCAACGGCGGCAAGGGCGCCGATGTGATCTTCGAAGCGGTCGCCGGTCTCAACACGCTGATCGACTTTCGCTACACCCAGCATTTCCGGGCGCCGCGCGGCAAGGGCGGAGCCGGCTCCAACCGCACCGGCGCGGGCGGCGAGGATCTGGTGATCAAGGTGCCGGTCGGCACGCAGGTGCTCTCCGAGGACAAGGAGGAGGTGCTGCTCGATTTCACCAGGGTCGGCCAGCGCGAGGTCTTCCTGCGCGGCGGCGATGGCGGGCGCGGCAACGCCAGCTACAAATCCTCCACCAACCGCGCCCCGCGCCAGCACGGCACCGGCTGGCCGGCCGAGGAGGCCTGGGTCTGGCTGCGCCTGAAGCTGCTCGCCGACGCCGGGCTGGTGGGCCTGCCCAACGCCGGCAAGTCGACCTTCATCAACGCCGTCACCAACGCGCAGGCCAAGGTCGGGGCCTACGCCTTCACCACCACCCGCCCGCAGCTCGGCGTGGTCCGGCACCGCGATCGCGAGTTCGTCATCGCCGACATTCCCGGCCTGATCGAGGGCGCGGCCGAGGGCGCGGGCATCGGCGACCGCTTCCTCGGCCATATCGAACGCTGCCGCGTGCTGCTCCATCTGGTCGACGCCAATGACGCCGACGTCGCGGAAAGCTACCGCATCGTCCGCGACGAGCTCGCCGCCTATGGCGCGGGCCTCGCCGAAAAGCCGCAGGTTCTCGCGCTCAACAAGATCGACACGCTCGACGACGAACTGATCGCCGCGCTCTCCGCCGAGCTGGAGGAGGCGAGCGGCGCCCCCGTCATCCCGCTCTCGGGCTATGCCGGCACGGGGGTCGACTGGGCGCTCGACAGGCTGCTCGAAGCGATCGGTCCCGACGCCACGACGATCGGCGACGACGACGAGGGCGAAGACACGATCGAATGGTCGCCCGTCTGAACGGTGCGGACGGCAGCATGATGCGCGGCGGCGTCGCCCTTCCTGGCCCGCACGCGGCGACGCTTGGGCTCGATCAGGCGGCTGGCGAGCACGATCACGCCCATGCCGAAATAACCGGCCAGCACCGCGAACGGCGCCCAGATCATGCCGACGCCCAGCGCGATGCGCAGATAGAGCGGGTTGAACCCGAAATCCTCGCCCAGACAGGCGCAAACGCCGAACAGGTTCTTCCATTCCCCATCGGTGGCGGTGGGCGTGGCGGTGATTGCGGTCATGATTTCGGCTCCTGTGCGCGGTTCGTCCGCTGCACAGCACGAGTTGTGCCAGATCCGCTAAGCGACTGGTTTAGCGCATATTCCCCCCGTTGGCCTGAGCGGAGCGCCGCGAGACGACGCGAGCTGCGCCAAATGTTCGCGGATTTCACCAACCGCGGCGCCGGTTGGCAGGGGCGCCGGTTGCCGGTACGCGGGCGAGGCAATGGGCCATTCGACAATGTCACTCTTTGACGCCGCCTCCTGTCCGCGCCTGATCGTCAAGATCGGCTCGGCGCTGCTCGTCGATCCCGACGGCGGCGTCAGGCGATCGTGGCTGGCGGGCGTAGTCGCGGACATCGCCGCGCGCGTCCGCGAGGGTCAGCAGGTGGCGGTGGTGTCGTCGGGCGCAATCGCGCTCGGCGCGCGGCGGCTGGGCCTGGCCAAGGGCGGGCGCGCCAGCCTCGAGGATGCGCAGGCGGCGGCCGCGACGGGCCAGATCGCGCTGAGCCAGGCCTGGGCCGAGCTGCTGGCCGATGAGGGGCTGACCGCCGCGCAGATGCTGGTCACGCTCGACGATCTGGAGGACCGCCGCCGCTACCTCAACGCCGCCGCGACGCTCGACCGGCTGCTCGGGCTCGGCGCGGTGCCGGTGATCAACGAGAATGACAGCGTCGCCACCGCCGAGATCCGCTTCGGCGACAACGACCGGCTGGCCGCGCGCGTGGCGCAGGCCGCAGGCGCGCACGGCGTCGTCCTGCTCTCCGACGTCGACGGCCTCTACGACCGCAACCCCGCGCTCCCCGGCGCCGAGCACATCGCCCGCGTCGACCGCATCGACGCGGCAATCGAGGCGATGGCCGACGACGGCTCGGCCTCGGGCATGGGATCGGGCGGCATGGTCTCGAAGATCGCCGCCGCGCGCATCGCCTGCCAGGCCGGCGTCGCGCTCGCCATCGCATCGGGCCGGATCGATCGCCCGCTGTCGGCGCCCGCGCGGCATACGCTGTTCGCGCCGGAAAGGCGCGGCCGCGCCCGCAAGGCCTGGCTGGCGGGGCGGCTATCGGCCAAGGGCGCGATCGTCGTGGACGCGGGCGCGGCCCACGCGCTCGGCCAGGGCCGCAGCCTGCTCGCCGCGGGCGCGACCGCGATCACCGGCCGCTTCGCGCGCGGCGATCTGGTGACGATCGAGGGGCCGGACGGGATCATCGCCCGCGGGCTTTCCGAATATGACGCCGCCGATGCCCAGCGCCTGCTCGGCCGCCGCAGCGAGGAGCACGGCGCGATTCTCGGCTACGCCCCCCGCGCCGCGCTGGTCCACCGCAACCATATGGTGCTGGCGTGAGCGTCCTCGCAGTCACCGGCGGCACCGGCTTCGTCGGCTCGGCGCTGATCGAGCGCGCCGTCAGGGAGGGACATCAGGTCCGCGCGCTCACCCGTCGCGAACAGCCGCCGCGCGACGGCGTCGCCTGGATCGCCGGCGCGCTCGACGATCAGGACGCGCTGTTCGCGCTCGCCCAGGGCGCCGACGCGGTCGTCCATGTCGCAGGCGTGGTCAACGCGCGCGATCGCGCCGGCTTCACCGCCGGCAATGTCGACGGCACGCGGCGCATGCTCGACGCCGCGCGCGATGCGGGCGTCCACCGCTTCATCCATGTCTCCTCGCTCTCCGCGCGCGAGCCGGACCTGTCCGAATATGGCCGTTCCAAGGCCGAGGCCGAAGCGCTGGTCACGGCATCCGGCCTCGACTGGACGATCGCCCGCCCGCCCGCGGTCTACGGTCCCGGCGATACCGAGATGCGCGATCTGTTCCGTCTCGCCGCGCGCGGCCTCGCGCTGCTGCCGCCCGAGGGCCGGCTGTCGGTGATCGAGGTCGGCGATCTCGCCCGGCTGCTGCTCGCGCTCGCGCTGTCGAACGAAGGCGCGGGCGCGACCTACGAACCCGACGACGGCAAGCCCGGCGGCTGGAGCCACAAGAGCTTCGCCCGCGCCATCGCGCAGGCCACCGGGCGCGAGCGCGTGCTGACGCTGCCCATCCCCGCGCGGATCATGCGCCTCGCCGCGCGCGGGGACCGGCTGGTGCGGCGCGGCGGCGCCAAGCTGACGCTCGATCGCGTCGGCTATTTCTGCCATCCCGATTGGGTGGTCAGCGAAGGCCGCATGCCGCCGTCCGACCTGTGGAAGCCGGAGGTGCCGACGCTCGCCGGGCTCAGGCGCACCGCGCAATGGTATCGCGCGCGCGGGCTGCTATAGCCCGCCCACAAGCCGCCGCAATTGGCGGGCAGAGGGGCGCACATGACCGACCGCAGCGAAATCCAGTCCCGCGTCTTCGCGGAAATCGAGCCGTTCAACAAGAAGGGCGTGGCGCTGACCGACGCGACCACCTTCGCCGGCGATCTCGAATGGGACAGCCTGACGGTGATGGACTTCGTCGCCGCGATCGAGGACGCGTTCGACATCACCATCACCATGAACATGCAGGCCGAGATCGAGACCGTCGGCCAGCTGGTCGACGCGGTCGCGAAGCTCAGGGGCTGACATTTTCACCCCGCTCATCCTGAGCAGGGACTGAGCGAAGGCGAAGGCCCGTATCGAAGGGCCCGGTCCTTCGATACGATGAGCTCAGCGGCTCCTCAGGATGAGCGGCATTATTGGGTATTGAAAGATGACCGAAGCCGCTCAGACCGCGAACGACGCGCACACGCCCGCGGAAGCCGCCGGCGCCACCGACCTGTTCAGCAAGTTCGATCCCCTGATCGCCGAGCGCCAGGCGCTGATGGACACCGGCGTGCGCGATCCCTTCGCGATCGTCATGGACGAGGTGAGGTCCCCCACGCTCGCCGTCATCAAGGGCAAGGAGACCATCCTGCTCGGCACCTATAACTATATGGGGATGACCTTCGATCCGGACGTCGTGCAGGCGGGCAAGGACGCGCTCGACAATTTCGGTTCGGGCACCACCGGCAGCCGCGTGCTCAACGGCACCTATCAAGGCCACAAGGAGTGCGAGGACGCGCTCAAGGACTTCTACGGAACGAAGCACGCCATGGTCTTCTCGACCGGCTACCAGGCCAATCTCGGGATGATCTCGACGCTCGCGGGCAAGGGCGATTACGTCATCCTTGACGCCGACAGCCACGCCTCGATCTATGACGGCTGTTTCCTGGGCGATGCCGAGATCATCCGCTTCCGCCACAATTCGCCCGAGGACCTCGGCAAGCGCCTGGGCCGCCTGCCCAAGGAGGCGCACAAGCTGGTGGTGCTCGAAGGCGTCTATTCGATGCTCGGCGACATCGCCCCGCTGCCGGAGATGGTCGCGGCGGTGCGCGCGCACCCCAATTGCATGATCCTGTGCGACGAAGCGCACGGCATGGGCTTTTTCGGCGAGCATGGCCGCGGCGTGTTCGAGGAACAGGGCGTGTCCGACGATATCGATTTCGTCGTCGGCACCTTCTCCAAATCGGTCGGCACGGTGGGCGGCTTCTGCGTCTCCAACCATCCGAAGTTCGACGTGCTGCGCCTGGTCTGCCGGCCCTATGTCTTCACCGCGTCGCTGCCGCCCTCGGTCGTCGCGACCGCCGCCACCTCGATCCGGAAGCTGATGCACGCCGGCAACAAGCGCGCGCATCTGTGGGAAAACAGCCGCCGCCTGCATGGCGGCCTCACCGAAATGGGCTTCAAGCTTGGCACCGAGACGCCGCAATCGGCGATCATCGCGGTGATCCTCGAAGACCAGACCCAGGCGGTGGCGATGTGGCAGGCGCTGCTCGAAGGCGGCCTGTACGTCAACATGGCCCGCCCGCCCGCGACCCCGGCCGGCATGTTCCTGCTGCGCTGCTCGCTCTGCGCCGAGCATTCGGCCGAGCAGGTCGAGACCATCCTCGAGATGTTCCGCGCCGCGGGCAAGGCCACCGGCGCGATCTCCTGAACGCGACGCTCAGGGTTCCCACGACGCGCGCAAACCGCTAGGTTTGGCCGTCATGGCGGGGGATCTCGAGACCGGCGAGCCGATCGCGTCCGACAGCATGTGGAGACGTGTTGCCGCCGTCGGTGTCGCGCTGGTCGGCGCCGCCGCGCTGATCGCCCTGATCCTGATGCTCGGCAGCGCCAGCCGCGAGCGCGATCGCGCGCTGACCTTGCAGTCGCACAGCTATGAGGTGATGATCCTCTCGCGCTCGCTCGCCGGCTCGATCGCGCGTGCGGAGGCGACGCTCGGCCGCTACGTCATCAGCGGCGACAAGGATGTCGGCCGCATCTATCTCGACGAATGGCGCCGCGCGGGCAGCCAGCTTGACCGGCTGGCAGCGGTCACCGCGGACAACCGCGCGCAGCATCCGGTGATCCAGGAGCTGCGCCGCGTCTATACCGAACGCGGCCGCCAGCTCGCCGCCACCGCCCTGCGCACCAATTACGGCCAGAACGCGCAGGCGCTCAGCACCTATTACGAAGCGGGCATGTCCCCCATCGTCGCGCGCATCAACACCCTGCTCGAACGTCTGATCACCAACGAACGCGCGCTGCTGAAGAAGCGCACCAGCGCCGCCGAGGTCACCACCGCATGGACCAACACGGTCACCCAGGTGCTGGCGATCTTCGGCGTCGTCATCGCGCTGGGCGCGGTCGCATTGGGCTGGTCGAACGTCCAGGCTTTCACCCAGCGCCAGCGCGCGCGGCGCGACGCCGCCGCCGCCGCAGAGCGGGCCGAGGAGCTGGAGACGGCGATCGCCGGCGCGACTGTCGAGCTGCGCGAGGCCAATGCGCGCCTGCAGGACGAGGCGCGCGAGCGCGCCGCTGCCGAGGCGCAGCTCCGCCAGATCCAGAAGATGGAGGCGGTCGGCCAGCTCACCGGCGGCATCGCTCATGATTTCAACAATATGCTGGCGGTCGTCGTCGGCGGGCTGGAGCTCGCGCGCCGCCGCCTGCACGACGATTCGGACAATGCCCAGCGCCATATCGAGGCGGCGATGGAAGGCGCCAACCGCGCCGCCGCGCTCACGCGCCGCCTGCTCGCCTTCGCCCGCGCCGAACCGCTGCTCCCGGAGGCGGTCCGCCCCGGCGACCTGATCGGCGGGATGCGCGACCTGCTCGATCGCACGCTCGGCGAACGCATCACCGTCACCACGCGCGACGACGGCGCCGACTGGCAGGTGTGGATCGACCGTCACCAGCTGGAGAACGCGATCCTCAACCTCGCGGTCAACGCGCGCGACGCGATGGACGGCAGCGGCCGCCTGACGATCGAGACCGGCCGGGCGGCGCTCAGCGACCAGGAGGTCAACGAGGCGGCGGGCGGCGACTACGCCACCATCGCCGTCATCGACACCGGGTGCGGCATGGCGCCCGAGGTCCTCGAACATGTGTTCGAGCCCTTCTTCACCACCAAGCCGGTGGGCAAGGGCACCGGGCTCGGCCTCAGCCAGATATTCGGTTTCGTCCGCCAGTCGGGCGGCGAGATCGAGATCAAGTCGACCCCCGGCATCGGCACCACCGTCACCATCTACCTGCCGCGCCACCGGGGCGCCGTTGCGGCCGAGCCCGCACGATCGGACGCGGCGCCGGCCGATCCCGCGCCTGCGCCGCGCGGCGGCCTCTCGGTGCTGGTCGTCGAGGACGATGCGCGCGTGCTCGCCGCGACGATGGCCGCCCTCGACGAGCTCGGCCATAGCGCCACCGCCTGCGAAGACCCGCTCGCCGCCCCCGCGCTGATCGAGGCGGAAGGCTCGGCCTTCGACCTGATCGTGTCGGACGTGGTGATGCCCGGCATCAACGGGCCGGAGATGATCGCGCGCCTGCGCCCGCTCCACCCGCACCTGGCGGTGCTGTTCGTCACCGGCTATGCCGGCGAGGTCGACGACGCGGCCTTGTTCGGCGGCCATGCGGTGCTGCGCAAGCCCTTCACCATCGCCGCGCTCGACCGCGCCGTCGGCGAGGCGATGGCCGCGGCATCGGGGCACCACGGCGACCGCACCGAAGGCATCGCGGCGGAGTAGACCGCAACAGGCAGGATACGCGAACCTCATCCTGGCCTTTCCACTGGTTTGCCGTCGCCCCTGCGCAGGCAGGGGCCCATCCAACACCCACCGCATGAGCAGCGCCTTGGCTGAGAGAGCGGATAGGCCCCTGCCTACGCAGGGGCGACACGGTTTTGGGGTAACGCTCCTCAGGATTGTCGGGTTGACGTGCCAACCCCCGTGACGCCGGCGCCCATCCCGTCTATAGCCGCCAGCCATCTTCCGCACCGTAAGGCCGCCCTCCCCGCCCATGTCATCGATCGACCGCTACATGGCCCGCCTGATCGCCGTGCCGCTGTTCGCGACGCTGATCATCTCGGCGATGCTGCTGGTGCTCGATCGGATGCTGCGCCTGTTCGATTTCGTCGCGTCGGAGGGCGGCCCGGTCAGCGTGGTGTGGCGGATGCTCGCCAATCTGCTGCCCGAATATCTCGGCCTCGGCGTGCCGATCGGCCTGACGCTCGGCATCCTTCTCGCCTTTCGCCGCCTCGCCACCACCTCCGAGCTCGACGTGCTGCGCGCGGTGGGGATGAGCTACGGCCGCCTGCTGCGCGTGCCGTACATGTACGCGCTGGCCCTCGCGCTGTTCAATCTCGCCATCGTCGGCTTCGTCCAGCCCTGGGCGCGCTACAATTACGAAGGCCTCCAGTTCGAACTGCGGTCGGGTGCGCTCGGCGCCTCGATCAAGGTCGGCGAGTTCACCAACCTCGGCGATCGCATGACGCTCAGGATCGAGGAAAGCCGCGAGGAGGGGCGCGACCTGCGCGGCATCTTCGTGCGCGTCGAGACGACCGATGGCGAGGCGCTGGCGGTCACCGCCGATCGCGGCACCTTCCTGGCCACCGACGACAAGGACACGATCATCTTCCGCCTTAGCCGCGGCGTGCTGATCCATCAGACGCGCGAGAGCCCGGTCCCACGCACGCTGACCTTCACCCAGCACGACCTGCCGATCGACCTGCCCAAGATCGAGAGCTTCCGCTCGCGCGGCGAGAACACGCTGGAGCTCACCCTGCCCGAACTCGCCATGACCGGCGCCAACCGGGGGGAGGATCAGTCGACCCGCAATACCAGCTGGGCCAATTTCCATTTCCGCATGGTCGAGGTCGCGATGATGGCGCTGCTGCCCTTGCTGGCGCTCGCGCTCGGCGTGCCGCCCAAACGCTCCACCTCGTCGCTGGGCGTGTTCCTCGCGATCGTGATGCTCGTCACCTATCACAAGATCAACGAATATGCCGAGAGCATCGGCGCGCTCGGCATCGTCAATCCGGCGATCGCGCTGTGGCTGCCCTTTGTCGCCTTCGCCGTGCTGATCCTGTGGATGTACCGCACAATCGCGCTCGTTCCCGGCGGTCAGCCCATCGGCGCGCTCGAACGCAGCTTCGCCAAGCTCGGCGACGCGATCAAACGCCGCCTGCCGAGCCGGCGCCGGCGCAGGGAGGCGATGGCGTGAACCAAGTCAGCTTCTTCCCGTCGCGCACGATGACCTGGTACATGGCGCGCAAGTTCCTGGTCAGCACCTTCGCCATCCTGCTGATGCTGGTGCTCGTCCTCCAGACGCTCGATCTGCTCGGCGAATCGGGCAAGATCCTGTCGCATCCCGGCAACGGCCAGGCGGAGCTGTGGCGCTATGTCGGCCTGCGCAGCCCGCAGATCGTCGCGCGCTTCCTGCCATTCTCGGTGCTGCTCGCGACCATCGTCACCTTGTCGACGATGAACCAGAACAGCGAGATCATCGCGATGAAGGCGGCCGGCCTCTCGGCGCACCAGGTGCTCGCGCCGCTGATCGTCGCCAGCCTGGGCGTCGCGGCGGTCTCCTTCGTGTTCAACGAACGCATCGTCACCCGCGCCACCGCGACGCTCGCCCAGTGGGAGAATGTCGGCTTCGGCGACATGCCGGTCGATCGCGGCGACCGGTCCAACGTGTGGGTGCGCGCCGGCGGCGATCTGATCCAGGTCCGCCAGGTAAACGGGCGCGGCGATGCCGCCGTGCTGAGCGGGATCACCGTCTATGAACGGCCGCAGGGCGCGCTTACCGGCATCGTCACCGCCAGCCGCGCGGTGCGATCGGGCGACGGCTGGCTGGTCGAGGACGCCCGCCGCTTCCAGGTTGCCGATGGCGGCATCACCGATGTCGGCCGGGCGGTGATCGCCCGCGGCGTGGAGCCCGATCGCTTCACCCTCGCCAATGTGGATGCCGACGAACTGAGCTATGCGCCCCTGGATGCCGCCATCGCCGAGCTGGAGGCTGCGGGTCGGCCGACAAAGGCGCTCGAAGGCGCGAAATGGCACAAGCTTTCCGGCCCGCTCTCGGCGGTGCTGATGCCGCTGCTCGGCGCGGTGGCGGCGTTCGGCATCGCCCGGTCCGGCAAGCTGTTCCTGCGCGCGGTGATCGGCATGGCGCTGGGCTTCGCCTATTTCGTCGCGGACAATTTCGCGCTGGCGATGGGCAATCTCGGCGCCTACCCGCCCTTCCTCGCCGCCTGGGCGCCGTTCCTGCTGTTCTTCCTGATCGGCGAGGCGGTACTGGTCAGAACCGAGGAATAGCACATGCAACGATGCCCATGCGTCGCCCCTGCGGAGGCAGGGGCCGCTGGCGGCATATGCAACGATGGATGTGGCACAAACCCGGCGGCCCCTGCCTTCGGTTCCCAGCAAAGTAATACTTTGCTGGGGGCCCTGCGCAGGGGCGACGCATTGCTTGGTCAGCGCGCGCCGCCCATGGTCGAGCGCGTGATCCGCCACACCAGGCCAGGCAATCCCGCATAGCTCGCCTTGTGATAGGGCGAATCCGCCTCCAGCACGTCCGACAGCCGGCGGTGCGCCTCGCCGAGATTGTGATAGGGCACGCCCGGCAGCAGATGGTGCAGCGCGTGATAGCGCAGGCCGACCGGCGCCCACAGCATCGGCAGCATGGCGGGCGGCGGCACGTTGACCGTGTCGAGATACTGGGCGGTGACGCTCATCGCCTCGCCCTCATTCTCCCACAGATGCGCGACCAGCGTGCGGACCTGGTTGATCACCGCCACCCCGGCGAAGATCGCGAGCATGATCGCAAGGGCCCGCAGCGGCAGCACGCCGGTTGCGACCAGCGCGACCAGCGCGATCGCCCAGATGCTCGCCGCGGTCTCGACGCGCACCCAGTGACGCGCGAACTCCCCATCGGCCGGGCGGCGGCGGAACTGCGGATTGATCGACAGCGAGGAAAAGCGCGCGATCACCACGCGGCGAAACGCCGGGAACAGCGCCGAAAGCGGCGCCAGCACGGCGAAGCGGACGACGAGGCCCAGCGGCGCCAGCGCGGACAGGAGGATGAAGGTCGGCAGCGTCCACGGCTTCATCAGCGCGAGCGGCAGATATTCGGGATCGTCGGCCGTGCCGTAGCGCGTCTTGGCGTGATGCTGGTTGTGGACGCCTTCATACATGAAGGAGGGCGTCAGCATCGGCACGCCGACCAGGGCGTTCCAGCCCAGCCGGAAACCGGGCAGCGCGGCATGCTTGATGTGCGACACCTCGTGGATGAAGCTGATCGCGCGGTAGAGCGCGAGCGTGGCGACGACGCCGGCAAGGATCGCCCAGCCGGCGCTGTCGGCCAGGATCGCGGCGGCGCCTGCGCCATAGCCGACCAGCGCGGAGGCGATCAGGTCCAGCCAGTAGATGCGCGGGTTCGGCTGGTTGAGGTCGCGCGTCAGGTCGGCCGCGGTGCGCAGCATCGCCTTGTCGTCGGCGATCGGCAGCCGTTCGGCGCGCGCGAGCGGCGCGCCGCTCGCGCGGTCAAGGCTCAGGATCGTGGTCATCGCCTTCGGCATTGCCATCAGATAATGGCGATATGGTGGCTTTTACAGGACCATGGCGGCGGGGAGCCGTTTCGCCACAATTAAGCCGCGGGAAGCATGCATGGGCGGCGGCATGACCGTAACGATTCACACCGTGCTGTCCAAGGCGGACCGCAAGGCCTTCATCGAGCTCGCTTATACGCTCAACCGCGGCGATCCCAACTGGGTGCCGCCGCTCAGGAGCGAGGCGGCGGGGATGATCGATCCGGCCAAGAACGGCTGGTTCAGCCATGCCGAGGCCGAGCTGTTCCTCGCCCGGCGCGGCAAGGAGCTTGTCGGGCGGATCAGCGCGCATGTCGACCGTCTGGCGCTCGAACAGCCCCGGAAACAGGGAATGGGGCCCGGAACCGGCTTTTTCGGCCTGTTCGAGGCCGCCGATGCGGATGCCGCGGCAGCGCTCATCGCCCATGCCGAAAATGCCCTGCGCGCCAAGGGCATGACCCGCGCGCTCGGCCCCGTCAGCCTCTCGATCTGGGAGGAGCCCGGCCTGCTCACCAAGGGCTATGATCACCCGCCGACGGTGATGATGGGCCACCACAAGCCCGAATATCGCGGCTGGATCGAGGCCGCCGGCTATGCCCCCGCCAAGCAGCTGATGACCTACGAACTGGACATCCAGCAGCAATTTCCGCCCATCGTCCAGCGCATCATCCAGTCGGGCGAGAAGAATCCGCGCATCCGCATCCGCGAGGTGGTCAAGAGCCGATTCGAGGAGGAAGCCGCGACCATCCTCGGCATCCTCAACGACGCCTGGTCCGACAATTGGGGCTTCGTCCCGCTGACCCAGCCCGAGATCGACGATGTCGGCAAGAAGCTCAAACCGATCGTCTTCGAGGATCTGATCCGCATCGCCGAATATGACGGGCGGCCCGTCGCCTTCATGATCACCCTGCCCGATCTCAACGAGGCGATCGCCCCGCTGGACGGCTCGCTCCTCCCCTTCGGCTGGGCCAGGCTGCTCTGGTGGCTCCGCCGCCCGCGGGTCAACACCATGCGTGTGCCGCTGATGGGCGTGGTCAAGGAGCTGCAATCCTCGCGCCTCGCCTCGCAGCTCGCCTTCATGATGATCGAATATATCCGCCGCGCCGCGATCACCCGCTACGGCGCGACGCGGGGCGAGATCGGCTGGATCCTCGACGACAACCAGGGCATGCGCGCGATCGCCGAGACGATCCAGAGCAGCATCAACCGCATCTACACGGTGTATGAAAAGCGTCTCTAAGACCCGTCGCCCCTGCGAAGGCAGGGGCCGCTGGGTTTGTGGCGCATCCTTCGCCCATGCCGCCTGAGGCCCCTGCCTTCGCAGGGGCGACGGATCATTCCAATGACCGCCCCGCCCGGCCGGCGATTTCTTCGACATATTGCCACGCAACCCGGCCGGAGCGGCCGCCGCGCTGGGTCGCCCAGGCGACCGCGTCGGCATCCTCGAACGCCAGCCCGTAGCGTTCGGCATAGCCACGCACGATGGCGAGGTAACCGGCCTGGTCGACGACGTGGAAACCCAGGCTCAGCCCGAACCGGTCGGCCAGCGCCAGCTGATCGTCGGCGGCGTCGCGCGGGTTGATCGCGCTCGCCTCGGCGGCATGGTCGCGCTGGATCAGGTGGCGGCGGTTGCTGGTGACGAACAGCCGGGCGTTGGCCGGCCGCGCCTCGGCGCCGCCCTCCAGCACCGATCGCATCGCCCGCGCCTCGGCCGGCTCGTCGAAGCCGAGATCGTCGATGAAGACCGCATAGGCCCGCGGCAGCCCGCGGATCGCGTCGAACAGGGCGGGCAGCCGTTCGAGCGCGGCGCGCGCCAGCTCGATCAGCGCGACGTCGCCGCCTTCGGCCTGCACCGCGCCCACCGCCGCCTTGACCAGCGCCGACTTGCCCGTGCCGCGCGCGCCCCACAGCAGGACGTCGTGCGCCGCGTGCCCCGCCGCAAGACGGCGCACGGTGTCGAGCAAAGCCGCTTTCTGACGCTCGATCCCCTTGAGCGCGTCGAGCGGCAGCGGCCGGAAATCGGCCACCGCGACCAGCCCCGACGCCTGCCAGACATAGGCGGCGTGCGCTTGCGGATCGGCGGCGGGCGCGGGTGGCGGGGAAAGCCGTTCAAGCGCTTCGGCAATGCGGCGGATCAGCGCGTCGTCGGTCATGGGGCGGGCGATAGCCGCCCAGCGCCGACGCCTCAAGCGCGACGCTTCGCCGCCGCCAGATGCGCAGCGATCGCGGCGTTGTCGGGCGCGAGCAGCGCCGCCTTCTGCAGGAGCGCGATTCCGTCCGCCCGCCGGTCGGGTGTCCGCGCGAGCAGCACGCCCAGCGTATCGGCGGCGATCGGGCTGGCCGGCGCCAGCTCATAGGCGGCACGCGCATAGATCAGCGCGCGCTCCGGCTTGCCCGCTCCGGCGTGCGCCCAAGCGAGCTGCGAGAGCAGCGCCGCGTCGCGATTGCCCAGCCGCTGGCGCAAGACCTCCAGCGTCCGCACCGCGCCTGCCCAGTCCTTCGCCGCGATCTGCCAGTTCGCCGCGACCTTCAGCGCCGCGACGTTGCGCGGGTTCTGCTGGAGGAACAGCGACAGCACGCGTTGTGCCTCGATCCGTGCCCCCGCCCGGTCGAGCGCATCGACCAGCCGCAGCGCCGCAGCCTCGTCGAAGCGCGCATTCGCGTCGCGCGCGAAGGCGTCGGCGGCTTCGCGGTAGCGGCCCTCGGCGACCAGCGCGTCGCCGCCCGCCCAACCGTCATCGGCCACGTCGCGCACCGGCCGCGCGGCGCGATCGAGCAAGGCGCCGGCGGCATCGCGATCCCCCAGCCGCTCGAATGCGCGCGCCGCAACGGTCAGCGCATAGCTGTCGGCATCGCGCCGCGCGATCAGCGGCTGGAGCGCGTCGACCGCCCCCTGGGCGTCGTTCGCGCCCAGCAGCGCCGCGCCCAGCAAGCGCCGCGCATCGGCATTGTCGGGCTGCATCTCGACCAGCCGACCAAGGCGCTCGACCGCCTGGGCGAAGGCGCCCGCGTGATAATCGAGCCCTCCGCGCAGCAGCAGCGCCGCCGGAAAGCCGTCCATCGCCCCGCCGGTGCGCTGGATCAGCGCGCGCGCCAGATCATAGTTGCGCGCCCGCGCAGCCAGCACGGCCTGGAGGTACAATGCCTGCGCAGTGCTCCCCCGGATCGCCGCGGCGCGGCGGCTTGCCGCGAGCATCTCGGTATAGCGCCCCATATCGCCCAGCGTCGCGGCATATTCGATCAGCGCGGGGCCGTTGCCGGGATCGAGGTCGATCGCGGCCTCGAACCAGGGCAGCGATGCGGCGAGGCCATATTGCGTGCGGAACAGCTCGCCCTTCAGGATCAGCGCCTCGCGATTGGCCGGATCGAGCGTGATCGCGCGATCCACCGCGGCGGCTGCCCCGATGGAATCGTTCGACACCAGCCGGAAGCGCGCGAGGTCCGACCAGGCGAGGCTGTCGGCGGGCGCGAGCCGGACCGCGCGGACGAACGCCGCACCCGCGCCTTCGGCGCCGGTTCCGACCATCGCCCGCCCCTCGATCCGCGCGGCATAGGCGCGGTAGCGAGCGGGAACCCGCTCATCGCGCGCGAGCGCGAGCGCGCCCTCGCCATCGCCCTGCAACAGGCGCGCATGCGCGCGCAGGTGCAGCGCGCGCTCCTTGGGAAAACCGACCTTCTCCGCCCGGTCCAGCGCCGCTTCGGCCGCGACGCCGTCGCCCTGCCCCAGCGCCATCCGCGCCACCATCGCATGGGCCAGGCCGGCGCGCGGCTCGCTCCGCGCCGCCGCCTCGGCGGCATCCCGCGCGCGCGTGAGATCGCCCGCGCGGAACGCGGCCACGCTCCGCGCCAGCGCCGCGCGCGCCTCGCGTGGCGAAGCCGCAGCAGGCGGCGCCAGCACCAGCGCCGCCAACACCGCCAGCCACGCCGTGTGCTTCTCACCCATGCAGGTCATAGGCCTTGAGCAGGTCGTAGAGCGTCGGCCGGCTGATCCCCAGCAGCTTGGCCGCGCCCGAGATATTGCCATCCGTCCGCGCCATCGCGTGGCGGATCGCCTTGCGGTCGGCCGCCTCGCGCGCCGCCTTCAGGTTGAGCGGGCCGTCATCCGCGCCGCCCGCCAGATCGAGGTCCGCGGCACCGATCAGCCGCCCCTCGGCCATGATCACAGCGCGCTTCATGCGGTTCTCCAACTCGCGCACGTTGCCGGGCCAGCCATGCGCGTCGATCGCCCCCAGCGCGTCGGGACCAAGTCCCTTGACCGCCGGGTTCATCTCCTTGGCGAAGCGGTGGAGGAAATGCCGCGCGAGCAGCCCGGCGTCGCCCGGCCGCTCGGCGAGCGACGGGATGCGCACGACGATCTCCGCCAGGCGGTAGTAGAGGTCCTCACGGAAGCTCCCGCCCGCGATCATCGCTTCCAGATCCTGGTGCGTCGCGCAGACGATCCGCGTGTCGACCGCGATCGGCTGGCGCCCGCCGATCCGCTCGATCACGCGCTCCTGCAGGAAGCGCAGCAGCTTGACCTGCAGCGGCAGCGGCACGTCGCCGATCTCGTCGAGGAACAGCGTCCCGCCATGCGCCTGCTCGATCTTGCCCTGGGTGGTCTTGATCGCGCCGGTGAACGCGCCCTTCTCATGGCCGAACAGCTCGGCTTCGAGCAGGTTCTCGGGGATCGCCGCGCAGTTGATCGCGACGAACGCCCCCTTCGCGCGCGGACTGGCCGCGTGCAGCCCCCGCGCCAGCAGCTCCTTGCCCGTGCCCGACGCGCCGAGCAGCAGCACCGAGACATTGGCCGAGGCGACGCGCTCGATCGTCCGCGTGACCTTGAGCATCTCGGGACTGGCGGTGACGAGCCCGCCCAGCACCGCGCCCTCGGGCGCGCGCTCGGCCAGCCGGCGGTTCTCCGCCTCCAGCGCATGGACATGGAAGGCGCGCGCGACGATCAGCCCCAGCGCATCGATATCGACCGGCTTCTGGTAGAAGTCATAGGCACCGCCCGCGATGGCGCGCAGCGCGCTCTCATGCGCGCCGTGGCCGGAGGCGACGATCACCTTGGTGTCGGGCTTCAACGCGCGGATCGCCTCCAATGTGGCGAAGCCCTCCGCCGTGCCGTCGGGATCGGGCGGCAGGCCCAGATCGAGCGTCACCACCGCCGGCTCTTCGGCGCGAAGCGCATCGATCGCGCCCGCCCGGTCGGTCGCGGTGATCACCTCATAGCCGTCATAGGCCCAGCGCAACTGGCGCTGCAGGCCGACATCGTCCTCGACGATGAGCAGCTTGGGCTTGGTGACTGGGGCCATGTGCATCGTCAGGCGGCCTTTTCTCGAGTTTCCTGGGCCAGGGGCAGGATCACGGTGAAGCGGCTGCCCTCGCCCTCGCGGCTGGCCACCGACATGCGTCCGCCCATCGCGCGGACGAGCTGGCGCGCCTCATAGGCGCCGACGCCGAAGCCGCCCGGCTTGGTCGAGGCGAAGGCGGTGAACAGCTTCTCGCGCACGAAGGCGGGCGACATGCCGCAGCCATGGTCGATCACGTC
Source organism: Sphingomonas gilva (assembly GCF_003515075.1). Taxonomy (GTDB): domain Bacteria; phylum Pseudomonadota; class Alphaproteobacteria; order Sphingomonadales; family Sphingomonadaceae; genus Sphingomonas; species Sphingomonas gilva. The sequence continues at coordinate 253,693 of NZ_QWLV01000002.1, forward strand.
GATGGCGACCTCATGACCTTCGACCCTCACGTCGATCCTGACCGGCGCCTCGGGCGCGCTGGCGTCGATCGCGTTCTGGACCAGATGGCCGAGCAGCGTCTCCAGCCGCTGCGGATCGGCCAGCACCAAAGCGCCCGCGGTTCGGCCGACGGACACCGGATGCAGCAGGCGCTTGGTCGCCACCAGCCCGGCGACGACCTCGTCCGCGGGCACCGGCCGCGGCGCCTCGCTGCGCGCGCTGTTATGCTGCGCCAGGCGCGCCAGCAGCGCGTTCATCCGGTCCGCCGAGTCCTTGAGCGTCGCCACCATATCTGCGCGGAACTCGGGATTGTCCGCATGGCGTTCGGCATTGCGCGCGACCAGGCTCAATTGGCTGACCAGGTTCTTGATATCGTGCATGATGAAGGCGAAGCGGCGGTTGAATTCGTCGAAGCGGCGCGCGTCGTCCAGCGCCTGCTGGCCCTGGCTTTCGGCGAGATAGCTCGCCACCTGTCGTCCGGCGACGCGCAGCAGGTCGAAATCCTCCCAGTCGAGCGCGCGGTCGAGCGGCGGGCGGCCGAGCACCACCGCGCCCGCGACCCGGTCGAAATGGACCAGCGGCACCAGCACCCATGCGCGCACGTCGTCGATCAGCCATTGCGGCAGCAGCGCGTGGGTGGCGGTGTCCTCGCCCTCGCGCCGTGCGGCATCGAGCTCGACGATGTGCCCGCTCGCCAGATAGGCGACCAGTCCGGCGCCGAGATCGCCCGGCGGGGTGTCCTCCGCCGGCCAGTTCCACCGTGCCGCCGCCGCCAGCCCCTCGCCCTCCGGCACGAACAGCAGCCCCTCCGGCGAATCGGTGATGTCGGCCACCGCCTTGACCACGCGCTCGGCGAGCGGCGCCGTGTCCTCGCCCGGCTTGCCCAGCGTGTCGGTGAAGCGCAGCCACTCGGCGCGGTAGTCGTAGCGGTGCTGGAACAGGTGCTTGGCGAGCTTGACCTTGATCCACGCCCGCGCCCGTGCGCTCGGCAGGGCGAGCGCCGCGGCGCTGGTGCCGAACACGAACGCCGCCTGCGCAAGCCGCGCGTGATCGCCGCCGATCAGCGCGATGCCGCTGGTCACCAGCACCATCGCGATCAGGTAGAGGCCGATCGCCGCCAGGCTGAGCGTGCGGAAGGTCATGGTGCGCGACAGCTGCAGCGTCCAGGCGCCCGACTGGTGCAATCCCAGCCCGAGCATCGCCGCCACGCCTACCGCGACCAGGCCGCGCAGCGCCGCGACATCCTCCGGCCAGCCGCTTCCCAGATAGGCGATGGCGTAGAGATTGAGGTCGTACAGCCACATCGCGGCGATCGCGTGGATCGCGACGCGAAAGCCCGGTCCCGTATCGGGGCCCGCCGCGCTGTAGAGGTTGTGGACCAGCACCAGCGCGCCCGTCGCCACCATCATGCGCAACGCATAGCCGCCGATCGCCGCGGGATGTGCGTCATTGCCCGGCGGCGTCAGGATCGTGAACATGATCGTGGCAAGCGCGACCAGCGCCACCACGCCGTACACCGTCGCCAACGCGACACTGCGCCGCTCACGCCCGCCTTGGTGCAGTAGCGCGTACATGAACCCGAGGAAACCCAGATTCCGCACGCTCTCGGCCACGGCGGACGCGTCGCTCGCCGAATCGGTGCCGGCCATCGCCAGCGCCCACAGCGCGCTCGCCGCGAGCGCCGCGATCAGCGCGATCTTGCGTGCGCCGCCCTTGGGCGAACGCACCTGCCACAGCGCCAGCGCGGCGAACAGCAGCGCGGCGACCGCATGGCTCCACAGGCCGAGGAACGCCATCACCGCCTCACCGCGCCCCTTCCGGCCACAGCACCACGCGCAGCGTCTGCAGCAGGATCAGCACGTCGAGAAAGGGCGTGTAGTTCTTGGCGTAGTAAAGGTCGTATTCCAGCTTCTGCCGCGAATCATCGACCGAGGCGCCGTAAGGATAGTTGATTTGCGCCCAGCCGGTGATGCCGGGCTTCACCATGTGCCGCTCGGCATAATAGGGCAGCACCTGCTCCAGGTCCTCGACGAATTGCGGCCGCTCGGGACGCGGGCCGACGAAGCTCATTTCCCCCTTCAGCACGCTCCACGCCTGCGGCAGTTCGTCGATACGAAGCTTCCTGATGATGCGGCCGATCCGGGTGATGCGCGGGTCGTCCTTCTCCGCCCACACCGCCTGGCCCGCCGCCTCCGCATCCTGCCGCATCGATCTGAGCTTCAGGATGTCGAACCCCTGGCCGTACAGCCCGACGCGGCGCTGGCGGTAGAAGGCCGGCCCCCGGCTTTCCAGCTTCACCAGCAGCGCGGTCAGCAGGATCAGCGGCAAGGTGAGCGTCAGCAGCGCCAGGCTCGCCAGCACGTCGAACAGCCGCTTGGCGGCGCTCGACAGCATCCGGCCGGACGAGAACCCGTCGGAGAAGATCAGCCATGACGGGTTGACGCTGTCCAGGTCGACCCGCCCCGTCTCGCGTTCGAGGAATGTCGAGATCTCGTTGACGTGGACGCCGGTCGTCTTGATCCTGAGCAGATCCTGGAGCGGCAGCGAATTGCGGCGTTCCTCCAGCGCCAGCACCACCTCGCTCGCGTTCAGAAGCACGACATGCTCGGCAAGGTTATAGATCGCATCGCGCGCGATCGCCTCGGGGATCACCCGCGCGGCCTCAGACATCGAGACATAGCCGACGCAGACGAACCCGGCGCCGGGGCGCTTCGAAAGCGCCTTGACCCGCGCCGCGCGCGGGCCTGCGCCCAGCACGACCACGCGGCGCTTGAACGCCTGCCCGCCCAGCGTCTTGCCCAGCAGGATGCGCAGCACCATCAGCAGCACGATCGCAAGCGCCATCGCGTAGAGCAGGTTGGAGCGCCACAGGCTGAGCGACGGCACGAGGAAGAAGATCGCGGACAGCGCGATGATGCCGATCGCCACGCCCACCGTCAGCCGCGCCGCGGCGAAACGCAGGGATTGCAACGCCTCGCTGCCATAGACGCCGACCGCGACCATCGTCGTCTGCAGCGCGAAGGCGAACACCAGCAGCTGCGGCAGCCGCGTCGTCACGCTCTCGACGATCGAGCCCAGCTGATGTTGGCGGATCGTCCAGCCCAGCTCCGCCGCGGCGATCAGCAGGACGAAGTCGAACAGCCCAAGCAGCAGCACCGCATGCGGCACATAATGTTTGAACAGCCTGATCATCGCCCGGCAGACCTGAAAAGTGTAAGGAAATCCGACACGGTGGAGAGGTGTCGCAAAAATTGACAAAAATTTGCTGAACGCCGCTTAGGATAAGGAGACGGGTGTCCATCTCAGGCATTGTGCCGGGCAAGCCACCATAGTTTCCGGAGACTTCATGACGACGTCCGCCATCATCCCCGTCATCCTCTCGGGCGGATCGGGGACGCGGCTTTGGCCGATGTCGCGCAGCGATCGTCCCAAGCAGTTCCTCGCCCTGACCGCCGATGCGACGATGCTGCAGCTGACCGCCGAACGCACGCGAGACGCCCGCTTCGCCGCGCCCATCGTCGTCGCCGGCGCCGCGCATGCCGCGATGGTCGAGGAACAGTTCGCTCAGATCGGGATCGAGCCCGCCGCGATCATCCTGGAGCCCGTCGCGCGCAATACCGCGCCCGCCATCGCGCTCGCCGCCTTGGCGGCGGACGATCCCCATGCGCCCTTGCTGGTGATGCCGTCGGATCACGCGATCGCCGATGCGAGCGCTTTCGGCGACGCCATCGCCGCCGCGCTGCCGCTGGTCGAGCAGGGTTGGCTGGTCACCTTCGGCATCACGCCCGACGCGCCCGAGACGGGCTACGGCTATATCAAGGTCGGCGAGGCGCTCGGCGAGGGCGTGCACCGCGTCGACCGCTTCGTCGAGAAGCCCCCCCGTGAGGCCGCCGAGGCGATGCTGGCGAGCGGCGACCATGCCTGGAACGGCGGCATCTTCCTGTTCCGCGCCGATATCTTCCTCGGCGCATTGTCGGTCCACGCGCCGGACATGCTCGCCGCCGCGCAGGAAGCGATGGCGAAGGCCGAGCGTAACGGCGTGCAGGTGCGTCCCGACGCGCAGGCCTTCGCCGCGTCTCCGTCAAACTCCATCGATTATGCGGTGATGGAGAAGGCCGATCGCGTCGCGGTCGTGCCGGTCAGCATGGGCTGGAGCGACATCGGCAGCTGGGATGCGCTGCATGCGCTCTCGGCGTGCGATCCGCAGGGCAATTCGTCCCGCGGCGACGCCGTGCTGATCGATGTCGAGAACAGCCTGGTCCGCGCGGACGGCGTGCGCGTGGCGATGGTCGGGGTGAGCGACCTCATCGTCATCGCCAGCGGCAGCGACATCCTGATCCTGCCGCGCGGCCGCAGCCAGGACGTGAGGAAGGTGATCGACGCGCTGAAGGACTGAACAGATAAGCTGTTGATTTATCGCACGCCGGCTGAAAGAATCGGCCTCGTACCCGCGTAATTGGGAGAAGCCCGGAGTGACGACGCTTCAGACGCTCTTCACGGTGCTCGCCGCATGGCTGGTCGCGTCCCCCGGCCCGCGGCCCGACACCTCGTCCGGCGCTTGCGCCAATGGCCGCGAGGATGTGACCGCCGAGCGGCCCCACGCCACCGACGGCGCGCAGGCGGACCTGCTCGTCGCCATGGCGATGTCGCCCAAGCTCGCGAAGATCACGCGCGAAGCGGTGATCGACCGCCCGAGCGCCTGCCGGCGCGGCGGCTTTGCGGTCGGCTCGGCGCGCTACATGCTGACGGGCGATGACGGCGACGGGATGGTGCCGCGCCGCGCGCATGCGGAAGACGCCGGGGCGCCGGTCGCCTATCTGCTTTCGACCATCGACATGCAGGAACTGGTCGCATCGGCCGATGGCGGCGAGCCGGCAGGCACGCTGGGCTATGCGCTGATGACCTCGACCGAGCGCGAGGATGTCGCCTGGGCCTTCTACAAGGCGATGCCGGCCGACCGGACGCTGCGCGCCGACATGGCCCGCGCATTGTCCGGCGAAGCCAGCCCGATCTTTCGGACCGATCGCAGGACCAGCGAGACCCAGTTCGTCGCAGGTTAGCGCAGGCGCACCCAGGTGGGCGCGTGGTCGCTCGCCTTCTCCTTCGCCCGGTGCGCCTTGTCGACGCCGGCATCGGCCAGCCGGTCGGCGGCGATCGGGCTCAGCAGCAGATGGTCGATGCGGAAGCCCGCGTCGCGCTGCCAGGCGCCCGCCTGATAGTCCCAGAAGGTCCACATCCCGCCCTGGGGGAAGCGCGTCCTGAGCGAATCGGTCCAGCCCTGCGCCAACAGACGGCGATATCCCTCGCGGCTTTCTGGCTGCATCAGCGCGTCGGTCGCCATCGCCCGGATCGAGAACACGTCGTCGTCATTGGGAATGACGTTATAGTCCCCCGCCAGCACCACCGCGCGTTCCTCGGCGAGCAGTTCGCGCCCGCGCGCCGCCAGCCGGTCGAGCCAGCGCAGCTTGTAGTCGAACTTGGGCCCCGGCTGCGGATTGCCGTTGGGCAGGTAGATCGAGGCGACGACCAGCCCGTCCACCTCTGCTTCGAGGTAGCGGCTATGCTCGTCCTCGGGCTCGCCCAGGAGGCCGCGCTGGCGCTCGATCGGATCGGCGCCCCTGGCCAGCACCGCGACGCCGTTGAACCCCTTCTGCCCGTGCCACACCGCGCCGTAGCCGGCCGCGCGGATATCGCTCTCGGGAAAGGTCTCGTCGGAGCTTTTGAGCTCCTGCAGGCAGACGATGTCCGGCTGTTCCTCGGCAAGATATTCGAGCAGCCGCGGCAGCCGCGCCTTGATGCCGTTGACGTTGTAGCTGGCGATCTTCACGGGCGGGCGTCAGACGGCGAAGCTGGAACCGCAGCCGCAGCCGGCCGAGGCGTTGGGGTTCTGCACCTTGAACGCCGCGCCGCCCAGCGATTCGACGAAATCCACCTCGGCGCCGCGGACCAGGTCCAGGCTCACCGGATCGACCACCAGCCGCACCCCGTCGCGCTCGGCGACGATATCGCCTTCGTCCACGCCATCGGCAAAGCCGAACCGGTACTGGAACCCCGAACAGCCGCCGCCATCGACCGACAGCCTCAGGATCGCCGGCTTGCCCTGCTTGCCGGCGATCGCCGCGACGCGCGCCGCGGCGGCGGGGGTGAGGTCGATGTCGGAAACGCTCGCCATGAGGGGGAGATAGTTGCTGCGGGGGTCACCGGCAAGCCGGACGCCCCCGCAATCTCCCCTCCGAAATCGCTTAGTTGGCCGGCCCGCCCTGGGCGACCTTGGTCAGGCTGCCCTTGTTCTGCACCGCGAGCAGATAGTCGGTCGTCTGCAGGAACGGCATCGGGTTGATCGCACGCCCGTCGACGCGGACCTCGTAATGGAGGTGCGGGCCGGTCGAACGCCCGGTCGAGCCCATATGGCCGATCAGCTGCCCGCGCTTCACCTTGACGTTGGAGCCGACCAGGATGCGCGAAAGATGGCCGTAGCGGGTCTGGATGCCCTTGCCGTGGTTGATCTCGATCAGATTGCCATAGGCGCCGTAGCGGCCCGAACGGGCGACCACGCCGTCGGCGGTCGCATAGATCGGCGTGCCGACGGGGCCGGGAATGTCCAGCCCGGCATGCATCGCGCGGGTGCCGCGGAACGGGTCGGAACGAACGCCGAAGCTGCTGGTCAGGGTGAGGTTCTCGACGGGCTTCAGCGACGGGATGGCCACGGCGCCTTCCTGCAGCATGTCGAGCTTCTTCCAGCTCTTGAACAGCGCGCGGAAGCCGGTGTCGGCCTCGGTCATCTCGTCGTCCATCTCCTCGCGCTCGGGCGCCGCCTCGAACGGGCCGCCCATCGCGGTGCCGGCGACGAAGCGCGCGGGCTTCATCCCGACGCGCTTGAGCACCGCGGCGGTCCGGGCGTAGCGGGCCTCGAGCTTCTCGGCCGCCGCCATCGCCAGCTTCTCCTGGCGCGCTTCGAGGCGGACCAGCGGCGCGACGACCGGCTTCGCGACCGCGGCGGTCTCGACCGGCTCGATCAGCGCGGCGAGCTTCTCGGGATCGCCCTTGCCGCTCACCACCGAAGCGATGAACTGCTGACGGCGCTCGACGCGCAGCGCGTGCGCCTTGGCGGCGTGGCTGATCGTCGCCACCTTGCCCTCCATCGCGGCGAGCTTCGCTTCGAGCTGCGCGACCTGCGCCTCTGCGGAAACCGGGGCGTCGGTGAGGCCGGTCAGCGCCAGCGCGCGCCCGGCTGCCTGGGTGGCGGAGGCGGATGCCAGCAGCAGCATCGCGAGCAGCAGGACCGCGGTGGCGATCTGCGCCTTCACCGAAAAGCGCACATGGCGCTGCATCTTGCCATCATGAAAAAAGAAGTCGCGCGCCCGAAAAAGGGATTGCAGCTGTGCGGTCAAGGGCAGGCTGCGGCGGAACAGAGCAATAGTCATCAAATCCCCGGCGACACGACGATATCCGCGCCGCCCTGACGACGTGGATTCTTCTAGGGTTATTTGCAGCTTGGATGCCCCTCCGCGCTGTCGAGCGTGGAATGTTACGCTTTGGCACAATAGGCAAGTCGCGCGGGCCGTTCGCGCGTTGGACCGGGGGGACGATGCGTTGAGTCGTTGAGGCCTGGCGAAAAGTAACGGAACCTTAAGGAAATCCGCCCGATTCGAATCATTGCGACGCTACGGCGTCCAGCACCGATTGGGCGTGGCCGGGCACCTTCACCTTGCGCCAGATGCGCGCGATCCGGCCATCGGCATCGACCAGCACCGTCGCCCGCTCCATGCCCATGAAGGTGCGGCCATACATGCTCTTTTCGCCCCAGAAGCCGAAGGCGTCGCTCAGCTCGCCGGCGTCGCTCGCCAGCCGCGCGGTCAAGTCGTACTTGCCGCTGAACTTGGCGAGCTTCTTCGGCTCGTCCCGCGACACGCCGATCACCGCCGCGCCCGCCTTGGCGAATGCGGGCGCGAGCTCGCTGAAATCCTGCGCCTCGCGCGTGCAGCCCGGCGTGTCGGCCTTGGGATAGAAATACAGCACCAGCGGCTTGCCGCGGAGCTTGGCCAGGTCGATCGTCTCGCCATCGGCTCCGGTCAGCATCAGCGCGGGCAGACGGTCTCCTTCACTCAGCGGCATCTTCGTTCTCCGGTTGCAATGCGTGCCAGCAGGCGCTCACCGCTTGCCGCGTCGCGTCGAGCCGCGCAACCAGCGCATCCCAGTCGGCCAGCCCGCACGCGCGCGCGACCAGCGCCGCCGTCGCGGGCGGCGGCGCCTCGGCGTCGGGCGCGACCAGCCGCAGCGTGACGAGCAGCCGCGTCAGGAAATCGTGCGCCGGGCGCATCGCCGCCGGCAGCGCATCCTGGGCGACCAGCGCATCGATCGCGCGCGCCAGATCGGGATCGAACCCGGTCAGCCGCTCGAGTTGCGTGACGTGCACCGCGAACTCCAGGTCGACCAGCCCGCCGAGCAGCAGCTTGGCGTCGAAATCGCCGCGCGGCGGCTTGTGCTTCATCATCTCGGCGCGCATTTCGGCGGCATCGGCGCGGACATTGTCGCGCGGCTGCAGCAGCACCTCGTCGATGATCGCCTGGATCGCGCCGCGCGCCGCCGCCGATCCGAACACCGGCCGCGCGCGCGTCAGCGCCATATGCTCCCACGTCCAGGCGCTTTCGCGCTGATAGAGCGCGAACGCGTCGAGGCTGACCGCCAGCGGCCCTTGCGCGCCGGAGGGCCTCAGCCGCGTATCGATCTCGTAGAGCGGCCCCGCCGCGGTCGGCACCGACAGCGCGCCCGAAACGCGCTGCGCCAGCCGGTTATAGTAATGCACCGCGCCGAGCGGCTTGGCCCCATCGGACGTCGCGCCATGATCGCCGGTGAAGACATAGACCAGGTCGAGATCCGAGGCGTGCGTCAGCGCGCCGCCGCCCAGCCGCCCCAGCGCGATGATCGCCAGCTCGCTGTCCGGGACGCGGCCGTGCGCGCCGACGAACTCGGCGACGGTCGCGCTCGCCAGCACCTCGATCGCCGCTTCGGCGACGCGCGAATAGCCCGCCGACACGTCGAGCGGATCGCTCGCCCCCGCGACGATCTGCACGCCCAGGGCGAAACGCTTCTCGTTCACCGTCCGGCGAACGTGATCGAGCAGCGCCTGGTAATCGCCAGGTCCTTGCATCTCCGCCGCCAGTTGCGAGACATCGCCGACGCCTTCGAGCGCGGTGGCGTCGATCAGGCCGTCGAGCAGCTCGCTCCGCCGCCCGAGCGCATCGGCCAGCGTCGGCGCGTGCGCCAGCACCTCGCCGAGCAGCCGGGCGAGCGCCGGGCGCGCCTCGATCAGCCGGAAGAAGTTGATCGCGCTGGGCAGCCGCCGGAGCATGTCGTCGAGCCGGTTGAGCGCGGCATTGGGCGCCGGCCCCGCGCCCAGGGCCGCCAGCAGCCGCGGCAGCATCGCCTCCAGCGCCTCCTGCGCGGCAGGGCTCCTGAGCGCCGGCGCACGGCCCTGTCGCCAGCTCTCGATCCGCGCCCGCGCGGCTGACGGGTCTTCGAACCCAGCGCCCGCCAGCATCGTCTCCAGCGCGTCGGCGTCGCCTGAAAGCCGCGGCTCCGCTTGCTCGTCGAGCGAATCGTAGATCGCGCCGACGCGCTCGGCATGCGGGCGGAGCAGCCCGATCAGCGCCGCGCCGTCGTCGATCCCGTGCAGCCGCGCGACATTGTCGATCCGCTCCGCTTGCTCGGGCAGACTGTGCGTCTGGCGGTCATCGACCATCTGCAGCCGGTGCTCGATCGTCCGGTGAACGCGGTACGCGTCGGCCAATGCGGCGGCGTCCGCGCCGTCGATCCGGCCGGCCGCGCTGAGCGCCGCCAGCGCGTCGAGCGTCGCCGGCACGCGCAGCCCTTGCTCGCGGCCGCCATGGATCAGCTGGTGGATCTGGGTGAAGAACTCGACCTCGCGGATGCCGCCGCGTCCGCGCTTCAGGTCGTAGCCCGGCCCCAGCGCCTGGCCTTGCGCGTGGTGCGCGCGGATGCGCCTCGAAATGCCCCGGATTTCGCCGATCGCGCCGAAATCGAGCGCGCGCCGCCAGATGAAGGGCTGCACCGTCGCCAGAAAATGCTCGCCCAGCGCGATATCCCCCGCCGCCGCGCGCGAACGGACGAAGGCGGCGCGCTCCCACGGCAGCGCCTGCGATTCATAATAGGCGATCGCCGCGCCGATCGGCAGCGCGATCGGCGTCGCCTCGGGGGACGGCCGCAGCCGCAGATCGACCCGCAGCACATAGCCGTCGCCGTCGCGCGCCTGCAGCAGCTCGACCACCCGCTTGCCGATCCGTACCGCCGCCTCCGCCGGCTCCTCCCGTTCGCGGCGCGGCAGCGTCTGGGGATCGAACAGGAAGATCGGATCGATATCCGACGAATAATTGAGTTCGCGGCTGCCATGCTTGCCCAGGGCGATCGCGACGAACCCGCTCGGCTCGGCGTCGGGATAGCGCTCTGCGATGGCGGTGCGGATCGCGGTGTCGAGCGCCGCATCGGCGAAATCGGACAGCGCCTGCGTCACCGTCTCGAAGTCGAGCAGCCCGGCGAGATCGCCGATCGCCAGCGCCAGCGCCAGCCGCCTGCGCCGGACCCGCAGGGTGCGCGCGACCTCGCCCTCGAAAGGCGCCAGCAACGCGGCGATGTCGGGTCCCCGCGCGGCGAGCTCGGCGGCGAGATCCGCCTCTCGCCCGATGAGGTTGGCCAGAAAGGGCGCGTGCCGTTCCGCGCGTTGCAGCGCATCCGCCATCGCTGCGCGCCGCGAATCATCAAGGGCCGGAGTCATGACGCGGTTATGCCACATGGCCGCCAGACGCGACGAACTGCAGCAACCATCGGTCTCACAAGGCGTTGTAACCTATGATGTCTTCTGAGCCGAACTCGAATGCCCGGCGCGCCACGCGCATGATGGTCGATTCGCCCCAGCCCAGTGCTGGCGTCGGCAACGCGTTGCGCGACACGTTCCGCGCGCTCGAAGACCTGCCTTGCGACATGCAGCGCATGCTCGAAAGGCTCCGCGCCACCGCCTGACGCTCAGCGCGGACGGCTGAGTTCCTCGACCTCGTCCATGATCGTGTCGAGCGCGGATTTGTCCTGCGCCGCCTGGTCGGATCGCGCGGAGAGCTCATTCCCCGCCATGATCGCTTCCAGCGCCGTGCGCCCGCGCGCGACGCGGCTCTTGATCGTGCCGACCGCGACCCCGCAAATCTCGGCCGCCTCCTCATAGGCGAAGCCGCCCGCGCCCACCAGGATCAGCGCTTCGCGTTGCGATTGCGGCAGGTGGAGCAGCGCGCGCTGCATGTCGCCCAGCTCGACGTGACGGTCCTGGCTGGCCGGCGCGGCGAGCAGCCGCTCCGCGACCAGATCGTCCCATTCGCCCTTGAAGCGCGATCGGCGCATCTGGCTCAGATAGAGGTTGCGCAGGATGATGAAGGTCCAGGCGCGCATGTTGGTCCCGGCCTGGAAGCGCAGCCGCGCCGCCCAGGCCTTGAGCAGCGTTTCCTGCACCAGATCGTCGGCCAGGTCGCGGCTGCCCGACAGCGAACGACCGAATGCGCGCAGATGCGGGATGACCAGCGCCAGCTGCGCCTTGAACTCGTCGTCGGAAAGCGGGGTGTGCGGGATCTCCTCGCGCGCCGCCTCGTCATCCTCGTCGTCGTCAATCCGGGTGGGTTGGCTGTCGGTCATACGCTCCGTCAAGAATACAGGGCCCGTACCGGCGGCACCGATCGCGAAGATAGGTGCGCCGGTCGCATTTGGCCAGACGTTGAAATGAAATGCAGATGCCGCTCGTCAGATCATCAGCACGATCGCGAAGAGCACGATGATCGCGACCAGCGATATGCCGAGGATATAGCGGGTCATGTGCGGCGTCGCGCCTGCCCGCGCCTCGTCGGTGGAGACATGGGTCTCGCCATTTTCGTCATGCATCGTTCGTCTCCCGTCTGGGGTGTGTCCTCACGCGGCGGGGACCGTGGTTTCGTCGAAGAACAGCGCCTGGGCGATCGCCGCCTTCACGGTGGAGCGCTGGAACGGCTTGGTGATCAGGAAGGTCGGCTCGGGCCGCTCGCCGGTCAGCAGCCGCTCGGGGAACGCCGTGATAAAGATCACGGGCACTCGGAACTCACCCAAAATATCCTTCACCGCGTCGATGCCCGAGCTGTCGTCGGCCAGCTGGATGTCGGCGAGCACCAGGCCCGGCCGGTCCTCCATCGCCAGCGCCACCGCCTCGTCGCGCGTCACCGCGACGCCGGTCACCTCATGGCCCAGATCGCGGACGATGGTCTCGATATCCATCGCGATGATCGGCTCGTCCTCGATGATCAGCACCCGCGCGCGGGTCTGGTTCTCGATCTCGCGGAGCGCCTCGGCGACAAGCTCGTCGACCTCGTCCGCGTCGGTCTCGATCAGATAGGCGGTGTCCTCGGGCGTGAAGCCCTCCATCGCGGTCAACAGCAGCGCCTGACGCGACATCGGCGTCATCCGGGCGAGACGCGCGCGCGCGATCGACTCGGCATCGTCTCCTCCACCCTCGTCACCGCCCTGGTCCAGGTTCGTCGAGTTCCAGATGCCCTGGAACATGCGGTAAAGCGCCAGCCGCGGATCGACGTCGCGCGGGAACTCGTCGGGCGCTGCGACGATCGCCTCCAGCGTAGCGCGAACATAGGCGTCGCCATGGGTCTGGCTGCCGGTCAGCGCGCGGCCATAGCGGCGGAGGAAGGGCAAATGGGGGGCAAGCTGCTGGCCTAACGACATGACGGGTAATTACTCCTCCGAAACATTGCGGCCTTTTGGGTCCGGTGGTCGGTGAAAGCAACCCGCGCTGCGGCACACGTCCCCCGGCGCCCGAAGGACGCATGATGGATGGAACAAACGACGCGGTTTTTTGTTTCCATCACCACCCTCGGCCATTATCGCCCCACCCAGAAGGGCCGGATTGGCCGGAGTTCGGAGCGCAAGGTAAGGCTGTATCGGGGGTCCAGGGGGAAGTGCGTTGAGTTCGGAAAAGAATCAAAAAACTGAAATGACCCGCAAGACCGCCGGCAAGAAAGTCCATTCCAAGGATCAGGACATGGGGGCTGCGCTGCGCTCCGTGTATCAGAAAACGGTAGACGAATCGGTCCCGCCGGAGATGCTCGACCTGCTCTCCAAGCTGGGCTGATCGCGGCGCCGTGGCGCGCGCCGACCCCGCTATGACCGATCCGCGCACCCTGCGTGATCCCGCCCGGCTCGCCACCGGGCTCAAGATGTTCCTCATCCTCGTGCTGGCGCTGCTGCCGCTGGGGATGATCGCGCTGATCGCGACGCTGCAATCCACCCGCACCGCCGATGTCGAACGCCGCGCGCTGCTCCGCGTCGCCGCTACCGAAAGCGCGCGCGCCCTCTCGATCGAGTTGGTCGGCGACATGGGCGCGCTGCGCACTGCCGCCAATGTGCTCGCGGCCGATCCCGGCAATGCGGAGAGCTGCGATCGGGTGCGCAGCATCCTTGCGGTGCAGACCAGCCGCGATGCCCGCTTCTCGATCGGCCATCGCGGCCAGACCGCGCTCTGCGGCGAACGTTTCGCACCCAGTTTTCCGGGCGAGGCCGGCGCGTCGGGCGACATCGTCAGCCGCATCGTTCCCAACGAAGGTCTGCTCTTGGCTGTGCGGTCGGACGACCGTTCGGTCGTCGCCAAGGCGTATTTTCCGCTCGTGCTGCTTGCCAGTGTCGGGCGCCCCACGGGCATGATGCCCGGCTATCGGCTTTCCGTGGTATCCGGCGAAAGCCGCCTGGCCTTGCGCGACACCGCGCAGTTCGGGCCCTTCTCGCGCGAGGAGCATATTTCGGTCCCGCTCGGCGTGGGGGATCTGAATGCGGAGATGAGCCTCAGCCGCGTGCCGCTGACCGCCCCCGAGATCGTCGCGCTGATCGCGCCGCTGCTGATGTGGTTCGCCGCCGCGGCGATTGCGTGGCTGGTGACCGACCGGTTGCTTCTCGCCCCGCTGAAGCGGCTGCGGCGCGAGCTGGTCGCCTACCGCCCCGGCGAAAGCTTCACCCCGCCCCCCGATTCGCGCACGCCCGCGGTCGAGCTCCAGGAACTCGGCGAAACCTTCCGCCGCATCACCGCGATCGTCGCCGACCATGAAGCCGATCTGGCGCGCGGCCTCGAACACCAGACGCGGCTGACGCGCGAGGTGCACCACCGCGTCAAGAACAACCTGCAGGTCATCTCCAGCCTGATCAATCTGCATGCGCGCGGCGCAAAGGGTGCGGAGGCGGTGCGCGCCTACGCCTCGATCCAGCGTCGGGTCGATGCGCTTTCGGTGGTCCACCGCAACTATTTCGCCGAACAGGAGGTCAATCGCGGGCTGAACCTGCGGTCGGTGCTGGGCGAGCTTGCCTCGAACATCCGCGCGACCGCGCCTGAGGGATCGGCGCGGATGCAGATCATGCTTGAGCTCGAATCGCTTTACGTCACGCAGGATACGGCGGTCGCGGTGTCGTTCCTCGTCACCGAGCTGATCGAGCTGGCGATGCAGGTCGATCCATCGGCTACGCTGGCGATCACGCTCCGATCGGTCGATCTGCCCGGGCGCGCCGAACTGGCCGTTCGATCCCCCGCGCTTCAAGCGAATAGCCGCCTGACGAAACACATGGCCGGCAGCGTCGCCCGCGTGATCGAGGGTCTGGGCCGCCAACTACGGTCACCGCTCTCGCAGGATCCGGAGCGGGGACGTTTCGCGGTGGAAATCGGCTATGTCGCGCGCGACTGACAAAAAATGAATCAAACATGATTTTTTTATCGCGCCGGTGGAACCGCTGATCGAGATCGCCGTTTTGACTTTCGGACAGCGACCTTTTGCCCCCCCGCTCTCGCTGTCCAGAACACGGGCCCGGACGAACCGCCATCCCCCCAGGCGGCTCTCCGGGCCCAATTTGTTTCGCTGGTAGCCCCTGCCAAAAGACGGTGCGCAGACGGAACGAATCTTCCGTTCGCGCGTCGCACCCTTTGCGCATTTGCGCGAGTACTCGGGAGAAATTGATATGCTTCGCAAGTTTCTGGGCGTCGCCATGATTTCGGCCGCCATCCTCGTATCCGCCTGCAACACCGTCGAAGGCGCGGGCGAAGACGTGCAGTCGGTCGGCGAAACCGTCTCCGACGCCGCCGATTGATCTTTAGACCAGATCGTCGGGCACAAACCAGGCCGGACGGCCAAAGCGGCGCGCCCGGCCGATCTGGTAGGGAATGACAAAGCCGGCGCGGTCTTCGGGATCGCGCCGGGCATTCGAAAAGGCGAGCTTTTGCCAATCGGCGAGGCTCGCCTTTTCATCGAGTTCGCCTTGGCTCAGCGCCTGCCACAGCTCGCCGCGGAATCGCGCGATCGCCTCGCCCGGCTGCTGCCACAGCACGCCCAGCTCGGTGTCCCATTCGAAGCTGCGCCCGTTGATGTTGGCGGACGACAGCAGCACGGCATCGTCGTCGGCGATCACCAGCTTTGAATGGATATGGATCAGGCCGGATCCGAATGCGGTTCCGCGATCCTCGGCGAATTCGCGCTCCTTGCCCTTGGCCCTCGCATCGCGCGCGAGCGTGAACAGCCCCACCCGCTCCGCGCCACCGGCCTTTACGACACGCTTCAGCGCGCGCGCCTGCAGATATTCGCCGTGCCGGTGCGCCGGGTTGCTGCCCTGACCCTCGAAAGCGATTTCCTCAGGCGTGTTGGCGATCAGGATGATCACCTCCAGCGCCGGACTGGCCTTGAGCGCGGCTGCCAGCCAGCGCGCGGCGTCATTCGAACGAAAGAACTGCGCTTCGACATACAGCCGCTTTCGCGCCGAGCCGAACAGCAGCGCATGCGCCGCCTTCAGTTCGCGAACATTGGCGTGCGGACCGAATGCGAACGCGGAATCATTGCGGCAGGATCGCGTCCGCAGCAGTTGCGCGGTCGCCGATCCGGTTTCGGCCAGATCCGTGTCGGGTTCGGCGAGCGGTCCGATCTCACCCAGGGCGATGGCCTCAGGCGCGCCCTCGCTCCAATATTCGGCGATCTCCTTGGCGCGCGGCGCCTCGCTGTTCCACAGCCGGGCATAGTGCCGCGCCGCATCGGCCACGACGGGTCCGGTCAGCCGGCAGGAGATGTCGTGCCAGGTCTGATCGGCACGCTGATCGTGATCGGCATCGTCGTATCGCCGGTTGTTGACGTCGATCCCACCGACGATCGCGGTCCGCCCGTCGAACAGCGCGAACTTGTGATGGAACGTCGCGGGCCAAAGCCGCGGCGGCGCCGACGCCTTCCAGCCCAGCGCCTTCGCCCCTTCCCATCTGACGTTGCGCCACAGCCCCGGCCGCGCATCGATCGCGCCCTCCTCCGCCAGCACTGCGGCGATCACCCTCCTGGTCTTGCTCCTCAGCGGCAGACGCAGCAGTTGCCGCCAGGCCCAGCCGATCTCGCCGGCATGCTCGATGACCATCACCTGCACGCGGCCGTCCTCGGCCTCCTGCAGCGCTTTCAGCCGGCGGAAGGCGCGCCACGATCCGGCGTGGAGATAATCGGCCATCACCGGCTCGAAATCGGCGAGCATGATCCTGACGGCGACGCCCTTGCCGGCGATATGCCCGATCAGTTCGCCCCAGTCGGCGAGCCCCAGCGCCTTCGCCTCGCCCGAATGGAGCCTTGTGGCGGGATCGAAGATGCGAAAGGCCAGCCAGACATGCTCGGTCGCCTCCAGCGCCAGCCGTTCGAGCTCGGGAAACATCTCCGCCGCTTCGATCAGCGGCTCGACCGCGCAACCGGCGCGCGGCGGAAACGGGTCGTCGGCCTGGTCGCGCGCGCGCATCGCGTTCGCCGCGGTCACGACGATGCCGCTCATGCCTCCTTCGCGACCTCCCGCTTACGCTTACGCTCGGTGAACCAGATGCCGATGATCGACAATTCGTAGAGCAGCACCAGCGGGATCGCGAGGAGGAACTGCGATCCGATATCGGGCGGGGTCAGCACCGCCGCGATCGCGAACGCCCCGACGATAGCGTAGCGCCGTCCGGAAATGAGCTGCCGCCTGGTGACGATGCCGGCGCGTTCGAGCAGCATCAGCAGCACCGGCAGCAGGAAGCTGACCCCGAAACCGAACAGGAATTGCATGACGAACGACAGATAATTGCCGATCGCCGGCATCGCCTCCTGCTGCACCCCGCCGATATCCCCCTGAAAACTCAGCAGGAATTTAAGCGCGGTGGGGATCGCGATATAATAGGCGAGCGCCGCGCCCAGAGTGAACAGCAGCGGCGTCGCCAGCAGGAAGGGCAGCAGCGCCCGCCGTTCGCGCCGGTAGAGACCGGGGGCGACGAACTGCCACAATTGGTTGGCGATGATCGGGAAAGCGAGCATCAGCGCCGCGAAGAAGGCGACCTTCACCTGCACGAAGAAGGCCTCGAAAATCTGCGTGTAGATCAGCTTGCCTTGCCCCGCCGCCAGCAGCGGCTGCGCCAGGAAACCGAAGATCGGCTGGGCGAAATAGAAGCAGACGCCGAAGCATGCCGCCAGCGCTAATATGCTATAGAGCAGCCGCCGGCGAAGCTCGATCAGATGATCGAGCAGCGGCGCCTTGCTCTGGTCGATCTCGGCGTCTTCGGTCACGGCCGCGGCGTCATCTGCGGCGGCGGACCGCCCTGATCCGCCTCGTCGGAAGCGCGCTCGGCGGCAACGTCGGCGGCTTCGCCATCATCGGCGGTCGCCACCATCGGATGCTCGGGCGCGGGCATCGGGTGCTCGCGCATGATCCGCTCATTTTCCGCCGCCCATTTCTTTTCCATTTCCTCGAGCTCGGCCTCGCGAACCATATTGTCGAAGCCTTGGCGGAACTGACGCGCGACACCGCGCGCGCGGCCGACCCAGTGGCCGACCACGCGCATCGCCTTGGGCAGGTCCTTGGGGCCGATGACCAGCAGCGCGACCAGCGCGACGATGGCCATCTCTGAAATGTTGAAATCGAGCATCGATGCGCTCCGGCGCGGAGCTTAGCGGGGGGTCTTCTGCTCTTCCGCCACGGGGGTGATCACGGTCTCGCTGGCCGGGCGGGCGGCCTCCTGCGCCTCGATGCGAGGGGCCGGCTTCTGCGCCGCCTCGTCCTCCTCGGTCATGCCCTTCTTGAAGCTTTTGATGCCCTTGGCGACATCGCCCATCATGTCGGAAAAGCGGCCCTTGCCGAACAAGAGCAGCACGATGATCCCGACGATCAGCCAATGCCAGATGCTCAAACCGCCCATTTCGAAGAATCTCCTGTACGCGCGCCCTATCTAGGCGTTCTCGCCGGCAGATTCCACCGCCAGTTCCTCAAAAGCGAGATCGACCGGATCGAGCAGCCCGGCGGCGCGCAGATCGTCGATGCCGGGCAGGTCGCGGCGGCTGGCGAGGCCGAAATGCGCGAGGAATTCCGGCGTGGTCGCATAGGTCAGCGGGCGCCCCGGCGATTCGCGGCGCCCGGCGGGCCGCACCCACCCCGCCTCCATCAGCACGTCGAGCGTCCCCTTGGAGATCTGCACCCCGCGGATCGCCTCGATCTCGGCGCGGCTGACCGGCTCGTGATAGGCGATGATCGCAAGGGTCTCGATTCCCGCGCGGCTCAGCTTCCTCGCTTCCTCGCGCTCGCGGCGCAGGACGTGCGCCAGGTCGGCCGCTGTCTCGAAATGCCAGCGCTCGCCGCGCCGCACCAGCACCACGCCCCGCCCCGCATATTCGGCCTCCAGCCGTTCGAGCACCGCGCGAACGTCGAAGCCCTCGCCGACATGTGCGGCGATATCGTGTACCGTCAGCGGCTCTGAGGCGGCGAACAGCACCGCCTCCACCGCGCGCGCCAGTTCGTCGGCCGGGTTCACGACGCGACCTTCAGGTAGAGCGGCGCGAAGGGCGATTTCTGCTTGAGCTCCACCCGCCCCTGCCGCGCCAACTCCAGCACGGCGAGGAAGCTCGACGCAAGCGCCGATTTGCGCAGCTGCGGTGTCGCGCCTTCGGGCAGGAACGCTTGAATCGCGGTCCACTCGATCGCGCTGCCGACCAGCCGCGACACGCGCTCGATCGCCGCCTCCAGCGTCATCACCTCGCGGCTCGCCACGACATGCATCACCGGCCGCGTGCGCGCCGAGACGCGGCCATAGGCGGCTATTAGGTCGTAGATTTCGGCTTGCCAATGTGCTTTGCGCAGGGTGCGGAGGCCCTCCGGCGCGCCGCGCAGGAAGACGTCGCGGCCGATCCGGTCGCGCGCCATCAGCCGCGCCCCCGCCTCGCGCATCGCGTTGAGGCGTTCGAGGCGGAGCTGCAGGCGCAGCGCCAGTTCCTCAGGGCTGGGCTCGACCTCGGGATCGCGCGGCAGCAGCAGGCCGGACTTGAGATAGGCGAGCCACGCCGCCATGACGAGATAATCGGCGGCGATCTCCAGCTTGAGCGACCGCGCCTCCTGGATATAGCCGAGATACTGCTCGACCAGCGCGAGGATCGAGATCTCGCGCAGATCGACCTTCTGCGTGCGCGCCAGCGCCAGCAGCAGGTCGAGCGGCCCCTCCCACCCCTCGATATCGATCGTCAGGGCGTCGGCGTCGCTCACGCCGCCGCCAGCAATGCATCGCGCCTGGCGACGAGCTCGGCGAAATCCGCCTCCTCGCGGCCGTCGGCGATCGTCGCCATCGCCCGGTCGAGCCGTTCGCGCGCCCGACCGGTCATCGGCGGGCAGCGACGGACGATGTCCTGCATCTCGTCCATCCGCCCCCAGCAATCGAGCACCACGTCCACCCCGGCGGCGAGGGCGCGCACCGCCTTCTCGCCGGCCGAGCCCGACAGCGCCTTCATGTCGATATCGTCGGTCATCAAGAGGCCGTCGAAGCCGATCCGCCCGCGGATGATATCCTGCACCACGGCCGGCGAGAGCGTTCCGGGATTGTCCGCGTCCCACGCGCGGTAGAGCAGGTGCGCGGTCATCCCCATGGGCGCCCGGTTGAGCGCGACGAAGGGGGCGAGATCACTCTCCAGCTCCTCCGCGCTCGCATCGACATGGGGCATCTCCATATGGCTGTCGACCAGCGCCCGGCCATGCCCCGGCATATGCTTGACCACGCCGACCACCCCGCCCCTGCGCAAGCCGTCCAGGATCGCCCGACCCATCGCCGCGACGCGCATGGGCTCCCTGCCCAGCGCGCGATCGCCGATGATCGCGTGCGTCGAGGGCGTCGCCACGTCGAGCAGCGGCAGGCAATCGACCGTCACGCCGACCTCGGCCAGGATGTGCGCGATCGCGCGCGCATTGGTCCGCGCCGCCTCGATCGCCGCCATCGGCGATATCTCGTAGAGCGCGTCGAAGCGCGGCCCCGGCGGGAATTCGGGCCAGACCGGCGCCTTCATCCGCGCAACGCGGCCACCCTCCTGGTCGATCAGGATCGGCAGGTCATCACGCCCGTGGAGCGACCGAAGGTCGTCGGTCAGCGCGCGCATCTGATCCCGGTCGGAGACGTTGCGGCCGAACAGGATATAGCCCGCCGGATCGGCCTCGGTGAAGAAAGCGCGTTCGTCGGGGGTGATCGCGGGGCCGGACAGGCCGAAAATGGCGGGGGTCATGTCCGGGTTTTAGCGCAGGCCGTGCCGCAAACAATCCTCCCCGGCACGGGGAGGGGGACCGCCGCTCGGAGAGCGGTGGTGGAGGGGGCTCGCCGTAAACGGTGTCGCGCGCGGCTTTCCCCCTCCACCACGCTACGCGTGGTCCCCCTCCCCCGCTTCGCGAGGGAGGAATTTAGATCACCCCACCACCATGCAGTTCTCGCCGCCGACCTTCAGCTTGCCGCAGACTTCGCGCGCCTGCTCGCTCGATCCCGCGGCGGCGCGCAGGCGATAGAGGGTGGCGCCCGCCACCTTGGTCGATTCCACCGCCTTGGTCAGCGGCGTGAGGAAGGCGAAACGCTTCGACAGCCGGTCCCACGCCTTGTTCGCGGCGGCTTCCGAGCTGAACGCGCCGAGCTGGACCAGCACCCCGCCCGCCGGCGTGCGCGCGGGCGCGCCCGGCTGCGCGGTCGGCGCCTTGGCGGCGAGCCGGCCGCCCGATTCCGGCACCTTGGCCACCGCCTCCGCCTTGGCCTGAGCGGGCGGCGCCTTGGGCTGCGCGGCCGGCGCCGCCGCGCCGCGCTCCACCGGCGCCTCGGGCAGCGCGTCGAGATCGATCGCGCCCTTGGGCGCCTCGCCCGCCGAGGTGGCGAACTGCGTGTCGCCCTTGCCGTCGACGGTCATGCCGCCCGGCTGGTCCGGCTTGACCTTATAGTCGCCCTCCTGCGCGGCGATCAGCTCGCCCTGGCCGCCGGCGAGCCCGGCCTGACGCCCCTGCCACCAGTAGATGCCGCCGATGACGACGCCGATCGCGACCAGCCCGGCGATGACGAACGCCACCAGCTTGGCCGGGGAGATGCCCTCCTCCTCCTCGATCTCCTCTGCGGGTTCGAGCCATGGCAGCCGATCCTCGTCGCGCAACTCCATCTCGTCGCGGCCCATATCGGTCATCACTGCATCTCCTCGACCGCCGTCACCCCCATGACGGCCAGGCCGTTACGGATAACCTGCGCGACGGCGTTGGCCAAGAACAGGCGTGCGCGCGTCACGTCATGGTCGTCGGTCAGCAGGAAACGCCGCGCAGGATCATCATTGCCCATGTTCCACAGCGCATGGAAAGCGGCAGCCAAGTCATAGAGATAAAAGGCGATCCTGTGCGGCTCGCGCGCCTGCACCGCGCCCTCCACGGTGCGCGGAAACTGGGCGGCGAGCTTGGCCAGCGCCAGATCGGCTGTCCCGAGCAGGGACAGATCGGCCGGCGCGTCAACCACGATTCCCGCCTCCGCCGCGCGCCGGTTGAGCGAGCGGATGCGCGCATGGGCGTACTGGACGTAAAAGACCGGATTGTCCTTCGACGCCTCCACCACCTTGGCGAAGTCGAAATCCATCTGCGCATCGGCCTTGCGCGTCAGCATGGTGAAACGGACCACGTCCTTGCCCACTTCGCGCACGACGTCCGCCAGCGTGACGAAATTGCCCGCGCGCTTGGACATCTTGACCGGCTCGCCGCCGCGCAGCAGCCGCACCATCTGGATCAGCTTGACGTCGAAGCGCGTCCGCCCCTCGGTCAGCGCCGCCACCGCCGCCTGGATGCGCTTGACCGTGCCGGCATGGTCCGCGCCCCAGATGTCGATCAGCTGGTCGGCGCTTTCGGCCTTCTGGTAGTGATAGGCCATGTCCGCGCCGAAATAGGTCCATTCGCCGGTGGACTTGCGGATCGGCCGGTCGGAATCGTCGCCGAATTTGGTCGAGCGGAACAGCGGCAGCACCACCGGTTCCCAATCCTCGGGCGTCTCGCCCTTGGGGGCTTCGAGCACGCCGTCATAGACCAGATCGCGCGCGCGCAGCCATTCCTCGGCCGCCTCGGGCTTGTTCGCCGCCTGCACCGCGGCTTCCGAGGCGAAAAGATCGTGATGGATGCCGAGCAGCGCGAGGTCTTCCTTGATCAGCTCCAGCATGGACGCGACCGCGATCTCGCGGAACAGCGCCAGCCAGTCGGCTTCGGGCTTGGCGGCATAGCGATCGCCGAACTCTTCGGCGATCGCGCGTCCGACCGGCTTGAGATAATCCCCCGGGTACAGCCCTTCCGGGATATCGCCGATATCCTCGCCCAGCGCCTCGCGGTAGCGCAGGTGCGCCGACCGCGCGAGCACATCGACCTGCCCGCCCGCATCGTTGACATAATATTCGCGCGTCACCTCGTGCCCGGCGAATTCGAGCAGGTTGGCCAGCGCATCGCCCACCACGGCGCCGCGGCAATGGCCCATGTGCATCGGCCCCGTCGGGTTGGCCGAGACATATTCGACATTGACCCGCACGCCCCTGCCGCTCGCCGAGCGGCCGTAATCGCCGCCGGCTTCCGCGATCGTCGCGATCTCGCCGCGCCAGGCGTCGTCGCTGAGCGTCAGGTTGATGAAGCCCGGCCCCGCGACGGCAATGGCCGTGATCTCGCCCACCTTCTCCAGCTCGGCCTTGATCGCCTCGGCGAGCGCGCGCGGATTGGTGCCGGCGGGCTTGGCCAGCACCATCGCCGCGTTGGTCGCGAGGTCGCCATGGCCGGCGTCGCGCGGCGGCTCCACCGTCACGTTGCGGCGATCGAGCCCCTCGGGCAGCGTGCCGTTCGCGGTCAGCGCATCGAGCGCGGCGTTCAGATGGGCGGCAAAGCGGGTGTAGAGCGTCACGGGCACTTCCAGTCAGGGAAGGCCGGCCTCTAGTCTATCAGCGCGACGATGAACAAGCCCGCGGCGGCGAGGCAGGCAATGGTGCGGACATGGTTCCACCTTGTCCAGCGATCGACATAATGCGCCCATAGCGCGCTATTGTCCGCCGCCGGATCGGCGCGGTCGATCGCGGTGTTGAGCGGCACGTTCCACACCATCGTCACCACGATATTGGCGAGCAGGTAGACGAGCGCCGCGGCGATCAGCCAGGGCGATGCCGGCATCGGCACGATCAGCGCGTAGATCGCCAACGCGATGCCCAGGATCGCCGTGCCGAAGAATACCGGCATGAACAGCGATCGCAGGATGACGCGGTTGATCGACACCATCGCCGCCATCCCCTCGGCCGGCGGACGCAGCGCCAGCGCCTGCATCACGAATGTGGAGAAGGCGAAGAACAGCCCGGCGATCAGCCCGCTTCCCAGCGCGGCGATGATGATGGCGGCGGTCAGCAGCATGGATTTCTCCCTCCGCCCGGAGGCTCGCCGATGATTGCAAGGCTTGCAATCCTGCTATTCCTCCCTCGCGAAGCGGGGGAGGGGGACCGCACGAAGTGCGGTGGAGGGGGCGCCCCGAACGCGGTGCTTGTGGCGATCCCCCCTCCACCATTCGCCTTCGGCGAACGGTCCCCCTCCCCCTGCTTCGCAGGGGGAGGATCTTTAGGCCAGTCCCTCCACCGGCTGCGCGGCGGTCGATTGGGGGAACAGCGTGGGCAGCACGCGCGCCGGCTCCAGCCCGAAATGCGCCGCCACCGCCCCGGCGATGAAGCCGTCCAGATCGCCCGTCGGCCTGAGATCGCGGCCTTCGTAGAGCGACGCCTGCGCCAGCCCCGGCCAGTCGGCGATCACCCGCCCGCCCTTGACGCCGCCGCCCAGCAGCATCGCCGCCGACGCCGTCCCGTGATCGGTCCCGTTGGTGCCGTTGACCGCCACCGTCCGGCCGAACTCGGTCGCGACCAGCACCATCGTGTTGGCCCATTCGGCGCCCAGACCGGTGCGGATCGCGCCGATCATCGCGTCGAGCCCGCGCAGCTGCGCGCCCAGCCGCGCCTTCTGCCCCGAATGCGTGTCCCACCCGCCGGTTTCGATCATCGCGATCCGCGCGCCGTTCGCCGGCGCCATCAGCCGCGCCGCGAGCGCGCCGGTCGCGGCGGCGTTGCGGCCGTTGTCGGCGGCGAGATCGCCGGTCAGCGTCCGCGTCGCCAGCGCCTGTTCCCACAGCCCGTGGAGCTGCGCGTCGCCCTGATAGAGCATCGACACGCGCTGGAGCAGGTCGTCCGATGCGTCGGGCAGGTTGGAGGGCGCATAGCTCGCCACCTCCCTGGTTCCGCGAAGCGCCAGCGGGATCGCCGCGGCGATGGCCAGCGCGCGCGCATCCGCCTCGGGCAGCAGCGCCAGCATCCGGTTGAGCCAGCCGTCCTTCAGCGCATAGGGGCCCTTGCCGCCGCTCTCCAGCACATTCTGCCCGTCGAAATGCGACCGCTCGCGATAGGGCGAGGCGACGGCGTGGGCGAACAGCGCCTGCTTCGCGCCGTAGAGCTTGCCCGTCTCGGCCAGCATCGGATGCAGCGTGAAGGTCGAATCGAGCTTGAGCCCGCCCTCGGCGATATCGGCGAGCACGCCGCGCTGGCCGGCGAAGGCCGGATCGCCCACCGGCACGACGATGCCGAGGCCGTCCGCCGCGCCGCGCTGGATGATGAAGACGAAGCGCTTGTCGGTCGGCGCCGCGGCAAAGGCGATGCGCGGCGCGAACAGCGCGGCGGCGGCGCCGATCGCGCCGGTCCTCAGCAGGTTCCTGCGGTCCATCATGATGCTCACCTCCGCATGAATTCGGGCGACACGAGCAGCAGCGCGAGGCCCTGCGCCGGGCTTTCGGCGCGCGCGATCCCCGTCCCGGTCGTCTCGCTCAGCCCGTCGCCGAACAGGCTGGCGGCGAGCGTCCGCGCATCCTGCTCCATCCGCGCGCGGCCGGCGAAGCGCCCCGCCGCCTCCACCCGCCGCATGATCGCGTCGGACCCCGCCCAGCTCGCCGCGATATCGTCGAACCCCGCGGGCGATCCCGGCCGCCATACGGCCTGGCCCAGCTGGGTGATGAATCCCGCGACATTGCCCGCGGGAAAGCTCTCCGCCCCCACCGCGCGGCCCGCCGACACCGCCCATTCCCACGGCGTCTTGAACTTGACCGGCTCTGCCGCCCACGCCTCTGGCGCGTCGACCAGCGCGCGATAGACCGTCGGCAGGTCGCCGCCCGATCGCAGGAAGGCGGCCTCGAGCTTCGCCACCAAGGTCGCCGGCGGCGCGTCGCCCGCGAAATGCCGGGCGAGCTTGGTCGCGATGTGGCGCGCCGTCGCCGGATGCGTCGCGAGCATGGCCAGCACCGCCTGCGCCTGCGCCTCGCCGCCTTGCGCGAAGCTCTTGCCCAGGATGGTGCGCGTGCCGGGCTCGTGGAATTGCGGCGCGAAGAGGAAGGCGCCCGGCTCGCCGTCGATCCGCCGCGCGACGCCGCGCCCGATCCCGCCGACGGTCCAGCCGGTCATCGCGCGGGCGAACTCGGTGACGTCGGCCTGGCCGTATCCGGTGCGCACGCCAAGCGTGTGCAGCTCCATGATCTCGCGCGCGAGATTCTCGTTCAATCCGCGCTTGCGGCCCCGGCCGGCGGCGCGCGTCCCTGCGCGGCTGTTGGGGCCGATCGATTGCGCCTGATCGAGGAAGACCAGCATCGCGGGATGCCGCTCGACCGCGCCCAGCATGTCGGCGAACCTGCCCAGCACATGCGGGCGGATCGCGGAGAACTCGAAATCGCCGGCAAGCCCCGCCACGGGCAGCTTGTCCGCCGAGATGGCGAAATGGTTCGACCAGAAATGGACCAGCCGCTCGACGAACGGCGTGTCGGTGGCGAGCGCGGCATTGGCGCGCGCCGCGACCGACTGCGCGTAGATGTCGCGGACATCGCGCCGCTCGGCGCGGCGCGCCTCCATCTGCGGCGATGCATCGTCCGCCGCTTCCATCCTGCGCTCGCGGCGTTCGGCGCGGCGCGTGCGGTAGAATTCGGCGATCTCGCCGGCGGCTTCGGCGCGGCCGGGCGCGTTGGCGATCGGTGCGGGGCGCGAGTCGAATCGGGCGAGCTGGTCGAGCAGCCAGGCCTTGGCGTCCCTGGGCGCGGCCTCTCCGGCGCGCGCGCCAAGGCCGAAACGGTTGCGGGCAATCGCGGTGGCGTCCATCGATCCGGCTCCTCTCTTGAGCCTGTCATGCGCCTGAATTGTCGCAAAACTATGCCAGGTTCAGAACGCTTCCGGAAGATCGACCTCGCCGACATGCTCGCGGTGCCGCGCGATGGCGTAGCGATCGGTCATGCCGGCGATGAAATCGGCGATGTGGCGGCTGCGCTGCGGCTCGCCCTCGGGCAGCCGCTCGCGCCATTCGGGCGGCAGGCGGCGGGGATCGTCGGCATAGGCGGCGAACAGCTTCGCCACCACGCCGCGCGCCATCTCCGCCGCCGCCGTCTGCTGCGGATGGTGATAGAGTTCGGCGTACATGAAGCGCTTGAGCGCGCGCTCCTCCCCCGCCGTCGCCTCGGAAAAGCCGGCGAGCGCCTGCCCGGCGCCGCGCACATCGTCCGCCGTCTCGATCCCTGCCGCGGCCACGCGCCGCCGCGTCTCGTCGATCAGGTCGCTCACCATCACGCCGATCTGGCTGCGCGTCAGCTCGCCGGTCAGCCGATCGTCGGAAATCCCCGGATAGCGCGCCCGCACCGCATTCCAGCCGCGCGCGATGAGCGGCACCGCCAGCAGCTGGTCGAGGCTCAGCAAGCCGCTGCGCAGCCCGTCGTCGATATCGTGATTGTCATAGGCGATGTCGTCCGCGATCGCCGCGATCTGCGCCTCCAGGCTCGGCCAGCGCGTCAGGTCGAGCGGCCATTCGGCATCGACGCCGACCAGCGCCCAGCCCGGCGCGGCGACCGGGCCATTATGCTTGGCCAGCCCCTCCAGCGTCTCCCAACCGAGGTTCAATCCAGGCCAGGCGGGATACGGACATTCGAGCCGCGTCAGCGCGCGCAGCGTGTGGCCGTTGTGATCGAACCCGCCATGCCCCGCGAGCGCCTCGCGCAGCGCGTCCTCCCCGGCATGGCCGAAGGGCGGGTGGCCGATATCGTGCGCCAGGCACAAAGCCTCGGTCAGGTCCTCGTTGAGCCCCAGCGCGCGCGCCACCGTGCGCCCGATCTGCGCGACCTCCAGGCTGTGGGTCAGGCGGACGCGGAAATGGTCGCCGTCGGGCGCCATGAACACCTGCGTCTTGTGGCGCAGGCGGCGGAAGCTGATCGAATGGATGATGCGATCGCGGTCGCGCTGGAAGGCGTCGCGCACGCCCCCGCGCACCGCCTCCGTCCCCTCGTCGTGTAGCCGGCCCCGGCTCGCGGCCGGATCGCTGGCAAGGGCGGCAAGTGTCCGGCGTTCCATGACATCGCACCTAGGACCTGTCCTCGCCACCGGCAATGATCAGGCGGGGGGAAGCTTCTCCACCTCGGCGCCTTCGGGGCTGGTCCAGTTGTAGCCGTCGACGCCCGCCGCCTTGGCCTTGGACATGAACGCGATCGCCTCACGCTCGGAGCCGAACGGCCCGACCAGCATCCGCCGCGTTCCGCCGAAGCGCGCGGTCCAGGCGTCCTGGCCTTTGAGCACCGGTGCGCGCGCCACCATCTTCTTGAAATCGCGCGCCAGCGCCGCCGGATTGGCCCCCGTGGCGATCTGCACCCAATAGCGTTCGGGCGCCGCCTTCTTCTTGGCCGCGGCTTCGGCATCCGCCTTCTTCTTCGCCGCGGCCGCATCGGCCGCCGCCTTGGCTTCCGCCGCCTTCTTCGCCGCCGCCTCCTCGCGCGCCCGCGCCGCGCGCGCGGCCCTTCGCTCCTCGGCCTGCACGCGCGCGACGTCCTCCAGCGACGCCGCCGGCCGGGCGGCGAGCTCGGCCTGCGGGATATCGATCCCGGCGATGATCGAGGCGAGCAGATCGGTGCGGGCGGCCGGCGTCGCCGGCACCGCCGCGGACCGCGTTGCCGGCGGCGCAGGCGCGGGCGACGGTGTTGGCGCTGAAGCCGCCGGTGCGGCCGCGCGCAACGTCGGCTTGGCTGCAGAGGCCGGCGGTCCGTAGACGGTGGTCGGCGCCGATGCGATCCGCGTGGCGGTTGGCGCGGGTGTCGGCGTCGGACGCGATGCCACGGCGGGCGCCGCCGGTTGCTGGGCCGCCACGGTTTGCGGCGAAGCGTTTCGGGCCGGTGTCGGTGCGGGCGTGGTGGATGAGGCGGCCGGCGCGGCCGCGCTGCGCACCGCCGTCGGCGCGGGCGTCGCCGTTCGTGCAGGCGCCGGGCTGGGCGTGGGGGCCGCCACGCGCCCTGGCGCAATGGCAGGAGCAGGGGCGGTCCGGCTCGCCTGCCGCGCGGTGCGTTCGGCCGCGCGCTGCTCGGTTCGCGTCGGCTGACTCGTGTCGGCATTCGCCATGCGTGTCGGCGCTGCTGCGGCGGGGCGCGGCGGCGGCGCGGTGGCGGCGGCGATCACCGGCCCCGCCGGCCGTGGCGCGCTCTGCCGCGCCAGCCGCGCGGCGTCGCCGCCCAGATGGCCGTAGTGCACCGCGAAGGCGCGCTCGCCGCCGTCGAGATCCTCCAGCTTGTCGAAATAGGGCCGCAGCATCTGCGCCATGCTCGCCGGCAGCGTCTGCTCGGCGATCTTGGCCGCACCGCCTTCGTCTCCCGTCATCGCCAGGATGAAGGCGCGCGACCGCCAGGCGGCGCGATCCTGCTTGCGGAGCAGCGGATCGAGCAGCGCCATCGCCTCGGCGCGCCGGTTCGAAATGCCCAGCGACAGCGCGTAGCGCCGCGTCACCTCGTCATCGGGCCTGCGCGCCAGCGCCATCGCATAGTCGCGCTGCGCCCGCGCCTGATCGCCGACCAGATCATAAGCGAGCCCGCGATCCGCGGCGATCTCGACCTCCGCCACGCCGTGGCGCGTCGCCTCATCGAACAGCCTGAGCGCTTCGCCGGGGCGTTCGAGCTCGACCAGCGCGCTCGCCATGCCCGCCTTCGCCTGACCGTTGTTCGGCGACACGTCCTGCGCGCGGAGGAAAAAGCTCAATGCGCCGTTGGGATCGCCCATCGCCAGCGCGCCGCGTCCGGCGGAGATCAGCGCGGGCACGTTCTTCGGATCGGCGGCGAGGATCTTCATGTCCTGCGCCAGCCGGTCGGCTTCGGGGTTGATCTGCTGGACGATCTCGCCCGGCGTGCCCTGGGCGAGGAGAGAGGTGGCGGGCAGCGCGAGCACCAGCGCGCCGGCGGAGAGCAGACGAATCTTTCGGATATGCATCGTGGGGCTGGTTACAGCCTCCCCCGCCTGAACGCCAAATGTCCGATTTGAACGGCAGCGGCAGAGCGGGGCGCACCGGCGACGAGCCGGCGCGCCCCGCCCTTCATTCGCTCACTGATTGTTCTGACGGTTGAGGAAGCGCGGAATGTCGGTCATGCCCTCGCCGTCAGGCTCGGTGCGCGTCGCGCCGCGCGTCGCGTTGGACATGCGCTCGAACAGCGTGCCGCCGCCGACCTTGACGCGCGGCGCCTTGGGCGCTTCGGTCACGGGTTCGTCGCCGTCGTCGCTGTAGAGCCAGCGGCGCTTCGGCGCTTCGGTCTTCGGCTCGCCCTCGGCGACGGGCTCATCGTCCGCCGCGACCGAGTCCTCGCCCAGCACCAGCTCGTCGGCCTCGGCCGCCTCAGGCTCCGGCTCCGCCACGGTATCGAGCTCCAGCGCATCGTCCGCCTCGGCCGTCTCCTGGACCGGATCGGCCTCGGCCGCAGGCTCGGGCGGGGTCAGATTGATGCTGAAGCCGGGAATGGCCACCGGAGCGGCGGGCGCCTCGGCCACCGGCGCGGAGGCCGGCTCGCTGCGGCGCGTCGCGAAGGGCAGCACCCGCGCGGGCTCCGCCTGGGTGGAGACATCGGCCTCGATGCCCGTCGCCACCACCGACACCCGGATCTTGCCCGACAGATTGTCGTTGAACGCCGAGCCCCAGATGATGTTGGCGTCCGGATCGACCAGCTCGCGGATATGGTTCGCCGCCTCGTCGACCTCGAGCAGACGCATGTCCTCGCCGCCGGTGATCGAGATGATCACGCCCTTGGCGCCCTTCATCGACACGCCGTCGAGCAGCGGGTTGGCGATCGCCTTTTCCGCCGCCTGGATGGCGCGGTTGTCGCCATCGGCCTCGCCGGTGCCCATCATCGCCTTGCCCATCTCGCCCATTACCGAACGCACGTCGGCGAAGTCGAGGTTGATCAGGCCGGGCATCACCATCAGGTCGGTGATGCCGCGCACGCCCTGCTGCAGCACCTCGTCCGCCATGGCGAACGCTTCCTTGAAGGTGGTGTCGGCATTGGCGATCAGGAACAGGTTCTGGTTCGGAATGACGATCAGCGTGTCGACATGCTTCTGCAGCTCGGCGATGCCCGCATCGGCGGACTTCATCCGGCGGCTGCCTTCGAAGCTGAACGGCTTGGTGACGACGCCCACGGTCAGGATGCCGCGGTCGCGCGCCGCCTTGGCGATCACCGGCGCCGCCCCCGTGCCGGTGCCGCCGCCCATGCCGGCGGCGATGAAGCACATATGCGCCCCGTCAAGCGCGCGCTCGACCGCCTCGATCGTCTCCTCGGCGGCGGCGCGGCCGATCTCGGGCCGCGAGCCCGCGCCCAGCCCCTGGGTGATCTTCGCGCCCAGCTGGATGCGCTGCTCGGCCGGCGAGGATTTCAGCGCCTGCGCGTCGGTGTTGGCGACCAGGAAGTCCACCCCCTGGACCTCCGCCTTGATCATGTTGGCGATGGCGTTGCCGCCCGCTCCGCCGACGCCGATCACGGTGATCCGCGGTGTCAGTTCATCGACATCCGGCGGAAGAAATTCGATGCTCATCTGCCTGTCTCCATCGTCCAGCGAAGGCATCTGCCTTTGCCCCTGCCCTTCATTGCAACATCCGATTCTGCGGGTCATCTAAAAAGTTAACGCCCGAGTCCCAAAATCTTAATAATTGAGCTTGGATGCGGCGAGCAGACGCTGCCACAGCGATAAACCGCTCGTCCGCGTCACCATCTGATGCGCCGGCGCCAGCGTGCGCAGGTCGACCGGATCGGACGCGGCATAGTAGGCGAGCCCCGCCAGCGTGGCGAAGCCGGGCCCGGCATGCGCATCGGGCAGCGCCGAAAGCCCGCGCGGCCGCCCGACGCGGACCGGCTGGCCCAGCGACGCCTGCATGTAATCCGCCATGCCCTTCAGCTCGGCCCCGCCGCCGGTGATCACCACCTGCCGCCCGACCGGGCCGGTGAAGCCAAGCTCGCGCAGCGCCTTGCCGATCTCGCCCGCCAGATGCTCCAGCCGCTGGCGGATCACCGCGATCAGCTGCGCGCGGGTGATGCGCTGCGGCGCCGCCGCCTCGTCCTCGCTGGAGATCGGCGCGACGTCGATCATGTCGTGATTGTCGCGCGGGGACGCGTTGGCGCTGCCGTAGAAGCACTTCATCCGCTCGGCCTGGGTCCGCCTGGTGCCGAAGGCGGAGGCGATGTCGTCGGTGATGTCCTGCGCGCCCCACGGCACGGTCTGCAGCCCGACCAGCATCCCGCCGGCGAACACCGACACGTTGGTGACGCCCGCGCCCAGCTCGACCAGCGCGACGCCCAGCTCGCGCTCTTCGTCGGACAGGCAGGCGAGGCCCGTCGCCACCGGCGCCGCGACGATCGACTTCACGTCGAGATGCGCCTGGCGAACGCACATGTCGAGGTTGCGCAAGGGGCTGCCGTCCGCCGCGACGACATGGATGTCCACCCCCAGCCGATCGGCATGCAGCCCCAGCGGGTTCTTGACGCCGTTCAGCCCGTCGATGGTGTAGAGCGTCGGGTTGGCGTGCAGCACCATCCGCCCGTCGGGATCGATCGAGTTGCGCCCGGCGAACAGCAGATCCTCGATGTCCGACTGCTCGACCCGGTGCCCGCCCAGCTCGACCTCGACCTTGGCGATGTCGCTGACCAGGCCGCCGGCCGAGAAGCTGACCCACACCGTGTCGATGTTGGTGCCCGCGATCCGCTCCGCCTGCTCGACCGCCTCGCGCACCGATTGCTCGGTCTGCGCCATGTCGGCGACATAGCCGCGCTTGACGCCGCGGCTCTCGCGCTGGCCGGTGCCCAGCACCTGCAGCTGGCCGTTCTCCTGCCGATGCGCGATCATCGCGGAGACCTTGCTGGTGCCGATGTCCAGCGCGGTGATCAGATTGTCCGGCGCCCTTTGTGCCATCGTCCTACCCCTCTGCCCGTTCGGCCGCGGTGGGCGCGTCTGCGCCTTCCCCATTCGCCGCCGGTTTCCTGCCCATGCCGCGCGGCACGCGCACGACGAACTTGGCCGGATCACGCATGTCGAAGCGCACGAAGCCGCGCCCCAGCAGCCGGTCCATCCCGTCCATCCGCGCGAAGCGCACCAGCGCCGCCGCCGCTTCCTTCTCGCCCTGCGGCAGCGCCAGCACCTCGCCCGACTGGAAGCGCAGGTCCCAGCGGCGGTTGCCCACCCAGGTCGCGCCCGCCAGCATCGGGTCGAGCGCGGGCGCGGCCTTCATCAGCTCGTTCAAGCCGGCGATCTGCCGGTTGGCGTCGGGGCCGATCACCAGCGGCAGATCGGGCATCTCGTCCAATGCGATCTGCTCCAGCACCACGCCCTCGGCATCGACCAGCCACAAGGTCTGGTTGTTCTGCCACACCGCGGACGGCGTCCGCTCGACGATGTCGACCAGCAGCGTGTCGGGCAGCCGCCGCGACACGCGCGCGTCGGCGATCCAGCCGTAATCGAGCAGCCGGTCGCGCACCTTGTCGAGATCGACCAGCGGCATCGCCATGGAGTGCTGGTCGAGCGCGATGGCATAGACCGTCAGCCGCTCCATCCGGTCGATGCCGGTCACCTCGACCCGCTCGACCTCGAAGCCCGCGCGGCCGATCGCCTCGGCGACGCCGACCCCCGCCGCCTGCGGCACGCCGAACGCGCTCGCCACGGCCACGCCGCCGATCGCGACCGTGCCGACGATCGCGCCGGTCGCGATCCGCCGCAGCGTGGCGACGCTGACGGGCAGATGGTCCATCGCGCGGTCGATCAGCGAGCGTTTCCTGAGCGCGCGGCTGTTCGACTTCTTCACCGTCTTGCGCGGGCTGCCACCGCGCTTGATCCGCGACGATTGCGCTCCCCGGCTCACAGCGCCTCCTCGACGATCCACTGGACCAGCTCGGCATAGCTCATGCCCACGGCCTTCGCCTGCTCGGGCACCAGGCTGAGCGGCGTCATGCCCGGCTGGGTGTTGACCTCCAGCAGGAACAATCCGTCGGCCCCCATATTGTCGTCCCAGCGGAAATCGGACCGCGACGCGCCCTTGCAGCCCAGCAGCCGATGCGATTCCACCGCCAGCTCCATGCACGCCCGCGCGATCTCCTCGGGCACCTCGGCCGGGCAGACATGCTCGGTCAGCCCCTCGGTATATTTGGCGTCGTAGTCGTAGAAGCCGTTCCTGGGCTTCAGTTCGGTCACGCCCAGCGCGCGGTCGCCCAGCACCGCGACGGTCAGCTCGCGCCCGCGGATGAACGGCTCGGCGAGCAGCTCGTCGAACTCGCTCCACGGCCCGATCGCGCTCCGCATGATCGGATTGCCGTAATTGCCTTCCTCGGTGACGATGGCGACGCCGACCGAAGACCCCTCGTTGACGGGTTTGAGCACATAGGGCCGCGCCATCGGGTCGCGCTCGAACAGCCCTTCGGACCTGACGATATGCCCGCCGGGCATCGGGATGCCGTGCGGCACCAGCGCCTGCTTGGTCAGCTGCTTGTCGATCGCGATGACCGAGGTGACCATCCCCGAATGGGTGTAGCGGAGGCCCATCAGGTCGAGCATCCCCTGCACCGATCCGTCCTCGCCGGGCGTTCCGTGCAGCGCGTTGAACACCAGGTCGGGCCTGGCGTCCGCCAGCCGCGCCGCGACGTCATGCCCCATGTCGATCCGCGTCACCCGGTGGCCGAGCGATTCCAGCGCATCGGCCACCCCCGCGCCCGACATCAGCGAAACCTCCCGCTCCGCCGACCATCCGCCCATCAGGACAACGATGTTGAGGGATTCAACCATAAATCCTCCCCATGCGAAGCAGGGGGAGGGGGACCGTTCGCCGAAGGCGAATGGTGGAGGGGGCAAGCCGCAAACGAAGCGCTCGTGGCGCTCCCCCTCCACCGTCCTGCGGACGGTCCCCCTCCTCCGCTTCGCGAGGGAGGATCTGAAAGGTCCGCTCACTCACTTCACCACTCCAACCCGCTGGATTTCCCACTCCAGCTCGATCCCGGATTTCGCCTTCACCGCCGCGCGCACCTCCTCGCCCAGCGCCTCGATGTCCGCGCTCGTCGCCGACCCCAGGTTGAGCAGGAAGTTGCAATGCTTCTCGCTCACCTGCGCGTCGCCGCGGCGCAAGCCCCGGCAGCCGGCCTCGTCGATCAGCCGCCACGCCTTGTCGAAGGGCGGGTTCTTGAAGGTCGAACCACCGGTGCGCGACCGCAGCGGCTGCGAGGCTTCGCGCTCGGCGGCGATGCGGTCCATCTCGGCGCCGATCGCCGCCGGCTCGCCCGGCACGCCCTCGAACAGCGCCTCGACCACCACCGCGCCCCTGGGCAGCAGCGAATGGCGATAGCTGTAGCCGAGTTCCTTCGCCGCCCAGGTCTCGATCCGGCCGTCGCGCAATACGATCGTCGCCTCGACCAATATATCGCTTGCGTCGCGGCCATAGGCGCCCGCGTTCATCCGCACCGCGCCGCCGACCGTGCCGGGAATCCCGCGCAGGAACTCGAGCCCCGCGATCCCCGCATCGCGCGCCGCGCTGGCGACGGAGATGCCCATCGCCGCCGCGCCAGCGCGCACCCGCCAAAGACCCTTGGTGCCCGGCTCGACCGAGACCTTGGCCATCGCCTTGGGCAAGCGCACCACGACGCCCGGCACGCCACCATCGCGGACGATCAGGTTCGATCCCACGCCCACCGGCAGCACCGGCGTTTCGGGATCGAGCCCGGCCATGAACACCGAAAGATCGCGCACATCGGCGGGCCGCACCAGCCATTCGGCCGGCCCGCCGGTCCTGAACCAGATGAAGTCGGCGAGCTTCCCCTCATGCTCGGCCGATCCGCGCAGCGGCGGCAGGGCGGTGCAGACCGCGCTCATCCCCGCTTCTCCCGGATCGCGTCGGCCAGCCCGGCCGCCCATTTGGTGATGTCGCCCGCCCCCAGGCAGACGACGATATCGCCCTCGCGCGCCTCGTTCGCCAGCGCGCCGGCCAGCAGGTCGGCGCCCGCGACGGTCATCGCCGCACGGTGACCGCGCTGGCGAAGGCCCTGCGCCAGGGCCTCCGAATGTACGCCTGCGATCGGCGCCTCGCCCGCGGCATAGACCGGCGCGACATAGACCAGGTCGGCGTCGTTGAACGCCTGCTGGAAATCGTCCATCAAATCGCCCAGCCGCGAATAGCGGTGCGGCTGCACCACCGCGATCACCCGGCCTACAGCGCCCTCGCGCGCCGCCGCCAGCACCGCGCGGATCTCGACCGGATGGTGGCCGTAATCGTCGATGATGGTGACGCCGTCGACCTCGCCCACCTTGGTGAAGCGCCGCTTGACCCCGCCGAACGCGGAAAAGCCGCGCTGGATGGTGGCATCGTCCAGCCCCATCTCGATCGCCACGCCGATCGCGGCGAGCGCGTTTTGCACATTGTGCCGGCCGGGCATGGGCAGCGTCACGCCCTCGATCCGCCGCACCCCGCCGTCGCGCTCGCGCACCACCACGTCGAAGCGGTTGCCGCCGGGCACCGGCGTCACATTCTCGCCGCGCACGTCCGCCTGCGCCGAAAAGCCGTAGGTCACGATCCGGCGATCCCGAACGCGGGGAAGGATCGCCTGCACCTGCGCATGGTCGAGGCACAGCAGCGCCGCGCCGTAAAAGGGCACGTTCTCGATGAACTGGACGAAGGCGTCCTTCACCGCATCGAACGAGCCATAATGGTCAAGATGCTCGGGATCGATGTTGGTCACCACCGCGATCGTGCCGTCCAGCCTCAGGAAGCTGCCGTCGCTCTCGTCTGCCTCGATCACCATCCAGTCGCTGTCGCCCAGCCGCGCGTTGGAGCCGTAGCTGTTGATGATGCCGCCGTTGATCACGGTGGGATCGACTCCGCCGGCGTCGAGCAAAGCCGCGACCATCGACGTGGTCGTCGTCTTCCCATGCGTGCCGGCGACTGCGACCGTCTGCTTCAACCGCATCAGCTCGGCGAGCATCTCGGCGCGGCGGACGACGGGAATGCGCCGCTCCAGCGCCGCCTCGACCTCCGGGTTGCCGCGCTTGATCGCGGTGGAGATCACCACCACCGCCGCATCGCCCAGATTGTCCGCCTTGTGGCCGATCGACACGGGTATGCCCTTGGCGCGCAGCCCCTCGATCGCATAACCCTCGGCGACGTCCGATCCCTGCACGCTATAGCCGAGATTCTTCATTACCTCGGCAATGCCCGACATGCCGATGCCGCCGATCCCGACGAAGTGGATCGTGCCCAGTTCGGTGGCGAAACGCCGCTTCATGCCGCCGCTCCTGCCGGCCGCAGCCCCGGCGGCAGCCCCGCCTTGGCGCGTGAGGGCCCGACCATCGCACGCGGCGGGTTCAGGCTTTCGACCAGATCGGCCAGATCGCGCGCGGCATCGGGCCGCCCGCACGACAGCGCGCGCTTGGCCGCATTCTCCAGCGCGGCGGGATCGAGTCCCAGCTTCTGCATCTGCTTGGCGAGTTCCTTGGGGGTGAAGCGGTCCTGCCGGATCATCCGCGCGCCGCCCGCCGACACCATCTCGCGCACATTGGCGGTCTGGTGATCGTCGGTCGAGCTCGGCAGCGGCACCAGTATCGCCGGGCGGCCCGCCGCGGTCAGCTCCGATATCGTCGACGCCCCCGCGCGCGCGATGACGAGGTGCGCGAAGCCCAGCTTCTCGGGCAAATCGGGCAGATAGGTCGCCAGCTCCGCCGGAATCTCATGCGCGGCATATTTGGCGCGCGCCTTCTCGATATCCTCGGGCCGCGCCTGGTGGACGACCTGCAAGCGCCGCCGGAACGCGACGGGCAGCATGGCGAGCCCGTCGGGCACCACGTCGGAGAGCACGCTCGCGCCCTGGCTGCCGCCGGTCACCAGCACGCGGAACACGCCGTCCTCGCTGATCGGCGGATAGCCCCGGCTGGCGAGGTCGATCACTTCCTGGCGCACCGGATTGCCGACCAGATGCACCTTGCCGCGATGCTTCTCCGCCAGCCGTTCGATGTTCGGATAGGAGGTGGCGATCGCCGCGACCTTGCCCGCGACCAGCCGGTTGACCCGCCCCAGCACCGCATTCTGCTCGTGCACCGCCGCCGGAATCTTGGCCGCGAACGCCGCCAGCAGCGCTGGCATCGCCGGATAGCCGCCGAAGCCGATCACCGCCTCGGGCCGGAAGGTCTCGAACAGCCTGAGGGTCATCGCCCGCCCGGTCCAGATGTTCCTGACCGCGCGGCCCCAGCCGATCGGCCCGCCCTCCAGCCGTCCGCTCGGCAGCACATGCGTCTGCACGCCGTCGAACAGCCCCGGAAAGCGCACCCCGCGCGCATCGGAGATCAGCGCGACGCGGTGCCCGCGCGCCATCAGCTCGGCGGCGAGCGCGGCGGCGGGAACCATGTGCCCCCCGGTGCCGCCGGCGGCGAGAACGAAGTGACGCTCCGTCATCGTCCGCTCCACCGGATGATGTAGGGCGACTTGTTGAGGTACGGGTTGCGCCGCGTGAAGGCGAGCAGCAGCCCCATCCCCATCGACAGCGCGATCATCGACGATCCGCCATAGCTGATGAACGGCAGCGTCATCCCCTTCGATGGCGCGATCTGGACGTTGACGGCCATGTTGATGAACGCCTGCAGCCCGAATTGCACGGCGAGCCCGGCGGCGGCGAGCAGCTTGAACTCGTCCTGTTCGTCCAGCAGCTTCAGGAACACCCGCACGACGATCGCCAGGAACACCAGGGCGACGCCCATGCAGGCGATCAGGCCGAATTCCTCGCCGATCACGCTGAAGACATAGTCGGTATGCGCCTCGGGCAGGCGGAACTTGGCCTCGCCGCCGCCGGGGCCGGAGCCGAGCAGGCCGCCCGCGGTGATCGTCGCGTGCGCCATGTCGGTCTGATAGGTGTCGCCCTCGCTGAACAGGAAGCCGTCGATGCGCAGCCGCGCGGTGTCGTAGAACAGATAGGCGCAGACGAGCCCCGCCACCGCCATCCCGCCCAGCGCGCCGACGAACTTCATCGACGTGCCGGAGATGATCAGCAGCGTCACCCACAGCGCCAGGAAGATCACCGTCTGCCCCAGATCGGGCTGCTTCATCAGCGCCGCGGCGAGGATCAGCGTCATTGCGCCGGTGATCGGCACCACCGGCAATGTGCGGTCGGTCGCGCGCAGCGACAGGATCCAGGCCATGGCGATGACGTAGAGCGGCTTCAGGAACTCGGACGGCTGGAATTGCGAGATGCCGACGCCGATCCAGCGCTTCGCCCCGTTCACCTCGACGCCGATGATCGGCGTGAGGATCAGCAGGATGGAGAAGAACGCCGCGCCCATCAGCGCCGCGCGCCTGGCGAGCGTGATCGGCAGCATCGACACGGCGAGCATCACCGGCAGCGACACCGCCACCCACATCAGCTGCTTCCAGAAGAAGGTCAGCGGCGCGAAGGTCACCGATCCGCCAGAATAGCGCTGGGCGGAGGCGGGCGAGGCGGCGGCGACCGAGACCAGCCCGATCGCGATCAGCAGCAGCACCAGCAACAGCAGCACGCGGTCGATCTCCCAGAACCAACGGCCCACCGCGGTCTGTTCGGACCGGCCCAGCCAGCGGTCGATCTTCGCCTGGAATCGGGTCGGCGTCCGGCCGGCTCCGTATGTCTCCGTCGTCGTCACAGCGCCCCCACCGCCTGTCTGAATGCCTCGCCCCGCGCCTCATAGTCGCGGAACTGGTCGAACGAGGCGCAGGCCGGCGACAGCATCACCGTCTCGCCCGGCCGCGCGCGCGCGGCGGCGCGACGCACCGCCTCGTCCAGCACGCCGCATTCCTCCACCATCGCCACCTGCCCCTCCAGCAACCCCGCGAACATCGCGCCCGCATCGCCGATCGTATAGGCGGCGCGGACATGGTCGTAATAGGGGGCGCAGGCGTCGAGCTCGTCGGTCTTCGCCTGCCCGCCCAATATCCAGTGGATCGCCGGAAACGCCGCCAGCGCCGGCGCGGTAGAGGTCGGGTTGGTCGCCTTGCTGTCGTTGACGAACAGCACGCCGCCCTTCTCCGCCACCCGCTCCATCCGGTGCGGCAGGCCGGGAAAGCTCTCCAGCGCGCGATCGACGGCGGCCTGGTCGATCCCCAGATGCCGCGCCACAGCGATCGCGGCGAGCGCGTTCTGCGCGTTGTGCGGCCCCTGCAACGCCGGCCAGCGCGACTGATCCATGCACGCCCCCGCCGAAATCCTGTCCGCGCCCTTGCGCCCCCGCGCGATCGCATAGGATGGCGCATCGTCGATCGCGATCACCGCCGCATGCTCCGGCGATTGCATCGCGAACAGCCGCGCCTTGGACGCCGCATAGGCCTCGAACCCGTCATAGCGGTCGAGATGGTCGGGGGTGATGTTGAGCAGCACCGCGACGTCGCAGTCGAGGCTGTAGGTCAGGTCGATCTGGTAGCTCGACAGCTCCAGCACATAGACCCCGCCTTCGGGCAGCGGCTCCTGCGCCAGGATCGGCAGCCCGATATTCCCCCCCATCCGCGTCGGCAGCCCCGCCGTCTCGCAGATATGCGCGACGAGCGCGGTGGTGGTGGACTTGCCGTTGGTCCCGGTGATGCCGACCACCCTGTGCGGCGGGAGTTGGGCGCGAGCCTGCGCGAACAGCTCGATATCGCCGATCAGCGGCGCCCCGAAGCTGACGGCATGCGCGGTAATCGGATGCCGGTTGATGGGAACGCCGGGGGAGACGACGACACCAGCGAACCCGGTGAGATCGAGCGAAAGCGGATCGGCAACCAAAGCCCTCTCCCCTTCAGGGGAGAGGGTTGGGAGAGGGGCAGTCACGGGCGAAAGCGTTTGGAACTGCCCCTCTCCCCGACCCTCTCCCCTGAAGGGGAGAGGGAGTTTGCTCCGCGCCTCCTCCTTGGAATCCCACGCCGCAACCCCCGCCCCGCTCGCCAGCAGCGCCTCGACCGTCGCGATCCCCGATCGCGCCAGCCCCAGCACCGCGTAGCGCTTCCCCGCCCAGGCGCTGCTCGTGATCACCTGAGCTTCAACGTCGACAGGCCGGCGAGCGCCAGCACGAAGGCGATGATCCAGAAGCGGATGACGACGGTCGGCTCGCTCCAGCCCTTCTGCTCGAAATGGTGGTGGATTGGGGCCATCAGGAATATCCGCTTGCCCGTGCGTTTATAGTAGCCGACCTGGATGATGACGGAGAGGGCCTCGGCGACGAACAGCCCGCCGATGATCGCCAGCACGATCTCGTGGTGCACGCTGACCGCGATCACCCCCAGCGCGCCGCCGAGCGCGAGGCTGCCGGTGTCGCCCATGAACACCGCGGCGGGCGGCGCGTTGAACCACAGAAAGGCGAGGCCCGCGCCGACGATCGCGCCGCAGAAGATGGCGAGATCGCCCGATCCCGGCGTGTGCGGAATGCCCAGATAGCTCGCATAGATCGCGTTGCCGGCGAGATAGACGATCACCATGAACGCCACCGTCGCGATGATCACCGGCATCGTCGCCAGCCCGTCGAGCCCGTCGGTCAGGTTCACCGCGTTGCCCGACCCGACGATCACGAACGCGCCGAACACGACGTAGAACCAGCCGAGATCGAGGCTGAAATTGCTGAAGAATGGGACGTAGAGATTGGTGCCGATCTGCTGCACCAGCACCCAGCTGGCGAAGCCGGCGATGACGAACTCCAGCAGCAGCCGCACCTTGCCCGGTATCCCCCGGTGGCTCGATTTGGTCACCTTGTCGTGATCGTCGAGGAAGCCGATCGCGCCGAAGCCCAGCGTCACGCACAGGCAAGCCCAGACGAACGGGCTGGAAAGGTCCATCCACAAGAGCACCGAAAGGCCCAGCGCGGTCAGGATCATCAGCCCGCCCATGGTCGGCGTGCCGCGCTTGGCGAGGTGGGTCTGCGGCCCGTCGTCGCGGATCGGCTGGCCCTTGCCTTG
Source organism: Sphingomonas gilva (assembly GCF_003515075.1). Classification (GTDB taxonomy): domain Bacteria; phylum Pseudomonadota; class Alphaproteobacteria; order Sphingomonadales; family Sphingomonadaceae; genus Sphingomonas; species Sphingomonas gilva. Next base: position 295,313 of record NZ_QWLV01000002.1, read on the forward strand.
GCGCACGCGCAGCCAGCCGATGAATTTGGGGCCGATGATCAGCCCGATCAGCAGCGCCGTCGCCACCGCCCCGCCGGTGCGGAACGACAGGTAGCGCAGCAGATTGAATATCCCGGGAAAGCCGAGATACTCGGCGAGAAAGTACAGCATCTAACCCTTGCCCCCCGCCAGCGCCTGCACGACGCCGCCGAGCCCAACCGCGTTCGACCCCTTGATGAGGACCGCGTCGCCATCGCGCAGCATCGCCGTCAGGCGCGCGCGCGCGGTCGCGGCGTCGGGCGCATGGACCAATTCGACCCGCCCCTCAAGCGCCGAGGCGAGCGCCGCCATGCCCGGTCCGACGAGCAGTGCGAAATCGACGTTCGCCGCCAGCACATGCTCGGCGAGCCCGGCATGATAGTCGGCCGATTTCGCGCCGAGCTCGCGCATCTCGCCCAGGACGGCTATGCGCCGCCGGGCGTCCTCCGCGCCCAGCACCTTCAGCGTCGCCGCCATGGAGGCGGGGTTGGCGTTGTAGCTTTCATCGATGATCGTCGCCGTGCCGCCCTCCGCCGGCACGGTCAGCCGCGCCCCGCGCCCGGGCAGCCCGCCCATGTCGCCGAGCGCGAGCCCCGCCGACGCCAGGTCGCCGCCCGCCGCCCATACCGCCGCCAGCACGCCCATCGCATTCGCGATCCAGTGCGCGCCGGGCAGGCCGAGCGTGAAGCTCAGCTCGTCCTCGGGCAGCCGCGCGGTGATGAAGGTTTCGCCATTCGACTGGCGGAAGCTCTCGGCGGCGCGCACGTCGGCGCCCTCGCCCAGCCCGAAGGTCAGGATGCGCGCGGCGTGCGGGCGCGCCGCGGCGATCAGCCGGTCGCGATGCGGGCTGTCGAACGGGACGATCGCGGTGCCGCCCGGCTCCAGGCCTTCGAAGATCTCGCCCTTGGCGTCGGCGATGGCGGCCTCGTCGGCGAAGAATTCGGTGTGGGCGGGCGCGATCGTCGTGACCAGCGCGATATGCGGGCGCACCAGCCGGGTCAGCGCGGCCAGCTCGCCGGCATGGTTCATCCCCATCTCGAACACGCCGAACGCCGCGTCGCGCGGCATCCGGGCAAGGCTCAGCGGCACGCCGGTATGATTGTTGTAGCTCTTGACCGATCGGTGCGCATGCCCCGGCGCGGCGCGGTCGAGGCAGGCGTAGAGCGCCTCCTTGGTCCCCGTCTTGCCGACCGATCCGGTCACGCCGATGATCCTGGCATGGCTGCGCTCGCGCGACGCCGCGCCCAGCGCGCCAAGCGCATCGGTGGTGTCCGCCACGCGCACATGCGGCCCCGCGCAATCGGCCGAGACGATCGCGCCGCCAGCGCCTTGCGCGAACGCCTGGTCGAGGAACCGATGCCCATCGGTCGCCTCCCCCGCGAGCGCGATGAACAGATCGCCCGGACCCACTTCGCGCGAATCGAACGCGACGCCGGACACCGCGAAATCGGCCGAAGCGACGCCTCCGGTGGCGACGGCGATCTCCGAGGAGGTCCAGAGGGTCACGAAAGCCCCTCCCCTGAAGGGGAGGGGGGTAAGAGGAAGAGTTCCCTCAACCCACGCACTCCCGCGCGACCTGGACATCGTCGAACGGCAGCACCCGATCGCCCAGGATCTGTCCCTGCTCGTGCCCCTTGCCGGCGATCAGCACGATGTCCTGCATCCCCGCCTGACGGATGGCGTAGCCGATCGCCTTTCGCCGGTCGCCGATCTCGATCGCGCCCAGCGCCGTCTTCATGATCGCCGCGCGGATGTGCGCCGGGTCCTCGGTGCGCGGATTGTCGTCGGTCACGATCGCCAGATCGGCGTCGCGCGCGACCACCTCGCCCATCGGCTCGCGCTTGCCCTGGTCGCGGTCGCCGCCCGCGCCGAACACTACGATCAGCCGCCCGGCGGCATGGGGCTTCAATGCGGCGATCGCCGCCTCCAGCGCATCGGCGGTGTGGGCGTAATCGACATAGACCGGCGCGCCGCTCTGGGCGATCACCGCGCGCTCCAGCCGCCCGCGCACCGGCTGCAGCCGGGGCAGTATCGCCAGAGTTTCTTCGACATTGCCGCCGGTCGCGATCGCCAGCCCCGCCGCGGTCAGCGCGTTGGCCGCCTGATAGGCGCCGATCAGCGGCAGCATCACCTTGTGGGTCCTGCCCCCGGCCTCGACCGTCAGCGTCTGCCCGAGCAGGCTCGGCTCGCGCGCGACCAGCCGGATCGTCTCGCCGCGCGTGCCCACGGTGACGATCCGATTGCCCCGCTCGCGCGCGAGGTCGAGCACGCGCGGGCTCTGCGGATCGTCGGCCCAGATCACCGCCGTGCCGTCCGGGTCGAGCACTTCGGCGAACAGGCGCAGCTTGGCGGTGAAATAGGCCGCCATGTCGCCGTGATAGTCCAGGTGGTCGCGGCTGAGGTTGGTGAAGGCGGCCGCCGCGACCGGCAGCCCCTCGGTGCGATATTGCGACAGCCCGTGGCTGGAGGCCTCGAAGGCGAGGTGGGTCACCCCCTCGCGCGCCAGCCCGGCGACATTGGCGAGGAAGGTGACGACGTCGGGCGTGGTCAGCCCGGTCGTCACCCTCTCGTCGGAGGTGGTGACGCCCAGCGTGCCGATCGAGGCGGCGTGATGCCCCGCCATCCGCCACAGCTGGCGGGTCAGCTCGACCGTCGAGGTCTTGCCGTTGGTGCCGGTGACGGCGACGCAGGTTTCGGGAAACGGCGCGAAGAACCGCGCCGCCAGCCGGGCGAACTTCTCGCGCGGGTTGCGGTCGGCGACGTGGAGCGCGCCCTCGACCTTCGCCCGCGGATCGGCGACCACCGCCACGGCGCCGCTCGCCACCGCATCGGCGATGAAGTCCTCGCCGTTCACCCGCGCGCCGGGAAAGGCGCCGAACACCGTGCCCGGCGCGACCTTGCGGTGGTCGATCGCGAAGCCAGTCACCCGCACCTCGCCGCCGCCGGGGACGAGATCGCCCAGCCGCATCAGTGCTCGCCCTTCGCTTTCCACAACAGGTGGGCGAGCGGGTTGGGCCGCGCCGCCAGCTCGGCGTCGGGCATCACCCCCAGCATCGGCCCGGCGCGCGCGATGAAGCGGCTGACGACGGGGGCGGCGGTCCAGGCGGCCTGGGTCAGGCCGTAGGTGTCGGCCGTCCCCTTGGGGGAATCGAGCATCACGATCACCACATAACGCGGCGCGTCCATCGGGAACACCGCCGCGAAGGTCGATACGTTGACCTTCTTGTTATAGCCGCCGCCCTGCGCCTTTTCGGCGGTGCCGGTCTTGCCGCCGACGCGGAAGCCCTCGGCATCGGCGCGGCGTCCGGTGCCCTCGGTGACGATCAGCCGCAGCAGCTGGCGGATCTTGGCGCTGGTCTCGGGCGAGAATACCTGGCGGCCCTTCGCCGCCTTGCCCGGCTCTACCTTCATCAGCGTTGTCGGCCGCCACACGCCGCCATTGACCAGCGTGGCGTAGGCATTGGCCAGCTGCAGCGGGGTGATCGCGATGCCGTGGCCGTAGCCCACCGTCATCGTCGTCGTCCGCGCCCAATATTCGGGCCACAGCGGATGGCCCTTCTCGCGCAGCTCGATATCGGGCGGCGTGTCGAAGCCGAGCTTCCTGAAGCCCGCCTCCATCCCCTTCTGCCCCACCGCGTCGGCGATCCGCGCGGTGACGATGTTGGACGAATGGACCAGCGTCTCGGGCACGTTGAGCCAGCGGTTCTGGGCATGATCGTCGCGGATGCGGAAACGGCCGACCTGCAGCGGCGCGGTCGCGTCCCAGCGCTTATCGAGCGAGGTGACGACGCCCGCCTCCATCGCGATCGCCATGGTGATCGGCTTGAAGGTCGATCCCAGCTCGTAGACGCTCTGCGTCGCCGAATTGCGCCGCGCCTCGGCGGGGGCCTTGCCGACGCGGTTGGGATTGAAGGTCGGCATCGACGCCATCGCGACGATCTCGCCGGTGTCGACGTCCAGCACCACCCCGGTCGCCGCCGCCGCCGAATGCTTGGTCAGCGCGTTGTAGAGCTCGCTCTCCATCACCGCCTGCGCGCGCGCGTCGATCGACAGCGCGACCGGCCTGGCGCGCGCGATCGGATCGGTCAGCCGTTCCTCCAGCACGCGCTCCATGCCGGCGACGCCCTTGCCGTCGAAATTGGTGTAGCCCAGCACGTGCGCCGCAAGCGTGGTCTGCGGATAGAGCCGCTCGGGCTCGCGCGCGAAGGCGATCGCCGGCTCGCCCAGCGCGTTCACCTTCTGCACCAGCTCGGGCAGCGCGCGGCGGTCGAGATAGGTGAAGTTGACCTTGGACCTGAGGATGCGGCGATACTCCGCCTCGCTGCGCTGGGGCATCAGCACCGCCAGCTCGGCCGCCAGCTCGTCGGGATCGCTCAGCAGCCGCCGCGGATGGATGCCGATCGACCAGGCGTCGATCGTCTGGGCGAGCGGCGCGCCGTTCCGATCGACGATATCGCCGCGCGGCGGGATCAGCGTGGTGGCGGAGGCCGCCAGCTCGGTTCCGGGCGCATACACCCCCAGCCACAGCAGCCGCGCGCAGATCACCACGATGCCCATGGCGAAGGCGAGCATCAGGAACATCAGCCGCGCATGCGCTAGCGCGATCAGCTGGTGGCGCTGCCCAGCCGACCGTACGCGCTCGGGCCGGGCGACGAGCGTGGTCAACGGCGACGCGCCTCCGCGCGGGCGGTGCGGGCGATATCGCCCAGCGTGTCCTCGCCCAGCAGCCTGTCCTCGAGCATCGCGACGCGCTGGGCGCGGCGGGTGTCGAGCTCGGCCATGCGCTGCATCACCGGATCGGGCTTGGCGGGCTTGGCGGCCGGCTTGGCCGGCCTTGCCGCGGGCTTCACGGCCGCGACCCTGGTTTCGGCCTTGGGCCTGGGCGCGGCGACGGGCTTCGGATCGCGCGTCGCCGCCTCGGCGGTCGGCACCACCGCGCGGGCGATGGCGGTGACGATCGGGGTCTCGGCCTGCGCGGGCGTCTCGGCGGCGGCCAGCTCGACCGCGGGCTGGATCGTCGCGGCGGAGACCAGCGCCAGCATCGTCGGCGAAGGCCCGGCCATGTCTGGCCGCAGGTCGAAGTCCATGCTCGCCAGCTGCCGCTCGTCGCTGATGAACTGGACGGACGCTGGGGCGGAAAGCGCCAGCACCTCGCCGTTCCAGCGCTCGAGCTGCCTCAGGCTCGCGCGCGTGGTGAATTCGGTCTCCAGCTGGCGGATGTCGCGCTTGGCGTCGAGGATCGCCGAATTGACGTCGGCCAGCCGGTTGCGCTCGATCGAGACCTGCAGGGAGATGAGGTAGCAGGCGATCGCCGCCAGAAATCCCAGCGCGATCCAGCCCAGGCCCTTCAGCCGCTTCATTGCGATCATGCCGCGTTCCTTCCCGTCCAGGGTGCTGCATTGGTGCGCCTGGCGACGCGCAGGGTGGCGGAGCGCGCGCGCGGATTGGCCGCGACCTCCGCCTCGCCGGCGCGCACCGGCTTGGCCACGCCATCGAAACTTGGCGCATTGGCCGCCTTCGCCGCGGGCAGGTGGCGCGATCCCGCCGGCTCGCCGCCCGATCGTTCGCGCAGGAAGCGCTTGACGATGCGGTCCTCCAGGCTGTGGAAGGTCACCACCGCCAGCCGCCCGCCGGGCTTCAGCACGCGTTCGGCGGCGGCCAGGCCGTCCTCAAGCTCGCCCAGCTCGCGGTTCACATGGATGCGGATCGCCTGGAAGGTCCGCGTCGCCGGGTCCTTCTTGTCGTGCGGCTTGTGGCCCAGCGCGCGGCGTACGACCGAAGCCAGCTCGGCGGTGCGGGTCAGCGGCCGCGCCGCGACGATCGCCTTGGCCACCCGGCGGCTGCGCGGCTCCTCGCCATAATGGTAGAGCACGTCGGCGATCTCGCCCTCGTCGGCCTCGTTGACGAAGTCGGCGGCGGACATGCCCGTCCGCGCCATGCGCATGTCGAGCGGCCCGTCCGCCTGGAACGAGAAGCCGCGCTCCGCCTGGTCGAGCTGCATCGACGACACGCCGATATCGAGCGTCACGCCGTCGACCGGTTCGGGCAGATGGCCTTCCATCGCGGAAAAATTATCGGCGACGAGGCGGAGCGCGCCGCCGCGCTCCGCCTCCAGCACCGCCCCCGCGGCAACCGCGTCGGGATCCCGGTCGAACGCCACCACCCGCGCGCCGGCGTCGAGCATCGCGCGGGTATAGCCGCCCGCGCCGAAGGTGCCGTCGACATGGGTCTCGCCGGGGCGGATGGCGAGCCCGGCGATGACCGCATCGAGCAGGACGGGGATGTGCGGGGATGAAGCGGGCGTCACTTCTTCCTCCGCTGCAGTTCATATTCGCAGATGTCGCGCATCACCGGATCGGCATGGGCGGTGGCGATCAGGGTCTCGGGGTCCCAGATATCGAAGGTCCGGCCCCAGCCGTAGAAGAAAGCGAGTCCCCGGATATTGGCGCGGTCGCGGTGGTAATCGGGCAGGATGAAACGCCCCGCCTCGTCGAAGGTCACGGCGAGGCCGCCACCCATGAAGCGGCGCTTGACGTTGTAGTCGATAGGCTCGCCCGCGGCGGTCAGCGCCTCTTCGCGCGCGTCCAGCCGGTCGTGATATTCGTTCTGCCAGCTCTTGTCGTAGCCGGTCAGGCAGGGATCGCTGTCGTGCCGGGCGATGAACACGCTGCGCTGGCCGGCGTTGGTCTGGATCGCGGTGCGGAAGTCGAGCGGCAGCGCGACGCGGCCTTTCGCGTCCACCGTCGCCAGGGAATGACCCCCAATGAGCTCCCAATTGGCCACAACCGCCCCTTTGTCAGGGCGCGCACGGCTCTCCCGCCGCCGGAATCGCGTCCGGCAAGGGAATCGTCATGCGTAAACACCGCCCTCTTACGAAGGCTTTTGGTATCAGGGGTACGCTTGGGACACAATGGGAGAAATTGGGTTCAGCTGGGATTCTGACCCACTTTTTGCCCCTCCGATGGGTCCGGCCGGGCCGCGCCGCCCGATGTTCCCGCTGCGTTCCGCGCTCGCAGCCCGGTCCGCAGGCGCAGGAACAGCAAAAGGGGGATGACGAGCGCGAACAGCAGCGCCGCGCCGATCACCGCCAGCGGTATCGCGACCCGTCGAGTCGCGGGCACCGCCGCCGGCGGCGCGCCCCGCTCCGCCGCCTCGATCAGCGCGAGCAGCAGCTGCGGCGCCTCGGACCCGCGCCACAGGAACGGCTTTTCCCACAGCGCCGCGTGCAGCAGGTCGGCATCGGCGACCAGCAGCGCCCGCCCGCGCCCTATCGCGCAATCGGCGATGAGCCCGCCCAGCGTCACCCGGCACCGCCCATCGCTCGCCCAGGTTCCGGCGCCGCTGACCGTCACCCGGCCGCCGCCGGGCAGGCGCCGCACGCCGTCCGCGCCCGGCGTCATCGTCAGCCCCCAATGCGTCTCGATCGGCCCCAGCATGTCGCTCAGCGGCGCGCGTCGCGCATCGCCGATCGGATAGCGGCTCGGCCAGCCGAGCAGCGGATCGACGAACATCACCGCGCGTCCGCCCTCACGAACCCAGTCGTCGATCGCGACCAGTTCCTCGGGCGCCAGCGCGCGCGGCTGGATCGCCAGCAGCACCGGCGCGCGGCCGAGCGCCCCGGCGCCCACCGCGTCGATCGGCGCGATCCCCCGCCGCCGCTCCAGCCAGCGATACAGCGGATCGGGCGCGCTCCTTCCCGCCAGCACATCGGCGACGTCGCCCTCGCCCCGCGCCAGCGGCAGCGCGCTCAACAGCGTCACCGCCCCGCCCGTCCGCTCGCCCCGGTCAAGGTTCCGCGCGACGAAGACGACCAGCGCGATCCCCGTCAGCGCCGCGATCAGCACCGCCAGCCGCAGCCGGCGCGCCGTCGTCATTTGGGCGCTGCCACGGCGCTTTCGTTGGTGGTGGCCGGCGCGACGCCCAGCTCGGCGAGGGGTTCGTTGGGGGTGGTCTCGATCGCGGTGGCGGTGTTGCCGGTGATCGCCGCGACCGCCTCGGCGTCGCTCGTGCCCGTCGGCCCGACCGGCCGCTCCTCGCTCGCCGAATTGAAGATCGCGCCGGCAAGGCCGCCGATCACCAGCACGGCGGCGAGCCCGGTCACCCCGGCGCGCACGCGCTGCACCCGTTCGCCCTGATCGCGGTCAGCCGCTTTCATTGCCATGGGAAGCCGTCTAACGCGCCGAACACGCCCTGTCGAGGATCAGGCTCGCCCTATCGATGCCCCACTCCTCCCGTTCCTCCTGCGTAGCGGCGCAGCCGCGTATCGAAGGACCGTCCTTCTTCGCCACGTCCGACAGGAAGTACGGGGCTTCGACTACGGATCGACATTTACCGGCCTTGCAGGATTTGGGGTTCACGCGAAGGCGCGAAGCCGCGAAGAAAGAAGAAGGGGTTCACGCAGAGACGCGGAGACGCAGAGATGCCGAACCCAGCGCGAAGCGCATCTCACTTCGCTACGTTGCGGCAAGCGGGACCTTGCGGAGAGATGAGAGCCGCTGACGCGGCAGAACCACCTCTCCGCGTCTCTGCGTCTCTGCGCGAACCAATCTTCCTTCTCTTCGCGGCTTCGCGCCTTCGCGTGAACCAATCTTCCGAATGTCGATCCGTCCCAGCTCAGCCCAAGGGGGAAATGTCAGGCATCCCCCTCCAGCCACGGAAACACCGGCAGCCCCTTCGCCGCCAGCCAGTCCGCATTGTACAGCGACGAAAGATAGCGGAACCCGGTGTCGCACAGGATAGTGACAATCCGCTTGCCCGGCCCCAACTGCCGCCCCAGCGCCACCGCGCCGGCGACGTTGATCCCCGAGGACAGCCCCAGGCAGAGCCCCTCCTCGGCCAAGAGGCGGCGGACCCATTCGAGGCCTTCCTCGTCGGAGATGCGGAATTGCGTGTCGATCGGCGCGCCTTCGAGATTGCCGGTGATCCGCCCCTGGCCGATCCCCTCGGCCACCGAATTGCCCTCCGCCTTCAGCTCGCCATGCGCGTAGTAATTGTACAGCGCCGCGCCGTGCGGATCGGCGAGCGCGATGGTGACGCCCTCGTCCTTCTCCTTCAGGCCCAGCCCCACCCCGGCGAGCGTGCCGCCGGTGCCCACCGCGCAGACGAAGCCGTCGATCCGCCCGTCCATCTGCGCCCAGATCTCCTCGGCGGTGCCGTGGATATGCGCGCGGCGGTTGGCGATGTTGTCGAACTGGTTGGCCCACACCGCGCCCTCGGTCTCCTCGGCGATCCGGCGGCTGGTGTGGACGAAATGGCAGGGGGAGGAATAGGGCGCCGCCGGCACCAGCACCAGCTCGGCGCCCAGCGCGCGCAGCGTGTCCATCTTCTCCCGGCTCTGCGTCTCGGGCATGACGATGATCGTCCGGTATCCCTTGGCGTTGGCGACCAGCGCCAGGCCGATGCCGGTATTGCCCGCGGTGCCTTCGACGATCGTCCCGCCGGGCTTGAGCAACCCGCGCTCCTCGGCGTCCTCGACGATGTAGAGCGCGGCGCGGTCCTTCACGCTCGCGCCGGGATTGGCGAACTCGCACTTGCCGAAGATGTCGCATCCCGCCGCTTCGCTCGGCCCCTTCAGGCGAACCAGGGGCGTGTTGCCGATCAATGCGATCGTGTCCTTGAGACTATCCATGCGCGATAGATGGACCGCCCCCGCTCCATCGGCAAGCGACCGAAACTTTGGCGACGAAAACCTGCGCCTGCGCGCCTCGCCGACAACGATAGGGCGATACAGCGGCAGAACGGCCCTGATCGGCAAACTGAACCGTTGCCCCTGCGAAGGCAGGGGCCCATCCGGTCTCTCAACCCGGACTACCGCCCAATGGTTGACGTCCGATGGGCCCCTGCCTTCGCAGGGGCGACGGGCATCGTGATTTGGGATCGGTCGAGCCCTGCTCAATGGAACAGCGGCGTCGCCTCGATCCATTCGCGGCTCTGCGCGCGCAATTGCCGCCGCAGCGCCGCCGCATCGGTCGATCGGCCGAGCAGCGCCCATTCCAGCCGGTGCACCGTCAGCGACATCGCCTCGGCGCGCGCGATATGGTCGTCGCCGGGCGCCATCGCCTTCAGCGCGTCGATCGCCCGGTGCAGCACGCTCGTCGTTCCTGGCGGGATGTTGCCGGCGGGCGCATCCGCGACCGCGTCCGCCACTTCGTAAACATAGGCCAGCCAGGCGTGTTTCGCGCCCACGTCGTTCGCCATCTGCCGGATTGTGCTCATATCGGTCCCCACTGCGCAAGTTATGCAGCCGGGGTCCTAACAAGCGGTTAACCATGATGCGGCGCGGTCAGCCTTGTCCCACCCCCGCCGCGCGCAGGTGCGGCCCCAGCCGGCCGGCGATCGCCAGGAAGAACATGCGGTAATCGCTCACCAGCGACCACCAGGGATGGGTGAAGGTCGCCGGCCGGTTCCGCTCGACGCGAAAATGCGCAAACCATGCAAATCCGTATCCGGCTGCCGGCACCGCCAGCCACCACCACCCGCCGGACCAGATCGCGAGGCCCAGGAACACGAAGGTCAGCGCGGTCCCGACATAATGCAGCCGCCGCGTCGCCATCCGCGAATGCTCGCGCAGATAGAAGGGCCAGAACTCGGCATAGGTCGTGATGCGGTTCGCCATCAGCTTTTCTCCCGCGCCTTCTCGCAACCATCGGCCGCGGTCAGGATCGGCGTTACGATCTCTTCGAACGCCGCAGCCGGGGCCTCGATCGTCGCCGGTCCCGTTGGGGTTGCGATCCTCAGCGTCATTTGCACGGTCACGGCATGCGGTCCGGGCGGCTTGGAGCGGACATCGTCACCGATGCCGTACATGTCGGTGCGCCAATCGATCCGTCCATTCTCCGCCGCGTTCATCGCCGCAACCATTGCCGGGCATTCGCCCGAATCCAGTCGCACGACCGTTGCATGCTCGACCAGCATCGGCAACGGAGACGGCAAGACCGAAAACAGCTTGGCACGGTCGGCCCGCCACCAATCGGTATCAGGCGCGATCCCCTCGGCCTTGAGGTGCGCCGCGAGCCTGCGCGCGTCAAAATTCTCGCGCGTCCAGATCGCAACCGGATTGTCCGGCTTATAATGGCCTGCGGCGTGCGGCACATAGGCGCGGCGCAACCGGTACATGCAGTCCTCGCGCTTCACCGCGCCGGCCTCCATCGGATCGCAATAGAGCCTGATTTCGCCGGTCACGAACGCCCCAAAATCGTTGAATTTGGTGAAGCGTATCAGCGGTAGCCCGAACGGCCGCTTGCCAGCGATCTCGTCGGGCGTGCCGAGCACCTGTTCGATCGCCTCGCCCTTGCGACTTTCGATCCACCAGCGCCACACCTGATAGGGTGTGCGTAGATCGTAGCCGTCGACCGGCGCGTCCAATTCAGATGGAGAAGCCACCGGCGGAGGCAGGCCTTGCATAGCGGTCGCCATCAACGCCGCGCCGCCAAGTCCGCTGGTCCAGCCCATGCGTTGCTCCCACAGAATTCCGGACGAAACTATGCCAGGCACCGCGTGATTACAACGGCTTGGACTTCACCCCATCCGTTCGTCGGCCCAGCGGTCCATCACCGTCTCGAGCACCGACATCGGCATCGCGCCCGCCGATAGCGCGGTGTCGTGGAAGCCGCGAATGTCGAACTTCGCGCCCATCTTCGCCTTCAGCTTCTCGCGGATCGCCAGCCAGCGCGTCTGCCCGACCATATAGCTCGTCGCCTGGCCGGGCCATACGCTGTATCGCTCGATCTCGGTCGCCACGCCGCTGCCTCGCCGGTTGGCCTTTGGGCAAGCGCGCGCATCGGCAGCAAGGCCCCCGCCCCCAGCGCCACGGCGGAGCCCAACAGGTTGCGACGATCGATCATGCCCTTCTCCCGCTATCGGATATCGTGTCGGGCAAGACCATAGAGCGATCGCCAGGGATTTGAGAACCCGTCAGGCCTCGACCGCCTCCAGCGCCTCGCTCGCCTCCAGCCACCTCGCCTCGGCCGCGTCGAGCTTCGCCTGCACCTCGGCGCGGCGCCTCATCAGCTCGGTCATCGTCAGCTTGGCGAGGTCCGCCCGCGCGTCCGCAGGCGCGAACATGGCATGGTCGATCGCCGATCGCTCCGCGCCCAGCCTGGCGATCTCGGCCTCCGCCGCCTTCGCGTCCTTGCGCAGCGCCTGGCCCCGTTCGCGCGCCTCGGCCGCGGCGCGGCGGTCCTCCTTCTTGCTGGCCTTCCTGCCCGCCTTCGCCGCATCCTTGGCGTCGCCCGACAGGACCAGCTGGATATAGTCGTCGAGCGACCCGTCATACTCCCGCGCCGTGCCCTGATCGACCAGCACCAGCCGGTCGGCGGTGGTCTCCAGCATGTGGCGGTCGTGGCTCACCACCACCACCGCGCCCGAATAGGCGTTCAATGCCTGGATCAGCGCCTCGCGCGCATCGACGTCGAGATGGTTGGTCGGCTCGTCGAGGATCAGCATGTGCGGCGCGTCGCGCGTGATCAGCGCCAGCGCCAGCCGCGCCCGCTCGCCGCCCGAGAGCTTGCCCACCCTGGTCGTCGCCTTGTCCCCCGAAAAGCCGAACCGCCCCAGCTGCGCGCGCACCGCGCCCGGCGTCGCACCCTTCATCTGGCGGGTCATATGCTCCAGCGGCGTGTCGCCCGAATCGAGCTCCTCGACCTGGTACTGGGTGAAATAGCCCACGCGCATCTTGCCCGAGGCGGTCATCCCGCCCTCCATCGGCGCCAGCTGCGCCGCCAGCAGCCGGGCGAGCGTCGTCTTGCCGTTGCCGTTGCGGCCGAGCAGCGCGATGCGGTCGTCCGGATCGAGCCGCAGGTTCAACCGGCTGAGAATGGTCGTCTCGCCATACCCCACGCTCGCCATGTCGAGCGTGATCAGCGGCGGCCGCAATTCGCTCGGATCGGGAAAATCGAAGCTCAGCGACGGATCGTCCACCACCGCGGCGATCGGCTGCATCCTGGCGAGCGCCTTCACCCGGCTCTGCGCCTGCTTGGCGGTCGAGGCGCGGGCGGAGTTGCGCGCGACATAGTCCTGCAGCTTGGCCCGCTCGGCCAGCTGCTTCTCGCGCGCCGCCGCCTGCTGCGCCTGACGTTCGGCGCGTTGGCGTTCGAACGCGTCGTAGCCGCCGGGATAGAGCGTCAGCTTGCCGCGATCGAGGTGGAGGATATGGTCCACCACATTGTTCAGGAAATCGCGCTCATGGCTGACGATCAATATCGTCGCGCGATAGGATTTGAGGAAATCCTCCAGCCACAGCACCGCCTCCAGGTCGAGATGGTTGGATGGCTCGTCGAGCAGCAGCACGTCGGGCTGCGAGAACAGCAGGGCGGCGAGTGCCACGCGCATCTTCCACCCGCCCGAAAAGCTGTCGAGCGGCCGCGCCTGCGCCGCCTCGTCGAACCCCAGGCCGACCAGGATGCGCGCCGCCCGCGCCGGCGCCGCATGCGCGTCGATCGCGATCAGCCGCTCGTGGATCTCGCCGATCCGGTCGTGATCGTGGCACGCCTCCGCCTCGGCGAGCAAGGCCGCCCGCTCGACATCGGCGGCGAGCACCGTCTCGAACGGCGTCGCGCTGCCGGCCGGCGCCTCCTGCGCGATATAGCCCAGCCGGGCCCCCCGCGGCATCTCCGCCGCGCCGTTGTCCGGCTCCAGCAACCCGGCGATCACCCGCACCAGCGTGGACTTCCCCGCCCCGTTCCGCCCGATCAGCCCGACCCGGCTGCGCGGCGGCAAGGCGGCAGACGCACCGTCAAGAATGACCCGCCCGCCCAGGCGCACCGTGATATCGTTGATATTGAGCATGACGCCGCGCGGTTAGCAGGGGATGCGGCGCGTGGCGAGGGGACGTGTGCCCCCATCGTTGACTTATTCGTCCGCCTCTTTCTGCCGTGGAAGTGCAAGCATTTCTGCTGCTCCAAGTCCTTCAAGATTGCCAATTAACGACCTTCTCAAAACAGTTCGGCTTTCAACGTCCTCCAATCGGTCGATACTGCTGAGCGTATCAACCAATCCGCTAACGCGTTTGAGACCGATTTCGAGCTGCTTTTCCTCGACGGCTAATTCCTTTAGTTTGGTGTCAGCTTTAACGCGCTTCAGAAGCGCCTCCCGCCCCTCCTTGTAGGGCAAAGCAAGAGAATATTTGGCGATTTCATAAGCCTTTGCGCTTTTCGTTATGATGGTGAGCCAAAGCGACCCAGGGGAGGCCGCAGAAATATATAATCTCTCAATGTCATCTAACAGTTCGACTTCTAGATCAGCATCGGGATTTTCATTGATTGCCTGTTCTAATTCGTGGGCGCGACCTGTATTTATCAAATATGATATTGCGTAGGACTGCCTAAGGGCTCGTATTTGTTCCTCGATGTGCGCCGCTGTAGGAACGCCTTCCTCGCCCACGATACGAATTCGCAGCGGCGATATATCTTCTTCATTCAACGTAGACATTAGTATAACAACAAGTTCACCAGAGTCTATTGCTTGAAATCTGATGTTAATTTCGTCAGATAGACCGATCTCAACAAACTTATCAGACGTCGCGCAACTCCGTATTGTCCCGCCCTGCGCGACCTCAATGAAGTCTTCAAATTCAAGGTCAGTCCGCACCTGATCACGAGGATCGTAGGCCAAAAATACAGTCACGGTTGAACCCTCTCACTATTGCGTTCCTGATCTGCAACAAATGGGCCCGAGAGAGAAGCCCACCGTTGCACCCCACCCCGCCCCCACCCACATCCCGCTCCACACACAGGGGGAACGCGTCATGGCCACCGAACTCTACGATCTCACCGTTCCCGCCTTCCTGCGCGGCTTCTCCACCTGCGCGAAGCTGCTCACCGCGGGCGAGGTCTGGGCGAAGGAGAACGGCATATCCGAGGCCGACCTGCTCGGCACCCGCCTGATCGCCGACATGCACCCCCTCCCCGCGCAGGTGCAGCGGATGAGCGACACCGCCAAGCTGTTCCTCGTCCGCGTCGCCGGCGCCGAGAATGTCGCGATGCCCGACGACGAAGCCAGCTTCGCCGATCTCCACGCGCGCATCGACAGGACCGTTGCCTTCATCAAATCCGTCCCCCGCGCGGACGTGGACGGCAGGGAGGAAGCGCCCGTCTCCCTCCCCCTCCCCACCGGCAGCCTCGATTTCACCGGCCGGAGCTATGCGACAGGCTTCGTCCTCCCCAATTTCTATTTCCACCTCACCACCGCCTACGCCCTGCTGCGCATGCGCGGCGTCCCCATCGGCAAGCGCGACTATCTCGGCGGCTGATTGCGGGCGACGGCGGCCTGTGGTAGAATGTCTCACAGAAAAGGTAGAAACATGCCGGACGCCCGCATCAATATCAAAAATCCCGTAGCGGTGGCGCTCGCTCATCGGCTCGCGGCCTTGGAGGGCAAATCTATCACTGCGACGGTCTGTGATGCATTGGAAGATCGTGCCGCGCGGCTCACGTCCAAGGTCAAAAAGGGGGCAATCGACTGATGGGTGTGCAGTTGAACATCAAGGACGAAGACACGGTCAATCTGGCCCGCCGCCTAGCGCACAAACACGGCAAGTCGGTAACTGCCACCGTGCGTGCGGCGCTGGAAAAGCTCGCTGATGATGATGCGAAGGCGAAGCGAGCCTCGGTCGAGGAAATTCTGGCGATCGGGCGGCGCGCCTCGCGCCATTGGAAACCGGAATACGCCGACATGGAGTTGTCCACGCAGCATGGCGACTTGCTGTATGACGAGGACGGCGGCTTCAAGTGATCGTCGATACATCGGCAATCGTGGCCATATTGCGCGGCGAGAGCGACAGCAGTGCAATGGCCGCTGCCCTTGTTGTTGGTGGTGACAAGGTGTCATTGTCGGCAGGGTCTTGGATCGAACTGGCGGCGGTTATCACGCGCTCCGGACAACATCATCTATGGGCGGATGCCGAAGACCTGATCGAAACCGCGCCGATCTCAATAGCTCCCGTCACTATCGAACAGGCCGAAATCGCCCGCGAAGCCTATCGTCGCTATGGCTTGGGCACCGGCCACCCCGCCAAGCTCAATTTCGGCGATTGCTTCGCCTATGCCCTCGCCAAGGCGACCGGCGAGCCTTTGCTGTTCAAAGGCGCCGATTTCGCCCACACCGACGTCGCCCGCGCCCTTCCCGCATAGGAGCCGTCATGGCCGAACGCTTCGAACGCCACCGCCAGCCCTGGCGCCCCGACGAGCTCCAGAAGCTCCACACGCTGGCGAAGAAGGGCATGGCGCTGAAGGCGATCGCCAAGGCGCTCACCCGCAGCGAGGAATCGGTCAAGGACCGCGCCAAGCTCGACGGCCTCAGCATCGCCAAGCTGCGGTAGATATCCCGTCGCCCCTGCGCAGGCAGGGGCCTCAGGAGGCAGACACAGGGTTCAGACGGGCCACGAACTCAGAGGCCCCTGCCTGCGCAAGGGCGACGGAATCACTCAAACCACCAATCCTGCCGCCACCCGCGCTCCTCCGCCACCGCGCGCCCCGCCGCATCCCTTGCCGGCCGATAGCGGAAGCGCGCCTCGATCAGCCGGCACGTCGTCGCGTCCAGGTCGCTCCGCCCGCTCGAGATCGCCACCGCGCAATCCCGCGCCCGCCCGTCCGTCCCCACGGTGAAGCGCACCGTCACCGATCCCCTCGCGCCCGCGCGCCGCGCGCCGGCGGGATAGTCGCGCGGGGTGATCGCCCCGGCGATCTGCTTCGCTCGCACCGCCCCGCCCCCGCCGCCCGGCCCGTCGCCCGCGCCGCCGCTCCCCGTACCGGTCCCCATCCCGCCGCCGCCCGTGCCCGGCCCCGGCAGCGGCGTCGCGCCCGATATCGGCGCATCGTCGGGGCTGGCGACCGGCGCGGCGATCACCGGCGAAGGCGTCGGGACGACCGGCGGCGGCGCGACGATCGGGCTCGGCCGCGCCTCCAGCGCGGGCGGCGCGGCGGCCCCCTCGGCGCGCGCCGCCGCCTTCTCCGGCGCGGGCCTCGCCTCGGGCGGCGGCGGCGGCTCGGTCACGTCGAACGCCGCCAGCGTCTCCTCCGCCTGCCGCACCGGCTCGAAGCCCAGCCCGGTCAGCAGCGCCCAGCCGATGAGCGCGTGGACCAGCGCGACGCCCAGCGCCGACGCCGCCCGCTCGCGCCTGTCATCCCGGTGGCCCAGCATCATCCCCGCATCATGCCACGAACCCCGGCTTGCCGATATCCTCGCGGCATGACAGGGCGCGGCCATGCCCGCCGCCGACCATTATGACGCGATCATCCTCGGCGCGGGCGGCGCCGGGCTGATGTGCGCGCTCTCCGCCGGCCAGCGCGGACGGCGCGTGCTGGTGATCGACCATGCCGATGCGCCGGGCAAGAAGATCCTCATCTCGGGCGGCGGGCGCTGCAACTTCACCAACATCCACACCGCGCCCGATCGCTATCTCTCGGCCAACCCGCACTTCGCCAAGTCCGCGCTCGGCCGCTACGCGCCGCAGGACTTCATCGATCTGGTCGAAAAGCACCGCATCGCCTGGCACGAAAAGACGCTGGGCCAGCTTTTCTGCGACGGATCGGCCAAACAGATCGTCCGGATGCTGCTCGACGAATGCGAAGGCGGCGGGGTCGAAATCCGCCTCTCCGCGCCAATTACCGATGTCACCCACGCCGATGGCGTCTTCACCATCGCCCACGGCGGCCGCACCGCCACCGCCCCCGCCTTGGTCATCGCCACCGGCGGCCCCTCGATCCCCAAGCTCGGCGCGACCGGCTTCGCCTATGATCTCGCGCGCAGGTTCGGCCTCAAGGTGGTCGAGCCCCGCCCCGCGCTCGTCCCGCTCACCCTGGGCGGAGAGGAAGCGCTGTTCCGCACCCTCTCCGGCGTCGCCACCGAAGTCGTCGCCAGCGCGGGCAAGGCCGCTTTCCGCGAAGCGGCGCTGTTCACCCATCGCGGCCTCAGCGGCCCCGCGATCCTGCAGATCTCGTCCTATTGGAAGAATGGCGAGAGCATCGCGATAGACTTCCTCCCCGATGCGCCCGCCGGCTGGCTCGCCGCCGCCAAGCGCGCCCGCCCGCGCGCGCATCTCCGCGCCGCGCTTGCCGAGCGCCTGCCCGATCGCCTCGCCGAAACGCTCGCCGACCGCCTCGCCCTGCCCGGCGAGCTCGCCAACCAGCGCGACGCCGCGCTCGCCGAGGTCGAGCGCCGCCTCGCCACCTGGCGCTTCACCCCCAATGGCAGCGAGGGCTTCGCCAAGGCGGAGGTGACGGTGGGCGGCATCGCCACCGCCGGGCTCTCCTCGCAAACCATGGCCGCGCGCCACCTGCCCGGCCTCCATGCGATCGGCGAGGCGGTCGACGTCACCGGCTGGCTCGGCGGCTACAACTTCCAATGGGCCTGGGCGAGCGGCTGGGCGGCGGGCCAGGCGATCTGATCAGTCCGATCGAGATTCGCCTTTTGGATGGGGTCACCGCTCCCACCTCCGTCACCCCGGACTTGTTCCGGGGTCCATCGGGCGGCGAGGTCAAAGCTGGAGATTCAAGCACTGCGCCTGCGGCTTGATGGACCCCGGAACAGGTCCGGGGTGACGGGAAGAGAGGTTGTCATTGTGTCGAGATCGCAAGTTGGTTCAACCCAGCCGATCGTCCTACGACCAGTCCCGAAATGATCCACTCGCCGCAAGTATCGTTGCGATTCGGGAACAATAGGGACGTATCTTCTGTTGAAAGCACACAGGAGGAGAAACGTCATGTTCGCGTATCCCTGCAATGTTGCCGCCGGTCTGTCCGGCTACCGGATCATGTTTCACTTGGATGAACGCAATGTCTGCCCCGGTTGTGGCAAGTCCAACTGGATCGTCGGGCGGATGACCGCCGAATGCGCCTTCTGCGCGACGGCGCTCCCGCTCGAAGGCGGCAGCGCCTTCGGCACCGGCCTGTTCACCACCCGCGGCACCCCCGATCTCGCGAGCGAGCTGCCCCACTGACGATGAAGTCGCTCCTAGGGCGCGGACCTCAGCCGCTCGAGGATCCATTCGACGGTATAGGCCTCGATCTTGCCTGCGATGCGCGTGCCCATCCGGTCGAACGCATGGGGGGATTCGGGCGCCACCAGCAGCTCCGCATTGCCGTTGGCGGCGCGCCAGCGCGCTTCCATGCGCTGATTGTCCTCCAGCAGCATGTCCTTCTCCCCCACGACGAACAGCGCCGGCGGCAGCCCGCCCAGATCGGCGTAAACCGGGGAGATCGCCGGATCGCGCCGCTCCTCCCCGGTCATGCCGGGGGTCAGCTTGCACAAGGTCGACCGCACCGTCGGCCCGTGCAGCAGCAGCGTCTCCTTATCCGCCTGACGGACCATGTCGGTGCCGTGGAAATCATAGAGGCCGTAATAAAGCAGGAGGCCCGCGATGCTGCCGGCCGCATCGTGCCGGTCGCGCAGCCGCAGCATCGCCGCCGCCGCCAGATGCGATCCCGCCGACGAACCGACCATGGCGATCCTGGCGCAGCCGAACATCCGCCCGGCGTTGGCGATCGTCCAGATCGCCGCGGCCTCGCAATCGTCGACCACCGCGCTGATCGGCTGCGACAGCGCCAGCCGGTAGTCGATGCTGACCACCGCCACGCCGATCCTCGCCGCCAGCTCGGCGTTCTTGCTGTCGTTCATCCGGGCGTTGCCGATCGTCCAGCCGCCGCCATGGACGTCGAGCACGACCCGCTGCACCGCCCGGCGGGCCGAAATATGCGCAGCTCGATCTCGCGGTCGAGCGCGGTGACCATTCGCGATGCGCTTCTTATGCCCCGCTCGGCGGGCCACAGCAGCGGATAAAGCTCGGCGACGCGCAGCAGGCCGTTCAGCACCAGCCGTCCCACCACCGTCTGCATCCGCAGCCGGGGCAGCCGATCGAGCCTGGCGTTGAGCCGGCGCGCCTCCGCCAGGTCCGCAGCGGTGAAATCGGGACGTATCGTCTCACAACGCCGCCGCGCCCATAGCGTTCAGCCACGTCCATGAGCGACATGACGGGGATGTCCTACATCACAAGTTCCTGTTATGTTCCCGTCGGCTCATTTCGACCGAGTCGCCGGAACCCATATTTCCATGCCGCACATGCGCGAAGATCGAGAAGTTTTGCTGCCCCCGCGCCCGCTGCGCTGGCTGTTCCTCGATCTCAACAGCTATTTCGCCAGCGTGGAGCAACAGCTCCAGCCCGAACTGCGCGGCAAGCCGGTGCTGGTCGCGCCGGTCGGCAGCGACACCACCGTCGCCATCGCGGCGAGCTACGAGGCGAAGCGCTACGGCATCTTCACCGGAACCCCGGTGTGGGAGGCGAAGCAGAGATGCCGCGACATCATCGTCACGCCCGCGCGCCACAAGCTCTATGTCGAATATCACGATCGCATCATCGAAGAGGTGTGGCGCCACGTCCCCGTCACCCGCGTCTGCTCGATCGACGAGGTCGCCTGCCGCCTGCTCGACAACGAGAATGACGAGGCTTCCGCCCGCGCCCTCGCCATGCGCATCAAGGCGGGCATCGCCGCCAATATCGGCGAATGCCTCACCTCCTCGATCGGCATCGCGCCCAACCGCCTCTTGGCCAAGCTCGCATCGGACATGATGAAGCCCGACGGCCTCGTCGTCCTCACGCAGGACCAGCTCCCCCACCGCCTGTTCGACTTGAAGCTGCGCGACATCGCCGGGATCGGCGCGAAGATGGAGGCGCGGCTGGCGCGCGACGGCGTCAACGACATCGCCGATCTGATCGCCCGCCGCCCGCGCGACGCCGGCCATGCCTGGGGCGGCACCGACGGCGACCGGCTCTGGTATCTGCTTCACGGCGTCGAGCTGCCCGAAAAGCCGACGCAGAGCCGCACCATCGGCCACAGCCATGTCCTCTCGCCCGGCAAGCGCGGGCTCGAGCCGGTCCGCCTCACCGCCCGCCGCCTCGCCCTGAAGGCCGCCAGCCGGCTACGCCGCAAGGGCTATCGCAGCCGGCTGCTGGTGCTCCACGGCAAGTTCGAGGACGACAAGGCGAACTGGCGCACGTCGGTGCGGCTGCCCGCCACGCAGGACAGCTTCGTCATCCTGTCGGCGCTCGACACCATCTTCCCCCGCCTCGCCGCCGCCGGACGCGAGCGCCATGGCGGGTTGCGGCTGCGCATGGTCGGCGTCACGCTCGCGGAGATCGAGATGGTGGAGGGCGATCAGGCGTCCTTGTTCGCCTGGCTCGATCCCGACGATCCGCTCGCCCGCGAAACGCGCACGCTGGCGCTCAGCCGCGCGATGGACCGATTGAACCAGCGCTTCGGCCGCAACGCCGTCTCGGTCGGCCCGCTCACCGGCAACCGGCTCGATCGGGTCGGCGCGAAGATCGCCTTCGGCCGCATACCGGAGCTGAGCGAATTCCATGAATGATACGCAGGATGCGGTGACATCATCTCATACCCACTTGACGAATCTTGCTGCAATCGCGAAAGCGCGGGGCGATATGACCCGTATCCTCCTTCTCCCCGCCGCAGCCCTGCTCTCGCTGGCCGGCTGCAATTCCGAACCCGAAACCATCGTCCAGGGCCCGGTCGATCCGATGGCGGACGAGCTGGCCAACGCCGCGCCCGTCACGCTTCCCCCGGCGGTGTCGGCGAGCGTCTCGTTCCGCTGCAAGGACAACAGCCTCGCCTTCGTCGATTTCTTCGACGGCAGCTTCGTCAACTACAAGGCGGAGCGCCGCGGGCCGCCCGTCCGCCTCGAGAAGAACGCGGAGGGCGAAGGCTTCACCGGCAACGGCTACACCGTCACCGGCACGCCCGAGGAGATCACCCTCAAGACCCCCGAAGGCGAGACCAAGGACTGCCACGCCTGATCGCAACCTTCCGACACCAACAAGGGCCGGCGGAGCAATTCGCCGGCCCTTTTGCTTGGCCGCGCGCCACGCCCTCGCTAAGGGCACGCGCATGACCCAGATCACCCCCCAGATCGTCGCCGAGCACGGCTTGTCCGAAGACGAATATGCCCGCGTCCTGGCGGCGCTCGGCCGCGAGCCCAATCTGGTCGAGCTCGGCATCTTCTCGGTCATGTGGTCGGAGCATTGCAGCTACAAGTCGAGCCGCATCCACCTCAAGAAGCTGCCAACCACCGGCCCCCAGGTGATCTGCGGCCCCGGCGAGAATGCCGGCGTGGTCGATATCGGCGACGGTCAGGCCGCCATCTTCAAGATGGAGAGCCATAACCACCCGAGCTATATCGAGCCTTATCAGGGCGCGGCGACCGGGGTCGGCGGCATCCTGCGCGACGTCTTCACCATGGGCGCGCGGCCGATCGCCAACATGAACGCGCTGCGCTTCGGCCGGCCCGATCACCCCAGGATGCGCCACCTGATCGCCGGCGTGGTCCACGGCATCGGCGGCTATGGCAATTGCGTCGGCGTGCCGACGGTCGGCGGAGAGGTCAATTTCCACCCCGCCTATGACGGGAACATCCTGGTCAACGCGATGACCGTCGGCGTCGCCGACACCGACAGGATCTTCTATTCGGCCGCCTCGGGCGTCGGCAATCCGATCGTCTATGTCGGCTCCAAGACCGGCCGCGACGGCATCCACGGGGCGACCATGGCGAGCGCGGACTTCGGCGAGGATGCTGAGGAAAAGCGCCCCACCGTCCAGGTCGGCGATCCCTTCACCGAGAAGCTCCTCATCGAGGCGTGCCTTGAGCTGATGGCGTCGGACGCGATCGTCGCGATCCAGGACATGGGCGCGGCCGGCCTCACCTCCTCCTCGGTCGAGATGGCGTCGAAGGGCGGCGTCGGCATCGAGCTGATCATGGACGACGTGCCCCAGCGCGAATCCGGCATGACCCCCTATGAGATGATGCTCTCCGAATCGCAGGAGCGCATGCTGATGGTCTTGAAGCCCGGCCGCGAGGCCGAGGCCGAGGCGATCTTCCGCAAATGGGAGCTCGATTTCGCCGTCATCGGCCGCGTCACCGAAGCGGGTCCGGATGGGGGCCGCATGGTGCTCAAATGGCAAGGCGACACCGTCTGCGACATCCCGCTCGGCCCGCTCGCCGACGATGCCCCGCTTTACGATCGCCCGCACGTTCCGACGCCGCCCGCCAAGGCGCTGGTCGATATTCCCGAATGCGCCGATCTCCGCGCCGATCTGCTCGCGCTGATGGCCTCGCCCGACATCGCCTCGCGCCGCTGGATCTGGGAGCAATATGACCATATGGTCGGCGCGGACACGGTACAGCGCCCCGGCGGCGACGCTGCGGTGGTCCGTGTCCACGGCACCGGCAAGGCGCTGGCGATCACCACCGATTGCACGCCGCGCTATTGCTTCGCCGATCCGGTCGAAGGCGGCAAGCAGGCGGTGGCGGAGGCATGGCGCAACCTGACCGCCGTCGGCGCGACCCCGCTCGCCATCACCAATTGCCTCAACTTCGCCAACCCGCAGCGTCCGGAGATCATGGGCCAGATCGTCGGCTGCCTCGAAGGCATGGGCGACGCCTGCCGCGCACTCGACTTCCCGATCGTGTCGGGCAACGTCTCGCTCTACAATGAATCGAAGGCGACGGGCGGCGGCTCCGCCATCCTCCCAACTCCCGCGATCGGCGGCGTCGGCCTGCTCGCCGACTGGAGCAAATCGGCGACGATCGGCTTCAAGGGCACCGGCGACGTCATCATCCTGTTGGGCGCGCGCCGCGGCGATCTCGGCCAGTCGCTCTGGCTGCGCGAGCTCCATGGCCGCGAGGAGGGTCCCCCGCCCCGCGTCGATCTCGCCGCCGAAAAATTGGTCGGCGATTATGTCCGCGCCGCCATCGCCAGCGGGCAGGTCACCGCCTGCCACGACGTGTCGGACGGCGGCATCGCGGTCGCGCTCGCCGAGATGGCGCTCGCCGGCGGCCACGGCGCGCTCATCAACGCGCCGCATCCGCTCGGCGTGGCCGCCTCCTATTTCGCAGAGGATCAGGGCCTCTATATCGTCACCGTGCAGGACGCCGCGCTGCTCGATTTCCTGCTCCACGCCACCGACGCCGGCATCGAGGCCGAGCCGCTCGGCCGAACCATCGCCAGCCGCTTGATCTTCGAGCTCAACCAGGGCGACTTCGCCATCCCCCTCGACGACCTCCGCAAGGCGCATGAGGGCTTCTTCCCGCAGCTCATGGGAGAGGATGCGGCGCTGGCCTGACGCATTGTGGGGCGCATCAGCTGGTGTTATCCTTGATGCATGCGCACGACGGTCACCCTTGACGACGAGCTGGTCGCCAACTTGCGCGAAGGCCTTGGCATCCAGGAAACGAGCGCCTTGGTGCGCCGAGCGCTTGTCGAGATGCGCCAGCGACTTGCCGCCGAGCGGCTGATCGCGCTCGGCGGTTCGGACCCGGACGCAAAGGCCGCCCCGCGGCGTCGACCTCCGCGCTTCGTCAATCCCGATTGATGGCGAGGCGCATCATCGCGGATAGCGCGATCTGGATCGACCATCTCGGCAAGGGCGATGCAGAGCTTGCGGCGCAGCTCAAGCGCCGCCGGATCCTCCTGCACCCGATGATTATCGGCGAAGTGGCGCTGGGCTCGATCGCCCGACGCCGGATCGTGCTGGAAGAACTCCAGGCGCTGCCGCAGGCGGCCCCCGCATCGCACGCCGAGGTCATGGCGATGATCGAGTGGCTAGGCCTCTTCGATTGCGGGATCGGCTATGTCGATGCGCACCTGCTAACCGCCCCCCGCGCCGCCGGACCGGACAATCCGGTCAGTCTCTGGACCCGCGACAAGCGGCTCCGCGCGCAGGCCGAACGGCTGGGAGTCGCCGCCGATCTCGATTGAGGAAGGGAACCGGATGAAGACCGCCCGCACGATTCTCCTCGCCACCCTCGTCGCCGGCACGCTCGATATCCTCGCAGCGATCATCCAAGGACTGACCAACGGCGCCGCGCCCGCCGCCGTGCTGCGCTCGGTCGCGGCGGGGCCGCTCGGCGACGGAGCCCTTGCCGGCGGCGCGGGCATGGCGGCGGCCGGTCTCCTCATCCATTTCGCAATCATGGCGGTGATCGTCGCGGTGTTCGTCCTCGCCGCGGAGCGCATTCCCGCGCTCGTCCGCCGCCCGCTCTTTTGGGGCCCGCTCTACGGGCTGGCGGTCTGGGCGGTGATGTACCTCATCGTCCTGCCGCTGCGCTGGCCGGGCAGCTTCCCGCTGACCGATCCCGCCCGCATCGCCTGGGCGATCGCCTTCCACACCCTGCTCGTCGGCCTGCCGATCGCGCTGATCGCCGCTGGCGGCCGCCGGAAAAGCGCGTTAGCCTCCTGAAGTCCGTCCTGACTAGGCTGAGTTCTTTCTTTCGTCGCCCCTGCGCAGGCAGGGGCCTATCCGCGGCTCCACAAGCGCTGACACCCAAAGGAGCGGCGGGATAGACCCCCTCCGCAGGGGCGATGGAGCGAATTGGGTCAGCCAAAGCAGGACAGACTCGAAAGCACAAGCTCGGGGGGCATTGATGGCGACTGCGGCAACCGAACGCTTCGCGACGCTGGACGCCACGCGCGGCGCCGCGGTGATGGGCATCCTCCTCATCAACATCATCAGCTTCTCCATGCCCGAACAGGCCTATGTCAGTCCGCGCGTCTGGGGCGGGCTGGACCTGCCGGACATCGTCGTCTGGACGATCAACCAGCTGTTCTTCGAGGGCCGGATGCGCGGACTGTTCGCGCTCTTGTTCGGCGCGAGCGCCATGCTGGTGATGGCGCGCGCCGAGGCGAAATCGGAAGGCGCGGCCCGCGTTCACCTCAGCCGCATGGCCGCGCTCGCGCTGTTCGGGCTCGCTCATTGCTATCTGGTGTGGGAAGGCGACGTGCTGTTCCATTACGCCGTCCTCGGCTGCCTGCTGCTCCTGGTGCGGGGCTGGAGCGTCAAGGCGCTGGTGCGCGCCGCCATCGTCCTGCTCGCGCTCCATACGCTCTATTGGGGCGTCCAGTTCGCCGGCGCGCTCTATTTCCAGTCGATCGCCACCGCCCCCGACGCGACCGCCGAGATGGTCCGGCAATATCAGGCGATGATGCGGGGCTTCCCCGGTCCCGACAGCCCGACCATCGCGCGCGATCTCGCCGGCTATCGCGGCGACTACGCGACCGTGCTCGACTATCGCCTCGAACATCGCGCGACGATCCCGGTCCAGCTGCTCTTCATCCTCGGCGGGGAGACGCTCGGCTACATGCTGCTCGGCATGGCGCTGATGAAGAGCGGGCTGTTCACCGGCGGCTGGGACCGGGCGCGCGTGCGAAGGTTCATGATCGTCTGCTACGCCGTCTCGCTCCCTGCGATGGCGGCGATCACGCTCTGGCAGATCGCCTCGGGCTTCGATCCCATCGTGCTGATGGGGGTGTTTCTCGGCTGGTCGATTCCCTTCCGCGTGGTGATGACGCTGGCCCACGCCGCGCTGATCGTGCTCCTCGTCACGCGCTTCAGCGAAAGCGCGATCGTCGCGCGCATCGCCGCCGCCGGGCGCATGGCCTTCACCAACTATCTGATGACGTCGATCGTGATGACGACGATCTTCTACGGCTACGGCCTCGGCCTGTTCGGCCATGTCGGCCGCGCCGAGGTCTATCTGTTCGTCTTCGCCATGTGGGCGCTGATGCTCGCCTGGTCGAAGCCGTGGCTCGACCGATTCGTCTATGGTCCGTTCGAATGGGCCTGGCGCAGCCTCGCCCGTCTGCGCCCTCAGCCGATGCGCCGCACGAATCATCTTGCGAGTTAGTCGCAATATCCCTAGATGATCGCGTGAGGACTGGGAGTGCCGCGTGGTCGTTTGTATCTGCAACGCAATAAGAGAACGCGATGTGCGGGCCGCGGCGCGCTCGGGCGCGATCAGCGCGTGCCAGGCCTATCGCGCGCTCGGCCACCAGCCCAAATGCGGCCAATGCGTCCCGTTCGCGCGATCCATTATCGATTCCGAACGCGCGACTGCGTAACGCTCGCAACACCAAAAACCGCAGATTTCCGCCATTTTTCGGCTGTCCTTCGGCCGTCGGCGGGGTATGATCGCCGCCTGATTTACGGAGGCGAGCATGAAGGGCGACGCGAAGGTCATCGAGTTCCTCAACGAGGCGCTCAAGAACGAGCTGACCGCGATCAACCAATATTGGCTGCACTATCGCCTGCTCGATCACTGGGGCGTCAAGAAGCTCGCCGAATTCGAGCGCCACGAATCGATCGACGAGATGAAGCATGCGGACTGGCTGTCGGAGCGCATCCTGTTCCTCGACGGCCTGCCCAATTTTCAGCTGCTCGGCCGCCTGCGCATCGGCGAGACGGTGGAGGAGGTGCTGAAGGCCGATCTCGCGCTCGAGATGGAGGCGCTGCCGCTGCTGCGCGACGCCATCGAGCACAGCGAGAAGGTCCGCGACTATGTCAGCCGCGACCTCTTCCGCCGCATCCTCGACAGCGAGGAGGAGCATGTCGACACGCTCGAGACCCAGTTCGAGATGATCGAGCGAATGGGCATCCAGAACTACATCCAGCTCAATTCGAAGGCGGAGGAGGGCAGCGAGTAGCGGATTGCGCGGCGCGGGGGTCTGCCGTATATACGGTAGATACGAGGGCCGAGCGATGACCATTCAATTCCGCACCAAGACCTTCAAGAGCGGCAACAGCGTCGCCATCCGCCTGCCCAAGAGCCTCGACATCGCCGAAGGCACCGATGTCGTTGTGGAACAGGGCCCGCACGGCAAGATCGAAATCAGCCGCGTGGTCGATCCGGCGGAGGAGAAGCGCAGGCTGCTCGCAATGATCGATGCGTTGGCGCGTCTCGGTCCGCCTTCCTATGGGGCGGAGGGCAGGCTTCCGGTGGATATTCCGGAGCGGCCGGGTCTCTGATCGCGTGGCCGACCTCGTCGATACCAATATCGCGATCTATCTGCGCGACAGCAATCCGGTCGTCCTGGAGAGGATGGCCGGTCTCGATGGGCGCCCGTTCATATCGATCGTCACCCTGGTCGAACTCGAAGGTGGCGCCGCGCACTCCGCTGCCTCATCTGAGCACCGCCGACGCATAGACGAATTGCTGTCCTGGGTTGACGTACTCCCGTTCGGCATGGCCGAAGCGGTCGAATATGGCCATATCGTCCAGTCCAGCGGCTATAACCGTTCGCGGCTGCTCGATCGCATGATCGCCGCGCAAGCGATCGCGGCCGGCGCTCGCCTGATCACCATCAATGGTAAGGATTTCACCGATATTCCCGGCCTGAACCTGGAGGTCTGGCCGGCGCCCTGATCAGGCCCGGCCGAAGGTCCCCGCGGCCTGCAGCGGCGGGCGGCTGCGACGCTCGACCAGCGGGTTGCTTTCGCGCTCCAGCAGCGCGAGCGATTCCTCGAACAGCGGCCTCAGCTTGACCACCTCGGCGATCAACGCGTCGGGCCGGTCGCGATGCTCGATGCAGGTGCGCGCGCCGGTCTCGATCAGCTCGGCCAGGTCGGCGAGCGGCTCGGCGCCGAACTGGCGCGCCTCGCCCTTCAGCGTATGCGCGGGGATGACCAGCGCGACCGCGTTCATCGCGCGCATCGCCTCCTCGATCCGCTGCACCGATTTGGTCCCGTCCTCGCGGAAATAGCCCAGGATGCGCACGAAATCGGCGCCCAGCTCCGCCCGGCATTCGCCGTAAGCTTCCCAGTCGATCAGCTCGTCTCCAGGCACGGGCACGCGATAGTCTCCATGTTCACCGGGTCATGTGGGGCCGATTCCGGCGGGCCCATCCTTGGCATGGAGGTGTAAAGGCGAGGTTACGCGGCGCGGCGAACGCGGAATAGCCCCACCCCGCTCTCGAACGTCCACCCCGCCGCCGCCGCAACCTCGGCCAGCTCCCCCGCCGCCTTGGGATCGTCGGCCAGCACCTCGATCTCGCCCGACGCGCCCTCGCGGATCGCGCGCGCCAGCCGGATCGCCGGCCATGGGCACAGCATCCCCCGCGCGTCGACCACCATCAGTCGAACGGGTTCTTCGGCGCGCGCAGCGTCAGCCGCACCGGCACCGCGCCGAAGCCCAGATCGCGGCGGATGCCGTTGATCAGATAGCGCTGATAGCTCACCGGCAGCTGGTCCACCCGCGTGCCGAACAGGACGAAGCCCGGCGGCCGGGTCTTCGCCTGCGTCATATAGCGCAGCTTGATCCGCTTGCCACCCGGCGCGGGCGGCGGGTTCTTCTCCACGGCAGCTTCGAACCAGCGGTTGAGCACGCCCGTCGATACCCGCATCGACCACGCCTCGCGCGTTTCGAAAGCGACCTGGATCAGCGTGTCGATGCCCTTGCCGGTGGCGGCGGAGACGGTCAGCACCGGCACGCCCTTGACCTGGGCGAGGCCCTCGTCCAGCGCCGCCTTGATCCCGTTGAACAATGCGCTGCCGCCCTCGGCGACATCCCATTTGTTGATCGCGATGACGAGCGCGCGGCCCTCCTGCAGCACCTGGTCGGCGATGCGCAGCTCCTGCGCCTCCAGCCCCCGCGTCGCGTCGAGCAGCAGCACCACAACCTCGGCGAAGTCGATCGCGTTCAGCGCATCGGCGACCGACAGCTTCTCCAGCTTGTCTTGCACCTTGGCCTTCTTGCGCAGCCCCGCGGTGTCGATCAGCCGCACCTTTCTGGGTTCGCCCTCCTTGGGCGTCCATTCCCAATCGATCGCGATCGCGTCGCGGGTGATGCCGGCCTCGGGCCCGGTGATCATCCGGTCCTCGCCCAGCATCCGGTTGACCAGGGTCGATTTGCCCGCATTGGGCCGTCCGACGATGGCGAGCTTGAGCGGACCGTCTTCGGCCTCCTCGCCCTCATCCTCGATCTCGACGTCGATGAACGGGCGCAGCGCCTCGAACAGCTCGACCACACCCTCGCCATGCTCGGCGGAAAGCGGCACCGGATCGCCGAAGCCCAGCGCCATCGCCTCGATGATGCCCGCCTCGCCCGCTCTGCCCTCGGCCTTGTTGGCGACGACGATCACGGGCGTGTCGGCCGCGCGCAACCACCGCGCGATCTCCTCGTCGAGGGGGGTGATGCCCGCCCGCGAATCGATCATGAACAAAGCCGCGTCGGCCTGCGCCACCGCCGCCTCGGTCTGCGCGCGCATCCGTCCCGGCAGTGTCTGCGGATCGTCGGTCTCGAAGCCCGCGGTGTCGATCACGGTGAAATCCGCGCCGACCAGGGTCGCGATTCCCTCGCGCCGGTCGCGCGTCACCCCCGGCCGGTCGTCGACCAGCGCCACCCGCTTGCCGACCAGCCGGTTGAACAAAGTCGACTTGCCGACATTGGGCCGCCCGACAATGGCGACAACGGGTAATCGGGCCATGAGAGCATCTTGCCTTTAACTCGGATCAACTGGCGGATCGACATTCAGCGCCGCGACACCTGACCTGGCGGCCATCTACCTTACTCGTCACCCCGGACTTGTTCCGGGGTCCATCAAGCGGCTTGGGCAGGAGCAAGAGGCGTGAACGCCAAGCTTGCGGCACGATGGCCCCCGGAACAAGTCCGGGGTGACGGGAACAGGGAATCTGCGGCCTGAATTTGCCGCCATTAGCGGTAAGCGGAAATGCGGCCGCTGTCCCCCAGCAGATAGAGCGTGCTGTTCGCGACCAGCGGCGGCAGGCTGAAATTGTCCTCGGTCGGCACCGTCGCCGCCACCTGCCCCGTCTCAGGCGAGACATAGGCGATCTGCCCTTCCGAATTGACCAGCGCCAGCCGTCCGCCGGCCAGCACCGGGCCCAACCAGCTGATCGGGCCCTTCTTGTCCTCCTCGTCGCGCCAGCGCGCCAGCTGGGTCGCCCAGCGCACCTTGCCGTTGGAGCGGGCGAGGCACAAAAGCCGCCCCTCGTCGGTTACGACGAACAGCCATTCGCCGGCGATCCACGGGGTGGAGATGCCCGCGATCGACTGCTCCCAGATGCGCTGGCCGCTGGTCAGCTCGACGCTCACCATCCGCCCGCCCTGGCCGATCGCGAAGACGCGGCCCTGATCGATCACCGCATCGGCGTCGATATCGGCGAGGCTCGAGACCGAGGTCGAGATGCTGGTGCGCGACAGCGTGTCCTGCCACACCACGCGCCCATTCTCGTAGCGATAGGCGGAGAGCTCGCCCGAGGAAAAGCCGGCGACGATCGTCCCCGCCGCAGCCGCAGGGGCCGCCACGCCGAACACGCCCGACGCCTCGAGCGCGCCCGACGCGGTCCACACCACCGCGCCGTCCGCCGCGTTCAGCGCGATCAGCTGGTTGTCCTGGCTCATCACATAGACCTGGCCGCCGAAGATCGTCGGCGCGCCGCGCAGGGGGCTGGTGCCGCCGGGCTTCACCTTCCAGATCTGCGCGCCGTCGGCGGCGTTCATCGCGATCACGTCGCCCAGGCCGTTGGTCGCGTAAAGGCGATCGCCCTCGACGCTGACGCCGCCGCCGAACAGCGCGGCGGAATTGTCCGAATCGTCGCTGGTCGACCGGCTCCACACCCGCGCGCCGGTGTCTGCGGCAAAGGCGTGGACCACGCCCGCCACGTCGACGACATAGAGCCGCCCGCCCGCCACCACCGGCGCCGCCGCCAGCCGCGCGCGGTTGCTGCCGCCGTCGATCTGCGCGGTCCAGGCGCGCGTCGGCGATGCCGCGAGCGCGAGATGCCCCATCGACTTAGCAGCATTGCCGCCGGGCTGGCCCCAAGCCGCATTGACCTCGGGAGAGGGTAGCAGCACCTGCACGTCGGCAATCGACGGATCGACCTCTGCCGCGTCCTCGGACAGCAGGATCGGCACCCGCTCGCCCAGCACCGGCGTCTTGGGCTTGCCGCCGCCGAAAATGCCGCAGCCGCTCAGCGCGACGAGCGCCGCAATCGCCACGGCGGAGCGCATCTTGATGATCATTGTGCCTGCTTGTCCTCACTCTGGTCGACCGCGTCGACCCCCAGTACGCCCGCCATCTGCACCGCGCGTGAACGCAGCGTGTCCGGCACCCCCTCTTCCTGCGCGATTAGCTGGAATATCGCCCCGGCCTCACGAGTCTGGTTGAGCTTCAGATGCGCGATCGCGACCATCTCGCCCGCGCTTCCCAGCCACGGATTGCCCTTCACCGCCAGCGGTTTCAGCCGCTGGATCACCTGCTCGGGTTTCAGCGTGTCGAACTGCGCCGCGGTCTGGCGGATCAGCGCCAGATCGCGGATCGGCTGCGGCAGCGTGGTGTCGGCGGCGATCTCGCCGAAGATCGCGGCGGCCGCGGGCAGCTCGCCGCGCTCCAGCGCCAGATCGGCCTGCATCATCTTGGCCATCGCCCGGTATCCCGGCGTGCCTTCCTTGGCCAGCTCGGCGAACACCGGCGCCGCCTTGTCGCGCGCGCCCGCGCCCACATCATCGAGCGCGGCGGAGAAGCGCTCCCCTTGCGCCGCCGCCTGGCTGGTCTTGTGGTGCTGCCAATAGAGCCAGCCGCCGAACGCCGCGAGCGCGATCGCCAGCACGGCGATCAGCAGGATTCCGCGCTTGGTCCAGAATTCGCGCAGCTGGTCGCGGCGAAGCTCCTCGTCCACCTCGCGCAGGAAGGCTTCGTTGTTCTGCGGCGTCAGCGCCAAGGTGAATGCTCCGATAAGGTGAAGGGAAGATTGGCGGCGGACCTTAGCCGCACAGACTGAACCGGGGAAGCCGTCTCAGGGCTTGGGTTGATAGGTCTGTTCCACGCCGGGAAACGCCCGCGACCGGACGTCCTTGGCATAGGTCTCGACTGCGGCGGAAATGCGGCCCGCCATGTCGTCGAACTTCTTCACGAAGCGCGGGGTGCGTTCGAACATGCCGAGCATGTCCTCGGTCACCAGCACCTGCCCGTCGCAATCGGCCGACGCGCCGATGCCGATCACCGGGCACGACACCTCGCCGACGATGGTGCGGGCGAGCGGCTCGATCACCCCTTCGGCGACGACCGCGAACGCCCCCGCCTCGGCCACCGCGCGCGCGTCGCCCACGATCTTGGCGTGCTCCTCGTTGGACCGCCCCCGCGCGCCATAGCCGCCCAGCATGTTCACCGCCTGCGGCGTCAGCCCGACATGGCCCACCACGGGAATGCCGCGCTGGGTCAGGAAGGCGACCGTCGGCGCCATCGCCTCGCCGCCCTCCAGCTTGACCCCCGCCGCGCCCGTCTCGGCCATGATTCGTGACGCCGATGCGAACGCCTGTTCGGGGCTCGCCTCATAGCTGCCGAACGGCATGTCGATGATGACGACCGAATGATAGCTGCCGCGCACCACCGCCGCGCCGTGGGCGCACATCATGTCCAGCGTCACCGCCAGCGTGGAGGGCAGGCCGTAGATCACCTGCCCCAGGCTGTCGCCGACCAGCAGCATGTCGCAATGCGGGTCAAGCAGCTGCGCCATGCGCGCCGTGTAGGCGGTCAGCATGACGATCGGTTCCTTGCCCTTGCGGGCCTGGATCGCCGGCACCGTCAGCCGCTTCATCGGCACCGGGGTGGGGTGCGCCCGGCTGGTCGAGGTGTCGAGGGTGAAGGTCGTGGACATGGCCGCGCTCTAGAAGCCCGTGCGACCGCCGCCAAGCCGTAGAGGCAGTTACGTTAACACCTCTTGACTCAATGTTAGATATTCTTTACCTAAAGTCGCGTGAAGCAAACATAGGAGAGCGTCATGGCGTTCAGGGAGAAACTGGCCTGGGCCTTGCTAGCCACGGCCATCGGAGGGTTCGCGGTCTATTGCTATGTGGTCGACGCGATCGTCGGAGAGATTGGCTGGCGCGGACCGGTCTGGTCGCTGGTGCCGCCGCTGATCGGCATGTGCGTGCTCGCCACCATCCTCGCGATCATCGGCTCGATCGCCGCGGCGCTGTCCGCGCCCAAGGAGTCCTACGCCCCCGCCGACGAGCGCGACCGGACGATCGCCGCGCGCGCCTCGACCCGCGCCTACGGCGTCATCACGATCGGGCTCGGCGCGATCATCACCGTCACCTTTGCCGGTCTCAGCCAGTTCCAGCTCGTCCATGCGCTGGTCTGCCTGCTGGTGTGCGCGGAGATCGTCCGCTACGCCGGCGAGGCGATCGCCTATCGCCGGGGGTTCTGACAATGGCAGAGGCGCGGCTCTCCAACCAGATCCGAACGTTGCGCTTCCTCGCCGGCGAGATGACCCAGGCCGAGCTCGGCGAGGCGATCGGCGTCACCCGCCAGACCATCGCCGCGATCGAGCAGGGCAAATACTCCCCCTCGCTCGAAGCCGCCTTCCGCATCGCCCAGGTCTTCGGCAAGCCCCTCGAAGAGGTCTTCCAGTGGGAATGCTGACATAGTCCGTTCAAATCGAGCTGACCGTTCCCGTCTCCCCTTCGCAGGCAGGCGCTGAATCATGCAGAACAGGACAGACCCTTAGGGCGCGCCGGCCCCGCTCCGCTTGGGCGGAGAGGCGGGCTCGGCGAACAGCCGGGAGGGGGCCGCGGCGTCGGCTGGTGCGTCGGCATAGCTTTTTTCCTCGGTCAGGTCCGAATCGAGGAGCGCGTTGATCCGGCGCTTGAGCGCGGCGCGCTCGTCGTTGGTCTTGTACACCGACCGGGCGAGCGCGACGAAGCCGGCGCCGAAGTCGGCCTCGGCCTCCTGCTCGCGGATCGCGTCCTCGATCTCCCATAACGCCTTGTTGACCCGCTTCAGCTTCCCGACGAGCGGCTCGACGCCGGCGACCTCCATCACCTCGACCGCGCGCGCGGCGAGCAACGCCAGCTCCTTCTCGACATTGGCCAGCGCATCGCGGCGGACGATGCGTTCGCGCTTGATCTCCAGGATCGTCAGCTTGTCGAGGAGCTCGCCCCAGGAGATGGGGACAGAGGGGGAGCCGCTATCGTCCATCTTCCCGCCTCTCCGCGCGCGCCGCAAGGTCGCGTGCGACCCGCTCGACGACGGGTGTCCAGTCGCCCGCCCAAGGCTGCGCATAAAGGCGCATCGACGGATACCAGCCGCTGGTCGCCGCACGGGGCGGCCAGCGCCAATCGGGATCGGCCTTGAGCAGCAGCCAGGTCGGTTTGCCCATCGCGCCGGCGAGATGCGCGATCATCGTGTCGACCGTGATCACCAGATCGACCCCGGCGACCAACGAGGCGGTCGCGCCGATATCGAACGGGCAGCCTTTCGGATTGAGCACCGGCAGTGCCGTCGGCGCGGGCGTGAGGGTGATGCACGACGCGATCCCGCAGAACGACTTGAACAGGTTGGCGGGCACGCTGCGATCCGCGACCCAATCGCCCGCGCTGTGACACAGTCCGATCGTCCCCCTGGGCAGGACCGCGCGCGATGCCTGGAGGTAGGGTATTGCGACCGCCTCCGGAGGCGTGCGCAGCGCGAGGTCGAGCTCGGTGATCTCTATATCGCATTCAGAACGGGGCAATGGCGCTTCGGGATCGAAGGGGACCAACCGACCGATCGGCCCGGCGCGCGCGAGCAGGTCGAGCAGCCGCGGCTGGACTTCGATGGTGACCGACCGCGCCCGTTCCGCCAGCAGCGGCAGGTAACGGGCGAACTGGATCGTGTCGCCCAGCCCATGATAGCAGCGGACCAGCACGTCGCGGCCGCGCACATCCGAGCCGTCCCACACCCAGCGCAGATGATAGGGCAGCGAGGGATCGTCGCGCGAAGCGGGATCGCGCGCCTCCAGCGTCGCCTGCGCGATCGCCCAGGCGGCGCCATAATGTCCGGCGCGCATGGCCGAAGTCCAATGCTGCAACGCGTCGTTCATACCGAAAGCTAAAGCTGTATTTCGGCGCGCAGTTCCTCGATTTTTCTTAAAAGATTCAAGCGATCACATAGGTTAGTTGAACAATATTACATGGATCAATTTATAAGAAGCTAAGTAGATGCTGGGGAACGGCTGTCCATTCCGATCGTTTGCGAAACGAACCTTGGTCCACAACTTGCGGGTGTTGCGCTCCCCTAGCGCCCCTCAACCGTACGGCACGAAAGGATGTTCGTTGAATCGAGCCACGATCATGTCCCTCCGGCAACGCGACGCGGCCACGCTGCAGGAGCGGATCGACGCGCTGGGCCCCTGGTTCCACAATATCGATCTGGGCGGCGGGGTGATCACCGCGCCCGACCATTTCCTGGGCGACTATCCGAACTTCAAGTTCGAGAAGTTCGCGCACGCCATTCCCGCCGATCTTTCCGGCAAGTCGGTGCTCGACATCGGCTGCAACGCGGGCTTCTACTCGGTCGAGATGAAGCGCCGGGGCGCGGATCGGGTGGTCGGGATCGACAGCGACGAGCGCTATCTCGATCAGGCGCGGCTGGTGTCGGAGGCGCTCGGCTTCGAGAATATCGAGTTCCGCAACCTTTCGGTCTATGACGTGGCGGCGCTGGGCGAGCGGTTCGATCTCGTCATCTTCATGGGCGTGCTCTACCATCTCCGGCACCCGCTGCTCGCGCTCGACCTGATCCGCGAACATGTCGCCGGGGATCTGATGCTGTTCCAGACGATGCAGCAGGGATCGAACGACATCCTTCAGGTGCCGGAGGATCACCCCTTCTTCGTTCCGGGCACGATCACGCCGCCCCCCTATTTCGACAATCCGGCCTATCCGAAGATGCATTTCATCGAACGCGCATTCGCGCACGACTGGACCAACTGGTGGGCGCCCAATGCGGCGTGCAGCCAGGCGATGCTGCGCGCCGCCGGCTTCGCGATCGAGGCGTCGCCCGAGCCCGACGTCTATCTCTGCCGCGTAGCGCCGGTCCCCTATGCCGAGCACGGGCCGGCGGCGGTCTATCCCGCCCGGGAGACGGCGCGTTGAACGAAGCCGGGATGAGCGCTTCGTCCGCGCCGCCGCGCTTCCCCGCCATATCGGCGAGCCGGCACGCGATGAGGGTCGGCGTGCTGACCTTCCACCGCTGCATAAATTACGGGTCCTATTGGCAGGCGCGCTGCCTGGTCGAGGGACTGCGCGCGATGGGGCACGAGGCCGAGCTGCTCGACCATGACGCGCCGGAGGTGCGCCGCGCCGAGTGGCGCTGCGCGTTCCAGCCGCGGCTGCCGGTGCGCGGGCCGCGCTCAGACCTGCCGCTTTATGCCGCCAAGGCGCGACGCTTTCTCTCAGCGTTCGAGCACTTGCCCGAATCGCGCCGCTTCGCGCTCGACCGGCCCGAAGAGGCGGGAAACTATGACGCCGTCCTGGTCGGCAGCGACGAGGTGTGGAACTTCCGCCATCCCTGGTACGGGTCGAGGCCCATCTTCTTCGGGGAGCGGCTGCGCGCACGCCGGCTCGCATCCTATGGCGCGAGCTTCGGCAATCACGATGCCGAACATGGGCTCGACGCGAACTGGGCGGCGAAGCTCGACAGGTTCGACGCCTTGTCCGTCCGCGACGAGAACAGCCGCAGGCTGGTTCGCCAGGGCCTCAATCGCGAGCCCGAGCTCGTCCTCGACCCCTGTCTCCAATTTCCTCCCCCGCCCGCCGCCCCCGCCGGCGAACGGGCGCCCTATCTCGCGCTCTACGGCCATGGCTTCCCCGACTGGTTCGCAGCCGCGGTGCGCGGCTGGGCCGTGGCCGCGGGCCACCGTGTGCTGAGCATCGGCTATCGCAACGACTGGGCCGACGAGCAGCGGATCGACGCGGGACCGGACGCGTTCTCCAGCCTGATCGCCGGAGCCGACGCGGTCGCCACCAACTTCTTCCATGGCTGCGTCTTCGCACTCCATCACCGGCGGCCTTTCGTCTCGGCGCCATCGGCATATCGCCTCAACAAGGTCCGCGACCTCGTTCACCTGCTCGCCGCGGAACGCCATCTGGTCACCGAGGGGACGCCGCCCGCAGCCTATGCCGAATTGCTCGGCACGACGCTGGATCCCGCCATCGGCGCCCGAATCGATGCGATGCGCGCGCGATCGAGCGCGTATCTGGCCTCGGCGCTTGGCTGAGCGGCCGCTCGCGCCGCGCGACGTCGCCGCGGCCGGCCTGTGCATCGGCTGCGGCGCGTGCGCCAAAGGAGACGAAGCGCTCGGCTGGGATCGCTTCGGACAGCTCAAGCCGGTGGGCGCGTGGGCCGGCGAACGCAGACGCGGCTTCGCCCGCGTCTGCCCCTTTTCGCCCGCGGCGCGCGACGAGGACGAGATCGCCACGGGGCGCTTCCCCGACGCGCCGGAGCGCGACGGCCGGATCGGCAGCTTCGAGACGGCCTATGTGGGGCATGTCGCGGAAGACGCGTTCCGCGCCATGGGCAGTTCCGGAGGGATGGTCAGCTGGGTCGCGACCGAGCTGCTCCGCCAGGGTCTGGTCGACGGCGTGGCGCATGTCGCGCCGGCCGACCCTGATCGCGACGGCCGCTTCTTCGACTATCGCCTGTCGCGCAGCGAAGCCGAGATACGGCGTGGCGCCAAGTCCCGCTATTATCCGGTCGAGATGTCGCGCGTGATCGAGGAGATGCGGCTGACGCCGGGCCGCTATGCGGTGGTGGGGGCGCCGTGCTTCATCAAGGCGGTCAATCTGCTCAGCGCCGAGGATGCGGTGCTCGGCGAACGCATCGCCTTCACGCTCGGCTTGTTCTGCGGCCATATGAAAAGCGCGCGGCTGGTGGACAGCTTCGCCTGGCAGCTGGGCGCGCCGATCGGGACGGTGCGCGCGGTCGAATACCGCCGCAAGGACCCCGACCGGCCGGCCAACTGGTACACCGCGCAGCTGACCCTCGCCGACGGCAGCGAACGCCGGCAGGATTGGTGGCACCTGGCCGATGGCGACTGGGGCGCCGGCTTCTTCCAGAATTCGGCCTGCGACTATTGCGACGACGTCGTCGCCGAAACCGCCGACATCGCCTTCGGCGACGCCTGGGTGGAACCCTATTCCTCCGACGGGCGCGGCACCAACGTGGTCGTGGTACGCAACCCCGAGCTCCGGCGTCTCGTCAGCGCCGCGATCGCAGAGGGGCGGCTGGCGCTCGACCCCGTCGACGCGGCGTTCATCGCCAACACGCAGGCCGCGGGCCTGCGCCACCGTCGCGAAGGCCTGGCCTACAGGCTGCGGATCGCGCCGCCGCGACTGCCGTTGCGCAAGCGCGTCGCGCCGGGAGGGGGATCACTGCCGCTCCGGCGCAGGCTGATCTACCGGTGCCGTCGGCGGATCGCCATCGACAGCCACCGCGTCCTCGTGCTGGCGCGCGCCGCCGGATGGCCCGCGCTCTATTTGCGGTGGGCAAAGGCGGCGCTCCGCCTCTATGAAGCGCTCGCCTATCTGCGCGGCCCGCTTGGCGGGGCGTTTCGGCGCGTCGGCGCGGTGTGGCGGAGAAAGGGATCGGATGACGCAAACCACGCTCTACGGCATTCCTAACTGCGACACGGTGAAGAAGGCGCGCGCCTGGCTCGACGGGCGCGGGCGGGGACACGCGTTCCACGATTACAAGAAGGCGGGGGTCGACGCGGCGCGGCTGCGCCGGTGGATCGACGTTGTCGGATGGGAGGCGCTGCTCAACCGGGCGGGGACGACCTTTCGCAAGCTGCCCGACGCGGACAAGGCGGGTCTGGACGCCGGCAAGGCGGTGGCGCTGATGCTGGCGCAGCCTTCGATGATCAAGCGGCCGGTGGTCGAGCATGACGGCCAGCTGCTCGTCGGGTTCAAGCCCGATCAATGGGCGGATGCCGGCCTCTAGGTTCAACGCCGTTGCACCGTCCCCAGGAAAGGCGCAGCATCCCTTCCATCGAGGACGTGGAGGGGAATCGAGATGGACGACACGACGGTGCGTGGAACGGTTCCGGCATGGTTCTGGGTCGTCGCTGCCTTGCTGACGCTGTGGGGCGCGATCGGCTGCTATTTCTGCTATATGCAACTGACCCTGGGCCCTGATGCGATGCCGGGCGCGACCGATTACGACCGCGCGCTCTTCGCCGCGCTGCCCGACTGGTACAGCTGGGTCTATGGACTCGCCGTCGGGACGGCGCTCCTGGGCGGGATCGCGCTGTTGGCGCGCTCGCGGCTGGCGCAGGCGCTGTTCCTCGCCTCATTGATCGCGGTGGGGGTGCAGCTCGGCTGGCTGTTCGCCGCGACCGACATTATCGCGGCGAAGGGCGCCAGCGCGACGGTGCCGTTCCCGCTGTTCATCGCGTGTGTCGCCATGTTTTCGGTGTGGTTCGCGGGGCATGCCAACCGGCGGGGATGGCTGCGGTAGGATGGCGCATTTTGGCGAAGCGGAGGTCCGCAAGGCTCAAGAACCTCTTCCCAATTCCTCATGCCGAACGTGTTCCGGCAGGGCCGGCGCAGTTGCTGGCATGTGACCGAGGTGAAGACGACCAATGGTTGGGAGCGCACGCCGTTTCACATCACGCACAATGAGCTGGCAGTAGCGGATGAGCTTCGCGCCGATTGGCAGCTGATACAGGTATGGAATTTCGCGCGAGCCGAAGGCGTTCCAGCTGCGGCTCCTGCTGGAAGCCTATGTGTTGTCGATGACGACCAGCGATCCTTCATCGACAGCGGCACGGTGAGCCGTGCGTTGCGGTTGGCCCCCGATCTCTGAGCGGCTAAACCAGGATCAGCCTCACGCCTCGGCCCGGTCAGTTGCGGTTGGCCCCCGATCTCTGAGCGGCTAAACCCCGCCGCCGGCGCTCGACCAACGTTCATGTGTTGCGGTTGGCCCCCGATCTCTGAGCGGCTAAACCAACCTTCGGGTGCAGTACTGCCCGGACAGTGTTGCGGTTGGCCCCCGATCTCTGAGCGGCTAAACCGCGAGATACCCGGGCATCCAGTCCCATGCAGTTGCGGTTGGCCCCCGATCTCTGAGCGGCTAAACCAAATTCAGCGCTTTCCACCAATCGCGACAAGTTGCGGTTGGCCCCCGATCTCTGAGCGGCTAAACCCGTCACGGCGTCGGCGCCGGCGGCGCTGCTGTTGCGGTTGGCCCCCGATCTCTGAGCGGCTAAACCCAGGACTATCCGTATTCCTATGCCAACTTCGTTGCGGTTGGCCCCCGATCTCTGAGCGGCTAA
This sequence comes from Sphingomonas gilva, assembly GCF_003515075.1. Lineage (GTDB taxonomy): Bacteria > Pseudomonadota > Alphaproteobacteria > Sphingomonadales > Sphingomonadaceae > Sphingomonas > Sphingomonas gilva. The sequence continues at coordinate 336,214 of NZ_QWLV01000002.1, forward strand.
ACCACACGGTGTAAAATCCCAATAAACCGATAAGTTGCGGTTGGCCCCCGATCTCTGAGCGGCTAAACCTTCTCGTAAAGGTGATCGGCAAGGACAACGGTTGCGGTTGGCCCCCGATCTCTGAGCGGCTAAACCTTTCGAGGCGTTCGTGTCGCGGCGGCTGGTGTTGCGGTTGGCCCCCGATCTCTGAGCGGCTAAACCCTACGGATCGCGCTGGCAGGAGGCGGTTATGTTGCGGTTGGCCCCCGATCTCTGAGCGGCTAAACCTTCGGTGCCCGCGACCATGCATCATAGGCGTTGCGGTTGGCCCCCGATCTCTGAGCGGCTAAACCCCTAGCGATATCGCGCGCACAGTTCGAGCAGTTGCGGTTGGCCCCCGATCTCTGAGCGGCTAAACCGAAGATGTGCAGGAGGCGTTGCAGGCCGCAGTTGCGGTTGGCCCCCGATCTCTGAGCGGCTAAACCACCGTGAAAGGGCTCAACCTGCTCTGGTACGTTGCGGTTGGCCCCCGATCTCTGAGCGGCTAAACCTATTTCCAGATCGACGACCATGATTACGGCGTTGCGGTTGGCCCCCGATCTCTGAGCGGCTAAACCTTACCTGCCAGGGCCCTGGTCACCGAGATCGTTGCGGTTGGCCCCCGATCTCTGAGCGGCTAAACCTTACCTGCCAGGGCCCTGGTCACCGAGATCGTTGCGGTTGGCCCCCGATCTCTGAGCGGCTAAACCATCGACGGCGACTATTGGCTCGACAAGCGGGTTGCGGTTGGCCCCCGATCTCTGAGCGGCTAAACCGGCTCGCTTGCTAGCTTCATGTCTAGAGCAGTTGCGGTTGGCCCCCGATCTCTGAGCGGCTAAACCCGGTCCAGGCTGTCCGGGTGGTTCGGTCAGGTTGCGGTTGGCCCCCGATCTCTGAGCGGCTAAACCGCGAGCGTTCTTCTTGCCTGGGAAATTCTTGTTGCGGTTGGCCCCCGATCTCTGAGCGGCTAAACCGATCGCGGCAACGTCCTGTGGGGCGTCGGCGTTGCGGTTGGCCCCCGATCTCTGAGCGGCTAAACCAAGCTTCAATTCATATGCGACGATCTTTTCGTTGCGGTTGGCCCCCGATCTCTGAGCGGCTAAACCAAACCCCCGAGCAACGCGCCACACGTTTAGGTTGCGGTTGGCCCCCGATCTCTGAGCGGCTAAACCGTTCGACGACGGCAAGACGCCGCTGGTGCAGTTGCGGTTGGCCCCCGATCTCTGAGCGGCTAAACCCGCGGTCCTCCCCCCTGCGACCCCCCACCCGTTGCGGTTGGCCCCCGATCTCTGAGCGGCTAAACCTGCGGGCGTGACGATCTACATGCAGGATCCGTTGCGGTTGGCCCCCGATCTCTGAGCGGCTAAACCTGGCCGGGACGCAATCCGAATGTGCTCTCCGTTGCGGTTGGCCCCCGATCTCTGAGCGGCTAAACCCCGCTGCGCGGCGACTTCACCGAGATCAAGGTTGCGGTTGGCCCCCGATCTCTGAGCGGCTAAACCCCCGCGGAAGGGGATGACGCGCTACAAAAAGTTGCGGTTGGCCCCCGATCTCTGAGCGGCTAAACCCGTCATCCGATGGCCTGCTCGGCCAGCGACGTTGCGGTTGGCCCCCGATCTCTGAGCGGCTAAACCGGACCTCGCCGAAACCCACGGCGACATCACGTTGCGGTTGGCCCCCGATCTCTGAGCGGCTAAACCCGGCGAAGCCGCTCCCCATCATCCAGCTCGTTGCGGTTGGCCCCCGATCTCTGAGCGGCTAAACCCGCCAGGTGACCTATGTCGCGAGCCGCGCCGTTGCGGTTGGCCCCCGATCTCTGAGCGGCTAAACCGCGATCGCTGGGGAACAGCTCGTTGGCGCTGTTGCGGTTGGCCCCCGATCTCTGAGCGGCTAAACCGGATGTGCAAGTAACCTACTGACTACGCGATAAAAACTTGCACATCCGGGAGCCTTGTTTCGGGCATGCGAGTCAGAACATGGCGAGCTGGTCCGGATTCTTGCGCGGGCGTTTGCGCCGCTGGCTCGAGAAGCGGACGATGTTCTCATATTGCCGGTCGGTGAAGGTGAGGATGTGCACATCGCCTTTCTCCGGCAGGTTGCGTTCGATTCGCGAAAGGTGCGAATCAAAGCTTTCCTTGCCGTTGCAGAATCGAGCATAGACCGAAAACTGGCTCATTTCGAAGCCTTCATCGAGCAGGAACTCGCGGAACTTGGCGGCGTCTCGCATCTGTTTCTTGGTGCCGACAGGCAGGTCGAACATGACGAAGATCCACATCAGCCGATATCCGCTCAGATAGGAGGCGCCGGTCAATCGATCGCCTCGGCGCCTTCGTCGATTCGGGCGAGCGCCGCCCATTCGATGGGGGTCGGAGGATCGAATATCGCGAGCGACGGGCGTCCGGTTTCGAACGCACGCGCGAGCGATTGCGCGAGCCGCGCGGCTACGATCGACATGGGCGAGGCTTCGCCGCCGATTCGCAGATCGAACGCGATCAGCCTGGCGAATTGCCGCTTGCGCTTCGGATCGAGGGTATCGATTCCATGCGCGACCATGGCGACCACGAGCGCATCGACGAGGGGGCGGAACGGCTCAACGAGATCGTCCGCCAATACGAAGGCGTTGCCGCGATTGGCGTGGTTGATGCCGATCGTCGGATGGAGGCCCGCGGCGATCACCGCCCGGGCAACGGTCGCCCGGATCACCGCATAGCCATAGTTGAGCAATGCGTTCGCGCCCGGGCTGTTGCGGTCCCGCCGGAATTCGGCGCCCATCAGCAACGGCCAATAGCGGCGTGCGGCCTGCGCCTCCAGATTGTCCGAATCGCCCGACTTGACGCGCCGCGCGATCAAGGGAAACGCGTCCGCGCCCGCAACGCCGCGCGCGGCCAGCAGCGATCCCTGCATCGCGATCTTGGCCGCTACGACCCGGCGCCACAACTGCTTGCAGAGCGGCTTCGACGCATCCCACTGCGCGCGGAAACGGGCGTTCTGGGCATGATGCCCCTCGATCGGCAGCGTGACCGCGACCGGCGAATGGTTCGATCCGCAGAAAACGACCGGCGCGCCGCGCTCGGCCAGCGCCGCAACCAGATTGGCGCTCCAAGTGGTGCCGTGAGCATGAATGATCACCGCATGGATATCGTCGAGCGCGATCCGGCCGACCTCCTCGCGCTGTTCCTCCACGACGAGGAAGCCGCGATAGAGCGAGAGATGACGGCCGTCAGTGGCGATATCGACGATGCGGTCCATGATTCCCCCCGCCCCTTCGCTAATTTCGGGGACCAGGGTCGAAGAGACGGCCGAGAGGATCGACACGCACCTGGCGAGCTTTGGCTTTCACGATGCTGCGTCCCGAGAGGTAGACATATTTGAAGGGATCACGGTCGTTCGACAGGCCGTCCCGCTCCTTGAGATTGCCGGCTTCGTTGGCGGCCGCGAGCGTAAGGCGGCCCTGCACGTTGAAGCCGGCCACACGCAGGATCTCGCGTGGTCCTCCATTGCGCTCGACAGCGAGAAGATCGTTCTGGCGCAGGGTCAACAACCGTTTGGCGGCGGGATGCGGGCGATCGTCCTGTTTCTGCTGATGCGCTTCGAACATCGTGACGACGCGCGTCTTGAGGCCGCCGTCAGGGAGCCTCCACAATTCGAACCGCGCGTTCGCGTCGCCCTTATAGGCCTTGTACGCGCGGCCCGAGGCATCGCGGATCGAAATAACGTTTAGCGGTTCGCGCACGCGAACATGGCGGATGCCGCGGAAGACGGGGTGCGTGTCGCGGAAACGCTGCAGCGCCGCCTCGAACGGCTTCCCGGTGAGATCGCGCGTCCATTCGTACAATGCGTCGCGCAGTGCTGGGTCCGGAATCCGGTCCGGATTGGTCAGGTCGCCCGGCTTGAGGCTGGCGAGCGGCACGCGGTGGACCACGATCGGTGTCTTGCCGTCCGCCGCCACGTCGCCCGTGAGGCCATAGGCGGTGTCGTTGTGCAGGCGCCCGGCCGTCACGTCGCGATGGCGCGAGGGGCGGCCCTTGCGCCCGTGATCGGCCTTGTGGCTGACGGTGACGCGGGCGAGCGCCTCGCCCAGGTCCTCCCGGAAACCCTCCCATGGCTGATCCAGACCCTCGAACAGCCGGTCAAGGTCCTTATCCGCGGCCCGGCCGGCGGTCTGCGCGATCCGCTGGAGCAGGCTGCGCGTGGTGACCGCGGTCACCGCTGCGTCGATCGCATGATGGCGGTGGTCCAGCCGGTTCTTGGGCGCGTTGCTGTGCTCGTTCTCGACATAATTATGGTCCGGAAGCAGGCTGTTCAGCCCCCACAGCCGCCGCAGCATCGCAGTCATCCGGCCGGGGATCACATAGACGCTGCCGTCCTCCTTGGCAGGATAGAGGCTGCGCAGATATTTGCCGGCCAGCCGCGAAAGGTATTGCGTGTCGGTCAACTGCCGCGCGAGGAATCCGCCGTCCTTCTCGACGCGCTCCATGGCATCGGGCCCGAAGCGCCATTGCTTCGACTTATGCAGCCGCGCGACTTGCCCGGCGAGCCTGTCCCAGCGATCCACGTCATGACCCCAACGCTCGTGAGGGGTGCGATTACCCTTCGCCCGGTTGCAGCGGCGATGCGCGACGACCTTGTTCCCGGCGCTGTCGTCAAGCGAGCGGGAATAGGGGATGATGTGGTCGACGTCCGCCTCGCCGGAAAACAGCGCACGCATCCCGATGGGATCGGCACAATAGGGGCAGCGGCGATCGAGCGGATTGGCCGGATTGAGCTCCTCCCACAGCTTGAGCAGGGCGCGGTTGGCGCCGGTATTGGGGACGCCCTCCTGCTCCAGCTTCTCCCCCCGGGCGATGGCGGCGGCGGTGTCGCGACGAATGCGCGCCTCATGCTTCTTCTTGTCGTCCTCGCCGAGGTTCAGCTCGCGCGCGAGCTCGACGACGATCTGGTCGGGCCGGCCGTGAACGGCGATGATCGCATTGACGAGCTTCTCCAACTGGCGCAGCCCGATATGCACGGTGGGGTTGGTGATCTTGCCCCAGCGCTTCTCCGGCGGGTCCGACGGGTCCTGCGAGCCGGGTGGAATGTCGCGCGCCAACAGCTCGCCATAATAGGGCAGGCGATCGAGGATTTCGCCCGTGCGGTCGTCGCTGTGATGCCAGCCGCCGCGCCGGACGGCCTCGTCATAGGTGACGACTTCCTTCTTCAGCTCCTCCAGGATCAACCGTGTGGCGGTCTCGCCCAGCCGGCCGTGCCCCTCCGGCAGCGGCGCCTTGGCAACCGCAAACGCCGCTGCTTCGTCGAGGCCGCATTCGCCCGTCAGGAAGGTATGGAGCTTGCCCGGATCTTCCTCGTCGAGCAGCCGCTCGATGATCGTCCATTGCTGCTCGAGCGACTTGTGCGCCCAGGCATCTCCGAAGCGATCCTTGTGGGCGAGCGCAGCATAGACTTCGTTGCCGCGCAGCACGGTGCGCGTCTCACTCGCCTTGTTGAAGCTCTCGCCCTGCTGGAGCTTGAGCCCCTTGCCGCCAATCAGCGTGGTGAAGGCGACTTCCTTCTTGTTCCGCAGCAGCAGGATCAGATGATTCCGCTGATCGAGCGTCAGCTTGCGCGGCGCTTCGCCCGGCGTGGTTATCTCGAGCTGGTTGACCTCTTCATAGAGCCGCCGCTCCTGGAAGAGGGGATGCGCCTTGGGCAGCCGTCGCTCGGAATGCACGAAGGTGCACACGCCGACCACCGGTTCCTTGAGCGGGCGCTGGAAGAACAGCACGCGGTGAAGCGCCGCGCGCGCCTCCTCGGTCAGCAGGGCGGGATGATGCTTCGCCTGCTCCTCCCAGATGCGCTGGAACTCCCACGCGACATGCCGGCGCTGGGGGTAGAAATCATAGCCCTGGTTCTCGCCGTTCAGGCGAACGCGCTTCTCCGCACGGCCCGCGAGAAACTGACCGAGTGTGTCGGTCCCCGCTTCTGCCATCGCCTGGTCTAGCGCCTTGGCCCCGCTGGCGATCTTGCCGTCCTCATTGTCCTTGCTGCGCCGCTCCGCCTTGCGGTTGGACAGGAAGCCGCGGCGCTGGTTGAGGTGGAAGAGCGCGCGGCCGATTTCATGCGGCTCCAGCCGCTCGATCAGCGCGCGGGCACGGATCGAATAGGGATCGCGCGCCGCGACCAGCCTGGCCTCATCCGTATCGGCAGGCATCAGTCCGTATCGGATCAAGCTGTCGAGAAATACCGAGCGCCGCCGAAGATAACGATCACGCCGCCGCCGCATCGCCCGCGCTGTCCGTCGGTCGACCGCAAGACTTGCACCAGTCTTGGGATCGCGCCCGTCGCTGAAGATACGGACGCCGATGTCGAGGATACGAATCCCGATCGGATGTTCTTCGTCAAATTCCACCAGGCACCAGCCGATGCTGTTGGCCCCAATGTCCAGTCCCAGCCTGCGCATGTCCCACCCCACTCAATGGCGGGAAGGACGAATTCCCTTCCCGCCTCGTTTTCCCCGCAACCAGCTGCTGAACAGCGGCACAGGCCTCATATGCTCACGGGCTGATAGAGTCCAGTCCCCACGTGGCTACGCCACGCCTACTACTTGTCACCTGCTCAATGCATCCTAATTTGAGCGAGTTGGCGTGTGCGCAGCCACGTGTTGCAATTGGCCCTCTCTGATCGGCGCCCCCTATTGCAGCTTGCGAGGAAGGGGGCGCCATTACAATTGACATCATGATCAAAATGGTCGAGTTTAGCCGCTCAGAGATCGCGGGCCAGCTGTTAACAAGCAGCTTGACTGCACCAAATAAGGGCGGGGCTACGGCCCCGCCTTCTCCTTGTCGCCAGGATCTGTAGGTTCACCGCATGGGGGACGAGTCCGAGATCGAGGCATTCATTGCGCGTTGGCGCGACACCGGCGGTTCCGAGCTCGCCAACACGCAAAGCTTCATCAATGGCCTGTGCCACCTCATCGGCATCCCGCCGCCCAATGGCAGCCGCGCTGACGACGCCCACAACGACTATGTCTTTGAACGCCGCGTGTTCCAGGACAATGGCGACGGAACCTTCAGCTTCGGCCGCATCGATCTCTACAAGCGGGGCGCCTTCATCCTTGAGGCCAAGCAGGGCAGCGACGCCGACCGTGCCGCGGCCGAACATGGGGAGGACGACCTCGACCTGTTCGGCCAGACCGCATCCACGCGCCTGAAGCGCGGCACCGCGCGGCGCGGAACGCCCGGCTGGGCGAAGGCGATGGTGCAGGCCAAGGGTCAGGCCGAACGCTATGCCAGGGCCCTGCCCTCCGACCATGGCTGGCCGCCTTTACTGCTCATCGCGGACATCGGCTATTGCATCGAGGTCTATGCGGATTTCACCGGCACCGGGAAAGCCTATGCCCAGTTTCCGGACCGGGCACGCTACCGCATCATGCTCGACGACCTACGAGACCCAGAAGTGCGCAAGCGGCTGGCGGCGATCTGGACCAAGCCGATGAGCCTCGATCCATCGGCCCAGGCCGCGCGGGTCACGCGCGAGGTCGCCGATCTGCTCGCGACCGTATCTCGCCGACTCGAGTCACGCGGCCATTCTGCCGAGGCCGTCAGCGGCTTCCTGATGCGGGTGCTGTTCACCATGTTCGCCGAGGATACAGGTGTGCTGTTGCCGCGGGACAGCTTCAAGAGCCTGCTGCGAGGCCAGCTCGACCATCCCGAGCATCTGCATCATCAACTCTCCGCTCTTTGGCGTGCAATGGACAGCGGCGCGTTCGCGCCCGGCCTCGGCATCCCGGTCAAGCATTTCAACGGCTATCTGTTCAAGGACACCGCGGCGCTACCGCTCGAACTGGACGAATTGAAGGTCTTGATCGAAGCCTCGAACAAGGACTGGACCGAAGTCGAGCCGGCGATCTTCGGCACACTGCTCGAACGCGCCCTCAATCCGAAGGAGCGCGCGAAGCTCGGCGCGCATTACACCCCGCGTGCCTATGTGGAGCGGCTGGTCGGCCCCACGATCATCGAGCCAATGCGCGCAGATTGGGCAGGCGTTCGGGTTGCCGTCGCCGAGCTGATCGACCAGGACAAGCCGGAGCAGGCCCGGCGCACGGTCGAAGCGTTCCACGGGCGCCTCGCCGCTACGCGCGTGCTCGATCCAGCCTGCGGCACCGGCAACTTCCTCTATGTCGCCATGGCGCGGATGAAGGAGTTGGAAGGCGAAGTGCTCGACCTTCTCATGGAGCTCGGCGACCTGCAATATGTCGCGGAGCTGACCGGCCACACCATCACGCCCGAAAACTTCCTCGGGATCGAGGTCAACCCGCGCGCGGCTGCGATCGCGCAGCTGGTGCTGTGGATCGGCTATCTGCAATGGCATTTTCGCGTGAACGGCAGGGATCGCTCCCCGCCCGAGCCGATCCTGCGCGATATCCGCACCATCGAGAACCGCGATGCGCTGATCGAATGGGACAGCCGGGAACTCGAACGCGACGAGGACGGCCTCCCCGTGACGCGCTGGGATGGCGAGACGATGAAGCCGCATTCCGTGACAGGACGCTTGGTGCCGGACGAGGACGCACAGATGGAGACGTATCGCTACCTCCATCCGCGGGCAGCCCAATGGCCGAAGGCGGACTTCATCATCGGCAATCCGCCGTTCATCGGCGCGAAATACCTTCGGGACCGCCTCGGCAACGGCTATTTCGAAGCCTTGTTCCGTACCACCGACGTCCCCGAGAGCGCCGATTATGTGATGCACTGGTGGGACAAGGCGGCGCTTGCAGTCCGCAAGGGAGGGACGCGCCGGTTCGGCTTCGTCACCACCAATTCGATCACCCAATTGTTCAGCCGGCGCGTGATGGCAAAACACCTCGACGCCAAGGACGCCCTGTCGCTGCGCTTCGCCATCCCCAATCACCCCTGGGTGGACGAGAAGGACGGCGCGGCGGTGCGAATCGCTATGACAGTCGCCGCCCCCGGCAAGGCCGAGGGGCTGGTGCTCAATGTCACGGACGAGAGCGATGCACCCGGCCGGATCGAGTTCGCCAGCCGCATGGGCGTCATCGGTAGCGATCTGCGTGTAGGGGCGGATTTGACGGCTACGGTTGCACTCAAGGCGAATGACAGGCTCTGCTCGCCGGGCGTCAAGCTGCACGGCAACGGCTTCATCGTGACGCCCGAAGAAGCGAGAAAAATTTCGTCCAATACATTGAAAATGCTTGACTATTTCAGCGAAATCTCTACATATAATAGCCAGCAGCCAGCAGCCAGCAGCCAGCAGCCAGCAGCCAGCAGCCAGCAGCCAGCAGCCAGCAGCCAGCAGCCAGCAGCCAGCAGCCAGCAGCCAGCAGCCAGCAGCCAGCAGCGCCAGTCCGGCGCGGCCTTTCGACCGAGCCGGACGTCATCTTTCCCTATCGCAATGGCCGCGACCTCGCCGGGCGCCCGCGCGGTGTCTTCGCGATAGACCTCTACGGGCTGAGTGAAGATCAGGTGCGCGAACACCATCCTAGCGTATATCAACACCTTTGGCGACCGTAAAGCCCCATCGCGATTTCAATAACCGAGCCGCATATCGCAAAAATTGGTGGATATTCGGTGAACCCAGGTCCGATCTTCGGAAAGCCATACCGGGTATTGCGCGCTATATAGCGACCGTTGTTACATCAAAGCATAGAATATTCCAGTTCCTTCCCTCTTCAATATTACCGGACGACTCGCTCATTAACATTCTTATTTCAGACGCGTATATCCATGGGATGCTAAGTAGCCGTGTTCATCTGCGATGGGCACTTGCCATGGGGGGTACGCTGGAAGATCGTCCCAGATACAACAATTCGCGCTGCTTTGACCCCTTCCCCACCGACGTACCCGACGCGCTTAAGCAGCGTATCCGCATCGAAGCCGAAGCACTCGATACACTGCGCAAGCGTGTACTCGCCACGCATCCCGATCTGACGCTTACCAAGCTCTACAACGTGCTGGAGGGACTGCGGGAAGGCCGTCCGCTCACCGATGCTGAGCGCGACATCCATGATCGGGGATTGGTGACCCTGATCCGCCAGCATCACGAGGCGATCGATACCGCCGCGGCAGACGCCTATGGCTGGGGCGACGAACATCGTGCCGGTATTTTGGATGACGAGACGATCCTCTCCCGATTGGTAGCGCTCAACAAGGAACGCGCTGCCGAAGAAGCGCGGGGCCTGATCCGCTATCTCCGGCCCGAATTCCAGGATCCGGGCTACCGCGCGCCAGTGACGGAGACGCTCGACTTGGGGCACGTGCCGGCGACACCCACCGGGAATGTCATTCCCTGGCCGACCAGTCTGCCGGAGCAGATCGGCGTGGTGCAGGCCGTCCTGACGGGGGCGAGTCGGCCGCTTGGACCACAGGACATCGCCCGCAATTTCAAAGGCAAGCGCCCCGCGACCATCCGCCCCATCCTCGACGCACTTGCCGGTCTGGGCATGGCCCGGCGCCTAACTGATGGCCGATATGCGGCGTGATGATCTAGACGGCATCCGATAGATGATACGACGTTGTATTCTCAATGCAATTCTATGCCAGGATCGCCGCCGTCCGCTCCGGCGCGCCGTCGCGCTGAGTGAAGCGGGTGAACGCGCCCCGCGCGTTCACTTCTTCCGCTTCACTCCCACTCGATTGTTCTAAACCCAGCTAGGCCATTGATCTAGCTGGGTTTTTTCTTCTCTCCGACACCGAAAGCCGACCCATGGGCCGTCAAAATCTTACGATGTTGATTTTAAAGAGAAAATCATCGGAAAAAATATTTCGCGATTTCGCCATCTATCGACATCAACCGCCCGATGACTACCGACGTGTCGCTCCACAGAGCCGTTCGGCGCGCCTCAAGAAGTACCGTCATTCGAGCCATATCACGCTTCATCAAGCAGCGCCATTAAGCCGCGGCCGGAGTATCGCGAGCGCTCCGCTTCCCTTGCCTATCTCTGCATCCAAACGTGGTTACGGTGATAGGCTAGATAGGGCCGATGCTCGTCCCGTAGTGCCAACCGTAGCGTCTTTCCTACACCTAGCGCTTGATACGCAGCGACCTCCAACTGAGGAGAGGTTAAAATCGCGCCATCGTCGTCGAATGTCACCAGCCCCGCATCGAATGCGGCGTCCCACAGAGCGGACAGTAGAAGTCCATTATGCACGTCGAGGCGCTGTGCGTCGGTCGTGCAATCGGACCATGGGATCATGTGCGAGGCCCTCAGCAGCGCAGGACTCGCCAGATATCGATAAGTGTAAAAATCGGAACCGTTCGAAGCCTGTCCACGCTCGAGCATGTCAAGTTCTTCAGTCGCCCGGAAATGCCGGCGCGCAGCCTCTTTGCGTTCACCCGGTTTGAAGGACGTCTTCTGCTGGATTTGATGCGCCTCATCCTGCTCGCGGCGTGCGCTTCGGTAGAGCTCCCGCCACCTACTGAAGCTGCCTGCGAAATTCTGCGCGGCTTCCCGGTTGGTTTCATCGACGAAGGCGTCGATATCGGCCAGCCACGGCGCGTCGGCCAACTCGACCGCGCTGACTGTCTGATCAAGAAGGCGGCGCATCGTAGGCTTTGCCGCTCCGCTTGCGGCAAGCTTTTCGAACGCCGCTTGGATCGGATCGGAGATCGGCATCTCCGGTGTTGCCATGTTCAAGTTTTCAGGGATGGACGGCTTCAGCGGCACCACGGCAGCCGCCAGCCATTCGGCATGGAGGTGGCTCCGCAACAGATCGCGATTGGCAAGATCGAGGGCTGGCGGCTTCACCACGCCCGCGACAAGCCCCTGCCGGTTGTTGAAGTAATATTGGTCGTGGGGGGACTGCGCAGCACAATAGGTGACGACCAGCGCTGCTTGACCGCTGCGGCCAGCACGGCCGGCTCGCTGCACGTAATTTGCCGGTGTTGGCGGTGCATTCCGAAGAAAGACAGCGTTCAGCGCGCTGATATCAACGCCGAGTTCCATCGTCGGAGAACAGAAGAGCGCCGGAAGGAAACTGGCGGGTTCGCCTTCCTGGCGCATTTCGTCCCGATTCTGGGCAATCCTTTCGATATCTGACTTCCCGAACCGAAACCGATCTTCGCGCCAAGCACGAACTTTTTGATCGACTTGGGCGGTGTGCTCCCGAGCCTCGAAGGCGAAGGGCAAGTTACCTTCCTGCCCAAGCATCTCGGCGACATCCTCGTAGAGCGCCCGAAAAAATGGATTTTCGCGTTTCCCATCGGCCCTCTTGGTCGCTGGAAAGAGGCGCAAGGCGGTCGACGACAGGCGCCACGCAGGAGCTTCTCCGCCGGTAACCACCCGCCGGACGACCTGGTGGTTTTCGGCCGCACACAGGAGCGTGGCGATAACATCGTCATACTCTTTGACTGGAAGCGGCTCCCCCCACAGATCCTTGCTGCGCAGGGCCTTACCCAAAGCCGTCCGCCAGCCCGCTCGTACAATCAGTACATCTTCCGCAGCGCTGATCTCCGTCTTGCTCGGCGGATCAATCATCAGGAATCCTGCCTGCCGCAGTTCCTGTTCTTCGTTTTGATCGATCAGCCAGGGATCGCGCAGGTGATTTCTGGATGTCTCGGCGACCTGCACAATCCGCTGCCGATCCAACGCTTCGGTGGCAATCGCAAGGCCGCGACGCATATAGTCGAAAAGCAGCGTGAAGAGCCTGGCCCGTAGTTGGGGCGTGCTGGCCGCCAGCCGTGGATTTCCAGCGAACTCTTCGTCGTCGGCCGCCAGCTCACCCAGTCCGGGAAACCGCACCTCCACGAGGCCTGCTTCTTCGAGATTGGGGTTTGTGAAACGCCAGCCCTTCCGAAGGTCCGCCCATACGCGATGTGCCAGGATCGACGTCAACACTTCCTCGGCGGCCTGCCGGTTGTGGAAGCCCTTTACGCGGGGGTCGGCCATCCAATCGGAGAGCCGCTCAGACTCCTCCAGATCGAAGCCAAGCGCCCTGCGAACAGCCTCCCCGAACCGAACGTCGGCGAGCCCCTTCTCGCCTGCGTCCCGCACGGCAAGTAAGATACCGCCACGGAGCAAGCTGACGAAAATGAAATCATTGAAATGCCCCGCCTGCAGAGCCGCATCTTGCCGATTGTCTGTGAAGCCCAGCAGCTTGCGCGTGCTTTCCTCAAGCGTTCCGTCGGCCTCCATCCAAGCCAGGATGGTCGAGACGATGAGCGTCGTCGCCGAACTGCGGCCTTCAGCCGACAGGCCCGCGAGCTTGTTGATGTCGCGTGCCTGTTGAGGCGGCTGATGGCGGCAATGGGGGCAGAAACGATATTTGCCGCTGAAGAACCAGGTTGGCACCCCATCATCGCCCAGCGACCCATCAGGCTTCACAAAAAGGAGTTGCCCCTCATGCTTGCCGCGGTGCCCTCCTTTAAGGCGTTCCTGGCCTGCCGGCGTGGTTTCCTGCCAATCGTCCGGATAGTCAGCAACAGCGCCGCCGAACTGAAAGTCGGCATTGACCGCGGGAATTAGGAAGCCGGTTCGCGAGCCGTCTGGTTCTGGGTCTTCACTCGCCGGCTCGTCGATGGCCCGCGCAAGAACCCGGAGACCATCGAGCGCATTCTCAATGCGCACGCTATGGTGTTCTTGGCCACATTCTCGGCAAAAGAAGACCGGATATAGGCGCGCATTCGGATCGGAGGGGTGGAAGACCTGCCCTTCCAACACGACACGCCGGCTGGTGGCAGGTTCGATCGTTGCGTAGGCATGCCCCGCGCCGGAAATAAAGCGATGAAGCTTAAACGCCAGAAATGCACGATCGCTGATGCCGCCGCGAAGATCTTCGCGACGCCCCATCAAAGACAGCATTCCTGCAAGAGCGTTCCTGCATTCCCCAGAGGGAATGTTCGTCTGAGCTGCCAGTTTGGAGGTCGCGTCGCTCAACGTCATGGGTGGGCGACGACGCAGCTTTTCGCCTTCAGCGAGTCCAATTTCAGTCTCGATCCAGCAGGCAAGCGGATTGCTGGACAGCTCCTTGTCCCTGAGCCCGGTGGGGATTGGCGACCGGACCGCATCGACGAGTGTTGCTCCGAGGCTTGTGCTGTTGATGCGAGGATCCGTCGCCCGGGCAAGATTTTCGTCGATGATCGAGGCCGGGCTCAGTTCTTCCCCGAAAATGAGCTTGCCGACACGAGCAACGGCACTTGCTCGCTCGATCTCATCTTGCGCGCTCGACATCGTCGCCGAGGTGCCGATGCAGAGCAGCTTGCCCTCTTTGACGAGGCGGTCCTTGACGCGCCGCACCAGCATCGCAACGTCTGCGCCCTGCCGGCCGCGATAGGTGTGCAATTCGTCAAGCACCAGGAAATCCAAGCCGCACGCATTGGCGATGACGGCGCGATCGAGCTCGTCCTGACGCGTCATGAGCAATTCGAGCATCATGAAGTTCGTGAGCAAAATGTCGGGCTTGGCCTTGGCGATGGCTTGTCGATCCGCATCGCTCTCTTGGCCTGTATAGCGGCCGAAGGTCGGGCGTAACTCCTCTTCGACCCCTGAGCCGCCGATGAACTTTTCGAGCTCCTCAAGTTGGCTGTTGGCCAACGCGTTCATGGGATAAATGATGATCGCGCGCGTCCGCTGCGCCTCGCCTGCGCGCCGCGCGCGCACGACTGCATCGACGATCGGCAAGAAGAAGCAGAGCGATTTTCCGGACCCTGTACCGGTTGTGACGATGAAACTCTCACCATTGCGCGCTTTCGCGACAGCACGCTCCTGGTGGCGGTGAAGCTTGATCGGCGCCCGGTCAGGACCGCCGGCGAATATCTTGCTGAGGGCCGGATCCAACACACCTTGAGCGACAAGCTGGTCAATAGAATGACCGGCCTCGAAATGCGGATTGATGGTAATGAGGGGCTCTGGCCAAAAACGCTGCTCATTATATGCAGCATCGACCTGAGCGCGGATTTCCGGCGCGTGGATCTCCGAAAAGGAGCGCGCGAACGATTCGTATCGCTCTATCAATGCTTGATCGAGATCGAATATATCCACGAGCCCCCCTCTTCAGTCATCTCCAAAGGAAATATCTGAATTACAACTTTGAACCATTATTATTTGAAGAGCGCGCTTGTATAGCGTGCGGCATCAGAAAATCAGCCAAGCTGGTCACGACATCTTCCAAGCTTCCCGGATTAGCGGAAACATCCCTGACAAAGGCGTTCCACTGTCGCTGTTTTTGTTCATCGTTGGCGAACGCCGGCGTTAGTGCATCAGGCAAATCGACAGGAACCGCTGTCTCGCGCCGGGCAAACGTTGCAGCGATCGCGCGGGCGAGCCTGTCGCCGGCGAAATCGAATGACTTGCTGAGGATCCAGATGTCGTAGAAATCCTTCATGCGACTGTTCGCGCGTCCAAGCTCGACCATCGCCTGAAACTTCTCAGCAATAACAGTTTCGCGCGCGTACGCACGCAGACGCGGTGCGGGAAACGCCAACATGGTGGGATAGTCGAGCATCTCCGCGCCGGGTTCCATCGCATCACCGAAGCCGATGTCGATCGTCAGATTGATCCTGGCGCCGCTGATCGAGGCGGTTGTTCGCAGCCTCAGCCCGCCATATTCGAGCTCTTCGCGAATGCGATCGACGCGAAGAGCGCCGACGTCAAATTCCACACCATCATCATCGTTGAGCGTCAGAATGTCCCGAAATGTCGCGAGCATCGCCTCAGGTTCAGGGTCGCCAAACCCCAACAGATCGAGGTCACGCGTGCCGCGATGTGGATCCTCAAACCAACTCATCATCAGCATCGCGCCTTTCAGAACGAAGCGGTCCGCATGCGGTGACTGGCTGAGCCTGAAGAGGAGTCGTTCGAGCGCAAAGCGCGTTAGGACAAGATCAAAGCTCTGGCCGCTTGCCTTGGCCACCTGCAGGAGGCGGGCGCGCACAGAAGCGCCGATATTCTTGAGCTCCTTAGCCATTGGCGGTCAGCGCCTCGAGATAGGGTCGAATGACCGTCGCGATCGCTCCTCGCTCGGCTTGCCTGACGATTTCGCCAGCGGTTGTCTTGCGTTGACGCAGCGCCTCCTGGAGGCCCTCAATCGCCACCGACAGGCCGATCTTGTTGCGATACCGGAAGCAGTCGGCGACCGTCTTGGCGACCCCAAATACCTTCACGGGCACCCCTTCGACAGTGTGGGATTCGACGCCTTCCTTAAGGAGGCGATCCGTGAAGCGCACGAGCCGAACTGGCGCCCCATCACCCTTGGGAGCCCAATCCTTTTGGCCGATGGCGATCCATACCTGCCTTGGGAGCTGATCGGTAAGTTGATGGAACGCGAGGGCCGAGACGAGGCAGACCACACCCTTAGGCACCCGTTTCGCTGCCTCGGCCAGACTGTGATGCGCGTCGAGCGGCGCATCAGGGAGTTGATAAAGCCCACGCGCAAGTCGGAGCACCTCGCCATCCCGCTCCATGCGGCTCATCGTTGCCGCGGTCACTCCCGCCGCCCGCAGCTCGGCAAGACGCGCAATACCGCGCGCCTTGAGCACGGAGTGAGCAATGTGGCGCTGGGACGCGGTTTCGGGCACGATACGTAGGCTCGGAGTGTGGCATCTATTATCCGAGGATTTGTATCACCCCGTTTGCTCAAGGGGAAGGGGAAACTGTGGGGCACCGCGACAATCCGGGGCGGCCGGTTCGGGTGCCTGACGTAGCCCCATAGCGGAGAGATCCAGCACAAGCGGGCTCAGCAATACGCGGGTCACCTCGCCGCCGCGCGCAAGAATCTCGATGAAGTCCTCCTGGTTTGGCTGGCGGACAGTACCATTTATGAAATGGAGCAGCGTGGCGAGTTTCCCCGTCGGTTCGCTCTTTCACCCAGGTGCGTCGTGTGGGCCCATCTTGTTTGGCCTGTTCCACAACCGAATAGGTGACACGGTTGAACGTCGCTCGAGACATCGGAGCATCGGCGTCGTAGCGCGAAGGCAGCAGATAGCGGGAGTTGCCAGCGCAAGTCTTGAGCGCAATCATGATGTCGAGTGTTTGGCGGCACAGATAGACGTTGTGCGCCTTCGACCGCTTCATGCGCTCCTTGGGAATTGTCCAAACGGCGTTTTCGAAGTCGATCTCTTCCCATATTTGCCGAGATAGACTGTCTCCCGTCGTCCATTAAGCCGATAGTCCAGCCTGAACGATAGAGCTCCCGATGGCGCGACGCGCACATACATGCCGTCTCGGTCCGTCACCTTGTACATTTTCTCTTTGGGTTTCAGTGCCTTGATCGCTGCGTCCGTCAACATGGTATGCCACCTCCAAAAAAGTACCGTCACGCGGTTTTGGGGGGCTCTCGTCGGAAAGAACTGCTTATTGTCAGTAGCTTAGCGTGAAAAAAGTACCGTCAGGAGCCTCATCTCCCCTGACGGTACTTTCAAATTTCACTGTGATCAATATGGGCAAGGACCGTCAGCGGGGCCGACGACCGCGATCTCTGCCTACCGATAGGTATCGACAGATACCGGAAGGAATATTTATTTTTATCAAAGACTTACATCGTATCCTAGCGTAGTTTTGGATACGCTCGGATAGGCCAGAATCATTCCCACTCGATCGTCCCCGGCGGCTTCGAGGTGTAATCATACACCACCCGGTTGATACCCTTCACCTCGTTGACGATCCGCGTCGCCACGCGCGTCAGGAAACCGGCGTCGAACGGGTAGACGTCCGCCGTCATCCCGTCGGTGCTCGTCACCGCCCGCAGCCCGCATACCGAATCATAGGTCCGGCCGTCGCCCATCACCCCCACGGTCTTGACCGGCAGCAACACCGCGAAAGCCTGCCAGATCGCGTCGTACAGCCCGGCGTTCCTGATCTCGTCGAGATAGATCGCGTCGGCCTTGCGCAATATGTCGCAGCGCTCCTTGGTCACCTCGCCGGGGATGCGGATGGCGAGGCCCGGGCCGGGGAAGGGATGCCGCCCGACGAACGCTTCGGACAGCCCCAGCTCGCGTCCCAGGTCGCGCACCTCGTCCTTGAACAGCTCGCGCAGCGGCTCGACCAGCTTCATGTTCATCCGCTCAGGGAGCCCGCCGACATTGTGGTGGCTCTTGATCGTGACGGAAGGCCCGCCGGTGAAGCTCACGCTCTCGATCACGTCCGGGTAGAGCGTGCCCTGCGCCAGGAACTCCGCCCCGCCGATCTTCTTCGCCTCGGCCTCGAACACGTCGATGAAGGTCTTGCCGATGAACTTGCGCTTGGCCTCAGGATCGGTGACCCCCTTCAGCCCCTCGAGGAACAGGGTCTCGCACGCCACATGCGCCAGCGGGATGTTGTAGTGGTTGCGGAAGAGGGAGACGACCTGGTCCGCCTCGCCGGCGCGCATCAGCCCGTGATCGACGAATACGCAGGTCAGCTGCTCGCCGATCGCCTCGTGGATCAGGACCGCCGCCACCGCCGAATCGACCCCGCCGGAAAGCCCGCAGATCACCCGGCCCTTCCCCACCTGCTCGCGGATCTCCGCGATCTTGGCGGCGCGGAACTCGGCCATCGTCCAGTCGCCGGCGAGGCCGCAGACGTGGCGCGCGAAATTGGCGATCAGCCGCGCCCCGTCGGGCGTGTGGACCACCTCGGGGTGGAACTGCATGCCGTAGAAACGCCGCTCGTCGTCGGCGATCACGGCCAGCGGCGCGCCCGGGCTGGTCGCGACGATGCGGAAGCCGGGCGCGATCTCGGTCACCTTGTCGCCATGGCTCATCCACACCTGGTGCGTTTCGCCCTCCGCCCACAGCCCGTCGAACAGCCGGCAGCGCTCATCGATGGTGATGAAGGCCCGCCCGAACTCGCCCGAATCGCCGACCGAGACCTTGCCGCCCAGCTGCTCCATCATCACCTGCTGGCCGTAGCAGATGCCGAGCACCGGGACGCCCGCCGCGAAGAAGCGGCCGGGCGCGCGCGGACTGCCCTCCTCGGGCACCGAGGCCGGGCTTCCGGACAGGATGATGCCCTTGGGCCGCAGCCGGTCGAACGCCTCGTCGGCGGCGCTGAACGGCGCGATCTCCGAATAGACCCCCGCCTCCCGCACGCGGCGCGCGATCAGCTGGGTCACCTGGCTGCCGAAATCGACGATCAGGATGGTGTCACTGGGCTGGGCTGTCATGGGTGGCCGATAGAAAGCGGGCGCGGCCCTGTCCAGCCGTGACCGGGCTCACTGCGCCCCTTGCGCCCCGCCCTTGCCAAAAATCGGCATTATCGCTGCATAAAGCTCGTCAGACGTAACCGTTGCACTTTGGCCGCCGGCTTCGGAGACGAGTGTGTATTGCGCTGCGGACGGTACGACGGTGTAAACGAAAAATGGCGTGTCGTCATTGCGCCCGCGCATTTCCTTGACCAGTTCGAGACCTGCCAGCGGATTGTCGTTGCGATTCATGTCGGAAATCACCGCGTCGTATTCGTACATCGCCAGCAGCGCCAGTGCGTCCTTGCTGCTCGTGACCTGATAAACGGCGATCTTGCGGCTTTCCAGAAATCGCCTTTCCTCGGCGTTGTTCTGCGGATGGTCGTCCACCCACAGCACGCGTCCGATCGCATCGGCCGGCTCGCCCTTGATCAGGCGCCGCTCCTGGGCGCTGTGCGCGCCCAGGACCACAAGCCCGATCAGCCCGACGGCTGCAAGGGCGAGAGCGGCGCGGCGGGGCCGGCGGGGACCCGGCACGCGCTCCGGCTCCGATGCGCCGACATGCTCGGGGTCCACCGCCAGCCGGTAACCATAGCCGTGGACCGTCTCCAGCGCCCTGGCATCCTCGCCGAGCGCCTGCCGCAGCCGAACTATCGCCTTGGCCAGCGAGTTCTCGTGGACCATTCGGCCGGGCCAGCCCGCTTCGAGCAGGCGGTCCTTGTCGATATCCTTGCCCGCTTCGCTCAGCAGGACGGAAAAGATGGCCAGGCAGGCGCGATCGAGTTCGACGCGCCGGCTCGCAACCGACAGCCTGCCGCGCGCGGCGTCGAACTCGACCTGCCCAAAGCGCGTCACGCAGCCGTCCATGCGTTCCCCCTTGCCATTTTACCGCCGGTATCGAGCGGAGTCGAGACGCGCCGCGAGGCACGATTTCATAACTTTTCAGGATTCGGGAAAGACCTGGTCCGCCCGCATTGCCTACCGGTCCGCCAGCGGATGAGGCGCGATGGGTGTGTTGCGGATGGCATCGATGCCGTCATCGCCACACTGGGGAGGCGGCAATGACAAGGCAATCTCGATTCACGGTCATGTCGGGGGCGGCGATCCTGCTCCTCGCCTTGGCGCCCGCGCCCGCATGGGCGCAGCAACCGATACAGTCGGAATTCATGGCTGATTTCTCAAAGCGCGAACATCAGGTGCGGCAGGGCCTGCACAAGGCGAACGGCGATGTCATGATCGGCCGCCACACGATGCGGACGCGCCAGAACCCTTGCGATCCAGCGGCGATGCGTGCGGCGCTCGCCGAATACGAGGCGCTCGCCCGTGAAATGCGCGATGTCGCCCAGGCTGCCGCCGCGGCGGCCGAATTCGCCACGGTCAATGCGGAAGAGGCTGCCGATGGCGATGCCTATATGCAGGCGATGCTCCGGGGGTGGCGCGCCATTCTGGTCGATTGCGAGGGCCAGGCGCAGGGGACCGTCGGCAGCGCGACGCCGTCGCCGCCGTCGCCCCCGCCACCCTTGCCCGATCCGCTCGAGGCGATGCTGATCGAAACCGCCGCGCGCGCGCGTTATCTTCAGCTCCGCCGGATGGCCGAGCCGGGAGCGGCCCGCATCACCACCCGTCCGGTCGAAGACATCCTCGACGAGATCGGCGATGCCGGCGTCGCCCGCGACGCCGATGGCTGCCGCACCGCGCTGCGCGCCGTGCCACCGCCCTTCGCCGCCGCCGTCCTCGCCGCTGAGGCGCGCGCCGACGACGAGCCCGAAGAATGGTATCCTCGCCCCACGTTCGATACCACCCGCGCCGCCGCCGAGGCCTGCGCGGCGGTCGCCCAAAGCGTGCGCCTTCAAAATCTGCGCGAGGAATTGCAGGACGCCACAATGGCGGATCTCTACGAGCGGGAGTTCGGCGCTCGGCCAGCAGGCTTTCGCCCCAGGGCCGAGATCGAAGCGGAACTGAATGATGCGGAGATCGAAGCGCGCTGGTATTCCGGCGCCTCGATCGGCCTGTTTGTCGGCGAGACGGGCACCCCGGCGGCCGGCATCGGCTTCCGCCGCGATGGCGCGCTCGGCGAGGCGCCCGACGAATTCGCCACGACCAGCGATGAAACCGTGCGCACCTTCGGCGTCGGCGCCGCGCTCGACATCCTCGTCGGCGGAACCAGCGTTCGCCTCGGCGCCTCTTATAGCGAGGGCGAGGCGGAAGGCGCGTTCGACATTCCCGGCAATCAGGGCGTCGATTCGGGTGTCCCCTACGGCGCCCTGTCAGAAAGCGGAAGTTCCGGGATCGGCACGCCGTTCGGCCTCTCGGGCACGATGGGCGTCGATACGTCGCTCTTCATATTCGATTTCAGCATCCCGCTCACCACCAGCCAGATATTCAGCCTGCCGACCACGCCCGCCGAGGCCGAGTGGCGCGATCCGATGGACGACGCGCGTGCCGTGCTCGACATTTTTGGCGCCTTCATGGCCCGCTCGGCCACCTATCGGGGATCGGCCGCCTATTCGGGCGGCGGCGAATTCGTCTTTGAATTCAGCCAGGACCGGCTGCAGGAGCTCGACGAAAGCTACTACGCGCTGGGTCTGCGCGGCCGCCTCGCTGTGCCTTTCGGCGGCGACGTCACGGGCCATCTCACCGGCTCGGCCGGCGGATATCACCGCAATGCGGAGCTCGATTCGACCGAACGCAATCTGTGCAATTTCTGTCCGGCGGCGGACCAGGACTTCACCATCGCGATCGAGGATACGGACGATGGCTTCGGCTTCCTCGGTGAAGCCGGCGCGGCGATCGAGTTTAACCTCGCGCCCGGCGTCTCGCTGCTCGCCGGCGGATCGGCGCGCTATCTGTCGGAGGTCGGCGCGGTGTTCAATCCAAACTCGGGCGATCAGGTGTTTTTCGACGGTCTGACCACCGCCATCGCCACCGGCGATAGCTGGTTCTGGCGCTTCGGGCTGGGCGTTCGCATCGCGATCTGAACGGCTGGGCGCATAAAGTTAAGCAGGCAATAAACTATCGCTTGCGGCATGCCTGTCGCCACAATACTTAAGCTCATGCCTAACCATTTTCCCCATCTCGACACCACCTTCCAGGCGCTTGCCGATCCCACGCGCCGCGGGATGCTGGCGCGGCTCAGCCGTGGTCCTGCGTCGGTCAGCGAACTGGCGCGGCCGCTTACGATCAGCTTGCCCGCGGTGTTGCAGCATCTGAAGGCGCTGGAGTCGAGCGGTCTCGTCACCACCGAGAAATCCGGCCGCGTCCGCACCTGCCGCCTCCGCCCGAACGCGCTCGCCGCCGCCGAAGGCTGGATCGCCGAGCAGCGCGCGCTGTGGGAGGGCCGCACCGACCGTCTCGAATCCTATCTCGAAATCATGAAGAAGGAGAGCCCCGAATGAGCAAGGACACCGATCTCACCCTCGAACGCACGCTCAACGCCCCGCGCGATCTGGTGTGGCGGGCGTGGACCACGCCCGAGCATCTGAGGAAGTGGTGGGCGCCCAAGCCCTATGAGACGACCGAGGTCGAGATGGACCTGCGCCCCGGCGGCAAATTCCGCGCACGCATGATCGGCCCGGACGATTTCGACACCGGCGACAAGGGCGAGGGCTGTTTCCTCGAGATCGTCGAGGGCGAGAAGATCGTCTGGACCACCGCGCTCGCCGGCGGCTGGCGGCCCAACGCGCCCGACGGCGAGGAATGCGGCGGCCTGATCTTCACCGCGGTGCTGACCTTCAGCGACGCCGGCGACGGCAGGACGCATTACCGCGTCCTCGCCATGCACACGACGCCCGAAGGCGCAAAGGCCCATGCGGACATGGGTTTCCACGAAGGCTGGGGCACCTGCGCCGACCAGCTCGGCGAGGTCGCGGCGACCCTCAAGGGCTGAGCGAAAAGGCCCCCTCTCAACTGCGCCTAGCCGGCAAGGCTTCGCATCTCTCCCCTGAAGGGGAGAGAGGATCCCGGCAAAAAACCTCTCTCCCCTTCAGGGGAGAGATACGAAGACTTGGGCGCACAGCGCCCTAGTCGCAGTTGAGAGGGGACGGCGATTCGCCGTCGCCTATAAAATCAGATCAATTAGCATTGACTAATGAATTAGCTCACGCTAATACAATGGTCATGATCCAGGCCGCCAGCATCGATGCCGTCATGCGCGCGCTCGCCGATCCGACCCGGCGCGCCGTGTTCGAGCGCATCGCCAGCGCCGAAGAGATCAACGTGCGCGACCTCACCCGCGCCAGCGGGGTGACGCAGGGCGCGGTCTCGCAGCACCTCAAATCGCTGAAGCAGGCCGGCCTCGTCGCCGAGCGTCCCGAGGGGCGCAACGTCTATTACCGCGCGGCGCCTGGCGGCCTTGCCCCGCTGTTCGACTGGCTGAGCCATTACGACGCCTTTTGGCGCGAGCGGTTCGGCAATCTGCGCACCCTGTTGAAGGAGATCGACCCATGAACGATGCCGCCCTGCAAGGCCGATCACGCGAGATCGCGGTCGACGAGGTGTTCCCGCACGCCCCGGAAGTCATCTGGAAAACGCTCACCACGGGCGAATTGATGGCGCGCTGGCTGGGCATGACGCCGGCGGGCTTCGAGCCGGTGGTGGGCAACCGCTTCACCTATCGAACCACGCCCGCCGGCGAATGGGACGGCACGATCCACTGCGAGGTTCTCGAGGTCGTCCCCAACCAGCGCTTCGTCTACGCATGGAAGGGCGGGCACGAGGCCAATGCCGGCTACGGCTCGCGGCTCGACACGGTCGTCACCTTCACGCTGGAGCGGGCCGAGGGCGGCACGCGGCTGCGCCTCGTCCATTCCGGCTTCGTCCTGCCGCGGAACGACAGCGCCTACCGTAACATGAGCGGCGGCTGGTCTGAGGTCGTCCCGCGCATCGGCTCGATCGCCGGGGAGCAAAAGGAGCAATGACCATGCATCGGCAATTGCCCGAAACGCATCCGCCGGTGGTGTCGGCGGAGCAATGGGAGGCCGCGCGCGAGCGGTTGCTCGTGAAGGAGAAGGCCCATTCCCGCGCGCGCGACGCGCTTGCCGCCGAACGCCGGCGGATGCCGTGGCTGGCCGTCGAAAAGGCCTATGCGTTCATCGGCCCCGACGGCGATCTGAGCCTGCTCGACCTGTTCCAGGGCCGGCGGCAACTGATCGTCTATCACGCCTTTTTCCAACCCGGCGTGGGCCGCTGGCCAGAGCAGGCCTGTATCGGCTGCTCGATGGTGGCCGATCAGGTCGCCCATCCCGCGCATCTGAACGCCCGCGACACCAGTCTCGCCTTCGTCTCGCGCGCCCCGCTGGCGGACATCGAGCGGCTGAAGGCGCGGATGGGCTGGGATCACATCCCCTGGTACACCCTGACCGACGATTTCGACGCCGATTTCGGCGTGGACGAATGGCACGCCACCAACGCGTTCATCCGCGACGGCGACCAGGTGTTCCGCACCTATTCCACCACCGGCGGCCGCGGCGACGAGCAGATGGGGAACACCTGGAACTATCTCGATATCACCGCGCTCGGCCGCCAGGAATCGTGGGAGGATTCACCCGGCGGCTATCCCCAGACCCCGCCCTACGACTGGTGGGTCTGGCACGACACCGGAGAAACGGAGCCCGATCGCGAGTAGGAGATATGCAATCAGGAGCGAAAGCATGAGCGAAGATCCTGTCGCCGGGCGAGCCGCCGGCTGGCTTGTCCTGGCCGCCTCGCCCACCTTCGCGCTCATGGCGCTGCTGACGGCGACCCTTGGCGGCGGTCCGGCGGACATGCTCTGCTCGGCCGCGCACGGTGCGTCGCCGTTCGGCAGAATGGCGCTGATGTATGCCCTGATGAGCGTCTTCCACGCCGCGCCGTGGCTAAGGCGGCTGTCGACGCGCCGCGCGCGAACGCGCCAAGCCCCATGCGGATTATCGCCCCCCTGAAGGAGGGAGAGGATTCCGCCAAAGACCTCTCTCCCCTTCAGGGGAGAGATACGAAGACTTGCCAGCTCGCTGGCCAGTCGCGGTTGAGAGGGGGCCAGCCCATTCGCCGCCCCCCTACCGCCCGGCGGTGTCGAACCCGTCGATCCGCACGTCGCTCAGCCCCGCGAAGGTCACCGCGCAGCGGAAGCGCGCCTCCTCGCGCGCGGCGTCGCGATAGCCGTTGGTCAGCTCGACCGTCCCGTCGATCACCCAGCCGCGCGCGTCGCGATCGACATCGACGATGTCCACCACCCGCGCGCTGTCGGCATATTCGCGGCCCTGGCGCTCGGCCGAAATCGCGCAGACATCGACCGCGCGGTCCTCGCTCTCCACCGCCGCCGGATTCCACCCGCCGTCGTCATCGTAGCGGTCGTCGGCATAGCCGTCGCCATCGCGCCAGCCATAATCGTCCTCGGGCGGCGGCGGTGGAGGCGGTGGCGCATAGCGGTCGTCATAGCGCCGCTGCTCGGACCGGTTGACCGCGCCGATCAGCGCCGCACCCGCGCCGACCACCGCCAGCCCGCCGATCAGCGCGCCGACGTCCAGGCCGCCGTCATGATGCCGGTGATGCCGCCAGCGGCCGGGCCCGTCGGCGAACGCAGGCGCCGAAGTCATCGTCATCGCGGTGAGCGCCACCGCCGCCGTCGCTGCCCGCAATCCACGCATCGCTTCACTCCATCGGTTGGCGGGATGCTACGCCCGCCCCGCTGTCGGCGCGATGAACCGCCCTACTTCACCGCCTTCACGTCAAGCCCCGTGTTCTTCGCCGCGAACGCCCACACATCGGCGGTTTCCTCGATGATCTTGTCGGTCGGCTTGCCCGCGCCGTGGCCCGCGCGCGTCTCGATGCGGATCAGGTGCGGTCTGGGGCCCGCCTTCGCCGCCTGCAGCGCGGCGGTGTATTTGAACGAATGGCCGGGGACGACGCGGTCGTCGGTGTCGGCGGTGGTCACCAGGATCGCCGGATAGTCCTTGCCGCCCTTGATGTTGTGATAGGGCGAATAGGCG
The DNA here is from genome assembly GCF_003515075.1 of Sphingomonas gilva. Classification (GTDB taxonomy): domain Bacteria; phylum Pseudomonadota; class Alphaproteobacteria; order Sphingomonadales; family Sphingomonadaceae; genus Sphingomonas; species Sphingomonas gilva. The sequence goes on from NZ_QWLV01000002.1 coordinate 362,285, forward strand.
AGGAGCGTGGCGAAATCCTCCGCCTTCCCCGGATGGCCGTAATCGTCGACCCAGTAGCGCCCCGCCGTCCAGCGGTCGAAGCGCAGCATGTCCATCACGCCCACCGCGGGCAGCCCGACCGCGAACAGGTCGGGCCGCTGGTTGACCACCGCGCCGACCAGCAATCCGCCGTTCGATCCGCCCTGGATGGCGAGCTTGTCCTTCGCCGTGATCCCTTCGGCGATCAGATACTCCGCCGCGGCGATGAAATCGTCGAAGCCGTTCTGCTTGCTCGCCAGCCGCCCGGCATTGTGCCAGTCCTTGCCATATTCGCCGCCGCCGCGGATATTGGCGACCGCAAGCACGCCGCCCTGCTCCATCCAGGCGATGCGCGAGGCGGAGAAGGCCGGGGTCAGCGAGATGTTGAACCCGCCATAGCCGTAGAGCAGGGTCGGCGCCGGCCCCTTGGGCAGGTCCTTCCGGCGCACGATGAACATCGGCACCTTCGTCCCGTCCTTCGACGCATAGAAGATCTGCTCGACGGCGTAAGCCTCCGGGTCGAACGCCACCTTGGGCGCGGCCCACACATCCGCCTCGCCGGTCGCCGAATCGTAGCGGTAGATCGTCGTCGGCCGGTCGAAGCTTGTGAAGGCGAAGAAGGTCTCGGGCTCGCCCGCCTCGCCGCCGAAGCCGCTCGCCGATCCGATCCCCGGCAGCGCCACCTCGCCCAGCCGCTTGCCGGCGAGGCTGTAGCGCCGCACCGCGGACTTCACGTCGACCATGTAGCTCGCCAGCAGCGTGTCGCCGACGATGCTCGCGCCGTCGAGCACCGCCTGATCCTGCCCGACGATCTCGCGCATCACCCGCCCCGGGCTGGCGATGTCGATCGAGACGATCCGCCGCCGCGGCGCGTCCAGATCGGTGACGAAGAACAGGGTGTCGCCCTGCGATCCCGCCAGGTTCCAGCTATGCTCCAGTCCGCGTGCGACGATCTTGCGTCCCATCTTCGGGTCGGTCAGGTCGATCGCCGTCACCTCATAGCGGTCGTCGGTCCCCTCGGACGAATAGATCACCAGCCATTTGCCGTCGTCGGTCACCTCGGCGACATGGTTGAGCTTGGGCCGGTCGGTGGTCGCATAGACCAGCCGGTCCTTCTCCTGCGGCGTGCCCAGCGCATGGAAATAGACCGCCTGGTTGATGTTCAGCTGCTGGAAGGTCTCGCCCTCCTTCGGCTCGGGGAAGCGCGAATAGAAGAAGCCGCTGCCGTTCTTCGCCCAGGCGAGGCCGGAGAACTTCACCCACTTCACCTCGTCGGCCAGCACCTGGCCGCTGGCGACGTCGAGTATCTTCAATGTCCGCCAGTCGCTGCCGCCGTCCTGGATGGCGTAGAGCAGCTTCGATCCGTCCTTGGACGGCGTCCATTCGCCAAGCGCGGTCGCGCCGTCCTCGGACCAGCCGTTCGGATCGATCAGCAGCCGCTCCGCGCCCTCCACGCTGTCGCGCACGTAGAGCGGCGACTGGTTCTGCAGCCCGTCATTCTTCTGGTAGAAGTAACGCCCGCCCTCGCGCACCGGCACGCCGAAGCGCTCGTAATCGAACAGCGCGGTCAGCCGCGCCTTGAAGATGTCGCGCCCCGGCAGGCCGTTCAGATAGGCGTCGGTCACCTTGTTTTGCGCCGCCACCCACGCCGCGACCTTGGGGTCCTCGCGCACGTCGTTCTCGAGCCAGCGATAGGGGTCGGCGACGGTCCTGCCGAACAGCTCCTCGCTCACCGTCCCGCGCTCGGACTTGGGATAGCTCGGCGTGGTCGGCATGGCGGCGGCACTTTCGGACGTCTGGCCCAATGCGGGCATGGAGAGAGCGAACAGCGGAACGGACAAAAGGACGGCGATGGGGCGCAAGTGGATCACTCCGGCCATAACGGGAAAGAAGCGCAAAGCCTATCAGCCGCGCGCGCCACGACAAGTGCCATTGCGGGACGTACCGGCCATCTCGAATGCCTCTCCATCCCCCCCACCCCGCTCATGCTGAGTAGAGACCGAGTAGCGCGCCAGCGCGTATCGAGGGCTCGTATCGAAGCAGGGCCCCTATCGAAGCAGCTCGTCGGCCCTCCCCCAACGAAAAAAGGCCCCGCGTCGCCGCGAGGCCCCTTTCGATACTTCAGCGCAAAGGTCCGTTGCGCGGCCCGCCCTCAGGCGGCCTCGTCGACCTCGTCATACTGCTCGACCGGGCCCGAATCCTGGCCCTTCGCCGAAACATCGCGGTCGACGAACTCGATGATCGCCATCGGCGACGCGTCGGAGGCGCGGATGCCGGCCTTGATGATGCGGGTATAGCCGCCGTTGCGGCCCGAATAGCGATCGGCCAGCACGTCGAACAACTTGACCAGCTGCGCATCGTCGAGCAGGCGGGCGTGCGCCAGGCGGCGGTTGGAAAGGCCGCCCTTCTTCGCGAGCGTCACCAGCTTCTCGACATAGGGGCGAAGCTCCTTCGCCTTGGCGGTGGTGGTGGTGATCTGCTCATGCTTGATGAGGGCCGCCGCCATGTTGCGGAACAGCGCCGCGCGGTGGCTGGAGGTGCGCTGCAGCTTGCGGCCGCCTACACGATGACGCATGTCTTCTTCCTTCGTTCGTCGGGACGCCGTTTCAGGTACGTCCCGCCAGGCGGTGCGAACGGGCCACCGCCCAAAGCCCAACAGAAAAGGCGGCAAGCCAAAGGCCCCCGCCGTTCGCCGCCGCTACAAGCGCAAACCGCCGCCCGAGTCAAGCCGGGCGTTGGCGGCGGGAAGCAACGCTTGCTTTGCCGCGCCGCGCGGAACTGCTAAGGGCAAGCCATGCCCCAGGACAGAAAGACCGCCGCGCGCGAATTCCGCCGGGTGATGATGCTGGTCGCCGTCATCGCCGTGCTGACGGTGATCGGCGCGCTATGGGCGCTGTCGCTCATCGGCCCGCTTACCGTGCACATGGTCGCGGCGACGATCCTCGGCGTGTTCCTCTCGGTGATGCTCGGCTGCGGCCTGTTCGCCGCCGCCTTCTTCAGCGACAAGAGCGGCCACGATCAGGACGTGACCGACGCGACGCGAAAGCGCGATTGATCCGTCCGCGGCTGCGGCAAGGCCCCCTCTCAACTGCGCCTAGGGGCGTTGCCCCAAGGCTCCGTATCTCTCCCCTAAAGGGGAGAGAGGGGGCGCAAAACTCTCTCCCCTTTAGGGGAGAGATACGAAGACTTGCGAGCTTGCTCGCTAGGCGAAGTTGAGAGGGGCACGAAGTTGAGAGGGGGTCCCCCCCGAATCACCGCCTCCCCAGCCGTCACCGCACCAGGTCGAACCGGTCGGCGTTCATCACCTTGGTCCACGCCGCGACGAAATCGTCCGCGAACTTCCTGCCCGCGTCCTCCGCCGCATAGACCTCCGACAGCGCGCGGAGCTGCGAGTTGGAGCCGAAGGCGAGATCGGTGCGCGTCGCCGTCCACTTCTCCTCGTCGGTCTTGCGGCAGGTGCCGACGAACACCTCGTCGCCGCGGTCGTCCACCTCCTTCCACGCCGTGCCCATGTCGAGCAGGTTGACGAAGAAGTCGTTGGTCAGCGTCCCCGGCCGGTCGGTCAGCGCGCCATGCTTCGACCCGCCATGGTTGGCGCCCAGCACGCGCAGGCCGCCCACCAGCACGGTCATCTCGGGGGCGCTCAGGCCCAGCAGCTGCGAACGGTCGACCAGCAGCTCCTCGGTCGGCACGTTGAACGCGACCTGCAGATAGTTGCGGAAGCCGTCGACCTTGGGCTCGAGCACGTCGAAGCTGTCGGCGTCGGTCTGTTCCGCGGTGGCGTCCGTCCGTCCGGGCGTGAACGGCACGTCGATGTCGTGCCCGGCGTCCCTGGCCGCCTTGGCCACGCCCACCGCGCCGCCCAGCACGATCAGGTCGGCGATGCTCACCTTCTTGCCGCCCGACGCCGCGCCGTCGAAATCGGCCTTGATGCCCTCATAGGCCTTCAGCACGCGGGCGAGCTCGTCGGGCTGGTTGACCTCCCAGTCCTTCTGCGGCGCCAGGCGGATGCGCGCGCCGTTGGCGCCGCCGCGCTTGTCCGATCCGCGGAAGGTGGAGGCGGAGGCCCAGGCCGTCCGCACCAGCTCGCCGACGCTCAGCCCTGAATCGAGGATGCGCTTCTTCAGGTCGGCGACGTCGCCCGCGTCCACCAGCGGGTGGTCGACCGCCGGGACCGGGTCCTGCCAGATCAGGTCCTCCGCCGGCACGTCGGGGCCCAGATAGCGCACCTTCGGGCCCATGTCGCGATGGGTCAGCTTGAACCAGGCGCGCGCGAAGGCGTCGGCGAACTGATCGGGATTGTCGCGGAAGCGCTCGGATATCTTGCGATATTCCGGGTCCATTTTGAACGCCATGTCGGCGGTGGTCATCATCGTCGGCAGCCGCTTGTCGGGGCTGTGCGCTCCGGGCGCCATGTCCTCGGGCTTCTGGTCGACCGGCTGCCACTGCTGCGCGCCCGCGGGGCTGCGCACCAGCTCGTACTCATAATCGAGCAGCATGTGGAAAAAGCTCATGTCCCATTTGGTCGGCGTCGGCGTCCATGCCCCTTCCAGACCGCTGGTGATGGTGTGATCGCCCACCCCGCTCTCATGCCCGCTCTGCCAGCCAAGGCCCTGCTGCGCGATGTCCGCACCCTCGGGCTCGGCCCCTACCTTGGACGCGTCGCCCGCGCCGTGGCACTTGCCGAAGGTGTGCCCGCCCGCGGTCAGCGCGACGGTCTCCTCGTCGTTCATCGCCATCCGCGCAAAGGTCTCGCGGATGTCGCGGGCCGACTGGAGCGGGTCGGGATTGCCGCCCGGCCCTTCCGGGTTGACGTAGATCAGCCCCATCTGGATCGCCGCGAGCGGGCTTTCGAGCACCATCTCGCGCTCGGGCTGGATGCGGGTCTGGTTCTCGGGATGGCCGACCCATTGCTCCTCGGTGCCCCAATAGACGTCGCGCTCTGGCTCGAAGATGTCCTCGCGCCCGCCGCCGAAGCCGAACACCGGTCCGCCCATCGATTCGATCGCGACGTTGCCGGCCAGGATCATCAGGTCCGCCCAGCTCAGCTTGCGGCCGTACTTCGCCTTGACCGGCCACAGCAGGCGGCGCGCCTTGTCGAGATTGGCGTTGTCCGGCCAGCTGTTGAGCGGGGCGAAGCGCTGGTTGCCCGAGGAACCGCCGCCGCGCCCGTCGGCGGTGCGATAGGTGCCCGCCGAATGCCACGCCATGCGGATGAAGAACGGCCCGTAATGCCCGTAATCGGCCGGCCACCAGGGCTGGCTGTCGGTCATCAGCGCGTGGAGGTCGCGCTTGACCGCTTCATAGTCGAGCGACTTGAACGCCTTGGCATAATCGAAATCGTCGCCCATCGGATTGCCCGACAGCCCGTGCTGGTGGAGGATCTCCAGCGACAGCTGGTTGGGCCACCAGTCGCGGTTGGTCCGCCCCAACAGCGACCGGAGCGCGGCCGGCTCCTTCATCGGGCAGTTCAGCGGGTCGCCTGTCCTTGCGTCCATCGTCTCAGGTCCTCTTCCTCGGGAATATGTTCCCGCAGGTTAGGCCAGAGACACGCCGACGGAAACGACTTGTCTTCGTCAGTGAGTGCTGGAAAATCGATCAGACGAAGCCGTCAATAGCCCGATTTGTCGAACACGTGCCCGTCGGGATCGAGGTCGCGCAGGTCGCGCCCGCGCGTCTCCTTGCCGTAGCGCCATACCAGCAGCAGCGACAGCACCGTCGGCGCCGCGATCATCCAGGCGGTGGCGCCCAGCGTCGGGATGATCGCGAGGATGCTCAGCGCCTGCGCGAACACCCCGCCCAGCTTGCTGCACGCCGCGATCCACCCGGTCGCGCGCCCGCGGATGCGCAGGGGGAAGCTCTCGGCGGCATAGGGCAGCAGCATCGCGATGATGCCGTTGCTGCCGATGATCAGCAGCGCGACGGGCAACACCGGGCTGCCGCCGATCGTGCTCGCCAGCCACAGCACGCCGGCCAGCCCCGCGAGCGTCACCGCGATCGATGCGATCAGCGAATATTTGGTGCTCCACGCGCTGTAGATCCACGCGACGAGGAACACCGTCGGCAGCGCGATCAGCGCCGACGCGGCGAGCAGCCCGCTCGACACCTCCATGCTGTACCCGCGCGCGACCAGCTCGACCGGTAACCACAGCAGCAACCCGAAATTGACCAACCCCCAACACACCGCAACCAAGCTCAGCGCGACCAGCTTGCCGGTGAAGGCGCGGCCCGAAAGCGGCGGCGCCTTGCCGCGCGCCGCCGCGGCGACCTCGCCCGCCGCGACCTTCTTCACCTTCGATCCGAACACCGCCATCACCCGGCGCGCTTCCTCGGTCCGCCCGCGCGCCATCAGGAACTTGGCCGATTCGGGGATCAGCCCGCCCAGCACCACCAGCAGCAGCCCGCTCGGCAGGTTGGCCAGCCACAGGATGCGCCAGCTGAAGATCGGCTCCAGCCAGGCGGCGATCAGGCTCGCCGCGGCATAGCCGCCGACCGCGCCCAGCCCGCCGACCAGCACCAGGCTCCACCCCCGATGCCGGCTCGGCATCATCTCGGCGAGCAGCGCATAGGTGACGGGCAGCATCCCGCCCGCCGCCGCGCCCATCATGAAGCACATGCCGATGTTCCAGGCGAGCGAGGGCATCGCCCCGCAGATCGAGGTGCCGACGAACATCACCGCGGACAAGAGGATCGAAGCCTTGCGCCCATAGATGTCGGCGACCACGCCCCAGACGAACGATCCGACCACGGTGCCCACCAGCGCGAAGAACGGCACCAGCGACACCGTCTCGCGCGGCACGCCGTACTCACCCACCATGCCGGGTATGGTGAAGCCCAGGCTCGCCGGCTTCATGATGTCGATGACGAGCGCGACCACCAGCACCAGCATCAGCCGCCAATGCGCCCAGGAAAGCGGCGCGTCCTCGGGCGCCGCGACCACCAGCTCGCCGGACGCCGCCATCTGCTTCGACAGGTTCTTGGGCAAGAGGCCGTAGGCGGCGACGCCCACCCCGCCGATGATCATCCACATGCCCGCGATCATGCCCGGATCCATCGGCATCCCGGCCATGCGGAAGCCCATCGATCGGCCCATCCAGAACATCGGCAGGTGCAGCACCACCCCGATCGTCACCGCGATCACCCCGATCACGAATGCCCATAGCCGGCGGTCGGCGAATGCGATGGTCGTTGCGTTCAAATGAGCTGCCCCCGAAGCGAAGCCGCCTCATTCACACATGAGGCTGAGCAGAGCAACGCGATTGCAAAGGGTGTGAAGGCCCTTGAATAGGAGAAGGGGCGGCCCGCATGCGCGGCCCGCCCCTTTTTCGATTTCCACTGAACGGAGGGCAAATTGCGAGTCGGTCCACATTGTGGCTCGCAGATCCTCCCTCGCGCAGCGGGGGAGGGGGACCGTCCGAAGGACGGTGGAGGGGGCGACGCGGCAAAGCCGCGTCGTCGGCCGGCGCCTCTCGGCCCCGCCGGCCGTGGTGATCGCCGAGGCGGCGAATAGCTTGCGCTATTCGCCTGCGATCACCCCATAATCTCCTGCTCAAGCTTCTTGGCCATTTCCTCGATATTTTCAGGCGGCCAGCCGGGGATTTCCATGCCCAGCCGAAGCCCCATCGAAGACAGCACTTCCTTGATCTCGTTCAAGGACTTGCGGCCGAAGTTCGGGGTGCGCAGCATCTCCGCCTCGGTCTTCTGCACCAGATCGCCGATATAGATGATGTTGTCGTTCTTCAGGCAGTTGGACGACCGTACCGACAGCTCCAGCTCGTCGACCTTCTTCAGGAGGTAGCGGTTGATCTGCTGGGTGTCGCCCGCGGCTTCCGCCTGCTGGGCGGGGGCCGCGACGCCCGCGGTGCGCGGGGCCGCCTGGAAGCTCGCATCGTCGAAATGGACGAACAGCGACAGCTGGTCCTGCAGGATGCGGCCGGCATAGGCGATCGCGTCCTCCGGCGTCACCGTGCCGTCGGTCTCCACCGTCAGCGTCAGCTTGTCATAGTCGAGCTCCTGCCCGACGCGGGTGTTCTCGACCTTGTAGCTGACCTGGCGCACCGGGCTGTAGAGCGCGTCGACCGGGATCAGGCCGATCGGCGCGTCGGCCGGGCGGTTGGCGGTGGAGGGCACGTATCCCTTCCCGATATCGGCGGTCAGCTCCATGTTGAGCGTCGCGCCGTCGTCCAGGTGGCAGATCACCAGCTCGGGGTTCATCACCTCGATATCGCCCGAGACCGCGATGTCGCCGGCCTTCACCTCGGCCGGGCCGGTGGCGCTGAGCTGGAGGCGCTTCGGCCCCTCGCCCTGCATGCGGATGGCGAGCTGCTTCACGTTGAGCACGATGTCGGTCACATCCTCGCGAACGCCCGCCAGCGACGAAAACTCGTGCAGCACATTCTCGATCTTGATCGAGGTCACGGCGGCGCCCTGGAGCGACGACAGGAGCACACGCCGCAGCGCGTTGCCCAGCGTCAGGCCGAAGCCACGCTCCAGCGGTTCGGCGACGAAGGTCGCCTTGCGCTTGCCATCGCCACCGGACTTCTTCTCGAGACCGGTGGGCTTCTTCAGTTCCTGCCAGTTCTTGACATTGACAGACACGGGCTTCCCCTATGTTGTGGGCGGGAGCGGGGCCCTGCTCCGGCCAGTGAGGGAGCGCGCGGCGATCCGATAGGTTGCCGCGCGGATTCGAAAAATCAGACGCGGCGGCGCTTGGACGGGCGAACGCCGTTGTGCGGGATCGAGGTCACGTCGCGGATCGAGGTGATCTGGAAACCGACCGCCTGCAGCGCGCGCAGCGCCGATTCGCGGCCCGAACCCGGACCCTTGACCTCGACCTCGAGCGTGCGCACGCCATGCTCGGCCGCCTTCTTGCCGGCATCCTCGGCGGCGACCTGGGCGGCATAGGGCGTCGACTTGCGGCTGCCCTTGAAGCCCATCATGCCGGCCGAAGACCAGCTGATCGCATTGCCCTGCGCGTCGGTGATGGTGATCATGGTGTTGTTGAAGCTGGCGTTCACATGCGCCACGCCGGCGGTGATGTTCTTGCGCTCGCGACGGCGAATGCGCTGGGGTTCGCGTGCCATTGGTTCATTCCTGACCTGATATTTTCGTTACGGCAAGGACGGGGCAGTCAGCCTCATGCCTGCCTCCGGCGGAGAAGAAGTCAAAATCGGTCCCCCGGACCGATTTTACTTCTTCTTGCCGGCGATCGGCTTGGCCTTGCCCTTGCGGGTGCGCGCGTTGGTGTGCGTGCGCTGGCCGCGGACCGGCAGACCCTTGCGATGGCGCAGCCCGCGATAGCAGGCGAGATCCATCAGCCGCTTGATGTTGACCGAGGTCTGACGGCGAAGATCACCCTCCACCGTGTGGTCGGCGTCGATCGTCTCGCGGATCTGCAGCACCTCCTGATCGGTCAGGTCCTGCACGCGGGTCGCCGGCTGGATGCCAAGCTTCTCGGTGATCTCCACCGCCTTGGTGCGGCCGATTCCGTGGATGTAGGTCAGCGCGATCACCACGCGCTTGTTGGTCGGGATGTTGACACCCGCAATACGTGCCATAACTCTAGATTCTCCTAGCTCCACAGGCGCGCCTGGCAGCGGCCTATCTCATCGCGTTGGCTCCGAAAACGCAACGATCCCGACGAGCGCACGAGGACGCCGCCGGGGGACCGGTGTTTCGGAATGGCGGTGAGATACGATCGCGCGGGCGCTGAGTCAAGCCGATCAGGCGAGGATCGCCTCGCCGCGCGCCTTGGCGTAATCCTGCGTGCCATGCGTGATCACGCGGTCGTCCGGAAGGATCGCGCCGATCGGGATGTCGCCCTGCCCCCCGATCCGCGCATAGAGCGGGGCGAAGTCGGTCTCCACCGTCACCCGCAGCAGCTCGTCGAAGCTCGGCACGACGAAATAATTCTGCTGATAATCGTCGATCCGATACTCGGTGCGCATCACGCGCTCGAGATCGAAGCCGATCCGGTTGGGGCTGGGATCGTCCAGCGCGAAGATGCTCTCCCCCTTCGAGGAGACGATGCCCGATCCGTAGATGCGCAGGGCCCCCTGCTCCTCGACCAGCCCGAACTCGACCGTATACCAGTAGAGCCGCGCGAGGTTCTTGAGCGCGCCCAGCTCCAGCGCGCGCAGCCCGCCGCGGCCATAGGCCGCCATGTAATCGGCGAACACCGGATCGGCGAGCATCGGCACATGGCCGAACACGTCGTGGAAGATGTCGGGTTCCTGGAGATAGTCGAGCTGGTCGCGACGCCGGATGAAATTGCCGGCGACGAAGCGCCTGTTGGCCATATGATCGAAGAACACGTCGTCGGGCACCAGCCCCGGCACCGCGACTACCTTCCAGCCCGTCGCCGCCGTCAGCCGTTCGTTGAGCTCGTCGAAATTGGGAATGCCCCCGCGTGAAAGCTCAAGCGTCTCCAGCCCCTTGAGGAACGCCCTGGAAGCGCGTCCCGGCAGCATCTCGGTCTGGCGCGCATAAAGGATGTCCCACGTCCCGTGGTCCTCGTCGGTGTAGCGCTCCCAGTCCTGCGGTATCGTCCAGTCGGCGCCCGCTCCTTCCGGCGGGTGCGCCAGGACATGCGTGTCATTTGCCATGGATGCCGTGTAGCATGGCCGGGGCAAGGTATGAAATGATACGGTATCTGCGCAGGTTGGGGATCGCGCTGGGCGTGCTGCTCGCGATTCCGCTCGCCTATCTGATGGCCGGGCAGATCGGCGGGATGATCCCGTCGAACGGCGATTGGGTGCAGGCGAAGCGCGGCGTCGTGGTGTTCGTCGAGACCAACGGCATCCATACCGGCATCGTCGTGCCGGTATCCGCCGCCGGGATCGACTGGCGCGACCTGGTCAGGGCCGAACACCTGACCGATCCGCGCTATGCCGGCACGCATCTCGCCTTCGGCTGGGGTGAGCGGCAATTCTATCTGAACACGCCGACATGGGCCGATCTCAGCCTGTCCACCGCCGCGCGGTCGGCGCTCGGCAGCGATGAGACCCTGGTCCATGTCGATCACCTCACCCCGCCGGTCCCGGGCGAGCATATCCGCGCGCTGGTGCTGTCCGAAGCGGAATATCGCCGTCTCGCCGGCTTTATCCGTGCAAGCTTCCGGCTCGATCCGGCGGGCCGGTCGCGACCGGTGCGGGGCTATGGCCCGGCCGACGCCTTCTACGAAGGCCGCGGCCATTATGACGCGTTCAAGACCTGCAACGCCTGGGTCGGCGACGCGCTGCGCCACGCGGGCGTGCGGGTGGGCGTCTGGACGCCCTTCCCCTGGAGCGTGATGTCCTGGTTCGGGGAAGGCTGATTGTTCTTCGACATCGACGCGCGAATATGCTCAAGCGCGGAGGCTAAGAAGAGGGGTTCAATCGACCATGACCAGCCGCACCGGCGTCTATCCCGGCACCTTCGATCCGATCACGCTCGGCCATATGGACATCATCCGGCGCGGCGCGAAGCTCGTCGACCGACTGGTCATCGGCGTCACCACCAACCCCTCCAAATCCCCCATGTTCTCCACCGAAGAGCGCATGGCGATGGTCAAGCGCGAGGTCGCCTCGATCGGCGGCGAGATCGATGTCGTCAGCTTCGATTCGCTGCTGATGGACTTCGCCGAGGCGCAGGGCGCGAAGGTGATCGTCCGGGGTCTGCGCGCGGTCGCCGACTTCGAATACGAATATCAGATGGCCGGCATGAACCAGCAGATCAATCCGCGTGTCGAGACGGTGTTCCTGATGGCGGACGTCTCGCTGCAGCCGATCGCCAGCCGGCTGGTCAAGGAAATCGCGCTCTATGGCGGGCCGATCGACCGCTTCGTCACCCCGGCGGTGGCGGTCGAAGTCGCCGCGCGGGTGGACAAGCTGGGGCGGAAAGGGAGTTGATCCGTCCTTCGATACGCCGCTTCGAAGGGCCATTCAGTTGCGCGTCAGCCACTTGATGCTCTAGACCGCCCGCAATCCCCCCTCCACCCGAGGATCGATCCGTTCATGCGTCCGTTCGCCCGTATCGCCGTCATCGCTGCACTGATGTGCGCGGCTCCCTCCTTCGCGCAGACCCAGCCCGGCGCGCCGCCGGCCGAAGAGGCGCCCACCCAAGGCCCGGTCGCGGCTGAAACGCCGGTCGATTCGCCCAGCGTCGACACCTCGACCGTGCTGGCGGCGACGGTGACGCCGCCAGCCATCGCCGCGGACAAGGCCAACACCTGGCTGCTCGACCTGTCGAGCGGCGGCCGCGTCGCGATCCAGCTTCGTCCGGACTTCGCGCCGGGCCATGTCGCGCGCATCCAGGAGCTCACCCGGCAGAAATTCTATGACGGGCTGACCTTCCACCGTGTGATCGAAGGCTTCATGGCGCAGGGCGGCGATCCCCAGGGCACCGGCCAGGGCGGATCGCAGCTTCCGGACCTCAAGGCCGAGTTCAACCGCCTGCCCCACCTGCGCGGCACCGTGGCGATGGCGCGCGCGGAATCGGAAGACTCGGCCAACAGCCAGTTCTACATCGTGCTGATGCCGACCTTGAAGCTCGACAAGAAATACACCGTTTTCGGGCGCGTGACCGACGGCATGCAATATGTCGACGCGATCGAGCGCGGCGAGCCGCCGGCCAACCCGACGCGCATCGTCCATGCATATCTCGCGGCGGACAACCCTCCGCCCTACGCCAACGCGCCCGCACCGGTCGCGGCGCCCGCGCCGAGCATCATCGATCCGGCTCCCGCCGCCTCGCCTGGGGCGACGCCGGCGAAGGAGTGAGCCTCTATCCCCCTCCCTTTCAAGGGAGGGGCTAGGGGTGGGTGAAGCGGCGGACGGGGCTCAATGCCCCGTTCGGCGCTCCGGTCCTCCAAGTGAAGAATTTTACAGGCGCGCAGACGCGCGCACCCACCCCAGCCTCTCCCTTGAAAGGGAGGGGAGTAGGTTGCGCCCTTGGACGTCGCCCTCTTCGATTTCGACTTGCCGCCCGATCGGATCGCGCTGCGCCCGGCATCGCCGCGCGATTCCGCCCGCCTGTTGCTGCTCGACGCGGATCGCACCGAAGACCGCGCCGTTACCGACCTTCCCGCCCTGCTCCGCGCGGGCGACATATTGGTGTTCAACGATACCCGCGTGATCCCGGCGCAGCTGGAGGGCATGCGCGGCGCCGCGAAGATCGGCGCGACGCTGCACAAGCGCGAAGGGCCTCGCCGCTGGCGCGCCTTCATCCGCAACGCCAAGCGGTTGCAAGAGGGCGATGCGATCGATTTCGGACACGGCGTCGCCGCCACCGCCTTCGACCGCGCCGAGGACGGCAGCTTCGCGCTCGATTTCCATGGTGACGAGCCCGTCGAGCTGCTGCTCGAACGCGCCGGCACGATGCCGCTGCCGCCGTACATCGCCGGCAAGCGCGCGACCGACGAGCGCGACCGGTCGGACTATCAGACGATGTTCGCGGACCAGCCCGGCGCGGTCGCCGCCCCCACCGCCGCGCTGCACTTCACGCCGACGCTGATGGCGGCGCTGGAGGCGGCAGGCATCGCCCACACCACCCTCACCCTCCATGTCGGCGCAGGCACCTTCCTGCCGGTCAAGGCGCAAGACACCGACGATCACAAGATGCACGCCGAATGGGGCCGTATCGACGCCGTGACAGCCGACCGGCTCAATGCCGTCCGTGCGGGCGGCGGCCGCATCGTCGCCGTCGGCACCACCAGCCTGCGCCTGATCGAGAGCGCGTGCGGCCAGGACGGCGTCATCCGCCCGTTCGAAGGCGACACGGCGATCTTCATTACCCCCGGCTACCGCTTCAGGGGCATCGACGGGCTGCTGACCAATTTCCACCTGCCGAAATCGACGCTGTTCATGCTGGTGTCGGCGCTGATGGGGCTGGAGCGGATGCGGGCGGCCTATGCCCATGCCATCCGCGAAGGATACCGCTTCTACAGCTATGGCGACGCCTCGCTGTTGCTGCCCGAAGGTTAACGCCCGCGCCATCCGTCCCACCCCGGCACAGCGCCAAATCTGCTGGGGATTCGTCCGTCAAACAGGCGTATGCGCCCCATATGCTCGCGCGCGCCCTTCGTGATTCTCCGCTGCTGGCCGGCGCGTTCGCGTTGGTCGCGCTGAGCGGGATCGGCATGTCGGCCAAGGCGGCGCTGACCGCTTTCGCCTATGGCACCGGCGATGCCCGCGCGATCACCCTGCCCGCGACCGGGCTGGAGGGCGACGATCGCTTCCCGGGCGCGGCGCTGGCCTATGCCGAGACGCCCGATCTGCCGCGCGCGGCGGCGGCGACGGGCTATTACGATATTCCGGCGAGCCTCGCCGCGACCGCGCCAGCCGATTTCACCACGCCCGCCGATCTCGGCGTCCTCCCCGCCCCGTCGATGGCGTTCCGCGGCCGCAGTGGCGTCGATTCGATGCGCGCTGCGCAGTGCCTCGCCACGGCAATCTACTACGAGGCCGCCAGCGAGAGCGAGGACGGGCAGCGCGCGGTGGCGCAGGTGGTGCTCAACCGCGTGCGCCATCCGGCCTTCCCGAACAGCGTTTGCGGCGTCGTCTTCCAGGGACATGAGCGCGCGACCGGCTGCCAGTTCAGCTTCACCTGTGACGGCGCAATGGCGCGGGCGCCATCCGTCACCGGCTATGCCCGCGCGCTCCGCATCGCGCACGAGGCGTTGGCAGGACGCGTCTATGCGCCGGTCGGCAACGCGACGCACTACCACACTTTCCGGGTGTGGCCGGTCTGGGGCAAGAGCCTGGTGATGACCGCCGCGGTCGGCGCGCACTTCTTCCACCGGTGGAAGGGCTATTGGGGCACGCCCCAGGCGTTCCGCGCCGGCTATGCGGGGGTTGAGCCCGCCGTGCCCGCCTGGACGACGCGCGCCCCGCAACCTGCGACGTTGCCCACGCCCGCCCTAGCCCAGGCGGCGACGGCGGTTCCGCCGCCGATCCGGCCACCCGACGCCACGCGCATCCAACCCGAGCACGCCCAGAGCGGCGATCCGATCGTCACCGCGGACGCGGAGTCGCAGATCCTCGATAAGTGGAAGGATTCGGGCAAGCCGCTTCGCTGACACATGAAAAACGGCCCCGCCGCTTTCGCGATGGGGCCGTTCTCCGGATCATGCGTCACTCAGGTGAGCGAGGCTGTTAGCGCCAGGCGGTCTGGCGGTCATGCTTCTGGTTGTAGACGCGCTGCGCCAGCCGATCGAAGCGGCGGTCGAGATCGCGGCGCTCAGCGAGCGTCAGGCCGCGGCCCGAGCGACGATACTGCTGCTCCAGCCGGTTGAGATCGCGGAACTGGATGCGCAGCCGCTGCGCCTCGTTGCGGTTGAGCGTGCCGCGGCGAACGCCTTGGTCGATACGCCGGTCGATATTGGCCTGGCGCTGGTTGATCGACTGCCAGCCCTGCTGCCAGGGCGCGGGCGCCGGAGCGGCGGCGGCGGGAACGGCCGCGACCGCGGTCGCGATGCCGGCGAGAACGATTGCGAGCTTGTTCATGTGCGTACTCCTCAAACCCGACCCCTCTCTGGGTCGAATGGAGATATGCGCCGGGCCTGTCGCAGCTTCGTGCCGCCGGATGCGCCAAAGTGTCGCAGATGGTCGCAGAACGGGATGCGCCGTTCAGCATAGCATATGCTTGCTTATTCCTATCAATATACTAGGAATATGTCGAGCATGGAGTACATCCTCTTGTCTGACAAAAATCTCCTGGCCAACCAGTTGATCGAGGGCCTTTACGTCGCCCTGCTGCATAGAGGCGTGCTGTCGGTTGAAGACATAACCGATGCCGGCGAGACGCTTGTCCACACCGCCGACACCGACGAGGAAGAGATCATCGCGGAAATGACGCTCGCGGAGATGCTGAACATCCTGGAGCGGGCGGCGCGTTGACGGCCAAAGGCCATGCAATGGATATCTGGCACGCGTACTGTGAGGGATGTGCCAAGGCGGAATCCGCGCAACAAGGAATCCGCGCAACAGGGATGCCCGAAGACGGGCGGCCCTAGCGTTCTCGCCGCTCGCGACGCGCTTCCACCCGTGCGGTGCGTTGGACAGCGCGCGTCTGGCGCTGCGCCTGCTGCTGCTGGCGCTGTACCTGACGCTGCTCACGCGCGGTCCTCTGTAGGCGTTCGGCGGCGCGCTGGCGCTGCGCTTGCCGACGTTGCTCGCGCTCGGCGGTACGGCGGCTTTCGGCCTGCTGACGCTGGCGGCTGGCCTCTTGCCGCGCCCGGTTCTGCGCGCGCTCGCGCTGCGCCTGCCGGCGTTCGGCGCGCTGACGGGTTTCGGCCCGGCTCCGCTCGGCCTGAACCCGTTGGCGACGCTCGGCTTGACGCTGCTGACGCTGCGCCGATTGCCGCTGACGCTCGGCGCGCTGCTCGCGCTGGCGCGTCGCCGCCTGCTGCCGCTCGCGCCGCTCGGCCCGCTCGCGGGTCTGCGCCTGGCGCGCCTGCTGCCGTTCGGCACGCTGGCGCTGACGATCGGCCTGCGCCTGACGCTGCGCCTGATTGCGCTGGCGTTCGACGCGCTGCTGCTGGCGCTGCTCGGACCGCTGCCGACGCTCCGCCTGTTGGCGCTGCTGCGCGCGCTGCGCCTGGCGTTGCTGGCGTTCGGCCTGGCGGTCACGCTGGGCGAGCCGCTGCTGGCGCTGCGCCTGACGCTGCTCGCGCCGGGCGATATGCTGCTGGCGATCCACCCGCCGATCGCGCTCGGCGCGCTGCTGCTGCCGTTCGATCTGGCGTTCGCGGCGATCACGCTGCGCGATCTGCCGTTGCCTGTCCGCGCGCCGCTCCGCCCGCTGGCGCTGCGCCTCGCGGCGTTGCTCGGCGCGCTGGCGTTCCACCCGCGCGCGCTGACGGATCAGGCGGTTCTCGCGGATATCGTTGCGCGCGGCGATCTGCTCCAGCCGCGGACGGCGGCCTTCGAAGCCGCGGTCGCGCCACACGTCGAAGCGACGCGCCTCCGCCCGGCGCAGCTGGCGCTCGTCACGCCAGTAATCGCGCTGGCGATCGGCGACGCGGCGGTGATAACGCTGCCATCGCTCCTCGCGCGCGCGCTGGCGCTCCCAGCGGCGGCGCTGCTCGAAGAGGTCGTCGCGCCGCTCCGCCCAGCGCGAGGCGAGCACCGCCCGCCGCTCGGCCCGGCGCGACGCGCGATAGAGCCGCTCGGCGCGGGCATAATAGCGCGAGGCATGGTCGCGTCGCGGCGCCCAGCCGCTGACCGGCACCAGCCGCCCGTAATTGTCGTAGACCGCCACCAGCCGGCCGTCGTCATAGCCGTAGCTGTACCACGGATCGCGCACCAGATAGGGCGCGGCCGACCCGGCCGAGTAGTAATAGCTGCGGTATCCGCCGTCGATCGGCTCGGCGAAATAGAGCGAATCGTCATAGGCCTGCCAGGCCCAAGGATCGCTGTCGTCGTAATAATAACCATAATCGGGCGGCGCATCGCCGAAGGCGGTGGCCATCGACAGCGCCTGCTCGATGAAGCCGTAGGAGGCGCCGCTATCGTCATAATAGCCTTGGGCGGGCGCGCCGTAGGCGATCGGCTCGGCGCGCGGCAGTTCGTCCGCGGTCGGCGCATAGCGGACGGGCGTCGGTGCCCCACCGGCCTGCGCGTCGGAGAGGAGCGGCAGCGTGTCGGGCAGCGCGGGCAGCTGCGCGAAAGAGGGTTGGCCGTCCTTCCCGACAGCAGTGGTCTCGGCGTCATAGGGTCCGGCGGGGACCGGCTTGCACGCGCCGGCGGCCAGCGCCAGCGCGACCGCCGCGGCGCTGGCGAGCGGCAGTCGGAAACGGGTGACGGGCGACATAAGGCCCACTCCTGGCTGTTTCTATCAGCCCGGAACCTTGCACGGCGCTACTGAACCCGCCGTGGCCGCGCCGTTCATCGCAGGTATTGAGTAGATCCCCTCGACAAAGCGACCCGCGACGGCCCGACCGGGGCCATCGCGGGTCTTTGTCGTCCGGCCGAGGGGCTCACGAGCCGGACGGTCGGGTTCCTGATCTTATGGGGAGGGATCAGAACCCGAACTGGAAGGACACGCGCGCGGCGAGCGCGACATGGTCCTGTTGTTCCTCGGCGCTCACCTCGCCGCCCAGGATATAGGTCGAATCGCCGCCGAGCAGGCGCAGCCGCCCGGTGAAACCGCTGGTCCGCTCCTCGGGCACCAGGATGAACGGATCGCCGTCGGCGAAGCGCGCTGTGGTCGCGCCCAGCTCGCCCCCGACGATCTCGCGCCGGCCGCCTTCGGCCTCCAGCCGGAAGAAGCCGCCGCCCGGTTCGGTTCCGCCGAAATCATAGCCCACCGTCAGGGCGGCAGACACCGCCGCCTCGTCGCTGGTGCGCTCGTCAACGGTCAGGTTGAACGCGTCGCCGCCGCCGGTTTCGGTGTAGCCGTCTTCCTTCAGCCGGTAATAATCGAACGCCACCGCCGGGCGCAGCGACAGCCGCTTGCCCGCGCGCAGCTCATAGGAGAGGCCGCCGCCCGCCGACATCAGCGTGCCGTTCCACGCGCCGTTGGCCTGACGCGTCACTGCGTCGCCGCCCAGGCTGGCGACGAAGTTGCGCTGCTC
This sequence comes from Sphingomonas gilva, assembly GCF_003515075.1. Lineage (GTDB taxonomy): Bacteria > Pseudomonadota > Alphaproteobacteria > Sphingomonadales > Sphingomonadaceae > Sphingomonas > Sphingomonas gilva. Next base: position 380,856 of record NZ_QWLV01000002.1, read on the forward strand.
GTCGAAATCGATCCGGGCATAGGAGCCGCGAACCCAGGCGTTGGCGCCGCCGAACGACCCGCGCCAGTGCACCGCGCCTTCATATTGGCCGGTCTTCACCGTGTTGTCGTTGTCGCCATGATCGTCGTTGCCCGCCAGATAGGCGATCGACGCGCCCAGCTTGCCGACGCCGCCCAGGTCGAGTTCGGCGCCGCCCGACGCGCCCCAGCCGTTGACGTCGTAGGAGGCGGTGTCGCCCAGGCTCTTGGAAGAGCCCCAGGCCACCTGCTGAACCCAGAAGCTCAAGCCTCCGCCGGCATCGGCGATCGGCATGCGCGGATCGGCCAGGATGCGCGTCACCGCGCGCGATCCGGCGGTGACCGTCTCGAACGCGCCGCCGGCATGGTCGGGCAGCATCTGCGAGAGCACCGCCTGCAGCGACTGGCTGTCGGCCACCGCCAGATAGATATCGGCGATCTGCTCGTCCGAATCGAGCGCGGCGAACACCGCGTCCCAGGCGCTCGCCTGCGATCGGTTGAGGCCGAGCTCGCCCGCATCCTTGCGGTCGACCGTCAGCGCGACGGTATTGGCGGTGTCGTCGGTGGTCAGATCGGCGTCGAAGATGAACGGCAGCACGGTTTCCGCCAGGCCGAGATTGCTCCCGCCGACCACATCGCCCGCGCGGATGATGGTGTAGGTGCCCTCCGCCCCGCTGACATTGGCGAAGTGGACGATCAGCCGCGAATCCTGCGCGAAGGTCGCCGCGCCGGCGACGTCGTACAGCGTGTTCGTCCCCGCTTCGGCGTCGATGCTGACGCCGATCGTGCCGCCGCTGCCGACCGAAAGCGAGCCCAGCGCGACCGCGCCGCCATTGGAAACGTCCAGCGTCCCGCTGCCGACATTCACCGCCAGCCCGCCGCCGCCGGTGATCGATCCGGCGAAACGCGCGGTGCCCGACAGGGTCAGGCTGTCCGCCCCGCCGCCGAAATCGGCGTTGCCGGCGAACACGGACGTTCCGCCTAGCGTCATCGTGTCGGCACTCGCGCCGAAGGCCGCATTGCCCGCCCAGACGGCGTCGCCGGTCATCGCCAGGCGGTTGGCCCCGGCGCCGAAGGTCGCATTGCCCCGCATGCTGCCATCGGCGATCTCGACCAGATCGGCGCCGCCGCCCAGCTTGATGTCGCCGACGATCGCGCCGGCCGACTTGCCTTCCGCGGCGACCGGCTGGCGGATGGTGACGCCGCCGGTCGACGCCGAAAGGTCGATGGCCACGCCCTTCCCCGCGGCTGCGCCGGTCGCTTCGATGATCCCGGCATTTTCGACCAGGGTGACGGTGCCCGCGCGATCGATGATGGCGATGCCGGTCGCCTCGCCCGATCCGCGCGCACGGATGCTGCCGGTGTTGCGGATGGTCTGGACGTTGGCGCCCGCATCGATCGCGATGCCGGTGGAGACGTCCGCCGCCTCTGCGCCGCCCTGCGCGACGACGTTGCCGCCGACCCGGATCTCCGCCACGTTGGCGCCCGCGCCCAGGCGGACCGCGGTCGCGTTGGCGGCGTTCGACGCCGCGCCGACATTGCCGTTCAGCGTCATGCCGCCGGCGATGGTCACGTCGCCGCCCTGGCCGCCGATGACGAGGCCGTTGCCCGCGACATCCTTGTACACGCCGTCGCCGGTGACCGTGCCGGCCATCACCAGCCCATGGCCGTTGGCGTTGCCCGCCACCGCGCCGATGGTGATGTCTTCCGCGCCGCCGATCTGCACCGCCGGCGCCGCGCCGAAGGAGTTGACCAGCGCCGATCCCTCGGTCGCGTCGGGCAGGCCGTCATCATCCTCGTCGGTGTCGTCGGCGTTCGAATCGGCCGGCGGCACGGCGAAGACGATCCCGCCCGCGACATTGCCGGTGATGCGCAGGGCGGGCCCGCCCTGCAGCAGGTCGTCAGCATCGAGCTTGCTGGTGTCAGACGGCGGCGTGGTGCTGCGATAGCCCGTCGCGCCGATATTGCCCTGGATCACCAGCTGTCCGCCGATGTCGCCGTCCATCGCCGCGCCGACGCTGTTCGCACCCTTCGCGCCGACCGCGCCCGCCAGGCGAACATTGCCCGAGATGTCCCCCGCCCGCACGCCGAACGAATTGTCGCCCGTCGCGATGATAGTGCCGCCGGTGGTCAGCTTGCCGGTCAGCGGCCCGTCGAGCGCGATGCCCGCAGAGTTGTTGCCCTCGATGGTGATCGTGCCGGTGCTCGAGACGTCCCCGGTGAACGCGCCGGCGGTGCGGATGCCGAAGCGGCCCGATCCTTGCGCGAAGGTGCCGTCGATATCGCCGTCGCTGTCGGTGTCGGTCGGCGTGTAATTCTCGTCGAGGGTGATCGTGCCGGTGTTGGTGATCGATCCGGTGCGCCCCGCCTGGGCGAGGATGCCGGTCGAGTTGTTCGCGCCCGTGATCTGGACGGTGCCGGCGTTGCTGACCGTGTTGTCGCTGTCGATGGTGACGGCGGTGCCCGTCGTCGGCTTGACCGAACCGGTGCTGGTGATCGTCAGATTCTGGCCGGCGGTGGTGACCGGCGTCGTCCGCGCATCGGTGATCTGGGTTTGCGCCATCGCGGGCGCGGCGAACAGCAGGGACGAGCTCAGACAGGTGGTGGCAAGCAGACGACGCATCGATCGAGACCCTCTTCATACGCGGGAGGGCGCGCGCGCTTCCTCCCCCCATGCGGCCATGACGGAACCGCTCGCGCGACGCCTTGGCATGCACGGCGACTTTTTTCCATCCTATCCGCGCACGTGCGGAGCGCGAACGAACGGCGCGTGATCGATCTTCCCGGACAAATTATCCAATTGGGTAAAATATAACGTTTGCAATGTAGGAAATCGAAGAGCAGTTCCTCTTTTGTTCCGATTCGCCTCTGCGAGTCGGCTGGCAAAAGGAGACGCCCGAATGCGCAGATTTCCCCTCATCTTGCCGGCGCTGATCGCCGCCGCTCCTGCGGCCGCGACCGAAGCCGTCACCTATAGCTATGACGCCAGAGGGCGGCTGATCGAGGTCGAACGCAGCGGCACGGTCAACGACGGCGTAACCACGAGCTACGCGTTCGACGACGCCGATAACCGTGTAACCAAGACGGTTACTGGATCGACCAACCCGCCCGAAACGCCCTGAGCGCCGGCGCCGAGCCCCACGCCCTGAAATCAACCGACATCCGGAGACCCATCATGACCGCATCCCCGATGCGGGCAGCGCTCGTCTGCGCGCTGCTCGCCACCTCCGCCCTTTCCGCGCCCGCTTTCGGGCAGACAGGTCCCGCACCCTATCTTAATGTCGACGGCAATGGTGTCGACCTGACCGACGGCTCATTCAAGTTCAGCCTGCTCGAAGGATCGATCGGCGCGGGACCAGGGGAAATGCAGCTGATCTCGTATGAGGACGGCCAAAGCAATTGGCCGTCCTTCTACATTACCCAGAACAAATCCGGCTCGACCTACACGATAGTGGTCCGACTGGGCGAGACCTTTGACAAGTTCGCTGGAACGGGAACCAGCCTGACCTCTTCCTATGCCACCGGCGCGACATTGTCGTTCTCGCCCGGCGGAACTTACGTTTACCGCTATCCTGACGGAACGGAGATCAAGTTCGCCAACTTGTTTTTGAGCGCCGGCCCCTCGAACATGTGCAGCACCTACACGCAAACCGACTGCCAGGTGCTGGCATCCTCGATCTCGCGCGGCGACGGGCTGACTATCGACTACACATGGACGATGAACCGCAATTGCGAGCCAATAAAAGGCGGCAACTGCACCTTCGCGCGGCGGCTGTCGAAAGTCGCGAACAATGCCGGCTACGCGATCGAGTTCAGCTTCGTCGGCAACAGCGTGCCGTATCGGACCAACCCGCCGCCCAACTGGTTCCAACGCGCCTCTGCAAGGTTCATCAATGCGAATGCCGGCACCGCGCCATGGCCGACCGTTACCTACGCCTATCCGTCCTCAACGGTCCGCATCGTGACGACGCCTGGCGGGAAAGTGTGGCGCATGACCAGCGGGTCGGGAGGGCTCGTCGGCATCAAGCGGCCGGGCGCGACCAGCGATACGACGACAATCAGCTACGGAGCGCACGGCGTCAGCTCGGTGACGCGAGACGGCGTGACGACAAGCTACGACCGCACCCTTTCGGGCAGCACCGCCACGATGGTGGTGACCGACGCCTTGTCGAACCAGACGACCATAGTCTCGGACATGACGAAATACCGCCCCATCGCGATCACCGATCCGTTGGGCGAGACGACCAGCTACACCTATGACGGCCTCGGGCGGCTGACCGAAGCGACCGCGCCGGAAGGCAACAAGATCCAGTACGCCTACGATGCTCGCGGCAACGTGACCACCGCCACGTTCAAGGCCAAGCCCGGCACGGGTGAGGCCGACATCGTGACGACGGCGGGGTTCGATGCCACCTGCGCCAATGTCCTCACCTGCAACAGCCCCAACTGGACCAAGGATGCGAAGGCCGCGCAGACCGATTACACCTATGATCCGGCGACAGGCCAACTGCTGGCGGTGACCTTGCCCGCGCCGACCACGGGCGCCACCCGGCCGCAGATCCGGTACGGCTACACGGCGGTCGCGGGTATTTCGATGCCGACGAGCGTGTCGCAGTGCCGGATCGGCGAGAGCTGCGCCGGCACCGCCGACGAGGTGAAGACGATGATCGGCTACAACACGAACGCCTTGCCCGCCAGCGTCAGCTCGGGTGCGGGCGACGGCAGCCTGACCGCGACCACGGCGCTGACCTACGATCCGATCGGCAATCTGCTGACGACCGACGGGCCGCTTGCGGGAACCGCCGACACCACGACACTGCGCTGGTCGCCCGATCGCGAGCAGGTCGGGGCGATCTCGCCCGATCCTGACGGCGGTGGCTTTCTGAAGCGTCGCGCCGTCCGGACGACCTACAATGGCGATGGCCAGGCGACGTTGGTCGAGACCGGGACGGTCGCCGGCACGACCGACATCGACTGGGCGACATTCGTGTCGCTCGAGCAGGCGAACGCGACCTATGACGCCGATGCCCGCCTGGTGAAGGACGCGCTCACCGCGAGCGGGGCGACCTGGCGGGTCCGCCAGTATGGCTACGACGCCCTGGGGCGTCTCGACTGCACCGCGCTCAGGATGAACGGCGCGGCGTGGGTGTCGCTGCCGTCGTCGGCCTGCACGCTCGGGGCGGCGGGCAGCGCCGGGCCGGATCGCATCGTCAAGACGAGCTATGATGAGCTGGGCCGGGTGTCGAAGGTACAGAGCGCGTTCGGCACCGCCGACCAATCCGATGATATGACCGCCGCCTACAGCGACAACGGGATGTTGCTTACGCTCACCGACGCGGAGGCCAACCGCACCACCTATGAATATGACGGCCACGACCGGCTGGCGAAGACGCGCATGCCGTTGCCGGCCCAGGGATCGAACGACAGCAGCGCGACCGATTACGAGCAACTGCTCCATGACGCGAGCGGCAACGTCACGACGCGGCGGCTGCGCGGCTATGACGGCGATCCGACGCAGGCGATCGGCTACACCTACGACGCGCTCGACCGCCTCACCGCGAAGGACCTGCCTGGGGGCGAGCCGGATGTCGCTTATACCTATGACCTGCTCGGCCGGCTGACCGGCGCAAGCCGACCGGCAACGCCCTCGCCTTCACCTATGACGCGCTCGGCCGCCCCCTCACCCAGGCGGGCCCGCTGGGGACGATGAGCTACCAGTACGACCTCGCCGGCCGGCGGACGCGGCTGACCTGGCCCGATGCGTTCCATGTCACCTATGATCATCTGGTGACCGGAGAGGTGACACACATCCGCGAGAACGGCGCGGCGAGCGGGATCGGCGTGCTCGCCACCTACGCCTATGACGACCGGGGCGGCCGTGTGAGCCTCACCCGCGGCAACGGGACGGTGACGAGCTACGCCCATGACGATGCGTCGCGGCTCTCCAGCCTAACCCAGGACCTGTCGGGCACGGTACATGACCTGACGCTCGCGTTCAGCTACAATCCGGCCTCGCAGATCGTCACCAGCACGCGCGGCAACGACCTCTATGCCTGGACCGGGCACGGCAACGTCACGCGGGGTTACACCGTCAACGGCTTGAACCAGCTGACGGCGGCGGGGAGCACCAGCCTCACCCACGACGCGCGCGGCAACATCAGCGGCATGGGCGCGGCGAGCTACGGCTACTCGAGCGAAAACATGCTGACCTCGGGGCCGGGAACCACCCTCACCTACGACCCGCTGCTCCGGCTCTACCAGATGTTGGGGACGGCGGCGGTGCGGTTCCAGTACGACGGACTGGCGATGATCGGCGAGTACGACGCGTCCGGCGCACTGACCAAGCGCTACGTCCACGGCCCCGGCACGGACGAGCCGCTGGTCGAATATGCCGGCAGCGGCACCGCCAGCCGCACCTGGCTCCACGCCGACGAGCGCGGCTCGATCATCGCCCGCAGCGATGCGAGCGGCGCAATCACCGCGATCAACGCCTACGACGAGTATGGCATCCCCGCCGCCACCAACACCGGCCGCCACCAGTATACCGGCCAGGCCTGGCTACCCGAGCTCGGCAAATACCACTACAAGGCCCGCATGTACGCCCCCACCCTCGGCCGGTTCATGCAGACCGACCCGATCGGCTACGCGGCGGGGATGAACCTCTACGCCTATGTCAAAGGCGATCCGGTCAACTTCACCGATCCGCTCGGGCTGCAAGCACTTCCAAGCAATCCGCCGCCCGTTGAACCGGGCATCGTGGTTATCGGACATCGACAGAATGGTGTCGCTCCAAGCGCAGTACAGGAGGTTTGCAGGAAGACACCGAAAGCCACCTTAGCGCCCGTATGGTGTGGTAGCGCCGGCACCACGCAAACCTTACCGCAAAATAATGCTCACCGGCCAGTGGACATTACGGAAACCGAAGATCGGACGAAGCGACTTATTACAAGATTTAATCAATTGAAGAAAGAGATACAGAGATGTCCCGGTGCTGCGGCATCCGCAGCCTGCAGGCCTTTGTGGGATGAATATGAGCAGATTTCCCGGAGTCCCGAAATTCAGCGTATTCGTGACAATAACTACGATAGATTTGCTGCGGCAATGACCTATTTGATAACAGGATCAGTTGCAGCCGCAAGTGGCCCTATTGCGTTAGCCGGCTGGGCGTTGGGTGCGACAGGGGAAGCTGTCACAGAGTGTTTTTTCAGTCAGTGCACGAGGTGATTTTATGAGAAGCTACGTTATTTTTGTCATTTTTGCTTATGCCATATCCTTTTTATCCCTCGGCTTTTCGATTTACAGTGTCCTATCTGGAAAATCTTCAGTTCCTTTTATCTATAATACATTTCATATATTAACTGCTTGCTTAGCGATATACAGCATGGGAAAGTTGAAAACATTGCCCAGTAGTTCAAGGATGAGCTTGAAGTCAATTTCCGATAAATCCGGGGATACGAAAATCTAGATAATGTCCAGAACGAGGAATGCCGGCACAACGAATTCCAAGAGCCCGGAAATTCCGCGGACATAGCGTAATTGAGGTAGGTTCATCCTCCTGCTGATACGAAGTTGGCTGTTTAGCCGCTTCGAGGAGGAGGATGGACCCGTGACGCCGTTTTACGACGGACTGGATGTTTCAGACAAGAGTACGAACCTTTGCGTTGCTGGCGAGATAGCCTGGCGCGGCGTGTGCGCAATCGATCCGCAGGTTGTGGCCGGCACACTCCAGAAGCGCTACGTCCACGGCCCCGGCACGGACGAGCCGCTGGTCGAATATGCCGGCAGCGGCACCGCCAGCCGCACCTGGCTCCACGCCGACGAGCGCGGCTCGATCATCGCCCGCAGCGACGGAACCGGCGCGGTGACCGCGATCAACGCCTACGACGAGTATGGCATCCCCGCCGCCACCAACACCGGCCGGTTCCAGTATACCGGCCAGGCGTGGCTACCCGAGCTCGGCAAATACCATTACAAGGCTCGCATCTACGATCCGAAGCTGGGCCGGTTCATGCAGACCGATCCCATCGGCTACGGCGCGGGGATGAACCTCTACGCCTATGTATCCGGCGATCCGATCAACTTTACCGATCCGCTGGGGCTGCAGTCCGAACCCGATCCGGTGGGCAACATCTGCGAGGTGTACGCGCCAAATGGCGATTGCCTAGTTACCGGCAAGCGCAAAAGCCCTAGGCCAATCTTCAACTTCGGCGGTTTGTTCGGAGGCGGTGGCTCGCCAATATCAAGCGGAGCGCTTGCTCCCGGCGGAAGTTTTGTTTTAGCCTCACCTCAAAATCAACTTACACCAGGAACACGAACGCCGCAGAATGCGCTTGCGGATCGATGCTTGGGAAGAACTACGCCGCTCGGTGGTGCGCAAGCTTACAAAGCTACGGTCGTTCTTGACACGGTGAAGGCAAAATATGCTCAGCACCAGTCATTATTTCGCGAAGGCGCATCTCGCCCGCAAAGCCACTGGGCGTTAGATTTTGGCCTTGGTGATCTGGAGATCGCTATCGCGAATGCCCGCTTTCATGGCGCTGCTCCGACTAGCCGTGGAGCAGTAAGGGTTACTTTCGATACTGGCAGGCGTGTTGGATATGATGCTCATAATGGTATGGCTTCAACCGCCTTCATCACGGTAATATTCACAGCACCGATTGGACGAGACCCCGAAACCGGACTTCCAATCCGAACCTTCCAAACCGCATACCCGGGATGCTAATCATGTTTTCCATTGAAGGACTTGGCGACGATCTATTCGCTCATGATCTTGAGACGCTTTCTCAAAAATTCATTGACATTTATAGGCGGCAAAAGCGGTATTCAAGCTTCCTTCGTTTTGGCAATGAAGTGATAATTTATGGGCATCAAACTATCTCAGGAATATTATTAGACTATACTAACTTTCTTCAAGAAATAGATTTAGGCACTGATAGTCAGCTTTTAATAGATGGGTATTCCTTTGCAGATGTAAAACATTTTAAATCAAATTTACTTTTTGATTTTGGGGCTGATAATGCCGGAAACAGAGATATATTTAGTATCAATATTGATGAATGCAAAAGGAATTTAGTTAGTACTATATATCGAATCTCGTTCGGATTATATATTTTAGACATGTCTGAAGTGGCCGGAGAGGGCAAAACTTTGTGCCTGTGAGTTTTCGAATCTTGAGAATACGAGCTGGAATTCCGGGAACTCAATTCCGGCAATTCCGGCGACACAATACCTAATTGATGCGCGGGCGCCGCCGGGCTGGTTTTCCAGCCCGGCGCTTGCAAGATCGGGCTGGACGATTCGGGAAAGCGGCCCCGATCCTGACAGCAGCACCGCCACGATGGTGGTGACCGACGCCTTGTCGAACCAGACGACCATAGTCTCGGATATGACGAAATACCGCCCCATCGCGATCACCGATCCGTTGGGCGAGACGACCAGCTACACCTATGACGGCCTCGGGCGGCTGACCGAAGCGACCGCGCCGGAAGGCAACAAGATCCAGTACGCCTACGATGCCCGAGGCGCGGTGACCGCGATCAACGCTTACGACGAATATGGCGTCCCCGCCATGACCAACATGGGCCGGTTCCAATATACCGGCCAGGCCTGGCTTCCCGAGATTGGCATGTACCACTATAAGGCCCGCATGTACGCCCCCACCCTCGGCCGGTTCATGCAGACCGACCCGATCGGCTACGCGGCGGGCATGAACCTCTACGCCTATGTCAAAGGCGATCCGGTCAACTTCACCGATCCGCTCGGGCTGCAGGCACTTCCAAGCAATCCGCCGCCCGTTGAACCAGGCATCGTGGTTATCGGACATCGACAGAATGGTGTCGCTCCAAGCGCAGTACAGGAGGTTTGCAGGAAGACACCGAAAGCCACCTTAGCGCCCGTATGGTGTGGTAGCGCCGGGGGCGCAGCTAGCTCGAAAACGATACTATCAGAATGTCCAAAAGGAACATTTTTTACTGGTTCCGAAAGCGATGGAAGCCCAATTTGCGCTTCGCTTGGCGAAGAAAAGAACAGCGCCAGCAATCCGGACCGCGGATTGATGACGATATGCGATGCACCCATTAACCCCGGTAGCGCTCCGCCGAGTTGTAGGACTTTGTCCACGCAAGAGTGGTGTAGAGTTTCTAGTGGAGCTTCAGATGCGATAACGTGGCCAACTCACGGCTTAGCCTTGCTTTCCATGATAAAAGGTGGAAAGCTTTTAGGAGCTATCGGCATAGCTTTGGAATTTTTTACCATACGAAACGATATAATTAAGGAAATAAGCTGTGAATAAAAATAGACTTTTTTATTTTTTGATTGCACTTTTTTCTATTGTAATGCTGGTATTATATTACTTGACAGATCAATCCATATTTAGTATATTGGCAGCCATAACTCTTATAGTTGGAATTGTATTTAGAATTGTCTATTTGAAATAGTCCACGAAATCCCCGGGTGTATATCGACTGCGGGAATTAGCGTGAAAGCGCTAGTTCCCGTTCTTTCCTACGAATACGATCCCGGCGGACGCGGCTGACCTGGCCCGATGCGTTCCATGTCACCTACGACCATCTGGTGACGGGCGAGGTGACGCACATCCGCGAGAACGGCGCAACGTCGGGCGCCGGGGTTCTGGCGACGTTCGCCTATGACGATCTGGGACGTCGCACCAGCCTGACGCGCGGCAACGGCGCGGTGACGAGCTACGCCTACGATCCGACCTCGCGGCTCTCCAGCCTGACCCAGGACCTGTCGGGCACGGTACATGACCTGACGCTCGCGTTCAGCTACAATCCGGCCTCGCAGATCGTCACCAGCACGCGCGGCAACGACCTCTATGCCTGGACCGGGCACGGCAACGTCACGCGGGGTTACACCGCCAACGGCTTGAACCAGCTGACCGCGGCGGGGAGCACCAGCCTCACCCACGACGCGCGCGGCAACATCAGCGGCATGGGCGCGGCGAGCTACGGCTACTCGAGCGAGAACCTGCTCACATCGGGGCCGGGGACCACCCTCGCCTACGACCCGCTGCTCCGGCTCTACCAGACATCAGGCGCTGCGACGCCAGCCCCCCCCTAAAACCGCGTATCCAGCCCGATGCGGAAGGTCCGCGGCCTGAGCGGGGTGATCGCGTCGGCGCGGAACAGGTCGAAGGGGGAGCCGAGCGAGAAGCGGTTGCCGACGCTGTCGGTCAGGTTGGTCGCGCCCAGCGTCACGCCGTAGCGCCCGAAGCCGATGCGCGCGGTGAGGCCGGTATCGACATAGTCGCCCTGCGGCCCGCCCAGGATCGGCCCCACGCCAAGGCGCGACTTGCCGATATAGCGCGCCCATCCCGCCACGCGCAGGTCGACCGTGTCGGACAGGAAGGTGCGCCAGTCGAAGCCGAAGCGCCCGCCCGTCTCGGCGACATTGGGGAGCTCTGCCAGCGTCGCCAGGCGGAAGGCGGGCTGCGGATCGGTGATCTCGCCGTCGTTGACGACGAAGCCCGCATCGAGCGACAGCCCCGGCAGCGGCCGCCAGCCGAGGCGGAAATCCCACGAATAGATGCGGCCGTTGCCGATATTGGCGGTGGTCGGCAGGCCCGCGCCGTCGACGAAATCGGCCTGGATGTTGTTCCAGCGGGTATAGGCGAAGGTCGCCGCCAGCGTCAGCCCATCCACCCCCGGCACGCCGTAGCGAACGCCGGTCTCGATCGATCTGACCTCGTCATTGGCGAACTGGCGGATGAAATCGTCGCTGACGGCGAGGCCGCCGGGGCGGAACCCCTCCTGATAGCGCGCGAACAGGCTGACATCGGCGATCGGCTCGGCGACGATCGAGACCGAGGGCAGCACCGTCGTCTCGTCGCGGTCGGCCTGCATCTGGCGATCGGCGAAGTTGAGCATCCGCCCGACGTCGAGCCCCTCGCCCGAGAGACGCGAATGGGTGACGCGCCCGCCCGCGCTCAGCGTCAGGCCGCGGACCGGCTCGACGCTCGCCTCGGCATAGAGCGTCGCCTCGTCGATGCGGTTGCGCACGCCGGTCGCCGGCCGCGGCTCGCCGATCGGGCCGATCGCGCGGCGCAGCTCGGATTCGTTGCGCAGCAGGCTCATCCCCAGGATCCAGCCATAGCCCTCGTCCATCGGCCGGGCGAGGCGGTTCTCGGTGGAGATCAGCTCGATCTCGTTGATCTGGTCGAACGCGCGGGGCTCTTGCGGATCGGTGGTCGCGTCGAACCGCTCGGTCACCGTCTGGCGGACATAGCCGGTCGAGGAGACGAAGCGCAGATCGTCCCACTGCTTGGCGATCACCAGCTCGGCCAGACGATACTGGTCCGAATAGGGCTGGGCGATGCTGCTGCGGCGGGCGAGCTCGGGCGCGTCGCGATCGGCGTACTGGCTGTCGCGCGCGTCGATGTCCTGCAGCGTCGCGCCGATGTCGATCGTCCAGTCGTCGCCGGGCGCGAGCCGCAGCATCACCCGCCCGCCATGGATGTCGGTCCGGTTGACGTCGGCGATCCCGCGCCCGGCGTCGTCGATATAGCCGCCCTCGCGCGTGAGATAGCCGACCGCGCGCAGCGCCACCGCATCCTCGACCAGCGGCAGGTTGATCACCCCGCTCAGATCGCCGCCCGCCTCGCCATGCTCGGTGAAGGATACGCCGCCGCCGATCTCCGCGCCGGTGATCTGCAGCTGCGGCGCGTTGCGCGTCACGCGGATGATGCCGCCCAGCGATCCTGCGCCGTAGAGCGTGCCCTGCGGCCCCTCCAGCACCTCCACCGCGGCCACGTCGAGCAGCTTCAGCCCCGGATCGGGCGCGTTGTAGGTCAGGCGGACATCGCCGAAATACTGCCCCACCGTCGCCTGGGTCGGCCCGGTGAAGCTCGAATCGGCGATGCCGCGGACGAACAGCTTGTTGCGGCCCGCTCCGAAATGGGTGGAGGTGACGCTCGCCACCTGCGTCGCCACCGCCTCGGTGCCGGCGGGCGCGCCCAGCGCCAGGTCCTCGCCCTCGACGCGGCTGACCTGTCCGGCATAGCCGCCGAAGGTTGTCTCGCGCTTGCTGGCGACGACGATGATGTCGGCCTCGGGCGGCTCCTCGGCCGGCGGCGGCGGCGCGGGCGGCGGCGGGGCGGGGCGCGATGCCCGCGGCGGCGCCCTGGCGATCCGCCAGCTGCGCGCGTCGAGCGCCACCGCGCGCGCATTTGTCCCCGCGAGCAGCCGGTCGAGCGCCTGGCGCACGGTCATCTCCCCGCGCACGGCGGGCACGCGCGCGCGCCAGATCGCCCGGTCGGGCACGCTGACGCTCACGCCCGCCTGCCGCCCCAGCGCGGCGACCGCGTCGCCCAGCTTGCCCGCCGGCAGGTTGATCGGCCGCACGTCGCCCGCCTGCGCGGGCGCGGCGCAGGCAAGCAGCATCAAGAGTGGGATCAGGCTATGGCGCGACACGGTTTCGGGGACTCAGGGTGACGCCCTGCTCGCCCGGTTGGACCTCCACGTCAAGCAGCGGCCCCAGTTCCGCGACGAAGCCGGCGCGCTTCTCCGGCAGCGCGATCACGCCGGTGAACTGCCGCGCTGCGATCGCCGGAGCGACCGCGACGCGCGTGCCCGTCGCGCGCGCGAGATCGCCCGCCACCTGCGTCAGCGGCGCGCCCTCATAGACCAGCCGCCCGGCCTTCCAGCCGCCGATATCGCCCGTCGCCGCGCGGCCCAGGCGGATCACGCCCTGGGCGTCGACCAGCGTCTCGCCCGGCTCCAGCCGGACATTCTCGGCATCGGGATTGTAGGCGACCAGCCCCTCGGCGACGCCGACCCGCGTCTCGCCGCCTTCACGCACCACGTTGAACACCGTGCCCAGGTCGACGATCTCCGCATTGCCGGCGTGCACCGTGAACGGGTCTCTGTCGTCATGCGCGACGGTGAACAGCGCCTCGCCGCGCTCCAGCGTCACCTCGCGCGCATCGGCGCGGTCGAGCGTCAGCCGCGTGCCGCCGTTCAGCGCGACGCGCGATCCGTCGGCGAGCGCGATCACCCGCGTCTCGCCCGCCGCCGTCTCGACCGCATAGGGCTGCGCGCGGTCCTGGAACACCTGCACGCCCGCCACCGCCACCAACGAGGCGGCGACCGCCCCGCCCAGCCAGCCGAGCGCGCGGCGGCGCGGCAGCGGCTGGCGAAGCGCGGGCGCGGGGCGGATCACGGGCGTCGAGGCGGGAACGATCAGCCCGGCGTCCGCGGCCTCGGCGGCGAGCACGGCGTGGTCATAGGCTTCGGCGTGGCGCGCGTCCGCCTCCAGCCAGGCGGTGAAGCCGTCCCAGTCGGCGAAGCCGGGGTCGTCGACCCTGACCGCCCATGCCACCGCCTCATCGCGCATTCTCACCCGCCGTTCGTCCATCATCGCCCCTTCAGCGTATAGACGTAGCCATTTTCCTCATGCCTCATCTTCGCGCTCCTGAAGATCGGCGAGCGCGCGATAGGCGGTGCGCAGGTCGCTCTCGACGGTGCTGACGCTCACCCCCATCTCGCCCGCGATCGCGCGCTGGGTCACCCCGTCGATGCGGTGGCGGCGAAAGATCGCAGCAGCCCGCGGCCCCAGCGCGTCGATCGCCGCGACCGCGCGCGCCAGCCGCTCGCGCGCGATCAGCACGCGCTCGCCAGACGGCGCGTCGGACACGCCCGGCATCGCTCCCGAATGATCCTCGGTCCAGCTCTTGTCCCTCAGCGTCGCCTGCCGTTCCGACCGATAGCGGTCGCGCATCAGATTGTCGGCCATGCGGTAGAGATAGGACAGCGGCTGCGCGACCGGCCCGCCCAGCCCCCGCGCCCCGGCCTCATGGATGCGCACCCACAGCTCCTGCAGCAGATCCTCCGCCGCCTCCCCCCCGCCCCGCGCGCGCAGAAAGCGCAGCAGCACGTCGCGCTGCGCGAGGAACACCGCCTCGAGCCCGTCAGCGGACATGGTGGCACGACCCGGAAAGCATGGAGCGCGTGGTTAGGGGCGCGGCGTGGCGGAGGCAAGCAGTGCCGAACGCGCGGCGCAACCACGGAATCCATCCGAAATGGATCAACAGCGCCAAACCGGATTGACCCGATGCTACCGCTCGCATAGCGATAACGGATTGTTCCGGGGGGGATTATTTCAACATGAAGACGGCTCGGCTTTGGCCCGCGATCGCGGCCTGCACCCTGCTCGCAGCCTGTGGCGGCGGCAGCACCAGCGGCGGCGGCGGCATCGGCAGCACGCCGACGCCTACTCCGGGGCCAACGCCCGGACCGACGCCGACCAACACGTCGCTTGCGGATTTGCAGTACAGCGAAAACTTCACCAACGATGCGGCATCGGGCAGCGGCACAATCCGCAAATCGGATGGCGGCGGCTCGGCGACGGCGGCACGCTCCACCGTAACCGTACGATACGACGCCGCCGCGCGCAGCTACACGATCACCAGCGGCAGCCGTTCGCAGACATTTGCTCCAGCGGATCGCAGCGCCAGCGACAGCAGCGCATTCTTCGACGTTTATTACAGAACTAATGGATCGACACAGGATGCGTTGTCATTGACGCGGCCTGGCAGCAGTGGGCCGCTTACGTACAACTATGTCGGCTCGGGCTTCTGGCAACGGGTTTCAGAAAATTCATCATCTTATACGCTTGGCGTCGATGCGTTTACCTATGGGGTGGAAACGCCCGATGCCGCCATGCCCCGGTCGGGGGGCGCCGTATACTCGATTGACCTTATCGGATCATCGGGACTGACGACCTACTCGGGCGCTGGTTCGCTTTCCGCGGATTTCGCAAGCAGTCGGCTCTCGATGGACGTCGATTTTCAAGAGATTCTCGATGGAGGTGTCGTAAATCCATTTTTGTATGATTTTTCAGCAAGCGCCCAGATTGGGGGAGCCAATCGGTTTGAGGGAACATTTCGTACAAATGTTTTTGAGCAATTTTCAGGACAGCTCAATGGACGATTTTATGGGCCTGCCGCCGAGGAAGTAGGCGCGACCTTTGTTGGCAGCGGTGACTACGGAAGCGTTATTGTTGGTACGATTACCGGCCGACAGGACAATACGCTGCCTGGACGCAATCAGACACTTGTTGACCTTGTCTTTAGCGAAAACTTCTCTACCCAGTTTGCATCATTCCATTATGTACTTGATTCAGATGGTGTTATTGTCAGGGCGGACAGATTCGGCACGTCGCGTCTTGAGCTGGGCTACGACGTTCAGACTGACGGATATACATTGACTGGGTCATTCGATAATATTGATCAGTTCCATCCATCTTCTCGTGTTGAGTCTAAATCGAACAACCTTTTTACTGTATATGAAACAGTGCAAGGTGATCGCACAAACAGACTTACGATGTACAATCCCGGCGGCGGAAACGATGAGCTGGCCCTCAGCTATGCCAGCTTTGGGCGGTGGGAACAGATAGAACCGGAGAACGGACTGCCGACTGCTGAATTCACGAGAGAAGCTGCATTCGTCTATGGAGTTAGAACAGCGGTCGATCAAATGCCTCGAACCGGCAATGCGCATTTCGAGGGGGTCGCATACGGCATTGCCAACCAACCGGAAGCGGGGGGCACTTTGTGGGACATCACCGGCACTAGTCGGTTCGACGTTTCCTTCCAATCTCAAGGCTTCACAGGTTCGCTCAACCTTGCCGGAACGGCTCGAAATACAGGCAATCCGCGGGATTTCGGGACATATGTTATCGATGATGGCAGAATTAGCAGTGGAGCGATGAGCGCCGCGATCATGAGAAATGACCAAGTACTAGGAGGCTTTCACGGCAATCTCTATGGACCGGATGCATCCGAAATTGCCGGCGCTTTCTCTTTTCAAACGCCTCTCAACAATGAGGTTACTGCTCCTTATCAGCTACACTATTTCAGCGGAATTGCAGTCGCCAAGCGAACGCCTTGATCGCGCATGATGCCAGGAGCCGCGATTATCGTCCTTGCTGCTACGGCCGGAGCCCAGCAGGGTTTAGACTATTCGGCCACCCAGCTCTTCGAACTCGCCGATCAGGCTCGCGCGGCGGGGCAACTGGCCAATGCCGAAGCCATCTACCGCGCGCTCACCGCCGATCCCGATCCCGAGATTCGCGCAGAGGCGCGTTTCCGACTCGGCATGATGCTGGCGGATCAGAAGCGTTACACCGACGCCGCCGTCCTCTTCCGCGCGCTGCTCGATGAAAAGCCCGACGCCGCGCGCGTCCGGCTCGAACTCGCCCGCATCCTCGCGCTGATGGGCGACGAGCGCGCCGCCAGGCGCGAGTTGCGCCAGGTCCAGGCGGGCGGGCTGCCGCCGGAGGTGTCGCTGGTGGTCGATCAGTTCGCCACCGCGCTGCGTTCGCGCAAGACGCTCGGCGGCAGCTTCGAGATCGCGCTCGCACCCGACAGCAATATCAACCGCGCCACCGACGACACCACGCTCGACACGATCATCGCCCCGCTCGAGCTGTCGGAGGACGCGCGCGAGACCTCGGGCCTGGGCGTGAAGCTCGCCGGCCAGGGCTATGCCCGCGTCGCGCTTACGCCCAGCCTGTCGCTGCTGCCCCGTCTGTCGGGACAGGCCGAGCTCTACGGCAAGGGCGCGTTCAACGACATCTCCAGCTCCGCCCAGCTCGGCCTCGAATGGGCGGCGGGGCGCGACCGCATCCGCCCGTCGATCGGCACCACCTGGCGATGGTATGGTGGCGATTTCTACGCGCGCACCCACTCGGCCTCAGTCAACTGGCAGCATCCGGTCAGCAAGCGGGCGCAACTGGTGCTCGACGGCAGCGTCGCCAGGGCCGATTACAAGCTCAACGATCTGCAGGACGGCTGGCTCTATTCGCTGAGCGCCTCGATCGAACGCGCCTTCGATGCGCGCTCGGGCGGCAGCCTGACGCTGAGCGGCCTGCGCCAGACCGCGCGCGATCCCGGCTACGCCACCGCATCGGGCGGGGTGGGCGCGGTCTATTGGCGCGATTTCGGCCGCACCACCGGCTTTGTCACCGCCGATGTCCGCCGGCTGGAGGGGGACGCGCGGCTGTTCCTGTTTCCCGAACGGCGCAAGGATTGGCTGCTCCGCGCCACGGCCGGCGCCACCTTCCGTCAGGCCACCTTATGGGGTTTCGCCCCCGTCCTGCGCGCGAGCGTCGAGCGCAACAGCTCGACCGTCGGGCTCTACGATTATTCGCGCGTGGCGATGGAGGCAGGCGTTACCCGGGCGTTCTGACGGGGCGACATCCTCGCCCCTACCGTCCCCCCATCTCCCCCGCCTTCGCCCCGCTCGCCAGTTCCGCGCGCAGGCTGGCCAGCACCGCTTCCGGCACGCGCGGCCGCACCACCGGGCCCTTCCCTTTGCGCAGCCGCTCGCGCTCGCGTTCGTCGGGCTCCACGCGGTGCACGCGCACCGCGGCGTGGCCTTGCGCGCGGATGCCCAGCGCCTCCGCCGCGCCTTTCGACAGGTCGATGATGCGTCCGCGCGCGAAGGGCCCGCGATCGTTGATCCTGACCAGGATGGTCCGCCCCGTGTCGAGCGCGGTGACCTCGACATAGGTCGGCAGCGGCAGCGTCCTGTGCGCCGCCGTCATCCAGTCGGGCCGGAAGCGCTCGCCATTGGCGGTCCGGTCGCCGCTTTCGCCGCCGTACCAGCTGGCATAGCCCAGCGCGTCGTAGAACGGCTCGGCGCGCGGCGCGTAGGTCTGCCCCCGGACGGTGTAGGGCTGGCCGATCCTGACCGGCGCGTCGCTCACCGGGCGATAGCGCGCGCCGCCGCCGCAGCCCGCCATCGCCAGCCCCGCCGCGAGCAACGCCGCCCAGCGCCCCGCCCGTCCGATCCCCGCATCCATCCGCGCGTCGCTAACGCCTCGGCGCGCGATGCGCCACCCGCCCCTCGCAACCCGGGCGGCGTCTCCCTATCTCCCCTCTAGCCTCATCTCCAGAACAAAGCTAGAACCACACCCCTATGAGTCTCACCCGTATCACGCAGCATAGGTGTGCCATATGCTGACTCACATCTCCGTCCGCGGCGCGCGCGAGCATAATCTCAAGGATGTCTCGATCGACATTCCGCGCGATACCCTGACGGTCATCACCGGGCTGTCGGGCTCGGGCAAGTCCAGCCTCGCCTTCGACACCATCTATGCCGAGGGCCAGCGCCGCTACGTCGAATCGCTCAGCGCCTATGCGCGCCAGTTCCTGGAGATGATGCAGAAGCCCGACGTCGATCATATCGAGGGCCTCTCCCCCGCCATCTCGATCGAGCAGAAGACGACCAGCCGCAACCCGCGCTCGACCGTCGCGACGGTCACCGAGATCTACGATTACATGCGCCTGCTATGGGCGCGCGTCGGCATCCCCTATTCGCCCGCGACCGGAGAGCCGATCGCCGCGCAGACGGTCAGCCAGATGGTCGATCGCGTGCTGGCGCTGCCGGAGGGCACGCGCCTCTACCTGCTCGCCCCCGTCGTCCGCGGGAGGAAGGGCGAGTACCGGAAGGAGCTCGCCGAATGGCAAAAGGCCGGCTTCACCCGCGTCCGCATCGACGGCGAGCTGTACGACATCGAAGAGGCCCCCGCGCTCGACAAGAAGTACAAGCACGACATCGAGGTGGTGGTCGACCGGCTCGTCGTGGGCGAAGGCATCGCCACCCGCCTGGCGGAGAGCTTCGAGGCCGCGCTGAAGCTCGCCGATGGGCTGGCCTATGTGGATCTCGTGGATGTGACGGTGGCGGAAGCCACTGCGCGACCAAAGGGAGTAGCCGAAGCCAGAACCCCGTTCGTTTCGAGCGAAGTCGAGAAACGTGCCTCAGGCGAAGGTGTCTCGACTGCGCTCGACACGAACGGAATTGGCGGCGCCATGAAAGGCGCCACCCTCCCCGCCAACCGCATCGTCTTCTCCGAAAAATTCGCCTGCCCCGTCTCGGGCTTCGCCATCGCCGAGATCGAGCCGCGCCTCTTCTCGTTCAACGCGCCCCAGGGCGCCTGCCCGGCGTGCGACGGCCTGGGCGAGAAGCTGCTGTTCGACGAGGACCTCGTCGTCCCCAACCACGATCTCAGCCTGAAGAAGGGCGCCGTCGTCCCCTGGGCCAGGTCGAACCCGCCCAGCCCCTATTACATGCAGGTGCTCGGCAGCCTGGCGCGCGAGTTCGGCTTCTCGCTCGACACCCCCTGGCGCGACCTGCCCGAGGATGTCCGCGACACGATCCTCCACGGCACGCGGGGCAAGCCCGTCACGCTGACCTTCGTCGACGGCCGCAAGTCCTACGACGTGAAGAAGCCCTTCGAAGGCGTCATCGGCAACCTCAACCGCCGCATGCTCCAGACCGAAAGCGCCTGGATGCGCGAGGAGCTCGCCAAATACCAGGCCTCGCACCCTTGCGAGACCTGCCATGGCGCACGCCTCAAGCCGGAGGCGCTGGCGGTCAAGATCGCCATGCGCGACATCTCCAGCGTCACCCGCCTCTCGGTGGTCGACGCGCTCGCCTGGTTCGCCGCGCTGCCCGGTCAGCTGACCGACCAGCAGCGCGAGATCGCCCGCGCGATCCTCAAGGAGATCGACGAGCGGCTGGGCTTCCTCAACAATGTCGGCCTCGACTATCTCAACCTCGATCGCACCTCGGGCACGCTGTCGGGCGGCGAATCGCAGCGCATCCGCCTCGCCAGCCAGATCGGCAGCGGCCTGTCGGGCGTGCTCTACGTCCTCGACGAGCCCTCGATCGGCCTCCACCAGCGCGACAACGACATGCTGTTGAAGACGCTCCGGCGCCTGCGCGATCTCGGCAACACCGTGCTGGTCGTCGAGCATGACGAGGACGCCATCCGCACCGCCGATTACGTCATCGACATGGGTCCCGGCGCGGGCGTCCATGGCGGCGAGATCGTCGCGCATGGCAGCTTCGATCAGGTCGCCGCCAGCCCCGCCAGCATCACCGCGGATTATCTGAACGGCACGCGAGAGGTCCCCCTCCCCGCCCGCCGGCGCAAGGGAAACGGCTGCGAGCTGACCGTCCACAACGCCACCGCCAACAACCTGCGCGGCGTCACCGCCTCGATCCCGCTCGGCACCTTCACCTGCGTCACCGGCGTTTCGGGCTCGGGCAAGTCGAGCTTCACCATCGACACGCTCTACGCCGCCGCCGCGCGCGCGCTGAACGGCGCGCGCATCCTCGCGGGGAAGCACGACAAGGTCACCGGCCTCCAGCATCTCGACAAGGTGATCGACATCGATCAGTCGCCGATCGGCCGCACGCCGCGCAGCAACCCCGCCACCTATACCGGCGCCTTCACCCAGATCCGCGACTGGTTCGCCGGCCTGCCGGAGGCGCAGGCGCGCGGCTACAAGCCCGGCCGCTTCAGCTTCAACGTCAAGGGCGGCCGCTGCGAGGCGTGCCAGGGCGACGGCGTCTTGAAGATCGAGATGCACTTCCTCCCCGACGTCTACGTCACCTGCGACGTCTGCCACGGCGCGCGCTACAACCGCGAGACGCTGGAGGTGAAGTTCAAGGGCAAATCGATCGCCGACGTGCTCGACATGACGGTCGAGGACGCGGTCGAGTTCTTCAAGGCCGTCCCCCCGATCCGCGACAAGATGGCGATGCTGGCGGAGGTCGGCCTCGGCTATATCAAGGTCGGACAGCAGGCGACGACGCTCTCCGGCGGCGAGGCCCAGCGCGTCAAGCTCGCCAAGGAACTCAGCCGCCGCGCCACCGGCAACACCCTCTACATCCTCGACGAACCCACCACCGGCCTCCACTTCGAAGACGTCCGCAAACTCCTCGAAGTCCTCCACGCGCTGGTCGAACAGGGCAACACCGTCGTTGTCATTGAACATAATCTCGACGTGATCAAAACGGCAGACTGGGTGCTCGATCTCGGCCCGGAGGGGGGGGTCAAGGGCGGCGAAGTGGTAGCCGAGGGGACACCCGAACAGGTTGCCAAGGCAAAGGGCTCATTTACCGGCAGATACCTCGCGCCGCTCTTGAGCCGTCCCGTTGCAGCGGCTGCCGAATGACAACGACGCTGTGGTGGTGGCCGCAGGCCGAACAGTCCGGGGGACTGTTCGATCGAACACACGCGAAGCGGGACGTCATCAAGACCGCCGACTGGGTGCTGGACCTTGGCCCCGAAGGCGGCGTCAAGGGCGGCGAGGTGGTCGCCGAAGGCACCCCTGAGCAAGTGGCGAAGGCGAAGGGCTCGTTCACCGGGCGCTATCTGGCGCCCTTGCTGGGTAAACAACGTAATGACAAGGCCATCGCTGCTGAGTAGCTTTCCCAAGGGGGGAGGGCGTCGATGTTTTATATCCATGTTCTGCGCATCAAATGTGAACTGCTGCCTCAGGGAGATTTTTTACGACCCACTCGAGAACCTATAGAAATTATTACCAAATCAATTGAAGCGAAGCCTACTGCGAATGTTGGGCGAGGGTCCGAATGGCACATCGGTAACATTGAGACCGTAACACCAGACGGACTTGCGTTCGCAATGGGGCGAACAATGGCGGTGAAATCACCTCAGTTCGACAGTGTGAGCCACAACTTTCTTGAAGAGGAGGCAATGAGAGCCCCGTTTACGATTGGTGTATTTGACCAAAGGCACCAAACATGCGGCGTAATCCGAAAGACTGGTGTATCGCAGAGCTCAACAGAAATCGCGGCTAAGCTGCAGACTCTTCTAAATGCAGCCCCTTATGCACGCGAGAGTAATTCAACGATCGTGGTCGATCCGATCCGAGACCCGATGACCTTTCTTGAAGCGATCCGCCACGCACAGGCCGTAACGCGTTTCAGCTTCACAGCCAGCCGTCCCAACCCCCCCGATGTAAATAGACTCATCCAACGGCCTGCCGAGGAATTTACGCAAGCGGTTGGTGGCGAGCGCACTCGCGTCGAGGTCGAGGGCGACGACCTAGATCGAGAAATAATAGAGGAGGTTGCCAAGGCCGTTGCAGCCGTCGGTGAAACCGCGGCAGCTAATGTGCGCCCAGAGGGTGGCGGAAGAACCAAGCGGGTCCATCTCTCAGGCAATCCGGTTGTTGAGCCGGTTGATGTCGAAACAAGCAATTCGCTGCTAGGCGCAATTCTCGGCCACACTCGCGAGGCATATGATAGAGTGAGAAATTCGTTTCGGCAGATCAATGGTTAGTTTTTGGCGTTGGCTTTTTCGGGGTGCGCAAAGCGGACCACCGGGCATTTTCAACGTATTGAACTGGTATCTGCTTATCCATGTTACGGTAGGTGTAATCACCGCAACCTTCATCCGGTCTGATCCATTCGATTTCGCGGCTAAAGCGCTGTTTCCTGCAGCATCCATTTTAATTGGCGTCTCACTTGCTTGGAGTACGCGGGCGGCTACGATTTTACAGACAGGCGATTTGAGAGCGGCACTATTCAACGATGATCGGCCTCCAGAAGATTATGTGTATGCGTTTCAGCTTTCAATTCTAGTTATAATTATAATGCTTGCCTATGTCTCAGTGATGGCTGGTGGTGGTGTAGAAATCACTGTTCTTGGACGGGATACTGATAATAGAATTTCCGGCGTCATACTTTACACATTACTTAGCCTTTCTCTTCGAGAGTGCTGGGGAGTAGTTAACTTCACAAATATGCTTAGTTTACTTGAGTATCTTCGTACAAAGCGTGAAAAAGAATAAATTCCAGGGGAATTCCTGGGACAAGGGAATTCCGGGGACACAATACCTAACTCGCTACTCCGTCCTCGGCGTCACCTTCATCACCCCACGCTCCGCCCTGCCGCCGATCGCCTCGCGCACCTGCACGAACAACCAATCCGGGATCGCGCCATAGAACGGATCGCCGCCGTCCAATGGCCGCATGTCCGGCCCCGGCCATACGAAGCGGTTGACCTCGGCGGTGACGATCCAGCTGCGATCGCGGTCCAGCCCCAGGTCGCGCTTGAAGTTGGCGGGCATCGCGCTTGCGTCCGTTGCCCGATCAGGGGGCGCTATGGGTGATCGGCGCGACGAACAGCTGCACCGTGTCGCCCGTCTTGACGGTGGCGAGGACGACCACCACCGGGCGGTCCTTCAGCCCCTCTTCCTTTCCCGCCGCCGCCTCGGGTTCCCATCGAAGTACTGCTTCGATGGGGTCCCTTCGCTGTGCCAGAGATAGGCATAGGAGAGGACGTCACCCGGCTGAGGGATCGGCCAGCCGCCGCCCGGCTTCGCGAGACCGCTTGCCGGGCTGGGCTTTCCGGATGGCGTCGAGCGTTTCGTCATCCAGGTCCTCCGTCCTGATCGCCTCGCGGCCGCGCCGCTTCAGCCGCTCATATTCCTTGAGTGAGAGCATCACGACCCGCGTGACCCCGTGCCGCGGGATGCCCACCGGCCGCTGCCTCGTCAGTGTAAAAGCCAAGCGGTTGGCGACGTCCTTGGCGGCGACTTCGATCAGGGATTCTGGCATGGCGAAATATCTCATGGGTCTGACGAATTAGCCACTTTCGCTCTTTTAGCTGAAACGGCCAGTTTTTCGACCTGCAATATCACAGCGCCCGCTCCACCCGACCTGCCAAATCCCGCACCGCAGCTTGCATTCTCCTGCAATATCATCGAGAAATGCTCGTCTACTTCGGGGGAAGCGGCTTGGGCAATTTCCTGATCCTGCTCGCGATGCTCTTTCCGTTCATCGCGATGCCGCTGCTTTGGCGGCGCATGAAGCGCGTGCGCGCGCAGGCCTATCGGCAGAGCAAGCCCGAGCGGCGCGAGCAGCATTGGGAGGAAGGGCTCGGCGCCGATGGCGGCCGCCGCCACGCGCCTAACGATGATCTGATCGGCCTCGGCGAAAAGTCCCGGCACGGCCGCTGGCCGCTCGACAACCAGTAAGCCGAGGGCCGAAGCGGGAGAAAAGCCCGCCTCTGTCGGTCGGCGCTCGCACCGCCATTGGCCGAGCTGGCTTGGTGCGCTCGAAATTTGCTCCGCAAACCCTCCTCGCCTTATAACCAAATCGGCACTTTTCTCTTTCCTACATCCACCAACCTGTATATCTGAATACCCCTCTTTTGTTCTCATCGATTCGCAAGGAGGGATTGCCATGAACGCCTACACCAGCATCGCCGCCGCCGATGGGACGCCGACCGGGGCGGAGGCCGGCGAGTTCGAATATGTCCCGCTCGATTTCGCCGATCCCTATCCCCAGCGGCATGACGGCTGGACGCCCGATCGCCGCCGCATCTTCCTGGAGATGATCGCGGACGGCATTCCCGTCGCGGAGGCGTGCCGCCGGCTCGGCCTCTCCGAATCGGGCGTCTATCAGCTGCGCCGCCGCGCCGCGGGGCAGCCCTTCGCGCTCGCCTGGCAGGCGGCGAACCTCATCGCGCGCGATCGCCATGCGGAGATCCTGCTCGATCGCGCGCTGGAGGGGTATACCGAAAGCGTCACCCGCGCCGATGGCAGCATCGTCGTCCGCCGCCGCTACGACAACCGCCTCGCCCACGCCATGCTCACCCGGCTCGATCGCATGGCCGATCAGGCCGAGGCGAAGGGGACCTTGCGCGCCGCGCAGCGCATCGCCGGCGAGTTCGACGCCTTCCTCGATCTGGTCGAGCGGGACGCCGGCCCCGCCAGGGCCGGCCAGTTCCTCGCCCGCCGCGCCGCCGACGACATGGTCGACCAGCTCGACCGCGCCGAGCGTTTCGATCGCGCGGGCGCGGGCCTGGCCGAGGAGGTGGCGACCGACGATCTCGATCCCGCCGATCGCGCCGGCTGGACCGCCGAACAGTGGCGCCGCGCCGACGCCGCCGGCCTGCTCACCCTCGCCGCGCCGGCGCCCGGGGAAGGCGAGGGCGAAACCGCGCCGGACACTGAAGACACTGAACTTCCCCGGGACAGGATGCTGCTGTGGCAGCATGGCGAACGCCGCGAATGGCGCACCGACATGCCGCCCCCGCCGGGCTTCGACGGCCTGGAATGGGGCGAATTCGGCGACCGTGAATACAGCCGCGAGCTGAGCGAGACCGAAGCGGCCATCATCGAGGCCTACGAGGCCGAGGAACGCGAGGAAAAGCGCGCCGAGCTGATCGCGGTCTATCCGATGGTGTTCGGCATCCCCTTCCCTGCCGAGCCCGAGGCGGAGGAATGCGGCGAAACCGACGAAACCGTCGCGGATCGCGGGAATGGCGGGGAGGAAGAGGACGACGCTCCACCGGAAGCCTGACGGAACGGGAATGCGGCTCGCCCGATCCTCCCCCGCAACGCGTGCGAGGGGCGTAGCGGCGGCCAGCGATCTGCCGGGGGCGGATGCAGCCGCGAAGCCGGCTCGCGGAGCGAGCCGTCGCGCCGCAACCCGACAAGGAACCGCCGCGGCGAAGCCGCGTCGTCGGACGGCGTCCGCAGCGCCGCCGGCCTGGACCCGCCGCAAGGCAGGACGTTGCGGCGGGTCCCCGGGCGCGCCTTGAGGCTCGTCCCGGCTGCGCCGGCTCGTTCGCCGGCGCGGCGGAACACCCGCCCGCACCATCCGTTGGTCCCCTCCCTCCAGCACACGGAACATCGGCCATGGATTACAAGAAACTGGGCCTCGGCCTCGGCGTCTTCTCGATCGCGCTCGGCCTTGCCGAGCTGATCGCCGCGCGGCGCGTCGCGGGCGCGCTCGACGCCGAGGGGCATGAACGGCTGGTCAAGGGCTTCGGCGCGCGAGAGCTGCTGGCGGGCGCCAACCTCATCGCCGCGCCCGCGCACGCCACCAATGTGTGGAACCGCGTGGCCGGCGACGCGATGGATCTGGGCGCGCTCGCGCTCGCCGCGCGCAGGGCGCCGCGCAACCGCGCGGTGTGGGGCGCGATCGCCTTCGTCGTCGGCGCGACCATCCTCGATGTCGTCACCGCGCGCGGGCTGGACCGGCAGACCGGCAAGACCTCGCCGGCCCGCGCCGCGCCCGCCTGACCGGGCTTTGGGAACACCCCGGCATCCGTTACGTTGATGCAACCACATCACTCGCAATAACGGGGAAGATCATGGCCACGACACCCAAGACATCCGGCTCCGGCGGCCCCTCGGACGAACGGGCGAAGCCTTCGGGGAAGAAGCCCGCCCCGGCGAAGGCGTCCGCCAAGACCGCCGCGACGAAACCGGCTGCGTCGAAACCCGCCGCGAAGAAGCCCGCCGCGAGCAAGCCCGCCGCGAAGAAACCCGCGGGAAGCAAGCCCGCCGCGGCCAAGCCCGCCGCCAGGCGCGCCCCGGCGAAGAAGTCCGCCAGGTCCGATCTGCCCGTCGGCGCGATCGCCGCCGGCGCGGCGGTGGCGGTCGTCGCGGGCGGCGCCGCGGTCGCGGCCAACCGGCTGGGCAAGGACGGCATCGCCGATCTCGCCAAGCGCGGGCGCAAGGGCGCGGCCGATCTCGCCGCCAGCGCAAGGAAGTCCGCGCGCAAGCTGATCGACAAGGCGCGCGGCAAGCGCAAGGAAGGCCATGATCCGACCGATCTCAAGCGCGCCTCGCACCCCGGCCCGGACGATCGCGCCACCGCCGATTTCCGGCCCGATCCCACCGCCATGCCGACCGCTGCCGAACGCGAGGCGATGAAGCCCGCGACCAAGCCGGCGCCCGGGCGCGGCAAGCCGGCATGACGCGCCTCCCCCTCGCCGCGCTCGCCACCGCCGCCGTGCTCGCCGGGCTGTCGGCCTGCGCCACCGTCGCGGGCGCGGTCGGGAAAAGCTGGTCGACCGCGCTGGTCGGCAACCAGGAGGTCCCCGGCCCCGGCGATCCGGACGGCACCGGCACCGCCAAGGTCACGGCGGACGCCACCACCGACACCGTCTGCGTCGATATCGGCGTCCGCGCGATCAGCCGGCCCACCGCCGCGCACATTCATCGCGGCCGCCGCGGAGAAGCCGGGCCGCCGGTGCTCACCCTCCCCGCGCCGGTGAACGGCGCCGCCAAGCAGTGCCTCCGCGTCGAAAAGGCGCTCGCCGCGGCGATCATCGCCGATCCGGCGGGCTATTACGTCAACATCCACACCGCCGATTATCCGGCGGGCGCTATCCGCGGCCAGCTGGCGGCGGGGCGCTGATTGCCAAAAAGGGGGGTTGCGCCTATATAGGGCCCGCTACGATCGCAAATCGACGGTTACTGGCGCTTTGCGGCACCTTTTTCCTTCTTTCCCTGCCCTCGACCAGCGCCGGAGGTCCGGCACGCGGGCCGCCGAACCAGAGAAGGAAAATGCAATGATCACCGGAACCGTCAAATTCTTCAACACGGACAAGGGCTTCGGCTTCATCAAGCCCGATGGCGCGGGCGACGACGCGTTCGTCCACATCACCGCCGTCGAGCAGGCCGGCATGGGCACGCTGCGCGAAAACCAGCGCGTGTCGTACGAGCTCGAGCCCGATCGCCGCGGCAAGATGGCCGCCTGCAACCTGCAGGCCGCCGACTGATCTTGACCATCCCGGGGGCGGGCGGCCGCCTGCCCCCACCTCCTCGAACGAAAAGGGCCGCCATGACCAGTCCGGCAATCTTCTACCGCGAACGCGCCCAGCTCGCCCAGGCCGAGGCCGAAACGGCGAGCCTCGACAATGTCCGCGAGCGCTGCCTGCGCGCGGAGGCCGCCTGGACCGCGATGGCCGATCGCGCCGAACGCACCCAGCAACTCCGCGACAAGCGCGAAGCCGCGGTCATCAGCCGCGGCTGACCGGCGGCGGCGCGCTCAGGCCGCCTTGGCCCGGCTCGCCCGCTTGCGCTCGTGCGGATCGAGATGGCGCTTGCGCAGCCGGATCGATTTGGGCGTCACCTCGACCATCTCGTCGTCGTCGATATAGGCGATCGCCTGCTCCAGCGTCATCTTCTTGGGCGGGGTCAGCCGGATCGCGTCGTCCTTGCCGCCTGAGGCGCGGAAGTTGGTCAGCTGCTTCGACTTCATCGGATTGACCTCCAGGTCATCCGGCTTGGCGTTCTCGCCGATGATCATGCCCTCGTACAGCGGCTCGCCCGGGCCGACCATCAGGATGCCGCGCTCCTCCAGCGATCCCAGCGCATAGGCGTTGGCCTCGCCGCCGCCGTTGGAGATCAGCACGCCGTTCTTGCGGCCCTCGATATTGCCCTTGTACGGCCCGTACTTCTCGAACAGCCGGTTCATGATGCCGGTGCCGCGGGTGTCGGACAGGAACTCGCCGTGATAGCCGATCAGCCCGCGCGACGGGGCGGAGAAGGTGATCCGCGTCTTGCCGCCGCCCGAGGGACGCATGTCGGTCATCTCGGCTTTCCTGATCGCCATCTTCTCGACGACGGTGCCCGAATGCTCGTCGTCGACGTCGATGACGACGGTCTCGTAGGGCTCCTCGCGGCCGCCGCTCTCGCCGTCGCGGAACAGCACGCGCGGGCGGCTGATGCCCAGCTCGAATCCTTCGCGGCGCATCGTCTCGATCAGCACGCCCAGCTGCAGCTCGCCGCGCCCGGCGACCTCGAAGCTGTCGCGGTCGGCTGCCTCGGTCACCCGGATCGCGACGTTCGATTCCGCCTCGCGGAACAGCCGGTCGCGGATCATGCGGCTGGTCACCTTGGTGCCCTCGCGTCCCGCCATCGGGCTGTCGTTCACCGCGAAGCGCATGGAAAGCGTCGGCGGGTCGATCGGCTGGGCGTGGATCGGCTGGGAGACCGCCGGATCGGCGATGGTGTTGGCGACCGTCGCCACGGCCAGCCCGGCCAGGCTGATGATGTCGCCGGCGCGCGCTTCTTCCACCGGCACGCGCTCCAGCCCGCGGAACGACATCAGCTTCGATGCGCGGCCCGTCTCGATGACGTTGCCTGCGTCGTCCAGCGCATGGATCGGCTGGTTGACCTTGACCACGCCGGACTGGACGCGGCCCGTCAGGATGCGGCCGAGGAAGCTGTCGCGGTCGAGCAGCGTCACCAGAAAGGTGAACGGCGCGTCTGCGTCGAGCGCGGGCGGCGGCACATGGCTGACGATCTTCTCGAACAGGGGCGTCAGCGTCCCCTCGCGCACATCGGGGTTGTCGCCGGCATAGCCGTTGCGGCCCGATGCGAAGATCACCGGGAAGTCGAGCTGCTCGTCGGTCGCCTCCAGCGAGACGAACAGGTCGAACACCTCGTCCAGCACCTC
The DNA here is from genome assembly GCF_003515075.1 of Sphingomonas gilva. Lineage (GTDB taxonomy): Bacteria > Pseudomonadota > Alphaproteobacteria > Sphingomonadales > Sphingomonadaceae > Sphingomonas > Sphingomonas gilva. The sequence goes on from NZ_QWLV01000002.1 coordinate 410,908, forward strand.
CTCGGCCCGCGCGTCCGACCGATCGATCTTGTTGACCACGACGATCGGCCTGAGCCCCAGCGCCAGCGCCTTGCCCGTGACGAACTTGGTCTGCGGCATCGCCCCCTCGGCGGCGTCGACCAGCAGCACGACGCCGTCGACCATGCTCAGGATGCGCTCGACCTCGCCGCCGAAATCGGCGTGGCCGGGGGTGTCGACGATGTTGATCCGCGTGCCCTGCCACTCGATCGAGGTGGGCTTGGCGAGGATGGTGATCCCGCGTTCCTTTTCGAGATCGTTCGAATCCATCGCGCGCTCTTCCACGCGCTGGTTGTCGCGGAAGGTGCCCGATTGGCGGAACAGCTGGTCGACAAGGGTGGTCTTGCCGTGATCGACGTGGGCGATGATCGCCACGTTGCGGAGGCTCATGCGAATGCTCTGGCTTTGGAGGAATATGGCGCGCGCATAGCCGAATTGCTGCGCACGCGAAAGGGGGCGTGCTGATGAGGGGGGTGGAAAAGCCGAGCGCTTCGAAAATGCTGGTAATGTAGGATTTTGCCTGCTTTACACTGGTCGATGTCCATCTCCCTTTCCTCCTTGTCGATCTGGCGATTCGAGCATCGGGGAGGGGAGAAGCATGGTGGGCGTGTCCTCACTTTCCTCACCTTTGGAATGTCCGGTTCGTTGAACTGCGTGGCCGAATCGGCGCGACGCCGGTCCAATCCTCGTCTCGCGACCGGAAATTCTCGATCATTTGTGCCGCCGGGGAGACGGAGCCGATCCCGTCGGATTTGCAAATGCGATCAGGTGTATTATTTTGACGATACACTTGAACGCCGCAGGTTTCCCGGTCATCTAGTCGAGGAAACCGTGGGAGGTTGTAGATGGCGACGACCAGCGAGACGATGACGGCCGAGAAGGATCTCGTGCTCAACGCGCCCGATCCGGTGCCGGTCGTTTCGGCCGAGCGCGCGATCGGGCTGGTGCCGGTCGATGACGAGAAGAAGTCGAAGCTGGACGAGCGGGTCGAAGGGTTCATCGCCGATCTGATCGCGCAGAACGTCAACTCGCCCGAATTCGGCAAGCGCGTCGATGCGATCACCGCGATGGGGCAGAAGGAGATCCGCGAGGCGGCGGGCCAGTCCAACCGCTTCCTCGACCGGCCGGTCAAGGCGATGGGCGCGGACGAGGGCGTCGGCGCCGACCTGATCGAGCTGCGCCGGACGATCGAGAAGCTCGATCCCTCGGCCAACGGCAAGATGTTCAACAAGCGCGGCTTCTTCGACAAGCTGTTCGGATCGGCGCTGACCAACTATTTCGACAAGTACAAGTCCGCGCAGACGCACATCTCCGGCATCCTCCGCGCGCTCGACAACGGCAAGCACGAGCTGTTGATGGACAATGCCGCGATCGATGTCGAGCGGCAGAATCTGTGGGCGGCGATGGGCCGGCTGGAGCAGATGATCCACGTCTCCAAGACGATGGATGCGAAGCTCGAAGCCAAGGCGATCGAGCTCGACGCGACCGATCCGGCCAAGGCCAAGGCGATCCGCGAGACCGCCCTGTTCTACGTCCGCCAGCGCACCCAGGACCTGCTGACCCAGATGGCGGTCAGCGTGCAGGGCTATCTCGCGCTCGATCTGGTCAAGAAGAACAATGTCGAGCTGGTGAAGGGGGTCGACCGCGCCTCGACCACCACCGTCTCGGCGCTCCGCACCGCAGTCACCGTCGCGCAGGCGCTCAACAACCAGAAGCTGGTGCTCGAACAGATCACCGCGCTCAACACGACCACCGCCGGGCTGATCGATTCGACCGGCGAGATGCTCAAGACCAACACCGCGCGCATCCATGAGCAGGCGGCGAGCTCGACCATCCCGGTGGAGACGCTCAAGCGCGCCTTCCAGAACGTCTACGACACGATGGACGCGATCGACAGCTTCAAGCTGAAGGCGCTCGACAGCATGAAGACGACGGTCGACACGCTGTCGAGCGAGGTCGAGAAGTCGAAGGGCTACATCGCCCGCGCCGAAGGCGCCCAGCAGGGCGGCGGCGAACAGTTCAAGATCGAGGCCGAATGACATGACCGACGTCGACAGCCAGGTCGCGCGCTCGTCCGAGCTGCTGAACCGGGTGTCCGACGACTATCGCCGGGGCCGCGGCAAGAAGCGGCGGATCAACGAGGCGGCGACGCGGATCAAGCGCGTCGTCGTCGCCGATGCGGCGATCATCCTGGCGGCGATCGTCTGGGGCTTCATCACGCCGATCGGCATGGGCGGGGCGATGCTGGTGCTGCTGGCGCTGGTGATCGCCACCCTCGTCTTCGCGTTGCTGCCCGCCGAGGGCGCGCCGGCCCCCGAGAAGCTCGCGCAGGTCGAGCTGAAGGCGCTGCCGCGGCAGACCGAGCGCTGGCTCGACGCGCAGCGGCCGCTGCTGCCGGCGCCGGCGGTGCGGCTGGCCGACGATATCGGCGTGAAGCTCGATCTGCTGGCGCCGCAGCTCGCCAGCCTCGACGAAAAGGAACCGGCGGCCGCGGAGGTGCGGCGGCTGGTCGGAGAGCAGCTGCCCGAGCTGATCAAGGGCTACACCCGCGTTCCCCAGTCGCTGCGCGCCAGCACCCGCAACGGCAAGTCGCCCGACGCCCAGCTGGTCGACGGCCTCAAGCTGATCGACGAGGAGATCGCCGAGATGACCGCCAAGCTGGCCGAAGGCGACATGAACCTGCTCGCCACGCGCAGCCGCTATCTGGAGATCGCTTATAAGGATGAGCGGGGCGTCTGATCCTCCCCCAGCTTGTCTGGGGGAGGGGGACCGCCGCCGAAGGCGGTGGTGGAGGGGGATTGCCGCCGGCGGATCGTCTGCGGCTGGTCCCCCCTCCCCCGCTTCGCGAGGGAAGAATTTAGGTACGCAACGCCGCCCGCGCCCGCTCGGCCAGCCGTTCGACCGCGGCGGCGTGGATCGCGGGGGCGGAGACCAGCACGCCGAACGCCTGCGCCTTGGGCGTGTTGAAGGCGAGCTCGCCGCCCAGCGCGTCCGTCACCGCCGCGCCGGCCTCGCGGGCGATCAGCACCGCGGCGGCGACGTCCCATTCATAGCCCCAGCGCAGCGTGGCGAGGAGATCGGCGCGGTTCGCGGCGACCATCGCGATGCGCAGCGCGATCGAGTTGGGTTTCTCCACCGCGACCAGATCGCGGTCGACCTTGGGCAGGCTGTCGGTCGGCACGCGCGAGCCGGGAAAGGTCTCGCGGCGGCTGGCGTGGATCGGCTCGCCGTTGCGCGTCGCGCCCCTGCCCGCCTCGGCCAGCCAGACCTCGCGGCGAACGGGCGCGTCGAGCACGCCGATGATCGGCTGGCCGTGCTCGACCAATGCGATCGATACCGCCCAGCCGGCGCGGCCGCGGACATAGTCGCGCGTGCCGTCGATCGGATCGACCACCCACAGCCGCGACTGGGCGAGCCGGACGGGATCGTCGGCGGTCTCCTCGGACAGCCAGCCGGCGGTGGGGTCGATCGCCGAGAGCCGCGCCTTGATGAGCGCGTCGATCTCCAGATCGACCTCGCACACCGGGCTTCCGGGGGTCTTCTCCCAGCTGCGGAACCCCTCGGCCGCGCGGCGCGTGCCCAGCCTGCCGGCCTCCGCCGCGACCGCCGCGACCTGTTCGAGCAGATCAGCCACCCGCCACCGTCATGCCCTCGACCAGGCAGGTCGGCGCGTTGGTCGCGTAGCGGAATTCGAGATCGTCCGCCGGGGTGAGCGCACGGAACATGTCCTTCAGATTGCCGGCGATGGTGAACTCCGCGACCGGCCCGGCGATCTCTCCGCCCTCGATCAGGAAGCCGCTGGCGCCGCGGCTGTAGTCGCCGGTGACCGTGTTGACGCCCATGCCGATCAGTTCGGTGACCAGCACGCCCCTCGCCACGCCGCGGATCATGTCGGCGCGGGTCGTGGTCCCCGCCGCCATGTGGAGGTTGCTGCTGCCCGCGCCCGGCGAGCCGCCGCTGCCGCGCGTGGCGTGGCCGGTCGGCTCCAGCCCGAGCTGGCGGGCGGAGGCCGAATCGAGCAGCCAGGTTTCGAGCACGCCGTTCTCGACGATCGCGGCGGGCGAGACCGGCAGCCCCTCGCCGTCGAACGGACGCGAGCGCATTCCGCGTGGACGATGCGGATCGTCGAGGACGCGCACGCCGCCGGCGAAGATCTGTGTTCCCAGCGCGTCGAGCAGGAAGCTGGTCTTGCGCGCGATGACGCTGCCGGTGATCGCCCCGATCAGATGGGAGAGCAGACCGGAGGAGACGCGCCGATCGAAGATGATCGGCATCGCGCCGCTGGCGAGCTTCGCCGGATTGAGCCGCTCGACCGCGCGCATGCCGGCCTTGGCGCCGATCGCGGCGGCATCGTCGAGATCGGCGAGATGACGCGCCGAATGATAGGCGTAGTCGCGCTGCATCGCCGCGCCGGCGCCCGCCAGCACGCTCGCGGAGACGCCGTGGCTGGACACCGCATAGCCGCCCGAGAAACCGTGGCTGGTGGCGAGCGCGACGACGCTGCGCCCCGCCGACGCCGAGCCGCCTTCGCTGTTGGTGACGCCCTCCACCGCGCGCGCGGCATCCTCGGCGGCGAGCGCGCGGTCGCGCAGCGCCTGCGGATCGACCTCGCCCCCATCGTCGAGGTCGAGCAGCGGCACGTCGCCGCGCATCAGCCGGTCTTGGGGCGCGAGACCGGCCCACGAATCCTCGGGGGCGAGCCGAGCCATCGCGACGGCGCGCTCGACCAGCGCGTCGAGCGAAGCGGGGGCGAAGTCCGAGGTCGACACGCTGGCCGATCGCGCGCCGCAGAAGACGCGCAAGGACAGCTCCTCGCCCTCGCTGCGCTGGACGTCCTCGAGCGCGCCGAGGCGGACCTGCACCTCGGTCGAGGCCGAACCCGAATAGAGCGCATCGGCGGCGTCCGCGCCGGCGTTGCGCGCCGCGGCGACGAGATCGGCGGCGCGGCCGGTGGCTTGATCGACTGTCTGCATGGCTAGCGCATCTAGGGTGCGTGGGGCCGCTGTCAAAGCCCGCTCGTCGATCCCAGCACCAGACAGGCGAGAAACATGAGCAGCCCCGCGAAGCGGTTCGAGCGGAAGCGGGCCAGCGCGCTCGCGTCTTCGACAGGGACGAGCGTCAGCACCTGCCAGGCGAGGTGCCCTCCCACCGGCAGCAGCAGCACGAGCGCGAGCGGGGTCGGATGGAGCCGCCAGAAGGCCAACCCCCACAGGACCAGCGCGACGGCGTAGAAGGCCGCGACCCCGCCGCGCACATGCCGGCCCATCCGCCGCGCCGAGGAACGCACGCCGACCAGCGCATCGTCCTCGACATCCTGCAGCGCGTAGATCGTGTCGTAACCGATCACCCAGGCGATGCTGCCCGCGTAGAGCAGCAGCATCGGCGCGATGCGATCCGGCGCGATGCTGATCCAGCCGACCAGCGCGCCCCAGGAGAAGACGATGCCAAGCCACGCCTGCGGCCACCAGGTAATCCGCTTCATGAAGGGATAGGCGGCGACGGGCAGCAGGCTCGCCAGCGCGACGACCGCGGCGGCGGGGGTCAGCTGCAGCAGCACGACAAGGCCGATCAGGCAGAGCAGGCCGAGCCAGACCCATGCCGCCTTGACCGACACCGCGCCGCTCGCCAGCGGGCGGCTGCGGGTGCGCGCAACCTGTCGGTCGAGATCGCGGTCGACGATATCGTTATAGACGCACCCCGCCCCGCGCATCGCGACCGCGCCGAGCAGCAGCCACAGGATCAGGTCCCAGCGCGCGACCGCGCCGCCGGCCAGCGCGACTCCCCAGGCGCAGGGCCAGAACAACAGCCACCAGCCGATCGGCCGATCGAACCGGGCCAGCAGGGCGAACGCGCGGATATGCGGCGGCAGATGGCCAACCAGCCCGCGATGCTCGCTGTCGGGCGTGATCTCGGCGGCGGTCATCTGCGTACGAACTTCAGTGTCTTCAGTGTCTGGCACGATTCTTCACATGCCGCGCCGGGGGCCAGGATCGCAACCATGCTCGATGAGATTGCCGATGCGCCGCGCCTGCCCATGCGAGGACCATGGCACAGGGCGGATCATGTAGGACAGCGCTTTTTGCCGGTCATTCTCAAGTTGCCTGGCCAGCGCCGCCGCTGTAAATTCAAGGCTCTGGCGGCTTGGTGGGGAACTGGGCCATGAATACGAAAGAGCTGGCGACGCTGCTCGACAAGGTGTTCGGGGAGCCGCATGTGGTCAGCGCCGATCCGGCGCTAGAACTGTCCTATGCGATGCTTCGCGTCCTCGCGCGACGGCATGGCCCCGACTTCATCAGCGAGGTCCGCGCCGAGATCGTGAACAAGGCCACCCGGCTGGAAGGGAGCGAGCGCGCAGAGGACCGGGCCAATGCGAGCGAGATCCGATCGATCCTGGACGGCTGACCGTCCGTATTCGGCTTTCGCCGCGTTCCGCGCTACAGCCGGGCGCATGACCGCCGTTCCCGCCTGGCCGCCGCAATCCACCCCGCGCCTGTTCGTCGAGCAGCCGCTCGCCGAAGGCGCGATGATGCAGGTGGCGGGCGGACAGGCGCACTATCTGCTGTCGGTGCTGAGGACCAAGGCGGGCGAGCCGGTCAAGCTGTTCGACGGCCGTTCGGGCGAATGGCTGGCGGTGACCGAGACGATCGGCAAGCGCGACCTTGTCCTGCGCGTCGAGGCGAAGCTGCGCGACGTCGAACGCGCGCCGGACCTGTGGCTGGTCGCCGCGCCGATCAAGAAGGGGCGGATCGACTGGGTGGCTGAGAAGGCCTGCGAGCTGGGCGTCGCGCGGCTGGCGCCGGTCGTGACCCGCCGCACGGTGATCGACCGCGTCAATACCGATCGGCTGCGCACGCACATGATCGAGGCGGCCGAGCAATGCGGCCGCACCGCGATCCCCGAACTGGCCGAGCCGGTCAAGCTCTCCGCGCTGCTCGCAGCCTGGCCGGCGGGGCGGACGCTCTTTTTCGCCGACGAGACCGGCGGCGAGCCGGCATTCGAAGCGATGCGCGCGCGGAGCGGCCCGGCCGCGATCCTGATCGGCCCCGAAGGCGGCTTCGATCCCGAGGAACGCGAGGCAATCCGCGCGCTGACCGATGCGGTCGGCATCACGCTCGGCCCCCGCATCCTCCGCGCCGAAACCGCGGCGGCGGCAGCGGTGACGCTATGGATGGCCGCGGCGGGGGATTGGACAAAGATCGGTAAAGGTTGAGCCGAAATTCCGAGAGCGGAAGCTCACTTACCGACTGTACTCCTTGGATAATAGCTTCCGGGTGACGAGCATATATTGCTTATCGCTCAAGCGTGCAGCGACCGACAGCCACGTCCACATGACGAACCCGAACCAGAAAAGGCTGAAAGGCGCGCCCGCAGCCAAGAGAATAGTCGCCGCCGTTGTTAGTCCATCCGCGTAGCTGACTATGGCCCCAGGCAGGAGCGGGATGCCCGTCCTCGCAAACTCCCAATCCAGCCATTTGTCGTAGGCATGATAGTTGAATCCACGATGAGCGACCTTCTTCAGGTATTTGCGCCTGAGCCGCCTTCTTTCTTTTTCCAACAACTTCACGAGGGCAGATTGCCTTGAAAGACCAACGTGCGCAACTTTCGCTGCTAATCAATCCGCGCCCGAAAGCGCACCGTCGCGCTCCCGCCGGGAGGGACGGTGCCGACGGCCGACATGCGGATCGCATCCACCGCGGCGTCATAGCCCGCGCCTGGGATGTAGCCATAGCTCGACCCGCCGTTGTTGGAGAATTCGACGCTGCCGGTGCTGGCGGTCGTGCCGCCGCCAAAGGCGATGTCGAACGGTCCCACCACCGGCCCGGCGCCGTCGAAATCGCCGTTATAATAGGTCATGTTGGCGGGCAGGATGTCGGTCAGCACCACGCCGTTCAACTCGGCGGCGCTGCCGCCGGTGTTGGCGAGCGTGATGGCGTAGATCACGTCCGCGCCGGGGATGTTGAAGCGGTTGGGGTCGCCGCCCGCCGTCACATAGGGAGTCGAGCTCTTGACCACGGTCAGCTGGGGCATCGGGCAGAAGCTCAGACCGTCGATGCCCACCCCCTGTTGGCCGGTCGAATTGTCGCCCCAGCCCGAATAAGGATAGTTGCCGTAGCGGATCTCGACGCTGGTCACCGGCTCGACGAAGCTCAGCGTGATGTTGCCGTCATTGCCGTTGTTGTCGCTGGCCCCGGTGCCGACCGCCGCGCGCGCATCGATATCGTAGGGGGTTGTTTCGGGCCCGAACCTGAGCGCGGAATCATTGTCGCTGTGGTCCCCCGATCCGTTGGCGGTGCCGAAGGGCGTCGTCATGCTCGCGACATAGTTTCCGCTGCCGTTGCGGCCGACCACGGCGAACCAGTCGCGATACTGGTCATGGGCATAGTCGATATCGTGCACCGTCATGGTGAAATCGCGGATGGGCGTCGCGAAGGTGAAGGTCGCGCGAATGGTGCGCGTATTCGAGAAAATATCCGAGGTGCGCCCACCAAAGATGCCGCCCAGCACCAGCGAGCGGCCGCTGCCGTCGTTGATCAGGGTGGAGATATTGGGCAGGTCCTGGTTGTTGACCTCGGTCGAGCTCAGACCGTTCTGCGCCAGCGCCATCGTGAGATTCTGGCTTGCGCCAAGACCGTTGGTCGCGGTGTAGTTGTAGCTGGAGCCGTAGTTGAGAGTCGCCGCCGGACGGCTGGCGAAGCTGAAATTGTAGCGCTGGTTCGCCGCGCAATCGGCATGCGCCGTGCCCGCGCCCAGCAGCGCCAGCCCGATCGCGCCCGCGCCCAGCGCGGCCCTGCTTGCCAAACCCGTCCCCACCCCCAATCTGATGCGCCTGACAGGGTAAATATCGCGTAAACCATCGCCGCTGGCGCTTGGCGAACGACGAAGCTAGGGGGCGGCATGAGCACGAAGACCGTTGCGAAGCAGAACGCTCCGCTCATCGAGAGCCGCGCCCAGCTGATCGAGAGCTTCGCGCGCGGGGAGAAGCCGCGCGAGCGCTGGCGCATCGGCACCGAGCACGAGAAGTTCGTCTATCGCACCAGCGACTGGCGCGCCCCTTCCTATGACGAGCCCGGCGGTATCCGCGATCTGCTGCTGGGGCTGACCGAGTTCGGCTGGACGGGAATCGAGGAGAACGGCAACGTCATCGCGCTCGCCGGACCGGACGGCAATGTCAGCCTGGAGCCGGCGGGCCAGCTCGAGCTGTCCGGCGCGCCGCTCGAGAACCTGCACGAAACCTGCGCCGAGACCGGGCGCCATCTGGAGCAGGTCAAGGCGGTGGGCGAGCGGCTGGGCCTCGGCTTTCTCGGCCTAGGCATGTGGCCGGACAAGGCGCGCGCGGATCTGCCGGTGATGCCCAAGGGGCGCTACGGCATCATGCTCAATCATATGCCGCGGGTGGGCTCGCTTGGGCTCGACATGATGCTTCGGACCTGCACGATCCAGGTCAATCTGGACTATGCGTCCGAGGCCGACATGGCGAAGAAGTTCCGCGTTGGCCTGGCGTTGCAGCCGCTCGCCACCGCGCTGTTCGCCAATTCGCCGTTCACCGAAAAGCAGCCCAACGGCTACCTTTCCTATCGCAGCCATATCTGGTCGGACACCGATCCGGCGCGCACCGGCATGCTGCCCTTCGTGTTCGAGGAGGGTTTCGGTTACGAGCGTTATGCCGACTATGCGCTCGATGTGCCGATGTACTTCGTCTATCGCGACGGCCGTTATATCGATGCGGCGGGCCTCAGCTTCCGCGATTTCCTCGACGAGCGGCTGGGCGTGCTGCCGGGCGAGAAACCGACACTCGACGACTGGGCCGATCACCTCTCCACCGCTTTTCCCGAGGTGCGGCTGAAGACCTTCCTCGAAATGCGCGGCGCCGATGGCGGGCCGTGGGGGCGCATCTGCGCGCTGCCGGCCTTGTGGGTCGGGCTGCTCTACGAAGACGCGGCGCTCGACGCGGCGTGGGACCTGGTCAAGGGCTGGTCGATGGCGGACCGCGAGGCGCTCAGGAACGCGGTGCCGAAGCTGGCGCTCGATGCGCCGCTGCCGGGTGGCGGCAAGCTCAGGGACATTGCCGGCGAGGTGCTCGACATCGCCGCCAGCGGCCTCAACGCGCGCGGGCGGATGAACGCATCGGGCGACAGCGAGACGGGCTTCCTCGACCCGCTGCGCGAGGTGGTGCGCAGCGGCAAGGTGCCCGCGCAGGTGCTGCTCGACCATTATGCCGGCCCGTGGGACGGCAATGTCTGCTGTATCTACGAAGAGACGAAGTTCTGATCCCCATCGTCGCCCCTGCGCAGGCAGGGGCCGATAGGTTTGTGGCACATCCGCCCTCGCATATGCCGCCCGAGGCCCCTGCCTGCGCAGGGGCGACGGTCATTTGGTCAGCCTAGCCCACAGCCCGTTGCGGTCTATCCACTCGCTATATTCGCGGTAGGCGGGATCGGCGTTCAGGTGGCGCTCCTCGGTCCTGGCGCGCCAGTAATAGACGCCGCTGACCACTGCGAGGATGATCGTGTTGCGCGCGGCGTCGACCAGGCTGCCGTTGGTGGTGATGAGCGGCAACCCGGCGATCCACCAGAAGGCGTTCTTGCTCCAATAGGCGGGGTGCCGCGTCCAGGCATAGGGGCCGTGGGTCAGGATGCCGCGATGGGTGAGGTTCGAGAAGCGCAGGCCGAAGGCGACGGTCGCCCAGGCGTAGATCGCGGTGAGCGCGACCAGCACCGCGCCCCATAGCGCCAGCCAGCGCGGGCTGCCGGCGAACCATGTGATCCACTCGGCGCTCGCCACATGATAGTCGAGCGGCCCGCCCGGCCCCATCAGGATGAAGGGCGGATAGCAGATCAGCGCCGCCATCCATGCCGCGGCATAGGGATTGGCGGTGCGGATATGCGCGTCGAGCGGGCGCATCGTCAGCATATAGCCGACGGTCGCGAAGGCGACGTCGATGACGAACATTGTGGTGATCAGGAACATCGCCATCTGGCCGGGATCGGCGAGCGCCGCCGACGGATTCCAGCGGACGATGTCGCCGAAGCCGCCGGGCACGATCGAAAGCATGAAGGCGAGGAAGAAGCCCTTCACCGCCCAGCTGCGCAGGTGGTTGAAGATCGCCTCGCGCTCCTCCGCGCGCCCCTGCCCGATCAGCCACGCGCCCAGCGCCCAGGCGCCGTCGCGCGGCTCGACGAGCTTGCGGTCGAGCCAGATGACATAGGGGATCGAGACGGCGAAGACCGCCGGCGCCGCCCATTGGAAGCACCACATGGCGAATTCATACTGGCCCTGCCAATACCAGCGGCCGACCGCGTAGAAGACGGCGATCGCGCCCCAGGTCACCCACAGCCCGGCGAGCTTGGTCAACGAGATGTCGAGCGTTTCGGCGAGCGGCGTGCGTCGCGACCAATCGATGCCGGTCGAGGGATTGCGGTGCACCTTGTCGACGATCAGCGACCAGGCGACCATCGGCAGCCCGATCGCGACCAGGTTGGCAAGGCCGGCGAAGGGGCCGTCCATGCCGTAATGGCGGGCGATCAGCAGCCAGACGGCAAATCCGATCAGCCCCGCGACGCCGACACCGGTCGACACGGCCGAAGCCGGGCGCGGATCGGCCTTGGCCCTGGCCCGGCGTCCGATCGACAAATCCTGAAACATCCGCGCTGCCTAGCGCGGCAATGGTCAAGAAGCCGTGAAGCTTATTGGCGGACCAACCTTTCCCCTCCCTGCAAGGAAGGGGATTAAGGGGTGGGTCTAGCGCCGGTCGGGGCTCGATGCCCCGATCGGCGCTGCGTCGCGGGAGCGGGAGTCTTTTGGGCGCGCAGACGCGCGCACCCACCCCTAACCCGTCCCTGCCAGCAGGGAGGGGAGTAGCTCTATTGTAGGGGTACTGCCGCGGTCTCGTTCAGCCCGCCGCCGAGCGCGACGTAGAGCGAGACGAGATTGTCGAGCTCGCTGCGGCGCACGCTGATCAGCGCCTGTTCGGCGGCGAACAGGTTGCGTTCGGCGTCGAGCACTTCGAGATAGTTGGCGACGCCCTCGCGGTAGCGGATGCGCGCGAGGTTCGCGATCGCGCGCTGCGCCTCGACCGCGCGCTGCTGCGCCGCCACCTGATCGGCGAGGAAGCGGCGGCCGGCGAGCGCGTCGGCGACCTCCTGGAAGGCGCCCTGAACGGTGCGCTCATAGGTCGCGACGGCGATGTTCTCGCGCGCCCGGGCGACGGTCAAATTGCCCTGGCGCTCGCCCCAATCGAAGATCGGCAGGCTGATCGAGGGGCCGAAGCTCCAGGTGAAACTGTCGCCGCCGAACAGGCCGTCGAGTTCGCTGGAGGCGAAACCCGCGCTGCCGGTGAGCGAGATCGACGGGAAGAAGGCCGCGCGCGCGGCGCCGATATTGGCTCGCGCGGCGCGCAGCCGCTCCTCCGCCGCGAGCACGTCGGGGCGCGTCACCATCAGGTCCGACGGCAGACCCGCCGCGATCGTCGGGCCGCTCTTCTGCTGCGCCAGCGGCAGCGCCGCGGGCAGCGGCTCGGCGATCGGGCCGCCGGTCAGCACGGTCAGGAAATTGTCGCTCTGCGCCTTGGACAGGCGGACGGCGGCCAGCTCGGTCTCGGCCTGGGTGAGGAGCGATTCGGCCTGGCGGAAGTCGAGCGCGGAAGTGACGCCGGCATCGAGCCGCCTTCTGGCGATGCGCAGCCCTTCCTGCCGGCTCTTCACCGTCGCCTCGGCGAGCGCGATGCGCTCTTCCGCCTCGCGAGCGGCGAAATAGGTCGAGGCGACGTCGCGGATCAGCGCGAGGCGGAAGGCGCGTTCGGCCTGGATCGTCGCGAGATATTCGGAACGGGCGGCTTCGGAGAGGTTGCGCACCCGACCCCAGAAATCGAGCTCGAAGCCGGTCACGCCTACGCCGATCGAATAGCGGTTGGCGGTGATCGCCCCCGCCCCCGGCACGCCGAGATCGGCGCCGGGCACGCGGCTGCGCGTCGCGTCCGCGGTCGCGCCTAGCTGGGGCAGCCGGGCCGAATCCTGGATGCGGTACTGGCCCCGCGCCTCCTCGATCTGGGCGACCGACACCGCGAGGTCGCGGTTACGTTCGAGCGCGGCATCGACGAGCTGGTCGAGCCGGGGATCGGCGAAGAAATCGCGCCAGCCGATCTCGGTCGCGCGCACGCCCAGCGTCACGTCGCCGGCATAGGCGGCCGGATAGCCGCCGGCCGTCGGCAGTGCGGGCCGCTCGTGCGGCGGGGCGAGCTGGCACCCGCCGAGCATCGCCGTGGCGGCGAGGAGGATCGCCCTACGCATGACTTTCCGCCTCTCTCGCTTCATGGGGATTTTCGCTCGGCGCGGGCGGGCGCTTGCGCGACACGAAGGTGCGCACCGACAGATAGAAGAGCGGGATGAAGAAGATGCCGAGCAGGGTGCCGGTGATCATCCCGCCCATCACGCCCGATCCCACCGCGATGCGGCTGGCGGCGCCCGCGCCGCTCGCGATCACCAGCGGCACCATGCCGAGGATGAACGCCATCGACGTCATGATGATCGGCCTGAGCCGCAGCTTGACCGCCTCCATCGTCGCCTCCAGCGGCGACTTGCCCTCCGCCTCGGCCTCGATGGCGAATTCGGTGATCAGGATCGCGTTCTTCGCCGACAGGCCGATGATGGTGATCAGGCCGACATTGAAATAGACGTCGGCCGAAAGCCCCCGGATCATCGAGAACAGCACCGCGCCGAGCACGCCCAGCGGCACCACCAGCAGCACCGCCAGCGGAATCGCCCAGCTTTCGTAGAGCGCGGCGAGCAGCAGGAAGACGACCACCAGCGACAGGCCGAGCAACAGGCCGATCTGGCCGGCGCTCTGCTGCTCCTCATAGCTGATGCCGGTCCATTCGAATCCGAAACCTTCGGGCAGCTGCTCGGCGAGCCGCGCCATCTCGGCCATCGCCTGGCCGGTCGAATAGCCCGGCGCCGCCTCACCCGAGATGGTCTCCGCCGGATAGCCGTTATAGCGCTGCAGCTGCGGCGGGCCTGCGGTCCAGCCGACCGTGGTGAACGATCCGAACGGCACCATCTGCCCGTCCGCGCTGCGCACGCGCAGGTCGAGGATGTCCTCGGGCGTCATCCGCGCCGGCGCGTCCGCCTGCAGCAGCACGCGCAGGATGCGGCCATCGCGGGTGAAGTCGTTGGCATAGGCCGAGCCGAAGGTGATCGCGAGCGTGGCGTTCACATCGGCGATCGACAGACCCAGCGCGCGCGCCTTGACCCGATCGATATCGACGCGCAGCTGCGGCGCATCCTCCTGCGTCTCGGGCCGCACGCCGACCACCACCTTGCTCTGCGCGGCGAGGCCGAGCAGCTGGTTGCGTGCGGCGAGCAGCGCCTCCTGCCCGCGGCCGGTGCGATCCTCCAGCTTCATGGTGAAGCCGCTCGCGGTGCCCAGCTCCGGGATCGAGGGCGGGGCGAGCGAGAAGACCATCGCCTCCTTGATGCCCATCAGCACGCCCATCGCCTTGCCGGCGATGGTCTGCGCGCTGTTCTCCTCGCCCTTGCGCTCTTCCCAGGGATGGAGCGAGATGAACGAGATCGCGCTCGACTGCCCCTGGCCGAAGAAGCTGAAGCCGCGCACGACGACCATGTTGTCGACCTGGGGCTGCGCTTCGTAGAAGTCCTTCATCTGCTCGATGGCGACATTCGTGCGCTCGGTCGTGGCGCCCGGCGGGGCCTGGACGACGGTGACCAGGTAGCCTTGGTCCTCCTGCGGCAGGAAGCCGCCCGGCAGCCGGTTGAACAGCACCACGGTCAATCCGAACAGCAGCGCGAACACCGCGAGGAACCTGAGCGGCCGCGCCAGGATGCGCCCGACGGTAGACTGGTAGCGATCGGTCGTGCGGCCGAACCAGGTGTTGAATCGGACGAAGAAGCGGTTGGCGGTGCGCGTCACCACGTTGCGGTCCTGGCCGTGCGCGGGATCGTGCGGCTTGAGGAAGGTGGCGCACAGGGCCGGCGTCAGCGTCAGCGCGAGCAGCGCCGAGACCGCGATCGAAATCGCCAGCGTCACCGAGAATTGCCGATAGATGCCGCCGGTCGATCCCGGAAAGAAGGCCATCGGGATGAACACCGCGATCAGCACCAGCGTGATGCCGATGATCGCAGAGGTGATCTGCGTCATCGCCTTCACCGTCGCCTCATAGGGCGGCAGGCCTTCGTCGCGCATGATCCGCTCGACATTCTCGATCACGACGATCGCGTCGTCGACGAGGATGCCGATGGCGAGGACCATGCCGAACAGGGTCAGCACGTTGATCGAGAAGCCGAACAGCCACAGCCCCAGGCACGCGCCGGCGAGCGCGATCGGCACGACGATGGTCGGGATCAGCGTCGCACGGAGATTCTGCAGGAACAAGAGCATGACGAGGAAGACCAGCGCCATCGCCTCGATAAGGGTGATGACCACCTCCTCGACCGACACCGAGATGAAGGGCGTGGTGTCATAGGGGATCGACCAGGTCATGTCGGGCGGGAAGGTCGGCTCGAGCTGGGCCATCCGTTCGCGGATTCCCGCCGCCGCCGCCAGCGCATTGGCGCCGGGGGTGAGCTGGACGGCAAGGCCGGCCATCGGCTTTCCGTTCAGCTCGGTGTTGAACAGATAGGATTGGGCGCCCAGCTCGACCCGCGCGACATCGGCCAGCCGCACCGACGACCCGTCGGGATTGGCGCGCAGGATGATCTGGGAGAATTGCTCGGCGGTGGTGAAGCGGTCCTGCGTGCGGATCGTCGCGTTGAGTTCCGACCCTTCGGCGAGCGGCTGGTCGCCGAGCTGGCCGCCCGGCGACTGGCTGTTCTGCTCCTGCACCGCGGCGAGCGCGTCGGCCGGCGACAGGCCGTAGCTCGCCAGCTTGTCCGGATCGAGCCAGATGCGCATGGCGTATTCGGAGCTGAACGACTGGACGTCGCCCACGCCTTCCACCCGGCGCAGCTCATCGACGATGCGGGTCGAGGCGAAATTGCCCAGTTCCAGCGTCGGCGTGTTCCCGCTCTTCGAGGTGATCGCCATGATCATCAGGAAGCCAGCATTGGCCTTGGTGACGAGGATGCCCTGCCTGCGCACCTCTTCGGGCAGCCGCTGCTCGATCGCGCTGATCTTGTTCTGCACGTTCATCTGCGCGGTATCGATGTCGGTTCCCGCCTCGAAGGTGACGGTGATCGACGCGGTGCCGTTCGACTGGCTGGACGACGCCATGTAAAGGAAGCCCTCGACGCCGTTCAGCTGCTGCTCGATCACCTGGGTGACGTTCTGCTCCAGCACCGATGCGTCGGCGCCGGGATAGGTCACGGCGATCGTCAGCGAAGGCGGCGCGACGCTGGGATATTGCTCGATCGGCAGCGAGCGCAGCGCGATGAAGCCCGACAGCAGGATGGCGAGCGCGATCACCCAGGCAAAGATGGGCCGATCGATGAAGAAGCGGGGTGCCATGATCCGGACCTCAGCGCGCCGGTGCGGGTTGCTGGCGCTGCGCGGACGGGGGCGGCCCGCCGGGCTTGGCCACGCTCACCGGCTGGCCGGGCTGCACCTTCTGCAGCCCGTCGACGATCACCTTGTCGCCGGCCTTCAGCCCATCGGTCACCACCCAATCGCCGCCCTGCATCTCGCCGACCTTGATCTTGCGCGCCTCGGCCTTGTTGCCCTGGCCGAGCACCATCACCGTCGCGCCGTCCTGCGCGATGCGCACGGCGCGCTGCGGCACCAGCATCCCGTCCGGCCGGGTGCCGGCCTGGATCCGCGCGCGGACGAACTGGCCGGGGACCAGCAACCGCTGCGGATTGGGGAATTCGGCGCGCAGCGCGGCGGTGCCGGTCTGCTGATCGATCGAAAGCCCGAGGAAATCGAGATAGCCGGTCATGGCGTAGGTGCTGCCGTCCTCAAGGACCAGGTTCACCGCCACGCGGTTGATGTCGGGCAGCTTGAGCTTGCCCGACTGGATGTCCTGGCGGATGTTGAGCAGATCGGCGCTCGACTGGCCGAAATTGACGTATACCCGGTCGATCTGCTCGACCGTGGTCATCAGCGTGCCCTCTGCGGCGCTGACCAGCGCGCCCTCGGTCACCTGCGCGCGGCCCGAACGGCCCGCGATCGGCGAGGTCACGGTCGCATAGTTGAGGTTCAGCTGCGCGCTCTGCACCTGCGCGCGCGCATTCGCCACATCGGCCTCGGCGGTGCGCAGCTGGGCGATCGCCGCGTCATATTCCTGGCGGCTGATCGCCTGATCGGCGACGAGCCCCTTGTAGCGATTGACCACCTGCTGCGCGTTCGCCGCGTTGGCCCGCGCGCGCGCCAGCGTCGCCTGCACCGCATTGAGGCTGGCGCGCAGCTCGCGCGGATCGATCGCGAACAGCGCCTGCCCGGCGCGCACGTCGCTGCCCTCGTTATACAGCCGGCGCTGGACGATGCCGTTGACGCGCGCGCGCACCTCCGCGGTGCGGATTGCCTGCACGCGGCCTGGCAGCTCGACGACGTTGGTCACGTCCTCGGGGGTGACGGTGTGGACCGTGACCTCGGGCGGGGGCGGCGCCGGCGGCGCTTCCGCCCCGCCGCACCCGGCGAGCAGCAGCGCTCCGGCCGTGGCGAGGCCAAGGGTCCTGAAGGTCGTCGGCCGGTGCATAAAGATGGCTTCCCTGTTCGCGTGCGTTCGAGTCACGTCAGGCATGACGGAGACGTTCGACCAACTCATTTCGCAGTTGCAGCGCGCCGGTAATGTAACGTACATTACAGGTCAAATAGAAAGTTGGGGGAGGGAAAGCTTGGAGGCCGAGATCGACACGCCACGCGACGAGACGACGCGGACCAGCGACACACGGCGCGAGGAACGCCGCCGCGCGATACTGGACGCTGCCGAGGAGATGTTCCTCGAACAAGGGTTCGACCGGGTCAGCCTTGGCGCGATCGTGCGCCGGTCGGGCGGGTCGCTGGCGACGGTCTACGAACTGTTCGGCAACAAGCAGGGTCTGCTGCGCGCCGTGGTCTATCGCTGGCGCGACGAGGGGATGGGCGGGCTGCTCGACATACCCAAGGGCGAGACGCCGGCGGAGACGCTGCTGCGCTACGCCCGTCAATGCTACGCCTTCGTCACCGATCCGCGTTCGGTGGCGCTGCTGCGCATCGTCATCGGCGAAAGCCTGGCCCATCCCGAGTTCGGCCGCGCGTTTCACGAGGACATGAATTCGGGCGCGGCCGAGCAGCTCGCGGCCTGCTTCCGCGAATGGACCGCGCAAGGCCAGGCGGCGATCGACGATCCCGAATCGGCGGTCCAGCTGTTCTTCGCGACCGTCATGTGCGACGCTTCGATCAAGTCGATGCTCGGCGTGATGCCGGCGCAGACCAGCTGCGGGCCGATGGAGTGGCGGCTCGCCCCCTTCCTCAGCCACTTCCGCATCGCCTGACGGCCGTGATAATCATCCGCCCGGGAAAAAAGGCGCGCGCGCGGCGTTGATCCGCCGGCAGAGGAGGCAGGCATGGCGACCGTACCCGAGGCAGAACCGCAGCCGGATGTATTGCTGCGCTACAACAACGTCGCGATCGCGCTCCATTGGATCACCGCGCTGGTGGTGATCGCGCAGGTCTATATCGGCTTCACCTTCCACGGCATGGAGCGCGGGCCGGAGCGCGGGCAATGGTTCGAATGGCACAAGACGATCGGCGCGCTGATCCTGCTGCTCGCGATCCTGCGGCTCGTCTGGCGGCTGATGCACAAGCCCCCGCCCTTCCCGCCCGGGCTGCCGCGCTGGGAACGGATCGCCGCGGTGTGGAACCACCGCGCTTTCTATTTCCTTCTCATCGCGCTGCCGCTGACCGGTCTCGCCGCCGTTTCGGGCGGAGCGGATTCGGCGACGACGGGGCTGGCGCTCGGCCTGCGTCTGCCGCTGATCCCGGGACTGTCCGAGGATGCCGGCGATGCGTCGGGCGAGGTGCACGAGCTGCTGGTGAAGATCACTCTCGCGCTGGTCGTGCTGCATGTCGGCGCTGCGCTGAAGCACCAGTTCGTCGACCGGTCGCGCGTCGCCGGCCGCATGCCTCCCTTCGTATCGCCGCGGCACGAGGAACGAACGCCCCGCTAGCACGGCGTTGACCTGCACCGCCGGATTGGGCATGGCGCTGATCCGGCGCGCGGGTGTAGCTCAATGGCAGAGCAGAAGCTTCCCAAGCTTACGACGGGGGTTCGATTCCCCTCACCCGCTCCATGGCTAACATACCTTGGTCATCGAGAGGTCGCCCCGTGGCCAATTCGATCATTCTCGCGAGACGGCCGCCAATCTCAATATCGACTCCTCTGCCTTTCGCTGCCGGCGTCAGGACGATCGAGTCGATTAGCGCGCGCAATCGGGGGATTACTTCTTCGCGCGTTTCCTCTGTCTGGTCGCTTTTCAAGGCGCGATTCAGTGCCGCGACTTCGCGCCGATAGTCAGCGGCAATCTTTGGGTGCAAGGCAATGACGCGCTCACCTTCGATCGCCGCCAGCCCCTCGGTGCAGGCAGCGATTTCTTCGCGCGCGGCGTACATCTTCTCCTTCACTTGCGGAAAAGTCTTTCCGCCGTCAGCGATAGCATCGACAAGACGGTTCATCTGTCGGTGCGCCGTCGCGAGCTTTCGCTCGAGCCTCAAGCGATTGCGTCCCTCCTCGCGATCGCGCCGAATGCTCTCCTCCTGGTACTCACGCACAAAAAGATCCACCGCATCCGGATCCAGTAGTCGCTCCTGCAACCCTGTGAGCACGCGCGTTTCATAACGATCGTCGCTGATAATTCGGGTGTTCGAGCAGCCGGCACCGTCGCGGACACCCGCACATCCCCAGAAGCCGGACCTGATTCTGATCCACCCACTGCCGCAAACGCCGCATTTGCCCATTCCCGACAACAGATGTTTCGGTCGGCGCTGCTGCTCAGGCTGGATTATCGTTCGAGCTTCAAGTTGTTCCTGAACGCGATCCCAAAGGTTCTGCTCGACGATTCGAAGCTCCGGGACTGCCTGTACCAACCAGGTGTCGTTCTCGTTGGGTCTGATGCGAACCGTCCTGCTCATCGGCTCGACGACCTTGCTCGTCCGGTTGTGAACGAGTTCGCCGACGTAAAGCCGATTGCGCAGAGTGCCATCACCGCGCTTCTTGCCGCCGATGATCGTCGACCCTTTCCAAAGCCCGCCCCGTGGTCCGGGGATGCGATCGGAATTCAAACGTTCGGCGATCGCGCGCACGGACTGGCCAGCGGCATACTCGCGAAAAATGCGCCGAATGACCTCCGCTTCATCGGGATCGATCTCCCTTAAGCCACGAATGAAGCGCCCGCGATCGTCGATGCGATTGGCAGTTCGATAGCCATAGGCGAGCCCGGCCGGCGCGCGGCCTTCGGCCACTCGACCGCGCTGTGCCCGCTTGATGTTGTGGGCGAGTTCCTTGCGCTGCTGCTCGTCAAGGAGGCCCTTGATCGCGCCCTTGAACGCATCAATCTCGCCATCGCCCAGCGTGAAGAGCCGGGCGCCGCAGAAATTGAGCCGGTCGCGGATGTGATGGGCATCACCCTGATTGCGCGCGATCCTGCTCGTTGTATCGGCGAGCACCTGCTCGATATCGCCGACCTCGACGCGCGCCAGAAGCGCGCTCATCCCTGGCCGCTGGCGCTTGGAGGTGCCTGCGGCGCCTCCGATTGCAGCATCGCTGAAAGTGTCGACAACCTGCCAGCCTTCGCTGGCCGCTCGCTCCATGCAGACGCGGACCTGATCTTCAATCGAACGACTGTTTTGCAGCTGGCTGCTGTAGCGTGCGTATATTAGCGTGCGCATCCCGATCACCTTCGCGCGGTGACGGAGGAGAACATTGCTCCGTTTGCGGTCGCCGCGCCGTTTTCCTAGCGGCACGGTCGCGCGATACCGCGGCGCGTGCAAGGGCTTTTATGAGTTCAGCCAGTTCGGGATCGAGGCCACCCATACAAGCAAGCTCACGAGCTCGCTCGGTCCGTCTTTCTGGCCTTGGCGAACACACGGTCGCTCGCGAGGAAGCCTGCCAGCATTGCCGGAATCAGTTCGCTCACCGATTCCTCCTCACCATAGACCTCGGCATACACGCCGGCATAATCCAGCAGGGCCTGATGCAATTCGGGCAGCACGGCGATGGTCAGTTTGACAGGCTTTCGGTCGGGCAAACGCGGAAGTTTCAATTCCGACATGATGATTTTCCTATCCTTTCCATGGTGCGAGGATCAGATCGCGGTGGATCACCAGCCGTACCGGGGCACCAGGTCGGATAGTGATCGTCGGCTGGATCTGCAGGTTGCGCGATGTCAGTTGATCGCCCGCCTGCGATGCGTTCTGCTGCGTGGATTCACGGATTGCCTGGACAAGATCGCTCTCGCCGCTGAAAGTCAGGTTGGAGCCCACACCCAACAGCGTCGATAGCGCCACACCCTTGAGCAGGGTCCAGGTGTGGAAATCGACCTTGTCGGCAAGTCCGGCATAGCCCGAAGGATCGGTCGCCGGGACATTGTCGAGCGTCAGCGAACTGCCATCGGGCATGATGATCCGTTGCCACACGACAAGCGCCCGGCGCTGACCGAAGGCGACGACGCTGTCATAGCTGCCGATCAGGCGGGCGCCTTGCGGGATGAGTTCGATACGCCCGGTGGCGCTGTCGAACACGCGTTCGGTGACCTGCGCAGTCACCAGACCAGGAATGTCGGAGCGAAGTCCTGTGATCAGACTAGCAGCGATCACGCTGCCCGCAGACAGCATGTAAGGCGACGACGCCGGTCGAAGGACCTGCGGATTGACGTCGCCACCATTTGCCTGGGCGCCGACGAAATCGGCTTTCCGTTGCCGGGCGTTCGCATCACGGTTGGGATCGATGGCCAATGGTGCGGGCGCGGAAGCGACAGTCGCTCCAGCCGCGACAGCATCCGCGGGCTCGACCCATGGAGGCGCGCCGCTTCCCGATTGAACCAGCAGACCGGATTCCCTCGCGACCTTCAGTTCGGCGACGAGCTGCTCGCGCTCTGCGATGGCGGCCTGTTCGGCGCGCCCGGCATATCCGCTCGCCGTTTCGGTCGCCATTGCGCGCTGATGTTCGAGAATAGGCCGTCCGAGATCGCCGGGTAGCGGCGGACCAAGCTTGGGAACATCGCCATAGCTGGCCGGAAGCGCGCTCAGCGTATCCGCCGGTGCCTTCACCGTGACACTGGAGTCGGCGGCCTGGCCCGCGATCTGTCGCGCGGCTGGCGTCAGCGCGAACCACGTAGTGGCGATGATGCTGACCGAGGCGATTGCAGCGATGGCAACCACCGCGCCCCGCCTGAACCGGATCGCGCGCGCCGGCGGGGCCCGCAGGGCGAAACTCTCGGGGTCGAGCTTGGGAGCGCGCGGTGCCTGCTCATCCGTCGCTGGCTTAGCGGCTCCGGTCATGAGCCCCTCCGGGCGCGCTTCTCGGCCGCAATCCGCGTGACACGTACGACCGTCTGCTCCTTGGTTCCGAGGCGAAGCTCGGCTACGTCGAACAGCCGATCGACGATGTAGAAGCGGCCTTTGACGCGGTAGTTGACCAGTTGCGCCTCGCCGTTGCCGTCCACGAGGAACAGCGGCGGCGCTTCGCCGACCGCGAGCGTTGCCGGAAACTCGATGAAGGTCTGACGTCCATCATCGAATGCGCGGAGCGGCCGCCACGTGGGACGATCGCCCGATACAGCATAGTTGAAGTCGAGCTGCTCGAGCTGGAGGCCGGCTGCGACAGGTGCGGCAGCTTCCGCTCTGGCTTGGGCGCGCTCGAGGGCGATGAGCGCATCTTGCGGATAGGACCAGGACAGGCCCGCCATCGCGGTCTTGCCAGTACTGGTGAGCTGGAGATGATAGCTGCGCCGGTCGGTAGTGATGACCAGATTGGTGGACAGACCGGCGGCGAAAGGCTTCACCAGAACGTGTGTGCGTTTGGTGTCGCCCGATCCGCTGGTCGTATCGCCGATCACCCAGCGCACCGTATCGCCGCTGGCGACCGCGCCGAGCACTTCACCGGGCTGGAGCGCGATGTCGGTTACCCGTTCAGGCGCGGTGTAGACCCGGTAGATCGTGCCCTCGTGATAGGGATACACCTGCACGGCGTTGATGAAACTTTGCTGTGCCGGTTCAACGGTGGCCGCCTTGTTTGCTGCGGCGACCTTCGCGACCGACGCGGTGGGGTGAGCGTGCGACGCGCCGCCGCTTTGTCCCGGCGTCGCCAGCGATGGCTCAGTAGCGACGATCGACGCGAATGCGGTTGTCGATAGCGCGGCGATGGCAAAGATGCGGGTCATGGTTGGGCCTCCAGGACAGGGGTAGTGCTGGGCTGAATTGCGAGATTTGGATCGAGCGGCGAACCAAGAGGCAGGTTCGCCGGCGGTGGCGGTGGCGATGGCGCTGGCGTCGCCGCAGGCGACGACAAGGCGGCCGGTTCGAGCTCGCGGCTCCAGTCGATCGCCTCGATATAGATGCCGAGCGGATTCTTTCTGAGCGTCTCGGCCGATGCCGGCGGTTTGGTCACCACCGTCAGGATGCCCGTCCAGCGCGACACGCCGGCCTGGCTGCCACGCTCGTAAGCGGTTTCGGTCCATTTGACTTGGAACGAGCGGTCGGACGCCCTCACGACGCTGGTCACCTGCACCGACACCGTCCGTTCACCGATATCGGCGAATGGCTTCGCGCTACGCGCATAATCGCCAAGAAATTGCGCGCCGCGCCCTGTCACGAAATCATAGGCGGCGAGCCAGTTGCGTCGCATCAGCACCGGATCGAGCGAGACCGAACGGACATTCTCGATGAACTTCGCCAGATGCCAGGCGATCTGCGGATCGGTCGGACGGTAGCCAGCCTCGGCTTCGGTGACCGCTCGCGCTTCGCCCAGCCGATCGACCTCGATGACATAGGGCGTCACGCGGCTCTGCAGCGATTGCCAGGTCAGCGCACTCGCCATCGCGGTCGAGAGCGCCAGCGTCCCGAACGCCATCATGCGCCAGTTGCGCGCCTGGACGCGGGCGGAGCCGAGCCGCTCGTCCCACAGCTGGCCGGCGCGCTGGTGAGGCGTTTCGGGTTCGGGAGTGCGTCCATAGCGCTGGACGCTGCGCTTGAAGATCATGGATCAATCCTCTCTTTCCTTGATGTCGGGGGCGGCAGAGGCACCACCGCGATCGCCTTCACGAAGCGCTTGGAGGGCGACTTGGCGGTGGTGACGGGCATCCTGTTGACGCCGCAGCGAGCGCGCCCACGACGGGGCGGCGTCGCCGCCAACCTGCGGCGACTCGCCGCGTGTGGATGCTTCGCCATTCAGTGCCGACCAAGCGGCATCGCGCCCGGATTGCACGGCGGCGGAGATGCCAAGCGCGCTCCCTGCCTTCTGGCGGACGGCGTTCCCGGCGGCCCGCGCCATACTGCCGATCCCGGCGCCGACGCTGGACGACCCGGCGGCGGATTGACCGAGCTGGTACGATGCCAATGCGGCGGACCCCATCGCCGTCCCGGCGCGGATCGCGCCGAGCGCCGCGCCACCAGCGACGCTCGCAGCACCTACCGCCGCGCCGCCGGCGAGCGCGGTCACGCCGGCCGCGCCGACGGCGGTACCAAGCGCGGCGCCAGCGCCGAGCTGGGGCGCGCCGGCAACCAGCCCCGACGCGATACCGGGGCCGAAGATGCCGAGCCCGAACAGCGTCAGCGAGGCCAGCACCAGGCTCAGCGCTTGGCCGATATCCGGCTCCTGTCCCTGCAGAGCTGTGGCGAACTCGGAGAAAAAGTTGGCGCCGATGCCGACGATGACGGCGAGCACCATCACCTTGATCCCCGACGAGACGACATTGCCGAGCACCCGCTCGGCGAGGAAGCTGGTTCGGTTCCACAGCGCGAACGGGACGAGGATGAACCCGGCGAGCGTGGTCAGCTTGAACTCGATAATCGTGACGAACATCTGCACCGCAAGGATGAAGAAGGCGAGGATGACGAGCGCCCAGGCGAACAGCAGCACGGCGATCGTCAGGAAATTATCGAAGAAGGTGGTGAAGCCCGACAACTTCGATACCTGATCGAGCAGCGGCCAAGCCGCTTCGAAGCCGGTTCCGGCCAGCCGACCGGGCTTGAGCAGATCGTCGGCCGACAAGGTGCCGCCGCCGGCGGTCAGTCCCGCCGCGGCAAACGATCGAAAGATGATGTCGGCGAGCGTCGCAAAGCTGTTCAGGATGAATGCGAACGCGCCGACATAGAGGATCTTCTTGAGAAAGCGGCCGATGACGTCCTGCTCGCCGCCCATCGCCCAGAACAGTCCGGCGAGCGTGATGTCGATCGCGATCAGCGTCGCGGTCAGGAAGGCGACATCGGGACCGAGCAACCCGAACCCGCTATCGATGTAGCGGATGAAGGCCTCCATGAAGCGGTCGATGACATTGAGGTCGTTCATGTCGATGACGATCCTGACGCGATGAAAGTGGCCGCGGGGCTGGCCCAGGGGAGCAAACCAACCCCGCGGCGGCGGCAGCGGAGAGGTGAAGTCCGCGCCGCCCGTGTCCGGCCCAGGCCTATCGGCCAGGGGGCAATGGCGTGTAGGCCGAGCCGGAACCGAGGAACCTGGTGGTCGAGGCGCGCGCATCGGCCTGCGATTGGACACGCCTCGCCTGCTCGATCGCCTCGGCGCGGTATTGCGCCGCCATCAGATGCTGGATCTGGAACTGCTGCTTGGCGGTGAGCGCGAGCAGTTGGTTGGTCGCCTGCCCGACCTGCAGCGCGCCTTCGGCGCCCTGACTCCTGGCGACGATCGCCGACAGCGCCTCGGCATCGGCCTGGACGTTGCCGACCACCTGCGCCTGGACGCGCATCGTCCGATGGAACGCCGCCATCGCGGTGTCCAGCCGGGCGCGGGATTCGATCACGCGCTGGTCTCCGGTGAGCGCACGGTTGAAGCTCCGCGGAAACAGCCGCCGGAACTGCGCGTCTATCCCGTCGATCCGGAAATCGATGCCCTGCGCCTCGCCCATCAGCCGGTCGATCTGCTGCATCGTCGCATTGAGCCGCTGCAGTTCAGGGAAGTCGATCCGCTCGAGGTTCTTCGCCATGTTGGTGAGCATCGCCGCCTGGTTCTGCAGCGCCTGGATCTGGTTGTTGATCTGCTGGAGCGTGCGCGCGGCGGTCAGCATGTTCTGCGAATAGTTGGTCGGGTCGAACACGGTGATCTGCGCTCGGACGGGCTGCGCGGTGAGCGCCATGCCGAGTGATCCGGCTGCCGCCAGCGCGAGCGCGGATGCGATGAGATATTTGCCGGTCGTGGATCGCGCGAAGCGGGACAGCCTGGTCACAGCGGTAGCTCCTTCTCTCGGGTTGCACTTTGAGGATCGGCAAATTCGGCAAGCAGGTCGGCGGCCCAGCCGAGACCGGCGTCAGTCAGGAAGTGCGCGGCGAAATCGGTGGCGCCATGTTCGGCGAGCAACGCATCGATCCGCGCCTGACTGGCGGGATCGGAGGCGCCACATAGCGCCAGCGCGATCGGCCCCAGGCCGAGCTCGAACAGCCGGTTGCCGCGTGCGGATTGCAGGTAATAATGCCGTTTGGGCGTGGCCCGGCTGACCAGTTCGATCTGTCGGTCGTTGAGCCCAAAGCGCTCATAGGCGGCGCGCGACTGCGGCTCGATCGCCCGATCGTTGGGCAGCAGGATGCGTTGCGGGCAGCTTTCGATGATCGCCGGTGCGATGCTGCTTTCGGTGATGTCGGCGAGCGATTGCGTCGCGAACACGACCGATACGTTCTTCTTGCGGAGCGTCTTCAGCCATTCGCGGATGCGTGCGGCGAACAGGGGATCGTCGAGCAGACTCCATGCTTCATCGAGCACGAGCAGGGTCGGTCGACCGTCGAAGCGCTTCTCGATGCGGTGGAACAGATAGGTGAGCACCGGCGCGACGACGCCCTTGCGCAGCATCAAAGCCTCGGTTTCAAAGCACTGCACGCTGGCGTGCGCCAGCCGCTCCTTGGCGGCGTCGAGCAGACCGCCATAGGCGCCGTCGATCATGTAGGCGTTGAGCGCGGTCCGGAGCATGTTTGACTGAAGCACCATGCCGAGGCCGGTCAGCGTCCGCTCCTCCGCCGGTGCGGTTGCCAGACTGCACAGAGCGGACCAGATCGCCTCCTTGATCTCGGGCGTAACGACCACCTTCTCGTGCGACAGGAGCGCGGCAATCCAGTCCGCCGCCCATCCGCGCTCGCTCTCGTCCTCAATGAAGCGCAGCGGCTGGAAGCTCAGTCCGCCGTCATCGCCATGTTCGGGTTGCGGCCCGAGTGAGTGGTGACTTCCGCCCATCGCGAGCACGGCGGCCCGGGCGGAAAATCCCATATCGAATATGATCACTTGAGCCTGGTGGTAGCGACGAAACTGCAGGGCGATCAGCGCCAGCAGCACCGATTTTCCAGCCCCGGTCGGACCGACAATGAGCATGTGTCCGACATCGCCGACATGCGTGGAGAGCCGGAACGGCGTCGATCCCGCCGTCTGGGCGTGGAGCAAGGGAGGTGCTGCGAGGTGTCGGTTGTCGGTCGGCCCCGCCCATACCGACGACAGCGGCATGAGGTGAGCGAGGTTGAGCGTATGAACCAGCGGCTGTCGGACATTGGCATAGGCTTGGCCCGGCAGGCTCGACAGCCACGCCTCCACGGCATTGATGCCCTCGCGCTTCACGGTGAAGCCGAGCCCGTTGACAATCCGCTCGACGGCGCGGACTTTTTCCTCGGCATGCGCTCGGTCGGTATCGGCGACGGTGATGGTGGTGGTGAGATAGCCGAAGGCGACATGATCACCGCCAAGCGCCTGGAGCGCGAGATCGGCATCGACGACCTTGTTGTCGGCATCGCTGTCGAGCAGCTGGGTGGGCTGGTTGTAGAGAACCTCCCGCAGCAGCGCGGTGACCGACTTGCGCTTGTTGAACCACTGCCGCCGGAGTTTGGTCAGCACCTTGGTCGCGTCGGTCTTGTCGAGCGAAATGAAGCGCGTGACCCAGCGATAGCCGAAATCCTGATGATTGAGCGCATCGAGGATGCCGGGACGGCTCATGTTGGGAAAGCCGAGCACCGTCAGCGGGCGGAGATGAAGGTCGCCGAGCATCGGCTCGAGTCCGCCAATCAACGGCGTGTCGGCGAGCACGCCATCGAGATACATCGGCGTTTCCGGCACGGCCACATCGTGGCGGCAGTCCGATATCACGCCGTGCAGATAGGTCAGCGTCTCGGCGTCGCTCAATGCGCGAACCTTGGGCATGAAACCCGCGAACAGGTCGAGCACCCGGTTGGTCTCGGCGAGGAAACCGGCAAGTGCTGCGCGCCAATCGCGGCCCTTGCCGTCGTCGGGACGTGCGACCAGCGAGCGTCCTGCGGCGTCGCTGCTGTCGGCCGGTGGCAGCCAAGTGAGAGTCAGATGGAACCGGCTCTCGAAATGCTGGCCCGCCGCCGCGAAACCGGCGCGCCGCTCCTCGTCGACCAGCCAGGACGCGGCGTCGGGGAAAACACTGTGTGGATAGCCGATCGCCTCGCGCCGTTCGGCCTCGAAGAACAACGCCCAGCCTGAACCCAAGCGCTTGAGCACATTGTTCGCACGCGCGCAGCACGAGACCAGCTCGGCTTCGGTAGCGCTTTCGAGGTCGGGTCCGCGAAACGCGAGGGTGCGCTGGAAGCTGCCGTCCTTGTTGAGGACGATGCCCGGCGCGACCAGCGCCGCCCAGGGCAGATGGTCGGCAAGCCGGTCAGCGCGCTGGCGGTATTCGGCCAGATTCAACATGACAGCCTCAGCATGCGAAATACCCCTTCTGGCGGAGATGGCGTAGCAACACGGGCGCGAAATCGGGATCGCGGCGGGCGGCGAAGACTGCAACGCTGTGGCCGACGACCCAGAGCGCGAGGCCGATCAACCATTGCTGGAGACCCAAGCCGACCGCGGCGGCGATCGTGCCGTTGACGATCGCGATGCCACGCGGCGCGCCGCCGAGCAGAAGGGGCGATCCGAGGCTGCCATGGATCGGCGCCTCGAAGCCTTGGATCGGCTGGCCGGAACCGGAGTGGACGGCGCTCATGCGATCAGCGCCCCGCCGCCGAAACTGAAGAAGGAGAGGAAGAAGGACGAAGCGGCGAACGCGATCGACAGGCCGAAGACGATCTGGATGAGCTTGCGAAACCCTCCCGAGGTCTCGCCGAACGCGAGCGTCAGGCCAGTGGTGATGATGATGATCACCGCGACGATCTTGGCGACCGGCCCCTGCACCGATTCGAGTACCTGCTGCAGAGGTTCCTCCCACGGCATGCCCGATCCAGCTGCCCAGCTCCGGACAGAGAGCGTCGCCGACACGGCGATAGCGAGCGCGACGAGATGGGCGTGACGGCGATAGGGGATGCGAAGCAAGCGCATGCTCAGTCTCCTTGGGATGCTGGACAGTAATCGGGGGAAAGGTCGATGACGGCGTAGTCACCGTCGGGATCGAGGCCGACGAGGCGGGTAATCGTGCCCACCCGGCGCGCGGTGCCGCGGCCGGCGATGAACACGATCATGTCGATGGCGTCGGCGATCAGCCGGCGCGGGACCGTCACCACCGCTTCCTGGACGAGTTGCTCGATCCGGTAGAGCGCGGACGCGGCGCTGTTGGCGTGGACGGTGGCGATGCCGCCCGGGTGGCCGGTGTTCCAAGCCTTGAGCATGTCGAGCGCTTCCGGCCCGCGAACCTCGCCGACGATGATGCGGTCGGGTCTGAGGCGGAGCGTCGAGCGGACCAGATCGGCCATCGTCACCGCTCCAGCGCGGGTGCGCAGCGCTACCGTGTCGGCCGCCGACGACTGCAGTTCGCGCGTGTCCTCGATGAGGATCACCCGCTCGTCGAGATGCGCCATCTCGGCCAGCAGTGCGTTGGCGAGCGTCGTCTTGCCCGAACTGGTGCCACCGGCGACGAGAATATTGCGTCGGTCAACGACCGCGAGCGACAGCAGCCGTGCGGCATCGGCCGACATGATCCCGTCGTTCACATAGTCGAGCAGCGTGTAGATGCGCGTCGCAGGCTTGCGGATCGAGAAACACGGGGCGAGCGAGACGGGCGGCAGCACGCCTTCGAACCGCTCGCCCGCCCCTTCACCGTGCGGCGGCAGCTCGGCCGAGACGATAGGGGAACCGCCATGAACTTCGGTTCGCGCGTGGCTCGCGACGAGACGGATGATCCGTTCGACCTGGGCGGGATCGTAGCGCACCCCCGTGTCGGTCCGCCCCTCGCCCAACCGGTCGAGCCGGAGCGCACCATCGGGGTTGACCATGATCTCGACGACGCGGCGGTCGGCGAGCGCTGCGGCGATGTCGCCGCCCATCGCGGTGCGCAGCATCACCCGGCGCCGATCTGCGGAGAGCGCAGCGGTCATTGGCCGCCCCCGTCCGGGATGCCGGAACCAAGGCTGCGCCTGCCTCCGGCGACCTGCCGACCGACCTGCGAAACGAAGGCGTTGAAGCGCTCGCGTGCTATCGCGCGGCCAGCCTGGTCGTTCTCCGCGAGCGGGGCATGGATCGCCAGTTCGTAGCGGACGAACAGCGCCAGTGATTCGAGCAGGATCAGGCTGTCGCGTTCGATCCGCCCGAGGGCGATCGTCATGCGGTCGAGCCGGAGCCCAAACCGGTCCTCGAGTTCGCTTGTGCCACGCCGGTTGAGCCAGGCCTCCAGCGCGTCGGCGAGGATCGCCGATTTGGACGCGCCGGGCTTAGCCGCGAGCGCGTCGAGCCGGGCGCTGAGCGGCTCGGACAAGAACAGCTGGTGGCGGATGCGGGGCGTGCGCATGACTCAGAAGCTCGGAAGAAGATCGTCGCCGCGATCGGCGGATTCGTTGACGGCATGCGCGGCGGTCACGGCGCTCAGCGACCGTGTCCGGTCCATCGCGCGCTTGTCGGCGGCGGGATCGCCTTCGTCCTCGATCAGACCGAGGGGATCGGTTGTCGTCGGTTCCACCGGAAGCGGCGCACGATCGTCGGGTAAGCTGGGATGGCGCTCCTGCTGAAGCCCGCCGGCCGCATCATCGCCGCCCATGTCGGCATTCGGCGCAAGCCGGTGATCGAGCAATCGCAGACGGCCTTGCCAATCATCGCCTCGTGGTGCGGGACGATCGGCATAGGGGGTCGAACCCAACGCCGGCGCGGGCAGAACGCGGTCGCGAAAATTCCGGTCTTTGAAATAGCGGATCTTGTGCGCCCGAATGGGCGGGAGGCCGGAGACGAGCACAAGCTCGTCCACCGGCGGCAGCTGCATGACCTCACCAGGCGTGAGGAGCGCGCGAGCGGTCTCCTGGCGACTGACCATGACATGCGCGAGCCATGGCGCGAGACGGTGCCCAGCATAGTTGCGCATCGCGCGCTGTTCAGTCGCGGTGCCGAGTGCATCGGACACGCGCTTGGCGGTGCGCTCGTCGTTGGTGGCAAAAGCGATCCGGACATGACAATTGTCGAGGATCGAATTGTTCTCGCCGTACGCCTTGACGATCTGGTTCAAGCTCTGGGCGATCAGGACGGCGCGCACGCCGTAGCCAGCCATAAACGCCAGCGACGTCTCGAAGAATTCCAGGCGGCCGAGCGCGGGAAACTCGTCGAGCATCATCAGCAGCGTGTGGCGACGCACATCAGTCGCGCCATGCAGGTGCTCGGTCAGGCGGCGGCCGATCTGATTGAGGATCAGCCGCACCAGCGGCTTGGTCCGGGAGATGTCGGACGGCGGCACGACGAGATAGAGCGATACCGGCGCATCCGCTGAGACAATATCGGCAATGCGCCAGTCGCACCGCGAGGTGACTTCGGCGATAGTCGGATCGCGATAGAGCCCGAGGAAGGACATGGCGGTCGACAGCACGCCCGAGCGCTCGTTCTCGGACTTATTGAGCAACTCGCGGGCGGCGGAGGCCACGACGGGATGAACCATCGGCGTCGTGTCGGTGCCGATATGATTGGTCGCCATCATGCGCCGGAGCGTCGCAATGAAGCTGCGCTGCGGATCGCTCAGGAAGGTTGCGACCCGTGCGAGGGTCTTTTCCTCCTCGGCGTAGAGCACATGGAGGATCGCGCCGACGAGCAGCGAATGCGCCGTCTTTTCCCAGTGGCTGCGTCGTTCGAGTGCGCCCTCGGGATCGACCAATATGTCGGCGATATTCTGCACGTCACGGACTTCCTCGGCACCGCGGCGGACTTCCAGCAAGGGATTATAGCGGGCGGATCGGCCGTCGGTCGGGTTGAACAGCAGGCAATGTGAAAAGCGCGCGCGCCAGCCCGCGGTCAGCTCCCAATTCTCGCCCTTGATGTCGTGGATGACCGCCGAGCCGCCCCAGTCGAGCAGGGTCGGAACGACGAGCCCGACCCCTTTGCCGCTGCGCGTCGGCGCAAATGCCATGACGTGCTCGGGACCGTTGTGGCGGAGATAGGCCGAACCGATCCGGCCAAGGAAGACGCCGGTATCGCCGAACAATCCTGCTTGCCGAATTTCCCGCGCATCCGCCCAACGCGCCGACCCATAAGTGGTGACGTGGCGCGCTTGCCTCGCCCGCCACAGCGAACCGAAGACCGCCGCGCCGCAGCCGAGGAAGCCGCTCGCACCGGCGATTGCGCCCGCTCGGTCGAAGATATCGGGCGCATAGGCATCGAAGTGATACCACCAGCCGAACAAGGCCCAGGGGCGATAGATCTGCAATGAGCCGACGACCAACCACGGTTGGCCGAGTTCGGACTGATAAGCCAGTTCGGCAGCGGCCCATTGGGTAGCAAACCACACGCCCGCGATGACGATCGCAAAGACAATGATGATCTGGCCGATGAGCAGTTTGGTTGGGGACATGCGGGACTCCGCCCGCCGCCGAATTAGCGGGGGCACTGATCCAACATCCGAGGAAACCCGACCAATCGGGAGGGCCTTCTCAGCGCACCCAAAGGTTTCCTGGCGCAAGGTGCACAACGAAGGCCGGGCGTCGCCGCCTAAAAGGTATAAGTTGGTTCTTTGCTCGGCAGGTCGGCCTCATCGCCGGATACGAGAACCGCTGACACGGGTCTCACCATTCCAGCCAGACCGTTTGTCTCAGCGGAGGTGACGAAGAATCATTCTCATTGAGGGACGATTTCGATCGCGTAGCCGGATACTGCGAGCGAAAGAGCGTCATCCTGACCGACCGGAACGATCGCCACGCCGATCCTGCCACTCTCGATGGGGAACTGACGTAACGCCGTGGTCACATCTAGAGCGATCGCAATCTCGGTCGCGGTATCCTGCTGCACCAGTCCGATCGTTCCAACAAATGCCGCACGCCTAGGCGAAAAGGCGCCGTGCTTTCGATCAAACAGATAGATGGCTACCGTACCACCCTGATTCGCCGGTATTTGGATGCCTTGGACGGTCAGAATCGCCTTCGCCTTTCCCTCTTCGGCGATCGACACCGCGACCGTGGGCAGCCCGATACGTGCATCACCGCTCGCGAGCGGCACGCCCAGCAACGCAGGATCTGGCACTTCATTCTGGTTCTGACCGGATGTGCTGGTCCCGACCGGCTGGCCGCCATCGACCCCTTCGCCCGGAAGTGCGTAGCGATACCCGAGCGCAGCGGTTTCGCTTACTTCGGCAACACGCAAATTCCGAGTTTTGCCCGTGGCCAAGTCGAAAAACTCAAACACCGTTTCGGCAAAAAGGCGGTCTTGCCAAGGTTCAGTTCTACGACGCGCCGAATGGGATGCGCCACGCCACGTTTCCCACATGCGATCGAGATTGGCATGATGGCCGAAGAAAAGCGGATCGCGTGGCGACCACTTGATGTTTCCCATGTCTTTGCCGAGGGCATTATGGACCGATCCGTGTGGTGTCCCTTCAAGCACCGACAACGGCCCGGGGACGACATCATAGCCACCAAAGCCCAGTTGCGTGACTACGGGCCAGCCCTCGCGTTCTTCGATCTTGCCGACATAATGCTCAGCGGAGTCCATCGCCGATTGAAAAGCATATTCGTGGGCAAAGAGATCAAGCCGAGTCCGATCGTGCGCCAGTGGCGTCGCGCGAAACGACGCCGGGACCGCGCCAAGCACAGGCCAGTGCCAATAAGCCAGGCTCACAGTCTCATCGCCAATCGCATGCTGAAGATTACGCTCCGTCGCCCACAGGAAGGCGCGGTGCCAGGGCAGAAAATGTAATGTGCGATGGATTTCCCCGGACGGCACTCCACATCTACGCGAGTGGATCTCCGCGTTTTTGTCCCATGCCATCGCCCCCGCCCGACTTTTGCGCATTTCAGCGACGGCATTCTTCAACCGATTGAGATCGTCGGGGAACCAGCGTTCTAGGTCGCGAATCTCACGCCGCACACGAGGGTGCGGCGCCGACGGCGCTCCAATTCGAGCGTTCGCGGCAACGGCCACTGCTCCAACGCCGAAGCCCGCCAGCACCGCTCGCCGATCGACCTCCACCATTTGCATCATGGCATGTTTCCCGTCGTCGCATCGACCAATGCGTCGAGCTTGGCCTGCGCTTCTATTCGCTCGCGTTCCGCGTCCATCTCCTTACGCCGCGCCAGGTCCAGCGCCGTCTGCGCGTTGGCGATCGTAGTCGCATTCTGAGTCTCCCTGAGACCTCGCGCCCGGTTGTAAGCGTCAATCTCACTCGCACCTGTCACAACCTCGCCTGCAGCCCCCAGTAAGCCAGGCAACTCCGCACCGGTCTTCGCGTAGGTCATCGAAACCGGCATACCGTCCGGTGCGAAAGCGGCAACCAAGCTATTACCCTCAAACATGTCGTTGCGTAGCGGCAACGATCGTACGCCGCCGAGCTGGGGCGCGTTGCGTTCCTCGCGTAGCACTATGTTGGCGTTGCCCGGCAGCAACCCGCCACAATCGCTTGCCTCTGTCAGCTTGCAGAGCTGGAGACGCGCCGGGGTCGGCACGCGGTAGAGCACTCCACAAGGGCTTTTCGTGTCCGCGTTGCATTGGCTGGCCGAGGTCAATCCCGAGATCGTCGTGCGCCTGCGGATTGGCCGAAAATCTCGTGCGACCGCTGCCTTTGTAAGCAGCTTGTCGATCTCCTCCTGCGCGGTGGTCATTTTGCCCAGCGGGAATCCACTCGCATCCTTGCCGCAATCCGCGGCGGTCGGGCGCACCTGTAGATTCGGGCAGATCACCCAGATTTCGGTCGCGACGCCCGCTGCGCCGTTCGAAAGCTCGATCTTCAACATGTCCGCAAGCTTCCCGCCGACATCGGCAGGAGTGGCTTCCAAAAGTGCGAACGAGGCGGCATCGGCAGGGAAATTGGATCGAGAGCGAAACGTGAGTAGATCCTTGGCCTTACCATAGGCCGTCACGGCCTCGGCGGCTGCCTTTGTCTTCTTGCGCACATCCTCGGCCTTTGTCTTCCGGCCTTGCTTCACCGAATCAGGCTGGTCGGTATCGCCAAGATAATCGGCATTGTAGCCTGCAAGATCCGCGACGGCTCCGTCCCGTGCCTTGCTTTTACTGTCACGGTCGTCTTGGAGCGCCTTGAGCGATTTGGTTCGGTCGATGGCGATTTGCGTGCATGTCAGCGTGGCTTTCCAAGGTGGCACGTCGGCCGCCTGAGTAGTTCCCATCCCCGGTAAAGTCGGGACCCCGATCAGTAGCTTGGCGACGCCCACTGCGAGACCCACGCCCGCCTTCACCGATGCGGCACTCTGATCGGCGACTTGCGCGTTTATGGATTTCAGGAGGCCGCTTGGATGATTCTCGAAAGTTACGCTCGTCGTCTTATTACCGTTGGTGAGACGAGAATAGTCGAGAACGACCTCTTCGCCCGCACCGTAGGTCGAGGCAGCCAGTGCCTCGATCTCAATTCCGACCTCGGGATTTTCCGGGCTGGGGCATGTCGTCAGGGTGCGCCCGATTTCGATCGTATAATCGAGTCTTGGAAGGTGATAAGACCAGCCGCTTGTAGGCGCGGCCCCTGACCCAGCGCTCGTACTGACAATCCGTGATTCAAGGTTGGTCGTACACGCGGGCAACGCCGCCAAGAGCGGCAAAAATAGTAGATATCTCATTCCGGCCCCCTCAGTTTGCAATCACCGATGTCGCGCGACGACATAAAACACCTCCCCGAGCGGCTTATGGATTAAAGCCTCTTCGTCTGGGCCTAGCGGTTTCGGCCCATTCTCGGTGATTTGTCTGGTTGCTTCGAAGATCACGCTGGCGTCTGGCGATTCTTCCCAGGCACACGGCGTCTGAAAAGAAGCAGAGGATCGGCCAGGAAACACCCAAGCCTGCGACGCGTCGCGCTTAAATGCCCATAGCGCCTCCTTTGCCTGCGGGACGGGCGCCTCGTCGATTTTGCAGGTCAGCTTATTCACTTCCTTGATAGTTCCCAGATATCGGCGCCCGTCGGCGAGCTCCAAGACATCGTCGAAGAGATAGAATGCCCGCTCCGCATCGAGCTGCGACCGCGAGCGCACTGCCGTCGGCTTTCGCCCGCCCGTTGGGTCGGCAGCCTTGGGATTGGCGAGCAATGAGCCGCTAACCAACAGCCGGGTCTTAATTTCGCTCGGCGTCATACCCCCCAGTGTGTGAAGCATCGCCGCGACAAAGGAGACCTGCGGCGCCGCCTGCGAAGTGCCGCTAAGCTTCAACCGCTCGTAACGATGGTTGATGATCGACTCGACGCCACAGCCTGGCGCGGCAAAGTCGACGGTCGGTCCCCAGTTGCTGAATTGCGCGACGACGCCGTCTTGACGTACTGCGCCGACAGCGATGACATTGCTCTTGCCCTCCCCGCCAAAGGCTGCCGGGAAGCGATCATTGGCAACCTTCGCATCGTTTCCAGCTGCAACAATGAAAAGCTTGTTGGCATTCGCGCGATTGGTGAAGATGTAACGAAAATCCTCCCGTACGGTGGCGTCGGCATCGTCCTGATATTCGATGCTCATATTGACAACGCGGAAGTTCGAATAAGCAAGCTGATCGCGAAGCTCGCCGGATGAGT
Source organism: Sphingomonas gilva (assembly GCF_003515075.1). Lineage (GTDB taxonomy): Bacteria > Pseudomonadota > Alphaproteobacteria > Sphingomonadales > Sphingomonadaceae > Sphingomonas > Sphingomonas gilva. The sequence continues at coordinate 447,909 of NZ_QWLV01000002.1, forward strand.
TCGGAAGCAACACGTCTTTGCCATTTCCCACATTTATGAACGAGAGGCGCAGAAAGGTGTTTGTGTCATCTGCGGTAAGTTCGCTGACTTTCGGCAGAAAGTCGGGGCCCCCTAGAGCTAGCATTGCGACATGGGTTCCATGGCCGGCCACTGCGTGGAACGGTTCGGGCGCTGCGATCCACGGCGGCACAGTGCCATTGAACAGCGTTGGGCCAATCTCACCACCTGTATAGCGAGCGTAATGCTTTCCAGGGAATCCCGGGTTAGCCATAAAGCCAGCAAAGGTCTTCGCTCCTCCCAAAAAGCCGTTGTCGACAATCATCACTTCGACCGGCACGCGGCTGCTTTGAAGGTCGGCAAGACGTTCTCGAGCGTAACGATACGCTGATGCAACACGTTGACGGGTCAGATCGGTCGGCGCCATCGCATCCGCGCATTCTAACGGCTCCTCGATTGTTCCGGTCGAGGCAGTATAGCCTGCGGCAATTACCATTTCGGGCTGCCGGACGGACGCGACAGCCGCCTGCACCGCACGCAGTTGCGGATCCGAAAAGTGGCCGGCCCTCTCGGTCATCATCGTCAACTTCCGACCTAGGAACGGGTTCACCGGCAGGATAGTGCTGATTCGACTCCTACGCTTAACTGGAAGTTTATCTCCGGGTTGGACTGACTTAATCTGGTCGAGGGAATCGGCACCAAAAAAGTCAATAACCATGGCCTTCGACGGTTTATCGCCCAAGAGACGCTCGTAGATCTTGAAAGCACTTTCATTCGGCTGGACTACAGCTTCGACATCCTGCTCCAAATAAAGACAAGCAGGCCAACGAATGGTATAGGCTCTATCGCCAAGTGATTCATCAAGTGTCAGCGATATGTTGTTGATACGTTGCAGCTCACTCCAATACTCTTCCCTTACACTGCCGCATTTCACTTGAATCACACGTCGCGCGTTAAATTCGCGAAGGTCTGGAAAGCGCTGGGGATCGAATTGACTCACTTCGGCTCCCGCCGCGATATCGCGCACGAGATCACCGGGCAGGTCGCGAACAGCGCGCAGCATTTGCGGCTCCTGCTGGGCAGCAGCCGGCGAGACCAGCGCCAGCGCGCCTACCGCGACAATCGTCAATCGCGACACGGATAGCCTGCCTTTGCGTTAGGGGCACCACAGATGGTGAAGCCAGAACGGCCCTGCTGCCAATCGGCCATGAATTTGACGAACGCCGACGATGTCATCGGCGCCATACGCGAGATCAGATCGTAGCCATCGGAGGTCCGCGCAACAGGAACGACGTTCGAGTTGACCCCAATTATGCGTCGTGGGCTTTGCCTGGTCCCGGTGGGCGTTGCAGTGGTCGCACCGACCATAAGCGGCCCCCCGGAATCACCGGGGCAAAGCGCTGGTTGGGTCTTCCAATTCGAGCGGGTTGTAAGGAACCGCTGCCCATCCGATGCCGATTCGACGACACTATCTCCGATTGTTAGGACATTGTCTTGTCCGACACCGACAAGACCGTTGGCGTCGATTGCCAACACCTTGCAGCCAAAACCAGTCATGAGTACCGAGGCAGCCTTGCCCACTGGCGCAAACGAAAGTGCTTCAAACCTCACATCAATCCGAGGCGGTACCGGGTCTGGCACGGTGAAGGTGCAGAGCGCGAAGTCGTCAGGATGTCGGGGACCTCTTGGATCCCATTCCTGCTCGAGATACTGAGCCGGTATCGCGCAGTCGAACACGATTGTCGGCAAACCCGGCAACTGCAGCGCTGCCTTACGCTGAGTGCTCTTGTTGCCTTTAGCGTCGATGCAATGTGCCGCCGTTAGCGCGACGCCGCGCCCGACCAGCGTGGCCGAGCAAGTTTTTGGAATCTTCCTGCCGTCCTTATCGACATATTCGCCAATCACCGCGACAAACAGCGCGCGCCAATCTTGCTCATCCACGGCCTGCCCATTGATTAGCTTCACGCTCCCCGCACCGAAAGAGGAGGTCGGCTTGAACACGACGCCACTTTGCTGGTCGGCATCGACCGACTGAGCGACGGATTCGTGCGTCAGGGCAAGCGTGAATAACGCGCCCAAAAAGCAATGAATATGAAGCATTCTCACGTTCATGGCAGCCCCCCGCCGGCAAACGTTAGCCACTTGATATCAAAAGCCGAAGCGCAATTCTACTACAACCGCTATGGCCATTCTCTTGCGCATCACTGGCTGTCGATCAGTTCAGTATTTGCTGAACATGTGGAGAACTTCGTCGTAACATATGCGGCAGGAAGACCTGGCGTGGTGCACATCGGACGTGCCGTTAGCGCGGAACCGGACTCCAACTTCACATCGCAGGCTCGAGAAAAGGCCGCCCGCGCCTCTTGTGGGGAGAAGAGACGCAGGCGGTTGAGTTTCCCCGGGAGGGGAAGATCAGAAGGCTTTGGAAATGCTAAAGCCGATGATGCGCGGATCGAGCACGAATACATTGGTGGTGAGGCCGCTGTCGTCCGAGTTGAGGAAGGCGTCGGTAATCGGCGTCGAGTCGAAGAGGTTCTTTACATAGGCTTCGATAGCCAGATCATCCGGACCTTCGACCCGCAGCGACAGGTTGAAGTTGGACCAGTTGCGCAGCCGATCATAGGGATCCAGATTGTAGACGCGCGCCCAGCTTTTTGCCTGCCAGTATCCGTCGCCGCGGATCGTCGCGCTCCAGTCACCATCGAAGGGGATGGTATATTCGGCACCGAGGTTGACGGTCCAGCGCGGAGAGTTGGGAAGCTCGTTGCCCGAGAGGTCGGTATGGAGACCCGCGCCGCCGTTGAGTTCCGGGTAATTCGCAGGATCATATGCTTGACCGGTCGAGGGATCGATGAGCAGCGCATTGAGCACGCCTTGTAGGCCTCCAAGACCACCGCAAACTTCGCCCACGCTGCCGAACGGTGCTCGGGGCGGCGCAGTCTGTTGAAGCCAAGCTTCGGCGATTGCGGTCGGCACCACGCAGTTCGACGGCAACTGGACCCAGGGTTTGAAGACCGTGTAATTGGCATCGCCTAAGTTTCGGTTCATCGGATCGATCGACCGTTCGCCATTTCCGATGCGCGTCTTGAGATAACCAACGTTAGCGTTGAAGCGCAGCCGGTCGACCGGCTCGAACAGCGCCGACAGTTCGGCGCCCCAAATCTTGGCGTCGAAATTCTCGTTGACCGCGGTGCGGTCGCGGATCTGCGAAACCTGATAGTTGCTGTAGTCATAGTAAAAGGCGCTGGCGTTGAGCGTCAGCCGCCCGCCCATCATCGAATTCTTCATACCGATTTCGAACGCGTTGACGAATTCCGGCTCGAAGGTTTGACCATAGTTCACAGCCGTTAATTCGAGCAGCGGGAAGAAGCCGAGCGCGCTGTATTGATCGTAAAGCTCCTGCGAAATGGCCCCGTATTCGAGCAAATCCTCACCCGAAGGAAAATCCGGCACGGGCGGATTGACGCCGCCGGCCTTATAGCCACGGCTGTAAGTGGCATAAAGTAACGTCTGATCGGTAAAGCCAAGATCGGGTTTCCAGTCGATCCCGAAGCGGCCGGTGAACTCGCCCCATTTCAGATTGACGTCGCCGAGAGCGGGATAGCCAGTGCCGATACGACCGCCGGCGAGCATCGTTGGCGCGAGCAGCAACTGGCTGGGAACCAGCGTAAATTGCTTCTCGTCGCGCGTGTAGCGCAGCCCGCCCGTCAACTTCAGGTCGGGATTGATGTTGTAGTAGAACTCGCCGAACGCAGCATAGCTTTTCAGTTCATAGGGGTTAGAACTGCGAAAATAGTTGTGACCATCGCCGTCGATGCTCTCGACCGGATTCGGGTCGATATAAGGGCATAGCGAGTCCCGAATTGGGTTTTGTGCGCCGCCGTTTGAAAAGTCATTCCACGCAGCCTGACTGCATGTCGTCTGATTTCCACTGTAGTTAAACGGTGGCATCATAGCGAGCACGGTGAGCAGATTGCTCATGACATAATAGTCGTTTTGCGTTTTGAACCGCGTGTAATTGCCGCCGATGCTGAAATTGAAAGGACCGTCGAAGTCCGATTGTAGCCGCACCTCCTGCACGAACTGCTTGGAAACGGCGGACGAGACATCGAAGACTGCGAGCCGATCCGAACAGCCGATTTGGGGATCGCAGAATACTCCGTTAGGAGCCATATCGCGAAACTGGCTTGGCCTGCCCAATGTCCCGGGAAATGTCACCCAGTTCGACGTATCGTTGAATATGGGGACGGTGTTGAAGCGATTGTAATCCTGAAAGCTGTATACCTCGTCCCAGTTGTAGGCGGTCTGGGATGACAGAGTCAGGCCATCCGACAAATCGATGTCGAGATTGAGTTCCAGAATATCCGAACTGGCGCGGTAACGGGGATCACGAATGGACGCCACCTCGCGCAGATTGCGTGATTGCATCATGCCGCCATATGGATCGGTCATGGGGTCGACGATATTCGCCGGCCGGAATACCCCTGCAGAATCCGGGGCGTATCCTGCGAACGTGTTATTATTCGCAGTGATTGCGCCGGACACATAGGCCAGCGCGAGCCCGTTGGGCGTGCCGAACGCATCATCGTCATAGAGGCTCCCCGCCTTGCAGCCCGTGCTGAACAGGGCGGCGCGCGCCTCCTGAAAGCGTACACTCGATGGGCCGGGATTTGTCTGCCGCGTTGGCGTCGATCCGATCATGTCGGGGCTGCCATCACGGTGGCAGAGTTGCTTGCCGGTGCGCGAGCGGTTGTCGTCCTCACGGAAGCGTTCCCAGATGACGTTGCCGCGAAACCACGACGTCGGTTCGAAGCCCAAGGTCGTGCGCAGCGACCAGAGGTCGCGGCCGTTGATGCGGTTCCCTGTCACCGAATTGTAATCATAGCCGTCGCGCTGAGTCATCGCCCCGGCGACGCGCAGGCCGAGCTGGTCGGTGAACAACGGCACATTGAGCATCGCGACCATACGGCGGCTGTTGAAGTTGCCGACCTCGCCCTTGATGCTGCCCTCGAACTCATCGAGATCGGGCTTGGCCGAGATCAGGTTGATGACGCCGCCGGTTGCATTGCGGCCGTAGAGCGTGCCCTGCGGCCCGCGCAGCACCTCGACGCGTTCGAGATCGAAGAATTCCTGCTCAAAGAAGCGGTTGTGGATGAGTGCGGTGTTGTTGAAACTGACCGCCACGCCCGGATCGGTCGAAGCTGACACCGCCTTGGTGCCGATGCCGCGGATCGAGACATTGTAGCTGGTGAAGTTCGATTTGGAGAAGGTCAGGTTCGGCACCGCGCGCATGATGTCGGGGCCGCCCTCGATCTTCTGTTCGTTGAGGTCTTCCGATGACAGCGCCGTAATGGCGATTGGCACGTCCTGAATCGATTCGACGCGCTTCTGCGCCGTGACGATGATGTCGTCCGACCGCGGCTCAGATTGGATTGGTGATGCTTCCGATTGTACCTGCGGTGCCGCGACGATGATAATGATCCCGTTTGCATTCACGTCACCGCTTACGATCAGCCCGGTGCCCGACAGAAGCCGGCGCAGCGCCTCGTCAACGGGCAGATCGCCCACCACCGCATTGGTCCGCTTGCCTTGGACGACACTACCGTCGGCGACGATCTGAAGACCCGCCTGCTGGGCGAATGCCGGTATACCCTGGGATGCGGCCTGCGCGGGCACATTGAAACTGCGTGTTTGCGCCATCGCCGGACTGGCGACGCTCATCGCGACGATTGCCGCGACGCTCACCATGGCATGCGTACGATATTCCGACCCAATAATTCCCCGCATCTGTCGTCCTCCCCCATATGAGAACGCTTGTGCGTCCCCGTTAAAGGTAAAGATGATTGGGCGGTGGACTTCCGATGCCGATGCCGAGAAAAAATTACGGCGCTTTGGAAATCAATCTGGTCTGTTCGCCGCGAGTCTCGATCTGCGCGTCTAGCAATACGGCGACCGAACGTGCGAAATTCTCTGGCTCGCTGGTCCTGAAATAGCCAACGATCGGCCGTCGGCCGAGCGCCGCATCGACTATGACCAGCTGGTGCCGATTATAGCGATTCAGTTCGGCCACCGCATAGGCCAGGGGCTCGCCGTCGAGCGCCAGCCCACCGCTGCGCCAGGCCAGCGCGCGTTCGATCTCGGGACCGGCGGCTTGCACGGAAACGGGCGATGGACCGCGCGCCACGAAGGTCCGCTCGCCTGCGCCGACACGGGTCCGCTCGGATTCACGACCCACCCGCCATGTTTCGACCATCCCTTTGGTGACGAGCACATCAACTCCGTCGGCATGCCGGCGCACCGAGAAGGCGGTGCCGATCGCCTGGACGCGGACGTCGCCGGCATCGACGACGAAGGGGCGCTCCGCATCGTGCGCCACCTCAAACCATGCCTCGCCGTCTTCGAGCGTAATTTGACGGCGTTCGGGTTGCATCGCGATCGCCAGGCGACTGGCGGTGTTGACGGTCGCGACCGAGCCGTCGGCCAGTGGCAACCGGCGCACCTCCCCCACGGCGGTAGCGATCTCCTCGCTCGGCTGGATGAATGACAGACCAGTGACGCCGACCGCGACAGTCCCAGCCAACGCACTTCCGACCAGAAATCCGCGGCGGCTGAATATCGATCGCGTATCGGACGGGTGCGGTGGCGCGGCTTGGGAAGCGCCAGCCAGAGCGCGGCCGCGGTCGAGATAGACCAGGGCCGCCTCGGCGCGAAGCAGCGAACCTTCGCGGCGTTCGTCGGCCGCCAGCCAGGCGTCGAACTCGGCCTGCTGTTCCGGCGTGAGTGAGCCGGAATCGAGCAGGATGGCCCAGCGCGCGGCGCCGTCGTCATCCATTGTTGTGACTGTCATTGGTCCGTGCATCTGCTTTTCTCGAGTTGCGTTGGGCGTCGTCGCCATCGCCGGCGAGCGCTTGCAAGATTAATTTCAGGCCTCGGGTGGCCTGCTGTTCGACCGCGTGTTCGGGAATGCCCAACCGCGCTGCGATCTCGCGCTGCGGCACGCCCTGCACGCGCCTGAGTTCGAATATCTCACGGCATCGCCCGGGAAGCGCGTCGATCAGGCGACGGACCCGTTCCAGTTCGCGCCGGGCGCCGGCATGGCGTTCGGGACCGGGATCGTCGTCCTCGAGGGTCAACGCCTGCATATCTGTCAGACTGTCTATCCGGACGATCCGGTCGCGGCGGACCCGCTGCAGCACGACCATGCGAGCCGTGGCGAACAGATAGGACCGGCCATCGCGAATATGGGCGACGCTCTTCAGCCGTGCGATGCTGAGATAGGCATCCTGCACGATATCATCGATTTCCTGGGCCGACGCGGTCATTCGCAGCAGCCGCGCACGCAAGGCGGCTTCATGCGGGATCACATGTCCGGCCACCCAGGCAACGATCTCGGCTCGAGTCTGCACCAACCCTGGTTCCATTTTTCGCTACGGCATGCTGCCATATATCAAGATGCATGGCGGCCCGATTTCCTATGATCCTGTCCAAAAAAATCCTGAGCCTATTCCGGATATGCTGCGCATGTCCCAGACGCCTGACGAAAACCTGCGGGATGCCCCCTGCTGCCCGCCGCATTCGTACAACAGAGAGTTCAGGAGATCGACGGTCCGCCGCGCCCTCGCCCGATCGTCCAGCTGATCACGTCGCCACGCATGATCCCACCGACCTGTTTGCCGAGCTGGCGTTCGAGCGCTTTCGTACAGGGCACCAGAGTGAATTCGCGGCTCTTCTCGATCAGCGCAAACCGTCCGCTGACAAGGTCGATACGGCGATCCACCTTGCCTTCGATCCGCGCGCCGGATTTGGTCTCGACGAACGTCAAGCCAAGTTCGTCGGAGAGCTGTCCGGCGACACGCAACAATTCGCGCCGCTGGAGGATGGCGAGGAGGTTGGCGCGGTACCGCGTGGAGCCCTGCTCGATCTCGGCCAATCCCTGTTCGATCAGCCATTGCCGGCGAACCGCCTGCACGGCACGCACCTCGCGGCCGAACCCGGCATCGCGCAATGGCGGTGCCTCCGTACCGACCAGCGTGCGGTCGAGCCAGGTCGCACCATCGGCACGGCCGAGCCGCTCGACCGGGATTGCCGACAGTAGCTCGACCGTCACCGGGCGGTCGCGCGCCTGCCGTGCCTCGAACGCCGAGGCGCGCGCCAGATGATCGTCCGCGACGGTCCAGCTGCCATCGGCTGCGCGATCGACGCTCCGCATCAGCCGGCGCATCGCTTCGAGCCGCCGGACATGGGTCTGGGCGAAGGCCTCGGTGGCGCGGGGGTCGTGGCGCAGATGCAGGTCGATCGAATAGCGCCCATCATTGGCCGCGGCGACCGCGGCCACGGTCCGGTCGACCTCGCGCGCCACAGGGACGCGCGCCACAACGCGGACGATCGCTCCCTCGGTGGTCGGCTCGGTCGCGTCGCCGCGGCCGAGCTCGACATGGTGGAGACGTCCATCGACGCCATCGACCAGCAGATAATGGCGGTCGTGCAGTTCGTCTGACAGACCGCGCAGAATGGCGCGCCCGATCACCGGCGCGGTGTCTCCGTCGGCGGGATCGAATATGACATGATCGACGCCGGGGCGATCGAGCTTCCGCGCGGTGATCTCGCGCTGCATCATGCGGATGATGTCGCCGCGCTCGCCGACCCGCCGCAACGTCTCCTCAAGCCTATCGGCGAGGCGCCAGCGATCGGCGCCGACATGCTCGGCCAGGCCCATCGTGCCGAGCGTTTGCAACCGGCCGGCGCGGAGCGACTGCTGGAAGGGGTCGCGGTGGGCGGCGGCAACGGTGCGGTGTTCGTCGCTCTCGCGCACCAGCTGCCGGTCGATATTCGTCAGCCGCTCGGCGCCGATGTCGTGGCGCAACCGACGCTCGATCTCGATGTCGCTGCGCGGACCGAGATCGAGCGTGACGAGCTCGCACGCCCGCGTCCGCAGACCATGCGCGATATATTCGCGGGCGATGACGAGATTCTCGCCACGGTCGTCCTTGCCGCGCAGCATGATGTGGGTGTGCGGATGACCGGTATTGAAATGATCGACCGCCACCCAGTCGAGCGAGGTGCCCAGATCCTGCTCCATCTGCGCCATCAGCCGGCGGGTGAGCGGCTTGAGGTCGGGATATTCATCGCCTTCCTCGGCCGAGACGATGAAACGGAACTGGTGGCGGTCGCCTGCCTGGCGCTCGAGGAACGCCTTGCCATCGGCTTGGTCGCGCTCGGCCGAATAGAGCGCACCGGGCGTGCCCTCGCGGGTGACGCCATCGCGCTGGATATAGCGCAAATGAGCACGCGCGCCCGACAATCCCTTCTGACCCAGCCTGACCAGCCGGGTCTTGACCACCGCGCGGCGCGCGCGCAGCCCGGCATGGCGATCGCGGCTGCCGAGCAGCCGGCCGATGCTCGCGCCGCGGCCGATCCGGCTGCCGTCGAAGCGGCGATTGCGCCACCCCCTGCCCATCCCCACGCGTGCCGCCGCGGCGACCACCTGGCCGAGATAGCTGCGGCCGCGCTTACCGCCCCTAGCGCGCATCCGGCCAAGGCGCGGCTCAAAGTCGTCGTCGCTCATGGCGTCGCCGCCGGAGCAGGGAGGCACGCCCGTCCTGTCTCGCCGCGAAGGCCGACAACCGACCGATATCCGCCGTACCTGCCGCACCTATCTCTCTCGCGCGAGACGCTATCTCGCGAGAATGGGATGTGCAGACAACAGCTTAGCAAGCCCGGCGAGGGATTGCCTTTATCTTGCAATCCCTTCTCTCGTCCCTCCCGACCCTGTACGTTGCAAAAATCTGGGGAAGCGGCGCCGTGACGACGCCGCTTCCCCGATGCGCATTCCGGCCTCTCAGCGGGCATCCGCGAAGGCCTGTTGCGCGTCGATCCCGCGCTCGAAGCTGCGCCGTCCGATGATGCCGTGCACCTGGCCATCGCCATCGACGATGCACGTTGCGACGAACCATTCGCCGTCGAGCCGACCCAGGATCGCTATCCGTTCGAGCTCGATTTCGTTTTCATCGCCGCCCTCATAGCTGCCGAGCCAGCGCTCCGACGCGTGCGTCCCAGTTAAAATCCGCCTCTTCCGCTTCCAGAAACCGCTTCGCCAGCACGCGACCCGCGCCGCTTCCGAACTCGATTTCCAACCCGGCCACCAACGCCGCCATCACGCGATCCGACGCTGCTTCGATGCTGCACGCTATGGTCATGACGATCTCCTTTCGTGTTCGCGTCCTCCGATCCGAGGACGCCTTCGAGGAGACGGGCGGCGGGGCGGCTGTCAGGGCCGCGGGGCATCGCCCCGCGCCGCGCAGCGGACGTGGGGGGAACCGATTTGCGCAGCAAATTGGGGGGCACCCGCGGGCCTTGATAGCCGCCCCGCCGCCCGTCACACTGGACAGAGCCGAGACGATCCCCTCCCCGCCCCCCGGTCACGGCGCGGTCACGCGTAGCGCGAACAGCGCGTGCGGCGGAGCTGCTGCTGGCTTGGATGGCGGATGCCCGGGCGTGTCGTGGCGCACGGCGAAGAGGCGCTGGCGTGGCGGCGGGGACGACGGCTTAGGCAACCCGGATCGCCCCGATACCGCCGCGAGAAAGGCGACCGTCTCGCCGGGCAAGCGCGCGCCGGTGGCGAGATGCGCGGCATAGCGCGCCGGTCCGGCATTATAGGCGGCGAACAGGCCCGGATAGCCGAAGCGGTCGTACATGAGCCGCAGATAGGCGGTGCCGGCGAGGATGTTGGCGCGCGGGTCGTCAGGATCGTCGCCGAGACGATGGGCGTCGCGCATCGCCGCCCAGGTTTCGGGCATGATCTGCATCAGCCCGATCGCGCCCATCCGCGACCGGATCGGACGCCCGCCTTGCTCGGTTCGGCCGCCGCTCTCGGCGCGCATCACCCGCTCGATCCAGTGCGCGGGAATGCCGAACCGCTGCGAGGCCTCGGCGATCAAGAGCCGCCAGCGCGCAACATTATCGGCGCGCGCCGGCGAGGCGATGAGCAACGCGATCAACAGCGCGCCCGCTTTCACTGAGCCGCCGCCTGCGCTCCGGCAATGCTTACGCATCGCTGGCGTCCTTCGGCCTGGTCCAGATCAGCCGCGCCTTGCCGATGATGTCGTCACGCCCGGTCACCCCGAAATAGCGGCCGTCGAACGAGTCCGGGCTGCCGTCGATCAACAGCAATAGCTCTTCCGCGCGGAGGATGCGGCACCCGGTCCATTGCGGCATGATCCGGCCCCTGCCGTCGCTCGTCCGGCGCACCGCGACCATCCGCCCGCCGACGGAGATGAACTTTCCGCGCGCGCAGACCTCGTCGCCCGCGACCGCCGCGACGCGCTTCACCAAGGGGACATTCTCGGGGAGATAACGGCGCGCGGCGGCGAGCCGGCGGAACGGCTTGGGCACCCACGCCACCACCATGTCGCCGCGCTCCACCGCCGCGCCAAGCATTACGCGGTACAGCCCGATCGGTGCGCTCGCACTGGCGTTCCAGACGAAGCGCGGCGCGGGCGGCGCGACGATGGTGACGCCCAGCAGCGCTGTGCCGAGCGCGATCGCGGCAGCGCGGCGGCGCAGCTGGCGGCGCGCGATGCGCGCGCGGCGTAGCGCGTCGCCCCAATCGAACAGCGGCACATCGGCCGGCCGGTGCGAACGCCAGCTCATCGCCCGCCGCCCTTGGCTTGGTCGCGCGACCAGGCCTTGAGGTCGTCGATATGATATTGGACCAGGCGGCTGTGACGGCGATAGACCGGACCCTCGCCAGCGGTCCTGAGCTTCTGGAGATAGCGACGCGAGACGCCGAGATAGGCGGCGGCCTGATCGGCGCTCAGATAGGGGCTGCCGCGCTTGGCGGCGCGCGCCTCGGCGATCTCGTCTTCCATCGGCGTCTCCCGCGTGTGAAGCGCGGCGGGGCCGCGCGGTTCGCCGGGGACTGCCCCGCGAGCCTTCGCGTGCAGAGGCTCGAAGATCGAGGGGTGGATTTTCGAGCCCCCATGGACCTGCCGGGGAAGATGCCCCGCGCCGGTGAAGGCGCGGGGCGAAGCGGCTCAGTTGACTGCGTTCCAGATGATCGCGAACGCATCGGGATCGTCCTGCCCGGCGGCGCGTCCGAGATTGGCGTAGACCGTATGCGGCCCGAACTCGGGGCGGGCGATGGCGAGCCGGACATATTCGCGTCCCGACATCTCGCTCGTGCGAACCCAGGCGCCGCCGAGCTCCAGCCGATCCGAGTTCACCACGAAGTCAGGCTGCTCGGGCGTGGTCTTGCGCCGGTTGGGCACGAGCTGGATGGGCCGGCGCTGCGAGAACAATTCGAACTCGCCCTTGTAGCCGCCGTCTTCGCCGCGGGTGACATAACCGATTGCAGGCATTTTTCGTCTCCTCGATGAACTCGCCCGAACCATTTCCGGGCGATGGGCGGACCGTGGGGACGGCCTCGGACGGGCTCGCGAACCGAAGGCCGGAGCGATCAGCGGAGGACCGGAGCGGCGGGCTGATTTGAGAGCGAAGCGGCCGCGAGGAGCCCGGCACAGCCGGGCGGGGAAATCAGTTCGTCCGCGATGGTTTTGCGGGACCGGTGGCCGTTCCAGGTCATGCGCCCAAGGAGCCGGAATGGGTCGCGGCCGTCTGCGAAGGCGAATTTGCAGCGATCCGTCACTCGTCGCGGGCGACGATAACAGGGTATAGAGGTCGGCTTTCACGCGTCGGCGAGGCCGCCTATGGTCAGATGATAGGGGGGCAAGATGACGGTACTGGACCAGGTCAGCGGGTTGATCGAGCGGCTGTCGCCCGAGGCGATCTGCGACGATTGCATCCGAGCGGCTCGATCTGTCGGTGCGGCAGCACGCCAATCACAAGACGCGTGAACTAGCGGGCGCAGGCGGATTCGAGCGCAATGTGGGGCGGTGCGCGATCTGCGAGGCGACCAAGAAGGTCATTCGGCACAGTTCCCACGATAGCACACGGATCGTTGCGACGGCCTGCAAGGTGATCGCAACGATGCCTGAATCCCATTCGTGCGCCGAAGCCGAACGGCGGGTGAATAGCGCCCCGCGTCGCCAGTCCACACTGGAATATTGTCGCCCTGACGCGGGCGGAGGGGCGCGGCTGAATCTCCAGAATGGCGCAAGCGCGGGAGGCGAAGCATTGGGTCGGCCATATTCCGGTATGGCCTGATCAGCGCGGGGCGCTGATCACCCGATGCTCGCCGCCCGCGCGGTCGTCATGCGGCAAGCCGCTCTGTTTCGGCCGACGCGCCTGCGCCCTCGGGCGCGTCGGGGTCCGGCGCGTCGTCGGGCAGCCGCGCCGCCTCGACCAGGGCATTGGCCTCGACCGTGCCGACACCGCCGCGTGCGGTATAGGCCGAGGGCGGGAAGGCCATCCACTTGGGCACCCAGCCCTCGACCTTGGCGCGGCCATTCTCGCCGCCGAGATGATCGCGGACGATCTTCTTCATTGTCTTGATCTTCTCGCCGGCATTGGCGCTGGCGACGCCCTCGCCTGCCACCTCGGCGACGATGCGGGTCAGCACCTCCTTGTCGCGGATGAGGTCGAAGAAGGCGTCGTCGGCCTGCCAGTAGCGCGCCATATGGACGCCGATGTGCAACCCCACCGCCTCGACGGCGGCGCTCCCGCTGGCGAGGGTTTCGCCGATGACGATGGCGATCACCTCCATGACGCAAGCGTCGGGGAGATCGAGCAGGCGCAGGAACAGACCGGCCAGCCCATAGGCATCGCCATTGCCTTTGGTGACGGTCGGCGCTTCGGGATCGAAGCCGAGAAGGCCGAGCACCGCGCGGCGGCGATCGTCGAACGCGGCTTCCGCCGCGCACGTCTCGACGCTCTCACGCACCTCCTCGTTGCGCGTGTCCTGCCGCTCGATCTTGACGCTCCACAGGTGCGAGCCGGCAATGGCGTGAGCGACCATCAAGCGCAACGCGACCGCAGGGTGGCCGGTCAGCGCGGCGCGGACGGCGGCGTGGCGATGCAGATCGATATAGGTCTGCATCGTGCTGGTCACCTCGGGCCGCTTCGGCTTTTCACTGGCCGATTGCGCGCCGCTGGCGATACGGCGGGCTTCGTGTCGCGTCACATAGCCCTCGTGGCACGTCACCTCGCCGGTGTTGCGCACCTCGATATAGACGCGCCCGCCCTTGCGCTTCGCCGCGCGTTCATGCTCCCAACTCTGGAAGCGCTCGGACGGCGGAAGGATCACGACATCGCTCCATCCCGTATCGAGATAGTCGGTGCGCTTCGCCTCGATCGCCGCGTTCTGCGCGGTCCAGAACGCATCGGCATCGGCGAAATAGCGGTCCTCCTCGAACAGGGTGCCGATGGTCTGGCCCGCATAGGCGTCCACGTCGAACAGCGCGTGCTTGGTGCTGATCGACTGCCCGCCGAACAACCATGCCTTCAACTGGTGGCCGGTCGGGACATAGGAATCGGCATCGTCGTAGAGCGCCAGCCACGCCCTTTGCTGGCTCTTGCTCGCCAGGGTGAGGTGGCGGACGGTCGCGCCGTCGATCTTCTCGGCGCGGTAGAGATCGCGGATACGCGGCAACAGATTGCCGAGCGCGAGCACCCGGCGCACGGTCAGATCGGGCAGCCCGAAGGTCGCGGCGATCTCCTCGGGCTTGCGGCCCTCCTTGACCAGCCGGACGAAATTCTCCCACTGGGTCACCTCGTCGGGGTCCAATCGCGCGAGATTCTCGATCAGCGATGCCTCGATGGCGTCGGCGTCGTCGCCGGGATCGAGAATGGCGCAGGGCAGCGGTTCGGCGGCTTCGCCTTCGTCGCGCCGTTCCTCGGCGATGATCTTCGCGGCGTGAAAGCGTCGGCTGCCTGCGACGATCTCGAAGGCGTCGGGTCCGCAATTGGGCCGCACGATCAGCGGCTGGATGACGCCGCGCTTGCGCACGGTCGGCAACAGGTCGGAAACGTCGGGGGCTTTCTTGCCGTAACGCATATTGGCCTTGCTGACCGTCAGCTTGCCAAGGTCGATAAAGTCGAGTTTCATCTTTCTACTCCTCGTGAGTGCCGGTCCGTCGTTTTCGTGACTGAGAAGGCGGACCGGTTCGTGGGCGGCGGAACGCGCCGCGCGTCAGCCGCCATCACCCTCGGGATCTGGCGGAAGCGGGTGGGGATCGGATTGCGACGCGGCGCGGCGCAGCAGGGTTTCGGCCCAGACGATCGAACCGGCGCGGCGCGCCCACAAAGCCCAGGTCGACAACCGATAGGGGGTGAAGAAGGACAGATCGCGTTCGATGCCGAGGCCGAAGGGCAAGCGGACGCCCGCCAGCTCGGCAAGCGAGAAGCTGCCGAGTTCGGGGCTGCCGAAGCCGAGATCGGCGAGGCCGAACAGCGTGTCGCAGTCGGCGTCGAGTTCGGTCGCGAGCCATGTCCCAGCGCCCAACGGATTGAAGAATTTGACCGCCGGCATGGGGTCATGGTCGTGCGCGGGATCGGCGCGCTCGGCGGCGCGCGCCTGCATGGCATTGACGCGCAACGCGAAGCGCAGTTCGGGTGTCAGAAGGATCATGCCGCCGCCTCCCCGTGCATCGCGACAATGCACTGCGCGGCTGGCGGCGCGGGCGGTAGCGCGGGCGACGCGGGCGGTAGCGCGCGCGACGCGGGCGCGGCGGGCGTCCCGTCGCGCAGCCCCAGCAGATAGTCGGCGGCCTTGCTCGCCGCGCTGGCGGCGCGGAAGATCGCGTGATTGTCCTCGCGCAGCATGTCGAGCCAACTGCCAAGATAGTCGGCATGGCGCACGGTCGGGACGATGCCGAGCGCGGCGCAGAGGAACGCCGAACCCATCTCGGCGGCGAGTTCCTCGCGGGCATAGCCGGACGAGCCGAATCCGTGGGTGAGATCGCGGGCGAGCCGCGAGCTGTGCCCGGTCCAGTGGCCGTTATGCCGATATCGGCATAACGGCCATTATGCCGTAAGCCGGATTATGCCGCATGGCCGGATTTCGGCATTTGACACGCCTGCTTTCGGCCATGCGGCAATTCGGCATAGTCAGAGTGCCTCGAGGAAGGCAAGCAGTTCATCGCTGGGGCGATATCGCCCAGGATGCGTTTCGGGGCTGGCGACCTGAGAGAGCGCCTTTTCCTTCAGCCGCATATCTGCGTGGATGTAGATCTGGGTCGTTTCCACGGATTCGTGCCCGAGCCACAGTGCGATCACGGATTGGTCGACGCCGTGACGGAGCAGTTCCATTGCCGTGCTATGGCGCAGCGTGTGCGGCGTGACGCGTTTGCCTGCGAGGCTCGGGCATACTCGCGATGCCGTCAGGCAATGCTTGCGGACCAGGTGCTCCAAAGCATCACGGCTGAGCCGCTCGCCCCGGATCGACGGGAACAATGGCCCGTCGCTGTCAGGGCGGTTGCCCATCCAGGCCTGAATCAGTTTTGCCGTATCGCGACGAAGAGGCGTGCTGCGCTCCTTCCGGCCCTTGCCGATGCACCTGATATGGGCCCCGGTACCGAGGATCACGTCCTTGCACCGGACGTTGATCAGTTCGGACGCCCGCAAACCGGTCTGAAGTGCAAGCAACAGGAGGACATGATCACGCCGCCCCGCCCACGTCGTTCGATCCGGCGCTGCCAGCAGCGCCGCTATCTCCTCAGCGTCAAGGAACGTCACGCTCCGCTTCACATACCGCTTGTTCGGCATGGAGAGAATGCGCTGGCAATGAAGCAGCCAGCTCGGGTCGGTCAATGCAACGTAACGGAAGAACGAGCGGATGGCGGCAAGACGCGTATTTCGGGTGCGTGCCGTGTTGCCGCGCGCCGTTTCCATATGAGTCAGGAAGTCGGCAACAAGATCGGCATCGAGATCTTCGATCGACAGTTTCGTAGGCGGCTTTTCGCACCTTGAACTTGCGTACCGGATTAGGAGCCGGAAAGTGTCCCGGTAACAGGCGACGGTGTGACGGCTGGCCTCCATCTGCGTAGAGAGCCGATCGGTGAAGAAGCGCTGGATCAGCGCGGGGAAGTTGGTCGTCTTCATCGGGTTTCCGCCTCCGCCGCCACGCCAGTTATTCGGATCGAGGCCAGCTCCAGCAGTTCCGGGACCGCTTCCAAATACCAGTAAGTATTGGTGGGGTTCGCATGACCAAGCCATGTTGTGAGCTTGATCATCTCGCGGCCAACATCTTTGCCCGACCGATACCAGCTCAGCATGGTACGCACCGCGAAGGTGTGGCGGAGATCATGGATGCGCGGCCCACGGCCGTGTCGAAGATAAGGCTGCGGTTCTCGCAGCCCGATCTGCTGGCATACATGCGCAAAGTTGTAACGCGCGCCGCAATCCCCAACGCGACGCCCATCGCACGTCACGAAGAACGCTTCCGGCCTATGCCCGAGCAGTCGATCCCGCTCGCTGCTGTAGCTTTCCAGCCGCTGCACGACGCTTGGATCCAGCGGCAGCAACCGTTCCTTGCCGAGCTTGCCCTGCCGGATATAAAGCAAGCCGGTCTCGACATCGAGATCGGCATTATCGAGACCGAGCGCTTCGCTGATCCGAAGTCCGGTCACGGCGATCAGGCCAAAGAGTGTCGAGCAGGTTAGGCCACGCATGCCGTAGACCGATGGCAGCGTTCGCGCATGTTCGATAATTGCGGCGATTTCGGCCTCACTATAGATGTACGGACGCCCATGTTGGACGCGACCCGGCACCAATCCACGGGGCGGAACCTCGTGCCTGGGATCCAGGCCATGCAGCCACTCGGCAAATTGGCGGGTTATCCTGAAGCGCGTTGCCCGGGTTCCGGAATTGGCAGATGGCAAGCTCTCGAGCCATCGTAAAATCAGGTTGGTATCGACGTACTCCGCGTCATCGCGGTCGGCGAAGGTGGCGAAGCGGCGTAGGATGCGTTCGTCGGTGCTCAGATCGGCGCCGAGCTGTCTTCTGACAATCAGGTATCGGTCCATTTCGGAAAGGAAGCTCATCGTGCCACCTCCGCGACAGGCCAGGGCTGGGCAATCGACCGCAAACCTTCTGTGTCGAGCTTCGCGTAGATCATCGTCGTCGCGCGCGACCGATGCCGCAGCAGATCGCCAATTTCTTCTAGCGAGGCGCCGGCACGAACCATGTTCGTTGCCAGGCTGTGGCGCAGAACATGCGATCCCACATAGGGTGTCGGCGGTTTGACGCCCGTTCTCGCGAACGCCTCCTTCAATATGAAGTTGATGACCTGGCTGTCCTTGAATGGGCGGTTCGGCGCCCGATGTGTCACGAACAGCGTGCGCGTGATCGTTGAGGTCCGCTCAGCCCGCAGATATTGGCTGATCGCTTCGCCAACGTCTGTCGGGATTGGCAACCGATCATGACGCTGTCCTTTTCCGCGGACCAGCAGTTCGCCGACGCGCCAGTCTATATCGTCGAGTTGGATCGCCATCACCTCTGGCGCTCGCAGGCCAAGGCGCGCCATTAACAGCAGCATGGCGTAGTCACGGGCGCCACGCCGTGGATTGGTGCGCACCGAGGCCACGACGGCCTCCACCTCATCAGGCGACAGATAACGAGGGAGCCGTGCGCCCCAAGGTTTGTGTACTCTGGGTACGCAGAGCGACAGGTTCGTGGCGGTGAGCCCCCGGGCGAACAGATACTGAAAGAAGCTGCGCAGATGCGTTGCCGGTGTCTTGTCGCGGAACGGCCGCTTGCGCGTCAGAAGATATTCCATGAACGCTACGACATCCCGCGCGGTCAGCGCAGGCAGATCGAGCATATTGTCCCCGAACCGATGATCGAGGAAACGATCCGCGAACCGCAGCACATGATAGACCGAGCGTGGACTGAGGCCTCGTTGCCGCAGTAGATAGGTTTCGAAGTCGCCCAGCAGTTCGTGACGTTCGGCCTGCGCAGGCGTAAGAGGAGATCTTGTCGCCACTCCTATTTCAATGAGATGCGCGACGAACAGCCTGGCAAGGTTGGGAACTTTAATCTGGCTCTTTGGCGTCGTTGGCAACCGACGCCCCAGACCGACAGCGAGGTCCGGCGTCAACGCCGACGGCGCAATGCCCTCTGCTTCGAGCAAGCGGCCGAAGCGTCGAAGCAGGTAGCGATAATTCTCGAGCGTAGCCAACTTGTAGTTCTTCGACGAAAGGCTTTCCTCGAACGATGCAAAGTAGGGGTCGAGGCAGGTAGTCTGGTCCGATATTTCCATTTCTTGTGCTCCAGGTTGTTGGAGCGACAATCTTCACGACTAGGGATCGCCTTTTGACCAGTCTTGTGGCTGCTTCTGGCCTCTTCAAGCCCTTCAGAGCCGCTGCGGGCGCGTTCCGAAGCGGACGTTGAACGTCAGGCTCATCTCCGGCAGGTTTTCCTCCCGGTATCCGCGGAACTGATCACTCTGCGACGACGCAAAAGTCGGGGTTTTAATAGGGAGATTTGCGAAAGCGCGATCTCCGCTGATTTACGGCCACAAAATGTTGCATTAGAGAGGATCCTGCACCAACGCGCGAGCGAGGTCGTGCACCGCAACCGGCTTCTCGCAACGCGGCAGATTGACGTAGTGCTCGGGGATCATGGCTGCGTCATAGCCGGTCGCAAATACGATCGGCACCGAGCGGGCCAACAGCGCATCTGCGATCGGCCAAACCATCTCACCCTTGAGATTGACGTCGAGCACCGCGCCGTCGATGGCGCTGTCGGTCTCGACTAACTGGCGGGCGCGGGCAAGGCTTGGGGCCGGCCCCACCACCTCGGCGCCCCCACGCTTGAGATTGCGCGCCAGATCCTCTGCAAGGAGATACTCATCCTCGACCACCAGGATGCGAAGGCCCTGGAGGCTGGCTGACGCCGCTTCGGTCATGGCTGTTTGCCCTCCGGCTTCAAAATGGCGAGTGGTATAACCACTGCGCAATGCACGCCGTCTCCGGTGAACTCGAACTGCGTCTCGGCTTCGAGCTGATAGGGCAGCGCATGTTCGATCAGTTCACGCCCGTAGCCGTGGCGCGGCGGCGTGTCCCCCGCCGGCATCCGCACACCGCTCTCGCGCCAGTCGAACATCAGACGAGGACTATCATCGCTGGTCACACTCCACTTCACCGACAACCGGCCGGAAGGCTGCGAGAGTGCGCCGTATTTCACCGCGTTGGTCGCAAGCTCGTGCAGCACCAAGGCCAGCGTCTGCACCTTGTCGCCGGGCAGATTGACAGGTGGCCCTTCCACCGTAGCCTTGTCAGCCTGCCCATCCCCGTGCGCCTTCAGCTCGGTTTGAACGAGTTCACCGAGATCCACCGACCAGCTCTGTCCGCGAGAAAGGAAGCCTTGCACGCGGCTGATCGCGGATAGCCGAGCATTGAACTCCTCAAGCGCGGGGCTGGCACTGAGCGAGCGCGCGGCGATGGCCTTCACGACCGCCAAGATGTTGCGACTGCGATGCTGCAACTCCGCCAGAAGCACATTCTGCCGGGCCGCGTTCTCACGCAACTCCAGCAGGGCACTGAGCCGATCCACTGTGGCCGCGAGCAGATTGGCATAGGTGCGCAGGAAACTGATGTCATGGTCGTCGAACTCGCGTGGTGTCCGGCTGTCGACCTGCAAAATGCCATAGGGCTGGCGTTCTTTCGCGCCGATGATGATGACGTTAACCATCGCCCTGACGCCGTTGTCGATCAGAAAGGGCGCGTATTGGAAGCGCGTTTCCGTCGCGATGTCGGACGAGATCACTGGTTCTCCGGTTTCGAGGGCGTGGCCCTCCGAGGAACCTTTATCGACTTGCATTTTGGTGTGACCGACCACGCCGGGCTTCCAACCGACCCCCGCTCGCACCATAAGGGTTCGGCCGTCCGGTTGCAGCTCCACCACCTTGGCGAGATCGGTACCGAGCGCCTCACCCACCAGACGGCAAGCCTCAGTCAGGATTTCATCAAGATCTTCAGATTTGAGGGCGAGCTCGCCGAACTTGGCCAGCACCGTCTGCTGGCGCAGCATTTCCTGCCGTTTGCCACCGTCTTCGCTGCTCATAACCGTACGTTTCCCTTACTCCACGTTCCGTTCCGGGCTTGGCCAAATTGGCATAGCCTGCCATTTTGTCCAACATTGCTTGGTTTGTTGCAAAATTCGGACGTACGCGGGCATCTCTGCAAGGAATATCGCGACATTTAAGATGATCATCCTGTGTCAGCTTTCTAGAAATCTTGAACAAACGGACCGTCTCCCTCCCACCAAACTTCGCCGCTCCCGGTAGCTCGATTATGCCGAACTGCCGCAGTGTCGAAAGCACCCGTGACAGCAGTCGGGCGCGGCCATGCGGCATAATCCGGCTTACGGCATAATGGGTCAGCTCGTGCAGCGCGGTGCGGTAATAATTGATTTGGTCGAAGAATGCGGGCTGCGGTGGCACCTGCACGAAATCGTGCGAGGGCACATAGAAAGCCTTGGTGCCGCCGATGCGGAAGTCCGCGCCGCTCGCCCGGATCAGGTCTTCGGCGACGGGGACGATCTCGCGTTCGGGCAAGGGGGCCGGATCGGCGGCGAGGCCGGGGCGCAGTCCCTCGCATTGGGCGACGTTGAACACGGTGAAGCGCTTGAGGAAGGGCACCACCTTGGCGTCGTCGCCGTCGCGGGTGGCGCGCTTGGCTTCGCCCTTGGGGACGAAGCGGTCGGCATAGACGACGGTGGTGCCGTGCTCGCCCTTGCGGACCCGGCCTCCGGCGGCGATCGCCTGCTTGAAGGTCAGCCAGCTTTGCGAGGGGAAGCCGTGGGCGATCATCGCGCCCCACAGGATCAGGATGTTGACCCCCGAATAGGATCGCGCGGTGAGCGCGTTGCGCGGCAGACCGGGGGCGACGGCGCCGCTCTCCGCGTCCCCGCTGCTGCCGCCGGTGCCGTCCGCGCGCGGGCGGCCCCAAGGCTGGACCCAGGGAAAGCGGCCCGCCTCTAGTTCGGCGATGATCCTGGCGGTCACCTCGTCATAGAGATTGGCGCGGGTCGCCTGAGCGGGCCGCCTAGCGTCGGAATGCGGGCGCGGGCCGGTTCCGGGTCGGCCCCCTCCCCTTGCGCGGCGGCTGGTGGTTGCGTCCATCGGTCGGCTCCTGACGCTCCCCAAAAACGCATGGCCGCTCCCGGAAGCGGAGGTGGGCGGCGAGATGCGACCGGAGAGGCCCGTAAGAGCGGTGGGCGGCACCGCAGGGCGCAACGCAGTGGAGCAGCCGAACGCAGTGAGGCTTGTCGCCCGCCGCGGCGGGTCTAGCAGGGAGCGCCGCCCATCCCGCTTCCGGGAGTGGCCTCAACCAGCGCCGCCGCGTCAGCGGCGACCATCAGGCCGGGCGTCGGCCCGGCCCGCGCCAGTGATCGTCACCGTCAGGCCGAGGCCCGGCACGGGGCTCGGTGGCGGAGCGCCAGCGGAGCCATAGAGCGCGGTCGCGCGGACGCCGGAGGCGCGCGCGAGGCGCCCCCTTCAAGAAATTTCCCTAACTTGGCACCGGGTGATCAGGATAACCAAGCCGTCAATTGCCGGTTTCGCTTCAGATCTTTCACTGCTTCAGGGTGCCGGCGAACTGGCAAAATCTCGGCCCTGTCGGGTATTTCCGACGGCGCAATGCAGTCGGCGCGCGTCTTGTGTGCGGATGACGACGATCAGAAAGATCGTGTCGCACAATCTTCGGATTCTGCGAGGCGTGCGCGGAATGTCACAGGAAGACCTGTCGGCAATCGCGGGCATCGATCGCACATTCATCAGCGATATCGAGAACGCCAAATATGGCACGTCGATCGACAGACTCGAGTCGCTGGCCGGCGCGCTCGGCGTCGCCACATGGGAAATGTGCCATCCCCAGACCGCCGACCGGATACGCAAACAGGCGGATGCGGACGCATCGGCGGCGACCAGCGGCAAACCCGCCCCACCGCACTAGGCTGTGCACAGCCACCCACCCGGCCCCGTCGCCGCCATTCCCCGCACTTGAACCGCCAGCCGCTGGACGCGCAGCCGCGCGTCGGGCGCATGCACCCGCCATCGGGGTCCGGCGCTATCGGACCCGAACAGGACACCGGCGATCTCGCGATGGGTGGCGCCGGCGGTCAGCGCGTCATGGACACGCAGCATCGCGACCCAGCGCGCCGCGCGGCGCTCGGGCGGATGGAGCGATGCGGCAAAGCGTCCGGTCTTTGCCAGCGCGACCAGCCGGCGCAGCGAAACCAGCTGCACCGGGAGATTGCGCAGTCCCGACAGTCGCCAGCACAGCCCGACCGGCCCGTCGCGCAGCGTGCCCGACGTGATGTCGAGCCGGAGGTGACGATAGCCATCGGAGAACAGCCAATGCTCGCTTTCGTCATCAATATGGACGACCGCCAGATCAGCCAGCGCCGCGACATTGAACGGATCGCCAGCGGCATCGGGCACCGCGTCGGCGCGAAGCGCATGGCTATCGATCTCGGCGCACCACAGCGGCCGCGCCGTTATCATGTCCCGCGCCGGGGGTTCGAGCCGACACAAGCCGAACCGGCGCGCAGCGACAGCATTGCCCGCCGCCCATGCCCGGCGATAGGCCGGATCGCGGCGCAGCCACTCCCAGGCGAACCCGGCGCGATCACAGCCGATCAACGCCGCATAGAGCGCAGCATCGCGCCAGTCGGCGGCAGGACAGTCGGCCACCGACATGCCCCGTCGCCGGGCGCGTGCGCCTCAGCGGTCGCCGGCCGCGCGCTGTTCGGCGACATGCGCCGCCAGCGCCTCGGCCTGGTCGGGGCGCAGCGCGTCGGTCGCCGCGACATGGTCGGGCAGCGGCCCGGCGAACAGCGCCGAAGGGCATTGTCCCTCGACATTGCCGAGGTTGGGCCGGTGCTCGGCATAGCCGACCAGCGCCGCCAGTTCGGGATCGAAGGTCCGCGCGATCTCGGGCGGATAGACCAGCCACTGGTTCTCGAACGGTTTGAGCCAGCCGAGACCGTAGCTGACGATCAGACCGCGCCGCGGACGGCCGGTGCGGTTGGCCCCGCCGGCATGGAGCGTGCTGCCGAGAAACACGAGCACATCGCCGGGGTCCATCGCGGCGGCGACGGCATCCTCTTCGCGGGCGGGGCCTGACGCGCCGCAATGGCTGCCCGGCCAGACCATCGTCGCGCCATTATCGGCGGTGAACGGCGTCAGCGGCCACATCACATTGACGAGATATTCGAGCTCGCCCTTGGGCCCCTGCCACATATCCTCGTCGCGGTGCGGATACTGCGCGAGGGCGCCGGGATGGATCTCGACCGCCTGGGTGAGATGAGCGCGATGCGGTCGCACCACGGCAGCAGCATCCGTTCGGCAAGACCGAGCATGAGGCCGTGCTGTACGAAGGCGGCGGCATGTTTGGAGCGCCTGAGCAGGCTGCCGAAGCGCTTGGTGGTGCGCCCGTAGAAATCGCCGTCGCAGAACGGCGTCGCGGCGAAGCGCGCATCGAGGTCGGCGTCGAGCGCGGCGACCCGGTCGGGCGGCATCGCCTGGCGGATGATGACATGGCTCTGAGCACGAAGCTGGCCGGCAAGGGTATCGAGGGCCTCGGTCATGACGCCCTCCTTCATGCCGCCACCGCGACGGGCGCCGCGGCGGTGATGGTCGCGGGCACATAGATGCCGGTCGCGGCGAGCAATGCCGGGGTCGCGGCGTCGATCTCGATGCGGAACGCGGCGAGCTCCATTTCGCCGATCGGCGCCGGCGGCCCGAGCGGGGTCCCGCGCCAGCCCATCCTCATCAGCTTGTCGCGGAACGCCCGGCTGACGACGCCGGTGAGCGTGGTGATGCCGGCGTCGAGGGCGTGGTCGACCATCGCGCTGATCAGGCGGTTACGCAGCAATGTGCGCTCGGCAGCGTCAAATCGCGTCGGCAGGCACAGCCGCGTGGCTTCGCGGATCGCCGCGCCGCGCGGCACCGCGCCGCCCGTGAGCATGGGAAACAGGTCGCCGAGGATATGCGGCCCGAGCGTCGGCAGCAGCCGCAGCGAGCCGATATGATCGCCGTCCGCGTCGCGCGCGATAATGTACGTCGCGTCCGGCCCGTCATATTGGTCGATCTCGTAGCGGTCCGCCACAACCGGCACGTCCCAGCCCATCTCGTCGACGAACAGGCGCTTGCGGTCTGCGAACATGGTCGCGGCGGCGCGGTCGCCGAGCGCATAGCCGTGGGTGATGTGAATCATCGCGTCCTCCCGATTACTGGTCGGGACAGCAAGCAGGCGTGGCCGAAGAGCGGTATTCACTCGGGTGGGGGAATGGACTCCGCGGGCACGATCAGTCCCCAGCGCACCGCCTGGATCGCGGCCTGGGTGCGATCGCCGACGCCGATCTTGCGCAGCGTGGCGGCGATGTAGGTCTTGACCGTCTCGACGCCGATACCGACGATCGCGGCGATATCGGTGTTGGATTTGCCGCGCGCGGCCCAGTGGAGCACCTCGGTTTCGCGCGGGCTGAGATGAAGATCCACGGGCGGCATGCGCGGCCAGCCGTGGAGGCGTCGCGCGGCCTTGAGGGCATGGCCGCCGATCAGCTCGGCGGACTCGATCCGCCACGCCGCGATGGCGCCGGTGCCGCGGGTGGCGAACGAGCAGGATCCCGACGGCTCGAACGCGACATTGGCGGGCACGGTGAAGCCTTGCCGCAGGCCGGCGCGCGCGGCGCCGGCCATGATCACCCTGTGGCGCTTCTGGAGAACGAGGTGCTCGGCCAGCTCGTCCCAGGCAAAGCCGCAATTGGTGCGCAGGCTGGCATGGAGGATCGGATCGTCGACGAACAGACGGCGACCGACGATGCGTTCGGTCCAGGCGTCGGGATAATTGTCGAGCCGGATCAGCTGCGGTGCGGCGCGCTGGAGACTGAGCGCGTGAATCAGGGCGAAGTGCTCGAAACCGATCTCGCGGGCGGCATCGTCGAGCAGTGTCGCCAGCGCGAGATCGCTGCCGCATTCGCCGGCGCGCTCACGGAACGCGCGGACGGCGGCGTTCTCAAAGACCAGCGGTTCGGGCATCTATCCGCTGCCGCTTCTCGCCGCGACCGACGCAGGACGTTCGAAAGACAAACAAAGTACGATCGCAGTCTGTCGGGTATTTCCGACAATGATTCTTGAATATTGGCGCGTCACTTATCGAGTCATCATGCCGTGTCACATATATAGAGATGCGCGAGAACTGAATTTCCGACGAATTATAGCGAACAACGCCAATCCATTACGGACATTCACTTGGGGTCCTGTTGCATGTGTATCCACTATCGAAGCGCGGATCATGGTTTGAAGGAGCGGCAGGCCGGACTTCCCGGACCGGCAGCGGATATCCCCGCGCATCGGCAGGGGCTGAACATGACGGCGCTGGCGAATTGGCTATGGAGAATCGACGCCTCTAAAAGGACTCGACAAATGGTAACATATACGTTACCTACTTGGAGCGGATTCGGTGGTCGTTGAGGAATATGTCCGCGAGGATGGATCGTGCCCGTTCCGAGCCTGGTTCGACGATCTCGACGCGCATGCGGCGGCGAAAGTGGCGACGGCGATTGTGCGGCTCGAGCTGGGCAACACGTCGAATGTCAAATGGATCGGCGGGAGCCTCGGCGAATATCGCATCGACTGGGGTCCGGGCTACCGGCTCTACCTTGCTCGCGATGGGGATGAACTCATCATCCTGTTCGTGGGCGGGACCAAGAAGCGGCAACAGGCGGACATCGACCGGGCCGGCGAGCTGCTCGCGGAATACAAGGCCCGCAAGGCTGCGGCGAGGAAGGCGAAGAGGTGACGACATGGCGCTGACGCGCGATTTCAAAGAGACGGTGAAGGAACGCGCCGCGCGCGATCCCTCTTTCGCCAAGGCCATGCTCGACGAGGCCGCGACCGCCTTTCTCAATGGCGAGCCGCAGATCGCGCGCCTGATTTTGCGCGATCTCGTCAACGCCTCGGTCGGATTCGAGGCGCTGGCGAGTGAGACCGCCCGCCCGAGCAAAAGCCTGCACCGGATGCTTTCGGAGAACGGCAATCCGAGCATGGACAATCTCGCCGCCATCTTCGGTGCGGTGCGTAAGCGCTTGGGTTCGCCATCGAGGCGCATGCGGTCGAGGCGGCATAGCAAATAGGCGCTTCTCGTTGCCTGACGACGACCGGCGGCGTCGGCCGAGCGGCCCCAGGTCGGCGAACAGCGCGGTGGCGCGCTTCGCGGCCATGAGGCACGGAGGCATCATTGTTCGATGTATGTCACCCTTTCTACCTCAATGCCCTTCCCGACACGAGTGGTGCTGCCACGGCCCGAGAGGGATAATGTCATTCCGGGTTGGATCGCAGCGAACGGCCGCGCCAGATGTTTCGGCAGGCGCGCCGTGACCCCCTCATCCAGGATGACCGTCTTGACCTCTCCGCGTTTTCCGACAAGCACGTGCGCCACGGTTCCGCGGACGATCATGGGCGTAAGCGCCAGATAGCGAATGTGTTTGGGTGGCTTCAGGTCGCCCCATGGCTTGGCTTCGGCGATCAGTCGACGGCCGCTCGCGAGATTGTGAATCGACCACGCCTTGACCTCCTGCCCGCTATGGCTGACGCGCCCTTGAACGGTGACAGACTCTCCCCGGCGAACATGGTCGACGAGCTGATCGGACATATGCGCAGGGAACTTGACCACCAGGCCTGAGTGAAGAAGCAAGCCGTCGGTTTCGCCGAACGGGTTGACGAGGAGATACCGAACCTTCCCATTCAATGACGGGGCATGAAACTGCGCGGCGTAATAGTCCTGGCCGGATCTTGCGCCCTTCTTTGCATCGACCCCCGTTAAGCCCGTCATCGCAACCAGCGCGAACGCCGCGCCGATGCCGACCTTCGTTTTGCCGTTCATTTCCCTCTCCTCAGTTTGATTTCGAAGCCAAGCTTGAACTTGATGATTGGTTTGCCGTCGCGGGACGCCAGCGCACGTCCGCCGATAATGAACAGCTCGGACCTGTCGTTCGGAGCGAAGCGCAGCCCGGCGTTCGCCATCAGCTCCTGCTCCCCGAGGCGACGCATCCGCATTTCCGTCGCGACTTCGGCGCCGACCTTCCACCGCGCCCCAAACTCCCGCGTCATGAGAAGCCCGGCGAGCACCATGTCCTTGTTGCGCGCGGGAACGTGCTGGAGCCCGACCAGGGCGCCGACTTCGATAGCGCCGAAGCGCCTGGCAAATGTGACCGGCAACTTGAACCCGATCCGCCCTTCGCCGAAACCGCGACGTTCGCTGCCGACCGGTAGCGATATCTTGAGCTCCGCAGCCGCGTCGATGCCGAGTGCGCTGCCGGCGGCACGCGCGAGCCCGAATTTCGCCTTGAGCTCGACGTCCCCGACACCCGATGACCTCGGTGCTTCGGCCGTGTGAATATGGCGAAGCGCGACGTCGACGCCCATTTCCAGATCGGGCGACACCGGCACCACCGCGCCGAGCTTGGGCAACACCAGATTGTCCTTATGCGGCGTATCGGTCAGCTCGGCGTGCAGCTTGAGTTTCGTATCCGCCGAAGGTCTTGCTCCGCCGACGGTGTAGCCCTGCGCCACCGCATCCTGCGCGCACAGACCGGCAAGCAGGATGGCGGCGGGGCGGCCGGGGTTCGGGAACAGCATGGCGGCCCTCGCCGCCCGACTCAGAGATCGACCTCGCGTGTCGCCGTCTCGGCAATATCGCGCCTGATCGTGGATTTGGTATCGTTAATCCGCTTCCACTCGGCATTCTCGATCAGGCGCTTCGCCTTTTGCTGCTCCTTGATCGGCTCGCGGCCGGCATAGGCGGCATCGCTGACATATTCCATGAGCAGCATCGACAAGGCGGGATCGGATCCACCTTCCTCGCGGTCGAGATACATCGTGTATCCAGCCATCAGCCCGGCGGCGCGCTGATCGTTCATGTTGGGCGCGATATACCGGGTAGTGTAGGCAGCATACTGGGCGGGCCGCACCAAGGGCTGGTAGAATGACACGACCGGCACGCCGCGCCCTGCCTCGGCCTTGCCGCCCTCCTGCCGGATAACCGAAGCGGTGCGCACGCGAACGCCCTTGCCCAGGGCACCAGCGCCGCTGGTGCGCCATTTCGCATAGGCGGCATCGGTCTCGAAGGTGACGATCGCTATCGATTCCACGCCTGGCGTATCCTGCTGGGTGGTATGCTTGCGCAGCAACCGCACATCGACATCCTCGACGTCATCGAGCCGCTCGAGCCGCTCGACATAGTCGGCCTCGACCTCGGCGCCGACCTGCTGGGTGACGATGACGGTCACCGGCTCCGCCGCAAGCGGCGCGGCAGTCGCGCCAACAAGACCGATAACCAGTCTCGCGAGTGTCATGATCTTCTCTCCCGTCTTCTTGTGGAGAGCAGAGCTAACACCATGGGCCTGACAGGCATCTGTCGCCGCGCGTCAGCAAAATATCAGCTTTCCGGGCTGGTTCGACGAAGCGCTGATCGGCCCCAACCAGCCGCCCACATCGGCCGCACAATGCGCATGTGGCCGCGTAGATCACCACCAGGGCGCCAGCTGACCAAGCGCCCTGGTGGCTCCCACCGCCGAAATTCGCTCAGACGGGTGAGAACAGCGCCTCGGCGTTCTCGATCCGGCTATTCAATCCGTCGCGAATGACGATGCCCGGCTGCATGAAGTCGGTATCGATCTTGCCGCTGTCGGGCGACTGCTTGAAGGCGACGACCATCGCCACCGGAATGTAGTCGCCCACCTTGTTCTTGAGCGGCAGGACGATCGAGACCTTCTTGCCGTAATTCTCGGTGCCCCATTTGGATTCGACCTGCGTCGCCCCCTTCTTGGCGGTGATGATGTCGCCCGGGGACGACATATTGCCGATGCGATCCGGGAAGGTGCCGGCAATCATGCTGTATTCGCTCAGGCCGGGCGGAACGGCGTGAATTGTGATGCTCACCACCTCGGGATGGGCCGCGGCGAGCTCATCGACCAGGGTCTGGGCAAGGATCTTCTGCTGCGGACCTGCCCAGTTCTTCGGCGTGCCGGGCGTCGAGGGCGCGCGCGGGATGCTGTCATTGCCGACCGCGACTTCCTCGACGGCGTTGCCCGGCGCCGCCTGTCCGCCCGGCGAACATGCGGCGGTCCCGAGCATGAGTCCGGCCCCCAGGGCGATGGCCAGCTTGGTCCCAAATAACGACATGATTATCTCCTCTTCCTAGTGAGTTGCTTGAACGGCGCGACACATATGCCGGGTTAGATAAGACTTGGCTCGGAGGTGGCTGTGGCTGTGCGTCCGGCCGCCTGCGTCGGGCGCGAAAGATGCTCCCATGCGGCGTCGTCCGCGTCGGCCGCAGATGGCATCGCAGCTGCGCGGTTTGCCCCCGGAGATGATCGCCGCAAGGCGGTATCGAGCCGCTGGCGATCCAAGCCGCCCTCCCAGCGCGACACCACCACGGTCGCCACCGCATTGCCGATGAAGTTGGTGATCGAACGGCACTCGCTCATGAAGCGGTCGATCCCTAGGATCAGCGCCATCCCGGCGACCGGCACCGACGGCAGGACGGAAAGCGTTGCCGCGAGCGTGATGAAGCCTGCGCCGGTGATCCCGGCCGCACCCTTCGAGCTCAGCATCGCCACGGCGAGCAGCAGCAATTGGTCGCCCAAGCTGAGCTCGATGCCGGTCGCCTGGGCGATGAACAGCGCGGCGAGCGTCATGTAGATGTTGGTGCCGTCGAGATTGAACGAATAGCCGGTCGGAACAACCAGCCCGACGACACCTTTGGGGCAGCCGGCCGCCTCCATCTTTTCCATCAGGCTCGGCATCGCCGCTTCCGAAGAGGAGGTCCCCAGGACAAGCAACAGCTCGGCCTTGAGATAGGCGATCAGCCGGAAAATCGAGAATCCGTTGAGACGGGCGACGGCGCCAAGCACCACGAAGATGAACAGCGCCGAGGTCAGGTAGAAGGTCGCGACGAGGAAGGCGAGATTGGCGAGGCTCTCGATACCGTAGCGGCCGATGGTGAACGCCATCGCGCCGAACGCACCGATCGGCGCTGCGCGCATGAGAATCCCGACCAGGCGGAAAAACGCCTGCGACAGCGATTCGAGAACCCTGAGCGCCGGTGCGCCGCGATCGCCGATCAG
This sequence comes from Sphingomonas gilva, assembly GCF_003515075.1. GTDB lineage: Bacteria > Pseudomonadota > Alphaproteobacteria > Sphingomonadales > Sphingomonadaceae > Sphingomonas > Sphingomonas gilva. Next base: position 478,935 of record NZ_QWLV01000002.1, read on the forward strand.
CGTCAGCGCGGTGCCGAACAGGATCGCCACGAACAGGACCTGGAGTATCTCTCCCGCTGCCAGCGCCCCCGCAAAGGTGCTTGGGATGATGTTCGTCAGGAAGGCGATGAGCGACTGGTCGTGCGCCTTCTGGGTGTATTCTGAGACTGCCTCGCCATCAAGCGTGGCCGGGTCGATGTTCATCCCCGCGCCGGGCTGCACGACATTGGCGACGACGAGCCCGACGATCAGCGCGAGCGTGGAAAAGCACAGAAAATAGGCGAGCGCCTTGAAGGCGACGCGCCCGACCTTTCCCATGTCCTTCATGCCGGCAATGCCGGTCACAATCGTCAGAAAGATGACCGGCGCGATGATCATCTTGACCAGCTTGATGAAAGCATCGCCCAGGGGCTTCATCGCGGCACCGATCTCGGGCCAGAAATGGCCAAGGAGGACGCCCGCTATGATCGCGACCAACACCTGCACATAGAGTTGGTGATGCAACCGCCTGCGCCGCGGCGCCTCGGCCGCTGCGTATTCCTGTTCAATCAGCACATCCGTGCCCCTCGCCTGTCTCGCCATGCTGCGAGTTGTGGACCCGGAATAACGGCGTTGACTGACACCAAGCTGTCACCGGCTGACAGCGGCGTGACAGCTAGGCGTGGCAGCTGTCTTCTCGGAAGCTCGCCCGTCGGGCTACCGGCTAAGGGCGACGAGGATCGCCGGGGAGAGGGAATGACACTGAACACGTTGCTGACCGGCGCAGCCATCGGCGCGCTGGCGCTGCTGGCCGCGCCCGCTATCGCGGGCGATCCACTCTATGTGCTGGACAAGGCGGCCACGCTGCCAAGCACCGATTCCGACTGGGATTATATCAAGCTGGAGCCGGGCGGATCCCGCCTGTTCATCGCTAGGCGAAAGGACGGCCTGACGGTGTATGATGTCGACAGCGGAAAGGTCGTCGGCCAAGTCGCCAACTCGACCGGCGCCAACGGTCCCTTGCTGTTGCCGCAGTTCAATCGCGGCTATACCGCGATGACCGACGGCAGCTTGCTCAGCTTCGACCTCAAGACACTAAAGGTGATCGATCGCGTCAAGCTGGCGAGCGATGGCGGCCTGAACGGCGTAGTGTTCGATCCCGCGACACGACGGATCCATGCGGTGGTCGGCGCGCGTCCACAGCAATCGGCGTGGTACACGCTCGATGCCGCTACGGGAAAGCTGCTCGGGACAAAGACATTTCCGTTCCGCAAGATGGATGATCCCGCGCCCGACGGGAAAGGCCATCTGTTCGCGCCCGCGCGCTATGACAATATTCTGCTGAAGCTGAACGCCGAGACGCTCGCGGAAGAGGCGCGGTGGAATATCGACTGCGTGCAGGTTGTCGCGGTCGAATATCAACACGAGACCGATCGCCTGTTGATCGGTTGCCGCGGAGACGAACCGGTGTTCCTCGCGCTCGACGCCAACACCGGGAGGCAGATCGCCAAGCTGCCGATCGGCAAGGGCATCGACGGAATGGCGGTTGACGAGACGCGTCACCGGATTCTCACCAGCAACGGCGGTGACGCGACCATCTCGGTCATCGCGCAGGAAGGGCCGGACAGCTACAAGCTGCTTGGCAATATCCAGACGCGCCCGCAGGCTCGCGTGATGCAGATCGATCCGCGAACCGGCCGCCTTTTCACGGTCACTGCGGGCGCGACGTTAGGCGCACCCAATCCGGACGGCTCTGCGACCCCGCAGACATTTCACCCGGATTCCTTTACCGTCCTGACCTACAAGCCGAGCTGATTGGTCATCGCGGCTGCATAGCGCGGGCGTCATTGCGGCGCCCGCGCCTCCCCCGCGGCGATCGCGGGATGCAAAGGAAGATAGTTGCCTTCCTGCTCGGCGATGGCCTGGCCAGTCTGCGAATGCACGAAGGCGAGGAATGCGGCGGTCTCCTCGTCGAGCGCTTTGCCCGGGACCTTGTTCACATAGGCATAGACCGTGCGGGTCAGGGGATAACGGTGGTCGCGCACGGTTTCGACGGTAAGCGGAATCGCGGGCCCCGTGTCTCCCACGAGCGCGATGGCTTTCACCGGTGCGTCAGGGCCAGGCAGCACGCCGATCGCCATGCCCGCCGGATCGTCTGCCAGGGCGCGCGCGATGGCCGATGGCGCGGTGTCCGGCTGCACGCCCTTCTTCACCGGTTCGGGAAACTCGGTCAGCCGGTCCCATGCGAGCTTGTTGCTGTCGGCAAGCACCTTGTGGCGGAAAAATCGCCCGGTGCCGCTTTCGGATTCCGGGCCGTAAAGCGCGATGGGCCTGTCGCACCAGCCTCCTTTCAGACCGAGCGCGCGCCAAGTCGCGAGGCGGCGCTCGCCATGGCCGAATATATCGCGAAGCTGGTCGAGACTGATCTCGGTCAGTGGATTGTCGCGATGGATCAGGATTGCCAGGGCCGGCGATTCTCCCGCGGCGCGGGCGCTGCCGGTCATCACCGCGACGCGCGATGGCGGATAGCGATGGATCCATTCAAACGCCTTGGCCTCCATTTCGGCAGCCTCCCGGCCCATCAAGGCGATATCCGCCTTGCCCGTATAAAGTCCGGCAATGGCGACATCGCTTCCCGCGAGCATGACCTCGATGCGCACATCCGGGCGGTCTTGGCGAAACCCCCGCGCCCAACTCTCGATGACCGTCGCCATCCGGGCGTTGGCCCATATCCGCAAAATACCGGGCGGCGAAGCGGAGGGCGGTGGTTCGATCTGCGCGATCGCGGGCGTAGCCGCGACGATCAGCCAGGCAACGCAGGCGAACCGCACCGTCACCGCAGCCTCGCCAGTTCGCGCGCGCGAACCGCCGGGCCGAGCGGCAGGTAGCCGCTATGCTCGACCAGCGCGCGCTGACCCTCCCTGCTCAGGAGAAATCGCAGAAACTCGCGCTGGGCGGGTTCGAGCGGCGCCCCAGGCGGCAGGTCGACATAGGCCGGAATGACGCGTGTCAGCGGATAGGATTGGGCGATCAGAGTCGCTGGCGTCGCATGGACATACGGGCCGTCATCATCCCACGCCAAAGGCAGGGCACGCACGTCGGGGACCGCATAGCGGACATTGGAAATGGCGATGCCGTGGCGATTGCGCGCCAAAGCATCAATGATGCGCTGGCCGTGATCATATTGGCGTCCATCGGCATGCTTGCCATGAACGAGCTCGACGATGGCGGGATTCCAGCGATGGCTGCCTTCGAGAACGCGTTCGCGAAAGAACAGCGCGAAATCCACGTCGGTCTTCCAGCCATAGGGCTGGATGGCCTTATCCGCCCAGTCGCCCGTGAGGCCCAGCTGCGACCATGTGCGCACAGGCTCGCGGCCGCGCCGCCCATCGACACCGAAAATCGCCTCGAGCTGGCCCAGCGAGAGCCCGCGAAGCGGATTGTCCTTGTGGACAAAGATCATGTGCGCATAGTCGTAGAAATTGGCGTCGACACTGCCGGTAGCGATCTCAAATCCAGTGGGGGGATATCCGCGAGCCCGCTCGAACGCGCGCTTGGCAGCTGGGCTGATTTCTTCCCCCAATATCGCGATATCGCCAGCGCCGGTATAGAGCGCGCCGATCGCCGAGGCGGTGCCGTACATCCGATAATCGAACGTCACGTCTGGCTGATGCCGCCTGAATTCGGCGATCCACGCCTTGACCAGCCCCCCCATGAAATCGCGTTTGAAGCTGCCATGACCCCACAGGCTGATCGATCCGGAAACGCGTTCGTCGGGCGCATAGGACGGCAAGCCTTCGATGAAGCGAACCGCCGGATGATCACGCCCAATCGGTCGTTCCGAGGCATGCGCCAATCCTGCCGCGCCGAGCGCCAGCGCGGCGAGCGCAAGCGTTAGCCGAACCCTTCCAGTCATTCCAGCTTGCTCAACTGCGCCCTGGCCGCCGCAGGGGTGAGCGGGAGATATTTTCCATCGGCCTGGATCGCCTGCTGCCCTTCCCGACTGAGGACGAAGCGGAGAAACTCCTTGATCTTCGGGTCGACCGGCTTCCCGTGCTCGCGCTTGAAGTAATAGTAGACGTCGCGGATCAGCGGATAGGTGCGATCCTGCACGGTCTCGAGGGTCAGCGGTACAAACGTCTTTCCATCATCACCGGACAGTGCGATCGGCTTGGTGCGATCATTGAGAAACGGGATGCCCGTATAGGCGATGCCATAGCGGTCGTTGGCCAGCCCGTTCATCAGTAGTTCGCCGCCCGCGGTCAGCGATCCGTCCGTTTTGAGACCGGCGGCGTTGGAGAATGCGCGCATCTGCTCGGTCCACCGGCCCGAGCCCTTCAACACCTTCTTGTCGATCTCGTCGTTGAAATGATATTTGGCATTATAGCCATAGACCATGATCGGCTTGTCGGCCCATTCGCCGGTCAGCCCCAGCTGCCCCCATGTCCGGATGTCCTTTTCCGGCCCGCGCGCGACCGACGTGTCCCACGTCAATCCGTTCCAGCCACCGTCGCGGCGCGCGCCGAGGATTCCGTCGAGCTGCTCGATCGTCAGTTGCGCAATGGGATTGTCCTTGTGCACGAAGACGCCGAGCGCGAAGGTCCACCCGCGAACATTGTACGAGCCGGTCGCCATGACGATTTCGACGACCTCGGTCTCGCCGACGCCCTCCTCGCCGCCCTTGGCGCCTTCGCGTTCCAGTCCCTTGAGTTCGTCCCACAGGGCCTGGCGGCCCATCGGCGCAATGTCGGCGACGCCGGCGATCAGGCCGGGAAATGCGACCGAGGAGCTGTAGAGATTGTTCTCGAAGCGAATGCCAGGGTGGTAGCGGCGGAACGCCGCCTCCCACACCGCCATGAGCCCGCTATCCTCGAGATAATTGTTCCCCCATTGCCGGATCGTACCGGCGACCTGCCGTTCGGGCGTATAGGCGGGCAAGCCGCTGAGATCGAACTTGCGATCGTAGAATCGGCGCTCCGAGCGCGCCTTGTTGCCGATCGCCCGCGCCTTGGAGAGTGCATCGGCATCGGTCGTCTGGGCGTCGGCCGGGGCTGCGACCACCAGCAGCGCAAGCACGGCCAGTCCGGCAAAAATCCTCATTCAGGCTCTCCTGTCGCTGTGCCGATCTGGTCGAGCTTTCGCAGCTGCTCGCGAGCCAGCGCCGCCGTCATCGGAAGGTATTTTCCGTCCTTCATTACCAGCGCCTGCCCCTCACGGCTGACGACAAAGCGCAAATATTCGGCAATCAGCGGATCGACCTTACCGCCGACCGGCCGGTTGGTGTAGAAATAGACCTCGCGGGACAGCGGATAGGTCCGGTCTTGGACGCTCTCCAGCGTGGGAAAAACATAAGGTCCCTCGGCGGATTTGGCGAGCGGGACGGTCTTGACGTCTGGCTTGTCGCGATAGAGCATCGATGTATAGGTTATGCCGTAACGATCGCCGGCAAGCGCATCCATCATCTGGTCGCCGGCCACCCAGAGCTTGCCGAAATCGCCTCCTTTTTCGCGCACGCGGTTACTATATTCCTTGAGGCGCTCGTTCCATTTATACCCGCCCTTGAAGACCTTCTCGGCAAAATCGCGCGGAAAGTGGAAGTTGAGATTGTAGGCGTGGACGTTGATCGGCTTGTCGGCCCATTCGCCGGTCAGCCCCAGTTGACCCCAGGTCCGGATATTCCGGTCCGCGCCCCTGGCTGCGGTGGGGTCCCAGTTGTTGCCGTGCCAGCCGCCGTCGCGCTGGGCCCCGAAGATGCCGTCGAGATCATCGATGCTGAGCCGCGCGATCGGATTGTCCTTGTGGACGAACGGCACCAGCGCATAGGTCCATCCCGACACGTCGTAGCTGCCGGTCGCCATGACGATCTCGACCGGTGCCGTGCCGAAGGTGCGCTGATAGGCCTGCAACTCGTCCCAGGTCGGTCGGCGGCCCATCGGCGCGAGGTCGGCCTGCCTGGTGTAGAGACCAGCCATCGCGACAAAGGTGCTGGACAGATTGTTTTTGAAACGGACCTCGGGATGATATTTCCTGAATGCCGCTTCGAAATAGCCTTGGAGCGGACTGTCGGCGAGGTAGTTCGAGCCCCATTGCCGGATCGTGCCCTTCATCGGAGGAGCGGGTCGGTATTCGGGCAAGCCGGATAGATCGAACGTGGTCGTATAGGCACGCCGATAGCCCTTGGTCTTGAGCGCATCGGCGCGCGCCACCTGCAGGTCGATCGAGTTGACCGGCACGTCCTGCGCCGCTGCCGGCGTCCAGCAGACCGTCAGGGCGAGCAGTAGCGCACGATATTTCATCGCGCTTTCGCCCTCGACGCCGCCGCCTCAAGTTTGGCCAGCTGCGCGCGGGCGACCTCGGCGGTCAAGGGAAGATATTTGCCGTCGCGCATCACCAGTTCCTGGCCCTGGCGACTGATGACGAACCGCAAAAACTCCATCACTGCAGCATTTATCGGCGCGGCGGGATCAACGTCGACATAGGCGAAGATTTCGTCGTGCAGCGGATAGGTCCGGTCCTGGACGGTCTTCAGCGTATAGGGGACGAATGGTCCGGCGTCGGTCACGCCGACCGGCAGAATCTTCTGCGTCGGCTGAGCCGCGCCGCCGCCCAGGTTGGTGGTCGGCGCGGCAAGGATGCCGATGCCGTAGCGGTCGGCGGCAAGATCCTGGTTCATGCCGCGCGCGAGCTTGCCGTCGGCCGACACATAGTTGGCGTAGATGCGCAGGCGCTCATTCCACTTGTCACTCGACTTGAGGATCATGTCCGAAATCTCGACCGCCTGATGGTAGCGCTGGTTGAGACCGTAGACGTTGATCGGTTTGTCGGCCCATTCGCCCGTCAGCCCCAGCTCGCCCCAGGTGCGGATGTTCTTTTCCGGCCCGCGCGCCCATTCCGGCCGCCAACTGGTGCCATCCCAGCCGCCCGCGCGCTCAGAACCGAAGATTCCGTCGAGTTGCTCGATGGAGATTCTCGCGAGTGGATTGTCCTTATGGACGATCACGCCGTAGCCGGGCTGCCAGCCCGGGACATCGAAAGAGCCGGTGGCGATCTCGATCTCCAGGGGATCGCGATCCTTGTAACGCTGGAACATCTGGAGTTCGCTGAAGGTGACCTTGCGGCCCATGCCGATATCGCTCACGCCAAAGACGAGCGAGGGCACCGCCGCCGAAGTGGTCTTCATGTTCCAGTCGAACATCACATCGGGGTGATGCGCCTTGAACGCCTTTTCCCAATAGCCGCCGATCATGCCGTCGACGATATAGTTGCTGCCCCACAGGCGGATCGTGCCCTTGACCTTCGATTTTGGCGCGTAGGCGGGCAGGCCGCTTAGATCGAATTTCTCCGTATAGGCGACGCGCTGCCCCCGCGCGGACATCATCCGCGCCCGCGCGTCCTGCATCGCCATGCCGTCGGTCGACTCGCCGGGCTTAGTCCCCTCTCCCTGCTGGGCATGGGCGGGGGCGATGCCGATGATCAGCAGCAGCGCCAACGACACTTGTTTCAGCGTAGCCTTCATCATCCCTCTCCCAAATCGCATGTTCAATCGAGCTTGCGGCGCTGTTCGGCCGCGACGGTCTCGGTCAGCGGCAGCCACTTGCCGTCATTCTGGATTGCCTGTTGGCCTTCACGGCTCAGCGCGAAGCGGAGAAACTCTTGGACGAGCGGATTCATCGGCTTCGCCGGATCACGATTTGCGTAGAGGAACACCTCGAGGAACAGCGGGTACTCGCGGCTTCGCAGGGTATCGAGCGTCAGCGGCACGAAGGGCTGGCCCGCCTCTCTGGCGATCGGGATATATTTTACTCCCTCCATATCCGATGCGAGATCGGCAAAGGCGATCCCGCCCAGATTTTCCTGGACCGATTTGACGATCGACACGCTGGAAAGTGCGCGGGTCCCGTCGGGTTGCAGCTCATGCGCGAACTCCTGCAGGTTCTCGTTCCAGATGCTGCCTCCCTCGAAAACCTTACGCTCGAAATAGAGCTGGATGTGATATTTGAGCGGTCGTCCGCTGGGGACGACCTCGCGGTCTTTCCACGCGCCCGTCAGCCCGACCTGGCCCCAGGTCCGGATGTTCTGGTCGCGTCCGCGCGCGGCGGCGGGATTCCAAACGGTCCCCTTCCAGCCGCCACGCCGCGGTCCGCCGAACATGCCGTCGAGCTGGTCGATCGTCAGGCCGCGGATGGGGTTGTCGTTGTTGACGAAGATCGCAAAGGCCGGCGTCCATCCGGGCACATTGTACGATCCCGTCGCCATCTCAATTTCGAGCGGGTAGTAGCCGAACTTGGCCTGGAACGCGTGCAGCTCGGACCAGGTATAGCCGCGCTTCTGGATGATATCGGCCAGACCGGATTCGAGATCCTGATCCGTCACTTCGAACCTGACATCGGGGTAGAGCGCAGTGAAGGCCTTTTGCCACTGGCTCAATACCGTACCTGTCGTCAGATACTTCCCACCGATCCGTATGACGCCCGACAGGCCGGGCTTGGGTCGATAGGCTGGTAGCGACGAGAGATCCCATTTGTCGTTCGGGTAGAAGGATTTGTGTGCACGCGATCCCACCGACTTGAGATGCGCCGCGCGCAGCTTGTCCGCAGCGGCTTCGGTCGCGCTTTCCTGCGCCAGAGCCGCGGCGCCGGTGGCGCCCAACCCGAGCATCACTATCGCGCAGGCAACCGCTCGAAGCCGTGCCGATATCCGAGCTCTCCGTGCCATTTCCCTAATCCTCCAGCTTCTTGAGTTCGATCTTCGCGAGCGGCGCTATGACCGGCAGATAGCCGCCGCCGTGCCGCTCCACGGCTTCCTGCCCCTCCCGGCTCAGGATGTAGCGCAGAAACTCCGCGATCTTGGGGTCGACCGGCTTGCCGGGCCTACGGTTGAAGAACATCGTGATCACGCGCGTCAGCGGATAACTGCGGTCGCGCACGGTAGCTTCGGTCGGGGACACAAATGGTTCGCCAGGACCGTGCGCGAGCGCGATCGGCTTGACGTCGGGATGGCTGTAGAGCAGCCCGGCATAGCCGATGCCGTAGCGATCCTGCGCCAGCGCGTTGAGCATCTTCTGCCCGCCGTCGGTCGCCCCGCCCTTTGAACCCGGGCTGTCCGCGAACTCGCGAAGCGACGGGTTCCAGAACGGGCTACCGAGAAACACCGCTTCCTGAAAATAGTCGGCAAAGCCACGGGCGATCGGCAGCCCGTAGAGGTTGACGGGCTTGTCGGCCCATTCGTCCGACAGACCGAGATCGCCCCAGGTTTTCACAGGTGGGTGCCCGCGCAGGCGACGCATGCCGAACACGGCATCGAGCTGGGCCAGCGACAGGCCCGTCAGCGGGTTGTCCTTATGAGCGAAGACGACGAGGGCGTAGCCCTTGTTGCGCACGTCGAAACTACCGGTCAGCACATCCACGCCGGTCGGCGGATAGCCCATGACTTCGGCGAATGCGGCGATTTCGGGATCCCATATTTCCCGCCCCATCAAAGCGAGATCGCCCTTACCCGTATAAAGTGCGCCGATCGCCGACGCCGTTCCATGGAGCCGGTTCTCGAACCGGACATCGGGGTGGTGCTTTATAAACCCTTCCTGCCAGACGCGGGTCAGTCCCTCGACGAAGTCGGTCTGCTTGCCGTAGGATCCATGACCCCAGATCGTGATGGTGCCGCTCACCTGCGCACGCGGCTCATAGGCGGGTGGAAGGTCGGCCGGCGCTTGGGCGCGAAGCGGCGCGCCCAGCGCAAGAGCCGCGAGAAGAAGGGCTCCGAGGACCCTCATTTCAGTCGCGCCCGCTGTTGCGCGAGCCGGGCTTGGTCGAGCGGCAGATAACTCCCATCGCGCGCAATGATCGCCTGCCCCGCGGGGCTGAGCAGATATTCGAGGAAAGCACGCAGTTCCTGTTCGAGCGCTGCGCCTTGCGCGCGCTTGACCACGACCTGAATGATACGGGTGAGCGGGTAAATCCCTGTCCGGATGGCAGCGGGCTCGGGCAGCACGAAGGGATCACCCGGCCCGGCCGCCAGAGGAACCATCCGCGTCATTGGATGCGCGGCATGCGCCGGCGCGATCGCCAGGCCATTCGGCCTGCCCGCCAGCGTCGGAAGGATGGCACCGGCTTCCGCCACCTCCTGATAGGCGGGATTCCACTTGCGGCTGTCCTTCATCACCAACCGTCGGATAAACAAGGCGGGAATGCTGTCGACCGGCGGTCCAAGCACCTCGATCGGCCGCGCGGTGCTTCCGGCAAGACCGATCGCTCCCCAGTCCCGCGCATTGCCGTCGCCACGCTTGTGCTCGGCTCCCAGAATGGCGTCGAGTTGCGCTAGTGTCAGGCCTTTGACCGGGTTGTCGCGGTGGACGAAGATCGCAAGCTGGGTGCCCGGCCGATCGTCCTTCAGCCCGGCATAAGCATAGTCGATCGCGAACGGCTTGCTCAGCGCCACCCATTCGAACGCCATCCGCTCCATCGGCTCGCGCACCTCGCGCGCCATGAAAGCGATGTCAGCGGTCCCCGTATAGACGGGCGCTAGCGTCGATTCCGGACCATGCAGCCATTTGTCGATGCAGAAGCGCGGGTTGGCGTTCCTGAAACCCGCCTCCAGAGCCGTGATGAGGTCATGATCGGCAGGGTTGCCGGAGGCAACGAGCGCGCACGTCGCTGCTGCCGCCGGCGCAGGGTAAGGGGACCCCTCGCCGGCGGCTGCCGCGGCCACCGCATCTGCGGTGACGAGCGCGGCAAGGATAAGGACCGAGCGCGCGCGCATGCTCAGTCCAGCTTCTTACGCTGTTCGGCAAGATAGGGTGCGCTGAGCGGATAGTAATATCCAACCCGCGCGATGATCTCCTGGCCCTCGCGGCTCAAGACGAACCGCATGAACTCGCGCACATTGGGATCAAGCGGCCGGTCCGGCGCCTTATTGACGTAAAAATAGGCATCACGGATCAGGGGATAGAGCCGATTGGCGACATCGTCCGGCGTGAGCGCGACGGCCGGCTTGCCCTTGCCGGGGGAGACGCGCAGCACCTTGAGGTTCGGCTGATTTTTGACGTGCATCAGCGCGGCGATGCCGATCGCGCTCTTGTCCTTGGCGATCTGCTCGAGCGCGACGGTGCTCGCGACCGATCCTTCCGAGCCTGGCGCCGCCTGTTTCGCCTCGACGAACTCCCGGAAGTTCGGGTTATATTTGTGCGACCAGTGCATCAGGTGACGCTCGATCGCCACCGCGAAACCCGGAGCGACATAACCAAAAGTCTGGATTTCCTTGTTGGCGAGGTCGCCCTTGACGCCGAGTTGGCTCCAACGACGGATATTGGTTTCGGGCCCCCGCGCATATTTGGCCGAGTACAGATAGTTGTTGTTGATCCGCTCCCACCCGCCGGTGCGCTCGGCCCCGAAGACCCTGTCGAGCTCGTCGAGCGTGATCTCCTCGAGCGGATTGTCCTTGTTCACCACAATTGCCCAGGCGAACAGCGAGCCGCGCTTTTCGTAACCGCCGGTTGCCACCGAAATTTCGGTCGGCATGTAGCCGAAGGTGTTGAAGAACGGCATCATGTCGGTGATCTTGGCGTCGTCCCCCATCGGCGCGACGTCGGACACGCCCAGGTACAGCCCCGCGATGCCGCCCTCGCTACTGGGAATGTGGCTGGTGCTGACCTTGACGCCGGGATGGAACTGCATGAAGCCCTCGGCGAGCTGATCGACAGCATTCTTGAGTTCGCTGCCGACGATCCTGAGGCTGCCGGTCAACTGACCATCAGGCTTGTACCCTGGCAGGTTGGGAAGCGCGGGAGGCGGGAGTTCCGCGTAGGCCGCGACGGTTTCGGTCCCGTCATCGCGCAGCGTCTCCTTGATGCGATCGAAAGCGGCATAGCTCTTGTTCTGCTGCAACAGGCGAGGACGCAGTTCGCCCTTGACCGCTTCCGACCGCTCAAAGGCGACAGGATCGCGATATTCCATCACCAGCCAGGTCTGCCCGTTGGGAATGCGCTCGAGATACATCGTGTAGCGCATCATCACGCCGGCCTTGATCTGGCCGTCCATCAGCGGCTTGATATAGCCTTGCGCATACTCACCCATCCGCTCCGGCGGCGTCTTGGGCAGATAGCTGTTGACCTTGAACACCGAACGGTTGGAATCGCGCGGTGTCTTCTCGCCGTGCGTCAGCACGTCGACCGGGACCACCTGAAGCGGTGCCGCCAGCGCGGCGCGTCCGTCGCGCAGCCACTCGTTGTAATGAACCTCGGAGGGGAATTCGAGCGCGACGAACGTCTCGAATCCGGCCTCTGCCCGCTGGTCCTGGTCGAGCCAGAGCACGTCGGACACCTGGCCCGACTGGCGCCATGAAGCGAGCGACTGGGCGAGGCCAGCCGGCGGCGTGGCGCCTGCCGGAAGCTTGACCACCACATAGGCGGGCTCAGCAAGTGCCGGCGTGGCCACGCTGATGGAGAACAGCAGGGCGATGATCGCCCAGAGCTTTCTGAAGGTGCTTACCGATATGGCGTTCATACGAAATTCCCGCTCCATGATGCGACGTTGAATTGAGGCGTGAGCTAGTCGAGCGAGGCGCGCTGTTCCCCGGCGAATTGCGCCGGCAACGGCAGGTAGCCGCCCTCCCCGACGAGGCGCTGCCCTTCGCGGCTCAGAACGAAGCGCAGAAACTCCTTTAGCTTGGGCTCGAGCGCCTTGCCGGGTGGCCGGTCGAAATAGATGTAGATCTTGCGCGCAAGCGGATAGCTGCGGTCCTGGAAAGTGGCGCGGCTGGGCGCGACGTAGTTGGTGCTGCCGCGCGGGGCGATGGCCACTGGCTTGAGCTCCGAAATCCCCTCGACCTGCGACATAATCGTCCAGGCGATACCGAAGCGGTCCTTCGCCAGCTCATTGCGCAGCATGTGCTGGATGCCGAGCGTCTGCCCGGTGTCCTCGGCGGCGATCATCTTGCTCCCGGTTTCGACATAGCCGCGATAGTTGGGATTCCACTTGTCGGTGTTCTCCAGCACGTGGAGTTGGAAGAAGCGCGTGGTGCCCGACGAGGCATGTCCATAGGTCTGGATGGGCTTGTCCGCCCATTCGCCGGTGAGACCCAGCTGCCCCCAAGTGCGAATATTCTTTTCCGGGCCGCGCGCGCCGCGCGGCGTCCAGACGAAACCCTCCATTCCACCGGTACGCTGGGCGCCGAAGATCCCGTCCAGCTGATCGATGGTCAGGCGCTCGATCGGATTGTCCTTGTGCACGAATATGACCGGGCCGTTCGACCGGCTCTTCACATCGAAGGCGCCGGTCGCCACGACGACGCTCGAGGCGTGATATCCGTGCGTCTCGTAGAAGCTGAGCCATTCGGTGATCGCCGGTTCCCCGCCATTCGGGGCGAGATCGGTCACATTGGTGACCAGCGCCGGAAAGGCCGCATCGCTGGTGGGCAAAGTGTTGTCGAACGTGACCCCGGGATGCAGCTTCTTGAATGCGGCCTGCCAGCGCTCAAGCACGCCCCCCAGCCCGAACCCGTAACTGCGGATCGATCCGGATACCTGTTGCTGCGCGACGTAGGTCGGGAGCTGGGCCACCGGGTCAGCCGGCGCGTCCGTTTCCGCCGATGCGGCGAACGGCCATGCCAAGCTCAGACACAAGGCAGCGATCGAGAAGCGAAGCATTATCCCAGCCTCCCTTTAGAAGTCGAAGCTCGCCGAGACCGCGATGTAGCGCGGAGCGCCGGGAGCGATCTGCAGATCGGCGGTGAAACCGGCGCTTTCGTAATAGGTCTCGTCGAGCAGATTGCCGACCTTCAGGTTCAGACTGTAATTCTCCTGCTTGTAGTAAAGGCCGAGATCGACGACCGTGTAGGCCGGCAGCTCGAGCGGAAGGCTGTTCTCGCTGTTGGGAATGAACCCCGCGCGATCGCCCGTGTAGGAAACCCCCAGACCGAGGCCGAAGCCGTTGTCGAAGTCGTACCGGGTCCACATATTGGCCGAATGCTCTGCGGTATTGGCCAGTCTCTGGCCGACCTCGACGGGATCGAGCGACGCGGTGATCCGGGCATCGAGATAGGCATAGCCGAGGAGGATCTGCCAGTTGCGCACCGGCGAAACATTGGCCTCGAACTCGATACCTTCGGAACGGGCTTGGCCGATCTGCTGGTAGCAGACACCGATCGGACAATCGAAGCGGTTGAGCGAATTGACCTGGTCGATCCTGAATAGCGACAGGGTCGCGGTCAGCGCGCCGTCAAGCAGGTTCTCCGTCTTGGCGCCGACCTCATATTGCTTGCCCTCGACCGGATCGAACGGATTGAGACCGTTGATGTCGTTGGCGCTCGGGCTCGCCGGGATGTAGGATTCTGAATAGCTGCCATAGAGCGTGAACTTGTCGGTCGGTTGGAACATCACGCCGACGCTCGGCAGGAAAGTACGCGATGCGGTCTTGGTCTGCGTTGGGGTGTCCTGACGGAGCTCCTCGATGGTTGTCTTGTCCCGGAAGGCGCGCGCGCCCACAGACACCTTCCAATGGTCGCCGATCGACATCAGATCCGAAAAATAGGCGCCGATCGTCTCTGACGTGAACAGCTGATGGGTGAGCTGTTGTGCGTCGGCAGGGCGACCGGGATTGGTCGCCGGCAGGCTGTCGAAATCGGGAACCTGGCCGTAGACGGGATTGTAGATATCGATATCGAAACAGAACGGCCCCGGGCAGGCGCCAGGGTTGACGAACTTCACCCGGTCCTCGTCGATCGTGTCCTTGCCGATATTGAAGCCGACGAGCAGCTGATGCTTGATCGGCCCCGTGTCGAATTTCATCGTCAGATTGGCATCGAGATAGTCGTAGCCGCGCGCGGTTTCGAGTTGGCGCGCGCGCCGCGTCAGCGTGCGGTCGTCGGCGCGCAGCGGGCGGCTGCTGAACTCCTTCTGGCCGCTTTCATAGTCGATCGAGCGATAGGAGGCGTTCAACTCCCAGTCATTGGCGAACTCGTGCGAGAAGTGGAAGCTGCCGGACCACCCCTCCTCGGTGCGCGAATCGCCCGGCTCCTGATAGCGCGTGGTGATCGGTGCGACGCGCGAAAGATCGCGATCAGGCGCAACCAGTCCGTTGTCGAAGCTCATCTCAAGCTTGCGATATTCCAGCTGCGCGGTGAGCGAGGTTGACGCGCCGATATTCCAGGTCAGGCTGGGCGCAACATAGACGCCCTTGTCATAGGTGAAGTCGCGGAACTGATCGCGATTGCTATATTCTCCGACCAGGCGATAAAGCACGGTTCCGCCATCGTCGAAAGCGCCGGTCGTATCCGCGGCGATAGAAAAACCGTTGAGGTCGAGCGGGTCGATCCCGTGTCCGGCATAGGTCGAGCCGCGCAGTTCCACGCGCGTCGCCTGATTGGCTTCGGGCTTCTTGGTGATCATGTTGATGAAGCCACCGGGCTGGTTCTGCCCGTAGAGGACCGACATCGGCCCCTTGACGACCTCGATCCGCTCGACGCCGATCGTCGGTGGCGAGCCGTAGCGGCCGGTCAGGCCAGGCAGGCCGTCGACAAGGATCGTGTTGCGGTCGTCGCCGCCCGCCTTGAAACCGCGCAGCGTGATATCATAACCGGTATTGCCGGCCTTTTTCACCCCGGTCATGTAGTTGTACAGCTGATCGATCGTGGTGGTCTCGAGCGACTTGATGAAGTCATCGCTGTAGCTCGCCACCGAAAACGGCGTGTCGAGCACCGGCACGTCCATCTTCATCGCGCTTTTGGCGCCGCTATCGTAGAACTGGCCGGTGACGACAATATCGGGCGCGGCCTCTTCCTGCTGAACCTCCGCGGCCTCGGGCGCGGTCTCGGCCGTTTGCGCGTGGGCATGCGCCACGGGAAAGACAATCAGCGCGGTGGCTAGGAGCAATCTGGTCCTGGTGTTCATGACAATCCCCTCCGGTTCTTCATTTTTATCCCGCAACCAGTGGAAAGCTGGCGCAAATCAAAGCGGTGACCATCATCAGGAGGCAGATGAGCACTGCCCATTTGATGGTGAACCGCTGGTGGTCGCCGAATTCGACGCCGGCGAGGCCGACCAGCAAGTAGGTGGACGGCACCAGCGGGCTCAGCAGGTGGACGGGTTGGCCGATCAGCGACGCTCGAGCCATCTCAACCGGCGCGATGCCGTACGCGCCGGCGGCGTCGGTAACGATCGGCAGTACGCCGAAATAGAAGGCGTCGTTCGAAATGAAGAATGTGAAGGGCAAGCTGGCGACGGCGGTGATCGGTGCGAGATATGGTCCCCATGCCTGCGGTATGACCGCGAGCAAGCTCTTGGACATGGCGTCGACCATGCCCGTCCCGCTCAATATCCCGGTAAAGATGCCGGCTGCGAATATCACCGAGACGACGGCGATGACATTCTTGGCGTGCTCGGCAACGCGCTGGCGCTGGAGTTCGACCTGCGGATAATTGACGATCAGGGCGATCGCGAAGCCAATCATGAACAGGACGGGGAGCGGCAGGACGCCGAGCACCAGTCCAACCATGAGTGCGGCGGTCAGCGTGGCATTGACCCACAGAAGCCTCGGCCGACGCAGCGCCTCGGCCTCGTCCGCATCCGGCAGCAATGCAGTGTCCTCGATCGTCGGCTCGGCGTCCGCCAGCGCTTGCGGGGATGTCGCGGCGGCGGAGAGCGCAGGCATCCCGCCAGGCATCCATCCCACCGGCTGGAGAGAAACCACCCCCAGTCGCGCCCGCTCACGCTTGCCCAGCACATAGGCAAGTCCAATCACTCCTGCGACCCCCACGATCATCGATGGGATCATCGGCACGAACACGTCCGACGGGTCGACCTGGAGCGCGCTCGCGGCCCGGGCCAGCGGCCCGCCCCAAGGCGTGAGGTTCATCACCCCGCCCGCGAGAATGGTGACGCAGGTCAGGTTGAGCGCATCCATGCGCAGCCTTTTGTATAGCGGCAGCATCGATGCGACCGTGATCATATAGGTGGTGGAGCCATCGCCATCGAGCGAGACGATCGCCGCGAGTATCGCGGTGCCCACCACCACCTTGAGCGGGTCGCCGCCTACGGCGCGGAGGATCCTCCGCACGACTGGGTCGAACAGCCCGGCATCGATCATTATGCCAAAATAGAGGATGGCGAACATCAGCATCACGCCGGTAGGCGCGAGGGTTCTGATTCCGTCGAGCATCATCGTGCCCAACTCGGGTCCCGCGAAACCGCCGATCAGCGCAAAAAGGATGGGGATGAGCGTCAGCGCCACCATTGGCGACAGCCGCTTGGTCATGATCAGCACCATGAAGGTGACGACCATGCCGAATCCAAGCAGTGTCAGCGTTATGTCAGCGCCCTGCATTCATACCCTCCGTCAGACGTCCACGCCACCAGGTGGTGATTCGCATTGGACGTTCCGTTTCGGCGCCTAACCGCCGGCATCCCTCTTCAGGGGATTGCTGTGAGGGGAGGAATGGCAGCGCTTGCTGTCACCACACTGTCATTGCAGCGCAGCAAAATCAGCGGGCGGAATGGATCATGCCATGCCAGCTAGCGAGCAGGCGCCTGCGCTTTTGATCATCCAGATAGACCAGCAGGCCGGGACCCAGCGGTATCGGGCGCAACGGGCCTATCTGGGATTCGGCCATGCCGGCCTGGTGCAGCCGGCCAGGCACCTCCTCGCGCACGGCGCTGAGGCGGCTTTCGTTCGCCAGCAGCCGTTGGCCGCGGATCGACAGGAGATACTCGAGGAAGAGATGCGCTGCAGCCGGGTTGGGTCCATCCTTCGGCAGCACTGCAGTGCGTGATACAGCCAATGTGTAATCGCGCGGATAGATGATCACCAGCTTGTTGTTGGCGTCCGCCCGCGCCTGAGCATAGGATCCGAGCAGGTTATAGGCCATCGCCAGCTCCCTTGCTTCAAGCTGGTCGAGCAGGGTTGCCGTATTGTCTTCCAACTGGACGCCGGTATCTGCCATCGCTTCGACGAGGACACCGTAATCGCTGGACTGACGGGCATCCTGCGACGCGAGCAGATAGCCGACGCTGCTACGCTCGATGTCGTAGGTGCCAACGCGATTCCGCCAAAACGTCTTGTCGCGGCGAAGCGTTTCGAGCAGCTCCGCGCGCGAAAGCGGAAGCTCGCGCCCCGCCATCACGTCGCGGTTGAACACCATGACGGCAGGCTCGAAGGTGAAGCCGAACGCTTCATCGCGCCAGCGCGCCCAGCTGGGCAACGCCCGAACATTTGCGGAAGAATGGCGTGCCGCATAGCCGTCGTTCACCAGTTTGGCCTGAAGATCCATCGCCGAGCTCAGCAGGAGGTCGGCACGCGGCTGGCCTCGCTTGGCTTCGTCGAGATAGCGTCGATAGAGCGGCGCGGCGTCGAGTTCCTCGTAGCGGACGGCGATGGTCGGATGCAGGCGCCGAAAATCCGCGATGACCGGCCGGAAGACGCCGGTGTCCGTGGTGCTGTAGATCGTGAGCGTCGTACCGCGCGATACGGCGATGTCGTCGCCCCCTTGCCGCAGATGCCAGACCAGGGCGCCGAGACCGAGGATCGTCAGTGCGGCAACGAGGAGCGCGCCTATCTTCATTTACCCCTCCGGGGGAGTTCCAGCATCACGATCAGGCCGCCGCCGGGCCGATCGAGCAGGCTTACGCTGCCATCATGGCTCGCGATGGCCTGGCGAACGATCGCCAGTCCGAGCCCGGCGCCGGGGACCAGTCCGGTGCCCCTGGCGAACCTTTCGAACAGTCGTTCTCTGTCATCGATGGCAATACCCGGTCCGCGATCACTGACCGTCAGGACATAAATCGCGTCGGTCGCGGCAAGTTCGATATCGACGCGTCTCCCATTGGCGCCGCCATGAAGCAAAGCGTTATCGATCAGGTTCTTGAGCGCCTCCCCGATCAGCAGCGCATCGCCGACGAACGGGGCGACGTCGAGCGGCGTGCAAAAATGCGCGTCGCTGTGCTCGGAGAGCGAGATCGACTCCCGGATGGCGTTTCTGATGACCTGGTTCAGGTCGCACGGTGCGAAATCCCGCATGTCGGAGCGATGATTGACGGTCGCGTCGCTCAGCAGCTGATTGAGGAGCCGCGAGAGTTTGGAAGCGTTGCGCTCGACCGCACGAAGCGCGTGGCGCAGTTCGTCGGGATCATCTTCGCTGGCGACCTGCGCCTGCGCCCTCAGTGCCGCCAAAGGCGTGCGCATCTGATGGGCGGCTTGCGCGATGAATGCCCGAAGCGAATCGATGTTCGCACCAAGCCGCCCCATGAACCCGTTGATCGAATCCACAAGAGGCGCCACCTCACGTGGTACGGCGGCAGCGACAGGCTGTAGGTCGGAAGGCTCGCGCCTAGCGAGATCCTCACCGATCGACGTCAAAGGGCGTAGCGCGTGACCGATGCCGAACCACACCGAAGCGAGCGCAAGCAGGGTGAGGAGCACGATCGGCGCCACCGCGTCGAGCGTCAGATCGCGCGCCAGTGCATCCCTCGCGCGTCTGGTCTGGCCAACCTGTACAGCCAGCCATCCGGTCGCGCCGGATTGTGCGATCTCACGTTGCAACACGACGAACCGGACGAGCTCGCCGCGATACCGGGCGTCAAAGAACTGGCTGGGATTCACACCTCTGTCGCCGCGCCTTGGAGTTCGCGCACGCGGCAGGTCCGAATAGCCGGTCACGGTGTTCCCCGCGGGTCCGATGACACGGTAGAAGACACGGTCGTCAGGCGCAGCGGACAGCATGTCGAGCGCCGCATAGGGGATGTCGACCCGAACCTCTCCCGCATCGATGGAAAGCGTTTCGGCAATGGAAAGCGCCGCGCCGGCCAGCAGTCGATCATAGGATCGATCCGCTGCGACCTGGCTGTTGGCGCGGGCTGCAAGGTACAGGATGATCATCCCGCCGAGAAACAAGGCGCCAATCGTTCCGGCCAATCGCAGGCGCAGCGAGATGGTGCGAGTCACCCGGAGCCTGCCTCGGCGACATAACCCAACCCGCGCATCGTGCGAATCACAAGCGCATCACCAAGCTTGCGACGCAGCCGGCCGACATAGAGCTCGATCGCATTCTCACTTGCCTCGTCGTCGAAATCGAAGAGTTGCGAGGCGATCTGCTCCTTGCTCAACACCCTGCCAAGGTTGCCCACGAAAATCTCCAGCAAACGATATTCCCGGTTGGGCAGCGTCAGCGGCTCGCCGTTCAGAAGCGCGACCTTGGCGCCCCGGTCGAAGGTCAACGCGCCAATCTGCATGACGCCGGCGGCCAGCCCCTGCGAACGCCGCAACAATGCACGGCAGCGCGCATCGAACTCACGAAAATCAAAGGGCTTGGAGAGATAGTCGTCTGCGCCGACATCGAGCGCGCCCACGCGATCTTCAATATTGGACCTCGCGGTCAGCATGAGCACCGGGGTTCGCGCCCCACGCCTGCGCAGTTCGCGCAGGATGGCGAAGCCATCCATGTGCGGCAGCTCGATATCGAGCACCACGAGATCATATGCCTGATAACGCAGGACGTCGTCCGCTTCCTCGCCGTCGCTTTGCCAATCAACGGCGTAGCCATCACGGCGCAGCCGCCTCAAAATGGCATCGCCCAGATCTGGATCGTCCTCGACGACCATTATCCTCAATGTCCGCCCCTCCATCCATGTCGGACCCTCTATTGGAGTCCTCGCCTTGTCGTGGTGCCAAGCGATGACGCCGAGATCGGGTCTATGCAAGCGCCGCGCTCGACCGCGTTTGCACGGTTACATTGCCGGCCGCACCGGGTAACTCAGGTGAGCCGTTCGATCCCTGTCCAGCCCAAGACGGCCCGTAATCCGCCCATCGGCGAGCGCTCGAGCGTGATGCGTCCTCCGGTCGCGTCGATCAGATCGGTGGCGATCGACAGGCCCAGGCCATGCCCACCACCGCGTTGGTCCAGTCTGATTCCGCGCTCGACCGCCTGACGGACCTGATCTGGCGTCATGCCCGGGCCGTCGTCATCAATGATGATCGAAACACCGGTTGCGCTCGCTCCGCCCCGGATGGTCACGAGGCGCCGGGCGAACCGGACGGCATTTTCGAGCAAGACGCCAAGCAACGTGCTGAGGTCGTCCTCGGCAAGGGGCAATTCCAGCTCCGTAGGAATATCGAACTGGAAGTCAATTCGAGCGCCGGCCTCGGTCCGCTCGAGCACCGCCACCAGTCGCTGGCAAAGCAGGAGCACCGCGGTTCGTCGGTCTTGGGCGGCGTACCGCGTAGCTGCGGCGCGCGCGCGC
Source organism: Sphingomonas gilva (assembly GCF_003515075.1). Taxonomy (GTDB): domain Bacteria; phylum Pseudomonadota; class Alphaproteobacteria; order Sphingomonadales; family Sphingomonadaceae; genus Sphingomonas; species Sphingomonas gilva. The sequence goes on from NZ_QWLV01000002.1 coordinate 500,113, forward strand.
GCGAGTTCGGCCTCGACAGCCGCCGCCGCCGCGGCAACCGCCTTGTCCAGTCCGCTCGTATCGCCGCCAGCGGCCTTGATCTGTCTGGCTTGCGCCGACAGCGCGGCGAGCGGTGTCTTCATGCCATGCGCGAGATCGGCGGCGCGCTGGCGCGCGCGTCTGAGGTCCGCTTCGCGTGCGCCTGCAAGGTCGTTGATCGCATCAATCAGTGGCTCGACCTCCTCCGGATAGACTTCGCTCAAGCGCTCGGCGGGATTGCGCTTCAAGGTCATGACCTCTCGACGGACCCGTGTGAGCGGCTGCAGCCCCAGCGACACCTGCAGCCAGGCGGCCAAGGCCAGCACGATTCCAAGAACCGTCAGAAAGGCGCCAAGTTCGAGCCCGAATTCACGGCGCGCTGCCCGGAGTCCTGTCCTGTCCTGCGCGACCTGAATGAGCACCGCGTCATTATCGCCGGACCGCGAAACGAGGCGTTCGACGAGGAAAATGTCCTGGGCGAACGGCCCATCCTGGACATGGCGCGTGTACCAATCGCTTCGGGACGAGCGTGTCGGACGGGCAAGCGCCTGGTCCCAGAGCGATCGCGATCGCAGGATTCGATCGGCTGTCGAGACCTGCCAGTAGAGACCGCTTGCGGGCGTTTCGAACTGGGGATCGGTCGGCATTCTCGAGAGCGCGATACCGCCCTGAGGATCCGCATCGACGGCGGCGACAAGCTGATTGGCGTGCCGCCGAAGCTCGAACTCGACGCGACGCTCGAGGTGCCTGTCGAACAGCAGGATCATCGTTAGCCAGGCGATCGCCATGGCCGCCAGGATCGCCAGACCGCCGCCGATCAACAGTCGCCAGCGAAGCGAATAAGCCTTCATCGGGAAATCGGCACGACCTGATAGCCGAAGCCGCGTCGGGTGACGATCCGCGCCGCCCCGATCTTGCGACGAAGCCTGAGGATGAGTGCTTCGATAGCGTTGCTGTCGCCACTTTCCTCGGCACCATAGAGATGGTCGGCCAGCTCTCCTGCCGAGACGGTGCGGTCGGCCTGGTGCGCCAGATAGTTGAGCAGGCGAAACTCGAGTTGCGAAAGCTCCGCCGGTGCGCCGCCTACGGTCACTGCTCTGCGCCGCGTATCGATCCGCAGATCGCCAAGATCGATGCTCGGCGCTGCGTGGCCGGAAGCTCGCCTCACCAATGCGCGGACGCGCGTGACGAGCTCGCCCATTTCGAATGGCTTGCCCAGATAGTCGTCGGCACCAGCCTCGATTCCTTCGACCTTCTCGATCCAGTCGCTGCGGGCCGACAGGATCAGCACGGGAAAGGATCGCCCGGCCTCGCGCCATCGCTTCAGCACGGAAATCCCGTCCAGCCTTGGCAAGCCGAGATCGAGGACCGCGACGTCGATCTCCTCGACATCGCCGCGATACCAGGCGTCTTCGCCATTGACCACCAGATCGGTGAGAAAGCCGCTGGCTTCGAGCGCCCGAACGACATCCGGACCGACATCAGGGTCGTCCTCGATCACCAGCGCCCTCATCTATTTTGGCCTCCTCCGTAGCAGCGCGCCCGTTCGGGCATCCAGCGAGAGCTTCCGGATCACGCCCGAACGTGTGAGCAACTCCACCTCATAGAAGAGCTGCCCATTCTTGCTTTCCAGCTCGACCTCGATAACGTCCCCCGGTGCAGCGCGCTGCGCTATCGACAGGATACGAGCAAGCGGCAGCACCTCGCCGCGCAGCACCGCCTGCCGCGCAAGATCGTGGTCGCGGGCTTTCTGCGCCTTCTTGTCGCGCTTCCCCTGCGCAAACGCCGGCTGAGGCACGGCGCTGGTCGCCATGATCGCGATCATGAGAGCGGCGCACATGGCCTTGATCATCTCTCGTCCCCGGTGTTCACCGCGCAGGCGGACAATATCAGCGGCTGGCATGTTCTTGTTCACCGCCAGATGTCGCAACGGCGCTCACGATGTGACTGATTCGGTTGGCCGTGATCTCCGTAGCAACGCCGTGGCGATCTCGTCCAATGATGTGCAGTTCGGCGCCATCCGCGCGAACCTCCGAAACGGTCACGCCCATTGGTTGCGCGATCGACACGGCAATTTCCCGCACCTCCGCCTTCTGCGCGTCGGTCAGCGTTCCGGCAAGCGCGGCGGTGGCCGGCAAAGCCGCGAAGATGGCGACAAGCGTGATCAAGCGAGACATGGGCGTTCTCCTGCAAATTCATGACCAGTCCTCGCTAGACGCTTGCCGCTGATAAGAAGGTCACGCGTGATGTCAGCCCATTGTCAGCTTCAACGATGAATTGGAGCCGGAACCAGATTGCACTGATATCGACCTCATTCTGACGCCTCGATGACGTGTTCCGCCAGTTTGATGACAGGTTTCCCGCCTAGGCTGAATTGAAGCCTGTGAAGCAGCGAGCGCTACGGCGCCGGCGAATGAACCAGGCAAGGCGGAGGATGCGATGAGGCATGACAGCTTTTTGATGGCGGGGCGCGGGACTTTCGCGGCTGGCGCGGTCGCTGCCCTGATGACGGCATGGAGTCCCGTCGCCGCACAATCGAGTTCGCCATCGGACATCCAAGTCCTTCGCCAACAGCTCGATCAGCTTCGTGCAGAACAGGCAAGCGCCGTGCGGCGGATCAGCGAGTTGGAGGCGGCGCTTGCGCGGCAAGCCGCCAAGCCCGCGCCGCCGGTGGCGACGCAATCGGCCGCGGCGACACCGAACGGTGGTTCGGACGGTCTGCTGGACAGGTTGGACGTCTCGGGCGATGTGCGGCTTCGCTACGAGGCAAATTTTGGCGATCGGGACGCGCGCAACCGAGACCGCGGGGTTTTGCGCGCCCGGCTGAGAGCAAATTATGAAGTCAACGACTGGCTCACGGTTGGCGGTCAGATCGCAACCGGCGATCCGGACGATCCGAACACAACCGATGTCACGCTGTCGAACTTCGACGACGACCTGCAGTTCAGTCTCGACCAGGCCTATGTCCGTATCGCGTCGGGAAACCTTGTTGCGTATGGCGGCAAGATCCCGTTGCCTTTCGCCCGCACCGACCTAGTCTGGGACGGCGACGTCAGCCCCCAAGGCACAAGCGCGGCCTACAAGCTTCCCTTGGGGAGTGGCCACGCGATCAAGGCGACAGGCCTCTATTTCCTCATCGACGAATCCGTGGCCGGCTCCAATAGCGACATGGCGGGCGTTCAGATCGGATTCGAGAGCGACCCCGCCGCTCCGCTCCGCGTGGAGTTGGCCGTCGGATATTATGATTATTCTCTGCGCAGCGTCGCCGGGGCCGACAGCGGTGATTTCCGCAGCAATCTGATCGGCCCCGATGGCAGATATCTGTCAGACTTCGACCTGCTCGATGGTATCGCCGCCATCACCTATCAAGGTCTTGGAGAGCGTTGGCCCGTTCGCCTGGTCGGTAACTATGTGAAGAATTTGGGCGCGGCGACGGATGCCGACACCGGGTTTGGCGTTGACCTGTTCGCTGGCCGTGCGAGCAAGCCGAACGACTGGCGCTTCGGCTATGGATATGCAGAGACCGAAGTCGACGCCGTGCTGGCGGCCTTCAGTCACGACAATACCAATATTCCGACAAACTATCTCCAGCACACGCTGGCGATTGACTTTGTACCGACGGACAATCTCATCCTCAATGCGACCTATTATCGCTACCGTCCGAAGGATGCCCTATATTCGCTGAGCAATGATCCCTTGGATTGGCTGGATAGGGTTCGTCTCAATTTGCTCGTAAATTTTTGATGCGTGCTGTGCTGGCCTAGAATTCCCTGTGCGCGTAAGCGGCTCCATGTCGCTCGGCATGATCGAGCACTAAGCCAAACCGCTGTCCCGTCGCTTCGACGGGGGCTGCCGCCCGTGTCCGAATATCAGTTACCGTCATCGATATACCCAATCTTCAACTGCAGCCGGTCAGCTTTGACCGGCTGAGGCTGAAAAGCAGATATGACGGCCGCCTCGATTCGATCATTCCGCTCACGCCGCCACTTGCGGGCATTCGCAGTAGGTGACAATCTTCGCGATTGACCGACACCGCGCGGCAGAGCTGACTGACGAACGTCGCGATTCGCCTCCAGACGCAAGAGCGCGCGGTTTCGCGTACGATCTTCACATCCTATAAAGCCAAGTTGACGGTGAACTGCGACGGCGGCTTTTGCGATCTTGGCCAACCCGCGCAAATGACCGCGATTGGACGCAAGGCCGTCGTGTCGTGGCCCAGCTGTTCATTGCCGCACTTACCGAAGCAAGAATCGACAGCATTGTATCGCAATGACTTTCTGTTGCTTTCGCCCAGCGGCGATGCGAGCGTTTACGACCCAATCTGCTTGGAGAAGGAACGAGCGATGCGCGTCTTGGTAGCTATCGCCTTGGCTTTGATCGCTGCCGTGCCTGGCGTCACGCAGTGGCCGATGGCCGACCCGCGTCCCGTTTTTCACTACGCGCCCCAGCGCAATTGGATGAATGATCCCAATGGGTTGGTCTATTATGACGGTGAGTATCACCTGTTTTATCAGTATAATCCTCATGGTGATCGCTGGGGCCATATGAGCTGGGGCCATGCCGTCAGTCCCGATCTCGTCAGCTGGCGGGAATTGCCCCTCGCCCTCCCGGAAACCGAGGTCATGGCTTTTTCCGGAAGCGCGGTGATCGACTGGAAAAACACCAGCGGGTTCGGTCGCGGCGGCAAACCGGCGATGGTCGCGATCTACACGGGCTTTGACCCGAAATCCCGGATTCAGGCGCAGTATGTCGCCTACAGCAACGATCGCGGCCGCACCTTCACCCGTCACGGCAAGGTGCTGGACATCGGCTCTACCGAGTTTCGCGATCCCAAGGTGTTCTGGCACGAAGCCACGCGTCGCTGGGTGATGATCGTCGTCAAGGCAAAGGAGAAGAAAGCGGCGATCTACTCGTCCCCGGACCTGAAGCAGTGGTCCCATGAAAGCGACTTCGGGCCGACGGCATCCAGCCGAAGCGTCAACTGGGAATGCCCCGATCTGTTCGAATTGCCCGTGGAGAATGGACGGCCCGGCGAAACGCGCTGGGTTCTGACCGTCAGTCAGGGCGACAACGGTCCCGATGGGGGTTCGGGGGAACAATGGTTCGTCGGCGCCTTCGATGGACGCCGGTTCACGCTGGAGCCCGGCTGGCCCGACACACCGCACTGGGTCGATCACGGTGCGGACTTCTACGCCGCCTCCTCCTGGAACGAGGTTCCGGACGGGCGCCGTGTCTGGATCGGCTGGGCCACCGACCTGCGCTACGCCCATGCCATTCCCACCTATCCGTCGCGTGGACTGATGACGGTGGCGCGCAGCCTTTCGCTGCGCCGGGAGGGAGACGACTGGCGGATCGCGCAGGCGCCGGTCCGCGAGCTGAAGCAGCGCCGCGGGCCGCTGCGGCGGGTCGAGAATGTGCGGCTGACGGAGACGCCAACGCCCTTGGAGCTCGGAGACAGTGTCGATTTGCTCGTCACCATCGATCCGCTCCGGGCTTCGCAAGTCGGCCTGACGCTCACGGACGCGCAGGGCCATGAATTGCTGATCGGCTACACCCCCGAGACACGTGAGGTCTTCATCGACCGCACCCGTGCGGGGCCGCATTTCCACGATGCCTTTGCCGACCGGCACGTTGCGACCCTGCCGCCGGGTAAGGGGACGATAACGCTGCGGTTGCTGGTCGATCGGTCGATCGTCGAACTCTATGCTGCCGATGGCACCCGCACGATCACCGATCGCTTCTTTCCCGGAAAAGGCCCGCTCCGATGGAGCGCGACCGCGCGGCGCGGCGATGCCGTGATCCGAAGACTGGATGCCTGGCCTATCGAGCCGATGCGATCAACCACGAAGAATGATGGAAGTCCGGCTCCTCGCATTTGAACACGAGTCGGGAGATTTTCAGACTTCGGTGCCCTCCGCGAGCGTTAGCGCATCTTCGATGCGACCGAATGGTCCGCCTGCTGACTCGATCTGGAGAAGCGGCCAACGCTCGCGCCGGCCGCCCGTCCTCGCTCGACAACGCGCTGCGCTATTAAAGATCCTTGCCGCTTCCCGACGCTCTCTCAGCTTTGGCCACCGCGCGGCGGATCTACGAGCGGCGACGGCGGCGTGATCACATCTTTAACGGCATGAACATTTTTGGTGAGCTTTCCTGGGACGTTCTGCTCGACCTATTCGTCGCCCATAAGACCGGGACCAACATCGCGGTCTCGTCGGCGTGCATCTCCTCGGGCTCGCCCACCACCACGGAGCTTCACCATATCGACGCGCTGCAAGACCGCGGCCTGGTCGAGCGCCGGTCCGATCCCGACGACCTGCGTCGGATATGGCTGAGCATCACCGCACGCGGCCGCGATCTCATGCTGAAATGCCTCGCCAAGCCCTAACATCTGCTTCAGAATTCCGAACTTGATAGATAGGACATCGGCGGACGCGGACCCTTTGAGAACGCCATTCGCTGCGATATGCATCGCCACATTGTGAAGGAACCGCATGGTCGATGACCGCGAGATCTGGGCTTGCGCCAACATGCTGCTGCGCATTCATGGCCCGGATGCCCGGCGGCGTGCCGCCTCTCGCGCGGCCGAGCTTGCGCAGCGCGGCGAGACGCGTGGCGAACGCGTGTTCACCTTGATTGCCGAACGGATCGGCCAGCTCGAATCAACCCAGTCCGAAGGCCGTCCCAACTGATGCCGGTGGGCAAGCGCTATCGGTTGACCGGTCTTCTGCTGAACTCGCGGCGTGGGCTGGTGCTCGAAGTCGATGGCGGCGGCACATGGTTGCTCGATGTGGGTCGCAAAGCGAAGCCGCTGATCGGGCAACGGGTGACCGTCGAGGGCGCCAGGTCGGGATTCGACCTGTTGGATGTCGATCGGATCGACCGCGCCGGTTAGCTCGCTACGCGAATAGCGACGGGGCAATGGTCCGAAGGGTGTGCGCTCTCAGGCAGGCCGTAGGTGAACTCGACGAAGGATCCCGGGACGATTCGTGCGGTCGCCGCGCGGCCGGTAACGATGTGGTCGATGAATTCGCTGTAGCGCGCCTTGCAGGTTGCGCGCTTGTCGCCCGCGGCGAGATCGAGGTCGGCGCCCGGTGGATCGGCATCGTTGATTTCGGCATAGAATGCATCGCTGCGGCGCGCGAGACGCCTATTCCAGTCGCCAAGGACGGCGAAGCTTTCGCCGCTGGCCGCGCGCGCGTCGATCCAGCGCTCGAGCACCGGCAGCTGCGCGAACAATGTGTCGCAATCGCGGTCGGTCGCCGCCCATCCGGTGTTGCAGCCTGATTTGAGATGCACCGCGAGCAAGCGCAGCGGCCTGGCCGTGCCGATCGTCACATCGACGCCCCAGCGCAGATCGGCATTGCCGAGGCCGAGCGCGGAGAGGTCCGGGTTGCGGATGAACGGCAGGGCTTTGCGAATGGCGTAGCCCACCGCCTGGTTGCGAATGGTCTTGCCCGGACGCCCATAGCAGGCGCCGCCGCGCCGGCTGACCGGTCGCTGCGACATCACGATAGTATAGCGATCCGGCGAAAATACTCGTGCGGCCGCTGCGACGTTTTCCACCTCCTGGAAGGCGATGATGTCGGCGTCGAGCCGGTCGGCATGGCCGCGCAGCGCCGCATAGTCCGCGTCCTCGCGGGGATGGCATCCCATACCGTTGGCCTCGGCGAGATGCTCAAGGTTCCAGCTGACGATCTTCAGCGTTTGCGGTTCGGTCCGCTCGGATAGCTCTGGCCGAGGCTGACACCCCGGTGCCAGCGCGAGGGTGAGGATCGCAAGGCATAGCGAGGAACGACGCATCGCAACCGAGCCTGGCGACCAATGCCCCACGAGGCAAGCTCTCTTGCGCAGTCGGGAATCAGAGAGGCTGGCAATTGTCTCGGCGAAACGGCCAAAGGCGTCATCCGCAAACATGCTCATACACGCTGTCCTACACAAACCAAATAGGTTATATATGAAAGCGAGGAGTTATGGAATATGGTTGTCATCGACGCGTCTATCCTGTTCGCGTTCGCTGCGCTTGTCGGCAGTTGCGCGGCTCTCGTCTGGTCATTTCGCCGCAAGCCTTGACCGGCGCCGCGCGACGCCGCGGCTGTTACCGAGGTGCCGGACGACTGTGCATGCAAGTTAGCGAGGCGCGGTCCCATTGCCCGCCGGCTTTGATGCATTTGTGACCGCGCAGCAGCGGCATGGCGAAGAACGCTGCCAGCGTCGCGGCAAAGAACGCCAACACGATGATGCGCAAGCGGGATCGCATGATGCCGTCTCGCCGAATATTCTTACGACGGCAACCGTGGAGGGTCAGGGCGACGCCGCCTGGTCGAGCGACGCCGCCGATATGATCGTGTGGAACTCGGAGAGCATATCGGGGTGCCGCCGTTCGAGATAGCCGGCGATCTCCTTGTTCCCGACCAGTCGCGCGAGATAGCGCGAAGCGAGGACGAGCTGGAGTACGTCATCCCCGAACGTCTCCTCAACGGCTTTGAAATCACGGTTGAGCGTTTCCATTTCGCGTTCCATCCGCGCCATTTGTTCGGGCGTCATGCCGTCGACCTGCTTGGGGTGGTCAGGTTTGGCGAGGTCTCCCTGTTTTGTCGCGGCGAGTAGTGCCTTGGCGTAGCTCGACGTGAAATTCCCGACCGACACCATCAGTTCAGCAGCTTCGATCTGTCGCAGCGGCTTGAGCTTGCGCAGAATTTCGAAGGTCTGGGGGTTGACCGAGCGATCGCGCAGCAATTCGACGACATCGGCCGAAATGCCGTCGAGTAGCGACCGTCGCCGTTGGATGAGCTTGGTGTCAACGCCCAAGGCCCGCGCTATTTTGTCCTCGGAGACGCCGCGCTCGATCGCGCGGACGATCATATAATGCTCTTGAATGGTCGCCAGCCGGTTGACCCGCTTGTTGTAGGTGAAGGACTCGTCGTCGTCGGAAACGATGCAGCGGGTTTCGAACTCATCCCGCGCGAGGAGGGAATAATATCGGAGGTGGCCATCGAGAAGCAGGTGGAGGCCGTCGGCGTTCGATTTCGTCACGACCAACGGTTCGATAATGCCCACCTCGGCGATCGAGGTCGCGATCCGCTGATATTTCTTTGATGCGGCGACGTTGGGCGAGAGTTTGCGCAGCGGCGCGATTTGCGCCAGCGGAACAACGATCACCTCGCGCTCGAAGGCGATGCGCACCTCCCTCATCTCACGCCTCGGCAATACCGAGCCGCTCGGCGAGCGGCAATGGCAAGCTATTCATCGATTCAGCGCGCAGAAGCGTAACGAAATGCTCTTCGTCCAGCAGCTTCTTGAGCGCATTGACGACGAAGAATAGCCGACTTTGGGCAAGGTTCGCTTTCTTGATGAGCAGCTTCTGACGTTCGACCTCCTTCTGATAGGCGCGCACAAGCACCGTCGCGGACGGTTTGCCCGCTTTTGCCCCGACGCGGCCGATGCTCCGCACGCTCTTGCCTATGAGGTTGCGCTCGTCGACGATCCGCCGGATCGCCAGCACTTGGTTGCCTGGCAGCGTTTTGCTCTCATAGGCTTCGGTCAATGCGCGCTGGACCTCTTCGTCGGTCGCGCGCGCGATTTCCATGGCGATGCTGTGCGGTACGATACCGCGCTCGACCGCATCGAGCAGCCGCTCCTCGCCATGGTCGAGCAGGAAGCATATCGCCCAGACATATTCTGCGCTGAACCCTACCTTCCGGCCGATATCGGCGTGACTATAGCCGCGGTCGCGCAGCGCGCCGATTTCGCGGATGAGCTCGAGCGGGCTGTGATTACGTCTTGCAAGATTTTCGACAAGGCTCATCACATAGCAGTCGTCACTCGAAGCATCGATCACCACCGCCGGTATCAAAGCCTGGCCGAGCTCGATGAAGGCCTCCATCCGGCCTTGGCCGCACACCAGTTCATAGCCTGCGCCGCCTGATTTGGGACTGACAGTGATGGGCCTTTTGAGCCCGAGCTGGGCGATGCTGGCGACCAGTTCGTCGAATATCTTGCGATTGCGCGACCGGGGGTTGAGCACCTCGATCTCGGCCACCGGGATCATGCGAATTTCCGGAACATCATTGCTCATGCTGCCGCGCCTAGCCGATGACGCCGGGTCAGATGATAGAGGGGGCTAAGGTCATGGGTACGATAGGCGTCGAGATAGACGCCGTTCTCCTCCGCCATGCCCAGGCGTTCGCTGGAGCCGACATCGATCCATGGTAGCAGATAATAGTCCCGCACCGCTTTATTTCGGGCGTCCATCCGGACCGCAACGGTGATGTCTGGTCTCAGGCTGGTGTCGAGCCGAAACTTCCAGCGCAGGTTACCGGCCGAGGTTTCGGCGCAGCGCACGATAACAAGCGATAAAGAGAGTTCGCCGTTGATGATGAGAAGATCGGTGGTGGGATCGACCTGGACCGCCCCTCCAACGCGTTCGATCGCCTCGCTAGTCGCGGCGACGATGCCGGGATGCATCAGGCGCAGCACCCGATTGGTTTCGATATAGCGATAGTCGCGTTCGGGCTCGTAGCCGATCAGCCGATAGGCCTGTACCAAGCTGCCGAACCGGTGCCTATAGGTGGCGGTGGACGGCATTTCGTCGAGTTCGTCGATGATCATCCCCGAAAGCGCACCCCGCGCGCCGAGCAGATCGGCCAACATCTTTAGAAGCTCGTCATCCGAGAAGCGGCGCGCGCGCTCGGCGAAGATGCGCTGCGCGGCCTCGAAGAAGTCGCGATCGACGATCGGTTCGAAGGCTTGCTCGCCACGAATCCACATGTCTGGCGCGTTGACGACGCGCTTTTGCTTCAGCTTGAACGACACCCGATTGTAGATGTTGTTCCCGATGTATTTTTCATTGCTCAGGATTTGGTGGACGATCGCCCGCGTCCAAGTCCTGCCGAGATCGGTTCGCAGCCCTTCCGCATTAAGTAGCGTGGCGATTTCGCGCTCAGAGCGCCGCTGAACTACGAACAGCTTGTAGATGCGCTGGACCGTCGCGACCTCATCGGGCGGCCCCGGGACCAGGATCACTCGGTCGGTCTGCAGGCTCTTGTGCTCACCTCGTTCGAGCGGCGCCTTGGGCTGGTTATATTCATCGACTAGATGACGTCGGAGCCCATAGCCGGCGGAACCGCCCTGGCGGTAACCGAGTGTGATGAGACGGCATTGGCCGGTAAAGACCTTGGCCGAAAGCTCGCGGCTATACTCGCCAGCCATTGCACGCTTCATGTTCTTAATGATCGTCGTGCTCAGGCTGCCATCATTCTCGAATTGCTCGGCACAATAGTGGACCGTGATACCGGCCTCCCGGCAGATGAACTCGTAATAGGCGCTTTCATCGGCGTCCTGAAACCGACCCCAACGACTGACGTCATACACGAGGACCGCTTCGAAATCGGCAGAATGGCTGCGAACGTCCTCTATCAACTGCTGGAGCGCGCCGCGCCCGGCGATGTTCAATCCGCTGCGCCCTTCGTCGGCATAGGTCCGAACGATATTGAAGTCACGCTGCGCGGCATAAGTTGCGATGATTTCTGCCTGATTTTCAGTGGAGTATTTCTGATGGTCGGTCGACATCCGAACATATTGTGCGGCCCGAACGATCGTTGGTGGGCCTCCAGGGTCACCCGGTCCTGTTGAATAGCCCATCACATTGCCGCACTCGCTAATGTCTCAGAAATCTGACCATTTCGATTTTCTCTTGGCGGAGAGCGATCGGCATGTCGCTTACGAAGAACGACCGAAAATTTCGGTCCAAAATCGGAAAAGATTTTCCGGCGCGGAGCGAACCGGAATCACTGCCGCCTTTTGTGGAGGCGATCGCGGAAGCGCTCAGGATCGAGTTCGGAAACACGCCGAGCACGATCAAAACCGTCGCTAGGATGACGAATACCAATGAGCGAACGGTCAAGAATTGGTTCGATGCGAAAAACGGTCCCAGCGGCGAAAATCTGGTGATTCTGATGCACAACTCGCAGGAAGTGCTGCAGGCAGTGCTGCTGCTATCGGGCCATCACGACCTGTTGGTAACGATGAAGGTGACGGCAACGAAGAACAAGCTGAGAGAGATGCTCGAGATGCTCGACGAGCTATCGTCCAGCGAGACCCCTTAGACGAACTGACGCCCCGCCCCGGATCGGCAGATTAATTGCACTATGATCTTGAGATACCCCAGAACGTGACTTATCCCGGCAAGGGGGGATGGGATGTGGCGAAATCCATAATCCGTGCGGGTAGATTGGCGGCGACGACTATTGTCCGCGACTCATCGCATGGCTGATCCGTTTGACGTTCTCGATCTTCGCAGCCGCTCTCTTGGCGAGAAGATACTTCACGTCGCGCCCACCGGAGCGTTCTTTCGCGCCGACCAAGCGTTTTCGATGCGCCTCGCTGCGGGACGAACGGCCGACGATGATGCTTTCCTGCATTCGCAGGGTCATCTAGCCAAGAATGCGCTAGCGCGACACGCGCGCATGTTCACCCGCGCACAGCGGCAGACCCAGGTCTCCGGCTTGGATTATCTTATCCTTGTACCGACGCTACGCTGCAATCTGGCCTGCGCCTATTGTCAGGTTTCGCACGCAGCCGAACACGCCCTCAATTACGATTGGAGTGCTGAAACACTCGAAGCGGTCAATCATCTAGTCTCAACGCTCAACGTTCCCGTTGCCAAGATCGAATTTCAAGGCGGCGAGCCGACCCTCCGACCTGATCTGATACGCGCTGTCATGGCCGCAGCCCCAGCAACGACCGAAATCACTTATGTCATCTGCACCAACCTCCAGGTTGTCGACGATGCGATGCTCGAGATATTCGACCGGCCGGATGTCCAGATCAGCACCTCCCTCGATGGCGACTTCCTCACCCATGTTCAGCAACGTCAGGGCGACGAGGCCGCCACCATGCGCTTCCTCGCCAATCTCGACTTTCTGTTGCAGCGCTACGGCCCCGACAAAATCTCTGCACTCCCGACAATCGATCCGCGGTCACCACCCACTATCAATGCGCTGATCGAAACCTATGCGAGCCGTGGTTTCAACAGCATCTATCTGCGCCCGATCAACTATCAGGGATTTGCCCGCAAACGCCATCCCCATGCCCGCACCCAGAACGACGATTGGCGTGCATATCACACTCGTTTCATCGAAGCGCTAATCCTGCGCAACTGGGAGAATCGCGCCGGCCGCATTCTCGAGGAAAGCTATTTCAGCCACATCCTGCGACGGATCTTTCGTCCCGGCGAGGATCGCCATGTCGATCTGCGCAATCCCAACCCCATGGGCCGCGACTATGTCGTCATCGACCATGATGGCCGCGTCTATCCGACTGACGAAGCGCGCATGTTGAGCCGATCCGGCATCATCGACCTTTCAATCGGCGATGTCTTTTCCGGTTGGAATACACCGGCGCGCGCGGCCCTCGACGCGGCCTCTACCAATGCGGGCGACCCGGCTTGTGAGGCGTGTGCATACCAACCCTATTGCGGGCGCGATCTGGTCGACGATATCGCGCGCTACGGCCGTATCGATCTTCCGCGGCACGAGACCGAATTCTGTCGTCGCCACATGCATCTGTTCGACCTGGCGTTCCGGCTCATCTATTCGCCCGACGAAGCAACGCAATATTCGCTGCGATGCTGGCTTGGCCTCGCAGGCGATAGTGTCCGGTTGGGGCTCGAGCGATGATCCCCCTCGCCCTCACGGCGCAGTGCGATGCGCCCGCCCCGTTTGTCACACGGTTGCGCCGCGCCCGGAGTGACCATCCCCATGACAGCTGGTGCGTTGCGACGACAACAGCACAGAGCGTCTGGTGTGGATTGCGCGGGCTAATTCAGCTCGATTGCCCCGCAGCTTCGCTCGACGGCGACGTGGTGCTCGTTGATCCGGGCGCCGATCGCGCGGAAAGAATGTTACGCGCGGGGTCGCGGCACAATTCTTTGCTCGTCACCGAGCGCTGCGACCAGCTGTGCACGATGTGCTCGCAACCGCCGAAAAAGACTCATACTGATCGTTTTGCGCTTCTGACGGAGGCATGTTTGCTCGCCGAACGGGATGCTGTGATCGGCATCACCGGCGGCGAACCGACGCTGTTCAAGCACGCCCTTCTGGGCATGATCGAGACGGTCCTGAGCGAACGGCCGGACCTTCGCTTCCATGTGCTCAGCAATGGTCAGCATTTCGAGCGTGGCGATATTGAGCGGCTCCGCGCGCCGCACTACCGCCGGGTGGTGTGGGGAATCCCGCTATATGCCGATGATGCCGATCTGCACGATCGCATTGTCGGTAAAGCTGGTGCGTTCGAACGCCTCCATGACAGCTTTGATCATTTGTTGCTCGCGGGCGCCCGTGTCGAGTTGCGAACCGTCCTGCTCGCCAACGCGCTCGACCGGCTGCCATATCTCGCGCGGCATGTAGTCGTCCTGCTTTCGCACGTCGAACAATGGTCACTCATGGGACTCGAAAATATTGGCTTCGCGCGCAGCCGCTGGGCCAAGCTTTACGTCGATTTGCGTACGCAGTTCGGCCCGCTCGGTGAAGCGCTCGATATCGCTACGCTGCATGGTCTGCCTGCGCGGCTGTTCAATCTCCCGCTATGTCATGTCCCTTCGGCTTTTCGCCATCATGCGGTCGCGTCGATCTCCGACTGGAAGCAGCGCTTTGCGGCTGGATGCGCGTCATGCCGGGCACGATCGGACTGCAGCGGCTTCTTCGAATGGCACCCCGCACATCTGCTCGATGAGGTAGAGCCGCTATGAGTCAGCTTGTGAAAGCGCGACGTTTCCTAGTGTCGAGCCTGTTGATGGCAGGCATCGCACCGGTGCCGCCGCTGCATGCGGCGACAAGCGACGGCATCAATGGCAAAGGATCCGACGATCCGGAGGGCGACGCTTTTGTCCAACGCTTCGCGCAAGATCATCGTTTCCTGCTGGCGCAGCACCGTTCGCACTCAAGCCATGCCTCGCACAGCAGCCATCGATCCGGTTCCAGCGGCAGGGTTCGGGCTCCCGTCTACACACCGCCTGCGCGCAAGATGCCAAAGGCGACACCAACGCCATCGCCGCGCCCAAGCTCCCGCAACACCCGCAGTACGCCACCAAGTTCGGTCCTGCCCTCATCACCTGCGATCGCTCCGAGCCGACTTTTCTCCTCGCCGAGCAACGATGCGATCAGTTCGGTGGTGCGACGGGTGCAACTCGGGTTGCAAAGCTATGGATATTATCATGGCGCGATCGACGGTGTTGTTGGCAAGGATACGCGCGCGGCCCTGGTCCGCTTCCAGACCGACTTTAGCTTGAAGGTAACGGGGACGATCACCCCTGAAGTTCTCGATGCGTTCAAAATTGCTGCGCAATAAATGGCTGAGCCATGGCGCCGTGCTGATCGCGGGAATCGCGATCGGCTGGCTTGCGCTTCCGCTATGGCGTGACGGTCTAATGACTTGGCATCAGCAGCGCTACGGCCTGCTCGTCGAGCAATGCGACAGCGCGATGCGCGACCACCTGCAAGCCAAATTGCAGGCCGCCAATGCGCCGTCGCGCGAAACTGGCATGGCGCTCTACGCTGGCGAGGTTGGCTTGATCGTATGTCAGGACTACGATCTCTATCAGAAGCGCCTGTTGCAATGGGGACTCTCTGAAAACGAACTCGCGCAGATGCGCCTAAAAGCGATCGAAGCGCGTGCCGATGATCTGGACGAGGTAGTGGCGACACATGAAATCCGCTTCTAGGTTTCTGTTGCCGGTAAGCGGTGCGCTCTTGCTCGTATCGGTCACGGTGTCGGCCTGCGATCCGACGAGGAGATCTGACGAACAGCTACGCAGCACGCCGATCGAGATGTCGGATCACGATCTGGCGGGGGATGGCATGCGACTCGCGGTGCTACGCGAAGCCGCGCTCAAAAATGGCTTCGTCCCGGCCGAAAGTCTCGAAATTCCCGGTGATCCTGCGCGTCAAGCGGTCGGCGGTCTCATCTTTGCTTCCCCATTGATGAGCCTCAACGGCAAGATCAGCTGCCAGGATTGTCATCTCGACCAATTCGGCTCGGCCGACGGCCTGCCGAATGCAATCGGCGTGGGCGGCACCGGCCATGGTGTTGCGCGCATGCGCAGTGGCGGCGGCATCCTTCCGCGCAATGTGCTCCCGTTTTGGGGTCGAGGTAGCAAGGGGTTCGACACCTTCTTTTGGGACAGCCGTGTCCGCCTGGTCGACGGCAGGGTGATCAGCCAGTTTGGCGATCGTGCCCCTTCAAACGATCCTATGATCGTCGCCGTGCATCTTCCTTCGGTCGAAGTCCGCGAAATGATCGCCGACAATCCGCAGGTACGTGACGGACTGGTAGACGAAAGCGTAGATATAGCAGCACAGATCCACCAAACGATTGCGCGCCGGTTCGGTGCGGACGCGACCATAGGCCAGCAGCTTGCGCGCACCTACGGTGTTCGTCGCGATGCGATGGAGTTTGCACAAATAAGCGACGCGCTCGCCCAGTTCATCCGTCATAGGTTTCGAATTCAACCTACGCGACTGCACCGTTTCGTCTTCGATCGCGGACCGATCAGCCGAACGGAATTGAATGGTGGTATCTTATTCTATGGCCGTGGCCGGTGCGCGGCCTGTCACAACGGGCCGTATTTCAGCGACTTCGAATCCCACGCGGTGGCTTTCCCACAAGTCGGTTTCGGCAAAAACGGCTTTGGAACTGATGAGGGGCGTTTCAATGTCACGCTGAATCCGGATGATCGGTTTCTGTTCCGCACGCCGCCGCTGTACAATGTTACCAAGACCTCGCCCTATTCGCATTCGGGTTCCATTGTCCGGATTGAAGATGCGATTGTCTCGCATTTTGACCCATTGCGATTGGTAGATACCAAGAAGATGAGCGCGCGTGCTCGCGCCGATCTTTACCAGAGGCTTGGCGTGGCGGCGCGCGAAACACTGCCAGCTCAACTCACCGATCAGGAGGTTCGCGAGCTTGTGGCATTCTTACGGATGCTTGATTTTGATCCAAACGCTAGCGTTCCCTCGACAGGTGCGATGCTCCAACGCGCTCGTTGAACTCTCGCAACCTGCATCGCGGGGACTGTCTGGACTCGCGACTGGGCAATTTCGCCAGTCTAGTATACGTTTAGGACACTGAGCTGCTTGGCAGATTGTGCCGTCTGCCGACTGACAGCTTATAGGCAGCCAATTCATGAAGCTGACACCAACTCGATTGGCGCCGAGAATCGAAGAGCAATCATTCATATTGCGCTCGGAACAGCGCTAGAATAACCGTCAGCCGTCCGACAGCACCAGAGCGGTAGCATGCAATTCCATCGCCCCAACGGGAACGATAGTGGTTTTGAATGCGACAATTTCTTTAGCCCACATTGCTTGACGGACAGTCCCAGCTGCTTTGACACAGATTCGGCCGCCCCCAAGTTCCGTCAGCACAAACTCGTCGAGTGCTTCCTCAGACGGCGAGAGGTCAAGCGCGTCAAGGACTGCAATTTTCTGCGAAAGTTCCCGTGCCGCGGCCTGATCCTTGTCCTCGATCCGCGCCGTCGCAGATCCAATGCCAGCTACGCGACCGGCAAGATCGACAGAAACCTCCGGCCGAAAAGCGATCGTTCGTTTTTCGAGGTCGATGTTGACCGTCCCCTGACCTTCGCAGCGTAACCGGTAGAAGATCTCGTGACCCTCGATAATCGCTTCTTCCCACTCCCAGTAACGATTGGCTTCGACTTCGAGTCCGCTGACGAGACTTTGCACAAACTTTAAAAACCGGAAGGTGATATCCCGCGGTCCGAGGAATAATCGCACCGGCTTCTGCACTGGCTGAGGGCCGCGCAGCCGTGCGAGCCGATCGCCCTCAGAATGGATTGCCTTTATTACTGCTTCCTCGACGATCTTGGCGCGAGCACCATCCTCCACTTGGTCGACAACGTGATCAGACTTGCGCTTGCGGCCTAGTAGCCCGCGTACCACCGGCGACCAGCCAAGCTTGGCGAGATTTGCGAGGTGCATAACGTCGTGAAACCGATAGCCGTCATCGTCATGGGCATTGTCAGTTAGCTCATCGCCGAGTTGCCGGCCTTGATAGTACATGCGCGACCGGCCCCTGCCGACCGTGACGAACGACACTTCCATCTGCCGCGGAAATTGCTCCGCAGGCTTGTAAATCTCGTCGTGGAGGGGTGTCGGATGATCCCGGTTTTGGCGATAAGCAACCTTCACCATATTTCGACGCGCGATCTGGCTCATGGTCAGACCGTAGGTGCTGGCAAGTGCGGAAACGTGCCAAGCGATTTCCCCGAGGATGTCATTTACCGGCCGGTCGGCTACGGCTCGATTGAGTTCGAGTTCTAAGTCCGGTAGCTTCTGCCGGAAAAGCTCGGCGCTCAACTGCCAGAGTACTGCGAGGCACACCTCTACAAGTGTTTTATCCTTGGTCCTCGCGGTCAGAAACGCCAGATTTTGATAGTCCTCGAACGTCATGATCTTGGTCTTTTTCGGGAAAGATTCCGCGGCCGCCAAGAAGGCGTCGCGCTTTGAACGATCTAGGGCGCCCTGGATGCGACGCGCGCGCTCGTCCTCAGCGCCTATCTCTTGGCGAAGCTTCGCGATGTCGTGAGCGAAGATATTTATGGGTTTTGCGAGATTGGCGTGTCTGGCGAGCGAGAAGCAATACCACATAACATCGCCAAGTTCTTCGACGATCTCGTCGTTAGGGGCGTTCCAGTTCTCCGCGCCCCCTTCCCCAAGCAGCCTCTTTTTTACCGCCGCGACGACCGAACCGATTTCGGCACCAAGCCCATAGATGGCGATTTCAACGCGCTGGTCTTCTGGCTTATCGACCGACTGGTCGCTGTCGACTACAAATCGATCATAGTCGGCGACCAACATGGGCTCGCACTCATCGTCACGTGGTTCCAACGAAGCAAATCCTTTAAACATCAATCCACATATCTGTTCTAGCTAAGATATCGGACAAGAATTGAAAAGAGATTGAGGAAATTCAAACCGTTTCGGATCGGATCGCACTTTTTTCACAGTTTTATCGTCGAACCTTTTGCATCGATGATCATAAAACCACGGAGTGAAATCTTTGATGATTGCACACGGAATAGACCTAGTTGACGTTTCCTCGACGGCTCGTCTGCTCGCTGATCCCGCCGACCAGTTCCTGACGCGGTGCTTCACGGCAAACGAGCAAGCCAGCGCCGGCAACGGCGTTGATCGCTCCCACCGGCTCTCCGGCCGCTTCGCTACAAAGGAAGCGGTAATGAAGGCCCTCGGCACAGGCTTTGGAGAAGGCATAGGTTTTCTCGATATCGAAACCATCACGTTGGCGTCAGGCGCGCCCAGCATTGTCCTGCACGGCGAGGCGCGGCGCCGTGCTAAACTACTCGGGATAAGTTCATGGCTCGTCAGCACTAGCCATGAAGCCAACATGGCGATTGCGAGCGTGATTGGTCTGGCCGATTAGGAGGCGCCGCGATGGTGGATCGCCCGAGCATCGGTACGATCAGGGCGGCAGCCTCGCCGTCACTCATTTTTGGCACCTGATCGGTAGGTCGCGCCTGTTCGTGATATGTCTTGATTTCCATCGACGTGCTCCCCAGCCTAGGCGCTTTCGTCTCGTGCAGGTGGGGCGCCAGGGCGAGACGTCCCGAGGGCTTCGTTCGGCACCGCTCCAGCAGCTACACGATCGTTGATCCCCCATTTAGGAGGATACCAAAATTGGATGGGCTGCACTTGTGCCGAAAACTTCTGCTTGATGCGCGTGCGGCCAGTCAGGCCTGCAGCTTCGGGGTGGGCTACCCGGGCGTACTTATCGATCTCGCAGAACAAATTCTGGCAGTCGATGAGCTGCAATGGCCGCCCCCAGAGCGAAGGGAAATCCACGCTCAGCCGCGCGCATTCTTGCTCCTGCCGGTCGGCCATCAACCGTATCAGTTCAGCGTCGCTCAGACCGCCGGTATCGGCGAAACATTTACGCAGGCCATCGCGGGCGCCAGGCCCCGGGATCACGAACTCCATTTCCGAAAAGTCGGTTACCTCGCTGTAGTTGACGTCGGTTACGAACTGATAGGCGAGAAAATCCCCGATAGTCGGATATTCGCGCAGCAACTCGAAACCCTTTTGCATGGTGCGGGTCGATGCGAGCTTCTTTGGCAGCGCTTGTGCCATCATCATCTCAAGGAGCTTGAGATGATTTTGGTGCTTGGCCTTGCACCCGAAGGCCGAGCTGCCCGGTGGCATGATATAGGCGGCCGAATAAACCCTGTGGCCCTCGGTCATCGCCTTGGTCAGGATCTTATCGTATCTGTCGAAACGATAGTCTGCGAAGCTGATCGGGCCGAGCGCCCGCTCGAGCCGCTCCCAAGTCTCTATCTTGTTGAACAGCTTGAACAGCAGAATGCGAAAGACAACTTCATCGACCGAGTTCGGCAGGTCGTCCCGGTAGATAACCTTGCGGATCAAATATTGGCTGACGCGGTCCGATGCCCTGTACGCGTTGGTGAATTTATAGACGGCCATCACCGGATTATCGGTCCACGGCCAAGGGCAGCCCAGAGCACGGCGATAAAACACGCGCTGCCGTTCGGCGGCGAAGCGCCAGTAGCTGTCATAGACGTCAGTCGTCTTGGCCGGCGCGAGATGGTTGGACACGATCATAGGCGCAACGGGCGCGGAGGCAGCGGGGTAATCGAACTCAAGGGTCCGCGGCGTCGCGGCGGGAATCTTGGTAGGGCGGCCGCGTTTGCGCCCGCTCGGAATACTCGTCTTGACCATTATGCGTCAGGCAGCAGGCAGTGACGTGGGCGTCGACACTAGGCCGGCCGATGGAGGCGGCGCGACGCATGCGCGGGCAGCGTTCATAAGTGGAGTCATAGCGCTATCGGTCTTGCCGATCCGCTCGAGCTTTGCGACTCCAACATTCACGTTCAGCCGAGCCAGCGGCATCTTCATTTCATGCGCCATGAAGGCACCGAGCTGAGCGAGCCCCAGATAATTGCCATATGCCTTGTCGAAGATTTGTTGCGTTGCGTAAAAAGCGTTAACGACCAAGCCGGTTGTCGTCGGCACGAAACTAACGTGCTGCAAGCATGGAAACTTGAGCTGCGCACTTGCGGTATGATCTCGCGCCGGATCGAAAGTCGTTGCTTGCGCCATGGAATCTCTTACGCCGTCCCGCTTGTTCCATTCGCTCAGGATCCACTCCAGCTGATTGCCGTCGCACGGGCCACTGCCAAACATCGTTAATCGCTCAAAGTAGAGGCCGCGGCTGTTGGCTTTGTGCCTTGCGCGATAAAATGGGAAGGACCAGCGGTAGAATTGGAAGAGCTTAGCTCGATCACCCTGGGACATAATCCATAGCTGTTCGGGAAAGATCGTGAACGCGACATCTTCGACGCTCGTCTTTCCCTTTTTGGCAAGTAAGGCATCAAGCGTGCTGCGCACCGCCGTATCCTCAGGGATGGAATAATCGGCCGTAAATCCATCAACAGTAAGCACAAGTGGCGACACTTCTACGCCGGGATTATCAGCTATGTGTAGCAGCAATCCGCAATAGGCGGCCGAGATATTGCGACCTTCGATGAGCAACGGAACGCTGGCTTTCGAGCTCGTCTTAGTCATCGACATCATCCTCCAAATGGCGGAACTCGGCGCGCCCGACATAGGCGGTACGCGCAACACGCCCGAAGGCGGCCCACTCGGTTCCCGGGCGGTCAATGCGGACCAGGCCCGGACGCTTCGCTTCGAACAACCGCCCGGCGGCAAGATCGGCAACCGGAATGATGGCATCGCCGTGCGCGACCGTGCCGGATGGGAGAAGCAGCAGATGGCCGACCTCAGCGTCGATCGCATAACCACCCCAAGCCTCATCGGCGACGATGAGCGGGTTGGGCGTCAGCGATCCCAGAATATGAGCCCGCAGCGTGCGCGGCGTGAACTTGCGCAGCGCATCAGCGCGCGCGCGGCTGATCATCGCCTCGCCCCAGAGAAGGTGCGTGACCAGCGTGGAGTATCCAATCCCGAACTGGCAAGCGATCCGGTAGATTTCGATCGGGGTCGCTGCCTCCGGCTTGAGGCCACGAATGGCGAAGGCGTTGCGCAGGCCCAAGGTTGGCACCAGCGCATAGGCGGCGAACGTGTCGGCGCTATATTCCTCAGGTACGTCCCACGGCCGCACCAGCTGGTTCTCGCGCAGCTCATCGATCGACGAACCGTGCCCGAGCAGGTGGTGGCCAAGCTCATGTGCGCAATTATAGGCACGGCGGGGAAGCGGGCGCTTGCTGGAGAGATGGATGCGCGGGGGTGAGCCGCGCTGGTACATCCCCTCCATATTGATGTCGTTGAAAGTCACGCGAACCCCGTGCGCCTCTGCAATCGAATAGATGCAGACCGGGCTGACCAAATCCTTGCCGGCTTTCAGCCGCGCGGTGATCGCTGCCTTCATGGCCTTGTCTGCCAAGGCGCGGCGGTTGTGCATCATCGTCTTGGCAAGCGCTTTCATGGGTTGGCTCCCTTCTCGTCATCGTCGGACTTCATTGCGGCGATGAGCTTCAGGAGGCGGTCGAGGTCATCGGGCTTGAGCTTGCTGAGCTCGCGGGCAGCCAGCTGCAGCTTGGGATCGTCCGTCGCGGCACGTTCGGGCGCGTCACCCAACAGCCACGACAATTTGGTGTCATAAAGGTCGGCAAGTTTTGCGAGTTCGTCAGCAGTGATCCGGCGGTTGCCGGCTTCCATTTCCGAAATGGTCGGGCGGTGCATATTCATCAGCTTCGCGACCTGCCCTTGTGAGAGGCCAGCCGCCTCGCGCGCAGCGCGAAGGCGTACAGGAATCGTCGCCGTCTCGTCAGAAGGAGCGTCGTTCATTCCGCGCAGACCTCCTCGGTTTCCTGAGCTTCTTGCTCTTCCAAAATCTTCAGGACGAGCGCCACGGTCTGGTTGATCGCGAGTGGCACCTTAGTGTCATCATCGACGAAGATATTGGCTTCGCAAGGGATCGATTTGCCGAGCGCAATGCCTAGCATGCCGGCCGCGACCGGCCACACTTTGCTGGTAAATTTCGGCAGAGCCTCGGCAGGCTTCGTGCCACCATCGATCGCCGGACAGTCCTCACCGCTTAGCGACTGCACGGTTTGCAACACCTCGATCAGCTTGGCTTTGACAAAATTGGCGTCCATGGCGAGTCTCCACATCTTACGAGTGGTAAGATATGCTTACCGGCACCGATGTCAAGGCGCGACCGGCCCACCGCATCATGCTACAGACGCGAGCATGGAAGAACTTACGTTTATCGTGAAGCAGGCGACCGCGGGTGTGGCTCCCGACTACTTCTATCTGAACCTCGACGGTGGCGATCCGGTCTATCGTGAACGTGTCTATTGTTACGAGCTCTATCATCAGATGCGCATGCGCTGGCCTGCGCAAACGCCATTCTATCTGAATGGCGAGGTTGATAAGGCTCGGCACCCAAAAATGATTGAATTGCGCGATCGGTTTCCTAAGCCCGATCTCCTTGTACATCGACCCGGCTATATGGCGGGCAACTTCGCGGTGATTGAAGTCAAGTGCGAACACGCCGGCAAGGCCGGCATCGCGAAGGATCTCGAAACGCTGTCATTCTTCGTCAACGAGTTCGGCTACCAACGCGCGATCTACCTCATCTACGGCGACGCCGACCCTCGCGCAAGCCCAGGATGTCGCTCAGAACATGGAGAATCTCGGCGCGATTGAATACTGGGCGCACGAAGCGCCTGATACAGCTGCGGTGCGTCTTTGAGTTGGGCTTCAGGCTTTGGCTTCGCGACCGAGGCATCTGCTCTGGACGTCATGTCGATCAACTGGCTTCGCAAGGCGGTAGCGAACGCTAGTGCGGCCTCAGCGCATTTCGGCGATGGGCGCCTGACATCGGGATGCGATTGTTCTGACTGCCATCTTGCAAATCTATGAAAGTCAGTCTTGTAATGACGATTACAGTAGCTTGGGAACGCAAACTGGGGAGGTACTCAGAGATCGTATTGTGTTCTGATAGCCGGCTCAGCGGGGGAGGCAACATAGATGTTTGCCAAAGATTTTCCCGCTCCCGCGCGAAGATGCTGCGGTAGGCTTCTGTGGAAGCACGTTGATCGCGTACCCGATCATCAACCAATTCATTTCATATGTTAGTCACTACAAGAAAAATTTGGATCGCGCGCTCGATGGCACGCAGCTGCCAAGGCGGCTCGCTGACTTGGCCAACAAATTCCTCGAATCGTATATTGACCCTGTAGATCTTCGGTCAGAATTGCTGGAAACCTCCTTCATCATCGCAGTCATCCCTGGAAGTTCAGCGTCCGATTGTGAATAAAATCGTCTACGATGGGGGGCCAAAGAAGTACGTTGCCGCATCTTCGCGATTTCCAAATTCGAAAAGCCATAGCCTCAAGAAAGCGGGTCAATTCGCGCTCATCGGCGATATCAGTAACCGCTACTACGACACGCTTGGCAAGCTTATCGACTACGATTCGAGCACTGTATTCGACATGGAGCCGTTTTCTGCTTTGGCGACGATGCTGCTCGACTCAGAATTTACAGCCTGGAAGGCGGCGCTGAAATGCCCGATAGGCGGCACACCGCAGCTCTTCAAAATCTACCCTTATTTGAAGACTCTCGAGATCGCGGTGCGCTGGCCAAACGCAGAATCCGGCAAGCTTTTTTTGAACGGACGGGAAATATTCGATTTCGAGAAGATCTTAGTTCCGGAGATTGACGCCGAGACGCTGGATATGTTTTTCCCATTGGGGGAGCTTGATCCTGCGGGAGTCTCCCGATGGGCTCCAGAGGAAGCCATTCCTGTAGCCCCATAATCTGATTGGTTGGCGAGCAAATGCGCAACGCTTATTCCGGTCCGAATGGAAGACGTACTCATCCTCGTTCGAACGGCGCCGGTAGTCTGCTGGTCCTGCGGGGCCGAGACGAGCATCGTCTCATCGATCGAGCTATCCCGCAACGACACTAGCGCTGTGTGCGCTGTATCGGACTTTACCGCCTACCCTCAGCTCATACGGCCGATCGAGGCAAGCCTGCGGAGCAGGATAGATATTGGAGCGCTTAAGTCGCGATACAGCGGGACGCTGGCTCGTTCATATGTGAGCAACGGCTGCGCCCATTGCGACGCCTTATTCGGCCAACACTTTGAAATCCATGCACGATATGATGAGCAACTTGCTTCGCGGTTCACGGCAGCAGGTGTCGAGGGCTGGGATGCAATGCTCAAAGACCTTTTAGCCTCTGAAGACGGCCACTTGCTCACCTTCTAATTGCGATCATCCGCCGACTGGACATGGCCAATATGGAAATACCGATCCAGGCGCACGCGATCGACCTTCCTCAGAGGTGCCGCTCCGACGACCATCGAATATCCCCGTCCAATTCTGCGGTATGCCCTTTTCCACTCGAGTACTGTAGGCCTCTCAATAAGGCCACTATACTCTTGCCTTCGGCCAGGTATGGTAACACACGATTCCCTTCACCCGCTCCAATCGCGCCGTGCGCCGGTCCGGCAAGGCTGGATCGCGCCAAATGGCAGCGCGGCTTGCCGCATCGGGCCGTCCGGCTATTTGGCCGCGTTCACCGTCCCAGCAGCAGCCGCGCCTGCGTGCCCCAGCCGCCGATGAACAGATCGTCGCGGCCGTCCCCGTTCACGTCGCCCACCGCCATGCTCCAGCTTCGGCCCACGGTTGCATCGGGGATCGTCGCCGCCGTGGCATCGCGGAACTTGCCCTTGCCGTCATTGGCATAGGCGCGGACCTGGAGCGGTTCGAAGCCGGGGACCGCGATGGCGCCGACGATCATGTCGGGATGACCATCGCCACCCAAATCCATGATCGTGCCGCCCCAGCTGGAAAAACGGTTGGCGGGCAGCCGCTCGGCGGTCTCGTCGGCGAAGCGGCCCGATCCGTCCTGGATCAGCAGCCGCGCCTGCGGGTCCTTCTCCCACTCTCCGGCATTGCTCGTCAGATTGAGCAGCAGGATGTCGGGGCGCTTGTCGCCATTGGCGTCGAAGACGTGGACCTCACGCGTTTCCAGCGGCGTGACCTGTTGGAGCCTGTCCGACGCTTCGGCGAAACGGCCCCTGCCGTCGTTGATCAGCAACCGGGTGGGCGGCGCCTCGGTGGCGACCACCATATCCAGATCGCCGTCGCCGTCGAGATCGGCCAGCGCCACACCCTGCGCCTTGTTGGCGATCGGGGGCAAATGCGAAGCGGTGGCGTCGCGGAACCACCCTGGGCGGCCGGGCTCGTTCAGCCACAGGAAATTGAGGCCGCCCTGCGCATCCTTTTCGCCCTGCATGCCGGTATTGCCGACGACGATATCCGGCAGGTCGTCGCCGTTCACGTCCCCCACCGCCAGCCCGTTGCCCTCGCTCTTCGCCGGCAGCCGGTCGCTGGCGTCGACGAAGCGCCCGTCGCCCCGGCCGAGGAACAGCTGGTGCACCTGATCGTCCTCGGCGACGAACACCACGTCCATATGGCCGTCACGATCGAAGTCCGCCGCGCGGACATGCTCGGTGTCGTGCGGGCGCTCTCCGAACGCGCCCTCGCGCCACGCGAACCGTCCCTGCCCGTCGTTCAGGTACAGCCGGTTGACGTCTCCCTCTACCGCGAGCGCGGCATCCAGATCACCGTCGCCGTCGAAATCGGCCAGTGCGATATCGAGCGCATGCAGGTCGGGCGCGCGCGGCACATGGGTGTCGGTCACGTCGCGGAAAGCGAGCGGTCCCGATTCGTCTCGCGGCGTTTGCGCCTGGCACGCGCTCGCCGCCAGCAGCGCGGCGACCCACGACAAGGCGGTGGCACGCATAGCTAGATCGTGCCCGCCTTCAGTTGCTTGACCGCATGATCGGCAGCGCGGGCGGTGAGGGCCATGAAGGTCAGCGACGGGTTCACGCATGAAACCGAAGCCATCTGCGCGCCATCGGTGACGAACAGATTGGGCGCGTCATGCGCCTGGCTCCATTTGTTGAGCACCGACTGGCGCGGATCGGCGCCCATGCGCGCGCCGCCCATCTCGTGGATCGCATCGCCGGGCACATGCTCGCTGCGCCCGCTCGTCACATTGGTGAGGCCGGCGGCCTTGAGCATCTTCTCGCCCTCGACCAGCGCGTCGTCCATCATGCGGATCTCGTTGTCGCGGAAGGTGACGTCGAAACGCATCAGCGGAATGCCGAACCGGTCGACCTTGTCGGGGTGGAGCGAGACGTGGTTATCCTCGTAAGGAAGGCATTCGCCGAACGCGCCCATGCCGAACTTCCACGGCCCATATTGCCGCATCCCCTGCTTCATCGCGGCGCCGAAGCCTTGCGGCGGAGCCGGATCGCGGCGCGCGCTGCCCTGATAGCCGTAGCCTCGCCTGAAGCCGACGCCCTCCTCGCCCCCGACATTGCGGAAGCGCGGGATGTAGACGCCGCCGGGACGCCGGCCATATTCGATATACTCGGTCATGCCGGGGATTTCGCCCGAGACGCCGACGCGGAAGATATGGTCCATCACATAGCGGCCGAGCGTGCCGCTCGTATTGAAATGGCTGCGGCCGCTGCCGTCGGAGCGTGAATTCATCAGGATCTGCGTCGATGCCATGGCGGAGGCGCAGAGGAACACCAGCCGCGCCGGGATGACCTCCGCCTGATTGGTCTTGGTGTCGACAACACGGACGCCGGTGACCCGCTTGCTCTTGGGATCATATTCGAGGTTGCTGACCACCGCGTCCGACCGGAGCGTCAGCCGTCCGGTCGCGCGCGCCGCGGGCAGCGTCACCGCCTGGGTCGAGAAATAGGCGCCGAACGAGCAGCCGCGGCCGCACTGCGAGCGGAACTGGCATTTCGACCGCCCCTGTTCGGGCTTGTCCTCGGTCATGTTGGAGAGGCGCGTGTGGATCAGCTTGCGGCCGGGCGAAGTCGCCTCGAGCCTTTCCTTCACCCACTTCTCCGCGATGTTCATCGGCATCGGCGGCTGGAATTCGCTGTCGGGCAGCTGCGGCAGGTTCTCGCGGCTGCCCGATACGCCGGCATATTTCTCGACATAGCTGTACCACGGCGCGAGGTCGTCATAGCGGATCGGCCAATCGATCCCGACATTCTCGCGCTTGTTCGCCTCGAAATCCTCGGGGCTCCAGCGGAACGACCAGCGCCCCCAGATCAGCGACTTGCCGCCGACCGCGCCGGGGCGGATCCAGTAGAATTTCTCGCCTTCGTCATAGGCGTAGGGATTGAGCCGGTCATTGTTGTAGAATTTCTGGTTGCCGGGCGAGATATAGCCGTGCTTGGCGATGAAATAATCGCTTTCGACCAGCCCCTTGGGCATCATGTCGCGCGCGGGGATCTCGAACGGCGCCTTGCCGTCATACGTATAATCCTCGCCATGCTCGACCATCACGCCGCGGTCGAGCATCAGGACGCGCAGTCCCTTTTCGGTGAGCTCCTTCGCCGCCCAGCCGCCGCTTACGCCGGAGCCGATGACGATTGCGTCGAATTGATCCGTCGCTGCCATGGAATCTTGATCCTCGAATGCCTGCTACGCGCCGAGACGGCTGAGCGTGGTGAAACTGGTGGTGATATCCGGCAGATAGGGCGCCGGGGACTGGTCGTTCTCGACATAGAAATGCTTCACGCCCGCCGTCTGGTTGAGCGTGAAGATGTCGGCGAAATCGACCACGCCCTTGCCGACGCTGGTCATCTTGCCGTCGGCGGTGCGATCCTTGACATGATAGGCGTAGATGCGCCCCGGCAGGCGCTTGATGATCGCCTTGGGGTCCTCGCCCGCGGCGATCGCCCAGAACAGGTCGAGCTCGATCTTTATGAGGGCCGGATCGCCATCGGCCACCAGCGTGTCGAACAGGCTGGTCCCGCCGGGCTTCACGGTGAACTCGAAATCATGATTGTGATAGGCGAAGTCGAGCCCCGCCTTCTTCAGCCGCTCGGCATAGCGGTTGAAATCGGCGACCGCCTTCTTCCAGGCCTCCGCGGTGCGATGCGTCTCGCCCATATAGGGCACGATGACGGTATCGGCGCCGAGCGTCTTCGCCATCTTCACCGACCCGTCGAAATCGGCGGCGAGCGCTTCGTAGCCCAGGTGGATCGATGGCGAGACCAGCCCCAGCCGGTCCATGGCCTTGCGCAATGCGGCATGGTCCATCTTGTCATAACCGCCACCGCCATATTCGACCTCGCGATAGCCGATCGCCGCCACCTTCTCGAGCGTGCCCATCGGATCGGGCTCGAATATCGCGCGAACCGTGTAGAGCTGGAGGCCGATCGGCCCCAATCTGGGCCTTGCCATCAGCGGGCCCGCCGCCAGCGTCGTCGCCAAGGCCGCGCCTCCCGCCATCCATTGCCGCCGGTTCACCATCATGACGAATAGACCTTGTTGACGTTGGAATAGAGGAAGGCGCCGTCATACTGGCCCGGCACGGGCAGATATTCGCGCTCCTGCGTGATGCCGATCTCCGACGTGTAATAGCCGGTGATGACGAGCTGGCGGAACTTGTCGAAGAAGTCCGCGCCGCCGGGAAGCTGGTCGTTCATCGCCAGCGTCAGCAGGGTGTCCTGCTGCTCGGGCGTGGCGGCTGCGGCGGCTGCTCCATAATCCTTCTGGCTTCGCGCCTCGATCGCTTCCAGGCCGGCAAGGATCGGCGCCTTGTCCTCGGGCAGCGCCCAGTCGGCGAGCAGCTTTTCCATGAAATAGGGAACGCCAGCCGCGACCGCGCCCGGCGTGTCGGTGGTCGGGATCACCCGATCGCTGAGTGCGGTGACCAATGCGCGCTGCTCGGCGGTGAAGACGCCGACGCTTGGCGGCCCGTCGTTGATCGGCGTGGCCTGGGCCGACGCGGCGCGCGCGATCGGCGCGAATAGCGTGGCGCCGAACATGGTGACGATGCCCGCAAGGGCGGTTCTACGGTCTATCACTGGACGCCTCCTGTCGCGTCATGGCTGAGCGCCGCTTCGGGCAGGGGGCGCACCCAGATGTTGCGGAAAGATACCGCCGAATCGTGATCCTGCAGCTGGATCGGCGCGGCGTCGCCATGCGCTTCATATGTGGCGACCTTGCGCCAGACCGTGCTGCCCAGCCACGGCTGGCGGTTCTGCACCAGCACGCCGTTCAAAAACGCCGTCGCATAGGCAGGACGCAGCAATTTGCCATCAGGGGCGAAACGCGGGCGTTCGAATATGATGTCGTAGCTCTGCCATTCGCCGGGCGGGCGCGAGGGGTTCACCAATGGCGGCTTCCACGCATAGATCGCGCCGACGGTGCCGTCGGCATAGGTCGGGTTCTCATAACCATCGAGAATCTGGAGCTCGTAGCGCTGCATGAACCAGATACCGCTGTTGCCGCGATCCTGGGAGCTTTTTTCCGGCGGATTGGGCGAGCGGAATTCGAGGTGGAGCTGGACGTCGCCGAAGCTGCGCTTGCTGACCAGCGCATTCTCGCCTTCGCCGTCGGCGCGCGGCGGCACGGTCATCACGCCGTCCTTGACGATCCAGGGCTTGCCGGTCGGCGTCCACGCATCGGGCGAGAGCACCACCGCGTCGGACGGCGGCGCGCCCGGCTCCGCGCCCGGCGTGACCACCGCCGGATGCGGCCGATCGGCGTCATGCACGCGCCACTTGCCATCGGGCAGCATCGGCGTGTCGCGGAAACCGGGCTTTTCCTGCGCCATGCCTCCGCTCCCCGCCGACGCCGCGACGGCGGCGGCCAATAGGATACGCTTCACCCTTCTCTCCTTCATGCCGCGTCGATCTCGCGATAGGCGGCGACCAGCCGCTCCTCGCCGGCGCGGCCGTCGATCGAATTGCCGTGCTCCATGCCGATCACGCCGGCAAACTTCTTCGCCCGCAGCCAGCGGACGATGTTGCGATAGTTGATCTCGCCCGTGCCCGGCTCCTTGCGGCCGGGATTGTCGCCGAACTGGATATAGGCGATCTCGTCCCAGCAGGTCTCCATCGTCTTGATCAGGTGCCCCGCCTGGATCTGTTCGTGATAGAGATCGGCGAGCACCTTTACCGCCGGGCTGTTCGCGCCCTTGGCGACCGCGAAACCCTGCGGGATCGTCCGGAGGAATACGCCGGGATGATTCACCAGCGTGTTCAAGGGCTCCATCACCATCACCAGCCCGTGCGGCTGGACGATATCGGCGGCGCGGCGCATCGTGTCGACGATTCGGCCGGTCTGGATCTCGACCGGCAGCTTGCGGTCGAGGAAGCCGGGGACGACCGTCATCCATTTGACGTTCAACCGCTTGGCGACTTCGATCGACGCGCGGATATCGGCGAGGAACGCCTCCCGGTCAGCGTTGTCATCGCCACCCAGGAGTGGACGGAAATCGGCCCATTTCGGCATGCTGGCGACGAACACGCCCATCGTCATGTTGCGTTGCTGCAGCGCGCGCGCCATCGCAGTCTGATCGGCGACCGATCGGGCCGCGGCTTCATTGTCCTCCCAGGCGGTGAAGCCCTGATCGGCGGCATAGGCGATCTGTTCGAGCCTGCCGCCGCGGCTCTTGAAGCTGCCTTCGTGCGGCGCGTAACCGAGCGAGAAGCGCGCGGCGTTCTGCGCGGGCGCGGCGCCATTCACCGTCGTCGCGCCGACCGCGGCGGCAATCGCGCCGCCCGCCAGCACCGTGCGACGCGATACGCTCATGCCGTCTCGCCCGCGAGCGCCGCGCGGGACTTGCCGCGCTCGCGCAGCCAGATGAAGCCGAACACCACCAGCAGGATGACCGGCAGGATCGCCAGCCGCTGGAACGACACCGACGCAGCCGCGTCCTCGACCGCCAGCTTCGCCGCGCCGGTTAGCGCCGCAAACGCCTCGGGGCCTCCGGCGAACTCGATCTTGGCCTGGTCGAACATCGCACCAAGCCGCGGCAGCACGAAGAAGCTGGCGAGCGCGCCGGCCGATCCGACCAGCCCCATCGCCCAGGATCCACCGCGCGGATAGCGTTCGGCGACCGAGGCGAGCATCGTCGGCCACATCACGCAAACGCCCAGCCCCCATACCGTCGAGGCAAGGATCGCCGCGACGGGCGACTGCGCCTGGCTGAGCATGAACAGGCCGATTGCGGCAAGCAGGCTCGACACCCAGAGCAGCCCCGGATTCGAGATCCGGTTGGCCAGCCGGCCGGCGAAATGACGGAATACGAACATCAGCGCGTTGACGTAGACCAGCAGCAGGATGCCGCGCATGCCTACCCGGTTCGACAAGGCGACGTCGATCCACTGGCCCGGCGCCAGCTCTGACGCGGCGGTGAGGAACATCGCGCCGAACCAGATGAAGAAGCTGGGGCGGCGAAACACCTCACCCATCATCTCGCCGAAGCTGACTCCGCTTTCCTTGCGGAGCGGGGGAGGGAAGGTCGTGGTCGCGGCGATCACCACCGTCGCGAGGGCCGGGATCATCACCAGCGCCATGATGCCCTGCCACGGCAACGCCGCCGAGAAGAAGAAGCCGACGAGCCCGCCGACGATGATGCCGCCGGGAAACCAGGCATGCAGCACGTTGAGCCGGTGGGTGGTGTCCTCGGGATAGAGCTGCGCGGTCAACGGGTTGATCGCCGCCTCGGTCAGCCCCCAGCCGACGCCGCTCAAAAGCATGCCGAACCAGACCAGCGTGTAGATCGTCATGCCGGTCGCGACGCTGCCCGCGGTGACGATCATCAACGGCCCGACGATGAAGCACAGTCCCGCTCCAGCCAGGCACCGCTTCATGCCGATCTGGTCGAGCAGCGCGCTGGCGACGAACAGCGTGATCGCGAAGCTGAGGAACGCCGCGCCCAGGGCGGCGGCGAGCAGCTCGCCCGCCTGCAGCGGCGCGATCGGATCGATCCATTCGCTCTTGAGCCCGCTGGCGATGGCGCCACGGATCGCAAGGCTGGCCGCAGCGGTGAACAGGGCCAGCACACCCAGCCAGAACAACCGTCCCTTGTGCAATGTCGTCGCCACTCCCGCTCCCCTTATGTTTTCGGCGCGCTCAATTCAGGCCCAGCATCGCCCGGTTGAGCGCCGGATCGCTGCCCCCGGCAAAATCGTCGAACGCCTTGTCCGCCTTGCGGATCATATGCGCGGCGATGAAGGGCGCGCCCTCTCGCGCGCCGTCCTCGGGATGCTTCAGGCAGCATTCCCATTCAAGCACGGCCCAGCCCGAATAGCCGTATTGGGTCAGCTTCGAGAAGATGCCCGAGAAATCCACCTGCCCGTCACCCAGCGAGCGGAAGCGGCCCGGCCGGTTCACCCAGTCCTGATAGCCGCCATAGACGCCCGAGCGCCCGGTCGGGTTCAGCTCCGCGTCCTTGACGTGGAACATGCGGATACGCTCGTGGTAAATGTCGATAAAGGCGAGATAATCGAGCGCCTGCAGCACATAGTGGCTGGGATCGTAGAGGATGTTGGCGCGCGGATGATCGTCGACGCCCGCCAGGAACCGTTCGAAGGTCACGCCGTCGTGCAGGTCTTCGCCCGGATGGATCTCATAGGCCAGATCGACCCCGGCGTCGTCGAACGCATCGAGGATCGGCCGCCAACGGCGCGCGAGTTCGTCGAACGCTTCCTCGACCAGCCCGGCGGGACGCTGCGGCCAGGGATAGAGGAAGGGCCAGGCGAGCGCGCCCGAGAAGGTCGCATGAGCATCGAGGCCGAGCCGCCGACTGGCCTTGGCGGCGAGCTTCAACTGCTCGACCGCCCATGCCTGGCGTTCGGCGGGCCTGCCGCGCACCGCCTCCGGCGCGAAGCCGTCGAACGCCACGTCATAGGCCGGGTGCACCGCGACGAGCTGACCCTGGAGATGGGTCGAGAGCTCGGTGATCTCCACCCCTGCCTCGCGGCAGGCGCCGGCGATCTCGTCGCAATAGTCCTGGCTTTCGGCGGCGCGCGCGAGATCGATGCAGCGGCTGTCCCAGGTGGGGATCTGCACGCCGACATAGCCCGCCTCCGCCATCCAGCGCGCGGCGGAGGCCAGCGTGTCGAACGGCGCGGCATCGCCCATGAATTGGGCGAGGAAGACCGCCGGCCCCTTCATCGGGCGCCCCCGGAAGATGCCCGCATCACTTGGCCGTCTGCGCCTTCAGATAGGCGATCAGCACCTTGCGCTTCGCCGGGTCCGGCACCCGAATCACCATGCGCGTGCCAGGAACCATCTTGGTCGGCGCGGCGAGATATTGATCGAGCGTCTTTTCATCCCAGCGGATGTTCGACGCCTTGAGCGCCGGGCTGTAGCTGAACCCGCCGGCAGAACCTGCTTTCCGGCCGAACAGACCGTGGAGATTGGGCCCCATGGTGCTCTTGCCGCCGGCCTGAAGCGTATGACAGGCGCGGCATGCAGCGAAGGCCTGGGCGCCGGGATCGGCGACGGGATGCGCCTGCACGGATGGCGACGGCGCGACTGTTAGCGCAAACACGACCGCCGCCACCGGCGGCAGCCCGATCAAAAATTTCATTATCCTCTCCGGTCTGGAAACGATCGGTCGCCCCATGTAACCGTTCACGGGCGCACGGCGCAACCATTTATCAGACATGGGATGGACAGGATGAACATGAGCGTAACGTCGAAGATCCGCTACGGCATGGCGGGCGGCGGCGAGGGAGCGTTCATCGGCGCGGTCCACCGCATGGCGGCGGCGATCGACGGCGACTATGCGTTGGTGTGCGGGACGTTCAGCAGCGATGCCGGGCGCAACCGGCGAAGCGCAGAGGCGCTCGGCCTCGATCCCGCGCGCGCCTATTCGACGCTCGACGAGTTGCTCGCGGCCGAGGCGGCGTTGCCCGAGGATCAGCGGATGCAGGCGTTGGCGATCGTCACGCCCAATCACCTTCACGCGCCGATGGCGATCGCGGCGCTCGACGCCGGCTTTCACGTTTTTTCCGAAAAGCCGATGGCGCTCAACCTCGATGAGGCGCTGGCGATCGACGCCGCGGTCGCGCGCAGCGGCAAGCTGTACGGCCTCGCCTTCACCTATAGCGGTTACCCGCTGGTCGAGGAGGCGCGGGCGCGTGTCGCCCGGGGCGATTTCGGCGCGATCCGGCTGGTGCAGGTCGAATATTCGCAAGGCTGGCTGAGCCTGCCGATCGATCGCGACGGCAACAAGCAGGCCGAGTGGCGCACCGATCCCGCGCGCGCCGGCCTGGGCGGCTGCCTGGGCGACATCGGTACCCACGCCTTTCAGCTTGCCGAGCATGTCTCCGGCCTTGCGGTCGAGGAACTGAGCGCGGAACTGACCACGCATGTGCCGGGTCGCCGGCTCGACGACGACGTGGCGGCGCTGCTCCGGTTCGGAGGCGGCGCGCGCGGCGTGCTCAAGGCGAGCCAGATCGCCGCAGGGGACGAGAACGGGCTCAGGCTGCGCATCCATGGCAAGAAGGGCGGGCTCGACTGGTCGCAGATGGAGCCCAACACGCTGACGCTTCGCTGGCTCGACCGGCCCGCGGAAATCGTGCGCGCCGGCGGACCGGGGCTTGGCGAGGGGACGCTGGCGCGGCTGCGCACCCCGGCGGGCCATCCCGAAGGCTATATCGAGGCTTTCGCCAACCTTTACCAGAGCTTCGGCCGCGCCGTGCGGATGGGCACAGCGACCCCGCCCGCGCCCGGCGTGGCAGGCTGGTTTCCCGGGATTTCCGACGGCCTCAGGACGATGACCTTCGTCGAGGCGATGATCGAAAACAGCGCCGGCATGGCGAAATGGACCTCGCTCGCCGGCGTCCTCGACAGACGCCGGGCGAACGAGGCCGTCTGAGCGGCCGCGCCCACTCAATATGAAGCGAGCCGCACCTCAAGAAGAGGCGCGGGCTCGCTCATTGCCGATCAGCGGCGTTACTGCGCAGCGCCGTCCGCAGCTGCGGCCGCTGGCGCCGCTTCGGTGGTCGTGGCAGCGGCGCTGGCGCCCGACGCGCCGGCCACCGCCGCGTCGAACTCGGCGGCGGTCATGCCGATGATGATCTTGCCGTCGCGCGCGGCGAAGGCTGCGACGGGCAGGCGCACGTCGCCCTTCGGCGTGGTCACGGTCACCAGGTCGGCGCTCGCTTCCTTGACCGTACCGACCGGGGTCGCGCCCGACTGGCCGTAGATCTGCGCGCCGGCGACGAGCTGGCTCTTGAGCGCCGCCTGGGCGTCGGCCGACGCCGCTTGGGCAGCCGCCTCAAGCTCCACCTTGGTCATGCCGATCGCGGTGCCTTTCTCACTGGTGCCGAACGACGCCGAGGGGATCGCAACCTTGACGGTGCCCGTCGAAAGCGTGACTGCATCGCCGTTCACCGCCTCGATCGTGCCGACGACGCCGCCGGCGGTGTCATATACGGTGGTGCCGACGGTGAGGGTCGGCTTGGCCGGCGTGCTCGCTTGGGCAACCGGGGCGGGGGCGGCGGTCTGCGCGGCCAGCGGGCCGGTGAGCAATGCGCCGAAAGCAACTGTCATTAGCAACTTCATCAAGCGTTCTCCGTAACTTAACAGATATGTTATAAATGCGCGCACCCGAATAGCGCATGAACGAACGCAAAAACCGCGCGGCGGCGATGAAGCGTGCCTTCCGCGCGATGAGACGCCGCAACTCGCGTGCTGCAAACCCGCGGGATCGGCCGCCGACCGCCCCCTTCCCCCGCCCTGCGCCGCTTGCTAAGGCCGCCTCCGAATCTCGCATTCGTTCCGGTGCGCCGCGCGGCCCTCTCCCGCCGCCTCCCCGCCGCGCCGGCATTTTGGAAGGGAAGACCCGCACGATGACCGCACTCGGCCAGGACAGCCTCGGCACCCGCTCCACGCTTTCGGTGGGCGGCAAGAGCCTTGATTACTTCAGCATCGAAAAGGCTGCGGCCAAGCTGGGCGACGTCAGCCGCCTGCCTTTTTCGATGAAGGTCCTGCTCGAAAACCTGCTTCGCTTCGAAGACGGCGAGACCGTCACCGAAACCGACATCCAGGCGATCATCGACTGGCAGCAGGAGCGGCGCAGCGACCGCGAGATCCAGTATCGTCCGGCGCGCGTGCTGATGCAGGATTTCACCGGCGTGCCCTGCGTGGTCGACCTGGCGGCGATGCGCGATGCGATCACCAGCCTGGGCGGCGACGCGGCCAAGATCAATCCGCAGGTGCCGGTCCATCTCGTCATCGACCATTCGGTGATGGTCGACGAGTTCGGCACGCCGCGCGCGTTCGAGGACAATGTCGAGCTGGAGTACCAGCGCAACGGCGAGCGCTACGAGTTCCTCAAATGGGGATCGAAGGCGCTCGACAATTTCAAGGTCGTGCCGCCGGGCACCGGCATCTGCCATCAGGTGAACCTGGAGAACATCGCCCAGTCGGTGTGGACCTCGACCGCCGCGGACGGCGCGACGATCGCCTATCCCGACACCTGCGTCGGCACCGACAGCCACACGACGATGGTCAACGGGCTCGGCGTGCTCGGCTGGGGCGTCGGCGGGATCGAAGCCGAGGCGGCGATGCTCGGCCAGCCGGTTTCGATGCTGATCCCCGAGGTGGTCGGCTTCAAGCTGACCGGCGCGCTCGCCGAGGGCATCACCGCGACCGATCTGGTGCTGACCGTTACGCAAATGCTGCGCGCCAAGGGCGTGGTCGGCCGTTTCGTCGAGTTCTACGGCCCCGGCATGGCGGCGCTGAGCCTCGCCGACCGCGCCACCATCGCCAACATGGCGCCCGAATATGGCGCGACCTGCGGCTTCTTCCCGGTCGATGCGAAGACGATCGACTATATGCGCCTGACCGGCCGCGACGAGGAGACGCTCGCGCTGGTCGAAGCCTATTGCAAGGCGCAGGGCCTGTGGGCCGACCCGAACGTCGAGCCCGTCTTCACCGATACGCTCAAGCTCGACATGTCGAGCGTCCAGCCCAGCCTCGCCGGCCCCAAGCGCCCGCAGGACAAGGTGTCGCTGTCGAAGGTCGACGAGGTGTTCAACGGCGATCTGACCAAGCTCTACAAGAAGGAGGCGCCCGCGCGCGTGCCGGTCTCCGGGCGCGAGCACGACATCGGCGACGGCGATGTGGTGATCGCCGCGATCACCAGCTGCACCAACACCAGCAACCCCAGCGTGCTGATCGCCGCCGGCCTGGTCGCGCGCAAGGCGGTGGCCCTCGGCCTCAAGCCCAAGCCGTGGGTCAAGACCAGCCTCGCGCCGGGATCGCAGGTGGTCACCGACTATCTCGACAAGGCGGGGCTGACCGCGGACCTGAACGCGATCGGCTTCAACCTGGTCGGCTATGGCTGCACCACCTGCATCGGCAATTCGGGGCCGCTGGCCGAGCCGATCTCCAACGCGATCAACGGCAACGACATCGTCGCCGCCTCGGTGCTGTCGGGCAACCGCAACTTCGAGGGTCGCGTCTCGGCCGACGTGCGGGCCAATTTCCTCGCCTCTCCGCCCCTGGTCGTCGCCTATGCGCTGAAGGGCACGGTGACCGAGGACATGATCGAGACGCCGATCGGGCAGAGCACCGAGGGCGCCGACGTGTACCTCAAGGATATCTGGCCCTCGAACGACGAGGTGCGCGCGCTGATCGACGCCAATATCGATTCGGGCATGTTCCGCGCCCGCTACGCCGACGTCTATAATGGCGACGACAAGTGGCGCGCGATCGATGTCGCCGGATCGGACACATACACCTGGCGCGCCGGCTCCACCTACATCGCCAATCCGCCCTATTTCGAAGGCATGACGATGACGCCCGCGCCGGTGCGCGACATCATCGAGGCGAAGCCGCTCGCGATCCTGGGCGACAGCATCACCACCGATCACATCTCGCCCGCGGGCAGCATCAAGGCGGACTCGCCCGCCGGCACCTTCCTGCAGGAGCATCAGGTCAGCCGCGCCGATTTCAACAGCTATGGCGCGCGGCGCGGCAACCATAACGTGATGATGCGCGGCACCTTCGCCAATATCCGCATCAAGAACGAGATGGTCCCCGGCGTCGAGGGCGGCATGACCAGCTACAAGGGCGAGACCATGCCGATCTACGACGCCGCCATGCGCCACAAGGCGGACGGCACCCCGCTGATCGTCATCGCCGGCAAGGAGTACGGCACCGGATCGTCGCGCGACTGGGCGGCGAAGGGCACTAATCTGCTCGGCGTGCGAGCGGTGATCACCGAAAGCTTCGAGCGTATCCACCGTTCCAACCTGGTCGGCATGGGCGTGCTGCCGCTGCAGTTCGCCGACGGCGTGACGCGCGAGACGCTGAAGCTGGACGGCAGCGAGACCTTCACCATCATGAAGGTCGCCGAAATCCGCCCGCGTCAGGACGTCGAGGTCACCCTCACCCGCGCCGACGGCACGGTCGAGACGTTCCAGACCAAATGCCGCATCGATACCGTCAACGAGCTGGAATATTTCCTCAACGGTGGCATCCTGCAATATGTGTTGAGGAAGCTGGCGGCATAACGGAAAGGCGGGTTCATGGAGGCACAATGCCATTGCAGGGCGGTGCGCATAACCACCCCTGACCTGCCCGCCTATCTGACCGTCTGCAATTGCTCGATATGCACCAAGCTCGCCACGCGCTGGGTCTATTTCGCTCCCGATGAGGTCGAAATCGATGCACCGCAGGATGGCCTCTCATCCTATGTCCGCAGCGACATCGAGCCGCCCTGCCTGGCCCTCTGGCGATGCGCGCGGTGCGGCTGTGTGACCCATTGGCTGCCGATCGGCGACACGCCGACGGACCGCATGGGGATCAACGCCAATCTGTTAGACCCGGCGGCGATCGAAGGGATCGAGGTCCGCCGGGTCGACGGGCGTTCTTGGCCGCTCTAGCCCGGATCGGCATTTCGTTCTTGGAGGGAATCACCGCTCTCTCCACCGTCACCCCGGACTTGTTCCGGGGTCCATCGTGCCGCCAGCGTGGCGTTCACGCCTCCTCCAATAAGTCCGGGGTGACGGCAGATTTATATGGTCCGGGTGCCACAGCGCCTAAATGTCGATCCGCTTTAGGTCGCCAGCGCCCGCCGCCGCGCATAGAGGAAATAGACCGCCAGCCCCGCCACGTTCCAGATCAGAAACCACAGCTGCGTCTTCACCGGCAGGCTGATGAACAAATAGGCGCAGCCGAGGATCGCGATGCCGCCGACCACCCAGGGCAGCGGAGTGCGGAAGGTGCGCGGGGCGTCGGGCGCGCGCCTCCGCATGATTAGCATGCAGACCGATACCGCGGTGAAGGCCGCCAGCGTTCCGGCATTGGCCAGCGCCGCCAATTCGCCCAGCGGCACCACGCCTGCGAGGATCGCGACGATGACCGCGGTGAACAGCGTGATCCGAACCGGCGTGCCGCGCGATGATACCTTCGCCAATCCGGCGGGCAGCATTCCGTCACGCGCCATGGTGAAGAAGATGCGGCTCTGGCCGTAGAAGAAGGCGAGGATCACCGTCGGCAGCGCGATCACCGCCGAGGCGGCGAGATAGGTCGCCGCCGCCGGCTGGCCGAGCTGGCGCAGGATCAACGCCAGCGGCTCGGGCGAGTTGGCGAACTGGGTATAGGCGACCGCGCCTACCGCAGCCGCGGCGACCGCCATGTAGATGACGACGCAAGCAATCATCGATCCGACGATGCCGATCTTCAGGTCGCGGTCGGGATTCTTCGCCTCCTCCGCCGCGGTTGCGATCGCATCGAAGCCGTAAAAGGCGAAGAAGATGATCGCCGCCGCCGCCATCACCCCGCGCTCGACGCCGTCATCGGCGATGCTCTTGCCGAAGCCGAATGGGCTGAACGGCTCGAAATTGGCCGGATCGAAATAGGGGAGCGCGACCGCGACGAACACCACCAAAGCGGCGATCTTGACCAGCACCAGGATGGCGTTGACCGTCGCGCTCTCCCGCGTGCCGAGGATCAGCATGCCCGCGACCACCGCGATGATCGCGATCGCCGGCAGGTTGACGATGCCGCCCAGCTCTGGCCCTTGCATCAGCGCCATCGGCGCGCCGATCCACGCCTGCAGCAGCGGCGCGGCATAGCCCGACCAGCCGACCGCGACCGCCGACACCACCAAGGTGTATTCGAGGATCAGGCTCCACCCGACGATCCACGCGATCAGCTCCCCGATCACGACATAGCTGTAGGTATAGGCGCTTCCGCTCGCGGGGATCATCGTCGCCATCTCGGCATAGGCGAGCGCGGCGCAGGCGCAGATCAGCCCGGCGATGGCGAAGGAGAGGATTACCGCCGGCCCAGCCTTGTCCGCGCCCACGCCGATCAGCGTCAGGATGCCCGTGCCGACGATCGCGCCGACGCCCAAAGCGATCAGATGCGGCCAGCTGAGCGTACGGGCGAGGACGTGCTCGCCCTCCCCCGGCTCGGTCGTGATCGTCTTGCGGCGTAACAGACTGGACATTGGCACCCCCGGTTCGCTCGTTTAGGACGGCTCGTAACAGACGAGACGATCACTTAGGAGACGCAATTGACCGCGAACCTCGATTTCGCGCTCGGCGAGAATGCCGACATGATCCGCGAGACGACCGCGCGCTTCGCCGCCGATCGCATCGCCCCGCTCGCCGCGAAGGTCGACGCGGAGGACTGGTTCCCCCGCGATCTGTGGACCGAAATGGGCGCGCTCGGCCTGCACGGCATCACCGTGCCGGAGGAGGATGGCGGGCTCGGCCTCGGCTATCTCGAACATGTCATCGCGGTCGAGGAGGTCAGCCGCGCCTCCGCCTCGGTCGGTCTTTCCTACGGCGCGCATTCGAACCTGTGCGTCAACCAGATCCGCCGCTGGGCCAATCCCGAGCAGAAGGCCAAATACCTGCCCAAGCTGATCTCCGGCGAGCATGTCGGCAGCCTCGCCATGTCCGAAGCGGGCGCGGGATCGGACGTCGTCGGCATGAAGCTGAAGGCCGATGCCGTCCAGGGTGGCTATGTCCTCAACGGCACCAAATTCTGGATCACCAACGCAGCCTATGCGGACACTTTGGTGGTCTATGCCAAGACCGGCGAGGGCAGCCGCGGCATCACCGCCTTCCTGATCGAAAAGGACATGCCCGGCTTCTCGATCGGCCAAAAGATCGACAAGATGGGCATGCGCGGATCACCCACCGCCGAGCTGGTGTTCAACGATTGCGAGGTTCCGGAAGAGAACGTCATGGGGCCGGCCAATGGCGGCGTTGGGGTGCTGATGTCGGGGCTCGACTACGAACGTGTCGTGCTGTCGGGCATCCAGATCGGCATCATGCAGGCCTGCCTCGACACGGTCGTGCCCTATGTCCGCGAGCGCAAGCAGTTCGGCAAGCCGATCGGCAGCTTCCAGCTGATCCAGGCCAAGGTGGCCGACATGTACGTCGCGCTCAATTCGGCGCGCGCCTATGTCTATGCGGTGGCCAAGGCATGCGATGCCGGCAAGACGACGCGCTTCGACGCGGCGGGCGCGATCCTGCTGGCGAGCGAAAATGCCGTGAAGGTCTCTCTGGAAGCGATCCAGGCGCTGGGCGGCGCGGGATATACCAAAGACTGGCCGGTCGAACGCTATATGCGCGACGCCAAGCTGCTCGACATCGGCGCGGGCACCAACGAGGTCCGCCGCATGCTGATCGGCCGCGAGCTGATCGGGGCGGTTGGCTAGCGGCTCACCGTCCAATGAACAGGAAGCCGACGCCGCCCATGATACAGGCGAAGGCGGCCAGGTGGCGCCAGTGCAGCGGCTCGCCCAGCACCGTCACCATGAACACGCCGAACACGACCAGCGCGATCGCCTCCTGCGTGATCTTGAGCTGGCCCGGCGTCCAGCCGCTCGCATAGCCGACGCGGTTGGCCGGCACCGCGAAGCAGTATTCCACCAGCGCGATCGCCCAGCTGATTAGGATCACGACCAGGATCGGCTTCTCCATCCCGCCTTTCAGATGCCAGTACCAGGCGATCGTCATGAAGATGTTGGAGATGAGCAGCAGGATGAAGGTGGTCATGCTTGGCCTCGCCGGATTGCCTGAGGCGGCCTCTGGCGATGCGGGGGTTCGGGCGCAAGCGGTGTAACGAAGGCAGCGAAATACCTCCCCGAGATGGGGAGGGTGACAATGCGCAGCATGGTGGAGGGGGAGCGCCATCAACGCTGCGCCAGCGGCCGCCCCCGTCCACCACGCCGCTTCGCGACGCGGTCCCCCTCCCCGTGCCGGGGAGGTATTGTGAGCCTACCAGACCCTGACCCGCGCCTCCGGCTCCAGGTACAGCTTCTCGCCCGGCTTCGCCCCGAAGCTCGTGTACCACGCGTCGAGATTGCGCACCGTCTCCGCGCGCCAGCGGCCGGGGGAGTGGCCGTCCGCCGCGATGATCGCGCGCAGCGTCGCCTCGCGGGTCTTCTCGCGCCGGCTCTGGGCATAGGCGAGGAAGAAGCGCTGGTCGCCGGTCAGCCCGTCGATCACCGGCGCGGGCTTGCCGCCCAGCGAGGCGTGATAGGCGTCGTACGCCGCCGCCAGCCCGGCCAGGTCGGCGATGTTTTCGCCCAGCGTCAGCTCGCCGTTGAGGTTGAGCCCCGGGAACGCCTCATAGGCGTCATATTGCTTCACCAGCGCGTCGCCCGCCTGCTTGAACCGCGCCATGTCGGCCTCGGTCCACCAGTTGCGCACGCGCCCGTCGGCGTCGAAATCGGCGCCGAGATTGTCGAAGCTGTGGCTCACCTCATGGCCGATCACCGATCCGATCGATCCATAGTTGAACGCGGGGTCCGCCGCCGGATCGTAGAAGGGCGGCTCCAGGATGCCGGCGGGAAAGTTCATCGCGTTCTGCAGCGGCAGGAACACCGCATTCACCGTCTGCGGCGACATCCACCATTCGGCCTTGTCGACCGGCTTGCCGATCTTCGCCAGCTGATGGCGATACTCGAACTCGCCCGCGCGCCAGGCGTTGCCGAAGGCGTCGCCCGGCTTGACCTCGAACGATGCATAGTCGCGCCACGTCTCTGGATAGCCGACGCCGACGATCAGCGTCTCGATCTTGCGCCGCGCCTCGG
Organism: Sphingomonas gilva; assembly: GCF_003515075.1. Taxonomy (GTDB): domain Bacteria; phylum Pseudomonadota; class Alphaproteobacteria; order Sphingomonadales; family Sphingomonadaceae; genus Sphingomonas; species Sphingomonas gilva. The sequence continues at coordinate 544,062 of NZ_QWLV01000002.1, forward strand.
CCTTGGTCGCCGGCGCCATCCAGTCGATGCCCTGCAGCCTCTTGTCGAACGCCGCCTTGATGTTGGCGACCATCGCCTCGATGTCCGCCTTCGACTTCGCCGGGAAATGCTTCGCGACATAGATCCGCCCGACCGCGTCGCCCAGCGCGCCGCTGGTCGCGGAGATGGCGCGCTTGTCGCGCGGGCGCGGCTGCTGCGCGCCCGACAGCACCTTGCCGTAGAAGCCGAAGCGCAGATCGTCATAGGCCTTGGGCAGCACGCCGGCGAAGCGGCTGGCGATGTGGAACTTCATCCAGTCCTTCCACACCTCGATCGGCTCCCTGCCGACCAGCGCGGCGATCTTCGTCGTCGGCGCCGCGTGCCAGGCGATGAACTGCTGCTGCTCGCCCAGCCGTGCCCCTTCGAAGAAGGCGTCCCAGTCGATCCCCGGCGCCTTGGCGGAGAAGTCCGCGCGGCTCCAGCCTTCCGCCTTCTTCGCGTCCTGCGCCTCGACCGCGGGCAGGTGCGCCTGGGCGATCTTCGTCTCCAGCGCCATGATCCGCGCGGCGCGCGCATCGGCGTCGCTCCAGCCGAGCTGCTTGAGCATCGCCGCGACATAGCCCTGATAGGCGGCGCGCACCTTCGCCATTTCGGGCGCATCGGACAGGTAATAGTCGCGCTCTGGCATCCCCAGCCCCCCCTGCAGCAGATAGGGCACCGTCACGGTCGGGTCCTGCAGCGCCTGCGACACGAATATGCCGAACAGATTCTCGGTCCAGAAATTGGTGGCGTTCAGGGGGTCGGCATCGGCGCGCATCGACGCGCCCAGCGCCAGCGACAGCGCGCGCCGGTCGGCGATCCGGTCGATCGCGGCGAACGGCGCCTTCAGCGGCTCGGTGCCGCGCCGCTCGATCGCCGCGGTGTCCCGATAGGCGGCATAATAGTCGGCGATCTTCTGCCCGTCGGCGCCCGCCTCGGCCCTGCCCTCACCCTTGGCGATGATGTCGATGTTGCGCTGCTCGACCAGCTGGGCGACGGTGACGAAGGTGCCGATGCTGGTGCGGTCGGCCGGGATCTCGGTCCGCTCGCGCCAGCCGCCATTGGCGTAGATGTCGAAGCTGTCGCCCGGCTCCGCTGTCTTGTCGAGCCCTTCCAGGTCGACGCCGACGGTGCCGGTCTGGGCGAAGACGGGCGCGGTGGTCAGCAGAAATAGTGTCAGCAGAAACGAACGGCGCATGGGAAAACCCTTCTCGACAGGTGTGTGACGTGAGCGCTACACCCGCACCCGCGTGCGGGCCAGCGCCTTTCCTTTCGCCGATCGTGTGGCTAGGCGGATTCCGCAAGAACGAACAAATGGAGAGGGCATGAGCGGACCGGTGCTGGATACCAGGCTATCGGCCGAGAGCGAGGGATTCCGCGCCAATGCCGCCCATAACCGCGCGCTGGCGGCGCAGCTCCGCGCCGACGTCGCAAAGGCGGCGCTGGGCGGCAACGACAAGGCGCGCGAACGTCACACCGCGCGCGGCAAGCTCCTCCCCCGCGACCGTGTCGGGTGGCTGCTCGATCCTGGCTCGCCCTTCCTTGAGATCGGCCAGCTCGCCGCTTGCGACATGTATGGCGGAGAGGTGCCCGGCGCGGGGATGATCGCCGGCATCGGCCGCGTCTCGGGCCGACAGGTGATGATCGTGTGCAACGACGCCACGGTGAAGGGCGGCACCTATTATCCGATGACGGTCAAGAAGCATCTCCGCGCGCAGGAGATCGCCGAGGCCAACCGGCTACCGTGCATCTATCTGGTCGACAGCGGCGGGGCGAACCTGCCGCACCAGGCCGAGGTGTTCCCCGACCGCGACCATTTCGGCCGCATCTTCTTCAATCAGGCCAACATGTCCGCGCTCGGCATCCCGCAGATCGCCTGCGTGATGGGCAGCTGCACCGCCGGCGGCGCCTATGTGCCGGCGATGAGCGACGAGAGCGTGATCGTGCGCAATCAGGGCACCATCTTCCTCGCCGGGCCGCCGCTGGTGAAGGCCGCGACCGGCGAGGAGATCAGCGCGGAGGATTTGGGCGGCGGCGATCTCCATGCCAGGAAATCGGGCGTGGTCGATCACCTCGCCGAGAATGACGAGCATGCGCTCACCATCGTCCGCGACATCGCCAGCCACCTCCCCGCCAACCGTGTGCCCGACATCGCGCTCAAGGACCCGCGCCCGCCCAGGTTCGATGCCGAGGACCTCTACGGCATCATCCCGCAGGATGTCCGCGCGCCCTATGACGTGCACGAGGTGATCGCCCGGCTGGTCGACGGCAGCGAGTTCCACGAATTCAAGGCGCTCTACGGATCGAGCCTGGTCTGCGGCTTCGCCCATATCTGGGGCATGCCCGTCGCGATCCTCGCCAACAACGGCGTGCTGTTCAGCGAGAGCGCGGTCAAGGGCGCGCACTTCATCGAACTTGCCTGCCAGCGCCGCGTGCCTTTGCTGTTCCTCCAGAACATCTCCGGCTTCATGGTCGGCGGCAAATACGAGGCCGAAGGCATTGCCAAACATGGCGCAAAGCTGGTGACGGCGGTCGCGACGGCAACTGTCCCCAAGGTGACGATCCTCATCGGCGGCAGTTTCGGCGCGGGCAATTACGGCATGTGCGGCCGCGCCTATTCCCCGCGTTTCCTGTTCGCCTGGCCCAACAGTCGCATCAGCGTGATGGGCGGCGAACAGGCCGCGAGCGTGCTCGCGACGGTCCACCGCGACGCCGACGGCTGGACGCCGGAACAGGCCGAAGCCTTCAAGCAACCCATCCGCGACGACTACGAAGCCCAGGGCAACCCCTGGCATGCGACGGCGCGCTTGTGGGACGACGGCATCATCGACCCGGCGCAGACGCGCGACGTTCTGGGCTTGGCCTTCGCGGCATGCCTCAACGCGCCGATCCCCGAGACGCCGAGGTTCGGCGTGTTCCGGATGTGATGGAGAAGCATATCCTAAAATTCCTCCCCGAGCTTGTCTCGGGGAGGGGGACCGCCCGGCGCAGTCGGGTGGTGGAGGGGCAATCGCGAACGCGCGTTGGCCACGATCCCTCGTACAACGGAATCCAAATCTCGCAAAACTTCGAGGGCGGGGATGCGCATCGTCTCGATGCCGAACTGCGCGAACCACGCATCGCGTACGGCGTCGCGAACCGGCCGGTCGCCGCGCGAATGCGCCTCTCCGTCAATCTCGATCGCCAGGCGTGCGTCGCCGCAATAGAAATCGAGCGTGCAATTTCCGCTCGGATGCTGCTTGCGAAACTTGAGCCCGTCGGGCCGCTCGCGCAGGACTCGCCACAGAAGAACCTCGGGCAACGTCATCTCTCTGCGAAACTTCCGCGCCCGTTTGACGCCGCCCGGCTTCGGCTTCGGCGCAACATCTTTGAACATCGCAATAGCCCCTCCACCATGCTTCGCATGGTCCCCCTCCCCGAGACAAGCTCGGGGAGGAATTGAAGAAGGAATGCGTCATGCGCCTTAGCCTCCTCCTCCCTATCCTCCTCATCGCCACCCCCGCCGCCGCGCAGGATCACGCCTCGGCAGAGGACTCCGCCGCGGTGCTCAAGACCATCGACGCGATGTTCGCCGCGCTCACCGCGAAGGACGAGGCTGGTATCCTCGCCGTCACCGATCCGGCCGGGAAGGCCACCGGCACCACCGGCACCGATGCCGGCGAGCATCGCATCAGCCACATCGACTGGGCCGGATTCGCCAAGCGGCTCGCAGCGATCCAAGGCGTTCCGGTCGAGCGCAACATCGATCCGCACGTCCATGTCGACGGCGACATCGCGATGGTGTGGACGCCCTATGTGTTCACATTGGACGGCAAATTCTCCCACTGCGGCACCAACCATTTCGACCTGGTGCGCAAGGACGGTGCGTGGAAGATACTCAACGTCACCTGGACCCAGCGCAAGACGGGTTGTCCCGGCCAGTGATCCAATCGCTGCTGATCGCCAATCGCGGCGAGATCGCCTGCCGCATCATCCGCACGGCGCGGGCGATGGGGGTGCGCACCGTCGCGGTCTATTCGGACGCCGACGCCAAGGCGCTGCATGTGCGCCAGGCCGATGAGGCGGTGCATATCGGCCCGTCCCCGGCGCGCGAAAGCTATCTGGTCGGCGACAAGATCATCGCAGCCGCGAAGCAAACCGGCGCGGAGGCGATCCATCCCGGCTACGGCTTCCTATCCGAGAACGCCGATTTCGCACAAGCCGTGATCGATGCCGGGCTGGTCTGGGTCGGCCCCGCCCCCGACAGCATTCGCGCGATGGGGCTGAAGGACGCCGCCAAGGCGCGCATGATCGCTGCGGGCGTGCCGGTCACCCCCGGCTATCTCGGCGAGGATCAGTCGCCCGAGCGGCTGCAGGCGGAGGCCGACGCGATCGGCTATCCCGTCCTCATCAAGGCGGTCGCGGGGGGCGGCGGCAAGGGGATGCGGCGGGTGGAGAGCGCCGCCGACTTCGCCGATGCGCTCCTGAGCTGCCAGCGCGAGGCCGCCTCCTCGTTCGGCGACGATCGCGTGCTCATCGAGAAATACATCCTCTCGCCGCGCCATATCGAGGTGCAGGTGTTCGGCGACGCGCACGGCAACGTCGTCCACCTGTTCGAGCGCGATTGCAGCCTCCAGCGCCGCCACCAGAAGGTGATCGAGGAAGCCCCCGCTCCCGGCATGGACGAGGCGACGCGGGAGGCGATCTGCGCCGCCGCCGTCCGCGCCGCCAAGGCGGTCGACTATGTCGGCGCGGGCACCATCGAGTTCATCGCCGACGCCAGCGATGGGCTGAGGGCGGACCGCATCTGGTTCATGGAGATGAACACCCGCCTGCAGGTCGAGCACCCGGTGACCGAGGAGATCACCGGCGTCGATCTGGTCGAATGGCAGTTGCGGGTGGCGTCGGGCGAGGTGTTGCCCAAGCGGCAGGATGAACTCAGCATCGACGGCTGGGCGATCGAGGCGCGGCTGTATGCGGAGGATCCGAAAATCGGCTTTCTACCTAGCACTGGCCCGCTGACGCATGTGATGCTGCCGGACCACCAAGTCCGCGTTGATACCGGCATCCACGAAGGCGGCGCTGTCACGCCGTTTTACGATCCAATGATTGCGAAGCTTATCGCCACCGGCAACGATCGCCCCGCCGCCATCGATCGATTGAGGAAGGCTTGTGAAACGACCGCCGTCTGGCCGGTCAAGACGAACGCCGCCTTTCTTGCCCGCTGCTTGGCCAATGAGCAGTTTCTGGCAGGCACGATGGATACCGGCTTACTGGCGGCCAGTGCTGAGATGCTGATTCCGCCCAATGACGTTCCCGATGCCGTCCTTCAGGCCGGCGCTATGGCGATCACGACAAGATCATTGGGTGTAACTCCCCATCAGATTGGTGACACGCTGATTGGCGGTGACCTCGCTGCGGCGACACCGTGGACAGGTGCGTTCGGTTTTCGGCTCAATGCCGTGCCCCAACGTGTGATACATCTGCTAGCCGACGGGCACCTTGAAAGTGTCCAGATCGACAATCCCTGGGGTCAGTTGGACGCATGGGTCGAGCTGGCCGACGATATGATCCTGAGCGGCGTGAACGATGGCCGTGTGTTCGCGATTTCGGAAGCGCGCGCTGCTGGAACCGCCACCGGCGCCGCCGCCGACGGCGCGATCCTCTCCCCCATGCCGGGCCGGATCATCGCGGTGGAGGTGGCGGCCGGCGCTTCGGTCGCCAAGGGGGAGAAGCTCGTCACGCTGGAGGCGATGAAGATGGAGCATTCGCTCGTCGCGCCGTTCGACGGCGTCGTCGCGGAGCTGAATGCGGAGACCGGCGGCCAGGTCAGCGAAGGGGCGCTGCTGGTGCGGATCGAGCGGGCGGAGGAGGAATAGCCACAATCTCGTCGCCCCTGCGCAGGCAGGGGCCGCTGGATTTGTGGCACAATCAACGCCGAGTATGCCGACAGCGGCCCCTGCCTGCGCAGGGGCGACGGGCAATTCGTTCCCGCGCCGTCAAACCGTGAAACTCTCCCCGCACCCGCACGCGCCCTTGGCGTTGGGGTTGTTGAACACGAAGCCGGCGGCGAATTCGTCCTCGACCCAGTCCATCGTCGATCCGATGAGGTAGAGGACCGACGCGCCATCGACGAAGAAGCTGCCGCCCGGCGTCTCGATCCGTTCGTCCATCGGGTTCGCGGCGGTGACATAGTCGACCGAATAGGCCAGCCCCGAGCATCCCCGGCGCGGCGTGGAGAGCTTCACTCCGATCGCGTCGGCGGGCGCCTTGGCCATCAGATCGGCCACGCGCTGTTCGGCGGCGGCGGTCAGGATGATCGCGGCAGGGCGGGAGCGGAGCGTGGTGGCGGTAGTCATTCCCAATCCTTCCCCGTTCGTGTCGAGCGCAGTCGAGACACCGCGCCCAGGAACAGGTTTCTCGACTTCGCTCGAAACGAACGGCCTTCTTCAAACTCGATCAAAGTAGCACTTTGATCGAACCTCACAGCATCCCCAGTTCGAGCCGCGCCTCGTCGGACATCTTCTGCGGGTCCCAGGGCGGGTCCCAGACGAGGTTGACCTCGGCATCGCCGACGCCCGGCACCGCGCCGACGCGCAGCTCCACCTCGGCGGGCATCGATTCCGCCACCGGGCAGTGCGGCGTGGTCAGCGTCATCGTCACCACCGCATGGCCGGCGTCGGTGACCTCGACATTGTAGATCAGGCCGAGGTCGTAGATGTTCACCGGAATCTCGGGATCATAGATGTCCTTCAGCGCGGCGATGATCCCGTCATAGACTTCCTCGCCCGGCTCGCCGGCGGGCAGCTCGGCGGGCCTGGCCTTCAGGAAGCCTTCGAGATAGTCGCGCTTGCGTTCGAAGGTGTCACGGGCGTCCTCGACGCGCGCCTTGGGCGGCGGCGCCACGGCGTCCACTTCCTCGACCGAAATTTTCGTCTGCTCGTTCACCCGAATATCCTCGTGACCCGTTCGATCCCGCGCACCAGCGCATCCACATCCGCCGCGCCGTTATATACCCCGAAGCTCGCCCGCGCGGTCGCCGGGACGCCCAGCGCCTCCATCAGCGGCTGGGCGCAGTGGTGGCCGGCGCGGATCGCCACCTGGCTTTCGTCCAATATGGTGCCGATGTCGTGCGGGTGCACCCCCTCCACCGCGAAGCTGACGATGCCGGCCGATGTCTCCGGCCCGAACAGCCGCACCGAATTGATCTGCGACAAGGCGTCGCGCGTGCGGGCGACCAGCGCGGCTTCGTGCGCGTGAATCGCATCGAGCCCGATCGCCTCGACATAATCGATCGCGGCATGCAGCCCGAGCGCACCGACGATATGCGGCGTCCCCGCCTCGAACCGCGCGGGCGGCGGGGCGTAGGTGGTGCCGGCGAACGACACCCGGTCGATCATCGCGCCGCCGCCGTGCCAGGGCGGCATCGCCTCCAGCAGATCGGCCCGCGCCCACAGCACGCCGATGCCGGTCGGGCCGTAGAGCTTGTGGCCGGAGAAGACGTAGAAGTCGCAATCGAGATCGCGCACGTCGACGGCCATGCGCGGCACCGCCTGGCAGCCGTCGAGCAGGAGCTTCGCCCCGACGGCATGGGCGATGCCGGCCGCGCGGCGGGCATCGAGCACCGACCCGAGCACGTTCGAGACATGCGCCAGCGCGACCAGCCTGTGATCGGGTCGGATCATCGCCGCCATCGCGTCGAGATCGATGCGGTGATCGTCGGTCAGCGGGACGACGTCGATGGCGACGCCGATCTTCTCCGCGATCAGCTGCCACGGCACGATGTTGGAATGATGCTCCAGCGTCGAAAGGAGGATGCGGTCGCCCGGCTTCAGCTGGTTCGCCGCCCAGGCCTGCGCGACGAGATTGATCCCCTCCGTCGCGCCGCGCACGAAGACGATCTCGCTCGCCGAGGCCGCGCCGATGAACCCCGCGACCCGCTCGCGCGCCGCCTCATAGGCGATCGTCATGTCGGCCGAGCGCGCATAGACGCCGCGATGCACCGTCGCATAGGTCGTGTCGTAGGCGCGCGTGATCGCGTCGATCACCGGGCGCGGCTTCTGCGCGGTGGCGGCGGTGTCGAGATAAGCCCAGCCATCGGGTATCGCCGGGAAATCGGCGAGGGTGTCGAGCGGGCGGGTGGCGGTGAGGACGGTCATGCGCCGCTTCCGAGTCGCGCCGTACCCGACATTCCAAAGGTGAGGAAAGTGAGGACACGCACACCCTGGCTTCCCCACCCCCGCGACTGGAAAATAGGCGTGGCGGGGCGGGAGGATTGCGAGAACATAACGGGATCATACTGGATGCGGCCCATGTAGGACAGCGCCGATGTATGAACGCCGTGTTCGTCACCCCGGACCTGTTCCGTGTCCGCCCGACGGATCGCCGCTTGTGGCACGATGGACCCCGGAACACGTCCGGGGTGACGGTGGGGGTTGGGAAAGGTTTTGGCCATCACAACCCCGCCAGCCATGCATCGGCATCGGCGGCGAAGGTTTCGCGCACCTTCTCCTCGCCGATCCGGTCGAGCGCATCCGCCACGAAAGCCCGCGTCAGCAGCGCCCGCGCCCGCGCGGGTTCGATACCGCGCGATTCGAGATAGAACAGCGCGCGCGCGTCGAGCTCGCCCACCGTCGCGCCGTGGGCGCATTTCACGTCGTCGGCGAAGATTTCGAGCTCGGGCTTCAAATTCACCGTCGCGCTGCGCTGGAGCAGCAGGCCGCGCAAGCTCTGCTCGCCATCGGTCTTCTGCGCGTCGCGCGCGACCTCGACGCGCGCGGCGAGGCTGGCGGTCGAGGCGTCCGCCGCGACCGCGCGCCAGATCTGGCGCGACTGGCCCGAAGGCTCGGAATGGCGCACCACCACCGCCGCCTCCTGCCGCTGCTTGCCGCGGGTAAGCAGCGCGCCGCCCATCTCGGCGAAGGCGGCCTCGCCAATGCAATCGATATGCGCGTCGATGCGGCTGTCGGCCCCGCCCGCGCCGAGCATGATCGCGACGTGGCTGGCGCCCTCGCCGACCCGCACCTCGTCGCGGAGCGAGACGAAGCCCGAATCCTGCAGCAACCGCACCGACCGCATCAGCCGGGCCGAACGGCCGAGGCTGATCGCGGTGAGGCGGTTGGACCAGCCGGCGCCGATGAAGGTCTCGACCACGTGCGCCACCGCATCGTCGGCCAGCGCGATCCGGGCGGGCAGATGGCTGGCGCCGCCGGTGGCGATGTGGACGATCTCGACGGGATCGGCCACGGCGTCGGCGGCAAGGGTCAGCGTCCAGCCTTCGCCCGTTGCGAGACGGCCGAGCGGGTGGCCGGTCGCCGCATCGACGGCGCCGAGCGCGACGCGGCCGGGGTCGCTGGCCGCGGCGTCGAACACGCCATCGACGAAGACGAGGTGCGGACCGCCGAGCCCGATCCAGCGCGGCTCGGGGCGGATCGCCGTGGGCGCGGCCTCGGCCAAGGCGGGCAAGCGGGACAGGTCGGCCCAGCGCCAGGCTTCCTCGTTGCGCGCGGGGAGGACGAGGGTGGTCACGACAACACCTCCCCGGCACGGGGAGGGGGACCGGCCGCAGGCTGGTGGAGGGGTTTTGGAGCGCGGTAAGCTGTCCGCCCGGACAACCCCTCCACCATGCTTCGCATGGTCCCCCTCCCCGTTCCGGGGAGGTATTGAAAGGTCATCCTCACGCCGCCACCGCTCCGTATCCCTCGCGCTCCAGCTCGTGCGCCAGCTCCGCGCCGCCAGAGCGGGCGATGCGGCCGTCGGCGAGGACATGGACGAAGTCCGGCTTCACATAATCGAGCAGCCGCTGGTAATGGGTGATCAGCAGCACCGCCTTGTCCTCGCCACGCATGATGCGGTTGATGCCGTCGCCGACGACGCGCAGCGCATCGATGTCGAGGCCGCTGTCGGTCTCGTCGAGGATCGCCAGCCTGGGGCCGATGATGCCCATCTGGACCATCTCGTTGCGCTTCTTCTCGCCGCCCGAAAAGCCGACATTGACCGGGCGCTTGAGCATGTCCTGCGGCATCGCCAGCGCGTCCGCCTGCGCGCGGGCGAGCTTGAGGAACTCCGCGCCCGACAGCGCCGCCTCGCCCCGGCCTTTCCGCTGCGCGTTCAGCGCCTCGCGGAGAAACTGGACGTTGGACACGCCGGGAATCTCGACCGGATATTGGAAGCCGAGGAACAGCCCGGCGGCGGCGCGCTCGTGCGGTTCGAGGGCGAGGAGGTCCTGCCCGTCGAACATGACCGATCCCTCGGTCACCTCATAGCCGGGCCGCCCGCCGAGGACATAGCCCAGCGTCGACTTGCCCGCGCCGTTGGGCCCCATGATCGCGTGCACCTCGCCCGCGTTCACGGTGAGCGAGAGGCCCTTGAGGATCGGCTTGCCGTCGACTTCGGCGTGGAGGTTTTCAATCTTGAGCATGATATATGTCATTTTGTTTGGTTGGAGGATTTCACGATCAGGTCCGCAAGCTCTTCACGCTTTCTGGAAATGCAGTCAGCCCGGCGATCTTCGCTGGAATATCGGTCGCCGCAGGATCGCGCCGCTTCACAGACATAATGATCTACCTGTGGATTGCCGCTTGTAGCCGTAACGGTACAGCCATTCACCCGTCGGCCTTCGAAGCTAAGGTTGAATTTCGTGGCGTTCGCGAGCGCCGTCGCCGATTGCTGAATGTCGAGAGCAACGCCTTGCGCCGATCCGACCCACAAGGCCAACGCCAGAAAACCAATCGTCATCCCACACTCCCCTCCAAACTGATCCCCAGCAGCTTCTGCGCCTCGACCGCGAACTCCATCGGCAGTTGCTGCAGCACCTCGCGGGCGAAGCCGTTGACGATCAGCGCCACCGCGCCTTCCGCATCCAGGCCGCGCTGCATGGCGTAGAACAGCTGGTCCTCGCTGATCTTGCTGGTGGTCGCCTCGTGCTCGATCTGCGCGCTGGGATTGCGCACCTCGATATAGGGCACGGTGTGGGCGCCGCATTCGCTGCCCAGCAGCAGGCTGTCGCACTGGGTGAAGTTGCGCACGCCTTCGGCATTCGCGTTCACCCGCACCAGGCCGCGATAGGTGTTGTTCGACTTGCCCGCCGAGATTCCCTTCGAGACGATGGTCGAGCGCGTGCCCTTGCCGATATGCACCATCTTGGTGCCGGTATCGGCCTGCTGATGGTTGTTGGTGACCGCGACCGAATAGAATTCGCCGACCGATCCGTCGCCCTTCAGGATGCAGCTGGGATATTTCCAGGTGATCGCGCTGCCGGTCTCGACCTGGGTCCAGCTGACCTTCGAGTTCGCGCCCGCGCACATCGCCCGCTTGGTGACGAAATTGTAGATGCCGCCCTTGCCTTCGGCGTCGCCCGGATACCAGTTCTGCACGGTCGAGTATTTGATCTCGGCATCGTCGAGCGCGACGAGCTCGACCACCGCGGCGTGGAGCTGGTTCTCGTCGCGCATCGGCGCGGTGCAGCCCTCCAGGTAGGAGACATAGGCGCCCTTGTCGGCGACGATCAGCGTGCGTTCGAACTGGCCGGTATTCTCCGCGTTGATGCGGAAATAGGTGGAGAGCTCCATCGGGCAGCGCACGCCTTCGGGCACATAGACGAAGGTGCCGTCGGAGAAGACCGCCGAGTTGAGGCAGGCGAAATAGTTGTCGCGCTGCGGCACCACGGAGCCGAGATATTTGCGGACAAGCTCCGGATATTCCCGGATCGCCTCGCTGATCGAGCGGAAGATGACGCCGGCCGCCTCCAGCTCCTTCCTGAAGGTGGTGGCGACCGAGACGCTGTCGAACACCGCGTCCACCGCGACCTTGCGCGCGCCCTCCACCCCGGCGAGCACCTTCTGCTCCTCGATCGGGATGCCGAGCTTTTCATAGACGCGCAGGATCTCGGGATCGACCTCGTCGAGGCTGCCCAGCTTCTCCTTCGCCTTGGGTTCGGCGTAATAATAGGCGTCCTGGAAATCGATCGCGGGGATGGCGAGCTTGGCCCAGCCGACCTCCTCCATCTCCAGCCAGGCGCGGTATGCCTTCAGCCGCCAGTCGAGCATCCATTCGGGCTCGCCCTTCTTGGCGCTGATGAAGCGGACGGTGTCCTCGGAGAGCCCCTTGGGCGCGAATTCCTGCTCGATGTCGCTCGAAAAGCCCCATTCATAGGACTTGTTGGCGGCGGCGAGCGCCTCTGCGTTACGCGTGGCCATGGGTGGCTCCAGAAGACAATTGGGCGAGGCTGACCCCCGCGAGCGCGCCGCGAACGGCGCCGTTGACCGCATTCCAGTGCGGCTTGACCTGGCATTCCGCCTCGATCGCGCAATCATGCTTGCCGGCATCGACGCACGCGGTCATCGCGATCGGGCCCTCGATCGCCTCGACGATGTCGGCGAGCGTGATCGTCGCGGGCGGGCGCGACAGGCGGAAGCCGCCGCCGGTGCCGCGCGTGCTTTCGATCAGCCCGGCGGCGGAAAGCCGGCTGACCAGCTTCTGCACCGTCGGCAGCGGAATGCCGGTCTCGCCCGCGACCAGAGTCGCGTTGAGCCGCCCGCTGACGCCGCAATGGCGCGCGGAGGCCGTCATCATCACGACGGCATAGTCGGCAAGGCTGGACAGGCGCATTGTTGCGAGCGGTTCTCAAATCGGATCGAATCAGTCCGATTGCCATGTGGGGGCGAAGCGCCGCGCGGTCAACCTGGCTATTCCATCAGGTGTCGCTCACCAATGTCGGCACCTGCCCGGCGAGCGCGGCGCGCCCGCTCATGGTCAGCTGGGCGAGCAGGCCGGGATGATCGTGCATCTGCTTGGGCGTCGCGCCGGTGAACTGCTTGACCTCGCGGATCAGGTGCGACTGGTCGTAGAACCCCTCGTCGAGCAGATCGGCGGGGTGCGCTCCCGCCGCCAGCGCATGCGCGGCGCGCAGCGCGCGGTACTTGCGCGCGAGCAGCTTGGGCGGGGCGCCGTACAGCGCCTTGCAATTGCGTTCGAGCTGGCGGCGCGACAGGCCGGTCATGCGCACCAGCTCCTCGACATCGGGTGAGGCGGAGGCGGCGAGCCACGCGTCCACCGCCTCGGCGAAGCCGAAGCGCGTGCGGTCGATCCCGGCGAGCAGCTCGCGCGCATGGCAGGCGGCGATCTCGACCATCGCCTCGATCCTGGTCTCCGCGCGCAGCTGGTCGGCTATCGCGGTCACCGCCGGTCCCAGCACCTCGGTCGCGTCGAACACGCGGTTGGCGAGCGCGGACGCGTCGACCCGCATCAGCGCCGCCCAGCCCGCGGGCTGCAGCCCCGCGCCGAACACCCGCACCGGGCCTTCGACGGAAACGCGCGTCGCGCCCGTGGTGGGGCCGATGATCTGCACCTCGGGCCCGGGCTGCTCGGTGCCGTCGGCGAACCGATAGCTCGCGACGCCGCCGTCGAGCTTGAAGCGGAACTGCGCGTGGTCGGCGCGCTCCATGTCCTCGAAATGCGGCACATCCGCGCGAAAAAGGTAAAAGGCAGTGACGAACGCCGCCAGATCGGCGGGCGGCACCGCATAGTCGAGTGCGATCTCGCTCATTGTCTTAGCGCCCCTATTGGCTCGACTGTACCGCACGCCGGGGGCAAAGAAAAGCGGCCACACCGGACTTTGCAGTCCGGTGTGGCCGTAAGTGAAAGAACCCCCTGTTGAAAAAGGAGCCCTTCGGGTCGCAAGTCGGGATTTGAACCGGTTTAGGTGATTCGTATTGGATGGAATCGACATTTTGTAAGTGTCAGAAAATTGCAATGAAATCGCCCGTCATGGAACGGTTTTGACCCCGCCGCCCGGCGCTGCCATAGCCGCGCCGCCGTGACCGTCTATTCGCTTGCCCGTCCCCTTCTGTACGCGCTCGATCCGGAGGCAGCTCACCGTGCGACGGTGCGGCTGGTCGCCGCCTGGGGCACGGCGGGCGCGCCCTTCGCCCCGGCCCGCGCGCATGACCCCGTCACCATCGGCGGCCTCGCCTTCCCCAACCGGGTCGGCCTCGCCGCGGGGCTCGACAAGGACGCCGAGGGGGTGGACGGCTTCCTCGCCCTGGGCTTCGGCAGCGTCGAGGTCGGCACGCTGACCCCGCTGCCCCAGCCCGGCAATGCCGGGCCGCGGCTGTTCCGACTGGTCGAGGACGAGGCGGTGATCAACCGCATGGGCTTCAACAATGGCGGAATCGACGCGGCGCTTACCCGCGTGGCGCGCGCCCGGCGCAAGGGCGTTCTCGGCATCAATGTCGGCGCCAACAAGGATTCGGCCGATCGCGTCGCCGATTATGCGCTTGGCGTCGGCAAGGCCGCCCGACAGGCCGATTACGTCACGATCAACGTCAGCTCGCCCAACACCCCCGGTCTGCGCGACCTGCAGTCTCGCCCCGCGCTCGACGATCTGCTTGCGGCGAGCGACGCCGCGCGCCACGTGGATGGCCGGCGCAAACCGCTGTTCCTGAAGGTCGCGCCCGATCTTGACCGCGCCGGCCTCGAAGGCGCGATCGCCGCCGCGATCGACCATCATGTCGACGCGCTGATCGTCTCCAACACCACCGTCTCACGCCCGCCGCTCGCATCGCGGCACGCCGGCGAGGCGGGCGGGCTGTCGGGGGCGCCGCTCAAGCCGCTCGCCCGGGCCAAGCTCGGCGAAGCGCGCGAAATCGCCGGCGACGCGCTGCCGCTGATCTCGGCGGGCGGAATCGACAGCGTGGACGAGGCGCGCGCACGGATCGACGCCGGCGCGGCGATGGTCCAGCTCTACAGCGCGCTGGTGTTCCACGGCCCCGGCCTCGCCGGCCGGATCGCGCACGGGCTTGCTCATCGCTGACGGCGATCTCTGTCTCTACGATAATCGGATGGATCGATCGCACCGGCTCGATCATTGATGGCGCGGAAGGTGAATCCGATGTCACGCGACCTGTTCAAGACGCTCAGCTATCTGGCGATCCATCTGACGATCGCCTTCAGCCTCGCCTATCTGCTGACCGGCTCGGTCGCCATCGCCGGCGGCATCGCGCTGATCGAGCCCGTCCTCAACGCCGTCGCCTTCTTCTTCCACGAAAAGGCGTGGCGCGGGGAGCTGGTCCCGTTCCGGCGCAAGGCGGGCACGACGTAACGGCTTGCGGACGGCGTGCGCGCCGATAGTGTCTCGCGCATGATCCGCCTGTTGCTCGCGTTCCTCGCGCTTCTCCTCCCCTCCGCGCTCGCCGCGCAGGGGGTCGTCTCCTCCGCCGATCCGCGCGCGACGCAAGCAGGACAGGAGATATTGCGCCAGGGCGGCAGCGCCGCCGACGCGGCGATGGCGATGATGCTGGCGCTGACCGTGGTCGAACCGCAATCGAGCGGCATCGGCGGCGGCGGCTTCTTCGTCCATCACGACGCCGCGACCGGCCTCACCGATACGGTGGACGGGCGCGAGAAGGCGCCGATGGCGGCGACGCCCGAACGCTTCCTGCGCGCCGACGGCACGCCGATCCCCTGGCCCGATCGCTACCCCGGCGGCCTTTCGGTCGGCGTCCCCGGCAACATCCGGCTGATGGAGCGAGTCCATGCGCGCTGGGGCAAGCTGCCTTGGGCGGCGCTGTTCCAGCCGGCGATCCGCCTGGCCGATCAGGGGTTCGAGGTCACCCGCCCGCTCGCCGGGATCAGCGCCTGGGGGGTGAAGCAGTGGGAGGACTTCCCCGAGATCGCCAGGCTCTACACCGATGACGGCAGGCCGCTTCGCCAGGGCCAGCGCATCCGCAATCCCGCGCTCGCCGATCTGCTGCGCGATATCGCAAAGGACGGCCCCGACGCCTTCTACACCGGCGAGACCGCGCGCGAGATAGTCGAGGCGGTGGCCGAGGCGCCGATGAACCGGGCCGACATGACGCTCGCCGATCTTGCTGCGTATGAAGCCAAGGACCGGCCGGCGGTGTGCAGCCGCTACCGCGAGTACAAGCTCTGCGGCATGGGCCCGCCCTCATCGGGCGCGACGACGGTGTTCCAGATCCTGGGCATGCTCGAGCGCTTCGACATGAAGGCGCTGGGCAAGGACAGCCCCGAGGCGTGGCACCTGATCGCCGAGGCGATGATGCTCGCCTATGCCGATCGCGAGAAATATCTGGGCGACCGCGATTTCGTTCCCGTGCCCGTCGCCGGGCTGCTCGATCCCGGTTACATGGCGAAGCGATCGAAGCTGATCGGCCGCAAGACCTCGCTCGCCAGCTATGACGCCGGCACGCCGCCGGGCGCCGAGCCGCGCACCGCCGCGGTCCAGCCCGACGTCCCCGGCACCACCCATTTTGTCGCGGTCGACGGCGAGGGCGATGTCGTCAGCATGACCTCGACGGTCGAAGGGCCGTTCGGCAGCCAGCTCGTCGCGCGCGGGCTGGTGCTCAACAACGAGCTGACCGACTTCACCGCCGCGCCCGAGCTGAACGGCGCGCCCGTCGCCAACCGGGTCCAGCCGGGCAAGCGGCCGCTGTCCTCGATGTCGCCGACGATCGTCTATGATGCGGACAACCGCCCGATCCTCGCGCTCGGCTCGGCGGGGGGCAAGCGGATCATCATGCATGTGGCGAAGACGCTGATCGGCGTGCTTGACTGGGGCCTGCCGGCGGAAGCGGCGATCGCGCTGCCCAACATCTATTTCGCCGGGGAAGCGGTGCAGGTCGAGGCGGGCACCCCGCTCGCCGAGCGCCTGCCCGAGCTCGCCCGCTTCGGCCGAACGGTGATCGCCTCCGACCTCGGATCGAAGGTCAACGCGGTGGAGCGCACCGCGGACGGCTGGCGCGGCGCCGCAGACCCGCGCGGCATCGGCACGTCGCTGGAACAATAGGACGAGAGCAGGCCGCACAGAGCCCGCCGACAGGAGAGATCATGGCCCGCACGCTCGAACATTTCCCCAATCTCGTCTCGATGTTCTTCACCCGCGCGGAGGAGAAGGGCGAAGCGCCGTTCCTCTGGGCGAAGAAGGACGGCGCGTGGGTCTCGACCAGCTGGGCGGAAGCGGCGCGCCAGGTCGCGAGCCTCGCCACCGCGCTCAAGGAGCTGGGCCTCAATCGGGGCGATCGGGTGATGCTGGTCAGCGAGAACCGGCCCGAATGGTGCATCTCCGATCTCGCCATCATGGCGGCGGGCTGCGTCACCGTTCCGACCTACACGACCAATACCGAGCGCGATCACGCGCATATCCTTGAGAATTCGGGCGCGGCGGCGGTGATCGTCTCGACCGACAAGCTCGCGCGCACCTTGATGCCGGCGATCCTCAGGAGCAGCGCGCGGCACGTCATCGGCATCGATCCCGTGCGCTTCGGCCAGTCGGGCGCGGTCGACTGCCACAACTGGCACAGCCTGATCGCCGCCAACGCGCCCGATGTCGCCACCACCGCCGCCAACGCGACCTTCACCCGCGACGATCTGGCCTGCATCATCTACACCTCGGGCACCGGCGGCGCCCCGCGCGGGGTGATGCAGCATCACGGCGCGATCCTGCACAACGTCAACGGCTGCTGCACGGTGATCTCCGAGGATTTCGGCTGGGAGGACGAGGTGTTCCTTTCCTTCCTGCCCTTGAGCCACGCCTATGAGCATACCGGCGGCCAGCATTTCCCGATCGGGCTTGGCGCGCAGATCTATTATTCCGAAGGCCTCGAAAAGCTCGCCGCCAATATCGAGGAGACGCGGCCCACCATCATGGTCGTCGTCCCCCGCCTGTTCGAGGTGCTCAGGACGCGCATCTCCAAGGCGGTGGAGAAGCAGGGCGCCGTGCCCAACTGGATGCTGGAGAAGACGCTGGCGGTCGGCGAGCGGGCCTATCACGGCAAGCGCGCGCTGCTCGACGCGCCCCTGGACCTGATCCTCAAGGCGACCTTCAAGAAGAAGGTGGGCAGGCGCTTCGGCGGGCGGATGAAGGCGATGGTCTCGGGCGGCGCGCCGCTCAATCCGGAAGTCGGCATCTTCTTCCAGTCGCTGGGCATCACCTTCCTGCAAGGCTATGGCCAGACCGAGGCGGCGCCGGTCATCTCGTGCAACCGCCCCAGCGCCGGCCTCAAGATGGATTCGGTCGGCCCGCCGCTGCCCGACACCGAGGTCAGGATCGCCGAGGACGGCGAGATCCTGGTGAGGGGCGAGCTCGTCATGCACGGCTATTGGCGCAACGAGGCCGAGACCGCGCGCGTCCTTAAGGACGGCTGGCTGCACACCGGCGATATCGGCCATATCGACGACGGCGGCCGCATCGTCATCACCGATCGCAAGAAGGACATCATCGTCAACGACAAGGGCGACAATGTCGCGCCGCAAAAGATCGAGGGGATGCTGACGCTGCGCCCAGAGATCGTCCAGGCGATGGTCTCGGGCGACAAGCGGCCCTATCTGGTCGGCTGCATCGTCCCCGATCCCGAATGGTCGGCCGAATGGTGCGCGAAGAACGGCGCGCCGTGCGACTTCAGGGCGCTCGCCGAGAATCCCGAATACCGCGCTGCCCTCAACCGCGCGGTCGACGCGGTCAACAAGGACTTGAGCCAGATCGAGCGCGTCCGCCGCTTCATCATCGCCGACGCGCCCTTCACCGTGGAGAACGAGCAGCTCACCCCCAGCCTCAAGGTCCGCCGCCACAAGGTCCGCGAGATGTACGGCGACCGGATGGCGGCATTGTACAAGGGGTGAGGATCAATACCTCCCCGGAACGGGGAGGGGGACCAGCCGCAGGCTGGTGGAGGGGGAGCGCCACAGGCGCCGCGCTTGCGGCGAGCCCCCTCCACCACGCGACTATGTCGCGCGGTCCCCCTCCCCGTACCGGGGAGGTATTTCCTACTCCCCCTCCTTCGCCGGGGTCGGCAGCACGACGAAGCTCCAGTCCTTGCCCGGCTGGAGATACTTGACCGCCAGCGCCTGCAGATCGGCGGGGGTGACGGTGCCGTAATCCCGCGCGATAGTGTCGGCCGCGGCGATGCGGGCCGGATCGAACGTGCCGCCTTCCAGCTCGCGCAGCCAGAAGCTGTTGCCGGTCGAGGAGCGCGCGACCTGCTGCATCAGCGGCGCCATCACCCGGCGCAGCTCGTCGCGGGTGATCGGGTTGGCGGCGAGGTCGGCGGCGATCTCGCGCGCCAGGCGGAAGAACAGGTCGGTCTTGTCGGGCGCGACCAGGCCGACGGCCATGATCCGCCCGCCATTGTCCAGCCCCACCGGCCAGTCGCTGATCACCTGCGGGCTGTAGCTCGCGCCTTCCTGCGAGCGCAGCCGGTCGAGCAGCCGGTCGGAGAACAGGGCGGAGAGCGCCTGCAGCTTGCGCCCCTCGGCGATTCCCGCCGAACCGCCCCCGGTCGGCCAGGCGATGACAGCCGCCGCCTGCGTCTCGGGGCCCTTGTGATAGCGGATTTCGGGCGTGGTGTTGGGCGCCGGGAAGGCGACGCTCGCCCCGCCCGGCGGCACCGGCGCGGGCTGGCGCGGCTTCATCGCGCCGAAGGTCGCGGCGACCGCGGCGAGCGCGGGCTCGGCCTTGACGTCGCCGAACACCATCACCTCGATCGGGCCGGTCTTGAGCAGCGGCTCCCACAGCGCGCGGAAGGCCTCGGGCGTCAGCCTGGCGATCGTCTCGCGGCCGGGCGTGCCCCAGCGCGGATCGCCGCCCCTGATCAGCCGTTCGAGGTCGCGCGCCAGCACGCCGGCGGGCGCGCTGTCGAAGCTGTCCGCCCCGGCGATCGCCGCCGCGCGCGCGCGGATCACCGGATTGGGGTCCCAGCCCGGATCGACCAGCTTGGCGGCGAGCAGCTTGAGCTGATCGGCGAGGTCCTCGGCGGAGGTCATCGCCGAAAGCTCGAACGCGTCGTCGTCGATCGCGAAATCCATCCCGATCCGCCGCGCGGTGGTCAGCGCCTCCAGGCCGTTCTGGTCGATCTTGCCGATGCCGCTCTGCACCAGCGCATAATCGGCCGCCCAGGCGGCGCTCTCGCGGCCCTTGGGCAGCGCCTGATAGCCGCGGCCGAAGCGCACGCGGACATAGACGCGGCCGGTCTCCGCGCTGGTCGGCCACAGCAGCAGGTTGACCCCGTTGGCGAAGCTGATCCGGTCGATGCCGAGCTCGGTCACCTTGCTCCGCGAGGTCACCTTGCCCGGCTTGCCGAACCTGGGCAGCTGGTCGAACGACACGTCGGCGGCCGCCTTGCGCCCCTGGATCAGGCCCGTGACATCCTCGGCGAGCACCGCGTTCAGCCGCTGCTCGGCATTGGCCGAAGGCGTCGGCGTCACGATCATCGCGCGGGTCGCGGCGCCGGCGAACACCTTCTTCGAAGACGCCAGCACCGCCTCGGGCGTGAACATCTTCTTGCGCTTCATGTCCTGCAGGATCTCGTAGGCCGCCTGCGGGGTCGTCACCGTCTCGCGGATGTCGAGCGCCTGGACCATGTCGTCGGCCTGCTTGGCGCCGGCCTCGACGGGGGCGGTGTCGACGCTGGCCTTCATCGCCGCGTCGATCTCCGCCACCTCGCGGTCGATCTCGGCCTGGGTGGGCGGGTTGGTCATCGCATCGGCGATCACCACGCGCACGTCGCGCAGCGCCGGCTCCCAGTCCTCGCCCAGCGGCTGGATGTTGACGAAGGTGGCGTTGACCGAGCGCGACACGTCGTCGAGCTCTGCGCCCGCCGCCAGATAGCTGCCGCCCGCCCGCGCGCGCCGCTCGAGCCGCCGGTTGATCAGCCGGATCGCGAGCAGGTCGACGATCCGCTTCTGGTTGAAGATCGCGGTGTCGTCATTGTACTGCCAGGGCCTGAGCGTCGCGAGCGTGATCGTCGGCGGCATCGCCGGCTCGACCAGCGCCGCGCTCGTGCGCGCTTCGGGATCGGGCTTGCCGAAATCGGGCTCGGCCGGCGCCGGGCCGGCGGGCCTCCAGTCGGCGAAGTGACGCACGATCGCCGCTTCCATCAGCGCCGGATCGATGTCTCCGGCGATGATCACCACGGTGCGGTCGGGCCGATACCAGCGGTCGTGGAACGCCTTCACCGCAGCGGGCGTCGCCGCGGTCAGCGTCTCGGCGGTGCCGATCGGCGAGCGCTCGGCGAGCGGCTGCCCGGCGAAGAACAGCCCGCGCGTCGCGTCGCCGACGCGGCGCTGCGGCCCCGGCTGCTCGCGCTGCTCGGCCAGCACCACCGGACGCTCGGCATCGAGGGCGGCGGCGCTCAGGCCGGGCGAATCGACCATGCCCGACAGGATCTTCATGCTCTCGTCGAAGCCGGCCGGCGTCGCGGCGGGCAGGTCGAGCTTGTAGACGGTCTGGGTCGGGCTGGTCTGCGCGTTCGAATCGGCGCCGAAGGTGACGCCCAGGCGCTGCCAGATGCGCTTCGCCTCCCCGTCCGGCACGAATTCGGAGCCGCGGAAGGAGAGATGCTCGATCAGATGGGCGAAGCCGCGCTCGGCGTCGGTCTCCATCAGCGATCCGGCATCGACGCGCACGCGCACCGAAACCTGCCCCGGCGGCACGCCGTTGCGGCGCACCGCGTAGCGCAGGCCGTTGGGCAGCGCTCCGAAGATCCACGCCTTGTCCTGCGGAAGATCGCTGCCCTTGTAGAGCCAGGGCGAGCGATCGACCTGAACCTGCGCGGCGGGAGCCGGAGCGGGCGCGGTCTGCGCAGAGAGGGGAAACGCCAGCGAAAGAGCAAGCGCGGAGGCGAGCGCGAAACGCGCGGAGGTCAGTCGCATGGCGGCAGGATTAACCGCCCAAGATGAACGGGACCAGAAGAGTTTCAAATCCTCCCCCAGCTTGTCTGGGGGAGGGGGACCAGCCGCAGGCTGGTGGAGGGGGAACGCCGCACAACGTACCGCTCGCGGCGTTCCCCCTCCACCATTCGCCTTCGGCGAACGGTCCCCAGTGCCGGGTTGGATTGCCCCCGGCAATCCAAGGTCGTGCTGGGAGCACGACCGACCCGGCACTCCCTGCTTCGCATGGGGAGGAATTTGGAAGCCTAGCGCGCCTTCTTCACCGCGCCCTTGTGCGCGCCGACGCCGCCCCGGCGGCCGCCGAAGCGCCGCTTGGGCGCGCCCGGCGCGGCGCGATCGTCATGCCGGCGCTGTCCGGCCGGGTTGCCCTGCGGACCGCGGCCGCCACGGCCCTGCCCGCCGCCGCCCGACTTGCGCGGCGCGGGCTTGGGCATCTTCGCCGCCGTTTCGGCCAGTCCCTCGGGCAGCGCCATCGGCTCCAGCTTGACCCGCGTCAGCTTCTCGATCCCGCGCAGGTAGGGCCGCTCGTCGTCGCTCACCAGGCTCATCGCCACACCCTCGCGCCCCGCGCGCGCGGTGCGGCCGATGCGGTGGACATACTGCTCGGCGACATTGGGCAGCTCGTAGTTGAACACATGGCTGACGCCCTGCACGTCGATCCCGCGCGCGGCGATGTCGGTCGCGATCAGGATCTGCGTCCGCCCGTCGCGGAACGCCTGCAGCGCAGTGGTGCGCTGCGCCTGGCTCTTGTTGCCGTGGATGGCGAAGGCCTCGATCCCGCACGCGGCGAGCTGGCGCACCACCTTGTCGGCGCCGTGCTTGGTGCGGGTGAACACCAGCGCGCGATCGATCGGTTCGCGCTTCAGGAGCATCGCGAGCAGCGCCGCCTTTTCGTGCGGGTTCACGAACATCGCATGCTGCGCCACGCGCTCGGCGGTGGTCGCCGCCGGCGTCACCGAGACATGCACCGGATCGTCGAGGAAGCGCTCGGCCAGCTTGGCGATGTCGGCCGGCATCGTCGCCGAGAAGAACAGGCTCTGCCGGTCCTTGGGCAGCAAGGTGTCGATCCGCTTCAGCGCATGGATGAAGCCCAGATCCATCATCTGGTCGGCCTCGTCGAGCACGAAGATCTCGACATGGCGCAGCGTCAGCGCGCGCTGGTCGATCAGGTCGAGCAGCCGGCCCGGCGTGGCGACGAGCACGTCGCAGCCCTTTTCGAGCGCGCGGATCTGCTTGCCGGCGGGCACGCCGCCGAACACCGTCTGCACCTCCAGTTGCAGGAAGCGGCCATAGTCGCGGAACGACTGCGCGATCTGCGCCGCGAGCTCGCGCGTCGGCGACAGCACGAGCATGCGGCAGCCGCGGATCGGCCGCGGCTTGGGGTGCTCGGCGAAGTAATCGAGGCTGGGCAGCGCGAACGCCGCGGTCTTGCCGGTGCCGGTCTGCGCGATGCCGCACAGGTCGCGGCCGTCGAGCAGCGCGGGGATCGCCTGCACCTGGATCGGCGTCGGATTGTCATAGCCCTTGGCGGCGAGCGCCTTGATGAGCGGCTCGGCGAGGCCGAGATCCTTGAACTGGGTCAAGTTGATACTTTCATATGGTGCCGGCGCGCTGCGAACCGGAATGGTGCGCACGCGAGCAAGCGGGTTCGTTGAGACGACCCGCGCGAAAAGGGAAGCCATTGGCCAAAGCGCCGATCAGTCTGTCCGGGCGGTTTCGCCATCATTTCGACGAAACTTCGCGCTACCCGAACCCCGCCCGATGCTTCGGGCGTTACGACGCTGCGGCGCAGCATATGGACTGTTGCGGGTACGAAGGCAAGTGGGCCCGCCTGAGGTGATGATGACGACACGGACCGAAAACTGGTTGGACGACGCGACAATGCGGCAAGATTCGGGCGAGGCGGTGCTTCGCGTGCCCGATCTCAACGTCATTTCCGGCGCCCCGCGGCCCGGCGCGCCGATGCAGGCGGAGAAGAACCGCCCGCTGATCATCACCATCGGCAAGGCGCTGCGCGGCGTGTTCGACAGGATCATCGCGCGTTCCAGCCTCGTCTCCAACGATCCGGTGCTCGATTTCCGCGATTTCGCCTGGACGCAGATCCTGCGCGACAATTGGGAGCAGATCCGTGACGAGGCGTGCGCGGTCGCGCTGCGCGACGCGCCCAGCCTCGCCACCATCTCGCCCGATCACCGCTCGATCGCGGAGGTCGACAAGTGGCGTTCCTTCTTCCTCTACGGCTACGGCTTCCCGATCACCGACAATATGGCGCGCTGCCCGAAGACGTCGGCGGTGATCGCGCAGATTCCGGGGCTCAACAGCGCCTTCTTCTCGATTCTCGCGCCGGGCACCCACATCCCGGACCATCGCGGCGTGATCAAGGGGCTGATCACCTGCCATCTCGGCCTGGTCGTGCCCAGGGACGGCGATGTGCGGATGCGCGTCCATGATCGCATCGTCCGCTGGGCGGAGGGCGAGACCCTGGTGTTCGACGATACCTATCAGCACGAGGTGTGGAACGACACCGAGGGCACCCGCGTCGTGCTGCTGATCCAGTTCGAACGGCCGCTGAAGCAACCCGGCAAGTGGTTTTCCGACTTCTTCCTGGGCTTCGTCCGCCGCTCCGCCTTCGTCCAGGAGGCGCGCGACAATATCGACAGCTGGAACCACGCGATGAAGGCGATGGACGGCTGAGACCAATGGACATGTAGTTGGCTATCGGCCCCCCCTGTCCCCCCTTCGTCACCCCGGACTTGTTCCGGGGTCCATCAGGCGGCTGGGGCGGAACAGGAGGCGTGAGCGCTACCCCCGCGGCACAATGGACCCCGGAACAAGTCCGGGGTGACGGGATTTGCCCGATCCAAGTGCCGCAGGGCCGATGTCGATCCGCCTGGGGGTCTGTTTGGCCTTGATCCGAGCCGCCGCACGGCCCACATCGCGGGCATGCTCATCGAGACCGAAGCGACGCCCAATCCGGCCACCATCAAGTTCCTGCCCGGCAGGATCGTGATGGACGGCGGCACGCGCGATTTCGCCACCCCTGAAGAGGCGGAAATCTCGCCCTTGGCCGATGCGCTGTTCGGCCTGGGCGATGTCGAGGGCGTGTTCTTCGGCCGCGATTTCGTTTCGGTCACGGCCGCGCCGGGCGTCGAATGGGCGCAATTGAAGCCCGACGTGCTCGCCATCCTGCTCGATCACTTCTCGGCCGCGATGCCGCTGTTCCGCCCCGGCAGCGCCGGCGGCATCAGCGTGCCGCCCGAGGAGGAAAGCTTCACCGACGATCCGGCCGACGCGGACATCGTCGCGCAGATCAGGGAACTGATCGAGACGCGCGTGCGCCCCGCGGTCGCCAATGACGGCGGCGACATCGTCTATCGCGGCTTCGACAAGGGCAAGGTGTTCCTGAAGATGCAGGGCGCCTGCTCGGGCTGCCCGTCGTCCACCGCGACCCTGAAGCAGGGCATCGAATCGCTGCTCAAATATTACGTGCCTGAAGTCACCGAAGTCCGCGCGATCTGATCGGATCATCCGCACCGTTGCGCACGCTCGCCATCGATACCGCCACCGCCGCCTGCTCGGTCGCGCTGTTCGACGGCGGCGAACTGGTCGCCCATGCGCATGAGGTGGTCGGGCGCGGCCATGCCGAGCGCCTGCTGCCGATGATCGCCGATCTGCCCGCGTCCGGCCGGGCGGACCGCGTGCTGGTCGATTGCGGGCCCGGCAGCTTCACCGGGGTGCGCGTCGGCCTCGCCGCGGCGCGCGCGCTCGGCTTCGGCTGGGGCGGGCAGGTCGCCGGCTACAGCAGCACCGCGCTGATCGCCGCGCAGGCCCTTGCCGCCGATCCGTCGCTCGCCGAGCTTGCCGTGGCCTTGACCGGGGGGCATGGCGAGTGGTTCGTTCAGTGCTTCACCGCGGAGCCCTTCGCCATCGCGACCGAACTCGCCTCGCTCACCCCCGACGCCGCCCGCGCGGCGATCGGCGCGCGCGCGCTGTTCGGCACGGTCGAGGAAGCGCTGCCGGCGTTGCCCGATGCGCGCGCCGCGTTGCGGCTGCCCGCCCCCTTCTCCGCCCTGCCGCCCAGCCCGATCTATGGCCGCGCGCCAGACGCGAAGGCGCCCGCCTGATGGCGACCGCTCGCGCCGTGATCGACATCCGCCGCGCGACGCGCGACGATCTGCCGCAGGTCATGTCGGTCATGACGGCCGCATTCGATCCGCAATATGGCGAGGCGTGGAGCGAATCGCAGCTCGCCGGCATGCTGATGGGCGGCGCGGCGCGGCTCTCCGTCGCCTATGTCGCGCGGGCGCCCGCCGGCTTCGCGCTCACCCGCACCGTCGCCGACGAGACCGAGCTGATGCTGCTCGCCACCCATCCGGATTTTCGCGATCAGGGCGTCGCCAACGCCTTGTTGCGCGCGGCGATGGACGATGCGCGCGCCGATGGCGCGGAGACGATGTTCCTCGAGGTTCGCCGCGGCAACAGCGCCGAACGGCTATACACGCGCAACGGTTTCGCGAACGTCGGTGAACGCCGCGAATACTATCGCGGAAATAAGGGGCAAGTGTTCGATGCGCGGACATTTCGTCGCGCGTTGATCTGATACAGTCGCTTTTTCATTATTGTCGCCTTGCGCCGATCAGTGAAAATATGCTTATAAGCGCCCGGGCCGCGCGAAAAGGATCGCGGCTGAAACGGGTCAGGACTATAATTACATGAATGAAGATAACGATCTGCGTGAGACTCTTGTCACGCTTACCGCCGACATCGTTGCGGCTCATGTCAGCAACAACAGCGTGGCGGTCTCCGATCTGCCGCTGATCATCGCCAATGTTCACGGCGCGCTTTCCGGGCTGGGCGGCCGCGCGCCCGAACCGGAGGTGAAGCAGGAGCCGGCGGTATCGATCCGCGCGTCGATCAAGCCCGATTACATCGTGTGCCTTGAAGACGGCAAGAAGCTCAAGATGCTGAAGCGCCACCTGATGACGCACTATCAGATGACGCCCGAGCAATACCGCGCCAAATGGAACCTGCCCGCCGACTATCCGATGGTCGCGCCCAACTATGCCGAACAGCGGCGCTCGCTCGCCAAGAAGATCGGCCTCGGAACCAAGCGTCGCAAGTCGCGCTGAGACCGCTGAGGCCCCTCCCCTCGCGGGAGGGGCTTCTCCCCGCGCGCCCGAGACGCTACATCGTCCCAAAGGAAGGGACCGTCTGACAATATGGGCCGCAAGATCGATCTCGAAGCACTCTGCCACGAAAAGGGCCTGCGCATCACCGAACAGCGCAAGGTCATCGCGCGCGTGCTGTCGGATGCGGACGACCATCCCGATGTGGAAAAGGTCTATGCCCGCGCCTCCGCCATCGATCCGGGCATCTCGATCGCCACCGTCTATCGCACGGTGCGCCTGTTCGAGGAGGCCGGCATCCTCGACCGCCACGATTTCGGCGACGGCCGCGCGCGCTACGAACCCGCGCCCGAGGCGCATCACGATCACCTGATCGACGTCGAGACCGGCAAGGTCGTCGAGTTCGTCGATCCCGAGCTCGAACAGCTGCAGAAGCAGATCGCGGAAAAGCTGGGCTATCGCCTGGTCGATCACCGCATGGAGCTCTACGGCGTCTCGCTCAGCCGCAAGGAATAGCCGCATAGGCGCGCACGTCTTTTGGGGACCAATGGTCTCCCAATACCGTCACCCCGGACTTGTTCCGGGGTCCATCGTGCCGCAGGCGCAGTGCTCACATCTTCAAACCGATCCCCCGCCGCACGATGGACCCCGGAACAAGTCCGGGGTGACGCGGTGGCTGGGACTATCGAACGCACGACACTGAATGTCTGCCCCGTCAGGCACGCTTCGGGCCGCCGCCCGCATCGCCGGCTTCATCCTCGCCGTCCTGGTCGCGGTGCCGCTGCACGGTCTGTGGCGGCTGTTCCGCCTCCCCTCTCCCTGGCCACGCCTGTTCCTCGGGGCGATCGGCCGGATCGCCGGCGCGCGCCGTATCAGCATCGGCCGTCCGCTTCGCCGCGACGTATTCTTCGTCGCCAACCATCAAAGCTGGCTCGACATCCCGCTGCTCGCCGGCGCGAGCGGCACCGCCTTCATCGCCAAGGACAATCTCGAGGGCGTGCCGCTGATCGGCTGGCTGTGCGGGCTCAACAACACGGTGTTCGTCTCGCGCACCGACCGGATGGGCATCGCCGATCAGATCGCCAAGGTCCGCGCCGCGCTCGCCGAGGGCTGGAGCCTCGCCATCTTTCCCGAAGGGACGACCACCGACGGACGGACGTTGCTGCCGTTCAAGGCCCCCCTGCTCGCGGTGCTCGATCCGCCGCCGCCGGGCGTGATGGTCCAGCCGGTGTGGATCGACTATGGCCCGAACGCGACGGAGATCGCCTGGGTCGGCGACGAGCATGGCAAGGACAACGCGCTGCGCATCCTCGCCCGCCCGGGCGGCTTTCCCGTGCGGCTCCACTTCCTCGAGCCCTTCGACCCCGCCGCCTTCCCCGGCCGCAAGGCGATCGCCGCCGAGGCGAGACGCCGGATCGAGAGGGCGATGGGGATGGTGCCTCCCGGAGAGTGATGACGCAGCCGCGCGACCGCATTATAGGCGCGGCCATGTCCCCCAATCCCAAGACCTACGCGGTCAAGTCCTTCGGCTGCCAGATGAACGTCTATGACGGCGATCGCATGGCCGAGCTGCTCGCCGCGCAGGGCATGACCGCGGCCGATGCGAACGAGGCCGACGTCGTCGTCCTCAACACCTGCCACATCCGCGAAAAGGCGACCGAGAAGGTCTATTCGGACATCGGCCGCCTGAGAAAGGACGGGCGCAAGCCGATGATCGCGGTGGCCGGCTGCGTCGCGCAGGCCGAAGGCGAGGAGATCGTCCGCCGCGCCAAGGTCGATGTCGTGGTCGGCCCGCAGGCCTATCACAACCTGCCCGATCTGCTGGCGAAGGCCGCCCGCGGCGAGGCGGCGCTCGACACCGACATGCCGGTGCTCTCCAAGTTCGGCCACCTCCCAGCGCGCCGCCGCGTGCCGCCCTCGGCCTTCCTCACGGTGCAGGAGGGCTGCGACAAATTCTGCACCTATTGCGTCGTCCCCTATACCCGCGGCGCGGAGGTCAGCCGCGCCTTCGCCGCGATCGTCGACGAAGCGGAGGCGCTGGTCGATGCCGGGGCGAAGGAGCTCACGCTGCTCGGCCAGAACGTCAATGCGTGGGAAGATGGCGATGGTCGCGGCCTCGACTCGCTGATCCGCGCGCTCGATCGCATCCCCGGCCTGCAGCGCATCCGCTACACCACCAGCCATCCCAACGACATGACCGAGGGCCTGATCGACGCGCATCGCGACGTCGGGAAATTGATGCCCTATCTCCACCTCCCCGTGCAGTCGGGCAGCAGCCGCATCCTGAAGGCGATGAACCGCAGCCACACCCGCGACAGCTACCTTCGCGTGCTGGACAAGGTGCGCGAGGCCCGCCCGGACATTGCGCTGTCCGGCGATTTCATCGTCGGCTTCCCCGGTGAGACCGAGGCCGATTTCGCCGAGACCCTCAGCCTGGTGGACGAAATCGGCTACGCCCAGGCGTACAGCTTCAAATACAGCCCCCGCCCCGGCACCCCCGCCGCGACCATGCCCGATCAGATCGCCCCGGAGGTGATGGACGAGCGCCTCCAGCGCCTGCAGGCCGCGCTCAACCGCGATCAGGAGGCGTTCAACCTGGCGACGGTCGGCAAGCGGTGCAGCGTCCTGATCGAGCGCAAGGGCAAGCTCCCCGGCCAGATGCTCGGCAAGTCGCCTTGGCTGCAATCGGTCCACCTGATGACCGAAGCCGCGATCGGCGATGTGGTCGAGGTGGAGGTGGTGAGCGGGGGGCCGAATTCGCTGGCGGGAGCCGCTAGCTAACCGCCCGTGGCCGACCCACCCCCAGCCCCTCCCTTGCCAGGGAGGGGAGTGGCTGAACGAGACCTCGGCACTCTCTTCCTCCCCTCCCTGAAAGGGAGGGGATGGGGGTGGGTCCCGCCGAGGCACTCGGCGGCCTTCTGAAGGATCGCCTCACCAACACCATCTGGATTCTCATACACATCGCCGTTCCAGAACCGGATCACGGTCCACCCCTGTCCTTCCAGAAACGCCGTCCTCTGCGCATCGTAATCCCCCGCCTCCAGATGCTGACTGCCGTCGAACTCAACCGCCAGCCTCGCCTCGCGATTGGCGAGGTCGACAATATACGGCCCGACCGACAGCTGGCGCGTGAACTTGGGTCGGAATCGCGACAACCGCCGCCAGATCAGGCGTTCCGCTTCGGTCGGAGCGTTGCGAAGCGCGCGGGCATTGGCGGTCATGTGGGCAGGAACCCGCTTCATGTCGCAAGCCTATCGCAGCGCGCTATCGCGCGCCACCCACCCCCAGCCCCTCCCTTCCAGGGAGGGGAGTAACAGTGGCGCGACCTTACCTTCTCCCCTCCCTGGACAGGGAGGGGCCGGGGGTGGGTTGACCTCTCCGCATCATGATACCCCTCGGCAAAAACGCCACACCCCTCCACCAATCGCGCATCCCGCAATTCCCCCCTGTCCTACATGCGCGCGCTCTGCCAAACTCGCGCGCGATGCAGTCTTGCCTCACCGTTTCCGGAACCGCGCGCCTCAGCGGCCGTTCACCGGGATCGCGCGACATGCGCCGGACACTGAAGACACTGAACTTCGTCGCGAGCCCACGCCGACGTGGCGTGACTTTCGTGACTTTTGACCATCAGCAAGGAGCCGCATGAGCCGCAAACCCGTTCCCGCCCAGGCCGGCGACCGCGCCCGGCTGGAGGTCATCTTCGACCGGCCCCAGCTGCTCGGCCAGCTGTTCGGCGAATATGACCGCAACCTGATCGCGATCGAGAATCGCCTGGGCGTCTATGTCGGCGCGCGCGGCAACAAGATCGTGATCGAGGGCGAGGCGGAGGCGGCGGGCCGCGCGCGCGACGTGCTGACCGGTCTCTACAACCGCATCGTCCGCGGCGAGGAGGTGGATGCCGGCGTGGTCGAAGGCGTCATCGCCATGTCGGCGGAGCCCACGCTCGACGGCATCATCCGCACCGACGTCTCCGCGCCGCCGCCGGTGATGATCCGCACGCGCAAGAAGACGATCGTCCCCCGCACGCGCACGCAGATCGAATATATGCATGCGCTGGGCAGCAACGACGTGATCTTCGCGCTGGGCCCGGCGGGCACCGGCAAGACCTATCTCGCCGTGGCGCAGGCGGTGCAGCAGCTGATCCAGGGCACCGTCCAGCGCCTGATCCTGTCGCGCCCCGCGGTCGAGGCGGGCGAGCGGCTGGGCTTCCTGCCCGGCGACATGAAGGAGAAGGTCGATCCCTATCTCCGTCCCTTGTACGACGCGCTCTATGACATGCTGCCGACCGAGCAGGTCGAACGCCGCATCCTGTCGGGCGAGATCGAGATCGCGCCGATCGCCTTCATGCGCGGCCGCACCTTGTCCGACGCCTTCATCATCCTCGACGAGGCGCAGAATACTTCGCCCGCGCAGATGAAGATGTTCCTCACCCGCTTCGGCCAGAACAGCCGCATGGTGGTGTGCGGCGATCCGAAGCAGGTCGATCTGCCCGGCGGGGTCGAGTCCTCCGGCCTGGCCGACGCCGTCCGCCGGCTGGAAGGGATCGAAGGCATCGCGACCGTCCGCTTCATGACCTCCGACGTCGTCCGCCACCCGGTGGTGGGGCGCATCGTCGAGGCCTATGAGGGGGACAATGCTTGAAGGTTGGGATATCCGCTAGTATATCCAGGGTGGAGGCGCGTAATGGCATCGCTCTATATAAAGGATCCTCGAACGGCGGCATTGGCCAATGAGCTGGCGGCGCTGTTGAACCGGTCCAAGACCGAGGTTGTCCGGGAGGCACTTGAAAAGCGCAAGGCGGAGCTCTCCAAGCCTCTGACGGGACAGGCATATCTTGATTGGCTGGAGGATTGGCGCAAGCGCACTCCGCTCCCTGGCATGAAGGGCCCGCCAGCCGATAAGGCGTTTTATGATTGGCTCAGCGGCGATGCCGATCTGTGACTCTTTTCATTGACGCATCGGCCATCGTCGCCGTGATCGCCGAAGAAGAGGACGCGGCAATCTATGCCGGTCGGATTGCCGAGGACGATCAACGCTTAACGTCAGCCATCGCGATCTGGGAGGCAACGATTGCGGTCGCTCGACGCGGCAGGACATCCATTGAGGATGCCGCGGAGGCGGTGCGCGGCTATGTTGCGGGAAGCAGTTTCGGCATGGTTGCCATTCAGGAGCGTGAGACCTTGATCGCGATCGATGCTTTCGCCCGCTATGGCAAGGGTGTGGACCGGGCTGGTTTGAACATGGGCGATTGCTTCGCCTACGCCTGCGCCAAGGCGAATCACGCCCGCCTACTCTACAAAGGCAAGGATTTCGATCTCACCGATCTCGCCTGGTCCGACAATGCTTGAAGTCGCCGTCCAGCGGGAAGCCGGCTGGCCCGAAGCCGACTGGGAGGAGATCGCCCAGACCGCCGTCGCCGAAGCCATTCGGCAGGCGCCGCAGAGTGACGGCTGGCTCACGCGGTCGCTCATCATCGAGGTGTCGGTGCGGCTGACGGGCGATGCCGAGGTGCAGGCGCTCAATCGGCAGTACCGGCACAAGGACAAGCCGACCAATGTCCTTAGCTTCCCGATGGTGCAGCCCGACCTGCTGGAGGCGATGAGCAATTCGGACGATGGCGAGGTGCTGTTGGGCGATATCGTCCTCGCCCGCGAGACCTGCGCGCGCGAAGCGGAGGAGAAGGGCGTCGCCTTCGCCGATCACGCCACGCACCTGATTGTCCACGGGACGCTGCATTTGCTAGGGTTCGATCATATGGGGGATTCCGAGGCCGAGGCGATGGAAGCGCTCGAACGCGCGATTCTCGCCTCGCTCGACATCGACGACCCCTACGAAATTCGCGAGGACTGACCGCCGCCATGCCAGAGGGTTCCAGTAGAAGCTCCCAGGACAATACCGAAGGAGGCCGATTGTGGACCGGCCTGCGCAACCTGCTGTTCGGCGAGGAGCATGAGCCGACCCTCCGCGAGGAGATAGAGGAGGCGCTGGACGAGCATGAGGACGACCTCGCCCGCCCGGGCAATGGCGACCTTACCCCGCTCGAGCGGCAGATGCTCAAGAACCTGCTGCATTTCGGCGAGCGCGACGCGGGCGATGTCGGCGTGCCGCGCGCGGACATCATCGCGATCCCCGAGACGGCGAGCTTCGCCGAGCTGGTCGCGCTGTTCGCCGAATGCGGCCACAGCCGTCTGCCCGTCTATCAGGACAGCCTCGACACCGTCATCGGCATGATCCACGTGAAGGACGTGTTCGCCCATATGGCCTCGGGCGAGCCGGCGCCCGACAGCATCGACAGCTTCGTGCGTGAGCCGCTCTATGTGCCCCAGTCGATGGGCGTGCTCGATCTGCTCGCCGAGATGCGCACCAAGCGCACCCACCTCGCCATCGTGCTCGACGAATATTCGGGGACCGAAGGGGTCATCACCATCGAGGACCTGGTCGAGGAGATCGTCGGCGATATCGAGGACGAGCATGACGAGGCGCCCGAGGACCTGATCGTCCCATTGGACGGCGGCGGCGCCTGGGAAGCCGACGCGCGCGCCGAGCTGGAGGATGTCGCCGAGCTGATCGACCCCCGCCTGGCCGAGGCGGAGGAGGATATCGACACGATCGGCGGGCTCGCCGTGGTGCTCGCCGAGCGCGTGCCAGAGGTCGGCGAGTGCATCGCCCATGACAGCGGCTGGACGATCGAGATCGTCGCCGCAGACGACCGCCGCGTCGAACGCGTCCGCCTGCATCCGCCCAAGAAGGCGATCCCGCAGGATGAATAACCGTCGCCCCTGCGCAGGCGGGGGCCGCAGTCGGCAAACGCAACACGGGATGTGCCACAAGCCCGGCGGCCCCTGCCTTCAGCCGCAGGCTGAAGTTTATCCTGAGCGCCTGCCTGCAGGCAGTCGAAGGGCAGGGGCGACGAGTGTCGTTTGTCTTTTGCGCTCCGCGGCATCGCCCCCTAGATTGAAGATATGCGCAAACATATTCTCCGCCTCGTCCTGATCTTCGTCGTCATCGCGGCCGTCGCGCTGTTCTTCCTGTCCAGGCCGGACCGGGCGGAGCTGTCGGTCGCCGCGGTCAGCGGCGTCCGGCCGGAGATCACCGCGCCGCGCAAGGAGATCATCCCTACCGTCTCGGTCGCCGATGCGGTCGGCTGGCCTGACGGCGCGACGCCCAGGGCGGCCGAGGGGCTGAAGGTCAATGCCTTCGCCCGCGGGCTCGACCATCCGCGCTGGATGACGTTGCTCGACAATGGCGACGTGCTGGTGGCGGAAACCAATTCGCCGCCGCGCGAGGTGAAGGGCATCGCCGATTGGGTGATGGGCAAGCTGATGGGGAAGGCCGGCGCGGGCGTTCCCTCGGCGAACCGCATCACCTTGCTGCGCGACGCCGACGGCGACGGCACGGCCGAGGCGCGCAGCGTGCTGATCGACAATCTCGCCTCGCCCTTCGGCATGGCGGTGACCGGCGGCTATCTCTACATCGGCAACCACAATGCGCTCGTTCGGGTGCCCTTCACGCCCGGCCAGACCAGGATCACCGCGACCCCCGAAAAGGTCATCGACCTGCCGGGCGGCGGCAATCACTGGACGCGCAACGTCATCGCCAATGCCGACGGCAGCCGGCTCTATGTGACGGTCGGCTCCGCCTCCAACATCGCCGAGAACGGGCTGGAGGCGGAGACCAACCGCGCCGCGATCCTCGAGGTCGATCCCGTCGCCAAGACCTTCCGCATCTTCGCCGCTGGCCTGCGCAATCCCAACGGCCTGGCCTGGGAGCCGCGATCGGGGCGCCTCTGGACCACGGTCAACGAGCGCGACATGATCGGCTCCGACACGCCGCCCGATTATCTGACGGCGGTCGATTTCGGCGCGCATTACGGCTGGCCCTGGTATTATTGGGGCGGCTATCCCGACGCCCGGGTCGAGCCGGCGAACCCCGCGCTGCAGGAATATTCGAAGCGGCCGGACTATGCGCTGGGGCCGCACACCGCCTCATTGGGCCTCGCCTTCGCCGACGACATCCGACTGGGCGGGCGCTTCGCCAGCGGCGCGTTCATCGGCCAGCACGGATCGTGGAACCGGGTGCCGGTGTCTGGCTACAAGGTGGTCTACGTCCCCTTCGCCGCCAACGGCTTCCCGCCGGAAGGGGCCAAGCCGGTCGACGTGCTGACCGGCTTCCTCAACGACGAAGGCGAGGCGATGGGCCGCCCGGTCGGCGTGATCGGCGACAGGACCGGCGCGATGCTGGTGGCGGACGATGTCGGCAACGTCATCTGGCGGGTGAGCGCCAGATGACGTCGCCCCCGCGAAGGCGGGGGCCGCAGCCGGCATACACGGCGTCAAGTGCGCCACAAACCCAGCGGCCCCTGCCTGCGCAGGGGCGACGGGACTTGTCCGCTGCTTCCCAACCGTCCAAGTAGCGCAGCGTGCTGACCCGCCACCCCCGCATCGCCGCGCTCGTCCTTGGCCTGATCTCCGCCTGCGGATTCGAGCCCTTGGCGCTGTGGCCGGTGACGCTCGCCGCCTTCGCGCTGTTCATGGGCGTGATCTGGCGCGCGCCTTCGCTGAAGGAGGCCCTGTTCGCCGGCTGGCTGTTCGGCCTCGCGCATTTCTCGCTCGGGCTCAACTGGATCCAGAAGGCGTTCACCTATCAGGACGCGATGCCGCACTGGCTGGGCTATATCGCCCCCGTCCTGCTCTCGGTCTATCTCGCGGTCTATCCCGCTATCGCCGCGGGCCTCGCCTGGAGGTACGGCCGGTCCGACCGGCTCCGCTTCGGCATCGTCCTCGCCGCGGCGTGGATCGTCGTCGAGCTGCTCCGCGCGACGCTCTTCACCGGCTTTCCGTGGAACCCGCTGGGCGCGATCTTCGTGCCCGTGCTGGAGCTGGCGCGCGCCAGCCGCTTCATCGGCACCTATGGCCTGTCGGGCGTCGCGGTGCTGGCGGCGACGGCGCTGTTCCTGCTGCCGGCGCCCGAATGCCGCAAGCGCGCCGCGATTCTCGCCGCAGCGTTGGCGGCGATCGGCCTGACCGGCATCGTCCGCCCCACCCCGCCGCCGGCGGACGCGCCGCGCGTCCTGATCGTCCAGCCCAATATCGACCAGAAGCAATATCCCACGCCCACCCAGCAGCTCCGCTATCTCGAAACCTATGAGCGGCTGTCGCGCACCCCCTCCCCCGGCCCGACGCTGATCCTCTGGCCCGAAGGCGCGATCCGCTACCTGCTGGAGGACGGCTATCCGCGCTACGCCTATGATCTCGCCCCCTCGCGCCAGGTGCGCGGCCGGCTGGCGCAGCTGCTGGGCGAAGGCGACATCCTCATCACCGGCGCGGATGCGCTGATCTTCGATGAGAACCAGAACATGGTCGCCGCGCGCAACGCGATCTTCGCGCTCGGGCCTGACGGGCAGCTCAAGCATCGCTACGACAAGGCGCATCTCGTCCCTTACGGCGAGTACCTGCCGATGCGCGCGATCCTCGAGCCGATCGGCCTTTCGCGCCTGCTGCCCGGATCGTTCGACTTCATCCCCGGACCGGGCCCGCGCAACATGGCGCTGCCGCCCTTCGGCGCGGGGGCGATGCAGATCTGCTACGAGATCGTCTTTTCGGGCGAGGTGGTCGATCCGACGCGGCGCCCCGCCTTCATCTTCAACCCCTCGAACGACAGCTGGTTCGGCAGCTGGGGCCCGCCCCAGCATCTCGCCCAGGCGCGGCTGCGGGCGATCGAGGAGGGGTTGCCGGTGCTGCGCTCCACCCCCACCGGCATCTCCGCGCTGATCGATTCGGACGGCCGGCTGCTCGCAAGCGTGCCGCACAAGCGGCAGGGCGTGATCGAAGCGCCGCTGCCGCCCGCCGCCCGGCCCACGCTGTTCGCGCGGATGGGCAACTGGCTCGCCTGGGGCTTCGCGCTGGCGCTGATCCTGTTGGCCGTTGCGCTGGCTCCCAAGCGCCGCTAGGGGACATAAGGAAAGCTTTATATCAGGCCCGCGCGGATGCGCGGCCGCATTTCCAGCCAAGGTGTACCGATGCGCAGCAGCTTCCTCTTCACGTCCGAAAGCGTGTCCGAAGGCCATCCCGACAAGGTGTCCGATCAGATCTCGGACGCGATCGTCGACCTGTTCCTCTCCAAGGACCCAGAGGCGCGAGTCGCCTGCGAGACGCTGACCACCACCCAGCTGGTCGTGCTGGCGGGCGAGATCCGCTGCAAGGGCGTCTATGAGAATGGCGAATGGGCGAACGGCGCGCTCGCCGAGATCGAGCAGACCGTCCGCCAGACGGTCAAGCGCATCGGCTACGAACAGTCGGGCTTCCACTGGGACACCCTCACCTTCCACAACAAGCTGCACGGCCAGTCGGCGCACATCGCCCAGGGCGTGGACGAAAAGGGCAACAAGGACGAGGGCGCGGGCGACCAGGGCATCATGTTCGGCTACGCGACCGACGAGACGCCCGACTTGATGCCCGCGACGCTCTATTATTCGCACAAGATCCTCGAGCGCCTGGCCGCCGATCGCCACGCGAAGAAGGTCGATTTCCTCGAGCCCGACGCCAAGAGCCAGGTGACGCTCGCCTACGAGAACGAGATGCCGGTGCGCGCCACCGCGGTGGTCGTCTCGACCCAGCACGCCGAGGGCATGGACAATGACGAGGGCCGCGAAAAGCTGCGCGATTACGTCAAGGGCGTGATCGCCGACGTCCTGCCCAAGGGCTGGATGCCCGAGGACGAGCATATCTACGTCAACCCGACGGGATGCTTCGAGATCGGCGGGCCGGACGGCGACGCCGGCCTGACCGGCCGCAAGATCATCGTCGACACCTATGGCGGCGCGGCGCCGCACGGCGGCGGCGCGTTCAGCGGCAAGGACCCGACCAAGGTCGATCGCTCGGCCGCCTATGTCAGCCGCTATCTCGCCAAGAACATCGTCGCCGCCGGGCTCGCCCGCCGCTGCACGATCCAGCTGTCATACGCGATCGGCGTCGCCGAGCCGCTGTCGCTCTATGTCGACACCCACGGCACCGGCGCCGTCACCGAGGCGAAGCTGGAGGAGGTGCTGCCGACCTTGGTGCGCCTGACGCCCAAGGGCATCCGCACCCATCTCGGCCTCAACAAGCCGATCTACGCGCATACCGCGGCCTATGGCCATTTCGGCCGCAAGCCCGAAGGCGACCTGTTCCCCTGGGAGAAGACCGATCTCGTGGAGGCGCTGAAGGCGGCGGTCTGATCGATCGCCGCAATTCGTCAGCGGTCGTCGCGGTGGGACGGGGCGAAGACGATGATCTGTTGCCGGCGCTTGTCCTTCCGGTCCTTGCGGTAGCGCTGCAACGCCAGCGCGAAGCCGACGCCGGCCAGCAATATGATCGAGAGAATGATATAAACATGCGCAGTCATAGGTGCGGAACCCCCACTTTCCGACGCTGAGACGAGATTCGCCTTATCGGCCAGAATGTTGCGGCTGGATTGTAAGAATACGACATTTTGCTGCGGTGCAACGGGTTTGCGGTGCTGCGTGCATAACTCGCACCGTTCCGAGACAGCTTCATGGCAGAGCGGACTATTATAAGGCGTTTGGCATGACCGATCCGATGACGATTCGCCGGCTCTACGGCCGTCGGCAGGGCCACAAGCTGCGAGTCGGTCAGGCGCAGCTGGTGGAGGACCTGCTGCCGCGGGTCGCCGTACCGGATTCGGGCGCGCTCGACGCGGTGCGCCTGTTCGGCGACGATCGCCCGCTGGAGCTGGAAATCGGCTTCGGCGCGGGCGAGCATCTCGCCGCGCAGGCCGCGGCGCGTCCCGATCGCGGCTTCATCGGCTGCGAGCCTTTCCTCAACGGCGTGGTCGGCGCGCTGGGGCATATCCGCGAGGGCGGCCTGGCCAATGTCCGCCTGCATATGGGCGACGCGCTCGACATACTCGAACGCCTGCCGGACCGGTCATTGTCGCGCGTCTATCTGCTTCACCCTGATCCCTGGCCCAAGGCGCGCCACGCCAAGCGCCGCATGGTCAATCACGGCCCGCTCGATCTGATCGCGGCGAAGCTCCAGCCCGGATGCGAGTTCCGCCTGGGCACCGACGATCCGACCTATTGCCGCTGGGCGATGATGGTGATGGGCGAACGGCGCGATTTCGCGTGGACCGCGCGGACGGCCGCCGACTTCCTCGATCGCCCCGACGATTGGCCGGAAACCCGCTACGAACGCAAGGCGCGCCGCCAGGGGCACGAGGTCTGGTATTTCCGCTACCGCCGCATCTAGGGCGATCGCCGGATCATCCTGAAACCGGGCCAAGCCCCTCGCTCGGAACAGATATTAACCTCCTCGTGGCAGCCTCGGCACTCGTCAGCCATGTTTGAAAGACGTTGTCCAAGAGGCGTGCCATGCTTCCCCACCGCATGTTTTTCCGTCCAAGCCGCGACATTCCCAATGCGAGCTATATCGAGATGGTCTCGATCCTGATGGCGGGCAAGCTGCCGATCGTGATCGTGGCTCTGACCATCATCATGCTGGCGGGCTTCTCGCTTTCGGCACGGCTCGATTGGGTGATCGTCGGGCTGACCGCCACGATCCTTGCCCTGCTGTCCATGCGCTTCGCCATGATCGGAAAGTTCAGGCGGGAGATGAGCGCCGGCGGCCTGTCGATCGCGCCCGCGCGAACGTGGGAGCGGCGATATCGGGCGGTCGTCTGGCCATATGCCGCGCTTCTCGGGTTGCTTAACTTCCGCATCACCACGACGGGCGACCTGTTGGCGCACATGCTGGTGATCGCGGAGATATTCGGCTTCTGCGCGGGCCTGGTGACCCGCACCTCGGTGCGGCCGAAATTCTGCGCCGGGGCGCTGATGCTCGCCGCCATCCCGACCTCGGCGGGATTCCTGACCGTGGCCGCGAATGCGGCGGACGGCCGCTCGGGCTTTGCCTATCTGGCGGTCGCGTCGCTGATCGCGACATACAGCGTTTCCAGCCTCGAATCGGTCTCCTATCTCTATCGTACGATTCTCGCCCAGCTCACCGCCAAGCAGCAACTCGCCGGCCTTGCGCGTCTCGATCCCCTGACCGCCCTGCCGAACCGCATCCTGATGTTCGAGCAG
The DNA here is from genome assembly GCF_003515075.1 of Sphingomonas gilva. Classification (GTDB taxonomy): domain Bacteria; phylum Pseudomonadota; class Alphaproteobacteria; order Sphingomonadales; family Sphingomonadaceae; genus Sphingomonas; species Sphingomonas gilva. The sequence continues at coordinate 583,944 of NZ_QWLV01000002.1, forward strand.
CTCGAGGCCCTGCTGCACGCCTCGAAGACTTCCGAAGAGCTGGTCGCGCTTCATCTCATCGATCTTGACGGCTTCAAGGGAGTCAACGACCGCTACGGGCATCCCACGGGCGACGCCGTGCTGAAGCTGGTCGGCGATCGCCTGGGGAAGATATTGAGAGCGGGCGATATCGCCGCGCGCCTGGGCGGCGACGAGTTCGCGGTTATTCAGGTGGGCCTGCGCAGCTATCGTGAGGCGGAGATGCTCGGGCACCGGATCGTCAGGGCGCTCGGGGAGGCGTATCCGGCGCAGGAACACGCGATCTTTATCGGGGCGAGCTGTGGAATTGCCCTCGGACCGGTCGATGCACGGACTGCCGACTTGCTCGTCGAACGCGCCGACCAGGCGCTCTACGCCGCCAAACGAGCCGGCCGTGGCAAGGTTCATTTCTGGAAGTCGGACATCGAGCCGCCGGCTGTTGCGGCCTGATTGCCGGCTATCAGTGCTGCATCAACCCGTCGATGCGGTGGCGGATGTCCAAGGCATATTCGGCCCGCGCCCGCGACCTCGGGCATGACAGCGAGATATCGCTGACGATCGCATCCTTGATCCGCTCGACCGCGTCCGCGCCCAGTATGCCTGCGTGCTGGAGCTCGCTGCACAGCTGCAGCAGGCCGATCGTCGTCCCGGTGTCACGCACGCCGAGCAGCGCCAGCGCCTGATGCTGCGTCTTGGCCTCGATATGGTCCATCATCCTCTCCCTCGCCTGCTGTTTTTCGGTCGAGATTAGTGAAGGATAAGCCGATGTCAAAGGGCTGCAAAGCGGCGGGTTCAGGCCAGCTTGCGCCCGATGCCGCTTAGCAATTTCGCTACGCCCGCGCCGACGCCCGGCCGGACCAGCAGCCAGTTGCGGATCGCCGGCCCCCGTTCGGCGCCGAACTGCCGCTTGTACCCGCTGTCCCCCGCGCCCCAATCGACCTCGGCGATGCCGGCGCCACGCGCCTGCGCCAGATCCCGCCAGGCGAGGACGCGGCCCGGCGAGTGCGCGGCAAAGGCGGGATCGAACCCGTTGGCGATGATGTGCCGCCGCGCGCCGCAATCGATGCCGAAGGTGAAGGCGGCATCGCGGCCGCCGAGCGTCAGCATCGCGGCGTGGAGCATCGTCGCCAGCACCGGATCGGCGGTCGCCGCGCGCCAGAAGGCCGCGTGATCGGGCGCGACGAACTTCGCGTCGGCGCGGTCGGTGTCGGTTCCCACCCAGCTCGCCGCCTCGATCCGCGCCAGCCTGTCGAAGCTGTCCTGCGCCCAGCCATCGACCATGTCGATCGCGAGCGGGCCGTGCTCGCTCAGCCGGGCTTCGAACCAGCGGTTCCTCTTGGCGGTCGACGGTCGCGGCCAGTCGCCGTCCACCGGCACCGGCAGCCGCCAGCTGTCGCCTGACATACGCTCGATCACCGTCCAGCTGGCCGCTCGCGCGCGCGGGATCAGGCGCGCGACCAGCGGGTCGTCATCCATGACGGGCCCGATCCGCACTCCCCGCGCCGCGCGCGCGATGCCGCCCAGCAGCCGGTCGAGATCGCCGTCGTCGGCGTGCATCGCGATCGGCGCGCTGCGCATCGGCCAATAGCAGCCCGGAAGCGCGGCCAGCCCGGCGAGCTTCGGCCCGAACCCGGTCAGCGGCAGCGCGGCGGCGACGCCGCGCCCGTTCTCGACCACCACCGTCCGCGCCTCGCCGCCATAAGCGGCAAGCGCGGCGGCGAACCATGCCTGGCGAAGGAAACGACGGTCCGGCGCCGCGGCCTCCGCCGCTTCGTCGATCTCGCCCGCCAGCCCTTCGACCACGCGCGCCGCGCGCAGCGGCGCGGGCGTCGCGAAATGGCGGCGGGTCAGGAGCATCGTCATGCGCGCGATCCTATCGGCGCGGACCTTACCAATCGGTGCAGCTTGACGCGGACCGTCGCGCCGCAGCATCACCGCGCGATGCTCGATCTCTCCCCCGAAGTGACCACCATCGCCCAGACCATCCAGCTTTCGGTCGCGCCGGTGTTCCTGCTCGCCGGGATCGGCGCGATCCTCAACATGCTCGCCGGGCGGCTGGCGCGGGTGGTCGATCGCAGCCGCGCGCTCGAACGGCTCCACCCGCAATCGACCGGGCCCGAGCATGACCGCCATGTCTTCGAGCTGCGCATGATCGACCGGCGCATCACCATCGTCTCGACCGCGCTGGTGCTGTGCGTGTCGAGCGCGATCATGGTCTGCCTCGTCGTCGCCCTGCTGTTCGTCGCCGAGCTCGCGCACCTCGCCATCGGCACCATCGTCGCGGTGTCGTTCGTCCTCGCCATGCTGCTCCTGACCGCGGGGCTCGGCGCGTTCCTCCTCGAAACGCGCATCTCGGTGCGCACCATTCACGTCCGCGAGGAGCTGCTCGAGCGCGGGCGCAAGTGACGCTCGAAGGCGAGAAGCGGCTGCTCCAGGCGATCGTCGGCCTCGCCTGCCTGGTGCCATTGAGCGCGGGCCTGTGGGGCGTGCTGTCGGGCCCCGGCTGGCTGCGCGGCGTGGAGGCCGTGCCGATCGATCTCGACAGCCATTTCCGTTACGTCTCGGGCGTCTTCCTCGGCGTCGGCATCGGCTTCGTCACCTGCCTGCGCCGGATCGAGACGCGCGGGGACCGCTTCCGGCTGCTCGGCGCGCTGGTCGTGCTGGGCGGCCTCGCGCGGCTCATCTCGCTCCTCACCGTCGGCCAGCCCTCGGGCGGGCACGTCTTCGGCCTGGCGATGGAGCTTGGCGTCACGCCCTGCCTGATCGCCTGGCAGGCGAGCTTCGCGAAGCGATGGGCCGCCGCTCAGCGCATCGGATCGAGCCCCGGCCCGACATCGGCGCTGGGCAGATAGCGCGGCGGCACGCGCATCCGGCTGGCCTGCTCGAAGGCATAGCCGGCGCTCAGCACCATGGCGTCGCTCCACGCAGGGCCGATGAACGACAGCCCCACCGGCAGCCCGTCGGCCAGCCCCATCGGCACGGTCAGGTGCGGATAGCCCGCGATCGCGGGAAACCCGCTCGCGCTCGGTCCCTTGAAATTGTCGCCATGGATCGGATCGATCAGCCACGGCTGGCCATAGCTCGGCGCCACCAACAGCGCCACCTTGTGCTTCTTGAGCATCGCGTCGATGCCCTCGCGTCCCGCTTGCCGCAGCGATTTGGCGCGCGCGGCCTTGTAGCCGCGATCGGCTAGTCCCTTGGTCTTCGCCGCCATCTCGAACGTCTCCTGCGCGAAGAACGGCATCTCGGCGGCCGCGTTGGCGCGGTTGAAGGCGATCACGTCATCCAGTGTACGTGTGGTCACGGCGGGCGGCGTGGTCGCCAGATAGGCGTTCAGACCGGTCTTGAGCTCGGTGATCAGCACCTCGAACTCGGTTTCGTCGATGTCCTCGAATTCGGGCTTGTCGACCGCTACCAATATGGCGCCCGCCTTCTTCAACGCGGTCATCGCGGCATCGAACCGGGCGAGCAGCGCCGGATCGTCGCCCTCGCGGATCACCCCAACGCGCACGCCCTTCAGCGCGTCCGCGCGCAGCGAGCGGGCGAAGCCCTGCGGGCGGTTGGGGATGTTCATCGTCACGTCGTCGGTCGGATCGGAGCCCGCCATCGCATCGAGCAGGATCGCCGCGTCCTCCACCGTCCGCGCCATCGGCCCCGCGGTGTCCTGGCTATGGCTGATCGGCACGATGTGCGTGCGGCTGACCAGCCCGACGCTGGGCTTGAACCCGACCAGCCCGTTCATCGCGGCGGGGCACACCACCGATCCGTCGGTCTCGGTGCCGAGCGCGGCCGGCGCCAGGCTCGCCGCCACCGCCGCGCCCGATCCGCTCGACGATCCGCACGGGCTCCGATCGAGCGCATAGGGATTGCGCACCTGGCCGCCCACCGCACTCCACCCGCTCATCGATCTGGTCGAGCGGATATTGGCCCATTCGCTCAGATTGGTCTTGCCGAGGATGATCGCGCCCGCCGCCCGAAGCCGCGCCACCACCGGCGCGTCGCGATAGGTGAAATTGTCCCTGAGCGCGAGGCTGCCCGCGGTCGTCGGCATCCGGTCGCGCGTCTCGATATTGTCCTTGATGAGGATCGGCACGCCGTGCAGCGGCCCGCGCGCGCGGTGCCCGTCGAGATCGGAGGCGCGCGCCTGCGCCAGCGCGTCGGGGTTGACCGCGATGACGCTGTTGAGCCGCGGGCCGGCGCGGTCGATCGCGTCGATGCGCTCGATATAGGCCTCGACCAGGTCCTCGCTGCTGGTGTCCCCGGCGGCGAGCGCGCGCGAAAGCTCGGCGATCGAGCGTTCCTCGACATGGTCGCGCGCCGTCGTGACGCCGCCGTCGGGCACCACGGCGCATGCGCCCAGCATCGCGGCTCCCGCCACGCTCCAGATCAACCGCATGATATCGCCCCCACTTTTACTGCCCCACAAAGGGACAATGCCGCGAAGCGCGCGGTAGCGCAACCACCCGGGCGGTTCGGCCGTTGAACCAGCGAAATTTGTTTCCGGGTCGCAACGAAGGATCGCCCATGAAGACCGCCCTCACCGCCCTGCTGCCGCTCTCGGCCGTGCTCGCCGGTTGCGGCGGCGCGCCCGCCAAGCTGCCCGAAGCCGCGATCGAGCGCGCGGCGACCTGCGGCGTGGTCGCCGCCAACCAGGCGCGCGCGACGGTGCCGGACATCAAGGCGCCGCTTTCAGCCGCGCAACAGGGCGGCATCCTGCGCTACGCGCTGCTGGCGGGCGCCGAGGGCGAGGAGTTCTCGCGCGACCGCACGGCGCAGGTGGTCTCCGCCATGCCCGCGCTGGGCGAGGATATCAGCGAGGAGAGCATCGCCGCGCTCGCCCCGCAATGCGCCGCCGCCTATCCGATGCCCCAGGGCCCGGTCGAGCTGCCCGACGACCCGCTGGTCGCGGCGCAGGGCTGCGACGAGCTCAGCGACTTCATGCGCCAGGCGCTCGGCGCGCAGGGCTCGGCCTATAAGGACCAGCTCGACGCCTATTACGCGCTCAACCTGGAGCTCGACAGCCGCCTCGGCCCGCTCCTCGCCGCGCGCGGCGTGAACGGGGTCGAAGCCAGCGAGGCCGAAGCGCGCAAGGCCTTCGCGACGATCGCCAGGCTGGGCGAGCCCACCGCGGTGCTCGAAGCCTGCTCGGCAAGATATGTGAAGGGGTGATCCTCCGTCGCCCCTGCGCAGGCAGGGGCCTCAGGCGGCAAGCGCGGGCTTGCATGTGCCACAAACCCAGAGGCCCCTGCCTTCAGCCGCAGGCTGAAGTTTATCCTGAGCGCCTGCCTTGCAGGCAGTCGAAGGACAGGGGCGACGGGCTATCCCCTCAAAACCGCCTCACCCCCACATCGGCGAAGCGCTTCGGTTCCCTGGGCGGGTTCTCCGCTTCGGCCAGGTCGCGTTGCCACAGGCCGACGTCGATCCAGCGGCCCTGCTTCCAGCCGACCTCGCGGAACACGCCGCCGCGGCGGAAGCCGATCGATTCGTGCAGGGAGATCGAGGCGTCGTTGGGCAGCGCGATCATCGCGATCGCCTGGGTGAAGTCCTGCTCGGTCAGCGTGTCGACCAGCGCGTCGTAGAGCAGCCGCCCGGCGCCCTGCTGCTGGCGGTCGCCCGCCATGTAGATCGAGGTCTCGACGATGTAGCGATAGGCCGGCCGGTCGCGCCACTTGGTCGCATAGGCGTAGCCCAGCACGATGTCCTCGTCGCCGGCCGCGACCAGCCAGGGATAAAGCCCGTCGGACGCCGCCATCCGCCCGCGCATCGTCCGCGTGTCGGGCGGGTCGGTCTCGAACGAGACGGTCCCGCCCGCGACATAGGGCGCGTAGATCGCGGCGATGGCGGCGGCGTCGTCGGGCCGCGCCGCGCGGATCGTGATCACGCGCCGAGCTTCGCGATCAGCATGTCGATCAGCGACAAGTCCGCCTGCCGCGACACCGCGCGGGGGCCGTAGCCGCCGCATTCCAGGCAGCGCGCCTGCACGCCCTCGGCCCGCAGCAGCATCCGCACGTCGCCGATCGCGCGGGCGAGGACGCCGCGCTGCTCGGCGGCGATCCTGCCGAACAGGCCCGAAGGCGCCGCCTCGGCGTCGTCCTCCTCCTCGCTCGCGAACATCTCGGCGAGCTGCGCCTCCCAGCCCGGCTCCTTCTCGAAATAGACCGCATGAACCTCGTCCGGCTTCAGCTTGGCGGCGGTCGCGGCATAGCGGATCGCCTCCTGCAGCCCGCCGAACTGGTCGACCAGGCCCAGCTGGCGCGCGGTGCCGCCGTCCCATACCCGGCCCTGCGCGATCTCGTTCACGCGCGCCGGCGGCATGTCGCGCGCCTCCGAAACGCGCGCGATGAAGTCGCGGTAGATGTCCTCGACGCTCGCCTGCAGCACCGCATCGGTCTCCGCATTGGTGCCGGCGAAGATGTCGGGCTGGCCCGAAAGCGGCGTGGTCTGCACGCCGTCGGTGGTGACGCCGATCTTGGCCAATGTGTTCTCGAAGGTCGGGATCAGGCCGAACACGCCGATCGACCCGGTGATCGTCGCCGGCTCGGCGAAGATATGGTCGCCCGGCGTCGCCACCCAGTAGCCGCCGCTCGCCGCGAGCGAGCCCATCGACACGATCACCGGGATCCTCTTCGCCTTGGCCTGCAGGATCGCCTGGCGGATTCGCTCGGACGCGGTGACCGATCCGCCGGGCGAATCGACCCGCACCACCAGCGCCTTGATGTCATGCTCGGCGATGCCCTTCAGCAGCGCGCGGGCGATGGTGTCGCCGCCCGCGGTGCCGGCGGGCGCCTCGCCGTCGATGATCTCGCCGGCGATGGTGACCACGCCGATCGGCGATCCCGGCTTCTTCACCGGATTGGCGGCGAGCCAGTTGTCGAGCTTGATCTCGGCGAACTGCCCGGCGCGCTTCTTCGCGCCCTCGCCCGCGATCTCGGCGACTCGCTTGCCGAACGCAATGCGGTCGCCCAGCGTGTCGACCATCTTCGCGGCAAGCGCGGCGCGCGCCATGTCGCCCTGCTGGCCGGCGAGCAGCTCGACCGGATTGTTGAGCGCCATGTCGATCTGCGCCTGCGGGCGCGCCGTCTTCAGCGCGTTCTTCCAGGTCTCGAAGATCGCGCCGTACAGCGCCTCATTGGCCTCGCGCGCCTCGGGCGACTGGTCGGCGCGGGTGAACGGCTCAATCGCCGCCTTGTACTCGCCGACGCGGTAGACATGCGCGTTGACCCCCAGCCGGTCGATCAGCCCCTTGTAGTAGAGCTGCGATCCGCCGATGCCGCGCAGCATCACCCCGCCCAGCGGGTCGCTCCAGATCTCCGAGGCGTTGGCGGCGAGCAGATAGCCCGGATCGGTATAGGCGGTGGCGAAGGCGAGCACCGGCTTCTTCGCCTCGCGCACGCGGCGGATCGCCTCGCCTACCTCGATCAGCGCGGCGGGATAGCCGCCGGTGAAGCGGTCGAGATCGAGCACCACCGCCTTGACGCGATCATCGGTCCGCGCCGCATCGAGCGCGCGCACCACGTCGCGCAAGCGATATTCCTTGATCGGCGCCCCGCCGCTCAGCGCGGCGAAGGGGCTGATCTCGGCCGGCTGCTCGACGATCGATCCGTCGAGCTCCAGCACCAGCGCGCCCGGCGACACCGCCGCGCGATTGGGCGTTGCGGAGAGCAGCGCGAACAACAGGCCGAAGAACAAGAGCATCGCCAGGAGGACGAGCGCGTCCTTGATGCCGACCAGGATCTTCCAGGCGCCACGAACCAGTTTCACGTCGATGCTCTCCGATTGCCCCGAACCCGTCTAAAGCATGGCGACCTGGAGGTAAACGCCGCGTGTTAGCAGGCCAACACGCTCTCCCGTCGCCCCTGCGAAGGCAGGGGCCGCTGGGTTTGTGGCACATCCGAACGTCGTCCCTACCGCCTGAGGCCCCTGCCTCCGCAGGGGCGACGAATCGTTACGCGCAGGTTTCAAACCGCTGCGATTGTCCCTAGGGCACGCACCCGATGGACGCCGCGGTCTCGATTCCTGCCCTGACAGCCCCCGCGCCGCAAAGCTGGCGGCAGGAATTGCGCGCGCTCGCCAGGCTCGCCGGGCCGCTGGTCGGGGCGAACCTGCTGCAGATGGCGGTGGGGGCGGTCGACGTGATCTTCGTCGCGCGGCTGGGCACGGTCGATCTCGCCGCCGCCACGCTCGGCGTGTTCATGTTCAACCTGCTCATGTTCGCGCTGATCGGGCTGACCAGCGCCGCCGCGCCGCTGATCGCCGCCGAGCTCGGCCGCCGCGCGCATGCGGTGCGCGAGGTGCGCCGCTCGTTCCGCATGGCGTTGTGGGTCGCGGGCGCGGCGGCGGTGCCGGTGATCCTGATCCTGGCGCACGGCGAAACGCTGCTGCTGCTCGCCGGGCAGGACGCGGAGGTTGCGCGGCGCGCCGGCGGCTTTCTCAACATCGTCCTGTTCGCGATCGTGCCGGGGGTGGCGGCGGGCGTGATGCGCACCGCGGCGGCGGCGCTCGGCCGGCCGGGCTGGGCGTTCGTCGTCACCGGCCTTGCGCTGGGCGTGGCGATCCTCGCCAACTGGTGCCTGGTGTTCGGCAACGCCGGCTTTCCCGCGCTCGGGTTGAAGGGGTCGGCGCTCGCCAGCGTCGTCAGCCTGACGGTGATGATGCTCGCCTACATCATGATCCTGCGCTTCGATCGGCGCCTGCGCCGCTACCGCCTGTTCGGCCGCTGGTGGAACACCGAATGGCCGCGCTTCTTCGAGATCGTCCGCCTGGGCGTGCCGATCATGCTGACCTGGGTGTTCGAAGGCGCGCTGTTCGGCGGCGCCGCGATCCTGATGGGGCTGATCGGCGTGGCGGAGGTCGCGGCGCACGCGATCGCGCTCAACATCGCCGCGATCGCCTTCCAGATACCCTTCGGCGTCGCCCAGGCCGCGACGATCCGCGTGGGCATGGCCTATGGCGCGATGGACCGGCAATGGATCGCGCGCGCGGGCGCGGTCGCCCTGTCGCTCGGGATCGGCTTCATGGTGGTCACCGCCTCGCTGATCTGGCTCGCGCCGCGGCTGTTCGTCTCGGCCTATGTCGATGTCGACGCGCCCGCCAACCGGCTGGTGGTCGCGCTCGCGGTCCAGTATCTCGCGGTCGCGGCGATGTTCCAGCTGGTCGACGGCGCGCAGGCGGTCGCCGCCGGGGTGCTGCGCGGGCTGCAGGACACGCGCGTGCCGATGATCATCGCCGGCCTCGGCTATTGGGTGGCGGGGTTCGGCGCCTCGATCCTGCTCGGCTTCGGCTTCGGCTGGGAGGGCGTCGGCGTCTGGACCGGGCTCGCGGTCGGCCTGCTGGTGGTCTCGGTCCTGCTCGGCTGGCGCTGGGCCTGGCGCGAACGGTTGGGCCTTACGAATTTTCCCGAACCGACCCGTTGACGCCGCGAAGGCGCAACCGCATATGCGCGCTGCTGGCACTCGCCCGGGGTGAGTGCCAAGACCCATTACGACGTTAGACAAGAAGGATGACGCGCATGAACTTTCGTCCGTTGCACGACCGCGTTCTCGTTCGCCGCATCGAGGCCGACGAGAAGACCGCGGGCGGGATCATCATCCCCGACACCGCCAAGGAAAAGCCGCAGGAAGGCGAAGTCGTCGCCGCCGGCTCGGGCGCCAAGGCCGAGGACGGCAAGATCACCCCGCTCGACGTCAAGGCCGGCGATCGCGTGCTGTTCGGCAAATGGTCGGGCACCGAGGTCAAGGTCGACGGCGAGGACCTGATCATCATGAAGGAATCGGACATCCTCGGCATCATCGGCTGAGCCCGCTTCTTCTCATCCCTCACACGCGCGAGCTTCGATAAGTTCGCGCCACTCCGACAGGAAAAATGACATGGCAGCCAAGGACGTAAAATTCAGCCGCGACGCGCGTGAGCGCATCCTGCGCGGCGTCGATATCCTCGCCGATGCGGTGAAGGTCACGCTGGGCCCGAAGGGCCGCAACGTCGTGATCGACAAGAGCTTCGGCGCGCCGCGCATCACCAAGGACGGCGTCACCGTCGCCAAGGAGATCGAGCTCAAGGACAAGTTCGAGAACATGGGCGCGCAGATGCTGCGCGAGGTGGCGTCGAAGACCAACGACGTCGCGGGTGACGGCACCACCACCGCGACCGTGCTCGCCCAGGCGATCGTGCGCGAGGGCATGAAGTCGGTCGCCGCCGGCATGAACCCGATGGACCTGAAGCGCGGCATTGATCTCGCCGTCTCGAAGGTCGTCGAGGATTTGAAGGGCCGCTCCAAGCCGGTCGCCGGCTCGAACGAGATCGCCCAGGTCGGCATCATCTCCGCCAATGGCGACACCGTCGTCGGCGAGAAGATCGCCGAGGCGATGGACAAGGTCGGCAAGGAAGGCGTGATCACCGTCGAGGAAGCCAAGGGCCTCGAATTCGAATTGGACGTCGTCGAAGGCATGCAGTTCGACCGCGGCTATCTTTCGCCCTACTTCATCACCAACCCGGAAAAGATGCAGGTCGAGCTGAACGACCCGTACATCCTGATCCACGAGAAGAAGCTGTCGAACCTGCAGGCGATGCTGCCGATCCTGGAAGCGGTCGTCCAGTCGGGCCGTCCGCTCCTCATCATCGCCGAGGACATCGAGGGCGAGGCGCTGGCGACCCTGGTCGTCAACAAGCTGCGCGGCGGCCTGAAGGTCGCGGCGGTCAAGGCGCCCGGCTTCGGCGATCGCCGCAAGGCGATGCTGGAGGACATCGCGATCCTCACCAAGGGCGAGATGATCTCCGAGGATCTCGGCATCAAGCTCGAGAGCGTGACCCTGAACATGCTCGGCCAGGCCAAGCGCGTGTCGATCGACAAGGACAACACCACCATCGTCGATGGCGCCGGTGAAGCCGATGCGATCAAGGGCCGCGTCGAGGCGATCCGCCAGCAGATCGAGAACACCACCAGCGATTACGACCGCGAGAAGCTCCAGGAGCGTCTGGCGAAGCTCGCCGGCGGCGTCGCGGTGATCAAGGTCGGCGGCTCAACCGAGGTCGAGGTGAAGGAGCGCAAGGACCGCGTCGACGATGCGCTGCACGCGACCCGCGCTGCGGTCGAAGAGGGCATCGTCCCCGGCGGCGGCACCGCGCTGCTCTACGCCACCAAGGCGATCGAGGGCCTGACCGGCGGCAATGACGATCAGACGCGCGGCGTCGATATCGTCCGCAAGGCGCTCTACGCGCCGCTGCGCCAGATCGCGCAGAATGCCGGCCATGACGGCGCGGTGATCTCGGGCAAGCTGCTCGAGGGCAACGATCCGACCCAGGGCTTCAACGCGCAGACCGACACCTATGAGAATCTGGTGTCGGCCGGCGTGATCGACCCGACCAAGGTCGTCCGCACCGCGCTGCAGGACGCCGCCTCCGTCGCGGGTCTCCTCATCACCACCGAAGCGGCGGTGAGCGAGGTGCCCGAGGACAAGCCGGCGATGCCCATGGGCGGCGGCGGCATGGGCGGAATGGGCGGCATGGATTTCTGACCTGCGCGCGAGCCGGCTACGCCCGGCTCGCTCCCAGGCGCAGGTCCGGCCGGCGGTCCTTCAGGACCGTCCGACGAAGCGGCGGCTTCGCCGTCGCTGGCCCAGATCAAGACGAAGGGCCGGGGAAGCAAATCCCCGGCCCTTTCGCATGTTGCGTCCCCGCCCGCCCACCGATACGCCGTGGTCAACACGGGGGTAACCATGGCGCTGTTCCGGCGGGAGGCGATGGCGGAGCGCGGACAAGCGCTGGAGGGCGCGGTGTCGCTCGCCGTCCCCTTGTCCTGGCAGCTCGTCGGCGGGCTGCTGTTCCTGGCGGTCGCGGGCGCGATGCTGTTCCTGCTGCTGGCGCAGACTGATCGCGTGCTCGCGCTCGAAACGCTGGCCGGCGACGATGGCCGCGCCGTCGCCATCCTTCCCGAGGCCGACGCGGCGTCGCTGCGGCCGGGCGCTTGCGGAGTTCTGGCGCTTGCCGGAGGCGAGGTGGCGGTGCCCGCCTGCGCCGGCGGACGGATCGGCCCCGCCCCATATGTCCTGACGTCGGGCAATGTCGTGACGGGCCATGCGGTAACGCTCCGCCTCGATCGCCCAGTTCCCGCCAGCGCGCGCGGCGTCGCCCGCTTCGCCGTCGGCCGCGAGAGCCTGTGGGCCTCGCTCGCGCGATGAGGGTCCGCCACGTCCGCCAGACCGAGATAGCCGAATGCGGCCTCGCCGCGCTGGCGATGGTCGCAGGCGCGAACGGGCTCGACATCGACCTCGCGGCGCTGCGCCACCGCTTCGGCGTCTCGGCGCGCGGCACGGGCCTCGCCGAGATCATGGCGGCGGCGGACGCGCTAGGCCTTACCCCCCGCGCGGTGAAGCTGCCGCTCGACGCGCTCGGCGATCTCCATCTGCCCGCGATCCTGCACTGGGACATGAACCATTTCGTCGTGGTCGAGCGCGTCTCGGGCGGCCGCGCGCTGATCCACGACCCTGCCGTCGCCAGCCAGTGGCTCGGCGAGGATGAACTGTCGCGCCATTTCACCGGCGTCGCGCTGGAGCTTCGCCCCGCCGCCGGCTTCGCCCCCGGCCGCGAGCGTCGACGCATCGGCATCGGTCAGCTATGGAGCGGCGTGTCGGGGCTGAAGCGTGCGCTTCTCCAGGTCGTGCTGCTCAGCCTGGTGCTGCAGGCGTTCATCCTCGCCACCCCGCTCTTGATGCAGGTCGCGATCGACCGCGTGCTGCCGGCGGACGATATCGGCCTGCTCGCCACGCTCGCGCTCGGCTTCGCCGGCTTCGCGCTGATCAACGCCGCCGCCACGGGACTGCGCGGGCTGGTGCTGCTGCACGCGGGCAGCGCGCTCAGCTTCGGCATCTCGTCGAACGTCGCGCGACGGCTGATGCGGCTGCCGGTCGACTGGTTCGAGCGCCGGCAGATCGGCGATGTGTTGTCGCGCTTCCAGTCGGTCGCGCCGATCCAGCGCGCGTTGACCGAGGGCGCCGCCACCGCGCTGATCGACGGGATGCTGGCGCTCGTCACGCTGGCGGTGATGCTCGGCTACAGCGTGCGGCTGACCCTGATCCCGCTTGTCGCGGCGCTGGTCTATCTCGCCGTCCGCCTGCTGCTGTTCCCGCGCGAGCGTGCCGCGCAGGACGCCGCAATTGCCGCGGCGGGCAGCGAGCAGGGCATGATGGTCGAGACGCTGCGAGGCGTCGCTACGCTTCGCCTGTTCAACCGCGAGACGCTGCGCCACGCCGCCTGGTCCTCCCGGTTGATGGCGGCGACCAATGCACGCATTCGGTTCATGCGGATCGGCATCGCGCAGCAGACCGCGAATGCGCTGATCTTCGGCTTCGAGCTGATCGCGGTAAGCGTGCTCGCGATCCTGCTGGTGATCGAAGGCGGCTTCAGCATCGGCATGGCCTTCGCCTATATGGTGTGGAAGGCGCAGTTCACCCTGGGCGTCGCCAAGCTGGTCGATCGGGGATTCGAGTTCCGCATGCTCGGACTGCATCTCGACCGCCTGTCGGACATCGCGCTGACGGCTGAGGATTCGGGCTTTTCGGAGGACGCACCGCCCCGCGCGCTGACAGGCGCGATCGAGCTCAAGGATGTGCGCTTCAGCTACGGCCCCGGCCTGCCGCAGGTGCTGGACGGCGTATCGCTCAGCATTCCGGCGGGCGCGCATATCGCGATCACCGGTCCCTCTGGAGGCGGCAAGACGACGCTGGCGCGCGTCATCCTGGGGCTGATCGCGCCCGCCAGCGGGTCGATCCTGATCGACGGCATGCCCGTCGCCGAATTCGGCCATCGTAACCTGCGCGATCAGGCGGGCGCGGTGCTGCAGGATGACACGCTGTTCGCCGGCTCGATCGCCGAGAATATCGCGCTCTACGATTCCGCGCCCGATCCCGAGCGGATTCGCGCCGCCGCGCACGCCGCTGCGATCGACGCCGACATCATGGCGATGCCGATGCGCTACGAAACGCTGGTCGGCGATATGGGGTCGGCGCTTTCGGGCGGGCAGCGCCAGCGCATCCTGCTCGCCCGCGCGCTGTACCGGCGGCCGCGGCTCCTCGTCATCGACGAGGGCACCTCGCACCTCGATCTCGATCATGAGGCGCGGATCAGCGCCGCGATCGCCTCGATCGGCATCACCCGCATCGTGATCGCCCATCGCCCCGACACGCTCGCCGCCGCCGATCGGGTCTACCGGCTCGAGAACGGCCGGCTGTCGGCAACGGCATGAAAATGGTTAACAATTGATTATTGATTAATTTTTCGTTATCCAAATTTGGCCGAGCGATTCGGCTACGTGAACAGGGATGACGAAATGTCCAAGATCGTTGAACTCGATGCCGAGGAGGTGACGGAAGTCGCCGGTGGCCGGAGAGGCATTGTCGAATGGTTCGAAAGCGTCTTCGGCTCGGGCCCCCCGCCGACGACCGACTACCACTGGACCGGCGTCAAGGGCTAATACCCTTACGCTTTGACAGTCAGGCCGGGAGCGTGGGGGCTGCCCGGCTTTTCTGTGTTGGTGCACGCCGCGGTGACGTGTGATGGGCCTATAGTTTGATCCGGCGGGCCTCGCGTTGGCGTTCAGTCGCCGCCGGACGCCAGCCGTTCCACCTGCTCCGCCAGCGTCAGCCACCGTTCCTCCGCGGCATCGCGTTCGGCGCGCGCCTTTTCGATCGCGCTGGAAAGCGCCGCGAACTTATCCGGATTGCGTGTGTAGAGTTCGGGATCGGCTAGCGCCGCTTCGTCGCGCGCAATGGTCGCCTCAATTTGCTCAATCCGGTCCGGCAACAGGTCGTAATCGCGCTGGTCCTTGTAGCTGAGCTTCGCCGGTTTCGGCGGCGGCGCCATGGTCGTCACCGGCACGGTCCTAGCCGTAGATTTGACCTTCGTCCGCGTGGGGCGGCGCTTCGCCTCCCAATCGGCATAGCCGCCGGCAACAACGTCGACATGGCCGCTGCCGTCGAGTCCCAGCGTCAGCGTGACGGTGCGGTCGAGGAAGTCCCGATCGTGGCTGACGATCAGCACCGTGCCGTCATAGTCGGCGATCACTTCCTGCAAGAGATCGAGCGTTTCGAGGTCGAGATCATTGGTCGGCTCGTCGAGCACCAAGAGGTTCGAGGGCCGGGCGAATTCGCGGGCAAGCAGCAGGCGGGATTGCTCGCCGCCGGACAAGGCGCCGATCCGCGCGTCCGCCATGCCGGGATCGAACAGGAACTCCTTCAAATAGCCCTGGATGTGCTTCTTGGCGCCGCGCACTTCGATCCAGTCGCCGCCATCGGCCAGCACGTCGCGCACGCGCTTGTCCGGCGCCATCAGGCTGCGCCGCTGATCGATGATGATGCTGTGGAGCGTTTTGGCCAGCCGCACCTGCCCTTCGTCGGGTGCGATCTCGCCAGTCAGCAGCTTGAGCAGCGTGGTCTTGCCGACCCCGTTCGCGCCGACCACGCCGATTCGATCACCGCGCTGGATGCGCAGGGTGAAATCCTTGATGATGGTGCGATCGCCGCCCGTCCCGGACCCCGATCCGGGAAAGCGCTTGGTCACATGCTCGGCGGTGATCACCGCCTTGGTGCGCACATCGTCGCTCTGGATGCCGAGATTGGCCGCGCCCGCCGGTCCGATCATCGCGGCGCGTTCGGCGCGCATCTCGATCAGCTTGGCCAACCGCCCCTGGTTGCGCCGCCGCCGCCCGGTGACGCCGCGCTGCAGCCAATGCTCCTCGATCTTCAGCCGCGCGTCGATCCGCTGGGCATTGCGCGCCTCGTCCACATAGACCTTCTCGGTCCATGCCTCGAACCCGCCGAAGCCGATCTCGGCGCGGCGCAGGCCGCCGCGGTCGAGCCACAGGGTTGAGCGTGTGAGGCGCGTCAGGAAGGTGCGATCATGGCTGATCGCCACAAATGCGCCGGCATAACGCTGCAACCACGCCTCCAGCCATTCGATCGCGGCGAGATCGAGATGATTCGTCGGCTCGTCGAGCAGCAACATGTCGGGCTCCTGCGCCAGCGCGCGCGCCAGCCCGGCGCGGCGGCGCTCGCCCCCGCTTGCGGTCGCCGCGTCGCGCGCCATGTCGATGCCGAGCTGATCGGCGATCGCCTCGACCATATGCCGCGCCGGCGCGTCGCCGCCGCCCAGCGCGAAATCCATCAGCGTCGCGCATCCTTCCATGCGCGGCTCCTGCTCAAGCAGCACAACATGCGTTCCGGGCACGATCGTGCGCTTGCCCTCGTCGGGCTCGATCGCGCCGGCGATCAGCTTGAGCAGCGTGGTCTTGCCCGCGCCGTTGCGGCCGATCAGCGCGAGCCGGTCGCGCGCACCGATATGGAGGTCGAGACCGCGAAACAGCCAGCCTGATCCCTGGACGATACCCAGATCTTCGTAAGACAGGATTGGAGCGGCCATCGGATAGTTGCTTCCCGGTAACAGTGGCGGCGAGCTTGCACAGGGCTGCACGCCATATTCATTGGCTATTCAATGCTTCACCCCTAAGCCGGAAGGACGATGCCGCAGACGCCACGTCTTTCCGCCGCTTTAGCGGCACTTGCCGCGCTTGTGCTCGCGGCGCCTGCCGCCATGGCCGATCAGAGCAAGCCCGACAAGCGGGAGCGGCGCGAGCAGCGCCACCGCGGCGATCAGGATTTCGCCTTCCGCGCGCTGCGCGCTGGCGAGATCATGTCGCTGTCGGAGATCGAGGCGCGGGTTATCCCGCGAATGCGCGGGGCGCGCTATATCGGATCGACCTTCGACAGGGATTCTGCGGTTTACACGCTCAAGTTCATGCGCGAAGCATCGGTGATCTGGATCGATGTCGATGGCCGTTCGGGCCGGATCATCGGCCGCTGACGCGCGTTGTCGCGCCAAGACATAAGTAAGGGGATCGAATCTATGCGCGTGCTGATCGTCGAGGACGAGCCCAGCCTGGGGCAGCAGCTTCGCAATACGCTGGAGGGCGCGGGCTACGCCATCGACCTCGCCACCGATGGCGAGGAGGGGCATTTTCTCGGCTCCACCGAAAGCTATGACGCCGTGGTGCTCGATCTCGGCCTGCCCGAGATCGACGGGCTGACCGTGCTCGACCGCTGGCGCAAGGAGGGCAAGGCGATGCCCGTGCTGGTGCTGACCGCGCGCGACAGCTGGTCGGACAAGGTCGCCGGGCTTGACGCGGGCGCCGACGACTATCTCGCCAAGCCGTTCCAATCCGAGGAACTGATCGCCCGCCTGCGCGCGCTGATCCGCCGCGCCAGCGGCAATGCGAGTTCGGAGCTGAACGCGGGCGATGTCCGGCTCGACACGCGTTCGGGCAAGGTCACCAAGGCGGGCGAGCCGGTCAAGCTGACTGCGCAGGAGTACAAGCTGCTGAGCTATCTCCTCCACCACAAGGGCAAGGTCGTCAGCCGGACCGAGCTGATCGAGCACATCTACGATCAGGATTTCGATCGCGATTCGAACACGATCGAGGTGTTCGTCACGCGCATCCGCAAGAAGCTGGGCGCCGACGTGATCACCACCATCCGCGGGCTCGGCTATAGCCTGGACGATCCCGACGCGCCCCGGCCCGCCGACGCCGACTGACCGCCCACGTGACCGATACGGCACAAGCCGTCGAGGACGTACCGCCGCCGCGGCACCAGGTCGCCCGATCGACCGGCTCGCTGTCGCGCCGGATGATCGGCATCGCGGCGGCGTGGATCCTGCTGCTGCTGCTCGGCGGCGGGGTCGCGCTCGACCGCGTGCTGACCTCCGCCATCACCCGCAATTTCGACGATCAGCTCGATTATGTCCTGACCGCGATGATCGTCGCGGCGGAGATCGATCCGCAAGGGGCGGTCATGTTCAACCGCCCGCTCGGCGACCAGCGCTTCCTCGAACCCTATTCGGGCCTCTACTGGCAGATATCGGGCGGCGGCTTCGAGCCGTTTCCGTCGCGCTCGCTGTGGGACCGGCGCCTGCGCACCGACCGCGACCACAACGACACCGAGCTGCACGTCTACGACAGCGACCAGATGCCCGATCAGACGCTGCGTATCGTCGAGCGCGACGCGCGACTGCCCGGATCGCCCGTACTGTGGCGCTTCCAGGTGGCGCAGGACCGCGCCGGGCTCGACGCGCAGATCGCGACGCTCAGGCGGACGCTGGTGCGCAGCTTCGCGCTGCTCGGCCTCGGCCTGATCGCGCTTGCCGCGCTGCAGACATTCTACGGTCTGTGGCCGCTCAGGCGCGTGCGCGAGGCGATCCAGCAGATGCGATTGGGACAGATCAGCCGCGTCGAGGATGCGATGCCCGACGAGGTCGCGCCGATGGTCGAGGAATTGAACGACCTGATCGCGCACAACGAAAAGCAGGCGGAGGAAGCGCGCCGCCATGCCGGCAATCTCGCCCATGCGCTCAAGACCCCCCTCACCGTCATCATGAACGCGGCGACCGCCGCGGCGGCCGACCTGCCCGAGACCGTGGTGCGCGAGGCGCGGACGATGCGGCGGCAGGTGGACCATCACCTCGCCCGCGCGCGCGCCGTCGGGCGGTGCGGCAGCGCGCACAGCCGCGCCGAGGCATGGCCGAGCCTGGAGGCGGTCGAGCGCGCGGTCGGGCGGCTCTACCCCGACGTCCGCATCGACATCGACGGCCCGCACAACCTGTCGGTGCATGTCGAGCGGCAGGATCTGGACGAGATGCTGGGCAATCTGATCGAGAACGCCGCGAAATACGGCGGCGGCAGCGTGTTCGTCACGGTCTGCGCCGAGGCCGGCTATGTCGAGTTCATGGTCGAGGACGACGGGCTGGGCATCCCCGAGGACGAGCGCAGCCGCATCTTCGACCGCGGCGCGCGACTCGACACCTCCAAGCCCGGCACGGGCCTGGGCCTCGCCATCGTCCGCGACGTGGCCGAAATCTACGAGGGCACCGTATCGCTGGAGGAAAGCGAGGACCTGGGCGGGTTGCTCGTCCGCCTGCGCCTGCCGATCGCGAATTAGCCGCCCGGCGTCGTATCGGTCGCGGTGGTCTCGGTCGCCTGCGGGGCCTGCTGTTCGGCCGGAACCGGGGTCAGTTCATAGACGTCGAGACCCGGCTTGCCGTTGCGCCAGGGGACGACCAGGCGCCAGCGGAACGGCGCGACGCGTTCGACCACGCCGGCGAGATCGCGATCGGAATCGCTGCCATAGCCGAGCGAGTTGTCGCCCGGCTTCAGCTGCTTGGCGCCCAGAAAGACGTAGCGCCGGTCGCCGTCGGGATGCAGCCAGCCGCCGGGCAGATCGGTCCCTGTCTGCTTGGTGAAGGACAGCGCGTCCGCCCCTTCGCTGCGGACATAGCAGAAGAAGGGACGATAGGCGCGGACGGCGGGGCCGCGGCGCGTCTTCTGCCCGATGCTGACCAGCCGGCAATTGTACGAGCCCGGCGGCAGGGCGGGATGATCGAGCGCGGCGTCTGCGGCGAGCAGATCGGCCTCTCCGGCGAGCGCGCTCTTCGAGCGGCGCATGGCGACGGCGCGCGCCTCCTGCCAGATGCCGTCCAGGTTCTGCAGCCGTTCGCTGTCGTCATGCGCGATCAGCGCGCGCCAGCCGGTCGCCTGCTCCGCCGCCGCGACATCGCCGACCGTGGCGAGGCGCTCCTTCCCGGCGCAGCCGGCGAGCGACAGGGCGGCGGCGGCGAGCAACAGCACGGCGCGCATGGGGTGTCTCCCGATTTGCCGAAACGTTAACGCGATTGTCTCCGGAAATAGTTAACGAAAGGTAAATCCGCCATCGGCCTGACGGCCTAGTCCGTCCGCATGACCCCGAGGTTGACCATCGCCGTTGAATGTGATGTCATAACATGACTATTGCAGGGAGACAGGCCATGCGTCGTTTCGTTCCCGCCGCGCGCGAGCCGCAGATGTTCGCCGAGATGAACACCACCCCGCTGATCGACGTGATGCTGGTGCTGCTGGTGATGGTGATCATCACCATCCCGATCATGAACCACGAGGTTCCGGTCGAGCTGCCCCAGCCCGCCCCCGGCCCGATCGAGCTGCGCGTCACCCACCGGCTGGAGATCGCGGCGAACGGCGCGGTGTCGCTGGACGGCAGGCCCGTGGCCGACGCCGCGCTGCCCGCGCGCCTCGCCGCGATCCGCGACGATCCCAATGCCGAGCTGACCGTGCGGACCGACGAAGCCGCGCGGTACGACCGCTTCGCGCAGACCATGGCGGCGATCAGGCGGGCGGGCATCACCCGGCTTGGCTTTGTCGGCCACCGGGCGATGCTCGACTGAGCTCATACCGCCCCGGCGAGCATGTCGGCGCGCCAGCGGGCGAGATCGGCCTCGCCGCGATCCGAGGCGAGCAGCCGGCCCCAGGCCAGCGCCTCGTGCGCCACGATCGCCAGTTCCCATACGCAGAAGGTCGGCCTGAGCGGCGCGGCGTCCAGACCGTTCGGCGACTCGGGATAGGCCGGGGCGAAGGGCGCGAAACCGGCCATCGCGCCCTGATGATGCCACACCGCCTCCCACACCTCGTTGGCGCCGCGCCACACCGACACCAGCAGGAAGTGGAAATCCGCGCCGCAGCGGTGGAGCAGCACGAAGCCGTGATCGCCCGCGCCCAGCGTCCCCTCCCCGCCGGCCCAGGCCAGCATGCCCCGCGCTTCCGCCGCGAGATCCTCCGGCACCGGCTCGCCCGGCCTTTCGAGATGGTAGAATTTGAGCAGCGCCCCGCCCGCGGCGAGCGGCGGCTGCGGCACGGCCTGCTTGGCATGGTGACGATAATCGGCCCGAGCGGCGGCATGACGGGCTCCCTGATTGTACCCCTTATGTTCTACCAGAGAGCGCCGGCAAATGCCAACGGGACGACGCGCCGCGCCGTCCCGCATCAGGATCATTCGCCATCCAGGTAGGCTCGGCCGCGCCGGACGATGAAGCCCTTCTCCGCCATCTCCTGTGCGAAATCGTCATGCGCGTCGGCGACCTCGCGGCGATATTCGCGGCGGGCGTTCTCCGCATCGGCCGCGTCGTCTGCGCCGCGCAGATCGTTGCGCAGCTCGCGCCGGGCCTCGGACAGATCGGTCATCAGGTCGCGATAATGCGAATTCTCCTCCGAATAGACCCAGCTGCGCGGCGGCGGCGCGTCATGCGCCAATGCGGGGCCCGCGGAACAGGCGATGGCGGCGGCAAGCGCCGCGGCGGCGGTCATGGTCTTGGACATGGTACGCAACTCCTTCCAGTGAGCGACCGGCGGGAAGAACGGGCGACGCGGCGGCGCTGTTCCGGATTCGCGGCGCAGCGGTGACGGCGGTGACGGGTGTTTGCCGCAATCGCAGCGGCTTGGAGGAACGGTGGCCGGGCGGATCGACCGGATTTCACGTTCAACCGATCGGATGAATGACGATTCGCGGTTTTCCGCCGATTCCGGGTGATCCGGCGTGGGCGAACTTCAGTATGTTCAGTGTCTGGCGCGTGTTTTGCCGGACTGAAGTTCATACCATCCTCGTTTCGGCGCGCGGCCGGCGAGGACATGTGCCGGCAAATATATCTGGTCATGGTCATGCGCACATGATAACCTATATGGATCATGTAGGAAAGCCTATAATGGATGATATCCTTATCTTCCTTTCGGGCGTGGGAGGAGGGCGACGGGGCGCGCGCGGAAGCTGACGTGCGAGCCGGTCGCGTGATCGGGCGTGATGCCGTGCGACGCCGGATCGTATCCTGGAAGCGACACACCTGCTGGAGGCCACGCGCCGGCGATTGATGCGGCGGATCGTCCGAGGAAGCGGTCAGCAATCTCGAGGCGATCGTCACCTGAAACCATAATGCCCCGTCAGCCCGGATCCTTCGACAGGCTCAGGACAGGCTTGTTCCGGGGTCCACCAAGCGGCTGGGGCAATGACAGGAGACGTGAGCGCCACTCTCGCGGCACGATGGACCCCGGAACAAGTCCGGGGTGACGGATGAGGGTGCTGGCCTGCGCACCCGGCACGGCGCACAGGGTGACGGCGCTGAATAGCCACCGCCGTCTTTACATCCCCGCCCCGTCCGCCTATCGGCGCCGTCCCGCACGGATGGACCGTGGGATGAAGGGGAGACGGTCATGTTTGCGCTGCTGATGCTCCCTCCATGGGAAGGCGGGCTTGCCCCGTTTGCCGCGCCGCGCCGGATGACCGGCGGGCGCCCCTTGTCCATCTGATCCGCCGGTCACGCGCTTCGCCGCCCCAGCGGGCGGAGCGCAATCATGTATGTCCGTTTTATCGCGCCGGTGCCGACCGCGCGCCGTAATGTTGACCGTGGCCTGTTCGGCCCGGCCTATCGCCTGTTGTGGGACGACGCGACGCCGGAGAGCCTGCGCCGCGCGATCGGCCATGAGCTCGACTGGTTCGAGGCCGAGCTGCCCGTGCCGCGCGGGCGTTCGTTCTGCGTGAAGTCGCGCAAGCGCTGGCTGGCGCATGGCATCTGCTGGTTCAGGGACGATGCGCGGATCATGATCGCGCGGGCCTACGGGCTGGCGGCGCTGATCGACGCCTGCGGCGTGCCCATCACCAAGCGCGCCACCCGCCGCCCCGGCCAGATCCTGTACCGCGACGCCTGGCAGATCGTCGCCAAGCCGGAGGAGGCGACGCCGACCCTGTGGTGCTGAGGCATCCGGGGTCGGCGGAGCTACTCGGCCATGTCGATGATCGAGGGCGGCAGGCCGACGAGCAGGAGCGGGCATGGATTGCCCACGCCGCGATGAATGCGGTCCTGCAGTTTCGACCAGTGGGTTGTAGCTTGGCCGAACTTGTCGCTGGTGAACTTGCGCGACCATGCCTTGGCGAATGACACCTGTCGATCGAGATCCTTCTGTATCTGCGCGCGTTGCGGCCTGGTTGGCGATCCGGCGCCGAATTCTTCCAGCCCTTCATAATCTGTGATGCCGCGATCGGTCGCGAACCTCTCGACCCGCTCGCGCATCTCAGCCTGCATCGCTGACCCTCGCGTCACGATGCCGCCGATGCTGATCGCCCCTTCGGCATGGAGGCGTTTGAAGTTTTCCAGGTCGCGGTCGAAGAACGGATCCTTGTTGTTCCATTCGATTTCAAGCGCGAACACGCCGTTCTTCGTGCGGCGGACGTGATCGATCTCGTGGCTGATCGATTCCTTGGCGACACCGTCGACCGTCTTCTTCAGCTCGAAGTTGTGCTTGGTCCACGCCTTGGCGGCGAGGCCGCGACGCAGGCGCTGGGTCATCTTCGCCTCCCCGCCCCCGCCGCCGATGATCTCAGTCATCGGCAGGCGGATGTTGAGCAGCGCTTCCTCCAGCTCGTCGATCAGATCGTGGAAGTCGTGGAGGATGATGGCTTCGGCGTGGCTGGTGAATTCCAGCTCGAACCCGGCATCGCGCAACCGTTCGAACATCACTCGGCCGCGACGGCCACGCCGCTATTGTAGCTATAGGTGTCCCAGGTCGGCTTGTAGTCGTCATCGGCCTGGTTGCCCCAGACGGTCCAGCCCTTGCGCTTGCCGCGGCTGAACATTTCGAGGCGGGGGCCCCAGCTGCAATCCTCGATGATCTTGTATTGCTCGTCGGGCTTACGGCTGTGTTCGCGCTTGCGGGTCTGCATCATGTTGACCTGGCTGCGGCCGGGGGCGAGAGTGCGGGCGTTCTTGCCGCGCACGCCGAATAGCAGGATTTCGGTGACGTTGCGGAAATAGAAGCCGACGCCGCGCCCGTCCGATCCGCCGTCCTTGCGCACCTTGTGCCAGACGATGTTGGAGATGTAGCGAAAGCCCCACGCCTCCATCACGCGCAGCCCTTCGGGCAGCAGCGCATTGGGGACCCAGAGATAGAGATGCGCCGGATCGGCGGCGATATCCGCCACCGGCAGCGCGCAAATCTCGTCGAGCGTCATCGTGCCATAGCGGTTGAGCCGCTTATGCTCCGGCGCGACCTTGCCGGTGCGGTTCTGGAACTGCCACGGCGGATCAGCGAGGATGGTGCCGAATCGCTGGCCACGCGCAGTGCGGACTAGATCGAGGTGCGCGGCTAGGGGATCGACGGGAGAGAACATAATAAGATCTTATCCTCTCCCGCGAACCGAAAGCAACTTTCTTGGTAACCTATCCTCCTTTTTTTGGCGGAGGTGGCGGCATCGGTGGTGCCGCCGATTTTGTTGGGACAGAAGCCTGCTGTCTACCCTCTCCAAGTCCAATCCCTCTATCTGGCGGGGGAGGAGGTGGGGGTGGGGGCGGGGGCGGTGGCGGCGGTGGCGGCGGTGGGGGTGGTGGTGGTGGTGGGGGTGGCGGGCGGTCGTTTGCCATCGTTAACTCCTCTCGCTTGTAGAACGGCCAAAATAGCCAACGTTAGAATTGCAATCAGAAAACATGCAAATGCCGTTACTTTGGCTTTTCGGACCCATTTATTAGCAGCAGGCTCTGAAAAAGAATCCGTTACCTTTCCATAATAATCTTCTAATAATTTTAGCTGTTGCCGATATGCTTGGGCAGAGAAAAATTGTTCGGTCAATGCTGCTATGATTGAGATAACAAAGAAGCTGATCGAGACACTAAAAATGAGAAAACCTTGTATTGAAAAATCTAGTTGTTTTTGCGTAATGAAGCCCGCCATAAGCGCAACTAGTGCTGATGCTAACTGGATGATGGTCTTAATGAGATTGTCTTCAGACTCTCGCCCTGCGGTTATGAGCGCTGTGCGCTCAGCCATCATTGTTCGATAGCAGTCCTCAGGATCGCATCCGTCAAGTGGGTGGGCTTGAGGGATAGGTAGATCGTTCACGGGCTCTAGATCTACTCAGCGGCGACACCAGCCCGCTGGAACATATCCTCGCCGCCACCATCCTCATTAGCCGCAGCGCCAACCTTCACCTTCTGCCGCTTGTCGAACGAGTCCCACACCTCGTTCCACTGCCCCCGCGTCGCCGCCTTCGAGTACTCCGTCGCGCGGGTTTCGAAGAAGTTGGCGTGCTCCACGCCGTTCAGCAGGGGGGCGAGCCAGGGCAGCGGGTGCTCGTCGATCATGTAGATCGGCTTGAGGCCGAGCTGGCCGAGGCGCCAATCGGCGATGTAGCGGATATACTTCTTGATCTCCTTCGGGCTCATGCCGGGGACGGGACCCTGTTCGAAGGCGAGATCGATGAAGGCGTCCTCCAACCTGACGGTCGTCTGGCAGACGTCCATGATGTCCTGCTTGACCTGCTTGGTCAGGCAGTCGCGTTCCTTCACGAAGGCGTGGAACAGGCGGATGATGCCTTCGCAGTGCAGGCTCTCGTCGCGCACGCTCCAGCTGACGATCTGGCCCATGCCCTTCATCTTGTTGAAGCGCGGGAAGTTCATCAGCATGGCGAAGCTGGCGAACAGCTGCAGCCCTTCGGTGAAGCCGCCGAACATGGCGAGCGTCTTGGCGATGTCCTCATCGGTATCGACGCCAAACTGCTGAAGGTAATCGTGCTTGTCCTTCATCTCGGCATATTCGAGGAACATGCCGTATTCGCTCTCCGGCATGCCGATGGTGTCGAGCAGGTGCGAATATGCCGCGATGTGCACCGTCTCCATGTTGGAGAAGGCGGCGAGCATCATCTTGATCTCGGTCGGCTTGAACACGCGGCCGTATTTCTCGTGGTAGCAATCCTGCACCTCGACATCGGCCTGGGTGAAGAAGCGGAAGATCTGCGTCAGCAGGTTGCGCTCATGCGGGGTCAGCTTCTGCGCCCAGTCACGGCAATCCTCGCCCAGCGGCACCTCCTCCGGCATCCAGTGGATCTGCTGCTGGCGCTTCCAGAACTCGTACGCCCAGGGGTACTCGAACGGCTTGTAGGTCTTGCGGGCTTCGAGGAGGGACATGGGGTTACTCCGCTTCGAATAGAGATAGGGCGACAATGAAGCCGCCAAGGGCGAGAATAGCGGAACCGAAGCCCACCATGAGCCACGCCTGTGCGCGGCCCCATGCTTGATCTCCGGCCGAAATCGGGAGCGGATCAGCGCCCGTGGTTTTCAGAATGGCAGCCTCAATAGGAGATATGCGATCGGTATATGCGCGAGTGCGAAGCGACCAGATGCCGAGCCCCAGCATCAACGCTCCTACCACCGCCATGATCGCAAATTTGAGCATCGAGTTCTTTCCACTCGATCAAAGTACCACTTTGATCGACACTATTGGCAAGCCAGGCATTCGTCGTAATCGGTCGAGCCGCCGAGCTCGAACTTGGCGAGTTCGGAGGTGTTGTCCGCCTCCACGCCGCCGGCGAAGCCCGCGCGCTGGACGCTCTTCGAGCGGAGGTAATAGAGCGACTTCACCCCCAGCTCCCACGCGCGGAAGTGGAGCATGAGGAGATCCCATTTCTCGACGTCCGCCGGGATGAACAGGTTCAGCGACTGCGACTGGTCGATATAGGGCGTGCGATCGGCGGCGAGCTCCAGGAGCCAGCGCTGATCGATCTCGAAGCTGGTCTTGAAGCAGTCCTTCTCCTCGCTCGTGAGGAAGTCGAGATGCTGGACCGAGCCGCCCTGTTCGAGGATCGAGTTCCACACGCTGTCCGAATTCTTCGACTTTTCGATCAGCAGCTTCTCCAGATAGGGATTGCGGATCGAGAAGCTGCCCGACAGCGTCTTGTGTGTGTACACATTGGCGGGAATCGGCTCAATACAAGCACTTGTGCCGCCGCAGATGATGCTGATCGACGCGGTGGGGGCGATCGCCATCTTGCAGCTGAACCGCTCCATCACGCCCATGTCGGCCGCGTCGGGGCACGGCCCGCGCTCCACCGCCAGCTGCATCGAGGCTTCGTTGGCCTGCGCCGCGACATGCTTGAAGATGCGCAGGTTCCACGATTTCGCCATCGCGCCCTCGAACGGCAGGCCGCGCGCCTGGAGGAAGCTGTGGAAGCCCATCACGCCGAGGCCGACCGAGCGCTCGCGGCCGGCCGAATATTTGGCGCGGGCCATCTCTTCGGGCGCGCGCTCGATATAGTCGGTCAGCACATTGTCGAGGAAGCGCATGACGTCCTCGATGAACTGCTTGTCGCCGTTCCATTCGTCCCAGGTTTCGAGGTTCAGGGAGGAGAGGCAGCAGACCGCGGTGCGATCCTGGCCGAGATGGTCGCGGCCGGTGGGGAGCGTGATCTCGCTGCACAGGTTCGAGGTCGAGACTTTGAGGCCCAGATCGCGGTGATGCTTGGGCATGGTCGAGTTCACATGATCGCTGAACACGATGTACGGCTCGCCGGTGGCGAGGCGGGTCTCGACCAGCTTCTGGAACAGCGCGCGGGCGTCGACCTTGCCGCGCTCGCTGCCGTCCTTGGGCGATTTGAGCTCCCATTCGGCGCCCGCGCGGACGGCCTCCATGAAGGCATCGGGGACGAGCACGCCGTGGTGCAGGTTCAAGGCCTTGCGGTTGAAATCGCCCGATGGCTTGCGGATCTCGAGGAACTCCTCGATTTCCGGGTGGCTGATGTCGAGATAGCAGGCGGCCGAGCCGCGCCTGAGGCTGCCCTGGCTGATCGCCAGCGTCAGCGAATCCATCACCCGGACGAAGGGGATGATGCCGCTGGTCTTGCCGTTGAGGCCCACCGGCTCGCCGATGCCGCGCACGCTGCCCCAATAGGTGCCGATGCCGCCGCCGCGGCTGGCGAGCCAGACATTCTCGTTCCAGGTCTCGACGATGCCCTCCAGGCTGTCGGGCACCGAATTGAGATAGCAGCTGATGGGAAGCCCGCGCCCGGTGCCGCCGTTCGAAAGCACCGGCGTCGAGGGCATGAACCACAGCTTCGAGATATAGTCGTAGAGGCGCTGGGCGTGCGCGGCGTCGTCGGCATAGGCGCTGGCGACGCGGACGAAGAGGTCCTGATAGGATTCGCCGGGCAGCAGATAGCGGTCCTTCAGCGTCTCCTTGCCGAAATCGGTGAGGAGCGAATCGCGGCCGTGATCGACCTCCACCGCGTAGAGCAGCGGGTTCACCGACTTCGAATCGGGCGCCGCTTTTGCGGCCTCGGCGGTCGTCTCAATCGTCGCGGTTGCCATGTCGTCGCTCGTCGCCTCTCGCGTATCCCGGAAATCCATAGCGCCCCTCTTGTTCCACATTCGTTCGACTCAGGGGCGAACCCCCATGCTATCACCGGCGGGCGGGCGGCGGGGGATTTTATTCGCACCCGCCAGGCTTGACAGCGCGTGGAAAATCATTGTCCGCAATATGGTGTCGCGGACGCCGATCTACCAGCACTTGGGGCCGCCCCCGGCTCAACCACAACAGATTGTGCCTATTCTCGGAGTCACGCAAGAGTCTTAATGCTCCATTCATCGCACGATTCACCGCCATTTTGACTCGGTTCGGCGACGGGGCGGTCATGCTGCAGGGCAGCGACGCGTGGACTTGCCGGGGGTGCGGACTTGCGCAAGGGAACAGGGCGCGAACCTCAAAAATATTCCGCCCGACGATGCAACGGGGCAACTCGCCGCTGGACCGGCTCGCCTCGCCGCGTCAAACTGAAGCCCATATTGTCGACGGGGAGTTTCATGGCCTCACGTCCCGCGCAAACCGAAGAGTCCACGGATTTCGACGACTGGACCTTCGTCGATCTGGCGATATGGAAGCTGGTGCCGCAGCGGCTGGGCGGGGGCATCCCCTATATCCAGCGGTACAAGGACGCCTGGGTGCGCCATCACAAGCTGCGCATCACCGCCAGCGCGACGGCGCAGCGACTGCCTCCGCCCCTGCTCGCCGGCGTGTGCTGGATCGAGGTGGGCGGCGATCCGACCTTCATCGACACGATCGCCTACGCCATCCGGGCGTTCGACTGGTCGGGACCCGCCTGGACCGACCGGATGACGATCACGCGGCGCCCTGAACGGACCTCGTTCGGGGCGGTCAGCATGCAGCTGCGCACCGCGGCCCAAACGCTGGGCATGAACCCCGCCACGACGACCAGCGACCAGTATAACCGGCTCGCCGCCCTGCTGGCGCAGGACGAGCGCAACATCGCGATCGTCGCGCGGCACCTGCGCGACCTGGCCGAGCGCGACGGATTCGACGACGACCTGCCCGATCTGTCGCAGGACCAGATCAGGGTGATCGGCGCACGCTATAATCGCGGCGCGGGGCTGTCGCTGGCGCAAATCGAGCAGAATACCAGCTATGGCGATTTCATCGTGCGCCACTGGGGACGCTTCGAACGGCTGGTGCGCTGAGATGGGACGGAACGCAGGCCTGGCGATCGCCTGGGCGATCTTCGCCGTCGCGATGCTGGCGCTGATCGCGATGCCGGCGAGCAGCTACGACTGGATGACGCAGATGGACCCGATGGTCGCGCCGGGATCGATCGAGGAAGGCGACAATCGCTGGCCGATGATCGCGCTTGTCGCGCTGATAGCGGCGCTCGGTGCGCAACTCGCGGTGCTGAAGCTGGCGGTGAGCCGCCCCATGCGCGCAACCGCCGTGGCGCTCATGATCGTGGCGGCGGTCGTCTGGGCGGTCCGCTTCGTCGCCTAGCCCTTTCCATGTTCAAAGAGATAGGCTACCCCCCTATCCTATGAGTCACGTCCGCGCCAACAAGGAGCAGCTCGTCGCCCGCGTGCGGCGCATCGCCGGCCAGGTCGCCGCGGTCGAGCGCGCGGTGGTGGCGGACGCGCCCTGCGCCGAGACGCTGCATCTGGTCGCGGCGGTCAAGGGGGCCATCGCCGGGCTGATGGACGAGATCGTCGAGGAGCATCTACGTGCGCATGTCGCCGAACCTTCGCTGTCGCCCGAGGAGCGGCTGAAAGGCGCCGACGAGCTGGCGGTGGTGATCCGGAGATACGGGAAGTGAACGACATCCCCGGCTGCCACGACGAGCGGCATGCCTATCTGGGCGCCGCGCATGACGCAAACGCGCGGCGGACGCTATGGGTGGTCGCGCTGACCGCCGTGATGATGGTGGTCGAGATCGTCGCGGGATGGTGGACCGGATCGATGGCGCTGCTCGCCGACGGGTTCCACATGGCGACCCATGCCGGCGCGCTGGGCGTCGCGGCGCTCGCCTATCGCTATGCGCGCGCCCACGCCAACGATCCGCGCTACACCTTCGGCACGGGCAAGGTCGGCGACCTCGCCGGCTTCGCATCTGCGCTGGTGCTGGCGGTGTTCGCGCTCGGCATCGGCTGGGAATCGGTCGAGCGGCTGATCGAACCGCGCGGCGTGGCGTTCGGCGAGGCGACCCTGGTGGCGGTGATCGGGCTGGTGGTGAACCTGGCCAGCGCCTGGCTGCTGGGCGGCGGCGGGCATCACCATCATCACGGGCATGACCATGGTCACGGCCATGCCCATCATCACGGCGCCGACAACAACCTGCGCGCCGCCTATTTCCATGTGCTCGCCGACGCGCTGACATCGGTGCTTGCGATCGTCGCCCTGCTCGCCGGTGCCTATCTCGGCTGGGGATGGGCCGATGCGGTGGTCGGCATCCTCGGCGCGATCGTCATCGCGCGCTGGGCCTGGGGGTTGATGCGGGACAGCGCGAGCGTGCTGCTCGACACCGCCGATCCGGATGTGGCGCAGGCGATGCGGAGCGCGATCGAAGGTGCGGGCGATGCCGAGCTGGTTGATCTACACGTGTGGAAGATCGGCCCCGCAGCACGCGCGGCGATCGTCACCGTGAGCGGGCCGGCGAGCGCCGAAGCGGTGCGCGTGCGGCTGGCCGGGGTGCCCGGCCTCGCGCATGTGACGGTGGAGCGTCGCTAGGACGGATCGACGTTCAATTTTCCCCTCCCTGAAAGGGAGGGGTGAGGGGTGGGTTTAGCGTCGAGCGAGGCTCAATGCCTCGTTCGACGCTTTTCGGGCTAGCTATCCAGAGTCTTTTTGGCGCGCAGACGCGCGCACCCACCCCCAACCCCTCCCTGCAAGCAGGGAGGGGAGCTTAGTGCTTGAATGTCGATCCGTCTTAGCCCGTCTTGCGCAGGATCCTGGACGGTTTGGCGGCGTTCAGGCGCTCCATGTCGAACTGTTCGACAAATTGCAGACCGGCCTTGCCGTCCTTCGCCCAGCGAATCTTCGCGGGGACCAGCTGATCCTCGAGCAGCTCGATCTGCACATCGACGTCGCGGCCCGCCGCCGCATCGAAGCCGTCGATCATCGCGCCGGTCGCGGACAGATTGCGGATGCGCACCTGCGCACGGCGGCCGCCGATCAGGATCGACGCCCAGCGCAGCATCGTCGAGCGCGGGCTGCGGCTGGTCTTGAAACCCGACGCCTCCGCCTGCCCGCCGCCCTGGCCGAGCAGCGCCGCGGCGGCATCGGCGGGCATGGGGCGGCCATAGACATAGCCCTGGATGTGGCTGCAGCCCAGTTCGCGCACCAGCGCGATCTCATCCTGGATCTCGACGCCCTCCGCGGTGGTTTCCATGCCGAGCGTGTCGGCGAGCGTGACGATCGCCTTGATGATCGCGGCGTTGCGGTTCCCCGCGATCGCGGCGCCGCGGACGAAGGACTGGTCGATCTTGATCTTGTCGAACGGCGCGGTCTTCAGATAGCCGAGCGAGGAGTAGCCGGTACCGAAATCGTCGAGCGCCAGGCGCACGCCGATGCCCTTCAGGTTGCGGAACATGCGTTCGGACGACGCGGTTTCGTGCAGGAACACGCTTTCGGTGATCTCCAGCTCCAGCCGCGCGGGCGGCAGCCCGGCCTTGGCCAGCGCGCTCGTGACCAGCGCGGGGAGCGCGGGATTGGCGAACTGGATGGGCGAGACGTTGACCGCGACGCGCACCTCGCCCGGCCAGCTCGCCGCCTCCATGCAGGCGGTGCGCAGCACCCATTCGCCGATCGATTCGATCAGCCCGCATTCCTCCGCCACCGGCACGAACTCGGCCGGCGACACCGCGCCGCGCACCGGATGGGTCCAGCGCACCAGCGCCTCGAACCCCTTGATCTTCTCGTCGCGCGTGCTGACCACCGGCTGATAGGCGAGGTGGAGCTCGCCCTTGGCGAGCGCCTGGCGGAGATCGTCCTCGAGCTGGCGGCGGCCCTGCGCGCCGAGCAGCATCTCCTCGCGGAAGAAGCGATGGACGCCGCGCCCGTCTGCCTTGGCGGCGTAGAGCGCGAGATCGGCGTTGCGCACCAGCGTCTCCGAATCGATACCGTCGTCGGGCGCGACGGCGATGCCGATCGAGCAGCCGATGCTGATCGACGATCCGTCAATGAAATAGGGATGCGACAGCGCCGCGATGATCTCGCGCGCGGCCTCGGCCAGCGTGTCGCGGCGGCCCTCGCCGGGCACGATCACCTGGAACTCGTCGCCGCCCAGGCGGCCGACCAGCCCCCCCTCGCCCACCGCGCGCAGCAGGCGCTGCGCCACCTGCTTGAGCAGCGCGTCGCCGGTCTGGTGGCCGAGCGTGTCGTTGACCTGCTTGAACCGATCGAGATCGAGCAGCAGCAGCGAGGTCGCGCGCGCCGCCGTTCCCTGCGCCAGCGCCGAATCGAGCGCAAGGCGCATGCGCTGGCGATTGGCGAGGCCGGTCAGGCTGTCCGACAGCGCCAGCCGCTTGATCTCCGCTTCCGATTGACGCGCCGCGGTGAGATCGCTGCCGGTGCCGATGAAGCCGGTGAAGTTGCCGCGCGCATCGAAAGACGGCCGGCCCGACATAGACCACCAGCGATCGACCTTGCCGGCGGCGGCCACGCTGTGGACCGAATATTCGGAGAAGGTCGTGCGCGAGGAGAGATGGAAGGCGAGCGAGCGTTCGCCATTGGGCGCATCGGCGTCGACCTGGAGGAGCTCGGTGAGCGCCACGCCCACCGCGGGCGCGCCATCGCGCACGAGCTGTCGCGCGACCTTGTCCGACAGATAGCTCAGCCGGCCGTTGCGATCGGTCTGCCAGAACCAGCCGGTGCCGTGCTCCTCGAACTCGGCGACGAAGCGGAGCGCCTGTTCGCCGGCGGTGGGCGGCGGCGCCTCTCCGGTCCCGACGAGCCGCTGCGCAACGCCGCGAAGGCTCAGTCCGCCGTTCCTGTCCTGCTGCCCCACTCCCATGGAGGCACTGGTAACCGGACAGCCTTTCCGTGGAGCGCATGCAGATGGTGAACGCGGCGTTTGCAATTGGGGGCTGCCTGGCCGTAAGGTCATCCGATCGGGGCGAAGCAACCTCCCGGTCAGGCGCACCAGCGCCCAAGCGTTGCCTTCACCCCCGGCCGCGCGCCGGGCATGGAGGTTGTGCATGACCGACGCCGCGATGTCCCCCATCCCACCCGTATCCCGCGCCGAGCTGACGCGCGCCTTCTGGAAGATCGGCTGGCTGAGCTTCGGCGGGCCGGCCGGACAGATCGCCCTGATGCACCGCGAGCTGATCGACGATCGCGGCTGGGTGGAGGAAGACGCGTTCCTCTCCGCGCTGAACGTCTGCCATCTGCTGCCGGGACCGGAGGCGCAGCAGCTCGCCACCTGGATCGGCTGGCGGCTGCAGGGGCTGAGCGGAGCGCTGATCGCCGGGCTGCTGTTCGTCGCACCGGGCGCGGCCATCATGCTCGGCTTGTCGATCCTCTATACGCTGGCGGTGGGGCTCGACTGGTTCGCGGCGCTGTTCCTGGGGGTGAAGGCGGCGGTGATCGCGATCATCGTGCAGGCGCTGATTCGCATCGGCAAACGGGCGCTGACGACCGGCTTCAAGCGCGGTCTGGCGCTGGCGGCGTTCGTCGCGCTCGCAGGGTTCGACGCGCCCTTCCCGCTGGTGGTGATCGGCGCGGGGGCGATCGGCATGGCGGTGGCGGCGGCGCGGCCCGATTGGCTGGGGGTCAAGCCGGCCATGCCCGGCGTCTCTCGGCCCCGACCTGGCGGCACGATCGCCACCATCGCAGCATGGGGCGCGGTGTGGGCGCTGCCGCTCGCCATCGTCTGGCTGACGCTGGGGCCGGACCATGTGCTGTGGGACATCGGCATGTTCTTCTCGCAGCTCGCCATCGTCACCTTCGGCGGCGCCTATGCGGTGCTCGCCTATATGGCGCAGGAAGCGGTGACGACTTTCGGCTGGCTTGCGCCCGGCGAGATGGCCGACGGGCTGGGGCTGGCCGAATCGACGCCCGGCCCGCTCATCATGGTGACGCAGTTCGTCGGCTTCCTCGCCGCCTATCGCGACGCCGCGCCGTTCACCCCGCTGGTCGCAGGGATCATCGGCGCGGGGCTGACGACCTGGGTGACGTTTGCGCCGTGTTTCCTGTGGATCATGACCTTCGCGCCGTGGATGGAACGGCTGAACCGCGCGCCGCGGCTGAAGGGCGGGCTCGCCGCGCTGACCGCCGCGGTGGTCGGGGTGATCGCCAATCTGGCGCTGTGGTTCGCGCTGCACGTGCTGTTCCGCGAGGTGCGGGCGACCGGCGGCGGGATCGACTGGCCGGTGCCGGCGAGCTTCGACTGGCGCGCAGGCGTGCTGGCGGTGGTCGCAGGCGTGCTGCTGTTCGGCCTGAAGCGCGGCGTGGTGACGACGCTGGCGGTCACGGCCGGGCTAGGGCTGGCCGCCGGCCTGCTCGCCTGACAGCGCGGCATAGGCCGCGGCGAGACGATCGGCGACGCGCGGACCTGAAGGCATCGGCGCGCCGAGGTGAACTGCACGAAGTTCATCCATGAACGCATCCCACATCTCGGGGCCGCCTTCCTCGAGCAGCTGCGCGCGGATGGCGAGCTCGGGGGTGGTCGGCAGGTGCCGCCTGCCCCATGCGCCCATCTGAACGATCAGCGGGACCAGCTGGATCGCCTTTTCGGTGAGGCTGTAGATCGCCTTCTGCTTGTGGCTGGGATCGTCGGCCTTGCTGAGCAGGCCCGCCTCGACGAGGCGCTTCAGCCGGTCGGCGAGGATATTGGATGCGATCCCCTCTTCCGACGCGGCGAGCAGCTCGCGGAAATGGCGGCGGTTGCCGAACATCAGATCGCGGATGACGATCAGGCTCCAGCGGTCGCCGATCGTCTCCAGCGTCAGGTTGATCGGGCATCCGGAACGGATCGTCGACGTCATTCGCCGAAGATAGAAATACTGCTTGCACTTTACAACCGGAGATTTTAAACCAGTTGCATAGCGCAAGCAGTGAGGAGGATGTGATGTCGAGGGTCCGGGTGAACGCGTTCAGTATCTCGATCGACGGCTATGCGGCCGGACCCGACCAGAGCCTCGACCATCCGCTGGGGCGTGGCGGCGAGTCGCTGCACGAATGGTTCGTGCCCACCCGCGGCTTCAAGCGGGCATATGGCGAAGAAGGCGGGTCGACCGGCATCGATGACGATTTCGGCGCGCCCTCGATGGAAAATCTCGGCGCGTGGATCATGGGCCGCAACATGTTCGGACCGGTGCGCGGAGCGTGGCCCGACTTCGAATGGAAAGGCTGGTGGGGCGAGGAGCCGCCCTATCATTGCCCGGTCTTCGTGCTGACGCACCACGCGCGGCCGCCGCTGGAAATGGCGGGCGGAACGGTATTCCACTTCGTCACCGGCGGCATGCACGAGGCGCTCGACCGCGCGCGGGAGGCGGCCGGCGACAGGGACATCAGGATCGGCGGCGGCGCCGCGACGGTCCGGCAATATCTGGAGGCGGGCCTGATCGACGAGCTGCACCTGGCGATCGCGCCGCTGCTGCTCGGGCGGGGCGAAGCGCTGTTCGCCGGCCTGGATTTGCCCGCGCTCGGCTATGCGGTGTCGCGGCACGTCGCCGGCGAGCGGGCGATCCACGTCATTCTAGATCGGAAAGGATGAACGCCATGACCATCGAGATCTTCGCCCACCCCTTTTCGTCCTACTGCCAGAAGGCGTTCATCGCGCTTTACGAGAACGACACGCCGTTCGAGCTGCGCATGCTGGAAGAGAAGGATAATGCCGCCGAACTGGCGCGCATCTGGCCGCTCAACCGCTTCCCGGTGCTGCGCGAGGGCGAGCGGGTGGTGTTCGAGACGACGAGCATCATCGAATATCTTCACGTCCATCATCCGGGACCGGTCAAGCTGATCCCCGACGATGCCGATGCGGCGGTGGAGGTGCGGATGATGGACCGCTTCTTCGACAATTATGTGATGACGCCGCAGCAGAGCATCATATTCAACTGTATCCGCGCCGAGGCCGATCGCGACCCCATCGGCGACGACAAGGCGCGGGCGCTGCTGGACACCTCCTATGCCTGGCTGGACACGCGGATGAGGGGCCGCACATGGGCGGCGGGCGACAGTTTCAGCCTGGCCGATTGCGCGGCGGCGCCGTCGCTGTTCTACGCCGACTGGACGCACGAGATCGGCGCGCAGTTCGAGCATGTCCGCGCCTATCGCGAGCGGCTGAACGCGCGGCCGAGCTTCGCGCGGGCGATCGATGGCGGGCGGCCGTTCCGGTCCTATTTCCCGCTCGGCGCACCGGACAGGGACTAGGAGAAGATCGATGACGATATCGCTCTACGACCTCAGCGTGCCGACCTTCCTGCAGACGATGAGCGCGGTCGCGGGCTTCCTAGACCGCGCGACCAGGCACTGCGCCGAGACCGGCGCCGATCCGGATGATTTCGTGGATGCCCGCCTGTTCGACGACATGGCGCCGTTCCATTTCCAGATCGAAGCCCTGACGCATCATGCGGTCTGGGGGGTGAAGGCGGTGACGACCGGCACATTCGATCCGCCTCCGCTCAGGGGGCCGATCCCCTTCGCCGAGCTGCGGGCGATGGTTGGCAAGGCGGAGGCAGCACTGCAGGCGTTCACGCCCGACGAGATCAATAGCTGGTCCGGCAAGGACCTGGATATCGAGGTCTACCGGCCGGTTGACGAGGAAAACGCCTCCACTTCGGCCTGGGCCCCCCGGACCCTGGCCTTCACGCCCGAGACCTTCCTCCTCTCCTACTCGCGGCCCAACTTCTATTTCCATGCCGTTACGGCCTACGACATCCTGCGCACACGG
Source organism: Sphingomonas gilva (assembly GCF_003515075.1). Taxonomy (GTDB): domain Bacteria; phylum Pseudomonadota; class Alphaproteobacteria; order Sphingomonadales; family Sphingomonadaceae; genus Sphingomonas; species Sphingomonas gilva. The sequence goes on from NZ_QWLV01000002.1 coordinate 620,804, forward strand.
GGCGTGCCGATCGGAAAGGGCGACTATGAGGGCCGGCTGCGCACAAGGTCGGGCTAGAGCCTAAGGGCGGATCGGCATTTAGCGCTGCGGCACCTGGATCACCCCAAATCCAAGAACTAAATGTCGATCCACTCTAGGCCTTATGCACAACGCACAATTCGACAGGGAACATTGTCGAGACAATCGGATCGCACTACCGCGCTTGCCTATGACCACGACCATCCGCTCCGCCGATCTGATCGAGAGCGTCGCCGACGCGCTGCAGTTCATCAGCTACTACCATCCGATGGACTATATCCGCGCGCTGGGCGCGGCCTATGAGGCCGAGCGGTCGCCCGCCGCCAAGGACGCGATCGCGCAGATCCTGACCAACAGCCGGATGTGCGCCGAGGGGCATCGGCCGATCTGCCAGGACACCGGCATCGTCAACGTGTTCGTCAAATGGGGCATGGATTGCCGGCTCGACGACACCAGCCGATCGTTGCAGGAGGTGATCGATGAGGGTGTGCGTCGCGCCTATCTGAATCCTGAGAACAAGCTGCGCGCTTCGGTGCTGGCCGACCCAGCCTTCACCCGGCGTAACACCAAAGACAACACGCCGTGCGTGCTGCATGTCGAGATGGTGCCCGGGGCGACGGTGTCGGTCGATGTCGCGGCCAAGGGCGGCGGGTCCGAGAACAAGTCCAAGTTCAAGATGATGAACCCCAGCGATTCGATCGTCGACTGGGTGCTGGAGATGCTGCCGCAAATGGGCGCGGGCTGGTGCCCGCCGGGGATGCTGGGGATCGGCATCGGCGGCACGGCGGAGCATTGCGTGCTGCTCGCCAAGCAGGCGCTGATGGAGCCGATTGATATGGGGCCGCTGAAGGCGCGCGGACCTGCGAACGATATCGAGGCGCTCAGGATCGAGATTTTTGACAAGGTCAATGCGCTGGGCATCGGTGCGCAGGGGCTGGGCGGGCTTTCGACCATCCTCGACGTCAAGATCATGGATGCGCCCTGCCATGCGGCGGGCAAGCCGGTGGCGATGATCCCCAATTGCGCCGCGACGCGCCACGCGCATTTCACGCTCGACGGCAGCGGCCCGGCCTATCTGGATGCGCCCAGGCTGGAGGAATGGCCCGACGTGAACTGGACGCCGGACCAGGCGGCGATCCGTGTCGATCTCGACACGCTGACACCCGAGGTGGTGCAAAGCTGGAAGCAGGGCGACCGGCTGCTGCTGAACGGCAAGATGCTCACCGGCCGCGACGCCGCGCACAAGCGCATCGCCGACATGCTGGCAAGGGGCGAGACGCTGCCGGTGAGCTTCAGCGGCCGGGTGATCTATTATGTCGGCCCGGTCGATCCGGTCGGCGAGGAGGTGGTCGGCCCGGCCGGCCCGACCACCGCCACGCGCATGGACAAGTTCACCCGCATGATGCTCGACCAGGGCCTGCTCGCGATGGTCGGCAAGGCCGAGCGCGGGCCGGCAGCGGTGGAGGCGATCCGCGATCACCGGTCGGCCTATCTGATGGCCGTCGGCGGCGCCGCCTATCTCGTCGCGCGCGCGATCAAGGGATCGAAGGTGGTCGGCTTCGAGGACCTGGGCATGGAGGCGATCTACGAATTCGAAGTCAGCGACTTCCCCGTGACGGTGGCGGTCGACAGCGAAGGCGCAAATGTCCACCAGCTCGCGCCGCTGGTGTGGCGCGAGCGGATCGCGCGCGAGGGGCTTCTGATGGCGGAAGGCCAAGCAGCCTGACGATGGCGACAATATGTCGGCCACATCGTCATTGCGGGCGATGAGGGAGAATGTTGATGACCCAACTCGCCAACCTATATAAGAAATTGACCGATAACCGGCAGCTTACCTTTGCGGAGTTCGAGCGCCTCTTGCGCGCGTTCGGCTTCGAGTTGGATCGGATCCGCGGTAGCCACCACATCTACCTAAAGCGGGGCTTACCAGAGCGTATCAATGCGCAACCCGACGGAAAGATGGCGAAGACCTATCAACTCAGGCGATTTGCCGATATGATCGAAGCCTACGGCCTGATGCTGGAAGACGATCGATGACGCCGCATTATCACATCAACCTGTTCTGGTCCGATGAAGACGCGTGTTGGATCGCCGATGTACCCGATCTGCGATATTGCAGCGCTCATGGAGCAACGCCTGAAGAGGCCGTAACGGAAGTCAGGATTGCAGTCGAATTGATGCTCGAAAGCCTGACCGAGCACGGCGATCCGACACCCGAACCGCGCTATCGTCCGGCGATATACGCCTTGCGCGCCGCCTGAGCTTCGCCGCGCGCACCGTTCCTGATGCGCCGCGCCTTTCGTATTCCGCTCGCCGTCCTGCTCTGGCTGCTGGTCGTCGCCGGCCTCGCCGCTGTCGTCGTGCCGCATTTCCTGGACCGCATCTATTATCGCGGGCCGGAGAGCGGGCATTTCGACGGCGCGCGCTTCTTCAATCCCGATGGCGAGGATACCGCCCGGCTGCCCGGCGGCGGAAGCCGCTTCGGGTTCTTCCGCAATTATGTGACGGGCGAGGACGGACGGCCCGAATGGCCCGAGCGCGTGGCCACGCCGCGTGCGAAGCCGCCCGCGCGGGTGGATGGCGAGGCGATGCTGGTCACCTGGATCGGCCATGCGACGGTGTTGATCCAGACGCAGGGGCTGAACATCCTGACCGATCCGATCTGGGCGGAAACGGCGGGGCCGTTCGGCTTCGGCCCGGCGCGGGTGACGCGGCCGGGCGTCGCGCTAGCCGACCTGCCCAGGATCGACCTGATCGTCGTCAGCCACAATCATTACGACCATATGGACCTGCCGACATTGAAGACGCTGTGGGCGCGCGACCGGCCGGCGATCGTCACCAGCCTGGGCAATGACGCGATCCTGCGATCGGCCGGCGTCGAGGCGACCGCGCTCGACTGGGGCGCGAGCGTGCCGGTGCGGCCGGGCATCGCGGTGCATGTCACGCGCAACCATCACTGGGGCAGCCGCTGGTTCGCCGACCGCAACCGTGCGCTGTGGTCAAGCTTCGTCGTCCGGCTGCCCGGCGGCAACATCTTCTTCGCCGGCGACACCGGCTATGGCGACGGGCGCTGGCCGGCGGAAGCCACGGCGCTGGGGCTGGTCCGCCTCGCCATCATTCCGATCGGCGCGTTCCGCTTCGTCCCCGGCCAGATGGGCACGGGCAGCCATATCGGCCCGATCGAGGCGGTGAAGGTGCATGAAGGGCTGGGATCGCCGGTGTCGCTGCCGATCCACTGGGGTACCTTCCGCCTCTCCTTCGAGGCGTTCGACACGCCGCCGCGCATGCTCTCCGCGCTGATGCGCTGCACCGGCAACGATTCCGCCCGCTTCGCGCCGCGCGTGATCGGCCGTCCTTTCGATGTGCCGCCGGTCGGGCAGGCGCCGGCGCGCCGCGCTGCCTCCACGCCGGAGCAATGCGCCGAGCGGCCGGAGGTTCAGGCGCTGGAGTAGCTTGTCATCCCGCCGCGCGCGGCGCGGTGCATTCGCCCGTGCGCCTGCCCTCCGTCCGCGCCTTCATCGTCATGCCCTGACTGCCCGGGACCGATCCGGGTGGCATGATCATCGTCATGTCGAGCGCGAAGCCGGTCGGCGTGTAATCGCCCGCCATCGTCATGCGTACCTCGCCGGGTTGGCCGGGGTTCTTGCACACCATGATCGAATCCATCTTGCCGCCCGCCATTGCGAACTTCTCGTAGCGACATTCCCCTCCGCGGTTGCCGGCGAGCATGTCCGCGGCAGGTTTTTCGGCCTCCTCCGGCGTCAGGCAATCGGACATGGTGTTGACCTTCGCGGTCACCGACTTGCCGAGCATGTCGGCCAGTTCCTTGGGAGCGCCGGGCATCTCGACCGAAAGGATGCGCGTCTGCGATTCCCACTGGCCGGGCTGGAGCTTGTTGGCGGCGCGCGCCTTTTCGCTGGCCTCGGCGATGGAGACGTTCTCCAGCGCGACATCGTCGCTCGCCGCAGGCTTGCACGCGGCGAGCACGGCGAATGCCGCAAGCGTGGCGATGGTGCGCGTGGTCATCCGACATCTCCCCGACAAGGCGCTTTGCCTTCCGCGCGAGCATTCCCATATTGTTCCGCTATGGCAATCCAGATTCGCACCAGCCTGGCCGAACCCGAGACGGGGCAATCCTTCATCCCTCACCGCCCCACGCGGCCGCCCAAGGCGGAAGGCGGGAAGCTGTTCAAGCTGGTCAGCGATTACGAGCCGGCGGGCGACCAGCCCGCGGCGATCGCCGAGCTGGTGGCCGGCGCGCAGGCCGGCGAGCGCGACCAGGTGCTGCTGGGCGTCACCGGATCGGGCAAGACCTTCACGATGGCCAAGGTGGTCGAGACGCTGCAGCGGCCCGCGCTGGTGCTCGCACCCAACAAGATCCTCGCCGCGCAGCTCTACGGCGAGTTCAAGAGCTTCTTTCCCGAGAACGCGGTCGAATATTTCGTCAGCTATTACGACTATTACCAGCCCGAGGCCTATGTGCCGCGATCGGATACGTACATCGAGAAGGAAAGCTCGGTGAACGAGGCGATCGACCGGATGCGCCATTCGGCGACGCGGAGCCTGCTGGAGCGCGACGATGTGCTGATCGTCGCATCCGTCAGCTGCCTATACGGCATTGGATCGGTCGAGACCTATTCGGCGATGATCTTCGATCTGAAGAAGGGCCAGGTGGTCGACCAGCGCGAAATCGTGAGGAAGCTGGTCGCGCTGCAGTACAAGCGCAACGACGCCGCCTTCCAGCGCGGCAATTTCCGCGTGAAGGGCGACAATCTCGAGATCTTCCCGTCGCATTATGAGGACAGCGCCTGGCGGATCAGCTTCTTCGGCGACGAGATCGAGGAGATCGTCGAGTTCGACCCGCTGACGGGGAAGAAGGCGGCGAGCCTCAACCATGTGCGCGTCTATGCCAACAGCCATTATGTGACGCCCGGCCCGACGCTGAAGCAGGCCGGCGAGGCGATCCGTTTCGAGCTCGCCGAGCGGCTGAAGGAGTTGATCGCGGAAGGGAAACTGCTGGAGGCGCAGCGGCTGGAGCAGCGGACCAATTTCGATCTGGAGATGATCGCCGCCACCGGCTCATGCGCGGGGATCGAGAATTACAGCCGCTTCCTGACCGGCCGCCTGCCCGGCGAGCCGCCGCCGACCCTGTTCGAGTACCTCCCCGACAACGCGCTGCTGTTCGTCGACGAGAGCCACCAGACGATCGGCCAGATCAACGGCATGTCGCGTGGCGACCACCGACGCAAGCTGACGCTGGCCGAATATGGCTTCCGCCTGCCGTCGGCGATCGACAACCGCCCGCTTCGCTTCAACGAATGGGAGGCGATGCGTCCGCCCACCACCTATGTCTCGGCGACGCCGGGCGATTGGGAGATGGAGCAGACCGGCGGCGTGTTCGCGGAACAGGTGATCCGCCCGACCGGACTGATCGACCCGCCGGTCGAGATCAAGCCCGTCGAGGAGCAGGTGCAGGACTGCATCGAGGAATGCCGCAAGACCGCCGCCGCCGGCTATCGCACGCTCGTCACCACCCTCACCAAGCGCATGGCCGAGGACCTGACCGAGTTCATGCACGAGGCGGGGCTCAAGGTCCGCTACATGCACTCGGACGTCGAGACGCTGGAGCGCATCGAGCTGATCCGCGACCTCAGGCTGGGCGTGTACGACGTGCTGGTCGGCATCAATTTGCTGCGCGAAGGCCTCGACATCCCCGAATGCGGGCTGGTGTGCATCCTCGATGCCGACAAGGAGGGCTTCCTGCGCAGCGAAACCTCGCTGATCCAGACCATCGGCCGGGCCGCGCGCAACGTGGACGGACGGGTGATCCTCTATGCCGACCGGATGACCGGCAGCATGGAGCGCGCGATCAACGAGACCGAGCGCCGCCGCGAGAAGCAGCGCCAGTTCAACGAAGCAAACGGTATCACCCCGCAGACGATCCGCCGCAACATCGGCGACATCATCGCCCATGTCGCCTCGCAGGACGGCGTCACCGTGCCGATCGACGACGAGCGGCCGCACATGGTGGGCCATAATCTGCGCGCGTATATCGAGGAGCTCGAGAAGAAGATGCGCGCTGCCGCCGCCGACCTGGAGTTCGAGGAGGCCGGCCGCCTGCGCGACGAAATTCGTTCGCTGGAACAGGAGGAGCTTGGCCTGCCCGCGAAGGAGCACAAGGCGCCGATCATGGGCCGCAGCAACGAAGGCAAGCCGGGGACGCGGAAGACACGATATGGCAAGAGCCAGAAGATGCGGATGGGGGGCGGGCGGCGGTAATCAACGACCAGTGGCGGATTACCTTCCGCTGGCGTGACGGAGGCGCGGACGATGTCCGGATCGAGGACTACCGTCGCGGATGAGGACCGGCTGGACAACGTCCATCCGGACGACATCCTGCGCGAGGATTTCCTGATCGGCAGCGATCTACCGCTCGCTGAGATCGCGCTAGGCACCGGCATCGATTCTTCCGTATTGCGGGAAGTGGTGGCAAGCCGTCGCGACATCGACGCTTCGATCGACGCCAGGCTGACCCGATACTTCGGCATGTCCGACGGTTTTTTCCTTCGTCTTCAGAACAGCTACGATCTGGAGGAAGTCGTCCGGCGCGAGGGCGAGACGCTCGATCGCATCGTCCCGCGCGCCGCCTGATCCGCCCAGGCGCCGCACAGTCGCGCCGGGATTGGGTTGAGTGGCGGCGTTCCCCCGCGCATAGTCCGCCCATGCGTATCCTTGTCCTCGCCCCGCTCATCGCCCTCGCCGCTTGCGTTCGGCCCTCCGCGCCGCCGCCCGCGCCCGCGCCGGTGCGGCCGGCTCCCGCGCCGACCCCCGCCCCGCCGCCGACGCCCGCGCCGCTGTCTTCGGATTGGCGCGACTGGCCGATCACGCCGGGGACGTGGAGCTATCGCGCCGATCCGCGCGGCAGCGTCGCGCTGTTCGGCGAGCCGGGAAGCGAGGCGCGGCTGACCTTGCGCTGCGACCGGCAGGCCGGGCGCGTCTATCTGAGCCGCGCGGGCGACGGCCCGGCGAGCAGCATGACGGTGCGCACCACCAGCACGACCCGGGCGCTTCCGGTGCGCCCTGTCCAGGGCGCGACGCCCTATATCGCCGCCGAGCTCGGCCCCCGCGACCCGCTGCTCGACGCGATGGCGTTCAGCCGCGGGCGGTTCATCGTCGAGACCGCCGGCCTGCCCTATCTCGCGGTGCCCGCCTGGGCCGAGGTCGCGCGCGTCACCGAGGATTGCCGCTGAGGCAACGCTCCCGGCGCGCCGCGCGTTGAAGCGCGATGCGAAGGATGATCGTCATCGCGGCGTTGGCAGCGCTCGCCGCCTGCGCCCAGGAGCACCGGGCCGATACTGGGAACGCAACCGAAGCCGTAATCGCCGCCGAGGCGGACACCGTCACGGCCGACAATCTCGCCGCGATGCCCACCCCTCTCGCCGCCGGCAGCTGGACCTATGCCGAAAGCGCCCGCGCCGCCTGGTTCGGCGAACCCGATGCAGAGGCGCGATTCTCGATCGCATGCGATCAACGCGCCGGGCGGTTGATCTTCACGCGAGGCGCCGAGGCGCGGCCGGGCGATGCGATGACGATCGTGACCCCCTCGGCTACGCGCGAGCTCCCTATTGCACCGGCAACGGACGCAGCGACGATGCCGGAAGCAAGCGCCAGCATCTCCGCTGCCGATCCGTGGCTTGATCAGCTCGCCCGGGCGGACGATGCCATCACCGTGCGCGTCGGGACGGGCGAGCCGCTGGCGCTTCCCGCCGATCCGGCGATCGGCCGCGCAATCGCGGCGTGCAAGCCATGATCCGCAAGCTAAGATCGGGCGGATACCGCATCTATTCGCGAAAGAAGGATCGGGACACCGGCAAGCGCCGCAACCTGGGCACCTTCGAGACCAAGGAAGCGGCGCAGAGGCACGAACGCGAAATCCAGTATTTCAAGAGGCACTGAACATGGCCGAGGAGAAATGGTCGCAGGACGTGACCGACATTCGGATGCGCTCGACCTTGAAGGCGTGTTCGCCCGGGGCCGATCCAAGCAGGTCGCCCGCGCTCAGGGCGAGTTGCCGGCCGCGAGCGAAAGAGATTCGCGCAAACTTCGATCAATTTCAAGACTTGTATCGCGGACTCGGATGACTCACATTCGATGTGCGGCCAAACATGGTCGCGTCGTTTTCAACAAGCGAAAGGAGGTGATCCGATGTCTCATGGTTCAGCAGTGAGGTCGGTTCAGTTCGTTCGGGAGACTGGCCGCTGACATCCCGGATGGCCGCGTGCGGGGGGTATCCTCCCCCAGTCAACGTTCGCGGTCGGGATCAAGCGGCACCATGGTCTCCCGGGCTGGAGCTCTCCGGCCGCTGACCATGTCGGGAGGTTGCCGGGGCCCAAGGGCCTCGGCAACCTTTCACATTTCCGGAGGGGTGTTCCCCTCGTTATCGCGCCCGCGATAGGCGGGCAGCGCGAGCCGCCAGTGGATCGCGGCGGCGCGCAGGGCGAAGCCTGATATGGCCGCGATGGCCGCCGCAACAGGGCGATCGACGCCCAGCCCCGCGAGCAACACGAACGATCCCGCCGCGAGCGCCGCGGCGGTGACATAGAGCTCGGGCCGCATGAGGATCGAGGGCTCGCCAGCCAGCACGTCGCGGATGATGCCGCCGACGCAGGCGGTGACCACGCCCATCAGCGCGGCGGGCACGGGCGGCACGCCGAAATGCAGCGCCTTCGCCGCGCCGAACACCGCGTAGCCGGCAAGCCCCACCGCATCGAACCAGTCGAGCGCCTGACCCTTCCACCATCCCTGCGGCGTGATCCATACGGCGAGCGCTGTCGCAAGACACACTGCAGCGACGCGCCCGTCCTGCACCCAGAACACCGGCGCGTCGATCAGCAGATCGCGCACTGTGCCGCCGCCGACGCCGGTCACCAGCGCGAAAAAGGCGAGCGTGACGAAAGTCTGCCCGCGCGCTGCCGCAGCGAGCGCGCCCGTCGCGGCGAACAAGGCGATGCCGAGCAGGTCGAGCCACGGAAGAATGGGTCCGATCTGCCAGCTGGTCTGAATCATATGGGCCGCATAGCGCGCGCGGCATGCTCAGGCCACAAACGTCGTCCTTAGCCCTGTGGCAGGATCAGATATTTCTCGCCGGTCGATTTGCGGTTGTAGGCGGCGATGTTGGCGGGATCGACCGCCTCGGCCAGCGTGATGCGCCTGGTATATTTGCTGGCGAAGGTCGTGCCGAGATCGCGGGCGACGCGCGCGCGCATCTTCGCCACTTCCTCAGCCCCGACACGCTGGAGGTAAGGGGTCAGCAGCCAGCCGCCGAGGCCCCATTTCATGCCGAAACCGCGGGTCAGCTCGGTCGGTGCGGGCGAAAGTCCGCCATAGATATAGATCTGTTTCATCTGGGTGGAGCCGTACGGGCCGTTGGCGGGCAACGTGCGCAGCGCCGCCTGCTCCATCGCGGTCAGGATCTGGCCGGCGAGCCTGCCGCCGCCGATCGCGTCGAAGGCGAGGAACGCCTTGGTCTCGGCGGTCGCATCGATCAGCGCGGGCATGAAGCCGTCTGTAGAAGAGTTGACGACATGCGTCGCGCCCAGGCGCTTGAGCAGCGCGACCTGTTCCTCGCTGCGGACGATATTGACCAGCGGAATGCCCTCTGCAGCGCACAGCTTGACCAGCATCTGACCGAGATTGGAGGCGGCGGCGGTGTGGACCAGCCCCTCGAACCCCTCCAGCCGCATCGTGCCGATCATGCCGAGCGTCGTCAGCGGGTTGACGAAGCTCGATGCGCCCGCCTCGGCGCCGGTCCCATCGGGCAGGACCAGACAATCGCGCGCCTTCGCCACCTTGTACTGCGCGTAGGACGCGCCGCCGGCGAGCGCGACCGTCTTGCCGAGCAGTGCCTGCGCCGCGTCCGACCCCCCTGCCGCGATCACCGTCCCCGCGCCCTCGTTGCCGATGGGGATCGGCATGCCCTTGCGCGGCGCGGTGAAGCGAGCGGCCGCCTCCGGAATCGCGGCGCGAGCCAGCGGCTGGCCGTCCGCCTCGCCCGCGGTGAAGCTGTCGCTGTCGGCGGCGCTCAACATGACGGCGAGGTCCGAGGGGTTGATCGGCGCGGCCTCCATGCGGATCAGCACCTCGTCTTCGCCGGGCGCAGGAACCGGCACCTGCTTGAGCGCGAGTTCGAGATGGCCGTCGTCGGTGACCGTCGAGAAGAGCTGGAGGCCGGTTTCGGGGATTGTGTTCGCCATGTCGTCCTCCGGTAGCGAATTTCGATTTACCGAAAGACAATGGCGAGAGCCGCCAACACACGCAATACCGAATATTCGAAAAAGACGGGCTGCGCCGCGGCAAAGCCGCGTCGTCGGACGGCGCTCGCAGCGCCGCCGGCCGGTCTAGCCTAGTTCGCTTGCGATTAGCTGCGCTAATCGCATCGCCGGCTAGACGTGGATGGGCTTGCCCGTCACCGCCATCGCCGCTTCCTTGATCGCCTCGCTGTGCGTCGGATGCGCATGGCAGGTATAGGCAATATCTTCGGACGTGGCGCCGAACTCCATCGCCTGCGCGGCCTGAGCGATCATCGTGCCGGCGACGCTGGCGATCGCCCACACACCCAGCACGCGGTCCGACTTTGCGTCGGCGATCACTTTCACGAAGCCATCCGGCTCATGGTTGGTCTTGGCGCGCGAGTTGGCGAGCATGGGGAACTTGCCGACCTTGACCTCACCCTTTTCCTTCGCCGCTTCCTCGGTCAGGCCGACGCCGGCGATCTCAGGCCAGGTGTAGACGACCGACGGGATGACGTCGTGGTTCACGATGCCGGTCTGCCCGGCGATGTTCTCGGCCACAGCGATGCCCTCGTCCTCTGCCTTATGGGCGAGCATCGGGCCGGGGACGACGTCGCCGATCGCCCAGATGCCGGGGGCGGAGGTGCGGAAATCATGATCGATCTCAATCTGGCCGCGCTGGTTTGTCTTGAGGCCCGTGGCTTCGAGGTTGAGGCCGTCGGTATTGGGCTTGCGGCCGATCGAGACCAGCACCGCGTCCGCCTCGATGGTCGATGCCTCGCCGCCTTTGGCCGGTTCCAGCGTGAGCGTCGCCTTGCCGCCCTTCACCGCGACGCCGGTGACCTTGGTCGAAAGCTTGAACTCGATCCCCTGCTTCTTGAAGATCTTGTTCGCTTCCTTGCGCACTTCGCCGTCGAAGCCGGGCAGGATTTGGTCGAGGAACTCGACGCAGGTCACCTTGGCGCCCAGCCGGCGCCAGACCGAACCGAGCTCCAGCCCGATCACGCCGCCGCCGATCACGACCATGTGCTCGGGCACCTTGGCCAGCTCCAGCGCGCCGGTGGAATCGACGACCACCTTCTGATCGATCTCGACGCCGGGCAGCGGGGTGACCGAGGAGCCGGTGGCGATGACGATGTTCTTGGCGCGCACCTCGCGGTCGCCGACCTTGACCGAGTCCTTGCCGGTGAAGGCGGCATAGCCCTTCAGCCATTCGATCTTGTTCTTCTTGAACAGGAACTCGATGCCCCCTGTCAGCTGCTTGACCGCGTCCTTGCGCTGGCCGTGCATCGCGTCCAGGTCCAGCTCGGGGGTGACCTTCACCCCCATCTTCGCCATCGCGCCGTTCGCCGCCGCGTCGAAATATTCGGACGCGTGGAGCATCGCCTTCGACGGAATGCAGCCGACATTGAGGCAGGTGCCGCCCAGCGTCTCGCGCCCTTCGGCGCAGGCGACGCTGAGGCCCAGCTGCGCCGCGCGGATCGCCGCGACATAGCCGCCCGGGCCGGCACCGATCACGAGGACGTCGAAGTCGTACTGCTCTGCCATACCTAACTCCGTTTGCCCTGAGCTTGTCGAAGGGCCGTACTTCCTTGCACCGTTCGAGAAGAAGAACAGGGCTTCGACAAGCTCAGCCCGAACGGAATATGGTGTGTCGTTCGCGCGCTTACAGATCGATCAGGATGCGCGTCGGGTCCTCGATCGCGTTCTTGAGCGCAACGAGGAACGTCACCGCCTCGCGCCCGTCGACCAGGCGGTGGTCGTAGCTGAGCGCCAGATACATCATCGGGCGGATGACGATCTGGCCGTCCACCACCACCGCGCGGTCCTCGATGCGGTGAAGGCCGAGCACGCCAGACTGCGGCGGATTGATGATCGGGGTGGACATCAGGCTGCCGAACACGCCGCCGTTGGAAATGGTGAAGGTGCCCCCCTTCATCTCCTCCATCTTGAGCGTGCCGTCCTTGGCCCGCTTGCCGAAATCGCCGATGGTCTTCTCGACCTCGGCGACCGACATCTGATCGGCGTCACGGATCACCGGCACGACGAGGCCGCCCGGCGCGGAGACCGCGACCGAGATATCGGCATAGTCGTGATAGACGATCTCTTCGCCCTCGATCGAGGCGTTGACGCTGGGCACGTCCTTCAGCGCCATGCACGCGGCCTTCACGAAGAAGCCCATGAAACCGAGGCGGACGCCGTGCTTCTTTTCGAACAAATCCTTGTATTTGGCGCGCGCCTCCACGACCGCGGTCATGTCGCAATCGTTGAAGGTGGTGAGGATCGCGGCGGTGTTCTGCGCTTCCTTCAGCCGCTTGGCGATGGTCTGGCGCAGGCGCGTCATGCGGACGCGCTCCTCCTTGCGTCCCGACGGCGCGGAGGCCGCAACCGGCGCAGCCTCGACCGGTGCGGAGGTCGAAGGCGCGGGCTTGGCCGCCGCAGCGACGACATCGTCCTTGGTGATGCGCCCGTCCTTGCCGGTGCCCTTGATCGTCGCCGGATCGACCCCGTGCTCCAGGATCGCGCGGCGGACCGAGGGCGACAGCGCCGCGGGCGTATCGCCCGCCGGGGCGTCCTGCTCGCGCTCGCGAATCTGCTCGGCCGGACCCTTGCCCTCACCGGTCCTGGCTTCGTCCGAGTTATCGGCATTGCCCTTGGTCTCGCCCGCCGGCGCTTCCTTCTTCGCCGGAGCGGCCCCATCGCCGGCTTCGATCGTCGCGATCATCGCGCCGACCGCGACGGTGTCGCCGGGCTTGACCGCGTGCTCGCCCATCACGCCGGCGACGGGCGCGGGCACCTCGACCGAGACCTTGTCGGTCTCCAGGCTGGCGATGGGCTCATCCGCAGCGACGGCGTCGCCCGGCTGCTTGAGCCATTCGCCCAAAGTGGCTTCGGTGATCGATTCGCCCAGCGTGGGCACGGTGACTTCGGTGGCCATGGGGAGGGTCAACCTTTGCGCAATTTGCGGATTTCTTCACGGACATTGTGGCCGAGCGCCTCTGCGACAAGCGCGCCCTGCTCGATCTGGTGGCGCTTCATCAGCCCGGTCGCGGGCGATGCCGCCGCCGCGCGGCCGGCATAGCGCGCGCGGGCGACCTTGCGGCCGGCGGCCGCCAGGCATTCCTCGATGAACGGCTCGACGAAGAACCACGAACCGTTGTTCTTCGGCTCCTCCTGCGCCCAGACGACGTCCTCTAGATTGGTCATGCGCTTGAGGCGCACCGCCAACGGCTCCGCCGGGAAGGGATAGAGCTGCTCGATGCGGACGATCGCGGTGTTCTTGTCGCCCGCCGCGTCGCGCGCCTCGATCAGATCATAGGCGACCTTGCCCGAACACAGCACCAGCCGCTTCACATCCTTGTCCGCCGGCGCCGACGGATCAGAGACGATGCGCATGAAGTGGCTGTCGCCCTGGAAATCTTCCGCCTTCGACACCGCGAGCTTGTGCCGCAGCAGCGATTTGGGCGTCATCACCACCAGGGGTTTGCGGAAGTTGCGATGCATCTGGCGGCGCAGCAGGTGGTAGTAATTGGCCGGCGTGGTGCAGTTCGCCACCTGCATGTTGTCCTGGGCGCACAGCTGCAGGAACCGCTCCAGCCGCGCCGAAGAATGCTCCGGCCCCTGCCCTTCATAGCCGTGCGGCAGCAGCAGCACGAGGCCGTTGGCGCGCAGCCACTTGGCCTCTCCGCTGGCGATGAACTGGTCGATCATGATCTGTGCGCCGTTGGCGAAATCGCCGAACTGCGCCTCCCACATCACCAGCGTCTTGGGATCGGCCATGGCGTAGCCATATTCGAAGCCGAGCACGCCATATTCGGAAAGCGGGCTGTCGAGCACCTCGCAGCGGCCATGGGGCACTTCCCCGAGCGGCAGATATTTGCGCTCGTCGGTCTGGTCGATCCAGATGGCGTGGCGCTGGCTGAACGTGCCACGCCCCGAATCCTGGCCCGACAGGCGCACGCCGTACCCTTCGGAGAGCAACGATCCGAACGCCAGCGCCTCGCCGGTCGCCCAGTCAAAGCCCTCGCCGCTCGCGAACATCTGCCGTTTGGCCTCGAGGATGCGGCCCAGCGTCTTGTGGATCGCCAGCCCCTCGGGCACCTCGGTCAACGTACGGCCCAGGCTGTCGAACAGCTTCTTGTCGATGCCGGTATCGACGCTGCGCCGCGCGGTCTCGGGATCGGCGGGCATGTGGAGGCCCGACCAGCGCCCGGCGAACCAGTCCGCCTTGTTGGGCTTGTACCCCTTGGCGCCTTCGAATTCGCCGTCGAGATGCGCGGTGAATTCCCGGGCGTGGCCGTCCACCCATCCAGCGTCGATCACCTTTTCGGCGACCAGGCGATCGCCATAGATGCGGCTGACCGGCGGGTGCTTCCTGATCTCCGCATACATCAGCGGCTGGGTGAAGCTCGGCTCGTCGCCCTCATTGTGGCCGAAGCGCCTGTAGCACCACATGTCGATCACCACGTCCTTGTCGAACCGCTGGCGGAATTCGATCGCCATCTTGCAGGCGAAGGTCACCGCCTCGGGGTCGTCGCCGTTGACGTGGAACACCGGCGCCTGGACGCCCTTCGCCACATCCGACGGATAAGGCGAGGACCGCGCGAATTGGGGCGAGGTGGTGAAGCCGATCTGGTTGTTGATGATGAAATGGACGCAGCCGCCGGTGTTGTACCCACGGATGCCGGAGAAGCCGAGGCATTCCCACACGATCCCCTGCCCCGCGAAGGCGGCGTCGCCGTGGATCAGGACGGGCAGCACCTCGTCATGGTTCTTGAGATCGTCACGGATCGTCTGGATCGCGCGCGTCTTGCCCAGCACGACGGGGTTGACCGCTTCCAGATGCGAGGGGTTGGGCACCAGCGACATATGGACGGTGATTCCGTCGAACTCGCGATCGGTGCTGGTCCCGAGATGGTACTTCACGTCGCCTGAACCGCCGATATCGTCGGGATTGGCGGAGCCGCCGGCGAATTCGTGGAAGATCGTGCGGAAGGGCTTGGCCATCACATTGGCCAGCACGTTCAGCCGGCCGCGATGGGCCATGCCGAAGACGATCTCACGCACGCCGTACTGGCCGCCATATTTGATGACGCTTTCGAGCGCGGGGATCATCGCCTCGCCGCCGTCGAGCCCGAAGCGCTTGGTCCCGACATATTTCTTGCCGAGGAAGCCTTCCCACTGCTCGGCCTCGATCACCTTGGCGAGGATCGCCTTCTTGCCCTCTGGCGTGAACTCGATGGCCTTGTCGCGGCCCTCCATCCGCTCCTGGAGGAAGCGGCGTTCCTCGACATCGGCGATGTGCATGTAGTCGAGGCCGACCTTGCCGCAGTAATTGGCGCGCAGGATCGCGACGACCTCGGTGACGCTCGCCCAGTCGAGCCCGAGCGTGCCGCCGAGATAGACCGGCTTGTCGAGATCGGCGCCGGCGAAGCCGTGATATTCGGGGGTTAGGTCAGCGGGCAACTCATGCTGGCTGAGCCCCAGCGGATCGAGATCGGCGGCGAGATGTCCGCGCACCCGGTAGGTGCGGATCAGCATCTGCATGCGGATCGCATCCGCCGCCGCCTTGGTGACGTCGATCGCGGGCGCAGCCGGCGCAGAAGCAGGCGCGGCGCCCTTCTTCGCGGGCGCGGGCGCGGGTTCCATCTGGGTGGGGTCGAGCGCGGCGGTCAGCGCGTCGGTGTCGCGCACCAGCCAGCGCGGATTGGCCCAGCTCGGGCCGCTCGCATGCCCCTCCAGCCCCTCGAACATCGCGCGCCAGGCGGGCTCGACCGAGTCCGGGCTTTCGCGAAAACGGGCATAGAGCGTGTCGATGAAGGCGGGGCTCACCTGTCCCGCGATCTCGCTGAAATCCTGGCCTTCTAACGTCATGGCCTCATCTCCGTCGCCCCTGCGAAGGCAAGGGCCGCTGGGTGGGTGGCACATCCACGCTCACCCTTGCCGCCTGAGGCTCCCGCCTTCGCGGGAGCGACGGCGTTATCCCGCCAACACCGCCTTCAGCGTCGTGCCGAGTTCGCTTGGGCTATCCGCCACGCGGATGCCCGCTTCCTCCATCGCCGCGATCTTGTCTTCGGCGCCGCCCTTGCCGCCCGAGACGATCGCTCCGGCATGGCCCATGCGGCGGCCCGGCGGCGCGGTGCGGCCGGCGATGAAGCCGACCATCGGCTTCTTGCGCCCACGCTTCGCCTCGTCCTTCAGAAACTGCGCCGCCTCCTCCTCGGCCGATCCGCCGATCTCGCCGATCATGATGATCGACTTGGTCTCGTCGTCGGCCAGGAACAGCTCGAGCACGTCGATGAAGTTGGTGCCGTTGACCGGATCGCCGCCGATGCCGACCGCGGTGGTCTGGCCCAGCCCCTCGTTGGTCGTCTGGAACACCGCCTCATAGGTGAGCGTGCCCGAGCGCGAGACGACGCCGACCGAACCCTTGGAGAAGATCGAGCCAGGCATGATGCCGATCTTGCACTCGCCCGGAGTCAGCACGCCAGGGCAGTTGGGGCCGATCAGCCGCGACTTCGAACCCGACAGCGCGCGCTTGACCTTGACCATGTCGAGCACCGGAATGCCCTCGGTGATCGTCACGATCAGCGGCACTTCGGCGTCGATCGCCTCCAGGATGGAGTCGGCGGCGAAAGGCGGCGGAACGTAGATCACGGACGCCGTCGCGCCGGTCCTGGCGACGGCTTCGGCGACGGTGTCGAACACCGGCAGGTCGAGATGCGTCGTCCGGCCCTTCCCCGGCGTGACACCGCCGACCATCTGCGTGCCGTAGGCGAGCGCCTGTTGCGTATGGAAGGTGCCGGTCTCGCCGGTCATCCCCTGGGTGATGACCTTGGTGTTCCGGTCGACGAGAATGCTCATTCGCGTATTTTCCTTACCGTCATGCCAGCGAAGGCCGGCATCTCCTGCCGCATGAGATCCCGGCGATCGCCGGGGTGACGGCGATTAATTGAGCGAGCTGTCGATGCCCTTGCAGGCGACCAGCAGCTCCTTGACCGCATCGACCGAGGTCTGGAAGTTGGCCTTGGCCTCGTCCTTCAGATCGATCTCGACCACGCGCTCGACGCCGCCGGCGCCGATCACCACGGGGACGCCGACATAGAGATCGTCGACACCGTACTGGCCGGTCAGATGCGCCGCGCAGGGGAGCAGGCGCTTCTTGTCCTTCAAATAGCTCTCGGCCATCGCGATGCCGCTGGTGGCGGGCGCGTAGAAGGCGCTGCCGGTCTTCAGGAGGCCGACGATCTCGCCGCCGCCCGAGCGGGTGCGCTGGACAATCTTCTCGATCCTCTCGCTTGTGGACCATCCCATCTTGATGAGATCGGGTAACGGGATACCGGCGACGGTCGAATATTCGACCACCGGCACCATCGTGTCGCCGTGCCCGCCCAGCACGAAGGCGGTGACGTCCTCGACCGAGACCTTGAACTCGTCGGCGAGGAAGTGGCGGAAGCGCGCCGAATCGAGCACGCCCGCCATGCCGACCACCATGTTGTGCGGCAGCCCGGAATATTCGCGCAGCGCCCACACCATCGCGTCCAAGGGATTGGTGATGCAGATGACGAAGGCGTTCGGCGCATGCGCCTTGATGCCCTCGCCCACCGCCTTCATCACCTTCAGGTTGATGCCGAGCAGATCGTCGCGGCTCATCCCCGGCTTGCGCGGCACGCCGGCGGTGACGATGCACACGTCCGCG
Organism: Sphingomonas gilva; assembly: GCF_003515075.1. Lineage (GTDB taxonomy): Bacteria > Pseudomonadota > Alphaproteobacteria > Sphingomonadales > Sphingomonadaceae > Sphingomonas > Sphingomonas gilva. The sequence continues at coordinate 638,810 of NZ_QWLV01000002.1, forward strand.
CCTGCGATATCCTCATAGGAGTTCGCGCCCTTGAGGTCCGCGTCGAAGCCCTCGACCGGGCCGGACTGGGCGATGTCGAGCGCCTTGCCCTGCGGCGTGCCCTCGGCGATGTCGAACAGGACGATGTCGCCCAGCTCCTTCATCGCGGCGAGATGGGCGAGCGTGCCGCCGATCATGCCGGCGCCGATCAGCGCGATCTTCTTGCGGGCCATAAGCTCTCCCATTCTCCAATCAGTCACAGGTCGGGCGCGGCCGCGCGTCATCGGGCCGCGGAGTCGGGGCAAGGCCCTAGGCGCTAATCGCCGCAGGGGCAACCGCCCAAATCGCCGGAATCCGGACTTTCTTTGCAGTTGCGAAGCAGTTGCAATAGAGCCAATTCGGCGCACGACGGAACGAGTCCGCCGCCCGCGCTTTTGAATCGCCTACGCAACGAAGGAACCGGCGATGGCGGCGGCGCGCGCGACTTGGCAGGGACAGATCAGGCTGGCGCTGGTGTCGATCCCGGTCGAGATCTATCCGGCAACCAAATCGGGCGCGAGCGTGCAGTTCCGCCAGATCCACGAGCCGACCGGCAAGCCGATCCGCTACGAGAAGGTCGCCCCCGGCGTGGGCGCGGTCGACGCCGACGAGATCAAGAAGGGCTATGAGTTCGAGAAGGGCGAATATGTCCTGCTCGAGCCCGAGGAGATCGAGGCGGTCAAGCTTGAATCCAAGAAGACATTGGAGCTGACCCAGTTCGTCGACGCGGACGAGATCGACGTGCTCTATTTCGAAAAGCCCTATTTCGTCGTCCCTGCCGACGACCTGGCCGAGGAGGCGTTCGTCGTGCTGCGCGAGGCGCTCAGGCGGTCGAAGAAGGTCGGCATCGGCCAGCTCGCCATGCGGGGCCGCGAATATGTCGTCTCGATCAAGCCGTGCGGGCGCGGCATGGTGTTGGAGACGCTGCGCTACGCCGACGAGGTGCGCCGCGCGCAGGGCTATTTCCGCGACATCGGCAGCACCAAGCCCGACGCCGAGCTGCTCGAGCTCGCCACCGCGCTGATCGACAAGAAGACCAAGCCGTTCGACGCCGACGCCTTCAAGGACCGCTATGTCGACGCGCTGAAAGCGCTGGTCGCCAAAAAGCGCAAGGCCAAGGGCAAGAAGATCGTCTCGACCGACGAGGACGAGGCGCGCCCGTCGGGCAGCAACGTCGTCGATCTGATGGCGGCGCTCAAGAAGTCGGTCGAAAGCGGCGCGCGGGCCCCGGCGAAGAAGGCCGCGCCCAAGAAAGCGCCAGCCAAGCGCGCGCCGGCCAAGAAACGTGCCTAAAAGCGCCACCGATCCGTTGGCGACGTACAACGCCAAGCGGGACTTCGCGAAGACCGCCGAGCCCGCCGGCAAGGTCGCCAAGGGCAAAGATAACCGCTTCATCGTCCAGAAGCACGATGCGACCCGGCTGCACTGGGATTTCCGGCTGGAGCTGGACGGGGTGCTCAAGAGCTGGGCGGTGACGCGCGGCCCGAGCCTGGATCCCGCCGACAAAAGGCTGGCGGTCAGGACAGAGGACCATCCGATGTCCTATGCCGATTTTGAAGGAACGATCCCCAAGGGCGAATATGGCGGCGGCTCCGTAATGCTGTGGGACGTCGGCACCTGGGCGCCGGTCGCCGGCAAGTCCGCCAAGGACCTGGCCAAGGGGCACCTCCACTTCATCCTCGACGGCGAGCGGATGAAGGGCGAGTGGCTGCTGGTGCGGATCAAGGGACGGCCGGGCGAGAAGCGCGAGAACTGGCTCTTGAGGAAGATCGAGGACGAAGAGGCCGGCGGCAGCGACACGCTGGTCCAGACCGGCCTCACCAGCGTCAAGACCGGCCGCACGATGCGCGAGATCGCGGACGGCAAAATCCTCCCCGGCACGGGGAGGGGGACCGCGACGCGCAGCGGCGTGGTGGAGGGGGCTCGCCGCAAGAGCGGTTCGCGCGGAAGGCCCCCTCCACCGTCCTCCGGACGGTCCCCCTCCCCGTCCCGGGGAGGATTTCCCAAATTCGTCGCGCCCCAGCTCGCCACCCTCGTGGACTCGGTGCCGACCGGATCGGCCTGGCTGCACGAGGTCAAATATGACGGCTACCGCGCGATCGTTGCGGTGGGCGGCGGCAAGGCCAAGATCTTCACGCGCACCGGGCTCGACTGGACCGACAAGTTTCCCGGCGTCGCCGAGGCGGCCGCCGCGCTCGACGTCGGATCGGCGCTGATCGACGGCGAGATCACCGCATTGAAGGATGGCCGGCCCGATTTCTCGACATTGCAGCAGGCGATCTCGGAAGGCGGCGAGATGGTGATGTTCGCCTTCGACCTTTTGAGCCTCGACGGGACCGACCTGCGCAAGCTGCCCAACATCCAGCGCAAGGAGCGGCTGCGGCCGCTGATCCCGGCGTCGGGCACGATCCAGTTCGCCGAGCATATCGTCGGCGCGGGCGAGAAGCTGTTCGATGCGATGTGCGATGAAGGCTATGAGGGCATCGTCTGCAAGCGCGCCGACGCGCCCTATCGTTCGGTCCGCACCAAATCGTGGCTCAAGGTCAAATGCACGCGGCGGCAGGAGTTCGTCATCATCGGCTGGAACGAAAGCTCGGCCAAGGGGCGCGGCTTCTCCTCGCTGCTGCTCGCGCTCAACGAGGAGGGCGGGCTGCGCTATGCGGGCAAGGTCGGCACCGGTTTCAACACGGACACCATCGCCGATCTGCGCGACCGCTTCGACAAGCTGGCGCGCAAGTCCGCGCCGGTCGAGGTGCCGCGCGCGATCGCGCGCAAGGCGCATTGGGTCAGCCCCAAGCTGGTCGCCGAGGTGGCCTTCGGCGAGTTCACCGCCGACGGCGTCATCCGCCATGCGAGCTTCATCGGCCTGCGCGGCGACAAGCCCGCCGCCGAGGTGAGGGCGGAGGCGCCCGCGGCGACGCCCGAGCTGGCAACGCTGCCGGTCAAGATCACCAATCCCGACCGGGTGATCTTCCCGGGCGAAAAGCTCACCAAGGGCGATCTCGCCGCCTACGCGGCCGCCGTCGCGCCGCTGATGCTGCCCTGGGTCGGCAGTCGTCCGATCAGCCTGGTGCGCTGCCCGCAGGGGCGGGCCAAGCATTGCTTTTTCCAGAAGCATGATTCGGGCAGCTTCGGCGAGGCGGTCAAGCATGTGCCGATCAGGGAGAAGAAGGGCGGGACCGAGGACTATCTGTACGTCGATGACGCCACCGGCATCCTCCAGTGCGTGCAGATGGGGACGATCGAGTTCCATGGCTGGGCGTCGTCGGTCGCGACGCTCGACCGCCCCGACCGGATGGTGTTCGACCTCGATCCCGACGAGGGGCTGGACTTCGACAAGGTGGTGAAGGCGGCGGAGAAGCTGAAGACGGTGCTGGGCGATCTCGGCCTCACCAGCTTTCCGATGCTGTCGGGCGGCAAGGGGGTGCACGTCGTCGTTCCGCTCGCGCCCGAGGCTGACTGGGAGCGCTTCACCGGCTTCGCCGAACGCTTTTCGCGGGCGATGGCAGCGGACGACCCGGACCGCTTCACCGCGACCATGTCCAAGGCCAAGCGCAAGGGGCGCATCTTCCTCGATTGGCTGAGGAACCAGCGCGGATCGACCGCGATCATGCCCTATTCGGCCCGCGCGCGCGCCGGCGCGCCGGTCGCCGCGCCGATCACCTGGGCCGAGCTGAAGGATGTGGAGGGCGCGAACATCTATTCGATCCGCGACACGGACACGCTTCTGGAACGCGCGCGCGGGCGAGGCTTGCGCGGCTGGGGGGTGAGCGACCAGATTTTGCCGGATCTCTGACGCCCGTCGCCCCCGCGAAGGCGGGGGCCGCGCAGTCTGTGGCACATCCGGCCTCGCCCATGCCGCCTGAGGCCCCTGCCTTCGCAGGGGCGACGGGATTCGCATTCCCCATTGCACCGCAGCGGCTTTGCGTGTTGAGTCGAGGAGCGCGACCAATTCGGGGAGAGGCGCCATCATCCGCGCGCGCAATCCGGGATCCACCCATGGCTGACGCCCCCGAACCCAGCCTGTTCGACGCCGGCACCCACGCCAGGCGCTGGATCGACGGCTATGTCGGGCGAGCGCCCGGCAGCGACGTGCTCAGCGAGGCGATGCGGCGCGATCTCGCGCCCTGGGTCGCGATGTTCGAGGAGCTTGCCGGGCTGGTGGGCGACGACCTGTCCGCCGCGCGCGAGCGGGTTCTGCGTCAGACCGAGGATATCGGCACCGGCTATCGCATCCTGGGCGAAGAGGAGGAGCGTCCCTGGCCGCTATCCCCCGTCCCGCTGCTGATCGAGCGCGACGAATGGAACGGCATCGCCCAGGGAATCGCCCAGCGCGCCGGGCTGATGGAGACGCTGCTCCGGGATATTTACGGCGAGGCGAAGCTGGTCTCCGCGGGCGTCATACCCGCCGCGCTGATCGCCGGAAGCCCGCATTTCCTGCGCCAGCTGGTCGGCATCGCGCCGCCCGGCGGGCACCACCTCCATGTCTTCGCCGCCGATCTCGGCCGCGGGCCGACCGGCGAGTGGCGCGTGCTCGCCGATCATCTGCGCGCGCCGATCGGCGCCGGCTATGCGCTGGAGAACCGCCTCGCCGTGTCGCGCGTGCTCGGCGGATTGCAGGGCCGGCTCAACCTGCGCCGCCACGCGCCCTTTTTCGAGGCGCTGCGCGCGGGCATCGGCGCGGCGTGCCGGCGAAGCGATCCGCGCATCGCGCTGCTGACCCCCGGCCGCTTCAACCAGAGCTATGCCGAGCAGGCGCATCTCGCCCGCTATCTCGGGCTGCTGCTGGTCGAGGGCGCCGATCTGGCGGTGCATGACGAGCAGCTCTATGTCCGCACCATCGCCGGGCTGAAACGGATCGACGCGGTGTGGCGGCAGATCGATCCGCGCTGGCTCGATCCGCTCGCCTTCGACAGCCATTCGCAGATCGGCGTCGCCGGGCTGTTCGACGCCTATGCCGCGGGCAACACAGTGATCGCCAACGCGCCCGGCGCGGGCGCGCTCGAAAGCCCGGCGATCGCCGCCTTCCTGCCCAAGCTGGCGCGGCGGCTGACCGGCGCCGATCTGGCCATTCCCAACATCGCCACCTGGTGGTGCGGCCAGCCGCGCGAGGCGGCGCAGGTGATCGAGAATTTCGATTCGATGCTGATCGGCCCGGCCTTCGCCGCGAGCCCGCTCGGCCTGCCCGAAGGACGCGCGCGGCTGGGCGCGGAAATCACCGGCGGGCCGCGCGAGGCGCTGCTTACCGACATGTCGCGGCGTCCGCAGGACTATGTCGGGCAGGAGGTGGTGCGGCTTTCGACCATGCCCGTCGTCATCGACGGCGCGCTGGCGCCGCGGCCGTTTTCGCTGCGCGTGTTCGCCGCGCGCGATGCGCATGGCGAATGGACCGTGCTGCCCGGCGGCTTCGCCCGCATCGGCGACACCGCCGACCCGCGCGCGGCGGTGATGGGGGACGGCGCCTGGTCGGCCGATGTCGGCGTGCACGGCCCTGACCGCGTGCCCGCGATCTCGCTGCTGCCCGACAGCGACACCGTGCGCATCCGCCGCAACCCGGGCACGCTGCCCAGCCGCGTCGCCGACAATCTCTATTGGCTGGGGCGTTATCTGGAACGCGCCGAAGCGTTGCTCGCGGCGATCCGCGTCGTCGTCGGCGCCTCGGTCGACGCCGACGCCAGCGCGGCGCTGGGGCCGCAGACATTGGCGCGCCTCGCCGGCCTGCTGACCCCGCCCGGCGAACTGTTGCCCAAGGCGCCGCTCAGGCGCGGCGAGTTGACGTCCCTCGCCCGCGCCGCGTTCGAGGGGGGCGAGCATGGCGGCGGGCTGAAAGCGCTGATGGCCTCCGCCCGCGCGATCGGCGGCGGATCGCGCGAACGCCTGTCCGCCGACACCATCCGCCTGCTCGACGCGCCCTTCCCGATGCGCGGCACGCTCGCCGACCGCAGCGGAACGCTGCAGCGCAGGCTGATGGCGCTCGCCGGCATCTTCGCCGCGCATATGGGGCGAACCGATGCGTGGCGGTTCCACGATCTCGGCCGGCATATCGAGCGTCCGCTGGCGGCGGCCCGCCACCTCCAGATATTCGGGCGCGTCGATGCGAGCGCCGACGACCTGACCGTGCTGCTCGACCTGGCCGACGCGCAGATCACCTACCGCCAGCGCTATCCGATGGGCCTGGCGCGGCTGCCGGTGGTCGACCTGGTCGCGCTCGATCCCAATAATCCGCGCGCCATCGCCAGCTGCGTCGAACGGGTGGAGCGGCACCTGTGCGACCTGCCGGTGCTGGGCGACGACGGCATGGCCGAACCGCAACAGGCCGCGGCGGTCGCGCTCGCCGGGCAGGTGCGCGCGATGGAGGCGGGCGGGGTCGAGAGCCGCCAGCTGCGCGACATCGAGCGCCGGCTGATGGCGATCTCCGACCTGGTCGCCGGGCGCTATTTCCTGCAAGGGGCCGAGCCGCTGCGCGCGGCGGGGCTGACGCTGGCGTGATCTACGACATCCGCCACACCACCCGCTTCGACTATGCCGGACCGGTGCGCTTCGCCCGGTGCAACCTGCGGCTGGAGCCGATCGCCTGGGCCGGGCAGGTGCTCGAATGCCACAGCCTGGAGGTGCGTCCCGGCGGCCGCACCGCGACCGCGCGCAATTCGGGGCGGCTGGCGCATGTGACGCGCGTCGTGATCGGCGAATCGGTGCGCTCGCTCGAGATCGAGAGCATCGCCGAGGTGCGCGTCGACCGCGCGGTGCCGCTGATCCTGCCCGACGATCCCACGATCGGCGAGGTGGCGGCCGAAGCGCGCGCCAGCCGCGATCCCTGCCCCACCGGCCCCGCCGAGTTCCTCTATCCTTCGCCGCTGATCCCGCTCGATGCCGGTATCGGCGCCTGGTGCGCGGAGGAACTGGCGCCAGACCGGCCGGTGGTGGAGGCCTGCCTCGCGCTCGCCCGCCGCATCCAGGGCGATTTCACCTATCAGTCGGGTTCGACCACGGTTTCGACGACGCCCGCCGAGGCGTTCGCGCTCAGACGCGGCGTGTGCCAGGATTTCGCGCAGATCATGATTTCCGGCCTGCGCGCCGCCGGCCTGAGCGCCGCCTATGTCTCCGGCTATATCCGCACCTATCCGCCGCCCGGCCAGGCGCGGCTGGTCGGCGCCGATGCGACGCATGCCTGGGCGCTCGTGTGGTGCGGCGAGCGGCGGGGCTGGATCGGCTTCGATCCGACCAACGGCATCTTCATGGCGGGCGATCACATCGTCATGGCGATCGGCAAGGATTACGGTGATGTCGCCCCGATCGACGGCATCTTCCTGGGCGCCAACGCCCAGTCGATCACGGTGTCGGTCGACGTCGCGCCGCGGGAAGCCGCCGGTGGCACTTGATCGCCGCGCGTTCCTCGCCGACATGGGACCGATGAGGACCATCCATGGCTGATCCATACGCAACACTGGGCGTGGCGCGCGGCGCGAGCGAGGCCGAGATCAAGAAGGCGTATCGCAGCCTCGCCAAGCAGCTCCATCCCGACCGCAACAAGGACAATCCCAAGGCGGCCGAGCGCTTCAGCCAGGTGACGGCGGCCTATGACCTGCTGACCGACAAGGACAAGCGCGCGCGGTTCGACCGCGGCGAGATCGACGCCGACGGCAACCCGACCGCGCCCTTCGGCTATGGACAGCGCGGCCCGGGCGGCGGCTTCGCCGGACGCGGGCCGGGTGGCGGATCGTTCGACTTCGGCGGCGAGCGCGTCGACGTGAGCGACCTGTTCGCCGATCTGTTCGGCGGCGGCAGGCAGGAGAACGGCGCGCGCGGCGGGTTCGGCGGCTTCGGCCGCCGCCAGCAGCCCAAGGGCGCCAATATCGCCTATCGCCTGAGCGTGCCCTTCGCCGATGCCGCGACCCTCAAGACCCAGCGGATCACGCTTGCCGACGGCAAGACGATCGACCTGAAGCTGCCCCCCGGGCTGGAGGACGGCACCCAGATGCGCCTGACCGGCAAGGGCCAGCAGGGTCCGGGCGGCCCGGGCGACGGCATCGTCACCATCGCGGTCGAGCCGCACCGCTTCTTCACCCGCACCGGCGACGACATCCGGCTCGACCTGCCGATCAGCCTGGCCGAGGCGGTGCTGGGCGCAAGCGTGCGCGTGCCGACGGTGGACGGCGCGGTGATGCTGACCATTCCCAAAGGCTCCAGCTCCGGCAAGACGCTCAGGCTGAAGGGCAAGGGCTTCACCCGCAAGGACGGCCAGCGCGGCGACCAGTTCGTGACGCTGATGGTCGATCTGCCGGTCGACGACGATGCGCTGGTCGAGTTCGTCCAGGGCTGGCCGGGCAAGAACGGCGGCAACCCCCGAGGGAATCTCGGCGTTTGACCTCCTGATGCAGGATATCTCCCCGCAATCGCCCGAGGAACGCCGCAAGCGGCTGGCCGAGGCCCGCCGTCACTTCGGCAAGCAGATCGATCGCATCCGCCCGGGCAGCTATCCCTTCGAGGTGGCCAAGCGGGTGTTCGTCGGCGTCTATAACGACGGCTTCGTCCATGCCGGAAACCTCGCCTATCTGGCGCTCTTGACGCTGTTTCCCTTCTTCATCGTCGCCGCGGCGATCGCCCGGCTGTTCGGCCAGAGCGAGGAGAGCCTGCACACGGTGGAGGCGTTCCTGCGCACCGTGCCGCCCGATGTCGCCCAGGTGCTGCAGAAGCCGATCGTCGACGTGCTGTCCGCCCGATCGGGCTCGCTCCTGTGGTTCGGCGCGCTGGTCGGCCTGTGGACCACGGCGAGCTTCATCGAGACGATCCGAGACATATTGCGCCGCGCCTATGGCGTGAAGTTCACCCGGCCCTTTTGGGAATATCGCCTGGGCTCGATCGGGCTGATCATCGGATCGGTGATCCTGGTGCTGATCGCGTTCAGCTTCCAGGTGGTGCTCGTCGGCATCGAGCAGTTCATCGTGCGCGTGCTTCCCTTCGCCTCGGACACGGCGAGCCTGATCTCAGCGATGCGCGCGGCGCCCGGCGTCGCCTTGTTCGCCGCGATGTACTTCATGTTCTATTCGCTCACCCCGCGCCGCTATCGCAGCAGCAGCTGCCCGAAATGGCCGGGCGCGCTGGCGACGACGGTCTGGTGGCTGGGCGTGACCGCGCTGCTGCCCGTCGCGCTCTCCTATCTCGGCAGCTACGACCTGACCTATGGCAGCCTGGCGGGGGTGATGATCGCGCTGATCTTCTTCTTTCTCGTCGGCCTCGGCGTGGTTATGGGGGCCGAGCTCAACGCGGCGCTGGCGGAGACGCCCGAAGCGGAGCTAGATGGCGACCCGGAACCGCCGGACGATCAGGGAGTGACCAAGTGAGCGGGTTGATGGCAGGCAAGCGCGGGTTGATCATGGGCCTGGCCAATGATCGCTCGCTCGCATGGGGCATCGCGAAGAAGCTCGCCGAGCATGGCGCGGAGCTCGCGTTCAGCTATCAGGGCGAGGCGATGGAGAAGCGCGTGCGGCCGCTGGCGGAACAGGTCGGCGCCGATTTCCTGATCGATTGCGATGTCAGCGACATGGCCGAGCTCGACAAGACCTTCGCCACGCTGGCGGAACGCTGGCCGACGATCGACTTCGTCGTCCACGCGATCGGCTTTTCCGACAAGAACGAGCTGCGCGGCGGCTATGTCGACACCAGCCTCGACAATTTCCTGATGACGATGAACATCAGCGTCTATTCCTTCGTCGCGGTCTGCCAGCGCGCGGCGAAGATGATGCCGGAGGGCGGCAGCCTGCTGACCTTGAGCTATTACGGCGCGGAGAAGGTCATCCCGCACTACAACGTGATGGGCGTGGCCAAGGCGGCGCTGGAGACCAGCGTGCAGTATCTCGCGGTCGATCTGGGCCGCGACAATATCCGGGTGAACGCGATCTCCGCCGGGCCGATCAAGACGCTGGCGGCGTCGGGCATCGGCGATTTCCGCCTGATCCTCAAATGGAACGAGCTCAACAGTCCCTTGAAGCGCAACGTGACGATCGAGGACGTCGGCGGCGCGGGCCTCTATCTGCTGAGCGATCTGGCAAGCGGGGTGACCGGCGAGACGCACCATGTCGACGCGGGATATCACGTCATCGGCATGAAGGCCGAGGACGCGCCGGACATCGCGCTGGCGTGAGCTGGAACAGCTTCGGCCGCGTTCTTCGCTTCACCACCTGGGGAGAGAGCCACGGACCGGCGCTGGGGGTGGTGGTGGACGGCTGTCCGCCGGGGATCGCGCTGTCGGAAGACGACATCCAGCCGTGGCTCGACAAGCGCCGGCCGGGAACGTCGCGCTTCACCACGCAGCGGCGCGAGCCCGATCAGGTGCGGATCCTCTCCGGCGTCTATGAAGGGCGCACCACCGGCACGCCGATTTCGCTGATGATCAAGAATGTGGACCAGCGTTCCAAGGATTATTCCGAAGTCGCGCGCGCCTACCGGCCGGGGCATGCCGATTACGCCTATGACGCCAAATACGGCTTTCGCGATCCGCGCGGCGGCGGGCGCAGCTCGGCGCGGGAGACCGCCGCGCGCGTCGCCGCCGGCGCGATCGCCCGGCTGATTGTTTCCGAGGTGACCATTCGCGGCTGGGTCGAGGAGATCGGCGGCGATGCGATCGACCCGGCTTCGTTCGACGTCGACGAGATCGGCAGGAACCCCTTCTTCTGCCCGGATGTTTCTGCTGCAGGACGGTGGGAGGCCTTGGTGGACGGCGCGCGCAAATCGGGATCGTCATTGGGCGCGGTGGTCGCGTGCGAGGCGGCCGGCGTGCCCGCCGGCTGGGGCGCGCCGATCTACGCCAAGCTGGACAGCGAGCTTGCCGCCGCGGCGATGTCGATCAACGCGGTCAAGGGCGTCGAGATCGGCGACGGCTTCGCGGCGGCGCGGCTGACCGGCGAGCAGAATGCCGACGCGATGCGGCCGGGCGAGGACGGCCCCCGTTTCCTTGCCAACCATGCCGGCGGCATCGCGGGCGGCATCTCGACCGGGCAGCCGGTGCGCCTGCGCGTCGCGTTCAAACCGACCAGCTCGATCCTGACCCCGGTCGAGACGATCACGCGCGAAGGCGAGGCGACCGAGATCGCGACCAAGGGCCGCCACGACCCCTGCGTCGGCATTCGCGGCGTGCCCGTGGTCGAGGCGATGATGGCGCTCGTGCTGGCCGATCAGAAGCTGCTCCACCGCGCCCAGTGCGGCGAATGATCTCACTTCCTTCGCCCCTGCGCAGGCAGGGGCTGCTGTGTTTGCGGCACATGCCAGGTCGCGCTTGCCGATCGAGGCCAGCGTCGGGACGACGGACATGATCGACATCCTGCGCGCCTTTGTCGAAACCAACCAGGCGATCATCAGCCTGGTCATCCTGGGCATCATCTTCATCGGTTTCGCGCTGGAGCGCTATCCGGCGACAGTGGTCGCGATCCTCGGCGCCTGCGCCTATCTCGCGCTCGGTATCCTCGATGCGGAGGGGATGTATTCGGTCTTCTCCAATTCCGCGCCGATCGTCATCGGCGCCATGTTCGTGCTGTCGGGCGCGCTGATCCGCACCGGCGTGATGAACCGGGTGGGCGAGCTCATCATGGCCCGCGCCGACAAGCATCCGCGCCTCGCCATCGCCGAGGTGCTGCTGGGCGCGCTGGTCGCTTCCGCCTTCCTCAACAACACGCCGGTCGTCGTGATCCTCATGCCGATCATGTTCAAGCTGGCCGAAACCACCGGCATCAGCCCCAAGAAGCTGCTGATGCCCCTCTCGATCGCCGCGGTGCTGGGCGGCACGCTGACGCTGATCGGCACATCGACCAACCTTGTCGTCGACGGCATCGCGCGCGAACAGGGCCTGCAGCGCTTCGGTATCTTCGAGATCACGCCCTATGGCCTCGTCACGGCCGCATCGGGCATGGTCACCATGGCGCTCTTGTGGTGGCTTCTCCCCTCCGACAAACCGGTGGGCGGCCCGGCCGGCAGCGACGCGGTCGACTACCTGACCGAGCTCGTCATCCTTCCCGACGAAGAACGGATCGGCGAGCCGCCCACCGCATTCAAGCTGTTCAACCGTTCGACCCGGCTTGTCGGCATTCGGCGCGGCAATACCGTCGTGCGCGGCCCCGAGCTGGAAAGCTGGACGCTGGCCGCCGGCGATCGGATGGTGGTGCGCACCGACGGCGCCACGCTGATGACGCTGCACGAATCCGGCCGCTTCGGCATCGGCATCGGTTCGGGCGTGCCGGACGAAGACGATGTCGTGGTGGAGGCGATGGTCTCTCCCATCCATCCCTCGATCGGCCAGCGGCTGGCGGACATTCCGTTCCTGCAGAAGCTGCGCGCGCGCATCATCGGCATCGACCGGCCGGGGCACCAGGCGGGGCCGGATCTCGCCAATGTCCGCATCCGCGGGGCGGACAGGTTGCTCGTCGTCGGCGGTCCGGCGCAGATCGACGGGCTGCGCGACAATCCGCACATCCTGGGCGTCGATGTCTCCCGCACACGCGCCTTCCGACGCAACAAGGCGTGGATCGCCATCCTGTCGCTGGTCGGCGTCGTCACCCTCGCCGCACTCAACATCGTCAGCATCGGCGTCGCCGCAGTGCTCGCGATCGGCGTCATCCTGGTCACGCGCTGCATCGACGGCGAGGAGGCGTGGGCGACGATCGACGGCAGCGTGCTGCTGCTGATCTTCGCCATGCTGGCGGTCGGGCTGGCGCTCGAGCGTTCGGGCGCGGTCTCGCTGATGGTCTATTGGGCCGGGCCGGTGCTGACCTCCGCACCACCCTGGGCGCTGGTGTTCATCGTCTATTTCTTCGCGCTGATCCTGTCCGAGCTGCTCAGCAACAACGCCGTGGCGGCGCTGCTGACGCCCGTCACCATCGCCATGGCGGAGCAGCTGGGCGTCGACCCGCGACCGCTGATCATCGCGCTGATGATCGGCGCGTCGGCCTGTTTCGCGACGCCGGTCGGCTATCAGACCAACACCATCGTCTATGCGGCCGGGGACTATCGCTTCTCCGATTTCGTCAAGATCGGCGTTCCGCTGAACATCGTGACCGGCATCGCCACCTGCTTGGCGATATCCTTTCTCTGATTGCCCCGTTTCCGCCACAATTGACGGCGGGAGGACCCTTTCGGCAAGATGAACGGATTCGCCTTTCGCAACCTTCGCCCTCACATAAGCCTTGGTTTCAAGCCATTAACGAGGAGCGACCCCTATGAAAACGGCAACCATCGGACTGCTTGCGGCTATCGGCCTGTCCACCGTGGCCATCGCGCAGGTGACGCCGCAGACCACCCCTCAGAACAACACCGAGGACGAAACCACGACGACGCCGGCGCCCACGCCGGACACCACCGACAACGTGCCGCAGGCGCCGACGCCGACCGTGCCTGAAACCGACAGCGCGACCGATCCGGCTACTCCGGATACGACGACGACCACCCCCGAAAGCGCCCCTCCCCCCGAGCGTTGACGGCTGGCGGGGCGCGGCGTTCAACGGCGCCGCGTCCCGATCAGCGTTCCCTTGGTTCCGCCTTTGTCCAGCCGGAAGTCGAACGCCGGCCATTTTTTTGCCCAGCGCGCCGCGATCACGCGCTCGCCCGGACGCGCCGCATCGTCGAGCAGCACGGTCCCGCCCGGGCCGATCCGATCGAACAGGCTGTCCGCGCCGCCGCGCACCAGCGGATGGATCGTCCAGGGCGGCCCGTCGATCGTCAGCAGATCGATGCGATCGGGCACGTCGTCCAACACATACCAATAGCCCGGCCACTCCGTCCGCCCACGCGCGATAGCGACGCCGCGCATGTCCGCATCCAGCCCATATTCGGCGAGCCAGGCGCGCGTCTTGCCGACGAAATCGCCATGCTGATCGAAGCTGACCAGCTGCCCGCCGCCATGCATCTGCAAGGCGCGCGCGGTGACCAGGGTGGTGGCGCCCGCGCCCAGCTCGACCGCTATCCGCGGCCGGTCGCGCTCGACCACGTCGACGATATGGTGGAGCAGCGCGGCATCGGCCTTCCAGCTGCCCAGGGCCGGCAGGGCGCGTTCGGGCAGGTCCAGCCGTTCGAGCAGCCGCTTGCGTTCGGCACCGCTGCCGCCCGACAGGCTGCGCAGCAGCCATGGCCACTGCACCAGGCCGAACCCGATGATCGCCATCCATTCGCTGAGCGAGGGCGGCGGGGCGCCGCCTTCATCCTCGGTGCGCGGCAAGAGCTTGGTGGCGGCCTTGCCGGTCATCGGATCAGTCCGCGAAGGGATCCCGAACCAGGATCGTGTCCTCGCGCTCCGGGCTGGTCGAGACCAGCGCGACCGGGCACTGGATCAGTTCCTCGATCCGGCGGATATATTTGATCGCCTGCGCCGGCAGATCGGCCCAGCTGCGCGCGCCGGCGGTCGATTCACGCCAGCCGGGCATGGTCTCGTAGATCGGCTCGACCTCGGCCTGATCGGCGGCATGGGCGGGATAATAGTCCAGCTCATCGCCGCGCAGGCGGTAGCCGGTGCAGATCCTCACCTCCTCGAACCCGTCGAGCACGTCGATCTTGGTCAGCGCGATGCCGGTGATCCCGCCGACCGCCGCCGATTGGCGCACCAGCACCGAATCGAACCAGCCGCAGCGCCGCTTGCGTCCGGTCACCGTGCCGAATTCGTGGCCGCGCGTGCCCAGCCGCTCGCCGGTTTCATTGTCCTGCTCGGTCGGAAAAGGGCCGGAGCCGACGCGGGTGGTGTAGGCCTTGGCGATCCCCAGCACGAAGCCGACCGCGCCGGGCCCCAGCCCCGATCCGCCCGCCGCGGTGCCGGCGATGGTGTTGGACGAGGTGACGAAGGGATAGGTGCCGTGATCGATATCGAGCAGCACGCCCTGCGCGCCTTCGAACAGGATCCGACGGCCCCGCGCGCGCTGCTCGTTCAGCGTCTTCCACACGGGTGCGGCGAACTGCAGCACGAAATCGGCGATCTCCCCGAGCTCGCCGAGCAGCCGCGCGCGGTCGATCGGCGGTTCGCCGAAGCCGGCGCGGAGCGCATCATGGTGCGCGCACAGCCGATCGAGCTGCGCGTCGAGCTGGTCGAGATGCGCGAGATCGCACACCCGGATCGCGCGGCGGCCGACCTTGTCCTCATAGGCCGGGCCGATGCCGCGCCGCGTGGTGCCGATCTTGCCTGCGCCCGATGCGTCCTCGCGCAGCGCGTCGAGATCGCGGTGGAAGGGCAGGATCAGCGCGCAATTGTCGGCGATGTGGAGGGTCTCGGGGGTGACCGATACGCCTTGTCCGGCGAGCTTCTCGACCTCCGCCTTCAGCGCCCATGGATCGAGCACCACACCGTTGCCGATCACCGATGGCGTGCCGCGGACGATGCCCGAGGGCAGCAGCGAGAGCTTGTACACCTTCTCGCCGACCACCAGCGTGTGCCCGGCATTGTGGCCGCCCTGGAAGCGCACGACGACATCGGCGCGCTCGGCGAGCCAATCGACGATCTTGCCCTTCCCCTCGTCACCCCATTGGGCGCCGATCACTGCCACATTCGCCATATTCGGTCCTTACAAGGGTTGGGGCCGGTCACCCACCAGCACATGGGTGCAGATCTGCCTTTCGGCGCTGTCTTCCGGCGTCAGGCCGCATACGGTGACCCAGCCTTCGGCGCGCAGCCGCTCGGCCACGCGCGCGTCGGCGCCGAGCGGGACGAACAGCCGCCGTCTCGGCGCCGCCGCCAGCCCTGCATCGACCAGCGGGTCGATATAGAGCGAGAAGCCGACCGCCGGCTCCTCGCCGCTGTCACGCACGATCATATAGCTGCCGCCGCGGCCGATCTCACCGGCGACGCCATCGGCGAAGATCGAGAAGCCGAGCCAGCTCTGATATTCGAAGCCGTGCCGTTCGGTCGGATCGAGCGTCAGCGTCGCACGGCCGCCGATCGACGCGGCGATCGCCTCCAATCCGTCGAGCCTGGAGGCGAGCACGGCCGCGCTGTCGAACGCGCGCAGCCGCTCCACCGCCGCCGCGAACGGACCGGCCGCTTCGATCAGCGGCAGATAGGCCGCGCCGGCGCCGTCCAGCCCGCCGGCATCCTTGGCGTCGAGCCGCGCGCGCACCGCCTCGACCTCGTCCTCCGCCAGCGGGAGCGGCCCGGCGGCGAGCGTGTCGACCAGATCGGGCAGGGTGAAATCGATTGTCAGCCCGCGCACGCCGGCGGCTTCGAGCGCCTCGATCGCCACCGCGACCACCTCGCGCGCCGCCGCGACGCTGTCGAGCCCGACCAGTTCACAGCCGACCTGCAGCAACTCGCGTTCGGGGCGGAGCTGCGAGGCGCGGAGCTTCACCACCTGGCCGGCATAGGACAGGCGCAATGGGCGCGGATGGTGCGCCATGCGGGTCGCGGCGATGCGGCCGACCTGCGCGGTGAGATCGGGCCTGAGCGCCAGCGTGCGCTGCGAGGCCGGATCGGTCATCCGCATCAGGTCCTGCGCGCGCGCCGCCTTCAACCGACCGGCCAGCCCATCGGCGAATTCGGCGAGTGCCGGAGAAACGCGCTCATACCCGTGCGCGAAGGCGGCCTCGAGCATCCGCCCAACGGCCGCCGCTGCGGCGTCCGCATGGGGCGGAAGCCGGTCGCGAAAGCCGGTGGGGAGAAGGCCGGAGGGAATCATCGTCGTCCCGCTAAAGCAAAGTCGGCCGGGATGGAAATAACCTCTCCCCGTTCGTGCCGAGCCTGTCGAAGCACCGCCCTTCTTCGCCCGGCGGCGAAGGAGGCAGGACGGCCCTTCGACAAGCTCAGGGCAAACGGGGTTAGGTGGGATCGCTTCCCCCTAAAAGCGCAGCGCCTTCACTTTCTTGACGCCGGGCAGGTTGCAGAGCTGCCAGAGCAGCGGCTCGGGCACCGGCTGGTCGACCGAGAGCAGCAGCACCGCCTCTCCCCCGGCATTGCGGCGGCCGAGGTGGAAGGTGCCGATATTCACGCCCGCTTCGCCCAAAGTCTGGCCGAGCCGGCCGATGAAGCCCGGCGCATCTTCGTTGACGACATAGAGCATATCGCCCTGCAGATCGGCTTCGACCTTGATGCCGAACAGCTCGACCAGACGCGGCGCGGCGTTGCCGAACAGCGTGCCAGCGACCGACTTCGGCCCCTCCTGCGTGTCGACCGTCACCCGCACCAGCGTGTGATAGTCGCCCTCTCGGTCGTGGCGCACCTCGCGCACGTCGAGGCCCCGTTCCTTGGCGAGGAATGGCGCGTTGACCATGTTGACCGTGTCCGAATGGACCCGCATCAGCCCGGCGAGCACCGCGCCCGAGATCGGCTTGAGGTTGAGCTGCGCGGCGGCGCCCTCCACCTCGATGGCGATTCCGCCCAGCGCGTCGTGCGCGAGCTGGCCGACCAGGCTGCCGAGCTTCTCGGCGAGCGCCATGTACGGCTTGAGCTTGGGCGCTTCCTCGGCCGAGAGGCTCGGCATGTTGAGCGCGTTGGTGACGCCGCCCGAGACGAGGAAGTCGGCCATCTGCTCGGCGACCTGGATCGCGACGTTGACCTGCGCCTCCGTCGTCGACGCGCCCAGATGCGGGGTGGAAACGAAGCCCGGCGTGCCGAACAGCGGCGATTCCTTCGCCGGCTCGGTGACGAACACGTCGAGCGCGGCGCCCCCGATATGGCCCGAATCGAGCCCATCCTTCAGCGCCGCCTCATCGATCAGCCCGCCGCGCGCGCAATTGATGATACGCACGCCCTTCCTGGTCTTGGCCAGATTCTCGCGGCTGAGGATGTTGCGCGTCTGGTCGGTCAGTGGGGTGTGCAGCGTGATGAAGTCGGCGCGGGCGAGCAGATCGTCCAGCGTCACCTTCTCGATCCCGAGCTCGACCGCGCGCTCGGGCGTGAGGAAGGGATCGTACGCGATCACCTTCATCCGGAGGCCCCGCGCGCGATCGGCGACGATCGAGCCGATATTGCCCGCGCCGATCAGCCCCAATGTCTTCGAGGTCAGCTCGACCCCCATGAAGCGATTCTTCTCCCACTTGCCCGCCTGGGTGGAGGCGTCGGCCTCGGGCAGCTGACGGGCGAGCGCGAACATCAGCGCGATGGCGTGCTCGGCAGTGGTGATCGAGTTGCCGAACGGCGTGTTCATCACGACGACGCCCTGCGCCGACGCGGCCGGGATATCGACGTTGTCGACGCCGATCCCCGCGCGTCCGACCACCTTGAGGTTGGTCGCGGCGGACAGGATGTCCTTGGTCACCTTGGTCGCCGAACGGATGGCGAGGCCGTCATATTGGCCGATGATCGCCTTCAGCTCATCGGGCGTCTTGCCGGTGATCTCGTCCACCTCGATGCCGCGCGCGCGGAAGATCTCGGCGGCCTTGGGGTCCATCTTGTCGGAAATGAGGACTTTGGGCATGTCTTGGTCCTTCTTCTCCCTCTCCCCTGCGGGGGAGAGGGTCGGGGAGAGGGGAAGCAACGGGAAGAGCATAATCGAGAGATTGGGACACTGCCCTTCTCCCAACCCTCTCCCCTGAAGGGGAGAGGGCTTAAGCCTTCGCGCTCGCGTGAGCCCAATCGAGCCACGGGCCGAGCGCCTCGATATCGGCGGTGTCCACCGTGGCGCCGCACCAGATGCGCAGGCTTGGCGGCGCGTCGCGATAGCCGGCGATGTCGTAGGCCGCGCCCTCGGCTTCGAGCAGCGAGGCCATCTTCTTGATCAGCGCCTCGTCCGCGCCCGCGACCGTCAGGCAGACGCTGGTCTTCGACCGGCTCGCCGGATCGGCGGCGAGATGGCCCAGCCAGTCGCGCGCCTCGACGATACGGTCGAGCGCCGCGGCGTTGGCGTCGCTACGCGCGATCAGCCCGTCCGGACCCAGCGACTTCGCCCATTCGAGGCTCCAGATCGCATCCTCCACCGCCAGCATCGACGGGGTGTTGATCGTCTCGCCCTTGAACACGCCCTCGGCGAGCTTGCCCTTCGACACCAGGCGGAACACCTTTGGCAGCGGCCAAGCGGGGGTGTAGCTCTCCAGCCGCTCGACGGCGCGGGGGCCGAGGATCAGCACGCCGTGGCCGCCCTCCCCGCCCAGCACCTTCTGCCAGCTGAAGGTGGCGACGTCGATCTTGTCCCAGGGCAGATCATAGGCGAACACGCCCGAGGTCGCGTCGGCGAAGCTCAGCCCTTCGCGGTCGTCGGCGATCCAGTCACCGTTCGGCACGCGCACGCCCGAGGTGGTGCCGTTCCAGGTGAACAACACATCGTTCGACCAGTCGACCGCGCCCAAATCGGGCAGCCGGCCGTAATCGGCGCGGATGACAGTGGGATCGATCTTCAGCTGCTTGACCGCATCGGTCACCCAGCCTTCGCCGAAGCTTTCCCAGGCGAGCGCGGTGACGGGGCGGGCGCCCAGCATAGTCCACATCGCCATCTCGAACGCGCCGGTGTCCGAACCCGGCACGATGCCGATGCGGTGCGTGTCGGGCAGCTTGAGCAGCACGCGCATCAGATCGATGCAGTAGGCGAGGCGCGCCTTGCCGATCTTCGACCGGTGCGAACGGCCGAGGCTGTCGGTGGCGAACTTTTCGGGGGCCCAGCCCGGCGGCTTGGCGCAGGGACCGGAAGAAAAGAACGGGCGCGCGGGTTTCCGCGCGGGCAGGTCAGTCATATAGTCTCTCCTTACAGAGAGCACGCGCCGCGTTGGGACGGCGTGGCCCGCCGACGGCCCTAGCGGCGTCGCGGGCGGAGTCAACACGTTCCTCCCCGCTCGCGGGGAGGGGGACCATGCGCAGCATGGTGGAGGGGGCCGGCCGCTAGCGCTTCGTCCGTGGAGACCCCCCTCCACCGTCCTACGGACGGTCCCCCTCCCCGCGAGCGGGGAGGATCAAGCCCGCACGTCCCTGGCGATGGCGTCGAGCAGGCCATTGACGAATCCCGCCTCGCGCGCTTCGTAGAAGGCCTTCGCCACATCGACATATTCACTGATCGCCGCCGCTTTGGGCACATCGGCGCGTGCGATCAGCTCCCAGGTTCCGGCGCGCAGGATCGCCTTCATCGGCTTGTCGAGCCGGTCGAGGCTCCAGCCCTGCGCGAGCTTGGCGCCGATCAGCGCATCGATCTCGGCGCCGCGCGCATCAACCCCTGCGACCACCGCATCGAAGAAATCGGCTTCCGCCTCGGCAAGCTGAGCACCCTCCACCTCACCGCCCAACCGGTGCTGGTGGAACTCGACGAGCAACTGGCGCAGCGGCGTCTTCTCCATCTCCATCTGATAGAGCGCCTGAACCGCGGCGAGCCGCGCGGCGGAACGCGCCTTGGAACGATCATTGGGCTTGGGCATCGACGGCGCTTAGCCTTGGCCAAGCCGCACCGCAACCGATCGGGCATGTGCGGGCAACCCTTCCGCGTCGGCAAGCGTGACCGCCGCCGGGCCGACCGCCGCCAGCCCAGCCTTATCGAGCGCGAGGAAGCTGGTGCGCTTCATGAAATCGAGCACCGACAGGCCGGAGGCGAAGCGCGCACGGCGGCCGGTGGGGAGGACATGGTTGGGGCCGGCGACATAATCGCCGACCGCCTCTGGCGTGTGCCGCCCCAGGAACACCGATCCGGCGTGGCGCACCCCATCGAACAGCGTCTGCGGATCATCCACCGCGAGTTCGAGATGCTCGGGCGCCAGCCGGTCGCACAGCGCGATCGCGTCTTCCAGCACCGGCACCGTGAAGATCGCGCCGTTCGCCTGCCAGCTGGCGCGCGCCGTATCGGCGGTGGCGAGGCTCGCCAACTCGTCCTCCACCGCCGCCGCGACCGCATCGGCGAAAGCGAGATCGTCGGTGAACAGGATCGACTGGCTGGTCGGATCATGTTCGGCCTGGCTCAAGAGATCGGCCGCGATCCAGCGCGGATCGTTCCTGCCGTCCGCAATGACGACGATCTCGGACGGTCCGGCGACCATGTCGATGCCGACCACGCCGTAGAGCTGCCGCTTCGCCTCGGCGACCCAGGCGTTGCCGGGGCCGGTGACGACGTCGACGGCGGCGATCCTCCCGGTGCCGTAGGCAAGCGCAGCGATCGCCTGCGCGCCGCCGATGCGCCACACCTCATCCACGCCCGCCAGCGCGGCGGCGGCGAGCACTAGCGGGTTTGCCTCGCCCTTCGGCGTCGGCGTCACCATCACCAGTCGCTCGACGCCCGCAACTTTGGCCGGAATCGCGTTCATCAACACCGAGCTGGGATAGGCGGCGCGGCCGCCCGGCACATAGACGCCGGCCGCATCCACGCCGCGCCAGCGCGCGCCGAGGCGGATGCCGGCATCGTCGGTGAAGTCGCTGTCGGCGGGCTTCTGCTTCTCGTGATAGGCGGCGATCCGCGCCGCCGCGAGCTCCAGCGCCGCGCGCAGGTCGGAGGCGAGGCCGTCAAGCGCCGCCTGGCATTCACCCGGCTCGATTCTCCAGCCGCTCTCGTTCAGATCGTGGCCGTCGAACTTCTTCGTGAAGGCAGCGACCGCCGCATCGCCTTCGTCACGCACCGAGGCGACGATCGCCCGCACGTCGCGGGCGACATCGCTGTCCGCCTCGCGCCGCGCGTTGACCAGCTGGGTGAAGGCGGCGTCGAAGCCGGGATCGCCCGCGTCGAGACGCACAGGACCGTTCATGCCGCCGTACGCCCGGCCACAACCCGCCGGAACGCGTCGACCAGCGGCACCACGCGGTCGGCGCGCGTCTTGAACGCGGCGCGATTGACGATCAGGCGGCTGGTCACCTCGGCGATCACCTCGACCTCGACCAGGCCATTGTCCTTCAGCGTCCGGCCCGACGACACCAGATCGACGATCCGCGTAGCGAGGCCCAAGGTCGGCGCCAGCTCCATCGCGCCATTCAGCTTGACGCATTCGGCCTGCACCCCCCGCGCCTCGAAATGGCGGCGAGTGAGCTCGGGGTATTTGGTCGCGACGCGGACATGGCTCCACCCGCGCGGATCGTCGGCGGCGGCGAGCGCGGCGGGCTCGGCGATTGAGATGCGGCAATGGCCGATGCCGAGATCGACCGGCGCGTAGATCTCCGAATAATCGAACTCCAGCAGCACGTCCGATCCGACGATGCCCAGCTGCGCCGCGCCGTGCGCGACATAGGTGGCGACGTCGAACGCGCGCACGCGGATCAGCTCGATGCCGGGATCGGTCGTCGCGAAGCGCAGCGCGCGCGAATCCTCATCGGCGAAGGCCGGTTCGGGCTCGATCCCGACCGCGGCGAGCAGCGGCAGCGCCTCGGCGAGGATGCGCCCCTTGGGCACGGCGATGATGATCGGGCGCGACATGGCTGGCGGGCTTTACTTGCGCGGCCGCATGGGCGCAATGCGGGGTCGCGCGAAGGAGCAGCCGATGGCGACCGAAGCGGAGAACCGCGAAGCATTTTCCATCCAGCAATTCTATTGCGGGCGCATGGCCGCGCCGATCTATGCGGCGATGTGCGGCGCGCTGGCGAAGGGTTTGAACCGCGACAGCCGCACCGGCGCGCGCGTGCTCGATTGGCCGGGCGAGCCGACGCTCGACGCGGTGCCGCTGCGTCTGATGGGCGGCCTCCACGCCCTGGTGCAGGCCGGCCGGGACGAGACGCTGGCGGCGATCTTTCGCGGCGATATCGATGACCCAGATGCAATCGAGGCAGGCTTGCAGGATGTCCTTGTCGCGCATGACGATGCGCTGATGCCCTGGCTGGACGGGCCACCCCAGACCAACGAGCCGGGCAGATCGGGCGCGCTGATCCTGGGTTTGCTCGAAGCGGCGCGGCGGCACGGGCCGCGAATCGAGCTGCTCGAGATCGGTTCGAGCGCGGGGCTCAACCTGTTGATCGGCCGCTACGCCTTCGATCTGGGCGGCGTGCGGATCGGTCCGGCCGACTCGCCGATCACCATCGCGCCCGAATGGCGCGGCGAGCCGCCCGAGCCGGCGCGGCTCGAATTCGCCTCGGTGCGCGGCTGCGATGTCCGGTCGCTCGACGCGACGGACCCGGCGGTGGAGGCGCGCCTGGCCGCCTATGTCTGGGCCGAGACGCCGGCGCGGGCAGACCGGCTGCGTGCGGCCATCGCGATGCAGCGCGCGCAATCGGTCGATCTGGTCCAGGCGGACGCAGCCGAGTGGATCGAGGCGCGCCTGGCCGAGCCGCAAGCCGAAGGCGTCACCCGCGTGCTGATGCATTCGGTGGTCTGGCAGTATCTGCCCGAGGCGACTGCGAACCGCATCCGCAGCGCGATGGCGAAGGCGGCGGCCGCTGCGACCAGCGACCGCGCGCTCGCCTGGGTGATGATGGAGCCCGACCGGGCGATCGCCCATCAGGTGGTCCGCATCAAAAGTTGGCCGGGGCATGGCGATTGGGAGATCCTCGCCACCGCCCATGCGCACGCGGCCTGGGTCAGGCCCGGCCTCAAGGACAGCGACTACAGAAGCTATGACCTGCCCGAGTCGGCGAAGGTCAACGCGGGATAGGCCGCCCCAGCCATTCCCGGATCGCGCGAGTCACCGCCTCTGGCTTTTCCCACGGCACGAAATGGCCGGCATCCTCGATGCGCACCTCGGCCAGGTCGGGCACCACTTCGTCCAACCCCTCGAGCTGCACCGGCAAGAGCGCGCTGTCCTTCATACCCCAGATCACCAGCACCGGCATTCGTGTCGGCGGGAAGGGCGCGGAGAGAAAGGCGGGGCGCTCGGGCTCCTCATCCATCGCCGGCACCTGCACCGCGCTCGCTCGATACCAGTTGAACATCGACGTCATCGCACCCGGCTGCGACCATTCGTCGAGATACGCCGCCTTTTCGGGCGCGAGCAGCGCCGGATCGGCGTGCTTGACGAAGGTGGTATCGAAGAACGCCTCCACCCCGATCGCCTCGATATGCTTCTCCAGCTCGGAATTACGGAAGGCGCGGATATACTGGCTTGCGGCGCGCTGTTCCCGATCGTCGAACAGGCTCTTCTGGAAGAGGAAGGGATGCGGCGCGTTGACGATGATCAGCTTCTCAATCCGATCGGGATGCTGCAGCGCCGCCATCCACGCTATCGCCCCGCCCCAGTCATGTCCGATCAGCACGAAGCGCCCGATGCCGAGATGATCGGCCAGCGCGATCAGATCGCCGACGGGTTTGTCGGGCGTGTAATTCTCCACCCCCTCCGGCCTGGACGATCGCGCGAAACCACGCTGATCGGGCGCGACGACGAAGTGGTCGCGCGCCAGATCGGCCAGCTGGTGCCGCCAGGTGCGGTGCGATTCGGGAAAGCCGTGGAGGAAGATCATCGCAGGCGCGGCCGGATCGCCGCCGGTCCACACGTCCAGCTCGACTCCGGTGGAAAGCGCAATGCGCTGATGCGTCGGCGCGGTGCCCTGTTCGTCGCTCATGCGAATGGACATGCCCTTCCCTGGCCCCGACCGCAATGATGTCCGTGCCGCCCTCATTCTTCGCGGAAGCCCGTGCTCATCGCGTCCTCCAATGGGGCGAACAGATAGTCGAACAGCGTCCGGCTCTGCGTCTTGATATTGACCATCACCGGCAAGCCGGGCCTCAACGTCAGGCCGCTTCCGGCCAGTGCGTTGGGGTCGACGATGATCTGCGCGCGGAAATAGCCCGGCCCGTTCTGCTCCGCCACGCGCGCGGGCGAGAAGGCGGCGACGCGTCCCTCGATCGTCGAATCGCCGCGCGGATTGACCGTAGTGAAGCGCAGGGTGGCGGGCATGCCGACGCGCACGTCATCGGCGTCGCCGGGCGCGACGCGCGCCTCGACGATCATCGCGCGCCCGTCGGGCACCACCTCCATCATCGTCTCGCCCGCGCCGATCACGCTGCCCGGTCCGACCCGCGCCACGCCAGAGACGCGGCCGGCGATCGGCGCGCGCATCGTGTCGCGCTCGGCGTCGTAGCGGGTGACGCGCAGCGCCGGATCGGCCTGGGCGAGCTGCTCATCGACCTTGCCGAGCTGGGTGACGATGTCGAGGACCTGTTGGTCGGCGAGGCGGGCGGAGGCGAGGTCGGCGCGGGCGACCGCGGCGGCGGCGGTCGCGCGCTGGCCCTCGAGCTCGGCGGCGGCGCGTTCGAGCGCGCGCACCTGGGTGACCCGCGCATAGCCGCGCCGGTAGAGCGAGCGGATGCCGGCAAGCTCGTCGCGGATCAGCGCGAGCTGGCGCCCGGCGGCGACGCGCTGCGCCTCGGCGGTCGCGCGCTCGGTCGACTGGATCGCGCGGTCGGCGCCGGCCGTCTCCCGCCGGCGCGCGAAGATCGCCGACTGGCTGGCCATCGCCGAGGCGGCCGCGGGATCGCCCGAGCGGCGGGTGAGATCGGGCGGGAAAGCCACGCGGTCCAGCCCGTCGCGCTCGGCGATCAGCCGCGCCTGCAGCGCGCGCAGCGCATCGCGCCGCGCCTGCGCCTGCTCGGCGGCGGCGGTCGAGCGGACGCCGTTCATGCGCACCAGCGGCTGCCCCGCCTCGACATGCTCGCCCTCGCCGACGAGCAGCTCGGACACCACGCCGCCCACAGGCGGCTGGATGACGATGCGCGTGCCGCCGGCGGTGACCTCGCCCTGCGCCACCGCCGCGCCCGAGATCGGCGCGAGCAGCGCGAACAGGAGGAACAGCCCGAAGAAGCTCCCCGCGACGATCAGCGCGACGCGGATGATCCGGCTGGCGTCGTCGAGCGCGCGCGGGCCCCTTCTGGGGGACTTGAACAGGTCGAAGGCGGGCAGGCCGGGCCTGCCGTCGCCGCTGCCGCCCAATGAGAGGAAGTCGAGCTTCATGCGATCACCCCTCGACCGGTTCGGGCGCGACCGACTGGATCAGCTCGGTCCGGACCTTGCGGAAGATGCGGGCGCGCGGTCCGTCGAGCTGGAGCTCGCCCCTGGACAGCACCACCACCCGATCGACATGCGCGACCGGGTTCAAGCGGTGGGCGATCAGCACGATGGTCGATCCCTCGCGCTTCAGCTGCCTCAGCGCCTCGGCCAGCGCCTCCTCGCCATCGGCGTCGAGATGCGCGTTGGGCTCGTCGAGGACCAGGAGCTTGGGCTTGCCGAACATCGCGCGCGCCAGCCCGATGCGCTGGCGCTGGCCGCCCGACAGGCCCGATCCGCCCTCGTCCACCCGCGTCTCATAGCCTTCGGGCAGGTCGAGGATCATCTCATGGACGTTGGCCCGCACCGCGGCGTCGATCACATCGGCGTCGTCGCACTTGGAGAAGCGCGCGATATTGTCGCGCAGCGTGCCGGGGAACAGGCCGACGGTCTGCGGCAGATAGCCGATGTTGCGCGCGAGCATCGGCCGCGACCAATGGCGCCCGCCCAGCCCGCCGATCGACACGCGGCCCTCGGTCGGCAGCGCCGCGCCGACCATCAGCCGGGCGAGGCAGCTCTTGCCCGCGCCGCTCGGCCCGACGATGCCGACCGCCTCGCCCGCGCCGATCGTCAGGTCGATATGCCTGAGCGCCGGGCGCTTCGCCCCCGCCGGAACGAAAGTCACGTCCTTCACCGTGACGTTGACGCCTTCGAAGGGCGGCTCGACGCGCTTGCGCCGCACCGGCGCCTCGATCAGCGCGCGCTGGACGCGGCGGCCGGCGGTGAGCGCGGTGGCGATCTGCCGCCAGCCGCCGACCGCGACCTCGAGCGGGGCGAGCGCGCGGCCGAGCATCATGTTCGCGGCGAAGATCGCGGCGGGGTGGATCGACCCGCGCACCGCCAGCCACGCGCCAAGCCCGAGCATCGCGCCCTGCATGGCGAGGCGCAGGAAACGGATGCCCGAGGTGAAATCGGCGTTGCGATCGCTGCCGATCGCCTGCTTTTCCATCATCGCGTCGCGATCGACCCGCCAGCGCCGCGCCAGCGCCAGATCCATGCCCATCGCATGCACCGGATCGGCGTGCCGCGCGATGGCGTCGGTGAAGTGATAGCTGCGCGTCGCCGCCTCGCCCGCGATCCTGGTGCTTTCGCGCGTCGCCCGGTCGTTCAGGAAGGCGAGCCCGACCAGCGCGAGCGCGCCGACCACGCCGGCCAGGCCGAGCACCGGATGGATCAGGAACAGCGCGATCAGGAACAAGGGCATCCACGGCACGTCGAAGAAGAACTGCGCGCCCTGCCCGGCGAGCGCGCTCCTGAACTGATCGAGGTCGCGCAAGGTCTGCGCGTTGCGCATCCGCCGCCCGACGCGCAGCGACAGATCGATCGTCGCCTGGAACACGCGGCCCGACAGCAGCCGGTCGATCCGCGCCGCCGCGCGCACCAGGATGCGCACGCGCGCCGCGTCGAGCACCGCCATCGTCAGCAGCGCGATCAGCAGCGCGAAGCTCAAGCCGATCAGCGTCGTCATGCTGCCGCTGGGAATGACGCGGTTGTAGATCTGGATCAGGTAGATCGGCGAGGCGAGGAACAGCAGGTTGACCACGCCCGAAAATCCGGCCGCGACCCACAGCAATCCCTTGGTGCTGCGGATCGCCGCGGCGAATTCGTCGCGCGGATTGTAATCGGGGCTGTCGGGATCGAGCGCGCGCGCGACCTTGTCGGCCGGCGGGTCTCCGGGCTTGGGTTCGGCGGTCTGCGGCTTGGCGGGTTCGCTCACCTGTCTCTCCCTAGCCGTGATGGCCGTCGATCAGCCCGTCGAGCAGGCCGAAGGCGTTGTCGTGGTCCGGCACCGCCAGCAGGACGTCCGCGGGGACGAAATCGGTCAGGCCGGAATCGTTCGCGCCGCCGACGATCGGCGACAAGACGTCGCCCGCCCCGCCGGCGCCGATATCGTGCAGGCCGAACATGTCGGCGGCGCTGACCATGCCGACCAGGGTGGAGATGCCGCCGGCCGGATCGGCCCCGCCCACCGGGCCCAGATCGATCTGGGGGAGCGAATCGGCGAGCCCACTCGCGACCTGGCCGACATCGGCGATCCGCGCCGATGCGGCGTCCAGCGTATCGGCGACGGCGTCTTCCACGTCGGAAACGCGGCCCAGCGCGCCATCGACGGCGTCGGACACGGCGTCTTCGACCTCCGCGACGATCGCGCCGGTCCCGGCCTCGATCGCGTCGATGCGGACGGCGACCTGTTCAAGCTGCTCGCCGATCGACACGCGCATGCCTTCGATGCGGGCGTCCACCGCATCCAGGCCGGATTGCAGGCCGACGCCGCCGGGCGCGGTCACGCCCGCGGCGCCTGCCGTTTCCTCGATCTCGGACACGGCCGGCGGGCCGGCCCGGTCGACCTGAAGGAGGCCCGGCGGCGTTCCCGATCCGCCGGCGGCCGGGGGCGCGTCCTGCTGCTCCGCCGGCTCGGCAGCCTGCCTTGCGGCCTGGCCGGAATCGGCTGCCGCCGCGCGCATCGTCGACGTGATCGCGCCGGCCGCATCGAACAGGAAGGCGGGCGGCCCCAACGCCGCGGCGAACGGCGAGCCGCCCTGCGCGTCGACGGCAGGGGCCAAGGGCGCGGCGTGCGCCGTTCCGCCAGCCGGCGCACCCGCCGCAACGGGGGCGTCATCGGCGGCAAGCGCGGGCGTCACCCCCAGCGCCAGGGCGGCGGGCACCATCGCCGCCGCGGGCGTGATCCCGTAGGTTCCGATATCGGTCGCGCCGCTCTGCGCCGCGACCGGCCGCTCGGTGCGAGGCGTGCGCGCCATCAGCCGACCTTCCCGACGTGAACCAGCGGCGTCTTCGTGCGTTCATATGCACGTCGAGACCGCGCTCCCGAGGAACGCGGCCTTGATCGTGAATGTGCGGACCGTTCCCGGCCCGCCCCCGTCGCTGCAACGATGGGGGCGGGCCGGGACATGTCTGGCGTCATCCGAACAGACCATCCGAGTCGGATTCGGACATGTTGTCGGTCATGCTGGCGATCAGGCTGCCGACGTCGAGATCGGTGCCGAATGACGTGCTGTCATAGCTCGTCTCGCTGCTGCCGTCTTCATCGGTTTCCTGGCGATAGCTCTGATTCTCGAAATCGATCGAGGCGACCGCGGTCAGGTCACTCAGGAAATCGGAACTCGAGTCCGATTCGCTGTCGCTGCCGAACAGATTGGAAAGCAGTGCCATTTGATCTTCTCCTGTCTTGATCGTGACATGCGGAAGTCACGGGGTATCAACGGGTGAGCACCGATGGCGTTGCGCGGCGGAACGGAGCCGCCACGGCGGAAATCCGCGCGCTGTGGTGATCGAGATCACAGTGCGGACGAAGCGGCGCCGGGGCGGCCGCTCTAGGGTCCAAACCCAATTAGGACAGGGTCGTGACGGAGCGGATTTTGGCGCACGGCTAGGAGCAAGGAGGGAGCGATGCCAAGCATCGTGACCGACGCGCGACGCCGCTGTGCGCCAAAAGCCGCCCGCCGCGAAGCGGTCGCCCGGAGAGGCCCGCTGGCTACGTCGCTTGCTTGCGCGTAGCACCAGCTACGCGTCTGCGCCGCGCTCCTTGCCAGCGGGCCTCTCCGGGCGATCACGATCCCTGTCCTAATTGGGTTTGGACCCTAATGCGGGATCACGCCGAATTCGCCCCGCGGCGGACGAGCGCCAAGGGCCGTGGGCGCGAATGCGGTTGATCGCGCTCACATCGCGCGCGCCGTGGGACGTGGCCCGTTTGCGGCGAAGCGTTCAGAAGGCGGCGGGCAGAAATTTCGCACCTTGCGCAACCTGTGGCCGGGCGGATCGTATCTGCCCCATGCCTTCCGAAGCCATGCTCCACGAAAGGCGGCCGGTCGCGCCGCATTCCGGCCATGCCCATGCGCCCGATCCGCTTCTGGCCCGCAAGCTCGATTATCACCAGCCGCTGTCCCGGCTGGAGCGCGACGTTCTCGCCAAGGCGCTGTCGCTCGACGTGCGCACCGTCCAGCAGCGCACCATTCTGCTGGAACAGGGCGCCGCCGCGACCAAGCTGGCGGTGATGCTCGACGGCTGGGCGTGCCGGCAGAAGACCCTGCCCGACGGCCGCCGCCAGATCGTCGCCTTCTACCTGCCCGGAGACGTCTGCGATTTCAGCGTGCTGATGGCGCCGGCGATCGACAGCACGATCGAGCTGCTGCCCGGCGCGCGGGTGGCGGGCATATCGCGCGACGCGCTCGGCATGCTCAACCGCAGCCAGCCGCGCATCACGCGCGGGCTGTGGTGGGAATCGCAGGCGGCCGCCGCGATCCAGCGCGAATGGATGATCAACATCGGCCAGCGCGGCGCCCGCGCGCGCATCGCGCATCTGATCTGCGAGATCGTCACCCGCCTGGACGCGGTCGGCCTGATGAAGCACGGCCGTTGCGCGCTGCCGATCACCCAGGCCGATCTGGGCGACGCCTGCGCCATGACCACCGCGCACACCAACCGCACCCTGCGCCAGCTGCGCGACGAGAAGCTGATCAGCTGGCGCGACAATGTCCTGGAAGTCCCCGATCGCGAGGCGCTCAGCGCCGCCGCGGCCTTCTCCGCCGCCTATCTTCAGCTGTCGGGCGCGGAGGAGGGCGCCCTGCTTGCGCTGGAGCTGTAGGACGAATCGACATTCGGAAGATTGGTTCACGCGAAGGCGCTAAGGCGCGAAGAAGAAGAAGAAGAAGAAGAAGGAAAGATTGGTTCACGCGGAGGCGCGGAGACGCAGAGATGTGGTCCTGCCGCGCTGGCGGCTCTCATCTTCCTGAGGTTTTCGCTTGGCGCAGCGTAGAGAGGTGAATGCGCTTCGCGCAGGGCGCCGGCATCTCTGCGTTCTCCGCGCCTCCGCGTGAAAAACCGTCTTCGCGGCTTCGCGCCTTCGCGTGAACCAATCTTCCGACTCCATCCTAGGGTCCAAACTCACCCCGGCCGAAGTGCCGTCCTTCTTCTGCGCGCCGGAAGAAAGGACGGTGCTTCGACAAGCTCAGCACGAACGGGGTGAGGTGGTCGCGCCCATGTGAAATCGAGCGCAAGCCCCTTTAGGTCATCCTGTTCAGCCTGGATTCTCTCCTCTTCCGTCGCCCCTGCGCAGGCAGGGGCCTATCCCGACGTGCCCCGGACGGCGCCCGCCGACGGGTGGATGGGCCCCTGCCTGCGCAGGGGCGACAGGACTCCGCCTGAACAGGACGGATTCTAATTCTCGCGTCCCGCCACCCAGAGGCTCTGGACGATCGGGCTGACCAGATAGGACAGCGCGCTCCGTTCGCGCAGGGGGATGATGATCTCGACCGGCAGGCCGGCGCGCAGGCCGCCGTCGCTGCGGATGTTGCGGAGCTTGGCCAGCTCGCCCGCGGGAACCGCGATCTCGACGCGGAAGAACTGGGTTCCGGTGCGCTCGTCCTCGACGCTGTCCGCCGAGATCTTCGAGATGCGCCCGTGCAGGATGGGCATGTTGCGTTCCTGCAGCGCGGTGAAGCGGATCTGCGTTTCCATGCCGATCCTGAGATCGTCCGCGTCGTTGGGCGACACGCGGCCGTCGATCACCAGCCTGCGGTCCTGCGGCACGATCTCCATCAGCGTCTCGCCGGGGCTCACCACCCCGCCGACGGTGAAGATCTTCAGCCCGACGACCCGCCCGCCCGCCGGCGCGCGGACGACCGAGCGGTTGAGCTGCTCGCGCACCGCGACCAGCTTCGGCTGCAGCTCGTCGAGGCGGACCTGGACGTCGCGCAGCTGCGTCGCGACCTGCTCTATCATCTGCTTGTCGAGCGAGATCATCTGCATGCGCGCCTCGCCGATCGCCTCCGACGAGCGCGCGACATCGGCCTGGTAGGCGCCGTAATTGCCGCTCAGCTCGGCCGCGGCGCGCTCGATGCTGCGCACCCGGTTGATCGACACGAACCCCTTGGCGACCAGCGGCCGCAAGCCCGTGAGCTCCTCGCCGATCAGCCGCTGCTGCTCCTGGTTGGCGCGCATCTGGTGGTTGACGCCGCTGATCTGCTGCGAATGCTGGCGCACGCGCTGGCCGAGCACGTCGCGCTCGGTGCGCACGGCGTTGCGGCGCGCCTGGAACAGCATCCGCTGCCCGCGCATCGCATCGTCCGCAAAGCTGCGGTCGTTCGGGTCGAGCGCGTCGAATTCGGCGGGGGTCGCGACGCTCGCCGCGCCGCTGCGCTCCGCATCGAGGCGCGCGCGCTGGGCGAGCAGCGCGATCACCTGCCCGGTCAGCCCGCGCTCCACGCCGATCAGGTCCGAGGCCGAGATCGTGAGGAGCGCCTGCCCCTTCGTCACCTGCTGCCCCTCGACCACGTCGAGCGCGGTGACGATGCCGCCGTCGCGGTGCTGCACCGCCTGGCGGTTGCCGGACACGGCGACGACGCCCTGGGCATAGGCGCCGGCGTCCATCGGCGTGAGCGCGGCCCAGCCGAGCAGCCCCACGAAGAAGGCCGCCGCGATCCCGCCGCCGATCCACAATTCGCGGCGCGACGAATCGCGCGCCTCGGCCTCGTCGCGCCGTCCCTCGGGATGGACGGGCGGTTTCCAGGCCATGTCGGTCATCGGCGCGCTCCCCCATTGATCGGCACGACGTTGGGCCGCGCCTCGCCGTTGCGCAGCGCGGCGACCACCTCCTCGCGCGGGCCGAGATGCGCGGCCGCGCCCTCGTTCAGCACCAGCAGCGTATCGGCGTTGGACAGGATCGCGGCGCGGTGGGCGACGATCATGATCGCGGCGCCGCGCATCCTGGCGGCGGCGACGGCGCGGACCAGCGCCGCCTCGCCCTCGCCGTCGAGCGCGGAATTGGGCTCGTCGAGGACGACGATCAGCGGATTGGCGTAGAGCGCGCGCGCCAGCGCGATGCGCTGCGCCTGGCCGGCCGACAGGCGGTGGCCGCCGCCTTCGATGCCGGTGTCGTACCCGCCGGGCAGGCGCAGGATCAGCTCGTGCACGCCCGCCGCCTTCGCCGCCTCGACCACCTCCAGGTCGACGATCGGCGCCGGCACGCCGCGCGCGCAGGCGAAGCGCGAGATGTTGTCGCGGATCGTTCCCGGCAGCAGCGCGCAATCCTGCGGCAGATAGCCGACATATCGCGCCAGGAGCTCGGGATCCCAATCCTCGAACCGGGCGTCGTCGATGCGGATCTCGCCGAGATCGGGGGGAAGCGCGCCCGCCGCGACGCGCGCCAGCGTGCTCTTGCCCGAGCCCGAGGGCCCGATCACGCCGAGCAGCTGCCCCGGGACGAGCTTCAGCGACACGCCCTTCAGGATCGCCGCGCCCTGCGGATCGCGCACGACGACCCGCTCCAGCTCGAGATTGCCCTTGGGCTCGGGCAGCATGGTCCGGTGCGCGTCCTTGCCCGAGGTGCTGTCGAACAGCTCGCCCACGGTCGCCAGCGCCTGGCGCGATTGCATGATCGCCGGCCAGTGGCCGACGAGCTGCTCGACCGGCTGCAGCGCGCGGCTGAGCAGCACCGAGGCGGCGATGATGGCCCCCACCGAAATCTCACCCTTGACCGCGAGCCAGGCGCCGGCGCCGAGCGCGAGCGACTGCATGAACATCCGGACGAACTTGACCAGCGCATTGTATCGCGCGCCGGAGAATTGCGACGTCGCATTGGCGCTCAGCCCTTCGGCGCGCTCATCGATATGCTTCGCGACCAGCGCGCGGCGCATGCCCAATACGCGGACCAGCTCGGCATTGCGGAAGGTCGCCTCCTGCGAGGCATAGGCGGCCGCATTGGCCTGGTGGATGGCGCCGGCGCGCGCCTTGCCCCGCCGTTCGTTGGTCAGCGCAAGCCCGATCAGCACGGCGCCGCCGGCAAGGACCAGCAGGCCCAGCACCGGATGGATCAGGAAGGCGACGATCAGGTAGAGCGGCGTCCACGGCACATCGAACAGCGCGATCGTCGCCGGACCGCCCAGCACCTGGCGCAGGCCGTCGAACTCGCGCATCGCCTGGCCGGTCGAAGGCGCGCCCGCCTCCGCCCGCGACCGCGCCATCAGCCGGTTGAGGATCTCGTCGGAGAGCAGCCGGTTGAGCCTGAGCGACGCGCGGACCATGACGCGCGAACGGACCGCGTCGAGCGCCGTCAGCGTGGCGATCGCGACCGCGACGACCACCGTGATCCAGAACAAGGTCATGGTGCTGCCGGTCGGGACGACGCGGTCATAGACCTGCATCATGTAGATCGTCGGCGCGAGATAGAGGATGTTGACCCCGGCGCTGAGACCCGCGGCCAGGATGAAATGGGCGCGGCACGCGACCATCGCTTGTTCGAGCGGCTTCGGCACCGGCATCCAGAACAGACGCATAAACGATCCGATCGAGCTGTTGATGGTAACGCTCGCCGGACGCCGCTGGGGTACGGCGTCCGGCGCTCGATCTGATCTTGCTAGATCAGATAGTCGTAGTGGTGGAGCGACAGCGCCGACATCCGGGCATCGACAAGGCTATCGAAGTCCTGATAGTCGAAGGCCGGCGACCGCGCGAAGACGTGCTCCGCCTGCCTCGTGTCGCGAAGCGACACCACCGCCGGCAGCGCCGCATTCTCACCACCGAACCTGCCGACGACATCCCGGGCGAAATCGGCCCAATCGGGCAGCCGACCGGCTTGGGCGGCCGGAGCTCCGTCATGGCTGATCGACCCGTTCAGCACGTCTTGCGGACGCACCGCGCCGATCATCTTGTCGTTGCCGCCGCCGGCGTTGAACACGATGCGGTGATCCGACGTCAGCCCCGATATGTTGACCGTGTCGTTGCCCCGGCCGCCGTTCACCGTGATGGTGCTGAAGCTCAGGCTCGTCTCGGGCGCGTTGAAGTTGCCGACGACATTGATCGTGTCGCCGCCGTTCACGCCGCCGTTCGGCACGCCATTGCCGTCATTGGCGCTGACGTTGAGCGCGTTGACGCTGATCTCCTCGATATTGTCGAGTTCAGCGATCACCGAGGCGAAATTCGTCCCGTTGCGGGTGACGACGATCTCGGTGCCGGCCTGAAGCGAAGCGCCGTTGTTCCCGGCCAGGGCATCCCACGCCGCACGGGTGAAGATGGTGAACGTCTCCGCACCCGCGACGCCGGTCAGCTGATAGGTGTCGCTGCCGCCGCCGCCATCGATGAAGTCGCGTCCCTGGGTACTGGTCTGGTTGATCGTATCGTTACCGTCGCCGGCGAGCACGGTGTCGGCCCCGGCCATGCCGTTCAGCACGTTGTTGCCCGAATTGCCGGTAAGGACATTGGCGGACGCGTTACCGGTGCCGTTTATATTGGCCGCGCCGAGCAAAGTCAGGTTCTCAACGTCGTTGTCACTGATGGTGTATGCAGCCGCCAACGATCGTACGATATCGACGCCACCACCGACGCCGCCCGCTTCCGTGACGGTGTCGCTGGCATCGTGGACGGTGAAAGTGTCACTGCCCCCGGCGCCGTTGAGTACATTGGCCACACCTGCAACACCGATCAGCACATCGTTGCCGCTGCCGCCCATGACATTTTCGACATTGGCGATCGAGGCGAAGCCCGAGCCGGTGCCGGCGGTAAGATCGACCGTCACCGCCGCGGTTGTTCCGGTGTAGCTGATCGCATCGACGCCGCCCAGCAGATCGACGGTGACCGCCTCGACATTGCTGACGGCGCCGCCTTCGAGCTGGGTGATCGACGTGCCATTGAACACCACGTCCAGGACATGTGTGGTGTTGCCAGCGGCGGCGGTGACCACCAGCGTGTCCGTATCGGCCCCGCCATTGACGGTATCGATACCATCGCCGATCGCATACCGGATGGTGTCATCGCCGGCGCCGCCGTTTATGGCGTCGCCGCTCCCGCCGCCAACCAGATCATCATTTCCTGCACCGCCGTTGAGCGTGTCGTTGCCGGCCTGGCCGTACAGCGTATCGTCTCCGACGCCGCCGTTGAGCGTGTCGTTTCCGCCCGCGCCATAGATAATGTCGGTGGCGTTGCCGCCGTTGATCGTATTACCTCCGTTCGTGCCGGTGCGAATGGTGAACGTCTCGGTGAAAGACCCGCCGCCAGGTCCGGTTTCCAGCGCTCGGATATCGACCAGATAGGTCGCATTTGTTCCAAACCCGCCGGTGCGCGACACTGCGCCGGCCGCGGAGACCTGGATGTTCGCGTCGCCGCCGACCTTCGACCATGTGACAGGTGAGTTGTCGACGTCCACCGTCGCCAGATTGGCGATTACGACGTTCGATCCCGGCAAGGCTCCATCGGCGGGCCTGACGCCCAACCAACGGATGTCGGTGGGAGCGGTAAGTGTGACCGTCTGGTCGAGGAATTGCAGGGCCTCTACATTTCGGACCCTGTCGGTGCCGTCGCGATCGTCGACACTGTCGGTAACCGAAATGAAGCCGTCGCCATTCACGTCGGCGGCCGCGGTAATCACCACATCGCCAGCCAGAACGCGGCCCTCGATCAGATAATCGGCCAGATTCCCCTGGAACCTCGCGACATCCGTGTCGTCGAGCGAGTCACTGGACAGGATCTCCCGCACGATCGCCAGTTGACCGGGATTATAGGTGCGGTTGAACATCAGGGTGACGAGTTCGCTCATGCTGTCCGCCGTGGCGATTTCATCACCGACGCCGCCGTTCGGGCCGACCGATTCCCGCACGCTGATGCGCACGTTCAGCCAGCTGTCGCCGTCGATGATGTCGTCGCCACCCCGGCCGCTGATGACGTCGCTGCCGTCGCCGCCGAGGAGGATGTCGCCGGCGATGAACGAGTCGACGCCCGCGCCCAGCAGTTCCTGCAGGCCGTCGATGCGGGCGATGCCGTCCGCATCCAGCGCGCTGCCGCGATATCCTTCGGTGCCGCCTTGGGCGAACGGCAGGCGTTCGTCCGCGATGGTGTCGGCGCCCGTCAGGATGTCGTCGAAATGGGAGCCCGAGAGGCCTTCGATCGCCTCATAGGCGTCCAGCGTGGCATTTGCAGGCGGCGTCGGGTTCTCATCGAACACGATTCCCCGGGTCAGATCCGCGTCGACCCCGAAATCATTGTCCTTGTAGGTCGCCCAGTCCCAGCCGGACATGCCGGCCAGCTTGCCGCGGCCCGGGCTGCCGACCATGATGTCGTCGCCGCCTTCGCCGATGAACTCGTCGAACCCGCCGAGGCCGAAGAACACGTCGTGCCCGTCGATGCCGTCCTGGGCGAACACCTCGTCGAAATTGTCGCCGGGCGCGCCGTCGAAGGTGCCGTGCTCGATCCAGTCGTCGCCCTCGTTGCCGAGGATGCGTTCGGCGGTGATGTTGCCCAGGATGAAGTCGTTGCCTTCCCCTGCGAACACCTCCGATCCGGCATCGTTGCCCAGGACGATGAAGTCCTGGCCGCGCCCGCCGAGCACCAGGTCGAGACCCGGGCCGGTGTTGATGACGTCATGGCCGTCGCCGAGCTTGATGTTGTCGTCGCCGCCCAGATCGCGCACGACATCGTCGCCGTCGCCGGCATTGATGATGTCGTTGCCGGCGCCGCCTTCCAGCGTGTCGTTGCCGCCATCGCCAAAGATGGTGTCGTCGCCTTCGCTCGCGATGATGATATCGGCGCCGTCGGTGCCGCCCAGCACGACATGCTCGTCACCGGTATAGCGCAGATAGTTGGTGTCGGGACCAACGGTGCCCGGATTGTTGCGGATGACCAGCGGCGTCAGGATGCCGCCGCCGGTTGGATCGCCGCTCTCCAGATCGCCGTCGCCGTCCAGATCGTTGAACTGGCGGGTCGAGTCGACCTCCAGGATCAATCCCGGCCGCGAGAACACGTCCGACGGCAGATGCGTGGCATCGGAGTGCCGCATCATCATGCTGGCGAAGGAATTGCCCTCGAGCTCGCTGAACAGATGCAGGCCGTCGAGCCGCTGCAGATAGTAGAAGCGGTCGCCATTCTGCAGCTGCTCCATCTGCACTTCGAACACGAAGTTGAAGGTCGAGCCGAGCATGCCGCCGAACGGCAGGATCTTCTCGGCCAGGCCGCCGATCCACAGGTCGACATTGTCGAGGCCGGTGGTCGTCACGCCGTCGGGCGAGCTCGCCCAGGCGCCGGTGCTGTTGAGGAAGTCCTCCGCATCGGCGGGCACGCCCGTATCCCCGACACCCATATCGGTGCCGAAGATGATCTCCATCGCCGCGTTGCGCTTGCCCTCCACCGTGGTTTGCGAGGTGATCAGCGGATGCAGGCCATAGGCCGCGATGAAGTTGATGATCGACGCCTCGTTCTTGATGTTCCCGGCGAAGTCCACCCAGCTTTCATAGGGCTTGAGCCGGGCGTCGTTGTTGGTCACCTCGTAGAATTCGCGGCGAGCGGCGTTGAGCGACGGAACGCCCGTGTCGCGGCCGCGCGCGAGGTTGATCGTCGCGAGATCGAGCGGCAGGCCGAGCAGGTTGTTGCGCAGCGCGCTGGTGACGAACTCGTCGATCTCGTTGCCGACCTGGCGGGTCATGCCGCGGATGATGTCGCCGGCGGCGAGGCCGTCCTCGATCGCGCCGTTGACGCCGTTGAACTGCACGGGATTGAGGAAGCCGTCGATCAGGGAGATGTCGTTCGGCGTGAAGGTCGGGCCGAACCGATCGATATCCTCGGTCAGCATCGAATGGCCGAAGCGATAGACGACGTGCGCGAACTCCGCGACGATATCGGGATTGATCGTGGTGTCGAAGCCGTCGGGCACGATGAAGGCATCGACCTGCGGCTGGATCTTGCGCGCGAATTCTTCGAACACGAGGTGCTGATACTGCATCTCGTTGCCGAACCTCGCGGCCTGGAACAGGCGTTCGCCATCCCACACCAGCGCGGCGATCTCCGCGGGGGTGTCCGGCACCGAGGTCACGTCGTCGATCAGCCATTCGTTGAGGAACGCCACGGCATCGGCCTGCGATGCGCCGCCGGCGAGCATCGCCGCCGCATCGGCAAGGGTGACCTCCTTGGTGTGATCGACCAGGCGGTTGTGTTCGGCATGGAACACATGGTGGACCGCGGTCAGGCCGACATTCTCGTTCACCCGGCCGTCGCCCGCCATGAAGTGCGCGTCGAGCAGCTCGTCGTCATAGACCAGCGGGTTGTTGCCCGGGTTGAGCAGACCGATGGTGATGTCGCCGTCTTCCAGGCCGTTGGGCACGGCGGTGTGCGCGATGTCGGCGAGGAAGGCGTGGCCCGTGCGGATCGCCGCGGCCAGGCCGACGGGCGCGTCCGGCGTGCCGGAGATGACGACATCGTCGGCCGTGTTCGGAATCCCGTCAAGACCGATGCCGGTGATGACCTGGGCGTAACCGTCCGCGTTGGGAATGAAGTTGCCATATTGATCGGTGCGCAGCAGCGGCACGTTGCCGACATCGTCATCGGTCAGCAGGATGCCGAGCATCAGCGCCTGCGCCTTGACCTCGCCCCAGGTGGCCATGCCGCCCGGAGACCCGCCCGCGCCCTCGATCAGCTTGCCGGTCGCGACCGGCTCGCCGTCGGCGTTCACCATATATTGCCGCAGGAAGACCTGGTGCGACGAATGCGACGCATAGGTCTGGTTCTGATCGACGAAGGACGTCGTGTTGTTGACCGGCCCGACATCGTCGGCGGTGCCCATGATGCCGTCCTCGCCGGCGGACACGGTGGCGCGCGTCAGCACCATGAAGTTGGTGTGGCTGCCCTCGACATAGAGCGGATCGTCCGGCTGCAGCGGGATGAACACCGTGCCGCTGCCGCCCTTGGCGACGAGATCGAGACCGTGATCGAAGAACTGCCCGAACAGGGTGAACCACGAGTTGAACGACGCCGACAGGCCGCCGTCCGGCGAGATGTTGGGAAGATGGACGTTGTCGCCGTCCATGGCGATGCCATAGGGCGCGAGCGCGGCGTCGCGCACCACGCGCGCCGCGTCCAGATCGGCGACGGTAACGTCATGCGCAGCCGTGGCCGCGGCGAGCGCGGCGGCGGCGGCGGCTTCGGCCGGGGTGGTCGTCCCGGGATCGCCGTCATCGGCTTCGACCGCGGCGGTCTCGGCGTTCTGCTTGACCACCCGGGCCTGGTACTCGGCATCGGAGGCCGGCTTGAACGCCTGATAGATCACGGTGATCGCGGCCAGATCCGCGAAGGGATCGGCGCTGCCGGCCCGGTCGAGGCCTTCGAGGATCGCCGCCGGGTTGCCCAGCGTCTGATCGACCAGCAGGTTGGAGATCGTCCGCAGGCTGCTGTCGAACACCAGCGAATCGGGATCGTTCGAGGGGTTGTAGTTTGGCGCCGTCGGCATGGGCGGTGCGCCGCCGGGGCCGTCGGGATCGAACGCCGTCCCGTCCGCGGGGCGGTAGACCGGGTCGAGCAGGGTCGGGAACTCCACGTCGGACGCGCCCCACCGCTCCTGGCCCGGCAGCAGATGGTTGTAGCTTCCGTCGACGGTGCGCAGCCCCCAATGGATGTTATAGGCCGGGATCTGGCCGCCGGGACCATAGAGGGGCGTTCCGGCCGCGTGCGCCTCGGCAATCTTGATCTGCTGGAGAATGAACTCGAGATCGCTCCTGATGAAATCAACCATCACGCCCTCCGTTGCGAAGCCGGCACCCTTTTCCCGCCCGAACCCCCACGGCTCGGGACGGTCATGCTCAAACTGTGTTCAAGCCCGCTTCTTCGGATGGAATTTTGCGCGGAGATTCGCCCAAGACCAATTGGGCTGAAGCATTAAAGCCGGAAGGACTAGTCCTCTATGACTTGCTTGGCCGGTACTATGACCTTCGTCGTAGCCATCTTAACTTGTGTGATATTTTCCAGCGCGTTCAGCAGCTTTGCTCAATAGAGCATGAAGCCGGCGTTCGCGCCGGCGACGGACGGCTCGCTTCCGGCCAGCCGGGTGGCCGCCGCCTCCAGCGCGGCGTGCACGGCCTCGAGCGTGCAGGGCTTCTCGATGCAGCCGAGCGCGAATTCGGGCATCGCGAAAGGCGGCGCGCCGCCGGTGACGAAGATGCAGCAGATATCGCGCCGGTTGAGCTCGCAGGCGACGCCGTAGCCCGAGGATTCGCGCGCCAGGGCGATATCCACCAGCGCGAGGTCGATACGCTGTTCCGCCGCGGCGCGCATCGCGCCCGCCAGATCGTCCGCCACCGCAGTCACGCGGTATCGCCCGTCTAGCTCGACGAGTGCGCTCAGCATCTGCGCGACCGCGGCATCGTCTTCGACGATCAGGGCGCTCAACATAACAAGCTCCTTGGCGTCGCGGCGCTCCCGGGCGGCGCAACGACCGATATCGTCAGCTGGCGAGCGGAAGCGGCTCCGGTCCGCCCGCGGGGCCGGCGCCCCGCCCTCGCCGTTCGGGCGCGAACAGGCCCGGGATGAAGGCGCCCCGCATGGCCTCCGGCTCGGGCAGATTGTGCAGCGCCGCCGCAGCGCTGACGCGGTTGTGCACGCCAAGCGCGCGGAACGCGGCGGTGATGTGTACCTTCACCGTGCCTTCCGCGATGCGCAACGCGCGCGCGATCTCCTTGTTGGACCGTCCCGCCGCGAGCAGCCCCAGCACCTCGAACTGCCGGTCGGTAAGGCTCTGATCGTGCGGCGCGACGTTGCGCTGCGCCGACGCCTGCGGCTTGGCGCAGACATCGCTGACCAGCGCCGGCACATAGATATGCCCGGCGAGCACGCTGCGGAATGCATCGAGCATCTCGCTCGCCGGCAGGTCCTTGGGCACATAGCCATGGACGCCCGCGCACAGCGCATCGAGCACGGATTGGCGGTCGCGCGTCGCGGCGACGATGACGACGCGAAGCGATGGATGATCCAAGCGCATCTGGCGGATCTTCTCAGGTCCGCGCATGCCCGGCAGGTCGAGGTCGATCGTCACCAGCGCGATGCCCGGGTTGCGGGCGATCGCCGCGACCATGTCATCGAAGCTGCCCGCCTCGTCGACCGTGGCGATGCCCAGGTCGCGGCTGAACATCGCCGCCAGCCCGGCGCGGCAGAGCAGCTGGCCGTCGGCCACCAGAATATGGTTCGGAATCCCCTCCACGTCAGTTCCCCACAAAATGACGCTGAATTCGGCTCGAAGTCGATTGTCTTCAAAGATTTCGGTCAGAATCGCAGCCAGGTTATTATCCCAGGTTAAGTGTTCTGTCGTCACCTTACCCGAAACGACTCGCGACTGGGATTATGCATAGCCGGTTAACCTGACGGCAGCCTGACGAGCACTTTCCTATACTTCGGATGTGCCGGGATCCGGTAAGACGAGAACAATTTCCCTTTGTTTGGGAATGGTCTGCAGACTGCCGCCATGGACGGTAATAATACGCGAAACGATCGAAAGCCCCATCCCCGCACCGCCGACATGATCCGGATCGGACCGGGGCAGCCGGCGGACTCGGCGGTCGAGCTGCTCCGCGGTCAACCCCGGCCCTTCGTCGCGGACACGAAACTGCCGGCCTGGGCCGACCAGCACGAACACCGTCCCCTTTGTCGGCGTGGCGCGCAGCCCGTTCTCGACCAGGTTGCGCATCGCCGCGCGGAGCAGTTCGCGGCGCGCCATCACCATTCCGCTCTCGATCCGGTCGAACACGATTTCCTTGCCCTGCTCCAGCGCGATCGGCGCGAGCCATATGACGACATCTTCGGCCAGCTCGGCCAGGCTCACCATCTCCAGCGGCACCGGGGCGGTGGCGTGCGCGTCGACCTGCGCAGTCAGCAGCATCTGGTCGAGCAGCCGGCTCATTTCCTTGACATCCCCCTTCAGACGCGCGGCGTCGGGGCCGCCCAGCCGGTCGAGCTCGAGCATGAGGATGGCGAGCGGCGTCTTAAGCTCGTGCGCGGCTTCGGCCGCCGCCGTCTCGCGCCGGTGCGCCACATCGTCCAGCCGGCCGAGCAGGTTGTTGATCGCATCGGCAAACGGCAACAGCTCAGCGGGGAAGCCGGTGGTGTCCAGACGAAAGCCGCGCTCGGTGCCCTTGACCGCGTCGATATGCCGGGCGCTTGCCGAGAGCGGTTCCAGCGACCTGCGCACGACGAGCCGGATGCCGAGATACATCGGCAGCATCAGCA
The DNA here is from genome assembly GCF_003515075.1 of Sphingomonas gilva. Classification (GTDB taxonomy): domain Bacteria; phylum Pseudomonadota; class Alphaproteobacteria; order Sphingomonadales; family Sphingomonadaceae; genus Sphingomonas; species Sphingomonas gilva. Next base: position 681,635 of record NZ_QWLV01000002.1, read on the forward strand.
ATATCAGCGGCAGCACGACGTGCTCGGCGATCTCGAGCCATTCGCCGCGCCAGCCGACCTGCGCGGATTGCTGTTCGAGCAGCACATCGACGTCCAGGCTGACGAAGGCGATCAACGCCAGCCCGCCGGTCAGCCCGACTATTGTCAGCCCGCGCGTCAGCCGGTCGGAAACCGCCTCCCTCACCGCGCCTGGTCCCTCAGCATATATCCCGTGCCGCGAATGGTGATCAGCACCTCGCCCGCGCCGGCCGCGAGCAGCCGGTGGCGCAGCCGCGAGACGATCGCCTCGATCGCGTTGGGCGTCACCGGATCCTCGAAGGAATAGAGCGCTTCGGTGATCGCCGTCTTGTTCACCACGGTGCCGGCGCGCCGCATCAGCAGTTCCAGCAGATCGGCCTCGCGCCGGGTCAGCTCGATATCGCGTTCGCCGTTGCGCGCGGTTCGCCCGGCGGTGTCGAACTGCAGATCGCCGATCCGCATCACCGGCGCGTTGCGATAGCCCGGCCGGCGAAGCAGCGCGCGGAGCCGCGCGGCGAGTTCGGCGATGTCGACCGGCTTGACCAGATAATCGTCGGCCCCCGCGTCGAGCCCGGCGACGCGATCGCCCAGCGCATCGCGCGCGGTCATGACCAGGATCGGCAGATCGAGCATGTTCGCATTGGCGCGCAGCCACGCCAGCCCGTCGCCGTCGGGCAGGCCGAGATCGAGGATCATCGCGTCGTAGGTCGCGGTCCTGAGCGCCTGTTCGGCATGGGCGAGATTGCCGGCGCGGTCCACGGCGAAGCCCTTTTCGGCGATGCCGCGCGCGAACAGCCCGGCCAGACGGGCGTTGTCCTCTACGATCAGGACACGCATCGGCCCGCGATCGCCGAGGTGCGGCCACAGCCGCACAGCTTCAGGAACGCATCCTTCCCCACAGCCCAGCCTCCCCCCTCGACCGACGGACAGATATTATCGCAGATCGGGGACGAAAGCGATGCGCCACATTGACACGGCCCTTGGCCTGGCCCGGACCCGTCTTGTCGCCGGCGCGCACCGAATTCTGGCAATCGGCGGAGCGGCCGGTATAGCGTGGCGCGATGAGCAGATTGACATGGATATCGCTGGCCGTCGCGGCCCTGTGCCAGATCATGCTGGGCGCTGGCATCGCGCAGGCGCGCGACGGCACGATCGAGGTGATGAGCTTCAACGTCCGGCTGCCCATCGACAAGGGGGTCAACAGCTGGGAGCGCCGGCGCGGCCTCGCCGCCGAGATGATCCGCCGGATCGCGCCCGATGTGATCGGCACGCAGGAGCTGCACAAGCGCCAGGGCGACGATATCGTCCGCCTGCTGCCCGCCTATGGCTGGATCGGCATCGACCGGCGCGGCGGCCATGACGACGAGCATATGGGGCTGTTCTACCGCCGCGACCGGCTGAACCTGATCGAGTTCGGCAATTTCTGGCTGTCCGACACGCCCGACGTGCCGGGCAGCATCAGCTGGGGCCATCCGCTGCCGCGCATGACGACCTGGGCGCTGTTCGAGACCAAGGACGACAAGCGCCGCTTCTATGTGCTCAACACCCATTTCCCCTATCGGGCGGAGGACGAGGACGCGCGGATGAAGGGCGCGCTGATGCTGCGCCAGCGCATCGACGCGTTGCCCGCGGACATACCGGTCGTGCTGACCGGCGATTTCAACACGACGCCCGACAGCCAGATCCACGCCGCGCTGACCGAGCGGTTGGCGGACGTGCGCATCGCCGCGCCGTCGCGATCGGGGCCGGACGACACCTTCCACAACTTCACCGGCAAGGCCGATCGCCGGATCGACTGGATCCTGACCCGCGGCCTCGATGTGCGGAGCACCCAAACGGTGACCGACCATCGCGGCGAGATGCAGACCTCCGATCACTTCCCCATAGTCGCGACCCTGGCCTGGCCGACGTCTCGGTAGGATGATCCTCCTTTATGGGAGACCTGGGCGCGTAGCGGCCTGGTCTCCGTTGGAGGGGATGGGGCTCAACCGCTCTAATGCAGCTTCAGCCGCGGGCGGATGATGGCGTTGACCTGGCCGATGGCGATCAGCGCGAGGCCCTTCAGCCAGCCGTGGATGGCGATCAGGTGCATCCGGTAGAGCGAGGTGTAGACGAAGCGCGCCAGCCGGCCCTCGATCGCCATGCGCCCGCCGACGAGATTGCCCATCAGGCTGCCGACGGTGGAAAAACGGCTGAGCGACACCAGCGAACCGTGATCGTGATAGCGGAACGGGCGCAGCGGCTTGCCGTCCTGAAGCGCGATCAGGTTGCGATAGGCGGTCGCCGCCATCTGGTGCGCCGATTGCGCGCGCGGCGGCACCGGGCGCTCGTCGCCGGGCAAGTGGCAGAAGGCGCAGTCGCCGATCGCGAAGATGCGATCGTCGTTGGAGGTCTGCAGCGTCGGGCGGACGACGAACTGGCCGGCGCGGCTGCGCTCCAGCCCGTCATCGTCGCCGCCGGCGAGCGGCGCGGCCTTCACCCCCGCCGCCCAGACCTTGAGATTGGCGGGCACGCGCGCGCCCGACTTGAGCAGCACCGCGTCGGCGGTCACCTCGGTCACCGGCGTATCGGTCAGGACCGTGACGCCGAGCGCCTCCAGCTCGGCCCTGGCCGCCTCGGCCAGCCGCTCGGGCAGCGCCGGCAGGATGCGCGGGCCGGCCTCGATCAGCGTGACGCCGAGGCGCCCTTCGTCGAACACCTCGAGCCCGTAATGACGGAGCCCGCCCGCGGCGTTGTAGAGCTCGGCGGCGAGCTCGACCCCGGTCGCGCCGCCGCCGACGATGGCGATGTTGACATGCGCGTCGCTCGCCGGATCGGCGAGCATCTCGTGCGAGACGCGCAGGCAGTGGTTGAGCAGCCGGTTGCGGAAGCGGTCCGCCTGGGGCCTCTCATCGAGGAAGATGCAATGCTCGCGCGCGCCGGGCGTGCCGAAATCGTTGCCGACCGATCCCATCGCCAGCACCAGATAGTCGAAGCGCAGCCGGTGGCGCGCGATCAGCTCGCTGCCGTCCTCGTCATAGAGCGGCGCGATGACGATCTCGCGCGTGTCGCGGTCGATCGCCTCCAGCGCGCCGAAGAAGAAGCGATAGCCCCAGCGGTGGCAATGGCTGCGATAGCCGACCTCGTCCAGATTGGCGTCGAGCGATCCGGTCGCGACCTCGTGCAGCAGCGGCTTCCACACATGGGTGTGGTTCTTGTCGACCAGGATGATGTCGTGCCGCTTGCGGCCGTAGCGCGCGCCCAGCCGCCGGGCGAGCTCCAGCCCGCCCGCGCCGCCGCCGACGATGACGATCTGGGTCTTCTTCGTCATCGCATCACCCCGCAAATGTCCCCGGACGAACATCGCTGGCGGTGACGCGATGCATAGCCGGTCCGGCGATCTATATTCGCCGGATGACCGATTCGGCGACCCGTTTCGTTCCAGCCCATCCGCCCCGGCCCGAGACGTTCGGGCCGTGGTGGTCGGGCTTCTTCGGCGAGCGGGCGCGCAATTCGGTGGCGGGCTGGTCCAAGCTCGCCTTCGAGCAATGGCATGTCAGGCGGCGGATGATGCGGCTCGTCATCCATTTCCCGCGGCATCCGGATGCGGTCGAGCGGGTGCTGCTGACCAACGCGGCCAATTACCAGAAGCCGCGGATCATCAAGAAGCTGCTGATGCCGATGCTGGGGCGCGGGCTGCTGACTGCGGATGGCGAGCTGTGGCGATCACAGAGGAAGGTGGTGGCGCCGAGCTTCGCGCCCGGCGCGGTCGCGCGGCTGGCGGGGACGATGGCCGGGGCGGCCGAGCGGCAGATGGCGGACTGGCCGACGAGCGGGCGCATCGACATCGCCCATGCGGCGACCGAGACGACGATGCGGATCATCGCCGACGCGCTGTTCTCGGACGATGCGCGGCTGACCACGGCGGAGGCCAGCCGCCACATCACCGCCGCGCTGGAGGCGGCGGGGGCGGCGCGGCTTTCGGCGTTGTTCGGGCTCAACCCGCTGCCGATCACGCGGAGCGTGCGGGTGGGGCAGCGCGGGCGGCGCTATCTGCGCGAGACGCTGACCAGCATCGTCCGCGAGCGCGGGCCGGAAGGCGGCGACGACTTCCTGGGCGGGATGATCCGCGATCTCAATGCGCGCTTTCCGCCCGCCGAGGCGACGATGCTGGCGATCGACAATGCCGCGACCTTCTATCTCGCCGGGCATGAGACGACCGCCAACGCGCTCGCCTGGGCGATCTACCTGCTGGCGGGCGACCAGAGGGCGCAGGACCGCGCGCGCAACGAGGCGCTGGCGGCGGTGGCGGGCGATCCGGCGACGCTGGCCGACCGCCTGCCCTATCTGCGCCAGGTGCTCGACGAGACGCTGCGGCTTTATCCGCCCGCGCCGCGCTTCGATCGCGAGGCGGTGGCGGCGGACATGCTGCACGGGGAGCCGGTCGGGCCGGGCGATCTCGTCTCGATCTGGCCGTGGCTGATCCATCGGCACCGGCAATTGTGGGACGACGCCGACGCGTTCGATCCCGAACGCTTCGCGCCCGGCCGCGAGGCGGCGCGGCATCGGTTCCAGTACATCCCCTTCGGCGCTGGGCCACGCACCTGCGTCGGCGCGCGCTTCGCCATAGTCGAGGCGCTGGTGATCCTGACGCATTGGCTGTCGGCGCGGCGGTTCGCGTTGGTCGAAGGCCACACGGTCGAGCTGCACGGCAGCGTGACATTGAGGCCTAAAGGCGGGCTGCCGGTGATGGTGAGCGCCATCTGATTCAGCGTCGCCCCTGCGAAGGCAGGGGCCGCTGGGTTTGTGGCGCTTCCGACGTCGCGCTTGCCGACTGAGGCCCCTGCCTTCGCAGGGGCGACGCGGTCCTATGCAGTCAGGCGGGGTTGGTTGACGGCGAGGTTTGCGTTATCCTCGCACCGTCCGCGTGACTGGCGCGAAAGGTGGAGCACCACCGGGGAGCGCGGGCTTGCTGAGCCGCGGCGCCTGGGCATCCTCTTGCTTGAAGGAGGCCCGTCATGGCCGAACTGTCTCCGATTTCCGTCGCGTTCCTGCTGTTTCCCGGCGTCACCCAGCTCGACCTGACCGGGCCGGCGCAGGTGCTGTCGCGGCTGGGCAACGTCACGCTCGACCTGGTGTGGAAGGACAGGGCGCCGGTGATGACCGACGCCGGGTTCGCGATTGCGCCCACCGCGGCCTTCGCCGACGTGCCGCGCGCCGACATCCTGTGCGTGCCGGGCGGGATCGGCGTCGCCGGGGTGATGGCCGACGATGCGGCGATGGCCTGGGTCGAGGGCGTCGGCACCGCCGCGCGCTGGGTGACGAGCGTGTGCACCGGATCGCTGGTGCTGGGCGCGGCTGGGCTGCTCAAGGGATACAGGGCGACGACGCATTGGGCGTGGCACCATCACCTCGCCCTGTTCGGCGCGGAGCCGGTCAAGGCGCGCCACGTGATCGACCGCAACCGCATGACCGGCGGCGGCGTCACCGCCGGGATCGACTTCGCCTTCGCGCTGATGGCAGAGGTGCGCGGGCCGGACCACGCGCGGATGGTCCAGCTCGGCCTGGAATATGATCCGCAGCCGCCGTTCGACGCTGGGTCGCCCGAGCGCGCGGGCGAGGCTCTGGTCGCCGCCTATGCGCGGCGGATGGAGGCGCTGGCGCCCGGGCGCGAGGCGGAGCTGCGCGCGGCGGCGAAGCGGCGGGGGTTTGCTTAAATCCTCCCCCAGCTTGTCTGGGGGAGGGGGACCGTCCGAAGGACGGTGGAGGGGGAAGCCACAAGCGGCGCGCTCGCGGCAAGCCCCCTCCACCACGCTGCGCGTGGTCCCCCTCCCCCGCTAACGCGGGGGAGGAATTGGTTCGGTTTGCTACTCCCCCATCCGCAGCACCGCCATCGGGGCGGCCTTGGTGAGGGGGGTGGCGCGCCAGGTTATGGACTTGCGCGTCCCTTCCGTCGTGGCGCCGTCCTCGCTGTTCTGGCTGACGATCTCGGCGTCGGTCGAAAGGGTGAAGCTGCCGTCGAGCTTGGCCGCGGCATCGGGCTGGGCCGGGGCGCCGCCGTCCGACCGGTTGGCGAAGGCGGGCGCGGTCATGCGGACGGTGCCGTTCTTCTTCAGCTCGATCGCGATGAAGGGGAACATCACCTCGGCCTCGCTATTGAAGGGGTAGATGAAATTGTGGGTCAGGCGGCCTTCGATCGCATAGTCGATCAGGAACCTGCCGTCGCCGGCATATTCGACCTTGCGATAGCCCGCCTCCTTTGCGAGCGCCTCGGCGATGGCGCGGTTCTTGGCTTCGGTTTCGGCCTTCTTCGCGGCCGCCCCATCCTCCTCCTGCTCCTGGGCAATCGGTTCGAACGTCGCGCCGTCCGAATCGGGATCGTCGGTCATGCCCTCGCTCAGGCCTTCGGCCATGCCTTCTGCAAACGCATTGCCCACATCGATCGCATGGACCTCGCCGACATAGGTGAAGGCGAAGCTGCGATCGGCGTCGATCCGCAAGGTGGAGACGAACTTGCCCGGCGTGATGACGCAGCTGGCGAGGAGAATCGGCGCTGCGAGCGCGAGCGCGATGCGGGTGAAATGCAACATGGCTTGCCCCCCGGTTTGTCCTGACAAGCCCCACCCCAACCCCTCCCCTGAAGGGGAGGGACTTAAGAAGAGCGCGTGGCCACTGCGTAGAGCGCGATCGCCGCCGCGTTGGACACGTTCAGGCTTTCCACCTTAGGCGAGATCGGCAGCTTCGCAAGCGCGTCGCAATGCGCCTCCGTATTCTGCCGCATCCCTTCGCCCTCGGCGCCGAGCACCAGCGCGACCTTGGGCTGGCCGAGCGCTTCCCCAAGCAGATCGGACGCGTGGCCGGTCAGGCCGATGCGCCAGAAATCGGCCTCCGCCATCTCGTCGAGCGCGCGCGACAGGTTGACCACGCGGACCCAGGGCACGGTTTCCAGCGCCCCGCTCGCCGCGCGGGCGAGCGCGCCCGATTCGGGCGGCGAGTGGCGGTCCTGGGTGACGATGCCGAGCGCGTCGAACGCCGCCGCCGAGCGCAGCACCGCGCCGACATTGTGCGGATCGGTCACCTGGTCGAGCACCAGGATCGGACGGGTGTCGTCTCGCCCCGCAGTGAACAGCTCGTCGAGGTACAGGTCCTCCAGCGGATCGACCTCCAGCACCAGCCCCTGGTGCGGCGCGTCGCCGGGCACCATCCGGCCGAGATCGGCGACGTCGGCATAGACCACCGGCAGCACCGGCGGCAGATCGAGCCGGCCCAACGCCTCGCGCGTGCCCCACAGCTTGCGCGCGGTGCGGTGGGGATTGGCGAGCGCCGCCGTCACCGCGTGCCGCCCCCAGAAGCGGGGGCGGGCGGCGTTGCCCTGCGGCCTGTGCCCGCGCCGGCCGGCCATGATCAGTCGTCGTCCTTGGGCCAGGCGAAGGGATCGGTCGGCACCGGCCGCTGCGGCAGCGGCGGACGCGGCAGCGCCTTGTCGGCATTGGCGGCGTTCAGCAGGAAGCTCGCCATGATGATCGCGTTCTGGCGCATGTCCTCCGCGCGGAGGCGGTCATAGGTGTCGATCGAGGTGTGGTGCGCGCGCGCGCCGTAATCGAGCGGGTCCTGGATGAACTGATACCCCGGCGCGCCGATCTGCTGCATGAAGACATGATCGGTGCCGCCGGTCCGCCGGATCGCGACGGTCGAGGCGTCCATCGAGGCGAAGGGCGCCAGCCATTCCTTGAAGATCGGCACCACCGCCGGGTTGTTTTCGGCATAGATGCCGCGGATCCGGCCCGATCCGTTGTCGAGGTTGAAATAGGCGGCGAGGTCGTCGAAGCCCGGCTTGGGCGTGATCGGCCAGCGGCTGCCCCAGGTATAATATTGGTCGAGCTGGGCCTTCGCCGGATCGGTTTCGGGCGGGCGGCTGGCGAGATATTTGGTGACATAGGCGAAGCTGCCGTGCAGCCCCTGCTCCTCGCCGTTCCACAGCACGAAGCGGATCGTCCGCTTCGGCCGCGCGCCGATCGCGGTGAGGATGCGCGCCGCCTCCATCACCACCGCCGAGCCCGCGGCGTTGTCGACCGCGCCGTCGCCGCCGACCCAGCTGTCATAATGCGCGCCGGCCATGACATAGCCGGCATCGGGATCGGTTCCGGGAATGTCGGCGATGATGTTGTAGGCCATCGGGTCTTCGTCGTGGAAGGTCACGTCGCTGACGATCTCCAGCGTCGGCGCCTTGCCCAGGCGGACGAGGCGGGTCAGGCGGCGATAATCCTCCTGCGCGATCTCGACCGCGGGGAGCGCGGGCGTGTCCTCGCGCTTGAAGAGATAGCCCTCGCCGTGGAGCAGCCCGCCGTCGCGGCGCGCCATCTGCGCCCAGGCCACCGCGCCCTCGGCCTTGAGGAAGGCGTCGCGCCGCTTGGCGAAATCGAGCCGCTCGAGCCGGCGGTTGGCGGCCTCCGGATCGTGCGTGGGCTGCTGGAAATTGTCGAGCTTGGAGAGATCCTCGCCGCTCAGCCGCTTGAAGGCGGGCTCGGTCGGATCGCTCGGCTGGCCGGGATGGGTGACGAGCACGATCTTGCCGGCGAGTGTCCCGCGATACTTGGCGAAATCCTCCTCCTCGGACATCGGCGCGACGACGATGGGCGCGGTGAGCGCGCCGTTGGTGGCGGGGGTCCAGGCGATCGGGATCGCGCGCAGCTGGATCGGGCGCGGCGTCGTCATGCGGACGCTGGAGCGCTCGATCGACCAGCCGCGGCCGAAATCGAAGCCCTCGGCGCGGACATTCTTCAGGCCCATCTCGCGGAACCTGGCCTGCGCCCAGGCCTCCGCCTCGCGCATCTGCGGCGAGTTGGTCAGGCGCGGGCCGATCACGTCGGTCATGTGCTGCGCCATCTGCATCACCTGGCTCTGGTTGGTGCCCTGGTCGATGATCCTGTTGACCGTCTGGCGATCGACGCTCTGCGCGGCGAGGGGCGCGGCGGCGATCAGGGCGGTGGCGGCGAGCAGCAGATGGCGCATGAACGATTCCCCTGTAATTTTATTGCGGTGGCTTAGCATGGCGACCCGCAGGCGCAAGCGCGCGAATCCAGCCGTTGACAGCCGGAGGGGCATTCGCCATGTGACCGCCTCGCTTTTGAAAGCGGCCCCAACGGACAGGTGGCCGAGTGGTTAAAGGCAGCAGACTGTAAATCTGCCCGCGTGAGCGTACGCTGGTTCGAATCCAGCCCTGTCCACCAAAACTTCGGATATAGCTGGAACACCAATGGCTTAACGAAGGCACTATCCTGCCTTCGCCGATGCTGGTACATTCGCTTGGTACACAAGCCCGGCTGCCGAGGCATCATATCGGCAGGGCTGGCCCAAGCATGGTGGGGCCTCGGCCGGGGTACGCCGCATTGAGCGGAGTACGCACTCCGCACCTCCAGCGACGTAACGGCATCTACCATCTGCGGGTCCGGGTTCCGGATGACGTTCGTCACTGCATCGACCGAGCCGAGGTTCGCCGGTCCCTTGGGACCTACGCGCACAAGAAGGCTCGATCATTGGCCGCACTCTATGCGGCGAGAGTGATGGAGGCGTTCGATATGATTCGTACCGAAACGTTCACGAAGGGCCGCGCGCGTGAGTTGGTACATGCCTGTTTCCACGATCTGGTATCCGAGATCGAGGCGGTCGGCGGCTACATCCCGCAGACGACGGAACCGGAACTGGAGATCGAGGAACAGCGGACCTTGGCTACGGATCGGATCATCCAGTTGCGCCAACAGCAGCTGACCCAAGACTTCGATGGTCAGGTGAAGAGCAGGGCCGATATGGTGCTGGTCGCCAACGGCAGCTCCATGCTCGATCTCGGTGAAGTCGCCCGCCTCGATCTATTGAGCGGTGTGGCACGAGCGTTGGTCGAGCAGCAGAACGTTTTCCTGCTTCGCCTTGAGGACAGGTTGGCTCCGATCCGGCCCGTCGACCCGTTATTCGCCAAGGAGATCGGCCAAGGTGGATCGAATGTCGATGAAGCCGCCGTCCCCCCGATGCTCAGGTCCGTCCCGGAGCCGACCGGACCTCGGCTCGGCCACGCAATCGCATCGTACCTCGATACGCATCGGAAGGTCTGGCGGCCTCGCACCCACAAGGCTCGGATATGGCAGCTCGGCTATCTGGAGCAATTTCTCGGCGCAGAGCGAGCCATCGCCAGTATTACGGCACATGACATCCGCGCGTTTCGTAATGGCATCTTGGCCCTGCGGGTAAATCATGGCCGCTCGCCTACCCAGACGTTCGCGGAGAAACAGACGGCCAGTGAGAAGCACCGGATCGCGATCAAGACCGCAACCATCATCTTCGAACCGACAAAGGCGTTTTTTCGTTGGGGAAAATCGGTTGAAGGGCTGATCGACACCAACCCGGCTGAAGACATTCGCATTATCGCCGACAAGAAGCCTAAAGGTCAGCGCACCCGCCGCCCGTTCCAGGAGGACGAGTTGCGTATGCTATTCCAGAGCCCGCTCTTCACGGGATGCAAGTCGCGGCATCGCCGTTTCGTGCCGGGATCGTCACTGATCCGCGATGCGAAATTCTGGGTGCCAATTCTGGGTCTGTACACAGGCTGTCGGCTCGGCGAATTGATCCAGCTCCACCTATGCGACATCTCGTTGGCTGGACCCATCCCCTTCATCTCCATCAATGAGGACAACAACCGCGGGGGCGATCTCAAGCATGTCAAATCGGCCGCTGGTGTTCGCCGAGTTCCCATCCATCCCGATCTCATCAAGCTCGGCTTCGCCGATTATGTTGCGGGGTATGCCAAGCGGAGGAAGGGCAATCGCCGATTGTTCGATGAAATCCGCTATGGGTGTGACGGCCAAGCTTCGACCGAGTTTTCCAAGTTCTTCGCGCGGTTCATGAGCTTGGTTGACCGCCTTCGATCGTGCTTGGGCAGCACGAATTGAAGGGAGGAGCGGTGCTGGTTATTGTCGCGCAAGGGGGTGGGGATGGTACTGTTCACGAAGTACAAGGCGATAGGTGCCCTCGCGCTGACGATCGTACTTGCGGGGCTGCCTGTCATGGCGGAGCACAAGCCCGACGCGGTGCTTTCCGGCCTCGGAGAGTGGCTGTGGCTGATCTACCCGGTAATCGGCCTCCTCTTGTTGTACGCTGCCACAACACTGGGATACTTCCTGGGCCAGCGAGACCGACCTCAACCGGAAGTCGTCGCTGCGCCTGCGCCAGAGCCTCCCGCCGATCCTCGCGGGAGGAGCATCAACGACCTCATTTACGCGGTGCGGACCATCACGAACACTCTGCTTGAAGACGGTGAGCTGCGGGACGAGATTGTGAGGGCGCAAATGCCTCAATTGGAACGTCAACACCGCGCATGGCACGATCACATGCGGCATCAGGCTCGAGACGATTTCCTTTCAGCGGTACGCCGAGCTAGGCAGGCGCGGCAGCTCAAGGTTTCTTGGATGGCCGGCCCAGGACCACATTTCGGCACCTTCCCTGCGGAACAACGGGACGGCTTCCACGCAGAGCTGCGAGAACGGCGCGACAACCTCGTGATGGTGCTACAGGCCCTTCAGGCGCTGGAGGGGATGGAGCATGGCGGCGGCCCGGAGTTGATAGCAGCGGATTGAGCCCGGCCGAGCTGAACGAACGTCCGCGTTCAGGCTCGACGGAGTTCGAAGCGGACGACCGATTTTGGGTGAAATGCACTCGTCATCAAGCAGATTTGGATATGCATGAGAAGGGACGTAACTTCCCCCTTCACCAGACCGTGATTAGAGCTACGGTACGCTACATCACGCTTGGTACACTTGGTACACTAGCTGTGATCGGCCAAAACAATATCAACAGCTTGGCAGCAAAATGGAACACAGGCACCCCTCCAGCCCTGTCCACCAATACCTGCATCATCGCGAACCAGCTTTTGTCAGTTGGCCGGATCGTCAAGTCGATCCGGCGCGGTTCGAATCCAGCCCTGTCCACCAATCTTCCAGCATAAGCAGCACTATTCGCCGCCCTCCACGGCGTGCCGGCGATCATTCGGCGGGCGATGTTCGAAGAGGTTGTTAACCACTCCCCTTTAGGGATCGGCGCACCCAATCGAGGCGCGGCGCCAGATGAAGCTCATCATCCAGATACCCTGCTACAACGAGGCGGAGGCGCTGCCGACCACGCTGCTGGCCCTGCCGCGCGAGATCGCCGGGATCGACAGCATCGAATTCCTGGTGATCGACGACGGCAGCCGCGACGGCACCAGCGAGGTCGCGCGCCGCTGGGGCGTGCACCATGTCGTGCGGCATCGCACCAATCGCGGGTTGGCCGCCGCATTCCAGACCGGGATCGACGCCGCGCTCGCCGCGGGCGCGGACATCATCGTCAACACCGATGCCGACAACCAGTATGACGGACGCGACATCGCCGCCCTGGTCGCGCCGATCGTCGATCGCTGGGCGGATGTCGTGATCGGCGACCGCGGCGTGCGCGACAACGCGCATTTCGCCCCGGGCAAGCGGCTGCTGCAGCGGCTGGGCAGCGCGGTGGTGCAGCGCTTTTCGGGGACGGAGGTGACCGACGCGGTCAGCGGCTTCCGCGCGATCAGCCGGGCGGCGGCCGAGCGGATCTACATCGTGTCGCGCTATTCCTACACCACCGAGATGCTGATCCAGGCGGGGCGCAAGCGGATGGCGGTGACGTCGGTGCCGGTGCGCACCAACGCGGCGATGCGCCCCTCGCGCCTGTTCTCCAGCATCCCGCAGTTCATCGCCAACACCGCGGTGACGATGGCGCGCGCCTATGCGATGTACAATCCGCTGCGCGTGTTCGTGATGGCCGGGCTGCTGGCGGCGCTGATCGGCTTCGCGCCGATCGCGCGGTTCCTCTATTATTATGCGATCGGCGAGGGCGACGGGCACGTCCAGTCGCTGGTGCTGGGCGGCGTGCTGCTGATCCTGGGCATCGTCGCGGTGATGTTCGGCATCGTCGCCGATCTGGTCGGCCGCAACCGGCAGCTGCTCGAGACCACGCTCGAACGCGTGCGGCGGATCGAGAATGGGATGGGTGACGCACCCCGGCGCGCCGTTCCGGCATCGCGCGGCAAGGCGGCCTGAGCAAGGCGATGGCGGGGTTCGCCATAGCGGCCGACCGGGCGTTCCGCTGGATTTCGGAACGGCGCGACCGGTTGCGCAAATACGGGCTGGCGCTGGCGCTGCTGATGTTCATCGGCGGACTTGCCTGGGCCATGTCGCGCCTGCCCGATCTGCCTTCCCGCCTGCGGTACGAACCCTTGCTGGCGCTGCTGGTCATCGGCGCGCCGGTCGGCGCCTTGCTCAATTCGGTCGAGCTCCATGCGCTCAGCCGGATCGGCGGGGGACGGATGGCGTGGCGGACGGCCTTCGAGGTCACCGTCTACACCAATGCCGCCAACATGCTGCCGCTGCCGGGCGGGGCGCTCGCCAAGATGGCGGCGATGAAGCTGCACGGCGTCGGCTACCGAGCGGGCTCCGCCATGATCGTCCTCTCCTATGCGGTGTGGGGCGGCCTCGCCTTCCTCTATTCCGCCGGCGCGCTGATGTGGCTCGGGCAGGGGCGGCTTGCCGCGCTGTTCGCGACATTGGGCGCGGCGCTGCTGCTGATCTGCGGCGCGGGTTTCGCCCGCTTCGCGCATTGGCGGATGGTGGGCATCGTCGCCTTGATGCGGCTGGTCTCGCTCCCGCTCGAAGCCCTGCGCTACGTCCTCGCCATGATGGCGGTGGGGACGGCGATCGGCTTCGGCCAATCCTCCGTCTTCGTCGTCGCTTCGTTCGTCGGATCGGCGGCGATGATCGCGCCGTCCGGGCTGGGCGTGGGGGAGACGGTCGTGGCGCTGCTGTCCCCGGCGGTGGCGGTTCCCGCGGCGGTCGGTTTCGTCGGCGCCGCGATCGGCCGGGTGGTGTGGATGACGGGCCTCGCGCTCACCGCGGGGCTGCTGCTGCTTGCGCGAGCGCGGCGCGGCGTCCGTCCGGCGCTGGGCGCTTTCTGAGTGCGGTCAGAACGGATCGCCCTGGGCCGAATCCAGATAGCGCCGGCATTGGGCGCGATCGAAGTCGCGCCTGCGGCGGAAGGCGATCGTGCCGTCCAGCCGCTGCACGTCCTCGGCGAACTCCAGCACGCGGCCATAGGTCGCCGCGCGGCCTTCGAAATCGTCGAACATGATCAGGCAATCGGATCCGTCGGGCAGGCGAAGCAAGGATTCGAGCACGCTGGCCAGGCGGAAACGGCCGTCGACGAAGATGAAATCGGGGACCAGGCCCTCCTTCTCCAGCACCGCCCAGGGCGCGGACGGATAGCGACGCCATCTGGCGAGGCGCGCCGACGAGCGCCGGGTGACGACCGGCTGGCCCCATTTGGACGTCCAGCCGATATCGACATGAACCGGATGGAAGGCGCCGCGACCGGCAATGCCGGCGACGCGCCGCGCGACTGCGGCAAGATACCGCCCGTCGGTCTCGACGCTGACGACATGCGCGGCGGACTGGACCGCCTCGACGGTCGATCCGCCGGCGCCATATTCCAGATAGACCTTCGCGTGTGCCATCGCCTCGCGCCAGCATGCGAGCGCGCGGGGGTTGAGATGCGGCGCGGACCCGATCGCCGGTTCGCCGAGCCATCCGTAGCGGTTCGCCGCGGCCCATCCCAGGCTGAGCGGAAACAGCGCCGCCTTGATCGGCGTCCGGTATCGTATCCACCAATTGGCGCCGGCGTTCATGCTGGGGTCCATCCTGATAGGTGTCGCGCGCGATTCACCGTGTTGCAGGGCGGTGCGTGTAGGATGGTGCTGCCATGAAGCCAATCGTGTACGTCGCGGCGCTGACTTACAAGCGGCCCGAGGACGTGGCCCAGCTGTTGCGGGGGTGTAGCAGGCTGGCGCTGCCGGAGGATTGGGAGGTCCGTTTCCTGATCGTCGACAACGATCCGCAGGGCAGCGCGCGCGCGCTGGTCGAACGGGAGGCGCCGGCGTTTGGCTATGTTGTCGAACCGGAGCCGGGCATTCCCGCCGCACGCAACCGCGCGCTTCGCGAGGGGCTTGCGGGCGGCGGCAGGCTGCTGTGCTTCCTCGACGACGACGAGACGCCGGAGCGCGGCTGGCTGAGGGAGATGATCGCGCATTGGGAGCGGACCGGCGCGGCGCTGATCGGCGGCCCCCTGCGCCGGACGATGCCGCGCGACGCCTTGCCCGCCTGGCGGCGCCTGTTCGCCCGCAGCCTGATCGCCCGGCGATCGCTGGCCGAGAAGCGGGCGGAGCGGGACGCGGCCGCCGGCCGGCCGGTTCCGGTCAACACCAGCAACTGGCTGTGCGAGCTCGCCATCGTGCGCGACCATGATCTGTGGTTCGACAGCGCGATGCGCTATTCGGGGGGATCGGACGCCGCCTTCTACCGCGCGGTGCGCGACGCGGGCCTCGCCGTGTCCTGGTGCCCGACCGCCATCGTTTCCGAGCCGATCACCGCCGACCGGCTTTCGATCCGCTATCAGTTCGGCCGCAGCCGGGCGCAGGGGATCGTCATGGCCGCCTTGCGCGACCTTCCGGCGGCGCGGGTCCTGCTCGAGCAGCTTCCGCGCGCGGCGGCGGGATTGGCGCTGATGGTCGTGCCGGTGATCGGGATCGCCTCCTTCGCCGCCGGGCTCCATCTGCTCGGCGCCGCGGCGGGGCATGTCGCCCATCTGCGCGGACGAACCTCCGCGCTCTACGCACGCCGCGAGGCCGCGGCATGAAGGTCCTGTTCGATCTGGTCCACCCGGCGGACGCGCTGTTCTTTCGCCACGCGATCGAGGCGCTGCGGCGCAACGGGATCGACGTGCGCATCGCAAGCCGTGACAAGGATGTCCTGATCCCGTTGCTCGACGATCTCGGCCTCGCGCATGTGCCGCTCGGCCGCGCCGGCAGGGGACGCGCCGGTCTTGCGATCGAGCTGCTGCGGCGCGACTGGCGGCTGTGGCGGCTCGTGCGGCGGTTCCGGCCCGATGTGATGGTCGGCTTCGGCGGCGTCGCGATCGCGCATGTCGGCGCGCTGACCGGCATTCCGAGCCTGTCCTTCTACGATACCGAGCATGCGGACCTTCAGATTCGGCTGGCGTTGCCCTTCATCAGCGAATGGCATGTTCCCGAAAGCTGGCGCGGCGCTGAGGCCGGGGGCCGCACCTTCCGCTTCGCGGGCGGCAAGCAGTTCGCCTATCTGCACCCCGGCCATTTCTTTCCCTCGCCGAAGATCGCCCGCGCGACCGGATGGGATCCCGCCCGCGACAATTTCCTTGTCCGCACGGTCGCGTGGCAGGCGAATCACGATCATGGCCGGTCCGGTCTCTCGACCGCCCGGCTGCGCGAGCTGGTCCGTGTTCTCGGCGCGCGCGGCAAGGTTCACATCTCGGCCGAAGGCGCGCTGCCAGGCGATCTCGAACCCTTGCGCTATCGCGGCGGAGTCGCCGACTTCCACCACCTGCTGGCGCATTGCCGATTGTGCTGCGGGGAGAGCATCACCGTCGCCAGCGAGGCGGTGACGCTGGGGGTTCCGGCGCTGCTCCAAATCGACAAGGACTATGGCTATGTCGCCGAGCAGGAAGCGGCGGGGCTGATCAGCCGCCTTCATGCGGCCGACGACCTTGGACAGGCGGTGGAGCGCGCATTGGCCGAAGACCGGCAGGCGTTCCGCGCCCGGTCGCGCGCATTCACCGAGAGAATGGGCGATGTGAACTGCTATATCGTGAGCCAGATCGAACGGCTGCTGGAGACCAGGCGCCGTCCCACGCGCATCCCGGCCGGTTCGCGATCGGCGAGCGCCTGACGATGACCGAAGGGAATGCCGGCACGGACCGGACGCCGGATCCGGCGCGGCCATGGATAGCTGCCCTGCTGCTGTTCGGCATCGGCCTGTGCCTCGCCCTGCAGCTCCATCTCGTCTTCGTGCAGGAGATCAACTGGGACGAGTATTTCTTCCTGTCGCACGTCCACGCGTTCGATCGCGGGACTTTGGCGCGGGCGCTGCAGAGCTTCCATGTCCATCTGTTCGGCTGGTTGCCCGCTGTCCCCGGCGGCGAGATCGCGCAGATCGAGGCGGCGCGGCTGGCGATGCTTGCCTGCGAGGCCGGCACGATGGCCTGCATCTACGCCGTCGGACGCCGCTTCCTCGATCGGGAGGAGGCGCTTGCCGCGGTGCTGGCCTATATCGCCGCGGGCGTGGTCATGCTCCACGGCGCCAGCTTTCGCGCGGACCCGATCGCGACCGTCCTGATGATGCTGTGCTGCGCGCTGCTCGCCCGCTCGACGCTGCGCGCGCCGGCGCTCGCACTGCTCGCCGTGGCGGGCGCGCTGGCGATGCTGATCACGGTCAAGGCGATCTTCTACGCGCCGCTGATCGCAGCGCTGGCGGCGTGGCGTCTATGGCGCGCGGCCCAGCCGCGCGCGCTGGCCCTGCGCCTGGCCGTGACGGGCGTCGCGGCCGGCGCCGTCTTCGCCGGGCTCTATCTGTGGCATCAGTCGCTGATGTCCGCCGATCTGGATGGATCGCGCGCGCTGTTGGCCAACGCCTATGAGAAGACGATCCTCGAAGCGGGCCTGTTCCCGCGTGCGGACGTGCTGCTCTCCGTCGTCCTGAACTCTCCCGTCCAGGCGGCGCTCGCCGTCACGGGCGTTGGAATGGCTGGCGCCGCGCTGGTGCGCCGCAGCGCGTATGAGCGCCCGCTGATGCTGCTCGCGTTGGCCACGCCACTGCTGACCTTGATCTTCTACCGCAACGCCTTTCCCTATTTCTTCGCCTTCATCCTGCCCCCCGTGGCGGTGGTGGCGGGCTATGCGACCGAGCGGCTGGGGCGGCGCTGGCTGATCCCGCTAGCACTGGCGATGACGATCGGCAGCGTGGTGAGCCACAGCCGGGGCTTGGCCAAGCCGCAGGACGCGCAGGCCGAATTGATCGCCGCGGTGCACGCGGTATTTCCTGAGCCCGTGCCCTATATCGACCGCTGCTCGATGATCGCGCGCTTCCCGAAGACGGGCTTCTTCATGTCGAGCTGGGGCGTCGAAAGCTACCGCGCGGCCGATCGTGAGGTGTTCAGGGCGATTGCGAGGGATCGCGCCCCGCCGCTGCTGATCGCCAACGGCCCGGCGCTGGAGGCAGCGATGGCGGGCGCGGATTCCGCCGACGGCAATCGGTTGCTGCCCGGCGACGCGGCCTTCTTGCGCGACAATTATGTCCATCATTGGGGCGCGATCTGGGTCGCCGGGAAAACGCTGCGGCTGGTTGGCGGCAAGGCCGATTTCGAGATCGTCATCGGCGGGCGGTACACGGTCGAGGCCGATGCCCCGGTGACGATCGACGGCCGCCGATATACGCCGAAAACGGTCGTCGCGCTTGCTCCGGGTTTCCACGGAATCGCCGGCGGTGTCGACAGGGCGGTGTTGCGTTGGGGCGACAATTTGCATGTCCCCACCGCGAAGCCGTCGACGGAGCCGCTGTTCCGCGGCTTCTGACCAGTGCGATGGTTCGTGTTCGCGGCCTCGCTTGAGGCCGGGGACCGCGCGTCGCCCCTCAGTTGAATTGAAGGGTCGCCGCCACGCCGAAATGGTCGGATGGATATTCGCCCGCCACCGGCCGGTCGCCGATCCGCCTTGCGTGGGAGGCGCCGAACCAGCGCCGTTCGGCGAAGATATGGTCGATGACGCGCGGCTTGTGCCCCTTCGCGGGGTTCAGCGTCGTATCGGTCGCGCCGGGCGGCAGGGCGCTTTCGAAGCGCGGCGATGTCAGGGCGGCGAGGCCCGAATCCGAGAGCGGAGCGTTGAAGTCACCCATGACGACCAGCGGCACGCCGTCCCTGGGCAACCACGACATGAGATCGGCGACCTGCCGCGCGCGCACCGCGCCGGCCTCTGGCTGCCACGCCAGATGGGTGACGACGATGTCGACCGGCCGGCCATCGGCGGACACGCGCACACGCAGGGCCGTCCGATAGTCGTTCAAGGGCTCCAGCTTCCTCGACGCCTCGGCGATGACGGGAAGGCGCGTCAGGATCGCGTTGCCGTATCGCTTGGGCGAGCCGGGGGGCTCGGTCGCGAAGAAGTGGACGGAATAGCCGCCAAGCGCGCGCGCGATCGTGTCCGCCTGGTTGGGCAGCCCCTTGCCGGCATCCTCCAGCACCTCCTGGAGCGCGATGACGTCCGCATCCGCCTCGCGCAGCGCCTGGAGCAGCAGCGGCAGCCGAGCCTCCCAGTTGCCGGCATTGTGCCAGATGTTGAAGGTGGCGACGCGAATCGCCGGACGCTTCGACGCCGCACCTGTCGCACAAGCGGACAGTGGAAGAGCCGCCGCGGCGAGCAGAAGGGTGCGGCGGTCCAGCATCGGCCCCCGCATCAGCGCGCCGCCTCGTCCAGCCAGCCGCCGCTGAAGCCCAGCCGCCTGAGGCCGCGGACGATGTGCGGGCTCTTGCGCATCGTCTTCCAGATCAGGTCGCTGCGGTGATTCTCCAGCATCAGCAGGATCGGGCCCTGATCGATGCCGAGATGGTCGCGCGCGATCCAGCCGGCCTGGGCGTCGACCGTTCCGCTCCTGCTGCCTGCGTCGGTGAAGGTGAAGCTGGGGTTGAACGCGTCCTTGAAGCCGTAGCGTGTGTAGAGCCGCTCGCCATATCGCGCCTTCATCGCCATCAGCGCGGGGATGGTGATCTCGGGCGCGAAGGGGATCGATCCGCCCGCCGCGGTCGGCACCACGGTGCCGTCGTCGACAATGCGGTCGGGGCTGACGCCGCGCGCGGCATAGCCCATGAACTGGCGTTCCTTGCCGCCGACCATGCGCTTGAACCCGCCGGGGCCGTCGCTCGCCGTCCATCCCCAGATGTCGCTCGAATAGCCGGCCCAGCCATTGGGGTTGTCGATGCCGTACGCGCGCTGCGACAGCGTGGCGCGGCGGCTGTTCTCGAAATAATCGATGCCCTTGCCGCGCATGAACTCGTCCTGGATCCCGCGGAAATCGACCCAGACGTGCGAATATTGATGCCCGAACAGCGGCTCGAAGGTCAGGTGCTCCTGCCCGTAATAGCTGCCCCAGTCCTTTTCGAGATTGGCCGCCCAGCCGGTCTCCCACGCCTCCTTCGAAATCGGATGCGTCGGCGAGCCCGCCGCCAGGATATAGACGAGCATTCCCTCATTGTAGCCGACCCAGTCGTGCGTGCCGAAGTCGCCGCCCTGCCCGCGCTCCGGATACCAGCCCATCGCGATCGCCTTGCCGCTGCCGCCGTTGGCGGAGGGGATGCCGCTGTTCTCGCGCTGGACGAAGGTCCAGTCGACACGGGCGTAGATCGCCTCGGCGAGCTCGCGGATGCGGCGTTCGGTGGGGTCGTCTCGGTCGAAATAGGCCTGGGCGAAGAGGATGCCGCCGAGCAGCAGCGTGGTGTCGACGGTCGAAAGCTCGGTCTTGCCGTGGCGCGTGCCGTCGTCGTTCCTGAGGAAGTGATAGAAGAAGCCCTTGTGGCCCGAAACGCCGCTGGTCTGAGGGCCCTGGGGCGCGTCGTGGTAGAACTCGACGCATCTGAGCGTGCGCTGAGCCGCCTCGGCGCGGCTGACATAGCCGCGCTCGACGCCCACGGCATAGGCGCTCATCGCGAAGCCGGTGGCGGCGATGCTGGAGAAGGGATTGGACGGCCAGCGATCGGGCGCGAGGCACTTCTCCGGATCGGTGGTCTGCCAGAAATAATCGAAGGTGCGCCGCGAGAGATCCTCGACGAAGGCGGCCTGAGCACTGGCCTGCGGCGGCGGGGGAGGCATGTCGCCGGCAGGCGCCATGCACCCGGCCAGCGTGGCGGCGGCGAGCAGGGCGAATGGAAGGCGCATCGGTGATCCCCTGGATTGCGGGCAAAAGAAAAGGCCGCCGCGCGGAGACTTCCGCGCGGCGGCCCGAAGCGGCTTCAGAAGCTGAAGCCAGCGGAGAATTTGAAGGTCCGCGTTGGATTGCCGCCGATGCTGAGACCGCTGATCTCGCGATAGACCGAGGGCGAGTTGGCCGGCCGCGTAGTGTCGTCCGGGTTGCTGTTGTAGGTCGTGAAATTTTCCTCGTTGAGCACGTTGAGCACATCCACGCGCAGCCTGATGCGTGCGCCATCCTTGAAGAAGTCCATCGGGACGTATTTGGTCAGCGCAACGTCGATCTGACGCTTGGCCCAAAGATCGCCTATGATGAACGGGTTCTTGTTGAGGCCCTCGGCCACCACCGGCCGGTTGTCCGCGTTGGAATCGCCCTTGATCCCGTAGAGGAAGGGTGGCGACGAAAGCTCCAGCTTGCTCGAGAAGGTGAAACCGAACGGCAGATCGACCGTGCCGGCGGCGACAAAGCGATGCCGGACCGACCCGGTTGCGGGAAGCACCGGATAGTCGGCCAGCGACGGGTAGTCGAACGAGAAATACTCGCCATAGACGCGGTTCTCCTCCGCCTCGGTAAAGGTGTAGGTCGCGTTCAGGCTCCACGGGGAGGACGGCGTGTAGGTCTTGGTCAGCTTGACATAGGCCGAATCCGAACTCGTCTCGAGCCCGTTGGTGCCGAGCGTGATGTTGCCCCCGCCCGGAACGGCGCCGGCTGTGAAGGGGGCGCCCCAGATCGTGCCCGGCGCGAAGAAGTCCCCGTTGGGCAAGCGATTGCCGAGCAGATAGGCGAACCCGTCACGGCTTTCGATGTGGGTATAGCCCACCTCCGCCTCGAAATTGCTGCCGAAGCGGCGACGCACGCCCAGGCTGAACTGGTCCGAATAGGGCACCTTCAAATCGTTGGTGATGAAGCGCAGGCCGCGTCCGCTCGTACCGAGATCGGCTGCGATCTGATCGCGGCCTTCCTGAGTCAGATAGATCGGATCCCAAGGCAAGCAGACATTGTTCCCGCTCGGACAAGGGTGTTCGTCATCGCCCGTGTCGAAATAGATCGTGCGCGATGCGAACGAGCCAATCGAGATTTCCTGCTGAAGGAAGTCGAACTGGTTACGATCGTACGACCGTCCATAGCCGCCGAAGATGGTCGTCGTGCGCGCCTCGTCAACGACATAGCTGAACCCTATGCGCGGCTGGAACGCGCCCATGAAGGTCTTGCGCTCATTACCGGTCGAGAAATAGTCGGTGATATCGTAATCGGCGTCGTTGAGGTTGGGATAGTTTTCCGGAGAGACCAGATCGATCGAGTCCTGCGGCGTCACGAAGTCGAGATATGCAGGCGTACGGTCCATGTCCCAACGTATGCCGAGATTGAGCGTCAGCCGGTCGGTAACGTCCCAATCGTCCTGGATGTATAGACCGAACTGGAAATTCTCCGATTCGACGATCGGATCGCCGACGCCGTCATCATAGCCGAATACCAGCCGCCACGGAATCTCCGTATTGAAGTTTCCGCCGTTCGGATTGAATTCCGTATTGAACGAATAAACGGGATTGAAGGCGTTCAGGGTCAATGCATTGAGCTTGACCCACTTCGCCTTCACGCCGGCCTTGATGGTGTGGTTCTCAATTCCGGTATAGGTGAAGTCGTTCTGGACGCTGTAGCCGGTCTGGCCCTTGTCCTGATAGTTGCTGCCGGCGCCCGAACGAAAGATCTGGCCGCCGTTCGCCGCCTGGAAGACGTAGGCGTTGGCGAAGTTGACCGGCGTCGGCGCCCAAGACGCGTCCTCATAGGTGAGCTTGAAGTCGTTGACCCAGGTTTCGCCCGTGCGTTCGTAGCGGAACAGGCCGCGCACCTCGTCATTCTTGGTATCGGTCGCCGCTTCGCGCAGCGTCGATCCGGAGCCGATGCCTTCGCCCGTTTCCTTGCGAACCTTGACCGAAAGCTCGAACAGGTCGCGGGCGCTTGGCGAGAAGCTGAGCTTGCCGAAATACAGGTCTTCGTTGAAGACGCGGTTGAATCGGCCGAAACTGCCCAGATATTCGGCCGGGATATTCTGCGTATTGTCCGTCTCGGCGGGGAAGATATCAACCGGAATCTGCTGGCGCTTGCCTTCGTAGCTGGCGAAGAAGTGCAGCAGGTCCTTGACGATCGGGCCGCCCAGCGCGCCGCCGAACTGGAAGTCGCGCGTCTCGGTCTTCTCGTCCCCGTCGGCCACCTCGGTCGGCGTGCGCGCGCGCAGGTTCTGATCGGTATAGTCTACGAAGAAATCGCCCTCGAACTCGTTGGTGCCCGATTTGGTCACCGCGGTAATCGCGACCGAGCTGACCTGATCGAACTCCGCCTTGTAGTTGGAACTGATCACGCGGTACTCGCCGATCGCCAGCTGCGGGAACGGGTTGCCCTGCGATGAATCCTGGCCGGTGATGCCGTTCTTCAGGACATAGTCCTTCTGGCCGACGCCATCGATGAACACGTTGACAGTACGGCTGTTCTGCGCGCCGCCGCGGATCGCGACGTTGCCGTTGGTGCCGGTGATAAGCTGCACGCCTGGCGCCAGATCGGCGAAGGCGAGGAAATTGCGGTTGTTCTGCGGCAACTGTTCGATCAGGCGCTGCGGAATGGTGACGCCGACCTCCCCGCCTTCCATTTGGCGGATGCGCGCGGCGGTGACGACGATATCGCCGCCCGACGCGGCCGCCCCGGCGTCGATTCCGCCCGTCGAAAAATCAAAGTCGAGCTGTGAACTTTGCGCGACGTTGAGCGTGAACGCGTCGGTAGTGCGCGGACCGGCGGAGGTGACGATCTCCAGTCGGTATTCACCGGGGCGCAAAGACGGAAGATTGTAGCCGCCGTCTTCCGTGACCGTGGCTGGGCGGCGATAGTTGGTGTCGACCTCGATGGCGGTGACGCTGGTGACGGTCACTCCTTCGTCGGTCGTGATGTCGCCGCGCAAGGAAGCGTTGGATTGCTGCGCAACGGCAGGGGTCGACATCAGCGCGCTGGCGGCGGTGCCCAGGCACAGGGCGGCGGCGATTCGCAGCGACGCCCCACGACGCGTGCGCGGTGATACAAAATTCTGAAATGACACGATAAATTCTCCCCTCGACGGACCGCCGTGCGTCTTCTGATCCGGCTTTCGGGCGATTGCCGCACGGAATGAAACCGGTTACATGGAAAATCGTCGCACAGGGTGGCCGTCGTCAAGAGAAATCGGACACGGCCGGCGCGGGGCCCGATTTTTCGGGCGCATCGTGCTCTGGCGGCAACGTTGCAGGGCCGCCGAATCGGGCTGGCCATAGGGATTTTCCGGCAGGCAATGTGCGCCGCGCCGGGCATGGGAGGATGCATTGACCAAGTGGAACCGGGGCGCGGCGGCACGCGCGATCTGTCTGGCGGCGCTGGCGGGCGCGTGCTGGCCGCAGGCGCTGGCGGCGCAGGATGCGGCGCGCACCGAGGCGGCCGCTGAGGCGGCGCCTTCGCCCTGGCGCGACCCGCCGGAGATGCGCGCCTTCATCGATTCGCTGATGGCGAAGATGACGCTGAAGGAGAAGATCGGCCAGCTGACCCAGCTCACCAGCAGCTGGGAATCGACCGGCCCGACGATGCGCGACAGCTATATGCAGGATATCGCCGCGGGGAACGTCGGATCGATCTTCAACGCCTTCACCGCAAAATATACGCGCGAGCTGCAGCAGATCGCGGTCGAGAAGACCCGGCTGGGGATTCCGCTGCTGTTCGGCTACGACGTGATCCACGGCCATCGCACGATCTTCCCGATCTCGCTGGGAGAGGCGGCGTCGTGGGACCTGAAGGCGATCGAGCATGCGGCGCGCATCTCCGCGGTCGAGGCGTCGGCCGAGGGCATCCACTGGACCTTCGCGCCGATGGTCGACATCGCGCGCGATCCGCGCTGGGGGCGCATCTCCGAAGGATCGGGCGAGGACGTCTATCTCGGCAGCCTGATCGCCAAGGCGCGCGTGCGCGGCTACCAGGGCGACGACCTCAAGCGGACCGACACGGTCCTCGCCACCGCCAAGCATTACGCCGCATACGGCGCGGCGCAGGCGGGGCGTGACTATCACACCGTCGACATGTCCGAACGCGTGCTGCGCGACACCTATCTGCCGCCGTTCAAGGCCGCGCTCGACGCCGGCGCCGCGACCTTCATGACCGCCTTCAACGAGCTGGACGGCGTACCCGCGACGGGGAGCAAATATCTGCTGACCGACGTGCTGCGCGGGGAATGGGGCTTCAAGGGCTTCGTCGTCACCGACTATACCGCGATCAACGAGATGGTGCCGCACGGCTATGCCCGCGACGAGGCGCATGCCGGCGAGCTGTCGATCAACGCCGGGGTCGACATGGACATGCAGGGCGCGGTGTTCATGACGCATCTGGAAAAATCGGTGAAGGAAGGGCGGGTGAGCCCGGCGCGGGTCGATGCGGCGGTGCGCGCGATCCTGGAGATGAAGTACCGGCTGGGCCTGTTCGAGGACCCCTATCGCTACAGCGACGAGGCGCGCGAGAAGCGCGAGATCTACAAGCCCGCGCATCTGGAGGCGGCGCGCGACATGGCGCGCAAGTCGATGGTGCTGCTGAAGAACGAGGGCGATGTGCTGCCGCTCGCCGCGTCCGCCAGGCGGATCGCGCTGATCGGCCCGCTGGGCGACAGCAAGGAGGACATGATCGGCAGCTGGGCGGCGGCGGGCGACCGCAAGACGCGGCCGGTGACGATCCTCGAAGGGCTGAAGGCGCGGGCCAAGGGCGCGACGGTCACCTATGCCAAGGGCGCCGCCTATGAGCTCGGCAGCACCGACAGCTCGGGCTTCGCAGCGGCGATGGCGGCGGCGCGAGATGCCGACGTGATCGTCGCCGCGATGGGCGAGAAATGGGACATGACCGGCGAGGCGGCGAGCCGCACCTCGCTCGACCTGCCGGGCACGCAGCAGGCGCTGCTCGAGCAGCTAAAGACGCTGGGCAAGCCGATCGTGCTGGTGCTGATGTCGGGCCGGCCCAACGCGATCGGCTGGGCGGCGGAGAATGTCGACGCCATCCTCCACGCCTGGTATCCGGGCACGATGGGCGGACACGCGGTCGCCGACGTGCTGTTCGGCGATTACAACCCGTCGGGCAAGCTGCCGGTGACCTTTCCGCGCAATGTCGGGCAGGTGCCGATCCATTACGACATGAAGAACACCGGGCGGCCCTACACGCCGGAGAAGCAGGGGCAGAAATATCTGTCGCGCTATCTGAACACGCCCAATTCGCCGCTCTACCCGTTCGGATACGGCCTCTCCTACACCAGCTTCGCCTATTCGCCGGTCACGCTCGACCGCGCGACGATCCGTCCCGGCCAGGCGCTGACCGCGTCGGTGACCGTGTCCAACACCGGCAAGCGCGCAGGCGAGGAGGTGGTGCAGCTCTATGTCCACGATCTGGTCGGATCGGTCACGCGGCCGGTGCGCGAGCTGAAGGGCTTCCGTAAGATCAGCCTGAAGCCGGGCGAGCGGCGCAAGGTGTCGTTCACGCTAAGCGACAGGGACCTCGCCTTCCACCGGGCGGACATGAGCTACGGGGCGGAGCCGGGGGCGTTCAAGCTGTTCATCGGCGGATCGTCCGACGCGACCGCGTCCGCCGATTTCACGCTGACCGAATAGGAGGGTGAGGGCAATGTGGCTCAAGCGGTTCACCACCATATTGATGGGATCGTCGCTCGCGGCCTGTGCGACGCAAGGGATGGACGCGCCTTCGCGCGCGGCGTCGGCCGAGCCACGTGGCACGCGGCCCAACATCGTCTTCATCATGTCCGACGATCACGCGGTGCAGGCGATCTCGGCCTATGGCCATCCGGTGTCGAAGCTCGCGCCGACGCCGAATATCGACAGGATCGCGCAGAACGGCGTGGTGTTCCGCAACAGCTTCGTGACCAATTCGCTGTGCGGGCCGAGCCGCGCCGCCATGCTGACCGGCAAGTTCGGCCATGTGAACGGCTTCAACAAGAATGGCGAGACCTTCGACGCCAGCCAATGGACCTGGCCGCGCGCGCTGAAGGAGGCCGGCTACCAGACCGCGGTGATCGGCAAATGGCATATCGGGCCGACGCCCGAGGGGATCGATTTCGATTACTGGAAGATCCTCGACGACCAGGGGAAATACTATAATCCCGATTTCATAACCGCCGGCGGCAGGACCAGGGTCGAAGGCTACGCCACCGATCTGATCACCCGGTACAGCCTCGACTGGCTGAAGACGCGGCGCGACCCGGACAAGCCGTTCATGCTGATGGTGCATCACAAGGCGCCGCATCGCAACTTCATGCCGGCGCTGCGCCATGTGCAGAAGTACCAGGGCGTCGAGTTCCCGGTGCCGCCGACCTATTTCGACGATTACAAGAGCCGCCCCGCCGCCGCGAGGCAGGAGATGAACATCTATCGCGACGCGCAGGAAGGGCACGATCTCAAGATGACGGTCGCGGTCGGCTCGACCAGGCTGCGCGAGAATATCTGGCCCGACGATTTCGACCGGATGACCCCGGCCCAGCGCGCCGAATGGGACCGGCTGCACCAGGCGGGCAACGACGCGATGAACGCCGCCGGCCTTGAGGGCCGCGACATGGCGCTGTGGAAATACCAGCGCTACATGCAGGAATATCTCGGCACGGTCGCCGCGGTCGACGAGGGGGTGGGCGAGCTGCTCGACTATCTGGAGGAAAGCGGCCTCGCGGAGAACACCATCGTCGTCTACACCTCCGACCAGGGCTTCTATCTCGGCGAGCACGGCTGGTTCGACAAGCGCTGGATCTACGAGGAGTCGATGCGCACGCCGCTGCTCGTCCAGTATCCCGGCCATATCCGCGGCGGGACGACGGTGGATGCGCTGGTGCAGAATATCGACTACGCGCCGACCCTGCTCGAATGTGCCGGGGTGCCGGCGCCGGGCGGCATCCAGGGGCGGTCGCTCGCGCCGCTCGTAGAGGGCAAGCCGCCCGCCGATTGGCGCCGCAGCCTCTATTATCATTATTACGAATTTCCCGGCTTCCATTCGGTGCGCGCGCATTACGGCGTGCGGAGCGACCGCTACAAGCTGGCGCGCTTCTACGGCGATATCGACGCCTGGGAGTTCTACGACCTGAAGGCCGATCCCACCGAGATGCACAACCGCATCGACGATCCGGCCTACCGCGAGGAGATCGCCACGATGAAGGCCGAGCTGGCGCGGCTGCGCGAATATTACGGCGACGAGACGCCGCATAGCGGGCGTGCGAACGCGCCGCGCTGAATATGTCCCTGTCGCCCTTGCGAAAGCAGGGGGCCATGCAACGCCAGCTACAGGCGTGAGTCCGAAACCCTGCGAGGTTGCCGGTCAGGGGGAGTCGAGGGGCCTGAGGCGCCCTACTCGGCCGCCAGCAGCTGCTCCGCCCCGCCTAGATCGACCGACACCAGCCGGCTGACGCCCTTCTCGATCATCGTCACGCCGAACAGCCGGTGCATCCGGCTCATCGTCACGGCGTTGTGGGTGACGATCAGGTAGCGCGTGTCGGTCTCCGCCGCCATGCGATCGAGCAGGTCGCAGAAACGCTCGATATTGGCGTCGTCCAGCGGCGCATCGACCTCGTCCAGCACGCAGATCGGCGCGGGGTTGGTCAGGAACAGGCCGAAGATCAGGGCGACGGCGGTCAGCGCCTGCTCGCCGCCCGACAGCAGCGTCAGCGATTGCAGCCTTTTGCCCGGCGGCTGGGCCATGATCTCCAGCCCCGCCTCCAGCGGATCGTCCGAATCGATCAGCGCAAGATGCGCCTGCCCGCCGTTGAACAGCGTGGTGAACAGCCGCCGGAAATGCCCGTCGACCGCCTCGAACGCGGCGAGCAGCCGCTGGCGGCCCTCCCTGTTCAGGCTGCCGATCGACCCGCGCAGCCGGTTGACCGCCTGGCCCAGCTCGTCGCGCTCGGCCGCCAGCGTGACATGCTCGGCCTCCAGCGCGGCAAGCTCGCTCTCGGCGACGAGGTTGACCGGCCCGATCCGCTCGCGCTCGGCCGACAGCCGTTCGTGCCGCGCCGATTCCTCCGCCGCGCCGCGCACCTCGGCGCTTGAAAAGCCAAGCTTCTCGGGCAGCACCGGCGGCGGGCATTCGAAGCGCTCGCCCGACACGCGCCCCATCTCGACGCGGCGCAGCTCCTGGTTCTCGGCGCGCGCCAAGGCCCCGGCGCGCACCTCGCGCGCGCTGGACAGCGCCTCGTTCGCCGCCGCCGCCTTCGCCTCGTTGGCCCTGAGCGCGGCCTCCGCCTCGCTTTCGCGCGCGGCCAGCGCCGCCGCCGCGTCGCGCGCGGCGCTCGCCGCATCCTCGACCTCGGCGATCCGCGCGGCGAGCGCGTCGGGCTTCCCGGCCAGCGTCTCGCTCTCGTTCAGCGCGGCGGCCTCGCGCCTGGCCATGTCGGCGATGCGCCGCGCCGCCTCGCCGGCGCGCGCGCGCCATCCCTTGATCTCGCCGGCGCCCGCGCCCAGCCGCTCGCGGTCGGCGGCGAGCGCGCGGTCGAGCGTCGCGGACGCCGCGCGCGCCTCGGCCACCTCCGCCCGGCGCGCCTCGGCGGTGGCCGAGAGCGCCGCCACCCGCGCCGCAGAGCCGGCCGGATCGGGCAGGTCGGCAAGCGCGGCGGCGGTCGCATCGGCTTCGCGCCCGGCCGCCGCCGCATCTTCGGCCGCGCGCGCGATGCGCTGATCGAGATCGGCGCGACGCCCCGCGAGCCGCTCGATCGCCGATGCGACCCGCTCGCCCTCGCGCAGCGCCTCGCGCTCGGCGGCTTCGGCCCGCGCGCGCGCGCCACGCGCCGCCTCGCCCGCCTCGCCCGCCGCGCGCAGCCGCGTCTCGGCGTCGCCCAGCGCGCCCGCCGCCGCCGCTTCGGCGTCGCGCGCCGCGGGCAAGACCCGTTCGATCTCGGCGAGGCGGTTGGCGCGTTCGAGCCGTTCCGCCGCCGCCGCGCCGTCGCCCGACGCAACGAAGCCGTCCCACCGCCGCAGCCGCCCCTCGCGCGTCACCAGCCGCTGGCCGACCGCGAGCGCTTGGCCGGCGTCCTCGCCCACCCCCACCTGCGCCAACCGCCGCGCGAGCGCGGCCGGCGCGCGGACATGGTCCGCCAGCGGCTCTAATCCCGCGGGCAGCGCCGGATCGCCGGCTCCCTCGGCGCCCGCCCACCAGCGCGGCCCCTCGCTCAGCCCGGCCTCGATATCGTCGCCCAGCGCCGCCGCGAGAGCGCGCTCATAGCCCGGCTCGGCAAGCATCGCGTCGATCGCGCGGCCGCCCTTCGCGCCTTCCAGGCCCCGCGCCAGCGCCTTCGCCTCGCCCTCCAGCGCGGAACGCTCGGCGCGCGCCGAGGCGAGCGCCCCCTGCGCCGTCTCGCGCGCGGCCAACGCCGCCGTTCGCGCCGCGTCCGCCGCGCTCAGCGCCGCCTCCGCCGCGATCACCTCGTCGCGCGCGTTCCGCGCCTTGCCCGCCAGCGCATCGCGCTCGACTTCCAGCGGAGCCGCGTCGCCCAGCCCATCGGCTTCGCGCCGCAACCGCGCACCTTCCGCTTCGCTGCGCTCCAGCCGGGCCTTCGCGGCAGCCTCGGCCGCCCGGCGCACGCGCGTCTCGGCCTGTTCGGACGCCTGTTCGGCCAGCGCCTGCGCCAGCTCGATCTCCGCGTCGCGCACCGCGCGTTCGGCGTGAACTACCCGTTCCGTCAGCGCGGGACGGCCGCCCTCGCCTTCGGCAAGCCGCGCCTCGATTTGCTTCGCCTCGGCCGTCAGCCGGTCGATCGCCCCGGCGGCGTCGTTGGCGAGCGCGCCCTCCCGCTCCCGGTCGGCGGCGATCGCGTCGCGCGCCCGCGCCAGCTCGCCGATCCGCGCCTCGACCGTTCGCCGCTCGATCCTGAGCGCCTCCAGCTTGTGCCCCGCGTCGCGTTCGGCGTCGCGCGCGTCCTGCGCCGCGCGCCGCGCGGTGGCGAGCGTAGCCGCCGCATCGGCGACATAGGCGGCCGCGCCGCGCTGCGCCTCCGCCGCCGCCTGCACCGCGGCCTCGGCCGCCCCGGCCTCGGCCTTCGCCGCATCCGCCGCCGCCGCCGCCTCGCGCCAGCGGACGAAGATCATCCGCGCCTCGGCCACGCGGATCTCGTCGGAAAGCTTGCGATAGCGCTCCGCCTGGCGCGCCTGACGCTTGAGCGCCCCCGCGCGCCCTTCCATGTCGCCCAGCAGCTCGTCGAGCCGCGAGAGATTGGCCTCGGTCGCACGCAGTTTCTGCTCGGCGTCGCGGCGGCGTACATGCAGCCCGGCGATCCCCGCCGCCTCCTCCAGCATCGCGCGGCGGTCGGCGGGCTTGGCCGCGATCACCGCGCCGATCCGTCCCTGGCTGACCAATGCGGGCGAATGCGCGCCGGTGGCGGCGTCGGCGAACAGCAGCGCGACGTCCTTCGCGCGCACGTCGCGCCCGTTGATGCGATAGGCCGATCCAGCCCCCCGCTCGATCCGGCGGACGATCTCGATCTCCTCCCCCGCCCCTTCGGCCAAGATCGAGACCTCGGCGAAATCGCGCGGCGGCCGCGTCGCGGTGCCGGCGAAGATCACGTCCTCCATGCCGGCGCCGCGCATCGACTTGGGCGAGTTCTCGCCCATCGTCCACCTGAGCGCCTCGAGCAGGTTGGACTTGCCGCAGCCATTGGGGCCGACGACGCCCGTCAGGCCATGTTCGATCCGCAGGTCGGCGGGATCGACGAAGCTCTTGAAACCGGTGAGGCGAAGCCGCCGGATCTGCAAATGTCGGCCCCCCTTCCGCGCGTCAGCCGCCGGCCGCCTTCAGCTGCGGCTCGATCTGCGCCCAGCTCGTGCCGTCCACCTTGCGGCCGTTGATCAGGAAGGTCGGCGTGCCCTGGATCTCGAATTCCTCGCTCGCCTTGGTGGTGGCGGCGACCAGCGCATCGGCCTTGGCGGTGTCCGCCAGGCACTGGCGCAGCTTGGGCTCGGCGACGCCGCGCTGCTTGGCCCAGTCGATCAGGCCGACCGCCTCGGCATAGGCGGTGAACTGCTGCGCCGGCGGCAGCACGGCGATGCGCTGCGACGCGGCCTGGTCCAGCGTCTGCGCCTTGGCCAGGATCTCCTCCTGCCCCTTCATCATCTGCTCGGTCAGCGGGAAGAAGGGCGCGGTGCCGTTGCACGATGCGATCAGCGCGCCGGCGATGTCGATCGGGTTGCGCAGGAAGTCGCGGAACTCGTAGCTCAACTTGCCGGTCGAGATGTATTTCTCCTTGAGCGGAGCGACGCCTTCCTCTTCGAAGGCGGCGCAGACATGGCAGGTGCGCGATCCGAATTCGACCAGCTTGATCGGCGCATTGGGGTTGCCCATCACATAGCCGCCCTCGGGCGAGACGTTGACCGTCTCGACCCAGTTCGTGCCGGCGGGCGCCGCGACATTGGCGACGGGCGCGGCGGTGGTCCCATTGCCCGCACCGTCGCCGCAGCCGGCGATCATCAGCGCGGGGATGGCGGCGGCGAGAAGGGGAAGTCTGGTCAAGTGCGATACTCCTGAGGAAAAACTCAAAGCGATCCGGCCGCGACAAGCCTGGGCTGCAATCCGCTCCAGTCGTGGACGCCCGTCACCACCTCGCCGTTGATCGTGAAGGATGGCGTGCCGCGGATCACTGCGAAGGCCGCCTTGGCCTGTTCGGTCAGCGTCTTCAGCTCCGCCGGATTGGCGAGGCAGGCCTTGGCCTTCGCCTCGGGCAGCCCGCGCGCCTTCATCAGCGCCAGCAGGCCCGATCCGCCGGCATAGCCCTGCAGCCGCGCGCTGATGCTCATCGTCTTCAGCGCTTCGGCATTGGCCGCCTGCCACGCCGCGCCCTTCTCCAGCCATTGCGGCTGGGCGGCCATGATCGCGCGGGTATGGCCGTGGAACGCGCGCGGCCCGGCGCACCGCGCGAGGATGGACGCCGTCAGGTCCAGCGGATCGCGCACCGCATGACGCAGCTCGACGCTGGTCGTGCCCGATTTCACCCGCGCGTCGAGCGCGGCCGAGGCCTCGCCGACGAAATGCGCGCAATGGCCGCAGGTGAAGCTGATATATTCGACCAGCTTGACCTTGGCGGCCGGATTGCCGTGGACATAGCTGCCCGTCGGGGTCGGCGTGATCGTCCGGCTCCAGTCCTGCGCGGCGGCGAGGATCGAAAGCGGCGTGGCGATCACCGCCGCGGCCGCCATCAGCGAATAGCGCATCACTTCACCTTTCCTAGCACGGGGATCGGCCGCGCCTCCGCCGCCGCGACGCTTGAGGCGAGCGCGGACAGCACCGCCTTCAGTTCGGGATCGGCGATGTCGCGCAGTGATTCGCCCAGTTCGACCGGTATGGGCGCGGGCGCGGGACGCGGGACGGGCTTCGCGCGCCGCTCCACCTGGCCCTGGCGGATCGCGACGCGCGCAACCGCGGGATAGCCGAAGAAGCGGTTGGTCCGCTCCATGATCTCGGGCGCGACATGCTGCATGATCGCGGCGTGCGCGCCGGAGACGACCACCGACAGCACGCCCTCGCCCTTCCTGCCGTGCGGGAAGCGAAGCGATTCGGGTTGAGAGATCGCGGCATAGCGCTCGCCGACGATCTCGCCCCAGCGGCTGACGATCGCCGACTGGACGAAGCCGAACTTGCGGAACGCGGCGCCGCCGATCGCCGGCACCAGCTCGGCGACGCTCTTGGCGGGTCCGCCGCGCGGGCGGTCTTGGGGCTTTGCGGGGCGACGCCGTTCACTCATCCGCCTACCCATGCCATAGGCTCCCCGTGCCCGTCGAGAACCAGATCGCGAACAAACTGCTGGCGCATTACGACGCGCAGGCCCGCAGCCTCCCTTGGCGCAGCCCGCCTGGCGCTCCACCGGCCGATCCCTATCGCGTCTGGCTGTCGGAGATCATGCTTCAGCAGACCACGGTTGCGGCCGCCGCGCCCTATTTCGAGCGATTCACGAAGCGCTGGCCGACGGTCGAGGCGCTGGCGGCCGCCGAGGATGCCGATCTGATGGCCGCCTGGGCCGGCCTCGGCTATTACGCCCGCGCGCGCAATCTGCTCGCCACCGCGCGTGCCGTGGCGGGCAAGGGCTTTCCGGATACCGAGGCCGGACTGCGCGAGCTTCCCGGCATCGGCGGCTACACCGCCGCCGCGATCGCCGCGATCGCCTTCGGGCACCGCGCGGTAGTGGTCGACGCCAATGTCGAGCGCGTCGTCGCGCGGCTGTTCGCGATTGCCGATCCCTTGCCCGGTGCGAAGCCCGCCATCCGCGCCGCCGCCGATTCGATCACGCCGGACGGCCGCGCGGGTGATTTCGCGCAGGCGATGATGGACCTTGGCGCGACGATCTGTACCGTCCGCGCCCCGGCCTGCCTCGCCTGCCCGATCCACGAACATTGCGCGGGTTACGTCAGCGGCGATCCAACCGCCTTTCCAGTCAAAGCCGCGAAAAAGGCCCGCCCCGTTCGCCACGGCACCATCTTCTGGCTGGAGCGCGGTAAGGACGTGCTGCTGGTCCGCCGTCCGGACAAGGGCCTGCTCGGCGGCATGCGCGCCTTGCCCACCGGATCGTGGGGCGATTCTCCGCCGGGCCTCGCCGGCGCGCCTTGCGATGTTGGCTGGCACGCGGTCGAGCCGGTCGTCACCCACGTCTTCACCCATTTCGAGCTGCGCCTCGCGCTCGTCGCCGGCACTTCGGAAAAGCATTGCAAGATGCAACCGGGTTGGGAATGGTGGCCCAAGGACCGCATCGGCCAGGCGGGGCTGCCGACGGTGTTCGCCAAGGCCGCCAGCATTTTCGGGAGAGACGGATGACATTGGGTTGGACGATTCGCGGCGCTGCGCTCGCCATGTTGCTCGCAGGCACCGCGCTCCACGCGCAGGCCGCGCCGCAACCCCAGACCCGCCCCGCCGCCACGGCAGCCGCGCTCCCCAACACACAGGCGCTGTTCGATGGCTATGTCGCGGCAAAGAAGATGCCCGGTATCGTCGGCGCGTTCGGCGTCGGCGACGGCCCGACCCACTTCGTCTCCGCCGGTCATATTTCAACCGATCCCGGCGCGCCGCCCGCCGGCCACGATTCGCTGTGGCGCATCTATTCGATGACCAAGCCGATCACCGCGATGGCGGCGATGATCCTGGTCGAAGAGGGCAAGTTGAAGCTCGACCAGCCGATCAGCGACTTCTTCCCCGGCTTCAAGTCGATGAAGGTGCTGACCAGCCCCGACACCTCGCTCGACAGCGTGCCGGCGAAGACTCAGATCACCGTCCGCCACCTGCTGACCCACACCGCCGGCCTGACCTATTCGATCGGCGCCAAGGGGCCGCTGCTCAAGGAGGTCGAGCGGCTCGGCCTGACGCCGGGCGCGGTCAACGCGCAGGCGGAGGCGGTAGCGCGCCCCGCCCGCCCCAAGACGCTCGCCGAGTTCGCCGAGCGCGCCGCGACGCTGCCGCTGATCGCCGAGCCGGGGACCAAATGGAGCTATTCGATGGGGCTCGACGTGCTCGCCGCCGTCGTCGAAAAGGCGGCGGGCCAGCCGTTCGAGAGCTTCGTCCAGACGCGTTTGTTCACCCCGCTCAAGATGACCTCCACCTATTGGACGGTGCCCGCCGGCGAGGTCGGCCGCTTCGCCACCAACTACGTCTTCATGGGCGATGCGATGGTGCCGTTCGATCCGGCGGCGACCTCGGTCTATCTCCAGCCGCCGAGCTTTCCCTATGGCGGCGCGGGCCTCGTCTCCTCGGCGCGCGATTACGACCGGTTCCTGCACATGCTGCAGAATGGCGGCGAGCTGGACGGCGTCCGCGTGATGAAGACGGAGACGGCGGCGCTCGCCATGTCCAACCTGCTGCCCCCCGGCGTCACCTTCGAAGGCATCGGCGACGGCACCGGCGGTACGCAGGCGCCGGTTGCGATGGGTTATGGCGCGGGCGGCTCGGTCTATCTGGCCGATAATCCGACGGGCGCGTCGAAGGGCACCTATGGCTGGGGCGGCGCCGCGGGCACGATCGCCTGGGTCGATCCGGCGCGGAAGATGCGCGGCACGATCATGGTCAATTATTTCCCTGCCGAGAAATGGCCGCTGCGCCAGGAAGTGCCGGCCGCGCTCGTCAAGGACGCGGCGCGGCTGGCGGCGCGGTGAGGCCGGGCCTCACCGGCAGCCCGCTCGACCGCGCCGACAAGCTGCGCGGCGACCCCGAAGCGTTCGCCGCCCTGCTCGGCGATGTCCGCGCGCGCGTGCTCGACCTCACCTCGCTCGATCCGGTGGTGACCGCGGAGGGAATGATCGGCTGGAAAAGCCTGGCCGAAGCACACGACCAAGCCGAACTCATCCTCCTCGGCCTCGACGGCGGCGTGCCGCACCTCGTCGAATGGCGCATGGGCCAGCCCGATCCGATCCCGCGCAGCCCCGCCGTGTTCCGCGCGCTCGCGACGCTGTCGCCCGATCAGGCGCAGATCTACGCCTCGGCGCGGAGCCTGCTCGAATATCACCGTCGCCACGGCTTCTGCGCCAATTGCGGCGCCGTAACGCGCATCTTTCGCGCCGGCTGGGGCCGCCGTTGCGACGCTTGCGGCACCGAGCATTTCCCACGCGTCGATCCGGTCGTCATCATGCTTGCCGAACATGATGATCGCGTCCTTATCGGGCGCAGCGCGGGCTATCCGCCGGGACGCTATTCGGCGCTCGCCGGCTTCGTCGAGCCAGCCGAATCGATCGAGGAAGCCGTCGCGCGCGAACTCCACGAGGAGGCGGGCATCCGTGTTTCCGACGTCCGCTACGTCGCCAGCCAGCCCTGGCCCTTCGCCCATTCGCTGATGATGGGCTGCATGGCGGCGGCGGCGGACGACGCGCTGACGATCGACGCCACCGAGCTAGAGGACGCGATCTGGGTCAGCCGCGACGCCGTCCGCGCCGCGATGGCCGGCGATCCGGACGCGCCGTTCCTCGCCCCGCCGCCCTACGCGATCGCGCACACCCTGTTCGCGCGGTGGATCGACGAATAACCGTCGGCAAGTGCGATGTTCGGATGTGCCACAAACAGAGCGGCCCCTGCCTGCACAGGGGCGAGGATTATTTGTTCGCCGGCACCCGCGTCACCTGGATATGTGTCGCCTGCCATGTCCCGTTCTTCAGCCGGAAGGTATCGGCGAAGCGGATATGGCTGGCGAAGGGGGCGCCATTCGCACGCCCGCGCAGCACCACCTCGCCCCCGACGATCCCGGCATCCGGCCCCAATGGAACGAACACGCGGTCCTCGATCGCGATCGGCTCGAAACTGAGCGCCGGATCGGTCCAGCCGTCGATGAACGCCTTCTTGCCCGATCGCGTGCCGTCGCCTTCGATGAAGATCAGGTCGTCCGCGACCAGCGTCTGCAGCACCGCGCCGTCCTTGGCGATCTGCGCCTGGTCGAATCGGTCGCCGACCTCGCGCAGCGTCTCCACGCTCACATCGGCGCGAGCGACGGGCTCTCCGGCACAGGCGGAGAGCATCGCCACGGCCACCAGCATCGCCATCCGCATACCGACTCTCCCGTTCAGTCGCCGCCGCGCGGACGCGCCTGCGGATAGGTGCCGAGCACCCGCACCCACTTGCTGTGATAGGCGAGCTCGTCGAGCGCACGATCGACCGCGGGGTCGCCCGGTGCGCCTTCGATGTCGGCGTAGAACTCCGTCGCGGCGAAGGTCGCGCCGCGCTGATAGCTTTCCAGCTTGGTCATGTTGACGCCGTTGGTCGCGAAGCCGCCCATCGCCTTGTAGAGCGCGGCGGGCACGTTCTTCACCTCGAAGATGAAGGTCGTCATCAGCTTGCCGGTGGCGACGGGCGCCGCCGCCTCGCGCGCCAGCACGACGAAGCGGGTCATGTTGTGATCCGCATCCTCGATCCCCTGCTGGAAGATGGTGAGGCCGTAAATCTCCGCCGCCCCCGCCGGCGCCAGCGCCGCCACCGCGGGATCGGCCAGCTCGGCCACGCGCGCCGCCGCACCCGCGGTATCGGGATAGGCCACCGGGTTCAGGCTCTTGCCGCGCAGCCAGTGGCGGCATTGGCCCAGCGCCTGCGGATGGCTCATCACGTCCCTGAGGCCCGATCCGTCTCCCAGCCCCATCAGCGCATAGCGGATCGGGAGGAAATGCTCGCCGGTGATCACCAGCCCGGATTCGGGCAGCAGATAATGGATGTCGGCGACGCGCCCGTGCAGCGAGTTCTCGATCGGAATCATCGCGCGATCGGCATGGAAATCGCGGACCGCGTCGATCGCATCGGCGAAGCTGAAGCAGGGCAGCGGTAAGCCGTCGGCAAACGCCTCGCGCGCGGCGATGTGCGAATTCGCCCCTGGGGCGCCCTGAAAGGCGACCGCGCGCGCGGGCTCGGCGGCGGCGGCGGCGACCATCTCGGTCACGATCGGACGGGCGGGTGCGGGGAAATTCTCCATATCGCTCGCGCGCCTAAAGATGCGCGCGCGCGCAAGCAAGCGCGCTTGCGATCCCCTCCCCCCGCCGATAAGGGGGGCGGGATTTTCTGCCGGGCGTGATCGACACGCCACCTTCAAGAGGCGTTGAGAAAGCACGAGATGGACGACCGGACCAACACGATCGCGGGCTGGGTGCTCGCCGGCTGCGCCACCGCCCTGGCGGCGTCGATCGGCGCGGGCATGTATTTCCATGCAGAGCGCCCCGAGAAGATGGGCTACCCGATCGAGGGCGTCGAGGAAGAGGGCGCGGGCGGCGCCGCCGCCGCGGTCGATATCGCCACGCTGCTGCCCACCGCCGACGCGGCCAAGGGCGCCGAGGTGTTCAAGAAGTGTGCCGCCTGCCACACGATCAACCAGGGCGGCGCCAACGGCATCGGACCCAATCTCTGGGCCGCGATGGGCAAGCCGCACGGCCATGTTCCCGGCTTCGCCTATTCGGACGCGCTGAAGAGCGTTCCGGGCGTCTGGGATTTCAAGTCTATGGACGCGTGGCTCACGTCCCCGCGCAAGTACGCGCCCGGCACCAAGATGACCTTCGCCGGCCTGGGGAACGCCCAGGACCGCGCCGACCTGCTGGTCTATCTCAACAGCCAGGGCTCCAACCTGCCGCTGCCCGCCGCTCCGGCGGCTGCGCCCGAGACCACGGCCGAGGCGAACGTCACTGAGGGCGGCGACATCGCCAACACAGCGGA
This sequence comes from Sphingomonas gilva, assembly GCF_003515075.1. Taxonomy (GTDB): domain Bacteria; phylum Pseudomonadota; class Alphaproteobacteria; order Sphingomonadales; family Sphingomonadaceae; genus Sphingomonas; species Sphingomonas gilva. The sequence goes on from NZ_QWLV01000002.1 coordinate 720,685, forward strand.
GCTCGCCAACAACGCGACGCCGGCCACAGGCGCGCCGTCCGTCGATCCAGCAGCCGCGCAGGGCTCGGCCGCCGAAGCGGTGGTGAAGTAGCGCGAATCCTCGACAGCCCGCGCCCCGCGGCCTAATCTGGCCGGAATTCAGACAGGGAGCGGGTGATGCTGGGGCTGCGTATCGCGATCACGTTGGCGGCATTGTCCGCCACACCGGCAATCGCCCAGGTCGCTCGGCCCGACACCGTCGAGGAGTTCGTCCGCCTCTATGGCGGCGCAGCCGCGGCGCGCAGCTACGCCGCCGCGGAGAAGCTCGCAGCCTTTGAGAACAACATTGCCCTGGCCGAGGGCTGCGGCGCCAACTGCGCCGTGCGCGCCCTGATCGTCGATGCGCGCCCGCGCAGCGACAGCGCCAGCCGCCAGCTCTGCTTCGAGAATCCCATTCCTCTTGCCGCGCGCATCGGCGACGATCCTGCCTATGGCTTCGTCACCCATGCCGAAGCCACGGTGACGACGCGAGAGGGCGCCGCCGTCCTTGCCTATCGCCTGTTCGCGCGGATGGACACGCGCACCGCCTCGCGCGCCAAGCCCAACCTCACCGGCGACTGGTGCGCGCAGCTTCCCGTCGCCCTGCGTGAGGCGGCGGCAGCAGGAGACTGGTCGATCGCGCTCCGGGCGATACCGCCGCGCGATGCGCGCTACGCCTATGCCGATCTCGCCTCGGCCAGGCTCGCGCCACGCACGGCCGCGGGCGTGATGCCGGTCCAATTCGATCCCGCCGGCATGGGCTTCGCCGAAATACTGGTGCGCTCGGCCAAGCCCGGTGCGCGGATCAGCGTCTCGGGCACCCGCAGCAAGCTGCGCACGCCCGCGACGATCTCGCTCACCGAGGCCGCCGCCGGCCGCGTCGAGCTGCAGCAAGGCAAGCTCCGCGCGCAACTCGACAAATGCGCCAGCCAATGGGCGGCGGACCGCAACGCATTCGTCTTCGATTGCCCGATCTGAATTGTGCGTCGCCCCGGCGCAGGGGCGACGCCTTATCCGACGCTGGGGTCGTCGCGCTCCGCCCGATTCTCGGTGCGTCCGCTGTAGAATGCCTGGACGATCTCCCACGCCTCCTCGGCCGTTTCGGCATAGTGAAACAGGTTGAGATCCTGCCGGCCGATCACGCCTTCCTCGACCAGCGCTTCGAAATTGACCACCCGATCCCAGAATTCCCGGCCGAAGAAGATCACCGGCATCGGATCGATCTTGCCCGTCTGGATCAGCGTCAGCAGCTCGAAGGTTTCGTCAAAGGTGCCGAATCCGCCCGGGAACACCGCGACAGCACGCGCGCGCAGCAGGAAATGCATCTTCCTGAGCGCGAAATAGTGGAACTGGAACGATAATGACGGGGTGACATAGGGGTTCGGCGCCTGTTCGTGCGGCAGCACGATATTCAGGCCCACCGTCTCCGCGCCGGCATCCTGCGCGCCGCGATTGGCCGCTTCCATGATCGACGGCCCGCCGCCCGAGCACACCACGAAATGCCGCTTGCCCTCATTGTCGCGCGGGAAATCGCTCGCCAGCCGGGCGAGCTCGCGGGCCACATCATAATATTTGCTCTTGGCGACCAGCCGTTCAGCGATCGCCCTGCCCTCGTCGTCGGTGGCGAGATCGAGCAGCGCCTGCGCCTTGGCCGGCTCGGGAATCCGCGCGGAGCCGTAGAACACCATCATCGAACCGATCTGCGCCTCGTCGAGCAGCAATTCGGGCTTGAGCAGCTCAAGCTGGAAACGCACCGGACGCAGATCCTCGCGCAGCAAGAATTCCATGTCCTGAAAGGCCAGGCGATAGGCGGGATGCTCGGTCTGCGGCGTGCGCACCGCAGAGGCCTTGGCGGTCTCGGCCTCGGTCCGCGCGTTGGCGAAGACGCGCGCCGGGACGCGGGTTTCTTTCTGTTCTGTCATCGCTGCGCCGTTAGCGCAGGCGCATGGCCAAGCCAATCCTATCGGCAGAAGTCCTTGCCGCTCATATCGAGGTGGAAATGGTCGTGGTGCGCGGCGTTGTAGTCGGGGCTTAGCACGGTCGGGAAGCGCCGGCAGGCGGAGGCGCGGATGCGGCGGAGGAAATCGCGCGACGCCTCGTCGCCATTCCACCCGTCCTTCACCGATATCCGCCGCCCGTCGGCGAGCACGAAGGCGCTGACGTCGACCGCGTTGGACCGCGCATGTTCGGACAACCGGCTGCTTCCGGCGATCGGACGGCACGAATAGGTGCCCATCGTCTCGATCCTGACCAGCTCGGTATCGAAATAGACGCGTGCGGCAGGCATCGCAGCGTGGCGCGCCCAGGCGGCGAAATTCGCCGCGAGCGGACAGGTCATCGCGCCGAGATTGGTCACCGGCACGCCGACGTCGAGCAGCTTGATCGATCCGAACGCCGAGCAGCCGCCGCCGAAGTCGCGATCGGGCAACGACGAGAACTCGAAACCGCGCGCGAGCATCCGCGACTTGCATTGGCGGATCGCGGCGGTGTCCGCGCGCGGCGTCGGCGGCTTGGCGGGTTTGGCGGCCGCGCGCGACGGACGCCGATCCCGGTCGTCCCCGCCCGAACAGGCGGAAACCATGAACGCGACCATCAATACCCCGCCCCAACGCATGGCCGAATGGTTAACGTCCTCATGGTTAACGAAAAGCTACCGGCGGCTCGGCTCGTCCCGCCAGAGGTTCCGCTCGACTCGTTTTGACCGCTATAGCGGCCCGATGAACGAGGCCGATTTGCTCGCGCGACTGCGCTCGCTTCCGCTGCATGAGGCGGCGCGCGGGCTGGCGGACGACGCCGCGGTGCTGGGATCGGCCGAGGGCGCGCTGGTCCTGACCCACGACATGATCGCCGAAGGCGTCCATTTCCTCTCCGCCGATCCGCCGGAATCGGTCGCGTGGAAGCTGCTCGCGGTCAATCTGTCGGACCTCGCCGCCAAGGGCGCGTCGCCGATCGGCGTATTGGTGGGACAGGCGCTGTCGGGCGACGCCGCATGGGACGCCGCGTTCACCGACGAGCTCGGCCGCGCGCTCGCCCAGCTCGATTGCACGTTGCTCGGCGGCGACACGGTTACGCTGCCAGGCGGCGCGCCGCGCATGTTCGGCCTGACCGCGATCGGCCGCGCCGGGCCGGCGGGCGCGCCGAGCCGGGCGGGCGCCCGTTCGGGCGACGCGCTCTACGTCACCGGCACGATCGGCGACGCGGGCGCAGGCCTCGAGTTGCTGCGTGAGGGGCGCGACGGACCGCCCCGCCTGATCGCCGCCTATCGCCGGCCGATGCCGCTAATCGCCGACGGCCGTGCGCTCGCCCCGCTCGTCACCGCGATGATGGACGTATCGGACGGCCTGCTGATCGACGCGGGCCGCATGGCCGCGGCCTCGGGCCTCGCCATCGGCATCGATCTCGACCGCATCCCCCTGAGCCACGATTTCGTCGCCCATGCCGGCGACGACCGCCCCGCGCGCCTGTCCGCCGCGACCGCCGGGGACGACTATCAGCTGCTGTTCGCCGCGCCCGAGGACGAGGAATGGCCCGTTCCCGTCACTCGCATCGGCCGCTTCCACGACGGCGCAGGGCTGATGCTGGAAGACCGCATGGGCCACGTCCCGCTGCCCGAAAGGCTCGGCTGGGAGCATGCCGGCGCGACCTAGCCCGCAAAGGCTTGCCACGCCTTGCCCCGCCCTTTACGCCTTCGCCCCGCGCCCTCGACCGGCATCAAGACCGGCGGCGCGACCCGGGATAAACAGGGGGAAGGATACCGCATCCCATGACAGTCATCTACGTCGCGATCGCGTGCGGATTGATCGCCGTGCTCTACGGTTTCGTCACCGGCCGGCAGGTATTGTCGGCCAGCGCGGGCAATGCGCGCATGCAGGATATCGCCGCCGCCGTGCAGGAAGGCGCGCGCGCCTATCTCGGCCGGCAATACCGCACCATCGCCATCGTCGGCGCGGTGGTCGCGATTCTCGTCTGGGTCTTCCTCGATCGGATGGGCGCGCCGATCTCGGCTGTCGGCTTCCTCCTGGGCGCGGTGCTTTCGGGCGCGACCGGCTTCATCGGCATGAACGTGTCGGTCAAGGCGAACGTCCGCACCGCTGAGGCCGCGCGCACCTCTCTGCAGGGCGGCCTCACCATGGCGTTCCGCGCGGGCGCGATCACCGGCATGCTGGTGGCGGGCCTCGGCCTGCTCTCGATCGCCTTGTTCTTCTGGTATCTGATCGGTCCGGCAGGCCACCTGCCCGATGATCGCATCGTCATCGACGCGCTCGTCGCGCTCGCCTTCGGCGCCTCGCTGATCTCGATCTTCGCCCGCCTCGGCGGCGGCATCTTCACCAAGGCGGCCGATGTCGGCGCCGATCTGGTCGGCAAGGTCGAGGCGGGCATTCCCGAGGACGATCCCCGCAACCCCGCGACGATCGCCGACAATGTCGGCGACAATGTCGGCGATTGCGCCGGCATGGCGGCCGACCTGTTCGAAACCTATGTCGTGACCCTGGGCGTGACGATGGTGTCGATCGCGCTGCTCGTCACCACCTCTTCCGAACAGCTGCTTGCGCTGATGGGCCTGCCGCTGATCGTCGGCGGCGTGTGCATCATCACCTCGATCATCGGCACCTATATGGTCCGGCTGGGCAAGGGTCAGTCGATCATGGGCGCGCTCTACAAGGGCTTCTGGACCTCGGTCGTGCTCGCCATTCCCGCCATCTACTTCGCCACCGCCTGGACGCTCGGCGACATGAACGCGGTGATCGGCGGAGAGGCTTTCCTCGATGCCCCGCTCGACGGTTTCGCCGCCGAACCGGTCGCTGAGGCGGCCGGGTTCACCGGCATGGGCCTGTTCTGGTGCATGATGATCGGCCTTGCGCTCACCGGCGCGCTGGTGTGGATCACCGAATATTACACCGGCACCAACTACCGCCCGGTCAAGAGCATCGCGCGCGCGTCGGAGACCGGCCACGGCACCAACGTCATCCAGGGCCTTGCCGTCAGCCTCGAAAGTCCGGCGCTGCCGACCATCGTCATCTCCGTGGCGGTGATCGCGGCATACCAGATCGCAGGCGTCATCGGCGTCGCTTTCGGCGCAACCGCTATGCTCGCCTTGGCGGGCATGGTCGTCGCGCTCGACGCCTATGGTCCGGTCACCGACAATGCCGGCGGCATCGCCGAGATGGCCGATCTCGATCCCGAGGTGCGCGCCCGCACCGACGCCTTGGACGCGGTCGGCAACACCACCAAGGCGGTGACCAAGGGCTATGCGATCGGCTCGGCGGCGCTCGCCGCGCTCGTGCTGTTCGGCGCCTACACCACCGATCTCACCGAGTTCTTCCCCGATCTCGCGGTCGATTTCAGCCTTAGCAACCCGTACGTCATCGTCGGGCTGCTGCTCGGCGCGCTGCTGCCGTTCAGCTTCGGCGCGTTCGGCATGACCGCGGTGGGCCGCGCGGCGGGCTCGGTGGTTGAGGACGTCCGCGCCCAGTTCCGCGACAATCCGGGGATCATGGAGGGAACCAGCCGTCCCAACTATGCCCGCACGGTCGATCTGGTGACGCGCGCGGCGATCAAGGAGATGATCGTCCCCTCGCTGCTGCCGGTGCTCGCGCCGATCCTGGTCTATTTCGTCATCACCGCAGTCGCGGGCCAGGCGGAGGGCTTCGCCGCATTGGGCGCGCTGCTCCTCGGCGTGATCGTCTCCGGGCTGTTCGTCGCCATCTCGATGACCTCGGGTGGCGGCGCGTGGGACAATGCCAAGAAGTACATCGAAGACGGCAACCACGGCGGCAAGGGCAGCGAAGCCCACAAGGCCGCGGTGACCGGCGACACGGTGGGGGATCCCTACAAGGACACCGCCGGCCCCGCGGTCAACCCGATGATCAAGATCACCAATATCGTGGCGCTGCTGCTGCTCGCTGCACTGGCGCACGGCGCCGCCTAGAACGCTCGCCCCGCGTTCAGGCGCGCTCTTGATCTCGACCCCGCCGGGCTATCCCGGCGGGGTTTCCTTTCCACCACGGATCAGTCTGCCGAAGCGACTTGCTGCGCGCTCTCGCCGCGCCGCACCAGCGTCAGCCCTTGGCGCGCCCATCCGTCCTTCGTCCGGCACTCCTTGGCATGCACCCGCAGATTGAATCGGTCGGCAGCCTCGCCGCTATGCGTGCTGATGCAATAACGCTCGGACTCCGCCCGATAGGTGACGTTGATCCCGTCCTCGTTATTGAGCCGCTTCACCTCGCCCGCCATCGCCGGCACATTGACCGTGAGCGCAAGTCCAGCAGCCACGATCGCTCGCATACCCGTTTTCATGTCAATCCTCCTTGAACGGCGGCCGATCCGCCGCTCATCGCTCAGCAAGAGGTGTGCCATATGCATAATACACCATGAATTCGGGCCATCTCGGCGATATCCGCCCGGCCGACGCCAACGAGCATGGCGACATATGCCAAGGGTTGGGCAATTCCACCTGTTCGATAGCGGACAGGAATGTCCGCTAACGGATAGTCCGGACGCATGTCGCCCGATGCATTATAGTGGTGCCATGCCCGATTCGATCGACGACACCATCATCGACACGCCCGAAGGGCCGATGACCTTCGCCGAGTGGAAGAAGAAGAACCCCGTCCAGCTGCCATCGCGGCGGACCAAGGGGAAGGATCTGCCAAACCGGGTGAAACGCTTCAGCGACCAATCCTGAGACGGGTCAATCGCGGAGGCGGTAATCGAACCAGGCGAAGTCCGCCGGGCATGCCGTGCCGGCCATGTCCTGACAGGCGACGCCGACGAACCCCCCGGTAAAGTTGGGCTGCCCGGGCGCGGTCGCCTCGTCGGACAGGATGCTCGCGTCGAACTCCTTTGCCAGCCAGCGCCATTCGTCGTCGCCTTCCATCCGCCAGGCAAAGCGCAGCCGGTCGAAATCGACGTCGACGCGCAGTTCGATCTCGCCATCGGGCAACGCGACGGGCTGTGTCCAGACATCGCCCTGGGGCGAATCGGGAAGCACCGACGCCACCGCCAGGCAGCGACCCAGCGCCTCATCGTAGGTCACGTGCAGATAGTGGAACTTGCTGCTGTTGTAATAGCAGACCAGCCCCGCCGCCTGCTGGTAGTGCGCCGGCATGAACGCCATCCGCGTCGTCGCGGTATAGCGGAACCCGGTCTGCCGGCGCGCGACCAGCGCCTGTTCGAACAGGCTGCCGATGCTTTCGCGGCCGAACAGCCGCAGCCGGCCGGGCCGCTTGGTCAGGCTGAACAGCCGTTCGGGACAGGGCGTGCGCAGCCACTGGAAGGCGTCGGGCAGCCGGTCGCCATCGAAGCATGTCCGCGCCGTTTCTTCCGGCCAGGGCGCGGCCGGCAGGCCCGTGTCGGCCGTCTCCATCGGCGCGCCGTCGCCCGCCTCGGTGCGCAGCCAGCCATCCTCGCCCCAGCGTACCGGCTGGATCGCAGTCTCGCGTCCCATCACGCACCGTCCGCGCGCGGGCAAGGGCCGTCCGCACAGATAGGTCATCCAGGTGCGGCCGTCGGGCGTCTCGACCAGATCGGCATGGCCGGCGCGCTGCAACGTCGCATGCTGTCGCCCGCGCGAGGTCAGCACCGGTCCGTCGGGATGCAGCTCATAGGGCCCGGACAAGGATCGCGAGCGCGCCATCGTCACCGCGTGATCCCAACCGGTGCCGCCCTCCGCGACGATCAGATGATACCAGCCGTCGCGGCGGTAGAGATGCGGCGCCTCGGTCAGCCCGAGCGCGGTCCCTTCGAAGATCACCCGGCTTTCGCCGATCAGCCGGCGCTCCGCGGGCGCATATTCCTGCGCGACGATCCCGGCGAAACGATTCCGGGCCGGACGGTGGTCCCACAGCATGTTGAGCAGGTATTTGCGCCCGTCATCGTCGTGGAACAGCGATGGATCGAACCCGCTGCTGTTGAGGTGAACCGGGGCCGACCACGGCCCCTCCACGCTTGGGCTCGTCACCAGATAATTGTGGAAGTCGCGCAGCGAAGCGCCAGCGGCCCCGCCCACGGTGGTGCGGCCATAACGCCGGACATCGGTATACACCAAATGGAACAGCCCATCGGCATGGGTGAGGCACGGCGCCCACACGCCGCACCCGTCGGGCCGGCCAGTAAGGTCGATCCGGTCGAGTGGACGCGCCGCCAGCCGCCAGTTGGCAAGGTCGCGCGAATGGTGGATCTGCACGCCCGGCATCCATTCGAAGGTCGAGGTGGCGATATAATAATCGTCCCCGACCCGCACGATCGAAGGATCGGGGTTGAAGCCGCGCAGGATCGGATTGCGGATCATGCCGCCACCGCCTTCTTCGCCGGATCGCGCACCAGGCCCCACAGCAGCGCCGCGGCGACCAGGTCGAACACGCCCAGCGCGACGAAGAAGGGGGCGTAGCCGATCGTCGTCACCAGCCCGCCGATCGCCAGGGAGAACAGCAGCACGCCCAGATTGGCGAAGGTCCCGCCAAGTCCCGCGACCGTCCCCACCTCATGCCGCTTGAACAGATCGGGCGCCATGGTGAGGACGGTGATCGACAGCGTCTGGTGCGCGAAACCGCCGAGGCAAAGCAGCGCCAGCGCCGCATAGGGACTCTCTACCTGACCGACGAACATCATCCCCGTCATCAGCACCGCGCCGACCGTGAACGCCCCGCGCCGTGCGTTGATCAGGCTGACGCCGCGCCGCTGCAGCCACAGGCTCACCGCCGGGCCGAACAGGCAGCCCAGATCCGCCGCGACGAAGGGCAGCCAGGCGAACAGCGCGATCTGCGTGAGATCGAAGCCGCGCACGTTCATCAGGTAGAGCGGCATCCAGAAGGTGAGCGTGCCCCAGGTCGGGTCCGCCAGGAAACGCGGCAGCGCGATTCCCCAGAAGTTGCGCTGCCGGAGGATCGAGCCGATGGACGGCCGGGCGCGGTCGGCGAGCAGATGCTCCTCCTGCCCCGCTTCGATATAGCTCGCCTCCGCGGGCGTGATCGCCGGATGCTCCCTGGGCGCGCGATAGTAGCGCAGCCACAGCACCACCCATATCAGCGCCAGCGCCCCCGATATGACGAACGCCGCCTGCCAGCTATGGACGAGGATGGCCCAGGCGACGAGCGGCGGCGCCAGCACCGATCCCATCGACGCGCCGATATTGTAGATCCCGCCGGCGAAGCCGCGCTCGCGCGCCGGGAACCACTCCGCGACAGCCTTCAGCCCCGCCGGCTGCGCCGCCCCTTCCGCGAAGCCGAGCGCGCCGCGCAAGGCCGCCAGGCTCACCCAACCGGCGGCGAACCCATGCGCCATGGTGATGAGGCCCCAGGAGACCGCGAACACCGCGAATCCCATACGCAGGCCGATCACGTCAAGCAGGTAGCCGGCCACCGGCTGGAGCATGATACCCAGCTGGAACGCGGCGGTGACCCAGGCATATTGCAGCTCGTCGATGCCGAGGTCCGCCATCAAGGTCGGCGCGGCGACGCCCAGCACGCTGCGCGTCAGATAGTTGATGATCATCCCGATCATCACCAGCGCGATGATCCACCAGCGCAATCCGCGCCGCCTCCGCCCCGCCATCCGCCTCTCCACGATTCTTGTTAGCGCTAACCTGCTGTCTTGGAGCGCCGCTGTCCACCCCTTGCGGCGGGACGCTTCCCTTTTTGCATCGGCTTCGCTAAGGCGGCGCGTCTCGTTTTCAGCACCATTTGCAGGCGGTATTGTTTGGCCAAGGAAGAACTTCTCGAAATGCGCGGCCAAGTGGTCGAGCTTCTCCCCAACGCGATGTTCCGCGTGAAGCTGGAGAATGACCACGAAATCCTCGGCCATACCGCGGGCAAGATGCGCAAGAACCGCATCCGCGTGCTGGTGGGCGACGAGGTGCTGGTCGAGCTGACTCCTTATGACCTGACCAAGGGCCGGATCACCTACCGGTTCAAGTAAGCGGCCGCGCTTTCGATGGCCGCGCCGCTGATTCTCGCATCCTCCAGCCCCCGCCGACGCGATCTGCTCGCGCGGCTCGGCGTCATGCCCCTGCGCTGCGAATCGCCCGATATCGATGAAACCCCGCTGAAGGGCGAACTGCCCCGCGCGTATGCGCTCCGCCTGGCGGAGGAGAAGGCGCGCGCCGTCGTCCGCGCGGACGACGAGGCGGTGATCGCCGGCGACACCACCATCGCGCTCGGCCGCCGCATCCTGCCGCCCGCGGCGGACGCCGATGTCCAGCGCGACCTGCTCCAGCGCCTCTCCGGCCGCCGCCACCATTGCCTGTCCGCCGTGACCGTGATCGCGCCCGACGGCCGGCTGCGCACGAAGCTCGCCGACACCATCGTCGCGTTCAAACCGCTGACGACGGCCGAAATCGAAGGCTATATCGCCACCGGTGAGGGTCTGGGAAAGGCCGGCGGCTACGCCATCCAGGGCCGCGCCGAGGCGTTCGTCCGCTTCCTCCACGGCAGCCATTCGGGCGTGATCGGCCTTCCCCTCTTTGAGACGCGCGCGCTGTTGGCCTGGGCTGGCGTGATCGCGTGAGCGAATGGCTCTACGAAGCGGGCATCGGAGAAGATCGCGCCGCGCTGATCGAGCATGGCGAGATCGCGGTCGCGCGCATCGCCGTCCATGACCCCGGCCTGCGGCTCGGCGCGGTGCTCGGCGCGACGCTGGTTGAAGGCGGCCGCCTCGCCCGCGTCGCGCTCGACTGCGGCGGCGAGGCCATGCTCTCCCCTATCCCGCCGGGCCTGACCGTCGGCCGGCACCTCACTGTCGAGATCGTCCGCGAGGCCATTCCCGAGCATCGCCGCCCCAAGCTGCCCAAGGCCGTCCCGACCGATGCGCCAGCAAAGCCCGGCCCCGATCTGCTCGCCGAGATCACCGCGACGGGCGTCCCCGTCCGCCGCATCCGCCCGCATGAACCTGACGCGCTCGAGAGCGCAGGCTGGTCCGAGCTGCTCGAAGAGTCCGCGACCGGCGAGATCGCCTTTCCCGGCGGCGCGCTGCGCATGGCGGTCACCCCGGCAATGACGCTGTTCGACGTCGATGGTGACGGCGATCCTGCCAGGCTCGCCATCGCAGCCGCCGGCGCGGTCGCGCGCGCGATCCGGCGGATGGGCATCGGCGGCTCGATCGGCGTCGATTTTCCCACCCTCGCCAACAAGGCCGAACGGGGCGCGGTCGCCGAAGCATTCGACGCCGCGATGATCGCGCCGTTCGAGCGCACTGCGGTCAACGGTTACGGCTTCCTCCAGGTCATCCGCCCGCGCGCCCGCGCCTCCCTTCCCGAATTGCTCGCCTCCGATCCCGCCGCGGCGGAGGCGCGCGCACTGCTCAGGCGCATCGAGCGAACCCCGCCGCCGGGCGTAGCGGTCGAACGCGTGTCCCTTTCGGCGCTCGCCGCGCTCAAACCCGAATGGATCGCCGAGCTCCACCGCCGCACCGGAACCGCCACCCGCTTCGAGGCGTCATAGCGTCATGGCCAAATCAGAAACCTGCCCCCTCTGCGGCAAGCCCGCAAGCAAGGACGACATGCCGTTCTGCAGCCGCGGATGCCGCGATCGCGATCTGCTGCAATGGCTCGGCGAAGGATATCGCATCCCCGGCCGCACGGTTGATCCGGATGGGCTGGACAGCCCGCCCGAGCCCCATTAAGGGCGCTGCTTCCGGTCTTCTCCGGCATGCCCAGGTAGCTCAGTTGGTAGAGCATGCGACTGAAAATCGCAGTGTCGGCGGTTCGATCCCGTCCCTGGGCACCATCCCTCGCCTGACGATGCGATGCCGGTCCCTCTGAAGGGGCGACTTTTTCCAGAAGCTCGCTGTCCATTTGCGCGGCTTGCACGTCTATCCCTAAAGTGAGCCCATGGGGGATGCGTTGCGCGGGAAGCGAGGACGTTCGACTGAGCAGTTGAGCTATCGGTGGCGGCCGGCGCTGATGGCGTTCTTCCTGCGCCGCGTCGACAGCCGCGCGGAGGCGGAGGACCTGACGCAGGAGGTGCTGCTGCGCATGCTCGACTGCGACCTGCCGGCGGGCGAGCCGGACAGCTACATCTTCAGGATCGCGCAGAACCTGCTTATCGACCGCGCCCGCAAGACGATGGTGCGCGACCGTTACCGGCAGCGTGTCGCACATGAGCCGGAGCGGATGCTCGACCCGCTCGATCCGCACCGCATCGCCGCCAGCCGCGAGCAACTGGCCGCCTTCGCCGCAGCGCTCGCCGAGCTGCCCGAGCGGACGCGGACGATGTTCATCCTGTTCCGCCTCGAAAATCTCAGCCAGGAGACGATCGGCGCCGCATACGGCATCTCGGCCAGCGCGGTGAAGCAACAGATCGGCAAGGCGATGGCGACGCTCTCCGGCAAGATGCGGGACCTACGATGACCGGCGCGGCGAACGACCAGCAGGACGAACGGGATACCGAGGCCGCCCTGTGGTGCCTGAGCCTCGCGGAGGGCGAGCTGCCGCCGGGCGAGCGCGAGGCGTTCGACCGCTGGTTCGCCGATCCGGCCAATGCGAGCGCCTTCGAGGACGCGGCGCGCGTCTGGAACGCCGCCGGGGGGGCCGCCGACATGCCGGAGCTGATCGGCATGCGCGGCGCGGCGCTCGCCTCCTATCGCCGCGCGAGCGGGCGGCGATGGACGGTGCAGTCCGGTGGCCCGTGGCGCTGGGCGCTCGCGGTGGCGGCGGTGCTCGTCCTCGCCATCGTCTCGTTCACGCTGCTCCATGATCCGCGCCGGCATTATGAAACCAGGGTGGGCGAACGCCGCGTCGCGATCCTCGACGACCGCTCCCGCCTCACGCTCGACGCCGACAGCCGCGTCGATGTCGGGCTGGGCGAGGATCGCCGGGAGCTCGTGCTGGTGCGCGGCCGCGCACGGTTCGACGTCGCGAAGGATCCGCTCAGGCCCTTCACCGTCGCCGCGGGGGACAAGCTCGTCGTGGCGACCGGCACCTCGTTCAGCGTGGAGATGGTCGGCCGCGAGGTTCGCGTCCTGCTCTATGAAGGCCATGTGTCGGTCATCGACCGCGATCCGCCGGCCCCGGCGAAGGCGGCGGCCGAGGCGCGCCCGCTCCTCGCCGGGCAGGAGATGATCGCGACAATCGATGCCCCCGCCGCGGCGACCGTGGTCAAGGCCGTTTCCGCCCAATCCTCTTCCTGGCAGAACGGCCAGCTGAGCTTCGACGAGGAACCGATCGCGCTCGCCATCGCCCGGATGAACCGCCATTCCGAGGTCAAGCTCGTGCTCGGCGACGCGGGGGCGGCGCGCACCCGCGTCAACGGCGTGTTCACCGCGGGCGACGTCGAGGCCTTCGTCGAGGGCGTGACCATGCTCGGCGGCCTTCATGCCGAGCGCACGCCCGGGCGGGTGACGCTGACGAGCGGCTGACGAAACGGGGGACGTGCCGGTCATCGCTGTCCCTACGCCTTCGTCGCACGTCTTACCCTGTGACGGCACAAAACATGCCGCGCTGAGGAGGGGGACATCATGATCGCGAAGGCACGTTTCGCATATTCGCTTGCCGCATGGACGCTCGCGGCGTCGCTGGCCGCAGGGAGCGCTGCCGCGCCGGCCCACGCGCAGGACCAGGCCTACAGCTTCGATATCCCGTCGCAGGATCTGGGCGGCGCGCTGAAGGCGTTCGCGCAGGTCACGCGCGAACAGATCACCTTCAACGCGGCGGACATGCGCGGCAAGCGCGCACCCGCGCTCAAGGGCAGCTATCCGGCGGCGACGGCGCTTGACCTGCTGCTGCGCGGCTCGGGCATGGTGGCGGAACGCGGGCGCACGGGCCTCATCATGGTGCGGCCGGAGATGGGCCTGCATGGCAAGGACACCAGCGGACCCGTGCAGGAAGCGACCGACGCCGAGGTTGCCCAGGCGCAAGCGGAGCCGGTGGGGCCGGACATCATCGTGACGGCGCAGAAGCGCGAGGAATCGATCCAGGACGTGCCGATCGCGGTCAGCGCGTTCTCGGGGGAGTCGCTCGAAGATCTGAAGATCGAGGGCGGGTCCGAACTGCTGCGCGCGGTGCCCAACGTGACCTTCTCGAAGGCCAACTTCTCGGGCTACAACTTCTCGATCCGCGGCATCGGCACCAAGGCGGTGTCGTCGAGCACCGATCCTGCCGTGGCGGTCAGCTTCAACAACACGCCGCTCATCCGGAACCGGCTGTTCGAGCAGGAATTCTTCGATATCGAGCGGGTCGAGGTGCTGCGCGGGCCGCAGGGCACGCTCTACGGCCGCAACGCGACCGGCGGCGTGGTCAACGTGCTGCCGGCGCTGCCCGTCTACAGCTTCGAAGGCATGGCCAAGGTCGAGGTGGGCAATTACGACACCCGCCGCGCCAGCGGGATGATCAACGTGCCGTTGACCGACAATTTCGCGGTGCGCGCAGCGGGCGCCTACACCAAGCGCGAGGGGTTCGATTACAACAGCTTCAACGACACCCGCGTCAACGGCCGGGACCTGTGGTCGACGCGCTTGTCCGCCCAATGGGAGCCGTTCGACGGCTTCCGCGCCAACTTCATCTGGCAGCATTTCGAGGAGGACGACAACCGCTCACGCACCGGCAAGCAGCTGTGCACGCGCGACGAGGGACCGACGATGATCGGCGATACCGCCGTCAACGAAAATATACGCGCCCGGCTCAGCCAGGGCTGCAAGCCCGGATCGCTGTTCGACGAAGCGGCCTATGGCGTGGTCAACGCCGGGAGCTTTCCGCATGTATTCATCCCCAGCAACATCACTTACGGATTCGAATCCAACCCGAATGGCTCGGCCAATTTCAACGCTCCGATCAGGGCCGTTCCTCCCAATGTCGATCCCTATGCGGGGCGCGTGCAATCGCGCAACCTGCGCGAGATCGAAACCAGCTACGATCCCGTATTCCGCGCCAAGAACGACTTGTTTCAGTTCAATCTCGAATTCGGGCTGACCGACGGGCTGCAACTGATCACCCAGACGGCATATGCGCGCGATCGCTATTACTCGTCGCAGGATTACAACCGCTTCGTCTCCAACCCCATCTTCGGAGATTCGACCGACCCCGGCCTCGTCAACGTCTCGAGCACACCTGTGCTCTGGCCTAACGCAACGCCCGGGGGCATATACACTGATCCGCAACTCGGCCCGTCAAGCCGCATGCTCTCGGTCGATCTCAGCCAGTCGGCTAGCGAACAATGGAGCCAGGAACTACGGCTTCAATCCTCATGGGACGGACCGTTCAACTTCAGCGTTGGGGCTAATTATCTCGATTTTAGCGCCGAAGATGATTATTATGTATTCAACAATTTTTTCTCTTTGATTGCGGAATATTTTTATAATAGGGAAACAATACGTCAACCTGATCTTATAATTGAGACGACACAGGACTGTCAGCCAACGGGTCCGTTCGATGCCGGCCCGGACTGCATCTATATCGATCGCAATCCACTGGAATCCATCAATGGTGACGGCCATAATTACTTTCGCAGCAAGAATGTCGTTCGTACCGAATCCTGGGCGCTGTTCGGCGAGGCGTATGTCAACGTCACGGATAACTTCAAGCTGACCGGCGGCTTGCGCTATACGGACGATAACAAGACCAGCACGCCCTATCCCAGCCAGCTGCTGCTGGGCCTGGGAACGGGGATGTCGGGGTCGACAGGCGGCAAGGTGGCGCGCGGTTTCGTGGCGCAACCGGATATCGATCAGCGATGGACGCGCTTCAGTGGCCGGGCGGTCGCCGACTGGACCCCGCGATTGTCCTTCACCGACGATACGCTGATCTACGCGTCCTTCGCGCATGGCTACAAGGGTGGCGGCTCCAATCCCCCGCGCGTCGATTTCGACCCGAACATCGTTCGTTTCCAGCCGCTCGCCCAGACATTCGAACCGGAATATGTCAACGCGTTCGAGATCGGCACCAAGAATGTGCTGATGGATGGCCGGCTGACGCTCAACCTCACCGGCTTCTATTACGACTACACCAACTATCAGGTGTCGCAGATCGTCGATCGCATCTCCCTGAACGAGAATTTCGACGCACGCAGCATGGGGCTGGAATTCGAGATGGCCTGGCGACCCTCGCGCAGCTTCCGGCTCGACGCCAATCTCGGCTATCTCGACACCCGCATCGCGGATGGCGAGCAGTCGATCGACGTCATGGACCGGACCCAGGGCAATGAGGATTGGGTCGTGGTGCGGCCCTGGGTGCAGGTTCCATCCAACTGCATCGCGCCGCGCGAAGCGGTCGAGACCATCGTCGGTTCGTTCCTTGGCCCAGACATTGGCACCTTCGGCCTGGCGGGGCTGTGCAGCGCTTCGAACCGCATCGGCGATTACATTACTGAAACAGTCGGCGGCGGTGGTCTTCCGTTCGATGCGCTGTATCGGTTCGTCTACGATCCGCTGCTGCCGTACGACCCGAACCTGAGCCCGATCGACGTGCTGGGCGGCACCGCGCCACGCAGCGGCGCGCCGAACGGCGGCCAGGGCTTCTACGCCGATCTTGGCGGCAACGAGCTGCCCAATTCGCCGCACCTGACCTTCAACGTCGGCGCGCAATACACCTTCTTCCTCGACGCGTTCGAACTGACCTTCCGCGGCGACTATTACCGCCAATCGGAAAGCTTCGCCCGTGTCTACAACACCGAATATGACCGGCTGCGCGGATGGGACAACGCCAATCTGGCGGTGACGCTGGAGAACCGCGACTGGGATTTGGTGCTGCAGGCCTATGTGAAGAACGTGTTCGACAACACGCCGATCACCGACGCCTTCACCAATTCGGACGACACCGGCCTCACCACCAACGTCTTCACGCTCGATCCGCGCATCATCGGGTTCAGCGTCATGAAACGCTTCTAGCTTCCGCCACCTCTCTCAGGGGCGACCTCTCGGCGGGCGGCGTCATGCGCCGTCCGCCGTTTTTCCGGGCGGCCTCAGCCCAGCTGCGTCGTCATCAGGAAGCGCGCGCGGCTCTCCGCCGCCTTTCTCTGCAGCTCGCGCATCTCGCGCTCCTCGGCCGCGTCGAGCATCGATTCGAGCAGGCGGTTGAAGTGTCGCCGCATGGCGAGCCGGGCGCCCTGCGGGTCGCGGCGGCGCAGTGCGTCGACGATCGCGCCGTGCTCGGCCTGGCGGGTCTTGCCGTCGTGCTGGCAGACCGAGGCGTGGGTCGCGCGCACCTCGGGCAATTCGGTGCGCAGCCGCCACAGCGTGCGGATAACATGGATGATCGCGCCGTTGCCCGACGCGGCGGCGATGGTGGTGTGGAACTCGCGGTCGGCGGCGTTGATGCTGTCCTCGTCGGCCTCGTCGTTCGCCATCACCTCGAGCAGACCATCCAGCTTCTCGATGTCGCCTTCCGAAATGATCGGCGCGGCAAGCGCGGCGGCCTCGGCCTCGAACAGCGATCTTGCCTCGGTCAATTCGAAGGCGCTCACCTTCGGCAGCCGCTCGCCGCCGGTCGTGGCGCCATCGGGCGAGACATAGACGCCGGAGCCTGTCTTGATCGCGACGCGCCCCGTCGCCTGCAGCGCGATCTCCGCCTCGCGGATGGTGACTCGGCTGACGCCGAAGCGCTCGGACAGTTCACGCTCTCCGGGCAGGCGCGATCCAGGCGGGAACACCCCTTCCTCGATCAGCGCGATGATCTGGTCGGCGATATCCTGGAAGAGCCGTCGATCAGCCATGTTCAGTCCAATTCCCCGCGATAGGCATGGAGAATGTCATAGTCGCTGCACCGGCGCAGGCAAGCGCCGCCGGGAATGCCCGGCGGCGAAGCCGTCAGATGCGGACGCGGACGCTGAGGAAGTATTTCGAGCCATAATAATGGTATTGGCGAATGCTGCCCTTGACCGGCATGTCGGTGATCTTGGGCTCGTTGAAGATGTTGAGCGCCTCGGCGCGGAGCGAGATGTTGCGGTTGACCTGGTAGGTCGCGCGCAGATCGAACGTCTCGTTGTCACGCACATAGCGCAGCTGGTTGTTGCCGCCGACAAAGTCCTGATAATAGCCAGAGCGGTAGTTGAAGATGCCCTGCAGCGAGACCGGTCCCGCATCGTAATAGGCCTGCGCCGACAGCACGTGCTTCGAATAGCCAGAGATGTTGGCCGGCGGGATCAGCCCCTGCGTCACTTCTCCGGTATCGAGATCGACGACGTCGCCAAGGTCGATGTCCTGCGTCTCGAAATCGGAGTCGGCATAATTGTAGCTGACCTTGCCGCCCAACCCGTCGAACGGCGCGGGCAGCCAGGTGAAGCGGTTGGCCAGCGTCAATTCGAACCCGTAGATGCGGCTCTGATCGTCGCTGTTCCGCGTCTGGGTGACGGGGATCGTCACCGTCTCGCCGCCGATGACGAAATCCTCGTCGATCCGCACCGGGATGAAGCCGCCGGTGAACTTCTTGTAATAGACCGTGCCGGAAAGGATCGTGTCCGGATTGGGATAATATTCGAGCGCGGCGTCGGCGTTCCACGACATCAGCGGCTCCAGCCGTGGGCTGCCATTGGCGTCGATCCCGTCGATCGCCTCCTCGATAGTGGTGAAGGCCTCGCCGTCATCCAGCCGGATGGTGCGGCCAGCGCCCAGGCTGCTCGGCGCGGGACGCGACATCGCGCGATAACCGGCGAGGCGCAGAAGCAGGTTCCGGTCGAGCTCGAAGATCGCATTGATGCTGGGCAGGAACCTGGTCGTCTCGTTCTCGATCGTCACCCCCACGAACGAATCGTCGACCGGTTCCAGGGTGATGGCGCCGGTGTCCGGATCGACATCCACCTCAAGATCGGCGCGCAACCCGCGCGAGGTGACATGGGTGTTGACCACGCGCACGCCGAAATTGCCGCGAACCGGCATGTCGCCCAGCGTCGAATCGTACGACGCCATGACATAGCCCGCCCAGGTGTTTTCCTCGACGTCGCGATTGGCGGGATCGCGGACGTCCTCGTTGCCGCCGGGATCCTCGGTGCCGAGATAGCCGCGGAACAGGCAGATCGGATCGAACGTCGCCCAGCTGCTGATCGAGTTGCCCGGCGCGTCCGACAGGAAGTCGCGCTGCGGGAACACCGTGCGGCAGGCGAGGTTCACGTCGCGATCGACGTTGCGATCGTTCTGGGTGATCTCAACCCGATCGTCGAAATCCTCGTAGGTGAGCTTCGTGTAACGCGCGCCGGCGTCGATCTGGCTGAGGAAGCCGCCATCGAGCTGATAGTTGACGTCGAACCGCCCCGCCCAGATCTCGTTCTCGCGCTGTGTCTGGTCGCGGCGGATGCGCGCGTCGTCGCTGAACAGGTCGTGGTTGGTGATGTCGAAGCGCGGATCGAAGGTGATCGTCGGCGCGTAGCCGTTCTCGATCGTGTAGGTATAGGGCACGCGCTGGTTGTTGAGCGGCGTGCGGTTGCCGTAGATGTCGAGCGGATCGGAACGCAGGCGGGTGGAGCGTTCGATCTCGACGCGCTTGGTGCCCGAATAGGAGGCGTCGGCGGAGAGCGTCAGCCGATCGGTCGCCTCCCATGCGATGTCGATGCCGCCACCCAGATATTCCTCGCCGCGCTCGAGCAGGGTCGAGGTCGATTCGAGCGAGGAGACGCCGCTGTAGGATTCGAGGAAGCGCCCCTCCTCGTTGATCACGCGGTTGGAGATGCTGTACCGGCCCTCGGACAGGTTGAGGTCGTGCCGCTCCTCGGAAAAGTCGCGGTTCGAATATTGCGCGTCGATATTGATGTCGAGCGTGTCGCTCGGCTGCCACTGGATCGCGCCGAACAGCGCATCGCGGCGATCATGCTCGACGATCTGGCGGAAGGTGATCGCATTGGGCGCGAGGTAGAAGGGCGTGTCCTCGCCGCGGTCCACCTCGGGGCAGTTGCCGGTGACGGTCTGCGTCGCGTCGCACGCCACCCAGGTCGTGCTCGCCGCCAGCGTCTCTTCGGGGTTGCTCGTCTCGTTGCGCTGCGCGCCCAGCGAGATGCCGATGCGCCCCAGCCCGGTTTCGAACTGGTCGACATAGGAAAGGGTGGCGCGATAGCCGAAGGGATCGTCCGTGCCGATCCGCTCGCCATAGGGATTGTAGTTGCCCTTGAGCTCCGCCTGGATGCGGGTGCGATTGAAGTCGAGCGGGCGGAGCGTCTCCAGCTCGATCGTGCCGGCGACGCCGCCTTCGACCAGATTGGCTTGCTGCGTCTTGTAGATCTTGATGTTGTTGATCAGCTCGGAGGGGAACTGGTTGAAGTTCACCGCGCGGTCGCCGGAGCCGTTGGAGGCATCGCGGCCATTGAATGTGGCGTTGGAAAGGAAGGGCCCCAGGCCCCGGATCGCGATCTCCGACGCATCGCCCTTTTCGCGATGCGTGGTCGCGCCGGTGATGGTCTGGATCGCCTGGCCGACCGACAGCGCCGGCAGATCGCCGATATCGTCGGACGAGAGTGCATCGACGATGGCGGTCTCGCGCCGCTTGGTCTCGATCGAGGTCTGGATCGTTTCGCGGATGCCGGTGACGATGATCTCATCGCCCTCGGAGGCTCCCTCTTCAGCGACCGGCGCGTCCTGCGCGTCCTGCGCGGCCGCCATTGCCGGCAGGGCGAGCGCGGCGGTCGCGCAGCCCAGCAGCAGAGCCATCCGGCGTCCCGCGAAACCATTGGCGTTGTCTTGCGCGCTGCGCATCAGCTTTCCTCCCAACTTATCTTTATACCGGCTTGCTGAACCCAATACCGGAAATTGTCAACGGATTTATACATACCTTTAATGTCTCATTTCTCCGATTAATGTCTATACCAATTGGTAGAGTACAAAAATTCCCCCGGCGACGACAGCCGCCGGGGGCAGGGAGAGAGATTTACGGCAGCAGCTGGCTGCGCAGATTGGGGGCTACGCCTGCGAGATCGCGCGCGACGAGCCTGGCGAAGACGTTGGCGCCGACATCGCCGACATGGGTGTAGTCGAACTTGCGCGTCACCCGCCCGCGCGGCGCCTTGGCGTTTGCCGGAGGCGCATCCGCGGTTTCAGGCGCCGGACGCGGCTTGAGCGTCGTCCCGGCGACCGCCGCCGCGCGCTCCTCCGCCGTCGGCGGCTCCTGCGCGAGCTCGAGCGAGGTCTCCGGCCCCATCCGCGTCACCGCTGCGGCGCTGGTCCGGTTGAGATCGACCAGAGCCGCCCCCGTCGCCGCCGCGACCTTGCGCACCTCTTCGGACCAGGGCTCCAGCGTATTCCTGAGCTTGCCGTCCCGGAACTCGCGCCGGGTGAGCGGCGTCAGCAACACGGGAATTGCGCCGGCCGCGCGCACCTCCGCCACCATCTTCGTCAGATTGGCCGGAAATTCGGTGGTCATGTCGGTCCAGCGCTCGGGCCTGGAGGACTGGTCGTTATGGCCGAACTGGATCAGCACATAGGTTTCGCGATAGCCGGGCACCCTCGCCTCGGCGAGCGCGATGTCCCATGATCCTTCGGCGCGATAGCTGCGCGTGCTGCGCCCGCCGCGCCCCGCATTGAGGCACGCGACCGACGATTTCACATGCCGCGCGCAAAAGGCGGAGGCCCAGCCCGAATGCGGCGCCATGGTCGAATCGCCGACCAGGATGATCTTGTAGGGCTTGAGCGGCGGCGCGTCGGTCCGCTCCCTGGGTACGGGATCGCCCGCCTCGCGCGGCGGCGAGGGCGCGGCCTGCACCGGTGCGGCAGCGAGCAACGCAAGCGCCGTCAGCATCATGAGAAGCCCAGCCCGCCGTTGATGTCCATGTTGACGCCGGTCAGGAAGGCCGATGCATCGGAGGCGAGGAAGGCGATCGCCTCGGCCACCTCCTCGGGCTTCCCTTCGCGCCGGAGCGGCGTGTTGCCCGCGGTCGCCAGTCGCCCTTCGGGCTTGGAGAAGATGTCGTGGAAGCTGGTGCCGATCAGGCCGGGGCACACCGCGTTCACCCGGATGCCCTGCGGCCCCATCTCCTTCGCCCAAGCGCGGGTCAGCGTCATCAGCGCGCCCTTGGCGGTGGCGTAGATCGATGCGCCCGGCCCGCCGCCGTCGCGCCCGGCGAGCGAGGAGACGTTGACGATCGCGCTGCCTTCACCCAGCAGCGGCTTGGCCGCCTTGGTGACGAGGAAGGCGCTTTTGAGGTTGAGCGTCATCACCTCGTCGAAGAAGCCCTCGTCCATGTCGTCGAGCGTCTTCCGGGCGACCATGCCGCCCGCGCAGTTGACCAGGATGTCGATCCGCCCGCCAAAGGCCCCGCGCGTCTCCTCGATCAGCCGGGCGACATCGTCCGCCTTGGTGACATCGGCCCGCACCACCAGCGCGCGGCCGCCCGCGTCCTTGATCGCCTGCGCGGTCGCCTCGGCCGCCGCGCTGTCGCTCTTGTAGTTGATCGCGACGGCGGCGCCCGCCCGCGCCAGCCGCAAGGACACCGCGCGGCCAATATCGCGGCCGCCGCCGGTGACGAGCGCGACCTTGTTGGTGAGATCCATGAAAGTCAGTCCTTCTTTTCTTCGATGGGGGCGATCCGGCCGCCGAGCAGCCAGACCGAAATGAGCGAGAGGGGAACGATGGCGGCGCCCAGGATGAAGATCGGCGCGTAGCTGACCTCGGTCATCGCCGGCACCAGCCAGGTGGTGATGAGCGTGCCGGCCACCGCCGCGGTGCCGCTGACGCCGGCAAGCGTGCCGACCGCGCCGCCGCCGAAATAGTCGGACGGCAGCGTCTGGATGTTGCCGATCGCCATCTGGAAGCCGAACAGGATCGCGGCGATCAGCAGCACCGCGGTCAGCGGATCGGCCGCGCGCGCGGTCAGCAGCAGCGCGGGCAGCATGATCAGGCAGCCGATCGTGATCGCCGCCTTCCGCGCGAAGTTCACCGACTTGCCCGAAGCGATCAGCCGTCCGGCGAACCAGCCGCCGAACAGGCTGCCCAGCATCGCGCCGACATAGGGCACCCAGGCGAAATAGCCGATCTGCTTGACGTCGAAGCCGAAGGTCTCGGCGAGGTAGAGCGGCAGCCAGGACACGAACAGCCACCAGACGGGGTCGAGGAAGAAACGGCCGAGGATCACCGCCCAGCTTTCACGCCGCTTGAGCAGCTCGCCGAGCGGCGGGGCATAGCCGCTGCGCCTGGCGGCGTCCTCGGCGCTTTCGTCGTCGCCCATGATATGGCGCCGCTCGGCTTCGCTCAGCCAGGGATGCGCATCGGGATCGGACTTGTAGAACCACAGCCAGGGCAGCAGCCACAGGAAGCCGAGTATGCCGACGACGAGGAAGGTCGTCCGCCAGCCGAAGCCGACGAACAGCAGCGCCACCAAAGGCGCCGAGACGATCGCGCCGAGCGATGCGCCGGCGTTGAATATCCCTTGAGCGAACGCACGCTCGCGTGAGGGGAACCACAGCGCATTGGCCTTGGCCGCACCGGGCCAGTTGCCCGCCTCGCTGACACCCAGCGTCACGCGCAGCAGCGCCAGCAGACCCAGGCCGCGCACCAGCGCGTGCGCGGCGATCGACAGCGACCACACGACGATCGAAAGCGCGAAGCCCATCCGCGTGCCGACCACGTCGAAGATCTTGCCGAACAGCGACTGGCCGAAGGCGTAGGCCAGCATGAATACGGTGACGAGGAGCGCGTAATCCTCCTTCGACGCGCCGATGTCCTCGGACACCGCCGGCCACATCACCGCGAGCGCGTTGCGGTCGATATAGTTGATGACCGTCGCCACCGCGATCATCCCGATCACGACCCAGCGCAGGCCGCCCTTCCTGGTGCTTGTCATGGCAGCCTCCGTCATTGGTCGAAGCGGCCCACCGGGCCAGTCCATTCGAGGGTTCGTCCGCCGACCTGGGCGTTGTGCGCCACGCCCGCGGCGGTGTTGTCGGCGAAGGCGAGGACGACGGTGCGCCCCGCCTTGGTGCGGATCGTCACGATATCGGCCGCGCCCGCGCGTGCATGGCTCAGGCCGGCGATGCCGCTCTTGCTGCCGACCGTCGTCTCGGCAGCCGCGTCGTAACGGCCGTGCGGCTCGAGCAGGCTGACGAAGGTGGCGTCGCGCGCGCCGTCGACCCGCTGGATCACCACCGGCTCGCGCCTGAGGTTGAAGCGCGGATCGTTCGCTCCGCTCTCCGCCAGGATCACCTCGGCGCCCTTCGGCGGCAGCATCCGATAGGTGTAGAAGCGCCCGTGATTGAGCCAGGTGACCGTGCCTTCATCCACCGCCGGCCGCCCGGTCGCATCGACCCACAGGTGCTGATAGCCATTGGCCTTGCCCAGCACCGGCCGCGTCGTGACGTTCGATTGCAGATCGAACCCGGTCTCGATCAGATGCCCGGCATAGTGCAGCGGCAGATCGTAGCGATGCGCGGCGTCGCTCGACGCCTTCATCACATCGACCACCAACGGCTGCGCCAGCCCCTCGACATCGACCTGGGCCAGCGCGCGGCGCATGCGCACGCCCTTGTACGCGCCCGCCACCTCGGCGACCGACCAGCGCGTC
The DNA here is from genome assembly GCF_003515075.1 of Sphingomonas gilva. Lineage (GTDB taxonomy): Bacteria > Pseudomonadota > Alphaproteobacteria > Sphingomonadales > Sphingomonadaceae > Sphingomonas > Sphingomonas gilva. The sequence goes on from NZ_QWLV01000002.1 coordinate 745,101, forward strand.
GGCCCCTCGCCGTTGAAGGCGAGCTGGGTCGGCGCGACCTTCTCCGCCGTCTTCAGCTTGGCGTCGAAATGGCTGGTTTCGTCCACCACCAGCGTGTTGTGCGCGATGGTCTGCTGCGCCCAACTGTCGTTTTCGGGCAGATAGCGCCCGCCGTCCTTCGCCTCGATATTGAGGAAGCGCGCGGCGCCGTAATCGGTGACGATCGGCTGGCCCTGGTCGTAGAGCAGCCAGTGGAGCTTGTCGAAATGGCCGTGGCCCATGCCCTGCGAGGTGTTCTTGGCGACCAGCACCTGATCGTCCGCGTCCAGCCCGGCGCGCAGGATGGCGAGCGCGCCCTGGTCGCCTTCGGGTCCGTCGCGGAACAGCTTGGAGGCGAAGGGAAACGGCTTGGCCTTGCCGGCGGCGAGATCGCGCGCCACGGCGAGCCCGTCGGGCGTCAGCACCGTCCGCCCCTGCCACTGCGCGATCGACAGCAGCCCCGGATCGCGCGTCGCGCCATAGGCCACCGCGACGCCGTAGTAGAGCTCCTCGGTCTTCAGGCTCTTGTCGGGCATGGCGTCGTTGATCGGGAAGAAATAGCCGCCATGCGTCATCTGGATCGCGGTGGTGACCGCCTTCAGCACGATGCCGTCGCGATATTCGAAGATCTTGCGCCCCGGATCGTTCGCCTGGATCGCGCTGGCGAACACCACGAAGGGCTGAAGCGCGTAACGCTGGTAATAGGGGCCTTCGGCATAATAACCGTCGGGCGAGAACAGCAGATCGAGCTGGCGGAGGAATCCCGCCTTGCCGCTCTTGTCGAGCCCGAGCAGCGCCTTTTCGACCAGATCCTTGTCGCCAAGCACATAGCCGGTCATGCCGACCCCGGCATTGGCCCAGGTCGCATGGTTGTGGATGCGGTTGAACACGTGCGGCGACCCATCGGACAGGAATCGCGCCATCGGGCGGAACACGCCGTCCTCGATGGTCTTGCGCTCGGCCGGGGTCAGCGCGCCCCGGATCGCGTCATAGCCCTGGATCGCCTCGACCAGCCAGACGCTGTCGTTCAGGCTCTGCCAGAACAGCCGCCCGGCATTCTGGTTGGCGCGCGCCGGATGCGGCCCCAGGCCCGGGTAGAGCCTGGCATAGGCGAGCAGCATGTCGCGCGCGTGATCGGCATATCGGCGCTCGCCGGTGATGCGGAACAGCAGGCCCGCACCGCGGATGATCTTGTAGTTGCGCTTGTGCTGCTCGTGCGTGACGCCGCCGCCGGGGTCCCTGGGCACGGGCACGTCGATCGGCCGCTTCATCGCCGCATCGACCTCGGCGCGGGCGCGCGCTACTTCCTGAGCGAACAACGGATAGCGCCCTGCCTCGCTCGCCATCGCGGCGAGGCCCTGCGGCGGAATGAGTGCGGGCGCCTGCGCGGCGAGTGGGGACGCCGCCAGCAACAGGGCGCCCGCGACGCCGGTCAGAGCGACCCGAAACGGCGTCATTGGGCGTTCTCCATGATGTTGTTCGTGATCCTCGCGCGATCGGGGCCGCGATAATGCAGCTCCTCGATGCGCGGGGCCGGCGTCGCGGCGAAGCGGTTGCCGGTGATCGCGGTGGACGGCGTGCCGACGCTGTGCGTCACCGCGATCGGCCCCGAGCGGACGAAGCGGTTGCCGGTGATCGACGTGGTCTGCACCCCCGACAGGCGGACCGACGCGCCGCCCTTGCCGCTCGCCGTGACGGTCGATCCGGTCATGGCGAAGGTCGGCCCGGTGGTGCTCTCGTCGGTGCCCTTGCGCAGCAGGTCGGCGACCATGCCGACATTCTCGAACCGGCTGTCGGCGATGGTCACCCGGTCGGCCGAGTAGGTGCCCTTGCCGCCGGTCTCGGCCGCGCCCGCGACCACCGCGCCGGCGATGCCGGCGAAGCGGCTGTCGCCGATCGCGACCCGCCGCGCCATGGTGCCGGCCGCGGTCTTCAACACATCGCCGGAAAGCCCGCTCACCTGCACGTCCGCCAGCTCGACGGCATAGTTGGCGGTTGCGGAGGGCTCGACCGCGATCGCGTTCGCCCCGCCCGCGATCGACAGATTGGCCAAACGCAGCCCGCCTCCGCCGGTGATCGAAAAGGCGTCCCCCGCCGGCAGCAGCCGCGTCGCCGCGCCCGCGCCGGTGATGGTCAACTGATCGGCAACCGCGACCGGCGCGGCGAGGCGGAAATCGCCCTTCGCCAGCGCCAGCGTGTCGCCGCTCTCCGCCTTCGCCGCGGCCTTGGCGATCGACCCGCCGGCGGGGACCGCAATGGTCCTGCCGCTGCCGAACGCGGCTTCGGGCGCGGGACCGTACCAGGCGGCGCCGACCTCTGCGCGCTTCACCACGACCAGATCGTGCGGCGCGCCGATGCCGGCGAGCGCCGGATCGGTGGGATAGAGCAGGCCGTTCGCCCCGCGCTCCAGCTTCACCGAGCGCTCGGCGGCGTTGACGTTGCCGGCGAAGGTGACGCCCGACAGATCGGTCTCGACGCGCACCGGATCCTTGCCGTCCGCGCCGACGATCAGATTGTCGGCGATGCGCGTGTCGATCGGCGGCGCGCTGCGCTCTGCGTCGGCGCCCGCGCCCCAGGTCACGCGCGCGACGTCGATCAGGCTGTTGTTGGCGATCACCGCGTCCGCGACCTGATGATAGCGGTTGATCTTCGAATTGGGCACGCCGTTCATCAGCGCGACCGCGCTCAGGAAGCTGACCCCACGCGTGCCCTCGATATAGTTGCCGCGGACGATCTGGTCGCGGTTGATCACGCGGATGCCGCCGGTGTTCGCCTTGCCCTTGCCCAGAAAGACGTTGCGTTCGACCAGGTTGCCGTTGCCGTGGCGCAGCACCAGCGCGCCCTGCGAGGCGAGGAACAGGTTGCCGCGGACGATGTTGCCGCCGGACTTGACCGAGACGATCTCGACCTCGCCGTCGCAGCCCTCGAAGATGTTGCGTTCGACGATGGTGCTGGAATCGCTCAGCGATTCGTCGCTGGTGCCGATGCGGATCGTCTCGCCGCCGTTCGAGCCGAGCACGGGCCGGGGCCCGAAATAATTGTGATCGATGCGGTGATTGTCCGCGCGCGGCTCGTTGCGGATCACCGCCAGCGTCACGCCGGCGTTCGCCTTGCCCTCGAAGTGCGAATGATCGATCCGATTGCGCTCGCCATAGAGCGAGACCCAGCGATCCTCCTTCGTCCGGGAGGGCGGGTTGAAGCCGTCGATCACCACCTCGGTCAGGCGGCTGTCGCTCGCCGGCGTCTTCGAATCGCGGCGGAAGGCGATGACCTCCTCGGTCGGGCTGTGCCCTTCGCGGAAGACGAGGCCCGAGACGACCAGATGCCGCCCGCCGAGGCGCAGGTTCGACTGGCCGGTGATGAACACCTTGCCCTTGGTCTCGGCGGTCAGCGTGATCGGCTTGTCGGCGGCGCCCTGTCCGGTGAAGACGATCTGGAAATCGCGCCACTCGCCATTCGCCAGCACGATCGTGTCGCCCGGCCGCAACCGCTTGGCCGCGTTCGCATATTCGGCCTGGGTGCGGACGACCGTCGTTTCGGCCGCTGCCGGCATCGCGACGGATGCCAGCATGATACCGGCGATCAGATGTGAACGTCGCATGCCGACTCCTCCCGCTTCGCCGGTCCTGACCGGTCGACGCCATGTTGCTAACGCAATGGTATAGGTTATGCAACAGCAACATTCAGATATTTTGCTAGTCAGTATTTACATACCAATTTAGGGCCTCGCCAAATGTCGAGACCGGCTGGTAGAACCGGGGCCGTTCGGCACGGGGCATTTCAGATGAGACGATGGGCGTATGCGGCATTGCTGGTGATGGCATGCGCCCTGCCCGCCCATGCCCAGCCGGCGCCGGCGCCGGCGCCTCCGCCCGACTGCCGCATGGTCGGCGACGTTCCCAGCCGGACTGGTGAGCCGCAATTCCTCCGCATCGATCCCGCCGCCGCGGAACGGATGGCGACGATCGGCCTGGATCGTGCCGGCATCTTCGCGCGGATGGCGGAGACCTCGATCCCCGAGACGATGGGCTGCTGGGCGATGCCGGCGGGCAATTTCGACAGCCAGCTGATCTCGGTCGGCATGGCGCAGTGGAATTACGGCACGGGCAGCCTGCAGCCCGTTCTGGTGCGCTGGCGTGAGAGTTTCGGTTCACGCCGGAAGTTCAAGCGCGCGCTCGCCGAGCTGGCGCCGGTATCCGGCGAATTCCTGTTCTCAGAAGACTGCGTGGCCGTGCCCGTACGCGACCGATGCCGCAAAGGCATCCTCGCCGCCCAATATCCCGACGGCAAGCTTGGTCCGGTTCTGGAGGCGGAATTGAAGGCGCTGTTCGAAAGCGATTCGATGCTGCAGGTGCAGACCGACGCCTATATCGACCTGCTCGACGAGGTGCGGCTGGAGCTGGCCCGCGTCTTCCCGTCCGGCCCGATCACCCCGCGCAAGGTCCGCTGGGCGATCGACACCAGGGTGCAGCAGAAGGGCCTGCCGCCCAGCGAGGATGTCGCGCGGCTGCGGCGCAAGCTCGCCGCGATGCCCGAGGCCGAGCGCTGGCCGCGCCTCCGCGCCATCTTCGCCTGGTACAAGGCGCTCGCCGAGACGATCGACCAGGACGGCATCGTCCGCGACTATGCGTGGAACGTCGATCGCTGGAGCTGCATGATCGACGCGCGCCTGATCGATCCCGAACAGTATGAGCTGCTCCACCTCACCTTCCTCAAGAGCCGCACCGCGATCGGCAATAGCGGCCGCTGGCAGGCGCTGACCTTCTCGCGCCGGGCGAAGATCATCCTCGGCGTCGGCAGCGTCAGCGGCCGGCGCGACGGCGATTGCCCGCTACGCCCCTTCACTCCCTGACCGGCAGCTCGATATAGGAGGCGTCGGCCCCGGCGTGGTGCAGCGTGTTGTCCGCCACTACGCCGGCCTTCTCGGTCTCGTTCGGCCCGCCGGTGTTGAGGTTGCGGACGAACTTGGGAAAATTGGACGAGGTGATCTCCACCCTGATCCGGTGCCCCGGCTGGAAGGTGTTGCTGGTGGTGATCGGCGTCGGCCTGATCGTATAGACCTGCCCCGGCTGCATCAGCACCGGCCGGTCGTAACCGTCGCGGTAGCGCGCGCGCATGATCGTGTCGCCCAGGATGTAAGCCGTGCCGTCGGGCGCGACGTCGACCAGCTTGACCGCGAAATCGGTGTCCCGGGCGCTTGACGACACCTTCAGCACCGCATCGACGAACCCGGTCACCTCCATCGGCTCGGTCAGCGGTTCGCTGGTATAGACCAGCACGTCGGCCCTCGCCTCGATCGGCCGCTGGTCGAACGCGCCGGGGATGACGGTGCCGCCGTTGCAGCAATCGCCGCCGCCGATCGTCTGCACCGGGTTCATCGGATCGTAGCGGTAGCGGTCCGCGGCCTCGCCTGCGGGCGGTGCTTCGGTCGACAGGCGGCCATCGCCGTTCAGGCTGTTGGCGCTTCCTTCCGAACGCAAATACATCCGCACCGTCTTTACGTCCCTCGGCGGCCACTGGGCGGACGACTGCCACTCATTCGCACCCATGGTGAAATAGCGGACGTGCGGCGTGTTGGACGGGAAGGCGCCGGCTCTGCCCTTCAGCCAGCGATCGAAGAAGCCATAGATTTGTCCGTCCACGTCGAAGCTGGCGTCGCCCAGCTTGCGGTCGCCCGAGACGAAATTCTCGCCGAGCTTCCAGAAGGCGCAGTGGGTGTTGGGCGCGACGACGGCATATTGGTTGGCGCTCGCCTCCTTGTCGGTGTTCGCCGCGCGGGCATGGTTGAACAGCGCCATGTTCGGCCCGATCGACACATCGTACCAGCTGTTGAACCAGAGGGCCGGAACGCCCCAGCCCATATCGTCATGATAGAGCCCGCCCTGCCGCCAGGCGGGATCGGCCGGAGCGCGGGTGATGAACTGCTCGAAGGTCGCGGGCGGCTCGCCCAGCGAAGACAGCAGCTCGCTCACCGGCAGATGCTTGATATGCGTCTTCCACTCGACCTCCGGCTTCTTCGCGTCGAGATCATTGTAGCGCATCAGCCGCGCGCGCATTTCCTGGCTGACATCCTTGGGCAGCTCGGCGCGCAGCGGATTGTCGACGCCGTACAGCCAGATGAAGAACAGGTTGCGCGGCACGCCGCCGGTGTACCAGTTGCCCTGTTCCTGGAAGCGGCCGACCTTGCCGATCCCCGCGCCCGAGGCCATCGGCACCATCGCCGCATGCGCCGGATGGTTCTGCGCGGCGAGCGCCAATTGCCATTCGGCCGAAGAGGAGCAGCCGAGCGTGCCGACCTTGCCGTTGGACCAAGGCTGCTTGGCGATCCAGCTGAGCGCGTCATATCCGTCGGTCTGCGGATAGCCCAGGATCTCGTAATCGCCGCCCGAGAAATAGCGGCCGCGTTCGTTCTGGACAATATAGGCATAGCCGCGCTTGACCGCCTCCAGCGCGCGCTTGGCGGTCGAGGCGCTATAGGCGAGCTCGTTGTACGGCGTCTTCCACAGGATCGTCGGCAGCGGGCCCTTGGCGTCCTTGGGGCGATAGATGTTGGTCGCCAGCCCGACGCCGTCGCGCATCGGCACCATCACACCCATCTCGACATCGGCGACCCGCGCAAGTTCGGCCTGCGCCGCCGAATCGCTGTATTTGCCGTAGTCCTGCGCGGTCGCAGCGACCGGCGAAAACAGCGTGGCGGAAAGCGCGAGCGCGGCGGCGAAGCGTTTCATGTGGCGTCCCCTGTTATTTTGTTGCGTGGCGCCTTTGTGGCCCCGCCCGGCCTTTGAGAGCAACCCCCGTGTTGACGCAGGCGGTCGTGCCGCCGCATGGGCCGGTCATGCGCTTCTTCTCCGACAACGCCGCTCCCGTCTGCCCACAGGTGATGGCGGCGATCGCCGACGCCAACACGCTCGACACCGCCTATGACGGCGACGCATGGAGCGCGAAGCTGGACGGCGCGATGTCCGATCTGTTCGGGCGAGATGTCGCCTGCCTGTGGGTCGCGACCGGCACCGCGGCCAATTCGCTCGCGCTCGCGGCGTTGTGCCCGCCCTATGGCGCGATCGTCTGCCACCGCGACGCGCATATCCAGAACGACGAATGCGGCGCGCCCGAATTCTTCACCCACGGCGCCAAGCTGCTGCTCGCGGAAGGCGACGGGGCCAAGCTGAGCGCGGCGGCGATCGCCGCGCTGCTCGACGCCACCCGCGACGATGTCCACCAGACCCAGCCGCACGCGATCTCGATCACCAACGCCACCGAATATGGCCGGGTCTATTCGCCCGCCGACGTCGCCGCGATCGGCAAGGTGGCGAAGGCGCGCGGGCTAAAGCTGCACATGGATGGCGCGCGCTTCGCCAACGCCGTCGCGCATCTGGGGTGCGCGCCCGCCGATCTCACCTGGCGAGCGGGTGTCGACGCGCTCAGCTTCGGCTTCGTCAAGAATGGCGGGATGAGCGCCGAGGCGCTGGTGTTCTTCGATCCCGAGATGGCGAAGGCGACGCGCTATCGCCGCAAGCGCGCGGGGCATCTGCTGTCCAAGGGCCGCTATCTCGCCGCGCAGATCCTGGCGATGCTCGAAGGCGACCTCTGGCTGGCGAACGCCCGCGCGGCCAACGCCGCCGCGGCGATGCTGGCCGAGGCGGCGGGCGATCGGCTGGTCCATTCGGTCGAGGCCAACGAGATATTCCTGCGCGTGTCTCCGCAAGAAGCCGCGTCGCTCCGGGTCGAGGGCTTCGACTTCTACGACTGGGGCCCCGGCGAGGCGCGGCTGGTCACCGCCTGGAACCACGCCCCCGAAGACGTCCGCCCGCTGGCGGATGCGATAAGGGCGCTGTGAGCGGAACGGAAAATACCTCCCCGGCACGGGGAGGGGGACCGCCCGGCGCAGCCGGGGGGTGGAGGGGGCGGGCCGCAAGCGAATCGCCAGTGGAGCCCCCCCTCCACCATGCTTCGCATGGTCCCCCTCCCCGTGCCGGGGAGGTATTACTAGTCCAATCCACCCAGCCGCGCATCCTCATCCCGCTCGCGCTCGTCACGATCATCTGGGGATCGACCTGGCTGGTCATCCGCGACCAATTGGGCGTGGTGCCGCCGAGTTGGTCGGTCGCCTATCGCTTCCTCGCCGCCGGCATCGCCATGCTCGGCGTGGCGCTGTGGCGGCGTGAGAAGCTGGCGATGGACGCGCGCGGCTGGGGCTTCGCCGCGGCGCTCGGCCTCGCGCAATTCTGCCTCAACTTCAACTTCGTCTACCGGGCGGAAGCGTATATCACCTCCGGCCTGGTCGCGGTGCTGTTCGCGCTGCTCGTCATTCCCAACGCGCTCCTCGGCCGGCTGTTTCTGGGACAGCGCCTGGGCGTGCAATTCTGGGCCGGCTCGATCGTGGCGATGGCGGGCGTCGGCCTCCTGATGCTGCACGAGCTGCGCGCGGACGCATCGGCGACCGGCGCCACCGCGCTCGGCTTCCTGCTCACCGGCATCGCCATCCTCTCGGCCTCGGTCGCCAACGTCATGCAGGCGGGCGAGACCGCCAAGCGCTATCCGATGGCGGCAATGCTCGGCTGGTCGATGCTGATCGGGGTCGGCTTCAACGCCGTGTTTGCGCTGGCGACCGTCGGCGCGCCGGTGTTCGATACGCGGCCCGGCTATATCCTCGGCGTGCTCTATCTCGGCATCTTCGGGTCGGCGATCGCCTTCACGCTCTATTTCGGCGTGATCCGCGTGATCGGCCCGGCCAAGGCGGCCTATTCGGGCGTGGCGACGCCGGTGATCGCGATGCTGCTGTCGACGCTGTTCGAAGGCTATCGCTGGTCGCTGCTCGCCGCCGCGGGCGCGGCGCTGGCGGGCGTGGGGCTGGTCATCGCCCTGAGAGCGCGCAGGCCCAACCGGTAATCGGGATAGCGCGGCGTCCAGCCAAGCACCCGCTTCGCCTTGCCATTCGCCACGCGCCGGTTCTCGGCATAGAAATCGCGCGCCATCGGCGACAGCGCGTCTAGCGGCACGAACGCGGGCGGCGGCAGGCCGAGCAGCCGCGCGGCGAACTCAACCACCTCGTTCTGTGGACAGGGATGGTCGTCGGCCAGGTTGTACGCGCCCGCCGGCGCCTCGAGCCCGGCGATGACGCCCGAGACGATGTCGTCGACATGCACTCGGCTGAACACCTGCCCCGGCATATCGACCCGGTGCGCCTTGCCCCCGCCCACCCGCTCCAGCGGAGACCGCCCCGGCCCATAGATGCCCGGCAGCCGGAACACCCGCGCGCCCATCGCCAGCCAGGCGGCGTCAGCGGCGTTGCGCGCCGGGCGGCGGCCCATGATCGGCGCGCTCTCATCCACCCACGCGCCGCCCGCATCGCCATAGACGCCGGTGGAGGAGAGATAGCTCAGCCGCTTGCCGCCGAGCCGATCGCCATAGGCGGCCAACACCGGATCATCGCCATCGGGCGGGACGGAAGACAGGATATGCGTGGCATGGCCGATCGCATGCGCCACCGCCGCGTGATCCTCGAAAGGCACCGTCCCCTCACGCCCATCCCGCGTAGTGCCCTGCACCCGCCATCCGCGCCGCTCCAACGCCTCGCCGATGCGCGAAGCAGTATAGCCCAGCCCGAAGATCAGCAGGTGCATGCCCGCTATTCCGCCATCGGCCCCTTGAACAGCGTCCCGAAGAAATCGCCCTTGTTCCATGCCGGACGCGTCGGCGCGTCGGCCACACCGCGCGCGATCGCGACATTGGCGTCGACGAAGCGCGCCGCCGCGTTCCAGTCGATCGGCAGCGTGATCTCGTCCGAAGGCTGGTGATAGTGCGTGCCGCGAAACGCCGCGGTCGCCTCCTTGCCCGGCCCGGCGAAGCCGGTCTTGAGGAACACCGCCGGTATCCCTGCCTGGACGAAGCGATACTGGTCGCTGCGGGTGAACAATCCCTCGGCCGGATCGGGATCGGGCGTCAGCGCGATGTTCATCGGCTTCAAGGCGCCCTCGACGATTCCGCCCAGTGACGAGCGATCCGCCCCGAAGGCGAACATATCGGTGAAGGCATAGGTCAGGATCGGCATGTCGATATTGACGTTCGCCACCGCCTCCCCGCCAGCCGGCAAGGGATGCCGCGCGAGATAGTCGCTGCCGACCAGCCCCTTCTCCTCGGCGGTCAGCGCGACCAGCAGCACCGGACGCCTGGGCGGGTTCACCGCCAGTTGCCGCGCCGCCTCGATCAGCGTCGCGACGCCGATCGCGTTGTCCATCGCGCCGTTGTAGATCGCGTCGCCCTTCACCGCCTTGCCGACGCCGACATGGTCGAGATGCGCGGTCAGCACGACATGCTCGGCGGCCAATGCGGGATCGCTGCCCGGCACGACGGCGATGACGTTGCGGCTTTCCGCCGCGCCCAGTCTGTTGCGCAACCGAGCGGTGATCTTCGCGGGCAGGACGACCGAGGGGATCGCCTTCCCCGCCTTCTCCGCGGCGGCAATCGCCGAGAAAGAGGTCTTCGCCCCCGCGAACAGCTTCTCCGCGCCCGCCGGGCTCAGCACCGCGATTCCGGGGATGGACGACGGCGCGAAGGGCTTGCCGTCCTTGGCCCAGGTCATCCGCACATCGTCCCAGCCGTTGGCGTAGGCGGAGAAGGGCCGCCGCTCGAGCTGCGAGGGCGCGACGATGGCGATCGCGCCTACCGCGCCGCGCTTCTCCGCTTCCAGCGACTTGGTCGTGCCGTTGGCGAAATGCGCGCGGATCTCGCCCTGCAGGCTGACCGGCGCGCCGGTCAGATAGGCGACCACCTTGCCGCGCACGTCGAGCCCGGCATAATCGTCATGGCCGAATTCCGGCGCGTGCACCCCCATGCCGACGAACACCACCGGCGCGTCGATATCCACCGCCGCCTGGGTGACGCTGACGCCCGGAATATAGTCGGCGCCGAAGACGAGGGGCTTGCCGCCCGCCGTGATCCGCCCCTTGTCCACCGGCTGAGCGGTCGCCATCGGCACGCGCTGATACCAGCCGCCACCCTCGCCCGCCGGCTTGGCCCCCGCCGCGGCGAACTGCTTCGCGACATAATCCGCCGCGCGGTCGAAATCGGCCGTCCCCGCCTCGCGCCCGCGCATGTCGTCGGCGGCGAGCACCGCGACATGGCGCCGGACGTCCTCGGGCTTCTGCTGCGCAGGCGACGGCGCAGCAGAAACCAGCGCGGCGAGGAGCAGCGCGCGCCTCACTTCGCGCCGTAGCCGTTATAGAGCACGCCGAAGAAATCGCCCTTGTTCCACGCCGGGCGCTCATCCGCATTGGCGATCTCGCGGGCGATGGCGTAGTTCGCCTCGACGAAGCGCACGCCCGCCTGCCAGTTGATCGGCAGCGTCACCTCGTCCGACGGCTTGTGATAATGGTTCTTCAGGAAGTCGTCGAACGCCGCCTTGCCCGGCCCCTTGACCCCCGGCCACAGGAACACCGCGGGGATGCCCTGCTGGACGAAGCGATAATGGTCGCTGCGGGTGAAGAAGCCTTGTTCGGGCATCGGATCGGGCGAATAGCCCACCCCCATCTTCTCCGCCGCGGCGCGCACCAGCGGGCCCAGCGTCGAACGGTCGGCGCCGAACGCCACCACGTCCTCGAAGGCGAAGGTGATGATCGGCATGTCGAGATTGACGTTGGCGACCAGCGTCTCCTTGGGCACGGTCGGGTTGTTGGCGAAGTAATCCGCACCGACCAGCCCCTTCTCCTCCGCCGTCACCGCCAGCAGCATCACGCTGCGGCGCGGCTTCTCGCCCGAATCCTTGAACCGCCGCGCGACCTCCAGCATCGATGCGATGCCCACCGCATTGTCCATCGCGCCGTTGTAGATGGTGTCGCCGTCCACCGCCTTGCCGACGCCGACATGGTCGAGATGCGCGGAAAGGACGACGACCTGCTTGCCGATCGCGGGATCGCTGCCGGGGATGATGCCGACGACGTTGCTGCTCGCCACCTGCGAGATCGCGGTGTTGCTCGCGGCCGAAAGCGTGGTCTTGAGCGCCAGCGGCTTGACCGGCTGACCGGCTTCGGCGGCGGCGGCCACCGCGGCATAGGTCGTGCCCGATCCGGCGAACAGCTTTTCCGCCCCGGCCATGCTCAGCGCGCCGGCGGAGGTGACCGAAGGCGCGGTGACGTCGGGCGAGCCGTCGGCCTTCGCCCAGGTCATCCGTGCGTGATCCCAGTTCTCAGCGCCACGTTCGAACGGCCGCACCTTGGCGAGCGTCGGCGTTTCGAGCGTGACGATGCCCACCGCGCCGTTCTTCTCGGCCGCCAGCGCCTTGGTCGCGCCGCTGCCGTAATGGGCGCGGATCTCGGACGCCATCGATGCGGGCGCGCCCGCCATCACCGCGACGATCTTGCCCTTCACGTCGACCCCGGCATAGTCGTCGCGGTTGAGCTCGGGCGCGACCACGCCGTAGCCGACGAACACCACCGGCGCGCTGATCGTCATCGCCGCGCGCGTCGGGTTGGCGGAGGGCAGGTAGTCCTCGCCGAATGTCAGCGCCGTATCCCCCATCTTCATGCTGCCCTTGTCGGTCAGCTTGTAGCTCACCAGCGGCACCTTCTGCAGATAGCCGCCATCGTCGCCCGCCGGCTGGACGCCCAGCGCCTTCATCTGATCGGCGACATAGGCGGCCGCCTTGTCATATTCGGGCGTTCCCGCCTCGCGCCCCTTCATCGCGTCGGACGCGAGATAGGCGACATGCGCCCGCAGCGCCGCCTGTTCGGGCGACAGCGCTACCGACTTCGCGGGTGCGGCGGGGGCGGTCTGCGCGACGGCGGGGGCGGACAGGACGAGCGCGAGGGCGGTCAGGCTGCGAAGCATCGATGATCCTTGGTGCTATATGCGAATGAGGCACCTAAAGCATGCCACTAAGCCCCTGACAACGCCCTGAACGCGATTTCGCTGGAACGTGTCGCGCGCCCGCGTATTCCCTACGCCATGCTCGACATGCACGCCGCAACCCGGACCCCGACGCCCATCCGCCGGGAGGACTACCGCCCGCCCGACTGGCTGGTGCCTGCGATCAGCCTCGATTTCGATCTGGACCCGGCACGCACCGTCGTCCGCGCGCGCCTGGAGGTGACGCGGAACGGGGCGCATGATCGCCCGCTGGTGCTCGACGGCGCCGGCCAGCAGCCGCTCGCCGTCCGCGTCGACGGCCGCGAGGTCAACGACTGGCGGCAACAGGATGGCGGCCTCGTCGTCCCACTTGCCGGCGAAGCGCATGTGATCGAGACCGAGGTCGAGATCGCGCCGGAGACCAACACCCAGCTGATGGGGCTCTATGCGTCGGGCGGCCTGCTCTGCACCCAGTGCGAGGCCGAAGGCTTCCGGCGCATCACCTTCTTCCCCGACCGCCCCGACGTGCTGGCGACCTATACCGTCCGCATGACCGCCGACCGGGAGACCTTCCCCGTCCTCCTCGCCAACGGCAACCGCACCGGCGCCGGCCTGCTCGATGACGGCCGCCACTGGGCCGAATGGCACGATCCCTTCCCCAAGCCCTGCTATTTGTTCGCCCTGGTCGCGGGCGATCTGCAGGCCAATGTCGGCGGCTTCACCACCATGTCGGGCCGCCAGGTCGAGCTCGCCATCTGGGTGCGCGAGGCCGATCTGCCCAAGACCGAGCACGCCATGTCGGCCCTGAAGGCGGCGATGGCGTGGGACGAGCAGACCTACGGCCGCGAATATGATCTCGACCTGTTCAACATCGTCGCGGTCGCCGATTTCAACTTCGGCGCGATGGAGAACAAGAGCCTGAACATCTTCAACTCGCGCTATGTCCTCGCCGATCCCGACACCGCGACCGACGCCGATTACGACGCCATCGCCGCCGTGGTCGCGCACGAATATTTCCACAACTGGTCGGGCAACCGCGTCACCTGCCGCGACTGGTTCCAGCTGAGCCTGAAGGAAGGCTTCACCGTCTTTCGCGATCAGGGCTTCTCCGCCGACCAGGGGTCGCCCGCGGTCAAGCGGATCGAAGACGTCCGGAGCCTGCGCGCCAGTCAGTTCCCCGAGGATGCCGGGCCGCTGGCGCACCCCATCCGCCCCGAATCCTATCTCGAGATCAGCAATTTCTACACCGCGACCATCTACAACAAGGGCGCCGAGGTCATTCGCATGATGGCCACCATTCTCGGCCCCAGAAGCTTCCGCGCGGGCGCCGATCACTATTTCATGCGGCATGACGGCGAGGCGGCGACCTGCGAGGACTTCGTCCGCGCGATGGAGTTCGGCGCGGGCGTCGATCTCTCCCAGTTCCGCCTGTGGTACTCGCAGGCCGGCACCCCGCGCGTCGCCGCGCGCCTGACCGCCGATCCGGGGGGCGGCCGCGCGACGCTCAATCTCGCCCAGTCGATCCCGTCCACACCAGGCCAGCCGGACAAGCAGCCGATGGTGATCCCGCTGCGCCTGCGCCTGTTCGCCTGGGGCAGCGGCGCCGCTATCGGCGAGGAGCAGCTCGTCTTGCTCGACACGCCGGAGAAGACCATCGTCTTCGAAGGCGTAGGCGAGCGTCCGGTGCTCTCGATCAATCGCGGCTTCTCCGCGCCGGTGATCGTCGAGGCCGATCGCACCGCCGCCGATCTCGCCTTCCTCTCGCGCCATGACGACGATCCCTTCGCCCGCTACGAGGCGATGCAGCAGCTGATGCTCGATACGCTGATCGAGCGGGTCTCGACCGGAGAGGCGGATCACGGCCCCGTCGTCGCGGCGGTCGCCGACACGCTCGCCGATCCTGCGCTGGACCGCGCCTTTGTCGGCGAAGCGGTGCTGCTCCCATCCGAAAGCTTCATTGGGGATGGGATGCTGGTGGTCGATCCCGAGGCGATCCACGCCGCGCGCGAGGCGCTGCGCCGCGATCTCGGCCGCAAGCTCGAGTCCGAGTGGCGCGCGGCATTGGCCGACGGGGCCGACGCCCCCTTCGCGCTCACGCCCGAGGCCAAGGGCCGGCGGCGGCTGCGCGGCATCGCGCTCGGCTATGTCGCCGCGAGCGAGGCGAAGGACGGGGGCGCCATCGCCTTCCGCCAGTTCGAGCGCGCCGACAACATGACCGACCGCATGGCAGGGCTCGTCACGCTGGTGAACCTCGCCGCCGACGAGCGGGAGGCAGCGCTCGACATCTTCTACAACCGCTATTCGGACGATGCGCTCGTCATCGACAAATGGTTCTCGGCCCAGGCGCTCGCCACGCGCGACGGCACCCTCGACGAGGTCATCGCGCTGGCGAAGCACCGCGACTTCACCCTCGCCAATCCCAACCGCGCCCGCGCGCTGATCGGCGCGTTCGGCGTCAACCAGCGCATCTTCCATGCGGCAAGCGGCAGAGGTTACGCCTTCTACGCCGATCAGCTCCTCGCGCTCGACCGCCTCAACCCGCAGACCGCCGCCAAGCTGCTCCCCCCGCTCGGCCGCTGGCGCCGCTTCGACGAAGACCGCGCAGCGCTGATGCGCGATCAGCTCCGTCGCATCGTCGACACGCCGGGCGTCAGCAAGGACCTGTTCGAACAGGCCTCGAAGAGCTTGGAATAGCGCAGAGCCCCCTCTCAACTCCGGCTAGCCGCTAAAGCGGCAAGCCTCCATATCTCTCCCCTGAAGGGGAGAGAGAAAGCAACGACCCCTCTCTCCCCTTCAGGGGAGAGATACGAAGCCTTGCGAGCTTGCTCGCTAGGCGAAGTTGAGAGGGGCCTGACCATTGAGACGGGCTTCGTCACACGATCCGGTTCGTCCCCCACCGCACCGTCACCTTGTGTCCCTTGCTGGTGCGCATCGTCCGCTCCAGGATGGTCTCCACAAACACCCATTCGTTCGTCGCCGCCTCGGGCGTCAGCGTCAGCGCCATATAGCCGCGCCGGCTGGTGTCGCACCATTTGAGCTCGGGGTTGCCCGCGATCAGGCTGCGCTCGATCTTGGCCGGCGGCACGCCGCGCGTCGCGCCCTCGATCCCGCCCGAGGTCACACTCTGCGATCCGAACTCGACCGCCGCCGGTCGCCCGCCCTCGGCCAGCTCATAGGCCCAGGCATTGTGGCTGTCGCCCGAGATCAGGATCGTGTCCGCGCCCATTCCCTGCGCCGAGGCGAGGAAGCGCGATCGCGCCGCCGGATAGCCGCCCCAATTGTCCAGCTCCTGCGGCAGGCCCGCGCGGCCCAACTTCACCCGGTTGGCGATGCCGCTCAGCGCCCAATCGGGCGCGGTCGGCGGCAGCCAGCCGAGCGCATCCTCGGGCGTCTTCTGGAACCCCATATTGGTGCCGAAGCCGATCACCTGCCAGCGCGTTCCCGCCTTGACCGATGCGGCCATCGCCGCCGCCAGCCAGGTCTCCTGGTCCCAGCCCATCATCGTCGCCGCCGGATCGCGCCAGGGGCCGTCATGGAAGGCCTTCAGCGCCTTGGGATCGTCGCGTGACGCCGCGGTCACCTCGGGCCCTCTCGACCGCCCGCTGAGCCGCGTGTCGGTGCGGTAGAGCGTCATGAGGTCGGCGATCTGATAGGCCTTCCACGGCTCGTCGCTCACCGGCATCCATTCGCGGAAGGCCTGGATCGCCGCCGCCTTGCGCACCCACCAGTCGCCTTCCTTGTCCGCCTGATGGTTCTGCGCCCCGCCCTCCCAGCTGTTGTTGGCCGATTCGTGATCGTCCATCGAAATCAGGAAGGGCATCGCCGCATGCACCGCCTGCAGATCGGGATCGGCGCGGTAGCTGGCGTAGCGCAGCCGATAGTCGGCGAGCGCGACTATCTCGTGCGCCGGCAGGATGTCGCGTCCGGGGAGGTGCTCGGCCTTCACCGGATAGGTCCCCGGCGCATATTCGTAGATGTAATCGCCCAGATGCACGCCCAGATCGAACTGCCCGTTGGCGGCGGCGTGGGCATAGGCGTTGAACCAGCCGAACGGCAGGTTGGAGCAGGAGAACACCGCGATCCGGTAGGCGTCCGCCGCATCGGGCAGCGTCCTGGTCCGCCCGACCGGAGAGAAGCTGCCGTCGGGCGCGACGAAGCGGTAATGATAGCGCGTTCCCGGCTTCAATCCGGCGACGGTCAACTTGGCGGTATGGTCGCGCCACGGCCCGGTGACCATCTCCGCCCCGCCCGCGATCCGCGCGAAGCCGGCATCCTCGGAAAGTTCGACGCGCAGCCGCGCCTCGCCGCCGCCCGCCGGCACATAGCGCGTCCACAGCAGCACCGATGTCGCCGCCGGCTCGCCGCTCGCGACATTATGGGTGAAGCCCTGCCCCGTCCCTTGGAATGCCCGGGCGAAGCCGGGCAGCGCGAAGGCGCCGAGCCCCAGCGCCCCCGCGGCGATCAACTGGCGGCGGTCCAACATCAATGTCATGCGGCGTATCTCCTCGCGTCACGGTTGGCGGCTGTCCGTGTCGCTGGCGTGACAGCGGCGCGCGCCTCGCCTATCCCTGCCGCCATCCTGTCATCCGCCCAAGGACTTTGTCGATGCGTAGCGCGCTTGCCGCCATTCTTCTCGCCACCACCGCCACCGCGTGCAGCCCGTCCAACGACGCCGGCAACGGCGGCGCCGCGGCGCAGGCGGCTTCGGACATTCCCCAGCCGCCCGCCGATCCCACGCTCGCCCGGGTCGAGATGACGCCCGACGTCTCGTTCCTCAGCGACGAGGAGCGCCAGGTGGTCAACCTGCTCAACCGGGCGGCCAATCTGATGACGCAGATCTACGCGCGCCAGGCGATCCCGGACTACCGGCCCGGCCAGCCGCTCGATCCCTCCGCCGAAGGCATTCCGGATGGCGCCGGCTTCTACCCCGCCGACCTCACCCGCCAGGAGATGGACGCCTATCTCGCCGCGCACCCCGATCAGCGCGAGGCCCTGCTCAGTCCCTACACCGTCGTCCGCCGCGAGGGCGACCGGCTGGTCGCGGTGCCCTACAGCCAAGCCTACAAGGAATGGCTGGTGCCCGCGGCGAAGCTGCTCGAACAGGCGTCGCAGATCACCACCAACCCAAGCCTCAAGCGCTTCCTGTCGCTGCGCGCCAAGGCGTTCCTCAGCGACGATTATTACGAATCCGAGCTCGCCTGGATGGACCTGAAGGACACCCCGATCGAGGTCGCGATCGGCCCGTACGAGGTCTATACCGACAAGCTCTACGGCCAGAAGACCGCGTTCGAGGCGTTCGTCACGCTCAAGGACCCCGAAGAGAGCGCCGCGCTCGACAAGTACAAGGCCTATCTGCGCGACATGGAGGCCAACCTGCCGGTTCCCGAGCGCTACAAGAATTTCAAGCGCGGTTTCGAATCGCCGATCGCGGTCGCCGAGCAGGTCCATGGCGGCGGCGACAACCTCGCCGGGCCGCAGACCATCGCCTTCAACCTGCCCAATGATGAGCGCGTGCGCGAGGCAAAGGGCGCGAAGAAGGTGATCCTCTCCAACGTCCTCGCCGCCAAGCACCAGCGCATCCTCGCCCCGCTCGCACCTTTGGTGCTGGTCGAGGAACAGGCTGGGCTGGTGAGCGAGAAATATTTCGGCCTCTCGACGCTGTTCCACGAGCTGTCGCACAGCCTGGGGCCGGGCAGCATCACGGTGGACGGCCGCGCCACCACCGTCACCGACGAGCTGAAGGAGCAGGCCTCCGCGCTGGAGGAAGGCAAGGCGGACGTGATGGGCGTCTACAATCTCCTCTTCATGATGGAGAAGGGCGAGCTTCCCGCATCCGAGAAGCCGCAGCTCCTCGCCACCTACCTCGCCGGGCTGTTCCGCTCGGTGCGCTTCGGGATCGAGGAGGCGCATGGCGAGGGCGCGGCGATGCAGCTCGGCTATCTGCAGGCCAAGGGCGCTTATAATTGGGACGCGGAGGCCAGGCGCTACCGTATGGACATCCCGAAGATGGAGGCCGCGATCCGCGATCTGGTGCGCGACATCGTCATCCTCCAGGGCGATGGCGATTATGAAGGCGTGAAGGCCTTCATGGCGAAGCACGCCAGGCTCGACGCCAACGCGAAGGCCGTCATCGCGACGATGAAGGACGTGCCGGTCGATATCGCCCCGGTCTATCCGGATCGGGTGTGAAGCGACTGCTCGCCTCGATCCACGACGTATCGCCGCGCTTCGAGGCGCAGGTCGATGCGCTGGCCGATGGGCTGGAGGGCCATCTCGGCGGCCCGCGCTTCGCGATGCTGGTGGTGCCCGATCACTGGAACGGCGCTCCGATCGCCGGCAACGCCGCCTTCGCCGCGCGACTGCGCGGGTGGGCGGAGCGCGGCATCGAGATGTTCGTCCATGGCTGGTCGCACCGCGACGATGCCGAGCATTCGGGCGCCGACGCGATCCGCGCGAAGCATATGACCGCGGGCGAAGGCGAGTTCCTCGGCCTGTCGCGGGCCGAGGCGCTGGCCCGCATGCAGCGCGGCAAGGCGCTGGTCGAGGACCTCACCGGCCGCCCGGCGGCGGGCTTCATCGCCCCGGCCTGGCTCTATTCGGACGGCGCGAAGGCGGCGCTCGCCGAAGCGGGCTTCGCCTTGGCCGAAGACCATATGCGCGTCTGGCGCCCGGCGGACGGCGCAGTGCTGGCCAAAGGCCCGGTGATCACCTGGGCCAGCCGCAGCAAGCCCCGCATCGCCAGCAGCCTCGCCGCGTCCTGGGCGCTGAGGAAGCTGTTGCAGGGCGCGGAGACGGTCAGGATCGCGGTGCATCCCGGCGACACCGGCGTGTCGGCGCTACTCCGTAGTATCGATCGGACGATAACGGCGTTCAGGACGCACGTGCCGAGCCGTTACGTCGACCTAATACCTCCCCGGCACGGGGAGGGGGACCATGCGCAGCATGGTGGAGGGGGATCTCCACCAGCGTTGTCCTAGCGGTAAACCCCCACCACCGTTCTACGAACGGCGGTCCCCCTCCCCGTTCCGGGGAGGATTTTTGCGCTGCTCCACCAGCCCCGCATACAGCTCCATCAGCTCCAGCGCATGCTCGCGGTCGCTGCGCACATTCGCCGCCGCGGCCACCGCGGCCGATCTCCGCTGGCCGAATCCGTCCCCCAGCATCCGCTTGACCGCCGCCGCCGCGGCGCGGCCGTCCTTCGCCGCATAGACCTCCGCGAAGGCCGGCTCGGCCATCTCGAACGCCCCGCCCTCATCGGGCACGATCAGCGGCAGCCCGCTCGCCAGCCCTTCGCTGGTGACGAGCCCGAAGGTCTCGCTTTCGCAGCCATGGATCATCGCATCGGCGCTGGCCAGGATCGTCGCCAGCCGCCGCCGGTCGGTCACCGGATTGAACAGCCGCACATGCGGCGAATGGCGCGCGCGCTTCTCGATGGTCTTGCGGTCGGGCCCGCCGCCGATCAGCACCAGTGCGACCTGGTGCTCGGTCCCCGCCGCCTCGACCGCGTCGATCACCATCGGCCAGCGCTTTTCGCCGTGGAAGCGCCCGATGCCGATCAGCAGCTTGGCCTGCGGTCCCAGCCCGCATTGCGCCAGCAACTGCGCGCGCAGCGCCTCGTCGCGCAGCGCCGGTGAGAAATATTCGCGCTCGATGCCCAGCGGCACCGCGGTGACCGGCCCGATGCCGCGCGCCTCCAGCCGCTTCTTCAGACTGGGGCCGTTCGACACGAGAATGTCGAAGGGCGCCAGGAAACGCTGCATGTACCGGTTATACCATTCGAACGCCCGCTCGATCGCATCCTTCGGCGCCACGCCGCCGAACCAGCGGCCCGGATAGCTCGCGATATTGTCGTTGTGCATGAAGAATGACTTGACCGCGTCGCCCTGCCATTCCCCGACGATCCAGGCCGGCCGCCACGGCGACGAAGCCTCGACCACATCGGGCTTCAGCTCGTCGAGCAGCGCGTGGATCGGCTCGGCTTCCCAGAACAGGCCGTAATTCTTGTCGAACGGCATGCCTGGCGCGTCGACCCAGATGATCCGGCCGCCGCCTGGCCGCTCCTCGACGCTGTCGGCCTTGGCCGGCGCGATCACCACCAGTTCATGGCCAAGGTCGGCCATGATCGCCATCTTGCGATCGATATAGCTGCGCACCCCGCCGCCCTTGGGCGCGTAGAACTCGTTCACATCGACGACGCGCAATAAACCCTCCCTCGCGAAGCGGGGGAGGGGGACCAGCCAAAGGCCGGTGGAGGGGGGAGCCGCCGGAACGGCGGCTTTCGCCGCCGCCCCCTCCACCGCACTCCGTGCGGTCCCCCTCCCCCGGCTGCGCCGAGGGAGGACCTCGTCTTAATTCAGCGGACCGAAACCCGATAGCCCGCGCAGATACTGCGCGCGGATATGTGTCCTGGTCACGCCGCTGACATTGATCATCGCGATGTTGGCGGGCGGCTTTCGGCGTCCGAGCTTCGTGTTTCCGGGAAAGCCCGCGCCATCCGAAAAGGCGCCGAACTTCCCGTTCGAATCGCGATCGTGCAGGAACATCAGTGTATAGCGCCCGGCCTTGGGCACCTTGATGCACAAGGATACCGTGCCGCTCGACGGGATCTTCGCGTCGACGCGGCGGAAGGTCTTGCCCGCCTGCTCGAGGATATAATCGTCCTGCAGGAAATCCTCGGCATTGTCGGGATAAAGCTCCAGCCGGACGATGCCCTTCCGGTCCTTCAGCCCCGTGATGTTGGCCAGGATCGCAGGCCCGCCATTCTGACATGCCGCGGCATCCGCGCCCAGAATGGCGGCAGGCGCGGCGGTCGGCAGCGCGAGCGCCATCAGCCCGCCTGCGGCAATCGTCGCGAAAAGCTTCATATGTCCTTCCTCGAAATCGAATAGATGCTGAGCGATCCTAGCAGGGTCATATGAACCAGCAATGTCAGGGTCGCGGTAAAAGCGATCATGCTCGACAGAACATCGTCATGCCCGATCAGCAATATCGCGAAGGTGGCGAAGACCATCTCTTTCTGCGGGATCAGCGGCAACCTGCCGACCAGCATCCGCGTCGCGCCGAGCACCAGCCAGATCGCCCAGGGAACATCGGGCAGCGCGAAATACCATGCCGCCGCGGTCAGGACCTGCTGCAGGATCGATCGGACGAAATGCGCGCCGAAGATCCACCACAACAGGCCCTTGGTCAGCGAGAACACGCGCTTGCCGAGCAGGATCACCAAAAGCGAGATGCCCATGATGATCGCCGCCGACCCCATCACATTCTTCGCCATGTCGTCGGGCAGGAGCTGGCTGGCGAAAGGCACCGCCAGCACCAGCAGGATCAATGTGAAGGCGTTGCCCGCGATCGCCGAGAGGATCGACACGTCCTTGACCGCGCCGAACGGCGTCGCGGTCAGGTTGGCGTGCTGGCGCGCCCAGGCATAGAAATAGGCTTCGCCCGAATAGCCGAACACGACATCGTTCGCGACGGTCTTCTTGACGATCGGAACGATGCCGGAGACGGGCAGCCGCCACAATTTCCGGAAGATCACCCAGTCGCCCAGCGGCAGCGCCATATAGGCGGCGAAGAAGGCGATATAGAAAAGCGGGCTGTCCGGAATCGACTCCTCCAGCCCCGCGAGCCCGCCGTCTAGCAGCTTGCGCGCAATTCCCGCCACCATCAGCAGCGTGACGGCGACGCCCAGCCAGAACGGCCAGCGCCGCTTGATCCGTTCGACGGGCTCGAGCCCGGCCAGATCGGCGGGCCCTGATGGCAATGCCGGCGCGGATGCGTCGGCCGTGGCGGTCGTCATGCGGTGTCCCGAATCCAAGTGCGGCATCTTCCCCAGGCAGCCACACTTTTGGCAGGGCGGCGGCGCATAGATGGGGCAGTGTCCCTTCAGTTGCAAATATGGTGGTTTTCGGGTGCGGATATGGCCACATCCGCGCGCATGACCATCGCCGCGACGATTCTGACCTATGCCGAAAGCCTTGCGGGCGGCGGCGTCGAGCGCGCGCAGCTGGAGCTCGCCCGCCAGTGGATCGACGCCGGACGGCGCGTGGTGCTGGTCATCGGCTCGGCCGAGGGCCCGCTCGGGCGCGAGATTCCGGCCGGGATGGAACTGATCGAGCTGGGCTCGGACCGCTATCCCGCACTGCTCGCGCTGCCGCGACACGTGCGCAAGGTCGCGCCGGATGTGATCTTCTGCCCCGGCAACTATTATACCGGCGTCGCCGCCGTGACGCGCCTGCGGTTGGGGCGAGCCTGCCCCCCCGTCGTCGCCAAGGTCTCCAACGCCTTCGCCCGCGCCGACCAGGGGCCGCTCGCCGCCTGGGGCTATCGCTGGTGGCTGCGCCGCCACCCCGCCTTCATCGACCGCTTCGTCGCGATGGGGGCGGCAATGCGCGAAGAGGCGATCCGCGTCGCCCGGCTCGACCCGGCAGTGGTGGACGTCGTCGCCGATCCCCTTCCCCAGGCGCCGCCATCGGGTTCCGCCCCGCCGCTTCCCGGCGCGCCGTTCGTCCTCGGTGTCGGCCGGCTCAATCCGCAGAAACGCTGGGACCGGCTGATCGAGAGCGTCTCGCGCCTGCCCGACCTCCACCTCGTCATCCTCGGCGACGGTCCCGAACGGCTGCGGCTGGAAGCGCTGGCGACGCGCCTCGGCGTCACCGCGCGTGTCCATCTGCCCGGCCATTCGGGCGATCCGCTCGCGGCGATGCGCGCCGCGCGCGTGGTCGCACTGACATCCGATTTCGAGGGCATTCCCGCGGTCCTGCGCGAGGCGCTGTCGGTCGGCACGCCCGTCGTCACCACCGATTCGGCCGTCTCGATCCGCGACGTCGTCGGCCCGCACCAGGGCAGCATCGTGCCGATCGGCGAC
Organism: Sphingomonas gilva; assembly: GCF_003515075.1. GTDB lineage: Bacteria > Pseudomonadota > Alphaproteobacteria > Sphingomonadales > Sphingomonadaceae > Sphingomonas > Sphingomonas gilva. The sequence continues at coordinate 768,826 of NZ_QWLV01000002.1, forward strand.
GCCGCCGCGCTCGACGCCGCGCTTACCAGATGGTCCGCACCCGGAACCGCTCGCCCTCAACCGTTTCGCGACGGCGACGATGCGGGCGTGCGCTATCTCACGATCTTCGATAGCGTGGTTGAGGGCGGGCGTCTTGCCTAGACCGCCGCGGATGTTAGGCTGGCGGCCATGAAGCCGGACCGGCCCCTGTTCGATGCGAGCGATGCTGCTGCGGAAGCTGAAGCCGATGCTCGTGCCGAAGCCGATCTACGCGCAAATCGCGTCATCGAGCATGGCGCCGTAAAGCGCTGGATCGCGTCCTGGGGAACTGAGACACCCTTGCCTAGGCCGCGCCCCGGCGGCTGATGCGGCGGATCATCTGGACCGACGAAGCGGTAGGCAATCTCGAGGCGATCGTCACTTACGTGTCGGCCTTCAATCCTGCCGCGGCGCGCCGGCTTGCCGATAAGCTGGTGAAGCTGGCCGACAGCCTGGCCGAGTTCTCCGAACGTGGGCGCGATGCAGGAGGCGGCTTGCGTGAAATGACGATCGTCTGGCCGTACATCCTTCGTTACCGCGTCACGTCGGACACCGTGTTCATCCTCCGCATTCGGCATGGCGCGCGTGAAGAAGAGGAGAATCGCTAACCACCCTTGACCGCGTCGGGATGCGCCGCCGCGAAGGCGGGGAGGGCGGCGGCCGCGGCATCCAGCCGCACCAAAGTCGGAAACGCCTCCAGCGGCAGTTCCAGCCGCCGCGCATTGTACATCTGCGGCACCAGGCAAATGTCCGCCAGGTTGGGCGCATCGCCGCCCAGATATGTTCCGGCGCCCGCCGCCATCGCCTCCAGCGCGACGAACCCCTCGCGCATCCAGTGGCGGTACCAGTCGTCGATCGCCGCCTGCTCCTGGCCCAACTCGTTCTTCAGATAGCGCAGGACACGCAGATTGTTGATCGGGTGGATGTCCGCCGCGATCAGCAGCGCCTGGGCGAGCACCGCGGCGCGCGCCGCCGGATCGCGCGGCGCCAGCGGCGGTTCGGGCCGCGTCGCGTCGAGATAGTCGATGATCGCCAGGCTCTGCGTCAGCACATGCCCGTCGATCTCCAGCGTGGGCACGAACCCTTGCGGGTTGCGCGCGAGATGCGCGGGCGCTCGCTGTTCGTTGTCGATCAGCGAAACATCGCGCCGTTCATACGCCACATCCTTCAGACTGAGCGCGATCCGCACGCGGTAGCTGGCGGAGGACCGCCAATAATCGTGCAGCACCACGCTCACGGCGCCGCGCCTTGGGCGGGGAAGGATGCGTCATCGCCGTCGCCCTCCCGCTCCTCCTCGCGCTCGGAACCGCGCTCCAGCGCGACCTTGATCATCGCCACCAGCGGATCGGCCAGCGCCAGTCCGAGGATGCCGAGCAGCGTCGACATGAGAATCTGCGAGCCCAGCGTCAGCGCGGGCGGCATGTCGACGGTCTTCTTGGCGACCATCGGGATCAGGACATAGCCGTCGAAAGTCTGGACGACGAGATAGGTGGCGATGGCCCACAGGCCGGTGTCCACCCCGGCGCTGAACCCAACCGCCACCATCAAGAGGCCGCTGATGAAGGCGCCGATATTGGGGATGAAGGCGAGCAGCCCGGTCAATATGCCCAGGATCAGCGCCATCGGCACCCCGCCGATCAGCAGCGCGATCCAGGTCAGCACGCCTTCGACGAACATGCCCAGCAACCGGCCCGCAAGCAGCCGGCGCATCGTCTTGCCCATGCGCTCGATGGTGATGGCGAACTCGGCGCGCTGCGCGCTCGGCACCATCCACTGCAGCCCGCGCTCGTAGAGCCTGGGCTCCATCGCGACGAACAGGCCGATCACCATGATCATGAACAGGCTGGTGAGCGCGCCGAACACCGATCCCACCGCGGATGTCAGCCGCCCGACCGAGCCCAGCGCCTGCCGCGCGAGGCTGGTGATGTCCGCCGATCCCGGCATCAGACCCATCGACGATATCCAGTCGGTCACGCGGTTCGCCTGGAACACCAGGGTTTCCTGCAGCTGGCCGAACTGCTGGGCGATCTGCACCCCGGTCATCACGAACACGCCGACGATGAACACGAGCGTCAGCAGCATGACGATCAACAGCCGCCATCCGCGCGGGATCGGCAGCACCCGGCCGAGCAGCCGGACGCCTCCGTCGAGCATCGCGGCGAACACCAGCCCGCCGAAGATCAGCAGCAGCGGCTGGATCAGGAGCACCACCAGCGCCACCGCGATGGCCAGGCCGAACCACACGCTCGCGCGTTTCAACTCCATCCGCACCAGCGGATCGCGCAGCTCGTTGGGCGCGGCTTCCTGGACCAGTCCGGTGGGTGTGTCGTTCATGGCGCCTCGTCAGGATGGAGGGAGGTGCCGGCCCGGTCCCCGCGGAAGGCGCTGAACCAAGTCAGCGGATTGAGCGTGGTCGTGCCGTCAAGGCTGAAGGTGATGAACTCGGCGCGCCCGCCGATATTCTCCCACGGCACCGGCCCGCCCAGACCGCCTTCCATCAGCGAGGCGCGGCTGTCGGCGCTGCGATCGCGATTGTCGCCCATCATGAAGACATGACCCTCGGGAATGGTCACCGCCGGATAATCGTCGGCGCTCGAATAGCCCAGGTCGATCGTGTCGTAGCTGCGGCCGTTCGGCATCGTCTCCCGCACGATCGGCAGGCGGCACGCCGGGCGGCCGTCGGGGAACGTGGTCCGCGCGCCGGGATATTGCAGCGGATCGCACTGAAAGTTCGGATCGATCGGAAACAGCCGCTCGACCGGCGCGGCGCGCCTGATCGGCACGCCGTTGATGAGGACGGTGCCGCCGCGCACCTCCAGCCGCTCGCCCGGCAGCCCGACGACGCGCTTGATATAATCGGTGCGGCTGCCCGGCGGCGTCACGATCACCACGTCGCCGCGCTCGGGCAGGCTGCCGAACAACCGTCCCTTGACGAAGGGCATCAGGTGAAAGGTCGGCGAGACGTAGGAATAGCCGTAGGGATATTTGGTCACCACCAGCCGGTCGCCGATCAAGAGGCCCGGCAGCATCGATTCGCTGGGGATGTAGAAGGGCTTGGCGATGAAGCTGTGAAAGCCCAGCACCGCCAGGATGAGCCAGAAGATGCTTTTCGCCTCGGCGGCCCAGTCGGTCTTCTTCTTGGCGGGCTTGGCCGTGGTCGCGGCCGCGTTCTCGGTCATTCGCACAATTGCTCCAGCGGGACCGCTTCGATGATCACGAAGGCCTGCGCCCAGGGATGATCGTCGGTCATGGTAAGATGCACCCGGGCGGCGTGGCCCGCCGGCACCATCGCGTCAAGCCTCGCCTTGGCTCCGCCGGTGAGCGCAAGCGTGGGGGCGCCGCTCGGCAGGTTGACCACGCCGATGTCCTTCATGAACACGCCACGCTTGAATCCGGTGCCCACCGCCTTCGAAAACGCCTCCTTGGCGGCGAAGCGCTTGGCGTAGGTGCCCGCGCGGGTGAACGGCCGCCGCGCGGCCTTGGCGCGCTCGACCTCGGTGAACACGCGGGCCTCGAACCGGGCGCCGAACCGGTCGAGCGACGCCTGGATCCGCTCGATGCTGCACAGGTCCGAACCGAGGCCGATGATCATTATACCTCCCCGGAACGGGGAGGGGGACCGCCGCTCGAAGAGCGGGGGTGGAGGGGGCCCTCCACCCGCGTAGCGCTCGTGGCGCTCCCCCTCCACCAGCCTGCGGCTGGTCCCCCTCCCCGTTCCGGGGAGGTATGAAGGCAGCCACTCACCGCGCCTCCTCCATCAGCGCGCGCATCCGGCGCACGCTTTCGGCCAAGCCGACGAACATCGCCTCGCCCACCAGGAAATGCCCGATATTGAGCTCCGCCAGCTGCGGGATCGCCGCGATCGGCTGAACATTGTCGTAGGTCAGGCCATGCCCGGCATGAACCTCGATCCCATTCTTCGCCGCCAGCGCCGCGGCGTCCGCGATGCGGCGCAGCTCCTCCGTCTGCGCTTCGCCGGCCAGCTCGGCGTAGCGCCCGGTGTGCAGCTCGACCACCGGCGCGCCCAGGCGAATCGCCGCCTCGATCTGGCGCGGATCGGGCTCGATGAACAAAGACACGCGAATGCTCGCCCCGCGCAATTCGCTCACCAGCGGGGCGAGGTGATTGTGCCCGCCCGCCGCGTCGAGCCCGCCCTCGGTGGTCCGTTCTTCGCGCTTCTCGGGCACGATGCAGGCCGCGTGCGGCCGGTGCCTGAGCGCGATCGCCAGCATCTCCTCGGTCGCCGCCATCTCCAGGTTGAGCGGGATGGTCAGCGCCTCGGACAGTCGGGCGATGTCGTCGTCGGTGATGTGTCGCCGGTCCTCGCGCAGATGCGCGGTGATGCCGTCCGCCCCCGCCTCCGCCGCCAGCAGGCCGGCGCGCACCGGATCGGGATAGCCCGCGCCGCGCGCGTTCCTGACCGTCGCGACATGGTCGATATTGACCCCCAGGCGCAGATGCCCGCTCAAGCCGCGGCTCGGCTTCCCGGCTTCACCGCCGGGATCGCAGCCAGCTCGGGCGGCAGCGAATCGGGCTCGAATGTCGGCACCTCCAGCCGGATCAGCGGGAAGAAGGGCACGCCGAGATCGGCCGCGCCGCCCGAACGGTCGACCAGCGCCGCGGCGGCGACCACCTCGCCGCTCGCACGCTCGATCGCGGCGATCGCCTCGCGGCTGGAAAGCCCGGTGGTGACCACATCCTCCATCATCAGCACGCGCGCGCCGCGTGCCAGGCGGAAGCCGCGCCGCAGCTCGAACACGCCCTCGGGCCGCTCGAGGAACATCGCGTCGACCCCAAGCGCACGGCCCATCTCGTGCCCGACGATGACGCCGCCCATCGCCGGCGAAACCACCGCATCGATCTGCACCTTCAGCTGATCGGGAATGGTAAGCGCCAGCGCCTCGAGCAGGCGCGCCGCCCGCTTCGGGTTCATCACCACCCGCGCGCATTGCAGGTAGCGTGGGCTGCGCAGACCGGAAGACAGGATGAAATGCCCCTCCAGCAGCGCCTCCGCCGCCCGGAACTCCGCCAGAATCTCTTCGTCCGTCATGCGCTCCGCGGTCCCGATATCGTTGCCCGGCGTTGAATAGGGTCGCGGCCCGCGCCACGCAACGGCTTCACAAAAGCGGCCGGGCGTGCTTGAGGCACGCCGATACCGCGCGTATAGGCCCGGCACGAATGCCGCGCGCCATCCCGACATCCGCGGCAGAAGTCTTGAGGGAAGCGACAGGAAGAATGCGCAAGACCGGGTTGAAGTCATTGCTGCTGGCCGCGGGGCTCGCGCTCGCGTCCACCAGCGGAAACGCGCAGGAAGCAGCGCCTGCCGACACCGCCGCCTCCGCCGCGACGGCGGCGGCGCCCGATGCGGCCGCGGCCAATGCGACCGCGCCGGCGGCAGCCGCGACTCCGGCGGCGCCCGCCCTGGTCCAGCCCGATCCCGAATGGGGCCAGCCGATTCCGAAGGGAATCGCGCTTCCCGAGCAGGTTTCGCCCAACGGCAAGACGGCGCTCTGGTTTCACGATGCGATCCTGATGCCGATTATCGTCGTCATCTCGCTGTTCGTGCTCGCGCTGCTCGTCTGGGTGGTGGTCCGCTATCGCCGCTCGGCGCATCCTGTGCCGTCGAAGACCACGCACAACACCTTCATCGAAGTCGTGTGGACGGTCATCCCGGTGCTGATCCTGGTGATCATCGCGGTGCCGTCGATCGGTCTCCTGTCCGCGCAGTACAAGCCGGCCCCGGCCGATGCGCTGACGATCAAGGCGATCGGCAATCAGTGGTACTGGACCTATCAATACCCCGACAATGGCGAGTTCGAGATCACCGCCAACATGCTGAAGGAGAAGGACGAGGTCCAGCCGGGCACGCGCTTCCGCACCGATCTCGACGGTCCCCGCCTGCTCGCGGTCGACAACCGCATCGTCGTCCCCGTCGGCCGGCCGATCCGCCTCATCACCACCTCGAACGACGTGATCCACAGCTGGGCGCTGCCCGCCGCCTGGGTCAAGATGGATGCGGTCCCCGGCCGCCTCAACGAGGTCACCTTCCAGATCGACCGCCCCGGCGTCTATTTCGGCCAGTGCAGCGAGCTTTGCGGCGCCCGCCACGCCTATATGCCGATCGCGGTCGAGGCGGTCAGCGACGCGCAGTTCAACCAATGGGTGCTGTCGAAGGGCGGCACGCTGGGCGGCCCCGAGCCGTCAGCGCCCGCGCCGACCGAGCCCGATGCCGCCAACACGCTGAACGCTTCGGCCGAGGCGACGCCGGCCCCGGCCGACAATGTCGCCGCCCCCGCCGCCAACACGACCAGTCAGGCCGCGACCGCCAATCCGGCGGGCGCAGGCAATGTGGAATAACCGATCATGACCGACACCGCAGTTCCCACGGCTCACGCCTTCGATGCAGGCCATGCCGCCCATCATCATGACGCGGACCACAAGCCCGGCTTCTTCGCGCGTTGGTTCATGTCGACCAACCACAAGGATATCGGCACGCTCTATCTGATCTTCGCGATCGTCGCGGGGATCATCGGCGGCGTCATCTCGGGCATGATGCGCATGGAGCTCGCCGCGCCCGGCATCCAGTATCTGGAGGCCTGGTCGGGCGAGAGCGGCGATGCCGCGCTCCACTTCTGGAACGTGCTGATCACCGCGCACGGCCTGATCATGGTGTTCTTCATGGTCATGCCGGCGATGATCGGCGGCTTCGGCAACTGGTTCGTGCCCATCATGATCGGCGCGCCGGACATGGCGTTCCCGCGGATGAACAACATCTCGTTCTGGCTGCTGGTCCCCGCCTTCGCGCTGCTGCTCGGTTCCACCTTCGTCGGCGGCGCCGGCACCGGCTGGACGGTCTACGCGCCGCTTTCGACCTATGGCGAGCCCGGCCCGGCGGTCGACATGGCGATCCTCTCGCTCCATCTCGCCGGCGCGTCGTCGATCCTGGGCGCGATCAACTTCATCACCACCATCTTCAACATGCGCGCGCCGGGGATGACCATCCACAAGATGCCGCTGTTCGTCTGGTCGGTGCTGGTCACCGCCTTCCTGCTGCTGCTCGCGCTGCCGGTGCTCGCCGCGGCGATCACGATGCTGCTGACCGACCGCAATTTCGGCACGACCTTCTACGATCCGGCGGGCGGCGGCGATCCGGTGCTCTACCAGCACCTGTTCTGGTTCTTCGGCCATCCCGAAGTGTACATCATGATCCTGCCGGGCTTCGGCATCGTCAGCCAGATCATCGCGACCTTCAGCCGGAAGCCGGTGTTCGGCTATCTCGGCATGGCCTACGCCATGGTCGCGATCGGCGTGGTCGGCTTCGTCGTGTGGGCGCACCACATGTTCACCACCGGCATGAGCGTGAACACGAAGATGTACTTCACCGCCGCGACGATGGTGATCGCGGTGCCCACGGGCATCAAGATCTTCTCGTGGATCGCGACGATGTGGGGCGGCAGCCTCACCTTCAAGGTGCCGATGCTGTGGGCGATCGGCTTCATCTTCATGTTCACCGTGGGCGGCGTCACCGGCGTCGTGCTGGCGAACGGCGGCGTCGACGATATCATGCACGACAGCTATTACGTCGTGGCGCACTTCCACTATGTGCTCAGCCTCGGCGCGGTGTTCTCGCTGTTCGCCGGCTTCTACTACTGGTTCTCCAAGATGTGGGGACGGAACTATAACGAGTTCCTGGGCCAGGTGCATTTCTGGCTGTTCTTCATCGGCGTGAACGTGCTGTTCTTCCCGATGCACTTCCTCGGCCTGGATTCGATGCCGCGCCGCATCCCCGACTATACCGACGCGCACACCTATTATAACCACATCGCGACGATGGGGTACGGGATCATGGCGATCTCGATGCTGGTGTTCTTCGTCAACGTCTTCTGGTCGCTGTTCGCCGGCCGCAAGGCGGAAGCCAATCCGTGGGGCGAAGGCGCGACGACGCTCGAATGGACGCTGTCCAGCCCGCCGCCGTTCCACCAGTTCGAAACGCTGCCGGTGATCGACGATCGCGGGCATCACTGATCGCAGATCGGCTCGAACGACGAAGCGCCCCGGAGAGAACCTCCGGGGCGTTTTCGTTCGGGCTCCTATCGACGCCGCGCGATCCAGCCCTCTTCGCCATCCGCCGCCGGATCGGGCGTGATCGTCGTCTCGCTCACGACGCCGCGATACCGCTTCCCGCCGGCCGTGAAGGCGAATCGTGCGCCGCGCAGCGACGGGCCGCCGATCGCCACGCCATCCAGCGTGCCGGTCGCCCGCTGGAAGCGCTGGTCGATGCGCAATAGGTGCTCGCCGCCATCGGCCAGCGTCATCCGCCATTCGCCGCCGACAATGGCGGGCACGATCCACAGATAGACGTTGCGCTCCTCGACCTGACGATGCGCGTCCGGCATCCAGTCCCCCATGTCAAAGGCGTGGCTCACCACCCGCGATCCCGGCGCGAGCTCGGTAAGCAATCTCGGGCGCACGCGCAGATTGACGTCGGGCAGCAGATAGAGCGTGACCACGCTCGCCTCGCTGATCGGCGCTTCGAACAGGTTCTGCTCGCGAAAGATCACGCGCTCCGCGACCCCGGCGTCGCGGGCATTGCGCCGCGCGCGGACGATCAGATCGGGATCGATCTCGATCCCCAACGCCCGCGCGCCGCGTCGTCCGGCGGCGATGGCAATGCGCCCGTCGCCCGATCCCAGATCCACCAGCGAATCGTCCGGGCCGACCTGCGCCAGATCGAGCATCGCCTCGACCGCCGGCATCGGCGTCGGCAGGAACGGCACGTCCTGATCGTGATTCGCCTGGGCGGAGGCCGGTCCTGCTGCGACCGGAATGGCCCCGGCCGCAAGCAGGGCGATGGCGATCAGGGCGGACGCTCGGCGCATGGCGACATGCCTAGCAGCGCGTCCGCGGGATGCCAGCCGCCAGCCCTTTTCCCCAAGCATCTTCCGTCCTATAGGCCCGCTGACTGTCATGACCCCCGCCGCCCAACTTCCCCTCCCCGCCGATTGGCGGGACTTCCTCGCGCTCACCAAGCCGCGGGTGATGAGCCTGGTGGTGTTCACCGGGCTGTGCGGCATGCTCGCGGCGCCCAGGGCGATCAACCCGGTGCTCGGCTTCGTCGCGATCCTGTGCATCGCCGTGGGCGCGGGCGCCGCGGGCGCGCTCAACCAATGGTATGAGGCCGATCTCGACGCGAAGATGCGGCGCACCTCGGGCCGGCCGCTCCCGGCCGGACGGATGGAGCGCCAGTCGGCGCTGCATTTCGGTGTCGGTCTCGCGGTCTTCTCGGTGCTGCTGATGGGCCTGGCGGTGAACTACGCCGCCGCCGCCATCCTGACCGTCTCGATCCTGTTCTACGTGCTGGTCTACACCGTCTGGCTCAAGCGGCGGACGCCGCAGAACATCGTCATCGGCGGGGCGGCGGGCGCGTTCCCGCCGCTGATCGGCTGGGCCGCGGCGACGGGCGATGTCGCGCTGCTGCCGGTCCTCTTGTTCGCGCTGATCTTCCTGTGGACGCCGCCGCATTTTTGGGCGCTCGCGCTGTTCGTGAAGACGGACTACGCCAATGCCGGCGTGCCGATGCTGCCGGTGGTCGCGGGTGAGCGCACCACGCGCCATCAGATCGGCCTCTACACCATTCCGATGGTCGCCTGCGCGGTCGCGCCGTGGCCGCTCGGCCTGACCGGCGCGATCTACGGGATCGTGGCGGTGGGGGCGAGCGCGGCATTCGCGCTGTTCGCGCTCCAGGTCAGCACCCGGTCGACACGCGGCGAGGACGCGATGCGCCCGGAAAAGCGACTGTTCGGCTATTCGATCCTCTATCTCTTCCTTCTCTTCGGCGCGCTCGTCGCCGACAGGTGGCTGGCATGACCCCGATCGATCCCAAGGACGAGGCGAAGCTTGTCCGCAAGCGCCAGCGCGCCCGCGCGACGGTGATGGCGCTGCTGCTCGGCGGCCTCGTCATCCTCTTTTTCGCCATCACCATCGTCAAGATAAGGGCAGGAATGGGCACATGACGCGCAATCTCCGCACCGCCTTGCTGGGCGCCGCCATGGTCTGCGGCATGACCGGCGTGGGCTTCGCCAGCGTGCCGCTCTACCGGCTGTTCTGTCAGGTCACCGGCTTCAACGGCACCACCCAGATCGGCAGCGAAGCGCCGGGCGCGGTCAACCGCAAGGTGGAGATCCGCTTCGATTCGAACGTCTCGCCCGCGCTCGGCTGGACCTTCAAGCCCGAGGTTCCTTCCGAGACGATCGACATCGGCGGCCGCGACATGGCCTTCTTCACCGCGACCAACAACAATTCGGTGCCGGTCACCGGCACCGCGACGTTCAACGTCACGCCCAGCCAGGCGGGCAAATATTTCACCAAGATCCAGTGTTTCTGCTTCACCGAGCAGACGCTGCAACCCGGCGAGACGATCCGCATGCCGGTGATCTTCTACGTCGATCCCAAGATGCTCGACGATCCCGATGCGGCGGACGTCAACGCGATCACCCTGAGCTACACATTTTACCCGGTGGACCAGCCCAAATCGCCAAGCTAGAGCGACTGACTGAAACGCCCGACAAACACAGGGAAAGCCCATGGCCGGCGCCAAGAACCACGATTATCACATTCTTCCCCCCAGCCCCTGGCCGCTGATCGGCTCGTTCGCCGCGCTCGTCATGGCGGCGGGGGCGATCATGTGGATGCACGAGGCTGCCGGCGGCGGCTGGGTGTTCCTCGCCGGCACCGCGGGCGTGCTGTTCACCATGTTCAGCTGGTGGACCGACGTGATCCGCGAGGCGAATGGCGGCGATCATACGCCGGTCGTGCAGCTTCACCTGCGCTACGGCATGATCCTGTTCATCGCTTCGGAGGTGATGTTCTTCGTCGGCTGGTTCTGGGCCTTCTTCGATTTCGCGCTGTTCCCCGTGCCGATGCAGGTGACCGATGGCGCAGTCGAGATATTGACCGGCGCGGCGGCGGCTGCGCCCAGCTTCCCCGCTACGGGCATCGAAGTCATCCCGGCGTTCGAGCTTCCGTTGCTCAATACGCTGATCCTGCTGCTTTCGGGCACCACCATCACCTGGGCGCATCACGCGTTGATCCACGGCGATCGCGACGGGCTGAAGAAGGGGCTGTGGCTGACGATCATCCTTGGCCTGATCTTCTCGTCGATCCAGGCCTATGAATATGCGCACGCGCCGTTCGGCTTCGGCGGGACCAACTACAGCTCGGCCTTCTTCATGGCGACCGGCTTTCACGGATTCCACGTGCTGATCGGCACCGTCTTCCTGATCGTCTGCCTGATCCGCAGCTACAAGGGCGACTTCACCCCGCGCCAGCATTTCGGCTTCGAGGCGGCCGCCTGGTACTGGCACTTCGTGGACGTGGTCTGGCTGTTCCTGTTCGTCTCCATCTATGTCTGGGGCGGCTGGGGCGCGCCGGTCCACGGCTAAGGCCATTCGATGATCCTTCTCTCCGTTCGTGTCGAGCGAAGTCGAGACACGCTGTTCGGGAACAGGCTTCTCGACTTCGCTCGAAGCGAACGGATTCAGGGATGAAGCGCCTGCCGCTGATCCCGACGCTCATCGTCGGCCTCGCCATCGCCGCGATGATCGCCCTGGGCGTCTGGCAGTTGCAGCGCGCGGGGGAGAAGGAGGCGCTGCTCGCGCTCTACCGCGCCAATCTCGATAAGCCGACGATGACCTTCCCGCGCGGCGCGCCCATTCCCGATGCGGCGATGTTCCGCCAATCCTCGGTGATGTGCCTTGAGGTCGCCGGCTGGACGACGCATGGCGGCCGCGCGGCGGACGGCACCACCGGCTATCGCCACATCGCCCGCTGCCGCACCGGGGCCGAGGGGCCGGGCGCGCTGGTCGACATGGGCGTCGCGCGCGATCCCACGGTCAAGCCGACATGGTCGGGCGGCCAGGTCGCCGGGGTGATCACCACCGAGCCCGATTCGACCAGCCTGATCGGCAAGCTCGCCGGCCGCTCGCCGCCGCTCGCGCCGATGCTGGTGGCGACCGAACCCGCCCCCGGCCTCCAGGCGAGCGCGCCGCCCAGCCCGGAGAACGTCCCCAACAACCACCTCGCCTATGCCGGCCAATGGTTCTTCTTCGCCTTGGCTGCGGGCGTGATTTACTTTCTGGCCCTTCGCCGCCGCGCCCGCTAACGCCCGCTGCCATGCGCTACATCAGCACAAGGGGCCGCGCGCCCGCGCTCGATTTCCGTGGGGCGACTCTCGCCGGCCTCGCTTCCGACGGCGGGCTCTACCTGCCCGACGCCTGGCCGACGCTCTCGCAGGACGAGATCGCCGGGCTGGGCGGCCTCTCCTATGTCGATACCGCCGTGGCGGTGATGGCCCCCTTCGTCGGCGACGCGCTGACCCGCGAGGAGCTGCGCGACCTGTGCGAGCACGCCTATGGCCGCTTCGCGCATGACGCGGTCACGCCGCTGGTCCAGCTCGACCACCAGCATTGGCTGCTCGAGCTGTTCCACGGCCCGACGCTCGCCTTCAAGGATGTCGCGCTCCAGCTGCTCGGGCTGCTGTTCGAGAAGTTCCTCCACGGCTCAGGCGATCACCTGACGATTATCGGCGCCACTTCGGGAGACACCGGCTCGGCGGCGATCGATGCGGTGGCGGGGCGCGAGGGCATCCACATCTTCATGCTTCATCCCGCGGGACGCGTCTCCGACGTGCAGCGTCGCCAGATGACGACGGTGCGCGCACCCAACGTCCACAATATCGCCATCGAGGGCGATTTCGACCAAGCGCAGGCGCTGGTGAAGGCGATGTTCGCCGACAGTGATTTCGCCGGCCGCTTCCGTCTTTCGGCGGTCAACTCGATCAACTGGGCGCGGCTGATGGCGCAGGTGGTCTACTATTTCCACGCCGCCGTCCGCCTCGGCGCGCCGCACCGCCCGGTCGCCTTCTCGGTTCCGACGGGCAATTTCGGCGACGTGTTCGCAGGCTATGTCGCGTCGCGCATGGGCCTGCCGGTCGAACGGCTGATCGTCGCGACCAACGTCAACGACATTCTCCACCGCGCGCTTTCGGAGGGCGACTACAGCCAGGGCAGCGTGGTGCCGACCGCTACGCCGTCGATGGATATCCAGGTCTCCTCCAACTTCGAACGGCTGCTGTTCGACCTCGGCGGCCGCACCAGTTTGGCCGATCAGATGGCCGGTTTCGAAGCCACCCGCGCCATGCGGCTGACCAACAGCCAGCGCGAGGGCGCCGCGCGCCTGTTCTCCAGCGCGCGGATCGATGCGGACGGCATGGCGCGCGCAATGGCCTGGGCGTGCGAGCGCGCCGGCCAGCTGATCGATCCGCACAGCGCGATCGGGCTCGCCGCGGCGCGCGAGGCGGCGGGCATCGATCCAGCCACCCCCATCGTCACCCTCGCCACCGCGCATCCGGCCAAGTTCCCCGACGCGGTCGAGCGCGCCACCGGCCAACGCCCGCGCCTGCCGTCCCGCATCGGCAATCTGTTCGACCGCGAGGAAAGCTACGCCACACTGCCCGCGGAGATTGGCGCGATCGAAGCCTTCGTGGCGGAGCGCGCCACGCCGCGAGGATGATCGCCTCCCCTCCCTGAAAGGGAGGGGTTAGGGGTGGGTCGATGCCCCAAGCGCCGCGTCGTCGGCATCGACCCACCCCCGGCCCCTCCCTTTCCAGGGAGGGGAGCGATCGTTAGGAGCGCTGGGGTGACCCAGCTCCTTACCCTCGCCGGCGAACCCTGGGCCGATTACGGCCTCGTCGACAGCGGCAACGGCCGCAAGCTCGAACGCTACGGCCCGCACCGCTTCATCCGCCCCGAACCCCAGGCGATGTGGGCGCCCGCATCGGAGGATTGGGATGCGGACGCGGAATTCATCCCCGGATCGGACGAGGAAGGCGGCGGCCGCTGGCAGTTCCGCCGCCCCACCCCGCGCGAAGGCTGGCCGCTCGCCTGGGACGATGTCCGCTTCACCGCGCAGACCACCCCCTTCCGTCATCTCGGCTTCTTCCCCGACATGGCCCCCGTCTGGACCTGGATGCGCGAGCAGGTCGCCGGCATGCCCGCGCCGCAGATCATGAACCTGTTCGGCTATACCGGCGTCGGCAGCCTGGCGATGGCGGCCAGGCGCGCGCAGGTCGTCCATGTCGATGCATCGAAGAAATCGGTCGAAGCCGCCCGCCGCAACGCCGATCTGTCGAACATGGCGGACAAGCCGGTTCGCTGGATCGTCGACGATGCCGCCAAGTTCACCGCGCGCGAGGTGCGCCGCGGCCGCCGCTATGACGGCATCCTGCTCGATCCGCCCAAATTCGGCCGTGGGCCCGAAGGCGAGGTCTGGCGGCTCGAAGAGCATCTCGCCCCGCTGATCGCCGATTGCCGCAAGCTGCTCGACGCGGATTCGCGCTTCCTGTTCCTCACCGTCTACGCCGTCCGGATGTCCGCGCTCGCCATCCGCGAGTTGCTCGCCCAGGCTTTCGCCGATCTCGGCGGCAAGGTCGAAGCGGGCGAGCTTGGCGTGCGCGAAGAGGCGCGCGGGCTGATCCTCCCAACGGCGATCTTCGCGCGGTGGCGCAGATAATGCTGTCCTACATGCGCGGCCTTGTGCAAGACTCGCTCCGCTCGCTCTTTGCACCGTCGACCGTTCCATTCCCGTTGGCGAAAGATAATTTCCTACTGGCGTAACGGAATTTCAAAACTGCTGCGACTTATGCGACTCACGACGCCCGCCCAGCGCGAATCGCTGCGCCGGCGACGAACGGAGCACCCGCGACGAGCGCCAGGCTGGTCGCCGCCAGCAGCTTGAGCGCGCCGGGGCCGTCGCCGCTCGCAAAGATCAGCAGCGGCACCGCGATCGGCAGCATCAGCAATCCCGCGAGCGCCCCCGCGCCGCGCAGGCCGGCGATCAGCGCGGCGGTCGCGACCGCCAGCGCGGCGAGCCCCGGCGTGCCGATCAGCAGCGCCGCCTCCAGCCGCCACAGCGCCGCGCCGTCGAGCCGCAGCAGCGCCGCGGCGGGGATCGCCGCCAGCATCAGCGGCGGGCCGAACCCCAGCCAGTGCGCCGCGATCTTCGCCGCGGCGATCAGTTCGTCTGAGGCACCGCGCACCGCCAGCTGATCGAGCACGCCATTGTCGACATCCGGCGCGATCAGCCGATCGATCGGCAGCAAGGCCGCCAGCAGCGCGGCGACCCACGCCGCGCCGGGGCCAACCCGCGCCAGCGTCTCGCCGTCCGGCCCGATCGCGAACGGAAACAAGGTCGCTACCAGCAGGAAGAAGGCGACCGGCATCCACACCCCGCCGCCGCGCCATTGCCGCCTGAGATCGCGCACGATCAGCGCCGCGATCACAGCGCGATCTCCTGCGCACCGGGCAGATCGAGCGGCTGGTGCGTCGCCACCAGCGCGATCCCGCCTTCCGCCCGATGCCGCGCGATCAGCGCCTCGACCTGCCCCACCGCCGGCGCATCGAGGCCGCTCGCCGGCTCGTCGAGCAGCCAGATCGGCGCGCCGCTCGCCACCACGCGAGCGAGACCGCCGCGCCGCCGCTGCCCGGTCGAAAGGATGCGCACCGGCGCATCGGCGATCGCGGACAGCCCGACTGCCTCCAGCGCGCCCGTCACCGCATCTGGCCGCCCATCGATCCGCGCCCAGAAGCCGACCGCTTCGGCGAGCGTCGCGTCGCCGTCCAATGCGGCCTGCTCGGCCAGCAGCGCCACCGCGCCTTCGCGCTGCACGCCGCCGCTCACAGGCCTCAGCAATCCGGCGGCGATCCGCAACAGACTCGATTTGCCCGCCCCGTTCGCCCCCGTCACCCGCGCCGCGCCGCCCGGCGCAAGCGCGAAGGACAACCCCTCGAACAGCGCCCGTCCCCCGCGCACGCACGTCACGTCTCCGAACGCGAGTTCCGCGCTCACTCCGCCGCGTCTTCCAGCGCGTGCATGTCGTCGTCCGACAGGCCGAAATGGTGGCCCACCTCGTGCACCACGACATGGTTGACCAGATCGGCCAGATCGACCCCGCTCTCGCACCATTCGGCGAGCAGCGGCTGGCGGAACAGGTGGATCATGTCGGGCTGCTGCGCGCTGTGGAATGCGGACTTCTCGCCCATCGGGATGCCGGTGTAGAGCCCGGTCAGCTCCCACGGATCGTCGAGATCGACGCTCGCCAGCTGCTCGGCGTCGGCGAACTCCTCGATACGGATCACGACGTCGCCCAGCTGATCGCGGAACGCCGGCGGCAGTCGCTCGAACGCCGCCCGCGCCAGCGTCTCGAATATGTCCGCCCCCGGCGCGATCTGTTGACCTCGGCTCGTCATCGCTGCGACATAGGCCGGAACCGGTGATGGAGGAAGATGTGGTAGAGGCCCTGAGCGAAGCCGAGCGTGCCGACGCGCTCGATGGCCTGCCCGAATGGGACTATGATGAGGCGCGCGACGCGATCCTTCGCGAATTCATCTTCGACGATTTCAACCAGGCCTTCGGCTTCATGACGCAGGTCGCGCTCATCGCCGAAAAGGCCGATCACCATCCCGAATGGTCCAATGTCTACAACCGCGTGACCATCCTCCTCACCACCCACGACGCCGGCGGCCTCAGCCCTCGGGACATCGAAATGGCCGAGGCGATCGAGGAGCTGGTGGAGTAATTCAAGCCCCCAAACTCCGCGCCTTGAGCTGCCTTCTCAGCTTCCCCGGCAGCCAGCGCGCGGCGAAGGCCAGCCGGCGCGCGGTCGGCCCGACATGGGCGTGCAGCGCCTTGTCGCTATGGACCAGATCCCACGCCGCCTGCGCCACCTCCTCCACGGGCGTGAACTCCAGCCCGGCCTCGACCACCTTCTCGCGCGCGGTCTGGTTGCTGCCGGCGATGCTCGCCTTCAACAGCGGCGTATCGATGAAGCCCGGCATCAGCGACCTGACGCGGATGCCCGCCGCCGCCCATTCGCCGTCCAGCGCCTCGGTCAGCCCGCGCACGCCGAACTTGGTCGCCGAATAGGCCGACAGCCCCGGCGCGCCCCAGATCGCCGAGGCCGAGGCGGTGTTGAGCAGGCACGATCCCGGCGTGCGCGCAAGGTGCGGGAACGCCGCCCGCGCGCCGTACAGCACGCCGCGGAAGTTGATGTCGGTCACCCGGTCGATCTCGTCGCGCCCGATCTCGCCATAGGGCCCGCCCTGCGCGATCCCCGCATTGTTGTGCAGCACATGCAGCGGCCCGCCGCGCGTGAAGGCGTTGAGCACGGCAACCCACTGGTCGTAATCGCGCACGTCGAGCGCATGCGCCTCCACCCCCAATGCGTCCGCGGTCGCCGCCATCGCCGCCGCATCGACATCGCCGATACCGACACGCCAGCCCTTGGCGGCGAACAGTGTCGCCACCGCCCGACCGATGCCCGACGCGCCGCCCGAAATGAAGATCGCCTTCTCCGCCATGCCCCTCTCCCTTTCGCTTCCCATAGCCGCTCGACAGGGACGGGACGAGGGGTTCTAAAGAGGCATGACCACCGCTGGCCCCGCCGTCCGTTTCGAGGGCGTCACCAAGCATTATGGCGACACCGCCGCGCTCGCGGGAATCGACCTCGACATCGCGCCGGGCAGCTTCGTTGCGCTGGTGGGCAGCTCCGGTTCCGGCAAATCGACCCTGCTCAAGACGATCAACCGGCTGATCGCACCGACCGCCGGCCGCGTCTTCATCGACGGCGGCGACGTGGCCGGCGAGGAACCGCACCGCCTGCGCCGCCGCATCGGCTATGTCTTCCAGAATATCGGCCTGCTCCCGCACATGACCGTGGCTGAGAACATCGCCATCGGCCTCAGGATTGACGGCCGCGCGGAGAATGGGCGCGTCGCTGAACTCCTGGAGATGGTCGACCTTCCGGCCGATTTCGCGCGCCGCATGCCCGATGCGTTGTCGGGCGGCCAGCGCCAGCGCGTCGGGGTCGCCCGCGCGCTCGCGACCGAGCCCGATCTGATGCTGATGGATGAGCCGTTCGGCGCGCTCGACCCCGTGACGCGCGACCAGCTGGGCGAGAGGGTCCGCGCGCTGCACGACCAGCTCGGCCTCACCACCCTTCTGGTCACGCACGACATGGCGGAGGCGCTGCTGATCGCCGATCGGGTGCTGGTGATGGATCATGGCCGCATCGCCGCCGATGCCTTGCCCGCCGATCTGATCGCGGGCAAGGCGGGCGAAGAGGCCGAGGCGCTGGTCGCCGTCCCCCGCCGCCAGGCCGAGCGGCTGCGCGCATTGGAGCGCGAATGAACGCCACCCTCGCCCGCGTGCCCGATCTCGCCGCGCAGCACCTGCTGCTGGCGATGGCGGCGCTCGCGCTTGGTCTGGCGGTCGCACTGCCGCTCGCCATCATCTCGGCGCGCCGTCCCGCGCTCGCCCGCTGGACGCTGGGCTTTGCGAGCTTCGTCCAGACGATCCCCAGCCTGGCGCTGCTGGCGCTGTTCTATCCGCTGCTGCTGGCGCTTTCGGGCCTGGTCGGCGGCGGGGTCCCAGCGCTCGGCTTCCTCCCGGCGCTGCTCGCGCTGACGCTCTATGCGCTGCTGCCGATCCTCAGGAACGGCGTGACCGGACTGACCGGCCTCGATCCCGCGATCATCGAAGCCGCCGACGGCGTGGGCATGACCCCCGCGCAAAAGCTGCGGCTGGTGGAGGCGCCGCTCGCAGCACCCGTGCTGATGGCGGGCATCCGCACAGCGGCGGTATGGACGATCGGCGCGGCGACGCTCTCGACCACGGTCGGCCAGCCGTCGCTCGGCGACATGATCTTCTCGGGCCTGCAGACGCAGAACTGGAGCCTGGTGCTGGTCGGCTGCCTCGCCGCCGCCGCGCTCGCGCTCGGCGTCGACGCGCTGCTCGGCGTGGTCGAGCGGGGGCTTGCGATGCGGCGGCGTAAGCGGGTGATCGCGGCGCTGGGCGTGCTCGGCGCCGCCGTCCTGCTGGCCTTCGCGCCGGTGCTGGCCCCGGCCCGGCCCGCCATCACCATCGGCGCGAAGAATTTCTCCGAACAGTTCATCCTCGCCCGGCTGATCGGCCAGCGGCTGGAGGATGCCGGCTATGCGGTTCGCTACCGCGAGGGTCTGGGTTCGGCGGTCGCCTTCAGCGCGCTCGCGGCCGACGATATCGATGTCTATGTCGATTATTCGGGCACGATCTGGACCAACCAGATGCGCCGCACCGATACGCCGCCGCGCGACGCGATCGTCGCTGGCGTATCGGCCTGGGCGGCGCGCGAGCATGGCGTCCGCCTGCTCGGCGCGCTCGGTTTCGAGAACGCCTATGCCTTCGCGATGAAGCGCGAGGCGGCCGCCCGGCGCGGCATCGCCACGCTCGACGATCTCGCCCGCGCCTCGCCCCAGCTCGCGCTCGGCAGCGATCTCGAATTCCTCGACCGGCCCGAATGGGCCGCGGTGCGCGACGTCTATGCCATGCGTTTCGCCTCGACCCGCGCCTACAATCCCAGCTTCATGTACCGCGCGGTGGCGAGCGGACGCGCGGACGTGATCACCGCCTTCTCCTCGGACGGGCGCATCGCCGCGCAGGACCTCGCCATGCTGGAGGACAATCGGGGCGCGATCCCCGGCTACGACGCCGTGCTGTTAATCGCACCGGGCCGCGCGGACGACGCGCGATTCGCCGCCGCGCTCAGGCCGTTGATCGGCGCGATCCCGGTCGAGGCGATGCGCGAGGCCAACTACATGGTCGATCGCGACGCCGACAAGCGAAGCCCGGCGGAGGCGGCGCGCTGGCTCGGCCGATGGCTTGGCCCGTAATCAAATCCTCCCTCGCTTCAGCGGGGGAGGGGGACCAGCCGCAGGCTGGTGGAGGGGGAAAGCCCCGAGCGCACCGCTTGCCGCATTCCCCCTCCACCATGCTGCGCATGGTCCCCCTCCCCCTGCTTCGCAGGGGGAGGATTATGCTGCCGTCGCCAGCCTCATCCCTTCACGCTCCCCGCCAGCAGCCCGCTCATGTAGAAGCGCTGCAGCGCGAGGAAGAGGATCAGCACGGGCAAGGTCGTCACCACGCTGCCCGCCATCATCAGCTCATTGTCCTGGACATGCTCGCGGCTGAGCGCGGCGAGCGCCACCGGCAGCGTGTAGAGGTCCTGATCGGCCAGGATGATCAGCGGCCACATGAAGTCGTTCCAGCTGCCCAGGAACACGAACAGCGCCAGCGTGACGAGGATCGGCGTCAGCATCGGCAGCACGATCGACGTGAAGATGCGCCCCTCGCTTGCCCCGTCGACGCGCGCGGCCTCGAGCATCTCGTCGGGGATCGACAGGCAATATTGCCGCACCAGGAAGATGCCGAAGATGCCCGCCAGCCAAGGCACCAGCGCGCCGGCATAGCTGTTCACCAGCCCCATGCCCTTGAGCATCAGGAACAGCGGCAGCATGCCGATCTGCCCCGGGATGACGAGCGCGCCGACCAGCGCCTGGAATATCCGGTCGCGGCCCTTGAACTTGAGCTTGGCGAAGGCGTAGCCGGCGGGGACCGTGAAGATCAACGCGAGGATGGTGGCGAGCGTCGCCAGCGCCAGGCTGTTCCCAAAATAGCGGCCGATTCCGTAGGTGACGAACAGCTCGCGATAATTGGCGAGCGTCGGGTCGGTCGGGATGAGCGGCGGCGGGAAGGCCGCGGCCTCGCCCGGCGCCATGAAGGAGACGCTCAGCATCCACAGGAGCGGCGCGAGCGTCACCAGCGCGACGATTGCCGCGGCGGCGGTCAGCAGCCAGCGTTCGGCGCTCCACCTCATGCGCGTTCCGCCCGCCTCGCAACGGCGAGCTGCGCCATCGTCACCGCGAAGATCATCACGAACAGGATGAACGCCACCGCCGCGCCCGATCCCAGGTTCCACCATTTGAAGCCCTCTTCATACATGAAGTAGAGCACCGTCACGGTCGATTGCGCCGGGCCGCCCTGCGTCATCACATAAGGCTCGGCGAACAGCTGGAAGAAGCCGGCGACCGAAAGGATGCTGACCAGCAGCACCACCGGCGCGATCGCGGGCAAAGTCACATGGCGGAAGCGCGCCCACGGCCCCGCCCCGTCGATCCGCGCCGCCTCATGCAGCTCGTGCGGCACGGTCTGCAGCGCCGCCATGAAGATGATCATGTTGTAGCCGAAGGTCTTCCACGCGACGAAGATCAGGATCGCGGGCAGCGACGCGGTCGGGCTGCCCAGCCAGTCGATCGGCTCGATGCCGAACCAGCCGAGCGCGTAATTGACCAGGCCGTAGCGCGTGTGGAGCAGGTATCGCCACACCACCGCGGTCGCGACCAAGGTCGTCACATAGGGCGCGAACAGCGCGACGCGCCAGACCGGCCGCCATTTGAGCGTGCGCGCGTTGACCAGCAGCGCGGCGGCGAGGCTCAGCCCCACCGTCAGCGGCACGCCGATCACGACGAACCACAAGGTGTTGCCCATCGCCCGCCAGAACAGCGGATTCTCGATCAGCCGGCCGTAATTCTGCAGGCCGACGAAGCGCAGATTGGCGAGATCGGCGAGCGCGTAGATGTCGAAATCGGTGAAGGAGAGGAACAGGCTGGCGATCGCTGGCACCGCGAAGAACAGCCCGATCGCCAGCAGCGCGGGGCTGACGAACAGCCAGGGCGCGCGGCTTCGCCTCACAGCGCGCGACCCTGCTCAAGCATCCAGCGCCGCTTTTCGAGCAACCGGTCGGCGCGGCGGTCGATCTCGGCGGCCGCCTGGTCGACGGTGAACTGCCCGCGCACGCAGCGTTCGGCCACCACCTGCATCTCGGTCACGATCCGCTCCCATTCGGGCACCTTGGGCACCGCCTTGGCGCGTTCGAGCTGTTCGGCGAAAGGCCGCATCAGCGGATCGGCGCGCAGCCCCGCCAGCTCCCAGGCCGAAGGCCGCGCGGGCAGATCGCCCGACAGCGCGTTGAAACGCGCCTGCACCGGCGGCTGGCTCAGATAGCGCACCCACGCCCAGGCGGCGGCGGGGTCGCGCGCGCCCTTGAACACGACGAGGCTCGATCCGCCCGGCGCCGACGCGCCCGGCCCATCGGGCCCGGGCATCGCCGCGGTCGCCCATTGGTCCTGGAAATCGGCCGGCAGCCGCGACTTCATGTCGCCCACCGTCCAGGGGCCGGAGAGATAGACCGAGAAGAAGCCGCGCGCGAACTCGTTCCAGACGTTGCTGATCTGTGTGTTGGCGGCGAGCGGGGCCAGCCGCTCGTCGAACAGCGATTTGTAGAAGGCGAGCGCGGCCTTGAACCCATCGCTGCGGAAATTCCCGCGCGCGCCGCCCTCGCGCAACAGCGGCTCGGGCTGCTGGAGGGCGAAGGTCAGCAATTGCTCGAACTCGTTGACCGGCAGCAGGATGGCGAAGTTCCCTTCCCCCGCCGCGGCCTTCACCTTGTGGAGCATCGCCTTCCACGCCGGCCAGGTTTCGGGCGGCGCGTCATATCCGGCCTCCGCCAGCAGATCGGTGCGATAGAATTGCAGGCGCGTGTCGACATACCACGGCACGCCGTACACCTTGCCGCCGATGCGGTTGGTGTCGAGCACCGCGGGAAACTGGTCGGTGGTCAGCGCGCTCTGATCCTCGGGCAGCGGCTCGATCGCGCCGATCGCGGCGAGCTCGGCGAGCCACGAATTGCCGATCTGGCTGACCGCGGGGAGCGAGCTGCCGGCAAAGCCCGTCAGCAGCTTTTCATGCGCCGCAGTCCAGGGCAGCGCCTGGATGCTCAACGAGATGCCGGCGTGCGCGCTCTCGAACGCCGGCACCAGCTTCGGCACATGCGCCGCCTCGTTGCCCATCGCCCAGAAACGCAGCGTGCCTACGGGATCGCGCCGCCCGCACGCGGCGAGCGCCGGAAGGGCGAGCGCCCCCGCCAGCGCCTGCCGGCGCGAGAGGCGCATCGCGCTCACGCCGCGTCGAGCCACCCGCCGGTGAAGCCGGCGCGCCTCAGCCCGCGCACAATGTGCGGATTCTTGCGCATCACCTGCCAGACCAGCCCGGTCTTCCAGTTCTCTATCCCCAGCACGATCGGCCCCTGGTCGATCCCCAGATAGTCGCCGTCTACCCAGCCGATGCCGGGCACGATCCTGCCGTGCTGCAGGCCCTTTTCGGGCGCTTCGGTCAGGGTCGGGTTGAACGAATCCCAAAAGCCGTACCGGCCCCAGATGCCACGCCCGTAGCGCGCGTGCATCGCGTCGATCGCGGGGACGACGATCTCGGCAGCGAAGGCGATCGATCCGGCGGCGGCGGTGGGCGCGATGGTGCCGTCGTCGCGCTCGCCCGGGCCGCGCGCGGAATAGCTGTGGAATTCGCGGCCGACGCCGTCGATCGGCAGGGTGAAGTCGCCCGGCCCGTCGCACGCCGTCAGCCCCCAGATATCGCCGCCATAGCCGGTCCATTTTTTCGGATTGGCGTCGGCATAGGCCTTCTGCGCCAGCGTCGCCCGCCTGCTGTTCTCGAAATAATCCATGCCCTTGGATGCGATATACGGCTCCCGGATGCCGCGGAAATCGATCCACATATGGCTGTACTGGTGGCCGAACAGCGGCGCGAAGTGCAGATGCTGCTGGCCCCAGTGCGTTCCCCAGCTCGGCTCGAACCGCGCGGTCTGCGCCGGCCAATATTCCGGCTCCACCGCATGCGTCGGCGATCCGAGCGCGAGGATGTGGAGCAGCAGCGCTTCGTTGTAGATGTCCCAGTCATGCGGGATGAAGCCCGTCTCCGGATGCCAGCCCATCGAGATGAACGGCGCGCGGGGGCGGATCCACGTCCATTCGATTGCGGTGTAGAGCTGATCGGCGAGCGCGCGGATGCGCTTCTCGTCGGTATCGCCGCCGTCGAAGAAGCCCTGCGCGAACAGCACGCCGCCCATCAGCAGCGCCGTGTCGATGGTCGAAAGCTCGGTCCGGTCGAAGCGGCGGCCCTGCTCCATGTCGAGGAAATGGTAGAAGAAGCCCTTGTGCCCGCTCATCCCCCGCGCGGCCGGCCCCTGCGGCGCGGCGGCGAGGAATTCGAGCGTCGCGCGCGTGCGCGACCGCGCCTCGGCCCGCGTCGCCCAGCCGCGCGACACGCCGACGCCGTAGGCGGTCAGGGCAAAGCCGATCGCGGCGATGCTGGCGAAGCTCCTGGTCGGCCAGCGATCGGGCGCAAGGCCGGTGCGGGCGTCGGTGGTGTCCCAGAAGAACTGGAAGGTGCGGCGCTGCAGATCTTCGACCAGCACGCCGTCGGACGCCGACGGCGGGCGGGTCACGGGTGTGCAGCCCGCCGCCGCGAGCCCGGCGAGCCCGAGCGCGGAACGGCCGATCATGCGGCGGCGGGTGAACATGGCGATCTCCAGGGGCGAAACGCTAGGGTGTGTGCTCAAGTCCGGGCCGTGCTCCCCCCTGGCGGTCGCCGCCGGTGGATTGGCGAACGATCAGCTCCGGCACGATCCGTTCGGTCGGGGCGGAGACCGACGCCGGCGCGTCGATCGAGGATTGCAGCCGTTCGAAGGCGCGGCGGCCGATATCGGCGATCGCCACGCGCATCGTGGTGAGCGACGGCCGGGCATAGCGCGCGATCGGCACGTCGTCGAAACCGACCACCATCATCCGGCCCGGCACGTCGATGCCGGATTCGGCGAGCGCATCGAGGCACCCCACCGCCATCATGTCGTTGGCCGCGAAGACCCCGTCGACGCCGTGCGCTTCCCTCGCCAGCGCCATGCCCGCGGACCGCCCCGATTCATCCGCGAAATCCCCCTGGAACACGATCGGATCGGCATCGCCGAGCAGATCGGCCACCGCTTCGCGGAAGCCGCGCACGCGTTCCTGCGCGTCGACATTGTCCGTCGGCCCCGCGATATGCGCCAGCTTGCGGGCGCCGCGCTCGACGAGATGCGCCACCGCCGCGCGCGCGCCGGCATGGCTGTCCACCACGATGCAGCTGCGCCCCGCCGCGCCGCCGTTGATCACCACCGCCGGCATCCCTTCGGGCAGGTGCCGCCCGAGGAAATCCGCGCCGACCGTGGGGGACATGACGATCAGTCCGTCGACCCGCCCCCGCATCGCGCGAAGGGCGGTCTCGGTCTCGCGCGCGTCGCCGTGCATGTTGGCGAGCAGCAGTTGCAGTCCCTGGCGATGCGCCGCCGAATCGATGCCGCGGATCATTTCCGAGAAGAACTCGCCGAATAGATCGGGCAGCACCACGCCGATCGCCCCCGTCCGCCGGGTGGAGAGGCTGCGGGCGCCCAGATGCGGCACATAGTGAAGCGCGCGCGCCGCCTCGGTCACGCGGTGGCGCATCGGTTCGGCGACGTTGCTGTGGCCGTTCAGCGCGCGCGAGGCGGACGCCACCGAAACGCCCGCCGCACGGGCAACGTCGCGTATCGTGATGGCGCGGCCGCCTGTCGCCATGGTTCCCCGGATCCTCTGCGATCAACGCTCTGGGGGCGCTTCGCCCCGATTTATGTAACCGGTTTCATACCCCGGCAAGCGAAATCTTCCCGGCGGCGATGTCTGGATTCCCGGCGGTGCGCGGGAAGGCGCCGCCATCCTCCGCAAACAGGTACAGCCGTTCGGCCGCCACGCCCAATTCGAGCGATTCGACGCCGGGGTCGATCGCGCCCTCGATCTGGCAGGTCAGCGTATCGGCCTGTCCGGCGAGATCGAGATAGGCGAAGGCGCTGCCGCCGAGCGTCTCGACGAAACGGACCGCGCCGGTCAGCCGATTGGCTGGCTCGTCACGGCGAACATGCTCGGGCCGCAGCCCGACGGTGACGGGATCGCCGGCGCTCGCCTTGCGCGCATCGACGGCGACGCGCAGCTGCTGACCGCCTGCCAGCTTGACCTCGGCGGCATATTCGTCCGCCCGCACCAGCGCACCGCCCAGCATGTTCATCCGCGGCGATCCGATGAACCCGCCGACGAACGCGGTCGCGGGATGTTCGTACAGGTGCATCGGCGCGCCCACCTGCTCGATCCGGCCGCCGTTCAGCACCACGATCCGGTCCGCCAGCGTCATCGCCTCGATCTGATCGTGCGTGACGTAGATCATCGTCGTGCCCAGAACCTTGTGCAGATGCGCGAATTCGTAGCGCATCCGCACGCGCAGGCTCGCGTCCAGGTTGGACAGCGGCTCGTCGAACAGGAACACGCGCGGCTGCCGCACGATCGCCCGGCCGATCGCGACGCGCTGGCGCTGCCCGCCGGACAAGGCGCGCGGCTTGCGGTCGAGCAGCTGAGTGATGCCGAGCGTCTCCGCCGCCGCCGCGACCGCGTGCGCGATCTCCGCCTTGGCCACGCCGGCGAGCTTGAGCGCGAAACCCATATTCTCCGCGACGCTCATCTGCGGATAGAGCGCGTAGGACTGGAACACCATCGCGATCCCGCGATCGGCGGGCGACAGGTGGTTGACCCTTTCTCCGCCAATCAGCACGTCGCCCGCGGTCGGTTCCTCCAGCCCGGCGATGATCCTGAGCAACGTCGATTTTCCGCAGCCCGAAGGCCCGACGAACACGACGAACTCGCCATCGGCGATGTCCAGATCGATGCCGGACAGCACGCGCGTCTCGCTGAACGCCTTGTCGATGCCCTGCAGCCGAACGCCCGCCATCCCTTGCTCCTTCGCCGACAGCGTGCCCGGTTGAGCGCGTGCTAGCAAGCTTGCAATGCACCTGTGGACAGGGACAAATCGGGGGGTTAGGCTGCCTTCCGCCCGGTTCGCCGGGACGGTGGGGACCGTAGATGCCGCCCGTGAACGGGGAGCGCGATGGGGCGCGCATCCTTTTGACGGGCTCGAATGAAGGTCGCGCCCCGCCTATGAATTTCCGGCCCTTCTCGCGCCATGAGGATTCCGATCTCGTCGAGATCAAGGAGACGCTGAGCGAACTCCTCGACGTCCTGCGCTTGCGCGATGGGGGGCCGAAGGTCCCGAAGGCGCCGCCGCCGACGGAGGCGACGCCCGCCGACGCGCTGGACTATGCCAAGCGGCTGCTGACCATCCGCACCGGCCGCCGGCGCTTCCTGCCGGCGGGCTATTTCGACGGGCCGGCGCTCACCATCCTGCTCGATCTCTACGTATCGAACCGCGAGGGACGCCAGGTCGCGGTGTCCGATGCGGTCGCGGTATCGGGCGTTCCCACCTCCACCGCGCTGCGCTGGATCGCAACGATGGAGGCCGACGGCTATGTATCGAAGCGCCCGGATCCCGGCGACAAGCGGCGCACCCTGCTCAACCCCACGCCGCGCGCGATGACCGATATCGAGCGGCTCACCGCGCTCTGGCGCAACACGTTCTGACCGGCCGGATTCGATCCGGATTGAATGGTCAGACAATTCAAAATGGAACCGATTGGCGGTTTTCAAGCCATTGTTTTTCCAGCAGGCTATGATGCGGCGATCCCGTTTCCCCCACATTCGAGGCAGCGCGCATAATGGGACGTAATCGTTTTCGCGTTTGTTCCGTGCGTTCAGTGACCGTCGCTTGAACATGGCGAGCGCCGCCTTCCTCGAAGTCGTCCCCGAACGTCTGAGCGCCCCCGAGCTTGTCGGCGACAGCGACGCGATGCGCGAGGTCCGCGCGCTGATCGGCATGGTCGCGCCGACCGATGCGACAGTGCTCGTCACCGGCCCTTCGGGCAGCGGCAAGGAACTGGTCGCGCGCGCCATCCATGATCGCAGCCGCCGCTCGGCGCGCGCCTTTTCGGCGATGAACTGCGGCGCGGTGCCAGCCGACCTGCTCGAATCCGAGCTGTTCGGCCACGAACGCGGCGCCTTCACCGGCGCGGTGGCGCAGGTCAAGGGGCGCTTCGAAAGCACCTCCGGCGGCACGCTGTTCCTCGACGAGATCGGCGACATGCCCGGCGTGATGCAGGTCAAGCTGCTGCGCGTGCTCGAGGAGCGCACCGTCACCCGCGTCGGGTCGCGCAACCCCATCCCGATCGACACGCGCATCGTCTCGGCGACCCACCGCGACATCGACAGCGCGATCCGCCAGCAGAGCTTCCGCGAGGATCTGTTCTACCGGCTGGCGGTGTTCCCGATCCACCTGCCCTCGCTCGCCGAGCGGATCGAGGACGTGCCCCAGCTGCTCGCCTATTTCCTCGATACGCTGGCGCCGTCCGCGCGCGCCTTCCGCCCGACCGGGGAGGCGATCGCGCAGATGATGCAGCATCACTGGCCGGGCAACGTCCGCGAGCTCAGGAACTTCGTCGAGCGCGGCTGCATCCTCCATGCGGGCAAGACCGTCGGCGCGGCGGAGGTCGACGCGCTGGTCCACCGCGGCCTGCCCCGGCGGCGCATCGAGCAGCAGGCGCTGTGGGAGGCGATCAGCCCGCCCGCGCCGCTGGATGCGGCGATGCCGGTGGCCGCGCCCGCCCCGATCGATCTGCCGATCGCGCCCGCATCGCCCGCTCCGCTGCCGCTGCCGCTGCCGCCCGTGCACGCGAGCGAGCCGGTCGATCTCAAATCGATCGTCGCGGAGGTCGAGCACGACCATATCCGCCGCGCGCTCGATCAGGCGAACGGCGTGGTGGCCGACGCCGCCCGGCTTCTCTCGCTCCAGCGCACGACGCTGATCGAGAAGATGAACAAATACGGCCTGCGCAAGGCCGGTTGAGCGCCTCAGCCGATCTGCCGCCAGGCGTCGGCGATGTCGCGGATCATCGCCTGGGCGTGCGCGATCCGCTTGGCCGAGCGCCGCTGCGCCCCCAGCACCAGATGGGCGAGCGCCTCCTCGTACACCGCCGACAGCGACGCCGCGAGATCGCCGCCGCGCTGATGGTCGATGCTCATCCTGAGCGCCTGGACGATGTCCATCGCGCGCGGCAGCGCCGTCGCCACGCGCCCCTGCTCGACCGCGCGGCGAACGCGCAGCATCGCCACTTCGAGCTCGTCGAACAGCAGCATCACCAGCGCATGCGGGTCGGCGTTCTCGACGCGGCCGGCAAGCTCTATCCGGCCGTAGAGGCTCGCGGCGTCGGGGCGATCGGGGGCGATGTACATGGCCGCATCAATCGTCCGCGCCGGTCCAGATATCGATCTGCTGCTGCAGATAGGCCTGGGTCGCCTTCATCGCGGTGACGCGCGCCTCCATCGCGGTGAAGCTGGCCTTGATCCGCGCCTCATAGGCGTCGGCGCTCAGCTCCATCTTCTCGCGTTCGCCGGCGAGCGTCCTGGCCTCGGCGGCAAGGCGGTCGTTGGCGGTGGTGAAGCTGCCCTGCTCGGCGGTGAGCAGGTCGCGGATCGCGGCCATCGCGGCGGCAAGGCCGGTGTCGACGGTGACGGTGGCGGAAGCGACGCTGCCCAGTACCTCGAACGACAGCCCCTTCGCATCGCCGGTGACGGCCGAGAGGATCGCGCCGTCGGCGCTCGCCGCCACGCCGTCGATCCTGCCGCCGGCGGGCGAGCCGCCGGACGCGGGCACCAGGTTGCTGAGCGCATAGGTTCCCGGCTTGACCGCGCCGGAAAGGCTGGTGACGCGCACCAGCGGGCTGTCGACCGTGATCGCCGGGCTGAACATGCGCTCGACCGCCTGGGGGTTCGCGGCGATCGCGGCGTCGAGCAGCGTGGCGTCCACGGTGAGCGCGCCGTCGCGGCCGGTCTTGACGCCGATCTCGCCCAGCGACTGGGGGCCGGCCCCGGTCGACAGCCTGGCCGAAACCAGGGCGGCAAGCTTGGCGCGCATGTCGCGCAATGCGGCGCTGCCGCGCAGCGGGCCGGGCTCGCCCTCGAGACCGCTGGCGCCGGCATCGTCCAGCGCCGCCTCCAATTGGTTGTAGGCGCTGGCGAAATCATAGACCGCCTGCTTGATCGCGGTGGTCGGGCGCTCGGTCGAGAGCGTCGCCTGCCCCGTCTTCTTGAGGTCGATCGTCACCCCGGCGAAGAGATCGTCGATGCGGTTCGACGCGCGGGTGATGCCGACGCCGTCGATGGTGAGTTCGGCGTCGCCCGCCGCCTGTACCTGGGTCATCGCCGGCCCGCCGGAAAGCGAAAAGGCCCCTGCCGCGCCCGAAGGGCCGCGCAGGACGAGCTTGGACAGGCCCCCGTCGCGCAGGATGGTGGCGGTGACGCCGCTCTCGGCCGCGTTGATCGCGGCGGCGAGGCCGGACAGGCTGTCATTGGCCGCGGTGATGCCGATCGTGTGATCGACGCCGCCGATGCTCAGCGTCAGGTCGCCCTGACCGATCGGCGCGCCGGCGTCGGCGAAGCCGCCCGACACCATCGATTGCGCGGTGGCGAGGCGGACCACCTCGACCTGCCCCGAAAATCCGTCGAGCGCCGCGCCGCGCGAGGCGGTCGCGGCGAGCACCGCGCTGTCCGACACCAGCGGCTGGGTCGAAAGCGAGCCGCTGGTGGACAGCGTCTCGAGGCTGGTGGCGAAGCCGTCCAGCGCGTTTTTCAGCCCGGCGAGCGCGGAGACCTGCGCGGCGTTGGCGGCCTCGCGCCTGGCGATCGCGGCCTCGCGCGGCGCGCGCGAAGCATTGGCGAGATCGGCCACCAGCGCGGCGATGTCGATCCCCGATCCGATGCCCAGCGCGTTTGTGATCGAAACCATCGTGCCTGTCCCCTGTCCATGGGGGATAACGGCGACAGGGGGCGCGGATTAAGCGATCGGTGATGGTTGGATAATCAATTTCGCGGCCATTTGAGTGATCTCGCCGATGGCAAAATTCCTGTCGCCCCTGCCCTTCGACTGCCTGCAAGGCAGGCGCTCAGGATAAACTCAGCCTTCGGCTGAGGCAGGGGCCCATCCCGACGTGCCGCAAGCGCCCGGTATCGACGTTCGAAGAGATTGGTTCACGCGAAGGCGCGGAGGCGCGAAGAAGAATGAAGAAGATTGGTTCGCGCAGAGACGCAGAGATGCCGAAACCTGCGCGAAGCGCATGTCACCTCGCTCCGCTGCGGCAAGCGGGATCCTGCGAAAAGATGAGAGCCGCTGACGCGGCAAAACCACCTCTCTGCGCCTCCGCGTCTCTGCGCGAACCCCTTCTTCTTTCTTCGCGCCTTCGCGCCTTCGCGTGAACCATTCTTCCTTCCTCGCCTCCGTGAACCACCCCCCGAATGTCGATCCTAGACGATCGGCCGGCCATCCTCGTCGAAGCGCGCGCCCTCCGGCACATCGACGTCGGGCTGGGCGCGGCCGGCGGCGAGCGCGGCGTCGAGGTTGAACACGAAGGCAAGCACCGATGCGACCGCGACGAACAGGTCGTCGCGGACGATGTCGCCGGCGCGCGCGGTGAAATAGATCGCGCGGGCGAGCAGCGGATAGCGCAGCACCGGCACCTCGCCCTCCGCCGCAAGATCGCGGATCGCCTGCGCCAGCACCCCCCTCCCCCGCGCGACGACCACGGGCGCGGCGTCGGTGCCGGGGCGGTAGCGCAGCGCGACCGCGAAATGCGCTGGGTTGACCAGCACCACCGTCGACTCGGCGATGGCGCCGCGCGTCTGGGTGCGCGCCATCTCGTACTGCCGGCGGCGCAGCGCCGCCTTCAGCTCGGGCGAGCCTTCGGTCTGCTTGTGCTCCTCCTTGATCTCCTGCTTGGACATGCGCAGCTTGCGCGCGCGCTGCAGCCATTGCAGCGGCACGTCGGCAAGCGCGATGACCGCGAGGCCGCCCGCCATCGCCAGCACCACCTGCGCGAAGATCGCGCCGATATCGGCGATCGCCTCGCGCGGGTCGGCCTGGGCGAGGCCGAAGATCACCGGCCGGTTGGCCTCGATCACCAGATAGCCGACCGCGCCGAGCACGATCACCTTGGCCAGGCTCTTGCCCAGCTCGATCACGCCCTGCAGACCGAACATCCGCTTGACGCCCGAGATCGGATTCATCCGGTCGGCCTTGAACGCCATCGCGCCCGAGCGGAAGCCGAGCGAGCCGAGCAGCGCCGGGCCAAGGATCGCCGCGGCCATGGTCAGCGCGAGCAGTGAGCCGAGCGGCAGCAGGATCGCGACGATCAGCGTCAACGCCCGCATCCCCGGCTGGAAATCGCCGATATCGCGCGCATCGAAGCTGAGCGCATCGGCCACCATGTCGCCGAGCGCCCCCATCGCCCAGGCGCCCGCCACGGCGAACCACGCCGCCCCCGCAAGCACGACCAGCGCGCCCCCCAGGTCGCGCGACTGGAGGACGTCGCCCTTCTCGCGCGCGTCGCGCACGCGCTTCTGCGTCGGCGCTTCGGTCTTCTGGTCCTGATCGGGCTGCTCGGACATGGCTCTAGCGTAGCAAGTCGCGTGCCGCTTCGAGGCCGGCGGTGAGCGAGGCGATCAGCGCGTCGCCCATCACCGGCGTCGCGATCGCCATCAGCACCAGTCCGGCGAGCAAGGTGGCGGGCAGGCCGACCGCGAACAGGTTGAGGCTGGGGGCCGAGCGCGCGAGCATCCCCATGACGATCTGCACCAGGATCAGCGCGAAGCCAACCGGCAGCGCGATGACCAGCCCGGCGGCGAAGACGTGCCCGCCGAACAGCACCAGCCCCTCCAGCGCGTCGGCTCCCATCAGCCCGCCGCCCGGCGGCAGCGCCTTGTAGCTGTCGACGATGATGCCGGCGAGCGCGAGATGCCCGCCGATCGCGAGGAACAGGAAGGTCGCGAGCAGCGAGAGGAACTGGCTGATCGCCGAGGACGGCGCGCCCGTCGCCGGATCGACCATCCCGGCGAAGCCCAGGCCCATCGCGTTGCCGATCGTCTCCCCCGCCACCATCGCCGCGGAAAAGCCGATCTGCACCGCGAAGCCGAGCGCGAGGCCCGCGAGCAGCTCGCCCGCGACCAGGCCGATGCCGGCGATGCTGGCGAGGCCGTTTTCCGGCATCGGGATCGGCACCGCGTTGGTCGCCGCGATGCCCAGCGCGAGCGCGATGACCAGGCGAAGCTGGACGGGCACGCTGGCGTTGCCGAACACCGGCGCGGCGACGAAAGCCGCGCCGGGGCGGATCATCGCCACCAGCCACAGCCACAGCTGCGCCTCGACCCCGGCGAACCCGGCGGGTATCACCGCATCAGGTCCGGTATCCGGGCGAAGATCTCGCGCGTGAAATCGGCGAGCAGGATCAGGATCGCGCCGCCGAACAGCGCGAGCGTGACCGCGACGATCACCAGCTTGGGCACGAACGACAAGGTCTGCTCGTTGATCGAGGTCGCCGCCTGGACCATGCCGATGACGATGCCGACGATCAGCGCGGGGATCAGGATCGGCGCGCTGGCGAGCGCCAGCACCCACAAGGCCTGCTGCGCCACGCCGATGAAATAATCGGCTTCGTTCATGGGTTGGGCCTCAGCTTCCCAGCACCGCAGCGGCGGCGAGACCTTCGCAAAACACCACCGTCATGCCGGACTTGTTCCGGCATCCATCGTGCCACTATTTCAACCGTCTGTGCTTCTTGGCACGATGGACCCCGGAACAAGTCCGGGGTGACGAATTCGGAGTGGTCGTGATGCACTACCCGCCCCCGAACGAGGCGGCGAGGCTGCCCATGGTCAGCGCCCAGCCGTCGACCAGCACGAACAGCAGGAGCTTGAACGGCATCGATATGATGGTGGGCGAAAGCATCATCATGCCCAAGGCCATCAAGGTCGCCGCCACCACCAGATCGATGATCAGGAAGGGCAGGAAGATCAGAAAGCCGATCTGGAACGCAGTCTTCAGCTCGGACGTGACGAAGGCCGGCAGCAGGATGGTGAAGGGAATATCCTGCGCACGCGCGAAGGGCGACGCCTCGGCCAGGTCGGCGAACAGCTTGATGTCGCTCTCGCGCGTCTGGCGGACCATGAAGCCGTGCAGCACCTGGCCTGACCGCGACACCGCCTCCTCGATGCTGATCTGCCCCTGGCCATAGGGCGTGTAGGCGGTCGCGCTGATCTGCTCGATCGCCGGGCGCATGACGAACAGCGAAAGGAACAGCGCGAGGCCGACCAGCACCTGGTTGGGCGGGGTCTGCTGGAGGCCCAGCGCCTGGCGCAGGATCGACAGCACGATGATGATGCGGGTGAAGCTGGTCATCATCAGGACGAGCGACGGCAGCACCGTCAGCAGGCTCATCAAGAGCAGGATTTGCAACGAGAGCGACAAGGGCCGCCCGTCCGAGGCGATCGTGCTCACCGCCCGGTCGAGCGCCCCGCCCGGCGGCGTGGCGAAGGCGGGGGAGGCGAGGAGGAGAAACAGAATTGCTACGAGCGGGAGGATCAGCGCACGCATGACAATTCCCCGTCGCCCCTGCGAAGGCAGGGGCCTCTGGGTTTGTGGCACATCCGAAAGTCGCTCTTGCCGCCAGAGGCCCCTGCCTTCGCAGGGGCGACGGGAAAAATATTCAGCCTGAGCAGGACAGACCTTAGAGGACACCATCCGCCTCCACGCCCGCGCCCGCCTTGCCCTCCGCCACCAGCGTCACGCCGGCGCGGCTGACCGACAGCAGCAGCGCGCGGTCGTCGAACTCGACCAGCGCGAGGCGGCCCGCGGTGCCCAGCGGCACCGCGTCGACCACGCGCAGGCGCTTGGCGCGGGTCTGCGGCAGGAAGCCGCCGCCCATCCGCTTCCACAGATAGAGCGCGCCCCAGGCCAGCCCGGCGACGAGCGGCAGCAGGATCAAGAGGCGCAGGATGTAGGCGGTCATCATTTGCGGCGTTCCAGCCCCGCCAGCCGGTCCTCGGCGCCGACCACGTCGACCACGCGCACGCCGTAGCGGCCGTTGACCGTCACCACCTCGCCGCGCGCGACCAGCGTGCCGTTGACCATGATGTCGAGCAGCTCGTCCGCCTGGCGGTCGAGCTCGACAACGCTGCCTTCGGCGAGATCGAGCAGCTCGGCGAGCCGGAGCGAGGTGCTGCCGACCTCGACCGACAGGCGCAGCGGGATGTCCGAAAGCAGCCCGAGGCCGGTGCGCTGGCGGCTGTCCGCCATCGGCGGCGTGGTGGAGAAATCGTTCATTTGGGATCTCTTTCGACGGATGTGATCTGGATCGCGGCGAGGCCGTTCTTCTCGCCGATCGTGCCCGCGGCGACGCGCTTGTTGGCGACGAGCAGCGGGATCGCGGCGGGAATGGTGATCGGGATGACGTCGCCGGGCTTGAGCGCCATCAGTTCGGACACCGACAGCTGCGGACGGGCGAGGACGCTGCGCACCGGCAGGCGGACCTCCTGCAGCGCGGTCGCCATGCGCAGCCGCCACAATTCATCGGACGGGCCGGCGTCGTCATGGACCTTGGCGGTCAGTTGCGCCTCGACCGCGCGCATCGCGGCGAGCGAATAGACGATGGCGATGTCGGTCGGCGCGATATCGCCCGCGGCGATCGTGAAATGCTGGATCAGCACCTGTTCGTCGGCGCGGAAGGCATTGGCGAATTCCGGGTTGGTCTCGTGCCCGACGGCTGCGGGCTGCAGCGGCGCGACCTCGCTCCACGCCTCGGCGAGGCCCGCGACCATGCCGTCGTGGAGCTTCGCCAGCAGCTTCTCCTCGGCGGGGGTGAACTCCATCACCGGACGGTTCCAGGCGCGACCCGGGCCGCCATAGACGGTCTCCAGCAGCCCGCTGACGAAGCCCGGATCGATGCGGATCAGCATCCCGCCCTTCATCGGGCGCAGGCGATAGAGGCCCAGGCTGGCGAAATCGGGCAGATCGGTGCGCCAGCTGTCCCAGCGGCGCGTCTCGACCTCGCCGACCACGACCTGCGACTTGGCGTCGATCATCGGATCGATCAGCGCGCGCAATTGCCGGGCGAAGCGTTCGCCGATACGCGCCATGCCCGCGCCCCAGGCGCTCGACTGCACCTTCTCCCCGCCCAGCGTGACGCTGCGGACGTCGGGCACGTCGAAATCGAGATCGGCCGCCACGGTCACTGGATCAGGAAGCTGGTGAAATAGACGTCGTCGATCCGCGCCTCGCCCGCCTTTTCGGCAAGCACGCCGTTGATCGCCTTGGTCAGCTTGCGGCGAAGCTGGTTCTTGCCCTCGCTATAGAGCAGCGGATCGCCCTCCGCCTCGGCCAGCTCCATCAGCACCGCCGATCGGATCGGCAGCTCGTGCGTCTTGATCGCGGCCGCCGCATCCTCGCCGCCGGTGGTGGAGACGCCGATCGACAGCTGCATGATCGCGTCGCTGTCGCGCACATTGGCGGTGAAGCTGGTTTCGATCGGCACATAGGCGATAGGCTTGGGCTCCGGCTTGGCGTCCGCCGCGCTGGCATGGCTGCCGATCAGGCCCAGATAGACCCCGCCGCCGGCCGCACCGCCGGCGAGCAGCAGCGCGCTGCCAAGGATCAGCAACAGCTTCTTCTTGCCCTTCTTTTTCGGCGCAGGCGTTTCAACTTCGGTTTCGTCGCTCATTTCGGTCCTCAGGCGTAACGGGCGGAGGCGACAGTCTCGCCCCCGGATTGGATGGGATCGGTGTCGACGGCGGCGCGGATGGCGACCAGCGGCTGTTCGGCGGGGCGTTCACGGCCGCCCTGCTGCTGGTGCTGGCCGGCGAGATCGACCTGGGTCTCGGCGATGCGCAGGCCGTTCGCCCGCGCTTCAGCCTGCAGCCGATGCTCGACATGCGCGATCAGCGCGCGGGTCTGTTCGCTTTCGACCTCGAAACGGACCGAGACGCCCTCGGCGGTATGGCGCACGGTCACCTCCATCGATCCCAGCGCTTCGGGATTGAGGCGGAAGCGAGCGCGGCCGTCGTCGCCGGCGGTGCGTGCGATCTCGTCGGCCAGGCGCGCGATCCAGCGCGGATCGGCGGTGTCGATCGGCGCCTGCGGCTGCGCGTCGACTCCCGCGGCGCGCGACTGCGGTGCGACTGCGGGAGCCGGCTGAGGATCGGGTGCCGCCGGGAGCACGCCTGACAGCGCGCTTTCCACCGGCGGCGTTGAAGAAGGAGCCTCCTGCGGCGTGGGGTCCGCAGGAGGGGCCGGTTCCGCCGTGGGGAGGGGAACCGGCGAGGGGGGCAGCATCGGCGCTGCGCGCACGAGGCGCGGCGCATCGGGCTGAATGGGGAGCGACTGGATCGCCGGCACGACAGAGACCGGCGGCGCTATGGGAGCGGGAACGGGGGGGGACCCAGCAGCCGCGGACGGCGGCACGCCGGGCGTAGGCGTAGAAACAGGCGCGGGCGGAGCTGGCTGCAGCATCGCTAAGATCGACGGCGGCGCGGGCAGCGCCGTTTGATCGGATTCCGTAGGCAACGTCGCCTGGTCCGGCTGGGCGGCATCAGGTTCGGGCAGCGAGACCTGTGCGGGATGCGCGATGCTTTTCTCGATGAAAACAGGTACGGGCGCCGGCGCCTGTGCGGGGACCGGCGCGGTCATCGGCGCAGGCACGGCCTCGCCTTGTATCAGCGCGGTGAAATCGAGCGTCACCGGCGCGACCGGTGGAACCGGAAGCTGAAACGGCAGATTCGGAAGCGGTGCGACGGGCATCATTCCTCCGTCCCCGCGATACGGCGGCGCAGTGCGAGCGCGGCCATGCGGCGATCGTAGAGTTCCTCGAGCGCGGCCCGCGCGCGATCGACCAGCTGACGGGCGCTTTCCTCGCGGATGCGCGCCTCGACGCGCTCGGCCGAGCGCTCCGCGGCCTTGACCTGCGCCTCGCTCAGCGCGCGCGAGAGCTGAACGTGCGCCTCACGCAGGCGCATGGCGAGCTCACCGGTATTGGACAAGGTGACAGCGCGGGTGGCGCCGCCGGGTGCAGGCGTCATGCTCGTCGAAAGGTGGGCGATCTGGCTCGATTGCGCCTTCAGATGCGCGACCAGCCCCTCGGCCTGTGCGGCCTGCGCGGCCGCCTGGAGATGCTGGACCTGGCGGGCGCGGCTGATCCGTTCGCGGCGCTGGACGGCGACCTTCATCGGCTGAATTCCTTGATCAGGCGCTCGCGCGCCGCAGCGAGGTCGACGCGTTCCTTCTGGCCTTGGCCGACAAAGGCGAGCAGGTCCTGGCGGCGCGCGATCGCTTCGTCGATCGCCGCGTCGGCGCCGGCCTTGTACGCGCCCATCATGATGAGATCGCGATTTTCCTCGAACACCGACCAAAGCCGGCGGAAGCCGCGCGCGGCGGCGAGGTGCGCCTCATCCGCGACGTCGGCCATGACGCGGCTCAGCGAGCGGCCGATGTCGATCGCCGGATAGACGCCCTGTTCGGCCAGGCTGCGCGCGAGGACGATATGCCCGTCGACGATCGCGCGCGCGGTGTCGACGATCGGATCGTCCAAGTCGTCGCCATCGGCGAGGACGGTGTAGACCGCGGTGATCGCGCCGCCGGTGCGCACGTCGGCGCCGGCGCGCTCGACGAGGCGCGGCACCATGGCGAGCGCGGAGGGCGGATAGCCCTTCATCGTTGGGGGTTCGCCGAGGGATAGGCCGATTTCGCGTTGGGCGTGTGCAACGCGGGTCAGGCTGTCGATCAGGAGGAGCACCTTCAGGCCCTGCGCGCGGTAATATTCGGCGATGGCGGTGGCGCGCATCGCCGCGCGCAGGCGGAGCACCGGCGGATGATCGGCCGGGACGGCGACGACGATGCTCTTGTCGCGCCGCGCGCCGGCAAGCTTGGTCTCGACGAAATCGGTGACCTCGCGGCTGCGCTCGCCGACCAGGCCGATGACGGTCACATCAGCCTCGGCGCCGGCGATCATCTGGCCGAGCAACACCGACTTGCCGACGCCCGAGCCGGCGATCAGCGCGATACGCTGGCCGAGGCCTGCGGTGAGCAGCGCATTGACGGCGCGGACGCCAAGATCGAACGGCCTGGTCACGCGGGTTCTGTGCAACGGATTGCCCGGCCGCCCGGCGAGCGGCCAGCGCGCCGACGCGTTGATCGGCCCGCGCCCGTCGAGCGGATTGCCCAGCGCGTCGATCACGCGGCCGAGCAGCCCGTCGCCGACCGCGACCGAACCGCCGAACCCGTCGGGCTCGACCCGCGCGCCGTTGAGGTGCGCGCGATCGCCCTCGAAACCCATCAGCATCGCCCGGTCGCCGCGGAAACCGACCACCTCGGCGATCGTCGGCTGGCCGTGCGCGTCGATCACGCGCGCGGTCGAACCGATCGGCTGGACGAAGCCGGTCACCTCCAGCATCTGGCCGTCGAACGCGGCCAGCCGGCCCACGCGACGCGGGCCGAGCGCCGCGACATCGATCGTGTCGAGCATGGCGGAGGCTTGCGCGGCGAGGCTCATCGCGCCACCGCCAACTGGTCGAGCGCCTGGCGCAGCCGGTCCATGCCCGCCTCCGGGCCGTGCTCGATCCAGCCGGTCGCGGTCTCGCAGACCACGCTGCCGGGAATCAGCGCCGGATCGGCGACGATCTCGCAATCGAGCGCGGCGCCGGTCAGCATCACGACATCCGCCGGATGGAGCCGCAGCCGCGCCGGGCCCGCCTGCTCGGTGACGAGCCGCGCGACGGCGTCCACGCGCTCGCGCACCAGCGCCGGATCGATCTCGGTCTCGCCGACGATCTGCGCGACCAGCCGGCCGACCACCTCCGCCAGCACCGAAGCCAGCATCTCCGGCGGCTCGGAACGGCAGGCGGCGAGGTTCTCCGCCAATGCGACCAGCGCCTGGCGCTGCTCCTCGAACTCGGCCAGCGCCTGCGCGCGGCCCTCGGCAAGCCCCTCGCGATAGCCCGCCTCGCGCGGATCGAGGCGGATCGGCGCGGCCGCCACGGCCTCGCCGCCGCTCCACGGTGCGAAGC
Source organism: Sphingomonas gilva (assembly GCF_003515075.1). Classification (GTDB taxonomy): domain Bacteria; phylum Pseudomonadota; class Alphaproteobacteria; order Sphingomonadales; family Sphingomonadaceae; genus Sphingomonas; species Sphingomonas gilva. Next base: position 808,452 of record NZ_QWLV01000002.1, read on the forward strand.
CGGCGAGCGCGCCGGAGGCGATCGCGGTGGGGGTCACACGTTCGGCGGCGGACCACAAGCTAGACATAGTCGTCGCCCTTCGCGCCGAGCATGATCTCGCCCGCATCGGCCAGGCGGCGCGCGGCGGCGAGGATGGTCTTCTGTGCGTCCTGCACGTCGGACAGGCGGGTCGGGCCGCGATCGGCCAGCTCGTCCTGGATCGACTGCGCCGCGCGCTGCGACATGCAGCCGAAGAAGCGGTCCCTGATCCGGTCGTCGGCGCCCTTCAGCGCCAGCACCAGCCGGTCCGCCTCGACCGTGCGCAGCACCGCGCCCAGGCTCTTGTCGTCGAGGTCGAGCAGGTTCTCGAACACGAACATCTCGTCCTCGATCGTCCGCGCGAGGCCCTTGTCGAGCTTCTGCAGCGTGCGGATGATGCGCTGCTCGACCGGGGTGCGCGTGTTGTTGACGATCGCCGCGGCCTCGCTTGGCCCGCCCCGGCGCGAGGTCGCGCCCCCCGCCCCGCCGGTCTGGCGAAGCAGCAGCTGTTCGAGCGATTCGACAGCCATCGCACCCACCGGGCGCAGCGTCGCGATGCGATAGACGATCTCCGCCTGCTGGCCTTCGTCGAGCAGCTCGAGCACCGAGGCGGCGGCGGCCGGATCGAGATGGGCGAGCGTCAGCGCGGCGAATTGCGGATGCTCATGCTCGACCAGCTGGGCGATCGAGCGCGCGTCCATCCATTTGAGCGCCTCCAATGATCCGAACTTCTGCGGCGGCATCACCCGCGCCAGCACCTTGTCGGCCCGCTCGGCGCCAAGCGCGCGCTCCATCATCCCGCGGATCTGCTGGTCGGCCTCGAAGCCGATGGTGGTCCGCTCGCGCGCCTGGGCGACGAACAGGTCGAGCACCGAGTTGACCGAGCCTTCGGAGACATCGGCGATCTCGTACATCGTCGCGCCGAGCTGCTTGACCTCGTCGGGCTCCAGCCGGCCGAGCACGTCGGCCGCCTCGGCCTCTTCGAGCAGCATCATCAGGATGGCGGCGGCGCGCGCGCCGCCTTCGGCGGGAATGACCGTGGCGAGATCAGGCATTGCGCGCCTCCTGCTCGCCGCCGGCCTTGAGCAGGTCGCGCACGACCAGCGCGGCGCGCGCCGGATCCTGGCGGACGAAATCGCGGATCAGATCGGCGCGCGCGGCATAGCTCGGCGCGCTCTCGATCATGTCGACGGTGATCGATCCCGCCTCGCCGCCGCGCACTTGCTGCGCGAGCGCGCCGGCCATCTGCGTGCCGATCTCCTTGCGGCGCTGGCCCGCCTCCGCCGCGCGCAGCTTCGCCGCCGCCTGGTGGCGCTTGAGCAGCGGGCGGCCGATGAAGAACACCAGCAGCAATGCGACGATCACGCCGGAGAGCGCGCGGGCAAGCGTCGTCACCCACGCCGCCTCATACCAGGGCGGCGGTGCGGCGGGGGCAAGCTCGACGAAGGGCTGGACGGTGACGGCCACGGTGTCGCCCCGCGCCGCATCGAAGCCGACCGCGCCCTTCACGAGGCGTTCGATCTCGGCGAGCCGCCTGGGCGTCATGGTGCGGCCGGCGGTGCCTTCCTTCAGCGCGACGGCGACGGTCAGGCGCTTGACCGTGCCGGTCGCGCCCTGGGTGACGGACACCTCGCGGCCGAGCGCGAAGGTGCGGTTATAGGTCTCCGAGCTACGATTGGGGGTCGTACCCGGAGTCGGCTCCGCAGCGTCGGGAGAGGTGGGGCTCTCCGACAGCTGCGAAGCCGGTGGGGGCTGGTTGGCGAGCGCGCCGGGGATGCCCCCGGCCTCCGCCGAATTGGGTTCGCTCACGGTCTCGCCGCGCTCCTGGGCGACGACGCGCTGATCCGCGGGGTAATTCTCGCGCGTCGCGCTGACCTGCGCGAAATCGAGATCGGCGTTGACCTCCGCGGTGAAGTTGCCGGCGCCGACGATCGGCGTCAGCAGCGCGTCGATGCTGCCGGCATAGCGCGCCTCGACGCGCTCCTGCACTTCGAGCTGACGGTCGGAAGCGGCGGCGATCGGATCGCCATCCCCCCCGCGCGACAGCAGACGGCCATTCTGATCGACGATCGAGACCTCGGCCGGATCGAGTCCGGGCACCGAGGAGGAGACGAGATGGGCGATCGCGCCGACCTGCGCTTCCCGCAGCCGCCGACCGCCCTCGAGCCGCAGCATCACCGATGCCGCGGGCGACGAACGGTCGCGGACGAACACGCTGGGGGTTTCGAAAGCGAGGTGGACGCGCGCCGTCTTGACCGCGTCGATCGCCTCGATCGTACGGGCGAGATCCTGCTCGCGCGCGGCGCGCAGGCGCTGGTCCTCCACCGCCCGGCTGGCGCCCATCGGCATCGCATCGATCACCGCCGCGCCGTCGGGCGCGCTCTTCGGAAGCCCCTGCTGGGCGAGGATCATCCGCGCGCGATGATAGTCGTCTCCGGCCACCGTCACCGCGCCGGTGTCGCGATCGACCTGGTTGGCGATGCCAGCAGAGGCCAGAGCGTCGACCACCGCCGCCTTCTCCGCATCGTCCATGCCGGTCGACAACGCGCGCTGCGGCGGCGCGGAGATGACCGACCAGGCGAGCGCGGCGGCCCCGGCGACGCCGAGCAGGCCGAGCATCGGCAAGGCGCGCGTGACGGCCGGCTGGGTCGCCAGGCCACGGACCTTGTCCATGGTGAGGCGCGATTGGGCGGGGATGGTGACGAGTTCGCTCATGTCAGACCGGCATGCTCATGATGTCGCGATAGGCGGTGAGGAGTTTGTTGCGGACCTGCAGCGTCGCCTGGAAGCCGAGGCTCGATTGCTCGCGCGCCAGCATCACGGCGGCGATGTCGGTGGTCTCGCCGCGCTCATAGGCGGCGGTCGCCTCGGACGACGCGGCCTGCAGGCTGTTGACCTGGGTCAGCGCGTCGCGCAGCGCCGAGGTGAAACCGGTCTGCTCGACCGGAGCCGCCGCGCCGGGCGCGGCCGGCGGCATGACCGGCGCGGTCGCGACGCGCTGCAGCGCCGCGTTCTGCTGCAATATCTGGTTGCGCATCTGGAGGATGCTGCTGGCGTCGATGCCGCTCATCTATCTCTCTCCTTCAGGCCGCGCGCAGCTCGGCGAGGCGGTAGCGCAGCGTGCGCTCGCTGATGCCAAGGCGCGCTGCGGCGCGGGCGCGGTGCCCGCCGGTCGCTTCCAGCGCGGCGCGGATCACCTCGTGCGCGGACGTACGCTGCACCTCGAACAGCGGCGTGATCGCGCCATCGGTGGTGGCGAGCGCGGGCGCAGTCTTGATCGGCGCGGAAGCGGCTGCGGGTACGAAACCGAGATCATCGACTTCGATGCGATCGCCTTCGCGCAGCAACAGTGCGCGCTGCAAGACGTTGTCGAGTTCGCGGGCGTTGCCCGGCCAGTCGTGCGCCATCAGCGCGGCGAGCGCATCGGCCGTGGGCCAGGCGAAGGGCTGGCCGTTCGCGGTGTGGCGCAGCAGCATCGAGGCGGCGATGGCACGCACATCCTGTCGGCGCTCGGCGAGCGGTTCGAGTTCGAGCGCGACGACGTTCAAGCGCCAATAGAGATCGGCGCGGAAGCGGCCGGCGGCGACTTCGGCGGCGAGATCGCGGTTGCATGCCGCGACAATGCGGACATCGACCGGCACCGCCTGGGTCGCACCGACCGGCAGAACCTCGCGCTCCTGCAACGCACGGAGCAGCTTGGCCTGGAGCGGCAGCGGCAGCTCGGCGATCTCGTCGAGCATCAGCGTGCCGCCCTCGGCCGCCCGGAACAGACCGTCGGCCGCGGTGCCGGCGCCGGTGAAGCTGCCTTTCACATGGCCGAACAGCATGGCCTCGAGCATCGTGTCGGGCAGCGCGGCGCAATTGATCGCGACGAACGGCCCTTCGGCGCGCGCGCTCCTCGCGTGGATCATGCGGCTCAGCCCTTCCTTGCCCGTGCCCGTATCGCCCAGCACGAGGACGGTGGCGTCGCTGGCGGCGACGCGCGCCGCCAGCGCGTAGAGGCGCTGCGTGGCCGGTTCGCCCAGCGCTGGCTCGCCGGCGGAGCGGACGAGTTCGGCGATCAGCGCATGGCCGAACGCCATGTCGCGGAAGCCGAACGCGATATGATCGGGCTGGCCGTTCGCCGAGCGGGTGAAGACGGGCTCACCATCGGTGGTGCCGACGATCAGGTCGCGCACCGTGGCGATCGCCATCTCGCTTTCATGGAGGACGCGGCGGGGTCCGCGCGGATTGACGCCGACGGCGTGGACGCCGTGCGCCACGCCTGCGCCGGCGAGCCATGCCGAAAGCGTGGGCATCGCGTCCGCCGCTGTAGCACTGACGATAATCGCCATGATGAAACTTGCCCCCACTTTTCCCCACGGGCCGAAGCCGGCCCTGCCTCCGTAAAAGCAAGCAGCGTGCCAAATTTTTGAGGTGCTGGAACCGCCGTGAAATCGCGGCCCTTACGCGCGCGCGATTCCAGGGAGCGTCGGAAAGCCGTCATGCCCCGTCGGAAGATCGTCGCGACAAATTTCCGCCGCGCCGCATTTAATTCCGGCGCGGCCCGGCCGTTACAGCTTTCGTGACCGCCGTTTGAATGGGTTCGGGGGTCAGGGAAACGAAGCGGGAAAGGGAATTCAAATGACTGTCATCAACACCAATGTCAGCGCGATCCGGGCGGGCAACAGCTCGCGTCTGGCGAACGCCAGCCTGCAGCAGGCGATGGAGCGCCTGTCGAGCGGCAAGCGCATCAACAGCGCCAAGGACGACGCCGCCGGTCTTTCGGTCGCGACGCGCATGACCTCCGATATCCGCGGCCTCAACGCCGCTTCGCGCAACGCCAATGACGGCATCTCGATGGTGCAGACGGCCGAAGGCGGCATGTCGCAGGTCACCACCATGCTGCAGCGCATGAAGGAGCTCGCGGTTCAGGCCGGCAACGGCACGCTCAGCGACGCCGACAAGGACAATCTGCAGGCCGAGTTCTCCGAGTTGGTCACCCAGATCGACGAGGTCGCCGGCCGCACCACCTTCAACGGCGTGGCGCTGCTCGACGGCACCAATGCGACGGTGACGCTGCAAACCGGCACGACCTCGACGCAGACGATGGACGTTACGCTGTCCGACGTCACAGGGACGACGCTCGGCGTCGACACGCTCGACATCGGCTCGACCGGCGACGCCGGCGCGGCGATGGACGCGATCGACACCGCGCTCGACACGATCACCACGGCGCGCGCCGGCCTGGGTGCGGTGCAGAACCGCCTCGAGGCGAGCGTCGCCAACATCACCAACCGCGTGACCAACCTCGAGGAATCGCGCTCGCGCATCGAGGACACGGACTTCGCCGCGGAATCGACCGCGCTGGCCCGCTCGCAGATCCTGAGCCAGGCATCGACCGCGATGCTCGCCCAGGCGAACCAGAGCCAGCAGAATGTGATGTCCCTGCTCCGCTAAGACCCTCCTCGGTCTTTCAGGCGAAGCAAACGCGATCCCGGCGAGAGGTCCCCAAATCCACGCGCCGGGATCGGTCCCCCGAACCCCTCGGAAGCCCCCGCTTCCGGGGGGTTCGATTTTGTGCGTGAGCGGTGGTGGAGGCAAGCTGGCGGCCGCCGGCGCCGCAACTATGCGGTCAGCAGCGCCCGCACCTTGTCGAGCGCGGCCTTCTTGATCTGGCAGACGCGCGCGGCGGTGACGCCGAGCACCTGGCGAATTTCCTCCAGGTTCAGTTCCTCGACGAAATAGAGCTGGAGGACCATCGCCTCGCGTTCGGGCAGGGAGCGGATCGCCGCGGCGACCGCGGCCTTCATCTGCGCCTTGTCGATCGCCTCCTCGGCATCGTCCTCGTCGCTCGCGAACCACATGGCGTGGTCCGAATAGATCTCGTCGATCGATTCGTGCGTCGTGGAGATCGCCGAATCGACGAAGGCGCGGTAGCCGGCGGCGTCGAGCCCCAGCGCGGCGGCCATCTCGGCGTCCCCCGCCTGGCGGCCCAGCCCCTGCTCCAGCTTCGCGCGCGTCGCGGCGAGCTGGCGGCGCCTGGCGAGCGCGGAGCGGCACAGGCCGGCGCTGGCGCGCAGCCGGTCGATCATCGCGCCCCGCACGCGCATCTGCGCATAGGTGGCGAAGGCGTGGCCGCGATCCTCGTAACCGTTCGCCGCCTCGATCAGCGCGACCATGCCGATCTGGACCAGATCCTCGATCTCGATCGCGGAGGCGACGCGGGCGTGGACGTGCCAGGCGATGCGGCGGACCAGCGGCATGTGCGCGCGGACCAGCGCGTCGGCCGATTGACGCGCGGGATTGCGGCCATAGGTCACCATCTCAGCCGAGTGCATGATGGCCCTCCAGCGCGAGAAAGCGGTCGCCGCCGGCGAATGGCTTGAACAGCCCGCCCGCAACCGCGCCCGCGACCCGGCGATAGCCCAGCGACGCCGGGCAGTCGGGGAACAGCTGGACGCACGGCCGGCGCGCCATCACCGAATCCCGCACATGCGAATCCACCGGCAACGCGCCGAGATAGCTCGGCTGCACCGGCAGGAAGCGCGCCGCGAGGGAGGCGAAGCGCTGGAACAGGGCGGCCCCGGCGGCCTCGTCCTCGACCTGCGCGGCGACGATGCCCAGCGCGGCGATGCCCGGACCGTGCGCGAGCAGGCGGAGGAGACCATAGGCGTTCATGAACGCGGTGGGCTCCTCGCCGACCAGCAGGATCACGCCGTCGCTGTCGCCGATCGAGGCGATCACCTCGGGCGATGCGCCGGTCGTCGTGTCGACGATGATGTCGTCGTAGCGGTCTGCGAGCGGCCGCATCGACTGGGCGAGGCGGCGCAGCAGCAATTCGCGCGAGCGCGGGATCTCGCCGGCGGGACCTCCGGGAACGAGATCGAGGCCCGCGGGCCCGGCGAGCGTCATCGCCGAGAGCGGCGTCGTCCCCGCCGCAAGGCCATCGAGATCGACCGCGGCGTTGATCCCGAGCAGCGTCGCCGCATCGGCGAGGCCGAAATCGAGATCGACCAGCAGCGCCTTGCGTCCGGCGAGCGCCAGCGTCACGCCCAGATTGGCGGCGAGCGTGGAGCGGCCGAGGCCGCCCTTGCCGCTCGCCACCGCGATCACGCGCGCGCGCCGGGCATGACCGTTCATGCCGCCGCGCTCGTCAATTGCGGCTGGCCCTGCGGCTGGCCCGAGACGACCGCGACCACCTCGACCGCCTTGCTGTCAGGAATTTCGGTGAAGGCCAGCACCGGCACGCCCTGCAGGTGCGCGCGCAGCAGCCGCGACAGCGGGCGGCGGACCTGGGGCGAGGTGACCAGCGCGAAGCTCCGCGCCTCGGCCTGCAGCGGCAGCGCGGCTTCGCGCACCGCCTCGACCACGCGGTTGGCCAGGCTCGGCTCGAACGGGTGCATCGCGGCAGGACCTGTTCGAACCGCCTGCGCAAGGAGACCTTCGAGTTCGCCGTCGAACGTTATGACCGGAAGCGGCATGCGCAGGGGGACGATCGACTGGACTATGATCGCGCCGATGCGTTGGCGGACCTCACGTTCGAGAGCGGTGTGGTCCTGAGAGACGCGCGCGGATTCGGCCATGGCCTCGGCGATGCGGCGGAAATCCTTGAGGCTGACGCCCTCGGCGAGGAGTTCGCGGCAGATCGCCGCGATGTCGGCGAGCGCCAACGGCTGCGGCGTAAGCCCGGCGACGAGCTGCGGCGCGCTGTCCTTCAGCGCCTCGACCAGCTTGTCGGCGTCGTCGAGCCCGAACAGCTCGGCGGCGTTGGCGGTGATCAGCTGGTTGAGGTGCGTGGCGATGACGGTCGCCGGATCGACCACGGTATAGCCGGCGACGATCGCGTCGTTCCTGAGCTCGGGCGCGATCCACACCGCCTCCAGCCCGAAGCTGGGATCGCGCGTCTGGATGCCCTGCAAGGGCCCGTCGACATCGCCGCTGTCGAGCGCGAGCAGCAGATCGGGCTGCACCTCGTCCTCGCCCAGCACCACGCCGCCGACGATGATGCGATAGGCGCGCGGCGCCAGCGACAGATTGTCGCGCACGCGCACCAGCGGCACCACGAAGCCCAGTTCGCGCGACAGCTGGCGGCGGATGCCGGTGATCCGCGCCATCAAGGGGGCGTTCTTGCGCTCGTCGACCAGCCCGATCAGCCCGTAGCCCAGCTCGAGCCCCAGCGGCGCGGCGTCGCTGACGTCGCTCCATTCGATGGTCGAGGGGAGCGCGCCGGCGAGCGGCTCGTCGGCGGCGGCCTCCTCGGCCTCGGCGGGCGCGTCCTTCATCTTCCACGCCATGAAACCGCAGATCACCGCGGCGGGCAGGATGACGAGGTGCGGCATGCCCGGCAGCACGCCCAGGAGCCCCATGATCGCCGCCACCGGCGCCCAGGCGCGGCGCGAGGCGAACTGGCTGACGATCTGGCCGGACAGGTCCATCGGCGAGGAGACGCGGGTGACGATCGCAGCAGCAGCGATCGAAAGCAGCAGCGCCGGCACCTGCGCCACCAGCGCGTCGCCGATCGCCAGCACGACATAGGTCCTGGCAGCGTCGCCCGCCGACAGGCCGTGGCTGAACATCCCCAGCACCATGCCGCCGACGATGTTGATGACGAGGATCAGCACGCCAGCGACGGCATCGCCCTTCACGAACTTGGACGCGCCGTCCATCGAGCCGTAGAAGCCGGCCTCGGTCGAGACCTCCTGGCGGCGCTCGCGCGCCTGGTCGGGCGTCAACAGGCCGGCGTTCAAGTCGGCGTCGATCGCCATCTGCTTGCCTGGCAGCGCGTCCAGGGTGAAGCGCGCCGAAACCTCGGAAACGCGGCCCGCACCCTTGGTGATGACGACCAGATTGATGATCATCAGGATCATGAAGACGAAGATGCCGACGGCGTAGTCGCCGCCGATCAGGAAGCTGCCGAACGCCTCGATGACATGCCCCGCGGCACCCGGTCCGTTGTGCCCGTCGACCAGCACGACGCGGGTCGAGGCGACGTTCAATGCCAGCCGGATCAGCGTCGCGAACAGGAGGACGGTGGGGAAGGACGAGAAATCGAGCGGCTTGGCGGCATTGAGCGCCACCATCAGCACCGCGAGCGCGATGACGATGTTGAAGATGAAGCCGATATCGAGCAGCAGCGCAGGGATCGGCACCACCATCAGCGCGACCAGCGCGAGCGTGGCGAAAGGCAGGATGGCCATGCGGCCGCCGGCCAGCAGGCTGCGCAGCGCGGTCATCGCGCCACCCCATTCGCATGCGGCCCCACCCGCGTCGGAAATTCGACACCCACGGTCATCACGGGGGTAATCAGCAAGTGTCGTGCCAGATGCGGGCAAGTCGGCGATGCCTGCCCGTCGCCCCTGCGAAGGCAGGGGCCTCTGGCGGCAAACGTTACGGATGTGCCACAAACCCGGAGGCCCCTACCTCCGCAGGGGCGACGGGCTTGATGGGGCGCTCAGCCGCCCGAAACGAGGCGCATGCGGCCGTTTCGGGCGTACACCGGTCCGGCGAGTCCGGCGCGGGATTGCGCGGCGATCGCCAGGCGTTCGCGGTCGAAATCGGCGAGCACGGCGATGCGCGCGCGCAGGCCCTCCACCCGTGCGAGCGCCGCGGCGAAGCGATCGGCATGTTCGGCGACGATCGCGCCCGAGGCGGTGCGCAAGGGCGCGAGGCTGGCGCCGAGCAGCTCGCTCGCCACCGCGATCGCCTGCGGATCGGGACGATCGAGCGCGCGTTCGAGCGCCTCGATGGCGGGCTCGAGCGAATCCAGCACGTCGGTCAGGTTCACCGGCCACCTTCCGGAAAGTCATTCTCGACCATGCGATCGGCGATGGCATCGGCATCGATCCGGTAGCTGCCGCCGGCGATCGCCGCCCTGAGCGCAGCGACGCGATCGGCGGCGACGGGCGGGCCGTCGGCGACCATCTGCTTGACCTGCAGCGACGGCGCGGCGGCGGCGCTGTCGGCCGTGCGCGCCGGATTGGCGCGATCGACGGCCTTCGCCTCGCCCGCCACGCGCATCGCCTCACTCGCCGGCCGGCCGACATTCGCCGGCCCGATACCCTTGATCATGCTGCGGCCCTTCCTGACCTCTAACCTGTCCATCGCATGCCATAACGGCAGGCGTAAGGATTAATTAAGCCCCGAAATGCGCACCTCGCCCTGGGCGACCACTTCGGCGTAGATCGGCGGCTTTCGCTGGTCGATACGGACGCGGATCCGCTCGCCCGGCGCGCCGTTCTCCTGCGCGACGCCGGCCTGCGACACGGTGAAGCCACGTCCGGCGGCGACCACCGAGACGGCGTCGCCACGCAGCACGACAGGCGCCGCCACCGCCTGGGCCGCGCCTACCGCGTCGCCGCGCGTCAGCGGCACGCGGATGCGCCAGCCGTTCGCCGGGCAGCGGATCGCGACCGCATTGAGGTGCGGCGCATCGAATTCGGGCCGCGCCGGGCAGGCGGCGAGCTTCAGCCGCCGGTCGATCCCCGCGGCGGGGCCGCCCGGTTCGCCGATACCGGCGCCGAGCTGCGCGATCAGATCGCCCTCCAGCCGGTCGAGATTCTCGAATCCCTGCGCGGCGAGCGGCGCGGCGCCGCCCAGCAGCGCGAGCGCGAGCGCGCGTCGGATAATCGTCATTCGGACACTCCTTTGGGGGAGGCCAAGCAACAAGCGGGCCAAGCTGGTGGCGGGTGGCGGGGCCCCTCTCAACTGCGCCTAGCGAGCGAGCTCGCAAGGCTTCGTATCTCTCCCCTGAAGGGGAGAGATACGGAGGGTTGCGCGCGTGAGCGCGCTAGCCGGAGTTGAGAGGGGGCCGCACGATCAGCACCTCGTTCGCCGGGGCCGAGGACGACAGCTCGACCTCCGCCTTGCCCGGCAGCGCGCGGGCGATGGCGGCGGCGCGGGCGGCGGCGAGGTCCCACCGATCGTAGCGGCCCTGGGTCTGCTGATTGACCGCGACGCGCACGAGGGCATCGCCCTTGATCGCGCGGATGCGAGCGAGGCCAGTGGACGTCAGCATCGCCTCCCCATCGGCGAACAGCGTTGCCGCGTCGGTGCGCAGAGCTTTCACCGGAACGCCCGTCACCGCCGCCGACACGCTCGCCATCTGCGCCCCGCGCGCAGTCTTGCTCGCGTCGAGCAGGACGAAGAAGCCGAGCAGCAGCATGAGGAGATCGGCGAGGCTGATCGCCCAGCGCTGGCCGGCGCCGATCACGACACCGCCCGGATGCGGGGCGCCGGCGGATGGCGCAGCTCGCGTTCGGCGAGCGCGATCAGGTGATCGAAGGCGCGGCGCTGCCAGGCGAGCTCGTCCAGGCTCAGCCGTTCGAGCCGGCGCGCGATGGGGAGCGCGACGAGATGCGCGAAGGCGACGCCGTAAAGCGTGGTGACGAGCGCGAGCGCCATGCCGCCGCCCATCGCCTCCGGCGCGGCCATATTGGCGAACATCGCGATCAGGCCGACGACGGTGCCGGCGAGCCCCATCGCCGGCGCGGCGTCGGCGGCGGCCGCCCAGAACTCGTAACCGCCGCGATGGCGGCGCGCGCGATCGGCCAGCGTTTCCTCTGCATAGACGCGGTAGGCTTCGGGATCGGTGCAGTCGGCCAAGGCCCGCGCCGCGGCGGCGAGCACCGGATGGCGCGTATGGACGCGATCGGTGACCGCCAGCGTCTGCATGTGCGCGACGCGCTCAATCGCGCGGACCATCGGCATGGCGCGCGCGGCGTCGGCGTGCGGATCGGCGCTGAGCAGCGGCCCGAAGGCGCGGACGGCGCGGCCGATATCGCCGCGCGACGCCCGCGCCGCGGCCACCGCAAGGCTGGCGCCGACGACCAGCAACAGCGCCTGGAGGTCGACCAGCATCAACGGTTCCGCCCCCACTTCGCCCCCTTTGCCGCCCTACCGGCAAGATATTGCCGCCACCGGCAAGGATTTGCCGGATCGGACAGATGATCGCGGAATCACGGGGTCCATCGCCTGCCGGAGGCCGATTGGCACGCCGGTTGCAGAGCAGCCCCTGGGTCCGCTTTGTCGTGCATCAGAACGGCCAGGCGGCGGAATGTTTAAGTGGGGGAGCTTCGATGGGGGCGGATTCGATCTTCGGCGTGCACGGCGCGGCGCTGCAGTTGCGCAGCCAGCGGCTGACCATGCTCGCCTCCAACATCGCGAACGCGGCGACGCCCAACTACAAGGCGCGCGATTTCGACTTTGCCGAGGCGCTCAGGATGGCGACCGGCGGGACGGACACCGAAAACGCGATCGGCAGCACCCTCGGCTATCGCATCCCGAACGAGGCGAGCCTCGACGGCAACACCGTCGAGCTCGCCGCCGAGCAGACCATCTTCGCCGAGAACGCGGTGCGCTACCGCACCACCCTGTCCTTCATCGAAGGCCGCATCGGCACACTGATGCAGGCGCTGAAGGGGGAATGAGAATGGGCAAGGGAGAATGCGCATGAGCGGCGACCGCCAGATGTCGGTGTTCGACATCGCCGGACGCGCGATGTCCGCGCAGATGGTGCGGCTGAACACCACCGCCTCCAACCTGGCCAATGCCGATTCGGTCGCGTCGAGCAAGGCCGAGGCGTTCCGCGCGATCAAGCCGGTGTTCGAAAGCGTGAGCGGCGGCGAGGGCGTCGCCACCGTGCGCGTCAGCCGCGTCGTGCAGAGCGAGGTCGAGCCGACCAGGCGCCACGACCCCAACCACCCGATGGCGGATGCCGACGGCAATGTCTGGGAGGCGGGCGTCGACAGCGCCGCCGAGCTGGTCGAGATGCTGGAGACGGCGCGCCAGTACCAGAACATCGTCCAGGTGCTGCAGACCGCCAAGACCTTGACCCTCGACACGATCAGGATGGGCAAATGACCGCAGTTTCCGGAACCGGCAGCCTCGCGCTGCCGCAGCAGGCCACCACCAACAGCAATGCGACGATGGACCAGTCCTCGTTCCTCAAGCTCTTGACCACGCAGATGACGACGCAGGACCCGTTCAAGCCGGTCGACAACACGCAGATGGTCGCGCAGATGGCGCAATTCTCGAGCGTGGCGGGCATCGCCGAGATGAATGCGAGCCTGAAGGCGATCGCCGGGCAGCTCGCCGGCGGGCGGATCACCGACCTTTCGGGCTGGATCGGCCGCGACGCGCTGGTCGAAAGCGACACCGTGCCGCAGCGGCGCGACGGCAGCTATGCGGGCGAGATCGCCTTGCCCGAGGCGGCGAGCGCGGTCTCGGTCAGCCTGGTCGATGCGAACGGGCAGGTCGTCCACACTGAGGATTTCGGCGCGCAGGAGGCGGGCACCTTCCCCTTCGCCTACGCGAACGAGGGCGGCGCGACCGCGGGACCGCTCAAGATCGTCGTCAACGCGATCGGCGCCAAGGGGCAGATCGACGCGGTGCCGGGCGCCTGGGTGCCGGTGACCGCGGTCCATTCCCCGGCGAGCGGCGCGGACATGCGCCTCGTCACCCCCATCGGGCTCGTCGCCCCGGACCAGGCCGTGCGCCTCGGCTGATCCCGTTTTCCAAGGAGTTTCCCAATGTCCTTCTACACCTCGCTTTCCGGCCTCAAGGGCGCGCAGGCCGATCTTTCGGTGATCTCCAACAACGTCGCCAATGTCGGCACGATCGGCTTCAAGAAGAGCCGCACCGAGTTCGGCGACATCATCTCCGCCTCGCCGCTGCAATCGGGCAGCGTCGCCGGCCAGGGCGCGCGGCTGAAGGGCATCGTCCAGCAGTTCGGCCAGGGCGGCTTCCAGGCCTCCGAGCGCGCGCTCGATCTCGCGATCAGCGGCCAGGGCTTTTTCGTCACCCGCAACGACCTGACCGGCGGCGCGGTGAGCTTCACCCGCGCGGGCTCGTTCGGTGTGGACCAGAACCGCTACGTCACCGACGGGCGCGGCGCCTATCTGCAGGTGCTGCCGGTCGATTCGCAGGGGATCGTCACGGCGACCGGGCTTGCGGCGACGCGCAACCTGCAGGTGCCGCTGACCTCGGGCACCGCCAAGGCGACGGGCAACGTCTCGCTCGCGACGACGCTGCCGACCTCGGCCGATCTGCCGGCCGCACGCGCGGTCTATCAGAACGGCACGCCCTACGCCTTCGACCGGCTCGACCCGAACAGCTACAACTATTCGACCGCGACCAGCGTGTTCGACGTCTCGGGCAACGAGATTCCGGCGACGGTCTATTACACGCGCACCAAGCTGCCCGATGCGGCCGACCCGACCACCACCTGGGAGGCGCGGCTGTTCGTCGGCGGGCAGGAGGTCTCGTCCAACCCGGCGCAGGCCGCGCCGGCCGCGCCGCTGACGCTCACCTTCGATGCGACCGGCGCGATGACGAGCCCTGTCGGCGGCGTGCAATACGCCACCAGCCAGGCGAGCTCGGGCGCGGCGCCGCTCGCGCTCACCATCGATTACAGCGGCACCGCGCAGGCCGCGGCGCCCTTCACGCTCAAGGCCTTCGAGCAGGACGGCTACGCCGCCGGCCAGCTCGACAATGTCTCGGTCAGCAATGACGGCATCGTCTCGGCGACCTTCTCCAACGGCGACACCATTCCGCTCGGCAAGCTCGCGCTCGCCAATTTCGCCAATCCGGGCGGGCTGCGCCAGCTCGGCGACGCCGCCTGGTCGCTGACCGGCCGTTCGGGCGAGGCGATCGTCGGCGAGGCGGCCAAGGGCGGCTTCGGCGTGATCCAGTCGGGCGCGCTCGAGCAGGCCAATGTCGACATCACCGAGGAGCTCGTCGCGCTGATCTCCGCGCAGCGCAACTTCCAGGCCAACGCCAAGGCGATCGAGACCGCCAACGCGCTGACCCAGACCATCGTCAACCTCGGCTGATCGGACCCGACATGGACCGCCTGATCTACACCTCGCTGACCGCGATGCGCGGCGCGATGGCGCGCCAGACGGTGATCGCGTCGAACCTGGCCAACGCCAACACCACGGGCTTCCGCGCCGAGATCGCGAACAGCCAGTCGCTGTGGACGACGGGCGGGCCGGCCAATGCGCGCGTGCTCGCCTCCGAAGAGGTGCTCGCCGCCGACATGGACGCGGGGACGGTCACCGAGACCGGACGCGCGCTCGACATCGCGCTTTCCGGCGACGCGCTGCTGGCGATCCAGGCGAAGGACGGCGACGAGGCCTATACCCGCCGCGGCGACCTGATGCTGTCCGACACCGGCCTCCTGACCACCGGCGACGGCGCGCCCGTGCTCGGCGAAGGCGGGCCGGTGACGCTGCCGCCCGCCGACAGCGTCAGGATAGAGGCCGACGGCACGGTGTGGATCGTCCCCGAAGGCGGCGATCCGACCCAGCCCAGCCAGGTCGAGCGGCTGAAGCTCGTCACCCCCGCCGGCTCGGCGGTGGTGAAGGGGATCGACGGCCATTTCCGCGTCGAGGGCGGCGGCGCGCTGCCGTCCGATCCGGACGCGCGGCTGACCGCCGGCGCGCTCGAAGGCTCCAACGTCAATGCGACGCAGGCGCTGGTCGACATGATCGACGCCAGCCGCGCCTGGGAGACCCAGATCAAGCTGCTCTCCACCGCGCGCGAGATCGACGACGCCGGCGCCAAGCTGATGCAGCTCAACTAAGGGGACACGAAGATGACCAACGCAGCCCTCCACGTCGCCCGCACCGGCCTCGACGCCCAGTCGGCGCGGATGCGCGTGATCGCCAACAACCTGGCGAACGTGAACACCACCGGCTTCAAGAAGGAGCGCGCGAGCTTCGAGACGCTCGCCTATCAGGCGATCACCGCGCCCGGCGCGCCGTCCTCCGCGGAGAACCGCTACGCCACCGGGCTGTCGCTCGGATCGGGCGTGAAGATGACCGGCACGTCGCGGATCGACACGCAAGGGAGCTACCAGACCACCGGCAACGCGCTCGACATGGCGATCGAGGGCGCGGGCTTCTTCCAGGTGCAGCTGCCCGACGGCCGCACCGCCTATACCCGCGCGGGCAATTTCCAGCCTTCGGCCGAGGGCCGCATCGTCACCGGCGACGGCAAGCCGCTGATCCCCGAGATCAGCATCCCCGAAGGCGCGCAAGCGATCACCATCGGCGCCGACGGCACCGTCTCCGCGACGCTCGCCGGCGCCACCGAGGCGACCGAGCTGGGCCGGATCGAGACCGCGCGCTTCGTCAACCCGGCGGGGCTGCAGGCGCTGGGCGACAACATGTTCGCCGAGACGCAATCGTCGGGCGCGCCGCAGGTCGGCTCGCCGGGCATCGAGGGCCGCGGCGCGGTGCGTGCGGGCACGCTCGAGGGCTCCAACGTCAGCGTGGTCGAGGAGCTGGTCGACATGATCGAGACCCAGCGCGCCTACGAGGTCAATTCGAAGATGATCTCGGCGACGGACGAGATGCTGCGCACCATCAACCAGAATATCTGACGATGATCCGCACCCTCACCCTCGCCGCCTGCGCGCTCGCCGTCGTCGCCGCGGCCCCTGCCGACGCGCGCAAGAAGAAGAAGTCCAAGGACATCGACTATGCCGCGACGCTGCCGGTCGCGCCGCCGCCCGCGCCCGCGCCCAACGGCGCGATCTTCCAGGCCTCGGCCGGCTATGCGCCGCTGACCAGCGGCAACCGCGCCGCGCGGGTCGGCGATCTCATCACCATCGTGCTGGTCGAGCGCACCCAGGCGTCGAAGAGCGCGACGCAGGTCACCGACCGCGACGGATCGATCGGCCTGTCGCCCCCGACCACCGGCCCGCTCGCGCTGTTCAGCCCGTCGGACATCGGCATGGGCGGCGGCAACAGCTTCACCGGCAAGGGCCAGGCGACGCAGGCCAACGCGCTTTCGGGCGAGATCACCGTCACCGTGGCGCAAGTCTTCCCCAACGGCGCGATGCTGGTGAAGGGCGAGAAGCTGGTGACGCTCAACCGCGGCGACGAGTTCATCCAGATCGCCGGGCTGGTGCGGCCAGAGGACATCACCGCCGACAACCGCGTCGCCTCCACCCGCGTCGCCGACGCCAGGATCACCTATTCGGGCAACGGCGAAGTCGCCCGCGCCAGCCGTCAGGGCTGGCTGCAGCGCTTCTTCTCCTGGATCAGCCCGTTCTGAGGACGACCATCATGCTTCGCATTCTCCTCACCCTTTTCGCGGCATTGACCTTCAGCACCCCGGCCACCGCCGAGCGCGTCAAGGATCTGGGGCAGTTCCAGAGTCTGCGCTCCAACCAGCTGACCGGCTACGGCATCGTCGTCGGCCTCGCCGGCACGGGTGACGACGGCCTCGAATATTCGACCCAGGGGATGAAGGGCATCGCCGCGCGCTTCGGCATCACGCTGCCGCCCAACCTCAACCCCGCGCTCAAGAATTCGGCCGCGGTGATGATCACCGCCGATCTGCCGGCGATGGCCAAGCCCGGCCAGCGGCTGGACATCACCGTCTCCGCGCTGGGCAAGGCGAAGAGCCTGCGCGGCGGCACGCTGCTGATGAGCCCGCTGCGCGGCGCGGACGGGCAGATCTACGCGATGGCGCAAGGCAATCTCGCCGTCGGCGGATTGGGCGTCGAGGCGGCGGACGGATCGAAGCTGTCGGTCAACGTCCCCTCCGCCGGCCGCATCCCCGGCGGGGCGAGCGTCGAGCGCGCGGTCGAGACCGGCTTCGGCGACACGCCCGAGCTGACCTTCAACCTCGCTGAGGCCGACATCACCACCGCGACGCGCGTCGCCGCCGCGATCAACCAGTCGCTCGGCATGGGCCGCGCGCGCGCGATCGACGCGGTGTCGATCGGCATCATGGCCGAGCCCGGCCAGGAAGCGCGGATCGCGCTGATGAGCCGGATCGAGAACCTCACCGTCCAGCCCGCCGACGCGCCTGCGCGCGTGATCGTCAACGCCCGCACCGGCACGGTCGTGATCAACGGCGCGGTGCGCATCCGCGCCGCCGCGGTCAGCCACGGCAAGCTGACCGTCCGCGTCGACGAGGACCCGCGCGTCATCCAGCCGGGCCCGTTCAGCCGCGGCCGCACCGAGACCGAGCAGGCGAGCGACATCAGCGTGATCGAACAGGGCGCGCCGATGTTCGAGACCGCCGACACCGCGAGCCTGGCCGACATCGTCAAGACGGTGAACGCGATCGGCGCCTCGCCCGCCGATCTGGTCGCGATCCTCGAGGCGCTGAAGCAGGCCGGCGCGCTCAAGGCCGAGCTGGTGGTGCTGTGATCGCGGGCGTCTCCTCCGCGCCCGCCGCGGCCGCGAACACCGTCGATCCCGGCCTGCGCAAGGCGGCCGAGGCGTTCGAGGCGGTGTTCGTCCGCCAGCTGATCGGATCGATGCGCGCATCCTCGCTGGGCGACGACATCCTCGGCAGCCAGGCGACCGAGCAGTTCCGCGAGCTGGCCGACGCCAGGACCGCAGAGGGCATGGCCGCGACCGGCGCGCTGGGCATCGCCGACATGCTGATCGCCCAGTTCGCCAAACCGCAGGAGCCCGCGAAATGAGCGATCTGCTGCGCATCGGCGCGCAAGGCGTCGCCGCCTATCGCGGCGCGCTGTCGGTCACCGGCGAGAATGTCGTCAACGCCGGGACCGCCGGATATCACCGCCGCGGCATCTCGCTGACCGACACCGCAATCGCCGGCGCGGGCGATCCCTTCACCGCGCGCACCAACATGGTGGGCGGCGTGCGCGTGACCGAAGTCACCCGCGCGACCGACGCGTTCCTGGAGGCCGAGGCACGGCTGGCGGGCAGCGAGACCGCCGGCGCCTCCGCGCTCGGCCGCTGGCTGAGCGCGGGCGAGACCGGTCTCTCCTCCGCCGCGTTGCCGGCGACGCTGGCGCGCTTCTACAGCGGCGCCGACGCGCTTGCCGGCGATCCCGGATCGACCACGCAGCGCCAGCTGTTCCTGGCGGGCCTGGAGGACGCCGCGGCGGCGTTCCGTGCGCAGTCCGACGGCCTCGCGCGCACCGCCGATGCGATCGCCGCCGAGGCGAAGGCGACGGTCGATGCCGCCAACGCCGATCTGAAGGCGCTTGCCGAGATCAACCGCTCGATCGCACGCGCGACGCCGGGCAGCAGCGGCCATGCCGGGCTGATCGACGAACGCGGCCGCCGCCTGGCCTCGCTGGGCGAGAAGCTGGGCGTGGATGCGCGCTTCGACGCGCGCGGGGCGGTGTCGATCAGCGTCGCTGGCGGCGGTCCCGCGCTGCTCGAGGACGGGCGCACGACGCTGGTGAGCGTGACCCAGGCCGATGACGGCCGCCTGTCCTTCGCGGCGGGCGACACGTCGCTTCAGCCCGCGCGCGGATCGCTTGCCGGTCTGGCGCAGGCGGCGGTCACCATCGCCGACACGCGCCGCCTCACCGCCGATGCGGCGGCCGGTTTCGTCGCGATGGTCAATGACTGGTCGGCCGCCGGGGTCGACGCCAACGGCGCGGCGGGCGCCCCGCTCCTCACCGCCGACCTGACGATGACCACCAGCGATCCGGCCAAGGTCGCCGCCGCTTCCGGCGGAGTGGCCAACGCCAATGCGCTGGCGCTCGGCGCCGCACGCGACGGTCACGGCATAGAGACGGCGGCGCAGGGCGCGGTCGACACGCTCGCCCAGCGCCTCTCCTCCGCCCGCACGCGCGAGGATGCGCTCGTCGCGCACCGCGACCAGCTCGACGCCGCGCGCGCCGATATCTCGGGCGTCGATCTCGACCGCGAGGCGGCCGAGCTGCTGCGCTTCCAGCAGGCGTACGACGCCTCGTCGCGCGTGATCCAGATCGCCCGCGAGACGCTGCAATCCATCCTCAACATCTTCTGACGCGAGAACGCCCATGCTGATCGGCCCCCGCATGCACCTGGAGATCGCCGCGCAGGGCAGGCTCGCACGCGAGATCGCCCGGCTTTCAACCGAGATTTCAGGCGAGAAGCGCATCCTTGCGCCGTCGGACGATCCGCTCGCCTCGGCGCGCGTCGCGGCGATCGCGCGCGACCAGACCGATCAGACGATCTGGAAGGCCAATGCGCAAGCCGCGGCGGCGCTCGCCCAGCGCGCCGACACCGCGCTCGCCGACATCCATGCGATGATGGACCGCGCCGCCGAACTCGTGACCAGCGCCCGCTCGCCGGGCGGCGACAAGGCGGTCGCCGCCGCCGAGCTCAACGCGCTCGCCGCCGAGATGCGGCTGGCGATGGCCGCCGAGGATTCGCGCGGGCAGGCGGTGTTCGCCGATGGCGAGCCGCTGGCGGCGCCGGTCGGGAGCGGCGCGCTGCTCGCCGCCAATCCCTCTCGCGCATCGGTGTTCGGCACGGGCGGCGATACGCTCGCCGACCGGCTGGAGGCCGCCGCTGTGGCGATCGGCGGCAGCGACGATGCGGCGATCGCCGCATCGCTCGACGCGATCCAGGCCGGCCAGGCGCGGGTCACCGATGCGCGCGGCGCGCAGGGCGTCCGCGCCGCGCGGATCGACGCCGCGCTCGACAGGCTGGCCGCGCAGGCGACCGCCGCGACCGAGGAACGCGTCGCGATCGAGGCGACCGACCTCACCCGGGCGATCCCGGAGCTGCAGGCCAAGCAATTGACGCTGGAAGCCGCGCAGGCCGCCTTCACGCGCATCAACCGTCGGACCCTGTTCGACCTGCTGGGGTAAATCCTTCCCGTTCGCCGAGTAGCCCGTCGAGCTTGTCGAGACGGCGTATCGAGGGACCGTGCCCGGCAGGTGTCTCGATACGAGCCCTCGACAAGCTCGGTCTCTACTCGACACGAACGGAGGGGGTTTGGCTGACGCGAAGATTAATTCCAGCGAAACCATAAAGTCGCGGCCTCCCCCGCCGTTAACCCAGGTGGGAATTAGCGGGGACCATCATGTTTTCAGCCGTCGGAGTCGTCATTCTGCTCGTCATGGTCTTCGGGGGCTTCATGCTCACCGGCGGCGATCTCGGGGCGGTGATGCATGCGCTGCCGCACGAGATGCTGATCATCGGCGGCGCGGCGATCGGCGCGCTCGTCACCGGCAACTCGCTTCCCGAGCTGAAGGCGCTGGGCGGCGGCGTGGTCAAGGTGTTCAAGGGCGCGAAATACACAAAGCAGGATTATCTCGACGTCATCTTCCTGATCTCCCGCCTGATGAAGATCATGCGCACCGACGGGCCGGTGGCGCTGGAGCCGCATATCGAGGACCCGGCGGCGAGCGCGATCTTCAGCGAATATCCCCGGCTGCTGGCCGACGGCACGCTGGTCCACCTGATCTGCGACACATTGAGGCTGGTCGTCGTCTCCTCGGGCACGCTCGATCCGCATGCGGTGGAGGAGGTGATGGACAACAGCCTCAAGACCCACCACCACGCGGTGATCAAGCCCGCCGACACGCTGCAGAGCCTGGCCGACGCGCTGCCCGCCCTGGGCATCGTCGCCGCGGTGCTGGGCGTGGTCAAGACGATGGGATCGATCGACCAGCCGCCCGCCGTCTTGGGCGCGATGATCGGATCGGCGCTGGTCGGCACCTTCCTGGGCGTGCTGCTCGCCTACGGCATCGTCGGGCCGATGGCGACGCGCGCCAAGGCGGTGATCGAGGCGGACGCGGCGATCTACCACGTCGTCAAGCAGATGATCATCGCCTCGCTGCACGGCCATCCGCTGCCGCTCGTCATCGAAGCGGCGCGCTCGGGCATCGCGCACATGAACCAGCCGGCCTTCGCCGACGTGTTCGACGGCATGCGCGGGCGCTGAGCGATGGCGAGCAAGGCCGCGCCGCGCGGAAAGAACGAGCCCGAACCGCGCCCGATCATCGTCAAGAAGATCATCGCCGACGGGCATGGCGGCCATCATGGCGGCGCGTGGAAGGTCGCCTATGCCGATTTCGTGACCGCGATGATGGCGTTCTTCCTGCTGCTCTGGATCCTCGGCGCGACGACCGAGAAGCAGCGCAAGGGCATCGCCGACTATTTCACCCCGACCCTGGTCGAGATGCGCCAGAAGAGCGCGGGCGCCAACGGCCCGTTCGGCGGCGACGCCTTGAACGCGAAGGAGAATTATCCGCACAAGGCGGCGCAGACCGGCTCCAGGGGCATCACCATCCCGCGCGACGCGACCGGCGGCATGCAGGAGGGCGCGGGCGACAAATCGGCCGATCGCAAGCGCTTCGAAAGCCTTAAACGCACGCTCATCCGTAAGATGCAGCGCGATCCGGGCCTGAAGCGGCTATTGAAGAACGTCCGCTTCACCGAAACGCGCGAAGGGCTGCGCATCGATCTGGTCGACGAGGCGGATTTCGCCATGTTCAATCTCGCGACCGCCGATCTGCTGCCCGACGCGCGGCGGCTGATGACCGAGGTCGCCGCGGTGATCGCCGCCGTGCCCAACGACGTGATCGTCCGCGGCCACACCGACGCGCTGCCCTATGCCGCGGGCCGCACGACCAACAACTGGACGCTCTCGACCTTGCGCGCCGAGGCGACCCGCCAGGCGCTGCACGCGGCGGGCGTGCCCGAGCGCCGCTTCGCCCGGATCGAAGGCGTGTCGGACCGCGAGCCCTATGTGCCCGGCGACCGCTACGACCCGCGCAACCGCCGCATGTCGATCACGCTCGGCTGGGCGCGGCTGGGGCATGCGCAGCCGATGGCGACGGCGCCGGCGACGCGCTAAAGACAGGTCGCCTTCTCCATCGTCATGCGGAGCTTCACGATGACGCCGACCATCACCGCCTTCGAAAGCTCCCCGGACAAGGGTCGGGGGCTGGCGCGCGACATGCGTGTTCGCTGGGCGCTCGAAGAAGTGGGCCGGCCCTACGACGTTCGCCTCGTTTCGTTCAGCGGGATGAAGGAACCGGCGCACAAGGCGCTTCACCCCTTCGGGCAGATCCCGACCTATCAGGAAGGCGATCTCGTCCTGTTCGAGACGGGGTCGATCATCCTCCACGTCGCGGAGCAAGGTCGGGGCCTGCTGCCCGACGACGCGAATGCGCGGGCGCGCGCGATCACATGGATGTTCGCCGCGCTCAACACGGTCGAGCCGCCGATCGTCGAGCGCGAGCAGGTTCCCTATGTCGAGCGCGACAAGCCATGGTACGAGGAGCGCCTGCCCCTTCTAGAGGATCGCATCCGCGTTCGCCTGGACGATCTCTCCAGCCGGCTCGGCGACGCCGAATGGCTGGACGGCGCGTTCAGCGCCGGCGACCTGATGATGGTGATGGTCCTGCGCCGGCTGGAAGGAATGGACATGATGCAGGAATATCCCAACCTGTCCGCCTATGTGGCCCGGGGCGAGGCGCGGCCTGCCTACAAGCGTGCGTTCGACGCCCAGCTGGCGGTCTTCACCGGCCACGCTCCAATCGGCTGACCTCACGCGCCCAGCGTCGAGACCACCATCAGATAGGCCAGCCGCGCCTGTGCCGGACTGGGCCTGAGCACGCTGCCGGCCGCTTCCGCATCCGTCGGCCGGGCGGCAAGCGCCGCCGTGGTGTCCGGACCGGGCGGCGTCTTGCTCAACACCGGCGAGTCGATCGGATCGCGCGCCGCCATCTGCACCGTGGGCGGCGCACCGCCCTCATTGCCGAGCTTGGCCGCCATCAGCCGATAGACCTCGTCCAGGCTGCGATGCGCGCCGCCGCGCGTGAAGAAGACATTGCGGTTGGCCGCGGCCTGCTGGGGCAGCAGCGCCGCCGCCGACGCGCCGGGGTCGGCATCACGCGCGGCGAGGAATTTCGCCGCGCCGCCCGCGCCCAGGAAATGCGCGAAATAGAGATCGGTGGCGTTGGGCGGGCGGCCCAGCCGCTGCTGCAGCACATCGGCATTGTCGCTGGCGAATTCCGCCGCCATGGCGCTCGCCGCATCGGGATCGCGCCGCAGGCCAAGGATCGCCTGGCGGGTCGCGCCATCGGCCACGCGGTAGCGGCCGTCGCCGCCGCGGGTGATCGCCTGCGCCGCCCAGCCGAGACCGTGCTTGGCGCCGTGGCGCTCGACCACGCCCAGCCAACTCTGCTCGATGAACTGGAACAGCCCGGTCGCAGAGGAGGTTCGCGCGCGCGCGTCGGCGTCGAATCCGCTTTCGACGCGCGCCTGATCCATCAGATAGCCGAAATCGACCCCCGTCCGCGCCGATGCGCGCCACACCGCGTCCGCCACGCGTTCGCGGCGGACGGCCAGGGCGTGCTGCGCTGTGCCGGTGGTCGTCATCCCGCCAGTCATTGACGAAAGCGGTTAACGAACCCTCTATGCGAGGAGGGCGGCGGCGCCCTTTTCGGCCAGCCGCCGGTGCGCGACGGCGACGGGTTCGCGGAAGCGCGGATCGGCGGCAAGATCGGCGGGGAACACCGCTTCCAGCCCCAGCAGCGCGTCGACCTGACCGGACGACGTCTCGCGCCCGGCGATCCGCGCGGCGGTCCGGGCGGCGAGCGGATCGTCGACGACGAACGCCGCGCCCGCGTCGGTCCGCCCCGCCTGCCAGCGCATCCAGCCGGCGATGGCGAGCGCCAGCGTGTCGATCGGCCGGCCGGCGGCGATCCGCGCCGCCGCGGTCGCGACCAGCCGCTGCGGCAGCTTCTGCGATCCGTCCATCGCGATCTGACGCGTGCGGTGCGCCAGCGCGCTGTTGGCGAAGCGCGCCATCAGCGCGCGGCGATAGGCGGCGATGTCGAGGCCGGGCGGCGGCGACAGCGTCGTCTCCGCCTCGTCCCACAACGCCTCGACCAGCGCCCGTCCGCCCGGCCGCGCGACGACCTGGTCGACCGTCTCGATACCCGCCAACCCGCCCAAATAGGCGATGGTCGAGTGCGCGCCGTTGAGCAGGCGCAGCTTCGCCTCCTCCCAGGGCGCGACATCGTCGGTCAGCTGCACGCCCGCGCCGGCGAAATCGGGACGCTCGCCGGCGAAGCGATCCTCGATCACCCACTGGCTGAACGGCTCGGTCTTGACCATCGCTGCGTCGGTCACCCCCAGCCCCCCGGCGAGCGCGGCGATGTCCACCGCGCTGGTGGCGGGAACGATGCGGTCGACCATCGTCTGGGGAAAACGCGCGGCCTCGGCGATCCAGTCGCGCAGGGCGGGATCGCGCGCCGCCGCCATCGCCAGCACCGCCGCTTCCAGCTTGCGCCCGTTATGCGCGAGATTGTCGCAAGAGATCGCGGTGAAGGCGGGCAGGCCCCGCGCGCGCCGCTCGGCGAGCGCCGCGACCAGCAGGCCGGGCACGGTCCGCGGCGCGCCCTCGCCGGCTATGTCGGCCGCGACGTCGGGATCGCCGCTCAGCAATTCGCCGCTCGCCGGATCGAGCCGATAGCCCTTCTCGGTCACGGTCAGCGTGACAAGATGCGTGTCGGGGTTCGCCAGCGCGCCGATCAGCGCGGCGGGATCCTCGGGCAGCACCAGCACATCGCCGACCGCGCCGATGATCCGCGCCCGCTCCTCGTCCCCGTCGCGCACCAGCAGCGTGTAGAGCCCGTCCTGCGGCGCGAGGCTGTCGCGCACGCCGGGCGAGCGCAGCGACGCGCCGCGCACGCCCCAGCGCAGGTCACCCGCGGCCAGCAGATCGTCGAACACCACCGCCTGGTGCGCGCGGTGGAACGCGCCGATGCCGAGATGGACCACGCCGGCGCGGACCTGCGCGCGGTCGTAGGCCGGCCGGGCCACATCGCGCGGCAGCCGATCGATCGTCTCGGACGACAGTCTCATCTTCACCCTTTCCTGACGCGTGGTCCTTTAGGGGCCGCGCGCAAGCGGGTGCAAGCGCCGATCCTAGCTCGCCGCGGGCGCTTTCATCGTGTCCTTGATCCACGCGACCAGCTGCGCCGTCACCGCGGGGTTGAAGGGTTCAGGCTCGGCCAGCGGCGCCCCCTTGCGCGCGCGAATCTCGGCGCGGCTTCCGGTAAGCTCCATGCCATGCCCGGTATCGGGCACGCCGACATAGCGCGCGGTGCCCGGCCGGTAATGGTTGACGATATCGGCGATCAGGCGCTGATCCTCGTCGAACAGCGCGATCACGTCGCTTTCGCCGTAGAGCGACAGGACCCGGCTTTTCGTATCCGCCCAGGCCTTGACCAGATCGATCGCGGCGATCTGTTGCCAGAAGCGCGCATGGCGGCCGAACACCTGCTCGCTGCTGTCGGTGCCGAACGCGTCGCGCGCCGCCGCCGCCAGCGCGGGACTCGTTGCGGCGATCCGGGCGGGCATTTCGCCGCCGAAATAGAAGCGCCGCATCGCCTCGCGCGCGGCCTGCGCCTCGGCATATTCCTTCACCGGATCGGCGCCGTTGAGCATGAATTCCTGGAAGGTGCCGAGATCGTGCATGTAATCGGCCCAGTTGCGCACCACCGTCCCGTAGACGGCGATACCGCGCGGCGGGCGTTCGGCGGCGAGCAGCGGCGCCTGGATCCCGCCCATCGAATGACCGAGCATGATGATGCGGCCGGTGGGGACGCCCAGCTCGCCGGTAAGGTGCCTGTAGGCGGCGCGAAAGGCGTCGAGCTCGGTCGTGAAGTCCATTTCCGTGCACGGCATACCGCCGCTGCTGTCGCCGACGCCGGGCTTCTCGACACGGTAATAGCCGATGCCCGCTGCGATCAGATCGGCGCCCACACGGCGATGGATATTCTCCGGATTGGGCGATTCGATCGTGGTGCAGGTGTAGCCCTGGATCAGGAACACGATCGGCGGCTCTTCCACGCCCTCGGGCAGCACCAATATGTCGCGCAGCCGCCCGCCGCCGAAATCCACCGAGCCATAGCGCGTTACGCCGCCAGCATAGCTTTCGCGCGGGCGTGCGACGGCCTTTCCCTTCAGGGCAAGCGTGCGGTCGCCGCGCTTCACGCGCAGCGTCAGATCGGCGCCGGCGATCGGCGGGCGGCCGTTCGGCGGATAATCGTCGATCAGCACGTCGCCGACACGCATCCCCATGCGATCGGCGGTCTGGCCGGGTTCGACCCGGTCGACGCGAAAACCGCCCGCGGGCGCGGGTGACAAGCGCGCGCCCAGCCAGGCGCGGCGAGGCAAGTCCTCCGCCGCGAACGCGGGAAGGGATGCGCCGCCCAACAGGACGGCGGCGGCGATTGCGGAGAGGTGGCGGCGGATCATCGCCGCCAGTCTAGCCTCACGCCGCCGCCGCCGTCTTGTTCGTTCTTGCCAATTCCGGCGTCGGATAGCCGGTTCGCGCCAGCAGCCGCAGACCGGCCTCGTCGATTCCGATCCAGGTCGTGCGCGATTGCTCCCGATCCGGCTCGACCCGCAGCCTCACGCCCCAGTGACGGATCGTCTCGACCGGATCGGCGCCGCCCAGCTCGGCCAGCTTGTGCCGGATGCGGTGGAGCAGCACGGCGCGCGCCGGTGCGCTCGATCCCAACGCCTCGTTGACCTCGGCCCAGCACAGCCGGCTCCGCCGCATGATCAGCGCGAGCAGTTCCGCCTCGGTCGGCGAGAGCGGGATGAGCCGGTCGTTCCACCAGATCCGGATCGGATCGAAGGTCGCGGTGAGCGCCCCGCGCTTGATCACGGGGCGTCGTGCGCTGTCGCCTTCCGGACAATCGATCTCGATCATCGCGCGACCACCAGCCCTGCTGCCGCCACCGCCGCTTTGGCATCGCCGCCGCTCTTCGCCGCGAGGCGGACATTCTGGACCAGCGCCACCACCTTCGGCTCGAGGCCGGCCATGACCTCCTTGTGGCAAGCGCTGCGATTCGCCGCGCTCGGCCTGATGAACCGGCCATATTGATCGGTCGTGCAGACGCCGTAGGCCGCCGAGCTCAGCCGCTTGCGCAGCTTGCGCTCGCCCGCTTCAGTAGTCAGGTCGAGATCGCGATAGGATACCTTACGCGGCTTCGGCTTGGCCTCCTCGATCTTCTTCACGCCTCCCGCGGCGGCGGGCGCCGTCACCAGTCCGGCTGTGAGCAGAGCGGCGAGGCCCATGGCGCTCATCAAACGTTTCATCACTCACCTCCTAAGCGCTGCATGACGCAGCCCTTCAAAGGTACTCCCTGTCGCTCAGCGGGCATTTGTTCGTGCTTGCCAGAAAGCTGAAAAAATGCCGGATATCCTGGGTTTTTCGCAAGATCGAACAAGTTGGGCGAGGTCTTCCCACCTTCCGAGTCACTGAATTAGTGTATTATGATACTAATACGCGTTCACGTCCGATTCAGCCTCTGTAAAGCAAGGGTGATTCGGGAGGGCCGCTGATGTCGGCAGTGTTGGTCAGGATGGACAAGCACGTCGATACGCCGGCGCCGGCAGTGCCGGACGGCAAGGTTGTCGTGTCCCGCCTCGGCTCGGGCGAGAGCCGCATCCTCTGCTCGCTCACCTCGATCAAGCTCGTGCTGGAAGGCGAGGAGATCCATGAGGTCGACGGCCGCGCCCACATCGTACGGCCGGGCCAGATGCTGATCGTCGATCGCGGCGCCGAATATCGCGCGATGCTGCGGCGCAACGTCACCACCATGGGGTTCTGTCTCTATCTGCCCGGCCCGGTGGGTGAGCCCCAGCCCGAAAGCCCGCTGCTGGGCCGCGCGCTGATCCTGTCGAGCGAGGCCAGCCGGCTGGGCGCCCTGGTGCGGCAGCACGGCGCGCGGCTGCACCAGAGCCTCGATCCCGACGCCGCCGATCCCGTGCTTCAGGAGGTCCGCGCCGCGCTCAACGACACATTGGTCGCCGCCGCCGGAAACATGGCGCGGATCGATGCGAAGAAGGCCTCGACCCGGCATGAGGTGATGAACCGGCTGGAGATCGCCCGCGCCTATCTGCACGGCCATCTCGGCCGCAGCGTCCCGCTGCCCGAACTGGCCGGCGTGGCGGGGCTGTCGGGCTTCCACCTCGTCCGCTACTTCTCGGCCGTCTACGGCCTTCCGCCCGCGCGCTATCATCGCAAGCTGCGGCTCGAGAACGCCGCGCGGATGCTTACCGGTTCGCATACTTCCGCGACGGAGGTCGCCGACAGCGCGGGCTACGGCGATCTGAGCGCCTTCACCCACGCCTTCACCCGCGAATTCGGGATGTCGCCCAGCGCCTATGCGCGCCGTTCGGCCGATCCCCGGATCGGCGGGGACGAAAGCGCCTGATCAGCCGCGCCGATCATCCCGCCCGCGCGCGACGAAGCCATAGCGGCGGTTGGACGGATTGGCGCCCGCCGGCGACATACTCCGCCTTGATCGCGGCGAAGCGGTCGGTGGCCGAGGCGGCGGCGGCGATCGGGGGCTCGATACCGTAAAGCCGCGCATTGTTGCCGCCGAAGATCGCCGTCTTGACCGGCCCGTCGGCGGCGCCCAGCGGCGCGAAGCCGTGCTTGCTCCGCATGTCCTCGGGAATCTCGAGGCGGCGCAGACCTTCGATCTGCCATTGCGGCGATCCGGTCCACACCGCATCGGTGCCCCAGCAGACATGGGTCTCGCCCAGTCCCTTGACCAGCTGCCCCATGATCGCCGCGCACAGCCGCGACCATGCGGCATAGCCTAATGCAGGTGCCTCAGCTTGTCAGGATTGCGCATCACATAGATCGCGGCGACCATCCCGTCCTCGATCTGGAGGGCGGTCGTCTGAAGCTCGCCGTCGCCTTCGCGGGTGACGAAGCCCGGCAGGCCGTTGATCATCGCGGTGCGGACGAGCGTCGACCCCTGCTTGCGGAACATCGCCGCCAGCCCCTTGTGCACCTCAAGGACGCGATCGAAGCCCAGAATGGGCCGCATCGCCGCGGGCCGCTTGCCGCCGCCGTCCGAATGGATGCTGACATCGGCGGCGAGCATCGCGCCCAGCGCGGTCATGTCGCCGCTGCGCGAGGCGGAAAAGAAGGCGTCGGCGATTTCAAGGCCGCGCTCCTTCTCCACTTGGAAGCGTGGCCGCGCCTCACGGACATGCGTCCGCGCGCGCGAGGCGAGCTGGCGGCACGCGGCCGGGTCCCGCTGGATCGTCGCGGCGATCTCCTCGAAGCCGAGCCCGAACACGTCGTGCAGCAGGAAGGCGGCGCGCTCAAGCGGCGAGAGGCGCTCGAGCGCGAGCATCAGCGGCAGGGTGACGTCCTCTTCCTCTTCTTCCTCGATCACCGGCTCGGGAAGCCACGGGCCGATATAGGTCTCCCGCTGGCGCCGCGCCGATTTGAGCTGGTCGAGGCACAGCCGCGTCACCGTCCGGCGCAGAAACGCCTCGGGCTCGCGCACCTCGCTGCGGTCGGTCCGCATCCAGCGGATGAACGCCTCCTGCAGCACGTCCTCCGCGTCGGCGACCGAGCCGAGCATGCGATAGGCGACGCGCGCGAGGCGGGGACGCAGCGGGTCGAAGCTCGCCGCCGCGTCCCGGTGGGCCGCGTCGCCCGTCACGCCGCGGCCTTGGCCGCCGCAGCCGGCTCGAACCACAGGCCGAAGCCGACCGCGATGCGGTTCCACCCGTTGATCACATTGATCATCAGCGTCAGCTTCACCTGCTCCTCCTCGGAGAACTGGGCCTTGAGCGCTTCATAGGCGGCCTCATGCGCATGGCCTTCGGAAAGCCGCGTCAGCGCGTCCGTCCAGCCGAGCGCGGCGCGCTCGCGGTCGGTATAGCACGGCGCCTCCCGCCAGGCGGAGAGCAGGTAGATACGCTGCTCGGTCTCCCCTTTCGCCCGCGCCTCCGCGGTGTGCATGTTTATGCAGTTGGCGCATCCGTTGATCTGGGAGGACCGGATCTTCACCAGCTCCATCAGCGTCGGCTCAAGGCTGGCGGCGACGGCAATGGAGGTGGCCATCCAATTCTTCATGAGAAGGGGAGCGGCGGCGATCGGATCGAGCTTGGCGGTCATTGGTCGGTCTCCTTTTCTGGTTCCGACCACATGACGAGCCGACATGGCCATGTGTGACATGGACGAGAAAAAATCCGCCCAGCACATTGGACGGCGCCATTGGCGCCGCGCCGCCATGGCCGAGCGCATTGGTTACCGGCCGATTCCCCACGTGCGAATGCGAAGCTGCTCGATCACCACGCCGGGATCGACCATCCAGAGGCGGATGCGATGGCGTCCGGCCGTTTCGATCCGGTGGCGGGACGTCGTGATCCGCACCGAATTGCTGACCGCCTCCGCCCATTCGCGCTCGCCGGTTCCGGCCCACAGGTCGATCGTCTGCGGCGGGGCGTCGCCGATCGCGATGGCGTAGCGCCGCCCGGTTCCCGTCACGTCGAGCGAGGGCGCCGCGAGCACCTCCAGCTGAACCTCGCCGCGGGGCAGCGTGACGTCATATTCCAGCATCGGCCCCTCGCCCGCGGAACGCGCGGAAGCGATCTGCGGCCAGGGCGTGACCGCGCGTCCGGTGATGCCGAGGCCGGGCACGGTGATCCAGCGGGCGTCGCCGTCCGGCCGCTGGCTGGCGAACGCGGCGGCCTCGATCGTCAGCGGAGCAGGCAGAGCCGCCGGGCCTTGCCTCGGGGTCGCGGCGGTTCCGGGGACGACGCGATGCACCTGCGGCATGATGTCCGTCTCGGGCTGCTGCCAGCCGGTATAGCCGATATGCGTCTGGGCCATCATGTGGCGCCACTTGCCGCCCTTCAGCGATTCGTAGCGCCGCCGGATCGCGCGGTCCTCGGCGAACAGGCGTTCCGCCTGGTCCGCCAATGCGTTCGCCTCCAGCCGCCCTTCGGACGCCGCGCGGCGGTTGCGCGCGACGGTCACATAGAGGCGCGCGAGATTGCCCGCGGCGCGCACCGGATGCTCGACCAGCTGGAAGAACGCCGCCTCCGCATCGGCGGCGATCATCGGCCGCACCGCATCCACATCGCGGTCTAGCGCCGCCCATTCCGCCAGCACGCCGGCCGCCTCGCCATTGTCGAGGCTCCAGCTGTCGGGCGACCACAGTTCGGGCTTCTGCCGCGCGAGATAGCGCGTGGTGCGGTCGAGGATCGAGGCAATCGCGGCGGCGCTCCCCGCGCCGAACTGCTCGGCCGCCCAGGCGCGGTGATAGTCCGCCATCGCGTCGACGGTCATCGCGGCCGGGTTCCACGCCATGTCGAGGAAGAAGCTGGTCGGCAGCTCCATCGGCTTGAGGTCGCCGACATTGACGATCCACAGGCGGTCGACGCCGTGCGTCCAGGCCAGCGACATCTGCTCCCAGGTCCGCGAAATCTGGTTGGTGTTGAGCCACTTGTAGTTGCGCGGTCCGCCGACATAATCGAAATGATAATAGACGCCGTAGCCGCCCGCCCGCGTCTCGCCGGGCTTGGGGAGGCGGCGGATATTGCCCCAATTGTCGTCGGCGAACAGCAGGGTCACGTCGTCGGGCACCTGCATGCCCTGATCGTAATAGTCCTGCACCTCCTTGTAGAGCGCCCATATCTGCGGCGTCTGCTCGGCGGGCTTGCCGGTAACGTCGGCGAGGATGGCGCGCTGGTCCGCGACAATGCGTTCCAGCAGCGAAATCGCGGTGCCCTCGATCATCGGCTCGTCGCCGTCGCCGCGCATGCCGATGGTGACCAGCGCCTCGCGCCCGGCGTTGCGCTCGATCCCTTCGCGCCAGAACCGGCGCAGCCGGGCGGTGTTGGCCGTATAGTCCCATGCGCCCGCCTTCTCGCGCTCCCATTCGACATGCGCGCGCAGCATCGGCTCGTGATGCGAGGTGCCGAGCACGATGCCCATCCGCTGGGCGAGCGCGGCGCTGGCCGGATCGTCCTGCCACAGCGATTTGCCCCACATCGCCGGCCACAGGTAATTGCCCTTCAGCCGCAGGGTCAGCTCGAACACGCGTTCGTAGAATTTCGCGTTGATGCCGCCGAAACTGGCCCTCGCCCATTCGCCGAGCGCCGGCTCCTCGTCGTTGAGGAAGATGCCGCGATAGCGCACCGCGGGCGCATCCGCGCGGCTGCCCGTGGCGACGAACAGGTTCGCCCGGCGGGCGACGGGCACGTCCGCCCACCAAGCCCAGGGCGACACGCCTGCGCGCCGCGACAGATCATAGACGCCGAAGATCGCGCCGCGCCGGTCGGCGCCGGCGATCACCAGCGCGCGCTCGACGCCCGGCATCGGCCGGTCGACCACCTGCTGGACGAAGCCCTCCCAGCGCCCGGCGGCCCCGCTCACGTCCAGCCGCCCTTCGGCGACCAGCCGGTCGATCAGCGGGCTCGCGCCGACGACGCCGATGATGATCGCTCGATCGGACGCCGTATCGTCGCGCACGCCGAGCGCGGCAAGATCGCGCGCCAGATCGTCGGCCGCGTCGCGCACGCCGGCATCGCCGCCGGGCTCGACGACAATCCTGGCCGGGACGCCCTCGGCGATCAGCGACAGCGCGCCGGGCGATGTCGTCTCGCAGATGGCGGCGTCGCCGGTGCAGGCGAAAGCCGGCGCGGCGAGCAGCGACAGCAGGAGCGCGGCGATATGCGCGATCTTCATCGCCTGGCGGCCGCGGCGGTGATGCTTGCGCGTCCGGCGGTCATCCCCTCCGCTTCCGCGATCAGCGTGATGCGGCCGGGCGTCTTCGCCCGGACGATCGCCAGCGCCTTGCCGTTGAAGGCGGCGCGCCGCGCGGAGGGGAAGGCGGTCATGTCGGTCGGATCGCCGTTGTCGGTCGCGACCAGCTCGCCCGGTCCCTCGATCCGGAAACGGATCATCGCATCCGATCGGGGCGCGATCCGCCCCTCGGCATCGACCACATCGATGGTGACGAAGGCGAGATCGCGGCCATCGGCATCGATGCGGCTGCGGTCGACCGTGGCCGAAAGCTTCGCCGCCGGTCCGGCGGTGGTCTTCGTCGCGGTCGCCCAGGGCTCGCCGTCCTTCCAGGTGACGACCTTCACCTCGCCGGGTTCGTAGGTCACGTAATCCCAGCGGAAGCGATAGGCGAAGGGCGCGCGCTTGATGCGCCCCTGCGACTTGCCGTTGACGAACAGCTCCGCCTCGTCGGCCGAGCTGAAGACGTGGACCGGGGTGACCTCGCCCTCGCGGCCCGGCCAGGTCCAATGCGGCAGGATGTGCGCGAACTTCAGGTCGGGGCGCCAGCGCGACTGATAGAGGTAGAAGCGGTCCTTGGGAAAGCCGGCCAGGTCGACGATGCCCGAATAGGAGCTGCGCGAGCTGTAATAGGGCGTCGGCTCGCCCAGATAGTCGAACCCCGTCCAGACGAACTCGCCCGCGACGAACGGATGCTGGTCCTGCGCGCTGAACTCGCGGTCGGGCGAGGAGCCGAAATCGGCGGAATGAAGCTCATAGGCGCTCACATGCCGCGTCTCGGGATCGCCGCCCGATCCGGGGCGGACCGGCCCGCTGACGCTGCCCGACACGGGGAACAGGAACTCGCCGCGGCTGCTCAGCGTCGAAGCGCTCTCGCTTTCGAAGATCACCTTGTCGGGAAACTTCGCGCGGAAGGCGGCATATTGGCCGGGCAGCGTGCGCACGCCCGCGCCCTGATAGTTGATGTTGATGACATCCACCTCGGCGGGCAGCGGCATCTCCGGCCGGGCATAGTTCATCGCGGTGGTGGTCGGACGGGTCGGGTCCTCCTCGCGCACGATCGATACCAGCCGCCGCGCGATCTTCGCCCCGTCCTCGCCGGTATATTGCTCGCCCACCTCGTTGCCGATGCTCCACAGGATCACCGATGGATGGTTGCGGTCGCGGCGCAGCATCGATCGCAGGTCGGCCTCGTGCCAGTCGGGGAAGATCAGATGAAAATCGAGCGGCGTCTTCTTGCGTTCCCACACGTCGAACACCTCGTCGATCACGAGGAAGCCCATCCGGTCGGTCAGCTCGAGCAGCTCGGGCGCGGGCGGATTGTGGCTCATGCGGATCGCGTTGACCCCCATCTCGCGCAGGATCTCGAGCTGCCGCTCGGCGGCGCGGGCGTTGAACGCCGCGCCGATCGCGCCGAGATCGTGGTGGTTGTTGACCCCGTTGAGGCGGATGTGCTCGCCATTCACCACGACCCCCCGGTCGGGATCGAACCGGACGTCGCGAATGCCGAAGGGCGTTTCATACCGGTCCACCACCCGCTCATTCGAGCGGACGGTGGACACCATGACATAGCGATTGGGCTGCTGCGTCGGCGGCGGTCCCCATAGCCGGGGCTTGGCGATGCGGGCCGATCCCGCGAACCGCGCATCGGCGTTCGGCGCTATCGGCAAGGACACGGGCGCGATGCGCGCCACGGGCTTGCCGATGCGCAGCCCATTCTCGTCCAGCGCGTAGATCCGGCTCTCGACCTCGACCGCCGCCTCGCGATCCGAGCGGTTGTCGATCTTGAGCGCCAGATCGACCCTGGCCGACGCCGCGCTCACCTCGGATGTGGTGACGAAGCTGCCCCAATGGCCGACATGGATCGG
The DNA here is from genome assembly GCF_003515075.1 of Sphingomonas gilva. Taxonomy (GTDB): domain Bacteria; phylum Pseudomonadota; class Alphaproteobacteria; order Sphingomonadales; family Sphingomonadaceae; genus Sphingomonas; species Sphingomonas gilva. Next base: position 843,623 of record NZ_QWLV01000002.1, read on the forward strand.
ATCGGCCTTCACCAGCCAGACGTCGCGGTAGAGCCCGCCGCCGGGATACCAGCGCGAGGATTCGGGCGGATTGTCCAGCCGGACCGCCAGCTGGTTGCGCCCGCCCGGTGCGACATAAGGCGTCAGGTCGAGCCGCCAGCTGTTATAGCCGTAGGGCCACCCGCCGACGAGCTTGCCGTTCAGCCACACCGTCGCATAGGCCATCGCCCCTTCGACATCGAGGAAGATCGACCGCCCCGCATCGCTCGCCGGAATGTCGAGCGCTTTGCGATACCAGCCGATGCCCCAGCTTTTCAGCCGGCCCATCCCGCCATAAGGCCCCTCTTCCAGGAACGGCCCCTCGATCGCCCAGTCATGCGGCAGGGTGACGCGCTGCCATGCGCTGTCGTCGAATCCGGGCTGGACATAGGACACATCGCCCCCGGGATGGCCCGCCGGGCGGACATGACGCTTCGCCGGATCGGCGATGAACGGGTTGGCGGTGGGCAATATCCAGGGCTTCAGGACCTTGGCCCCCGCCCTGCGGACGGCCGCCGCCTCCTCCGGCTCGGCATCGGCGATGCGGCCATCGGCGGTGCGCTCGACCTTGGGGCGGACGTCGTAGCGCAGATCGACCGAGAGCCCGGCGGGGTCGCCACGCGCGAAGCGCCAGTCGTCGCTTATCCGGATGCGTTCGCGGCCGCCGCCCGCCTGCCCCAGCGCCGGCGATGCGATCAGCAGCCAGCCGATCGCCAAGGCGAAACATGCCTGCGCCAGGGCCGGCACGCCGCCCTTCAACCGATTGCCGCGCATGTCCCCTCCTGAAGCCGTCCAGCCGATATTTTGCGGCTTGCGTATCGATAGCGCTAACATACTGTTCGAGCAATTATCGTCAACCGCGCGTGCCGGCAGCTATGCGCATGATACGTTGCAGGCGGCCAATCAGCGTCGAAAGTTGCGAACTGCTGGCGATTACTCCGACATTAGGATTGACGATTTTCCTTGATAGCGCTACCATAGCGGCGTCGCGAATTTTTCGCGGCGAGTGGGGCAGGCCGCGACGACGGCCGCCTTCAGGGAGAGGTAAGATGCGGACGAACTTGATCATGCGTCGCGCGGGTGTCGCGTCGGCGTTTCTGCTCGCCACCACGGCTTGGCCGGTGCTCGCGCAAACCGCCGACACGTCGGCGCCATCGGCCGGCAGCACCGCGCAGGAGCCGGCCGCCGCCGATACGCAGGAGGGCGCGGGTCAAACCCAGCCGACCCAGATCGACCCGGCCGACGCCTCCGGCCAGGAGATCGTCGTCACCGGCTATCGCGCCTCGCTGCAGAGCCAGACCAACGCCAAGCGCAATTCGATCGGCTTCACCGACACCATCTTCGCCGAGGATATCGGCAAGTTCCCCGACACCAACATCGCCGAATCGGTGAACCGCATCCCCGGCGTCACCATCAGCCGCGAGGTGACGGGCGAAGGCTCAAACGTCGCGATCCGCGGTCTGGGCACCAACTTCACCCGCGTGCTCCTGAACGGCGCGCCGGTCGCGGTCGCCTCGGTCCGGTTCGACGCGCAGAGCACCAATCGCGAGGTCGACCTCGATCTGCTGCCGACCGAGCTGTTCACCCAGCTGACCGTCAGCAAGACGCCGACGGCAAGCCAGATCGAAGGCGGCGCCGCCGGCACCGTCAACCTGCGCTCCGCCCGGCCGTTCGACAATCCCGAACCCTATGTCAGCTACGGCCTCCAGGGATCGAAGGTGAGCGGCGCGGAGGACTGGGGCTATCGCGGCCATATGCTCGCAAGCGCGACCTTCGGCAATTTCGGCATCCTCGCGGGCGTGGCCGCGGTCCGCAACAACTTCCGGGTCGACGGATTCGAGACGATCGGCTGGACCAATCCCAATCTCACCGTGCCGCCCCTCGACGACCCAACCCCTGCGCAGATCGCGGCGGCGCAGTGCCGCGGCGGCGTGTCCGTCTGCAACACGACGGGCGGCGGCAACTTCACGATTCCGGGCACGGTTCCCGTCAATGCCGGCAACGGTCTCGTCTTCGGCGACATCCTCAACCAGGAAGCGCTGCTCGCGCTCAACCCGGGCGCGACGCTGCAGCAGATCGATAACGGCCTGCTGCCGCGCCTCGGCCGCCCGAGGACCGAAGTCGGTTTCCGCGATCGCCAGAACTATCTCGCTTCGGCCGAGTGGCGGCCCAGCGACAATCTCCATTTCTATGTCGACGGCATGTACGGCAAGCGGACGACCGAGTTCACCCGCACGTCGATGAACTGGGTGGTGCGCAACGGCGCGGCCATCCCGATCAACACCACCTATGACAGGGAGGATTGCGCCTCGGGCTGCGTCGTCACCTCGGGCACCTACGCGAACGCGCAATTCTTCCTCGAATATCGGCCCTATCGCGACGTGCAGGATTATTGGGGAGTCAATCCGGGCGCCGAGTTCACGATCAACGACTGGATCAAGGGCGACCTGCAGGCCAACTACACCAAGAGCAATTTCCGTCGCGAAAGCCCGACGGTGCTGGTGATCACGCCGCCCAGCAGCGGCGTCACCGTCACCTACACCAATAATGGCGGGATCCCGGACATCGCCTCGAACATCGATCTCAACGATCCGAACAACTACGGCTGGGCCGGCGGCGGCCGAGTCAACCTGAACGGCGAGGAGCGCGAGACCGAGACCAAGGGCATTCGCGGCAGCCTGCTGTTCGGCGACGAGACGCGCTTCAGCGTTCGCGTCGGCGGCGCCTATGACGACACCAAGCGCCGGATCACGCCGTTCGACAACACCAATCCGTGGCAGAATGCGATCTGCGGCAATGGGCCTAGCGTATTGCTGCAGGCGCCGAACACCGCCACCACGCCGTGCACCGGCCTGGACGAGCCCGGCAGCACGCCGCCGGCGGGCTTCCCGACCTATCCGGGCTATGGCACCAACTTCACCGCGGGCGCCCCGCCGATCACCTATGCCGGCTCGCTGATCCCGACCGTCGCGGTGCCCAGCTATCTGCTGCCGGGCAGCAACGGCTTCATCACCGTCGACTGGGACAAGTTCCGCGCGGACACCAACTATGACGCGCTGCTCGCCGGCGCGACGGAGGTGGGCAGCGGCAGCAGCGGGGCCAATGGCGGCCTGATCCAGGAAAAGGTGACCGGCACCTTCGTGGAGGGCAACGGCATCATCGACATCGGCGACAACACGCTGCGCCTGAACGCGGGCGTGCGCTACGTCCGCACCGAGCAGATCGTCGGCGGGCGGGTGAGCGTTCCCGATCCGCGCAACACCCTGCCCGATCCGGACGGGGCCGGTCCGCTGCCGGCGCCGCAGATCGCCGACGGCGGGCGTTATCCCAACATCACCACCTTCCCGACGACGCGCACGCTCTATTCCAACTTCCTGCCGTCGGCGAGCCTCGCCTTCGACATGGGCGGCAAGGCGGTCGCCCGCGCGTCGATCTCGCGAACGATGACCCGGCCGGATCCCAATCAGCTGCTGCCTGGCGCGAGTTTCGTCCAACCCTCCGCCGATGTCGGCACCGTCGGCAACAGCGCGCTCGATCCCTATATCTCGACCAATATCGATCTCGGCTTCGAATATTATACCGGCGGCGAGGGCGTGATCGCGGTTGCGGCGTTCCGCAAGTCGATCACCGGCTTCACGGTGAACGGCACCAATACGGTGCCTTTCTCGTTCCTTGCGCCCTACGGCATCACGCTGGAATCGCTGACCGCTGCGCAAAGGGACGCGCTGCGCGCAAGGGCCCAGCCGGGGCAGGATCTCAACACGGTCGACATCATCATCCAGCAGCAGGTGAACGCGCCGGGCAAGCTCAAGGTCAACGGCCTGGAGTTCCAGGTCACCCAGCCGCTCGACTTCCTGACCGAACATGTCGGCGTGCGCGGCTTCGGCTTCCAGGGCAACCTGACGCTGATCGACCAGAAGGGAGAGGGCGCCGCGCCGGCGGTGGCGCTGGGCGTGTCGCCGACCACCTATTCGCTCACCGGCTATTATGACGGCAACGGCATCTCCGGCCGCCTGACCTACACCTACAATGAAGGCGGCCAGGGGTCGGGCCTGAACCAGAACAGCATTCCCGCGGCCGCCATCTTCGGACGCGAGTACAGCCAGCTGGATTTCTCGGGCAATTTCGACCTGGGTGAGATGTTCGGCAACGATTACCTGCCGACCATCGTGGTCAACGTCATCAACATCACCAAGCAGGCGCAGGGCAGCTACTTCCAGTTCGAGAATGCGACGTTCAACGAATATAATCCCGGACGCACCCTGCTGATCGGCGTTCGCGGCAGGTTCTGACAAACCGCCCGCGCGAGAGTGAATGCGCTTCGGAATGGGTGACCGGCATCGTCGGTCACCCATTTTCGTTGGCGAAAGACCTCGGTGCGGTTCGCTAGATCGCTTCGACCGAAAAGTCCGGTGAACCGGACCAGGTCAGTCTATACATGGCGCCTTGCACCACGGACTGCACCACGTTCGGCCAAAGCGCGGCGATGCAGGTGCCGCCGCTATGTCGCACCGAGGGATAGATGATCCCGTTGTGACCAGCGCCCCGGGCCGCGACGGCGACGGCGTTGCCGGCAGGATAGCCGATGCGCGGATCCGGATGAAGGCTGGCATGGTCCGGGCATCGCCTCAGATCGACGAACACGCCCGACATGCTGGCGTGCATCTCCACATATTCCACGATCGCATTGAAATCGCCGGCGTCGGCAAGGGCCCTTGTCAGGTGATAGCCGACCTCGGCAATGCAGGTTTCAACGGCCAGAGCCGCATACCAGGCACCCCGCCCGACCGGGCCGAAGCGCGTCGGCTCACGCGGCTTGGCGTAGGCGAAACTCGCGTTGATGAATTTCGCGTGCGGAACGCCATGCACCAGTTCTTCGGCACTTATGGCGCCAAGACCCCGCTCCTCCGCGATCAGCCGCCCGCTGGTCGCACCCTCGATCTCGGCAAGCGAGACGCGTTCCTCTTCATCGTCGGATAGCGCCGCCAGGACGGCCTCCCGCAATCGGGCGCTCGAGACCAGCCGGATGGTTTGGGAGAAGGCCTCCCGGACTACGGGCAGTTCGACGGCAGGTCCGCCCTCAGAGACCGCCACGAAGCGCGTCGATATATTGACGGATCTCGAGCATGCGCGGAATGCCCCCCTCGATCATCGCGTCCATGGGTGATTTGCGATCGAACACGGGTCCCCGGTTGACCAGTTGGGGCCACCGATCAGCCATGCTGTCCGCGAACAGCAGATGCAGGCCCTTGAAAAGGCCGATCAGCGCCGATGCCCGGGTCAGTTGATCCTGGCTCAGCACGCCGTCCCAGCGCCCGGCCTTAACCCGATCCCATGTGCTCTCGGAAACGCCCAACAGCGAAGCCGCCTCCGCATTCGTCGCGCCCCACGCGCGCATCAGGCGCACCACCGCCTTGGTCGCCGCACCGGTGAGGCGGCGACGATCCTCTTCGGCGGCGAAAGTCTGCAATCCGACGGGGCCGACAGATGACCGGTCCAGCGAGAGCATATTCTGCATGACGCGTCTCCTGATGCGCTTATAATCATCACGTGACGCGATTTCAATCAGGAGAGCCGTTATTGCTCGCGCAGCGGAACACGCCGAGGCGCGCGCGAACACAGCGCGCCCCTACGACCGGCAGCCATTGAAAACTCAGCGATCTGGAGCGGTGTGTTGGCCCGGATGGGGGTACTGTCAGTCTGACGCCAACCGCCCTCTCTCGATGCATTGCGACCTCGGCGCGCAAGTGCAGCAAGTGGCGTTCCTTGCAGGTCTGTCGATCGACGAAGATTCTGGTGCAAACGAGGTGGTCGTGGAATTGGCGTGGACCGAAGCGAATTCCTGAAGTGAGCTCATTCGCCTGAATCAGAGCATGGCGCGCTTCAGCCGGCCCGCGGGCGGTCGCGAAAGCCGCCGCCCGCGGACCGCCCTTTCTCTAGTCCGCTTGCGGCTACTCGCCGATCGCCGAAAGCAGTTCGTCCAGCTGATCCAGCTGCACGGGCAGTCCGGCCGCCGACCCGGCCATCGCTTCGTCGAGCGCTTCCTTGGAAGGATAGAGCTCGTGGAACGTCAGCAGCGTCCTTCCGCCCTGGTCCTCGAAGGTGACGGTGGTGACCGCGCCCTCATCCTCTTCTTCGTTCGTCCAGACGATGCGTTCGTCCGGCACCACCGCCAGATACTTGCCGTAGAAGGCCATGGTGTCGGTCCCGCCGGCGGCGAACTCCAGCCGGTATTTGCCTCCGGTGCGGACGTCCATCTCGCAGGACAGCAGCGTAATGCCGGCGCCCTTCGGCACCCACCAGCGGCGGAACAGCTCGGCTTCGGCCCACGCCCTGAACACAATGCGCGGCGGGGCATCGAACAGGCGCGTGACGACCAGCTCCCGATCGGACTTCCGTTCAACCGCCGTGGGGTTCTGCGCAACGGGGCGATTACTCGTCTGCTGGTCCATCTTCTTCCTCCTGTTTCATCTCGAGAATGATCTTGTCCAAGGCATCGAACCGCGCCTCGAAGAGCTTGCGATGCGCTTCGATCCATTCGGCCTCCGCCTCCAGGCCGCGTTGCCCAAGCCTGCACGTCCGCACCCGTCCGACCTTCTCCGTCACGACGAGGCCTGCCCGCTCCAGGACGGCGATATGCTTCTTCATGCCGGTCAGGGTCATGTGAAACGTGTCGGCCAGGCTGGTGATCGATGCGTCCGCTCGGCCGAGCTGCTCGAGCACGCCGCGCCGCGTCTTGTCTGACAGCGCGGCGAACGAAAGATCGAGTGAGGGCATTAGTAACTGAACCATATGGTTCAGTGTTACCTTGATCGTTCGGCAAATGCAACAGCCTCGCTCCGGCTTTTGGCGGAAGCGAAACTCGAGCGGCTCCCGGCGTGAGCATCAGGCAAGCCGTCGCCTCCCGCGCGGAGGCGTTGGTTTCCGGCTTCTGGTTGTGCCGTCTTTTCCCCCATTAAACATATGTCGGTTTTTCCTGATTGGGGGTGTGGGTGAGCGGAGGTTTGCCTTTTGGAGGCGGTCGGGGGTTGGGTGATGTTGGGGATATTTGCGGGGCTTGGGGCTGGGCTTGAGCGTGGTTC
>NZ_QWLV01000003.1 GCF_003515075.1 Sphingomonas gilva
ACAAGCTCGTCCGCCGCTACAACAATACACCCCGCAAATGCCTCGGCTTCCAAACCCCAGCCGAAGCCTTCCTCCAACCGTTGCACTTCAAATGTGAATCCACACCCGGAACAAGTCCGGGGTGACGGTGGAGGAATACCAAGGGGCGCGAGCAACTTCGCTGCGATTTCAATCCGTCGCCGGAACGCCCCGACTGGACGGCGAGCCGTTACAAATGCAACAAGCGCGCATCCCCCAAGGTAACGGAGTCTCCTTCATGGTCCGCCCCGCGCTTGTCGCCAGCCTTCTCGCCATCGCTCTCGCCGCGCCCGCCGCGGCGCAGGAGGGCAACACGCTCGCGCAGCCGATCCCGATCGTCGACATGGTCCCCGACGCGCGCGACGTCGATTATCCCGGCGTGATGAAGCTGAAGGTCGACGCGACCGACATCAAGCGCGCGATCTACCGTGTCGAGCAGACCATCCCCGTCGCCCAGGCCGGGCGCATGACGCTGCTGATGCCCGAATGGCTGCCCGGCAACCACGCGCCGCGCGGACAGATCGAAAAGCTCGCCGGCCTGGTCATCAAGGCGGGCGACCGCGTGCTGCCCTGGGTGCGCGACGAGGTGAACGTCTACGCCTTCCACTTCGACGTGCCCGAGGGGACCAAGGCGATCACCGCCAATTTCCAGTTCCTCTCTGCCACCGCACCCAACCAGGGCCGCATCGTCATCGCGCCGTCGATGATGAACCTGCAATGGGAGCAGGTGTCGCTCTATCCGGCGGGCTATTACACCCGCCGCATCCCGGTCGAGGCGACGGTGACCTATCCGGCCGGCTGGACCGCGCGCTCGGGCCTGCCCGCCACCAACAAGGGCAGCGTCTATTCCTACCAGCGCACCAGCTACGAGACGCTGATCGATTCGCCCGTCTTCGCCGGCCGCTATTTCAAGGAATGGGAGCTGACGCCGAAGGTCGATCTCAACGTCTTCGCCGACGAGGCCGAATATCTGGAGGCCAAGCCCGAACAGATCGCTGCGCACCGTCGCCTCGTCGAACAGGCGGTCAAGCTGTTCGGATCGCAGCATTACGACCAGTACGAGTTCCTCCTCGCGCTGACCGACGAGATGGGCGGCATCGGCCTCGAGCATCACCGTTCCTCCGAAAACGGCGTGAACCCCGAATATTTCACCGAATGGGATTCGGGCCCCGGCCGCCGCAACCTGCTGCCGCACGAGATGGTGCACAGCTGGAACGGCAAGTTCCGCCGCGGCGCCAATCTCTACACCCCCGATTACGCCACGCCGATGCGCGACAACCTGCTGTGGGTCTATGAAGGCCAGACGCAGTTCTGGGGCTATGTCCTGCAAGCGCGCTCCGGGCTGGTGTCGAAGGAGGACACGCTCGATCAGCTGGCGATGATCTACGCGACCTATGACAATTGGAAGGGCCGCGAATGGCGCCCGCTGGTCGACACCACGCACGATCCGATCATCTCCGCGCGCCGGCCCAAGGGCTGGACCAGCTGGCAGCGCAGCGAGGATTATTACAATGAGGGCCTGCTGATCTGGCTGGAGGCGGATTCGGTGATCCGCGACCAGTCGAACGGCGCCAAGTCGATGGACGATTTCGCCAAGGCGTTCTTCGGCATGCGCGACGGCGATTGGGGCGTGCTGACCTACAGCTTCGACGACGTGGTGGCGACGCTCAACTCGGTCGTTCCCTATGACTGGAACACCTTCCTCAACGACCGCGTCAACCGGATCAACCCGCGCGCGCCGCTGAAGGGCTTCACCGACAACGGCTATCAGGTGATCTACACCGACGAGCCGACCGGCGTTTGGAAGGAAGGCGAGAAGCGCTCGAAGGGCGTCAACCTCAACTATTCGGGCGGGCTTTCGGTCGGCGGCGACGGCGAGATCGCGACGGTGATGTGGGGCAGCGCGGCGTTCGACGTCGATCTCGACGTCGGCGACAAGATCATCGCGGTGGGCGAGCGCGCCTATACGGGCGAGGCGCTCAAGGAGGCGATCACCGCGGCCAAGGGCGGCCGCGAGCCGATCAAGCTGACCGTCACGCACGAGGGCCGCGTCCGCACGGTCGACCTCAAATGGAACCAGGGCCTGCGCTACCCGCGCCTGCAAAAGACCGGCACCGGCGAGACCGGGCTCGACCGCCTGCTGACGGCGAAGTGAGGCGATGATTCGGTCGCCCCTGCGCAGGCAGGGGCCGCTGACAGCAAACGCGGCGCTGGAACGTGCCACAAACCCAGCGGCCCCTGCCTTCGCAGGGGCGACGAGGGTAGCGAACCAAGGATATCGGAATGCAGTCTAAGATGATCATAGCCGGCACTCTCGCGCTCGCCGCCGCCTCACCCGCGCTCGCGCAGGTGACGCCGGGCAACAGCGCGCCCGCCACCACCGCGCCCTATGCCGACACCATCCCTGCGGCGGTGGACCGGGCCTATCCGGGCACGATGCGGCTGGAGGTCGACGCCCGCAACGTCGCGCAGGGCTATGTCGACATCACCCAGACGATCCCGGTCGCGGCGGCCGGGCCGATGGTGCTGCTCTACCCCAAATGGCTCCCCGGCACGCATGCGCCGGAGGGCCAGCCGGCCAATCTGGCGGGGCTGAGCTTCACCGTCGGCGGCAAGCCGCTCGCCTGGAAGCGCGATCCGCTCGACATGACCGCCTTCCATATCGAGGTGCCCCAGGGCGCCCGCGCGGTCGAGGCGCGGTTCCAGTTCCTCGATTCGCGGGCGCCCGACGGGACCGAGCGCCGGACGATGGCGCCCGCATTGATGAACCTGCAATGGGAGAAGCTCTCGCTCTATCCGGCGGGCTATTATGTCCGCCGGATTCCGGTGACGACCGAGCTGCGCATTCCGGCCGGCTGGACCGCCTATACCGCGCTGCGCGGCAAGGTCTCGGGCGACCGCACCACCTATGAGACCGTCGCCTACGACACGCTGGTCGATTCGCCGGTGTTCGCCGGCAAGCACGCCAGGTCGCTCGTCATCGGCGAGGATGTCCGCCTCAACATCGTCGGCGACACCGCCGCCTCGATCGAGGCGACCGAAGAACAGGTGCAGTTCCACCGCAATCTCGTGGCGCAAGCCGACAAGCTGTTCGGCGCGCGGCATTTCGACCGCTATGATTTCCTGCTGGCGGTGACCGACGAGATGTCCGGCATCGGCCTCGAGCATCACCGCAGCTCCGAAAACGCGGTGGGCGCGGACCTGTTCTCCAACTGGAAGAACAATGTCGGCGCGCGCGATCTGCTGCCGCACGAATATGTCCACAGCTGGAACGGCAAGTTCCGCCGCGGCGCCGACCTGTGGACGCCCGACTACCGCACGCCGATGCGCGACAGCATGCTGTGGGTCTATGAAGGGCTGACCAGCTTCTTCGGCCCCGTCCTCGCCGCGCGATCGGGGCTGTGGAGCAGGGACGAGTTCCTCGGCTGGGTCGCCGCTACAGCCGCGACCTACGCCGAAGGCCAGCCCGGCCAGGTATGGCGCAGCATCGCCGACACCACCAACGATCCGATCATCACGCTCCACACCGGCGTGTCCGAATGGTCGAGCTGGAGCCGCGGCTACGACTATTATCCCGCCGCGGCGATGGTGTGGCTGGAGGCCGACCAGATCATTCGCCAGCGGTCGAAGGGCAAGCGCAGCCTCGACGATTTCGCGCGTACCTTCTTCGGCGTGCGCGACGGCGACTGGGGCGAGCTGACCTATACGCTGGAGGACGTGATCGCCGACATGAACGCGGTCGAGCCCTATGATTGGGGCGGCTTCTTCAACGACCGCATCTACACCGCGCGCGTCGGCGGCCTCGATGGCGGCGTGAAGCTGGGCGGTTACGCCCTCGCCTTCGGGCCGGAGCTCAACGCCTATAACGAGGCGGCGAGCGCCGATCAGGAAGGCGTCGGCCTCAGCTATTCGCTTGGCCTGGGCACCGATGGCGAGGGCAAGATCGGCTATGTCCGCTGGGCCGGCCCGGCGTTCCGCGCCGGGCTGCGGTCGGGCGACCGGATCCTCGCGGTCGGCGATCGCAGCTTCGACGGCGACGCGCTGGAGGAGCGGGTCAAGGCGAGCGGCAAGGGCAGCGAACCGATCTCGCTGCTGGTCCAGTCGGGCGACCGGGTCCACCGCGTCGCGATTCCCTATACCGACGGGCTGCGCTATGCCCGCCTGGAGCCGGCCGGCGCCGGCCCGCGCGGGCTCGATGCGCTGATCGCGCCCAGATAGCTTGGGCCTGTCCGCTTCCCTTCCAAGATTGGCAATCGACAGGACGCCGCGCGCCCGCTAACCGGCGCGCGACTTCTTTTCGCACTTGCAGCAAGGACAAGCCGATGCGCATCGATCTGGTTCCGGTGGGCGACGATCCGCCCGAGAACGTCAACGTCATCATCGAGGTGCCGGTCGGCGGCGAGCCGGTGAAGTACGAGTTCGACAAGGCGTCGGGCGCGCTGTTCGTCGATCGCATCCTCCACACGCCGATGCGCTATCCGGCCAATTACGGCTTCATCCCGCACACGCTGTCGCCCGACGGCGATCCGCTCGACGCGCTGGTGATCGCCCGCTCGCCCTTCATTCCGGGCTGCATCGTCCGCGCCCGCCCGATCGCGGTGCTCAACCTGGAGGACGAGGCGGGCGGCGACGAGAAGCTTCTCTGCGTGCCGATCGACGCGACCTTCCCCTATTACAGGAAGATCGGCGAGCGAGACGACCTGCCAGAGATCGTCATGCAGCAGATCGAGCATTTCTTCACCCACTACAAAGACTTGGAACCCAAGAAATGGGTCCGCGTCGGCCGCTGGGGCGACGCCGACGACGCCCGCCGCGTGCTGCTTGAGGCCATCGAGCGCGCCAAGGAGGCCAAGGCGGCCGCTTAGCCGTGAAATAGGCCTTTCCTACATATAACCATATAGGTTATACAAGGCAGATGCCGCGATTCTCTGCCTCCTCCTTCACCGCAAGGCCGGTCGACCATGCGACCCCGCGCGTCGTCGGCCGGGGTCGCCACGAACATGCGTTTGAGGGTCAAATTTCTCAAATGCATCGATCTGCGACGCCGCGAGCATGCGTCCGGGCGGCGAATCTCTCAAAACCGTCAACTTGCGAAACCGGCCATCCAGCGGGATCAGCCGAGCGCGGCGATCGCCGCCCTGGTTGCATCGAGATAGGCGCTGCCATGGTGGCGGTAGGTGCCGATGAAGTGCGCGAAGGCGACGTCCGGTCCCAGCGGCGCGTTCCAGAAATTGGTGTAACGGTCGTAGCGCAGCGGCGCCGGGTCGGGATCGTTGGCGATCACCACGTTGGAGGTGACCTGCTCGCTGCCCCATTCGGACCATTTGGCGCGGCCCAGCAGGCGTTCCGCCTCGCGGGTGAAGGCCTCGGCCACCCTGCGCCCGTCCTTCGCAGGCGCGAAGCCGGCGAAGCCCGAGCAGCCGCGGACATAGCGCAGCCCGGGAATCGCGACATCGGCCATCGCCGCCTCGATCCGCGCCTGGACATGCGCCCGCGCGCGCGGATCGGCCGCCGCCGGGTGGCGCGCGACGAACTCCGCCGCGGGCAGCACCCCCAGCTCGGCCCCGCGCGCATCGCCGAACAGCGTGAAGCTGCGCCCCGCCTCGATCGCCGCCGCCACTTCGGGGACCGGCCCCAGCGTCACCGTGTCCGAATCGAGCTGGATCACGTAATCGGCCGCGCGCAGATCGAGGATCGCCAGCAGCCGCTCCCACGTTCCGCCGCGCGGCGCGGGGCCGGTATCGACGTCGCCGAGCGCGAGGATCCGCGGGTCGCCCAGATGATGCGCCAGCGCCGCCCTGTCCGCTTGGGTCAGCGTCCCGTCGTCCATCACCACGAAGCGCCCGCGGCCGAGATGGCGGTGGAGCGACTTGGCGGCGACCAGATAGGGCAGCAGCACGCGCGTGCCGATCATCGAGAACAGCACCACGCCGTCGTCGCGCGGCGCGGCGGGCGGCGTCGCCAGCACGCGCGCCGCCGCGCGGCCGTGCCGCCACTGCTTGGCCCGCCACACGGCCTCGTTCACGATCCCCATCATCGCCGCTCGTGTAGCGGCGCGATCCTAAGTTTCGGTTGCGCTCAGCAGCCGCGCCCCGACAAAATCCCGCCGAGCATGCCGCCGACGCCCTTGCACTTCTTCGGCTTGCGCTCCTCGCGGCTCTCCTCGCCCTGCATCGCCGCGCCCATGTCCGGCCCGCCGATCATCATGCCGGTGGTCGAACGATAGCGCACCCGCGCGGTCCATTCCTGGTTCCAGGCGACGCGCGGGTTGGCCGGGCGCGGCGGATGGACGAAGTTCGCCTCCGGCCCATAGGCGGTGAGGTTGCCCATCATGAACTGCGGTGAGGCCTGGCGCACCGCCGCCGGGATGACGCAGCTGGTCTGCTGCGGCGGCATCACCACCTTCTGCGTCACCAGCCGCGCCACGGTCTCGGGCGGCAGCCAGTCCCACAGCCCGCCGCCGAACTCGCGCGTCATCGATGAGCTCCACCACACCATGTCGGTCTGCTCGCCCCGGCCGTCGCCGCTCGCACCGAACGCCCAGGCGTAATAGCCCGTCGCCGCCGGCACCGCGTTCCAGCTCAGATTGACCGCGCCGCTCGGCAGCGCCTGGTTGCGCGCCGCGATCCCCTCCATCCAGTCCTGCTGCAAGGCGAAGCTGATCTCGGGCGAATAGGTGCCGGCGATGCGGTGCTCACCGATCAGCGAGCCGCCGCCCGGCGCCTTGTTCGACCGGCTGTTGGGCCAGTCGCCATAGGTGCGGCTGTTGGAGAGGTTGGGCCCGCGATCGGCAGGGACGTTGGTCGAGAACAGGTTGGGCGGCATCTGCCCCGCCGCGACCTTGGCAAAATCGATCACCACCGGCTGGCCCGGGCCGGCGCGCTCGCCGCAGCCCCAGAACAGCAGTAGCCGCCCCTTGGGCCGCTGGAAATTGTCCGGCACTTCGCCCGGTTCCTCGCGCCGGCCGCTGCCGGGCGTCGGCGTCACCAGCGGCAGCGACTTGCCCATGCGCATTCCCGCCGGCACGAAATGGTCGGCGCTGGGCGCGCCGGTGGGGGCGAGCGTCGAGCCGAGCCGCAGACGCAGCTCATGCGCCTCGCGCCCGCCTCCGCCCGTCAACATCGACAGCGCGGCCCCCATGCCGCCGCCGGCCATCCCCGCCATGCCGGTCGTCGTGCCGGCATCCATCGCATAGCGCGCCTTGGGCGGGGTGACGGTCTGCCGCGCCTGCGGCGTGGCGGGAGAGGTCAGCGCCAGCGCGGCGATGGCGGATGCGGAAACGAGCAGGAAGGAACGAACCGGCATGATGGCCTCCGGGTCAAGCGTTGCGACGCATGAAACTCGCGGCCCGATTCTGTTCTGACGGCGTAACTACTCCGCCGCAGCGGCGCCGACAAGCGTCACATCGCCGCCTCGACCGACGGTGCGGGCGGCGGCGAACGGCGCGCGGCGATGACGCAGCCGATGACGATCAGCGCGGCGCCCAGCACGGTCAGCGGCTGCACCCGCTCTCCGAACACCAGCCAGCCGAGGATCGATGCCCAGATGAAGGCGGTGTACTCGACCGGCGCGAGGTAGCTCGCCTCCGCCCGGGCATAGGCCCAGGCGAGCGCGAGGATCGAGACGGTCGCGAGCACCGCGGCGAAGGCCAGCCACGGCCATTGCCCCGGCGCCGGCCACACTAGGAGGAACGGCGCGCCGATCGCATAGACGCCGAGGAAGACGACATTCGTGAAGAAGGCGATCTCGATCGGCCGCGCGGCCAAGGCCTGCCGTCTGAGCAGGATCAGGTTGACCGCATAGAGCACCGCCGCGGCGAGGATGGCGAGCGCGCCGCGGAAGGCGTCCGGCCCCATCTCCGCGCGCGCCTGCCCCAGCAGGATCACCAGCACGCCGGCAAAGGCGATCAGCGAGGCGATCACGGCGGTCCTGCCGACACGCTCGCGCAGCACCACCGCCGCCAGGAACAGCGCGATCAGCGGCGCGATGAAGGTCAAAGCGACTCCCTGCGCCATCGGCACGCGCGTCAGCCCCCAGAAGAACAGCACCACCGAAACGCCCGCCGCGGCGCCGCGCGCGACATGGAGCTTGATCTCGATCCGGCTCGGCCAGCGAGGGCGGGTGACGGCAAAGGCGGCGCCCGACAGCGCGACTCCGAAGACAGTGCGCCACAGCATCGCCGAATAGGCGCCGATCAGCAGGGACTGCGCCTTCATCACCGCATCCATGCTGGCGAACACGGCGATCCCCGCCGTCGCCACGGCGAACGCGATGGCGGGGTTGGCGCGCATCAATGCAGCAGCTTCAGTCCGACGATGCAGGCGATCAGGCCCAGGATCAGCAACGAACGAGCCAGCCCCAGCGGCTCGCCGAAGAACAGGATCCCGACCATGACCGTGCCGAGCGCGCCGATCCCAGCCCACACGGCATAGGCGGTGCCCATCGGGATACTGCGCGACGCCACCTCAAGCAGCCCCATCGACAGCGCGACCGAGGCGAGGAACGCCAGCGTCCACGGGATGTTGCGGAATCCCTCGACAAAGCGGAGGCTCGTGGTGAACCCCACCTCGAACAGCCCGCCAAGCACCAGAAGAAACCAAGCCATCGCCAACCTCCGCCGCCGCCCCTAGCCGGACGGCGACGGAGACGAAAGCGCATTACTCCGCCGCGACGGCCTCCGGCCTATCGTCCAGCGGATGGGCCAGGCGGGCGAGCATCTCCTTCGGGCAGACCTGCCAGAAATCGCCGACCACGCGGCCCCAGTCCTCAAGCAGGCCCCGCGCCCATTTGCTGTCGGTCGCCTCGACATGCGCGGCGACCAGATCCTTGAGGACGCCGTCCCAATGCGCCGAGGCGAGGCGTTGCCAGACAATGCTGTCTGGGTTCGCGCGCGCTTCGAACGTCCGGTCCGGATCGTAGACGAAGGCCATGCCGCCGGTCATCCCCGCGCCGAAATTGTCGCCGACACGGCCCAGGATCACCGCGGTGCCGCCGGTCATATATTCGCAGCCATTGGCGCCGCAGCCCTCGACCACCACCTCGGCGCCCGAATTGCGGACCGCGAAGCGCTCGCCGGCCTGTCCCGCGGCATAGAGCCGTCCGGACGTCGCGCCGTAGAGCACGGTGTTGCCGATGATCGTGTTGTCCTGGCTGGCGAGCGGCGACGACACCATCGGCCGGACCGCGATGATGCCGCCCGACAGCCCCTTGCCGACATAGTCGTTCGAATCGCCGAATACCTCGAGCGTGATGCCCTTGCACAGGAACGCCCCCAGGCTCTGCCCGGCCGATCCGCGCAGGCGGACATGGACGTGCCCGTCGGCGAGCCTGGACATGCCGAACGCTCGGGTGATCTCCGACGACAGCCGCGTGCCGACCGCGCGGTGGGTGTTCCGCACGGTATAGGTCAGCTGCATCTTCTCGCCGCGCTCGAACACCGCGCGCGTATCGGCGATCATCTGCGCATCCAGGCTGTCGGGCACTTCGTTGCGGAAGGTGTTGAGGCTGTAGCGCCGCTCGGCGTCGGTGGCGTCGACCTTCGCAAGGATCGGGTTCAAGTCGAGATCGTCGAGATGCTCGGCCCCGCGGCTGACCTGGCGCAGCAGTTCGGTCCGCCCGACGATCTCGTCGAGGCTCTTGACGCCCAGCCGGGCGAGGATCTCGCGCACCTCCTCGGCGATGAAGGTCATCAGGTTGATGACCTTTTCGGGCGTGCCGGTGAACTTGGCGCGCAGCCGCTCGTCCTGCACGCAGACGCCGACCGGGCAGGTGTTCGAATGGCACTGGCGGACCATGATGCAGCCCATTGCCACGAGGCTCAGCGTGCCGATGCCGAATTCCTCGGCGCCCAGGATGGCGGCGATGACGATGTCGCGCCCGGTCTTGAGCCCGCCGTCGGTCCTGAGCTTCACCCGGTGGCGCAGGCCGTTGAGCGTCAGCACCTGGTTCACTTCGGACAGGCCCATTTCCCACGGCGTGCCGGCATATTTGATGCTGGTCTGCGGCGACGCGCCGGTGCCGCCGACATGACCCGAGACGAGGATGACGTCGGCATGCGCCTTGGCGACGCCCGCCGCGACCGTGCCGATGCCGGCCGAGCTGACCAGCTTGACGCATACGCGCGCGCGCGGATTGATCTGCTTGAGATCGTAGATCAGCTGCGCCAGATCCTCGATCGAATAGATGTCGTGGTGCGGCGGCGGCGAGATCAGCGTGACACCGGGCGTCGCGTGCCTGAGCTTGGCGATGAACTCGGTCACCTTGAAGCCGGGCAGCTGCCCGCCCTCGCCAGGCTTGGCTCCTTGCGCAACCTTGATCTCCAGCTCCTCGGCCGCGCCGAGATATTCCGCCGTGACGCCGAAGCGGCCGGAGGCGATCTGCTTGATCACCGAATTGGCGTTGTCGCCATTCTCATAGGGCTTGTAGCGGCCCGAATCCTCGCCGCCCTCGCCCGACACCGCCTTGGCGCCGATACGGTTCATCGCGATCGCCAGCGTCTCGTGCGCCTCGGGCGACAGCGCGCCCAAGGACATGCCGGGCGTGACGAAGCGCTTGCGGATCTCGGTGATCGCCTCGACCTGGTCGATGTTCACGCCTTCGCGCGGAAAGTTGAACTCGAGCAGGTCGCGGAGATAGACCGGCGGCAGATCGCGCACCCCGCGCGAGAATTGCAGATAGCTCGAATAGCTGTCGGTCGCGACCGCGGTCTGCAACAGGTGCATCAGCTGCGCCGAATAGGCGTGCGTCTCGCCGCCGTGCCGCTGGCGATAGAAGCCGCCGATCGGCAGCGTCGCCACGCCCATGTCCCAGCCCGCCTGGTGGCGAAGCTCGGCCGACAGGTGGAGCGAGGAATAGCCCTCGCCCGAGATCTTGGCCGGCATGCCGGGGAACAGGTCGTTGACCAGCGCGCGGCTGAGGCCCACCGCCTCGAAATTATAGCCGCCGCGATAGCTGGAGATCACCGCGATCCCCATCTTCGACATGATCTTCAGAAGGCCGTCGTTGACCGCCTTGCGGTGGTTGACGAGACATTGCTCGAAGGACAGATCGCCGAATAGCCCGCGCGCATGGCGGTCGGCGATCGAGGCTTCAGCCAGATAGGCGTTCACGGTGGTGGCGCCGACCCCGATCAGCACCGCATAATAATGCGTGTCGAGGCATTCGGCGGTGCGGACGTTGATCGACGCATAGGAGCGCAGGCCCCGCCGGACGAGATGCGTGTGCACCGCGGCGGCGGCGAGCACGCCGGCGATGGCGACGCGCCCCTCGCCCGACGCCTCGTCGGTCAGGAACAGCTCGGACTTGCCCTCGCGCACCGCCTGCTCGGCCTCGGCGCGGATGCGCTGGATCGCCGCGCGCAGGCTTTCGGGCTTGCCGCCGGCTTCATAGGTGCAGTCGATCTCCTGCGCCTGGCCGTTGAAATGGGCCTTCAGCCGCGCCCAGCCCTCGCAGGTCAGGACCGGCGAATCGAGCACCAGCACGCCCGCCTGCTGCCCCGCCGCGTCGAGGATGTTGGCCAGATTGGAGAAGCGCGTCTTCAGCGACATCACCCGCGTTTCGCGCAAGCTGTCGATCGGCGGGTTGGTCACCTGGCTGAAATTCTGCCGGAAGAACTGGCTGATCAGCCGCGGCTTGTCCGAGATGACCGCGAGGGGCGTGTCGTCGCCCATCGATCCGATCGCTTCCTTGGCGCCTTCGACCATGGGGCTGAGGATCAGCTCCATATCCTCCAGCGTCTGCCCGGCGGCGACCTGGCGACGGGTCAGCTCGGCGCGGCTGTAATCATGGCCGCAATGTCCCTCGACCGCGGGCAGATCGTCGTAACCGATAAAGTCCGCCACCATGCCGGCATAGTCCGCCTCGGCGGCGACGCGATCCTTGATCGCGCGATCCTGGTAGAGCTTGCCTTCGGCCAGATCGACCGCGATCATCTCGCCCGGCCCGAGCCGGCCCTTGGCGACCACCGAGCTTTCGGGCAGCAGCACCATGCCGGTTTCGGAGCCGACCACCAGCAGATTGTCCGCGGTGATGGTGTAGCGCAGCGGGCGCAGCGCGTTGCGGTCCATGCCCGCCACCGCCCAGCGGCCGTCGGTCATGGCAAGCGCGGCGGGGCCGTCCCACGGCTCCATGACGCTCGCCAGATAGCGGTACATCGCTTCGTGATCCGGCGGGATCGTCGGGTCGGCCTGCCAGGCCTCGGGCACCAGCATCAGCTTGGTCGTCGGCGCGTCCCGGCCCGACCGGCAGATCGTCTCGAACACCGCGTCCAATGCGGCGGTGTCCGACGATCCCGCGGGGATCACCGGCTTGATGTCCTCGGACCGCTCGCCGAACGCCAGCGAGGCCATCTTGATCTCGTGGCTGCGCATCCAGTTGGTGTTGCCGCGGATCGTGTTGATCTCGCCGTTATGCGCAAGGCAGCGGAAGGGCTGCGCCAGCCACCATTGCGGGAAGGTGTTGGTCGAATAGCGCTGATGGAAGATCGCGACGCGGCTTTCGAACCGCTCGTCGACCAGATCGGGATAGAAGACCGACAGGCTCTCCGCGAGGAACAGGCCCTTGTAGATGATGGAGCGGCACGACAGGCTGCAGCAATAGAAGCCGTGGACCTGCTCTCGGATCACGCGCTTCTCGATCCGGCGGCGGACCAGATAGAGCTCCTTCTCGAACTCGGCCTCGTCCATCTCCTCGGGCATCGGCCCGGCGATCATGATCTGTTCGATCTCGGGCCGCGTCTCCTGCGCCTTGCGGCCGATCACCGAGACGTCGACCGGCACCTGGCGCCAGCCATAGATGGTGTAGCCCGCGGCGATGATCTCGCTCTCGACGATCGTGCGGCAGGTCTCCTGCGCGCCCAGATCGGTGCGCGGCAGGAACACCATGCCCACGGCCAGCCGGTTGGGCAGCACCTTGTGCCCCGACGCCTCGATCGCGTCGTCGAAGAAGCGCACGGGCAGATCGACATGGATGCCGGCACCGTCGCCGGTCTTGCCATCGGCATCGACCGCGCCGCGATGCCACACCGCCTTCAGCGCATCGATCGCCGCCGCGACGACGCGACGCGACGCCTGGCCGTCGGTCGCGGCGACGAGGCCAACGCCGCACGCATCGGACTCGAATTCGGGGCGGTACATGCCTTCATTAGCCAGCCGCTCATGCTCAGGGGTTGCCCAGACCGTCATGCCGCCTTCCTCTCGCCCGCAACCTTCGCCTTCAGCCAGGCGTGCATCCGTTCGCTGACGTCGCGGCCGTCGCGGATCGCCCACACCACCAGGCTGGCGCCGCGAACGATGTCGCCGGCGGCGAACACGCCTTCCAGGCTGGTCATCATGTTCTGATGATCGACGCGCAGCGTGCCCCAGCGGGTGACGCCCAGCTCTGGCGCGCCGAACATGCCGGGCAGATCCTCGGCATCGAACCCCAGCGCCTTGATGACGAGATCGGCCTCGACGCGGAAATCACCGTCGGGTTCCGCCTCGGGCGCGCGGCGGCCGCTCGCATCGGGCGCGCCGAGGCGCATTCGCTGCGCGCGGACGCCCGCTACCTTCTCCGTCCCGTCGAACGCCTGCGGGGCGGAGAGCCAGACGAACTCGACGCCCTCCTCCTCGGCATTGGCGACCTCGCGCTGCGATCCGGGCATGTTGGCGCGGTCGCGGCGATAGAGGCATTTGACCGATTTCGCGCCCTGACGGACGGCGGTGCGGACGCAATCCATCGCGGTGTCGCCGCCGCCGATGACGACGACGTTCTTGCCGGCGGCATTCAGGCTGCCGTCGTCGAACGCCGGCACATCGTCGCCGAAGCCCTTGCGGTTCGAGGCAGTCAGATAGTCGAGCGCCTCGACCACCCCGCTTGCGCCGACGCCCGGCGCGGCGATCGCGCGCGCCTTGTACACGCCCGTCGCGATCAGGATCGCATCGTGCTTCGCGCGCAGATCGTCGAGGCTGGCGTCGCGGCCGACCTCGAAACCCTCATGGAACACGATACCGCCGGCCTTCAGCCGCTCGACCCGTCGGGTGACGACATGCTTTTCCAGCTTGAAGCCGGGAATGCCGTATGTCAGCAGCCCGCCGGCGCGGTCGTGCCGGTCATAGACATGCACCTCATAGCCGGCGACGCGGAGATATTCGGCGGCCGACAGCCCGGCCGGGCCCGCGCCGATCACGCCGACCGACTGGCCGCGGGCGCGGCCGGGAACGAGCGGCTCGACCCAGCCTTCCTCCCATGCGGTGTCGGTGATGTACTTCTCGATCGATCCGATCGTCACCGCGCCGTGGCCGGAGAACTCGATCACGCAATTGCCCTCGCACAGCCGGTCCTGCGGGCAGATGCGGCCGCAGATCTCGGGCATGGTCGAGGTGGCGTTGGACAGCTCATAGGCTTCGCGCAGCCGCCCCTCGGCGGTCAGCCGCAGCCAGTCTGGGATGTGGTTGTGGAGCGGGCAATGGACCGAGCAATAGGGCACGCCACACTGCGAGCAGCGCGCCGATTGCTCTTCGGCGGCGGGATTGCCGTAGCGATCGGCGATCTCGCGGAAATCCTCGGCGCGCGCGGAAGCGTCCCGCTTGGCGGGATATTGCTGCCCTACACCCACGAATTTCAGCATCGACTCCGTTGCCATTCCCGCCTCCTGATGGGCGCGCAACAGCACAGTTCGCATGCAGAGTCACGCGAATTCGACCATTAATAGCAGCAATACTTACCTAAATCGGCGAAAGAAATTCTCGATCTGGTAAAATGCTCGTTCTATCGTATTGAGGAATGCCCGCATCGGACCTATCTTGTCAGCAGCCACACGATCGCGACCGCGCCTACCACTATACGATACCAGGCGAAGGGTGCGAAGCCGTGTCGGCTGACGATGTCGACGAACCATTTGATCACCACCAGCGCGACGACGAAGGAGACGACGAAGCCGATCGCGATCGAAGTCCACTCGTCGTTGCCGAACTCGCCGGCGTTCTTGTAGAGGTCGTACGCCGAGGCAGCGAGCATCGTCGGGATGGCGAGGAAGAAGCTGAACTCCGCCGCGGTCTTCCGCTCGACCCCCAGTCCGAGCGCGCCCATGATCGTCGCGCCCGAACGGCTGACCCCGGGGATCATCGACAGGCACTGGATCACGCCGATGCCGAGCGCCACTTTCCAGCTCATCGCGCGTACGGCGTGAATTTCAGGTTCCTTGACCAGCCGTTCGATCACCAGGATCGCGATGCCGCCGACGACCAGCGCCACCGCCACCGTCATCGGGCTTTCGAGCATCGCCTTTACCAGATTGTAGACGAAGAACCCGACCACCATCGACGGCAGGAAGCCGAGCGCGATGTTGCGCGCAAACGCCCAGGCGCCCGGATCGCGCGCCGTCATGCCGACGAACACGTCCCAGAAGCGCCGCCAATAGAGCACGATGACCGACAGGATCGCCCCCAGCTGGATGACGATTTCGAACGTCCCTGAGGCTTCCCCGCCGAAGCCGAGCAGCTCGCCTGCAAGGATCAGATGGCCGGTCGAGGAGACGGGCAGGAACTCGGTCACCCCCTCGACGATGCCGAGGAGGATGAGCGTCAGGATTTCGGGCATGTGTGAAGCGGTCCTTGGTTCAGCCGGCGACGGTCTTGGCGAAGCGGCCGTGGCGGCGATATTGCACCAGCCATCCCGGCGCAACCGCGTCGAGCGGGGTCCGCTCGACACCCAACACCGTCAGGCCGTTTTCGCCCGTCACCACATTATCCCGCTGCAGCATCAGCCACTGGTCCCAGCTGATCGGCGATCCGGGCAGGCGCGCGATGATCTTCGCCGCCGTATCGGGCAGGTCGACGAAATTCGGATGGCGCCCGGTGCGATCGGCGATCCAGCGGAACAGGTCGTCCATGCTTAGCACATCGGGTCCGCCCAGCTCGTAGGTCTTGCCGCCGTGCGCGCCCGGATCGGCGAGCGCCGCCGCCACGGCGCTCGCTGCATCGCCGACGAACACCGGCTGGAACTTCACTCCCGGCCGAACGACCGGCACCACCGGCAACGCGAGCATTCGCGCGAAGCGATTGATGAACTGGTCCTCCCGGCCGAACATGATCGAAGGCCGCAGGATGGTCGCTTGCGGAAACGCACCGCGCACCGCCGCTTCGCCTTCAGCCTTCGATCGTCCATAGGCCGATTCGCTTTCGGCGTCCGTGCCGATCGCCGAAATGTGCGCGAGCGCCGATGCGCCCGCATCCGCCGCCGCGGCCGCGACATGGCCCGCACCCTTGGCTTGGACGCCGTCCGGATCGGCGAAGCTGCCGGCGAGATTGACCACCGCATGGCTGCCCTGGATCGCGCGCGCCAGCGTATCGGGCCGCGTCACGTCGGCGGCAACGAACTGCGTCTGCCCCAGTCCGCCCTGCGGTTTGAGAAACAGCGCCCGCCGCGGATCGCGCTCGGCGATTCGCACGCGTGCGCCCACGTTGAGCAGATCCCGCACGACATAGCGGCCGAGAAACCCGCCGCCGCCGATCACCGTGACCAGCCTGTCCTTCATCATCTTGATCGCCTCGATTGCGCCGGGCCGCCACATGGCCCTGCCGCAAATGCCCTTGCCCCACCGGAAGGCGTGTTGACAAGCGCGCGGCCGGCCCTCTAAGGCCCGCCGCCTACCCCGTGCCCAGATGGCGGAATTGGTAGACGCACCAGCTTCAGGTGCTGGCGATCGCAAGGTCGTGGAGGTTCGAGTCCTCTTCTGGGCACCATTTGTTCTCCTCACAGCGTTGCGAAGGGTTGCAAAAACGGCGGAAATCCGCCATTTTTGCTCCTGCCGCCGTGATTGGCGTTCCGCTTTGTTCCACTGAGTTTCGCTCCATCTGGGGGCCTCACTGGGCGGCGAGGCCCCCAATTACGGCATGTCGGAGCAGGTGAGGCCCCCAAATGAGCCTTAACGTACAGGAAATTAAAGGCTTTCTGCCGACGCAGAAGCCCTACAAGAAGGCCGATGCCGGGGGCCTCTACCTCCTGGTGAAGCCGAACGGCTCGAAACTCTGGCACTTCAAATATCGCTTCGGCGGCAAGGAAAAGAAGATGCCCCTCGGGGCCTTTCCCGAGGTTGGCCTAGGCGAGGCCAGGCGGATGCGCGATCGCGCCCGCCTCAAGGTTGCCGACGGCGTCGACCCGATGCGCGAGCGCAAGCGCGAGAAGGCCCAGATCAAGCTGGGGGCCGAGAACACCTTCGAATCGGTCGCCAAGGCCTACATCGACCACAAGATGGTCGGCGAAGGCCGGGCCGAAGGCACGCTCAAGAAGGCCCGCTGGTTCCTCAAGCTGCTGAAGCCGGCCATCGGCAGCCAGCCGCTGAACGACGTCGATCCGCAGATGATGCTGGCGGCGCTGAGAAAGCTCGAGCTGAAGGGCAATCTCGAAACGGCGAAGAAATGCCGGTCGTTCGCCAGCCGGGTGTTCCGCTACGGCGCTGCGCTCGGATACTGCACCAGCGATCCGACCTCGATCCTGCGCGGCGCTCTGATCACGCCGAAGGCGCGGCACTATGCGGCAATCCTCGAACCCGAGAAGCTCGGCGAGTTGCTGTGCGCGATCGACGGCTATGAAGGCTATCCGGTGACGAAGCTCGCGCTCCAGATCACGCCGCACATCTTCGTGCGGCCGGGCGAGCAGCGTCATGGCGACCCCAATAAGCCGTTCGCTGGTCGCGCGTCCGGATGGGCGCGGGTCGTGGATTATTTGGCGAGCAAATATGGCGTGCTGTTTATCATCAGCGCCGGTAATCATCACGATCTTCTTGAAACCCAAGACATGACCGCCAGCCAGTTTGAAGCGCTAACCGCCGATCAGCGGCTTCGCGTAGCCTTGCGCGCCAGCGCCGCGCAGATCGCGACGAGGCGCATCTTGGCGCCGGCTGAAGCGGCGAATGCGATCACGGTAGGCGCGTTCCACGATGACCATTTCAATGCTGGTTACCCGAAGAGCGTTTCGGACAGTTGGTCGAGGCGATCGAGGAGTCCGGAGCCGTGGTCGGTTCGGACTTCGACGGCGACTATGCGCGTTGGTTCGCTCTGATCCTCGATCGCCCCGCCAAACCGCTACCGCTACCCAAGATCCACGACGCCATATTGTCGTTGATGGATCGGGCCATGATACGAGGGGCCGCGAAGTATTCGCCCGCGGACGAAGCCCAGTTGAAACTCGAGCGAGAGCACTGGCTGGCCGAAGCCGGTTCCCCGTCCGGAGCGCAGGTCGTCGATCGATTTCTTGCCGTCGTCAGAATGGCTCGTCACGCCAACCCGCGTGACGTCAAACGGCTAGACAATGAAGTCTACGACTTGAAGCAGCAGTGGCGTTCCTTCTCGCCTCGCGCCGAACAACCGACTCCCGCTGCCGATTCGTGACTACTCGCCGGATAGTTCGTTCAACGCTCTCGTTCTTCGAGTAAGCGATTCTTCGCCTTCAAGGTGCGGGCGGAACAACATCGGACGCCGACCCTGGGATCTTATCGCACCGTCAGTGTTGTCGCGTGCTGATCGACGTTCAGGAGGACTCGAACCGCCCGGTCCATTCACGTCCAGCCTTTTCCACGAGTCCAGATCATGCTATTGATGCCCTTGGCGACTTCGCAAGTCTATGATTTGATTGCGAAATCAACCGCTTAAGCGGCGCCCCGGAAAGCTCTTCTGACACCATTTGTTCTTCTGGCGCTGACCATCAACGCGGTCAGCGCTCAGACGCGCCGACACGATGTTCATTGGAAATCCGTGCTCTCCAACGGCCGAGCTGCCGGGCCGTTGCCCAGATTAGCGTCCGGGTTGAAAACCATCCGGTGCGCGGACGTATTCGGGGCGTTTGGACGCAACCGCTTTTTGGCCAGAGAAGATATTCAACCTGCAATTGGCCACCACAACAACAGGCGTGCTGGTTGCCCGGAGCAACCGGCTAGACGATCTTCTGCACGAGCGGCTCGATCCTCAGCGTCACGACGTCGACGCCGCGGGGCCGCGTCGCCGCGAAGAGGATCGCTTCCGCGACCTCCTCGGGCGGAAGCATTTCCTGGCGCGCCATGAACCGAGCCCGCTCTTCTGCCGAATAGGGCTGCATCCCGGTGGCGATCGCGCCGGGCTCGATCAAGGTGACGCGGATGCTTTCGCGCATCAGCTCCTTGCGCAGCGTCTCGGCGAAGGATGCGACGCCGCCTTTCGCGGCATTGTACACGCTTTCGCCGACCGCCTTGATATGGACGCTGATCGATCCGACCAGGATGACCATCCCTTCCTTGTTCTCCGCGGCGCGGAAGCGCTCGACCGCGCGCTGGGTGCTGGCCACATAACTGACCAGATTGGTTTCGATGACGGCGCGCCATTCCGTCTCCGCCAATTCCATGAGTGGTTCCGCGCCGACACCCGCGCAGGCGACGAGTATGTCGAGGCCCTCCAGCCAGCCGTCGACGCGATCAAACATCCGGTCCGCAGCGGCCGCGCCCGATAGATCGACGGTGATCGCCTCGACCTCGCCCGGCCCGCGCTCGGCTCTCAGCTCTTCCACAACCTGCCGGAGGCGGAGCTCGTCGCGGTCGGCGATCAGGACGCGAGCGCCTTCGCCGATCATGCGCCCGGCGACGGCGCGTCCCACGCCGCCGCTGCCGCCGGTGATCAGCACGCGCTTGCCGGCAAGGCTGGGTTCGGACGTCGGCATCGCAAACTCCTGTGGCGCTGCGGGAGCGCCGTTGAGGGCCTAATTCCAAGTCAGGACCAGGCGGCCGTTGGCGGGCACCTGATAGTCGATCCTGTCGGCGGAAGTTCTCTGCGGCCGGAGCACCTCGCCGCCCGCGGTCATGAGCCCTATCTTCGGAAGCTTGCGCCGCTTCAGCCGCACTAGGCTCACGCCGGCGGTGCAGGTTTCGCCTCCGTCGAGCATGATCGACAGCGTGCCTCCGCCAATGCGCTCGCTCGACCGCACGAAGTGATCGCAATAGAGCAGGAAGGGGGCCTTCTCGACATGATGGAAGGCGCGCGTGGCGAAGACGAAGGCGGCACCGGCACCATAGATTTCCTGTCCGACCTGCCCTGCCGGCTGGCCATCCGGATAGAGATCCTCCAGCGGGAAGGAGAGCTTGCGGTCGACGTGACCGTTATTCTCGCGCTGCTCCTCTGCGATCGCCTCGGGCGGCAGCATGTCGGGATAATAATAGATCGCGCGGTCGAGCGCGTATTTGCAATATTCCGCGATCAGCATCCTCGCCGCAGGTTCGAGATCGGGACCGCTATTGTCCAGATAGCGTTCGAACGCCGCATAGGAATCGAAGCATTCGTAAATCGCCATATAGGGCGCATCCTGCAGGCACGTCACGCCGAGGAAGTTGCGATAATTGACGGCGAGCTCGAGCTTGCTCTCCCAGATCTCGCAATTGTGGAAAAAGCTGCCGAGATAGACGTAGCTCTGTTCGAGGTAGACGTCCTCGTCGGTGATCCGCCACAACCGCATGCAGGCGGCCGCGCCCCAGGCGGTCAGGTTCGCTTGATAGTTGATGTTGAACCGCAACCCCACCGCGGCGTCGATCGCCGCACGCGCCTCGTCCAGATAGCTCTTCTCGCCAGTCAGGTCGAACGCCTGCAGCATGACCCAGGCGTAGACGCCCGCTACATCTGTCTGGCCGCGGCCGTCGTCTGCGCTTTTCGTGATTACCGAGAAATCGGTGACCTTGTACTGGACCGGCCATTTGTAATCGAAATGCTGCGCAGCGCGGATGCCGTAGCCGATCGACTTCAGGAACAGCGTGCGCGCCTGTTCGTCCCCGTCCAGCGCCAGCTTTCCGAGGTTGAGCAGGGGGTGGTAGAGATACCAGCTGTCCACCGCGTCGGCGTCCTTGTCGTCGCCGACATTGGGCAGGTAGCGCCGCAGCGTCTTCAGCCTGTTATCGTAGAACTTGCCGAGCCCGGCCTTGAACTCAGCCTCCAGCGGATGCGGCTCGCCGCGCCATTTTCCCCAGTCGTGGATAGCCGCGACCACCGACATCTGCACCATTATGTCCGGATACTCTGCTGCGGTGTAGGGATGGATGTAGCGGTGCCCATAGTGGCGGATCGTAGCCTCCGGAGCCTGGTCGAGATCACGCAGGGTTCGCTCCGCCCGGTCGATCCAGTCGCGATATTCAGGCTTGGGCAGCTCGATCAGCCTGTAGGCGACGCCCAACATCTGCAGGAACTGGCGAGCGGATTCGCGCTCGTGCGGCGGCGCGTCGGGACGGAAGACCAGGATCGCGTCGGATAGCGTCACCTCGACCCCCGCCGCCAGGGAATCGGTCGGCGGCGTCCCGCTCTGCGGCGGCGTCGGCAGGAGATAGCCGAGTTCGGGCCACTCGCCGCCGACCGCGCCGTCGGGCGTGGTCTTAGTGGCGCGATAATAGTCGTTCATGGCGGTGAGGTTCTGGAAATAGAGGATATTGCCGAACGCGGGCTCGTCGAACTGAAAATAGAGCAGGCCGCCGTTCAGCCCGCGCTGCGCCGCCTCGACATGGCCATGGGCGCCGGTCGGGTCGTCCTTGGCGTCGAGCGGATAGAGGTCGCGGGGCATGAACGGGACCAGCATCGGCGCGGCCGGCGTGAAGCGGACGGTCATGCGCAGATGATCGAGCGCGTCGCCGCCGGTGCGGAAGACGACGACATGTTCACCGAGCGCGCTTTCGATGCTGAGGTGGAGGGTTTTTTTGGGGGACTTACGTTTGGCAATGTGGAATTCGCCGGCGAGGAACGCGGCGCGGAGCGCCAGGCCGCCCTTGCCTTCGCGGCGGATCAGCGCCCAGACCGAATCCGCGGCGGCGCGGATCTCGACCGAGAGCTCGCCCAGCTCGAACCTGGCGACGGTGCGGCCGGCCTTCAGCGCCTGGCGCAGCGCCAGGACATAGAGGCTGACGGCCGGAATGTCGGGATCGAGCGCGAGTGTCGCCATGATGGTGGAAACCGGACATGCCGGCCGAGGTTCCTAGTAGGCGGCCGCCGCAGGCATGAATCGGCTTGATCAGGATCAATAACCGCGCGTGCGTTTTCGCTTCCCAACGCGGCGCATCGCGTCCACGCATCATCCGGATCGCCCCCGCGCCTGTGAGAGAGAGATGGTCGACAGAGCCCCGCCCGAGCCCGAGTTCGAAACGCTGCTGCAGCACATCCAGGAAAGCCGTGGGCTCGACTTCCGCGGCTACAAGCGGACCAGCCTGAAACGCCGGATCACCCTGCGCATGGAGGCGATCGGCGTCGACCAGTTCTCCGCCTATCAGGCGCATCTGGAGGCGGACCCGGGCGAGTTCGAGAACCTGCTCAACACCGTGCTGATCAACGTCACCTCCTTCTTCCGCGACGCGGCCGCGTGGGAGGTCCTGAAGGAGCAGGTCGTCCCCCAGGTCATCGCCAATGCCGAGCCCGACCGGCCGATCCGCATCTGGAGCATCGGCTGCGCATCGGGCGAGGAACCCTATTCGATCGCCATGCTGTTCGCCGAGGAGCTCGGCGTTCAGGAATTTTGCCGACGGGTGAAAATCTACGCGACCGACCTGGACGAAGAGGCGCTGAAGGTCGCCCGCCTGGCGACCTATTCGCCGCGCGACGTCGAAAACGTGTCGCCCGAGCTGCTGGAGAAATATTTCGAGCGGACCAACAACCATTATGTGTTCGAGCGCGACCTGCGCAAATGCGTGATCTACGGCCGTCACAACGTGGTGTACGATGCGCCGATCTCCCGCATCGACCTGCTCGTGTGCCGCAACCTGCTGATCTATCTGGAGGCGGAGACCCAGGGCATCGTGCTGCCGCGGCTGCACTATGCGCTCAACCAAAACGGCTATCTGTTCCTGGGCAAGGCGGAAACCCAGCTGGCGCGGTCGCCGCTGTTCCGCCCCGTCGAGATGAAGCACCGCATCTTCAGCAAGGTGCCGCAGGAATGGCGGCGCCCCATAGCCGGGGCCTTCGGGGCCCTGGCGCTGCCCGACGCGTCGCTGCCAAACGCGCTGCTGCTCGAGGCGGCGCTGAACGAAGTCGGCATCGCGCTGCTGGTGGTCGACGAGGACGGCGCCGTGGCGCTGGCGAACACCCCCGCGCGGCAACTGCTGGGGGTCGGCGAGGCCGATATCGGCCGCGCCTTCCAGGATCTGCCGATCTCCTACCGGCCGATGGAGCTGCGCGGGCCGATCGACCATGTGTTCCGCGAACGCCGCGGGATGCGGCTGGAAGATCAGGAATACCGGCTGACCCAGGCCGACGTGCTGCGGCTGACCATCGATGTCCAACCGCTCAAGCGGCCGGACGGGGAGGTTTATGCGGCCCTGCTGTGCTTCACCGACAACACCCGGATGCACGCATTGCAGCTCGAGCTCGAAACCGCGCAGGAAAGCCTGGAGAACTCGATCGAGGAACTCCAGTCCGCCAACGAGGAGCTGGAGACGACCAACGAGGAACTGCAATCGACCAACGAGGAGCTGGAGACGACCAACGAGGAGCTGCAATCGACCAACGAGGAGCTGGAGACGCTCAACGAGGAGGCGCGGTCGAGCAACGAGGAGATGGAATCGGTCAACGAGGAGCTGCGCATCCGGGCCGAGCAGGCGGCAAGCTATCGCCTCTATATGGAATCGGTGCTCCGCAGCATGAACGGCGGCGTCATCGTGATCGACCGCAAGCACATGATCCAGGGCTGGAACCGCTGGAGCGAGAACACCTGGGGCCTGCGCAGCGAACAGGTGCTGGGGACCAGCTTCGAGGCGCTGGACATCGGCCTGCCGCTGCACCTGCTGAAGGACGGCATCGCCGCCGTGCAGCACGGGCGGCAGGAACAGGTCCAGCAGGTTCTGGAGGGCCTGGACCGGCGCGGGCGCAAGATCGCCTGCCGGATCGTCATTTCCAACCTGCTTGCCGAGAGCGGCGACGCGCAGGGCATGGTGTTCGTCTTTCAGGACGTGACCGAAGAGCAGCACAAGGAGGAATATACCCGCTATCTGGGGCGGATCATCGGCAAGGCGCTGAACGAGGTCTATTTTCTCGATCCGGCGACGCTGCGTTTCACGCTGGTCAATGCGGGCGCGCGGCAGAAGCTGGGATATAGCGAGCATCAGCTGACGCAGATGATGCTGCCGGACGTGATGCCGGGCAACGACGCCGACGACATGAAGCGGCTGCTGGCGCCGCTGATCTCGGGCGCGAAGACGGAGATCGTTTTCGAAACCGTGCTGCGCTCCGCCGACGGGCGTGAATATCCCGCCGAGCTCTGCATGCAGTATATCGCCGAGGAGCACCCGCCGATCCTGGTCACGATCGTTCATCAAATCAGCGACCGCAAACAGCTGAAGGCGACCAAATAGCCTGAAACCCCGGGCTCGATTTCGGAGGGATCGGTTCACGCGGAGGCGCGGAGACGCGGAGAAGAAGAAGGTTGGTTTCACGCGAAGGCGCGAAGGCGCGAAGAAAGAAGAAGGGGTTCGCGCAGAGACGCGGAGGCGCAGAGAGGTGGTTCTGCCGCGTCAGCGGCTTTCATCTTTTCGCAGGGTTCCGCTTGCCGCAACGGAGCGAGGTGAAATGCGCTTCGCGCAGGGTTTTGGCATCTCTGCGTCTCCGCGTCTCTGCGCGACCAACCTTCCTGCTTCTTCTTCGCGCCTTCGCGCCTTCGCGTGAACCAATCTTTTCGAACGTCGATACCTCCCGGAGCCTGTCAGTTTAAGTTCCTGCGAAGGCAGGGGGCCATCCCACTCATCCACGGGCGCGGGCGCTTGCAGCACGTCGGGATAGGCCCCTGCCTGCGCAGGGGCGACGGAAGAGGAGAGAATCCAGGCTGAACAGGATGACCCTAGGGGCGGACTTGCGCTCGATTTCACATGGACGCGATTCCCCTCTCCCCGTTCGTGCTGAGCTTGTCGAAGCACCGTCCTTTCTTTCGGCGTGCGCGGAAGGAGGACGGCACTTCGACAAGCTCAGTGCGAGCGGGTCTGGGCGGTTCGGCCTCGGTGAAAGCGGCCCTAGGGTCGACATTCGGGGGGTGGTTCACGCGGAGGCGAAGACGAGGAAGATTGGTTCACGCGAAGGCGCGAAGGCGCGAAGAAAGAAGAAGGGGTTCGCGCAGAGACGCGGAGGCGCAGAGATGTGGTTCTGCCGCGTCAGCGGCTCTCATCTTTTCGCAGGGTCCCGCTTGCCTCGACGTAGCGAGGTGAAGTGCGCTTCGCGCCGGGTTTTGGCATCTCTGCGTCTCCGCGTCTCTGCGCGAACCAACCTTCTTCCTTCTTCTTCGCGCCTTCGCGCCTCCGCGTGAACCAATCTCCCTTCTTCTTCGCGCCTCCGCGCCTTCGCGCCTTCGCGTGAACCAATCCTTTCGAGCGTCGATACCTCGCGGAGCCTGTCAGATCCTGGTGTGGGCCGACATTCGCCCATTGGCTTGCAATGTCGAGTTTTCCCCTCTCCCAACCAGCGTTGGGTGGACAGCGCCCCGCGCTGTCCAGGCCATGCCGGGGGCATGGCCGACCCGACGCTCCCCTGAAGGGGAGAGGGCTTTTTAATGAACGCCGCGCTTGCGGCACGATGGACCCCGGAACAAGTCCGGGGTGACGGTATGCGTTAGGCCGCGGAATAAATCCGGGGTGACGGTATGCGTTGGGCGGCGGAACAAGCCTGTGCTGCGCTTGTCGGGTCCGGGGTGACGGTATGCGTGCCATAGGCGGCCATATGTCGGTTGGCCTTACGCCTCGGCGCCGGTCATCGGTCTGCGCAGGCTTGCCATCGCGTCTTCCAGCACCTCGATCATCCGGGCGGATTCGTCCGACGCCTCGGTCCAGCGCGCTTCGGCGTGGGGGAGTTGCCTTTGGCGGGCGCTGTCGCGCATCTGATCGAACAGCCGGACGCGGTCGCGGTGCGTCCGCACGGCGATGGAGAGCGCCCGTTCCAGTTCGTCGCTTTGCGCGGCCGCGAGCCCCAATGGCGTGAAGGCGTGGCCGATCTGGCAGCGGAAGCGGATTTCCTGCTCGGCCGTGATCTCATTGAGCACGCCGCCGCAATCCGGACAGGAGATGTGGCTGGGTTCGCCCGGGGTGGCGATATCGGTGTCCATGACGGCGAATTCCTGTGCGGCGATACGGTCCTCTACCAGATAATCCTCCGGCAACGGGATGCTCGCGGGGGCTTCCTGCCGGATCAGGCGACCCAAGAGGCCGCCGATATCGGCGAGCGGCACGGCGTGATCGACATGATCGCGCTTGAGCGCGTTGGCCGGCATCGACGGCCATTCGGCATCATCGGGATCCTGCACCACCGAGATGCCGCCGGCGGCCTTGATCGCGATCAGGCCGTCCGTCCCGTCATCGAGCAGGCCGGTCAGCACGATCCCGATCACGCGCGCGCCATAGGCGATCGCCGCGGACCGGAACAGCGCGTTGACCGCGGGCCGCGTCCGGTTCTCGTTCGGGCCGCGGCGCATCAGGATCCGGCCGGGCCTGAGCAGCATGTGACGGTCCGGCGCGGCGATGTAGATCCTGCCCATCTCGATCGTCTCGCCGTCCTTGGGCGACGCCGCCGGCAGCCGCCCCGCCCTGTCGAGCAACTGCGGCAGCATGCTCCGCGCCGAGGGCGACAGATGCTGGACGACGAACAGCGAGGCGGGAAAATCGGCCGGCAGCGATGCGCACAGCCGCTGGAGAGCCTCCACGCCGCCGGCAGAGGCGCCGACAACCACTATATTCCTGGCCGGCATCCCAATCTCCTCGCCAGCGTAACGATCTCTGCGCCTGCTCGGGTGCAGGCAACGTAAAAGAAGTTCGCAAGCCGGCTCCTTTTACGGGGAAGGCGCGTTGTCCTTCTCCCAACAGGAAACGTCATGGCTGAACACGCGCCGGCACCATCCTCCGCCGAAGAGACGGGCAAGCTGCTCGACGAGAACGAGCAATTGCGCACCGCGCTCGAATCCTCGCTCGACGAGAATGCCCGTCTTGCGGAGGACCGCGACCGGCTGCTGCGCCGGGTGACGACGCTCGCGCACGAGCTGCACGCCGTCACCTCGCCACCGCCATCTCCACCCCAGCCCGCCGCCGAGGAAGTGCTCGCCGAAACCAAGCAGAGCCAGGCCGAAGAGGAGCTGCGCGTCGCGTTCGAAGAGCTCCAGATGCTGACCGAGGAGCTGGAGGCGTCCAACAACAGCCTGCACCAGGCGAATGCGAATCTCGAGACGCGAGTCGCCGACCGGACGCGCGAGCTGGTCGAGGCGAATGCGGCGCACAGCCGAGTGGAGCTGCGCTTCCGCACCCTGGTCGAAGGCATGCCGCAGCTCGTCTGGCGCGCGGTCGAGAAGGGCCAATGGACCTGGTCGAGCCCGCAATGGCGCGACTATACCGGCCAATCGGAAGCGGACAGCCACGGCACGGGATGGCTTTCCGTCTTCCATCCCGACGATCGCGAGGGCGCCAGGAGCGCCTGGGCCCAGGCGGCGGCGAAGCGGGCCTTCGACTTCGAGGGCCGCATCTGCCACGCCAGCGAGAAGCGCTATCGCCATTTCCGCACGCGGGCGGCGGCGGTGCTGGCGCCCGACGGCAACGTGCTCGAATGGCTCGGCACCTCGACCGATGTCGACGACACCATTCAACTCCAGCAGCAGCAGGCGGTGCTGGTCGACGAGCTGCAGCACCGCACGCGCAATCTGGTGGCGGTCATTCGCGCGATAATGCTGCGCACGATCAAGGACAGCGCGTCGCTGGAGGATTTCCGCAGGTGCATCGACGACCGGATGCAGGCGCTGGCGCGAGTCCAGGGCCTGCTCTCTCGCCGAGGCGCGGGCCGGGTGACCTTCGACGCGCTGCTGCGGCAGGAGCTGGCGGCGCATGTCGATCTCGACGCCTCCGGCAAGGCCCCGCGCGTCTCGATCGACGGGCCGGCGGGCATTCCGCTCAGGTCTTCGACCGTCCAGACATTCGCGCTCGCGCTGCACGAACTGGCGACCAATGCGGTCAAGCACGGCGCGCTGTCGTCGCCACAGGGGCGTCTGGCGGTGCGCTGGACGGTGCGGCAACGGGACGGAAAGGACTATCTGCACGTCGATTGGCGCGAAAGCGGCATTGCCAACATGATCGAAGGCAAGACATCCCCGGGCCATAGCGGCTATGGCCGGGAACTCATCGAGCGCGCTTTGCCCTACCAACTCGGCGCGCGTTCCAGTTTCGCGTTCACCGAAGACGGCATCCACTGCACCATCGAGGTGTTGGTGCCGGAGGACGATGCCGATCGGGAGAAGGCAGATGGCTGACCACGACTTGCAGGGCCGCCGCGTCCTCGTCGTCGAGGACGAATATATGATCGCCGAGGATATGCGGGCCACGCTGAGCGACGCCGGAGCGCAGATCCTGGGCCCCGTGCCGACGGTCGACGAGGCGACCGACCTGATCGACGCCGAGCCCGACATCGACGCGGCGCTGCTGGACGTCAACCTGCGCGGCGACATGGTGTTCCAGGTCGCCGACGCGCTCTCCGCGCGCGGCGTGCCCTTCGCCTTCGTGACGGGCTATGAGCGCGCCGCGATGCCCGCGCGCTTCAGCGACGCGCCGCATCTGGAAAAGCCGGTAAAGGCGCACCAGGTCGCCGCCATGCTGGCGCCGCACCTGCGCGAGAACCGCTAGCGCGTCAGCCGAGCGCAGCGGCGCGAAACCCGCGGCGAGACCGTCCGAGATGTTCGGCGTGCCGATGCCGATGGCGGTCGTGGGGCGCCGGGCTCCCATGATGCCCAGCGCCCCAACCCCGGTTGCGGCTCCCCGCGAGGCTTCCGAGAAGGCCCTCCCGGATCGCGATGTCCGCCGCGATATGATCTATTCCGCCGGCGCCATCGCCTTGGCCATGGCGCTCGCCTCCTGGATGTCGGCGGCGCCGCCCATATCCTCGTCGGTGGTCTTGCCGGCGCCGGGACCCGCGCCCAAGTCCGCGCCGGTCACCGGGTTGGCGTCCGGCTTCGAGGCGAGGCGCTGCTTGAACTGCGCCAGGGTCGCGTCCTGCGCGTCGGTCAGGCCGACGCTGGGCATGCCGGCGCCGCCGTCGGCGGGGAGCACCTGCTCGAGATCGTCGACGCGGTCCCATTGCTCGCCGGTGTTCCAGGGGCCCTGCGCGTCCCCTTCGCCTTGCGAGGCGTTCACATACATGTCGGCATAGGGCTTCACGCCGGGCAGCTTCCCCGGCGGGAAGTTGTCGGCGATCGAATAGAGCGCCTTCTCGAAGCTCTTCTGGTGCGCGACCTCGCGGGTCATCAGGAAGCCGAGCGCGTCCTTGATGCCCGGATCGTCGGTGATGTTGATCAAGCGCTCATAGACGATCTTCGCCCGGCTTTCGGCGGCGATGTTCGAACGGAGATCGACCACGGGGTCGCCGCGCGAATCGACATAGGCCGCGGTCCACGGCACGCCCGACGAGTTGGTCAGCGCGGGGCCGCCGCCATAGAGGATCGACTGGGTATGGCTGTTGCCGCCGGCCGTCAGCGACATGTAGAGCTCGGCCTCGGTCATGCTCGCTTCGGCGAGTTCGGCCTTGGCGCCGCGGTTGAGCATGGCGACGATCGACCCGATCACCTCGAGATGGCTCAATTCCTCGGTGGCGATGTCGAGCAGCATGTCCTTGCGGCCCGGATCCTCTTCGGCGAGACCCTGGGTGAAATAGCGCATGGCCGCCGCCAGCTCTCCATCCGGGCCGCCGAACTGCTCGAGGAGCAGGGACGCCAGCACCGGATTCGGTTCCGACACGCGAACGGTATATTGCAAAGTCTTGTTGTGCATGAACATGGGCCGCCTCCTAGTCGACACTCAACAAAGAGACGATCGACATGGTTGCAGCCGGGTCAGTTTTCTTGGGTTTACCTGGTTAAATAACTTGGCTTGTCGCGGACCAATCCAGGTTTGAGCGGCATATTATTGAAGGGGTGGCGCCCCGGTCGCGTCGCAGCCGACGGGCAGGACGATCCGGCACGTCAGCCATCCGTCCTCGATCTGCAGCACGCCTTCGCCCGACAGCTCGTACCTGATCGCCTGCTCGACTATCTCTCTGAGGAAGCCGGAATCGATCGTCTCCGCGTCGCGTCCGAAGCGCGCGCGCCAATCTATCCGGACGGCCTCGCTCCGGTTCCAGCCGACCGTCAGATCGTCCGCATCGTCCATCAGGCCGACAAGCTCGTGCAGGACCAGCGCGACGATGCCGACCGCCCGGTCGCTGAGAAACAGCGGCGCAGCCGGAAGGTGGGCGTGGTCGAGGCGCATGCCGGCGGCGAGCAGCTCGTCGCCCACCATGGCGCCCAGCTCCACGCCCTTTTTCGGATTGCGAAGCAGGGCGACCTGGGCGCGGCAGAAGGAGGCGAGACGTCCGTCGAGGAGCGTGTGGTAGTCGTCGACATCGATGCAATCCGCATCCCGCCGGCGCGCGATCGAACGGATCACCGAAAGGATGTTGCGAACCCTGTAGCCCGCTTCATGCCGCTCCTGTTCGAGTAGCCGCTCGAGTTCGGCAACGCGGCCGCGCCAGCGACCGGCGTCCTCAGCGCCCAGGCTCAAGCCACACTCCGGAAGGATGCCGCATCGTCATCGCCACCCCTGATCTCGCAATTCAGATGCAAATAGTCCGCCACGAACAAGGATGCGGCCTGCAGCCGCGGCATATCGGGAATGTCGAGGACCCGGTTGCCGAGCACGATCAGCCCTTCGCCGCGCAGTTCCTGCAGCGTCCGGTTCACATGCACCGGGGTGAGGCCGGTCGCGCCGGCGATTTCTGTCTGGATGAGCGGAAAATCGCATTGGGTGCCCCTGGTGAGCCCCACCGCCTCCAGCCGCGCGAAGAGTTCGCAGAGGAGGTGGCCGATCCGTTCGAACGCCGAACGCTGGCCGATATTCACCGTCCATTCGCGCTGAATGGCGATCGAAGTGAGCGTATGCCACCACAAGGCCCGCGAGAGACGCGGAAAGGCGGCGACGGCGTCGGCGATCCGCTCATGCCCGATCTGCGCCACGGTGACGGGCGTGATCGCGCCGATCGAATGGTCCATCTCCTGGAGCACGTTGTTGTTTATATCGCACAAATCGCCGGGCAGAAGAAAGGCCAGTATCTGCCTGCGACCGTCTTCGAGCGTCTTGTAGCGGCACGCCCAGCCGTTCAGCACCAGATAGACGAGATGGGGCGGATCGCCCTCGCGGATGATGTCCTCGCGCGGGCCGATATTGCGCTGCCTTTCTCCGGCGAGCTGGCGCAGGACCTGCTCCTCCTCCGTCGACAGCGACGTGAAGCACCGGATCCGTCTGATCAGGGCGTCCTTATCCATCGGCATTCCCCGCAAGGGCCGCCAAACCGGATAAGCCTACAGGACGCCCATTGATTCGTCGCGTGCTAACATGGGTGATCGCGCCCATGTCCGCTGCATGGTTGTTCGTTCGCCGGAGGTGACGATGAATGACCTCGCCTGGGGCCGGCGGCGCATGCGCCAGCGCATCGCCCAGCACGGCGCGCTCTCTCCCGAAGCGCACGCGGCGCTCGCCTGGCTGCCGGCCGAGCTCCGGACGCTCAGGCCGCACGCCTATCTGATCCGGGAAGGCCGCCGCCCCGCAAGCTGTTCGATGCTGCTCTCCGGCGTGGCGTGCCGCCACAAGCTGACGGGCGACGGCGCACGACAGATCGTCGGCATCTACCTGAAGGGCGACTTCGTCGACGCGCAGAACCTGTTCCTCGACCGATCGGATCACAATATCCAGGCGATCAGCGATTGCGAGGTGCTGGATGTGCCGATCGACGCCATGCGCAGGCTGGTGGCCGATCAGCCGGAGATCGCGCGCGCGCTCTGGTCCGAAACGCTGGTCGAGGCCGCGATGATGCGCGAATGGTTGCTCAACCTCGGCCGCAGGGATGCGGCGGTGCGCGTCATCCATCTGCTTTGCGAGCTCGCCGTGCGCCTCCAGCATCTCGGCCTTGCCGGGCATGACAATTTCCAGCTGCCGCTGACCCAGGCGCAGCTGGCGGACGCGGTCGGGCTGACGGCGGTTCACGTCAACCGCGTGCTGCGCCAGCTCGAGCTGCGCGGGCTGATCGCGCGTGATCACAGATGCGTGCGGGTCATGGATTGGCAGGCCCTCCGGCAGGCGGGGGATTTCAGCCCCGCCTATCTTCATCTCGGCGAAACGCGCGCGGCCGCGGCGCGCGGCGCGCGCATCGCCCGCGCCTATGCGGACGGCTGAACCAGTCCGCCGAGGTCGGCGGAAGCCGGCTCGGTCGAGTCGCCGCCATACACCCTGTCGAGGTAGAAGCCGGCGAGATGGTAGTGCGCCTTCACCGCATCCGGGTGCCGCGCGCGCTGCGCCAGTTCCAGCTCCGCTTCGGCGCGACGTTCGAAATAGCGGATGTCCTTGTCGGCCATGGCTTTTCCTCCTTCCAGGCGTTTTCGATCTCTGCCGTTTCGGGACATCAGGCTATAACGCACGTTAGTAGGCCGCACGGCTCTGGTAGATGCGATCGAGAATCCCGGCGACGGCGCCGTATCGCTCCGCCTCCGGATCGAACCGGTTGGCGCGGCTGAGGGCTTGCGCCCAGCGCGCCGCCGCCCGCCCGCCCCAATCGTCGGGCGGCGCGACGATCCGCCGCGCGGCCGTGCCGTCGAGGCGATCCACGGCGAAATCGTAGAAGGAGCCGTCGACATTGCCGAGCGCCGCCGCGCCGTCGGCGCCGCGGAACACCGCCTCGATCACCGCGTCGCGCCCCGCGTGCAGGCGCCACGAACAGGCGAGCCGGACCACCGCGCCGGTCGCCAGCGTCAGTTCCGCCGTGGCGTAATCCTCCACCCCGTCCCCGACGAGCGGCCGCCCTTGCGCGAACAGGTGCGACGAAACGCCGACGACATCCGGAAAATCGAGGACGTGCAAGGCCAGGTCCACCAGATGCACGCCGAGATCGATGACGCATCCCCCGCCCGATTGCGCGCGATCGTAGAACCACGGCTTGTCCGGCCCATAGGCGTTGTGGAAGGTCAGATCGGCCGCGTAGATCCCGCCCAGTTCGCCCGACTGGACCAGCGCGCGGATCGCCTCAACCGCGCGGGTCGCGCGATAGGACAGATCGACCGCGAGCAACCGGTCCGCCCGCCGCGCCATTTCGACGACCTCGCGCACCTCGGCGGCGCTTCGCCCAAGCGGCTTCTGACAGAACACCGCGACGCCGGCGGCGAGAGCGCGCGAGGATTGCGCGGCATGCTGCGCGCTCGGCGTGGCGATGACGACGCCGTCGGGCCGCCCGCCGAGCATCGCATCGAAATCCTCGACGACCAGCGCCTGCGGCGCGAGGGCCCGCGCTTCGGCGACGCAGGCGGGATCGGGATCGCAGATGAACGCGGGCTCGACCAGGCCGGTGGCGAGAATCGCCGCCATGCGGTTGCGGCCGATCCACCCCGTGCCGAGAAAGCCGACGCGCGGGCGGCTCATGTCAGCACCACCGCCTTGACGAAGCCGTCCGGCCGGTCGCGCGTCATGTCGAGCGCATCGCCCAGCCGATCGAGCGGAAAGCGGTGGGTGACGAGCGCGTCCAGATCGATCCGCCCCGCCGCCAGCGCCTCCACCGCCTCGCGCATGCCCGCCAGCCGCACGGCGAGATCGCGTTCGTGCGCGTTGATCACGTCGATGCCCTTCCAGTTCCACATCTGCATGTTGACCTGGCGCGGCCCATCCTGGTGATAGCCGGCGATCACCAGCCGCCCCCCTTCGCGCACCAGTTCCCCGGCGAGATCGAGCGGCCATTGCTTGCCGGTCGCCTCGATCACCACGTCGCAAAGCCGGTCTTCGGTCGCGGCCTTCACCGCTTCGACGATCGCCCAATGATCGTCCATCGCGACGCATTCGGCAGCGCCGTGATCGCGCGCCAGCCGGAGCGAGAAGGGACGGCGCGAGACGGCGATCACCTGCGCGCCGGCGTCGGTCGCCAGCCGGGTGAGGATCGCGCCGAGAAAGCCGATGCCAACGATCGCCACCGTCTGCCCGGCCCCGACGCCGCTGCGCCGGAAGATGTTGAACGCGCACCCGATCGCCTCCGCCGGGACCGGCCCGTCGGGCAGGGAGGGAGGAATGCGGGCCAGCGCATCCTGAGGCGCGACGTCATATTCGGCGAAGGCATGATCGCTGAGCATCGCCACGCGGTCGCCTTGCGCGAACCCCGTGACGCCCGCGCCGAGCGCGTCGACGCGGCCCCAGCCTTCGTGACCGAGCCCGCCCGGATCGGTGGGGAAGCGCATCCATTCCGGCCCCTCCCACGGCGTGAGGTTGGAGGCGCACACGCCGCATCCGGCGAGGCGCACGCGGACCTCGCCGGGGCCGGGCCGGGGCAGCGGCGCCGACGCCATCGCGGCCCGCCCCGGCGCGGCGATAACCGCCGCGCGCATCGCATTTTCACCTAGATCATCCATCCAGATCACCACATTGGCCGCCGTTCGGCGGCAACCATCGGCGCGCGCCGCCATTCTCCAGGAACGCACCCACACCCGACTGAGGACGGAGGAACCGATGGCCAGGAAAGACAGCAAGACCGACGGCGCGCACCGCACCGTGACCCCATCCAAGGAGCTTGCCGCGATCATCGGCGACGATCCGCGCCCGCGCACCGAGGTGACCAGCCGGGTGTGGGACTATATCAAGCGCAACGATCTGCAGGACCCGAAGGACGGCCGCGAGATCGTGCCCGACGAGGCGCTGGCCAAGGTGCTCGGATCGAAGAAGATCAACATGTTCGCCATGACCAAGGCGGTGAGCAAGCACCTGTCCTGAGAGCCGCGCCATGACCGGCGAAGCCGAGCCCCCGCCCGGGGCGATGTCCGAGACGCTGCGCGAGAACATCGCCACGCTCGCGGCGCGCCGCCGGGCGGAGACCGACCAGGCCTCGTTCAGCGAGCGCATCGCGGGCGCGATCACCCGCTTCACCGGATCGATGACCTTCGTCGCGATCCACCTTGTCGTCTTCGGCGGCTGGATCGTCGCCAATCTCGGCTGGCTGCCCGGCGTGCCGCCGTTCGATCCGAGCTTCGTGACGCTCGCGATGGTCGCATCGGTCGAGGCGATCTTCCTCTCCACCTTCGTCCTCATCAGCCAGAACCGGATGATGCGCGCCGCCGACCGCCGCGCCGATCTCGATCTCCACATCAACCTGCTCGCCGAGCATGAGCTGACCAAGGTCGGCGACCTTCTCGCCCGCATCGCCGAGCGGCTGGAGGTGCATCGCGGCGGCGAAAGCTATGACGAGATCCGCCAGATCGTCCGCCCGCATACCGTGCTCGACGCGATCGACGCCGCGGAAGAGGGCGCGGCGAAGACCTGATCATGCGCGCGCCGCGATCGCCGGGGCGCCGGCGGGCTGATAGCGGTCGATCATCCCGGCGCAGAAATCGGCGAAGGCCTGCGGCTCGCGCGCGCAGCTGGTGTGGTGCGGAGCGACGCCGAGATGCTCGGGCGTGAAGCAGAAGGTCACCGTCACGTCGAAATCCGCGAGCGCCTCCATCTGGCGGTCGAACCAGTCGAGCGCGCCGGGGCGGAAGCTGTCCGCCCAGGAAAGCCCGGTGCGCAGCTGGCGCACGCCCAGCCGTTTCATCCACCGGACCGCCTCGTCGAGCCGCGGATCCTCGAAATGGAACCACTGCATCAGCCCCATCCGCTCGGCGACGCGGGCATAATGGTCGAGCGCGGGCTTGGGCGTGCCGTCCTCGCGGATCAGGCCCATGTAGAAATGGCGGTAATAGCTCGACCCCTCCGCCTCGCGGTGGCGCGTGGTCGCGCCCCATTCGCGCGGCAGATCGAACAGCGAATACCAGTAGATGCGCGGCGCCCGGCCGATCAGCAGCTCGGCGGTGCGGTTCAGCCCGAACACCTGGACCTCCTCCGCGCCGAACGATCCCACCCCGACCTCGGTGACCCATATCGGAAACTCCGGCGCGACCGCCTCGATCTCGGCGATCTTCTCCGGCCAGTCGTGGATCGACCACAGGTTCCAGTCGAGCGGGAAGCCGTGCACCGCGATCACGTCGACCGCATCGAGCGCGCCGTGCCCGCGCATGCGATCGACCCAGCCGGGATCGATCGGCGACATGCCGCCCAGGACGCGGGTGACCGCGGGGTTGACCGACGCGATCGCCTCGCCCGCGCGCACCACCGTATCGGCGTAGATCGCCCATTCGGGGTCGAGCTCGGGATCCCAATGCGATTTGTTGTTGGGCTCGTTCCAGATCATCGCGGCTTCGATCATGTCATGCGACCCTTTCGTTGAGCGATTGCACCCGCGCGCCCCATGATCCGGCGACGATCCGGCTGATCGAGGCGGCGGCGACGTCGAAGCGGTGGATCGCGTCGAGCGACAGCCCCAATATGTGGGCGACGACCGCGCGGATGATGTCGCAATGGGTGACCATCGCCACGGTGCGCTCGGGGTGCGCGCGCGACACGTCCTCGATATGGGCGACCGCCCGCGCCTGCGCCGCCGCCATCGCCTCGCCGCCGGGCGCGGCGGCGGTCGAGCGCCTTTCGTTCCATTCCCGCCACGCCGCGTCCTGCGCGAGGTCGGCGAAGGCGCGGCCGCTCCATGCGCCGAAGTCGATCTCGTCGAGCGCGTCCGCCTGCGCGCACCGCGTTCCGGCGGCCGCCGCGATGATCGCGGCGGTCTCGCGCGCGCGCTGGACCGGGCTGGTCTGCACGAGATGGAGCGCCTCGCCCGCAAGGCTCCGGCCGAGCCGCACCGCTTGCGCGCGGCCGTCTTCGGACAGCGCCAGGCCCGGCGCCCGGCCGGACAAGACCGTCCCGAGATGGGCGTGCGGGGCATGGCGGATCAGCAGGATCGTTGCCGTCACGGCGGTGCATTCCCTCGCTGGAGACAAGTGTCGGAACAGGATCAACAAAGATCCTCACACGACATTGTTCCAATAAAAACTGCGAAAAATGCCTGAATGGGGGAACGAAGATGAAGAAGAAGCATTGGCAGAAACCGTTGCTTAAAGATTTTCCGGGGGATTTATACTAACGCAGGTTACTTTACTCCATGATTTATAACATGAGTTACTTTGGATTATCTTAAATATACAAGGACGTGACGATATGGCGGAGCGGGTAGTCGTAACCGGCGGGGCGGGATTCATTGGGCGCGCGGTGTGCGCCGAGCTGTTGCGGCGGGGGAAGAATGTGCGCGTCCTCGACAGCCTGATCCCGCAGGTGCACGGCGATTGCGACAGGCCCGCGGGGCTCTCCGCCGACGTCGAACTGATCCGCGGCGACGTGCGCAACGGCGACGTCGTCGCCCAGGTGCTCAAAAGTGCGGACGCCGTCATCCACCTCGCCGCCGAGGTGGGCGTCGGCCAGTCGATGTACGAGGTCGAGCGCTACACCTCGGTCAACGATGTCGGCACGGCGGTGTTGTTCGAACGGCTGATCGACCGGCCGGTCCGCCGCGTCGTCACCGCATCCTCGATGAGCATCTATGGCGAGGGGCTGTACCGCGACGTCGCCGGCAACCTGATCGAGGACGCCGCCCGCGGCGCGCTGCGCGACGGCCAGCAGCGCTGGGACCCGGTCGATGCGGACGGCGCTCCGCTGGAGCCCGTGCCGACGCCCGAGTGGAAGCGCCCCAGCCTCGCCTCGATCTATGCGCTGGGCAAGTTCGTGCAGGAACGGATCACCCACATCATGGGCGCGCCCTACGCCATGGAAAGCGTCTGCCTGCGGCTGTTCAACGTCTATGGCCCCGGCCAGGCGCTCTCCAATCCCT
Organism: Sphingomonas gilva; assembly: GCF_003515075.1. GTDB lineage: Bacteria > Pseudomonadota > Alphaproteobacteria > Sphingomonadales > Sphingomonadaceae > Sphingomonas > Sphingomonas gilva. The sequence continues at coordinate 37,740 of NZ_QWLV01000003.1, forward strand.
ATACCGGGGTCCTCGCGATCTTCGCCTCGCGCCTGCTCAACCGCCAGCCGCCGATGATCTTCGAAGACGGCGAGCAGCGGCGCGATTTCGTCCATGTCAGCGACGTCGCGCGCGCCTTCGCCGACGCGCTCGACCTGCCGCGGGCGGGCGGGGGCACGTTCAACATCGGATCGGGCCGGGACCGTTCGGTGAAGGAAGTCGCGGCCGCGCTGGCGGGTGCGATGGGCTGCGGCGAGATCGCGCCGGAGGTGGTCGGCAAGGCCCGCACCGGGGACATCCGCCATTGCTTCTGCGACACGACGTTGGCGCGGGATGAGCTCGGCTTCACCGCCGCGACGGACTTCACGCAAGGGCTGGCCGAACTGGCGCAATGGGTCGCCGAACAGACCGCCGACGATCGCATCGGCGAAGCGCGAGCCGAGCTCGAACGGCGGGGGCTGGTCGCATGAAGGCGGATCGCGATCTTCGTCCGGTCCTGATCACCGGCGGCGCCGGATTCATCGGCGCGAACCTTGCCGATCGGCTCGCCAGCGCCGGCCACCGCGTCCTCCTCTACGATGCGCTCGCCCGGCCGGGCGTGGAGCGCAATGTCGATTGGCTGCGCGCGCGCCATCGCGGGCAGATCGATCTCAGGATCGTTGACATTCGCGAAGAGGCGCCGTTGTCGGCGGCGGTCGGCCAGGCAAAGGCGGTGTTCCATTTCGCCGCGCAGGTGGCGGTGACGACCAGCCTTTCCGACCCGATTGACGATTTCGAGACGAACGCCGCCGGCACGCTGCGCCTGCTCGAGGCCGTGCGGCGGCACGCGCCGGAGACGCCGCTGATCTTCGCATCGACCAACAAGGTCTATGGCGATCTCGCCGATCTGGAGCTTGCGCTGACGCCCGGCGGCTATCGCCCGCTCGATCGGCGGATCGCTGAGAATGGCGTCGCGGAGCAACGCCCGCTCGATTTCCACAGCCCTTATGGCTGCTCGAAGGGCGCGGCCGACCAATATGTGCTGGATTATGCGCGGAGCTACGGCCTGCGCACCGCGGTGATGCGGATGAGCTGCATCTACGGCCAGCGGCAGATGGGGAACGAGGACCAGGGCTGGGTCGCGCATTTCCTGATCCGCGCGCTCAGGGGCGAGCCGATCACGCTCTACGGCGACGGCCATCAGGTGCGCGATATCCTCGACGTGTCCGACGCGGTCGACGCCTATCTCGCCGCCTGGGCGCATATCGACCGGATCGCCGGCCAGGCGCTCAACCTGGGCGGCGGCCCCCGGAACGCGGTGAGCCTGCGCACGCTTATCGCCCATATCGGCCGCCTGATCGGCAGCGAGGTCGAGCTGCGGCAAGCCCCCTGGCGCAAGGGCGATCAGCACTGGTTCGTCGCCGACAGCCGGGCGGCGCGGGCCGCATTAGGCCTGGCCGAACCGCGCGCCTGGCGCGAAGGCGTCGCGGATCTGGCCGCCTGGCTGACCGACGAACATGCCGAGGTCTCGGCTCAGGTGGCGGCGCAATGAGCGGAGGCCGCGCGCCGCCTATCCTCATCACCGCGGACGCCGTGGGCGGCGTCTGGCAATATTCCGTCGATCTGGCAGGCGAGCTGGCTCTGCTGGGCTATGATCCGATGATCGCCGTTCTCGGCCCGCCGCCATCGCCCGCGCAGCTCGAATCGGCGGGCGACGTCAGCATCGTCCCTACCGGCCTTCCGCTTGATTGGCTGGTCGACGGACCAGATCCGGTCCGCGAGGGCGCGACTGCGATCGCACGGCTGGCGCGCGATGCGGGCGCCGATCTGGTCCAGCTCAACATGCCGACGCTCGCCGCGTTCGGCGGGTTCGGCCAGCCGACCGTCGCGGTGGCGCACGGCTGCGTCGCAACCTGGTGGCAAGCCACCCGTCAAACCCGGCTCGGCACCGGCTTCGCCTGGCATGCGCGGCTGACGCGCCGCGGGTTGAAAGCGGTCGATCGGGTGGTTGCGCCGAGCGCCGCGCATGCCGAGGCGGTAAGGGCGCGCTACCGTCTCGGCCAGTCGCCGGACGTGGTGCACAACGGCCGGCGACCGGCCCGAACCGCGCTGGCGCCGGCGCCCGCAAAGGGCGCCTTCACGGCGGGGCGCTTGTGGGACGAAGCCAAGAACATGCGGCTGCTCGATCGGGTGGCGGGGCGTCTGTCGGCGCCGTTTCGCGCCGCCGGCGATACGATCGCGCCGCACGGCGAGCGGTTCGAGGCCGCGCACCTCCAACTTCGCGGTCAGCTCGGAGAGAGCGCGATGCGCGCCGAACTGGCCGCGCGGCCGGTCTTCGTCTCGGCGGCGCTGTTCGAGCCATTCGGGCTGGCGGTGCTGGAAGCGGCGGCCGCCGGTTGTCCGCTGGTCCTGTCCGACATTCCGACCTTCCGCGAGCTGTGGGACGGCGCGGCGCGCTTCGTTCCGGCCGAGGACGAGGCCGGCTTCGCGCACGCGATCGGAAAGCTGATCGGGAACCCGGCCGGCAGCGCGCGCCTGGGGCGCGCCGCCCGGGAGCGCGCAGCCAGCTACACCAGCCGCGCCATGGCCGCCGGCATGGCGCGCATCTTCGCCGAACTCGGCGTGCCGGGCGCGCCTTCGGCCAGGATGGCGGCATGAAGATCGTCTATTTCACCCATTCGCTCGCCTCCTGCTGGAATCACGGCAATGCGCATTTCGTCCGCGGCATCCTGAGCGAGCTGACCTTGCGCGGCCATGACGTGCTGGCTTGCGAGCCGGAAAATGGCTGGAGCCTGTCCAACCTGATCGCCGATCATGGCGAGGCGGGGCTGGCGGCCTTCCGCACCGCCTATCCCGAACTGCGTCTGCACAGCTTCGCCGCCGACGATCCGCTGGAGGCGATGGTGGGCGACGCCGATCTGGTCATCGTCCACGAATGGAACGCCGCCGATCTGGTCGCCGAGCTCGGCCGCATGCGCCGAAAAGGCGCGGGCTTCACGCTGCTGTTCCACGATACCCACCACCGCGCGGTCAGTGCGCCCGAGCAGATGCGCGCCTATGATCTGGAGGGCTATGACGGCGTGCTGGCGTTCGGCGCGGCGCTGGCGGAGGTTTATCGCGGATGGGGCTGGGGGGATCGCGCCTGGGTGTGGCACGAGGCCGCGGACACCCGGCGTTTCCGGCCGCGCGTCACCGACGATCCTCCCCATGACCTGATCTGGATCGGCAACTGGGGCGACGGCGAGCGCGAGACCGAGCTGGAAACCTTCCTGCTCGCGCCGGCCCGCGCCGCCAATCTTCGCCTCGACATCTATGGCGTGCGCTATCCGCCCGAGGCGCTGGAGATGCTCGGCCGCTACGGCGCGCGCTATCATGGCTGGGCGCCCAACGCGGTGGCGCCGGCGCTGTTTTCGCAACACCTCGCGACCGTGCACGTGCCGCGCCGCTTCTATGCCGAAATGCTGCCCGGCATTCCCACCATCCGCATGTTCGAGGCGCTGGCCTGCGGCATTCCGCTCGCCTCCGCGCCGTGGGAGGACAGCGAGGGGCTGTTCCGCGCCGGCGCCGACTATCTCCTCGCCCGCGACGGCGCCGAGATGACCCGCCACCTCAAGCTGCTGCGCCACGACCATGCGCTGCGCGCGCAGCTTGCCGCCAACGGGATCGAGACGATCCGCGCCCGCCACAGCTGCGCCCACCGCGTCGATGAGCTCATGACCATCGTCGAGAAGCTGCGCCCGACCCTTGAAGTGAGGACATTCGCGTGAAGATCGCCTTCTACGGATCGAGCCTGCTATCGTCCTACTGGAACGGGGCGGCGACCTATTATCGCGGCATCCTGCGCGATCTCGCCGCTCGCGGGCACGCCATCACCTTCTACGAGCCCGATGCGTTCGACCGTCAGCAGCACCGCGACATCGATCCCCCGGACTGGGCGCGCGTCGTCGTCTACCCGGCGCGCGAGGACGCCATGCGCGCGGTGGTGGCGGAGGCGGCGAACGCCGATGTCGTGATCAAGGCCAACGGCGTCGGCGTGTTCGACCGCGAACTGCTGGAGGGCGCGATCGAGCATGCCGCGCCGCACGCACTGAAGATCTTCTGGGATGTCGATGCCGCCGCGACGCTCGACGAGATGCGCGCCGACGCAGCGCACCCGGTACGCCGCGCGCTGCCTGATCTCGACATGGTGCTGACCTATGGCGGCGGTCCGCCGGTCATCGACGCCTATCGCCGCTTCGGCGCGGCCTCCTGCGTGCCGATCTACAACGCGCTCGACCCCTCCACCCATTTCCCGGTGGCGCCCGATCCGCGCTTCGCCGCCGATCTCGCCTTTCTCGGCAACCGTTTGCCCGACCGCGAGGCGCGCGTGGAGCAGTTCTTCCTGGAGCCGGCGGCGGCGCTTGCCGGGCGGCGCTTCCTGATCGGCGGCAACGGGTGGGAGGGCAAGGCGATGCCGGCGAATGTCCGCCACCTGGGCCATGTCTATACCGCCGACCACAACGCCTTCAACGCCTCGCCGCTCGCCGTGCTCAACATCGCGCGCGACAGCATGGCGGCGGTCGGTTTCTCCCCCGCGACACGCGTGTTCGAGGCGGCCGGCGCCGCGGCATGCCTGATCACCGACGCATGGGAGGGGATCGAGCTGTTCCTCACACCCGGAGAGGAGGTGCTGGTCGCGCGCGACGGGCAGGATGTGGCCGAGCAGCTCGCCGCGCTGACGCCCCTGCGAGCCGAGGCCATCGGCCGCGCCGCGCTGGCCCGCGTGCTCGCCGAGCACACCTATCGGCGTCGCGGGAAAGAGGTCGATGCGCTCCTCGCCCGCCATGCTGCGCGCGCGCGGGAAGCGGCATGAAGCTCGTCGTCCTCGGCCTCAGCCTGTCCTCCTCCTGGGGGAACGGCCACGCCACGACCTGGCGCGCGCTGCTGAAGGCGTTCGCCCGGCGCGGGCACGACGTCCTGTTCCTCGAGCGGACAGCCCGCTGGTATGCCGACCACCGCGACCTCGCCGATCCCGATTATTGCCGCCTCGCCTTCTACGACGACCCGGCCGAGCTGGAGGGTTGGGCGGACGAGATCGGCAGCGCCGAGGCGGTGATCGTCGGCTCCTATGTCCCGGACGGGATTGCCGTCGGCCGCTGGGTGCAGCGCCATGCGCGCGGCGTCGCCGCCTTCTACGACATCGACACGCCCGTCACGCTCGCCAGGCTGGCGGCGGACGACTGCGCCTATCTCGATCGGCCGCTCGTCCGCGGATACGATCTCTACCTGTCGTTCACCGGCGGCCCGACGCTGGAGCGGCTGGAGCGGGCGTTCGGCGCTCCGCGCGCCCGCGCGCTCTACTGCTCGGTCGATCCCGATATCTATCGGCCGCTGCCGGCGCCCAGGCGCTGGGACCTTTCCTATCTCGGAACCTATAGCGCCGATCGGCAGCCGACGCTCGACCGGCTGCTGATCGACGTCGCGCGGCGGCTGCCGGAACGGCGCTTCGCCGTCGCCGGCCCACAATATCCGGCCGACATCGCCTGGCCGGACAATGTCGAGCGGATCGACCACCTGCCGCCGGCGGGCCATCCCGCCTTCTATTCGGCCTCGCGCTTCACGCTCAACGTGACCCGCGCCGACATGATCGCGGCGGGCTGGTCGCCCTCGGTGCGCCTGTTCGAGGCGGCGGCCTGCGGCACGCCGATCATCTCCGACCGCTGGCCGGGGATCGAGGACCTGTTCGCACCCGGAAGAGAGATCATCCTCGCCGACGGCGGCGACGCGGTCGTCGCCGCGCTCGCTGGCGACGCCGCCCGGATCGGCGAAGCGGCGCGCGCCCGCGTCCTCGGCGCGCACACCGCCGGGCACCGGGCGGCCGAGCTGGAAAATGCGCTCGAGCAGGCGGGAGCCCACACCTCAACGCTCATCCAGAAGGAGATCGCATGATGCGCGCGGACAATCCGAAGCTGACGCTGGTGGCCGGCGGTGCGGGCTTCATCGGCTCGCATCTCTGCCAGGCGCTGCTCGATCGAGGCGATCACGTCATCTGCCTGGACAATCTGCAGACGGCGAATCCGGACAATCTCGGCGAGCTGGAGCGCAACCCGCGCTTCGAGTTCGTCGAGGGCGACGTCATCCAGCCGCTTCCGCCGGGCATCATCGCGCGCGCCGGCCGCATTCGGCGCATCTACAATCTCGCCTGCGCAGCCTCGCCGCCGCACTATCAGGCCGACCCCGAGCATACGATGCTGACCAACGTGATCGGCACCGACCACCTGCTGCGCCTGGCCGAGATGTCGGGCGCGCGCTTCCTGCTCACATCCACCAGCGAGGTCTATGGCGATCCCGAGATGCACCCGCAGCGCGAGGATTATCGCGGCTGGGTGAACTGCACCGGCCCGCGTGCCTGCTATGACGAAGGCAAGCGCGCGGCGGAAGCGATGGCGTTCGACTTTGCGAGGATGAACCGGGCCGAGATCCGCGTCGCGCGCATCTTCAACACCTACGGCCCGCACATGAACCCAGACGACGGGCGGGTGGTGTCGAACCTGATCTGCCAGGCGCTCACGGGCTCGCCGATCACGCTCTACGGCGACGGATCGCAGACGCGCAGCTTCTGCTACGTCACGGACATGGTCGAAGGCCTGATGCGATTGATGGAGAGCGATATCGACGGGCGCGAGCCGGTCAATCTCGGCAATCCGGAGGAGTTCACCATATCGGTATTGCTGGAGGTCGTCCGCGACATCATTCCGACGCGCGCGGCGGTGCAATATCTCGCCCTTCCGATCGACGATCCTCGGCGGCGCAAGCCGGACATCGGCCGCGCCCGCCTGTTGCTGCGCTGGGAACCGCAGACGCCGCTTGCGGCGGGCATCGCCAAGACCGCGGCCTGGTTCGCCGGTCAGCTCGACACGGAAAAGCTCCGGATCAAGGAGCGCGTGATCGCCGCGTGACGGCGGTGCGCCTGATCTAAAAAAATCCGTCCGGTTTGTCGATTTCGGCGAAGCTCGTCCGTCGTCAGGGTACGAGACCGCTGATGGGCTCGATGAACCGAAGGAGACGAGACATGCGTGTGATGGTATTCGTGAAGGCGACCGAGGACAGCGAGACGGGCGTCATCGGCGCCCAGCATGCCGAGATGTTCGAGGCGATGGGCAAGTATAACGACGAGCTCGTCAAGGCCGGCATCATGCTTGGCGGCGACGGCCTCAAGCCGTCCAGCCACGGCAAGCGGGTGGCGTTCGACGGCCCGAGCCGCACCGTGATCGATGGTCCGTTCGCCGAGACCCGCGAGCTGGTCGCCGGCTACTGGCTGTGGGAGGTCAAGGACATGGACGAGGCGGTCGCCTGGGTGAAGCGCTGCCCGAACCCGATGTTGGGGCCGAGCGAGATCGAAATCCGGCCGCTCTATGAAATGGAAGATTTCGGCGAGGCCCTGACGCCCGAGGCGACCGCGATCCATGATCGCGTCCGTGACCAGCTCGAGGGTCGCTGAACCGAGCGCCCCGCCCCGCTTGCCTTGTCGGGACAATTTACGGACAAGGCAGGCATGGCGGCGGCGACCGAAACCCACCAGGCGATCGAGGCGGTTTTCCGGATCGAACGGGCCAGACTCATCGCGGGCCTGGCCCGGATGGTGCGCGATGTCGACAAGGCCGAGGAACTCGCGCAGGACGCCCTGGTCATTGCGCTGGCCGAATGGCCGAAGACCGGCGTGCCGAACAATCCGGGCGCTTGGCTGATGGCTGCGGCGAAGCGCCGCGCCATCGACGGCATCCGCCACGACAGGATGCGGACCCGCAAACATACGGAGATCGCCAGCGACCTGGACCACGAACGCGACACGAGCGTCGAGACGCTGGAAGCGGCCATGGACGACGATATCGGCGACGAGCTGCTGGGACTGATCTTCACCGCCTGCCATCCGATCATTTCGGCCGAGGCGCGCGCGGCGCTGACCCTGCGTCTGATCGGCGGCCTCACCACCGATGAGATCGCCCGCGCCTTCCTCTCCGCCGAGCCGACGATCGCCCAGCGGATCGTTCGGGCCAAGAAGGCGATCGGCAAGGCCGGCCTCGCCTTCGAAGTGCCGCGTGGGGCCGAGCGCGCGGGGCGCGTCGCCTCGGTGCTCGAAGTCATCTACCTCATCTTCAACGAGGGTTATGCGGCGACCGCCGGCGAGGACCTGATCCGCCCCTCGCTATGCGCAGAGGCGCAGCGGCTGGGCCGCATCCTGGCCGCGCTGATGCCGGACGAGCCCGAGGTCCTCGGCCTGCTCGCGCTGATGGAGATCCAGGCCTCACGCCTGGCCGCGCGCGTCGATGCGGGCGGAGCGCCGGTCCCGCTCCCCAGCCAGAATCGCGCCCGCTGGGACCAGCTGTTGATCCGCCGCGGCCTGGCGGCGCTGGACCGTGCCGAGGTTCTGGGCGACGGGCCATATGTTCTGCAGGCCGCGATAGCCGCCTGCCATGCCCGGGCGCGCCGCGCGGACGACACCGATTGGAGGCGTATCGCGGGATTGTACGATCTCCTGCGCGAGCGGATGCCGTCGCCAGTCGTCGAGCTCAACCGCGCGGTGGCGCACAGCATGGCGTTCGGCCCCGAAGCCGGGCTGCAGCTGGCCGACGCGATCGCCGAGGATGCGGCGCTGCGCAACTATGCGCCGCTGCCGGCCGCGCGGGGCGATTTCCTGTTTCGCGCGGGACGGCTGGAAGAGGCGAAAATCCAGTTCGAGCGGGCGGCCGGATATTCCCGCAACGCCCGCGAACGGACCTTCCTGCTGGAGCGGGCGCTGGCTTGTGATAGCTGAAAAGCGATCGTCTCACCCTGGATTCGAACGGATTAGATCGAATTTGGCGTTGACCGCCCGCTATTCGTGGTATCGATGCGAAGGCGACAGCATGGAACGGCGGAGGACATGAAGACCGAAGACCCGCGCATCGGGCGCGTTCGCGCCCTCGCCGCGGCTTATCACGCGCCGGACGGGCTGCTGCCGCTGCTGCACGATGTCCAGGCGGCGTTCGGCCATATCGACGACATCTTCGTGCCGGCCATTGCCGAGGCGTTGAACCTCAGCCGCGCCGAGGTGCACGGCGTGATCACCTTCTATCACGATTTCCGCCGCGTGCCGGCGGGGCGGCATGTCGTCCGCCTGTGCCGGGCGGAGGCGTGCCAGGCGCGTGGCGCCCGCGCGATCGAAGCGGCGGCTGTCGAACGGCTGGGGGTGGCGATGGGCGCGACGCGCGCCGATGGCGCGGTGACGCTGGAGCCGGTCTATTGCCTGGGCATGTGCGCGACCGGCCCCAACGCCCTGGTCGACGGCGTGCCGGTATCGCGCATCGACGGCGCCCGGCTGGACAGGTTGGCCGCGGAGATCCTGGCGTGATGCGCGCCTTCGTCAGCCGCGACATGGCCTCGGTCGGGCTCGGCGCGGACGAGGTCGCGGCGGCCCTGATCGCGGCAGGCGTCGAGGTGGTGCGCACCGGCAGCCGCGGGCTGTTCCGTATCGAGCCGCTGGTCGAGATCGAAACGCCGGATGGCCGCGTCGGTTGCGGCCCGGTCGCGGCCGACGAGGTCGCGGCGGTGATCGACGGCACGCATCGCAACCGCATCGGCGATGTCGCGAAACTGCCCTTCTTCGCTTCGCAACAGCGTTTCACCTTCGCGCGGTGCGGCATCGTCGATCCGCTCAGCCTCGCCGATTATGCCGCGCATGGCGGTTGGATCGGGCTCGACCGCGCGCGGCGCGCTCCCCCTGCCGAGGTCGTCGCCATGGTGCGCGAAAGCGGCCTGCGCGGGCGAGGCGGGGCGGGCTTTTCGACCGGGATAAAATGGCAGACCGCGCTCGACGCGCCGGGGGACGCCAAGTTCATCGTCTGCAACGCCGATGAGGGCGACAGCGGCACCTTCGCCGACAGGATGCTGATGGAGGGCGATCCCTTCTGCCTGATCGAGGGCATGGCGATCGCCGGGCACGCGGTCGGCGCGGCGCGCGGCTATGTCTACATCCGGTCCGAATATCCCTTCGCGATCGAGACGATGCGCGCGGCGATCGCCCTTGCGGCGGAACGGATCGCGCCGTTCGCGCTGGAGGTCCGCGTCGGCGCGGGCGCCTATGTCTGCGGCGAGGAGACCGCGCTGCTCGATTCGATCGAGGGCAAGCGCGGCCAGGTGCGCGCCAAGCCGCCCCTCCCCGCCATCGCCGGTCTGTTCGGCAAACCCACGGTGATCAACAACGTCCTGACGCTGGCCGCGGTCCCCTTCATCCTCGCAAACGGCGCGGAAGCCTATGCGGCGATCGGCTTCGGCAGGTCGCGCGGCACCATGCCGGTCCAGCTTGCCGGCAATGTCCGCAACGGCGGGCTCTACGAGATCGGCTTCGGCGTCACGCTGGGCGAGCTGGTCGACGATGTGGGCGGAGGCACCGAAAGCGGCCGACCGGTGCGCGCGGTGCAGGTCGGCGGGCCGCTCGGCGCCTATTTCCCGGCCTCGATGTTCGACCTGCCGTTCGACTATGAAGCGTTCGCCGCGGCGGGCGGGCTGATCGGCCATGCCGGCGTGACCGTGTTCGACGACGGCGTCGACATGATGCGCATGGCGCGTTTCGCGATGGAGTTCTGCGCCGCCGAAAGCTGCGGCAAATGCACGCCCTGCCGGATCGGATCGACGCGCGGGGTCGAGACGCTCGACCGCATCATCGCGGGCGACCGCCCCGACGAGAATGTCGCGCTGCTGCGCGATCTGTGCGATACCATGCGTCACGGCTCGCTCTGCGCGCTCGGAGGCTTCACCCCCTTCCCCGTGCTGAGCGCGCTCGATCATTTCGGTGAGGATTTCGGCGCGGCGGATATCGCCGGTCCGGTGGAGTAGCGGCATGGCATGGCGTGGCGAGATCGATCTGGGCACACCGCCGGCCGTCTCGCAGGCGATGGTGACATTGACCATCGACGGCCGGCGCGTGACCGTGCCCGAGGGCACTTCGCTGATGCGCGCGGCGGCGCTGATCGGAACGAGCATTCCCAAGCTCTGCGCGACCGACAGCCTGGAGGCCTTCGGATCGTGCCGGTTGTGCCTGGTCGAGATCGACGGCCGCGCCGGCTATCCCGCGTCGTGCACCACCCCCGCGGCGCAAGGCATGGCGGTGCGCACCCAGACCGACCGGCTGAAGCAGCTGCGCAAGGGCGTGATGGAGCTCTATATCTCCGATCATCCGCTCGATTGCCTGACCTGCGCGGCGAACGGCGATTGCGAACTGCAGGACCAGGCCGGCGCGGTGGGCCTGCGCGCGGTGCGCTACGGCGACGGCGCCAATCATCTCGATCAGGCCAAGGACAGCTCCAACCCCTATTTCGATTTCGATCCGTCGAAATGCATCGTCTGCTCGCGCTGCGTGCGCGCCTGCGACGAGGTGCAGGGGACCTTCGCGCTGACGATCGAGGGCATGGGTTTCGCCAGCAAGGTCTCGCCCAGCCAGTCCGAGCCGTTCTTCTCCAGCGAATGCGTTTCGTGCGGCGCCTGCGTGCAGGCCTGCCCCACCGCGACGCTGATCGAGAAGAAGGTCGCCGAGACCGGCACGCCCGACCGCTTCGAGGTGACGACCTGCGCCTATTGCGGGGTCGGCTGCACCTTCCGCGCCGAGATGCGCGGCGAGGAGCTGGTCCGGATGGTGCCCTGGAAGGAGGGCAAGGCCAATCGCGGGCACAGCTGCGTCAAGGGCCGCTTCGCCTGGGGCTACGCCAATCACCGCGAGCGCATCCTTTCGCCGATGATCCGCGCCTCGATCGACGATCCCTGGCGCGAGGTGGGCTGGGACGAGGCGATCGCCCACACCGCGTCCGAATTCCGCCGCATCCAGGCCGAGCACGGCAAGCGCGCGATCGGCGGCATCACCTCCAGCCGCTGCACCAACGAGGAGACCTTCCTCGTCCAGAAGCTGGTCCGCGCCGGGTTCGGCAACAACAATGTCGATACCTGCGCGCGCGTCTGCCATTCGCCGACCGGCTACGGCCTGAAGACCGCGTTCGGCACCTCGGCGGGCACGCAGGATTTCGACAGCGTGATGGCGGCCGACACCATCATCCTGATCGGCGCGAACCCCACCGACGGCCATCCCGTGTTCGCCAGCCGTTTGAAACAGCGGCTGCGCCAGGGTGCGAAGCTGATCGTCATCGATCCGCGCCGCATCGACATCGTCCGTTCGCCGCATGTCGAGGCGGCGCACCATCTGCCGCTGCGACCCGGCACCAATGTCGCGGTGCTGACGGCGGTGGCGCATGTCATCGTCACGGAAGGGCTGGTGGACGAGGATTTCGTGCGCGATCGCTGCGACCGGGCCGAGTTCGACGACTGGGCCGCCTTCGTCGCCGATCCGCGCCACAGCCCCGAAGCAACCGAAAGCCTGACGACGGTGCCCGCCGAGAGCGTCCGCGCCGCCGCGCGGCTCTATGCCAAAGGCGGCAACGGCGCGATCTATTACGGCCTGGGCGTGACCGAGCACAGCCAGGGATCGACGACCGTGCTCGCCATCGCCAACCTGGCCATGGCGACGGGCAATCTCGGCCGCGCGGGCGTCGGCGTGAACCCGCTGCGGGGCCAGAACAACGTCCAGGGATCGTGCGACATGGGCAGCTTCCCGCACGAGCTGTCGGGCTATCGCCATGTTTCCGACGACGCCGCGCGCGCGATGTTCCGCGCGCTGTGGGGCGCCGATATCGACCACGAACCGGGCCTGCGCATCCCCAACATGCTCGGCGCCGCGATCGACGGCGAATTCAAGGCGCTCTACATCCAGGGCGAGGACATCCTCCAGTCCGATCCCGACACGCGCCACGTCGCGGCTGGGCTCGCGGCGATGGAATGCGTCGTCGTCCAGGACCTGTTCCTCAACGAGACCGCCAATTACGCGCACGTCTTCCTGCCGGGCTCGACCTTCCTCGAGAAGAACGGCACCTTCACCAACGCCGAGCGCCGCATCCAGCGCGTGCGCAAGGTGATGCGGCCGCTGAACGGGCTGGAAGACTGGGAGATCACGCAGAAGCTGGCGCAGGCGATAGGATATGCCATGGCCTATGATCACCCGTCGCAGATCATGGACGAGATCGCCGCGGTGACGCCGACCTTCGCCGGCGTCAGCTACGACCGGCTCGACGCGCTCGGCTCGATCCAGTGGCCGTGCAACGATGCGGCGCCCGAGGGGACGCCGGTCATGCATCTGGACGGCTTCGTGCGCGGCAAGGGCAAGTTCGTCCGCACCGAGTATGTCGCGACCGAGGAGCGCGCCGGCCCGCGCTTCCCGCTCTTGCTGACCACGGGCCGCATCCTCAGCCAGTATAATGTCGGCGCGCAGACGCGGCGGACCGAGAACAGCCGCTGGCATGACGAGGACCGGCTGGAGATCCATCCCCATGACGCCGAGCAGCGCGGCATCCTCGACGGCGACTGGGTCAAGGTCGCGAGCCGCGCGGGCGACACGACGCTGCGCGCGCTGGTGACCGACCGGGTGGCGCCGGGCGTGGTCTACACCACCTTCCACCACCCGGCGACGCAGGCCAACGTCGTCACCACCGACAATTCGGACTGGGCGACCAACTGCCCCGAATACAAGGTGACCGCGGTGCAGGTCGGCCGGTCCAACGGGCCGACCGACTGGCAGGAGCGCTATGACGAGCGGTCACGCCGATCGCGGCGGATCGAAGGCGTCGCCGCCGAATGAGCGCGACGACCGACAAGCTGGTGCGCATGGTCAACCAGATCGCGACCGAGTTCGAAGGGCAGCAGCCGGGCAACGCCGTCGCGGCGACCTGGGACCATCTCTGGCATTTCTGGGACCCGCGCATGCGCGATCGCATCGTCACGCATCTCGATACCGGCGGCGAGGGCTTGTCAGCGACGAGCCGGGCGGCCATCGCACGCCTCGGATCGCGCGCCGAGCCGCAATCGCAGACGCGCGCAACCGAATTCGGCGTCGATGCCGATGGCAATACCGAGAGCGACGCGGGATGACGGACGAGGTTGTGGCGCGATACGACGTGCTGATCGTGGGGGCGGGGCATGGCGGGGCGCAGGCCGCGATCGCGCTCCGCCAGCGCAAGTTCGAAGGATCGATCGCGCTGATCGGCGACGAGCCCGAGCCGCCCTATGAGCGGCCGCCGCTGTCCAAGGAATATCTGGCCGGCGACAAGCCGTTCGACCGCATCCTGATCCGTCCCCCGGCCTTCTGGGCCGAGCGCGACGTGACGCTGCTGCTGGGGCGGAAGGCGGTCGCGGTCGACCCGCAGGCGCGCGAGGTCCTGCTCGAGGACGGTGCGCGCATCGGCTATGGCGCGCTGATCTGGGCGGCGGGGGGCGCCCCCCGCCGCCTTGTCTGCGCGGGGCATGATCTGGCGGGCGTCCACGCGGTGCGTTCGCGTACCGATGTCGACCGCATGATCGCCGAGCTGCCCGGCACGAAGCGCGTGGTGGTGATCGGCGGCGGCTATATCGGGCTGGAGGCGGCGGCGGTGCTGACCAAACTCGGCAAGCCGGTGACCGTTCTCGAAGCGCAGGACCGCGTGCTCGCGCGCGTCGCCGGCGAGCCGCTGTCGCGCTTCTACGAGGCCGAGCACCGTGCCCAGGGCGTCGATCTTCGCACCAATGTGCTGGTGGAGTGCATCGAGGAACGGGACGGCGCCGCGACCGGCGTGCGGCTGGCCGACGGATCGGTGCTGGCCGCGGACATGGTGATCGTCGGCATCGGCATCGTCCCCGCAGTCGAGCCGCTGATCGCCGCGGGCGCGCAGGGCGGCAACGGCGTCGATGTCGATGCGCTGTGCCGCACCAGCCTCCCGGACATCTATGCGATCGGCGATTGCGCGGCGCATGAGAATGTCTTCGCCGGCGGCGCACGCATCCGGCTCGAATCGGTGCAGAACGCGACCGACCAGGCGACGACCGTGGCCAAGGCGCTGACCGGAGCCGAGGAGCCCTATGCCGCGGTGCCGTGGTTCTGGTCCAACCAGTACGACCTGCGCCTGCAGACGGTGGGCCTGTCCGCCGGGCACGATCAGGTGGCGCTGCGCGGCGATCCGGCCGACCGCGCCTTCTCCCTGATCTATCTGCGCGACAGCCGCGTGATCGCGCTCGACTGCGTCAACGCCGTCCGCGACTATGTCCAGGGCCGCGCGCTGGTCCTGGCCGGCGCGAGGATCGATCCCGCGCTGCTCGCCGACGCGGCGGTGCCGCTCAAATCCCTGCTGGAGCCGGCGCCGGCATGACCGGATCGCGGCCGAGCGCTTTCCGGCGCGTCGCGAAGGACGGCGAGGCCGCCGACATCACGCGCGCGCTGGCGATCGAAGCGCCGATCGCGATCGAGTTCAACGGCATCGGCTATGCCGTGATGATGGCGACGCCCGCCGACCTGACCGATTTCGCCTATGGCTTCGCATCGAGCGAGCGACTGATCGCGGAGGTTGGCGACATCGTTTCAGTCGATCATCACCGCGCGGAGGCGGGCGATATCCTGCGCGTGACGCTGGCTTCGGCGCGGAGCGACATCCTGCTCGAACGCGTCCGCCACCGCGTGTCCGAATCGTCTTGTGGGCTGTGCGGCATCGAGAATCTCGAACAGGCGCTTCGCCCGCTGCCGCGCGTCACCGCGACGGTTGCGGCGGATGATGCGGCGATCTTCCGGGCGCTGGCGGCGCTCGACGGCCACCAGATGCTGAACCGCGCCACGAGCGCGGTCCATGCCGCCGCGCAATGCTCGGCCGATGGCGAGATCATCACCGTTCGCGAGGATGTCGGCCGCCATAACGCCTTCGACAAGCTGATCGGGGCGATGCTGCGCGCCGGCGCCCGGTGGGACGGCGGCTTCGCGCTGCTCTCCTCGCGCTGCTCCTACGAGCTGGTCGAGAAGGCAGCGTTGGCGAGTTGCCCGATGCTGGCGACGATTTCGGCGCCGACCACGCTCGCGGTGGAATGCGCGCGCGAGGCGAATATCCGCCTCGTCGCGCTCGCTCGTCCGGATGCGATGCTGGTGGCGACCGCGTGAGCCGCATCCTCGGCGCGATCCTGGCGGGCGGCGAATCGCGCCGCTTCGGCGCTGACAAGGCCGAGGCGCTGCTGGGCGGCCGCACGCTGATCGAGCACGCCGAGCGCGCGATCGCACGGCAAGTCGATGCGACGATCATCGTCGGCCGCGGACCGATCGGCGACAGGCCGCATGCCGGGCTCGGTCCCCTGGGCGGACTCAACGCCGCGCTGCATCACGCCCGCGCGCACGGATTGGAGCTCGTCGCAAGCATCGGCTGCGACACGCCGGTCCTGCCCGCCGATCTGGTCGAGCGCCTGCATGGGGCCGGCGCGCCCTGCTATCTGGCGGCGATGCCGATCATCGGCCTGTGGCCCTCCGCGCTCGCCGATCGGCTGGACGCGCATCTCGCGCGCGGCCCGTCGCGGTCGATGCGAAGCTGGGCGGAGGCAGTCGGCGCCGCGCCGGTGACGCTCGATATCGCCATCGCCAACATCAACACGCCGGCGGACCTCGCGGCGATCATCGCCGCGCACGAAAGGCATCGGGCTTGATGCCGTGGCGCTTCATCTTGTCGTAGAGCGTCTTCCGCGGCAGCGCGAGCAGCGCCATCGTCGCCTGGATGTCGCCGGCCGTATGGCCGAGCGCCTCCTCGATCGCCGCCGCCTCGAAGCGGTCGACCCGTTCGGCGAGCGAGTCCGTGCTTCCCATGGGCGGCCGGGGCCCGCCGTCTGACAGGCCCAGCACCGCGCTGAAGGCGAAGTTCCTGAGCTCGCGCACATTGCCCGGCCAGTCGTGGTCGGCCAGCCGGCGGCGCACCGCATCGGTCATGACGAAGGCTGGAGCCCCGACCTGCGCCTTCGCCTGGTCGACGAAGTGCGCGAACAGCTGCGGTATATCGGCGCGGCGCTCACGCAAGGGCGGGATGCGCAGGCGGACGACGTTGAGCCGGTAGAACAGGTCTTCGCGGAACACCCCTTCGGCGATCGCGCCCTGCAGATCGCGCTTCGCGGCGGCGACGACGCGAAGGTCGACCGCGCGCGGACGCTCGGCGCCGAGCGGCAGCACCTCGCGCTCCTCGAGCACGCGCAGCAGCTTGGCCTGCACGCCCATCGCCATGCTGTCGATCTCGTCAAGGAACAGCGTCCCGCCGTTCGACGACTGGATTCGGCCGGTCTGCTCCAGCCGGCCATGCGCCACCGCGCCGCGTTCGTGGCCGAAGAGTTCGGCTTCGGCGAGTGTTTCGGGCAGCGCGCCGCTGTTGACCGCGACGAAGGGCCGGCCGCGCCTGGGGCCCTGGCGGTGGAGCAGCAGTGCGACCAGTTCCTTGCCGCTGCCCGTTTCGCCTTCGATCAGCACGTCGATATCGGCCTTGGCGACCTGCGCGATGGTGTCGCGCAGCCGCGCCATCACCGGGCTGTCGCCGATCAGCGGGCTGTCACTGTCCGCCGCGGCGCTGGCGGCGGCGCGCAGCGCGCGGTTCTCCAGGACCAGGCGGCGCGTCTGCAGCGCGCGTTCGCAGGCGGCAATCAGATGATCGGCGGCGAAGGGCTTGGCCAGGAAATCGAACGCGCCTTCGCGCAACGCCCCCACCGCCATCGGCACATCGGCATGACCGCTGATCAGGATGACAGGGATGTCGGGATCGATCGCGCGGATCTGGGCGAACAGCTCCAGCCCGTCCATGCCGGGCATGCGGATGTCGCTGACGACCATGCCGGCGAACGACGCCTCGATCGCGGCCAGCGCCGATCGCGCATCGGCGAACGGACGGACCTCCAGCCCGGCGAGCTGCAACGCCTGGACATTGGCCTCGCGCAGCTCGGGGTCATCGTCGACGAAGATCACGGCCTGGGGAATATCTTCGATCATGCGCGCCTCAGCGTAATGCGGAAGGTGGCGCCGCCCAGCGGCCCCTCGACCGTGTCCAGCCTACCGCCGAATTCCCGGACAATGTCGCGGGCGATGCCGAGCCCCAGGCCCAGCCCGTCACGCTTGCCGGTGACGAAGGGGGTGAACAGCTGGTCGGCGATATCGGGCGCGATGCCGGGGCCGTTGTCGGCCACGTCGATCGTCACGCGCTCGCCGGGCGCGACGGTGATCGCGATCCGCGGATCAGGCGTGTCGGCGAGCGCATCGAGCGCGTTCTGGATGAGGTTGATCAGCACTTGTTCCAGCCGCACCTTATCCGCGACCACGGCTATCCGCGCGTCCCCCTCGCGATCGAGCGTGACGCGGCCCGCGCGGATGCGGTCGCCGATCAGCAGCAGCGCGCCCTCGATCACCGAATCGAGCACGACAGCGCCCATTGCCGGCGTACCGCGCCGGGCGAAGGTGCGCAGCTCGCCGGTGATCCGCCCGATGCGATCGGTCAGCGCGACGATGTGGGTCAGGTTGCCGCGCGCCTGATCGGGCTCGGCGCGGTCGAGGAAGCGGCCGGCATTCTCCGCGAAGGTGCGGATCGCCGCGACCGGCTGATTGATCTCGTGCGCGACGCCCGCGGTGATCTGGCCGATCGAGCCGAGCCGGTTGGCCTGCGCCAGCTCCTCACGCGCGGCGCGGAATCGCCGGTCGGCCGCCTCTCGCTCAGCCGATTCGGCGACGAGCCGCGCATTCGCTTCGGACAGTTCGGCGGTGCGCGCGACCACCTCTCCCTCCAGCTTCTGGCTCGCCTCTTCAAGGGCGCGGCGCCGAACCCGTGCGCGCCACAACCCGGCGAAGGCGAGCGCGGCGAGGATCAGCCCGCTCAATACCGCGAAGCGCGCATTGGCGGCGGCGCTCGCTTCGGCCGGTGCGAGCGGCTGGAGATAGCTGAGATGCGCGCCCGCGAGCGGCACGGGCGCCTCGGCTAGACGATAGCGCCCATCGCCGCCCGGTGCGCGCACCGCGCCGCCGGTCTCATCCAGGCCCAGCGGCGCGAGCGGCAGCGCGCCGAACTGGATCGAGCGGCGAATCTCGGCGCGGGTCGCCTCGTCGAGCGGGCGCGTCGCGCGGAAGCGCCATTCGGGCCGGCTGGTGATGATGACCACGCCGTGCGCATCGGTGACGAAGGTCATGCCCGGCTGCCGCGCCCACCCAGCCTCCAGCGCATCGAACTCGACCTTGACGACGATCACCCCCAGCGCCTGCCCCTCGCCCTCGATCCGCCGCGCGATGAACAGCCCCGGCCGCCCGCTGATCGTGCCCAGCGCGAAAAGCTCGGCCGCGCCGTTCGCCAGCGCCTCGCGGAAATAGGGGCGGAAGCCGTAATCCTGGCCGACGAAGCTGGTCGGCAGCCGCCAGTTGCTCGCCGCGATGGTCATGCCGTCGCGGCCGATCACATAAATGGCGGCGGCGTCGGTCCGTTCGGCGAGCAGCGCCAGCCGATCGTTCAACCGCGCGACCGCAGCGGGATCGTCGCGCTGCAACACGGCGCGCGCATCGGGATATTCGCTGAGCACCAGCGGCAGCAGGCGGAATTTCTGCAGCTCGCTCGCCAGCAAGCCGGCATGGCTTCGCGCCATCTCTTGGGCGGCGGCGTCCGCCTCGGCGCGCGCCGAGGTCTGCGCCCAGCGCGCAGCGCCCCAGATCACCGCCGCCGCAAGCACCGCCGCCGTCAGCGCGGAAAGCAGCCAGCGAAGCACGGGGCGAGGCAGCGTCATCGGGGCGAATTACCACACAATTCAAACGGAGGGCGAGCGGAAAACCGCACACACAAAGCAGCGTTCACGACGGCGTCTTGAGATATTCCATCATATTTCAGTGCCATAAGCCTGAACATCCTCATTTCCCCGCACATCGCTTCCGCCGCTTATGATAGCGCATCGCCCGTCATCCGGGCGGCAGGCGTCCGGGAGAGGCGCATGCGAAGGAGAGGCGAATGATTCCCGTGGCGACCGAATATGCGGTCGAGGCCGCCCCGCGGCGGCGGCGCTTGCTGGGGCAGCTCTACGTCCAGGTGCTGATCGCCATCGCGGCGGGCGCGGTCATCGGCCATTTCTGGCCCGATTTCGGCGAATCGCTCAAATGGCTGGGCGACGGCTTCATCAAGCTGGTGAAGATGATCATCGCGCCGGTGATCTTCCTGACCGTGGTCACCGGAATCGCCGGCATGAAGGAGATCGCCTCTGTCGGCCGCGTCGCCGGAAAGGCGTTCGCCTATTTCCTCACCTTTTCGACACTGGCGCTGATCGTCGGGCTGGTCGTCGCCAATCTCGTTCAGCCGGGCGCGGGGCTGAACATCGATCCCGCGACGCTGGATGCCGGATCGGTCGCCAGCTACAGCGCGCAGGCGCATGAAAGCACGCTGACGGGCTTCCTACTGTCGATCATCCCGACGACGATGGTGTCGGCGCTGACCGACGGATCGATCCTCCAGACGCTGTTCATCGCCATTCTGTTCGGCATCACGCTGTCGCTGGTCGGCAAGCCGGCCGAGCCGGTGTTCGACATGCTCGAGCGGATCGCGCTCGTGGTCTTCCGCCTGGTCGGCATCCTGATGCGCGCCGCGCCGATCGGCGCGTTCGGCGCGATCGCCTTCACCATCGGCGCGTTCGGCATCGGCGCGCTAGCCAATCTCGGCGCGCTGGTCGCGACCTTCTACGTCACCTCGCTGATCTTCGTCATCGGCGTGCTCGGCATCGTCGCGCGCCTGAGCGGTTTTTCGATCTTCGCGCTCATACGCTATCTGAAGGCGGAGCTGCTGCTGGTGCTCGGCACCTCCTCCTCGGAAGCCGCGCTGCCCAGCCTGATCGACAAGATGGAGCGCGCCGGGGTCGAGAAACAGGTCGTCGGCCTCGTCGTGCCCACCGGCTATTCGTTCAATCTCGACGGCACCAACATCTACATGACGCTGGCGGCCTTGTTCATCGCGCAGGCGTGCAATGTCGATCTGTCGCTGGGCGACCAGATCGCGCTGCTGCTGGTGGCGATGATCAGTTCGAAGGGCGCGGCGGGCGTCACCGGATCGGGCTTCATCACCCTTGCCGCGACGCTGTCGATCGTCCCCAGCGTGCCCGTCGCCGGCATGGCGCTGATCCTGGGCATCGACCGCTTCATGAGCGAGTGCCGCAGCCTCACCAACTTCATGGGCAACGCCGTCGCGACGATCGTCGTCGGGCGCTGGGACGGCGCGCTCGACCGCGAGGCGCTCGACCGCGCGCTGGCGAGCACACCCGCCGACCGGCCGGCGCGGCCGGCAATCGAACAGGACATGGATTGAACGCGGAACACCGCGCGCATCAGGGGAGAGGACGATGACGATCAAGACGTTGCTGCTGGCGAGCGTGTTCGCCGCGCTGCCGTTGCCTGCTTTGGCGCAGGAGACGCCGGCGGGAGAGACGCCCCCTGCGGGGACCGATTCGGCGGCCGAAGGCGATATCGTCGTCACCGGCAGCCGCATCGTGCGCGAAACCTACGACACGCCCGCCCCGACGATCACCGTATCGAGCGCGGACCTGACCGAATCGGGCGATTCCGAGCTGAGCGAGACGCTGGCCGATCTGCCCCAGCTCTCATCGACGCTCAACGATGCGAGCGTCACCGGCAACACGCAGAATTCGGGCCTGTCGTCGATCCAGCTCCGCAATCTCGGCGACAACCGCACATTGGTGCTGATCGACGGGCGGCGGACGGTGTCCAACTCGGCCATCGGCAACCGCGTCAGCCTGTCGACCATCCCGAGCGACTTCGTCGACCGGGTGGAGATCATCACCGGCGGCACGTCGTCGGTCTACGGATCGGACGCCGTCGCGGGCGTGGTCAACATCATCACCGAAAGCAGGACGCGCGGTCTGCTGCTGCGCGGCCGCACGGGCATCACCGAATATGGCGACGGGCGCGAGCTGACGCTGGGCGCGACCTATGGCGCGCGCTTCGCCGACCGGCGCGGCTATTTCCTGGTGAGCGGCACCTATGACCAGGATTGGGGCATCCGCGCCACCGACCGCGAATGGGCGGTCCGCCCGGTATCCTACGATTATGATTTCGAAGAGGGCGTGAACCTGTTCGAGACGGTCTATCTGAACGCCAGCGGGGCTCCGACCAGCGGATCGCAGCCCGCCTCCACCTTCCCGCCCAATGCGATGAGCGACCTGAGCTCGTTCATTCCCGGCGGCGTCTTTTCCGGCGGCAATTCCTCGCGCGACCGCTTCTATCGCAATGGCGTGCTCGTTCCCCTCGGCCCCGATGTCCAGACGGGCCGGCCGATCGACGTGGGCACGACCGACAACGGCAACACCGGCTATTTCCTGCCCAACAGGGACGGTTACAACCAGCGCACCGGCCGATCGCTGATCCTGCCGCGCGAACGCTATCTCGCCGCCGCCAAGATCGATTACGAATTCTCCGACACGGTCGAAGGCTTCGCCCAGGTGCAATATTCGCGGATCATATCCGGCGAAACGCGCGAATCGGTCGGCATCGGCTGGGATTCCACCTTTCCGATCACCGATCCGGTCACCGGCGAGACGGTGGAGCGCGAATATGGCAAGATCCCGTGCCGCCGCGCGCCGGGACCGTGCAACCCCTCCGTCCCGCCCGAGTTGCGCGGGTCCGAGACGCCTTCCACCGGCGTCGGCATCGCGTGGGACCGCCGCTTCGATGAGGTCGGCGGGCAGATCACCGAAAATGAGCGCGAGACGATCCGCAGCTGGGCGGGCTTGCGCGGACGGCTGGGCGGTGATTGGCGCTGGGAGGCGAGCGCAGGCTTCGGCCAGTACCGCCAGGACCAGCTGCGCCGCAACGAGATCAACGGCGAGAATCTGATCCAGGCGCTGAATGCAGAGCTGGGCCCGGACGACCTGCCCCGCTGCGTCGACGCCGAGGCCCGCGCGGCAGGCTGCGTGCCGATCAACCTGTTCGGCGAAGGATCGATCACCCCCGAGGCCGCGGCGTGGATCCGCGCCGACCTGCGCCAGAAGCTGACGATCCGCCAATATACCGGCCAGGCCTTCGTCACCGGCAGCCTGTTCGATCTGCCCGCCGGCCCTGTGGGCGCCGCGTTCGGGGTCGATTTCCGCCGCGACAGCCAGGAGCTGCGCGGCGACGAACTGTCGCAGGCGGGCGGCACCACCGGCAACGCCATCCCCAATTTCGGCGGTTCGATCACCGCGTTCGAAGGCTATGGCGAAGTCAGCGTGCCGCTCTTGAAGAACGCGCCCGGCGCCTATCTGCTGAGCGTCGACGCATCGGCGCGGGCGGCGCATTACGATATCGAGCGGGTGGGCACGGTGTTCAGCTGGCGCGGCGGCATCCAGTATGCGCCGGTCGCCGACCTGCGCTTCCGCGCGCAATATGCCCGCGCCCAGCGCGCGCCCGACATCGCCGAGATCTTCTCGCCCCCGCGCGGCAATTTCGAGGCGGCGACCGACATATGCGACGGCGTGCGCCCCACCACGACGGGCCGCATCGCCGAGAACTGCCGCCTCGATCCCGGCATCCAGGCGCTCTACGCCCAGCAGGCGGCAGAGGGCGACACCCAGCGCTTCGACCAGATCGGCGGCAACCTGTTCAGCCCCAATGGCGGCAATCCCGATCTGAAGGAGGAGACCGCCGATACGCTCACCGTCGGCGCGGTGCTCGCGCCCAGCTTCGTTCCAGGTCTGACGATCGCGGTCGATTATTACGACATCCGCATCCGCGACGCGATCGACGCCTATTCGAACCTCGACATCCAGCTGCAATGCTACGACACCGACGTGCCGCAGGCGGGAAATCCGTTCTGCGACGACATCACGCGCAACCCGAACAACGGCCAGATCGTCGAGCTGGTCCAGCGCCAGGTCAATCTGGCGAAGTTCGACACCACCGGCATCGACGTCGCGTTCAACTATCGCTTCGAGCTGGACGGCGTGATCCCCGGCCGTTTCGACCTGCGCTACGACGGCACGCACATCCTGAAGCAGAAGGTGACCTTCCAGGGCGTCGAAGAGATCGTCACCAACGACCTGGCCGGCGATCTCGCCAATGGCAGCTTCAAATACCGTGCGCGCGGCTCGCTGGGATGGACGCTCGACGATTTCCGCATCCGCTGGACCAGCACCTATTACGGCAAGATCAACGACAGCAACCAGCTGCGCGACCGCTATCTGGAGCTGCTGGAGACCAACCCGCAAGCCGAAGTGCCGACCTTCCTCTATATCGGCGACGTGTGGGAGCATGATCTGTTCGTCTCGTTCGACGTCGACAGCGGCGACGGGCCCGAGTTCCGCCTCTATGGCGGGGTCAACAACCTGTTCGATTCGACCAGCCCGTTCCTGCCGAGCGGCACCGAAAGCGGACGGCTGACCAATCAGAACGGCATCTACGACATCGCCGGACGCCGCTTCTACATCGGCGCGACGGTGAAGTTCTGATGCTGCGCTGGCTAGCCGTCCTCGCCGCGCTGATCGCCGCGCCGGCCGCGGCGCAGGAGACGATCGAGGCGGAGATCGTCAAGCTGTGGCCCGGCGCGCCGCCCGGCCACGGCCGCCCGAACGGCCCCGAGAAGGTCGGCGCGAGCGACAGCGCCAAGGGCGCGGTGACCAACGTCACCGAGCCGCGCATGGAGATCTATCGCCCGGCCAAGCCCAATGGCGCGGCGGCGCTGGTGATCGGCGGAGGCGGCTATTTCCGCATCCAGATCGGCAGCGCGGCGCGCCCGGTGGCGCGCACGCTGCTGGCCCGGGGGGTCACGGTCGCGGTGCTTTATTACCGGCTGCCCGGCGACGGGTGGAACGCCGACGCGCCCTTCCAGGACGGCCAGCGCGCGATGCGGCTGCTGCGCGCCGATGCCAAGCGGCTCGGGATCGACCCCAAGCGGATCGGCGCGATCGGCTCCTCGGCGGGCGGGCACCTCGCCGGCATCCTTGCGACACGAGGCGCGCATGACTTCTACCCGCGCATCGATACCGTCGACGCGCAACCGGCGACCCCGAACTTCGCCGGGCTGATCTACCCGGTCGTCTCGATGCGCGCGCCGATCGACACCACGCGGACCAAGCGCGAGCTGGACGAACTGCCTAACTATCGCGACGCCTATTCGGTCGAGGCGCACGTCACCGCCGATACGCCGCCGATATTCCTGGCGCATTCGGCCGACGATCCGATCGCGCACGTCGATCACAGCCTGCGCCTGTTCGCCGCGATGCAGGCCGCGAAGCGCCCGGCGGAGCTGCACGTCTTCCAGACCGGCGGCCATAGCTGGGGACTCGGCAAGCCGGGGACGCCGGTCGCCGAATGGCCGCGGCTGCTGATCAACTGGGCCGGGGCGAACGGCTGGTTCTGACGCTTTCGGCGTCGTGCTCAAACCGTCCCAAATCCGTCACCCCTGCGAAAGCAGGGGCCTATCTGACACCGGCCACAGCGGACGAACGCTGTTGACAGGTCGGATAGGCCCTGCCTTCGCAGGGGCGACGAATATGTGATCCGTCAAAGGCGGGAAGAGTCTGGCTATCCGGCGGCGCAAAGCCGTTCGAGCTCGCTCGCCCAGTCCCTCGCCTCCGGTATGGCAAGCTCCGCGGCCCGAAGCTTCGCCGTCAGGCCGGCAGGTCCCGCGGGCAGTGACGGAAGCACTTCGGCGCGAAGCGCCGGATCGGCGGCTGCTTCCGCCAGCGTGCCGAAGCGGAAACCCTCCTGCCGGTACATGGCGAGCAGGCGCGGCATCATCCGTGCGTCGAACGCGCCGGCGTGGAGCAGCAGGACATAGGGAATGTCGCGGCCGTGGAGCGCCCGCGCGATGATCCGGTGACCGCGCGCCGCGTCGCGCGCGGCGTCGAGGAAGCTCTGCTCCATCGAGGCGATCGCGTCATCGTCGTTCGCCGCGCGGCAACGCGCATAGGCGGTGTTCCAGCGCCAGTCCGAGAAATCCATGCTGACCGGCGCGATGCGGTAGCCGCGCCTGGCCAGCACCTCGCGGATCGCGGCGCGCTTGGCCGGATCGTCGCCCTCGGCGAGAAAGGGGTAGCGGAACCAGCGCCAGTCCCCGCCTTGCATCAACCGTTCGAGCGCCGCCTCGTTGCGGACGATCTCGGCGGTGAAATCCGCCACCGTCAGCGCGTTGAGATTGGCGTGCGACCAGCCATGGTTGCCGAGCGGGTGGCCCGCATCGCGCCATGCCTGCAGCACGCGCGCCAGCGCGGGATCGTCGGCCATTTTCTTCGCGTTGGCGAAGCCGTAGGCCTCCTCGACGCCCGCCGTCTTCAGCGCCGCGAGGATCGCCTCCGCCACCGCCTGCGGATTCGTTCCCGATGGCATCGGGCCGTGCAGGGGCAGGTCGTCGAAGGTGAGCGCGATCATCGGACGCGCGTCGAACAAGGACAGATCGACCGCGTCGCCCATCGCGCGATAACCGGCCATCGACGGATGCAGCCCGTCGCCCGAATCCATGTCCCCGCGCATATGGGCCGGGCGCGCCGGATCGCGCGTCAGCGCATCGAAATCGATCACCGCGTCGAAATTGCCCGGCGCGCGGATCCAGGCGTTGATCGCCTGGCGATCGGCCTCGTTGAGCTTGTCGGGGTGATAATATTCCGACCCGCCATAGGGCAGGATCGTCGCGCCGATCGCCTTGACGCCGCGTTCGCGCGCGCGCGCGACCATCTGGGCATAGGCGGCGATGATGCGCGCCACTTCCGCCTGGTGCTCGGCTTCGCTCACCGGCGCGTCGCGGGTGAGCGTGCCGAGATCGTTGACCCCTTCGAGCAGGATCAGGTGCGTCACGCCCGGCTGCGCCAGCACGTCGCGCTCGAACCTGGCGAGCGCGTTGGGGCCGAGCCCGTCGCGCAGGACGCGGTTGCCGCCGATACCCTGATTGATCACCGCCAGATGCCGCGTCGCCGGATCGGCCTGCAGCCGCTCCGCCAGCCGATCGGGCCAGCGCTGGTCGGTATCGGTCTTCACCCCATAGCCGTCGGTGATCGAATCGCCGAGGATGACGATCGCCCCGGCCTCCGCATCCGCCTCGACATCGACCCCGGCGATCTGGAACCAGCCGACGTGCCGGCTCGCGCCCGGCAGATCGGCGGCGGAGAGATGATCGCCCGCCAGCAGGAACGAGGTGGCGCGCGATCCCGGATGGCCGGTCTGGCGCGACGGCGCCTCGGCGAAGCGGATGCTGATGGCGGCATGACTGAGCGCGGGCATCGCGAGGGTCACCGGATCGGACACCATCTCCGCACCCGCCGGCACGAACAGCTCGGTCCGCCCTGAAAAGGTCAGCGCCCGATCGGTGCCCGCGACGATTCCCGCGGCGCCGAGCCCCGCCGATCGCGCGACATGCACGCCGCTGATCCTGAGCGGCTCGGCGCCGAAGACGTTCGACACGCGCACGCGCAGCCGGTCTCCGCCCAGGCTGAGCCGCACGACCTGCCGCACGGTCGCGCCGGCCAGCGCCTCCGCCGGCAGGCGCTGCTTCTCGTCGGGCACCATCTGCGATGAGCCCCAGCTCGCCACCCACTGCCGCTGCTGCGCGTGGAGCGGCGCCGCGACGAGCAGCGCAAGCGCGATGAGGAGGAACCGCATCAGGCCCGCTTGTGCTGCGTCGGCGCGGCGCGCAGCGCCTCGGCAATGGCCGTGCGGAGCGGCTTGGGCCGGAAATCCCTGTCGTAGGGCAGCGGGCGCTTGGGCAAGCCGTCGGGCCGCACCCAGCGGTCCTGCAGCCACGAATAGCGATCGGTGATGCCCCAGGCGACGATGTCGCCCTGCTGCGGATAGCTCAGCATCAGATCGAGATAGGCCCGCGCATAGTCCGCCACCATCCGGTCGCGCGTGGGGATGTCGGCGGGCAGGCCCTTGTCGTGAAGGTCGAACTCGGTGATCACCAGATCGTAGCCCATGCCGGTGACCTCATCGATGAAGCGGCGCCAGTCGGCCTCCTGCCGCGCGCCGAACCCGGTCGATTCGTCGCTGTTCTCGGTGCCGATATGCGACTGGACGCCAAGCGCATCGACCGGCACGCCGCGTTTCCTGAACCCCTCGAGCAACCGCAGCACGCCGGTGCGGTGGGTCTCGTTCCACGGCTCCCAGGCCATATAGTCGTTGTAGACGAGCTGCGCGTGCGGCGCCGCCTCGCGCGCGGTGCGGAAGGCGAGGTCGACCGCGGCTTCCGCGCTGCCCATCGCGCGCGAGATCGAGGTCTCGCGCATCGCGCCGGTGCCGTTGTCCACCGCCTCGTTGACGACATCATAGCTGTGGATGCGCGCGCCGTAGCGGCGGCAGACGGTCGACACATGCTCGCGCACCATGCGTTCGGCCTCGCGCGCGGGATTGGGGCCGAAGTCGTAATTGTTCACCCAATCCGGGAACCATTGCGGGTGGTGCCAGAGCAGGGTGTGGCCGCGCATCGCGATCCCGTTGGCCTCGGCGAACTCGACCAGCCGGTCGGCGGCGGTGAAGTCGAAGCCCTTGGGCCGGCGGCGCACCCAGCCCCATTTCAGCTCATTCTCATGCACCATCACGCCGCACTGCGCCGCGACGAGCGCGCGCAGCTTCGGGTCCGCGAACGAGCCGGCGACGGAGCCCGGAGGGCCGCTGCCGACCGCCGCGCCGAAACGGCGGCCGGTCCGCTGCGCGAGGGCGTTGAGCGATTCCTCGCCCGCTTGCGGGGCGGCCATGAGCCGAGCAGGCGCGCACGCCCCGGCGGCGAGGCCAAGCGTGGCGGCGAGCGTTTCGCGCCGGGTGAACCTCATGCCTTGTCTCCTCGATCGATGAGCGTCGCCTGGTCCAACCGCGGGACCAGCAGGTGGATGATCGCGAGCGCGACCAGATAGGTGAGGCCGGCGAAGGCGAGCAGCGGCACGTAGCTGCCGGTCGTCTCCAGCGTCCAGCCGGCGAACTTGGCGATGAACATGCCGCCCACCGCGCCGGCGAAACCGCCAAGGCCGACAACCGTCGCGACCGCGCGGCGCGGGAAGGTGTCGGACACGAGCGTGAACAGATTGGCCGACCAGCCCTGGTGCGCCGCCGCCGCCAGGCCGATGATCGCGATGGCGACGATCGGCGAAGGGCTGAACGCGGCGAGCGAGACGGGCGTCACCGCGACGGCGCAGACCAGCATCGCGAGCTTGCGCCCGGCATTGACCGACCAGCCGCGCGCGATCAGCCGCGACGACAGCCAGCCGCCGGCGATGCTGCCGACATCGGCCAGCAGATAGACCGCGACCAGCGCCGGCCCCAGCGTCTGCAGGAAGCCGCCGCCCGAAGGCAGCAAGGTCAGCCCCTGCGTCTTGGCGAAGAAATCGGGCAGCCAGAACAGGAACAGCCACCACACCGGATCGGTCATGAACTTGCCGACGATGAACGCCCAGGCCTGGCGCGTGGCGAGCGCCTGCCGCCAGCTCACCCTGCCGACGGGCTCGGGCGGGTCGCTTTCGATATAGGCGAGTTCCTCGGCCGAGAGGCGGGGATGCTCGCGCGGCGCGCGGTACACCAGCAGCCACAGCGCCAGCAGTATCAGCCCGCTCGCGCCGGTGATGATGAACGCGGCGCGCCAGCCGAAGGCGAGCACCAGGATCGGCACCAGCAGCGGCGTCAGCAGCGCGCCGACGTTCGAGCCGGCATTGAACAGCCCGGTGGCGAAGGCGCGCTCGCGCCTGGGGAACCATTCGGACACCGCCTTGACCGAGGCGGGGAAGCCACCCGCCTCGCCCAATCCAAGGGCGAAGCGCGCGGCGGCGAACTGGAACACCGAGCTGGCGCCGGCATGCGCCATCGCCGCGACGCTCCACACGCCGATGGCGATGGCGAGGCCCCAGCGCGTGCCGACGGTGTCGATCAGCCGTCCGACCAGCAGCAGGCCGATGGCATAGGCCGCCTGGAACCAGAAGACGATGTTGGCATAGTCGATCTCCGACCAGCCGAACTCGTCCTCGAGCAGCGGCTTCAGGACGCCGATGATCTGACGATCGACATAGTTGACGGTGATGGCGAAGAAGAGCAGCGCGCAGATCGCCCAGCGATAGCGGCCCCTGGGCTTGGCAAGCGCGGTATCGGTCATTGCTTCCCCCTTTGTCTTCGCGTTGCTCACCAGTTGAACAATGTGCCGTCTTGGAGGCGGTTCACGGGCAGGTAAGCGCGTTTGTATGGGTGTTTGGCGGCGAGGGTTTCGTCGATGCCGACGCCGAGGCCGGGTGTGTCGCCTGGGTGCATCATGCCGTCCTGGAAGCGGTAGGCGTGGGGGAAGACGGCGTCGGTCTCTGGGGTGTGGCGCATATATTCCTGGATGCCGAAATTGGGCACCGAGAGGCCGAAGTGGAGTGCTGCCGCCATCGAGACGGGCGAGAGGTCGGTGGCGCCGTGGCAGCCGGTCCTGACCTGGTAGAGATCGGCGAGCGCGGCGATCCGGCGCAAATGGGTGATGCCGCCGGCATGGACCACGGTCGCGCGGACATAGTCGATCAGCTGCTCCTGGATGAGCTGGCGGCAGTCATGGACCGAGTTGAAGATCTCGCCCACCGCAAGCGGCGTGGTGGTGTGCCGGCGGATCAGGCGGAACGCCTCCTGGTTCTCGGCCGGCGTCGCATCCTCCAGCCAGAACGGGCGGTAGGGCTCGAGGTCCCGGCCCAGCCGGCCCGCCTCGATCGGGGTCAGCCGGTGGTGGACGTCGTGGAGCAGGTGCACGTCCCAGCCGAGCGCCTCGCGGCCAGCCTCGAACAGGGGCGGGACCGAGCGGAGATACTTCTCCGTCGACCACAGATTCTCGCTCGGCAGGTCGGCATCGGCCGGCTCGTAGAAATAGCGGTCCTTGGAGACGCCGTAGGTCGAGGCCAGCCCCGGCACCCCCGATTGCAGCCGGATCGCCTTGTAGCCCTGCTCCCGATAGTCGAGCGCCGCCTCGATCGTCGCCTCGATATCCGCGCCATTGGCGTGGCCGTAGACCATGCAGCCCTCGCGCGAGGCCCCGCCCAGCAGCTGATAGACCGGAAGCCCCGCGACCTTGCCCTTGATGTCCCACAAGGCCATGTCGACCGCGGCGATCGCGGTCATCGTCACCGGCCCGCGCCGCCAATAGGCGCCCTTGTAGAGATACTGCCAGATATCCTCGATCCGGTGCGCATCGCGCCCGATCAGGCACGGAATGACATGATCGCCAAGATAGCTCGCCACCGAAAGCTCGCGGCCGTTCAAGGTCGCATCGCCCAAACCCGTCACACCATCCTTCGTGCGCACCTCCAACGTCACGAAATTACGACCAGGACTGGTCACGATCACTCGGGCCGCTTCGATTTCAGCCATCCATACTCCCCTCATCAGGCATATGATCCGCGAACAGACTTGCCCTTGTCGATGATAGCGCTACCATGACGTGCAACAGACCGGCTTGTCAACGCCGGCGACGCGGAAAAAGAGGATCGTCCATGCGCCTGATCGCCCTGCTGGCCTTCGCCATCGCCCTGCTGTTCCCCGTGAGGGTAAGCGCGGAGGACGGCTACGACCTGTGGCTGCGCTATCGCGCATTGGAAGCGGGGCAGCAGGACCGTATCCGCCCGCATGCAACCGCGCTGGTCAGCGAGGAGAGCGATCCGACGATCGATCGCATCGCCGCCGAGCTGGGCACCGCGCTGGGCGCGATGCTGGGCGCGCCGCCGCCCGCGCGTCGCGATGCGCCGGCGGGTGCGATCGTCTTCGGCACGCCCAAATCGCCGCGAATCGCCGCGCTCGGCCTGCCGCTCGGCAAGCTGGGGCGCGAGGGCTATCTAATCCGCAGCGTGGCGATCGACGGCAAGCCGGTGACGGTGATCGCGGGCAATACCAGCATCGGCGCGCTCTATGGCGCCTTCCGGTTCATCAGGCTGATCCAGCTGGGCGAGCCGATCGACCGGCTGGACATCGCCGACAGGCCCAGGCTCGACCTGCGCCTGCTCAACCATTGGGACAATCTCGATCGTCATGTCGAGCGGGGCTATGCCGGCCAATCAATCTGGGACTGGCAGAAGCTGCCCGGCTTCGCCGATCCGCGCTACACCGATTACGCCCGCGCCAACGCGTCGATCGGGATCAACGGCACCGTTCTCAACAACGTCAATTCCAACGCCGACATCCTGACCGAACCCTTCCTCAAGAAGGTCGCCAAGCTCGCCGACATCTTCCGACCCTATGGCATCCGCGTCTATCTTTCGGCGCGCTTCTCCGCCCCGATCGAGATCGGCGGATTGAAGACCGCCGATCCGCTCGACCCCGAGGTCGCCGCCTGGTGGAAGGCCAAGGCGGACGAGATCTATCGCCATGTGCCCGATTTCGGCGGCTTCCTGGTCAAGGCCAATTCGGAAGGCCAGCCGGGACCCCAGGATTACGGCCGCAGCCATGCCGAAGGCGCCAACATGCTCGCCGCCGCGGTCCGCCCGCATGGCGGCGTCGTGATGTGGCGCGCGTTCGTCTACGCCAACGAGAATCCCGACGATCGCGCCAAGCAAGCCTATTCCGAATTCCAGCCGCTCGACGGGACGTTCGCCGACAACGTCATCGTCCAGGTCAAGAACGGGCCGATCGACTTTCAGCCGCGCGAGCCCTTCCATCCGCTGTTCGGCGCGATGCCGAAGACGCCGCTGATGATGGAATTCCAGATCACCAAGGAGTATCTCGGCTTCGCCACGCACCTCGTCTATCTCGGCGGCCTGTGGGAGGAGGTGCTGCGCGCCGACACCCACCGCCCGCGCGCGGGCACCACCGTCGCCGACGTCCTCGATACGCCGGTGCGCGCGGGAGCGCCGACGGGGATCGCCGGGGTCGCCAATATCGGCAACGACCGCAACTGGTCCGGATCGCAGTTCGATCAGGCCAACTGGTACGCCTTCGGCCGCCTTGCCTGGAACCCGGACGAAAGCGGGCACGCCATCGCCGCCGACTGGTCGCGCATGACGTGGGGCGACGATCCGGCGCTGACCAGCGCGATCACCGGCATGATGCTGCGATCGCACCAGGCGGTGGTCGATTATATGACCCCGCTCGGCCTCAACCATCTGATGGCGACCGGCCATCATTACGGCCCCGGCCCATGGGTCGACGATCTGCCGCGCCGCGACTGGAACCCGACCTATTTCCATGACGCCGATGCCGCGGGGATCGGCTTCGACCGGACCAGGACAGGGAGCAACGCCGTCGCCCAATATGCCGCGCCGGTGGCCCGCCGTTTCGGATCGCTCGCGACGGTGGGCGACGATTATCTGCTATGGTTTCACCATGTGCCCTGGGACCATCGCATGGCGTCCGGCCGGACATTGTGGGACGAGCTGGTGGTGCGCTACGACCGCGGCGTGGCGGAGGTGGCGGCGATGCAGCAGGCCTGGGCCGCGCTCGCGCCCAAGATCGACGCGCGGCGCCACCGCGAGGTGAGCGACTTCCTCGCCATCCAGCGCGAGGAGGCCAAGTGGTGGCGCGACGCCTGCATCGCCTATTTCGGATCGATCGCGAAGCGGCCGCTGCCCGCCGGCCACGCCGCCCCGCCGCATGATCTGCAATATTACAAGGCGATCCGTCATCCCTATGCGCCGGGCAACTGACGCATGACGGCCGGATTCGCGCTCAACCCCGAGATCGCCGTCAGGCGGGAGATCATCGGGAACGAGCGCGAGCCGGTGCTGGCGATCGATGGCCTGCTGCGCGATCCGGCGGCGCTGGTCGAGTTCGCCGACGCCGCCGATTTCGCCCCGGCGCATGGCCCGGCCGGCGGCTATCCCGGGCTGCGCGCGCCCGCGCCGCTCGACTATGTCGGGAACGTCGTGCGCAGCCTGACGCCTTTGATTGCGCGGGCGTTCGGTCTCGGCCCGGTCGAGCCGACACGCGCCGAATGCTTCCTGTCGCTCGTCACGCTGCCGCCGGGCGACCTCCACCCCACCCAGCGCCTGCCGCATATCGACACGGTCGATCCGCTGCAGTTCGCGCTGCTCCATTATCTCTGCGGCCCGCCGCATGGCGGAACCGCCTTCTATCGCCACGAGGCGACCGGCTTCGAACGGATCACCGCCGATCGCCGGGCGGCGTTCGAGGCGGCGGTCGCGCGCGAGGCGGCCGAATCTCCGGCGGCCGGCTATCTTACCGGGAACCGCGATGGCTATGTCCAGACGGGCCGGATCGACGCCGCCTTCGACCGGCTCGTCATCTATCGCAGCCAGCTGCTCCATTCGGGCCAGATCACCGCGCCCGAGGCGCTGAGCGCGGATCCGCGCAGAGGCAGGCTGACCGCGAACATCTTCGTCGCCTTCCGCCGCGGCTGACAAAAAAAGCGCCGCCGGACGGGTCCGACGGCGCCAGAGCGAGTCCTAGGGAGGACTAGAAGCTGAACCGCGCGATCATCGAGATGCGCCGGTCGTTCATGAACCAGCCGCGCGGGATGATGCGGACGTCGTCGACGCCGTCCGGCCCCTGGACCGCGACCGAGGTCTTGGTGATCGAGTTGGTCAGGTTGACGCCCTGCACGCCGAGGCGGAACTGGGGCGTGACCTGATAGAAGATCGACGCGTCGAGCTGCCCGTAAGCCTCCTGGAACACGGGATCATAGGGCACGATCACGTCGCGGGTGGTGAGGAGATATCGCGAGCGCCAGGCATAGGAGGCGCGCATCGACAGCCCCTTGTAATCGTAGAAGGGCGTGATGTTGAAATTGTGCTTCGACAGCCCCTGCAGCGGGAAGCCCGACACATCGACATTCGACACCAGGCCGTCCGCCACCGCCGGATCGCCCGGATCGAGGATCGGCTGCGGCACGCCGGTGCTGTCGACATAGGTGTAGTTCGCCTGCAGACCGAGGCCCGAGAGGAAGCCCGGCAGGAAATCGTAGGTCTGCTGATAGGCTATCTCGACGCCCTTCACCTTGCCCGTGTCGGGCGAGTTGACCTCGCGGGTGACGACCGCCTCGAACGTCTGGCCGTTGTTGGTGAAGCTCTGGCGATCGGTCGCGAAGACCACCACGCCCTTGATCTCCTTGTAGAAGGCCGAAAGCGTAAGTGATCCGACCTCGTCAAAATACCATTCCGCCGTCAGGTCGTAGCTGTCCGCGGTCACCGGCTTGAGGTCGGGCGAGCCGACCCGGATGCCGCGGCCCTCGATGACCACCTGGTCCTCGCCCTGGATGATGCCGTCGTTGGGATCGGCGGTCGCCTCGTTCGGCACCACCGTCAGCGTCGCCCCCGGGTCGATCTGGGCGCCCAGCGTGATCGGGAAATAATTGCGGATCTGCGTCGTGTTGGGCGGCGAGATGCCCTTGAAATAGGCGGCGCGGAACTGCAGCCCGCCACCAACCTCCAGCTTGAGGTTCACGCTGGGCAGCCAGTGCTCGTAATGCAGATCAAAATCGCGCGGGACGACGGCGCCGTTCAGGAAGGCGCGGGCGTCCGCGCGCGCCTGCGGGTTGCTGTAGAGGAAGGCGCAGCCGGCGTTGATGGTGTTCCCCGGCGTGGTGCCGGGCGGGGGATTGACGATCTGCTGGATCGACGTCCGGCAGGTGTCGTCCGCGGTCAGCGGATCCGCCGTCGCGAATTGGGCGAAGCCGCTGCTCGAGCGCTTGGTCTTCGAATAGCGCAGGCCGACATTGCCGCTGAGATTCCACCCGTTGGCGAAGTCCGTGTCGAGCCTGGCCATGATATAGCCGGCATTGTTGGTCTCTTCGATCGGATTGATCTCGCCCGGCAGATAATAGCCCTCGACGACGCCCGGACGTTCGGCGAGCGGCAGCCAGCCGCCCGAGCCGCCGGTGGCGGGTGTCCCGGCCGCGAGCCATTCGTCGCGGATCGCCTTGGCGAAGGCGATGTACGAAGCATAGTCGCTCGCCGGCATACCCGAATAATAGAGCCGAGCGACGCCCGGATTGGTCGTCTGGCCGCGGAAAAAGTCGGAGAAGAAATAAGGCGCGTACTGGTTGGCTTGCGAGGTCGTGCCCTGCTGGTCGCCGCCCGGGCCGCCGATCGGCTCGTCGAGCCAGACGGGCCCGCCATTGCCCCAGATCTCCGACAACGCACCCCAATTGTAGGTCGAGTTGCGCGCGATCTGCTGGCGATTGGCGAAGCGATAGCCGGCGCGCACCGAGCGCAGGAAGCCGGCTTCGGGGAAGCTCAGCTCGCCATCGATGCGGAAGGCGTCCGAATTGCCTTCGGATTCCTCGACATGATCCATCGCACTTCGCCAGAAGCTGTTGAACGGATCGGTGAAGCTCTGGTGCTCGCCGGTATAATAGGTCGGATCGTTGCCGGTGGAGCCAGGAGCAGCGGTGCATTCCCCCTGGGCGTTGGGAGAGACGCAGCTTTGCGGCGGCCGGAAATCGACGACCGGCAGATCGCCGCCCCGCATCTCGATATAGGCGTCCTGGAAGGTCGATGACCACAGGCCGTTGTCGACAACCCTGCCGGAGGATTCGACATGGTCATAGTCGAGGCTCAGGCCGAACCGGTCGCTGACGTCCCATTTGAAGTTGAACGCGTAGTCGTCGGTCACGCCGCGCTCGACATGCTCGCGATACTGGTTGTTCGACTGCAGGCCGAACGCCGGCGTGCGCCTGCCCCACGGATTCAGGGTTACCGAACCGTCGGGATTGGTGACTACCGGCGCGGTCTGCTGGTCGGCGCGCCAGCCGGTCGGGCCGGTGATCACGCCGCGCGAGAACAGGCCGCTGTCGTCGAAATCGATGCTCGTGCCGGCGCGCGCGCGGCTGTCGCCCGCCGCGGTCACGTTATCGGTGGCGATCTCGATCGTGTGCTCGGTCCATGCCTGGCGCGCGTCCGAACGGAGGAACTCGAACGTCGCCTCCATCGAGCCGTCGTTGGAGCGCCACTGCGCCGCGGCGGCATAGCCGTAGCGCTCTCGTTCGAACTCCTGCGATCCTTGCACGGCGCCGCGCGGGAACAGCCCGCTGCCTGCCTGAGCTGCAGCAACCGCTGTCGAACCGTCAAACGGAGAAAGTTCAACTTGGCTGCCGTCCGCATTTCTATACACGTTGAAGGGAACGACATCGGTACGCGTGCCGCCCGAATAATCCGCCGAATAGACCGGGCGCGTGCGGAAGCTCGACACCTGCAGCCGGTCGTTGCGGGTGAACAGCTGCGAATAGACGAAGCTGCCGAGGATGCCGATCTCGCCGATGCCGGTGTCCCAGCGCGTGCTGCCGACGATCGAGAAGGTCGGCGCCGACTTGTCGACGAAATCGCCGTAATTGAGCTCGGCCGAGCCGGCGAGATAGGTGCCCTTCGCGTCGAAGGGCTTGCGCGTGCGCAGGTTGACGACGCCGGAGATGCCGCCCTCGATGCGGTCGGCGCTCGGCGACTTGAACACGTCGACCCCGCCGAGCAGTTCGGACGGCACGTCCTGGAAGCCGAGCGAACGGCCGTTCAAGGCGCTGAACGCCTCGCGGCCGTTGAATTCGGAGCGGACATAGGTGAGGCCGCGAACGGTCGCCTGCGAACCTTCTACCGAGAAGTGATCGGGATCGACGCCGGCGGCGAAACGGCTGATCGATACGCCCGGGATGCGCTGCAGCGCCTCCACCACCGAACGGTCGGGCAGGGCGCCGATATCTTCCGAAGTGACCGAATCGACGATCACGTCCGAATTGCGCTTCAGCTGCTGCGCGCTCTGGAGCGACTGGCGGTAACCGGTGACAACGATCTCGTCTTCGGACTGGGTTTCGTTGGAGGCGGCCTCATCGGGCGGACCCGGGCGATCTTCCTGATCCTGCGCCTGGGTGGTCGCGCTGGCGGCCGGGGGCGTCTGCTGCGCCCAGGCCGGCCCGGCGATCATCAGCCCGCACAGCGCGATGGTCGAGCACCCGCCCCGCAGGGCCGCCGCGAAGCGCGTGTGCCGGTCCAAATCCCGAATGGTCCCCATCATTCCCCTCCGTCTGGTAGCGCTAACACTCACAGGTGCACGCCTTGTTGTGGTAACGCTAACCGAACACTTGCGCCAAGATCAACCCAATTTATCGCGACGGCGGCACATTTCGATGCTGCACCGCAATGTCGCTCCATGTCTTGAGCGGCAAAGACCCGCCACGTTGACGCCGCGACAAAGGGAGCGGTAACATGCCGAAGGGAGACGGCATGCGCCAATCGGCAATTCAATCGGTCGCCATCATCGGCGGCGGCACCGCGGGATGGATGACCGCGGCGGCGCTGGCGCACAAGCTGGCGGGGCTCCCCATTTCGGTCACATTGGTCGAATCGGAAGAGATCGGCACGGTCGGCGTCGGCGAGGCGACGGTGCCGCATATCCGCCATTTCAACGCGAGCCTTGGCTTCGACGAGGCCGATTTCATGGCGCGCACCAATGCGACCTTCAAGCTGGGGATCGAGTTCCGCAACTGGGGCCGGATCGGCGACAGCTATATCCACCCCTTCGGCGCGTTCGGCCGCGATATCGACGGCGTGCCGTTCCACCATCTCTGGGCGAGGCTGCGTCGCGATGGCGCGGCGCCCGCGTTCGACTCCTTCTCGCTGCCCGTGCAGGCCGCGCGGATGGGCCGCTTCGCGCATCCGGCGGATGACCCGGCTTCACCCTTCTCGACCTATTCCTACGCCTATCAATTCGATGCCGGGCTCTACGCCGCCTATCTGCGCGCCTTCGCCGAGGCGCGGGGGACCAGGCGGATCGAAGGCAAGGTCGTCGACACCGCGCTCGACGCCCAAACCGGCTTCATCGAGGCGGTCACGCTCGACGGCGGCAAGCGCATCGCCGCCGATCTCTTCATCGATTGCTCGGGCTTTCGCGGGCTGCTGATCGAGCAGGCGCTGAAGGCGGGCTATCAGGAATGGACGCACTGGCTGCCCTGCGACCGCGCGATCGCCGTCCCTTGCGCCAATGCCGGGCCGATCGCGCCGCTCACCCGCTCCACCGCGCTGGACGCGGGTTGGGCGTGGCGCATCCCGCTGCGGCACCGCGCGGGCAACGGCCATGTCTATTCAAGCGCGTTCATCGACGACGACCGCGCCGAACAGGCGGTGCTCGCCCAGCTGGAGGCGCCGCCGCTCGCCGATTCCAGAAGGCTGCGCTTCACCACCGGCAAAAGACGGCGGCAATGGATCGGCAACTGCGTCGCGATCGGATTGTCCTCGGGCTTTCTCGAGCCGCTCGAATCGACCAGCATCCACCTGATCCAGCTCGCCATCACACATCTGATCGAGCTGTTCCCGACGACCGACTGGGATCCGATGGACGCCGCCGAGTTCAACCGCGTGATGGCGCTGGAATATGAGCGCGTCCGCGACTTCCTGATCCTGCACTATCATGCGACCGAGCGCGACGACACACCCTTCTGGACCCACTGCCGGACGATGGAGATACCCGATTCGCTGGCGCACAAGCTGGCGCTGTTCCGCGAGCGCGGCGTGGTGGTGAACTATCGCGAGGGCATGTTCCTGGAGCCGAGCTGGCTCGCCGTCTATCTCGGCCAACGCGTGATCCCGCGCCGCGGCGATCCGCTCGCCGAGCGTGGCGATTCCGCGGAGCTCGAGGCCCGAGCGGTAGCGATGGCGGCCGATTACCGCCGCGCCGCCGAGCGGCTTCCGCTGCATCAAAGCCTGCTCGCCAACGTCGCGGCGGCCGCATGACGCAGCCGCCGCCCGCCATCGTCATCGCCGGCGGCGGTGTCGCCGGATGGCTGGCCGCCGCCATCCTGGCAGGCGCCTATGGCGCGGATGCGACGCGGATTTGCGTGGTCGATGAAGGCGGCGAGGATATGAGCCTGGGCCCGTTCGGCCGCGGCGTCGTCGCGCGGCCCGAATGGCACGCCTTCGCCGCCGGGCAAGGTTGGGACGAGCCGGCGCTGATGCATGCGGCGAAGGGCGCCTTCGCGCTCGGCATCGCCTTCGACGGCTGGCGTGCGCCGCGGCACAGCTGGTTCATGCCCCTCGGCGAATGCGGCGCGGCGATGCGATCGATCGCGTTCCACCACCTCGCCGGTCGGCTGCGCCAGGAGGGACGCGAGATCCGCATCGCCGACTATGCGCTGGCCGCAATCGCCGCGCAGGCAGGCCGGTTCGCCCATCCCTCGCCCGATCCGCGCTCGCCGCTTTCAAGCTATGATTACGCGCTCCATCTCGACGGCGTGGGGCTGGCGGGGTTCCTCCGCGATGCGGCGCTGTCGCGTGGGGCCCGTGAGATTTCAAGCCGCATCGCCGGCCTGGAGCGGCGCGGGGACGGCGGCATCGCCGCGCTGATGCTCGGCGACGGCCGCCGGGTGGCGGGCGATCTGTTCATCGACTGCACCGGCGCGCCCGCGCGCCTGGTTCGCGAAATGGCCGGTGCGCGGTTCGACGGCTGGCAGCGCTGGCTGCCCTGCGACCGCGCGATCACACATCACGAGCAGCTGGCCGACGGCGCCGCGCCCTATGCCAGCCATGCGGCGCATAATGCCGGATGGGTGCGGCACGTGCCGCTGGACGGCGCGCATGCGTTGGCGCTGATCTATGCCAGCGGCGCGATGACCGACCAAGCCGCGCAAGCGAGCATGGACGGCGCGCCGATCGCCTATGAAGCAGGCCGCTGGCGTGAGCCGTGGATCGCCAATTGCGTCGCCATCGGCGCGGCGGCGGGACTGGGCGATCCGCTGCAGGGCTTCGACCTGCAGCTCGCGCTCGGCTCGGTGCTAAGACTGGTCCGCCTGCTGCCCCATGTGGACGGCGGGGACGTCGAGGCGCGGGAATATAACCGGCTGACGGCGAGCGTGCTCGATCGGGCGCGCGATGCGGCGATCCTGCCCTATCGGACCAACGGCCGCACCGGCCAGGCCTTCTGGGACGCCGCCCGCGCGGTCGATCCGCCCGAAACGCTGGCCCACAAGATCGCGCTGTGGGAAAGCCGCGGGCGCGTCGCGCTGTATGACGACGAAGCGCTGGAGGAGGATGACTGGGTGGCGATGTTCGAAGGCATGGGCGTGCGTCCGCGCCGCTACGATCCGCTTGCCGATGCGATTCCCGTCGATCGCATCGACGCGCATCTCGCCCGGCTGCGCGAGGTGCTGACCCGCGCCGCGCAGGCGATGCCGCGCCACGCCGACTATCTGCGCGGGCCGGCATGAAGGACTTCGCCGGCGAAGGCCGCATCCGCAGCATCGTCATCGTCGGCGGCGGCAGCGCCGGCTGGATGGCGGCGGCGACGCTCGCCCGTATCCTCGGCCCCGATTACGCCAGCATCACCCTGGTCGAATCGGACGAGATCGGCATCGTCGGCGTCGGCGAGGCGACCATCCCCCAGATGGCGACCTTCAACCGCATGCTCGGTATCGACGAGGACGCGTTCATCCGCAGCACCAAGGGCAGCTTCAAGCTGGGCATCCAGTTCATCGACTGGGCGCGGATCGGCCACCGCTATTTCCACCCGTTCGGCCAGATCGGGGTCAATATGGCGGGGGTTTCGTTCCACGGTTACTGGCTGCGCATGCATGCCGCCGGAGAGGCCGGACGGATCGAGGAATATTCGCTGCAGGCGCTGGCGGCCGAGCGCGACAAGTTCATGCGGCCGATCGATGCGGGCCGGTCTCCCCTCTCGGAGATCGCCTATGCCTATCATTTCGACGCCGGCCTCTATGCCCGCTTCCTGCGCAGCTATGCCGAGGCGCGCGGGGTGAAGCGGCGCGAGGGCAAGATCGTCGACGTGCGGCTGCGCGGGGGCGACGGTTTCGTCGAATCGGTGGTGATGGAGGACGGGAGCGCGCTTCCCGCAGACCTGTTCATCGACTGCTCGGGGTTCCGTTCGCTGCTGCTCGGCAAGGCGCTGGGCGTCGGCCATGTCGACTGGTCGCACTGGCTGCCGTGCGATCGCGCAGTCGCGGTGCCGTGCGAGAGCGTCGCGGCGATGACTCCCTATACGCGGTCGACCGCGCGCGCGTGCGGCTGGCAATGGCGCATCCCGCTGCAGCATCGCATCGGCAACGGCCATGTCTATGCGAGCAGCCATATGAGCGACGACGAGGCGGCGGCGGTGCTGCTCGCCAATCTCGACGGCGCGCCGCTCGCCGAGCCGCGGCTGGTCCCTTTCCGCACCGGCCATCGCGAGAGGTTCTGGGTGAAGAACTGCGTCGCGCTGGGCCTCGCCTCGGGCTTCATGGAGCCGCTCGAATCGACCAGCCTGTGGCTGATCCAGAGCGGGCTTGCGCGGCTGATGGCGATGTTCCCCGATCGCGGCTTCGCCCAGGCGGAGATCGACCGCTACAACCGCATCCTCATCACCGAATATGAGGAGATCCGCGACTTCCTGGTGCTCCATTACAAGGCGACCGAGCGCGACGACACGCCCTTCTGGGATTATTGCCGGACGATGGAGGTGCCCGAGCGGCTGGCCGAGAAGATGCGCGTGTTCGAGGCCTATGGCCGCACCTGGCGCGAGAATGAGGAGCTGTTCAACGACACCAGCTGGTTCGCGGTGATGCTGGGCCAGCTGATCCGCCCCAAAAGCCATGATCCCGTCGCCGAGGCGATGAGCCTTGAGGAAACGCGCGAGCGCATGGCGCAGATCAGAACCGCCGTCGCCAATTCGGCCGATTACATGCCCGATCACCGCGCCTTCATCGCCGAGCATTGCGCCGCCTGATCCAATCGCGCATGATATCGCTAACAAACACCGCGGGGAGAGAATGATGCGGGGTAAGGCGATAATGGCGGCGCTGGCGCTCGCCGGTTGTGCGACGATGCCGCCGGCCAGTCCCGACGGCGCGGCGCGGTTCGAATGGTTCGAATATTCGGGCGGCGATCCGGTGGACGCCCGCGCGAAGCCCGGTCCCGGCGAATACCGCAACCCGATCCTGCAGGGCTTCTATCCCGATCCCAGCATCACCCGTGCCGGCGACGATTATTATCTCGTCACCTCGACCTTCGGCTATTTCCCCGGCATCCCGGTGTTCCACAGCCGCGACCTAACCAACTGGACGCAGATCGGCAACGCGATCGACCGGCCGGACCAGCTCGATTTCGGTACGCTCGGCCTCTCGCGCGGGGTGTTTGCGCCGGCGATCGAGCATCATGCCGACACCTTCTATATCCTCAACACCTGCGTCGATTGCGGCGGCAACTTCCTGATCACCGCGACGGACCCGGCTGGGCCGTGGAGCGATCCGGTGTGGCTGCCCGAGATCGTCGGCGGGATCGATCCGTCGCTGTTCTTCGATGCAGACGGATCGGCGTGGATCGTCAACAACGGCCCGCCGGAGGGCACGCCCCGCTATGACGGCCACCGCGCGATCTGGATCCAGCGCTTCGACCCGAAGGCGAAGAAGATGGTCGGCCCGCGCAAGGTGCTGGTCGATGGCGGCGTCGATCCCGCGGCCAAGCCGATCTGGATCGAGGGGCCGCACATCATCCGGAAGGACGGCTGGTACTATCTGATCTGCGCCGAGGGCGGCACCGCGGAAGGCCATTCGCAGGTGGTGCTCCGGTCGCGCAAGGCGGATGGGCCCTATACGCCCAACCCCGCCAACCCGATCCTGACGCAGCGCGATCTGCCGCGCGGCCGGCCAGACCCGATCACCTCCGCCGGCCATGCCGATTTCGTCCAGCTGCCGAACGGAGACTGGTGGGCGACCTTCCTGGCGGTGCGCCCCTATCGCGGCGATTTCTACAATACCGGCCGCGAGACCTTCCTGATGCCGGTCGACTGGTCGGGCGAATGGCCGCGCATCACCGCGCCGGGACAGGCGATCCCCTATGTCGCCGCGCGCCCGGCGCTGCCGCCGCAGGCGAAACCGGCGGTGCCGACCAACGGGCCCTTCACCATCCGCGAGGAGTTCGACGGCGCGGCGCTCGGCCCGCACTGGATGATGATGCGCAACCCGCGCGAGACCTGGCACCGGCTGCAGGACGGCGCGCTGGTGCTGACGGCCCGCGCCGCCGGGCTGGGGGACAACGCCAATCCCTCCTTCCTCGCGCGCCGGCAGCAGCACCGTGACGTTTCCGCGAGCACGCTGGTCCGCTTCGCGCCGGCGAAGGGCGCGCAGGCCGGGCTCGCGGCGCTGCAAAGCGACGAATATTGGTTCGCGCTGGCCGTGGCGGACAGGGGCGGCGGCCGCGAGATACGCCTGACGCAGCGCGCCGGGCCGGACGATCCCAAGGCGGGGAGGATCGTCGCGCGCGCGACCGCGCCCGCCGGACCGGTGCGCCTGCGCATCCGCGCCGAGGGCGACCGCTACCATTTCGACCATGCCGGTGAGCGGGGCGCGTGGAGCACGCTCCATGCCGATGCCGACGGCAAGCTGCTCAGCACCGCGCGGGCGGGCGGCTTCGTCGGCGCGGTGTTCGGCCTTTATGCGAAAGCGGGAGACCAATGATGAAGCGCCGCCTGATCGCCGTCCTCGCGGTCGCCTCATGCACGGCGCCGCTTCGCGCCGATCCTCCTCCGCTGGTCTTCGATCTCAAC
The DNA here is from genome assembly GCF_003515075.1 of Sphingomonas gilva. Lineage (GTDB taxonomy): Bacteria > Pseudomonadota > Alphaproteobacteria > Sphingomonadales > Sphingomonadaceae > Sphingomonas > Sphingomonas gilva. The sequence goes on from NZ_QWLV01000003.1 coordinate 81,970, forward strand.
CAGCTGGGATTCCTGCCCGATTCGCCGAAGCGGGCGGTCTTTCCCCATATGAGCGCGGAACCTGTGAAATGGAGCGTGATCGATGCGACGAGCGCGGTGGTCCTCAGCGGCGAGACCCAGCCTCGCCCCAAGGATGCGGCGCTCGGCTATCATCCGCACGTCATCGACCTGAGCGCCTTGCGGACGCCCGGCAAGGGCTATCGCCTGGCCGCCGGCAACTCGACGAGCAACCCCTTCGCCATCTCCGCCGATCTGTATCGTCCGCTGGCGCACGATGCGCTGTCCTATTTCTACCATAACCGCGCGGGCACGCCGATCCTCGCGCGCTTCGCCGGCGGCGAACGCTGGGCGCGCCCCGCCGGGCATCCCGAAGAGCGCGTCACCTGCTTCGCCGGCGAGGACAATCGCGGCAATCGCTGGCCCGGCTGCGGCTATACGCTCGACGTCACCGGCGGCTGGTACGACGCCGGCGATCACGGCAAATATGTCGTCAACGGCGGCATAGCGCTGTGGACCTTGCTCAATCTCCATGAGCTGCGGCAGGCGAGGGGCGGCGCGCCCGTCTTCGCCGACGGCAGCCATCCGATCCCCGAGGCAGGGAACGGCGTCAGCGACCTGCTCGACGAGGCGCGCTGGGAGATGGAGTTCCTGCTGGCGATGCAGGTGCCCGAGGGCGCAAGGCTGCGCGTGCCGGTCGGGCAGAAGACCAACCAGCGCCCGCTCGTCTTCACCGATATCGACGGCGGCGGCATGGCGCACCACAAGATCGCCGACGAACGCTGGACCGGGCTGCCGATGCGGCCCGACCGCGATCCCGAGACACGCTATCTCTATGCCCCCAGCACCGCGGCGACGCTCAACCTTGCGGCGACCGCCGCCCAGTGCGCGCGCATCTGGCGCGGCATCGATGCGGCATTTTCGGCGCGCTGCCTGGAAGCGGCTCGGCGCGCATGGGCGGCGGCGGAGCGCAACGCGCAAGTCTATGCGGTCGGCGATTTCAACGGCAGCGGCGGTTATGGCGACAGCGACGTGTCCGACGAATTCTTCTGGGCCGCGGCCGAGCTGTTCGCGACCACCGGCGAAGCGGTGTTCGAGAAGGCGCTACGCGCATCGCCGCACTTTGCCGCACCCGTCGATAAGGAACCCGGCTGGCCGAGCGTCGCCCCGCTCGGCAAGATCACGCTCGCGCTGATCGCCAATTCGCAGCCGCAGAAGCAGGCGCTGATCGATGCCGCCGATCGCTGGTCGGCGGAGGCGCGAGCTACCACCTACGGCATCCCCTATGCCTCGGACCGCTATGCCTGGGGCTCGAACAGCAACCTGCTCAACCGCGCGATCATCCTGGCGCTCGCCGCGCACTGGACCGGCGAGGCGCGCTATCGCGGCCATGTGATCGACGTGATGGACTATCTGCTCGGCCGCAATCCGCTCGGGCGGTCGTTCGTCTCGGGCTATGGCGCGCGGCCGATGCGCAACCCGCACCATCGCTTCTGGGCGCACCAGATCGATCCCGCCTATCCGCCGCCGCCGCCCGGCGCGCTGTCGGGTGGGCCAAACAACACCAGCAGCCCGCGCAGCGACGAGCCGGTCGCCCCGCCCAAGGGCTGCGCGCCGCAGACCTGCTGGGTCGACGATGCGCGCTCCTTCACCACCAACGAGGTCGCGATCAACTGGAACGCGCCGCTGGTGTGGGTCGCGACGTGGCTCGCTACTTCACCGTCAGCGTCGCGCTCTTCAGCGTCGCCGAGTCAGGCCCCGCCGAAATCGTGAAGGTGCCGGGCTCGACCACGCGCTTCATCTGAACGTTCCACAGCGACAGGTCGCGCGGCGCCAGGGTGAAGTTCACCGTGCGCTTCTCGCCCGGCTGCAGCGTCACGCGCTCGAACTTCTTCAATTCGATCACCGGGCGCGTCACCGATGCGGCGTCGTCGCGGACGTAGAGCTGCACCACCTCGTCGCCCGCGCGCGCGCCGGTGTTGGTCACATCGACGCTGACCTCGACGCTCTCCTTCACCCCGATCACCGGCTTGGCGAAGCGCGGCGCGGAGACGTCGAAGCTGGTGTAGCTCAGGCCGTAGCCGAACGGATAGAGTGGCTTGGTCGTGTCGAACAGATAGCCGCGCCGCGCGCTCGGCTTGTAGTTGTAGAAGATCGGCAGCTGGCCGACATGGCGCGCGATCGACACCGGCAGCTTGCCGCCGGGATTGACCCGGCCGAACACCACATCGGCGACGCCGTGCCCGGTCTGCTCGCCGAGATACCAGCCCTCGACCAGCGCCGGGGCGTTCTCCGCGAGATAGTTGACCGAAAGCGGCCGGCCGTTGAGCAGGATCACCACCACCGGCTTGCCCAGCGCGAAGATGCGCTTGGCCAGCTCGTTCTGCGGCCCGACCAGGTCGAGCGACGATCGGTCGCCTAGGTGATTGTCGGCCCAGGCCTCGCGGCTCAGCTGCTCGTTGCCGCCCAGCACCATGACGATCACGTCGGCCTTCCTCGCCGTCGCCACCGCCTCGTCGGCGAGCCTGGCGTTGACCTCGGGCTCGACCAGCTCGACCGGATCGGCCGACCAGGAGCGGCTCTTGGTCAGCCGCACGCCCTCGGCATAGTCGACGTCGAACTTGCCCTTGCCTTCGGTCTGCATGCCCTCGAGCACGCTCACCACATGGCGCGGCACGTCGCTATAGCCGCCGATCGGGGTGTCGCGCGCATGGGTGCCGATCACCGCCAGCCGGTCGATCTTCGCCGCGTCGAGCGGCAGCACCCCCTTGTCGTTCTTCAGGAGCACCATCGCCCGCGCCGCCGCTTCGCGCGCCAGCGCGATCGCGTCGGGCGTGTTGGTCCTGGCCTCAGCCGCGCCCGCATCGACATAGGGATTCTCGAACAGCCCCGCCTGGAACTTCATCGTCAGGATGCGGCGGACGGCGTCGTCGATCTGGCCCATGCCGACCTTGCCCGCCTTCACCAGCTCGGGAAGATGGACATAGCCCTCGCCGTCCGGCGTCTCGATATCGACACCCGCGGCCATCGCCCGCACCGCCGAATCCTTGATGTCGGTGAACATCTTGTGCCGCGTCACCATCTCGCGAATGGCGAAATAGTCGCTGACGATGACGCCGTCGAAGCCCCATTCCTTGCGCAGCACGTCGCCCAGCAGCCAGCTGTTGGCGTGGCTGGGGATGCCGTCGATCTCGTTGTACGAGGCCATCACCGCGCCGACCGGCAGCTCGGTCACCGCGCGCTCGAAGGGCGGGAAGAAATTCTCCCTGAGCGTGCGTTCGGAGATGTTGGCCGGGCCGATATTGGTGCCGTTCTCGGGCTGGCCATGGCCGGTCATGTGCTTCAGCGTGACGAACACCTTGTCGGGCTTCAAGGGCAGCGTCGTTCCCTGGAAGCCGCGGATCGCCGCCAGCCCCATCTCGCTGACGAGGTGCGGGTCCTCGCCATAGGTCTCCTCGATGCGGCCCCAGCGCGGATCGCGCGCGACGTCGACCACGGGGGCGAGCGCGAGGTTGGCGCCGCGCGCGCGCATCTCGCGCGCCGCGACCGAGAAGATGCGCTCGACCAGCGCGGGATCGAAGGTCGAGGCGAGCGCGATCGACTGGGGGAAGCTGGTCGCGCCGGGGGCGACATAGCCGTGCAGCGCCTCCTCGTGCATGATCATCGGGATGCCCAGGCGCGTCTCCTCGACCGCCCAGCGCTGCGCCGCGTTGATGTAGCGCGCGGTTTCCTCCGCGCCGCGATTGGCGACGCCCGCCGTGGCCCCGGCGGCGCCCGCGGACACGGTCACGCCGCGCCGGTCATAGGGCCGCGCGATCTGGCCAAGGCCGTGCGGGAACGCGGCCGACGCCTTTTCGGGGGAAAAGTCGCCGGTCGGCGTCTGGATGCGGTCCTTGTGCTCCCAGATCGTCACCATCTGCGCGACCTTCTCCTCGAGCGTCATGCGCTTGAGCAGATCCTCGACCCGCGCCGGAATCGGCTTCGAAGCGTCCTTGTAGAGCGGCGCCGACGCCTGGGCGCGCGGCTGTTCGGCCTGAAGCACCGCCGGGACGAGCGCCACGCTCCCCAAAAGCGCCGCCGCCAGCAACGCGCCGCGCATCCCGCCCACTTCACGACCCTGGTGAATCATCGATCTCTCCCCTCGCGCGTCGAGCGCTGGCCCGGCTTGACCGGTGCCCTGTTTGTGATAGCGCTACCATTGATAAGCCGCGTCCTTGCCGCGCGTCAACTGCCTTCGCGCGACCGCGATTGCCAAGACACGCGCGCCTTCATATGCCTGCGCCGGGGAGAATGGTTGATGCGATCGACGCGCAGGCGGCAGGGTAGCGCTACAGTTCAGGACGTCGCGCGCATGGCGGGCGTATCGGCGATGACCGTGTCGCGCGTCGTCAACGGCGGATCGAACGTGCGCGAGGCGACGCGCATCGCCGTGCGCGAGGCGATCGAGAGGCTCAACTATCGGCCCAATCCCGCCGCGCGCAACCTGGCGGCGGGCGAAGCGACGCAGATCGGCCTGCTCTATTCCAACCCCTCCGCCGCCTATCTCAGCCAGTTCCTGATCGGCGCGCTGGCCGGCGCACGCCGCGCCGGCTGCCATCTGGTGCTGGAGGCATGCGAGGGCGAAAGCGCCGACGAGCAGGCCGAGGCGACCCGCCAGTTCGCCCAGACCGAGGTGCAGGGCGTCATCCTGCCGCCGCCGCTCTCCGAATCGGCGCCGGTGCAGGCCGAGCTCGCCGCCGCCGACATTCCGGCGGTGTCGGTCGCGATGGGCCAGCCAGCGCCGGGCGTCGGCGGGCTCAACGTGCGCATCGACGATCGCGCCGCCGCCGCCGCGATGACGCGGCACCTGATCGATCTCGGCCACCGCGACATCGCCTTCATCCGCGGCCATCCCAACCAGCTGGCGAGCGCCGATCGCCATCGCGGCTTCGTCGACGCGCTCAGGGACGCCGGAATCGATCCCGCCGCGGCGGCGATCGAACAGGGCTATTTCACCTTCCGTTCGGGAATCGTCGCCGCCGAGCGGCTGCTGGCGCGCAACCCCCGCCCCACCGCGATCTTCGCGAGCAACGACGACATGGCCGCCGCCGCGGTGGGCGTCGCCCATCGCCAGGGCCTGCGCGTGCCCGAGGATGTCAGCGTCGTCGGCTTCGACGATACCGCGCTCGCGACCAATATCTGGCCCGAGCTCACCACCGTGCGCCAGCCGATCGCGCAGATGGCGGAGACAGCGGTCAGCCTGCTGCTCGCGCGACTGCGCCAGCGCGGGCCCGCGGGCCCCGAGGTGGCCGAGGAGGTGCTCGATCACGAGCTGATCGTGCGCGAATCCTCAGGGCCGCCGCCGAGAACGGCGGGCGCCAGGACGGCCTCGCGCACGCGCCGCGCCGGCTGACAGGTTCCGCTTGCATTCCGTGCGCGGATGCGATCATAGTTACCGCTAACAATATTGCCGGTGACGAATCCGGCGCAGTGGAGGGGGAGCTCGAGGGATGACGCAAACCACGTCAGAGCGCGCGAACATGGCGCTCATCATCGCCATCGTCGCGGTGGCGACGATCGGCGGCCTGTTGTTCGGCTATGACAGCGGCGCGGTGAACGGCACGCAGACCGGCCTTACCGAGGAATTCGGACTCAGTTCCGCCGGCCTTGGCTTCACCGTCGGCTCGCTCCTGATCGGTTGCGCCGTCGGCGCCTTCTTCGCAGGCCGGCTGGCGGATGTCATCGGACGCCGCACGGTCATGATCCTCGCCGCGGTGCTCTTCGTCCTCGGCGCGCTGGTCCAGGGCCTGACGGGCGTGCACGAGATATTCGTCGTCGCGCGTTTCGCGGGCGGCATGGCGGTCGGCGCGGCCAGCGTGCTGTCGCCGCTCTACATCTCGGAAGTCGCCCCCGCGAACATTCGCGGACGGCTGACGACAGTGCAGCAGGTCATGATCATTACCGGCCTGACCGCCGCGTTCGTGGTCAATTATTTCCTTGCCCAGGCCGCGGGCAACTCGCTCGGTGAGGTCGCGGGGACGCAGGCCTGGCGCTGGATGTATCTGGCGCAGGCGGCGCCCGCGCTGGTGTTTCTGGTGGCGCTGTTTTTCATTCCGGAAAGCCCGCGCTATCTCGTCAGCCGGGGCCGCGAGGATCAGGCGCGCAGGGTGCTGACCAGCCTGTTCGGCGCCGATGTGGCCGAGCGCAAGATCAGCGATATCCGCGCCAGCTTCTCCGCCGACCACCGCCCGAGCTTCCGCGACGTCGCCGCGCCGGGCACCGTATTCCGCCCGATCGTCTGGGCCGGGATCATGCTGGCGACGTTTCAGCAGTTCGTCGGCATCAACATCATCTTCTATTATGGCGAGACGCTGTGGCGACTGGCCGGCGTGTCCGAGGAAGTGGCGCTGGAGCGCAACATCATCTCCGGCCTCGTCTCCATCGCGGCGGTGTTCGCCGCGCTGCTGGTGATCGACAAGATCGGGCGCAAGCCGCTGCTCATGATCGGCTCGCTCGGCATGGCGGTGACATTGGGCGCGATGGCCTGGGCCTTCAGCGCGGCGGGGCAGGACGCGGACGGCAACCTCATGCTCGGCGCGACGCAGGGCTGGATCGCGCTGGTCGCGGCCAACCTCTACGTCATCTTCTTCAACTTCAGCTGGGGACCGGTGATGTGGGTCATGCTCGGCGAGATGTTCCCCAACCAGATGCGCGGATCGGCGCTGGCGGTGGCGGGGCTCGCGCAATGGGGCGCCAACTATCTCGTCGTGCAGAGCTTCCCCGCGATGGCCGACGGGCTGGGGCTGGCCGGCACCTACATGCTCTACACGGTGGCCGCGGTGATCAGCTTCTTCCTCGTCCGTTCATTCATCAACGAGACCAAGGGCAAGGAGCTCGAGGAGATGCAGGGCTGAGATGACCGAACGCACCCCGGCGCGGCCCTTCCGCTCGCGCGAGTGGTTCGCAGCACCCGGCCGCAGCGACATGACCGCGCTCTATCTGGAGCGCTTCATGAACTACGGCCTGACGCCGGACGAGCTCAGATCGGGCAAGCCGATCGTCGGCATCGCCCAATCGGGTTCGGACCTGTCGCCCTGCAACCGCATCCATCTCGACCTGGCCAGGCGCGTGCGCGACGGCATCCGCGACGCGGGCGGCATCCCGATGGAGTTTCCGCTCCATCCGATCTTCGAGAATTGCAGGCGGCCGACGGCGGCGCTCGACCGCAATCTCGCCTATCTCGGGCTGGTCGAGATACTGAACGGCTACCCGATCGACGCGGTCGTGCTGACGACCGGCTGCGACAAGACCACGCCGGCGCAGGTGATGGCCGCCTCCACGGTCGACATCCCGGCGATCGTGCTCTCGGGCGGGCCGATGCTCGACGGCTGGCATGAGGGGGAGCTGGTCGGATCGGGCACCGTCATCTGGCGCGCGCGGCGCGCGCTGGGCGCGGGCGACATCACCGAGGACGAGTTCCTCGACGCCGCCACCGCCTCCGCCCCTTCCGCCGGCCATTGCAACACGATGGGCACCGCATCGACGATGAACGCGATCGCCGAGGGGCTGGGCCTGTCGCTGCCCGGCTGCGCGGCGATTCCCGCACCCTATCGCGAACGCGGCCAGATCGCCTATGACACCGGCCGCCGCGCGGTGGAGATCGCCTATGACGATCTGCGCCCCTCGCGCATCCTGACGCGCGCGGCCTTCCTCAACGCGATCGCGCTGACCACCGCGATCGGCGGCTCGTCCAACGCCCAGCCGCACGTCGTCGCGATGGCGCGCCATGCCGGCGTCGAGATCACGCCCGAAGACTGGATGGACGCCTATCGCCTGCCGCTCCTCGTCAACATGCAGCCGGCGGGCAGATATCTCGGCGAGCGCTTCCACCGCGCGGGCGGCGTGCCCGCGGTGCTGCACGAGCTGCTGGGCGCGGGCAAGATCGACGGGTCTGCGCTCACCGTCACCGGCGGCAGCATCGCCGACAACATCGCCGGCCGCGAAACGCGCGATCGCGAGGTGATCTTTCCCTATGCCGCGCCGCTGCGCGAGAGCGCCGGTTTCCTCGTCCTCAAGGGCAATATGTTCGACTTCGCGATCATGAAGACCAGCGTGATCTCGCCCGAGTTCCGCGCGCGCTACCTTTCCCAGCCCGGCCGCGAAGGCGTGTTCGAGGGCCGCGCGATCGTGTTCGACGGATCGGACGATTACCATCACCGGATCAACGACCCCGCGCTCGTCATCGACGAGCATTGCATCCTCGTCATCCGCGGCTCGGGCCCGCTCGGCTGGCCGGGATCGGCGGAGGTGGTCAACATGCAGCCGCCCGATGCGCTCCTGAAACGCGGCATCATGAGCCTGCCGACGCTGGGCGACGGCCGCCAGTCGGGCACGTCGGACAGCCCGTCGATCCTCAACGCGTCGCCCGAAAGCGCGGCCGGCGGCGGGCTTGCCTGGCTGCGCACCGGCGATGCGGTCCGTATCGATCTCAACACCGGCCGATGCGACGCGCTGGTCGCGGAGGACGAGATCGCGCGCCGCCGGACCGAGCCGCCGCCCCCGATCCCGCCCAGCAACACGCCGTGGGAGGAGCTGTACCGCGAAAAGACGGGGCAGCTCGCCGAAGGCGGCGTGTTGGAGATGGCGGTCAAGTATCGCGGCACGTCGGAGACGACGCCGCGGCACAATCACTGAGCGCGTCCGCCGCTAGACGCCGACCGAGATTTCAGCCGAGGGCAGGCCCGGAACCGACACCTCGAACGCGAAGAGATCGCCGGCCTGCGGCTCGCGCTCGCGTTCCTCCGGCTTCAGATGCTTGTTCGCCGTGGTCGCATAGACGGTGGTGAGATTCGGCCCGCCAAAGGCGAGCTTCGTCACCGCGCTCACCGGAAAACACACGGTCTCCAGTAACTCACCCGAAGGCGCAAACCGCTTCGCCCCCCATCCGGCGTACAGCCCGACCCAGACGCAGCCTTCGGCATCCACCGTGGGGCCGTCCGGATAGCCCTCGGTCGAAGGGATGCGGGCGAACTCACGACGCCCGGTCAACCGGCCGTCCTCCTCCAATGCGCAGGCGTGAATGATGCCGTGGAGCGTATCGACATGATAGAGCGTGCGCCCGTCCGGGCTCACCGCCGGCCCATTGGTGATCGAGCACAGCGGGCTCGACGGCACACAGCTGCCGTCGGCGGCCAGGCGGTAGATCGCGCCGCTTTTCGCGATTTCGCCATCGTCCATGCTGCCGAACCACAGACGTCCGTTCGGATCGACCGTGGCGTCGTTCAGGCGGTTGCCGGGCTGATCGGGCTCGGGCCGGGCAAGTTCGGTGAAGCTTCCGTCGCGCTCATCGAAGCGGAACAGCCCCTCCTGCAATCCGGCCACGAAACCGCCGCCGGCGATCGGCAGCACGAAGCCGACCTGGCCGGGCGCGTCCCAGCTCCGCTTGTCGCCGCCCGCGGGATCGAACCGGTGGATGCGCCGCGACTTGATGTCGACGAACCACAAGGCCGCGTCACGCTCCACCCAGGCAGGTCCTTCGAGCAGCGGGCCGCCGAGCGACCAGACACTCTGCGGTTCGCTCCGCTGAACCGTGCCTGCGGCCTTGGATTGGGTCATGCGCGAACTCTCCGTGGTAATGCGTCACCGGCAGGCTTAATGGACTTTTCGCAACGATGCGACAGGCAGGGAGGGTGCGCTGACCGTTATTCCTGAAGGGGAAGGGCTTTGACGGCGCACGCCCCCGATGTCCTGATCGTCGGCTCGGGCGCCGCCGGCCTCACCGCGGCGCTCAACCTCGCCGATCATCTCAACGTCACGGTGCTGGCCAAGGGCAGGCTAGACGAGGGCTCGACCGCGCACGCGCAAGGCGGGATCGCCGCCGTACTGGAGGCCGGCGACAGCTTCGACAGCCATATCGAGGACACGATGATTGCCGGCGCCGGGCTCAACGACCGCGCCACGGTCGAGTTCGTCGTCGAGAATGCGCCCGCCGCGATCGCGCGGCTGGTTGAGCTGGGCGTGCCGTTCAACGAGGACGGGGAGGCGCTCCACCTGACGCGGGAGGGCGGACACAGCCATCGCCGCATCGTCCATGTCAACGATGCGACCGGCTGGGCCGTGCAGGAGGCGCTGCAGCGCGCGGCCGAGGCGCATCCCAACATCACCCTGGTGCCGGACATGGTGGCGATCGACCTCGCGACCGGCCGGCATGAGCTGCGCTATTCGGGATCGGGCCATGTCCGCGGCGTCTATGCCGTCAACCGGCGCACCGGCGGGGTCGAGCTGTTCACCGCGCGCGCGACCGTGCTCGCGACCGGCGGCGCGGGACGGACCTATCTCTTCTCCACCGCGCCGCGCGGCGCGACCGGCGACGGCATCGCCATGGCCTGGCGCGCCGGCGCGCGCGTCTCCAACATGGAGATGATGCAGTTCCACCCGACCTGCCTCTACCATCTCGACGTCAAGAACTTCCTGATCACGGAAGCCGTGCGCGGCGAAGGCGGGCATCTGAAGCTTCCCGAGACCGGCCACCGCTTCATGCCCGATTTCGATCCGCGCGCCGAGCTCGCCCCGCGCGACATCGTCGCCCGCGCGATCGACCATGAGATCAAGCGGCTCGGTCTCGATTACGTCCATCTCGACATCAGCCATCTCGACCCTGATTTCGTGCGCGGGCATTTCCCGATGATCCACGACAAGCTGCTGGGCCTCGGCATCGATATGACGCGCCAGCCGATCCCGGTGGTGCCCGCGCAGCATTACACCTGCGGCGGGGTGGTGATCGATCTCGATGGCCGCACCGATCTCCCCGGGCTCTACGCCGCCGGCGAAGTCAGCGAATCGGGGTTGCACGGCGCCAACCGCCTCGCCTCAAACTCGCTGCTCGAATGCTTCGTTTTCGGTGAGGCGGTGGCCAAGCACATCCTCGCGAACCTCGACGATCTGCCCCCGCCGCCCCTCATCCGCGCCTGGGACGAAAGCCGCGTCACCGATTCGGACGAGGAGGTGGTTATCAAGCAGAACTGGACCGAGATCAGGCGGTTCATGTGGAACTATGTCGGCATCGTCCGCACGACCAAGCGACTCGAGCGCGCGCAGCACCGCATCAAGCTGCTGACCTCGGAGGTGGAGGATTATTATGGTCATTTCCGCGTCACGCCCGACCTGATCGAGCTGAGAAACCTGCTCCAGACAGCCGAGCTGATCGTCCGATCGGCGCTGCACCGGAAGGAAAGCCGGGGCCTCCATTTTACGCTCGACTATCCGGACGCCTTGCCGGAGGCGCGCGACACCGTTCTCGTGCCGTGATTCGCGGCTCGGTTCGTCCCGCCGGACGACTCGGCTCACCGCAAAGAGCCGCCCTTACGGCATTGTGGGGTTTTCGCGCTGATTCGGAGGCTGTTAACCTCCTGTTCCGGTAAGGGGGGAGAGTATCAGCCCGTGCTGTTGGGTTCGATTCTTGCGCGTTTCGGTTGGGGCGTTCCGGCGCTGGCCGTCGCCGCCTGCGTGCCGGCAGCCGATGCCCCGATCCAGCGAGTCGCCCAGGCTCCCGCAGCGCGCGTCGCGGCCGCGGCGGTGCCGCCCGCACCTCCGCCGCAGCTTTACGTACCGCCGCCGCCCCGCCCCTCGCCCGCCTTGGTGGAGACGGTCCGCTTCCTCGGCCGCGAATTCGAAGGGCGCGTCGGCATCGCCATCCGGCGCGTCGACACGCCGGGCTGGTCGGTCGACTGGCAGGGCGACCTGCCGATGCCGCAGCAGAGCGTCAGCAAGCTGTGGGTGGCGATGACCGCGCTCGACGCGCGCGACAAGGGCATGCTGCGGCTCGACCAGCCGGTGACGGTGACGCGCAGCGACCTGACGCTGTTCCACCAGCCGATCGCCTCGCTGGTCAAGGGCGACGGTTATCAGACCGATCCCGACGAGCTGTTGCGCCGTGCGATGACGATGAGCGACAACACCGCCAACGACAAGCTCTTGAGCCTGGCGGGCGGGCCTGCGGCGGTGAACCGCTTCCTCGCCGGCAAAGGCCTCACCGGCATCAAGTTCGGACCCGGCGAGCGGCTGCTGCAGGCGAAGACAGCAGGGCTGACGTGGAAGCAATCCTATTCGCTGGGCCGCGCCTTTTATACCGCGCGCGCCAACCTGCCGATGGCGACGCGGCGCGCCGCGTTCGACGCCTATGTCGCCAATCCGCCCGACGGGGCGACCGCCAATGGCATCGCCCGCGCGCTCGCCAAGCTCCATCGCGGCGAGCTGCTCAAGCCCGATTCGACCGCATATCTCCTTCGCTACATGGAGGAATCGAAGACCGGGCGGGCGCGGCTGAAGGGCGCCATGCCGCCCGGCTGGCGGCTGGCGCACAAGACCGGCACCGGCCAGGACCTGGCCGGCGAGACCGCCGGCTTCAACGATGTCGGGCTGATCACCTCGCCCGACGGCACGACCTATGCCGTCGCGGTGCTGATCGGCCGCACCGGAAAGCCCGTGCGCGACCGGCAGAGCCTGATCCAGGCCGTCGCCACGACGCTGATCGCCAACCACAAGCCATAGGCCTTTGCCCTCCGGGCGGCATCGGCTAGGCCACGGCAATGGCTGCCAACCACCTCTATCTCGTCGACGGCTCGGGCTACATCTTCCGCGCCTATCACCGCCTGCCGCCGCTCACCAACCGGCATGGCGAGCCGGTCGGGGCGGTCTATGGCTACACCACCATGCTGTGGAAGCTCGCCGACGAGCTCAACAAGGCTGACGGGCCGACGCACCTCGCCGTGATCCTCGACAAGTCGAGCCACACCTTCCGCAACGATCTCTACGATCAGTACAAGGCTCACCGCCCGCCGCCGCCCGAAGACCTGATCCCGCAATTTCCCATGATACGCGACGCAACGCGCGCCTTTTCGCTGCCGTGCATCGAGGAGGACGGGCTGGAGGCGGACGATATCATCGCCTGCTACACCCAGGCGGCGCTGGCGCAGGGCTGGCAGGTCACCATCGTCAGTTCCGACAAGGACCTGATGCAGCTGATGACCGAGCCCAATGTCGACATGTACGACACGATGAACAACCGCCGGCTCGGCCCCGACCATGTCATGGAGAAGTTCGGCGTCGGCCCGGACCGGCTGGGCGATGTGCTGGCGCTGATGGGCGACAGCGTCGACAATGTCCCGGGCGTCACCGGCGTCGGCCCCAAGACCGCGTCGAAGCTGATCAACGAGCATGGCGATCTCGAAGGCGTGCTTACCGCCGCGCCGGCGATGAAGCCGGGCAAGCTGCGCGACAACCTGATTGAGCAGGCGGAGAATGCGCGGCTATCCAAGGTGCTGGTCACGCTCAAATGCGACGCGCCGCTGCCCGAACCGCTCGACGATCTGGCGCTCAAGGGCATTCCCGAGGCGCCCTTGCGCGCATTCCTCGAGCATCACGGCTTCCGTTCGCTGCTCGCCAAGCTTGCCGCCGTCGCCGACCCGACCCCGGCGCTGCCCTCCGCCGCGCCGATTCCGGTGCAGGAGGAGGATCCGCCCTGCGATCACGACAATTACGAAACGGTGATCGACGAGGCGGCGCTCGACCGCTGGATCCAGATCGCCCGCCATCAGGGCTGGATCGCGATCGACACCGAGACGACCGCGAAGGACCCGATGCTCGCAGAGCTGGTCGGCGTGTCGATGGCGCTCCACCCCAACCTCGCCTGCTATGTGCCGCTGGCGCACGGCGGCAGCGATATGTTCGCCGAAAGGCCGGTGCAGCTCGATCGCGAGATCGCGCTCGCGAAGCTCAAGGCGTTGTTTGAGGATCCCTCGGTCCTCAAGATCGGGCACAACCTGAAATATGATCTGATCGTGCTCGCCCGCCAGGGCATCGACGTCGCGCCCTATGACGACACCATCGTGATGAGCTTCAATCTCGACGCGGGCCTGCACGGCCACGGCATGGACGAGCTCGCCGCGACCCACCTGTCGCACAGCTGCATCGCCTACAAGGAGGTCGTCGGCACAGGAAAGAGCCAGCTCGGCTTCCACGAGGTGGATCTGAAGACCGCCACCCGCTACGCCGCCGAGGATGCCGATGTGACGCTCCGGCTATGGCGCCGGTTCAAGCCGCGGCTCGCCTGGGAAGGCGGCACGCGCGTCTACGAGATGGTCGACCGCGCTTTGCCGGCGGTGGTCGCGCGGATGGAGCGGCACGGCGTAAAGGTCGACGCGGGTGTGCTCGGCCGCCTCTCGGGCGAGTTCGCCGAGGAGATGGGTAGGCTGGAGACCGAGATTCACGGGCTCGCCGGCGGTCCTTTCACCATCGGCAGCCCCAAGCAGCTTGGCGACGTGCTGTTCGAGCGGATGGGAATCAAGGGCGGGCGCAAGGGCAAGTCCGGCGTCTATTCGACCGACGTCAATGAGCTGGAGCGCATCGCCGCCGACAAGGATTCGCCCGGCAAGGACATCGCCCGCAAGGTGCTCGACTGGCGCCAGCTGGCCAAGCTCAAATCGACCTATACCGACGCGCTGCAGCAGCAGATCCACCCGGTCACCGGCCGCGTCCACACCAGCTATTCGCTGACGGGCGCGCAAACCGGCCGTCTTTCGTCGACCGATCCGAACCTCCAGAACATCCCCATCCGCACCGAGGTCGGCCGGCAGATCCGTCACGCCTTCGTGGCCGAACCCGGCAATCTTCTGCTCGCCGCCGACTATTCGCAGATCGAGCTGCGCCTCGCCGCGCACATGGCCGACGTGCCGGCGCTGAGGGACGCGTTCGCGCGCGGCGACGACATCCACAACCTCACCGCGCAGGAGCTGTTCGGCGAGGTCAATCGCGACACGCGCGGGCGCGCCAAGACGATCAACTTCGCCATCCTTTACGGTATTTCGCGCTGGGGCCTGGCGGGGCGGCTCGACGTGACGCCCGAAGAGGCGCAGTCGATGATCGACCGCTATTTCGAGCGCTTTCCCGGCATCAACCGCTATATCGCCGAAACGCTGGAGACCGTGCGTGAGTGCGGCTTCACCACCACCTTGTTCGGCCGCAAGACGCATTTCCCGCGGATCGCCTCCAAGATCCAGCATGAGCGCCAGGGCGCAGAGCGCGCGGCGATCAACGCGCCGATCCAGGGCACCAGCGCCGACATCATCAAGCGGGCGATGGCCCGGATGGAGCCGGCGCTGCTCGCCGCCGGCCTGCCCGACGTGCGCATGCTGCTGCAGGTGCATGATGAGCTGGTGTTCGAGCTGCCCGAAGGCGATGTCGAAAAGGCCAAGCCCGTGATCGAGCGCGTCATGGCGACCGCCGCGGAGCCAGCGGCGCCGCTGTCGGTGCCGCTCGCGGTGGAGATCGGCGTCGGACCGAGCTGGGGCGCGGCGCACTGACGGGATTATGTCGCTGACCGAACTCTACCTCCCCGTGCTGTTGGGCGCGGGGCTCTTGATCCTGCTGGTCGCGTGGCTGCCGCTGGTGCTCAAGCGGCTGCCGCTCTCGCTCCCGATCATCTGCGTCGGCATCGGCGCAGGTCTGGGCAGCATGACGAACTTCGCGCGCTTCGTGCCACATCCGCTCGAGACGCCGGTGCAGGTGGAGAAGCTCGCCGAGCTGATCGTCATCGTCTCCCTGATGGGCGCGGGGCTCAAGATCGACCGGGCGTTCGGCTGGCGCAGCTGGGGGCTGACCTGGCGGCTGCTGGGCATCGCCATGCCGCTTTGCATCATCGCCTTCGCGTTGCTGGGCCATGCGATATTGGGGCTGGGGCTGGCGACCGCGCTGCTGCTGGCGGCGACGCTCGCGCCCACCGATCCGGTATTGGCCTCGGACGTGCAGATCGAGGAGCCCGAATCCGATCAGGACGATGAGGTGCGCTTCGCGCTCACCTCCGAAGCCGGGATCAACGATTCGCTCGCTTTCCCGTTCGTCCACCTGGCGATCGTCATCGCCAGCGCCGGGCTGAGCTTCAGCACATTGGGGGGCTGGGCGCTCGATGCCGTGCTGATCCGCCTCGCCGTCGGCGCGATCGTCGGATGGGCGGGCGGACGGCTGCTCGGCTGGATCATCTACCGCCTGCCAGGCACGACCAATCTCTCGCGCACTGGCGATGGGTTCGTCGCCCTGGGCGCCACGCTCGTCATCTACACCGCCACCGAGCTGCTCCATGGCTATGGCTTCCTAGCGGTGTTCGTTGCCGGGCTGATGCTGCGCCGTGCGAGCGACGGGCATGATTTCAACCGGCGGCTGCACGATTTCGCCGACGAGACCGAGCGGCTGCTGATGATGGCGCTGCTGATCGTGTTCGGTGGGATGCTGACGGCCGGCGGGTTGTTCGCGCTGATCGGCTGGGCGGAAGTGGCGTTCGCGGCCGCAGCGATCTTCCTCGTCCGGCCGATCACCGGCTGGATCGCACTGATCGGCACGAAACGGTCGAAAGGCGAGCGCTTGGTCATCGCCTTCTTCGGCATTAGGGGGTTGGGGTCGGTCTATTATCTGGCCTATGCCCTCAATCACGGCGCGTTCGAGAATCCGAACCGTCTCTGGGGAGCGGTCGGCCTGGTGATCCTGATTTCGATCCTGCTGCACGGCGTGACCGTCACGCCGGTGATGGCCTGGCTCGACCGGCGGCGCGAAGCGGCGGCATGACCGATCGTCCGCCGCCGACGCAGGACATGGCCGCGCTCGCCAAAGGCGGACGCACCAACGTCGCGGGCTTCGCGCTCCGCCTGCTCGCGCGCCTGCCCTTCCTGTTCATCGCCGGGCGGCTCTACGGGCCGGAGATCGTCGGCCGCTTCGCGCTTGCGGTGCTGATCGTCGAGCTCGCCGCGCTGCTCGCCACCCTGGGGCTCAAGCGCGGGCTCGCCCAGGCGCTTTCGACCACCGACCGGCCGCATGTCGATGTCGCATGGGACGCGATGGCGGTGGCCTTCGTCTTCTCGATCCTCGGCTCGGCTCTGCTCTTCGCCTTTCCGCAGATCATGTATCCCAACAGTCAGGTGATCGGGCTGGAGCGGCTGCTGCCGCTGATCGTCTTCGCCATCGCCTGGTCCGACGTCAGCCTCGCCGCGCTGGCCTATCGGCTGAACGTCAAGGCGGCCGTCACCGCCCGCGCGGTGGTCGAGCCGTGGACGATCAGCATCGCCGCCTGGGGTCTCTACTACGTCTCGGCGCGCGACGGGCTGATCCTCGCCTATGTGCTGTCGATGCTGGCGGCGCTGACCGCGTCGCTGATCCCGTTCGTCAGGAGCTACGGCGTTCCGCGCGGGTGGAAGCCGCGCATCCGGCCGATCGCCGCGCTCGCCAGGCGGAACATGCCGCTCGCGGGCGCCGATGCGATCGAATGGGGCACGCGCAACGTCGATCGTTTCATCCTGGGCGTCCTGTTCGGACCCGCCGTGGTCGGCATCTACTATATGGCGCAGCAGGTCGCGTCATTGCCGCAGAAGCTGAAGACCAGCTTCGACCCCGTGCTCGGTCCCGTCATCACGCAAAGCCTGGCGGCCGGCGACAAGGCGGCGGTGGCGCGACAGGTGCGCCAGGTCGGCTTCTGGATCATGGCGGCGCAGGCGGGGCTCGCCTTGATGGGATCGATCCCGGCCGAAGGCGTGATGGGCGTGGTCGGCCCCGAATTCGTCGCGGGCGCCGCGGCGCTGATCTTCCTTTTGACCGCCGAGGTGCTGGCGGCGATGGGCGCGGTCTCCGAAAGCGCGCTCGTCTATATGGCGCGTCACCGCAACCTGATGATCAGCCTCACCATGCTGGGCGTCCAGATCGCGCTGAGCTTCATCCTGGTGTTCGCCATGCGGCGGCTGGGCTGGCCGGAGGCGTGGCAGGCGGCGGGGCCGGCGGTGGCGCTCGCCGCGTCGCTCGCGGTCACCTCGGTCATCAAATCGACCTTCCTCGCGCGGCTGCTCGGTCATCCCGTCTCGGGATGGCGCTGGCCGCTGGTGCTCGCGGCGGCGGCGGCGGGGGCGGTCGGCTGGGTGGCGGTGCAGGTGCCCGAGTGGGCCGAGTTGATCATCGGCATCCCCGCGATCATCGGCACCTATGGCTATGTGCTGTTCCGCTGGGCTTTCACGCCCGAGGACCGCGCGCTGTTCCGCAAGCTGCCCAAGGCCGGAGAGGCGGAGCTGCCGGCAGACCAGCCCCGCTGACGGCTGCTGCGGCCCATACGGCGCAAGGCAGCCTTACCGGCAATCGAATCAATGCCGGAAATGGCGCATCCCGGTGAACACCATCGCCAGGCCGGCCTGGTCGGCGGCGGCGATCACCTCCTCGTCGCGGATCGATCCGCCCGGCTGGATCACCGCCGTCGCGCCCGCCTCGACCGCCGCCAATAGCCCGTCGGCGAAGGGAAAGAACGCGTCCGAGGCGACCGCCGACCCGATCGTGCGCGGCTCCGCCCAGCCCGCCTTGTCTGCGGCGTCCTTCGCCTTCCACGCGGCGATGCGCGCGGACTCGAGCCGGTTCATCTGCCCCGCGCCGATGCCCGCGGTGCTGCCGCCCTTCGCATAGACGATGGCGTTGGACTTGACGTGCTTGGCGATGGTCCAGGCGAAGCGGCAATCGGCCAGTTCCCGCGGTGTCGGCCGGCGCCTGGTCACCACCTTCAGCATATCGTCGGTGAGCCGCCCGCCATCGCGCGACTGGACGAGCAGCCCGCCCGCGATCGACTTGATCGCCAGTCCGGGCCGCGCCGGATCGGGTAGGTCGCCGGTCAGGAGCAGGCGCAGATTCTTCTTCTTCGCGAACACCGCCCGCGCCGCGTCGTCCGCATCGGGCGCCGCGACGACTTCGGTGAAGATCTCCGTCATCGCTTCCGCGGTCGGACCGTCGAGCGGCCGGTTGACCGCGATGATGCCGCCGAAAGCGGAGACGCTGTCGCAGGCGAGCGCCGCGCGATAGGCGTCGATCAGCGTATCCGCGCTCGCCACCCCGCACGGATTGGCGTGCTTGACGATGACCACCGTCGGCGGCCCGTCGCGAAACTCGCTGACGAGTTCGAGCGCCGCGTCGGCGTCGTTGAGGTTGTTGTAGCTGAGCGCCTTGCCCTGCACCTGTTCGGCCTGCGCGATGCCGCGCGCGGCGGGGCCGTTCGGCAGGTACAAGGCGGCGGCCTGGTGCGGGTTCTCGCCATAGCGCAGTTCGTCGCCGCGGGTGAAGGCGAGCGGCAGCGTCGCCGGGAAGCGCTCCGCCTGGTCGGCGAAGGCGAACCATTGGGCGATCGCCGAATCATAGGCGGCGGTCGCGGCGAACGCCTTGGCGGCGAGCATCCGCCGCTGGTCGAGCGTGGTCGAGCCGCCGGCGACCAGGGCGTAATCCGCCGGATCGGTGACGATCGCGACGAAGGCGTGGTTCTTGGCCGCCGAGCGCACCATGCTCGGCCCACCAATGTCGATATTCTCGATCACCTCGTCGCGGCCCGCACCCTTCGCGACCGTCCGCACGAACGGATAGAGGTTGACCACGACGAGATCGATCATGCCGATCGCATGGCTCTCGGCGGACGCCATATGGCCCGCATCGTCGCGCACCGCGAGCAGCCCGCCATGAACCTTGGGGTGCAGCGTCTTGACTCGGCCGTCCATCATCTCGGGAAAGCCGGTCAGCTCCGAAATGTCGCGCACCGAAAGCCCCGCGTCGCGCAGCGCCTTGGCGGTGCCGCCGGTGGAGACCAACTCCACCCCCGCATCCGCCAGCGTACGCCCCAGATCGACGATGCCCGTCTTGTCGGACACCGACAGCAGGGCGCGGCGGATCGGGATGGCGGTCATGGCTTCGGTCCTGAAAATCGAAACGCCCCGCACCTTCGCAGGCGCGGGGCGGCGTTGATCCTGATCGGCGGCGTCAGTCGCCGGCGCCTGGCTCGGGCGAGAAATATTTGTCGTATTTGCCCTCTTCGCCCTTGTGCTCGTCGGCGTCGGCGGGCGTCTGGCCATTGTTGCGCGTGACGTTGGGCCACTGGGCGGAGAAGGTGTTGTTGATCTCCAGCCACTGCTCCAGCCCGCTCTCGGTGTCGGGCAGGATCGCCTCGGCAGGGCATTCGGGCTCGCACACGCCGCAGTCGATGCACTCGCTGGGATTGATCACCAGCATGTTCTCGCCCTCGTAGAAGCAATCGACGGGGCACACCTCGACGCAGTCCATATATTTGCAGCGGATGCAGGCGTCGGTGACGACATAGGTCATGGCAGATGTTCCCTCGGGTCTTCGCCGCTCTCGCTATGTCCGGCTTTTGCGGGCGTCAACTCCGTCGCGCCTTGCTGCGAGTCGTTAGCAAGCTCGGTGACGAGCATGGCGGCCTCGGAGGCAGGTCCGCGCCGCCTGGGCAGCGCTTCGACCCGGACGATCCGCACGCGCCCGCCCCGGAAGAAGCCGATCACGCTGCCGATGCGGACCAATGCGTGCGCGCGGTCGATCCGCCGCCCGTCGAGCCTCAGATGCCCGCCTTCGGCCAGTTGCTGCGCCGCTCCCCGCGTTTTGGTGATCCGCGCCCACCACAGGAAGCGGTCGAGCCGCATGGTCGCGCCGGGATCAGCCACCGGCGCCCCAATCCGCGAGCGCGGCGAAGGCGTTCCCCGGTCGGGCGACGCGCGGCGGTTCGGCGCGACGGCGCGCGCGGCCGCGCCAGGCCCAACCTTCCTTGACCGCATGGAAGCCGAGCAGCCGCATCAGCCGTTCGAGCGTGCCCGGCCGGATGCCGATCGACGTGGCGAGCGACGGATCGGGAACGAAGGCGGCGCGGCCGGGCTTCGCGTCGTGCGCCGCGCGGGCGATGCGTTCGACCAGATCGATCCGCACCGCCTGGTCGCCGATCATGCGGAAGCCCGGCGCGGGCGCATCGGCGACGCTGGCGCCGGCGGGCGCGAGATCGGGCATCGGCCGGTCGGTACGCAGCGCCGTCAGCGCCGCCGTCCAGCGCAGCGGCTCGGGCTTGAGAAGCCGCGCGTCGTAGATGTCTAGCGTGCCGATGGCCGCTCCGGTGCGGCGCAGCCGGTGCCGCATCGCCGAATCGAGCGCGGCGAGCATCGGGTCCAGCGGCGCGCGTGGCGCGATGCCGCCCGCGTCCGCCAGAGCGGCGGCGACGGCACGCAACGGCGCGGGCGCGTCGGCGTCCTTGGCCAGCATCTCCAGCCCGGCGACAGGCTTCAGATGCCGCGCGATCGAGGCTGAAAGCCATGACGCCAACCGCTCGCGCACGCGGGTGCGGTCGATATCCTGCAGCGCGTCGAGCGCGCGGTCTGTGACGATCTGGGGGGCGAGCGGCGTCTTGCCCGCCTTCAGCCGCGCGACCTGCTGGCCCTGCCAGGCGATCGCGATCTCGCCTTCCGTCACGAGCGCGAACTCGCTGTCATCGGCCGCCGCGAGCGCGGCGGCGCGCGTGGCCAGCTCGGTCGCGAGATGGCGTTCGGCGGCCGCCAGCAGCAGCCTGGTGTCGGCCCCGCGCGCGCTGGCGTCGACCTTGAAGCGGAAGCCCGACAGCGTGCCGATCGCCTCGCCCTCGACCGCCACCTCGCCCTCCGGCCCGACGGTGACGGGCAGCGCCGCCGCGTCGCTGCCGATCTGGCGCATCAGCACCGCGGTGCGCCGATCGACGAAGCGCTGGGTCAGCCGGACGTGCAGCGCATCGGACAATTTCTCCTCGAGCGCGCGGGTGCGCTCGGCCCAGATCGCCGGTTCTGCGAGCCAGTCCTGGCGGTGCGCGACATAGGCCCAGATGCGCGCCGCGGCGATGCGGCCCGCAATCGTCTCGACATCGCCCGAGACATTGTCCAGCCGGGCGATCTCCTCGGCGAACCATGTGTG
This sequence comes from Sphingomonas gilva, assembly GCF_003515075.1. Lineage (GTDB taxonomy): Bacteria > Pseudomonadota > Alphaproteobacteria > Sphingomonadales > Sphingomonadaceae > Sphingomonas > Sphingomonas gilva. The sequence continues at coordinate 103,720 of NZ_QWLV01000003.1, forward strand.
CGGGATGTGCCCCGCGCCTTCGCTCAGATGGCCGAAGATGCGCGAGACCAGGCGCGTGTGGGGTTCGGGCCCGAGCTTGCGGAAATCGGGAAGGCCGCACGCCGCCCAGAGCCGCCGCACCATCGCCGCGCCGCGCGCGCGGTCGGCGACCCAGGGCTCGTCGGCCAGCCGCTTCAACACCATGAGGTCGACCGCCTGCGGCGCGGGACGCAGCGCCTGGCTGACCGGCGGCGCTTCGAGGCTGTCGATCAGCGCGCCGACGCTCGCGAAATCAGGCTCGCCCGATCGCCAATAGAGATGGTCGAGCGCGGGAAAGGCATGCTCCTCGATCGCCAGCACCTCTTCCGAGGTCAGCGCGCCCGGTCCTTCGGCATGGAGCGTGCCGAAGGTGCCGTCGCGCTGGTGGCGCCCGGCGCGCCCGGCGATCTGCGCCATCTCGGCGACGGTCAGCCGGCGCTGACGCCGGCCGTCGAACTTGGACAGGCTGGCGAAGGCGACATGCGCCACGTCCATGTTGAGGCCCATGCCGATCGCATCGGTCGCGACGAGATAATCGACCTCGCCCGCCTGGAACATCGCCACCTGCGCGTTGCGCGTGCGCGGGGAGAGCGCGCCCATCACCACCGCGGCGCCGCCGCGCAGCCGCCTGAGCGCCTCGGCGACGGCATAGACCTCCTCCGCCGAGAAGGCGACGATGGCGGAGCGGCGCGGCAGGCGCGACAGCTTCTTCGCGCCGGCGTAGCTCAACGTCGAGAAACGCGGGCGGGTGACGATCTCCGCCTCGGGCGTCAGGCTCCTCAGCATCGGACGGAGCGCTTCGGAGCCGAGGATCATCGTCTCCTCCCGCCCGCGCGCGTTGAGCAGCCGATCGGTGAAGACATGCCCGCGCTCGGGATCGGCGCCGAGCTGCGCCTCGTCGAGGCCGACAAAGGCCAGATCATGCTCCATCGGCATCGATTCGGCGGTGCACAGGAACCAGCGGGCATTGGCCGGGGCGATCCGCTCCTCGCCGGTGATCAGCGCGACCTGGCTTTCGCCCTTCAACTTGACCACCCGGTCATAGACCTCGCGCGCCAGCAGGCGCAGCGGGAAGCCGATCATCCCGCTCGAATGCGCGCACATCCGTTCGACCGCCAGATGCGTCTTGCCGGTGTTGGTCGGCCCCAGCACCGCGGTGACCGGTGAGCGGGCATATTGGCTCATGCCTGCAATGTCGGGGCTCGCGCGCGCGCGCGCAAGCGCCGGGCGTCGTTCAGCGCAGACTCAGGCAGCTTTTTGCAGTATGACGCGTTTTCAATCCCTTCGCAGGGAGACGAGTCGTGCGTTTTCTGATTGCAGCCACCGCCGCCGCGCTGATCGCGGCCCCCGTCGCCGCGCAATATCGCGATGCGCCCCCCGAGGTTGAGTTGGCCGACCGCCTCAACGATCCGTTGCTGCAGCACGGCGTCGCCGCGTCGATGTCGGCGATGCTGGGCGCATTGCTGGATACCCAGGTCGGCGCTTTCGCCCAGTTCACCGCTCCTCATGAGGATATCCGCCCCGATGACACGCTGCGCGATCTCGCGCGGCGCGACGATCCCTATTTCGAAGAGCGCGCCTATGCCGATGCGCGCCGCTCCACCGAGCTGATGGGTCGCATGGCGGGCAGCTTCGCGGCGATGATGCCCCAGCTGCGCGCGACCGCCGACCGGATGCGCCACGAATTCGAGCGGATCGATCGTGATTACGAGCGCTACGACGATTACGGCTACGAAGATTGACGCTGGCGCTGGACGCCGCAACCTCCAGCGTTAAAGACTGGCCGCTTCATGTGGCAGCTCTTCCAATTCCCGCTTTGTCCCTTTTCGCGCAAGGTCCGGCTGCTGCTGGGCGAGAAGAGCGTCGGCTATGAGCTGGTGCGCGAAAGCCCCTGGCTCAGGCGCGACGAGTTCATCGACCTGAACCCCGCGGGGCAGACCCCGGTGATGGCCGATCCGACCAGCGGCATATTGCTGATCGATTCGACCGCGATCTGCGAATATTTCGAGGAGACGATCGACAAGGCGGCGCTGATCAACGGCACCGCGGTCAACCGCGCCGAGATCCGCCGGCTGGTCGCCTGGTTCGACACGCAATTCTACGGCGATGTCGTGGCGCCCCTGATGTACGAGCGGATGGAGAAACGCCTCGTCCACCGCATGACGCCCGACGCCAAGATCCTGCGCGAGGCGATGAAGCGCGCGATCGCGCATCTCGACTATGTCGATTTCCTGCTCGACCATCGAAACTGGATCGGCGGCGCGACGCTGAGCCTCGCCGATCTGGCGGCGGCGGCGCATATCTCGGTCGCCGATTATCTCGGCGGGATCGACTGGAAGGGGCACGAACAGACGCGCCGCTGGTATGCCGGATTGAAGTCGCGCCCCAGCTTCCGCCCGATGCTCGCCGAGCGGATGGAGGTGATCGCCCCGCCCAAGCATTACGACAAGCTCGACGAATTCTGATCGTTACCGCTGAAGGCGTATTGAACTCGTCAAGATTTGCTGCGTTAGATGTCACGAAAATGTCATCTTACGCCGCCTCGACTCCCGCCCGTGCGCCCGCCCTGCCATTGCTGCTGGCCGAGACGCCGCACGTCTTCCGCCTGCATTTCGGCCGGCATGTGCCGCGCGCGCGGGCCAAGGTCGGCGCCGGACGGCCGGTGCTCGTGCTGCCGGGCTTCCTGGCCAACGACCGCTCGACCCGCATGCTGCGCGCCGGCCTCGCCGAGGCCGGTTTCGACGCGCATGGCTGGGGCATGGGCCGCAATCTTGGCGTGCGCGCCGATACGCTCGACAGGATCGACGCGCTGGCCCGCCGCATCGCTGCGAACAACCCGGCGCCGCTGACCATCGTCGGCTGGAGCCTTGGCGGGCTGATCGCGCGCGAATATGCCAAGCGCGCGCCCGATCGCATCGCCCGCGTGGTCACGCTGGGCAGCCCGTTTTCGGGCGATCTGCGCGCCAACAACGCCTGGCGGCTGTACGAATGGGTCGCCCGCCACCCCGTCGACGCGCCGCCGATCGATTGCCGCCTCGCCGAAAAGCCGCCGGTCGAGACGATCGCCTTGTGGTCGGGCCGCGACGGCGTGGTCTGCGCAGCGTCCGCGCGCGGCGAACGCGGCGAGGTCGACCGCGAACGGGAACTGCAATGCAGCCATCTCGGCTTCGCGCTCGATCCGCAGGCGATCGACGCGGTGATCGAGACCGTCGCCGCCTGACGACAGCCGCGCCGCGCGCTGCTCGGCGGAAACGGCGCTATGGCTCGCCGCCGGCTGGGCTCATATGCCTTGGGCGGGCGTCCCCGCCGGGGTCTGGATGTGGTTCGGCTGAGGCGAGCAGCGCGTCGCTTTCGGTCTGCGGCACGCTGCCGGTCCGCGCCGCGACCGAGATGTTGACCGCGACGTCCATCGTCACGTTGCCGACAGTGCGGAACAGGTCGGGCACCGTCTCCACCGCGACCAGCAGCGCCAGCGCCTCGATCGGCAGGCCCATCGCGATCGCGACCGGCGCGGTCGAGGCGATGAAGCTGATCGTGCCGGGCAGGCTGACCGATCCCATCGTCGTGATCGCCGCGGTCGCGACGCCCGCGGCGATCTGCGCCGGACCCAGCGGGACGCCCATCAGATGCGCGACGTAGAGCGCGACCGCCAGGTTCATCGCCGGGCTGGTCGCGCGGAAGATCGCGACCGCGATCGGCAGCACGATGCCCGATACCGCCGCCGGCGCGCCGAGCTGTTCGGAAGACCGCAGCATCGCCGGCAGCGAGGCGAGCGAGGACTGGGTGGAGAGCGCCACCGCCTGCGCCGGCGCCACCGCGCGAGCGAAGCGGGCGAGCCCCACCCTGCCGCCGATCGCGCCCACCGGATAGGCCGCGATCAGCACGATCGTGCCAATCGCCGAGACGATCGCGATATAATGCGCCAGCGCGCCGAACGCGGCCGTCCCCGTGCTCGCACCGACGCCGAAGGCCAGGCAGAAGATGCCGATCGGCGCGAGCAGCAGCACCCAGCCGATGATCACGATCATCGCGTCCGCGATCGCCTGGAACAGGTTGACCAGCAGCGTCCGCGGCTCGGCCGGCAGCCGCGTGACCGCGAAGGCGAAGATCATCGTGAACACGGTGAGCGGCAGGAAGGCGTCGGCCGCCGCCGCCGCGACGACGTTGGTCGGCACGATGTTGTCGAAAAAGGCGGCGAGCCCCGGCACCGCGCCGACCGGCTCCGCCTCGCCCAGCCCCTGGCGCAGCGCCTCGGCCCATTCGGCGGGAAGCGGCCACAGCTCGAGCAGCAGCGGCACCACCGCCGCCGCCATCAGCGTCACCAGCCACAGGATGACGACGAAGGTGACGATCGCCCGTCCCGCCACCACGCCCGCGCGCGCGGCCTGGGCCGATGCGGCGATGCCGGTGACGAGCAGCGCCACCACCAGCGGGACGATGACCATCTGCAGCGCGTGCAGCCAGGCCGAGCCGATCGGGCCGGTCACCGCGACGGCCCCTTCGGCAAAGCCGGGCGCGAATCTTGCGGCAAGGATGCCGCCGATCAATCCGGCAAGCAGGGCGAGAAGAATGCGTGTCGCCTGCGACATGCTAGCCCCGCGCCTTCGTCATGGCGCGCGCCAAATGGCGTTCGTCGCTCAAGCCGTGATATTTCATGCCTCGTCCCTTTTCCGACCCTGCGCTATCAGGGCATGGGACAGGCACAATGGCAAGGCTGGCATGACGCGCACATTCTTCGGGACCGACGGAATCCGGGGCCGCACCAACGCGCCCAAGATGAATGCGGCGCTGGCGATGCGCGTCGGCACCGCGGCGGGCGCGCACTTCCGCCGCGGCGATCATCGCCACCGCGTGGTGATCGGCAAGGACACGCGGCTTTCGGGTTATATGCTCGAAAATGCGATGGTCGCGGGCTTCACCAGCGTCGGGATGGACGTGGTGCTGGTCGGTCCGATGCCGACGCCCGCGGTCGCCATGCTCACCCAGTCGATGCGCGCCGACATGGGCGTGATGATCTCCGCCAGCCACAACCCCTATGAAGACAACGGCATCAAGCTGTTCGGCCCTGACGGCTACAAGCTGTCCGACGCCGACGAGGCGGCAATCGAGGCGCTGATGGGTGAGGAGCCGGCATTGTCGCCCGCCGCCGATATCGGCCGGGCCCGCCGTGTCGAGGATGCGCGCGGCCGCTACATCCACTTCGCCAAATCGACCTTTCCCGATCATCTGCGGCTCGATGGCCTGCGCATCGTCGTCGACTGCGCGCACGGCGCCGCCTATCAGGTCGCCCCGTCCGCCTTGTGGGAGCTGGGCGCCGAGGTGATCGCCATCGGCGTCGAGCCCAACGGCAAGAACATCAACGACAATTGCGGCTCCACCCACCCGCAGGCGATGTGCGAGACGGTGGTGGCGTCGGGCGCGCATATCGGCATCGCGCTGGACGGCGACGCCGATCGCCTCATCATCGCCGACGAGACCGGCACGGTGATCGACGGCGATCAGCTGATGGCGCTGATCGGCACCAGCTGGGCGCGGCACGGCTCGCTCGCCGGCGGCGGGATCGTCGCGACGGTGATGTCCAACCTGGGGCTGGAACGGCATCTGCGATCCGAAGGGCTGGACCTGGTGCGCACCAGCGTCGGCGATCGCTATGTGCTCGAAAAGATGCGCGGCGACGGCTTCAATGTCGGCGGCGAGCAATCCGGCCATATCATCCTGAGCGATTACGCCACCACCGGCGACGGGCTCGTCGCGGCGCTCCAGGTGCTCGCCGAGCTGGTCGAGACCGGCGAGCCGGCGAGCGCGCTCCTCCACCAGTTCGATCCCGTGCCGCAGCTCTTGCGCAACGTCCGCTTCTCCGCCGGCAAGCCGCTGGAGAATGCGCGCGTGAAGGACGCTATCGCCCAGGCCGAGGCCGAGCTCGACGGGGCCGGCCGCCTCGTCATCCGCCCCTCGGGCACCGAACCGCTGATCCGCGTGATGGCCGAAGGCGACGACGCCGCGCAGGTCGAGCGCGTCGTCGCGCGCATCTGCGAGGCGGTGCAGGCGGCCGCTTGATCGTGACCCCTCAGTCTTGCCCCGCTCGTCCTGAGCCTGTCGAAGGACCGTTCTTCTTCTCCGGCGTCGCAGAGGAAGGACGGGGCTTCGACGGGCTCAGCCCGGACGGGGTTGGGTTCGGGATCAATTCATGACCCCGCGCATCCTCATCATCGCGGGTTCCGATTCGGGCGGCGGCGCGGGCATCCAGGCGGACATCAGGACCGTCACCATGCTCGGCGGCCATCCGATGACCGCGATCACCGCGCTGACCGCGCAGAACACGCTGGGCGTGTCCGACATCATGTCCGTGCCCGCCGATTTCGTGCGCGCGCAGATCGACGCGGTGGCGGGGGATATCGGCATCGATGCGGTCAAGATCGGCATGATCGGATCGGCCGAAATCGCCGAGGCGCTGATCGACTGGCTCGGTTCGCTCAATGGACGCGTCCCGGTGGTGTTCGATCCGGTGATGGTCGCGACCAGCGGCGCCGGCCTGGCCGATCGGGATACGCTGGCGCGTTTCGCCCGGCTGATGGCGCTCTCGACGGTGGTCACGCCCAATCTGCCGGAGCTGGAGGTACTGACCGGCGAGCGGATCGCCGGCAGCTATGCGCTGGCCAAGGCGGCGCGCAAGCTGGCGCGCGACGTCGGCTGCGCGGTGCTCGGCAAGGGGGGGCACGATGCCGGCGAGACCGTGACCGACCTGCTCGCGCTGCCGGCCGGCGGCCTTTCGACCTATGAGGGCGCTCGCATCGACACGCGCCACAGCCACGGCACCGGCTGCACGCTCGCCAGCGCGGTCGCGGTCGGACTGGCCGAAGGGATGGCGCTGCCCGATGCCGTGGCGCGCGCGCGCGCCTTCGTGCGGATCGCGCTGAAGGAGGCGCCGGGGCTTGGCGGGGGGCATGGCCCGATGGGACATCACAAGGTGCGGATCGATTGCGCCGGCGGCGCTCGGCCCAACCAGCTGACGCTGCCCGCCGCCGACTTCGCCGCCAGCGAGGCCTTTTACCGCGCGCTGGGGCTGACCCCGATCGTCCGGTCGGAGCCGCGCTATGCCCGTTTCGAAGCGGCCGACGGCAACACCCTGTCGATCGAATCGGCGGACGAGATCGGCGGCCGGGCGGTGGCCTATTTCGAATGTTCGGACCTCGACGGCGCGATCGCCGCGCTGGGCAAGGCCGGCTTCACCATCGACCGGCTGGCCGATGATGAGGATTGGGGCTGGCGCGAGGCGCACGTCACCGATCCCGGCGGCAATGCCGTCCGGCTGTATCAGGCTGGCGAAAATCGCCGCTTCCCGCCATGGCGGCTCACATGAAGCGCCCCTCGCTCCGCCACGAGAAGCTCTGCCTCGCCCCGGTCGCCGGGGTGGACGAGGCGGGGCGCGGGCCGCTCGCCGGGCCGGTGGTCGCTGCGGCGGTGATCCTGCCGGCGCGGGGCATCCCGCGCGGCATCGACGATTCGAAGAAGCTGCCCGCCGCGGAGCGCGCCCGGCTGTGCGCGCGGCTGCACGACTGCGCCCGGATCGGTATCGGCGTCGTCGAGCCCGAGGAGATCGACACGCTCAACATCTATTGGGCGACGATGAAGGCGATGACCCTCGCCGTGGAGGCGCTGGGCTGCGCGCCGGGTCACGTCCTCGTCGACGGCAACCGCCTGCCGCGCTGGGGCTTCGCCGCCACCGCGATCGTCTCGGGCGATGCGATCAGCCTGTCGATCGCCGCCGCCTCGATCGTCGCCAAGCACACCCGCGACACGATCATGATCGCCCATGCCGAGGCGCATCCGCATTATGGCTGGCATTCCAACAAGGGCTATGGCTGCCCCCAGCATCTGAAGGCATTGCGCGAGCACGGCCCCTCGCCGCTCCACCGCAGGAGCTTCGCCCCGGTCGCGCAGGCTTCTCTGCCCTTCTGAGTCTTTTCGGTCACACCGCTAGGGATGGTGGCGAAGTTATCCACAGGGACTCAACATCTGCCGGTCAACCCCGTTTGTCCTCCCGATTAACCATTTCGCAACCGTTATCGTTAACCAATGCGCGCTTGACCGGACGGGCGGCAATCGCGGAGCAACGCGGGCGAAACGGGCAAGGGGAACGGCATTGGGGGCGATAACAAAGGTCCGGGCACGCGCCCAGGATGCACAGGTCGGCCTGCCGCTCGACCGCATCCTGATGGACGACTGCATCGATGCGATGAAGGGCCTGCCCGACAAGTGCATCGACATGATCTTCGCCGATCCGCCCTACAACCTGCAGCTTGGCGGCGAGCTGTTCCGCCCCGACGGCAGCCATGTCGACGCGGTCACCGACGATTGGGACAAGTTCGATACCTTCGCCGCCTATGACCGTTTCACGCGGGGCTGGCTGGCCGAGGCGCGGCGCATCCTGAAGGATGACGGCACCATCTGGGTGATCGGCAGCTACCACAACATCTTCCGCGTCGGCACGGCGGTGCAGGATGCGGGCTTCTGGATCCTGAACGACGTGGTGTGGGTGAAGGCCAATCCGATGCCCAATTTCAAGGGCACGCGCTTCACCAACGCGCACGAGACGCTGATCTGGGCGTCGACCGGCGAAAAGGCCAAATACACCTTCAACTACCGCGCGATGAAGACGTTGAACGACGAACTGCAGATGCGCAGCGACTGGGCGCTCCCCATCTGCGGCGGGCCCGAGCGGCTGAAGAACGCCGACGGCCACAAGGCGCATCCGACGCAGAAGCCCGAGGCGCTGCTCTACCGGGTGCTGCTCGCTGCTACCCGTCCAGGCGACGTCGTGCTCGATCCCTTTTTCGGCACCGGCACCACCGGCGCGGTCGCGCGCCGCCTCGGCCGCCGCTTCATCGGCATCGAGCGCGAACATGCCTATGTGGAGGTGGCGAAGGAGCGCATCGCCGCCGCGCTGCCGCTCGACGAATCGGCGCTCACCATCATGCAGTCGGCCAAGAGCGCGCCGAAGGTGGCGTTCGGCCTGCTGGTAGAGACCGGCTACCTGGCGCCCGGCGCGGTGCTGACCGATGCGAAGCGGCGCTGGTCAGCGATCGTCCGCGCCGATGGATCGCTCCAGACGGGCGACCAGACGGGATCGATCCACAAGCTCGGCGCGGTGCTGCAAGGGGCGCCTTCGTGCAACGGCTGGACTTTCTGGCATCACGAGGAAGCGGGCGAATTGAAGCCGATCGACAGCCTGCGCCAGACCTACCTGCTCGCGACGCAGCCATGATCACGGGGCCGGTGGCGTGTGACGCGCGCGTTTACCTCAGGCCCGAGCGCTTCCTCGATTCGCCGATCGGACGCGACGGCGCCTTCGCGCGCCTGGCGGGCGGGCTGCAATACCATGCCGGGTACGAGCTGATCGTCGTCGAAGACGGTCGCCGGGTGCAGAGGGTCGCGCTCGATATCGCGCAATTGCCCGACGTCATCGCCGCGCTGCCCGATACGCATGCCGAAGCCGTGTCGCGAACCGCCGCGCGCCTCGCCGCGCCGCGCGCCCCGATCACCCTCGGCGAGCGCACGATCCGGTTCGACCAGCCACAGGTGATGGGCATCCTCAACCTGACGCCCGACAGCTTTTCGGACGGCGGCGCGCATCTCGGCGATCCCGACGCCGCGGCGGCGGCTGGCGTGCGCATGGCCGAGGCGGGCGCCGCGATCGTCGACGTCGGCGGCGAATCGACGCGGCCGGGCGCGGCGACGGTGTGGGAGGGCGACGAGATCGAGCGCACCGTCCCCGTCGTCGAGCGGCTGGCGCGCGCGGGCGTCGCGATCTCGATCGACACGCGCAAGGCGGCGGTGATGGAGGCGGCGCTCGCCGCGGGCGCGGGCCTCATAAACGATGTCGCCGCGCTGCTGTGGGACGATCGCGCGCTGGAGGTGGTCGTCCAAGCCCGCTGCCCGGTGGTGCTTATGCACTCGCCCAACCCGAAGTCCGGCCCCCACAGCGAAATGCCCACCGGCGACCCGCTGATCGAGACCTATGACTGGCTTGAGGCTCGGGTCGAAGCGGTGGTCGCCGCCGGTGTGTCGCGCGACCGCATCCTGATCGATCCGGGCATCGGCTTCGGCAAGCCGCTCGCCGCCAATCTCGCGATCTTGAACGGCCTCGCGCTGTTCCAGGGCTTGGGCTGTCCGCTGCTGCTCGGCGCCAGCCGCAAGCGGATGATCGGGGCGCTTTCCAGCGAGGCTCCGGCGAACGAACGTCTCGGCGGCTCGATCACGCTCGCGCTGAAGGGTGCGGAGGCGGGCGCGCAAATGCTCCGCGTCCATGACGTCGCCGACACCGTCCAGGCGCTGCGCGTCTGGCGCGGGCTGCGCGATGCGGCGTTGACCGCGGTCTAAAGCGTATAGCCCCCGTCGCTGATCAGCACCGCGCCGGTCATATAGGCGGCTTCGTCCGACAGCAGGAAGGCGATTTGCGCGGCGATCTCGATCGGCTTGGCGTAGCGGCCCATCGGCGTCGCGAGCTTGGCCATCTCGGCGAAGGCGGCGTCGCGGCCGATTTCGGCGGCGCGGGTCGCGAACATCGGCACCGTGTCCCAGACCGGCGTCTCGACCCCCGCGGGCGCGATGGCGTTGACGCGGATGCCCTGAGCCGCGCCCTCCTTCGCGGCCACCTTGGCGAGCTGGATCAGCGCCGCCTTCGACGCGCCGTAAGCGGCGACGCCCGGTTCCGCCTTGATTCCGGCGGCCGACGACACCGCGACGATCGCTCCGCCGCGTCTCGCCATCGCCCGCATCGCCGCGCGCATCGTCAGGAACGCGCCGTCGAGATTGACCGACAGGATGCGGCGCCACTCGGCGAAATCGAGATCGGCGATCGGCCCCGCCCCCGCGATGCCTGCGTTGACGACGGCGAAGTCGAGATCGGGCAGCGCGGCGGCGTCCCATAGCGCCTCGTCGGCCACGTCGCCGACGATGCGATCGACCCGGCAGCGCAGCTTGAGCGTGTCGAGCGCCGCGGCGTCGCGATCTACCAGGATGAGGTGCAGCGCCCCTTCTTCTGACAGCCATTCGGCAACCGCCCGGCCGATGCCCGATGCCGCTCCGGTGACGAGTGCGGACTTGCCTGCGAATCTGGCCATGTGCGCGAACCTAGCCGCCTAGGCGGCGTTGTCGATGCCGAGCTCGCCCAATTTCCTGTATAGCGTCGAACGCCCGATCCCCAGCCGCCGCGCGACCTCGCTCATCCGGCCGCGATAATGGCCGATGGCGAGGCGGATGACGTCGGCTTCGATGTCGTCGAGCGGGCGCAGATGCCCGTCGCTGGCGTAGAGCGTCACACCCGCCGGCCCGGCAAAGGGCGATTGCGGCGCGATACGCCCCGGCGCGGCCGAGATGCTGGCGGCGATCTGCGGAAAATCGAGCCGGGTCAGCGCATCGCCGTCCGAAAGCGCGGCGGCGCGGAACAGCGCGTCCTGCAGCTGGCGGACATTGCCCGGCCAGTCGTAGCGCATCAGCAGCTTCAACGCATCGTCGGTGATGCCCAGCTCGCGCAGGCCCGGCAGCTGGGCAATGCGGGCCAGCAGATGGCGCGCAAGCGCGGGCAGGTCGCCCGCACGCTCGCGAAGGGGCGGAATCGCCACCTGCACGGTGGCGAGCCGGTAATAGAGGTCCTCGCGGAACTCGCCCGCATTGACGCTGGCGAGCAGATCATGGTCGCACGCCGCGATGATGCGCAGATCGAGCTCGCGGACGTTGCGCGCGCCCACGCCCTGCGCTTCGCCGGTCTCGATCAGGCGCATCAGCTTGGCCTGCACGTCGAGCGGCAGCAGCCCGACATCGTCGAGCAGCACGGTGCCGCCATCGGCCTGCGCCAGCCGTCCGATCTTGCGCTCGAAAGCTCCGGGAAAGGCGCCCATTTCGTGCCCGAACAGCTCGGATTCGATCAGGTTGGCGGGAATGGCGGCGAGGTTGATCACCGCCAGCCGGCTCCTGGCGCGCGGCGATGCGGCGTGGATCGCCTGCGCGACCACCTCCTTGCCGACGCCGGTCTCGCCCTCGATCAGCACGGGCACGCGCGTCCGCGCCGCCTTGGCGGCGATGGCGAGCGCGGCGCGGAACTTGGGCGCGGAGCCGACGATCTCGTCGAAGCCCAAGGGGGCGGAGATTTTCTCGGTCAGCGGACGCAGCTCGCCCGCGCCTGCATCGGGCGCGACCGCCGCATCGAGCGCGGCGAGCAGCCGCTCGGGCGCGAGCGGCTTGACCAGAAAATCGGTCGCACCGCTGCGCATCGCCTGCACCGCAAGGCTGACCGAGCCATCGGCGGTGAGGATCAGCACGGGGAGCGCCGGGCGGCGCGACTTGAGTTCGCTGACCAGCGAGGTCAGATCATCCGCCTCGCCATGATGGTCGATCAGGATGGCGTCGAGCATCATCCCGTCCTGCGTGCCGAGCATGGCGATCGCGGTTTCCGATTCGCCGGCGAAGATCGTCCGCCAACCGCCGCGCTGCGCAAGCACGGCGACCAGCCGGCGCTGCGCCGCCTCGTCGTCGATCAGCATCAGCATACGCTGCCCGTTGCGCGTCATCGTCCGTTCCGGCCCATAACCTGCCCCATGATGGGGCATGTCTAGCGGGGACGGGTAAAGGGGGGCTTAAACGTCCTGGACCAATCGACCGTAAAGTTCGGGCCGGCGATCGCGGAAGAAACCGAAGGCGGCGCGGTGGCGCTTGACTTGGGCTAGGTCGATCGTCGCGGTGATCACGCCTTCCTCCTCGCGGCCGAGCTCGGCCAGGATGTCGCCGCGCTCGTCGCAGATGAAGCTGGTGCCGTAGAAGGTCTGGCCGTGCTCGGTCCCCACGCGGTTGGCGGCGACCACCGGCACGACGTTGCTGACCGCATGCCCCACCATCGCCCGCCGCCACAGCCGCGCGGTGTCGAGCGAGGTGTCGTGCGGTTCGCTGCCGATCGCGGTGGGATAGAACAGGATCTCCGCTCCCATCAGCATCATCGCGCGCGCGGTTTCGGGATACCATTGATCCCAGCAGACGCCGACGCCCAGCTTGGCGGCGGGCCCGTCCCACACCTTGAAGCCGGTGTTGCCGGGACGGAAATAGAATTTCTCCTCATAGCCCGGCCCGTCGGGAATATGGCTCTTGCGGTAAACCCCCGCGATCTTGCCGTCGGGACCGACCATGGCGAGGCTGTTATAGTGATGCGGCCCGTCGGCTTCGAAGAAGCTGGTCGGAATGTGCACCTTGAGCTCGGCGGCAAGCGCCCGCATCGCCTGGACGGCCTTGTGATCGCCCACGGGTTTGGCGTTGGCGAACAGCCCTTCATCCTCGACGCGGCAGAAATATTCGCCCTCGAACAGCTCCGGCGGCAGGATCACCCGCGCGCCCTTCGCCGCCGCCTCGCGCACCAGCCGCGACACATTGGCGATATTGGCGTCGATATCGTTCGACAAGCCGAGCTGCAGCGCGGCGACGGTGATCTCGGTCATTCAGACCCTCGGTATCTGCTGGCTGATGCAATGGAAGCTGCCGCCGCCGGTCAGAATATGGTCGGCGCGAAAGCCCGTTGCAACGCGGTCCGGGAACAGCGCCTGGATCGCCGCCACCGCCGCCTGATCGTTGGGAGCGCCATATTGCGGCACCACCACCGCGGCGTTGCCGATGTAGAAGTTCATGTAGGATGCCGGGATCGCCCCGCCATCGCGCTCGACTCGGCCCGGCGAGGGCAGGCGGACGACCTCCAGGCCGAACCCATGGGCGCGTGCCGCCGCATCGGCATAGACCGCCGCATTGGGATCGTCGGGCCCCGCCGCCTCGGGCACCGCCAGCAGGCCCGCCGCGATGAAGCGGGCGAGATTGTCGACATGTCCGTCGGTATGGTCGTTGAGCAATCCGTCGCCCAGCCACAGCAACCGCTCGACGCCCAATGCGCCGCGCAGCCGCGCCTCGATCTCCTCGCGCGCCATGCCCGGATTGCGGTTGGGATTGAGCAGGCATTGTTCGGTCGTGACGCCCAGGCCAGCGCCGTCGACGTCGAGCGCGCCGCCCTCGAAGATCCAGGGCTCCTCGCTGACCGGAAGGCCGAAGCTCTCCGCCAGCCGATCGCCGATCGTGTCGTCGCCCGGCAGATCATATTTGCCGCCCCAGCCGTTGAACCCGAAATCGCGCCCCTGCCGCCCGGTGCCTTCGATGACGATGATCGGCCCGGTATCGCGCAGCCAGATGTCGCCGAAATGCTGGACGATCACCTCCGCCGCATCGCCCGCCAATCCGCGTGCGGCATCGGCGGCATGCCCGGTCGCCGCGACCAGGATCACGCGCTCGCCCCCGCCATCTGCATGGACCGCGCGCGCGAAGGCCGCCACCTCGGCCTGAGCCGGCTCCAGGTCTTCCAGCCACAGCGCGGGATCGCTCGGGAAGCCGATCCACACCGCCTCGTGCGGCATCCATTCGGCGGGCATGCGCAAGCTCATTTGCCGGCGCGGCTCTTGTCGCGGATCGCGCGGAATTCGTCGCCCTCGACCCAGTTCGGCCAGTCGCTGGCGGAGGCGAGCTCGCGCCCGACACGGTAATAGAGCGCCATGTCCTGCATCACCCCGGTCCAGTCCCAGGCGGGGTCATATTCGTCGGCGGGCGCATGATAGCGGTTAACCTCATAATCCTTGGCCGCCGCCTCGCCGGCCGCCTTGCCGCCCGTCACGAGATCGTCGCCGCCGTCGAAATAGAGCATCGGCACGCCGTGCTTCGCCAGGCTGAAATGGTCGGACCGGTAATAAAAGCCCTTTTCGGGCGTCGGTTCGGCGCTGGCGACGCGCTTCTGCGCCGCCAGCGCCCGATCGAGATAAGCGTCCAGCCCGGACTTGCCCTTGCCCACGACCACGACATTGCGCGCCGGACCGGCGAAGCCCAGCGCATCCATGTTGATCCCGCCCACCGTCTGCGCCAGCGGCATGACCGGATGCTCGCCATAATAGGCCGATCCGAGCAGCCCCGATTCCTCGGCGGTGACCGCGAGGAACAGCTGGCTGCGCGGCGTCGGTCCCGCCTTCACATTGGCCTCGGCCAGGGCGACCAGCCCGGCGGTGCCGGTGGCGTTATCGACCGCGCCGTTGCAGATATCGTCCCCGTCCACCGCCTCGCACCGGCCGAGATGGTCCCAGTGCGCGGTGTAGAGGACATATTCGTCGGGCCGCTCGGTTCCGGGCAGCAGCGCCACGACGTTCTTCGACTGGTGCTTGCGCACATCGTTCTCGAAGCCGACCGACGCCACGACCCCGAGATCGACCGGCTTGAAGCCGGGGCGCTTGGCCGCGGCGGTGAGCGCGGCCAGATCCTGCCCCGCGCTCGCCATCAGCGCCTTGGCCTTGTCGTTGGTGATCCAGCCGATCGCCGCCGACTGATCGGCATTGCCGTCGGCCGCGTCGGCCATCTGCTGCGCGCCGGTCCAGCTCGACTGGACGACGTTCCAGCCATAGGCGGCCGGCACGGTGTCGTGGACGATGATCGCCGCCGCCGCGCCCTGGCGCGCGGCTTCCTCATATTTGTAGGTCCAGCGGCCATAATAGGTCATCGCGCGGCCGCCGAACGGGCCGGTCAGCCCTTCGGCCTCGTAATCGGGGTCGTTGACCAGGATGACGACGGTCTTCCCCTTCACGTCGACGCCTTCATAGTCGTTCCAGCCGCGTTCGGGCGCGTTGATGCCATAGCCGACGAACACCACCGGGCTGTCCTTGACCTCGACCCTTGGCGTGACGCGGTAGGTGGCCACGACCATTTCGGGGCCGTAGGCGGCGCTGACGGTCTGCTTGCCGCCGGTGAAGGTCAGCGGCGAGACGTTCTTCGCGGCGATCTCGACCAGCGGCACGGTCTGGAACCAGCTGCCGTTGTTGCCCGGTTTCAACCCGAGACGCGTGAACTCGGCGACCAGCAGGTCGAGCGTCTTCCGCTCGCCCGCCGTTCCGGGCGCCCGCCCCTCGAATTCGTCGGACGAGAGCCGCTCGGTGAGCCGCTTCATTGTCGCCTCGGAAGGCGCGGCCGATGTCTCAGGCGCCTCGGCAGTGCTCGCCTGGCAGGCGGCGAGCAGCAATGGCAGGGCGAGCAGAAGGCGCATCATGGGTCTCCGAAAGGCAGTGCCGCGTGATGGCAGCGCGAGATGCCTGCGTCCAGACCAACGAAAAAGGGCGGCCCCGCAGGACCGCCCCATTCGCGCAATCTGAAAAGAATCAGCGGGAGTAGAACTCGACCACCAGGTTCGGCTCCATCTTCACCGGATAGGGCACCTCGTCGAGCGTCGGCACGCGGGTGAAGGTGATCTTGGCGTTGCCGTCGGGCGCGATATATTCGGGGATGTCGCGCTCGGCGAGGCTCTGCGCCTCCATCACCAGCGCCATTTCCTTGGCCTTGTTGCCCAACGTGATCTCGTCGCCCGGCTTCACCAGGCGGCTGGCGATGTTGCACTTCACGCCGTTGACCAGGATGTGGCCGTGGCTGACGAGCTGGCGCGCGGACCAGATGGTGGGCGCGAACTTGGCGCGATAGACCACCGCGTCCAGCCGGCGCTCGAGCAGGCCGATCATGTTCTGCCCGGTATCGCCCGCCATGCGGCTGGCCTCGACATAGGACTTCTTGAACTGCTTCTCGGTGACGTCGCCGTAATAGCCCTTCAGCTTCTGCTTGGCGCGCAGCTGGATGCCGAAGTCCGACACCTTGCCCTTGCGGCGCTGGCCGTGCTGGCCGGGACCGTATTCGCGCTTGTTGACCGGGCTCTTGGGCCGGCCCCAGATATTCTCGCCCATGCGGCGATCGAGCTTGTACTTGGCGCTGGAGCGCTTCGACATCGTGAATTCCTTGCAATTGCCAACAACGGACCGCGCCCGGCATGGGCGCGATCATTCCCGGTCATCGCTCTGCCGAAGGCAGGGCCGCCGCTTCACCGGGGTGCGGGGCCGTTTGCGAAGGCGCGCGGGTATACGCGGGAACGTCCGGAGTCAAGCTGGACGCCTCCGCCATCGCGGCCTAGTGCGCTCGCCATGCAGGACCCCATTCTTCCCGGCCCCGAATGCACGACGATGGCCGAGGTCCGCCGCGGCGTCGACGCGGTGGACAGGGCGCTGATCGCGCTGATCGCCCGCCGCTTCGCCTATATGGACGCCGCCGCGCGGATCAAGCCGACGCGCGGCACCGTTCGCGACGAGGCGCGCAAGGCGCAGGTGATCGCCAATGTCCGCGCGCATGCCACCGCGGCCGGCGTGCCCGAGGCGCCGATCGCCGACATCTGGAACCGCCTGATCGAGGCGTCGATCGCCTATGAACTAGAGGCGTTCGACGCCGTCCGATCATCCTGAGCAGCGACCGAGCTCGTCGAAGGCGCGTGTCGCAGGACCAGCGCTAGCGCCGCCTGGGCGAAAGGGCGGAGAACACGCCCCGCAGCGTCCGCACCTCCTGGCTGGTCCAGCCGGGCTTGGTGAGGAGCGTCCTCAGCGTCCGCCGGGTCGACGGCGCGCGCGAGGGCGGATGGAAGAAGTCGGCCGCCTCCAGCAGCGCGTCGAGCTGGCCGATCATGCCGTCGAGCTCGCCCTGCGGCGCGGGGGGATCGATCTCGGTGGACGGCGGGCTGGCCAGGCTCTCGCCCTTCGACCATTCATAGGCGATCAGGATCACCGCCTGGGCCAGGTTGAGGCTGCCGAATTCGGGATTGATCGGCACGGTGACGATCTGCCGCGCGACCGCGACGTCGTCGGTCTCCAGCCCCGATCGTTCGGGCCCGAACAGGATCGCCGAACGCCCGGCCTGCGCGCGGATCGCCGCCGCCGCCTGCTCGGGGGTCACCACCGGCTTGGTCACGCCGCGCTTGCGCACCGTGGTGGCGAAGACATGCGCGCAGTCGGCGACCGCATCGGCCACCGTTCCGAACACCCGCGCCCGTTCGAGCACGATGTCCGCGCCGGAGGCGGCGGGGCCGGCGGACGGGTTGGGCCAGCCGTCGCGCGGGCTGACCAGGCGCAGCTCGGTCAGCCCGAAATTGAGCATCGCCCGCGCCGCCTTGCCGATATTCTCGCCCAGTTGCGGGCGGACGAGAACGATGATGGGGGGCGTGAGAGATTTCAAATCGCCCTGTCCCTCCCGTTCGTCCCGAGTAGGCGTCGAGCTTGTCGAGACGCCGTATCGAGGGATTGGCTCCGCAAACCGTTTCTTCGCCGCGGCGGATAGCGTCGCCCAGTCTCCCCGGAAAAGGGCTTCCTTTTTTGCCCGCGACCAGTTCTTGACCTGGAGTTCGACGCGAATTGCTTCCTCCCGCGTGGGAAAGCTTTCCGACCACATTAGAGTGACTGGCCGGCGCGTCTGGGTATAGCCTGCGATCTCGCCAGCTTGGTGCTGGGCGAACCGGAAATCCAGATCTTCGGTATGCGCGGTGTAGTAGGTGCCATCGGAGCAGCGCAGGACATAAGCGAAGAAGCTCATCGCTGGAGCCTATCCCTCCCTCGATACGCCATCTCGACAAGCTCGATGGCTACTCGGGACGAACGGAGTGTGAAGGCCGCCAAGTTGGTCACCCCCTGCCCACCTCGGTCACGTTCCCGGCGAACTCCTCGAAATCGCGCGCCTCGGTGAAGTCCTTGTAGACGCTGGCGAAGCGGATATAGGCGACCGAATCGAGGCCTTTCAGCCCCTCCATCACCATCTCGCCGATGCGCGTGGAGGTCACCTCGCCCTCGCCCTGCGTCTCCAGCTGGCGCTGAATGCCCGAGACCAGCTTGTCGATCCGCACCTGGTCGATCGGGCGCTTGCGGCAGGCGATCGAGACCGAGCGCAGCAGCTTGTCGCGCTCGAACGGCTCGCGCCGCATGCCGCCTTCGGCGCCACCGCTCTTGAGCACCACCAGCTCGCGCAGCTGGATGCGCTCGAAGGTGGTGAAGCGCGCGGCGCAGCCTTCGCACTGGCGCCGGCGGCGAATCGCCGCGCCGTCCTCGGTTGGTCGCGAATCCTTTACCTGGCTGTCCTCATGGCCGCAGAACGGGCAGCGCATCTATTGCTCCTGCCGGAGAAGCGATGCGCGCACGCGCAAAGGCATCAGATGCCTTCCGGGTAGATCGGGAAGCGCGCGCACAATGCCCGCACCCGCGCGTTCACCGCCTGCTCCACCTTCGCGTCGCCCTGCTCGCCGTTCTTCCTGAGGCCGTCGAGCACGTCGGCGACCATGTTGCCGATCTCGCGGAATTCGGCGACGCCGAAGCCGCGGGTGGTGCCGGCGGGAGAGCCGACGCGGATGCCGCTGGTCTTGACCGGCGGCAGCGGATCGTTGGGGATGCCGTTCTTGTTGCAGGTGATGCCGGCGCGCTCCAGCGCCTCGTCGGCGTCCTTGCCGGTGACGCCGAGCGGAGTCAGATCGACCAGCGCCAGATGCGTGTCGGTGCCGCCCGAGACCAGGTTGGCGCCGCGCTCCTTCAAGGTCGCCGCCAGCACCTTGGCGTTCTCCACCACCGCGCGGATATAGCCCTTGTATTCGGGCTGCAGCGCCTCGCCGAAGGCGACCGCCTTGGCCGCGATGACGTGCATCAGCGGGCCGCCCTGAAGGCCCGGGAACACCGCCGAGTTGATCTTCTTCGCGATCGCCTCGTCATCGGTCATCACCATGCCGCCGCGCGGGCCGCGCAGCGTCTTGTGCGTCGTGGTGGTGACGACGTGCGCGTGGCCGAACGGGGTCGGGTGCAGCCCGCCCGCGACGATTCCCGCGAAATGCGCCATGTCGACCATGAACAGCGCGCCGACCTCGTCCGCGATGGCGCGGAAGCGGGCGAAATCGATGATCCGCGGATAGGCGGAGCCGCCGGTGATGATCAGCTTGGGGCGATGCTCCCTGGCCAGCCGCTCGACCTCGTCGAAGTCGATCAGATGATCGTCGGCGCGCACGCCGTATTGGACGGCGTTGAACCATTTGCCCGACATCGCCGCCTTGGCGCCGTGGGTCAGATGGCCGCCGGCATCGAGGCTGAGGCCCATGATGGTGTCGCCGGGCCTGGTCAGCGCCAGCATCACCGCGCCGTTCGCCTGCGCGCCCGAATGCGGCTGGACGTTGGCGTGAGCACAGCCGAACAGCTGCTTTGCGCGCTCGATCGCCAGCGTCTCGACCTCGTCGGAAGGGTGGCAGCCCTGATAATAGCGCTTGCCCGGATAGCCTTCGGCGTACTTGTTGGTGAAGACCGAGCCTTGCGCCTCCAGCACCGCCTTCGACACGATATTCTCGGACGCGATCAGCTCGATCTGGCTCTGCTCGCGCTCCAGCTCGTGCGCCACGCCGGCGAACACCGCCGCGTCGGCATCGGCCAGGCCGCGGGTGAAGAAGCCGTCCGGCTGGACGTCGTTGGAAGCGGTGGGTCGGCTGCTCATGCGGGTTCCTCGTCAAGCGCGGGTTGGCCCAGCTTGGCGACGCGCGGGGTGTGGCGGTCGCCCAGAAAGGCGGTGGAAAGGAAGGCGGCCAGGCAGGCCTTGGCCAGCTCCGGGCCGATCAGCCGCGCGCCCATCGCGATGATGTTGGCGTCGTTGTGGCTGCGCGCGAGCGCCGCCGAAAGCGGCTCCGACACCAGGGCGCAGCGCGCGGCCGGATGGCGGTTGGCGGCGATGGCGATGCCGATCCCCGATCCGCACAAGGCGACGCCGCGCTCCGCCTTGCCCTCGGCGACGGCGTTGGCGACTCGGTAGCCGTAATCGGGATAGTCGACGCTCGCGCTGCCGTGCGTGCCGAGGTCGACGACCTCATGCCCCTCGCCGCGCGCCCATTCGGCGAGCAGCGACTTCATCTCCACGGCGGCGTGGTCGGCGGCGAAAGCGATCTTCATGGCGGCGCTTTAGACCTCTCGCTCACGCTTCGCCACCCGCGTTTCGCCGATTGCCGCGACGATCCGCCACGACTAGGTTCGCCCGCGTGACCGCGACCGACGCCAGCGACGATGCCCGTGCCCGGTTGACCGCCGCGCTGGTCCGCGCCGGCGAGGGCGACCGTTCGGCGCTGCGCCAGGTCTATCAAGCGACCCATGCGAAGCTGTTCGGCATCATCCTGCGTATCTGCGGTGAAAGGCAGGCGGCGGAAGACGTGTTGCAGGACGTGTACCTCACCATCTGGCGGCGCGCCGGCGCGTTCGATCCCGGCCGCGCCAGCCCGATCACCTGGATGGCGACGATCGCGCGCAACCGGGCGATCGACCGCGTCCGTTCGTCCGCCATCCGCCGCACCGAGCCGGAGGACGCGGCGCTGGCGGTGGCGGACGAATCGCCCCTCGCGCCCGAACTGATCACCCAGGCGCAGGCGGCGACCCGGCTGCACGGCTGTCTCGACACGCTGGAGGAGCGCCAGCAGGCGGCGATCCGCACCGCCTTTTTCGACGGGCTGACCTATGCCGAGCTGGCCGAGCGCCAGGCGGTGCCGCTGGGCACGGTCAAGAGCTGGATCCGGCGCGGCATGATGAAGCTGAAGGAGTGCCTCGGCGATGTCCGCTGACGCGCTCCCGGAACACGACGCGCTCGCCGCCGAGCTGGCGCTGGGGCTGCTGGAGGGCGAGGAGCGCGCCGCCGCGCTGCGCCGCGTGCTCGCCGAGCCCGAATTCGCCCGCGCCGTGTCCGATTGGCGCGACCGGCTGGCGCCGCTGTTCGATCTCGTGCCGGATATGGCGCCCTCGGCCGATCTCTGGGCGCGGATCGACGCCGCGCTGGACGGCCGCGCTGCCTCCCCTCAGCGCACCGGCTTCTGGAAGGGCGCGGCCGCCGCAGCGCTCGCCGCGGCCGCCGCGCTTGCCGGGGTGCTGGTGCTGCGCCCGGCGCCGCCGCCGCAGATCGTCACCCAGCCCGCCCCGCCGCGCCTCGCCGCCCCGCTGATGCCCGAAGGCGCCTCCGGCACGATGATGGCGAGCTACGATCCCGGCCATGCGATGCTGCGCATCCGCGCGGAGACGATGCCCGACGATGGCCGGATGCCCGAATTGTGGGTCATTCCCGAAGGCGGCGAGCCGCATTCGCTGGGCATGATCAGGCAGGCGGGGACGACCGAGATGGCGATGCCCGCCGAGCTTAAGGCCTGGCTGGTCGATGGCGCGACGCTCGCCGTCACGCTCGAGCCCGCCACCGGCTCGCCCACCGGCAAGCCGACCGGGCCGATGATCGCCAGCGGCACGCTCACCACCGTCTGAGGCATCCGCCCGCTGCGCTCCGCCGTATCTCGGCCGGGCGCTTCCTCTTTCGCGCCCGCAGCCAAGGGACAGGGCGGCGCCGCTGGCGAACCCTCCTTTCGCAAGGGGCGCCGTCCTGGGGCCTGCCGGCGACGAGCCGGCAGGCCCATCCCTCGGCAAGGGAGCGCCGCTCGGCCTCTCGCGACTCGGCCGCGCTAGATCCAGTTCGGCGGCGTGTATCGGCGCCGCGGATTGCCGGCCATCGCGGAGGTGTGGCCGGTCCAGCGATAATCGTTGACGTTGCGGTTCATGCCGTTGGCCACCAGTCGCGCCTTGTTGGCGTCGCTCAGCCACAGCGAGGGCGCCCAGCCCGGTTCCAGATCGTCGGGGAACATGGTGATCAGCCGCCAGCCGCCATGGCTGTGCGTCGCGGGATCGTGCTGACGCCGGTAGATCAGGCTGCAACTGCCCTGCCACAGCAGATCGAGATCGAAGAAGGCGCACAGATCGTCGATCGATTCGAACAGCGGCCGCTTGCGGCGCAGCGCGATCATGTTGAACTTGTACGTCGCCGCGGACACGTTCGGGAACAGCTGGTCGCCGGTCTTGCGATCGTGGAAGCCGTCGATGCACTTGCGCACGAATTCCAGGCTGTGACGCGGATAGTTGCGCGGATCCTTGCGGGCGAAGCCGAGGCCGTACGGCGCGCCGGGACGGGGCGGCCCGACGACGATGTGGACGGAGTTGATCGGCGCGCGCATCCGCTTGCCGGTCTTGAAGGCGTAGGTCGCGGCGTAATGCTCGGGGCCGGTCAGGCCCGCGACCACCGCTTCGCCCCGCGCCCGCGCCAGGAAATGGGCCTCCGGCGTCATGAATCCGCCCGCCGTGGTTCCGGCCGCGGTGCCGGGATTGACCGGCGGATTGCCGTGATCGTTGAAGATGTCGAATATGGTCGACCCGTCATGATCGCTGTACGCCATCGCCCCGCCGTTCCAGCGGCGGATGGTGGCGTTCAGCCCCATCGGATCGGCGGCATGATCGGGCGTGATCTGAGTGACGGCGCGGATGAGCTGCGCCTCCCACCCGGTCTGCGCGCCGTGGCGGCCATAGGCGTGGCTGCCGTCATGCGCGGCGACCTCCGCCTTCAGCCTGGCCTCGTTGTCGCGCGTGGCGACCGATTTGAGGCCGATGAGATTGGAAAGATCCTTGTACTGGGGACCCCAGTTCTTCGTCGCGACCGGACGCATCTGCGCCTCTCCCCTGGCTTCCTCGCCTGCGGCCAACCTATCCCGCGTCCGGACGATTCGGCAAGGAAACGATTCGCGAAAGGGGGTGGACGCCGGCCTTATGCCGCCTTGCGCATCTCCAGCCGGTCCCAGATCTCGGCGAGCGCCCGCGTCAGTTCGCGCATCGCGGCTTCGTCATGCGTCGGGCCGGGGGTAAAGCGCAGCCGCTCGGTGCCGCGCGGCACCGTCGGATAATTGATCGGCTGGACGTACACGCCGTATTCGGCGAGCAGGATGTCGGCGATGCGCTTGGCCTTCACCGGATCGCCCACCATCAGCGGCACGATGTGCGTGGTGGACGGCATCACCGGCAGATCGGCCTCGGCGAACATCGTCTTCAATCGCGCCGCCGCCGCCTGCTGCGCGTCGCGCTCTTCGCCCGACCCCTTCAGGTGCCGCACGCTCGCGAGCGCGCCGGCGACCAGCACGGGCGACAGCGAGGTGGTGAAGATGAAGCCCGGCGCATAGCTGCGGATGACGTCGATGATCGTCTTCTCCGCCGCGATATAGCCCCCCATCACCCCGAACGCCTTGCCCAGCGTCCCCTCGACGATGGTGATGCGGTCCGCCGCGCCATCGCGCTCCGAAATGCCGCCGCCGCGCGCGCCGTACATGCCGACCGCGTGGACCTCGTCGAGATAGGTCAGCGCGTTATACTTGTCGGCGAGATCGCAGATCGCGTGGAGCGGCGCGATGTCGCCGTCCATCGAATAGACGCTTTCGAAGGCGATCAGCTTGGGCGCGGCTGGATCGGCCCCGGCGAGGAGCTCTTCGAGATGCGCCACGTCGTTGTGGCGGAACACGCGCTTCTCGCAGCCCGAATTGCGGATGCCCGCGATCATCGAGGCGTGGTTCAGCTCGTCCGAGAAGATGATGCAGCCGGGCAGCAGCTTGCCGAGCGTGGCCAGCGTCGCCTCGTTCGAGACATAGCCCGAGGTGAACAGCAGCGCGCCTTCCTTGCCGTGCAGGTCGGCGAGCTCGGCCTCCAGATCGATATGGTAATGCGTGTTGCCGCCGATGTTGCGCGTGCCGCCCGATCCCGCGCCGACATCGTGCAGCGCCTCTTCCATCGCCGCGATCACCTTCGGGTGCTGGCCCATCGCCAGATAGTCGTTGGAGCACCACACCGTGATCGGCTTCGGCCCGTTATGCCCGGCGAAGCAGCGCGCATTGGGGTAATTGCCCTTGTTGCGCAGGATGTCGATGAACACGCGGTAACGCCCTTCCGCATGCAGCCGGTCGATCGCCTGGTGGAACACGCGATCGTAATTGACGCCCTGGGCGGACGAATCGGCCGGGCCGGTGCTGACGAGCTTGGTCATGACACCCGCCCCCTAGCGCCGTTCGCCGCGCATTTCCAGCATGCGGCCGGGCAATTGACCGAATGACCGAGAACGGGCCGCTCGATCACAGCGTTTCGGCGCGCGAAAGCCCGTGGCGCGCGAGCGCAGGGAACAGCGCCTCGGGCGGCCGGGCGGTGAACACCGCGACGCCGCCGGACGGCGCGGCCGGCCAATCCTGCCCCTGGGTGAGATGCGCCACGCGCCGCGCGATGCCGGGACCGCCGTCGACGAAGCGCACGCCGGTCGGCGACGCGGCGGCAAGCTCCTCCCCGACCAGCGGAAAGTGCGTGCAGGCGTTGACGACGACATCGATCCGCTCGCCCTGCGGCTGACCGAACAGCCCCGCCAGCACGGCGGCGATCCGAGCCGGATCGGGCGGTTCGCCGCGCAGCTTGGCCTCGGCGATGTCGACCAGCTCGGCCGAGCCGTGGCGGATCACCGTGCAATCCGCGGCGAACCGGGCGGCGAGATCGTCGACATAGGGTTGGCGGACTGTGGCCTTCGTTCCCAGCACGCCGATGACGCGCGTCCGCGACAATTCGGCGGCGGGCTTGATCGCCGGCACGGTGCCGACCACCGGCACGTCGAGCGCGGCGCGCACCGCGGCGAGGGCGATGGTCGACGCGGTGTTGCAGGCGATGACGATCAGGCGCGGACGATAGCGCTCGACCAGCCGGCCCAGCAGCGCCGGCACCCGCCCGGCGATCTCGGCTTCGCTCCTTGTGCCATAGGGATAGCCGGCCGAATCGGCGACATAGACGATCGGCGCCTGAGGCAGCAGCGCGCGCGTCGGGGCGAGCACGGAAAGCCCGCCCACGCCCGAGTCGAAGAACAGCAGCGGCCGGCGGGCATCCATGCGCGCGCTTCTAGCCGCGCATCCTTCCCATGCAATCATCAGCTTGATCGACATTGTTGCGCACCCGGCATCACCGACCTAAATCCTTGAAGGAACAGGGGGCGGAGCGGGTTGACCACCGAGATTGTCTGGATGATGCCTGCGGGCGCATTGCTGCTCGGCTATCTGCTGGGGTCGATCCCGTTCGGCGTGATCCTGACGCGGCTGGCGGGCGCCGGCGATCTGCGGCGGATCGGATCGGGCAATATCGGCGCGACCAACGTGCTGCGCACCGGGCGCAAGGGTTTGGCGGCGGCGACGCTGCTGCTCGATCTGCTCAAGGGCGCGGCGGCCGTCTGGATCACCGGCGTCGTTTTCCCCGGACATGAAATGCTGGGCGCGGTCGGCGCGTTCATCGGCCATCTCTATCCGGTCTGGCTGGGCTTCAAGGGCGGCAAGGGCGTGGCGACGCTGATGGGCATCTGCGTGGCGCTGGCCTGGCCGGTCGGCCTCGTGTTCGCGGTCGTCTGGCTGGGGACGCTTGCGCTGCTGCGCATCTCCTCGCTCGCCGGGATGCTCGCCGCGATCAGCGCGCCGGTGGCGGCGGCGCTGTTCGGACGGTTCGATCTCGTCATCCTCTTCGTCGTCTTCGCGCTGCTCGTGCTGTGGAAGCATCGCGCCAATATCGATCGCCTGCTCGAAGGCAGCGAGCCGCGCGTCGGCAGCCGTGGCTGACGTCGAGCCGCAGACCGACCGGATCGATCGGCTGCGGCTGATCCGCACGCCGCGCATCGGCCCGGTCAGCTATGTCCAGCTCATCCGCCGCTTCGGCAGCGCGGGAGAAGCGCTCCGCGCGCTGCCCGATCTGGCCGGGCGCGGCGGCGGGCGGGCGCCCGCCATCCCCGATCGCGGGCTCGCCGAGCGCGAGCTGGCGCAGGCCGCGCGGCTGGGCGCGCGCCACGTCATGCTGGGCGATGCGGACTATCCGGCCCTGCTCGCCCGGCTCGACGATGCGCCGCCGGTGTTCACCGCGCGCGGCGATCTTGCGCTGGCGCGGCGGCCGTGCGTGGCGATGGTCGGCGCGCGCAACGCTTCGGCCGCCGGCTGCCGCTTCGCCCGCACGCTGGCGCATGCGCTGGCGGAGGCGGGCTTCGGCGTCGTCTCCGGCCTCGCCCGCGGCATCGACACCGCCGCGCATCTCGGCAGCCTCGAAGGCGGCACGATCGCGGTCATCGCCGGCGGCATCGACATCGTCTATCCGCCCGAAAATGCCGAGCTGCAGCAGCGGATCGCCGGCGAAGGCCTGCTGATCGCCGAGATGCCGCCGGGCGTCGAGCCGCGCGCGCGCCACTTCCCGCACCGCAACCGCATCATCGCGGGGCTGGCGGCGGGCACCGTGGTGGTCGAGGCCGCGCCCAGGTCCGGCTCGCTGATCACCGCGCGCCTGGCCGGAGAGGCGGGGCGCGAGGTGATGGCGGTGCCCGGTTCGCCGCTCGACGCCCGCGCCCAGGGCTGCAACCTGCTGATCCGCGAAGGCGCGACGCTGATCCAGTCGGCCGACGACGTGATAGAGGCGCTGGGCCCCATCGATCGCCGCATGGTCCGCGCGCCGGGCCTGTCCTATCAGCCCGAGCCCGCGCAGGAGGCGAGCGACGCGGAACGCGACAAGGTTCGCCGCCTGCTCGGCCCGGTCCCGGTGGGCGTGGACGAGATCGTGCGCCAGTCCGGCGTGGCGGCCGCGACGGTGCAGACCGTGCTGCTGGAGCTGGAGCTGGGCGGAATGCTCGAACGTCATGCGGGTGGGCGCGTCAGCCTTGCGGCCTGAACGGCTCGGCGCTGGCGCCAAAATTATGCTGTCCTACATGGCCGTGATTGTGCATCAGCTGGCGAATGACCGGCATCGGGCCCGATCGACATGCGGCAACGACACGTCGTCGTCTCACGAAAATCGCGCCGGACACTGAACATACTGAACTTCGCTTGCAACCGATCGGTTGAATGTCGCCCGGCTTGACGCCCTGGTCACACGCTCCCCACTCTCGCGCGTACACGTAAGGAACCGCGAACCTCCATGCAGCTCGTCATCGTCGAATCGCCCGCCAAGGCGAAAACCATCGAGAAATATCTGGGCGGCGATTACCGCGTGCTCGCCTCCTACGGCCATGTCCGCGATCTGCCGGCGAAGGACGGATCGGTGAACCCCGATGAGGGTTTCGCGATGGAGTGGGAGAATTACGCCGACAAGGCCAAGCAGCTGAAGGCGATCAGCGACGCCGCCAAGGGGGCCGACCGGCTCGTGCTCGCGACCGACCCCGATCGCGAGGGCGAGGCGATCAGCTGGCACGTCCAGGAGGTGCTGCGGAAGAGGAAGGCGCTTCCCGCCAAGGTCGACCGCGTCACCTTCAACGCCATCACCAAGGCGACCGTCAGCGAGGCGATGCGGCACCCGCGCGCGCTCGACGAGGATCTGATCGACGCATACCGCGCCCGGCGCGCGCTCGATTACCTCGTCGGCTTCACGCTCTCGCCGGTCTTGTGGCGCAAGCTGCCGGGCGCCAAGTCGGCGGGCCGGGTGCAATCGGTCGCGCTCAGGCTCATCGTCGAGCGCGAGCGCGAGATCGAAGGCTTCACGCCGCAGGAATATTGGTCGGTCACCGCGCATCTGGAAGCCGACGGCACCGCGTTCGACGCGCGGCTGTCGCGCTGGAAGGGCGAGAAGGTCGACCGCCTCGCCATCGGCGATCGCGGCGATGCGATGGCGGCGAAGAAGGCGGTCGAGGACGGCCGCTTCAGCGTCGCCTCGGTCGAGACCAAGCCCGCCACGCGCAATCCGCCGCCGCCCTTCACCACCTCGACGCTGCAGCAGGAGGCGGCGCGCAAGCTCGGCTTTTCGGCGAGCCACACGATGCGGATCGCCCAGGGCCTCTACGAGGACGGCGCGATCACCTATATGCGTACCGACGGCGTGCAGATGGATGGCGCCGCGATCTCGGCCGCGCGCCGCGCGGTGACCGATCGCTACGATGCGAGCTACGTCCCCGAGAAGCCGAGGGCGTACCAGACCAAGGCGAAGAACGCGCAGGAGGCGCACGAGGCGATCCGTCCGACCGATTTCTCGAAGGATCGCGCCGGATCGGGCGATCACGCCCGCCTCTACGATCTGATCTGGAAGCGCGCGCTGGCGAGCCAGATGGCCTCGGCGCGGATGGAAAGAACGACGGTCGATCTCGCCGACGGCAGCGGCCGGACGGGCCTGCGCGCCACCGGCCAGGTCGTGCTCTTCCCCGGCTATCTCGCGCTCTATGAGGAAGGCCAGGACGACAGCGCGGACGAGGATTCGAAGCGCCTGCCGCGCATGAAGGAAGGCGACGCGCCCGCCAAGAAGGGCGTCGACGCCGAGCAGCATTTCACCCAGCCGCCGCCGCGCTTCTCCGAAGCCTCGCTGGTCAAGCGGCTGGAGGAACTGGGCATCGGCCGCCCCTCCACCTACGCCTCGATCATCCAGGTGCTCAAGGACCGCGCATATGTGAAGATCGAGAAGAACCGCTTCTTCGCCGAGGAGAGCGGGCGGCTGCTGACGGCGTTCCTCGAGCGCTTCTTCGAGCGTTATGTCAGCTACGACTTCACCGCCGGCCTCGAGGACGAGCTCGACGAGGTGTCCGGCGGCCGCGCCCAGTGGCAGGCGGTGCTCGACGCCTTCTGGAAGGACTTCAAGCCGCGCACCAGCGAGGTGATGGAGTTCAAGCCGTCCGAGGTGACCGCCCAGCTCGACGCGTTCCTCGCGCCCTATCTCTTTCCGCCCAGGGCCGATGGAACGGACCCGCGGCTATGCCCCAATTGCGGCGAGGGGCGGCTGGCGCTGCGCGGCGGGCGCTTCGGCGCGTTCGTCGCCTGCTCCAACTATCCCGAGTGCAAATACACCCGCCGTTTCGCCCAGCCGGGCGGCGGCGAGGGCGACGATACCGGGCCGGAGGTGCTGGGCGAGGACGCAGACGGGCTGGAGGTCAGCAGACGTTCCGGCCGGTTCGGGCCCTATATCCAGGCGGGCGAAGGCAAGGAGGCGAAGCGCGCCTCGATTCCCAAGGACCTGCCCGGCGAGCTCGATCTGGAGATGGCGCTCAAATTGCTGTCGCTGCCGCGCACCGTCGGCACGCACCCCGAGACGGGCAAGGAGATCGTCGCCTCGATCGGCCGCTATGGCCCCTATCTGCAGCATGACGGCAAATATGCGCGGCTGGGCTCGACCGCCGAGGTGTTCGAGACCGGCATGAACGCCGCGGTGGTCAAGCTCGCCGAAGCCGCGGCGAGCGGCGGCCGCCCGGCGCGCGGGTCGCGCGAGCCGCTGAAGGTGCTGGGCAAGCATCCGCGCACCGAGGCCGAGATCAAGCTGATGGAGGGCCGCTACGGCGCCTATGTCACCGACGGCACGACCAACGCGACCCTGCCCAAGAGCGTCGCGCAGGATCAGCTGACGTTGGAAGAGGCCGCGCAGCTGATCGATGCCAGGGCTGCTGCGGCACCGGCGAAGAAAGGCAGGAAGCCGGCCGCGAAGAAGAAGGCAGCGCCCAAGAAGAAGCCAAAGGGCTGATCGTCGCCCCTGCGAAGGCAGGGGCCTCTGGGTTTGTGGCACGTCAGCAGCTGCGTATGCCGACCGAGGCCCCTGCCTTCGCAGGGGCGACAGATTTTGGTTGGTGTGTCAGGCCGCGCGGCGCACCGTCGCGCCCAGCCATGCCCTTGCCTGGCGCTGCGCCTCGGCGATCTCGCGGGCGGACATCTCGTCGGCGATCTCGGCGCGCCATTCCTGCGCGCGGACGTCGCCGTTCAGCGCCGCCAGGTTGAACCATTTATGCGCTTCGATCAGATCGACGCCGACGCCGTCGCTGCCGCTCGAATAGGCGACCCCCAGGTCGAACAGTGCGTCGGCGTCACCGGCGGCGGCATCGGCCAGCCTGCTTTCGATCAGAAACTGCGCGCTCTTGAAGCTGTTGCCCATCGTGAAGCCCCCTTCACCTGATCCTCATGCGATCACTTTCGGGCAGCAGCTTTCAACAAATGGTTAACGTCGAAAAAGCCATGATCAATCGACCGCGAGATTGTCGATGAACCTGGTTCTGCCGATCCTCGCCGCCGCGATCAGACGGCGCGCGCGGCCCGCCGCCGGATCGGGCGCGAGCGTTTCCGCATCGACCAGCGCGAAATAGTCGATCGGATCGAAACCCGCATGGCGAAGCCGCTCCACGCCATGGGCAAGCGCCGCCTTCGCATCGCCGCCAACGCGGATCGCTGCGGCGGCTTCGCCCAGCGCGCGGGGCAGGGCAAGCGCGCTGTGACGCTCCTCATCGGTCAGATAGGCGTTGCGCGACGACAGCGCGAGGCCGTCATCGGCGCGCTCGGTCGGCACACCGACGATCTCGATCGCGAAGTCCAGATCGGCGACCATCCGGCGGATCACCGCCAGCTGCTGGAAATCCTTCTCGCCGAAAAGCGCGACATCGGGCCGGACCTGGTTGAACAGCTTGGCGACCACCGTCGCCACCCCGTCGAAATGGCCCGGCCGCGCCGCGCCGTCCCACAGGTCGCTGATGCCCGAAACGGAGACGGTGGATGCGAAGCCGTCCGGGTACATCGTCGCCACCGAAGGCATCCACAGCAGGTCGCAGCCGCCGTCCTTGAGCATCCGCGCATCCGCCGCCTCGGCGCGCGGATAGGTCGACAGATCCTCGTGCGCGCCGAACTGCTTCGGATTGACGAAGATCGACGCCACCACCTTGTCCGCCCGCTGTCGCGCCTCCGCGACCAGCGCCATGTGGCCGGCGTGCAGCGCCCCCATGGTCGGCACCAGCGCGATCCGCGCGCCATCACGCCTCAGCCCGGAAATCGCGGTGCGCAGGGCGTTAACGTCATCGATCGTTTGCATGGGTGTTCCGGCTGCGGCAAAGGGTGGACGCGCCTTCTATGGGGGCGGGGGAACGGCTTCAAGCGACAGGAATTCGGGGCACGTGGCGTCCGGCAGGGTACACACCATCGTCTTCGCCAACGAAAAGGGCGGTACTGGCAAGTCGACCACCGCGGTGCATGTCGCGATCGCGCTGGCGGCGAAGGGCGCACGCGTCTCCGCGATCGATCTCGATCACCGCCAGCGCACGCTCGCGCGCTATCTGGAGAACCGCGCCGCGACGATGAAGCGGACGGGCAAGGACCTGCCCCAGCCGCGCTACGCCGCACATGACGGAGTGAGCCAGGACCGGTTCGAGGAGCTGGTCGGCAGCCTGTCCGAGGGTGCCGATTTCCTCGTCATCGACACGCCGGGGCGCGACGATCCCTTCGCCCGGGCGGCGGCGACACGCGCCGATTCGCTCGTCACGCCGATGAACGACAGCTTCGTCGACTTCGATCTGATCGGCCAGGTCGATCCGGACAACTACAAGGTCACGCGCCCCAGCTTCTATTCGGAGCTGATCTGGGACGCGCGCAAGGTGCGGGCGAAGGCGGACGGCGCGACGATCGACTGGGTCGTCCTCCGCAACCGCCTTCAGCATATCGAGGCGAAGAACATGCGCCGCGTCGGGCTGGCGCTCGACCAGCTCGCCAAGCGCGTCGGCTTTCGCGTCATCCCCGGCCTCGGCGAGCGGGTCATCTATCGCGAGCTGTTCCCGCAGGGGCTGACCTTGGTCGACAGCCGCGATTTCGGCGAAATGGGCCTGGCGCATGTCGCCGCCCGCCAGGAGCTGCGCGAGATGGTCGCCGGGCTTGCCCTGCCCGAGCCCGCCATCCCCATGTTTGCCTGATGACGAAGCTGATCATCGCGGCCGCGGTGCTTGCCGCGATCTGGCTGTTGTGGCGGCGCGGCCGCCGCGGCGCCGGCATGACCGTCACGGAGGCGCGCGCGACGCTCGATCTGCCCGCGGACGCCGACGAAGCGGCGATTCGCGCCGCGCATCGCCGTCTGATCGCCAGGGTTCATCCGGATGCGGGCGGCAACGCCGCGCTCGCCGCACGGATCAATGCGGCGCGTGACGTGTTGCTGCGGGAGCTACCGAAGGAGTTGAAATGACCCACCGCTTCGATCCCACATCCCTGCGCGAATACGACATCCGCGGAGTCGTCGGCAAAACGCTCGGCGAGGCCGATGCGCGCGCCATCGGCCGCGGCTTCGCGACCCTGGTGCGCCGTTCGGGCGGCACGCGCGTGGCGGTGGGACGCGACGGCCGCAAATCCTCGCCCGCGCTGGAGGCGGCGCTGGTCGAGGGGCTGACCGCGAGCGGTGTCGACGTTGTCCGCATCGGCCTCGGCCCGACGCCGATGCTATATTATGCCGAGGCGGTGCTGGAGGTGGATGGCGGCATCCAGATAACCGGCAGCCACAACCCCGCCGATTATAACGGCTTCAAGATGGTGCTGCAGCACAAGCCGTTTTTCGGCCCACAGATCCAGGAGCTTGGCCGCATGGCGGCGGAAGGCGACTGGGAAGAGGCGGAAACGCCGGGCGCGGTCGAGGACGCCGATATCGAGGACGATTATGTCGGTCGGCTGATCGCGGGCTATGCCGGCGGCGCCTACCGAATCGGCTGGGACGCCGGCAATGGCGCCGCCGGCGCGGTGATCGAGAAGCTGGTGAAGCTGCTGCCTGGTGAGCATCACACGCTCTACACCGATATCGACGGCGATTTTCCCAATCATCATCCCGATCCCACCGAGGAGAAGAACCTCGCCGATCTGAAGGCGCTGGTCGCGGAGAAGCAGCTCGATTTCGGACTCGCCTTCGACGGCGACGGCGACCGGATCGGCGCGATCGACGGCGAAGGGCGCGTGATCTGGGGCGATCAGCTTCTCTCCATTCTGGCGGAACCTGTGCTGCGCGAACTGCCCGGCGCCACGATCATCGCCGACGTGAAGGCGAGCCAGGCGCTGTTCGACCGGGTGAAGGAACTCGGCGGCAAGCCGGAGATGTGGAAGACCGGCCACTCGCTTATCAAGTCGCGGATGAAGGAGACGGGCGCGCCGCTCGCCGGCGAGATGTCCGGCCACATCTTCTTCGCGCACGATTATTATGGCTTCGACGACGCGCAATACGCCGCCGTACGGCTGATCCGCGCGGTGCACATGATCGGCAAGTCGATGACCGAGATCAGGGGCGCGATGCCCAAGTTCGTCAACACGCCGGAAATGCGCTTCCAGGTCGATGAGGCCCGCAAGTTCGCGGTGGTGGACGAGGTGCTCGATCGGCTGGAGGCCGAGGGTGCCGACGTCAACCGCACCGACGGCGCGCGCGTCACCACACCCGACGGCTGGTGGCTGCTGCGCGCCTCCAACACCCAGGACGTGCTCGTCGCGCGCGCCGAGGCGAGGGACCAGGCGGGGCTTGATCGGCTGATGGCGCAGATCGATGCGCAACTGGCGGCGAGCGGGCTCAAGCGCGGACCGCAGGCGGCGCATTAAAGCTTCGGGCTGGCATTTCCGGCCCGAAGCACCCATCTGGTGGGAATGCCCCCATCACAAATAATCCGCGTCGTCGACCTGGAGACGACCGGCGCGAATCCCATGGCCGACGGCGTTTGCGAGGTCGGCTGGCAGGACGTCGCGCTCGGCGCGGAGGGCGAATGGGAATTGTATGGCGATGGCGGCGCGCGACTGATCAACCCGGGCCGCCCGATTCCGCCGATCACCCAGGCGGTCCATCACATCCTCGACGAGCATGTGATGGACGCACCGTGGTGGCACGATGTCGCCCGCCAGGTGCTCGATCCCTATCCGAAGCGCATCGCGCTTGCCGCGCATCGCGCCGATTTCGAGATGAAGTTCTGTTCGCCCGCCCAATCGGCCGGAAAGGAGTGGATCTGCACCTGGAAGTGCGCGCTGCGTCTATGGCCCGAAAGCCCAAGCTTCTCCAACCAGGTGCTGCGCTATTGGCGCAGGCCCGCGGGGCTGGAGCATGATCGCGGCCTTCCCGCGCACCGGGCATTTCCCGATGCCTATGTCACCGCCTTCCACCTGCGCGACATGCTGAACGAGGTCGGGCCCGATCAGCTGATCGCCTGGTCGGCCGAACCCGGCCTGCTGCCGCGCGTCCGCTACGGCCCCGACCGCGGCAAGGCGTGGGACGAGATCGGCGAGGACTCCCTCGCCTCCTTCCTCACCGATCGCGACATCGACGTCCGCTTCACCGCCGAGACCGAGCTCGCCCGCCGTCGCGGCGGCGGCGAGGTAAAGCGGCCGGCGCGACAGGACCTGCTGCTTTAGGCGGCGCGGCGGGCGTCATAGCCTTCGGTTGCCAGCATCACCGTTTTGGGAATGACCTGCTCGCCCGAAAGATAATAGGCGATTGTTCGCCGCGACAGGCCAAGCGCTGCGGCGGCAGTGTCCAGCGTAAGATCGTGGCGCTCCATCCATGTGCGTAGACCAGCCGACGGCATCGTCTCCCCGATCTGCTCATCGGCCCACCGGCGTAATTGAGCCGAGCCGAAATCGATCCCGACAGGCCATTCGACCGCCCAGCCATCATCTGAAATGGCGGCTGTCGCAAATACGAACCTGTCGGCCAACGGCGCGAGGTTGGCGCGCGCCGCGATCAAAGGACCAAGATCTACATCGGCACGGCGCTGATTGTCCCAGACGACCGTCAACATCGCCGGTCCGGAGATCGCTATCGTTTCGATCTTGCCCAGCGTCATGCGCCGTCTCCGCTGAATTCCTGCCACTTCGCCTCCAGCAGGGGCCGGTTGTCCGCTGCCCATGCCAGCGCCTCGCGCAGATCGATCCTGCCGCTGGATGCGATCACCTCCAGCGTGTCGATCCGCACCTGCGCCGCTCCTTCGCGCCCCAGCACATGGAAGTGCGGCGGATTGTGATCGGCGAATACATCGCGATCTCCGACGCGGAGAAGCGGATCAGGCGCGGCATGATAGTGCAATCATTGCACCAAGTCCATCACACGTCCAGGTTCGCGACGCTCAGCGCATTGTCCTGGATGAACTCGCGGCGCGGCTCGACGACGTCGCCCATCAGGCGGGTGAAGATCTCGTCGGCGACGTCGGCCTGGTCGATGCCGACCTGCAGCATCGATCGGTTCTCCGGATCGAGCGTGGTTTCCCACAGCTGCTCGGCGTTCATCTCACCCAGTCCTTTGTAGCGCTGGATCGACAGGCCCTTGCGGCCGGCGGCGAGGATCGCCTCCAGCAACTGGCTGGGGCGCGACACGCGCGCCTCGCCCTTGCCGACGGTATCCGCCTCGTCATCCTCGGATTCGGACGTGGCGGCGGCATTCTTGAGCGGGACGAGCTTCGACGGCGCGGCGTAGGATTCGGCCTGCTCCATCGCCAGCGCGTGGAGCTTGCGCGCTTCGGCCGACGCAAGGAAGCTCGCTTCGATGACGTGATGATCGGTGACGCCGCGCCACAGCCGCTTGAAGTGGTAGGCGCCCTCCGCGCCGATCTCGGCGGACCAGCGCGCTTCGGGGTCGGATGCGGCCATCGCATCGCCGGCGGCGGCGAGCGAAACTTCTCGATCCTCGCGCTTATCGGGATCGAGTGCGCGGTTCAGGGCGAGAGCTTCGATTATTGCGGGGTCGTAACGACGCGGGACGTAGCGCATCAGCGTGCGCATCCGCCGGGCGTGGTCGACCAGGCCGCGCAGGTCATCGCCGCTGCGCGCGCCGCCTGTGGTTTCGAGCACGGTCAGCGCCACGCCCGCCTCGACCAGATATTCGTCGAGCGCGGCATCGTCCTTCAGATAGACCTCGCTGCGTCCCTTGGCGGCTTTGTAGAGCGGCGGCTGGGCGATGTAGAGGTGCCCGGCGGTGATGATCTCCGGCATCTGACGGTAGAAGAAGGTCAAGAGCAGCGTGCGGATATGCGCGCCGTCGACGTCGGCGTCGGTCATGATGACGATCTTGTGGTAGCGCAGCTTGTCGAGGTTGAAATCGTCGCGGCCGATGCCGGTGCCCATCGCCTGGATGAGCGTGCCGATCTCCTTCGACGACAGCATCCGGTCGAACCGCGCGCGCTCCACGTTCAATATCTTGC
Source organism: Sphingomonas gilva (assembly GCF_003515075.1). Classification (GTDB taxonomy): domain Bacteria; phylum Pseudomonadota; class Alphaproteobacteria; order Sphingomonadales; family Sphingomonadaceae; genus Sphingomonas; species Sphingomonas gilva. The sequence goes on from NZ_QWLV01000003.1 coordinate 140,377, forward strand.
CGCGCAGGGGCAAGATCGCCTGATAATGGCGGTCGCGTCCGCTCTTGGCGGAGCCGCCGGCCGAATCGCCCTCGACCAGGAACAGCTCCGACTTGGCCGGATCGCGCTCCTGGCAGTCGGCGAGCTTGCCGGGCAGCGAGGCGATGTCCATCGCCCCCTTGCGCCGGGTCAGCTCGCGCGCCTTCTTCGCCGCCTCGCGCGCCGCCGCGGCGTCGATAACCTTCTGGACGATCGACCGGGCATGGCCGGGATTCTCTTCGAGCCACTCGGCCAGCTTGTCCGCCATCAGGCTTTCGAGCGGCTGGCGGACTTCGGAGGAGACCAGCTTGTCCTTGGTCTGCGACGAGAATTTGGGATCGGGCAGCTTGACCGAGACGATCGCGGTCAGCCCCTCGCGCATGTCGTCGCCGGTGAGGCTGACCTTCTCCTTCTTCAGCGCGCCCGATTTCTCCGCATAATTGTTGAGCGTGCGGGTCAGCGCCGCGCGGAAGGCCGCCAGATGCGTGCCGCCGTCGCGCTGCGGGATGTTGTTGGTGAAGCAGAGGACGTTTTCGTAATAGCTGTCGTTCCACTCCAGCGCGACGTCGATGGTGACGTCGTCGCGCGTGCCGGCGATGGCGACGGGATCGGGCATCAGCGGCTGCTTGGCGCGATCGAGATATTTGACGAACGCGGCGGTGCCGCCTTCGTAGAACAGCTCGACCTCCTTCGGCTCCTCGTGCCGGGCGTCGCGCAGGACGAGCCGCACGCCCGAATTGAGGAAGGCGAGCTCGCGGTAGCGATGCTCCAGCTTGTCCCAGTCATATTCGGTGATCTTGAAGGTGGCGGGCGAGGCGAGGAAGGTGACCCGCGTCCCCTTCTTGCCGTTCGCGGGGCCGATCACCTTCAGCGGCGCGACCGCGTCGCCATGGGCGAAGCGCATGTAATGCTCCTCGCCGTCGCGCCAGATGTTGAGGTCGAGCCACTCGCTGAGCGCGTTGACCACCGACACGCCGACGCCGTGCAGGCCGCCCGAGACCTTGTAGGCGTTGTCGTCCGAGGTGTTCTCGAACTTTCCGCCCGCGTGGAGCTGGGTCATGATGACCTCTGCCGCCGAAACGCCCTCCTCGGCGTGGATCCCGGTCGGAATGCCACGGCCATTGTCCTCGACCGAGACCGATCCGTCGGCGTTCAAGGTGATCAGGATGCGGTCGCAATGCCCGGCGAGCGCCTCGTCGATCGCATTGTCGCTGACCTCGAACACCATGTGGTGGAGGCCCGAACCGTCGTCCGTGTCGCCGATATACATGCCGGGACGCTTGCGCACCGCGTCGAGGCCCTTCAGCACCTTGATGGAATCGGCGCCGTAGCTGTTCTGATTGGGGTCTGTTGCCATGCCCAGCATATAGGGTCCTGGGGCGCGAAACGAAAGCGAAATGGGCGGTTTGGCGATGCGCGCGGGAAGAACGGCCGATCCCTTCCCCTCATCGTCATGCCGGACTCGTTCCGGCATCCATTGCGCCCCAAGCGCACGCCTATCTGGTGGAGAGATGGACCCCGGAACAAGTCCGGGGTGACGGGTTGGGAGGGTGCTTATTACCACCAATCGGCTACGCTATCCTGCCCGTTTCGCCTTCACCAGCGCGGCATCCAGGGCCTGGAGGAAGCGGGAGCGATCGGCGGCGGCGAAGGGCGCGGGAAGAATGGCCGATCCCCTCCCTTCATCGTCATGCCGGACTTGTTCCGGCATCCATCGCGCTCCAAGCGAGCGCCTGCCTGGTGGAGAGATGGTGTTCGAGCTTTGACTTGCCCCCGGCAAGTCAAGAATCCGTCCGGCGGACGGATTCTCGCCCGAACACGGAACAGGTCCGGGGTGACGGGTTGGGACGGTGCTTATTACCACCAATCGGTTACGCTATCCTGCCCGTTTCGCCTTCACCAGCGCCGCATCCAGGGTCTGGAGGAAGCGGGAGCGATCGGCGGCGGCGAAGGGCGCGGGACCGCCGAGCTGGTCGCCGCCGGCGCGCAGATCGGCCATGATCGCGCGGGTGGCGATGGCGGCGCCGATCGAGCTCGTCGTGAAGGGCCTGCCGGTGGGCGCGATCACCGCCGCGCCGGCCTTCAGCGCGCGATCGGCGAGGAGGATGTCGGCGGTGATCACGATGACGCCCGGCGCGGCGCGCTCGGCGATCCAGTCGTCCGCCGCGTCGAAGGCGTCGCCGACGATTACCCGCTTGACCAGCGGATGCGCAGGGATGCGGAAAGGCGCGTTGCTGACCAGGGTGACGGGCGCCTCATGCCGCCATGCGACCTTGTAGATTTCGTCCTTCACCGGGCAGGCGTCGGCGTCGACCAGGATGTGGATGGGGTGGGTCATACAGGTTTCCCTCCCCTCCCTGAAAGGGAGGGGATCAAGGGGTGGGTATAGCGCAGAGCGGGGCTCGACGCCCCGATCGGCGCTATTCGCGTTCGGGGGATGAGTCTTTGAGGCGCGCAGACGCGCGCACCCACCCCCAAGCCCCTCCCTGGAAGGGAGGGGAGTATCTTCTGATGAAGCTCTACCGCCGCCCCCTCGGGCCGTGGGTTGGGCGGGGGCTGTGGCGCTTGGGGGCGAGCGTCGGGCGGTTGGCGCGCGGGTTGGGGCGGTGGCCGCCCTTGGGCGCTTCGGGCGAGGGCTCGATGGCGATGCCGCTCTCATCGTCGCTCTCGGCATTTGCGGTGCGCTTGACCGCCGCCATGAAGCGCGAGGCCATGGCGCGGGGGATCTGGAAATATGTCTCGTTGGCGCCGATGCGGATCGCGCCGATCTCGCCGCGCGTGACATGGCCGCGGCGGCAGAGCAGCGGAAGAATCCAGCGCGGATCGGCATTGTGGCGCCGGCCGATATTCATGCGGAACCAGACGGTATCCTCGAACCCGGCGCGGTGACCCTCGGCACGGTCCGGGCGCGCCGTCGGGGCGGACGCGTCGATCAGCTCCTCGGGCTGGGGGAGCTGCGAACGATGCGCGCGGACGAGGAGCGCGGCGATGTCCTCGGCCGGGCGCGCTTCGAGCAGCTTCGCCGCGAGCGCGCGGTCCTCTTCCTCGATCTCGACCGGCTGAAGCAGCGTCTCGAGCAGCCGCGCGCGATCCTGCGCGCGGATGTCGTCGATCGTCGGCGGGGCGACCCACTGCGCCGGGATGCGCGCGCCGCGCAGCATCGATTCGACCCGCTTGCGGCGCGGATAAGGGACGATCAGCACCGCGGTGCCCTTCTTGCCCGCGCGGCCGGTGCGGCCCGAGCGGTGCTGCAGCGTCTCCGCGTCGCGCGGCAGCTCGACATGGATGACGAGGCTCAAGGTCGGCAGATCGATGCCGCGCGCGGCGACGTCGGTCGCGACGCAGACCCGCGCGCGGCGGTCGCGCAGCGCCTGCAGCGCCGCGTTGCGCTCGTTCTGGCTATGCTCGCCCGACAGCGCGACCGCGGCGAAACCGCGATCGGTCAGGCTGGCGTGGAGGTGGCGGACATTCTCGCGCGTGGCGCAGAACAGCATCGCCGTTTCGGCATCGTGCAGGCGCAGGAGGTTGACCACCGCATTCTCGATATCGGCCGGCGCGACGGTGACCGCCTGATAGCTGATGTCGCCGTGCCCGCGGTCCTCGCCCACGGTCGAGATGCGCAGCGCATCCTTCTGGTAGCGCCTGGCGAGCATCGCGATCGGCTTGGGGATGGTCGCGGAGAACATGAAGGTGCGGCGCGCATCGGGCGTCGCGTCGAGGATCTCCTCCAGGTCCTCGCGGAAGCCCATGTCGAGCATCTCGTCGGCCTCGTCGAGCACCGCGACCTTGAGGCCGGCGAGATCGAGCGCGCCGCGTTCGAGATGATCGCGCAGGCGGCCGGGCGTGCCGACGACGATATGCGCGCCGTGGCCGAGGTTGCGGCGCTCCTTCGCCGCATCCATCCCGCCGACGCAGGTGGCGACGCGCACCCCGGTGCCGCCATAGAGCCACATCAGCTCGCGGCTGACCTGCAAGGCGAGCTCGCGCGTGGGCGCGACGATGAGCGCGGCGGGCGCGGTGACGGGGATCAGCGCGCCGTCCGGGGCGAGCAGGGTGTCGGCCATGGCGAGGCCGAAGGCGACGGTCTTGCCCGAGCCGGTCTGGGCGGAGACGAGCAGGTCGCGGGCGCGGGCCTCGGGTTCGAGCACCGCCGCCTGGACGGGAGTCGGCTCGGCATAGCCGCGCGCGGCGAGCGCCTGCTGCACAGGCGGGGGGAGGGTTTGGAAGGGCATGTGTTTATCCGGTGACGGCGCGCATGGGGGCCGAGTTCGGCAGGCATATGGGCCGGATCACGCCAGATTGCGACTCCCAAATCCTCCCTCGCAGCGAAGCTGCGGGGGAGGGGGGCGTAGCGGCGACCAGCAATGTGCCGGGGGCACATTGCAGCCGCGGAGCCGGATTGCGAAGCAATCCGTGGGCGAAGCATGGTGGAGGGGGCCTAGCTGCGGTCGTTTATAGTGGCTGCGATGAGCCGGATTACGCCATCCAGGTTGGAAAGAACCTCCCGCGCCGTAATTCTGAGCACGAGAACATGCTGCGCTGCCAGCCATTCGTCACGAACGGCATCGCGCTCAGGTCTATCGCCCATGTCATGCGAGATGCCGTCGATTTCGATCGCGAGCTTCAGCGGCGCGCAGTAGAAGTCTAGCGAATATGGACCAGCCGGTTGCTGGCGGCGAAATCGCACATCCGGCCACCGACGCAACTCGCGCCATAGCAGGACTTCAGGCAGCGACATGCGTTTGCGCTGCGCACGTGCTTGGCCGGTTGAACCTTTCAGCCGCAGAAACCCCCCTCCACCATTCGCCTACGGCGAACGGTCCCCCTCCCCCGCTGCTACGCAGCGAGGGAGGATCTATCCGCTCAATACATGTGTTGGCCGCCGTTGATGCTCAGCGTCGATCCGGTCACGAACCCGGCGTTCTCGGAACACAGGAACGTCACGCCGCGCGCGATTTCGTCCGCCTGGCCCAACCGCCCGACGGGCACCTTGGCGACGATCTTCTCCAGCACGTCGGCCGGCACCGCCGCCACCATGTCGGTGTCGATATAGCCGGGCGCGATGGCGTTCACCGTCACTCCCGCGCGCGCGCCTTCCTGCGCCAGCGCCTTGGTGAAGCCGTGGATGCCCGATTTGGCGGCGGCGTAGTTGACCTGGCCATATTGCCCGGCCTGGCCGTTGATCGATCCGATATTGACGATGCGGCCCCATTTGCGCTCCCGCATCCCCGGGAACACCGCCTTGGCCATGTTGAAGCAGCCGCCGAGATTGGTGTCCATGACCTCCTTCCACATCTGGTAGGTCATCTTGAGCATCGTGCCGTCGCGGGTGATGCCGGCATTGTTGACCAGTATGTCGACCGGCCCCAGCTCCTCGGCGACCTGGGCGCAGCCGGCCTGGCAGGCGTCGTAATCGGCGACGTCCCATTTATACGCTTTGATGCCGGTGCGATCGGTGAAGGCCTTCGCCCGCTCGTCATTGCCGGCGTAATTGGCGGCGACGGTCATCCCGGCGTCCTTGAGGGCGAGGCTGATCGCCTCGCCGATGCCGCGGGTGCCGCCGGTCACGATCGCAACACGAGCCATTTGCCTTGATCCTCTCTCTTCTGGTCTGGCCGGAAGGCTATGCGTTCGCCAACCAGCCCGCAAGCTCCCTGCGGAGCAACGTTTTGAGCATGTGAATGCCGCCCTCGCTGTCGTTGAGACAAGGCAGATAGGCGAAATCGGTTCCGCCGCTCGCGCGGAAATCCGCCGCGCCGCGGATGGCGAGCTCCTCCAGCGTCTCGAGGCAGTCGGCGGAGAAGCCGGGGGCGACGACCGCGACTCTGGTGACGCCCTTGCCCGGCAGCGCCTTCAGGACGGCGTCGGTCGCGGGCTCGAGCCATCTGGCGCGGCCGAAGCGCGACTGGAAGGCGACGGTCATTTCGCGGCCCAACGCTTCGGACAGCAGGCGCGCCGTCTTCCGGCAATGGCAATGATAGGGATCGCCAAGCTCCAGCGTGCGCTGGGGCACGCCGTGGAAGCTGGCGACGATCGCCTGGGGTTCGAAGTCGAGGCTCGCCAGGGACGTTCGCACCGAATCCGCGAGCGCGGCGATATAGGCGGGGTCATCGTGATAGGGCGGCAGCGTGCGGATCGCGGGCTGCCAGCGCATCGCCGCCAGCGTGGCGAACGCCTTGTCGTTGGCGGTGGCGGTCGTCGCCGCGCAATATTGCGGGTAGAGCGGGGCGACAAGGATGCGCTCGCACCCCGCGGCCTTCATCGCCGCCAGCCGATCTGGGATCGAGGGGTTGCCGTAGCGCATCGCCCAGTCGACCAGCACATCGGGCCCGAATGCGTCCTTGAGCGCCGCCGCCTGCGCCCTGGTGATCGCGGCGAGCGGGCTGCCGTCCTCGCGCCACACCTGGCCATAGGCGTGCGCCGACTTCCTCGGGCGGGTGTTGAGGATGATCCCGCGCAGGATCGGCTGCCAGGCGAGCGCAGGGATCTCGACCACGCGCCGGTCGGAGAGGAATTCGGCGAGGTAGCGTTTGACCGCGCGGCGGTCCGGCGCATCGGGGGTGCCGAGGTTGATCAGCAGCACGCCCAGCTTGCGCGGCGGGATGGCGGGGTGGTCGGCGGGCGGCGTCATGCCGATCGAAGCGGCAGGCTGCGGTAGCGCGTGCCGCTCGCCGCGCGCAGCGCGTTGGCGATGGCGGGGGCGACGGCGGGGACGCCGATATCGCCGACCGCGCCGGGGGCGACGCTCGACGGCACGATCTGGAGCACGATCTCGGGCGCGTCGGCGAGCGCGGGAATGCCGACCTCGCGCAGGCTCCGCGCCTGGCCGAGATTGTCGGTGTAGGACGCGCCCGCGCCGACCGCCTGGGCGACGCCGAACAGCAGGCCGCCCTCGATCTGCTGGCGGGCGATCTCGGGATGGTTCTGCCGCCCGCAATCGACCACCGCGACGAGGCGCGAGACGCGCACGCGTTGACTGCGATCGACCGCCGCCTCGGCCATCACCGCGATGTAGCTGCCGTGCATCGCGTGCGCGGCGATGCCCTGCCCGCTGCCCGCCGATCCGCCGTCCCATCCGCCGAGCGTGGCGGCGATCGACAGGCAGCGCGCGAGCCGCGCCTGGCCGGAGAGCATGGCGATACGGAAGGAGAGCGGCTCGACCCCCGCCTCGCGCGACAGCTCGTCGATGAAGCATTCGGTGAAGAAGGCGTTCGCGCCGTGGCTGCCGCCGCGCATATGGCCCGTGGGCAGGCGCAGGTCGGCGCGGTGATGGTCGATCGCCATGTGCGGGATCGCATAGGGCGGGGCGGCGCCGGCGACCGCATAGGGATCGCCCGCGCGCCAGCCGGTGAGCGCGGCGATCTCGGGATGATCCGGGACGAGCCGCGACGCGAGCGCGCGGCCGGTCGCAGGCGCGGCGATCTTGGCGAGCCAGCCCTCGATCATGCCGTTGGGGGCGAGGCGGGCGGAGAGGCGCGCGGCGGCGGGGGCGCGCGGCGGCACGCGCAAGAGGTCCTCGACCCGGCTCCAGCCGAGCTGCACCGGACGTTTGAGCGCGTACGCCAGCACCGCCGCCTGGCGGGCGATCTCCAGGTCGAGCTTCGACCCGTCCTGCCCGCCGACCAGCATCGGATGGACCGTCACCTGCGCTTCGGCGACGCCGATCGCCTCGGCGGCGGCGTGGCGCGCGGCGGCGGGCGTCTGGGTCGGCAGCCACAGCTCGAGCCGGCCGGTCTTCCACTCGGCGGTCGCGGTCATCGGCTCGGCGGCTGCGTGGAGCGCGGGCGCGGCGTAATAGTCCGAGGTGTAGATGCGCGCGCCGGTAAAGGCGGCGGACAGGTCGCCGCGCTCGACCATCCGCGCGCCCTCGCCGGCGAGCGCGGTCCGCAGGCCGGTCTCGATATGCGTATCGTCGATCAGCCCCCCACCGGTCTCGAACCGCGGCGCCATGCCGTCGAGCGCGCGATTGGCCGCCCACCAGTTGGTGGCGACCGCCGCCACCCAGCGCGGATTCTCGACGACATGCAGCACGCCGACAATGCCGTCGGCGGCGGCGCGATCGATGCGGGTGAGGCGGCTGTCGCCCAGCGGACCCTGGCGGATCGCGGCATAGACCATGTTCGGCAGGCGGATGTCGCCGGCGAAATTGGCCGATCCGTCGACCTTGGCGGGCAGATCGATCCGCGGCACGCTTTGGCCGATCAGCCCGCCGCGCCGGAAACCGCGGATCGGCAGCGGATCGGGCGGAGTCTCGGCGGCGGCCTCGGCGGCGAGCCCGCCGAAGCGCAGCGTCTCCTCGCCCCAGCGGACCAGCCCGTCCTCGGTGTCGCAGGCCTGCCAGTCGATGTCCCAACGCTTGGCCGCGGCCATGCACAGCATCGCGCGCGCCGCCGCCCCCGCCTGACGCAACGGCGCTTCATAGGCGGCCTCGGCATGGACGCCGTCGGTGACGGTCAGGCCCGCGCGCGTGGCGAAATCGTCCGCCCAGTCGTCTGGCAGGCCGAGCGATCCTTCGAACAAGGTCATCGGCGCGGCCCTGTTGGCGTAGAGCGGATTGGGCGGCGCCGGCTCGACCGCGATGGTGCGCCAGTCCGCGCCCAGCTCATCGGCCAGGATCTGCGGCAAGGTGGTGGTGACGCCCTGCCCCATCTCGGCCTGCGGCACGATCACCGCGACATGCCCGTCCTCGCCGATCTTGACCCAGGGGCCGAGGATATGCTCGCCCTCCGCCGCGCGCAGGTTCGCGACATGCGCGCGCGGCCACAGCGCGAAGGCGACGAGAAGGCCGATGCCCGCCCCGCCGCCGATCAGCAGCCCGCGCCGGCTGATCCCCCTCCTCTCGGTCCATTCGTCGCGTTCGCGGGCCATGGCGGCGGTGTTAGCGGGGGGTGGGGGTTTGGGCCAGAGGGCGTGACGAACAACGAAACCTGGGTCCGTTAGCAATCACGGTTGGTTCGGGCGGGAAGCTCTGGCTAAAGCAAGCGCGGCGGGTCGCCTCTCGTCTGCAACGAGGGCGAAAACATCCGTCCAAAGGAGGTGATCGATATAACAATCGATATTGCAACTCTGATCGTCAGCATTGCGATGCTGATGATCGCTTTCGCCGCTCTGGTGGTGCAGATCATCAGGGAGGCTCGTTCTAAATAGCCGAAAGGCTCGTTAGCAACGACGGGAGGAGGCGGGCCTGCCAGCTCGCCTCCAAACGATTTGGCCCCAACCGCTGCCACGGTCGGGGCCATCATTTCGGATGAGATGATCGACATTCAACCGATATTGCTTGGCCAATATAGGCACAACCTGTCACCAAATCAACAATTGCGAGACGGCTTCTAGGCCAAAGACCGATACCGGTTCCTCAGCGTCACCTTGTCGATCTTCTCGGTGCCCAGGCGCGGCAGGGGGTCTTCGGCTATCCAGATGCGCGCGGGGATCTTGAAGGCGGCGATGCGGCCCGAGAGGAAGTCCTGCAGCCCCGCCTCGTCGAGCGCCGCGCCTTCGGCCGGGTGGACCACCGCGCCCGGCACCTCGCCGAAGCGTTCGTCGGTGAGGCCGAACACCGCGGCTTCTGCGACGCGCGGGTCTTCGTAGAGCGCGGCCTCGACCTCCTGGCAGCTGATATTCTCGCCGCCGCGGATGATGATGTCCTTCTTGCGATCGACGATGAACAGATAGGCGTCCGCGTCGAGAGTGCCGATGTCGCCGGTGCGGAAATAGCCGTCGGCGGTGAAGGCGGCCGCTGTCGCCTGCGGATTGCCCCAATATTCGCGGAAGTTGCAGATCGAGCGGATGCACACCTCGCCGCGCTCGCCCTGCGGCACCGGCCGCCCGGCATCGTCGAGGATGGCGAGATCGACCAGCGGCTTCGATCCCATGCCGGTCGAATCGGGCTTGGCCATGTAGTTCTCGCGCAGATTGCCGCAGCCGACGCCGTTGGTCTCGGTCAGGCCGTAGCCGAGCAGCGGCTTGGCCCCGCCCATCTCCTCGTTCAATCGCCTGGCATGCTCGACCGGGCGCGGCGCGCCGCCCGCGGCGTAATCGCCGCACGAGGAGAGGTCATATTCGTGGCGGCGCGGGTGGGTGAGGATCTCGTAGCTCATCAGCGGCACGCCGACGAAATAGGTGACCTTCTCCGCCTCGATCAGCCGCATCGCCTCCTCGGCGTCCCATTTGGGCATGATGACGAGCTTGCGGCCCATCGCGAAGCTCTGGAGGAACACCGGCACCTCGGCGGTGACGTGGAACAGCGGCACGTTGAGCAGGGTGGCCGGCTGCATGGTCGGCGCCTCGCCGCGCTCGGTCGCGATGCCGAGCATGATCAGCGTCTGGACGAGATAATTGAACGTGCCCTGCACCACCGCGCGGTGGTCGCTGAGCGCGCCCTTCGACTGGCCGGTCGAGCCCGAGGTGAAGAGGATGGTGGCGAGATCGTCGCCCGAAAGCATCGCCAGCGCGGTCTCCGCCCCGCCGCCTTTCGCCAGCAGCGGCGCGATCGCCGCGTCGATCGGCTGGCCGACATCGATCGCGATCACCCGCGCCTCGTGCTCCGCCTGCTCGAGCCGCTTCGCCCGCGTCAGGTCGGCGATCACCAGCGCGCAGCCGACATCGTCGATCGCCTGCGCCAGCTCGTCGGGCTCCCACCAGCCATTGAGCAAGGTGGCGACGCCGCCGGCCATGAGGATGCCCATATAGGCGACGATCCACGCCGGCGAATTGCGCGCGGCGATGCCGATGCGGTCGCCGCGCCGGACGCCGTGCCCCTCGACCAGCCCGCCCGCGACTTGCCTCGCGGCGGCGAAGGTCTGGGCGAAGCTCAGCCGCTCCGCGCCCGCGACGAGGAAGGTGGCGTCGCCATGCTGAGCGCAGAAATGCGCGAAATAATAGCTGAGCGCGGGCGGCGCGCTGGCGATCATCGGCATCTGCCGCCCCCGGCTTTCGACCATCTTGAGCGGCATCGGGCCGCCTTCGCCGGTGACGCGGGCGAGCCCCGCTTCGATGGCCTGATCGAGCGCGCTCGACATCCTTCTATCTCTCCTCTTTGCGCTTGCCGCTTTGCCCCCTTATGAGGGCGCGACCTTGCCTGGGAAAGTGCCTTGATCCTCTCGCTCGCCGCCAGCGCCGCCGCATCCCCCGCCATCCGCTTCGAAAGCCTGGGGCTGGGCCCGGTGGCGCTCGATCTCGGCGTCTTCACGCTCAAATGGTATTCGCTGGCCTATATCGCCGGGATCATCGTCGGCTGGTGGTATCTCTTGAAGCTGATCGCCCAGCCCGGCGCGCCGATGGCGCGGCGGCACGCCGACGATCTGGTGTTCTACGCGACGCTCGGCATCATCCTGGGCGGGCGGTTGGGCTATGTGATCTTCTACGCGCCCGAGATGTTCCTGACGCCGCTCAGGATTCTCAGGCTGTGGGACGGCGGCATGTCGTTCCATGGCGGGGTGCTAGGCGTCACGCTCGGCATCATCCTGATGGCGAGGAAGCACGGGCTCGATTGGCTGCGGGTGCACGACTATGTCGCCTGCTGCGTGCCGTTCGGGCTGTTCTTCGGCCGGCTGGCCAATTTCGTCAACGGCGAGCTGTGGGGCAAGCCGACCGACGACCAGAGCTGGGGCATCATCTTCCCGCGCGCCGGCGAGCTCGCGCGCCATCCGAGCCAGCTCTACGAGGCGGGGCTGGAGGGGATCGCACTGTTCGCGCTGCTCTGGTTCCTGTTCTGGAAGACCGACGCCCGCTACCATCCGGGCAAGCTGGTCGGCTGGTTCCTGCTCGGCTACGGCCTTGCGCGCTTCAGCGTCGAGTTCTTCCGCGAACCCGACGAGCAGCTGGTCGAGTTCGCGGTCAACACCGGCCTCCACATGGGCCAATGGCTGTGCGTGCCGATGATCGTCGGCGGGGCGTATCTGATCGCCACGAGCAAGAACCGCAGGAAGCGCGTCGAGCCGGTCGCGGGATCGGCGAGCGTTGCCTGATCTTCCCATACCCCCCCGGCACGGGGAGGGGGACCGCCGCTCGAAGAGCGGCGGTGGAGGGGGCTGGCCGCAAACGCGCCGATCGTGGCGCTCTCCCTCCACCGCACTTCGTGCGGTCCCCCTCCCTGTTCCGGGGAGGAATTAGATGGACCTCCTTCCCGAACGCCTCGCCCGGGCGATCACGGTCGCGGGGCCGATCTCGATCGCCGATTATATGGGCGCGGCCAACGCGCATTATTACGCGACGCGCGATCCGCTGGGGGCGTCGGGCGATTTCACCACCGCGCCCGAGATCAGCCAGATGTTCGGCGAGCTGGCGGGCGCGTGGCTGGGCGATCTGTGGGACCGCGCCGGGCGGTCCGACGCGCGCTATGTCGAGCTGGGCCCGGGGCGCGGGACGCTCGCCGCCGATGCGCTGCGCGTGCTGGCGCGCGCCGGGTGCGCACCCGAACCGCATCTGGTCGAGACCAGCCCGGTGCTGCGCGGATTGCAGGCGGAGCGCGTGACGGGCGCGGCGTGGCACGACCGGATCGAGGATGTGCCGCAAGGCAAGCCGCTGCTGATCGTCGCCAATGAGTTCTTCGACGCGCTGCCGATCCGACAGCTGGTCAGGACCCAGACCGGCTGGCGCGAGCGGCTGGTTGCCTGCCAGGACACGCTGTTCCTGCCGATCCCGGGGCGCGAGGTGCATGACCGGGCGGTGCCGCCGCAGCTGCGCGACGCGCCGATCGGGTCGATTCTCGAAACCTCGCCCGACGGCGTCGGCGCGATGCGCGCGCTGGCGCAGCGGCTGGTGGCGGACGGCGGCGCGGCGCTGATCGTCGACTACGGCTATGAAGGGCCGGCGCTCGGCGACACGTTGCAGGCGGTGTCGCGGCACGGCTATGCCAATCCGTTCGAGGAACCGGGGACGCGCGACCTCACCGCGCATGTCGATTTCGCCACGCTGGCGGCGGCCGCGCTGGCGGAAGGCGCGGCGGCATCCGAGGTCGTGACGCAAGGGAGCTGGCTGATGGCGATGGGTATCGAGGCGCGCGCCGAGGCGCTGATCCGCGGCAACCCCGCGCGGGCGGAGGAGATCGCCGCCGCGCGCGACCGGCTGGCCAGGCCCGAGGCGATGGGCGAGCTGTTCCGCGTGCTGGCGGTGACCGCGCCCGGCTGGCCGGCGCCGACGGGGTTCGCATGACGCCGGTATTGCGCCCCGCCACGCTCGCCGACGCCGACACGCTGGCCGATATCGGCCAGCGGAGCTTCGCCGAGACCTTCGGGCATCTCTATCGGCCCGAGGATCTGGCGATATTCCTCGAAAGCCATAGGCGTGCGCAATGGGAGGCCGAGTTGGCCGATCCGGGGTTCATCGTAGCGATCGCCGAGATCGATGGCGAGGCCGCGGGCTACGCCAAGCTCGCCCCGCCCAAGCTGCCCATCGCGGTGCGCGAGCCGGCGATCGAGCTGCGCCAATTCTATGTGCTGAGCGGCTGGCAGGGGAGCGGGCTCGCCGCGCGGATGATGGACTGGGTGATCGCGACCGCGCGCGAACGCGGGGCGCGCGACATCCATCTTTCGGTGTTCGTCGACAACCACCGCGCGCGGCGCTTCTACGAACGCTACGGGTTCGAGCGCGTCGGCACCTACGCCTTCATGGTCGGCGGGCACGAGGACGAGGACGATATCATGCGGCTGACGCTCGATGGTTGAGCCCGTCCGTGCCCGGTCGCTGGCGGCGCCGCACGGCTTCGGCACCAGCGCGTTCGGCGATTGCGGCCTCGGCTCGGGCGATCCGGCGGCGGGCGCCAATCGCGGGGCGGTGGCGGAAGCGGTGCTGCCGGGCGCGGCGCTCACCAGCGTCTATCAGGTGCATTCGGCCGAGGCGGTGGTCGCCGAGCCATGGCCGGTCGACGCGCGGCCGCACGCCGATGCGCTGGTCACCGACCGGCCGGGGCTGCTGATCGGCATCGTCACCGCCGATTGCGCGCCGGTGCTGTTCGCCGACGCGGAGGCCGGCGTGGTCGGCGCGGCGCACGCCGGGTGGAAGGGCGCGCTCGGCGGCGTCACCGATGCGACGATCGCGCTGATGGAGACGCTGGGCGCGCGGCGCGAGCGGATCGCGGCGGCGATCGGCCCGTGCATCGCCCGCGCGAGCTACGAGGTGGAGGACGGTTTCGCACGCGCCTTCGCTCCCGACGACGAGCGTTTCTTCACCGCCGGGCGGCCGGGGCATTTGCAGTTCGACCTCGAAGCCTATGTCGCGCACCGCCTTGCCGCCGCGGGAATCGCGCGGGTCGAGGCGCTGGGCCTCGACACCTATGCCGACGAGGCGCGCTTCTTCAGCTACCGCCGCGCGACCCATCGCGGCGAGGCGACCTATGGGCGGCAGATCTCGGTGATCGGATTGCCCTGATCCTCCCCATGCGAAGCAGGGGGAGGGGGACCGCACGCAGTGCGGTGGAGGGGGAGCCGCGGCCCCCCCCCCCCCCCCCGGCGGGGCCCCCCCCCCCCCCCGGGGGGGGGGGGGGGGGGGCCCCCCGCGGGGGGGGGGGGGGGGCCCGCCGCCGCCCCTCCACCAGCCTGCGGCTGGTCCCCCTCCCCGTTCCGGGGAGGATGGGCTAGACCCCTCCCATCACGCTATCAGGAGAGGCCCGTTGGCCAAGGAAACGATCAACCCCACCGAAGCCGAGCTGTCCGGCACCACCCCCCGGCGCAAGCCCAAGCCCGATGTCGACAGGATCGGCGGGCGCAAGCTGAAGCCGTCGACGCTGATGATGGGGCACGGCTTCGATCCGGTGCTGTCCGAAGGATCGCTCAAACCGCCGATCTTCCTCACCTCGACCTTCGTCTTCCCCAACGCGGCCGCGGGCAAGCGGCATTTCGAGGGCGTCACCGGCAAGCGGCCGGGCGGCGCCGAGGGCCTTGTCTATTCGCGCTTCAACGGGCCCAACCAGGAGATACTGGAGGACCGGCTGGGGGTTTGGGAGGATGCCGAGGACGCACTCGCCTTTTCGAGCGGCATGTCGGCGATCGCGACGCTGTTCCTGGCGATGGTCCGGCCGGGCGACACCATCGTCCATTCGGGGCCGCTCTACGCCGCGACCGAGACGCTGATCGCGCGCGTGCTGGGGCGCTTCGGCGTCCACTGGCTTGATTTTCCCGCGGGCGCGACGCGCGAGGAGATCGATGCGGTGATGACGAAGGCCAATACCGGCCGGGTGCCGCTGATCTATCTCGAAAGCCCGGCAAACCCGACCAACGCGCTGGTCGATGTCGAGGCGGTGGCGGCGGCGCGCGACGCGGTGTTCGGCGCCGAGAATCCCGAGAAGCCGCCGATCGCGATCGACAACACCTTTCTCGGCCCGCTGTGGCACAAGCCCTTGAAGCACGGCGCCGACATCGTCGTCTATTCGCTGACCAAATATGCCGGCGGCCATTCGGACCTGGTCGCGGGCGGTGTGCTCGGCACCAAGAAGCATATGGATGTGATCCGCGCGATGCGGAACACGATCGGCACGATATGCGATCCCAACACCGCCTGGATGCTCTTGCGGAGCCTCGAGACGCTCGAATTGCGCATGACGCGCGCGGGCGAGAACGCCGCCAGGGTGTGCGAATTCCTCCGCAGCCATCCCAAGGTGGAGAAGGTCGGCTATCTCGGATTCCTCAAGGATGATCGCCAGGCGGACATCTACCAGCGCCACTGCACCGGCGCGGGATCGACCTTCTCGCTCTACCTGAAGGGCGGCGAGAAGGAGGCGTTCGCCTTTCTCGACGCGCTCAAGATCGCCAAGCTCGCCGTGTCGCTGGGCGGCACCGAGACGCTGGCGAGCCATCCGGCGGGGATGACGCATCTTTCGGTGCCGGACGCCCGCAAGCAGGCGCTCGCCATCACCGACAATCTGGTGCGTATCTCGATCGGCGTCGAGGACGCCGACGACCTGATCGCCGATTTCGAGCAGGCGCTGGAGATGGTTTGAGGCGGTCCTTCGATACGCCGCTTCGACAGGCTCAGCGGCTACTCAGGATGAGCGATCATTCTCCGTTCCCGCTCATCCTGAGTAGCGACCGAGCTTGTCGAGGGCGCGTATCGAAGGACGTATCGAAGGATTACCGCCAATCCAGCAGCGGCCAGCCTTTTTCCGCCGCGAGCGCGCGCAGCTTGAGGCTGGGGTTGGCGGGGTAGGCTTCGTCGGCCCATTCGAAGGCGGGCCGGTCGCTCGGATGGTCCGAATAGAAGCGGATATGCGCTTCCGCCCGGTCCAGCCCGGCGGCCGCCATCCAGGCCTTGACCATGTCCAGCTTGGCCGGGCCGTAGCAATTGCTGCCGTCGATCGTGGCATGGACACGGTCGTCGAGACCGATGATCGAGTTGGTCGCGACGCAATCGTCGAAGCCGAGCTGCTCGGCGATCGCCGCCGCGTACATCCGGTTGGACGCGGTGGCGAGGACCAGGCGGTAGCCCTCCGCCTTGTCCGCCGCGATGCGATCGCAAGCGGCGGCGAGCACGTTGGTCTCCATCGTGTGCCGCGCGAACCCCTCGACGAGCGGGGACAGGCTCGACGGCTTGAGATGCTTGCCCAGCAGCCAATGGTGGCTGATCTCCTTCAGCCGCGCGCGATCGATCAGCTTCAGCCAGAATGCGATGCTCGCGGCGATCGCGACCGGTATGAACACGATGCGCCACCGCGCGCGCCGCTTCATGCAATAGGCCAGGAACGGCACCCAGGTGGGAACCCGCGTGATCGTCTTGTCCATGTCGTAGATGGCGAGCTTGTGCACGACCCCGCCCCTAACCCCGGAACGACTTGCCGATCCAGCGATTATGCGCCAACCATGAACGCGATGGTCGCACCCGCCGATTTCAGCCAGATAGACGAAGGTGGCGCCACCACGCTGCGCTTCACCGGCTGCCTGTCGCTGGCCTATATCGGCGATGTGCCGCAGCGGCTGGAGGCGGTCGAGGCGCGGGTCGACCGGCTCGACCTTTCGGGCATCGACCATATCGACACGATCGGCGCCTGGGTGATCCACCGCTTCGCGCGCGACAGCGGGGCGAAGGTCGAGGGCCTAGATCCCGACGCGCAGCATCTGCTCGATCAGGTCGAGGCCGCCGACCAGCCGGTCAGGATGCGGCCCGACCGCACCCCCGCCTTCACCCGCGTGCTCGGCGAGATCGGCGAGGCGACGATCGTCGCGTTGAAGACGCTCGCCGGATTGCTCGGCTTTTTCGGCGCGACGCTGATCGCCTTCGCCAACGTCATCCGCCATCCCCATCGCTTCCGGCTGAACGCAGTGGTTCAGCGTTTCGAGGTGGTCGGCGTCTCCGCGCTCGGCATCATAGGGCTGATGAGCTTCCTGATCGGCCTGGTCATCGCCCAGCAAGGCGCGGTGCAGCTGGCGCAGTTCGGCTTCGAGACCTTCACCATCAACCTGGTCGGGCGGATCACCTTCCGCGAGCTGGGCGTGCTGATGACCGCGATCATGGTCGCCGGCCGATCGGGCTCCGCCTTCGCCGCGCAGATCGGGACGATGAAGCTGACCGAGGAGATCGACGCGATGCGCACCATCGGCGTCTCCCCGATGGAGGCGCTGGTGGTGCCGCGCGTGCTGGCGGCGGTGATCATGATGCCGCTGCTCGGTTTCTACGCCTCACTGATCGCGGTGATCGGCGGCGGGCTGTTGTGCTGGATCCAGCTGGATATCCCGCCGATCACCTTCATCCAGCGCATTCGCGAGGTGGTGCCGATCACCGATCTCTATATCGGGCTGATCAAGGCGCCGGTGTTCGGCGCGATCATCGCCATGTCCGGCTGCTATCAGGGGATGCAGGTGGAATCGGACGCCGAGCAGGTCGGCAGCCGGACGACGTCGGCGGTGGTGCAGGCGATCTTCCTCGTCATCGTCCTCGACGCGTTCTTCGCGGTGTTCTTCACCTTCATCGGATGGGACTGATGAAGCGCGGCGAACCGATCATCCGCGTCCGCGGGCTCAAGAACAGCTTCGGCGAGCAGGTGGTGCACGAGGATCTCGACCTTGACGTGATGAAGGGCGAGGTCATCGGCGTGGTCGGCGGATCGGGCACCGGCAAATCGGTGCTGATGCGGTCGATCATCGGCCTGCAGACCCCCGACGCTGGCGAGATCACCGTGTTCGGCGAGGATACGGTCGACAAGGAAGAGACCGAGACGATCGACATCCGCAAGCGCTGGGGCATACTCTTCCAGGGCGGCGCGCTGTTCTCGACGCTGACCGTGGCCGAGAATGTCCAGGTTCCCTTGCGCGAATTCTATCCCGGGCTGAACCAGGCGCTGCTCGACGAGATCGCCGCCTACAAGGTGGTGATGACCGGCCTTCCGCCCGATGCCGGTCCCAAATATCCGGCCGAGCTTTCGGGCGGCATGAAGAAGCGCGCCGGCCTTGCGCGCGCGCTGGCGCTCGATCCCGAGCTGCTCTTCCTCGACGAGCCCACCGCCGGGCTCGATCCGATCGGCGCGGCGGCGTTCGACGAGCTGACGCTCAGCCTGCAGAAGACGCTGGGGCTGACGGTGTTCCTGATCACCCACGACCTCGATTCGCTCTATGCGATCTGCGACCGGGTCGCGGTGCTGGCCGACAGGAAGGTGATCGCGGTCGGCACCATCGACGAGCTGCTGGCGTTGGACCATCCATGGATCCAGGAATATTTCAACGGGCCCAGGGGGCGCGCGGCGACCGCATCGGTGACGCGCGAACAGGCCAAGGGATGAAGAGCTGATGGAAACCCGTTCGAACCATGTGCTGGTCGGCAGCGTCGTCCTGATCCTGCTCGCGGTGCTCGCGCTGTTCACCGTCTGGCTGGCGCGGCTGGGCGGCGGCGCCGAGAAGCAGTACGACATCTTCTTCAAGGAAGCTGTCGACGGCCTCGCCAAGGGATCGCCGGTCAATTTCTCGGGCGTGCCGTCGGGCCAGGTCGAGGAGATCGCGCTGTGGCCGCGCGATCCGCAGTTCGTCCGCGTGCGGATCAAGATCAAGGAGGAGACGCCGGTGCTGCAGGGCACCACGGCGGCGATCGAGGGCATCGGCTTCACCGGCGTCAGCCAGGTCTCGCTGGACGGCGCGGTGAAGGGCGCCCCGCCGATCGCCGATCGCGGACCGGCGGGCGTGCCGGTGATCCCGACGCGCACCGGCGGGCTCGGCGCGATCCTCTCCTCCGCGCCGCAGCTGCTCGAACGGCTGACGACGCTGACCGAGCGGCTGACCGAGCTCTTGTCCGACCGCAACCAGGCGTCGATCGCCGGTATCCTCGACAACACCAACCGGCTGACCGACGCGCTCGCGGATCGCGGGCCGGAGATCGCCGCGACGCTCGCCCAGACGCGCATCGCGATCGAGCAGGCGGGCAACGCCGCCGAGGAGATGGGCAAGCTCGCCGCGACGACCAACACCCTGATCGGCGAGGATGTTCGGCCGGCGATGCAGAACCTCAACACCGCGATCGCCTCGGCGCAGAAGAGCGCGGAGACGCTGGAGGCGGCGATCGGCGATGCGCGGCCGGGCCTGCAGGCCTTCTCCAAGCAGACCATCCCCGAGGTCGGCCTGCTGGTGCGCGACTTGAGGCGGATGTCCGATGCGCTGGCGTCGGTCGCCGAAAAGGTCGATCGCGGCGGCGTCGGATCGGTGGTGGGCAGCCAGAAGCTGCCCGATTACGAACCCAAGTGAAGGGGCCGAATTTCATGAAGAAGCCGCTGCTGGCCACCCTCCTCGTCCTGCCGCTGGCCGGATGCCTGAGCTTCGGCGCCGAGCCGCCGCCCTCGCTGCTGACGCTCGATCCGGCGAGCCCCGTCGCCGCCGGGCAGAGCCAGACGAGCAGCGCGGCGAGCTCGATCACCATCACCGTGCCGGTCGTGCCGCAGGAAATCTCGACCAACCGCGTGCCGGTGCAGGCGACGCCGACGTCGATCGCCTATGTGAAGAATGCGCAATGGGTCGAGCCGCCGGCGCGGCTGTTCGCGCGGCTGCTGTCGGACACGATCACCGCGCGCACCGGGCGGATCGTGCTCGATCCCGGCCAGTTCACGCTCAATCCGGGCACAAGGCTGACCGGCGAGCTCCGCCAGTTCGGCATGGACGCCGCGTCGAGCTCGGCGGTGGTGATCTACGACGCGGCGCTGGCGCGCGGCGAGGGCCAGGTCGAGAAACGCCGGTTCGAGGCGCGCGTGCCGGTGGGGGCGATCGACGCCGCCAGCGTCGGGCCGGCGCTCAACGAGGCGGCGAATCAGGTCGCGGTCGAGGTGGCGGGCTGGATCGGCGGCTAGCCGGTTCGCACTATTCGAACTGGATCTCCACGCGGCCGTCGGCGCGGACGATACGCCGTTCGCGGCGGGGCCGATCATCCGCGCGGACGGGCTGCTCGCGGCTCAACGACACGCGCGCGGCGGATATGATCCGCGCCCGCGCTACCGCGACCGCCGTGACGCGGGGCGTCGCCGGCGGCTCGGCATCCTGCGGCGCGCTTGCCAGCAGCTGCAAGGGCAGGGGCAACAGCGTGGGGTCCATCGCATGCGACACAACGCCCATAACGGCGCGTTGGCGACCGCATTAAGTGGTTAAACGATTTCTTTACCAGAACGGGACGGAAAATCGGGCTGTTGCGCCGGCCTTGCGGCTTTGCTAGGGGCCGGCGCCTGCCAGCCGCCGGGAACCCGGCGGGCGGTTCTCTCGCGTGCGGTCGTGGCGGAACTGGTAGACGCGCAACGTTGAGGTCGTTGTGGGCGAAAGCCCGTGGAAGTTCGAGTCTTCTCGACCGCACCAGAGACAAGCCGCGCCGGACGACAGGGAGTCGTCTGGCGCGACTCTCACCCCTTCAGTTCGACGCCGTGCGCACCAGCGGATCGGCGGCGACCGCGCCGAGATGGACGCTGGGCGTCTTCGCGCCGACGCTGGCGCGCGCGCCAATCACGGGCGTCAGCCGCGCCGCTTCGGCCGACAAGGCGGCGATGCGCACCAGATAGCCGCCATAGGGCACGCCTTCGAACAGGAAGAAGCCGTCGAACTCGCTGCGCGTCACCCGGACGACGCGCCCTTCCATGTCGACCAGCTCCAGATCGATCCCCTGGATCGCGCCGCCGCCCGCCTTGACCAGCGTGCCGTCGATCTCTCCCGCGGCGACCAGCGGCAGATCGACCGCGATGGCCACGCCGGGACGCGGCGTCACGACCATGCCGGGCGTGGCGGGCTGAACCATCGGATCGGCGAGCGACGAGGCGTCCACGCCGATCAGCACCGGCTCGAACGGCTGTAGGCCGTCGACGATCGCGCGGCCGCCCGCATCGGTGAGCGAATCGACCGGCACCCGCCCGGCGGCGAGCTGGACATTCTTCTCGAGCGGTTCGCCCGCCTGGCGCACGCCGTCGCCATTGGCGTCGCGATAGACCCGGACCAACGCCTGGCCCTGCGCGGCGAGCTTCCGGTGGGTGACGCGGATGCCGCTTCCCGCCGGATCGGGGCCGAGGCTGAAGGCGAGGTTGAGGCCTGCCGCAAGCGAGCCGTCGGTCGCCGCCTCGGCGCTCGCGGTCAATGCGAAGTGGTTGAAATTACGAATATATCCAACGCCGGCACGGCCGCGCGACAATGATGCGTCATAGCCCAGTTCGGCGCGCCAGTCGGCATCGCCGCCGCCCCCCCATTCGCCGATCAGATTGGCGCTTTCGAAGCGGCTTTCGGGCGACAGGCGGTAGCGCAGCTCGCCGCGCAGCCGCATGCGGCCGGCGCGGCCGTTGAACAGGAGCGCTGCCTCTGTCCGGTCGGGCGGCGACAGGCCGTGACGGACGATCTGGCGCTGGCGATCGACCAGCGCGGTCACCGATATCCCGCGAACCGTCGTCGAGACGCGCGCGCCGAGATCGAAGGTCGAGACCCCGGAGGCGCGCGTGACGTAGCGTCCCTCGACATGCACCGGCAGGATCGTCCGGCCGAGCGTGAAACTGTGATCGAGCGACAGGCTGTGCAGGCCGGTGACCCCCGGATCGACCCGATCGGAGCCGAAATCGCGCGCGAGGATCGATTCGGCGGTGAGATAGGTGCGGCCGAACTCGCCGAGCACCGCCAGCCGCGCGGCGCGGCCGCCGCTGTCGGAGCCCGACAGCGTCAGCTCGGCGAGCGAAGGGCCGATCGCGCGACGCAACGAGGCTTCGAGGTAATTGAAACGATTACCCTCGATCACCAGGCTCTGCACGCTGCCGGCGATCGCGGTCTTCGCATCGAGCCCGCGCTCCAGGCCGAAGGCGCCGCGCCAGCCGAAGCGCTCCGCGTTGAACGGATCGGCATCGAGGCTGACGAGATCGCGATTCTCGTCGACCGCGCCCGCCCAGAACCAGGTCTTGCCCGGCGGGATCGAATCGAGCCCGACGGGCACGGTGCGATAGTCACGCCGGACCTGCCCCTGCGGACCGTAGAGCACGATCTCGAAGCGGTTCTGGCCGTAGAGCAGCGGCACCTGGAGGAATTCGTAGCGGCCGTCGCTGCGGTCCCTCGCGAAGGCGAGGAGCTGGCCGTTGCGGTAGAGCTCGGCGTCCCAGCCGGCGGGCAGCTCGCCGCGAAAGCTGGTGCGGTCGAAGGTGTCGGGCCGGTCGACCGGACGGTTGCTGATCAGCGCGCCGCGGCCGATCGCGCCCGACGACACGATCGGTGACGCCATGGCGGTGACGTCGCCCGCGGCGATCGTGGTCGCGCCGAGCGGCAGCTTGCCTTCGGGATCGGTGCGATAGGCGCGCATCCGGAGCGATGCGGGCCTGCCCTTGCGGTCGGAGGCGAGCCGCGCCTCGACCGAGGTCCTGGCGATCTCGCCCGTCGCGAACAGCTCGTAGCTCGCGTTGAGCTCGCGCATGCCGCCGCGCCGGTCGCTCAGCCCGCCGATCGAGGCGACGACATCGACCGACGGCGTGCGCCAGGCGCGATAGGGCGCGCTCGCCTGCGGCAGCGACTTCAGGTCGAACGTCGCCGCGGGCCGCATCGACGCCGCGCGCGCGCGTCGCTCCATCTGCAGCTCCAGCGGCAGCTTGGTCTCCGATTCGACCTTGAGGATCGCGTTGGACAGGTCAGGGATCAGCGAGACGCCCAGCCAGCGGGCCAGCGCGCGCGTGTCGACGCACCAGCCCTCGGGGGTGTCGCGCACCGCCGCCGAATCAAGATCGCGACGATCGTTCATGATTTGTTCGGTTCGCGCCGCGCGGTCGACGACGATCGTCTGCGCTTCGGCAAAGGCCCAGCCGGTAACGCGGCCGGCTTTCCTGTCGATCCGGATGGGAAGGTCGAGCGCCATCACCGTGTCGGCGAGATCGACACAGGCGCCTTCGGGCGTGACATAGCCGCGCACGCCGTCGCCCAGGCGGTATTTGCCCAGGCGCACGTCGAGCAGCAGCGCATCGTCGTCATTGGCGGTCCAGCCGCCGGGTTGCGGCGCCGCGCGCACCGATGGCGGCATGACGGCGCTCATCAGCAGCGCCGCCACACCGAGGCATTTGAGGATGATGGGAAAACGCCGCATCGCGCCGCGCCCGCAGTCGGCTCCGCCTCTCTAGCGCAGCACCACCTTGGCTTCGGCGATCACTCGGCCGCCCTCCTCGCCGTCTTCGAGATATTGCACCGTCGCCGGGCCGGCGAGCTTCGCCGCCACCTCCTCGGGAATCGGCAGCGTCAAGTTGCGCCGCGCAACTTCGGGATAGACGGCGATGCCGCGCGCCTGCAGCGCGGGCTTGGCCTCGCCGGGCTTGAGCACGCGGATCTCGCCATAGGTCGAGCGCATCCCCTCGCGCGTCAGATCGAGCGAGAAGCCGCGCCCCTCCGGCGTATCGACCAGCTGGGCGCCGGCGATGCTCGCGGTCGCGCGCAGGCTGCCCTGACGGACGATCACCGGAATGGTGACGCCGTAGATCGGCGTGAGCGCGATCGACACGCCCGTGGCCGGCGCGTCGCCAGCGCTCGGCGCCTTCGCGTCGGGAATCGCGCGGAACAGCATGTGGACGCGGTATTCGCCGTCGGGCAGCCCTTCGGGCGCGCGCACGCCGATGCGGATCGCCTGCGGCTGGTTGGGCGCGAGCTCGACCCGGCGCGGCGCGTAGCTGATCATCGCCAGCGCCGCCTTCTCCGCCTCGCTCGCCTCGGCCTCGGCGATCTCGTCGAGCTTGCCGTCGGCGGTCATGCGGCGCACTTCCAAGCTGACGCGGTACACCGCGGTCTCGTTGCCGATATTGTTGAGGATGACCTCGGTCCCGCGCTCCCCGTCGAGCACGACGCGCGTCGGCGCCACCAGAAGATCGCCCTGCGCCAGCACCGGCGCGGCGGCCGCCGCAGAAGCGAGCATGGCCGCGCGCACGAAGCGCGCCATGGAAAATAGCATGTGAATGGTCCCCACCACCGGGCCAGAGGTCCCCACGACCAGCCCTTGGCGCCACCCTCGCCGGACAAGGTTGATATTCCGCTAACCATCGCGGCGAGGACAAAAGAAAAGGCCCGCCGGGATCGCCGACGGGCCTTTCGCTGTCCGGGTTACGCTTCGGCTTACTGGTAGTTCACCGTCACCGTGAACTGGCCGGCATAGTTGCCGTCGGCCTGGTTGGCGGCGACGTTGAGCGTGCCGCCGACGGTGAAGCTGTCGCTGCCGTCGAGCAGCAGCGTGCCCGAAGACGGCGCGAGCGTGCTCGACATCGAGTTGGCGCCCGAGGTGAGCGAGGCGTTGGTGGTCGAGATCGTGACCGTCTGGCCGATCGTCCCGGTGACGTTGAAATTCGCCGCCGTGGTCGTGCCCGAGCAGGTCAGGCCGGCGCCGCAGGTGCGCGTACCGGTCGAAGACACCGCGACGGTCGAGGCGGCCGCGCCGGTCACGATCGTGCCGAAATCGAGGTCGGAGGTGTTGGTCACCGTCACCTGCTGCAGGATCTTGGCCTTCGCGGTGGCGGTGGTCGAGGCGGCGTTCGCCGCACCGGCGCCCAGCGCCAGCGTGCCGAGCACGAGCACGGCCTTCGAGAAACGATTGATCATGTGTCTGGTCCCCACTTCATTTGCCCGCAGATGGAAGTCCCCACCGCCATCTGCAGCATGCCCTCTGCGCCCCCGGCTGTTCAGATATCGTGTGCGGGCATGGTAAACGCGGCGTTAGCGATCGTGCGGCGCGGTCATTCGTAATCGACCTCGATCGGGATGCGGCCGCGATAGTCGCCCGCCTCGCCCGCAGGCACGCGCAGCGTGCCGCCGAACCGGAATTCGACCGTGCCGAGGATGCCGAGCCGCGGCGCGCCGGGCAGATCGGTCCTGAGATCGACCAGCCGCGCGGCGCCGCCGCCGGGCGCGGTGAGCTCCACCTCCGCCGGCATCGACACCCGCAGCCGGCGAAGCGGCCGCCCGGTGACGCGCACCGTGCCGCGCACGGGTATCCCGCCTAGCGCGCTCAGCCCGCCCGACACCGTGCGCGCGCCGGAGCGCGGATCGAGCGTCGCGCTGCCCGACGCATTGGAGGCAATGACCATGCGGCTGAAATCGAGCTCGGTTTCGACCGTCACCCTCAAGGGAAACAGCGCATCGCCGATCGCCGCGGGCGCGCTGTCGCCGCCCGCCGGGCAGAGCTGGCACTGCGCCCGCGCGGTCGCGGGACCGGCCAAAGCCAGCATGGCGGCAAGGAGAATGCGCGAACCCATGCGATCGCCCTAGCGCCAGGGCTTCAACAATGCGTTAACCCTACCGAGGGCTCCGCACGGACATAGCGGGCGGGCGATGCGTTACATGTCGATTGTCAGAAAGGTCCCGCGTGCCCGCCCAAGCCTGCATCAACGCCATAGGCACCGCGGTGCCCGATCACGACATCCACCACGGCTTCATCGCCTGGGCGCGCGAGCAGGTGACGGATTCGCGCGCACGTGCGCTGTTCGATCGCATGGCGGCGCGATCGGGCATCGCGCATCGCTGGTCGGTGCTGCCCAAGGATGTGTCGCCGGTCGCGCCGGGCGGCTTCTACGCCGGTGCGCTGCCGGGGACGGCGGCGCGGATGGCGCTCTATGCCGAGCACGCCCCGGCGCTGGCGATGGCGGCGATCGAGGATCTCGCCGGACGCGCCGGGCTTTCGGGGATCACCCATCTGGTCGTCGCCAGCTGCACGGGTTTCGTCGCGCCGGGAATCGATCAGATCATCGCCGCGAGGATGGGCTTGCCGGGATCGGTCGAGCGGCTGCTGGTCGGCTTCATGGGCTGCTACGCCGCGGTCGCCGCGCTCAGGAGCGCGCGCCACATCGTCCGATCGGACCCCGCGGCGCGCGTGCTGGTGGTGACGGTCGAGCTGTCGAGCCTGCACCTGACCGACACGCCCGAGATCGAAGCGCTGCTGGCGATGCTGCAGTTCGGCGACGGCGCCGCCGCGGCGCTGGTGACCGCCGAGCAGACCGGATTCGCGATCGACGCGCCCTTCGCCGCGACGCTGCCCGAATCGGATGCGCTGATCACCTGGACGATCGGCGACCATGGTTTCGCAATGCATCTGTCGGGGGAGGTTCCGGCGCGGATCGCGCATGCGCTGGCCGATCCGGCGCTGGCCGAGACGATGACCGGCGGGGCGCCGATAACCGATATCGACGGCTGGGCGGTGCATGCCGGCGGGCGGTCGATCCTCGATTCGGTCGAAAGGGGCCTGGGCTTGGCGCATGACGCATTGTCCGATTCGCGCGCGGTGCTCGAAGCGTTCGGCAACATGTCTTCGGCGACCCTGATGTTCGTGCTTGCGCGGATGCTCGAAGGCCCGGCGGTGCGGAGCGGCGTCGCGATGGCGTTCGGGCCGGGGCTCGCCGCCGAGGGCTTCGCCTTCCGGAGCGCGCGATGAGCCTCGCGGTCCGCGCCCATGCCGAGGAGCGGATGGACGACCCTGCGCTCGACGCGCACATCTATGCAGCCGTGCTGCGCGACCTGGCGCGGGTCAACCGGACGACGCTGGCCGCGCGGCCGACGCTGGATTTTCTGAAGCGCGCCGTGGGCGACCGGCGCCGCTTTCGGCTGCTCGACGTCGGCTTCGGCGACGGCGACATGCTGCGGCGGATCGCGCGCTGGGCGCAGGCGCGCGGAGTCGCCGCCGATCTGGTCGGGATCGACCTCAACCCGCGCAGCGCGGCGGTGGCGGAAGCCGATACGCCCGCGGAGCTGGCGATCGCCTATCGCACCGGCGACTATGCCGATCTCGCCGGTCAGGAATGGGACATCGTCGTCAGCAGCCTCGTCGCGCATCACATGACGCATGACCAGCTGATCGCTTTCCTGCGCTTCATGGACCGCGAGGCGCGGATCGGCTGGCTGGTCAACGATCTCCACCGCCACGGCTTCGCGCATGCGGGCTTTCAGCTGCTCGCGCGGCTGATGCGCTGGCACCCCATCGTCCGCGCCGACGGCACGCTGTCGATCGCGCGGAGCTATCGTCCCGATGAATGGCCGCCGATCCTCGCCGAGGCGGGCATCGAGGGTGCGACCGTCGCGCGCAACTTCCCGTTCCGGCTGTGCGTGACATGGGTCCGCTGATCGTCGGCGGCGGCCCGGCGGGCTCCGCCGCGGCGATCCGGCTGGCGCGCTGGGGCATTCGCCCGCTGCTGATCGAACGGACGCGCGAGCCCGGCGACGCGCTGTGCGGCGGATTCCTCAGCTGGCGCACGCTGGACGGTCTGGCCCGGCTGGGGATCGGCGAGCTGGACGGCGCGCCCGTGCGCCGGCTGCGGCTGTTCGCCGGTGAGACGGTCGCCGAACGTCCGCTGCCGGCGCCGGCGATGGGAATCTCGCGGCTGCGGCTCGACCGGCTGATGATCGAGGCGGCGGCGCGCGCGGGCGCGCGGGTGGAGCGCGGCGCCGCCGCGCGCGGATGGGCGGAAGGCTTCATTCGCGTCGATGCGGACGAATGGGCGCCGGACGGCCTGTTCCTCGCGACGGGAAAGCACGAGCTGCGCGGGCTCGCCCGCCCCCGGGAAGCGGCGGGCTCCGATCCCGCCATCGGGCTTCGCGTCCGCCTGGGGCCGCATCCCACGCTCGACCGGCTGATCGGCGATGCGATCGAGCTGCACCTGTTCGACCGCGGCTATGCCGGGCTGGTGCGGCATGAGGACGGCAGCGCCAATCTGTGCATGGCCGTGCGCAAGTCGCGGCTCGACGAGGCGGGCGGGCCGGAGGCGCTGCTGGGCGCGCTCGCGCGGCTGCCGCACCTCGGCGAACGGATGGCCTGCCGTCGAAGGGGAACGCCCGACGCGGTGGCACATGTCCCCTATGGCTGGCGCGCCCGCGCGGCGATGCCGGGCATCTTCCGCCTCGGCGACCAGGCCGGGGTGATCCCCAGCCTCGCGGGCGAGGGCATGGGGATCGCCATCGCCTCGGGCGTGCGGGCGGCAGATTTATGGCTCGGCCACGGCGTGCATGGCGCGACGCACTATCAGGCGGCGATGGGGCGGGCGCTCGGGCGGCCGATCGGCGTCGCGTCGCTGATCGGATCGGCCGCGCAGATGCCCTTGCTCGCGCCCTGGCTGGTCCGGCTGGCGGGCATCCCCGGCGCCGCCGATCTGATCGCGCGCGCCACGCGCGTCCGCCATGATTGACGCAACTACCGCTCCTCCCCATCTTCGGAGCATGGAGAAGATCATCAAGAGCGAGGCCGAATGGCGCGCCGCGCTTTCGCCCGAAGCCTATCATGTGCTGCGCGAGGCGGGCACCGAGCGCGCCTTCGCCGGCAAGTACAACGCCAACAAGACCGATGGGCTTTATCTTTGCGGCGCGTGCGGCCTGCCGCTGTTCGATTCCGAGGACAAATATGATTCGGGATCGGGATGGCCCAGCTTCACCCAGCCGATCGATCCGCAGGCGGTGGCGGAAAAGCGCGACGTCAGCCACGGCATGGTGCGCACCGAATCGCTCTGCGCGCGGTGTGACAGCCATCTCGGCCATGTCTTCCCCGACGGCCCGCCGCCAACGGGTTTGCGCTATTGCATGAACAGCCTCAGCCTGGACTTCAGACCGCGCGAGCAATGAACCATTAAGGCGCAATGCCTTGTAGCTCTGCGCGTTCATGTCTAATCCCGAGCCGTCCATGCCCGCCGCGCGTTCCCGACCCCAGAAAGGCCCCTGGCGCCGTGCCTTCATGATCTCGCTGCGCATCGGCATCGGCCTTGCGGTGCTCGGGCTGATCGCGCTGGTCACCGCGGTCTATGTCGCCAAATCCTCGCTGCCGAGCTATGAGGAGCTCAAATCCTCCCCCAACGGCCAGATGATCCGCGTCTTCTCGGACGATGGCACGCTGCTCGTGTCGCTGGGCCCGAGCTATGGCGAATGGCTGAGCTTCAACCAGATCCCGCAGGTGATGCGCGACGCGATGGTCTCGGTCGAGGATCGCCGCTTCCGCAGCCATCTGGGCGTCGATCCCATCGGCGTCGCGCGATCGTTCAAGGTCCGCTGGGATACCGGCCGCTGGACGCAGGGCGGATCGACCATCACCCAGCAGCTGGCGCGCAACATCTTCCTGTCGAACAACCGCACCTTCGCCCGCAAGGCGCGCGAGATGATCCTGGCGCTGGCGATGGAGCGCAAGTTCACCAAGGACCAGATCCTCGAACTCTATCTGAACAAGGTCTATTTCGGCGGCGGCGCCTATGGAATCGACGCGGCGGCGCGCAAGTTCTACGGCCATTCGGCGGCAGAGCTGAGCCTGGCCGAAGCCGCGGTGATCGCCGGGCTCGTCAAGGCGCCGTCGAACTACTCGCCCACCGCCGATGCCGAAGCCGCGATCGGCCGCGCGGGCGTCGTCATCCAGACGATGCGCGAGGCCGGCAAGATCACCGCCGCCGAAGCCGCCGCGGCCGATCCGCAGTCGGTCGAGCTGGTCACCGATCCGCGGCAGAACAGCGTGCGCTATTTCACCGACTGGGCGCTGCCCCAGCTCGACATATTGATCGACGAGACGACGCAGCCGATCAACGTCTACACCACGCTCGATCTGAACATGCAGCGCGCCGCCGATCGCGCGATCCGCGCCAACACCCCGCGCGGGACGCAAGGCGCGCTGGTCGCGCTCGATCGGGGCGGCGCGGTGCGCGCGATGGTCGGGGGCAAGGATTATGTCGCCTCGATCTACAACCGCGCGACGCAGGCGGTGCGCCAGCCGGGATCGGCATTCAAGCTGTTCGTCTATCTCGCCGCGCTCGAAGCCGGGATCACGCCCGACGACGCGGTGGTCGACGAACCGGTGACGATCGGCGGCTGGAGCCCGCGCAACAGCTCCGGCCGGTTTTCCGGCCAGGTCAATATCCGGACGGCGTTCGCCTATTCGCTCAACACGATCGCGGCCAAGCTGGGGCAGGAGGTCGGCTTCGGCACCGTCGCGGACATGGCGCGCCGCTTCGGCATCACGACGCCGGTCAACACGCATCCCTCGATGGTGCTCGGCACCAGCGACGTGCGGTTGATCGACATGACGCGGGCCTTCGCCTCGGTCGCGGCGAAGGGCGTCGCGGTGACGCCGTTCGGCATCAAGAAGGTGACGACCGTAGGCGACCGGGTGCTCTACGAGCATGAGGTCGACACCTCGCGCGTGCTGGTCGCGCCCTATGTCGCCGCGCAGATGACCGACCTGCTGCAGACCGCAGTCGCGACCGGAACCGGCGCGGCGGCGCAGATCGGCCGGCCGGTGGCGGGAAAGACCGGCACCACCTCGTCGAACAAGGACGGCTGGTTCCTGGGCTTTTCGAGCGGCATCACCACCGGCGTGTGGATGGGGCGCGACGACGCGCGCGCGGTCGGCGGACTGCAGGGCGGCCGCGCGCCGGCGCGCGCCTTCCACGATTTCATGGAAGTCGCGGTCGCCAAGCGCCCCGTCGAGACCTTCGACACGCAGGTGACGCTGCCCGAATGGCAGCTCGAGCCCGACGAGGAAGCCTATTTCGGCGAGCCCGATCCGGGCAATTATGCCGGCGGCTATCCGGGCGGCGACTTTGTCGACGAGGACGGCAACCCGATCCAGTTCGAGCCCGGCTTCGACGGTCCGCCGCCGGTGACGGCGCCCGAGGACGGCGAGGATGTCGTCGCGCCGGAGCGGATGGACCAGGAATGGATCGACCGCATGCTGGACCGGCCGGTGCGCCAACCGCCGGGCCGTCAACCGCTGCAGGAGCAACCTGCCGAGGAGCGCCGCATCGCCCCGCGCCGCGATCAGGAGCCGGCGCCCACGCCGATCCCCTGAATCGCCGCGCCGTGCCGCGCCAGCCAGGCGCGCGCGGCCTTTGGGTCGCCATCGGCGATCTCCGCCACCAGCGCATGGAAGCGCGGCGAGTGATCCATATGCACCCGGTGCGCCACTTCGTGCGCGACGGTCGCGCGGCGGACATGCGCGGGCGTCAGGATCAGGCGCCAGCTGTAGCGGATCGCGCCCGAGGCGGCGCAGCTGCCCCAGCGTGACTTGGGATCGCCCACGGACACGCGCGTGACGCGGACGCCCGCGCGCGCGGCGAACTCGGCGGTCTCGGCCGACAGCAGCCGCAACGCTTCGGCGCGCAGCCAGCGGAGCGTAGCCGCGGCCAGCCGATCGGGCGCGCCGCCGATGTGCAGCACGTCGCCCTTGCGCAGCACGCCGCGCTTCCGCGACGGATCGTGACGCAGCGTCAGCGTTCCGTCGCAGAAGGGGATCGCCACGCCATCGGCCAGCGGCAGCGCGGGCGGCATTCGCCGGCTCTGCGCCTCGACCCAGCCCTCCTGCGTTCGCGCCCAGGCGATCGCGCGGTCGAGCGAGGCGCGCGGCGGCAGGCTCAATCGCAGCGTCCCCGACCGCATGTCGAAGGCGAGCCTGGCGCGGCGCGAACGCGGATGGCGCCGCACCGTCACCGCCAGGCCGGCGATCTGGATCACAGCTCGCGTTCGACCAGATGGTGCTCGAAATCGACCACGTCGCTTTCCGACACGGTCCAGCCGCGCACCGACTGGCCCGCGCGGTGCACCGCGTCGCGATCGCCGCACACCAGATAATGCCAGTCAGGGAGCGGCTTGCCGTCGCCGCGCAAGCGATAGGCGCAGGTCGCGGGCAGCCATTCGATCTCGCGCACCAGCCGCGGCGTCAGCCGGACGCATTCGGGGACGAAGGCGCGCCGGTGGCGGTAGTCCGCACATTGCCCGCTGCGCCGGTCGAGCAGCTTGCAGGCGACGTTGGTCGGATGCAGCTCACCCGTCTCGTCATCCTCCAGCTTGTGGACGCAGCATTTGCCGCAGCCGTCGCACAGCGCCTCCCACTGCGCGCGGTCGAGCCGGTCGAGCGGCAGGTCCTCCCAGAATTTTCCGGTCAGCGCACCCATCGCGCCAGCTCCGCCGCCACCGCCTCGGGGCTTTCGTCCTGGGGCAAGAGCGCGATCGGCTTGCCGTCCGGCCCCATCAGATAGGTCTGGCGGCTGTGGTCCATCAGATATTCGCTGGCGCCTTCATTCTCCGCCTTGCGGTAATAGACCGCATAGGCCTTGGCCGCGGCGGCGACCTCCGCCTCGCTGCCGGTCAGGCCGACCAGCCGCGGGTGGAAGGCGGCGACATAGGTCTTGAGCGCCGCCGGCGTGTCGCGCACCGGATCGACGGTGATGAAGAGGGGCTGGACCTTCTGAGCCGCCGCCGGATTCTCGCGTTCGAACAGGCGCAATCCCTGCATCAGCTTTTGCAGGTCGACGGGGCAGACGTCCGGACAATAGCTGTAGCCGAAATAGACGATGCGGTATTTGCCGGCGAAGTCCTTGTCGGTGACGCGCCGGCCGTCCTGGTCGACGAGGCTGAACGGGCCGCCGATGCGCGCCCCGGCGAGCGGGCCCGCCGCGGCCTGCTGATCGTTGCCCGCCTGCGGAGAACAGGCGCCGGCGAGCAGCGCAAGGGCGAAAAACATGCTTCGGTTCATGACAAGGCCAGCCTTGGCCTGCTACGTCCTGCACTGCAAGATCGAATGAATCCGGCAGGGTGGACGATGATTCAAATGATGGTTCGGGCGGCGCTGGCGTTGATCGCGGGCGGCATCGCGATGACGGCGTCGGCACAGAATTATTCCGACGGGTACAAGTTTCTGCAGGCGGTGCGCGAGCGCGACGGCAACACCGTGACCAGCATGATCGAGGCGCCCGGTTCGCGCGTGATCAACTCGCGCGACATCTCGACGGGCGAAAGCGCGCTGCAGATCGTCATCGCGCGCCAGGATCTGACCTGGCTCGGCTTCCTCCTCTCCAAGGGCGCCAATCCCAACCAGCAGGACGATGACGGCGACACGCCGATGCTGCAGGCGGTCGAGGAAGGCTTCTCCGAAGGCGTGCGCCGCCTGATCACCGCCAAGGCCAATATCAACCTGGCCAACCGGTCGGGCGAGACCCCGCTGATCCGCGCGGTGCAGAAGCGCGATCCCGAGCTGGTCCGGCTGCTCATCGCGAACGGCGCCGATCCCGATCGCAGGGACGTGATCGCGGGCATGTCGGCGCGCGACTACGCCAAGGCCAATACCCGGATGCCGATCCTGCTCGAGCTGATCGAGAAGGCGGAAACCAAGCCGGCCAAGGGCGTATCGGGCCCGGTTCTCTAACCCGAAGGCAGCACGGCCGCCTCGGGATCGACCATGAACAGGAGCCGCCGCGCCGCGCGGCGGGCGAAGGCGAGCGTCTCGCGCTTGCGCGCCGCGGCAGACAGCGGATGGCAGGCGGCGTCGCGCAGGATCGCCGCGTCGTAGCGATCGGCGACGATCAGCCCGGCGCGCTCGGGCAGCATGTCCGGCCAGTCGAACGGCGCGCAGTCGAATCCCGCCGGCACCGCCCAGAAGAACCGGTCGCAATGCTGCAGATAGTCGCGCCACTTGGCGTCGCCGAGCAGATCGGCGCGCGAGACCTTGATCTCCACGATGGTGATCTGCCCGCGCGCGTCGATCGCCATCAGATCGGCGCGGCGGCCCGATCCCAGCGCGACCTCGGGCGCGGCGACGATGTCATGCCGCAGCCACAACCGCTGCACGCCGCGCGCGACATCGGCGGCGCACAACCGTTCGTCGAGCGGGGAATCGCAGGCGGCGGGGCGGGTCAGCATCGTCCGCAGGGATAGAACATCCCGCGAACGTCTGCAAATTTGAGGTCTGCCCATCCGTCGCCCCTGCGCAGGCAGGGGCCTCAGTCGGCATAGGCGGTGCTGGATGTGCCACAAACCCGGAAGGCCCCCGCCTTCGCGGGGGCGACGGGTATTGGGCCGCCGAACTCAGCGATAGAAGATGTGATTGCCCACGGCCGCGACCCGCTTCAATCGCCAGCGGGGGGAGACGCGGCGCGCGTGGAAGAACAAGGCGTCGGACGCCTTGCTTTCCCAGGCCTCGTCCTGGGCGATCTGGGCGACCGCCACCGCCTCTTCCCAGGCGTCGCTGTTGCGGTTGACGGGCGGCATCTTGCCGCCGCGAACGAAGGAGAATTGGCCGGGCTGGTGCACCACGCCGCAGATCGAATCGGCGAAACGCCCCGATTCGGCGCGGTTGATGATCACCTCGGCCACGGCGAGCTGTCCTTCGAGCGGCTCGCCGCGCGATTCGAAATATGTGGCGCTCGCCAGGCATTCCAGCTCGCGATCGAGCGTGCCGGGCGTGTCCTGCGCGGCGACCGCGGCGCTCAATGTCGCAAAGGCGACCGGCGCCGCCGCGACGGCGGTGCTGGCGGTATCGACGATGGTGGGGGCCACCAGCGGAGCGGTGCTGGGCGTGGCGGCGATATCGGTCGCCAGATCGGTGCTCAGGGAGGCGTCGGGCGCCATGCCGGCCGCGCGGGTCACGACTGCCGCGCTTTCATCTTCAACCGCGATGCCGGGGCTTGCAAAGGCCAGGGCGGCGGCAGCGGTCAAAGCGGCCGAGATCGCGGCCGCACGGGTGACGAGTTTCATTCGAACTTCGCGCTTTGCGGTTGGCCGCCCGGCCCGGGAGCGAAGATACTGGCTCCGGCGGCTTACCCCCCGACTGCGTAACCGCCCAGGGAACAAAGGGCGGCGCAACGCATTTCAATATGTTGCACCCCTAAGCCTTGTGCGGCGCAACAGAGTCAACCGCCGGCGATCGTTTCAGCGGCGAACCGTTCCGCATCCGCGACGTTCGCCTCCACCACCCACAGGTCCGGATCACGCGCGCGGCGCCGCTCCGCATATTCTTCTATTTCGGCAATGTTTTCAGGTGATTGTGGGCCTGAAACGGCCATCGCATAGCCGCCGTCCAGGCCCATCTGCCGCTCCAGAGCGACGGGATTCCGCCCGTTATGATGTGCCAGAACGAGAATCGCGCCAGAGGTCGCATCCCCCTTGTGGACGATGGTGGCGAAGCCGCCCGCCGCCCCGATTCGCTTCCTGAGCGCGCTGACCAGCACCTCCGCGGTGAGCCGCGGGGTCATGCCGTGCGGGCGTAGCCGGGGAGCGTCGCAAGCGCGATGCGCGAGCGCATGAAGGTGCCCGTGCCCCGCGCCGCCTCCTCGCCTTCGCCGTCGATCAGCCGCGCCTCGGCGACGAACACGCGGCGCTGGCCGCTGATCCAGCGCCCTTCCGCCGTCACCGGGCCGGACTTGATCGGGCGGGTGAACAACAGGCTGAACTGCGTGGTCAGCAGGAAGCGATCGGTGACGAGGCTGTTGGCCGCGTAGAAGGCGGCATCGTCGAGCATCTTGAAATAGGCGGTGCCATGCGCCGCTCCGGCGGCGTGATGGTGCGCCTCGCCGATCTCGAACTCGATCCGCGACGCGCCGGGCGTGTCGATGTGCAGCCGCGAGGGGAACAGGCGGTTGATCGGCGCGGCGGCATAGAGCGATTCGAGCGCGCGGAAATGCGCCTCCGCGCCGCTGTCAGCCCTGCCGCTTCCGTCAGGCGGCATCGCGCGCTTCGACGCCGGCGAGCAGCGCGTAGAGCGCATCGGCCGAGCCGGCGCCGCGCAGCTTGGCGACGAAGGTGCGTTCCCGCATGCGCCGCGACACGCGGGCCAGCGCCTTCAGGTGATCGGCCCCGGCATCGGGCGGCGACAGCAACGCGAACA
The DNA here is from genome assembly GCF_003515075.1 of Sphingomonas gilva. GTDB lineage: Bacteria > Pseudomonadota > Alphaproteobacteria > Sphingomonadales > Sphingomonadaceae > Sphingomonas > Sphingomonas gilva. The sequence goes on from NZ_QWLV01000003.1 coordinate 176,380, forward strand.
CCAGGTCGACCGGCAAATGGTCGATCGCCTGGAACTCGATTCCCTGGGGCAGCTGGATGAAGAAGGCCGCGACCTCGCTCAATCCGGCCATCTTGGCATGGGGCAGCGCGATGCCGCCGCCGAACCCGGTCGAGCCCAGCCGCTCGCGCTCGCCCAGCCGTTCGACCACCTCGACCGGATCGACGCCGAGACGCGCGACCGCGAGCGCGGCGATCTGCTGGAACAGCGCCTTCTTGCCCGCCACCGCCTCACCGGTGACGACGCTGGCCGGCGTCAGGAGATCACTGAGATCGGTCATCATTGGTCCAACAAAGGGGGATTCAGCCGGCGGCGCGCTGCGGTTCGACCCAGCCGATCGTGCCGTCGCCGCGGCGATAGACCATGTTGTACGATCCGGTGCCCGAATTGCGGAACAGGAGCGCGTTGGTGTTCCTCAAGTCGAGCATCATCACCGCGTCCGATACGCTGGCGTCGGGCACGTCGACGCGGGTTTCGGCGATGATCGGCGGGTGATCCGACGCCTCCTCGCTCTCGGCCTCTTCGCGGAACACGGTGTAGCCCGCGGCATCGGCGGCGATGTCATAGCCGTTCGCGGCGCCCGCGCCCGAGTTGCGGTCCTTGAGGCGGCGCATATAGCGGCGCAGCTGCTTCTCGATCTTGTCGGCGGCGCCCTCGAACGCGGCGTGCGCGTCCATCGCGTCGTGTCGGCCCTTCAGCACCAGGCCCTGCATGACATGCGCGACGATGTCGCAGGTGAAGCCGTTGTCGTGCGGCCCGCTGCCGAAGGTGGCGTGCGCGGAGATGGCGCGCGAGAAATATTTGTCGGCGATTCCCTGGAGCCGATCGGTGACGTGCGTCTTCAGGGCCTCGCCAACGTCGATCTGATGGCCGGATACGCGGATATCCATGATCGGGAACCTCCTCAAAAATGAGGGCGCGACCTAGGGACGCGCCCCCGAAGCGTCAACCAGTGGCTTGGGCGGCGGGCGCCGCGGGCCAGAGCGGATCGTCGAGCGTCGCGACGAAGGCCGCATGGCGGGCGAGCTCGGCGGGTGAAGCGGAATGGGGCCGTGCGGGGCGGATGACGGCCGTGCGCGACGCGGCGGCGACGCTGACGGATTCGACTTCGATCACGGCGGCGTCGAGGCCGAGCCCGATCTGCCGCCCGCCCATCAGCTCGACATAGAGCTGGGCGAGCAGCTGCGCGTCGAGCAGCGCGCCGTGAAGCACGCGGTGGCTGCGGTCGATGCCGTAGCGGGTGCACAAGGCGTCGAGGCTGTGCTTGGCGCCGGGATGCCGCTGGCGGGCGATGGCGAGCGTGTCGACCATCCGCGTCGGGCACACCGCGGGCTGGCCGCACAGCGCCATCTCGTTGTTCAAGAAGCCGAAATCGAATCCCGCATTGTGCGCGATCAGCGGCGCGTCGCCGATGAATTCGATCAGCGCGGCGACGGTTTCGGCGAAGCGCGGCTTGGCCGCGAGGAACGCGTCCGACAGGCCGTGCACCGCATAGGCCTCCGCCGGCATCGCGCGTTCGGGATTGAAATAGGCGTGGAACACCTGCCCCGTCTCGACCCGGTTGATCAGCTCGATGCAGCCGATCTCGACCATCCGGTCACCGCCAGCGGGGCTGAGGCCGGTGGTCTCCGTATCGAAGACGATTTCACGCATGCGGGATGTTATCGGCCTTTCGGCGCGCGGAGGCAAGCGATCACCGCGCGCACCGCCGCTCTGGTTTCGTCGATCGAACCGCCGGTCGGAATGACGTGATCGGCGCGCGCGACCTTTTCCGCGTCGGGCATCTGACGGGCCAATATCGCGGCGAATCTGGCCTCCGTCATGTCCGGCCGGGCGAGGACGCGCGCGCGCTGGACCTCGGCCGGGGCGGAGACCACGACGGTCGCGTCCACCGCTTTGTCTCCGCCGGTTTCGAACAGCAGGGGAATGTCGAACAGCACCATCGGCGCATCGGCGTGGGTCTTGAGGAACCGTTCGCGCTCGGCCCGGACGGCGGGGTGGACGATTCCCTCCAGCCGCTTCATCGCCGCATCGTCGCCGAGCACCGCCGCGCCCAGCGCGGCGCGGTCCACGCCCGCCGGGCCGGTGGCGCCGGGAAACGCCAGCTCGATCGGCGCGACCAGCGCGCCGCCTGCGCCCTGCAGCGCGTGGACGCACGCATCGGCGTCGAACACCGGCACGCCTTCGGCCGCGAACATCGCCGCGACGGTCGATTTGCCCATGCCGATCGATCCGGTGAGGCCGATGCGGATCATGCCATCAGCAGCTCGCGCAGTTCGCCATCGCGATCGCGCGGCGGGGGCTTGCCGAAGAACAGCTCGAACGCGGCGGCCGCCTGACCGACCAGCATGTCGAGCCCGTCGACCGTTTCCAGCCCGAATTCCTCCGCCTTGGCGATAAGCGGGGTGGTCACCGGGTTGTAGACCAGATCATAGACCGTCGCGCTGCTCGGCAGCTGGAAGATGTCGATCTCGAGCGGCGGCTGGCCGATCTGGCCGAGCGGGCTGGCGTTGACTAGGAGCGCGACGGGCTGGATCGGCACGTCGAGCGCCTTGACGTCACCCTCCAGCCCCATCTTGTGGATCAGCACCATGCCCTTCAATGGCTGGCGGCAGCGCAGGGTCACCTTGGCCACCCCCGCCTTTTTGAGCGCGAACAGCACCGCGCGCGCGGCGCCGCCCGCGCCGATCACCGCGACGGTCTTGCCGGAGAGGTCCATGTCGGCGATCGGGGCGTAGAAGCCGGCGGCGTCGGTGTTGGTGCCGATCAGGCCGCCGTCCTGGCGCACGATGGTGTTCATCGCGCCGATCGTGCCGCGGATGTCGCCGGGATCGGCGACATGCTCCATCACCGCGACCTTGTGGGGCAAGGTGACGTTGCAGCCGCGCCACGCGGGATCGTCGCGGCGCCGGGCGATGAAATCGGCCAGTCCCTCGCGCGTCACCTGGGTCGCGCGATAGTCGCCCTCGATCCCCATCGCGTCCAGCCAGAAACGGTGGATCAGCGGCGATTTCGAATGGGCGATCGGATCGCCGATGACCTCGGCATATGCTTTACTCACGACGCGACCAACTTTCTTGTTCTCAGATAATCCAGCACCGGCAGCAGCGGCATGCCGAGGATCGTGAAATGGCTGCCCTCGATCCGGCCGAACAGCTGAACGCCCGGGCCCTCGATCCGATAAACACCCACGCAACCCGAAATCGCCGGCCACTCCCCCCCAATATAATCCTGGATGAAGGCTTCGGACAGGGTGCGGACGTGCATCCGCGCGCAATCGACGTGGCGCCACACCGGCCGGCCGCCTTCAGCGATCACGGCGGCGCTATACAGATCGTGCCGTGTGCCCGACATGCGCCGGAGATGATCCGCGGCCTCCTCGCGCGAGGCGGGCTTGTCGAGCAAGGTCCCGTTCTCCAGCGCCACCACCGAATCGCAGCCGAGGACGAGCGCCTGCGGATGACGCTGCGAGAGCTTCAGCGCCTTCAGCTCGGCGAGCGCATCGGCGAGATCGCGCGGGGGGAGTGCGGCGAGGCTCGCCTTGGCCGAATCCTCGTCGACGCCCGCCGCCATCGCCTCATGCGGCACGCCGGCGGCGTCGAGCATCGCGCGGCGCGCGGCGCTCTTGGAGGCGAGGATCAGCCTCACGCCTCGGCCCGGTCGGAGACCATGCGGATGATCGCCGCGGCGGTCTCCTCGATCGAGCGGCGGGTGACGTCGATCACCGGCCAGGCATTGTCGGCGAACATGCGCCGGGCATAGGCCACCTCGGCGGCGACCGCCTCCTGATCGACATAGGCGGTCTCGGCTGCCTGATTGAGCGACAAGAGCCGGTTGCGGCGGACCTGGATCAGCCGGTCAGCGCTGGTGGTGAGGCCGACCACGAGCGGGTTCCTGAGCGTGAAGAGCGTCGGCGGGGGCGGGCTTTCGACCACGATCGGGATGTTCGCGGTCTTGAACCCGCGATTGGCGAGATAGATCGAGGTCGGCGTCTTCGAGGTGCGCGACACGCCGGCGAGGACGATGTCCGCCTCCTCCCAATCCTCAGGCGTGATGCCGTCGTCATGCGCGATGGTGAACTGGATCGCGTCGACGCGCGCGAAATAGGCGGCGTCGAGCATATGCTGGCGCCCCGGGCGGCCATGCGCCTGCTGGCCGAGCATCGCGGAAAGCGCATCGGTAACCGCGTCGAGCGCCGGCACGGCGGGCAGGCCCAATGCGCGGCAGCGCGTCTCGAGCATCATCCGCGTCTTGCCATCGACCAGGGTGAACAGCACCAGCCCGGGATTCTGCGCGATCTCCTCAAGGATGCGGTCGAGATGGCCTTGGGTGCGCACCATCGGCCAGAAATGGCGGATCGTCTCGACGCCCTCGAACTGCGCCAATGCCGCCTTGGCGATGTTCTCCAGCGTCTCGCCGGTGGAATCGGACAGGAGGTGGAGGTGGAGACGGGTCATTTCGGGATAAGCGTGTGGATAACAACGCGCACCGGCGCAAGCGCGGAACGCGTCTTCGCGCCGGCGTGGACAAGGCGATGAATCGTCCACAACCCCGCCCACAGCGCCCGGTTCCAATCCACAGCCTGTGAATCATGCGGAGGAGACGAGGGAATCGCCGCGCCCCCGCGCCGCCCGACGAGTCAAGCTGTTGGCATTTGCTGGACGCCCGCCTAATCCCCGGCTCCAGCCCGCCCACTACCATCACATCCTTTTTCTAGAATCCTTATATTGAAGAAGAGGAACCGGTTCTGACCGCGATCGATCGCCCGTTGCTCGCCGTGCTGAAAGGGAAGGCGCGCGAACGCCCGCCGGTATGGCTGATGCGCCAGGCGGGCCGCTATCTGCCCGAATATCGCGCGCTCAGGGAACAAAAGGGCGGCTTCCTCGAACTGGTCAACGACAGCGAGGCCGCCGCCGAGGTGACGCTGCAGCCGATCCGCCGCTTCGGCTTCGACGGGGCGATCCTGTTTTCGGACATCCTGATCATCCCCCATGCGCTGGGGCAGGACCTGTGGTTCGAGACGGGCGAAGGCCCGCGCCTCGCGCCGCGGCTGGCCGACAGCGAGCTGGCCGAGCTGGTTCCAGCGAGCGCGAGGCTCGACCCGGTCTATGAGACGGTCCGCCGGGTGCGCGCCGAGCTGCCCGCAGCGACGACCTTCCTGGGCTTCGCCGGATCGCCCTGGACGGTCGCGACCTATATGGTCGCCGGCCAGGGCAGTCGCGACCAGGGCGAGACGCGGCGGCTGGCCTATGGCGATCCGGCGCGCTTCACCCATATCGTCGACGCGATCATCGCGTTGACGGTCGAGTATCTCTCCGGCCAGATCGAAGCGGGTGTCGATGCGGTGCAGCTGTTCGACAGCTGGGCGGGCAGCCTCAGCCCGGCGCAATTCGACCGCTGGGTGGTGGAGCCCAATGCGGGCATCGTCGCAGCCTTGCGCGAGCGTCATCCGGACATACCGGTGATCGGCTTTCCCAAGGGCGCGGGCGGCAAGCTCCGGGCCTATGTCGAGGGGGTGAAGCCCGATGCGATCGGCCTCGACGAGACGGTCGATCCGCATTGGGCAGCGGAAATCCTGCCGGCCGATCTTCCGGTGCAGGGCAATCTCGATCCGCTGGCGCTGATCGCCGGCGGCGCGGCGCTGGACGCGGCTGTCGACGCGATCCTTGATGCCTTCGCCGGGCGACCCCATATCTTCAATCTCGGCCACGGCATCTTGCCCGATACCCCCATCGCGCATGTCGAACGGCTGCTGGACCGCGTGAGGGGAACCACCGCATGATCGCGCTGCTGCAGGCCTGGTATCCCTGGCTGAAGGCCGCGCACCTGATCTTCGTCATCTTCTGGATGGCGGGGCTGTTCATGTTCCCGCGCTTCCTGGTCTATCACCAGGAGGCGGCGCCCGGATCGCCCGAGGAAGCCAAATGGATCGAGCGCGAGGACAAGCTCCGCCGGATCATCCTGGCGCCGTCGATGGTGATCGTCTGGGTGCTCGGCCTGCTGCTCGCCTCCACGATCGGCGCGTGGACGATGGGCTGGTTCCACGCCAAGCTGGCGCTGGTGATCCTGCTTTCGGGCTATCACGGCTGGATGCTGGGCTATGCCCGGCGGCTGGCCAAGGGCGAGCGCAAGCTGTCCGGCAAGGCGCTGCGCATCGCCAACGAGGTGCCGGGGATCGCGGTCGCGATCATCGTCGTGCTGGTGATCGTCAAGCCGTTCTGACGCGCGCTTGACTTGAATCGGGCCCAAGCCTAACCCGCCACTATCCGTGCCGCGGCGTCCGCCGTGGCGCCCGCGAATCCCAATACATCCCCCGCTTGTGCCAGCCGCAATTTCCCTGCCCGGCCACATCCAAACCCCACGCGGACAATATCCATGCATCTGAAAGACTTGAAGAAGAAAGCCCCCGCCGAACTGGTCGAGATGGCCGAGGAGCTGGGCGTCGAGGGCGCGTCGACGATGCGCAAGCAGGATCTGCTGTTCGGCATCCTGAAGGCGCAGGCGGAGAATGGCGACCAGATCATGGGGCTGGGGACGATCGAGGTGCTGCAGGACGGCTTCGGCTTCCTCCGCAGCCCCGAGGCCAATTATCTCGCCGGGCCCGACGACATCTACGTCTCGCCCAACCAGGTGCGCAAGTTCGGGCTGAGGACCGGCGACACGGTGGAAGGCGAGATCCGCGCGCCCAAGGACGGCGAGCGCTATTTCGCGCTGACCAAGCTTTCGACGATCAATTTCGACGATCCGGAAGCCGTGCGCCACCGCGTCAATTTCGACAATCTGACGCCGCTCTATCCCGAAGAGAAGCTGACGCTCGATCCGCAGGACCCGACGATCAAGGACAAGTCGGCGCGGGTGATCGACATCGTCTCGCCCCAGGGCAAGGGCCAGCGCGCGCTGATCGTTGCGCCGCCGCGCGTCGGCAAGACCGTTCTGCTGCAGAACATCGCCAAGGCGATCACCGACAACCACCCCGAGGTGTTCCTGATCGTGCTGTTGATCGACGAACGGCCTGAGGAAGTCACCGATATGCAGCGCAGCGTGAAGGGCGAGGTGATCTCCTCGACCTTCGACGAGCCGGCGCAGCGCCACGTCCAGGTCGCCGAGATGGTGATCGAGAAGGCGAAAAGGCTGGTCGAGCACAAGCGCGACGTCGTCATCCTGCTCGATTCGATTACCCGTCTGGGCCGCGCCTACAACACCGTCGTCCCCTCATCGGGCAAGGTGCTGACCGGCGGCGTCGACGCGAACGCGCTGCAGCGGCCCAAGCGCTTCTTCGGCGCGGCGCGCAACATCGAGGAGGGCGGATCGCTGTCGATCATCGCGACGGCGCTGATCGACACCGGCAGCCGCATGGACGAGGTGATCTTCGAGGAATTCAAGGGCACCGGCAATTCGGAGATCGTGCTCGACAGGAAGGTCGCCGACAAGCGCATCTTCCCCGCGCTCGACGTCGGCAAGTCCGGCACGCGCAAGGAGGAGCTGCTGGTCGACAAGTCCAAGCTTTCGAAGATGTGGGTGCTGCGCCGCATCCTGATGCAGATGGGCACGATCGACGCGATGGAGTTCCTGCTCGACAAGATGAAGGATTCGAAGACCAATGAGGACTTCTTCGACAGCATGAATCAATAGCCGGTTGCCGGCTGGCCACGACCAGCCGACCGCAACCGGCTCGGCCTGCGGGGCTTCAAGCCCCGGCCGGCGGCATGGGCTTCGCTCATGCCTGCGCAACAAGGGGGAACCTAACCGCCCCCGCCCGCGTAACCAAGACAACGCACCGCACAGGGATAGCCGATGCCCGAGATCTGGAACCACATCGTCAACGACATCGCCACGCTGTTTTCGGGCGATGCGAGCGCCTGGTTCGCCTTCGGCCAGGTGCTGATGATCGACATCGTGCTGGCGGGCGACAATGCGATCGTCATCGGCGCGCTCGCCGCGGGCCTGCCCGCCGACCAGCGCAAGAAGGTCATCCTGATCGGCATCATCGCCGCGCTGGTGCTGCGCATCGCCTTCGCGCTGGTGGTGACGCAGCTGCTCCAGATCGTCGGGCTGGTCTTCGCCGGCGGATTGCTGCTGCTGTGGGTCGCGTGGAAGATGTATCGCGAGCTGCAGCCGTCGGGCGGCGCCGGATCGCCCGAGGTGCAGGGCGACGAGACCGAGCACATCAAGCCGGCCAAGAGCTTCGCCGCCGCCGCCTGGGCGGTCGCCATCGCCGACGTGTCGATGAGCCTCGACAATGTGCTGGCGGTCGCGGGCGCCGCGCGCGAGCATCCCGGCATCCTGATGATCGGCCTGGTCTTCGCCGTCGCGCTGATGGGCGTCGCCGCCAACATCATCGCCAAATATATCGAGCGCTACCGCTGGATCGCCTGGATCGGCCTCCTGGTGATCCTCTATGTCGCCGGCAGCATGATCTATACCGGCTTCACCGATCAGGAGATCGGGCTGCAGACGCTGTTTTGATGTCCCGTCGCCCCTGCGCAAGCAGGGGCCGCAGTCGGCAAGTGCGGCTTTGGAAGTGCCACAAACCCGGAGGCCCCTGCCTTGGGTCCCAGCAAAGTAATACTTTGCTGGGTGCCCTGCGCAGGGGCGACGGGCTAGCCTAACCGATCCCCACGGCCTGCCTGACCTCGACCATCGTCGCTTCGGCGCGCGCGGCGGCGGCTTCGGCCGAGCGGTCGAGGATGCGGCGCAGGCCCGCCTCGTCGCCGCGGATCGCGTGGAAGCGCTCGCGGACCGGGGTCAGGCCGGCGATCACCGCGTCGGCGACCGTCGTCTTGAGCTTGCCGTACCCGGCGCCGTCGAACTCGGCCTCGCACTCGGCGCGGGTCTTGCCGGTGAAGGCGCCGTAGATCGCCATCAGGTTGACCACGCCGGGCGACAAGGGCTGCGACAGGTCGACGCCGCTGCCCGAATCGGTCTTGGCCGACTTGAACGCCTTCATGATCGCCGCGGGCTCGTCGAGGATGCCGACGGCATGGCCCCTGGCGCTTGACGACTTGCTCATCTTCGCGGTCGGATCGTCGAGGCCCATGATCCGCGCGCCTTCCTTGCGCGCGAGCATCTCCGGCCGGGTGAACTGATAGCCGAAAAGGTTGCCGAAGCGCTGGGCGATGTCCTGCGCGATCTCCAGATGCTGGCGCTGGTCGTCGCCGACCGGCACCAGATCCGCGTTATAGACCAGGATGTCCGCCGCCATCAGCACGGGATAATCATACAGGCCGACGCCGATCGTCTCGACATTCTCGGACTTGGACTTGAACTGCGTCATGCGGTTCATCCACCCCATCGGCGTGACGCAGTTGAGGATCCAGGCGAGCTCCGAATGCTGGCGCACCTGGCTCTGGACGAAGATCAGCGACCTGTCCGAGTCTATGCCGCAGGCCATGTAGAGCGCGGCGACGTCCAATGTCTTCTCGCGCAGGCCGGCGGCGGTGATCGCCTCCGGGATGGTCAGCGCGTGGAGATCGACGATGCAGAAGATGTTGTCGTGCTTGTCCTGCTCGGCGACCCACAGCGAGAGCGCGCCGATATAATTGCCGATGGTGAGGTTGCCGGTCGGCTGGACGCCGGAGAAGACGGTTTTCTGGTTGGTCACGCACGCCTCGTTCTGTCAGCGACGCGGCGAAGCCGCGTCGTCGGTCGGCGCTGTAGCGCCGCCGGCCGGGCGCGCCACCCCGAGGCGGCGATTTAGCTATGCTAAATCTGCGCGTGGCGCGCTGGAGCGGGCGAAGGGATTCGAACCCTCGACCCCAACCTTGGCAAGGTCGAGCCCGCGAGTCTCTGATAGCGGCCCGAAGTCTCTACCGTATTGCGTAATCCCCGGAAACCATAGCTATTGCGGGCATTTGGCGTTATCGGTTCGTCTCTGGAAGGGCCGGGCAGCGGCGGGGCGTAACCCCTACCGCTAAGACCCTAGCCGTAACCCTAGGAGCCGCTGACCGATGCCCACCGCCGCCGAAAGCCAGTCCGTGAGGGACGTGACGAAGCAGACAAGATTGAGCGCGCAGACTGTCGAGGCGATGCGCCCCGCGCCGACTCGGACGCGAATCGAGCACCGGGACACCGGCTGCCCCGGCCTGCGGCTGCGGGTGAGCCAGCACGGCGCGAAAACGTGGTCGGTCGTCTACCGCGTGCGCGGAACGGGGGCGGACGGCAGCAGCAAGGGCGACCCAAGGCGCGCGTCGCTGGGCGCATATCCGCACATCAAGCTCGACAAGGCCCGCGCGCTGGCGCGGGAGGCGATGGACGCGGCCGATGAGGGGCGTGACTGGGCCGGGGAGCGCAAGGCGGCGGCGGAGACCGCGAAGGCTCTGGAGGCGACGGGCGGGCGCGATCCCAACTGCGTCGAGGTGTTGGCCGGGCAGTTCGTCGAGCGGCACGCCAAGCGCAAGGTGAAGGAATGGCGCAACGTGGAGCGCTGGCTTCAGAACGTCGTGGTGCCGGAGTGGCGCGAGCGCCCAATCCAGAGCATCCGCCGCGCCGACGTGCAGGCCTTGCTCGACAAGGTCGTCCGCGAGCGCACCCCGGCGGCTGCGCTGGAGGTTCGGAAGCACTTGAGTGCCATGTTCAACTGGGTGGTCGACCGAGATGAACACGGCCTCACCGCAAGCCCGATGTTCGGGCTCAAGCGGCCCGAGCGATACGTCCCGCGCGACAACAAGCTGACGCGGGCGGAGCTTCGCCGAGTGTGGGACGCTGCGGGCGACCTGGGCTACCCATTCCGCGAGATGTTCAGGCTGCTGATCCTGACGGGGCAGCGCCGGTCGGAAGTTGCAGAGCTGCAAGTCGGTTGGCTGTTCGAGCGCCAAGACTGCGGGCGCGGCGTTCGCGTGCCCGCGGCGGCCTACAAGACCGGCAAGACGCACGAGTACCCCCTGTCCGCCCCGGCCGCCGCGATTGTGAAAGGCCTGCCGCGCCACAAAGCAGGTCCGTATCTGTTAAGCGGGATGCACTCGAAGTCGCCGCCGGGGAAGGCACCCGTCAGCGGCTTCTCCAAGGCGAAGGACCGGCTGGACAGGGCCATCGCGAAGCGCGCGGAGAAGGCGAGGGAGGAGGGCGTGGAGCTGCCGCCCATGCCGACCTTCACGGTGCACGACATCCGGCGCTCGGTCGCCACCGGCATGGCGGAGATCGGGGTGTCGGTGGAGCACATCGAGCGCGTGCTGGGGCATGAGCTGGGCGGCGTTGCTGGCACGTACAACGTGCACGACTACTTCGCTGAGAAGCTGGCGGCGCTGGAGCTGTGGGGGCGGCAATGGAGCTGACTGACGCTCAGCGGGCGGAGCTCGCGGCCATGACCGAGTTTCTGGAGTTCGGCAGCGACGCGGATATGGACCTCCGACCCCGGGACAAAGGCGAGTATCGCAAGTTGCAGGCGAAGTTGCACGCTTTGAAGAAGGCCTGGAGCGCGCTTGACGATGATGTGCAGTGGCACCTCGTCTGTGGCGTAAACACCATGTTTAAGGACGAGGCGGACGACCATCTTCCAAACATCGCTCCGCTGGTGGACGCGTTGATTGATGAGATGAAGAAGCCGACCGGCGCGCCTATACAGATCGACGGTTTGAGCCCGGTGGTCGAGTTCCTATGGTCAGTGCGATGTCGACAAGAGCTCGGCGGCTATGTCCCGCTTGAGCCTGCCATTGAGCCGATCGCTGCTGAGGTGAGCCGGACCTTTCTCCTGTCCCAGGAAGAGGCTCGGCGGCGCGTTGGTCACATGCTGCGCCGTCTTGAGAAGCAGGGCTGGCTACCGCGCCGCCCGACAGCTCGGGATGAAGTGAAGGGGCGGGGATAAGGGTAACTTCGCCTAACCAGATTACCCGAGAGCCCTAGCGGCCCGAAAAGAGCCCTGACCCCCGCGCGCCAGCGGGCAAGCAAGGAGCAAGCCGCCGTGTCGCAGGCCGTTGAACCCGTCGAGTACATGCCCCTTCGGGAGGTCATGAGCGAGACCTCGCTGAGCAAGCCCGTCCTCTACCGCATGATGCGCGCCGGGGACTTCCCCCGTCAGGTGCCGTTGTCGCCGCGCCGTGTGGCGTGGGTCCGGGGCGAGGTGGAGGCGTGGAAGCGCGCGAAGCAGGACGCCCGCGAGGCCGCCTGAAGATGGTCCCACCCCCGGGAGACTGAGTGGGGGCGGGACCGAGTTCTCAGGCGGTGCCGGGACGATCAAATACCAGCACCGGGGGGAAGTATAGCTCCCCGGCGCGACGGGGCAGAGACCCGTCCCTTGATCGACTTGCCGAACCTGTGAACCGACCCGCTCTGGCCGCCGGGCTGAGCGTGAGTGCGAATTGATGGCCGACGAGCCCAATACCGAAACCGAGACGGCGAGGTTCCTTGCTTGGCTTCGCCCGGCCGAGAGCGCCTTTCCCGGTGTGACGCTGACCGCCATCCCGTTGGGGGGCGGACGAACCACCACCGACACACACTTCGACGCCAAGGCGGGCGCGGGGTGGATCGCCCGCTTCGCCGGGCGGCAGAACTGCTACTACATGGTCAATCCGCCGGTTGGCGCGCCTGAGAAGAAGGCCGCGAAGACGGAGGTCGCGGCGGTCGCGCTGCTCCACGTCGATATTGACCCGGCGAAGGGCGGGGACTGGCAGGCTGAGCGCGAGCGCATCCTTGTGTCCCTTGAGGCATACCGGTCCAGGCCGTCGGCGGTGATCGACAGCGGGAATGGCTTTCAGGCGCTGTGGCGCTTGCCGCCTCGTACCACACCTTGCCGTGGAGCAGGCGGAACAGCGTCATGCCCAGCGCCCAAACGTCCGACTTGGCACTGGTGCCCTTCCCGTTCCAGACCTCGTAAGCGATGTGATCGCTGTACCCGGCCTGCGATGCGTAGCCGAGTACGAGGTCGTCGGTGACGAGCCCGAAGTCGCTGATTTGGGCCTCCGCTTTGATGTTGAGGAGGATGTTCGCGGGCTTAATATCGCGGTGGATCAGCCCCCGGGTGTGCATGGTGCTGAGGCCCATCAGAACGTCCGTGCCAACCTTCCGCACCGCGGAAAGCGTCATCGGCCCATTTTCGAACGGCGTTTGGAGAGACCCCCCGGGACAAAACGCCATGCAGATGACCACGCTGTCACCGTCCGGGGCCTCGACGACATGATGGACTTGGACGACGTTGCGGTGAGTTGCCTTCGCGAGGTTTTGGGCTTCAGCGAGGTAGCCAGCCTTGTAATCGGGCCACGTCGCGTCGTCGTGAAACCACTCGCGCTTGAGAACCTTCACCGCGACCTCGCCGTGTGCCGGGTCGTTGCCCCGAAAGACCTCGCCAAACGCGCCGTTTCCCAGTTTATCGCCGATCTTCAGCCCCGATACGAAATCCGCCACTATGCGTTCCTCGCCGCAATTAGGAGCATCGCGGCCTCGCGGCTGAGCTTCCGCAGGTTTCCGCCCGTGGTCTGGGCCGCCCAGAATGCGTCGTCTGCAACGTACTCATCGACCTTGCGGTCCCCGTAGGTCTTGCTGATCACCGCCTTCGACAGCGCCTTCACCGGGCACTGCGAGGCGGCGGCCGCCAAGACGACGCCCCGGACCTCCGCGCTGAGCAGGAAGCCTAGGGTGGCGGAGCCCTTCCCCGCGACGGCGCTGGCCTTAACGACAACGCTGTCTATCCCATTCTCTCGGACGTAGTCGGCGCATTGCTGGTGAAGCACGTTGTAGGCGGCCGGGCGGTCGCCCTTCTGCACGCGCCATGTGTCGTCCGCGTTGATCAGTATCGGACCGTCGTCGTCCGGTATGGTGGCATCGACCACGACCACCGCCTCCTTTGAGGCCGTAAGCCCCAGCCATCGCTCTGCCATTGAAAACACCCTGTTGTTAGAGCGTTCTGATACAGCGGGCTGGCGACACAGGGAAGCAATGAGAACGGACAGGGTCCGATCGCTCCGATTTGGACGCTAAAGACCGCGGGCTCGCGACCAAGGGCTTCGTAACCCTCGTCGTAACCCCGGAAACACCGAAAATGTCGGAAATTGGAGCGGGCGAAGGGATTCGAACCCTCGACCCCAACCTTGGCAAGGTTGTGCTCTACCCCTGAGCTACGCCCGCTCTGGCGCCTGGCCCGGCATCGACATCCGGGCGGGTAAGGTGGGGGCCACTAGCAGCGGCTTTGCGGGGAGGCAAGGGGTTTAGGAAAGGCTTTGCAGCCTTGCAGGCTGGCCCCCATATGGGCGCGACACGAAGGAGATTGGCATTGGCGACGCTGGGATTGAGTGCGGCGGACAAGGAGGCGGTCGAGCGGTTCCGCAAGGACGTGGTCGAGCCGTCGATGACGAAGCTCGTCATCCTCGATTTCTGGGCCGAATGGTGCGGGCCGTGCAAGCAGGTCGCGCCGATGCTGGAAAAGGTCGCGGCCGATTATGCCGACAAGGGCGTGGTGCTGGCCAAGATCGACGTCGACCAGGAGAAATTCATCGCCGCGCAGTTCCAGGTGCGCTCGATACCGACGATCTATGCGATGTTCCAGGGCCAGCCGGTCGCCGATCTGAGCCAGATCAGGAGCGAATCGCAGCTGAAGACGACGCTCGACCAGATCCTCGGCCAGCTTCCGGTCCAGAGCGAGGCGGCGAGCGCCGAGGCCGAGATCGAGCCGCTGATCGCGATGGCGGAGGGCGTGCTGGCCGAGGGCGACGCCGCGCGCGCGCTCAACATCTTCGACCAGATCGCCGAGATGGCGCCGGGCCATGCCGTCGTCACGGCCGGGCGCGCGCGGGCGCTTATCGCGCTCGGGCGCCATGACGAAGCGGGCGCCGCGCTCGACGCGCTGGGCGAGGAGGCAGCGAGGGCGCCCGAGGTGGCGCGCGCGCGATCGGCGCTGGCGCTGGCGCAGGAAGCGCCGGCGGTGGACGACCTCGCTCCGCTCAAAGCCGCGGTCGACGCCAATCCCGACGACCATGCCGCGCGCTACGAGCTCGCCGGCGCCGAGATGGCGGCGGGCGACAACGACGCCGCGGCGAGCTCGCTGCTCCACATCATCGCCGCGGACCGGGACTGGAACGAGGGCGCGGCGCGCACGCGGCTGTTGAAGCTGTTCGAGGCGGTCGGCCTGGAGGACCCCTGGGTCGGCCAGCAACGGCGCAGGCTCTCCGCGATCCTGTTCGGCTGATGGCGGCGGAGGCGACCCGGCTTTCGGTCTTTCCGCTCCCCGGCGCGCTGCTGTTCCCGCGCATGCACCTCCCGCTGCACATCTTCGAGCCGCGCTACCGCGCGATGGTGAGCGACGCGATGGCGCGAGACCGCCGGATCGGCATGGTCCAGCCGCGCCCCGGCCTCGCCGAAAAGGGCGAGGCGGCGCGGCCGCCCCTGTTCGACATCGGCTGCGTCGGCCGCATCGCCGATGTCGAGATGCTCGAGGACGGGCGATCCAACCTCGTCCTCGAAGGCATCGCGCTGTTCCGCATCATCCGCGAGCTGGAGGTGACCACCGCCTTCCGCCAGGTCGAGGCCGAGCTGCTGCCGCCGCGCGAGGACGAGACGCTGGCGCTCGCCGAGCGGTCCTCGCTCGAGATGGAATCGCGGCGCTTCGCCGACGCGCAGGGCTATGCGGTCGATTGGGAGGCGGTGACGCGGCTCGACGACGAGGCGCTGGTCAACGGCATCGCCCAGATCGCGCCGTTCGACGTCGCCGCCAAGCAGGCGCTGCTCGAGGCGCCCGACCTGTCCTCGCGCGCGGAGCTGATCGTCCAGCTGATGCAGTTCTTCGGCCGCCACGACGGCGAGGACCGGGTGACGCTGCAGTGAGGTTTGGGCAGTGAGCCTCGACCCCTGGCTGCTGGAGATACTGGTCTGCCCGGCGACGCGCACCAGGCTGCGCTATGACGAGGCGGCGCAGCGGCTGGTGTCCGATGAGGCCGGGCTCGCCTATCCGGTGATCGAGGGTGTGCCGGTGATGCTGATGGAAGAGGCGCAGCAGCTGAAGGCGAGGTAGGCGATGACGGAAAATCTCTTCGGCCTGATCGATCCATTCGCGGCCGCGCTCGAACTGTTCGGCGTCGCGGTGATACTGGTTTCGGTGCTGCTGGCGACCGCCAAGTTCGCCGGAGATGCGGCGCGGGGCGCGCGCAAGACCGCTTATGACCGGTATCGCGCCAATCTTGGCCGGGGTATCTTGCTCGGCCTCGAGCTGCTGGTCGGCGCCGATATCATCGCTACGGTGACGGCACCGCTCACGCTGGAGAGCGTCGGCCTGCTGGCGATGATCGTGCTCATCCGCACATTTCTCAGCTTCTCGCTCGAAACCGAGATCGAGGGCACCTGGCCTTGGCGCCGCAAGCAGGACGAGGGCGGCGCGGAGGTGCGGTGACGGACGGTCAGGCCGTTTCCGTAGCCGCGCGGCCGATGCCGAGCGCGACGAAGGCCGCGCCGAGCAGGGTGGCCGCGGCGATGGCGAAGGACAGGCCCGGCAGGCTTGCGATCGACAGGCCGTAAACCCAGCCGAAGAACAAGGGCGATCCGACCCCGGCGATGCTGGCGACGCTGTTGTTGGCGCCCTGCAGCTGGCCCTGCTCGCGCTCCGACACGCGCCGCGTCATCATCGCCTGCAGGGTCGGCATGGCGAGGCCCCACAGCGCGTTGGGCAGCAGCGCCAGCGCGAACAGCTCGGCGGTGGGGGCGATCCCCATCGCCAGGAGGCCGCCCGCGCCGCCGACCAGCCCGACCAGCATCGTCCTGCGATCGCCCAGCCGCTTGCTGGCCGGCCCGACCAGCGCGCCCTGCACCGCCATGTCGAGCAGGCCCGCGGCCGCGAGCATCAGCCCGACTTCGAACGAGCCGATGCCGTAGCGGTGCCCGGCATAGAGGACGTAGACCGCCGAGAAGACGTGATGGGCGAAGTAGAGCAGGAAGTTGACGCTGGCGAGGCCGGTCAGCTCCGGGTGCGAGCGCAGCAGCTTGAGCGCGCCGAGCGGGTTGGCGCGTCGCCAGGAAAAGGCCATCCGCCGGTCCGCGGGCAGCGATTCGGGCAGCACGACCAGGCCGTAGAGAAAGGCGATTCCCGACATGCCCGCGGCGACCCAGAAGGGCAGCCGCGCGTCGAACTCGCCCAGCACGCCGCCCAGCGCCGGCCCCGCGACGAAGCCGAGGCCGAACGCCGCGCCGATCAGGCCGTAGGCGCGGGCGCGGCCCTCGGGCGGGGTGATGTCGGCCATATAGGCGTAGACCGCGGTGAAGCTCGACGAGGTGATGCCGCCCAATATGCGCCCCACCGCCAGCCACCACAGATTGGGTGCGAGCGCCATCAGCACCCAGTCGGCTGCGAGTCCCAGGGTCGAGATCAGGATCACGGGGCGGCGGCCGTACCGGTCGGAGAGCGAGCCGATGACGGGCGAGAAGAGGAACTGCATCGCCGCCCACAAAGCGACCAATGTGCCGTTCCACACCCCCGCGCTCGCGGCCGAGCCGGCGAACTCCTCGATCAGCGCGGGCAGCACCGGGATGACGATGCCCATCGCCATGACGTCGAGCATCGCGGTGACGAGGATGAAGGCGACCGCCGGGCGATACTGACGAGGGGCGATCATGTCCGGCGCTTAGCGCGCCCGATCAGCCGCTGCCATAGGGCCTGGTGATGATTTCGAGGAGATGTCCGTCGGGATCGGGGAAATAGACGCCTCGGCCGCCGTCATGATGGTTGATCTCGCCGGGCCTGGTCCGCGCAGGGTCGGCCCAATATTGCAGGCCGGCGGTCTCGATCCGCGCGAAGGCGGCGTCGAAGCCCGCCTCGTCGGTCAGGAAAGCATAATGCTGGAGCGCGATATCGCCGGTCTTCTCCATGAAATCGAGCGATACCGCATTGTCGAGCGTGACGACCATGAAGTGCATGAAGGGCTCGGGCGGCACGCAGCCGAGAATCCCGGCGAGGAAGGCGGAGGACGCCATCTTGTCATGGCACCAGACGATGGTGTGGTTGAGCTGGACGGTCATCGGCGCACCTGTCGGTCGGGACGCCCCCCTATAACCTAGCTCAGCGCGCGATGCGAAAGCGTGAGGAGCAGCGCCAGCAGCGCGAGCATGGAGGGGTAGAAGGTCAGCGCGAAGCCGAAGGCGCGCGCCGCGGCGCCCCCCGCATAGCCCGCCCAGAACAATGTCCGTCCGATCGAAAACAGCCCGGCCAGCGCGGCGATGGCGAGCGCCGAGCGATCGAGCGCGACCGCAAGGCCGATCAGCACCAGCGCGGCGAGCGCGGCCTGTTCGAGCGTGTTCTGCAGGATCGCCTGGCCGCGTTGGAGCGCCGCGTCGGTCGGATCGTCGGCGCCGCCGGCATCGATCGCCGAGGGCGTATGGAAGCGCAGCCAGGCGACGCGGGCGATGGCGGCGCCGAGCCATGCCGCGAGGACCGCCATGGCCGTCGCCGCCGCGACGAGACGCGTTTCGATCGGCTGCGCCTGTCCCCAGTTGAGCGCCGCCAGCAGCACGACGACCGATACCGCCAGCGCGGCCGCCATGCCGCGCGCGACGCCGCGCTGGGTATCGCGGAAACGCGTGGCGGGCGGGATCAGACCGTCACCCCTTGCAGCAATTTGGGCAGCTGCCCGCTCTCGCCGCGCGCTTCGGCCATGAAGCGATCCTTCAGTGGCCGGATGCGCTGCACCGCGCCGAGGCCGAACCGCCGCACCGCGCTCGCCGTCTTGCCGGGCAGGCCGAACAGGCGGGTGAGGCCGTCGGTCGAGGCGGCGACCATGAAGGTGTCGAGCGCGCGCCAGCGTTCGTAACGCGCGAGCAGTTGGGCGTCGCCGGGATCGAGGCCGAGGCGCATCCCCTCGACGATGACCTCGGCGAGCGCCGCCGCGTCGCGCAGGCCGAGGTTGAGGCCCTGCCCGGCGATCGGATGGATGCCGTGCGCCGCGTCGCCGACCAGGGCGAGCCGCTCGGCGGTGATCTTCGCGGTGTGGTGGAAGCCGAGCGGATACGAGGCGCGCGGCGCGTTCATCGCGATTGTCCCCAGAAAGCCGCCCATGCGCTTTTCGAGCTCATGCGCCAGCGCGCGGTCACTGAGCTTGGCGAGGCCCGGCGCGTCGGCGGCGTGCGTGCTCCAGACGATCGCCGAGCGGTGGCGGCCATCCTCGCCGTCGATCATCGGCAGGATGGCGAAGGGCCCGGCGGGATAGAAGATCTCATACGCGACATTGTCGTGCGGCCGTTCGTGGCTGATGCCGGTGACCATCGCGACATGATCGTAGGACCAGCGCGCGACGTTGATCCCCGCGGCGGCGCGCGTCGGCGAGTTGCGCCCCTCCGCCGCGACCAGCAGCGGCGCGGTGACGGTGCGGCCGTCGTCGAGCGTGACGGTCGCCGCCGCGGCGTCGCGATCCTGCGAGACGGTGCGGTGGCGCATGGCGAGCGTGACGTGCTTCGCCTCGTCCGCCGCGTCGAACAGTGCGCGGCGCAGCGCCCGATTCTCGTACATCGTGCCGAGCGCGCCATCGCCCTCGTCGGGCACGAAATCGAGCGCGCCCGGCTCCAGCCCGTCGGAGACGCGGATCGCCTTGATCGGGCAGCCGAGCCCGGCGATGCGGTCCGCCACGCCGATCGCCTCGAGCATGCGGTGGCTGGCGCTGGCGATCGCCGAGGCGCGGCCGTCGAAGCCGGGCGCGAGCATCGCCTGCGGATCGGCTGGATCGATCACCACGCTCGCGACTCCATGCGCGTCGAGCGCGAGCGCCAGCGTCAGGCCGACCAGGCCTCCGCCGAGGATGATGACGTCGGTGTGCTGCATGGCAGCGGTGTAGAATGTTCGGAGCGGTCCGGAAAGCCACGTCGCCCCTGCGCAGGCAGGGACCTCAGTCCGCAAGCGTGGCGGCCGGTGTGCCACAAACTCGGCGGCCCCCGCCTGCGCGGGGGCGACTGGCTTGGCTGCCGCCTTGACGCCGGACTCCGCATCTGGGATTCTTCGCTGTGGATATTCGGGGGACGAACGACATGGCCAGCCGGGCGCAGAGGCAGGGCACGCCGCTGTGGCGCGAGGCGATGCGCGCGGGCGCGATCCGGTCGGGCGCGCTCATCGGATCGATCGCGCTGTTCGCAGGCGTGGTGCTGACGTTGCTCGCGCTCGCCAGCTACCACACCAGCGATCCGGCGTGGAACACCGCCGCGGGCGGCCCGGTGCGCAACCTGGTCGGCATGCCCGGCGCCTATCTGTCCGACGCCCTGCTGTCGCTGGCTGGCCCGGCGATCGCGCTGGTGCTGCCGCTGGCGCTGGTCTGCGCCGCGCGGCTGTGGCGCGCCGATCCGGTGGGGCCGTGGCCCGGAATGCTGCGCGGCACGCTCGCCGGCATCGCCTTGATGGCGATCGCGCTGACCTTGGTCGAGGGCGACGCGGTCGCCGCGCTGCCCGCCGGCTGGGGCGGGATCGCCGGCCTGATCGGCGCGGCGCTGATCCATTGGGCGACGGGCTTCATCGGCGATCCGGCGATCGCGCTGTGGATCGTGCGCGGCCTGTGTGCGCTGACCGCGATCGGCGGCGTCATCCTGTGGGCCAGGAGCCTCGACCTCGACGTCAGCGAGCGCGACTGGCTGTTCCGCCGCCGCCAGAAGGCGGAGAGCGACGGCGATCTCGATACGCCCGTCATCCGCGCCGAGCCGCTGCCCAAGGCCGCGCCGCGCGCCAGGGCTGTGCTGGAGGACCGCCCCGCGCCGGTGATCGCCGAGCGCGCGCTGGCGCCGTCGGCCGCCAAACCCAAGGCGGCGCAGCAGGCGAGCCTCGACTTCCGCGACGGTTACGACCTGCCCGGCATCGATCTGCTGGTGCCCGCGCCGCCCGCGCCCGCCGGGTCGATCGACAAGAACGGGCTCGAACGCAATGCGCGGCTGCTCGAATCGGTGCTCGACGATTTCCATGTGAAGGGTGCGATCACCGAGGTGCGGCCCGGCCCCGTCGTCACCATGTACGAGCTTGAGCCGGCGAGCGGCATCAAGGCCAGCCGCGTGATCGCGCTGGCCGACGATATTGCGCGCAACATGTCCGCCATCTCGGCGCGTGTCGCGACGATCCCCGGCCGCACCGTGATCGGCATCGAGCTGCCCAACAAGAATCGCGAGACGGTGGCGCTGCACGAGCTGATCGGCAGCCAGGCCTTCGCCGATCAATCCGCGCAACTGCCGCTGATCCTGGGCAAGAACATCGCCGGCGATCCCGTCATCACCGATCTCGCGCCGATGCCGCACCTGCTGGTCGCGGGCACCACCGGATCGGGCAAGTCGGTGGGCTTGAACGCGATGATCCTGTCGCTGCTCTACCGGCTGGGGCCGGACCAGTGCAAAATGATCATGATCGATCCCAAGATGCTCGAACTCAGCATCTATGACGGGATTCCGCATTTGCTCGCCCCCGTCGTCACCGATCCGCCCAAGGCGATCCGCGCATTGAAATGGGCGGTCGAGCAGATGGAGGACCGTTACCGGATGATGGCCTCGGTCAACGTCCGCGGGCTCGCCAGCTTCAACGAGAAGGTGCGCGCGGCCAAGGCCAAGGGACAGCCGCTCGGCCGGCGGGTGCAGACTGGGTACGATCCCGAGACCGGCCAGCCGGTCTATGAGGAGGAGGTGCTCGAATTCGAGCCGTTGCCGCAGATTGTCGTCATCGTCGACGAGCTCGCCGATCTGATGATGACCGCGGGCAAGGAGGTCGAGTTCCTCATCCAGCGGCTGGCGCAGAAGGCGCGCGCGGCGGGCATCCACCTGATCATGGCGACGCAGCGCCCCTCGGTCGACGTGATCACGGGCGTGATCAAGGCAAATTTGCCGACGCGGATCAGCTTCCACGTCACCTCCAAGATCGATTCGCGCACGATCCTGGGCGAGCAGGGCGCCGAGCAGCTGCTGGGCAAGGGCGACATGCTCTACATGCCCGGCGGCAAGGGCATCGTCCGCGTCCACGGTCCCTTCGTCAGCGACGACGAGGTGCGCCGCGTCGCCGACCATTGGCGATCGCAGGGCTCGCCCGACTATATCCAGAGCGTCACCGAGGAGCCCGAGGACGGCGGCTTCGCCCTGGACGGCGCGCCGACGGGCGAGGATTCGGCCGAGGACCAGCAATACAGGAAGGCGCGCCAGCTGGTGGCGGAAAGCCAGAAGGCGTCGACCAGCTGGCTGCAGCGGCAATTGCGCATCGGCTACAACTCCGCCGCGCGCCTCATCGAGCGGATGGAACGCGACGGCCTCGTCTCGCGCCCCGACCATGTCGGCCGCCGCGAGGTGCTGATGGACCCCGAAGGGCGGCCGCTGGGGTAACGGCGGGGGATTCACGCCGTGAATCCGGTGTGTTATCTTGTTTGCGGAGGCACCATGACTGACGCGGCATTGGCTCAGGAAATCGCGCGTAACTTCGATTACTTGCAGCGTAATCTGGCGGCATATCTACCGTTGCACCGGGATCGCTACGCCTTGCTCAAGGCTGGTTCCATCATCGATTTTTTCGATACCGCCGGTGACGCTGACGATGCTGGCGCGACGAGGTTTGCCGATAACCTGTATTCGATCCAGCAAGTGACGAACGAACCCGTCGAACTGGGCCTGTACGCGAATGCCCCTGATTGAGTGGAGCCACAATCGTCAGCGGTTGGTGCTCCCAATTGTCGTTATGGCGCCGCTCCGCGCGGCGAATCCGAATCTATCGATGAGAACGATGGGATTGATTGATACCGGCCCCACCGGAACGGGCATCCGGGCTGACGTCGCTGAGGCATTGGAGTTGCGCGCGAAAGGCCAGCGCCGCGTTCACACGGCCAACGGCATGATGATGGCCGCTGAATATCTCGTTCGGATTGGTTTTGTGTGTGGCGACTATCGTGATCCTGATTTCGTCGCGGATCGACATCAACCTTATGTTCTGGACAAGCAGTATACCGGTTTTGCTTTGCAAAAGGGGGTTCGCCTACCCCTTCTGATTGGGATGGATATTCTTGGTGAGGCGGATCTGTCGTTGTACCGCGATGGCGACGCCCGGCTTCATCTTTATTGATGGCTTCGGCTGAATATCGGCCAACACACGGGTTCAGAGCGCGTTCAAGCCGCGGCCTGCAATAACATCCGCATGATGGAGACACGAATGACCCGCCGCCTCGCGATCGCCCTGGCCGCCGCGCCGCTCGCCCTGCTTGTTCCGGCCACCGCGCCGGTGACGGCGCAGCAGGCGTCCGGATCGCTCGCCCAGGCGCAGGCGCATCTGCGCGGCGTCAACACGATGACCGCCAACTTCACCCAGACCGATCGCGCCGGCAAGGTGCTGACCGGCGTGCTCACGCTCAAGAAGCCGGGCAAGATCCGCTTCCAGTATGAAAAGAGCGTGCCGATCCTGATCGTCAGCAACGGCAAGACGCTGACCTTCATCGACTATTCGGTGCGCCAGGTGCAGCCTTGGCCGATCGGCGATTCCCCGCTGTCGGTGCTGCTCGATCCCAACAAGGACATGAGCAAGGTGGCGAAGGTCGTCCCCTCGGGCGATCCGCGCATCCTGCTCGTCGAGGCGAGCGACCCCAAGCGGCCCGAATATGGCCGCATCACCCTCGCCTTCGCCAGGAACGCGCAGGCCCCGGGCGGGCTGATGCTGCAGGGCTGGGTGGCGCTCGATTCGCAGAACAACCGCACCACCATCCGGCTGACCAACCAGAAGTTCAACGTGCCGGTGAACGACAGGACGTTCCGTTACAACGACCCGCGCCCTCAGGGGGCCCGCGGATGACGGCTTCCGTTCATATTGGTGACAGGTTGGCGGGGCTAAAAGGTTAACGCGGATGTGGGGCTGACCAGTCGGGATTTTCCCCCTGTTGCCCGGCCTTCCCCCATCCCGCCTGCGTGACGAACGCTAGGTCGGCCCTCGCTCCATGCCCCCGGAGCGGGGGCCTTTCCTTTTCTGGCGCTCGGGCGCGTGCGCCGCTACATCGCGGGGGATGACCGATACGCTCAAGATCGCCTCGTGGAACATCAATTCGGTGCGCTTCCGGATCGGCATCGTCGAGCAGTTCCTGAAGAACGAAGCGCCCGACATATTGTGCCTGCAGGAGACCAAGACGGTCGACGAGACCTTCCCGGCCGACGCCTTCCGCCAACTGGGCTATGTCCATCAGGTGCTGAACGGGCAGCGGATGCACCACGGCGTCGCGATCGTCAGCCGGGTGCCGATCGCCGAGGACGACCGGCTCGACTGGCAGGCCAATGGCGAGGCGCGGCACGTGGGCGTGCGGCTGGGCAACGGCCTGAGGCTCGAAAATGTCTATGTGCCCGCGGGCGGCGACATCCCCGACCGCGATCTCAACCCCAAATTCGGCCAGAAGCTCGATTTCGTCGAGCGGATGACGCGCTGGTCCGAAGGGCTGGACGTGCCGACCCTGCTGGTCGGCGATTTCAACATCGCGCCGCTCGAATGCGACGTGTGGAGCCACAAGCAGCTGCTCGACGTGGTCAGCCATACGCCCATAGAGGTCGAGGCGCTGGGCCGGCTGCAGGCGGCGCATGGCTGGATCGACCTCGGCCGCCGCTTCGTGCCCCCGCCGATGAGGCTCTACACCTGGTGGAGCTACCGCGCGAAGGACTGGGCGGCGTCGGACAGGGGCCGGCGGCTCGATCACATGTGGGCCAGCCCCGCCGTGGCCGAGGCGGCGGTGGCGCACCGCGTCTATGAGGATAGCCGGGGCTGGCTGAAGCCGAGCGATCACATTCCCCTGCTGACCGAGTTCAGGCTGTGACCGATCCGCGCCCGAGCGATCCGAAAGCTGCGGCCCGCGCGATCGATGCGGTCCGGCGCGGCTGGCCGGTGGCGGTGGGCGGGCTTGCCTGCCTGGCGATCGAGACCGCGGACGACGCCGGGCTGGCCGCGTTCGATCCCGATGGACGCGCCGACATCCTGATCGGCGCGGGCCGCGCGGCGACCTTGAAGCTCGCCAACCAGATCGAGGCGGCCGATCCGGAGCGGCCGGTGCGCGTCGCGCGCGCGAAGTGGATCGACCTGGATGTGGCGACCGCGCTCGCCGATCCGGGCCGCGACCTCGCCACGCCGCTCAAGGGTCCGTTCCGCGCCGCGCCGCTGGGAGAGGCGGAGGCGGCGGCCGCCGTGCTTCGGCTGGCGCGTATCGCCGGGGTGCTGCCCGCCTACTTCGTGCGCGAAGGCGGAGCCGACACCGTAGTGACGCCAACCGATATCGCCGCGCACGAAGATGCCGCGCGGCTTGCTATCGCGACGCGCGCGCGCCTGCCCGTCAGCGCCGCCGAGGATGCCGAGATCGTCGCCTTCCGGTCGGCGGAGGGCGGCGACGTGCATGTCGCGCTGATCGTCGGGCGGCCCGACGGCAACCCGCCGCTGGTGCGCCTCCACAGCGAATGCCTGACCGGCGACGTGCTCGGCAGCCTCAAATGCGATTGCGGGCCGCAGCTGCACGCGGCGCTCGCCGAAATCGCCGGCGCGCGCTGGGGCATCCTGCTCTATCTACGCCAGGAGGGGCGTGGGATCGGGCTGATCAACAAGCTGCGCGCCTACCAGCTGCAAGACCAGGGGTTCGACACCGTCGACGCCAACACGCGGCTGGGCTTCGCCATCGACGCGCGCGATTTCGGCGTGGCGGCGCGGATGCTGGCGCTGCTGGGGCAGGACAAGGTCCGCCTCTTGACCAACAACCCGGCCAAGGTGGCGGGGCTTGAGGTGGCGGGGATCGCGGTGGTCGAGCGCGTGCCGCACGCGCTGCCGGCCAATCCGTTCAACCAAGCATATTTAGCGACCAAGCGCGACCGCACCGGGCACCAGTTCTAGCGCCGCTTCCCCGCCGCTCTCGCGATCGTCAGCAGCTCCGCCGCCGCGCCCGCTTCGATGGGGTCGGCGCGCATGATCGCGCGCTGGGCGGCGGCGGTGCGGGCGATCGCGGTGGCGATGCGGTCGCTCGTCCAGCCTCGCAGCTGCCGCTGGATCGCGGGCTTCTCCTTCCAGAAGATCGCCTTGGTGTCGGTCACGCGCTCGATGCTGTCGCCGCCGTCCACCTGCGATCGGAAGCCCGCCAGGCGGACGAGGTGGACGCCGAACTGGCGCAGCACCATCACCATCGACGCGCCCTCCTCCTCGAGCCGCTGCAGCTCGCCCGCGACCGCGTCGGTGCGCCCGTCGAGCACCGCGGCGAACAGGCGGTTCATGTCCGCCTCGCCGGCATCCGCGCCGACCGCGTCAAGCGCCGCCATGTCGAGCGTCTGCGGCCGATCGGGCGCGGCGTCGAGATAGAGCGCCAGCTTCTCCAGCTCGCGGCGCAGCAGCAGCCGGTCCGGGCCCATGCCGGCGATCAGCCGCTGGGCGACCTCGGGATCGACTCGCAGGCCGAGCTCGCGCCCGATCGCCGCGGCGAGCGCATCGGCCTTGCCGCCCTCGGGCGCGTAGCTCGCATGGCCGATGGCGAGCGGCGAGGCGGCGACGAGCTTGACCGACTGCGCGGTGGCGCGCAGCGCGCCGGTGAGGATCGCGACCGGGTTGCCGGCGGCCGGAACTTCAAGAAGTTCAGCTATGGACGCGGCGCACTCGTCGCCCGAAGCCGTTACGCGTACGAAACGGATTTCGCCGAACAGCCCCATCGACGCGGCTTCCTCGGCAAGGCGGCCGGGGTTCGATTTGAGCGTGGCGGCGTCGATATCGATGCGCTCGGCCTCGGGCCCCATCGCCCGCGCGAGGCGTTCGAACTGGGCGGCCGATCCGGCCTCGTCGGGGCCGTAGAACAGGTAGAGGCGCACCTGCGGATCGGGCCGGTCGAGCGCGCGCTCGATCTGGCCTTCCTTGAGGATCACTGGCCGCCCTGCGTGCGCTCCGCATAGAGCGCGAGGCGCGCGACGATCTGGTCGGCGACCGCCTCGGTCAGCCGCTCGAGCGCCGAGTTCTCCGCGGCGATGGTGGCATATTCGGATCCGACCGAATCGATCCCCGCGTCCGATCCGGCGGTGGCGTCGAGCACCACCGTGCCCCTGGCCAGCTCGACCAGGCGGTAGCGCGCGCGCAAGGTGCGGCGCTGGCGCGCGATCGAATCGTCGGCGCGCACGCCCAGGCCGACGATCTGGTCGTCGAGCTCGACCTCGAGCCGATAGGCCGGCGTCGCCTCGCCCGACGCGGCGAGGCGGTCACGCAGCGCATTGCTCATCAGCCAGCCGTTCTGGCCGGGCAGCTGATCGACCTCGACCGTCGCCAGCAGGCTCGCCACCGGCCCCGACGTCCCGTTCGAATAGAGCGGGCGCAGGCCGCATCCCGCGAGCAGCGGCGCGATGAGCAGCAGGAGCGCCGCGGCCCTCATGCCACGAGGTTCACGAGGCGATCGGGCACGACGATCACCTTCTTGGGCGCGCGCCCTTCGAGGAAGCGGACGACATTGTCGGACGAGAGCGCCGCCGCCTCGACATCCTCGCGCGCCGCGCCCTTGGGCATGGTCAGCGTGTCGCGCAGCTTGCCGTTGACCTGGATGGCGATCGTCACCTCGTCCTCGACCAGCAGCGCCGGATCGACCTGGGGCCAGGAAGCGTCGGCGATCAGCCCGGTCTCTCCCCAGGCCGCCCAGGCTTCCTCGGCGACATGCGGCGCCATCGGGGCGACGAGCAGCGCCAGTGCGCGGATCGCCGCGGTGCGCGAGGCCGATGGCTGGGCGCGCTCGATCGCATTGACCAGCTCGTAGAGCTTGGCGACGGCCTTGTTGAAGGCGAGCGCGTCGATATCGGCGGCGACGCCGGCGATGGTCTGGTGCAGCTTGCGGTCGAGCGCGGTGTCCGCGACGCCCCCTCCACCATTCGCCTGCGGCGAATGGTCCCCCTCGCCCGCCTTGCGGGGGAGGATTTCAGGGGAGGCGAACAGTCGCCACAGCCGCTGGACGAAGCGCCACGAGCCTTCGATCCCCGCCTCGCTCCACGGCAGGTCGCGCTCGGGCGGGCTGTCGGAGAGCATGAACCAGCGCACCGCGTCCGCGCCATATTGGTCGACGATCGGGCCGGGCTCGACGGTGTTGCGCTTGGACTTGGACATCTTCTCGACGCGGCCCAGTTCGACAGCTTCGCCGGTGGCGATTTCCCTGCCGTTTCGCACTTCGCCCGGGCTCAGCCAGCGGCCGTCCGCCGCCTTGTAGGTCTCGTGCGTCACCATCCCTTGGGTGAACAGCCCGGCAAAGGGCTCGGCGACGTCGAGCTTGCCGAGATGCTTCAGCGCGCGCGTCCAGAAGCGGGCGTAGAGCAGATGGAGGATCGCATGCTCGACCCCGCCGATATACTGGCCGACCGGCAGCCATTTCTCCGCCTCGGCCCGGTCGAACGCCTTGTCATCGGGCTGGCTGGCGAAGCGGATGAAATACCAGGAGGAATCGACGAAGGTGTCCAGCGTATCGGTCTCGCGCCGCGCCTTGGCCCCGCATTGCGGGCAATCGACATGCTTCCATGTCGGATGGCGATCGAGCGGATTGCCGGGCACGTCGAAGCCGACATCCTCGGGCAGCACCACCGGCAATTGATCGCGCGGCACCGGCACCGCGCCGCACGCGTCGCAATGGATGATCGGGATCGGCGTGCCCCAATAGCGCTGGCGGCTGACGCCCCAGTCGCGCAGGCGATAGACCGTCGAGCCGCGGCCCCAGCCTTCCGCCTCGGCGCGTTCGATCACCGCGCGCTTGGCGTCTTCGACGTCCATCCCGTCGAGGAACCCCGAATTCACCACCGCGCCGAGGCCGGTATAGGCGGCATCACCTTCGAACACCGGATCGGCGCTGTCGCCGTCGGCGACGACGCGGCGCACTTCGAGCCCATATCTGCGCGCGAATTCCAGGTCGCGCTGGTCGTGCGCGGGCACGCCCATCACCGCGCCCGAGCCGTAGTCCATCAGCACGAAATTGGCGATATAGACCGGCAGCGTCCAACCGTCGTCGAACGGGTGCAGCACTTCCAGGCCGGTATCGAAGCCCAGCTTCTCCTGAGTATCGAGTTCCGCCGCCGTGGTGCCGCCCGCCTTGCATTGCTCGATGAACGCGGCTGCGTCGGGCTGCCGGCCGGCGATCTCGCGCGCGATCGGATGATCGGGCGAGATCGCGACGAAGCTCGCGCCGAAGATCGTGTCGGGCCGGGTCGAATAGACCTCGATGCTCTCGGCAAGCGGCGCCAGCGGGGCGAAGCGGAAGGTCAGCCCCCGGCTGCGCCCGATCCAGTTTTCCTGCATCAGCCGCACCTTGTCGGGCCACTGGTCGAGCGATTGCAGGCCTTCGAGCAGCTCGTCGGCGAAGTCGGTGATCTTCAGGAACCACTGGTTGAGCTTGCGCTTCTCGACCAGCGCGCCCGAACGCCAGCCGCGCCCGTCGATCACCTGCTCGTTGGCGAGCACGGTATTGTCGACCGGATCCCAGTTGACCGCCGATTCCTTGCGATAGACCAGGCCGGCGTCGAGCAGATCGAGGAACAGCGCCTGTTCGTGGCCGTAATAATCGGGCTCGCAGGTGGCGAGCTCGCGGCTCCAGTCGAGCGCGAAGCCCAGCCGCTTCAGCTCGGCCTTCATCGTCGCGATGTTGGCGCGGGTCCAGTTGCCCGGGTGCACGCCCTTTTCCATCGCGGCGTTCTCGGCCGGCATGCCGAACGCGTCCCACCCCATCGGATGGAGCACGGCATGGCCGGTCATCCGCCGATAGCGCGCCAGGACATCGCCCATCGTATAGTTGCGGACGTGTCCCATATGGATGCGCCCCGAAGGATAGGGAAACATCTCAAGCACATAGGATCGCGGACCGGCGCTGTCGCTGTCCGCGCGGAAGCATTGGGCCGCGTCCCAGGCGGCCTGCCAGCGGGCGTCCGCCGCAAGCGGGTTGAAGCGCACCGCCATTGGAGGGACCTTAGCCGATGGCGCCGCGGCGCAGGTCGCGGGCGCGGGTGAGGATGATATCCTCCAGCTTCTGCACCGTCGCCGCCTGCACCGGCGCATCGAGCCACTGGCCGTTGGTGTTGGTCTGGCGCGCCATCGCGACGCTGAGCGCATCGGCGCGCAGATCGGTGCCGAGCACGGTGACGGTCACCTTGACCCGCTCGTTCGGCGTCTGCGGGTTCACATACCAGTCGGAGACGATCACCCCGCCGTTCGAATCGGTCTGGGTCAGCGGCATGAACGACAGCGAATCGAGCGCGGCGCGCCAGATATAGCTGTTGACGCCGATCGTGGTGAGCTGCGCGGGCGCGAGCTGGGCCGAAGGACGGTCCTTGCCGCCGCAGGCGGTAAGCAGGGCGATCGCGGCGGTGAGCGACGCGGTGCGCAACAGGCGGCGGCGGGACATGGTCGACCTCTTAAGAAAAGCTGGGTTCATACGCACCTCTATAAAGCGCGGAGCGTGCCGGCAAGCGGCACTGACGCGCCCGAGTCTGTGGGCCTTTTGCCACAGGTCGCGGAAAAGGAGTCTTCGGCGTGGCGCGGCCGGAACGAATCATGGTAGCGAAGGTCTTGAAGGGGTGAGGATTCGATGATCGCACGTCGCGCGATTGCAGCTGGAACGCTGGGGGCATTGATCGCCGCCGGCGTCGCGCTCGCGCCCGCGACCGGCGCCCCGCAGGACGGCCGCGTGACCAAGCGGTCGCCGTCCCTGGCCCGCGGAATCGGCAGTTTTACGCCCGCTGCGGGCGATCCCAAGCTCGCCGCGGCGCTCGCCGCCGCGGGTGTCGACGGCAATGGCTTCCGCTTCACCCCGTCCGAAGCGCGGCGCAACGGCAAGCGTCCGATCACCGTCGCGGTGCGCGCGCGCAGCAACACGAGTCGCAGCCAGGCCGAGCGAGTCGCAGCCGCCGCGCCGACGGTGGGCCTGACGCCGATCGCGTATAATCTGGGCGTCGCCGTCGGCTGGAAGCGTTTCGCGCTCTCGGGCGACCTCGCGCGCGTCGACCTCGCCGGGCTGCCGGGCAGCCGCGAATCGGTCGATGTCGGGGTCAGCTATACCGGCAAGCGGGCGAGCGCGCGGGTCAAGGCGGGGGCGGACCGGCCGGTCGGATCGGCGCCGGCGCTGGTGGCCGAGGATCCGAGCTATTCGGTCGATCTGGGCGGCTCCTATTCGCTGACCCGCAACCTCGATGTGACCGCGGGCGTGCGCTATTCGAGCGACCGCGAGCGGATCCAGCCGATCGAGGACAATCGCCGCGATTCGCAGGCGGTCTATATCGGAACGGCGTTCCGCTTCTGAGTTCGCTGGAGTTTGGTTCGCCCAACCCGCGCCCCGGAACATGCCTGTCCTGAGCCTGTCGAAGGGTCCGGGGTGACGATCACTCCTCTTCCGATGACTTTGGCTTGGGCATCCAGGCGTCGATCGCCGCCCATCCGTGCAGCCTGAGCGATCCGAGGCGTCGGAAACCGCGCGCATCCATGCCGCCGAGCGCGACTGCGGGAATTTCGATCCCGCGCAGCATCAATCCCAGCCTGACCGGGCCCAGCGTCCGCGCGCCGGGGTGCGAACGAGTCGGGAAGACGGGCGATACGAAGATCAGGTCCGCGCCGGCGCGGGCGGCGGCGATCGCTTCGATGCGCGAATGGACCGGGCGGGAGAGCAGGCCGTGAGAGCGACGGGCCGTACGGCCGTGAATCCCGTCCGCGCCCGGCAGCGCGTCGCCGGTCACTAGCAATGTCAGCCGCCGCCGCCGCGCGATCCGGCGGATGCGCTCGAACAGCGCGCGCCGCTCGGCCGGGGGCGTGGCATAGTGACGGAACACCACGCCCGCGCCGCGCGGCAACCGCGCGAGCGCGTCCCACAACCCCTCCCCCATCCGCTCGTCGGTCATCAGCCACAGCCGGGGCATTGAACGGGGGTGGCGGGCGCGCATGGGGCTGCCTATAGCGGCGCGCGATGACGACCGACACCGCCGCGAGCCGCCTTGCCGATATTCAGACGCGCATCGCCAGGGCGGCCGGGCTCGCCGGGCGCGAACCCCGCGACGTCGCGCTGATCGCGGTGTCCAAGACGCACGACGCCGACGCGATCCGCCCGCTCATCGCCGCGGGAGCCCGCCTGTTCGGCGAGAATCGCGTGCAGGAGGCCGAGGCCAAATGGCCCGCGCTGCGGGCCGAGGCGCCGGATATCGCGCTCCACCTTGTCGGCCAGCTGCAATCGAACAAGGCCGAGGATGCGGTGCGGCTGTTCGACGCGATCCACGCGGTCGACCGTCCGTCGCTGGTCGAGGCGCTGGGCAAGGCGATGGCGCGCACCGGCAGGCGCCCCGATTGCTTCATCCAGGTCAATATCGGCGACGAAGCGCAAAAGGGCGGCTGCGCCGTCGCCGATCTGCCCGCGTTGCTCGATCGCGCCCGCGAAGCCGGCCTGCCGGTCGCCGGGCTGATGTGCCTGCCGCCCGCCGGTCTGGAGCCCGCCCCCTATTTCGCGCTGCTGGCGAAGCTGGCGCGCGAGCATGGGCTGGCGGGGCTCAGCATGGGCATGTCGGGCGATTTCGAGACCGCGGTGACGATCGGCGCGACGCATGTTCGCATCGGCGCCGCCCTGTTCGGTGAGCGCGCATGAAGCCCAACGCGATAATCTTCGATTTCGACGGCGTGCTGCTGGAGAGCGAATATGCCGGAAATCTGCACCTGGCCGAGACGTTGACGTCATTGGGCCATCCGGTCTCCACCGAGGAGGCGATGGCCAGGTTCATGGGGCTCGCCGGTCCTGATTTCCACGCCGCGATCGAGCGGCATATCGGCGGGCCGATCCCCGAGGCGTTCCACGACAGCCGGCGCGCCGAGGATGCGCGCGTGGCGGCCGACGGGCTGGAGGCGGTGGCCGGCGCGATCGCCTTCGTCCGCGCGCTGCCGGCCGATCTGCCGCGCGCGGTCGCGTCCTCCAGCTCGATCGCGTGGATCGACCGGCACCTGCGCCATCTCGGCCTGCGCGAGGCGTTCGGCGAGCACATCTATTCGGGGCGCGAGCATGTCGCGCGCGGCAAGCCGGCGCCCGATATCTATCTTCATGCCGCCCAGCAGCTCGGCGTGCCGATCGAAGATACGCTGATCATCGAGGATTCGCCCGTCGGCGTCACCGGCGCGGTGGCGTCCGGCGCGATGGTGGTGGGCTTGTGCGCAGGGCGTCACTGCCCGCCCGATCATGCCGCGGTGCTGCGCGCGAAGGGCGTCGAGCACATCGCCCGCGGCTTCGACGAGATCGCCGCGATGATCGGGCTGACGCTTCCCGTTTAGTTTGGGCCCATGGCATGGGCAAAGCCCATGCCCGCCGGTCGGGCAGCGCCCGCCGGCCGGCTTGCGCTGGTCGGGCGGACCTTCGGTCTGCCCGGCGCTGCGCCCTAGATCCGCTCGCCCGACAGCCGCTGGCAGATCATGTCGAGCTGGTCGAGCGTCGAATAGGCGAGGCTGAGCGTGCCGCCCTTGGGGCTGTGCGCGATCCTGACCTTGAGGCCGAGCAGGTCGCCCAGCTGGGTCTCCAGCGCGGCGACGTCGGAGGGCATGCTCTTGAACTCGAGCGGCGCCTGGCGCGGGCGGCGCGATCCCTTGGCGGCGCGCGCGAGCGATTCGGCCTCGCGCACCGAAAGCCCCTCCTCGGCGATGCGATCGGCCAGCGCCTCGGCCTCGGGCGCGCCGACCAGCGCGCGGGCATGGCCCATCTGGATCTCGCCACGCACGACATGGTCGAGCACCGGCTTTGGAAGTTCAAGCAATCTCAACAGGTTGGCCACATGGCTGCGCGACTTGTGGACCAGCCGCGCCAGCGCTTCCTGGGTGTGGCCGAACTGGCCGATCAGCTTGGCATAGGCCTGCGCCTCCTCGACCGCGTTCAGATCCTCGCGCTGGATGTTCTCGACGAGCGCGATCTCGAGCGTTTCGGCTTCGGTGAAATCGCGGACGATCGCGGGGATCTCGTGCAGATGCGCGCGCTGCGCCGCACGCCAGCGGCGCTCGCCCGCGACGATCTGGTAGCGGTCGTCCTTCGGCCGCACCACGATCGGCTGGATGACGCCGCGCGCGCCGATCGAACGGGCCAGCTCGTCGAGCGCGGCGTCGTCGAAATGCCGGCGCGGCTGTTCGGGATGCGGCGCGATCGCGCCGACCGGCAGCATGCGGATCGATCCGTCGGCGGGCGCGCCGTCTTGCTGCGGGCCGATCGGCTGCTCGCGCGCGACATCGCCCAACAGCGCGCTCAATCCCCGCCCCAGCCCGGCGGGCCGCTTGCCCCTCGCCGCCTCGCTCATGCCGCCTCCGCCGGTTTGGGCAGCCGGCCGATCAGCTCGCGCGCCAGTGCCATATAGGCCTCCGATCCGGCGCAGCGGATGTCGTAGATCAGCGCCGGCATGCCGTGGCTGGGCGCCTCGGACAGGCGCACGTTGCGCGGGATCACCGTCTTGAACACGGCGCTGCCCAGGCAGGCGCGGACATCGTCGGCGACCTGGTCGGTCAGGCGGTTGCGGCGGTCGAACATGGTGAGCGCGACCCCGAGGATCGACAGATCGGGATTGAACCGCTCGCGGATGCGCTCGACCGTCTGGAGCAGCTGGCTCAAGCCTTCGAGCGCGAAGAACTCGCATTGCAGCGGCACCAGCAGCGCGCGCGCAGCGACCATCGCGTTGATCGTCAGCAGCCCGAGCGACGGCGGGCAATCGATCAGCACGATATCCCAGCGATGCTCGGCTTCGGCGAAGGCGCGTTCGAGACGGTGGGTGCGCTGTTCGTAATCGACCAGCTCGATCTCGGCGCCCGAAAGGTCGACCGTCGCGGGCACGATATCGAGCCGGGGAACACGCGTCGCTATGGCGGCATCCGTCAACGTCGCCTCGCCGATCAGCACGTCATAGGTGGAAGCGGTGCGATCGGCCTGGGCGATGCCCAGACCCGTGGAAGCGTTTCCCTGCGGATCGAGATCGACGAGCAGCACGCGCCACCCCGTGGCTGCAAGGGCGGTGGCGAGATTGATCGCCGTGGTCGTCTTGCCCACCCCGCCCTTCTGGTTGGCGATCGCGACGCGAATCATGGAGTTCTCCTCGCTACCTTGGTGGCGACAATGATTTTCGAGCCCGGTTCGGTGATGCTCTGTTCCACGTGAAACACACCATGCCACGTCGCTCGTGCGCTTACCAGTTCATCATCCGCATTTCGCCCCTTGGGAAGCACCCAGATCGTGTCGGATGCGGCGAGATGGTGCGCCATGTCGAGCAACATCGGGAGAGAGGCTACCGCGCGCGCGGATATCACCGCCGCCTTACCGTCGATCTTGCGGATGTCTCGCTGTTCGACCTGGACGTGCGGAAGATCAAGGGCCCGCGCTGCCCTGTCGAGGAAGTCGGCACGCTTGCGGCGAGGTTCGACCAACACCATCGGCGCATCTCGCAAGATCGCCAGAACCATCCCCGGCAATCCCGCGCCCGAGCCGATATCGACCCATAAGGCGGGCGAGGAAGCCCAGCTCAACAACTGCGCCGAATCGGCGATATGGCGCGTCCAGATATGCTCGACCGAAGCGGGCGCGATCAAATTCTGCCGGCTGTTCTCGGAGATGAGCAGGCCGACGAACCTCTCCAGCTTAGCCCATGCTCCACGTGAAACATCGAAGCTGCTGCGAAGCCACTCGCGCGCCTGTTCTTCGGTCATGCCGCGCGACGCTTGAGCGACACGAGGAGCGCGGCGAGGCCCGCCGGCGTGATTCCCCGAATTCGCGACGCCGCCGCCAGATCGTCTGGTCGGGCGGCCTGGAGACGTTCGCGCATCTCGTGGGAGAGGCCCGCCACCGCGGCATAGTCGAATCCGCGGGGAATCCGGATCGCGCGGTCCCGCGCCTCGACCTCCCTCTCCCGCTCCATGCGTTGGAGATAGGGCGCATATCGCCCGTCGATGACGATCTCGTCCAGGACGTCGGTCGCCACGCCTTGCAACTCCGGCGCCGCAGAGAGCAGCGTCGGCCGGTCGATCGCCGGAAAGCGCAGCCAGTCGAACAGCGAACGCCGCGCGCCGTCGTCGGCGACGGCAGGGCTGAGGGCCGCGCCCCGAAAAGATCGCTCCAGCAGCCGATAGGCATCGGCGCGAGCGCGCTCGCGCGCCTGCTGATGGCAACGGCGGTCTCGGCCGAGCAGGCCGGCCTCCCCGGCGAGCGGGCCGAGTCGGGTCTCGGCATTGTCGGCGCGCAGCGCAAGCCGATGCTCGGCGCGGGCGGTCAGCATCCGGTAAGGTTCGGTGATACCCTGCAGCACAAGGTCGTCGATCATCACGCCGATATAGCTGGTGGTGCGATCGAACCGCACCGGCGGCCGGCCCAGCGCGTGCGCCGCCGCGTTGGCCCCCGCCACCAGGCCTTGCGCCGCCGCCTCCTCATAGCCGGTGGTGCCGTTGATCTGCCCTGCGCAGAAGATGCCGGGGATCGCCGCGAGCGCGAGCGCCGCGTCGAGCGCGCGCGGATCGATATGGTCGTACTCGACGGCATAGCCCGGCTGGACGATGCGCGCCCGCTCGAGACCCTCGATCGACGCGATCATCGCGGCCTGGGCCGCATCGGGCAGCGAGGTCGAAATGCCGTTAGGATAGACGAGATGATCGTCCAGGCCCTCCGGCTCCAGGAAGATCTGATGCCCCTCTCGATCGCCGAAGCGCGACACCTTGTCCTCGATCGACGGGCAATAGCGCGGCCCGCCGGCGCTGATCGCGCCCGAATGGAGCGGCGAGGCATGAAGATTGTCGGCGATTATCGCGTGCGTCCGCGCGTTGGTGCGCGTCACCGCGCAGAACAGCTGCGGCGCGGTGCGGCCCGGCGACATCGGCGACATCGTCCAGCCCTCCCCGTCCGAAGGCTGCTCTTCGAGCCGCGCCCAATCGATCGTCCGTCCGTCGAGCCGCGGCGGCGTGCCGGTCTTGAGCCGACCCATCGGCAGATCCAGCGCGCGCATCTGCACGCCGAGGCGGGTGGCGGCGCGCTCGCCGACCCGCCCGCCCTCGCCGGCCCAGGCGCCGCGGAACATCCGCCCGCCCAGGAAGGTGCCAGTCGCCAGGACGATCGCGGGCGCGTCGATCAGCCGGCCATCCGCCAGCATCAGGCCTCGCGCCGCGCCGCGTCCGTCGAGCATCAGCTCGGCCGCCTCGCCTTCGATCACGGCCAGCCCGGCCTGATCCGCCATCATCCGCTGGATCGCCGCGCGGAACAGCCGCCGATCGGCCTGAACGCGCGGGCCCTGCACCGCGGGTCCCTTCGAGCGGTTGAGCATCCGGTAATGAATGCCCGCAGCGTCGGTGGCGCGGGCGATCAATCCATCGCAGGCGTCGACCTCGCGCACCAGATGCCCCTTGCCCAGCCCGCCGATCGCCGGGTTGCACGACATGGCGCCGATCGCGCCGGCATCGAATGTGACCAGCGCCGTATTTGCGCCCATGCGCACGGCCGCCGCGGCCGCTTCGCAGCCGGCGTGACCTCCGCCCACAATGACAACATCGAACCGCGCCATGCCGTCGCGCCTAGGGCCTAGCGTTGCGGTAAGTCAAAAGCGTTCCACGTGGAACATCACTTTCCGATGCAGAAGCGGCCGAACAGGGCGTCGAGCATCTCCTCCGCGCCGACACGGCCCAGCAACCGGTCGAGCGCGTATCGCGCCGCGCGGAGATGCTCCGCCACCACGAGCATGTCGGAAGACTCCATATCGGCGAGTGCGCGCTGGGCCTCGCGCAAGCACCCGCGTTGTCGGGCATTGAGGGCGAGATCGTCCTCCGAAGGGAGCAGCGCCGAACAGCGATCCGCGATCAATCGCCAAAGCTCCGCCAATCCCTCTCCGGTCACTGCCGAGAAGGCCAGCGCGCGGCCGGGCCGGAGCGCCGACCTGCCGGCGAGGTCCGAACGCGGCTGAAGCCAGAGGGTCGTGGCCGCAACCTCGGGAGGCGATTCGTCACCGAGCCATAGCAGCAGATCGGCCGCCTCGACGGCGAGCCGTGCCCGCGCCATCCCCTCCTCCTCGATCTCGTCGTCGCCGCGCGACCGCAGGCCGGCGGTGTCGACCAGCCGATAGGCGCGCCCCTCGCGAACCACGGCGAGTTCGATCCGATCGCGCGTGGTGCCCGGGATGGGCGAGACGATCGCGGCATCGCGACCCGCAAGCGCGTTAAGCGTGGTCGATTTGCCCGAATTGGGCGGGCCGGCAAGCGCGATCAGCGGACCTTGATGGAGCCTCTCGACCGGCGGCTGGTCGAGCACCGCCGCCATCTCTTCCGCCAGAGCCAGGGCCTCGCGGCCGATCGCGGCTTCATCCACGGCAACATCATCCTCGTCGCCGAAGTCCAGGATGGCCTCGGCGCGGGCCGAGAGACCGAGAACGCGATCCGCCCACAGCCCGATCCGCCGGCTGACATGGCCCTCCGCCGCGTCGAGCGCGCGCCGCCGCTGGCTCTCGGTCTCGGCGGTGAGCAGGTCGGCGAGCCCTTCGGCTTCGACCAGGTCGATCCGGCCGTTCTCCAGCGCGCGGCGGGTGAACTCGCCCGCTGCGGCCGCGCGGCATCCCGCTTGCGCGACAAGCGCGCCTTCGACCGCCGCCGCCACGGCGCGGCCGCCATGCACGTGAAATTCGACAAGATCCTCGCCCGTCGCCGAACGCGGCCCCGGAAAGACGAGCACGAGCGCGCGATCGAGCGTCGAGCCGTCCGCCGGATCGCGCAGCGTGCGGAGGGCGGCCCGGCGCGGCGGCGGCAATGTCCCGGCGATCGCCTGGGCCGCGGCGATCGCCGCCGGCCCGCTCGCGCGCAGCACGGCGATCGCTGCGGGCGGCCGCCCGGACGATAGGGCGACGATCGTGTCGGCCCGGTCGTTCAGCTGCGCGGCCCCGCGACCTCGAACAGCT
Source organism: Sphingomonas gilva (assembly GCF_003515075.1). Classification (GTDB taxonomy): domain Bacteria; phylum Pseudomonadota; class Alphaproteobacteria; order Sphingomonadales; family Sphingomonadaceae; genus Sphingomonas; species Sphingomonas gilva. The sequence continues at coordinate 215,158 of NZ_QWLV01000003.1, forward strand.
TGCGCCAGGCGGCGAAGCCCGCCTCGCCCATCGGCGCCCAGCTCTTCATCATCGTTTCGAGGAATTCGGGCGTCACCCCCTGTTCCATCGTCTCGACGAGGCTGGCGACGTATTTCTCATGCACCGGGGTGAAATCGGGCAGTCCCATCGCGCGGCGCGCCTCCTCGGGCGTGCAATCGACTTCGACATTGATCTTCATGACGGCTTCCTCGGCGGTACGCTTGCGGCCGACCTTGTCGCGCGAAGCGGGGGGCGCGGCAATGGGGTCTATCGCGCGGAAGGCGCGATGTCGCCGTCGGCGATGCCGCCCGCGCGCAGGCGTTCGATGAGCATCGCCCTGTAATCGGGGGCAAGATAGGAATAGCTCAGCACCTGGTCGATCGTGTCGCGCGGGCGGGGGGTGAGTGCGACCAACCGGCGCCACCGGGCTTGCGCTTGGTCCTCTTGTCCGCGCGCGATCGCGCCCAAGGTCTGCGCGACGAGATATTGACGGAGCATGCCCCGGCCGGGCGGGCGCATCGCGTCGGCGATCGCCGCGGCCTCGGCCGGGCGTCCCGCATCGAGCTCGAGCAGCACCAGCGCGCTCACATAGAAGGTCGTCAGATCGGGATCGAGAGCGCGCGCGCTGCGCAGCAGCTCAAGCGCGCGCGGGCGATCGCAGCGGACCAGCAGCATGCCGATCAGCCCCAGCGTCTCGGGATCGTGCCGGCCGAGATCGACCGCGCGCGAAGCCAGGGCGCCGCCGCGTACGCAATTGCCCTCCATGAAGGCGATCCGCGCCTCGGCCACCAGGGCGGCCGGCGAATAGGGATTCGCCGCCGATGCGCGTCGCGCCAGCGCCAGCGCCCTGCCCCTCATCTCGGCGGAGATCGGCGCCTCGGCGGGGTCGACCGCGATGAACGATGCCGCGGCGAGCGCCTCGACATGGTTGGGATCGAGCGCGATCGTCCGCGCGACGCATGCCGCCACCGGCTCGCGCAGCTCGGGCGCCCGTTCGCGAAAATAGCGGTCATAGTGCAGCAGGCATGGGTAGCCGGGGCGGTAGTCGTCGTTGAGCTCGGTTCGCTGCCTCGCCGCGATGATGCCGCTGGGGCGGACGAGCGCGGAGATGTCGGGGCGGATCGCCTCGGCCAGCTGGGCGGGGTCTTCGGGCAGCGTGACCATCTCGCTCCATTCGAGCATGCCCGTCCTGCGATCGATCAGCCGCATCGACAGCGAAACGCCGTCGGTGCCGAGATCGAGCAGCAGGGTGTAGCGCGCATCGACCGCCGCGGCGCCATATGCGACGGTCGCGATGCGCGAGCGGGTGAAGGCGGCGCCGGCGCGCCGGGTGACGTCGGCGATCCTTGCCCGCTCGGCGGGCGACTGTGCGGTCTCGCCGCTCTCGATCGAGATGGTCGGCGGCGGGACGACCGCCGGTTGCAACGCGGCCGGGGCCGAACCGCGGCCCCAGTGCAGCCAGCTCACCACGCCGAGCGCCGCCAGGGCCAGCAGCAGCGACAGGAGGATGGCGGCAGAAGGGATGCGTCCATCCAGCGCCGGGCGCGGTCGCTCGCGGTCTCGATCTTGCGATGCGGGCGGGGCATCGGCGCCGTCGCCGCCCTCGTCCGCGAACAGCACCCGATAGGCGCCGAGCGGGATGCTGATCCTGAGCGGCACGTCGGCGCCCGCCGCGTAGAAGGCGTCGAGCATGCGGCGAAGCCGGCCGACCTGGACGCGCGGATAGCTGTCCGCCTGGGCGTCGAAATCGGCGCCGCGGCCAAGCGCGTCGACCGCCACCGAATAGGCCTTCAGCCGGTCTCCCCTGCCTGCCAGCGTTTCATCGACCAGATAGCCCAGCAGGTGCCGCATCACCGGCGCACGCGTGAATTCGGGGCTGGCGTAAATCGCCGCCAGCGTCGCCGCCACGCGCGCGGCATCGGGCAAGGCCTCCCTCACGCGCCAATCTTATCATATAGATCAGCCGAAGCGATACCAATTCGTGTTACCTCCAAAGACGGGGTAATTTACTCCCCCGGAAAGAAGGTTAACAGCGCACTAGCCATCATCCGCTCACAATTCGGCAGAAATGCCCATATATTGGCGCTCGCGACGCGATGAACGATGCGTATCCACGGCGATTTTCGTTAGGGAATCCGCCATTTGGGGGCAATTCACATCGAGAGACTGGGAAACCGGTATCCATCGGCTAAAACAGCACCGTCGACGCCAGTAAACCGGCTATCCGATCCAAACGACAACGCGCGGGCGAACCCCACTTCAACCGCGCGCAGGATTGCCGGAAAGATGGGCGTCGATCGGTGAAGCGGGGGCTTCGATCCGGCCGTGCGTGTCTGGTCTCGCATGGCGACAGGGGCGCCCACGACATCGCCCGATCGCCACGGCGGCAGTCCGGCCTATCCCCACAGGCGGCTGTCGCGGGCTTTGGGACCTCAGAACCGGGCGCGGCCACCCCCACTCGGCCCGCCCGGTTCTAATCCTTTCATCGCTATTTCCGGATTGCCGCAGCGCTCGTCGTGCGCGGATGGAGGCATGGCCAGGCGAATCGGCCGGACAAACTTCAGCCGCGGCTGGGCGCGCCCTTGTCGGCCATCACCGGGCGCGTGCTGCGGCAGCGCGCCTCGATCGTCGGGAAGGAGAGATCGCTGTTCGCCATCAGCTGCTCGTCCATCGCCAGCTGGCACGCCTGGTAGGAGGTGTAGCGCGGCTGGGCGACGCGCGCCTCACTGCACATGCCGCCGCCGTCGGCGCAGCCGAATATCGCCATGACATAGAAGAGCGGTTCCATAAGGCTTCAATCCGCGAGGCCCGCGCAAGGTTCCGCGATTGCATCGTGCGCACGCGCGCCTATCTGGTGGCATGATGCCGCCCGAGCCGACCATGCGCGCCGTCGAGCCGCCGCTGTTCGGCTCGTTGAAGCGCTTCCTCCCCTATCTCTGGCCCGCCGACGCGCCGCAGCTGAAGGCGCGGATCGTCGGCGCGATGCTGCTCGTGCTCGCCTCCAAGCTGGTGCAGGTTTACGGCGCGCCCTTCGCGCTGCAGGGCGCGGTCGACGGGATGGCGCCGGGCACGGACACCGCCGCCGCGCTCGTCCTCGCGCTGGTCGCGGGCTATGCCGCCGCGCGCTTCGGCGGGGTGTTGTTCGACAATCTCAGGAACACGGTGTTCGAGCGCGTCGGCCAGGACGCGACGCGGCGGCTGGCGGGACAAGTCTTCGCGCACCTCCACGCGCTGTCGCTGCGCTTCCATCTCGAACGCCGCACCGGCGCGGTCACCAAGGTGGTCGAGCGCGGCACCAAGAGCATCGACACGATGCTCTATTTCCTGCTGTTCAACATCGCCCCGACCCTGCTCGAGCTGGTCATGGTGCTCGGCATCTTCTGGACCAAGTTCGGCTGGGAGCTGGCGGCGGCGACGCTGGTGATGGTCGCCGCCTATATCGCCTTCACCCGCTGGGTGACCGACTGGCGGGCGAAGCTGCGCGCGGAGATGAACGATCTCGACACGGGCGCGGTGGCGCACGCGGTCGATTCGCTGCTCAACTTCGAGACGGTCAAATATTTCAACGCGGAAAAGCGCGAGGCGCGGCGCTATGCCGCGGCGATGGCGGCCTATGCCGACGCGGCGGTCAAATCGGAGAACTCGCTCGCCTGGCTCAATATCGGCCAGAGCGTGATCACCAACCTGATGCTCGGCTTCGGCATGGGCTTCGTCGTCTGGGGCTGGAGCGAGGGGCGCTTCACCGCGGGCAACGTCGTGCTCGTCTCGACGCTTCTCGTCCAGCTGTTCCGCCCGCTCGATCTGCTCGGCATGGTCTATCGCACGATCCGCCAGGGGGTGATCGACATGGCGGCGATGTTCGATCTGGTCGACACGCCCGCGGAGGTGGTGGACGCGCCCGGCGCGCCGCCGCTCCTCGTCTCGCAGGGCCATGTCCGCTTCGAGGCCGTTCGTTTCGGCTACGACGCCGATCGCGATATCCTGAAGGGCATCGATCTCGACGTGCCGCCCGGCAGCACGCTCGCGGTGGTCGGCCCCTCGGGCGCGGGCAAGTCGACGCTCGCGCGGCTGCTCTACCGCTTCTACGATCTGACCGGCGGGCGGATCACCATCGACGGGCAGGATATCGCGCTGGTGCGACAGGCGTCCCTGCGCGCCGCGATCGGCATCGTCCCGCAGGATACGGTGCTGTTCAACGATACGATCGGCTACAACATCGCCTATGGCCGCGAGGGCGCGACCGAGCTGGAGGTGGCGCGCGCCGCGGACGGCGCGGCGATCGGCGGCTTTATCGCCAGTCTCCCGGAGGGGCTGAACACCCGCGTCGGCGAGCGCGGGCTGAAGCTGTCGGGCGGCGAGAAGCAGCGCGTCGCCATCGCCCGCACTTTGGTCAAGGACCCGCCGATCCTGATCCTCGACGAGGCGACCAGCGCGCTCGACAGCCGCACAGAGGCCGAGATCCAGGAGACGCTCGCCCGGATCGAGCGCGGCCGCACCACCATCGTCATCGCCCACCGCCTCTCGACCGTGGTCGACGCGGACCAGATCGTCGTGCTCGACGCCGGCCGCGTCGCCGAACGCGGCACCCATGCCGAGCTGCTCCGCAAGGCCGGCCTCTATGCAGAGATGTGGGCCCGCCAGGCGCAGGAACGCGCCGCCGCGCTGGCGGCGGAGTAGGCGGCCGAACTCGCCGGTGTTGGCGATCGGCCGGAGCGCCGCCTCTTCCGGGCGGAATTCACTTCCGCGCCCGCGCCGCTAGAATTCGGCGATGCGCGCGCGCAATCCGCTCTATGTCATGGCCAAGCCGCCGCCTGCGGTGCAGGCGCAGATCGCCGCGTTGCCGCGCAACGATCCGCGGCGCGGCGCGGCGCTGCTGCACGTCACCCTGCTCTCGCTGTTCGACCTCCACCACGCGCCGCCCCAATGGCTTCCCGCCGTAAAGCAGGCGCTGGACGTGTTCGACGCCGCGTCCTTCCCGCTGGCGTTCGACCGCATCGAGAACCGCAAGGCGGTGACGCTGCGCACCCGCGCGCCGCTTGCCGAGGCGCGCGCGTTCCAGGCGGCGCTGGTCCGCCACCTGGTGGAGCGGCGCGCGCCGCTGATGCTCGGCACCACCCCCGAGCCGCATGTGACGATCAACTATGCCGGCGACCGGCTCGGCGGGCAGAAGATCGCGCCGATCGGCTGGACGGTGGGTGAGATCCTGCTGGTCGAAAGCGTCGTCGGCAAGACCACCCATGTCGAACATGGCCGCTGGCCGCTTCGCCCGGCGGAAAACTGAACGGCCCCATGGGCAGGCAAGGCGTCCACCGCGCCGCGATGCTCACCCGGGGCTGAATCATTCAGCTCTTTGAGGGAATCACCACTCCCACCACCGTCACCCCGGACTTGTTCCGGGGTCCATCGCGCCACGAGAGTAGCGTTCACGCCTCTTGGTTCTGCCCAAGCCGCCTGATGGAATCCGGAACAGGCCTGTCCTGAGCCTGTCGAAGGGTCCGGGGTGACGTGGAAATCGGGCGCATCCTATGCTCGAACGCTGAATGGCGGCCTGCCCCCTATCGCAGGATCTTCTCCATCTTCTTGCCCCGCGCCAGTTCGTCGATCAGCTTGTCGAGATAGCGCAGCTCGCGCATCAGCGGGTCCTCGATCTCCTCCACGCGGATGCCGCAGATCACGCCGGTGATCTGCTCGCGCGCGGGGTTCAGCGCGGGCGCGCGCGCGAAGAAGGTCTCGAAATCGGTGCGCGCGTCGAGCTCCGCCTGCAGCGCCTGGGGCGAATAGCCGGTCAGCCATTCGATGATCTGGTCGACCTCCGCCTTGGTCCGGCCCTTCTTCTCCGCCTTGGCGATATAATGCGGGTACACGCTGGCGACGGCGATGCTGAAGACACGGTGCTTGGCCACGGCCGATCCCCTCCGCTCCGCAGGATGCGGGCGGGGCGATGCTAGCCGGCATTTCACCGCTGTCCACCCGCTCCGGCGATGGACGCGCCCGCGCGCATGCGCCATCCTCCCCGCGCCGCCGTCAGGAGTCGCCCATGTCGCTCGCCGCCGCCCGTCCCGTCGCCTTCGTCATCACGCGCGATCGCGCCGCGGCCGAGCGCTTCTACGGCGAAACGCTGGGCCTGCCGCGCCTGCCGGGCGATGATTTCGCCGCGGTGTTCGATCTCGCCGGGGTGCCGCTGCGCCTCACCGAGGCGCCCGATCACGCGCCGTCGCCGCACCCCGTGCTCGGGTGGCAGGTGGCCGATATCGCCGTGGCGGTCGATGCGCTGGCCGCAAAGGGCGTCCGGTTCGCCATCTACCCGGGCATGGGCCAGGACGATCGCGGCATCTGGACCGCGCCCGACGGAAGCGCGAAGGTCGCCTTCTTCGCCGATCCCGACGGCAACGGCCTCAGCCTGACGCAGGGCTAGTCACCCAAGCTCACCCCCCCCGCCGATGCGCCGCGCGCACCGCCAGGATCACGATCCGCTCGTCCCCGATCCGCGCCACCACGCGGTAATCGCCGATCCGCCAGCGCCGGCAACCGGCATGGCCGCCGGCCAGCGCGCTGCCGATCGTGCGGGGATCGTCCGGCACCGCGATGCGCCGTTCCAGCGTCTTGACGATCCGCGCGGCCGCTGTGCGGTCCAGCTTCCCCAGTTCCTTCGCCGCCTCCGGCAGGAACTCAATCGCCCAGGCCAAGCTCGGCCTTCAGCGTCTCCAGCGGGATCAGTCGGCATACTCCCCTTCAATCCGGCAGCGGCCTCAGCCTGGCGCAGGGTCGGCCGCCGCCTTGCGCCCGTCCGCCCACACCAGCGCCGCGCCCACCAGCAGCGTCACCGCCAGCATCGCGACGCTGTTGCGCGCCAGCTCCGCCGCGCCCAGCTTGTCCGCATCGAAGAACCAATAGGCGTACCAGCCCTCCGCCCGGCCCCGCGCCAGCGCGTAGACCGCATAGGCGGCGGGCAGCGCTGGCGCCCACAGCGCGTCGCGCCATGCCAGCCGCCCGGTCCGCCGCATCCACCACAGCAGCAGGAACAGCACGGGCTGCACCCGGTGGAGCAGCATGTCCGCCAGCAGGTGCGCGCCGGCGAGGTTCACCAGATGCGCCAGCAGCACGCCATAGACGATGCCGACGATCAGGATCGCCGCCGCCACCGCCAGCTCGAAGCGCGGATCGTTCACCCCGCCCCGCGCATCGGGCCGGATCGCCGCGCGCGTCGCGACGATCGCGACCAGGATGTTGGTCAGGATGGTGAAATAGCCGAGAATGCGCCACAGCGCGCCGCCCGGGCTGAAGCCGTTCGCGGTCATGCCGGCCAGCGACAGCCATAGCTGCAGCGCCAGCGCGCTCCAGCCGGCCGCCGCCACCAGCACCGCCAATATCTGCCGCCGCGTCACCCTGTTCGTCCCCTTCCCGCCAACGGACCATGATGGATGCCGATCTGCAACACCCAAATCCCATTTCATCCAACATGGCCGTATTGATCTGTCCTACACGAACCAAATAGGTTTATAACGCCGGGATGACACAGCGACGCCCTCCCATTCCGCCCGCGCCTCCGCGCGATGACGAAGCCCGAGCCGCGGACTTCGATCCCGTCCCCACTCGCCAGCGCCATGACGGCTGGACGCCCGACAAGCAGGTCGACTTCATCGAAGCGCTGGCGGAAACCGGCTGCGTCGATCACGCCGCGCGCGCCGTGGCGATGAGCCCGACCGCGGCCTATCGCCTGCGCGCGCGGGCCGATGCGCAGAGCTTCCGCGCGGCGTGGGACCATGCGCTCGAATATGCCGTCTCGCGCCTGTCGGACGCCGTGATATCGCGCGCCATCCATGGAGTCGCGCGTCCGGTATTCTTCCAGGGCGAGCAGATCGGCGAACGGCGCTATTATGACGAACGCCTCGCCATGTTCATCCTGCGCACGCGCGATTCGATGCGCTACGGCCGCTGGATCGATCAGATGGCGGCGACCCGCCACCCGGAGGCGCCGCCGCTCGGGCTGGCCCGCGCGGTCCATCGTCTGGCGGACGATGCCTGGGCCGATGCGCTTGGCGGACCGCGTCCCTGCACCCAGATCGTCTTCCCGCGAACCCGCATCGAAAAGCCCGATCCCGATGCCGAGGAGGCGGCGCTGCTCGCCGAGCACGACGACGACATCAAGCGCATGCAGAACCTGATGTGGGAGGCCGAGGAGCGCGCCGACGCCGCCGAGGAGGCGCTCGCCCGCGCCCGGCGCGCGGACGCACCGGCAAAGGGCGAAGGGGATGGCGCCTAGTCTCACCTTCCTCACCTTCCACGGGGCCACCTTTTACGAAAGCCTCTTGCCCGCAGTCCCCTTCTGATATAATGATGATATCATGATTATGGAGGGCGTGATGGGAGTGACGGGTGACAAGGCGCTCAGGCTGAGCGTGGAACGGCCGGCGAGCACGGCGAGCGGCTACGGCATGCTGCTGGTGCTGCTGCTGGTCCTGGTGGCGGCGCCGGCGCTGGCGATCTGGCGCGGCAATGCGGGGGACGGGCTGGGCGCCGGGCTCAGCGGGCTGATCGGCGGCCTCGTCTTCCTCTTCCTCGCCGCGGGCTTCTACCTGCTCCAGCCCAATCAGGGCGCGGCGATCCTCCTGTTCGGCGATTATCGCGGCACCGATCGCGTCACGGGCCTGCGCTGGACCTGGCCGTGGATGGTCAAGAAGAAGATCTCGGTGCGCATCCACAACGTCACCTCGGACAAGCTCAAGGTCAACGATCTGCGCGGCAATCCGGTGGAGATCGCCTCCAACGTGGTGTGGCGCGTGACCGACACCGCCCAGGCGCTGTTCGACGTCGACGATTATCGCGAGTTCGTGAACATCCAGATCGAAAGCGCGGTGCGCGCGATCGGATCGCGCTATCCCTACGACGATTACGAGCATGACGAGAAGACGCTGCGCGGCGACGCCGAGCATATCGCCGACGAGCTGCGCGTCGAATTGCAGGAGCGCGTGATCGCCGCGGGCGTGACGATCGACGAATGCCGCCTGACCCACCTCGCCTATGCGCAGGAGATCGCCCAGTCGATGCTCCGCCGCCAGCAGGCGCAGGCCGTCGTCGCGGCGCGGCAGACCCTGGTCGAGGGCGCGGTGGGCATGGTCGAGATGGCGCTCGACCAGCTCAGCGCCAAGAATGTCGTCGAGCTGGACGACGAACGGCGCGCGGCGATGGTCTCCAACCTGATGGTCGTGCTGTGCGGCGAACGCGACACCCAGCCGATCGTCAATGCGGGCTCGCTCTATCAGTAGGGCGGGCGAGATGGCGGCTCCTCCCAAGAAGGCGTTCGCGCTGCGCCTCGATCCCGCGCTGTTCGCGGCGATCGAGCGCTGCGCGGCGAGCGACCTCAGGAGCGTCAATGCCGAGCTCGAATGCCTGCTGCGCGAAGCGCTCGCGCGGCGCGGGGTGAAGCTGAAGGACCCGGTCCGCGCCCGGCGCGGCCGCCCGCCCAAGGATGGTGGAGAGGAAGGAGAAATATGAGAGCCTCTGGCAGATGCCCCAAATGCGATGGCCGCATGGCGACCGGCTTCGTCGTGGATCAGGGCTATGGCACGGCGCATGTCAGCACCTGGCAGGCGGGCGAGCCGAAGGTGAGCTATTGGTTCGGGGCCAAGCAGATCAAGGAGCAGCAGAAACCGGTCGCGACGTTCAGATGCGAGCGCTGCGGCTTTCTTGAAAGCTATGCCAATTAGCCCAGCGCCTCGTCGAGCAGACGGGCGAGGCGGAGGCCGCCCTTGACGATCTGCTGGCGCGCGGGCTCGACCTGGCCGGCGATGGCGGGCTCGTCGAAGCGGCCGTCGCGCGGGGGGCCGCACGGATCGCCGCCCAGCGCCGCGGCATAGGCGGCCCTCGCCACCTCCCAGCTGTCGCGGCTCCAGTCCTCGGTGGTGCCGGTGGCGAGCGGCGCGGCTTCCTCGGCGCCGTAGCGGCGGACGAGGCTGGGCGGGGTGGAGATGGCGCGCTCGGCCAGATAGCCGTCCCACACCGAATGCAGGTTGGTCCGCTTGCCCTGGAACAGCCCGTAATTGGTCCGCTGGCGGTTGCCGCCGAGATCGCCCTTGTCGCCGGCGTGGAGCGGCATCGCCAGGTCGCCGACGAAGTGCGTCAGGAAGGCGAGCGCCATCACCCGCTCGCGCACCGGCACGTCCCTGTCGGCGAGCAGCTTCAGGTTGCGGTCGATCTGGGCGGAGACGCAATTGCCGTCCTTGCAGGCCGATTTCAGATCGAAGGCCTCACAGATGTCGACATTCTGATAGTGCCACGAATAGGCGTAGCTGAAGCGTTCGCCCAAGGGCTTGATGCAGTCCGCCCAGACGCTCGCCTGCGGCAGCGTGCGCGCCGGGCAGCTCGGCGTCTCGAGCAGCGCCTGGCGGGCAAGCAGCCGGTCTATCGCCGCGCGGGTCGAAGGCTTGACGTTGGCGAGAGCGATCCGCGCCACCGTCTCATGGCCATATTCCCAATAGGCCGACGCCGGCGCGGCGAGGAGTGCGGCGAGGAGCGCGGCAGCGGTGGCAATGAAACGAAGCATTCGGATCTCAATTGGTCGGGCAAGGTGCGAAGCCCTCATCCATCATCTTCTGATAGTCGGCAATCGGATTGAGCCCCATTTCGGCACGCGCGGCGTCCACCTCCACGCCTGCTTCGAGCGGTTCCGGCACAAGCTCGCCGTCCTTGCACGTCATCTGCGTGCCGTAACGCTGCGTTCCCGCGATCTTGAGCATCACGCGATCATAGAGATAGGCATAATCGGACTTGCTCACCTCGCCTTTCGACACCAGCGGCTCCATCAGCCGCAGCGCCTTGAGCTGGAAGGCGGGATCGAGATCGGCATGCTGCACGAGCAGCCAGGCCGCGCCGCTCGCGCGCTGGCCGACACGGGAAATTGTCGGCCAGCCATGCTCCGCGACATATGTTTCGAGCATCGCCGTGTTCTTCGCATCCTCCTGCGTCACCGCAAGCGTGAGCCGCCGCCGGAATGCCTGCCAAACCGCCGGTTCGAGCTTCGGGCCGTCAACCGGCCACGACATCGCCTTGCGATACACCTGCTCGCGCACGGTCGCATGCATCAGCATCCGCGCATCTTCATTCGCCCATGCCGGATCGAACGGCGCCGATTCGAAGCCCAGCTTCGCGCCGTGGAAGAATATGGCGAAAGCCCGGCCGGCTTCCTGATGCGCAGTCAGATAGGCATTCCAGTCCTTGGCCATGCCCTTCGGCGGTGGGAGGTCGGCTACCGCGGCGCACAGCGGCGGCGGATAGGTGCGATCGCCAAGCGACGGCGCGCCTTGCCCCATCGCGATGATCTCGGCGCGGACACGAGCGGTGCCGGTGTCGGTGCAAGCCTTCACCCAATCCTGGATGGCGTTCCACTCGGCCCGTTCCTTATCGGTTGCACCCGGAAACAGCCCGCGCATCCAGCCGATATCGTCGGGATCAGGAAAGCCGTCTTTCAGATGCTCCGCGAGCGCCGCCGGCGGCACATCGTCCTGGGCCGCGACGGGCCGTACGGGAGCAAACGCTATGAAGACCGCCAGCAGGATGCGCCACGCTATTCGCCGATTATCCCACAATTTCCGCAAACTGAAAATTGTGGGATAATTCCGCAATCTCCTCATTCTTCATCCCCGTAAATCGCCACCTCGCGTTCGCCGTCCGCAACCCATTTGCCGCGGTACATGCCCGGCGTGTTGAAGCGCCATTCGGTCTCGCCGCCGGGGCCGGTGAGGATCACGCCGCCCGAGCCGCCGATCTCCCCCAGTTCGGCGATCACCGCCTCGGCCGCTTGCCCAAGCGTCTCGCCCTTCATCCGCACGCGCGCGCAAATCTCGTGCGCCACGCCGACGCGGATGAAATACTCGCCCGATCCGGTGGCGGAGACGGCGCAGGCGCGGCCGTCGGCATAGGTGCCCGCGCCGATGACGGGCGAATCGCCGATGCGCCCCCAGCGCTTGCCGGTGATGCCGCCGGTCGAGGTGGCGGCGGCGACATGGCCGCTCGCGTCGCGCGCGACCGCGCCGACAGTGCCGTATTTCATGTCGACGTCGAACCAGCTGGTCTTCCTCGCCTTCAATTCTTCCAGCTGGCGCTTGCGTTCGGGCGTGGCGAAATAGCTCGGCTCCACCTGCTCCAGCCCCTGTTCGATCGAGAACCGGTCCGCGCCCTCGCGGCTGAGGAACACGTGCGGGCTGTCCTCCATCACCTTGCGGGCAAGGCTGACCGGGTTCCTGGTGCGGGTGACGCCGGTGACCGCGCCGGCCTTGCGCCCCGTTCCCTCCATGATTGACGCGTCGAGCTCGTTGGTCCCCTGATAGGTGAAGACCGCGCCGCGCCCGGCGTTGAAGTTGGGATCGTCCTCCAGCACCTTGACCGCCGCCTCGACCGCGTCGAGCGCCGGACCGTCCTTGTCGAGCACCGCGCCGCCCGCCTGCAGCGCGCGGTCGAGCGCGGCGCGGATCTCCGCCTCCTGCTCGGGCTTCAGCTTGCCGCGCTCGATGACGCCGGCGCCGCCGTGGATGACGAGCGTCCAGCGGGGCGTCTGCTGGGCGGCGGCGGGTAGGGACATCAACAGGGCTCCAAGCACGATCATGAGGCGGGTCATGTCAGGCCTCCTTCGGCACCGCGCTATCGGCGCTGGCCGCGCGCGGCGCAACCCGCTTGAGCCCGATCAGCGGGCGCAGCCAGTTCACCGACCGGCCGATCAGGTAGAAGGCCCAGCAGCCGGCGACGGTCGCGGCGAGGATGATGAGGAACTCGACTCCCGGCGGCAGCGCGAAGCGCAGCAGCCACCAGCCCACCACGACGATGATCGTCTGATGGATGATGTAGAAGGGGAATACGGCTTCGGTCAGCATCGGCCGCCAGCGGTGATCATGGTTCCAGTAGCGGCCGGCGATGCCTATCGCCGCGACGATCATCGCCCAGCCCATCGTCGCGCGCGCGGCGTGGAAGGCATCGGCATAGCCGTCGGGGATCGGCGTATTGCCCGGCCATTGCCGTTCGACCGCGACGATGACGGCAAAGGCGAGCGCCGAAAGCGCCAGCGCCGGCTTCCACAGCCGCGCGGCGGCGGCGAGCGCAGCGTGCGATCGGCCGAGACCGACGCCGAACAGGAAGGCCGGCAAATAGGTGATGTGTCCCAGCCAATCGTCGAACAGCGCGTGCGTGCTCTCCGCCCCGCGCCCCAGCCACAGCGCGACGATCAGCGCCCAGGCGAGCGGGATGGCGAGCAGCCCGATCCCGCCGAACAGCCGATCAAACACGCGCTGCATCCGGTCGATTCCGGCGAGCGAGAGCAGCGCGAGGCCAAGCGTGTAGGCCCACAGATAGACGACGAACCAGAGATGCTGCCAGGTCGGCACGACGATGCCCGACATCGTCTTGAAGCCGAAATAGTCATTGAGCCAGAACCAGCCGAGATCCTGCGCATAGCCGTGCTGGGTGACGAGCTCGATCCAGGGCTGAGGCGGGATGATCAGGATCATCGCCGCGACGACGGGGATCATCAGCCGCGCGCTCCGCTCGCGCGCGAAGCGGCCCGCGCCCGGCAGCTTCTCGATCAGCACGCGGCTGGCGTACCCCGAGACGACGAACAGCAAGGCGAGCCGCCAGCTGTTGGTCGCAAGCATCGGGATCGCCGCCCAGTCGATCGGCTCGGCGGTCTTCACATGCCAGCCCCAAGGCACGAAGAACATGCCGATATGATAGAGGATGAGCAGCCCGAACGCGCCGATGCGCAGCCAGTCGAGCCCGTAATGACGTGCGGTGGTGGTCGTCATGCGCGTTCCCCCAGCCGGGAGACTAGCGCGGCGATCAAGCGGCGTCAGGCTGAAACTGCCGGCGACGCGACAGGCTTGGCGGTTGCCTTCCGCGCCGCCAGCCCGATCAGCGGGCGCAGCGGGGCGATGCGGCTGCCGACAAGGTAGAATGCGGCGCAGGTCGCGAGCGTACCGCCGAGGATCAGGGCATATTCGCCCAACCAGGCCGTACCGCCCGCGGGCCGCATCCACCAGGCGATCGCGACGATCGCCACCTGGTGGACGATATAGGCCGGGAACACCGCCTCGGCGAGCGTCGCGCGCCAGGGATGGTCGCGATTGAAGCGCGTGTTGGCGGCGTGGAACAGCAGCACGATCATGCTCCACGCCATCGCCATCCGCGCGGCGCGGTCGAGCGCGGTCCAGAAATGCGAGGGCATCTCGCTCGCGCTCCAGGTCAGGTCGGTATGAACGACGATCGCGGCGCAGACGCAAGCGGCCAGCGCCGCCTGCCGCCACAGCCGCGCGATGTCGCCCCAGGCGTGGCGGCCGCCGGCGATGAGGAAGCCGAGGACGAACAGCGGGAAGTTGGTCGCATGCGCGTTCCAGTCGGTCAGCACGCCGCCATGTTCGGGCAGCACGAAGGTGACCGCGAGCTTGGCGAGGACGAGCCCGGCGATCGGCAGCCAGAGCAGGCCGATGCCCGCGGTCAGATCGTCGAACCAGCGCTGCAGTCGCGGCAGCAGGCCGAGCGCGAGCAGCGCGCCGAGCACCATCGTGTAGAACCACAGATAGGCGACGAACCAGAGATGCTCCCAGCTGGGCATCTCGACGCCCCAATATGTCCCCCAGCGCCAGTAGTCGCGCAGCCAGAAGGCGGCGAGGCCCTGTTGGTAGCCGCCCTGCACGGCGCGGATCCACACCTCGAGCGGCAGCAGCGCGACCATCGCGAAGCCGAGCGGGACGAGCAGCCGTGCGCTTCGCGACGCAAGGAAGGCGCGGATGTCATCCGATTTGCCGAGCAGCTTCCGGCTGGCGAAGCCCGATACGGCGAACAGCAAAGCGAGCCGCCACGGCGTCATCAGCGCCATCGGCACGACCAGCGCATCGACGCCCTCGCGCGCGTTGACCAGCCAGTGCGCCGGCGCGAACACCAGCGCGGCGTGATAAGGAACGAGGAGGGCGAACGCCGCGATGCGCAGCCAGTCCAGCCCGTAGTGGCGTTGCGCGACGTTCAAGCGGGCGGTTCCCGTGCCGGACTCGCGCCTTTCGCGAATCCGCGCAGGCGCGTATAGCGCGGCCAAGTCACCAAAGAGTTGAAGCATGTCCATTCGCCCATGGCGCGACATCGTGCGCCGCAAGAGCCGCCAGATCATGGTCGGCACCGTCCCCGTCGGTGGCGACGCGCCCGTCACGGTGCAGACGATGACCAACACGCCGACCAGCGATCCGGCGGCGACGATCGACCAGATTCGCCGCTGCGAGGAGGCGGGTGTCGACATCATCCGCGTTTCCTGCCCCGACGTTGAATCGACCGCGGCGCTCGGGCAGATCGTCCGCGCCGCGCGCGTGCCGATCGTCGCCGATATCCATTTCCACTATAAGCGCGCGCTCGAGGCGGCGGACGCGGGGGCGGCCTGCCTCAGGATCAATCCGGGCAATATCGGCTCGTCCGAACGGGTGCGCGAGGTGGTCAATGCCGCCAAGGCCAATGGCTGCGCGATCCGCATCGGGGTCAATGCCGGCAGCCTCGAAAAGGACCTGCTCGAGAAATACGGCGAGCCTTGCCCGGAGGCGCTGGTCGAAAGCGCGCTCGACCATATCAAGCTGTTGCAGGACCATGACTTCCACGAATTCAAGGTCGCGGTGAAGGCGAGCGACCTGTTCCTCGCGGTCGCCGCCTATCAGCAGCTCGCCGAGGCGGTCGATTGTCCGCTGCATCTGGGCATCACCGAGGCGGGCGGCTTCGTCGGCGGCACGGTCAAGTCGGCGATCGGCATCGGCTCGCTGCTCTGGTACGGCATCGGCGACACCATCCGCGTGTCCTTGTCGGCGGAGCCGGAGGAGGAGGTGCGAGTCGGCTTCGAGATTCTGAAGGCGCTGGGCATCCGCAACCGCGGGGTGCGTGTGGTTTCCTGCCCCAGCTGCGCGCGGCAGGGCTTCGACGTGATCCGCACCGTCCAGACGCTGGAGGAGCGGCTGCAGCATATCCGCACGCCGATGAGCCTTTCGGTGCTCGGCTGCGTCGTCAACGGCCCTGGCGAGGCGCGCGAGACCGATATCGGTATCACCGGCGGCGGCCAGGGCAAGCATATGGTCTATCTGTCGGGCGTGACCGACCATCATGTCCAGGACGCGGACATGGTCGACCACATCGTCCGCCTGGTCGAGGCCAAGGCCGCCGAGATCGAGGCGCAGGCGACCGACGCGCCGGCGGAAGCCGCCGAGTGAGCCTCGACACCGGGCTGGTCGACTGGGTGGTGGAGGCGATGGCGCCGGTCGGCACGGTCACCTGGCGGCGGATGATGAGCGGCGCCACCTTCTATTGCGACGGAACGGTCTTCGCGATCGTCGCGCGCGACGCGCTCTGGTTCAAGGCCGACAGGCAGAGCGACGCCGAATGGGATGCGGCGGGCGCCGAGCGCTTCAGCATGACCGACAAGAACGGGCAGATCAAAAGCATGAACTACCGGCGCGCGCCCGACGATTGCTATGATGACGCCGATGCGCTCAGGCTGTGGGGAAGCCTCGGGCTGGAGGCGGGCACGAGGGCGCGGGCATGAGTCTCGTCATCCGCCGCGCCGAGCCGCGCGACGTGGCCGACATGCTCCGCCTGATCGTCGCACTCGCGGTTTACGAGCGCGAGCCCGATGCGGTGATGGCGACCGAGGAATCGCTCGCCGAAACGCTGTTCGGGCCGAATGCGCAGGTCTTCGCCCATGTCGCCGAGCTGGACGGGCGGGCCGAGGGGATCGCTCTCTGGTTCCAGACCTATTCGACCTGGACGGGACGGCCGAGCCTCTATCTGGAGGATCTGTTCGTGTCCGAGGCGTTGCGCGGCACCGGCGCCGGGCGGGCGCTGTTCCAGGCATTGGCGCGCGAGGCGAAGGCGCGGGATTGCGCCAGGATCGACTGGGCGGTGCTCGACTGGAACGACACCGCGAAGGCGTTCTACACCCATATCGGCGCACGCAAGGGCGAAGGCTGGGAGCCGTGGCGGATCGAAGGCGCGGCGCTTAAGGCCTTGGCGTCTGACTGAGTAGGACCCTCCCAACCCGTTCGTTTCGAGCGAAGTCGAGAAACGTTTGGCGCAACGCCGGTGGCGCGTTTCTCGACTTCGCTCGAAACGAACGGCCCTTTTTCGGCTCCCTAGTGTGACACCCAATGCTCGCGGATGAAATAGGCGGCGACGCCCAGCGCCAGCGCCAGGCATAGCGCCACCACCCCCCAGAAGGCCCAGGGTTCCTCGGCATAGGGAATGCCCTGCACGTTCATGCCGAGCAGCCCGGTGATGAACGTGAGCGGCAGGAAGATCATCGCGACGATGGCGATGATCAGCGAGCGGCTGTCGATCGTCTCGGCGCGCAGATCGGTCAGCGCCTCGTGGATCAGCGCGGCGCGTTCGCGGATGCTTTCGAGCTCCTCGGTCATCCGCGCGGCGCGGTCGGCCGCCTCGCGCAGATGGCGGCGGTCGGCCTCGTCCAGCCAATCGGCCTCGGTCTCCGCCAGCCGTTCGAGCGCAAGGCGCTGGGGCGCGACGAAGCGGCGATAGCCGATCGCCTGGCTGCGCGCTTTGGCGACGGTGCGGCGCAGCTCGACGGTCTTGTCGCCGTCGATCATCTCCTCGCAATCGTCGAGCCGATCGCCCAGCTCGCCGACCTCGGGATCGAGATCGGCGGTGATCGCGCTCGCCAGCGCCGCGATCAGGTCGCCCGGATCGCGGATGCGTCCGGCCTCGATCGCCGCGCGCACCGCAGGCAGGGCCACCAGCGGCAGCCGCGAGACCGAGATGACGCGGCCCTTCTCCGCCCACAGCCTCAGCGAAGCGAGCGGATCGGATGCGCGCATCTCCTCGCTCGACCGGCCGCGCAGATTGACCAGCGCGCCGCCATTGACGAACTCGGTGCGCGGCCGGCTCTCGGTCGCGACGAGCGCGCCCGCGACGAGCGGATCGAGACGCGCCCGCCCCTGAATCCAGGCGGTCGTCTCGTCGGTGCGGCCGTCGAGATGGATCCAGGCGAAGGCGCAGGACTGGGTGAGCGCGCCGTCCGGTGGCGCGGCATCGACGCGCTCGTCATGGACCAGATAGGCGAAGCCGCTCAAAGGCTCAGGTCCAGCGAAAGCCCCATGCCGGGATCGGCCGGCGGCTTGTCGCAGACGATGCGAACCGCGTCGGCGCGCGCGCGGTCGAGGATCGCGAGCGGCACGTTCGCGCGGTGATAGACGCGATCGGCGCGACCGAGCAGGCGCGCGGCGACGAGCGTGAGATCATCGGGATCGGGCGAGGCGAGACGGATCGTCACCAGCCGGGTTTCCGCCGATTCTTCGGCCGAGGCAAGCCAGCGCGCGACGGCGTGGACATCATGCTCCGTGAGGGGATCAAGCGCGCCGCCTTCGGCCAGCGCCCCATCGATCGCCGCCCTGCGATCGGCGGCATCGGGGAAGCGAGCGCGCAACGCGCCCTTGGCCTGGCCCAGCGCCTCGGCAAGGCGGCCGATGCCGGCGGGCAGCAGCGCCTCGATGCGCTGGCGGATCGCCTTGGCGAGCCCCGCCGACGCGCCGCCGGTCGCGACCGCGATCAGCAGCGGATCGCGGTCGACGATCGCGGGCAGCGTGAAATCGCACAGATCGGGCCGATCGACCGCATTGACCAATATCCCCCGCGCCTGCAGCCGCGCGACGGCGGCCCGCGCCTCGCCTTCATCCTCGATCGCGACGATGGCGAGCGCTGCGGGGCGATCCTCGCCCACCACATTCGCGCCGGCGCGTTCGAGCAGGCGGCGCTTGGCGTCGGCCGCCTCGCCCTCGCCCAGCAGGATCACCGGCCGCCCCGCCATCCTTACGAACAGCGGCAGCGAATGCATCAGGCGGCGAGCCATTCGGGCAGCCGCTCGGCCGCCATGATCGTTTCGGGCGAAATGCGGTCCGCGACGACGGCGAAGCGGTCGCCGTCGACCATCACCTCGGGCACCAGGGCGCGGCTGTTATAGGTCGAAGCCATCGTCGCGCCATAGGCGCCCGCGCTGCGGAAGATCGCGAGATCGCCCGAGGCGACGACGTCGATCTCGCGCGCCATCGCGAAGGTGTCGCCGGTCTCGCACACTGGTCCCGCGATGTTGGCGGTCATGCGCTCGCCCGACGGCCGCACCGCCTCGAAATGGTGATAGGCGTCGTAGAGCGCGGGACGGGTGAGGTCGTTCATCGCCGCATCGACGATGACATAGGGATGGACCACGCCCGGCTTGACCCAGATCACCCTGGTCAACAGCACCCCGGCATTGGCGGCGATGACGCGGCCGGGCTCGAACATCAGATCGACGTCCCAGCCGTTCGTCACGCGCGCCGCCATCGCGCCGAACTGCGCGGGGCTCGGCGGATTGTCGCCGGGGCGATAGGGCACGCCCAGGCCGCCGCCGAGATCGACATGGGTGATCGCGTGGCCCTGCGCGCGCAGCTCGGCGACCAGCCGGCCGATGCGGGTATAGGCGGCCTCCAGCGGGGCGAGATCGGTCAGCTGGCTGCCGATATGGATGGCGATGCCGCGCAAATTGAGGCCGGGCTCGGCGGCGAGGCGGCCGAACATCGCCACCGCCTGGTCGATCGGGATGCCGAACTTGTTCTCCGCCTTGCCGGTCGAGATCTTGGCGTGCGTTCCCGCATCGACATCGGGGTTGACGCGCAGCACCGCGTTGGCGCGCAGGCCTCGCGCGGCGGCGAGCGCGCCGAGCACGCGGCCTTCCTCCTCCAGCTCCAGGTTGAACTGGCCGATGCCCGCTTCCAACCCCTTGATCAGCTCGTCGGGGGTCTTGCCCACGCCCGAAAAGACGATGCCCGATGCGGGAACGCCGCCCGCCATCGCCCGCGCCATCTCGCCGCCCGAGACGACGTCGGCGCCGTAGCCCGCATCCGCCATCACGCGCAGCACCGCGAGATTGGGATTGGCCTTGATCGCATAAGCCAGGTGAAGCCGGGGTATGTCCCTCAGCCCTTCGCGGAACACGTCGGCGTGGCGCGCGAAGGTCGCGCGCGAATAGACATAGACCGGCGTGCCGACCTGATCGGCGATGCGCGCCAGCGGCACATCCTCGGCGAACATCTCGCCGTCACGGAGCTGGAAATGGTCCATTATTGCGGCGGCAGGTCGAAACGGTCGGCGGGGCGGTCCTGCGATTCGGTCAGCACCTCGTCGCTCCGCGCGGGGCGGGCCTGCGCGTCGGGCGCGATCAACTGGTCCGCAGTGCGCGGGGCTTCGGCGCCGAAGGGCGCGGGCGGCAGCGACTGGCCCTGCGCCGGGCGCAGCTCCTTCTGCGATCCGCACGCGGCGAGCGCGAGCGCGGCGATGAGCGCGAGATATCTCATGAATGTTGCTCCAGGGCGGCGCGTGCCGCGGCAATGGCTTCGCGCACCCGCGCGGGCGCGGTGCCGCCCAGGCTGGTGCGGCTGGCGACCGAGGCGTCGACCGACAACACGTCGAACACGCGCTGGTCGATGCGCGCGTCGATCGCGGCGAGCGTGTCGAGCGGCAGATCGGCGAGGCCGGTGCCGGCATCCTCCGCCGCCTTGACGCAGCGGCCGGTGATGTGATGCGCCTCGCGGAACGGCACGCCGCCCGCGCGCACCAGCCAGTCGGCGAGATCGGTGGCGGTGGAGAAGCCGGCCGACGCCACCTCGCGCATGCGTTGGGTGCGGAAGGTCGCGGTCTCCACCATCCCGGTCATCGCCGCGAGCGACAGCGCGAGCAAGTCGTGCGCCTCGAACACCGGCGGCTTGTCGTCCTGCATGTCCTTCGAATAGGCGAGCGGCAGGCCCTTCATCGTCACCGACAGCGCCGTCATGCAGCCCATTATCCGCCCGGCATGGCCGCGCACAAGCTCGGCGGCGTCGGGATTGCGCTTCTGCGGCATGATCGAGCTGCCGGTCGACCATTGGTCGGAGAGGGCGACGAAGCCGAAGGGCTGGCTCGCCCAGATGACGAACTCCTCGGCCAGCCGGCTGAGGTGCAGCGCGCACTGCGTGGCGGCCATCAGATAATCGAGCGCGAAGTCGCGGTCGCTGACCGCGTCGAGCGAGTTGGCGGTGGGCGCATCGAAGCCGAGCGCCTTTGCCGTCATCGCGCGGTCGATCGCGAAGCCGGTGCCGGCCAGTGCCGCCGATCCCAGCGGGCAGCGGTTCATCCGCGCCCGCGCATCGGCGAAGCGCGAGCGGTCGCGCGCGATCATCTCGACATAGGCCAACAGATGATGGCCCAGCGTGACCGGCTGCGCCGCCTGCAAATGGGTGAAGCCGGGCATGACGCTGTCGGCATGCTCTTCGGCGCGGGAGATGAGCGCGCGGGTCAGCGCGACGAGGCCGGCATCGACCTGGTCGATCGCGTCGCGCACCCACAGCCGGAAATCGGTCGCGACCTGGTCGTTGCGGCTGCGCGCGGTGTGCAGCCGCCCGGCGACGGGGCCGATCGCGTCGGCCAACCGCGCCTCGGTCAGCATGTGGATGTCCTCGAGCGCGAGATCGACCGGCACGCCGTTCGCCTCGTAATCCACCGCGACCCGATCGAGCCCGGCGGAAATCGCGTCCGCATCGGTCCGCTCGACGATGCCGCACGCGCCGAGCATCGCGACATGCGCCTTCGATCCGGCGATGTCCTGCCGCCACATCCGCTTGTCGAAGGGGATAGAGGCGTTTATCTCGCGCATCACCGACGCCGGGCCTTCGGCGAAGCGCCCGCCCCACATCGCATTGGAGCTTTCGTTGCGGCCAGGAATGATCTGCATCTCCGTGGCGCTCCTGTGCGCCGCCGCGTGCGATAGGCAATCGCCCCCCGTGGAGCAAGCGCCCGCCGACAATGCGGCGGCGGCCGCGCCTGCGCTCAACGAAGAAGGGTTGCTCGACCGCAGCCACAAGGGCGAGGCGGCGCCGGCGCTGGCGTTCAAGACGCCCGAGGGGACGGACACCACGCTCGCCGCGTTCAAGGGCAAACCGGTGCTGGTCAACCTCTGGGCGACCTGGTGCGCGCCGTGCAAGGCGGAGATGCCGACGCTCGACGCGCTTGCGCTGCGCGAAGCGGGCAAGCTCACCGTGCTGACGATCAGCCAGGACCTGCAGGGGGCGGAGGCCGTCGCGCCCTATTGGAGGGCGCAGGGGTTCAAGGCGCTCAAGCCCTATCTCGATCCCGAGATCGGCTTCAGCATGACCTATGCGGCGACGCTGCCGATGACGATCCTGTACGATGCGCAAGGCCGCGAGCTGTGGCGGATGACGGGCGGGATGGACTGGAGCGGGCCGAAGGCGGCCGCGCTGATCGCCGAAGCGAGCTAGGGGGACAGGAATGCCGGGTGGATTGGTCGCGCTGCTCGACGATGTCGCGGCGCTCACGAAACTGGCGGCGACGTCGCTCGACGATGTCGCCGCCGCCGCGAGCCGTTCGGGCGCGAAGGCGGCGGGGGTGGTGATCGACGACGCCGCGGTGACGCCGCGCTATGTCGTCGGGCTGACGCCGGATCGCGAGCTGCCGATCATCTGGAAGATCGCGAAGGGCTCGCTCAGGAACAAGCTCTTGTTCCTGCTGCCCGCGGCGCTGGCGCTGTCCGCGCTCGCGCCCTGGGCGATCACGCCGATCCTGATGCTGGGCGGCGCCTATCTGTGCTTCGAGGGGACCGAAAAGGTCATCCACGCGCTCTCCGGCAGCCGCCACGCCGAGCAAGTGGTCGAGATAACCGATCCCAAGGAGCTGGAGGATCGCCAGGTCGGCGGCGCGATCCGGACCGATTTCATCCTGTCGGGCGAGATCATGGCGATCGCGCTCGCCGAGCTGCCCGACATGGGCCTGGCGATGCGGGGCGCGGTGCTGGCGGCGGTCGGCGTCGCCATCACCGTCGGCGTCTACGGCGTCGTCGCCGGCATCGTGAAGATGGACGATATCGGCCTGCACATGGCGCAGCGGCGATCGACCAGCGCGCAAAGCTTCGGCCGCGGGCTGGTCAAGGCGATGCCGATCCTGTTGAAGGCGCTCTCGATCATCGGCACCGCGGCGATGGTCTGGGTCGGCGGCGGCATCATCGTCCACGGGATCGAGGAATTCGGCTTTGGCGCCGTGCCGCACCTGATCCATGACACCGCGCACGCGGCCGGTGCGGCCGTGCCTGCGCTGGGCGGCGTGATCGAATGGACCGTCAACGCGATCGGTGCGGGTATCGTCGGACTGATCGTCGGCGGCGCCATCGTCGGCGCGATGCACCTGATCCCGCGCAAGGGCCATTGAACACGCCTTTGACAGGTTCTTGCTTTGTTCTATGATCGAACGATGCAAGGGCAGTTCGCCTTCGTATCGAACGACATCGCACGCTGGCGGTCGCGGCTGACGCCCTTGCTGGTGGGCGTCGAGGCGCTGCCGCGGCGTACGCCGGTCGGGCAACTGGTCAAATCGCTGATCAGCGGCCGCACCCGCGATCCGGTGTCGCTGGCCGCCTATCGAAGGCTTGGCGCGCGCTTCGGATCGGCCGCAGGCATCGCGGCGGCGACGCCGATCGCCGTCGAACGGGTCATCGCCGATGTGACTTTCGCTGCGGCCAAGGCCGAATGGCTGGTGGAGGCATTGCGCTTGATCGGGCGCGAACGGCCCGATTGGCGGCTGGGTTTTCTCGGCGGATTGCCGCTAGGGGAAGCGCTCGGCTGGCTGGAGCGGCTGCCGGGTGTCGGCCGCAAGGTCGCCGCCTCGACGCTCAACGCAAGCACGCTCGCGCGGCCGGTGCTGATCGTCGACAGCCATGTGCTCAGGGTGCTGGGCCGGCTTGGGCTGGTGGCGACCCATGCAGAGGCTGAGATGGCGAGCGAGATCGTCACCGCGGCGATGCCCGGTTGGAACGCGGACGATTTCCTGCGCTTCCACATCGCCTTGAAGCGACTCGGCCAGACCGTCTGCCGCTTCGAGACGCCGGCATGCGCAGCTTGTCCCCTCGCATCCGATTGCCCGTCGAACAAGCCCCTTGGTTGACAGGCCGTCGCGGGGTTTGACATGCCCGCGCCATGGGCGACGTCAAACTGCATCCCACCTGGCTGGAGCCGCTCAGGAGCGAGTTCGAGGCGCCCTACATGCAGGCGCTCAGGGCGTTCCTGGTCGCCGAGAAGGAGGCCGGCAAGCGCATCTTTCCCAAGGGCGGCGAGTGGTTCCGCGCGCTCGACCTGACGCCGCTCGATTCGGTGCGCGTCGTCATCCTGGGGCAGGACCCCTATCACGGCATGGGCCAGGCGCATGGGCTGTGCTTTTCGGTGCAGCCGGGCGTCGCGCCGCCGCCGAGCCTGGTCAACATCTACAAGGAGCTGGCAAGCGACATAGGCATGGCGCGCCCCGATCACGGCCATCTCGAACATTGGGCGCGGCAGGGGGTGCTGCTGCTCAACAGCGTGTTGACGGTGGAAATGGGCCTCGCCGCGTCGCACCGCGATCGCGGCTGGGAGCGTTTCACCGACGCGGTGATCCGGCTGATCAACGCGCGCGCCGAGCCCGTCGTGTTCATGCTGTGGGGCAGCTATGCGCAGAAAAAGGCGGCGTTCGTCGATTCGACCGACAGGGGCGGCCGGCATCTGGTGCTCAAGGCCGCGCACCCCTCCCCGCTCTCCGCGCATAACGGCTTTTTCGGCTGCCGGCACTTCTCCAGGGCCAACGCCTTTCTGGAGGCGCAGGGAGCCGAACCGATCGACTGGGCGTTGCCCCGATGTGCGGAGATGGGCTGACATGCACAAGCTGACGATGACGGTTGCCGCAGCGCTCGCGCTCGCCGGATGCGGCCGGCCCGCGCCCGATCCGCGCGGCGTCGATCGGGATGAGACCTTGCTGCAGGTCAGCGCCGCCGGCCGCGCGGAGACCCGGCCGGACGAAGCGCGCTTCGCCGCCGGCGTATCGAGCATCGCGGCGAGCGCCGCGGCGGCGACCCAAGCCAACAACGAAGCGATGAACAAGGTCTTCGCCGCGCTGGAGGCGCTGGGCATCGGCCGCGACGACATGCAGACGCGGGCGCTCTCCGTCAGCCGGATCGACTATGGCCGCAACCGCGGACAGTTCGAGGCGAACAACATGGTCGAGGTCCGCGTCCGCAAGGTCGACGGCGTCGGCGCGGCGGTCGCGGCGGCGACGCAGGCGGGCGCCAACATCGTGTCCGGGCCCGATCTTCGCATCTCCGATACCGAGGCGGCCAGCCGATCGGCCTATGCCGCGGCATACAAGGCGGCCCGCGCCCGCGCCGAGACCTATGCCGACGCTGCGGGTCTGAAGATCGCGCGCGTTCTCGCCATCCGCGACGGCGGCGATCCAGGCCGGCCGATCCCCTATTATGGCGGCATGGCCGCGCCCGAGGCTGTCGCGCAAGCGGCCGCGCCGCCGGTCAGCGCCGGGACGACCACCAGCGAGGTGCGCGTCAGCGTCGATTTCGCGCTGAGCGCGAAATAGGGAGAGCCCTCATGCCCGACATCGTCCGCGGCGGTTTTCACCATATCGACCTGAATGTCAGCGATCTGGCGGCGGCGAAGGCGGTTTACGGCCCGTTTCTCGAGTTCCTTGGCTATACCTGCGTCAAGGACGACGCCGAGGGCTGCGAATGGGATCTGCGCCAGGACGGTCGCGGCGCCGCGCTCGGCCTCAAGCCGTGCGATCCGGCGCTCTCCGACCATGTCCACAAGCGTTACGCGCCGGGCCTGCACCACCTGGCCTGGCGAGCCGAGAGCCGCGCCGATGTCGACGCGGTCCACGCGCTGCTGGTCGAACACGGGGTCACGATCCTCGACCCGCCCGCGCATTACCCGGAATATTGGGGCGATTATTACGCGGTGTTCTTCGAGGACCCGGACGGCATGAAGCTGGAGGTGGTCCACTCCCCCGGCTGGCTCTAGCCGCCGAGGCGTTCGAAGGCGTAGCGGTCGCGGATGCGGCGGTTGAAGAAGCCGCCCTTCGACGTCGCCCGGCGCATCGCCTCGGCTACCGAAGGCGGAACATCGGCGTAGCTGTAGCGGCGGCCCGTGATGAACTCGATCTCCAGCCGACGCCGATCGGCGTCGTAATCATAACGGCGGATCGCAGTCGAAGGCATGCGGACCAAACGCACGAAGCGCGCGCCTGTTGCCGTGCGGCATGCTTGATCAATCGGTGCAGGCGATGACGAAATCGCGCGCCATCTCCGCGGGCGGCGCCGGATGCGGGCCGTTCGTCTGCGCGCCATAGTTGATCGCGGGCCGCCCGGCGAGGATGGCGGCGAGTTCGGTCGGCACCGGTCCCACGCCGGTGACCCCTCCGCGCAGCGGATCGCCCGCGGGGTCGGCGACCAGCGCGACCACCGCGCCGCCCGCGCCCAGCGACATCCGCTCCTCGCTGCCGACCGGACGGAAGCCCGGCACGTTGACGAGGAGATCGTCATCGCCCGCGGGGCAGAAGAGATGGACCAGCCGCTCGCCGTCGCGGCGGGCGAGGAACAGGCCGCTGCCCTCGCCGCTCGACACCATGTCCCAGGCGCCGGCCAGCGCTTCGATGCCGGGCGCGGCGGCATTGGCCGCCACGATTGCGACGGCCGCGTTCGCGGTATCCGGCGAAGCCATGTCGTCGGCCTCCGCGTCTCCGGTTGACGAAGGAGCGCACGCGGCGAGCAGGGCGGCAAGCAGGCAAGGCGTGAGCGGTCGCATCCTTTCTCCTCCGAAGATTCGCATGGGGAATGCTCCGCACAGCGGCGATGTTCCGCCGGGGCCTCCATATGGCGGAATCGAGCAAGTCATGCCGACGATGGACAGCGCCGGCTTGATGCCGGGCGCGCCGAGGTGCAGGCTGTGATCGAGCGAAGCGGGAGAGGGTGATGCGGGTTGCACTGATCGCGGGCGCGCTGGCGCTGGCCGGCTGCTCGGGCGGTGATGCGAACGAAACGGCGGCGGCGAACGGCGTGCTGCCGCCGGGGCCGGTGACCAACGCCAGCGCGGTCGCGGGCGAGGCCGTGCCGGCGGAGGTGCGTGCGCTCGCCGAGCAGACCGTGCCGGGGATGACCATCGCCGAGGCCGAGCGCAAGGAGCGCGAGGGACGCGTCTATTATGACGTCGAGGGGACGCGGCCCGACGGCAGCGAGGTCGAGCTCGACATGCTGGAGGAGAAGGGCGCCTTCCGCGTGGTCGAGATCCAGCGCGACATCGCCTGGAGCGAGGCGCCCGCCGCCGCCATAGCCGCGGCCAGGGCGGCGGCGGGCGCATTCGCGCCCGAGCGCGTGATCGAGAGCACCCAGACCGACGGCACGGTGATCTACGAGCTGTTCGCCCCCGGCCGCACCGACGAACCGGCGATGGAGGTGCGGATGAAGGACGGCAAGGCCGAACTGCTGGGCGAGCGCTGGGCGCATTGAGGCCGCTCGGCCAATCTGGTTAACCCAATCTTCGTAAGCGCTTGCGATATCGCGGCGGCGGGCTATGGCCGCGTGCAGTCGTGGGGGAATGACGATGCGGAAGGTGGCGCGCGCCGCATTGGCAAGGTGGTTTCCCGCCGTGCCGTCGGCGATCGCGCCCGCGCTTGCCGCCTATCAGTTCGACAGCATCCGCCGCCAGGTGCCGATCCTCCATATGATCGCCATCCTCAACCTGCTGATCGTCGATTTCGTGCTGTGGCGGCAGCACACGCCCGCCGGCTATTACGCCTGGACGTCGGCGATCATCCTGTTCTGCCTGTGGCGGATCGTGACATGGCGGCGGCGCAACCGCGCGGCGCGGCCAGGACCGGCGGAAATGGGCCGTTTCCTCGCCGGCGCGAACCGCGCGGCGATCGGCTCGGTGGCGATCGTCAGCGCCTTCGCCGCCGCGACCTATCTGGCTGGCGGGTTCGATTATCCGCTGCTGATCCCGATCTCGCTCGCCTTCGGCGTGTTCAGCATCGCCCATTGCCTGGCGCCGATGCGCCTCGCCTCGGTCGCCACGCTCGTCGCCGGCATCGCGCCGTGCGGCCTCGCCATGCTGCTCACGGGCAATTTCATGGCGCAGGTGATCGCCGTCAGCATGATGAGCGTCGCCGCGCTCAAGATCGGCTTCCTGCGCGATTATCACGGCCAGATGATCGCGCGGCTGGCGCTGCAGCAGCAGATCCACGATCTCGCCGCGCGCGATCCGCTGACCGGGCTCGCCAATCGGCGCGCGATCCACGACCGGATCGAGGCGGCGATCGCGCGGGGCGAGGATTTCGCCGTGGCGCTGATCGATCTCGACGATTTCAAGGGGCTGAACGACAGCCGCGGTCATCATGCCGGCGATGCGATGCTGCGACTGATCGCCGAGCGGCTGGCGGCGCATGCCGGGCCCGACGGCGTCGCCGGGCGGCTGGGCGGGGACGAGTTCGTCGTGCTGCTGGAGCGCGTCGCGGACGCGGCGGCGATCCGCGCGCGGATGGACGAACTGGTCGCGGCGCTCGCCGGGCCGGCGATGATCGAAGGCGAGACCGTCGCGCCCGCCGCCAGCCTGGGCTTCGCCACCTTCCCCGAGTGCGGGCGCGATCTGGATGCGCTGACCCGCGCCGCCGACGCCGCGCTCTACGCCGCCAAGCGCGAGGGCAAGGGCCGCGCGCGCGGGCGTCGCAGCGTGGCGGAAGCGGCCTGATCGAAGCGCCTTCGCAAAGAAGAGGCAAATACTGGCCAAACAACGGTAAAGTAGCGGCATGCAAGTCGGCGAATCGGCTTCTATACATGCGGATGAACGCCAGATTTACAGATCGGTATCCGGTCTTGACTATGGTCTTTTGGCAACAATTTTGTTCGCTTCGCCGTTTCATCCGCTCGATTCATCCGAAACGCGGCATCCTATTCCCTCGCGCCCGCATTGACGGGAGCCATGATTATCAAGAGTCATCTCATCCGCCCCGGCATGACCGCGATTGCCGCTGTCATCGCCATCTCTTCCACGCCGCTGCTCGCGCAGGATGCGACCGTGCAGCCGCAAACCCAGGCGACGACGCCTGCGCCGGTGACGCCGCCGCCCGTGGTGCGCACCGCGCCGAGCAGCACGGCCCCGAGCATGACCACGACCGTCACGCCGCAACCCGCGACGCCGACCATCCAGTCCGCGCCGGTCGTCCCCGCGCCCGCCGCGACGCCGACCGTCGCCCCGCCGGCGCCCGCGCCCGCGGAGCCCGAACCCGCGCCGGTCACACGCTCGGCAGAGCCCGAACGCGCCGCACCCGCGCGGACAAGCCGGCGCGAAGCGCCTGCGGCCGCCGAGCGGCCCGCGACCGTCCCGGCAGCGCCTGCTCCCGCTGAAGCACAGCCGCTAGCGCCGCCCGTCGCCGTCGAGGCTGTGCCCACCCCCACGCCGCTTGACGCGCAGGCAGCGCCGGCGCCCGTCGCCGGCCCCGCCGGCGCGAGCAACGACATGCTGCCGCTGATCGGCGCCGGGGCGCTTGCCGCGCTCGCGCTCGGCGCGGCGGGATTCGCGCTCAGCCGCCGCCGGCGTCGCCGCGACGAGGAGGCTTGGGACGCCGTGGAGTTCGAACCGGCTCCCGAGGCGGCGGCCGAACGGCCCGTGACGGAAGCGCCGCAGCCGGCGACCGAGGCCCCGACTCCGGGCCCGGCTTTCGCCCGCGATGCCGAGACGGACCCGGCGCCGATCGCCGCAGGCGCCGCGGCGCTGCCCAACGGCTTCGATCTTTCGCGCTACGGCCGTCACGTCCAGGCCGCCTATCGCGGGCCGACGCCGGAGAACCCCTTCGTCTCGCTCAAGAAGCGGCTGACGCGCGCGCATTTCTACGACATGCAGGAAGCGCGCGCGGCCGAGGCGGCAAGGGCCGCCGCTGCCGCGCCGCAACCGGCCGCCGCTCGCCCGGCGGAGCCGGTTCGCGACCGGTTCGAGGTGCGTCGCCCCGGCACGTCGCCCGCGCGGCCCGGCGGATTGCGCCCGGCATTCCAGCGCTGAGCCGGCCGGTCCGGCAAGACGCGGCGTCGCCACCCGGAGCTTCCGGGCGGCGGCGCCGCTCTTCGTTGGTCGATCGGGGAAGGGATGGTGGGTCCGCCGGGACTCGAACCCGGGACCTCTCGATTAAAAGTCGCTTGCTCTACCAACTGAGCTACGGACCCACATCATCCGGCGCGCGAGGTAGGCCTGCGCGCCCCCGCGGTCAACCGCGCGTGGAGCTGGCGCACGGTCAGCCCCGTCAGCGGATCGCGCCAGCCCGGCGCGATCTCGGCGAGCGGCTCCAGCACGAAAACGCGCTCGCGAAAGCGCGGATGCGGCACCGTAAGCGCGGAACCGGCGAAGCAGCCGCCCGACCACAGCACGATATCGAGATCGAGCACGCGCCCCCCCCAGCGCCGCCCGGCGCGGCGGCCCGCGGCGCGCTCCATCGCCTTGAGCGCCTCGAGCAGCGCATCGGGCGCGAGTTCGCTTTCGATCAGCGCCGCCGCGTTGGCGTAACGCCGCAGTGACGGGCCGAGGGGCGCGGTCTCGATGATCCGCGACGCGGCGATCACCCCGGGCAGCGCGGCGATCGCCGCCGCCGTCACGCGTCTGGGCGGCCCCGCGCGCCCGGGCCGGTTGCTGCCGATGGCGACAAGATAATGCACCTGAATACCGTTCGGGCTGAGCTTGCCGAAGCCCCGTCCTTCCCTTCCAGCCGTTGCAAGAAGAAGGACGGCCCCCTTCGGCGAAGCTCAGGACAGGCTTCGACAAGCTCAGGGCGAACGGGTCCGGGTAGATAAGATCGAAGGCAACGCCTATCCGCCCGCCATGTTCGCGCCAAGCCCGATTCCCGAAACCGAGCCGCCCCATGATTGCCCGCGCTGCCCGCGCCTCGTCGCCTTCCGCGAGCAATTGCGCGCCGAGCATCCCGATTGGTGGAACGCGCCGGTAAACGCGTTCGGCGATCCAGGCGCTTGGCTCGCCATCGTCGGCCTCGCCCCGGGCAAGCACGGCGCCAACCGCACCGGCCGCCCCTTCACCGGCGATTACGCGGGCGACCTGCTGTTCGCCACGCTCGCCAAATATGGCCTGGCGACGGGCCGCTACGAAGGTCGCCCCGACGATAGCCTGCGCCTGAACGGCGCGATCATCGTCAATTCGGTCAAGTGCCTGCCGCCGCAGAACAAGCCCACGCCCGAGGAGATCCGCACCTGCCGCCCCTTCCTCGAAGGGCAGGCGGCGGTGCTGCCGGGCG
The DNA here is from genome assembly GCF_003515075.1 of Sphingomonas gilva. Taxonomy (GTDB): domain Bacteria; phylum Pseudomonadota; class Alphaproteobacteria; order Sphingomonadales; family Sphingomonadaceae; genus Sphingomonas; species Sphingomonas gilva. The sequence continues at coordinate 246,295 of NZ_QWLV01000003.1, forward strand.
CGCGCATCTTTATCGCGCTCGGCCAGATCGCGCATCAGTCGGCGGTGAAGATACTGGGCGGGCGGCTCCCGAAATGCCGCTTCGGCCATCTCGCCGAGCACCGCATGCCGGGCGGGCGCGTGCTGATCGACAGCTATCACTGCTCCAGATACAATCAGAATACCGGCCGGCTGACGGCAGAAATGTTCGAGAGCGTCTTCGCCCGCGCAACCCTGTTGCGCGATATGGGCATTGCTGGCTAAGACGCGCCAAACTTCGTCCGAGACAGGGAAGAACGATGGCCGAGCACGGCGAGATGGACATGAAGGCGCACGTCAAGACCTATGGCGGCGTGATGAGCCTCCTCAAATGGGGAACGATCGTCAGCTTCGTGGCGGCGCTCGCCGTCATCTTCATGATCTCCTGACCGGTTCGCGCGTGAAGATCGCGGTCCTGAAGGAGCTCGCCGCGGGCGAACGCCGCGTCGCCGCCACGCCCGAAACGGTCAAGAAGTTCGCCGCGCTCGGCGCCGAGATGACGGTCGAGCGCGGCGCGGGTGTCGCGGCATCCTATGCCGACGCAGATTACGAGGCGGCCGGCGCGACGCTGGCCGATCGTGCGGGCGCGATCGCGGGCGCCGACATCCTGCTCGGCGTGCAAGGGCCACCGCCCGACAGCCTCTCCGGGGTCAAGCAGGGCGCCTGGCTCGTCGCCGGGCTCAATCCCTTCGGTGAGCGCGCGCGGGTCGACGACTACGCCAAGCTCGGCATAGAGGCGCTGGCGATGGAGTTCATGCCGCGCATCACCCGCGCGCAATCGATGGACATCCTGTCGAGCCAGGCCAATCTCGCCGGCTATAAGGCGGTGCTCGACGCGGCGGCGGAATATGGCCGCGCCTTCCCGATGATGATGACCGCGGCGGGCACGATCTCCGCCGCCAAGGTCTTCGTGATGGGCGTCGGCGTCGCCGGGCTGCAGGCGATCGCCACCGCGCGCCGGCTGGGCGCGCAGGTCTCGGCGACCGACGTGCGCTCGGCGACCAGGGAGCAGATCCAGTCGCTCGGCGCCAAGCCGATCTTCGTCGAGAATGTGAAGGGCATCGAGGGCGAGGGATCGGGCGGCTACGCCACCGAGATGTCCGACGAATACAAGACGGCGCAGGCCGAGCTGGTCTCCTCGCACATCGCCAAGCAGGACATCGTCATCACCACCGCGCTGATCCCCGGGCGTCCGGCTCCAAGGCTGATCAGCGACGCGCAGCTCGCGACGATGCGCCCCGGCAGCGTCATCGTCGACTTGGCGGTGGAGGCCGGCGGCAATGTCGAAGGCGCGGTCGCGGGCGAGGTGGTCGAGAAGCACGGCGTCAAGATCGTCGGCCACCGCAACGTGCCGAGCCGCCTCGCGACCGACGCCTCGGCGCTGTTCGCCCGCAACCTCCACACCTTCCTCTCGACCTTCTGGGACAAGGAAGCGGGCAAACCCGTCCTCCCCGAAGGCGACGAGATCGGCGACGCGATCCGCCTGACGCGCGGCGGCGAAGTGGTGAGCGAGAGGCTGAGGGGGTGAACGAGGCCGCCGCCAATCCTCCCCGCTACGGGGAGGGGGACCGCGCGAAGCGCGGTGGAGGGGGCTCTCCACCCATGCAACGCCCCGTGGTGTACGCAGCCCGTCGCCTGCGGAAGACCATGTCGCTGCCTGAAGTCCTGCTGTGGCAGCGGCTGAGATCGCGCCCTCATGGCCTCAAATTCCGCAAGCAGCATCCGATCGAACCCTATATCGTCGATTTCTTCTGCAGCGAAGCGGCGCTGGTGATCGAAGTCGACGGCATCGCCCATGATATGGGCGGCAGGCCGGATTACGACGAACGTCGCGAGGCTCTGATCAGGACGCGTGGTTTCGACGTGCTGCACATCGCTGCGAAGGACATACTCCGCGATGTGGATGCCGCGGCCGCCTCGATCGTGGCGCGCGCGGCCAACCCCCTCCACCGGCCTGCGGCCGGTCCCCCTCCCCGTTCCGGGGAGGATTGAGGAAGAAACATGGACTTCATCAGCATCCTCTCGATCTTCGTGCTGGCCTGTTTCGTCGGCTATCATGTCGTCTGGTCGTTTGCGCCCGTCCTCCCCGAAGACGATGAGATCGGCGACGCGATCCGCCTGACGAAGGGCGGCGAAGTGGTGAGCGAAAGGCTGAAGGCATGATTCGATAGCATGGCGAGAGCCGACAAGCTGCTCGATGCCATGCGAGCCAACCCGCGCGATTGGCGGATCGAAGATGTCGTGACGGTCTGCGAGGCGGCGGGCATTGCTTGCACCGCGCCGCGCAAGGGGTCACATTATAAGGTGAAGCATGAAAGCATGGGCGAAATCCTGACTATTCCGGCGCGCCGGCCGATCAAGCCGGTATATGTTCGCGCTCTGGTCAGCTTCGTCGACGCCGTTCGAGGAGTGGGCGGATGAACCCGCAAGATTACGAGGTCGACATCCGCCCGCTCTCCGATGCGGACGGCGGCGGATTCATCGCGATCGTGCCGGAGCTGCCGGGCTGCCGGTCGGACGGCGATACGCCGCAAGAAGCCCTCGATAACGCCTATGACGCCATCGCCTGCTGGATCGAGGCGGCACAGGAAATGGGCCGGCCGGTGCCGCAGCCGCGACGCGCCGCGGCCTGAACGACAGACATTGGGGGCAAAATGGACTTCATCAGCATCCTCTCCATCTTCGTGCTGGCCTGTTTCGTCGGCTATTATGTCGTCTGGTCGGTCACGCCCGCGCTGCACACGCCGCTGATGGCCGTGACCAACGCGATCTCGTCGGTGATCATCGTCGGCGCGCTGATCGCCGCCGCGGCGGCCGGATCGCCCCAAGCCAAGTGGCTGGGGCTGCTCACGGTGGTGCTGGCGAGCGTCAACATCTTCGGCGGCTTCGCGGTCACCGAGCGCATGCTCGCGATGTACAAGAAGAAGGAGCGCTGAGGCGATGCACGAGGCCGCTCCCGTCAACCCCTTTGTCGCGCTCGCCTATCTGGTCGCGGGCGTCTGCTTCATCCTCGCGCTGAGGGGCTTGTCCTCGCCCACCACCAGCCGCCGGGGCAACCGGCTCGGCATGATCGGCATGGGGATCGCCATCGTCACCACGCTGGTGACGCACGAGATCGCCAGCCTGGCCGAGATTCTCGTCGCCATCGTCATCGGCGGCGTGATCGGCTTCGTCATCGCGCGCAGGATCGCGATGACGGCGATGCCCCAGCTGGTCGCCGCCTTCCACTCGCTGGTCGGCCTGGCGGCGGTGCTGGTCGCGGCGGCCGCCTTCCTCAACCCCGGCGCCTTCGGCATCGTCGGCGCCGACGGCGAGATCCTCCCCGTCAGCCGGATCGAGATGGGCCTCGGCGTCGCGATCGGCGCGATCACCTTCTCCGGCTCGGTGATCGCCTTCCTCAAGCTCAATGGCAACATGTCGGGCAAGCCGATCCTGCTGCCCGCGCGGCACCTGATCAACCTCGGCACGCTTGCCGCGATCCTCGCCCTGATCGGCCTGTGGACCGCGGCGGCGACGCCCGATGCCTGGATGTTCTGGACGGTCACCGCGCTCGCCTTCGCGATCGGCTTCCTCCTGATCATCCCGATCGGCGGCGCGGACATGCCGGTCGTCGTCTCGATGCTCAACAGCTATTCGGGCTGGGCGGCGGCGGCGATGGGGTTCACCCTCGGCAACACCGCGATGATCGTCACCGGCGCGCTGGTCGGATCGTCGGGCGCGATCCTCTCCTACATCATGTGCCGTGCGATGAACCGCAGCTTCATCTCGGTCATCGCGGGCGGCTTCGGCGCGGCGGGCGGCGGCGATGCGGGCGCGGCGGCGACCGATCGCCCGTGGAAGCGCGGATCGGCCGAGGACGCGGCCTTCCTGATGAAGCAGGCCGATCAGGTGATCATCGTCCCCGGCTACGGCATGGCGGTGGCCCAGGCGCAGCACGCGCTTCGCGAGATGGCGGACATGCTCAAGGAGGAGGGCGTCACGGTCAAATACGCCATCCATCCCGTCGCCGGCCGCATGCCGGGACATATGAACGTGCTGCTCGCGGAGGCGAACGTCCCCTATGACGAGGTGTTCGAGCTCGAAGACATCAATTCGGAGTTCGCCCAGACCGACGTCGCCTTCATCATCGGCGCCAACGATGTGGTGAACCCGGCGGCCAAGACCGACAAGTCATCGCCGATCTACGGCATGCCGGTGTTCGACGTGAACAAGGCGAAGACCGTGCTGTTCATCAAGCGCAGCATGGGCGGCGTCGGCTATGCCGGCGTCGACAACGACGTGTTCTACCAGGACAACACGATGATGCTCCTCGCCGATGCGAAGAAGATGGTCGAGGAGATCGTCAAGAATCTGGGATGACCCGGCGCTTCCCCTCGCTCGAGCGGTCGGCTAATCGCCGCGGCGACCGATAGAGAGGTTCGCATTCCCATGACCATCAAGCCGCTTCGCAAGGCCGTGTTCCCCGTCGCCGGCCTCGGCACGCGCTTCCTGCCCGCCACCAAGGCGATGCCCAAGGAGATGCTGACCGTCGTCGACAAGCCGCTGATCCAATATGCGGTTGAGGAGGCGCAGGAAGCGGGAATCGAGCAGATCATCTTCGTCACCGGGCGCGGCAAGGCGGCGCTCGAGGATCATTTCGACATCTCCTACGAGCTCGAATCGACCATGGCGGAGCGCGGCAAGTCGCTGGAGCCGATCGAGGGCATCCGGATGACGCCGGGCAGCCCGGTCTATATCCGCCAGCAGGAGCCGCTCGGCCTGGGCCATGCCGTGTGGTGCGCGCGCGAGATCGTCGGCGACGAGCCCTTCGCGGTGCTGCTGCCCGACGAGCTGATGGTCGGCGCGCCCGGTTTCCTCAAGCAGATGGTGGGGGCCTACAACCGGCTCGGCGGCAACGTCATCGGCGCGCTCGAGGTCGCGGCGGACGAGACGCACAAATACGGCATCATCACCCCCGGCGCGCAGGACGGGCCGGTGACCGAGGTGACCGGGCTGGTCGAGAAGCCAAGCGCCGGCACCGCGCCATCGAACCTGATGATCCCCGGCCGCTACATCCTGCAGCCGGAGGTGATGCGCATCCTCGACAATCCGGTGACGGGGGCCGGCGGCGAGATCCAGCTGACCGACGCGATGGCGCAGCTGATCGGGAAGCAGCCCTTCCACGGCTATACCTTCGACGGCCGCCGCTTCGATTGCGGCGACAAGGCGGGCTATATCCAGGCCAATCTGGCGCTGGCGCTGGAGCGCGAGGATATCGGCCCCGCCGTGCGCCGCTTCGCCGAAAGGCTGATCGCATCCTGATCCGCCCCGCCTTCCCTGACGATGCCGCCGCGATCCATGCGGTGGTTACGGCGGCGTTTGGCGGAGAGGACGAGGCGCGGCTGATCGCGGCGCTCGACGCCGATGGCGACACGGTGGTCTCGCTCGTCGCGGTCGAGGCGGACGAGATCGTCGGCCATATCCTGCTTTCGGGGCTCGCCGCGCCCTTCCCCTCGCTCGCGCTGGCGCCGCTCGCGGTGCGGCCCGATCATCAGCGCCGCGCGGTGGGCAGCGCGCTCGTCCGCGCCGCCATCCAGGCCGGCCAGGTCGCGGGCGCGCGCGCCATCTTCGTGCTGGGCGATCCCGACTATTACGGCCGCTTCGGCTTCGGCGCGGCGCAGGCGCGCGGTTTCTCCAGTCCCTATGCCGGGCCGCACCTGATGGTGCTGCCGCTGGGCGGCCCGCTGCCCGTCCCCACCGGCCGGATCGACCACGCCCCGGCGTTCGCGGCGCTCGTCTAACCGTCGCCCCTGCGCAGGCAGGGGCCGCTATCGGCATACGCTACGTAGATTGTGCCACAAACCCAGCGGCCCCTGCCTGCGCAGGGGCGACGGATGGTAGATCACCGAACCGCGGCCCGCGCCAGCCGGTCGTTGATCGCCGCGCCCAGGCCATCGGAAGGGATCGGCGCGATTGCGATGGCTTGGCCGTCGCTCGCATCGGCGCGGTGCAGCGCGTCGAACAGCCGTGCAGCAGCTTCGGTCAGATCGCCTGTGACGGACAGCGTGTCATGGCCGGTCACCTGCCCGAATCCGATCAGCCATTCACCCGGCTTGGCATTGACGGCTTCCAGTCGCAGCGGTTTCCCCGGCGCATAATGGCTCGCGAGCTGGCCGGGCGCGGTCACCGCATCGCCCGCATAGGCCGAATAATCCGGCCCCAGCATCTCGGCGGTCACCGGGCCGGGCCGCAGGATCGCGTGCGACGCCGGTGCGACGATGGTCGATTCGAGGCCGGCGCTGGTCGGCCCGTCGTCGATGACCAGGCCGATCCGCCCGCCCAGGCTCGCCAGCACGTGGCTGCAGCGCGTCGGGCTGATCGCGCCGCTGGCGTTGGCCGAGGGCGCGGCGAGCGGCTTGCCGCACGCCTCCAGGAGCGCGCGCATCGCGCGGTGCGCCGGCACCCGCACCGCCACCGTCTCCAGGCCCGCCGTCGCCAGGGCCGCGACCGGGCTTCCCTCGGCGCGCGGCAGCACCATCGTCAGCGGGCCCGGCCAGAAGGCGGCGGCGAGCCGTTCGGCCTCGGCGTCGAACGCGGCGATGCCCCGCGCGGCTTCGAGGCTCGGCGCATGCACGATCAGCGGGTTGAAGCTCGGCCGCCCCTTGGCCGCATAGATGCGCGCCACGGCCGCCGCATCGGTCGCGTCGGCGGCGAGGCCGTAGACCGTCTCGGTCGGCACCGCGACCGGCTCGCCGCGCGCGATTCGCGCGCGCGCTTCGGCGATGGCGGCCTCGCCGTAGGGTAAGGCGATCGTCTCGAACGGCGGATTTGTGGGGCTCATGGCCGCGCGCTATAGCCCGCGCGCATAGCAGAGAGGAAGCCGCCGATGCCCTTCACCCCGCCCGTCGCCGAGCAGCGTTTCGTGCTGGAGCATGTCGCCGGCATCGCCGATCTCGCCGCCAGCGAGCGCTTCGCCGAGGCGACGCCCGACACGATCGACGCGATCCTCGAAGGCGTCGGCCAGTTCGCCGCGGGCGAATGGGAACCGCTCGCACGAAAGGGGGACACGGACGGGCCCAAGCTCACCGCCGACGGCGTCCGGATGCCCCAAGGCTTCGCCCAGGCGTACCGCGACTATGTCGACGGCGGCTGGGGCACGGTCGGCTCGCCGGTCGAATATGGCGGCATGGGGCTGCCCTTCGCGCTCTCCACCGCGGTGCTGGAGACGCTGGGCGTGGCCAATATGGGCTTCGCGCTCGCGCCGACGCTCACCGTCGGCGCGATCGAGGCGCTGGCGCACCACGGCACGCAGCAGCAGCAGGCGCTCTATCTGCCGCACCTCGCCACCGGCGCCTGGACGGGGACGATGAACCTGACGGAGCCGCAGGCCGGTTCCGACGTCGGCGCGCTGCGCACCATGGCCACCCCGCGCGGCGACGGCACATGGAGCGTCAAGGGCACCAAGATCTTCATCTCGTTCGGCGATCACGACATGGCCGACAACATCGTCCATCTCGTCCTCGCCCGCACCCCCGACGCGCCGGCGGGGACGCGCGGCATCTCGCTGTTCCTCGTCCCCAAATACCGGCTCGATGCCGAAGGGCGGCCGGGCGCGCCCAACGATGTCCGCGTGGTCTCGATCGAGCACAAGATGGGCCTCCACGCCTCGCCCACCTGCGTGCTCTCCTTCGGCGACAATGGCGATTGCGTCGGCGAGCTGATCGGGCCCGAGCATGGCGGCATGCGCGCGATGTTCACGATGATGAACAACGCCCGATTGAATGTCGGCCTGCAGGGGGTGCAGGTCGCCGAGGCCGCGACCCAGCGCGCGGTCGCCTATGCGCGCGAGCGTGTCCAGTCGGCGCGCGCCTCCGCCCCCGGCGCGGGGCCGGTCGCGATCGTCGAGCATCCCGACGTCCGCCGCATGCTGGTGCGGATGAAGGCGGAGACGCAGGCGATCCGCGCCCTGGTCTATTACGCCGCCGGCCAGGTCGATCGCGGCAATCTGGGCGACGATGCGGCGCGGAAGCGCGCCGACCTGCTCACCCCGCTCGCCAAGAGCCACGGCACCGATATCGGCTGCGCGGTCGCTTCATTGGGCGTGCAGGTCCATGGCGGCATGGGCTATATCGAGGAGACCGGCGCCGCCCAGCATTTCCGCGACGCGCGCATCACCCCGATCTACGAGGGCACCAACGGCATCCAGGCCGCCGATCTGGTCGGCCGCAAGCTGGGGCTGGACGGCGGCGGCGTGCTCGCCGCGCTCATTGCCGACATGCGCGCCGAGGCGGAGCACGCGGCGCTGCGCGACCTGATCGACGCGATCGAAGCCGCGGCCGCCCACCTCGCCGGAGCCGATCCCGACGATCGCCTGGCGGGAAGCTCGCCCTTCCTGACGATGTGCGCCGTCGCGGTCTGCGGCTGGCTGATGGAGCGCCAGGGAAGGGCGGCGTCCGGCACCGACGATTTCGCACGAATCAAGCGCGCCAGCGCCCGCTTCTACCTCGACCAGCTCGTCCCCGAGGCGCTCGGCCTCAAGCCGGCGGCAATGGCCAGCGCGGATGTGCTGTACGCAGTGAATGCGGAAGCGTTCGCCGCCTAAATCCTCCCCATGCGAAGCAGGGGGAGGGGGACCATGCGCAGCATGGTGGAGGGGGCAAGCCGCAGACGGAGCGCTCGTGACGATCCCCCTCCACCGCTCTTCGAGCGGTCCCTCCCCCGCTTCGCGAGGGAGGATTGAAGGCTAAACCGTCTCGCGCTCCATCAGTTCGTTCAGGTCTAGCCCCAGCAGCGCGGCGTGCTCGCGGATCTTGGGCCAATATTCGCTGACGAAGCGGTCGCGCTCGGCGATGCGCAGCTGCTCGACCGCGCCGGGCAGCACGAACATGCCGACGCCGCGGCGCACCTCCACCAGCCCGTCGTCCTGGAAGCTCTGATAGGCCTTGGCGACGGTCAGCGGGTTGGCGCCCTGCTCGGCGGCGAAGGCGCGGACCGAGGGGAGCTGGTCGCCCGCGCCATATTCGCCGCGCAGGATCGCCGCGGAAATGATCGCGCGCAGGCGGAGATAGACGGGGCTGTCGGCGGATTCGAGCGCTGTCATGCCATCCTAATACACCAAAGCGCGTCCGCGTCCACTATCCTTTTGTCGGCCCGCCCCAGCGCGATACCGCCGCGTCGAAATCGGGCCGCGGCCGTTCCTCCGGTTCGCGTCCGGGCGTACCGATATAGAGGAAGCCGGCGATCCGCTCGTGCGGCCCGCCGAACGCGTCGCGCACCTTGTCCGAATAGGCCGGCCAGCCGGTCAGCCAGCAGCCGACGAAGCCGTGCGCATGCGCCGCAGAGAGCAGGTTCATGCACGCCGCCCCGCACGACAATTGCTGCTCCCACAAGGGGATATGGCTTTCGGGCTGCGGCGAGGACAGCGCCACCACCAGCGCCGGCCCCTGCCGCGCCATATTCTCCATCGCCTCGATCTCGAGCCGCCCGGCATCGGGCTTCTCGGCCAGGTAGGCGTCGACGAACAGCGCCTCCAGCGCGTCCCTGTCCTCGATCACGACGAAGCGCCACGGGGCGAGCTTGCCGTGATCGGGCGTGCGCAGCGCCAGGGCCAGGATCGCGTCCATCTCGGCCGCCGTCGGCCCCGGCGCGATCATGTCGCGCGGCTTGCCCGAACGGCGCGTGGCGATCAGCGAAAGCGGCGAAGAAGTATCATTGAAAACCATATTTTCTCCGAAGGCGGCGGCTTCGCCGTGCAACTATGCGCTTCACACGGCGGATTTCGCCGTTAGTCTCCGCCCCCATAACGCCGGGCCAGGGAGCCGGCACCAACGATTTCGGGGAGCCGACTCATCATGGCCAGCAGCTATCCGGCGGGCAGCGTCGAGGGGAAGACCCTTCTCGGCCAGCCGCGCGGGCTTTTCGTCCTGTTCTTCGCGGAGATGTGGGAGCGCTTTTCCTATTACGGGATGCGCGCGATCCTGATCTTCTACCTGCTGCAGCACTGGCTGTTCGCCGAGGAGAAGGCGTACATCATCTACGGCGCGTACACCGCGCTGGTCTACATCACGCCCGTCATCGGCGGCTATCTGGCGGATCGCTATATCGGCCAGCGCAAGGCGGTGCAGTACGGCGCGGTGCTGCTCGTCATCGGCCACGGGCTAATGGCCTTCGAAGGCCCCGGGCCGGCCCAGATTCCCGGCGCGACCGCGGCGGACATGCAGGGATCGGTCTATTTCAACATCTTCTGGCTGGCGCTCGCCTTCATCATCATGGGCGTCGGCTTCCTGAAGGCGAACATCTCGGCGATCGTCGGCCAGCTCTACGGCCAGGGCGATCCCCGGCGCGATCCCGCCTTCACCATCTTCTACATGGGCATCAACGTCGGCGCGGCGCTGGGCTCGCTGCTCGTCGGCTTCCTCGGCCAGACCTATGGCTGGGCCTGGGGCTTCGGCGCCGCGGGCATCGGCATGCTGCTCGGCCTGATCGTCTTCGTGTGGGGGCGGCCTTGGCTGATGGGGCGCGGCGAGGCGCCCGACGCGGCGGCGCTCTCGCGCCCGGTGATGGGCGTGCCGATGGAATGGATGGTCTATCTTTCGGGCATCGTCGGCGTCGCCATCGTCTGGGTGCTGATCCAGTATCAGGACGTGGTCGGCTGGATGCTCGCCGTCTTCGGCGCGGTGGTCGTCGTCTATCTCCTGGTCACGGCGGTGTTCAAGCTCACCCCGGTCGAGCGCGACCGCATCCTCGCCGCCTTGTTCCTCATCGCGCTGCAGCCGCTGTTCTGGGCGCTGTTCGAACAGGCCGGCTCCTCGCTCAACGTCTATACCGATGAACAGGTCAACCGGAACATGCTGGGCTGGGAGGTGCCCGCCTCGATGTTCCAGTCGATCAACGCGATCTACATCGTGCTCCTGGGCCCGGTCTTCGCCGGCCTGTGGCTGTGGCTCGCCAAGCGCGGGCTGGAGCCTTCCACCCCCGCCAAGTTCGGCCTCGGCCTGGTCCAGCTCGGGCTGGGCTTCCTCGTCCTCGTTGCGGGCGCGATGGCGGCGGGGACGGGCAATCTGACGCCGGTGATCTTCATCTTCCTGATCTACCTGCTGCACACGATGGGAGAGCTGTGCCTGTCGCCGGTCGGCCTCTCCGCCATGACCAAGCTCGCGCCAGCGCGCATGGTGGGCCTGATGATGGGCACCTGGTTCCTGTCGACCGCGGGCGGCAACTTCATCGGCGGGCTGATCGCCCAGGCGACCGGCGGCCACGGCGCCGAGGTCGAAGGCGCGTCGGCGACGCCGGTGATCGACGTCTATTCGACGATCGGCTGGGTGGCGATCGCCGTCGGCGTCGGCGTCATCCTGGTGTCGCCGCTGATCAAGCGGCTGATGCACGAGGATGTGTTCGATCGCGATCCCGACCGCGCGCTCGCCGGCCAGCGCGAGATCGGCGAGCCCGCCGCCGCGGGCGTCCCGACGGACCGCGAACTGAAGTGATGCGGGCGCTGGGGGTGGTCGCCGCGGGCCTCGCGCTCGCGGCGTGCGCGACGACGAACGGCGAACGGGCGACGGCATCGTCCGCCTCGGCCGGGCGCGCGCTGCCGGACAAGAACCCGTTCCCCTCGACCTACCGGGCCTATCCCGGTCGGCCGACGGCGGTGCGCGGGGCGACGGTGTTCGACGGCGAGGGCCGGCGCTACGACGGCGGCGTGGTGGTCTTCTCCGGCGGCGAGATCGTCGCGGTCGGCGGCGCGGACACGCCGATCCCCGAGGGCGTCGAGGTGATCGACGGCGCCGGCAAGTTCGTCACCCCCGGCGTGATCGACATCCACAGCCATCTGGGCGACTATCCATCGCCCGGCGTGCCCGCACATTCGGACGGGAACGAGGCGACCTCGCCCGTCACCCCACAGGTCTGGGCGGAGCATTCGGTCTGGCCGCAGGATCCCGGTTTCGCCCGCGCGCTCGCCAATGGCGGCGTCACCACCCTCCAGATCCTGCCCGGCTCGGCCAATCTCTTCGGCGGCCGGTCGGTCACGCTCAAGAACGTGCCCGCGCGCACCATGCAGGGGATGAAGTTCCCCGGCGCCCCCTACGGCCTCAAGATGGCGTGCGGCGAGAACCCCAAGCGCGTCTACGGCGCGCGCAACACGCTCCCCGCCACGCGCATGGGCAATATCGCGCTCGACCGGCAGACCTGGGCCAAGGCACAGGCCTATCAGCGCAAATGGAGGAAATATGCCGAGGACGGCGGCGATCCGCCCGACCGCGATCTCGCCATGGAAACGCTCGCCGGCGTGCTCGACGGCGAGATACTGATCCAGAACCACTGCTACCGCGCCGACGAGATGGCCAACGTCATCGATATGGCGAAGGAGTTCGGCTACAAGGTCACCGCCTTCCACCACGCGGTCGAAAGCTACAAGATCGCCGATCTGCTGGCGAAGGAGGGCATCTGCTCGGCGATGTGGGCCGACTGGTACGGCTTCAAGATGGAAAGCTATGACGGCGTTCCGGAGAATATCCCGCTGGTCCACAATGCCGGCGCCTGCGCGATCGTCCATTCGGACGACGCCAACGGCATCCAGCGGCTGAACCAGGAGGCGGGCAAGGCGCTCGCCGACGGCCGCCGCATGGGCATCCGGATCCCCGACGAGATCGCCTGGACCTGGCTCGCGATCAACCCGGCCCGCGCCATGGGCATCGCCGATCGGACCGGCAGCCTCGCCCCCGGCAAGATGGCCGATGTCGTGCTGTGGAACGCCAACCCGTTCAGCGTCTATGCCCGGCCCGAACGCGTCTGGATCGACGGCGCGCTGATGTTCGACGCCGCCGATCCCGCCCGCCGCCCGGTCAGCGATTTCGAGCTGGGCCAGCCCGGCGAGGGGGATGTGAAGTGAGCCTCGCGACTCTAGCCCCCCTGTCCCGTTCGCTTCGAGCGAAGTCGAGAAGCGTGGGGCAAGCGCTCCGCAGCGTATCTCGACTACGCTCGATACAAACGGGGTTTGGTGTCGCCGTTTTGGCGGCCTCCACCCCGCTCGCCGCGCAGACCGTCGCCATCACCGGCGGCACCGTCGTGATCGGCGACGGCTCCGCCCCCATCCAGGGCGGCACCGTCGTGATCCGGAACGGCCGCGTGGTGGCCGCCGGATCGGGCGTGGCCGTCCCCGCGGGCGCGCAAACGGTCGACGCCACGGGCAAATGGGTCACCCCCGGCATCGTCGCCGGCTTCACCCGCCTCGGCATCATCGAGGTCGACGGCGTCGCCGCGACCAACGACGCGAGCGGCGCGCAGACGCCCTGGTCGGCGGCGATCGACATCGTCCCCGCGGTCAACCCGCGCGCGACGCCGATCGCGATCAACCGCGCCGGCGGCGTCACGCGTGCGATCGTCGCGCCCGCGGCGGAAGCGACCATATTCGCCGGGCAGGGCGCGGTGATCGATACGGGCGCGGACATGGACGCGGTCACCCGCCGCCAAGCCTTCCAGTTCGTCGAGTTCGGCGAGACCGGGCGCAGCGAGGGCGGCGGCAGCCGTCCCGCGCTGTTCCTCCAGTTCCGCGCCGCATTGGACGCGGCGCAGCGCTACGCGCGCAACCCCGCCGCCTATGACGGCGACAGCAAGGATTCGATCCTTCCGCGCGCCGACGCCGCCGCGCTCGCGCCCGTCGTCTCGGGCGAGCAGCGGCTGCTCGTCCATGTCGAGCGCGCCAGCGACATCCTCAACGTGCTCGCCCTGAAGCGCGAATTTCCCGGCCTGAAGCTGGTGCTGGTCGGCGCCAGCGAGGGCTGGACGGTCGCGCCGCAGATCGTCGCCGCGGGCGTCCCGGTGATCGCCTCGGCCTTGAACGACCTGCCGTCGAGCTTCGAGACGCTCGCCGCCACCCAGTCCAATATCGGCCGCATGCGGGCCGCCGGCGTCGAGGTGTCGATCGGCACGATCGACGACGACGATCCGCGCATGGCGATCCGCAGCCCGCAATATGCCGGCAACCTCGTCGCGCTGACCAGATTGCCCGGCGCGACCGGGCTCGACTGGAACCAGGCCTTCGCCGCGATCAGCTCGGGCCCCGCCGAGGCGATCGGGCTGGGCGGGGAGATCGGCTCGCTCCGCCCCGGCCGGCGCGGCGACGTCGTGCTGTGGTCGGGCGACCCGCTCGAACTGTCGAGCGCCGCCGAAGCCGTGTGGATCGACGGCGTCGCTCAGCCGATGGAAACCCGCCAAACCAAGCTGCGCGACCGCTACGCGACGCCCACGGAAGGCGCGCTGCCCAAGGCATACGAGCGCTAGCTCTATGCCGTCGCCCCTGCGCAGGGGCGACGCCTCCGGGCCAGTTCCCCGCAATTTACGTCTTTCACCGCCCGCACCACACGGTTCACCGCAGGGTTTGTCGCCACTCCAGTAGCTTAGTTTGACATTAACCCTTTCGGCCCACAGTGTCCGCTCCAAGGCCGGGATAGGCCGTTTTCTGCGGGTCGGGGGCTTCGGGGCCTTGTTTCAGCGCCATGAACATGGATTCGGCCAGGCTGGCGGCGCCGCCGCGCTGTCGCTCGACCAGATCTATGTCCCGCACCGTCAGCCCGACACCGCGCTCGAACGTCTCCGCCGCACCCTCGCCGATACCGACTGGACGCCCGATCTCGGCGCGCGCATCGGCAGCCGCGAATGGTGGCGCGGGCTTGTCACCCTCACCGCGCTGTGCGGCGCGACGATCGCGCTCGCGCCCGAGATCGGAGAGCCGCTCGCCGGCCCCACGCTGCCGCAGCTGACCGCGTCCGAGTTCGACGAGGCCCGAGCGCAATCCTTCGCCCCGCTCGCCTGGGGGGGCGACACCGGCCGCCGCATGGGCGCGACCGATGCGGTGGTGCCGCTCGCCGGCACGCCCGAGCGCCCCTCGATCGAGCTCACCGCGACCTTGGGCCAGGGCGACGGCTTCGCCCGCGTGCTCGAACGCGCCGGCGTCGCGAAGGGCGAGGCGCGCCAGGTGGCCGATCTCGTCTCCGCCGCGGTCGCATTGGGCGATATCGCGCCCGGCACGCGCATCGACATCACGCTCGGCCGCCGCGCGCGCCGCAGCGATCCGCGCCCGCTCGATCATCTCGCCTTCCGCGCCAGGTTCGATCTCAACCTCGCCGTCGAACGCGTCGGCGGCAGCCTCCAGCTCAAGCGCCTGCCGATCGCGGTCGATCGCACGCCGCTGCGCATCCAGGGCCGCGTCGGCGCCAGCCTGTACCGCGCCGCTCGCGCCGCCGGCGCGCCCGCCAAGGCGGTCGAGGCCTATCTGCGCGCGATGGCGCAGCATGTCCCGGTCAGCCGGATCGGCTCGGACGACCGCTTCGACATCATCGTCGAGCATGCCCGCGCCGAAACCGGCGAGGTCCAGGTCGGCCAGCTGATCTATGCCGGGCTCGATCGCGGCAGGAAGGACGTTCGCCTGCTGCGTTGGGAGCAGGACGGGCGCAGCCAGTTCTTCGAAGCGTCGGGCGTCGGCGAGACGCGCGGCCAGATGGTCCGCCCGGTCGGCAATGTCCGCGTCTCGTCCAGCTTCGGCCTGCGCCGCCATCCGGTGCTCGGCTATTCGCGGATGCACAAGGGCATGGATTTCGCCGCCGCCTATGGCACGCCGATCCGCGCCGCGACCGACGGCACCGTCAGCTTCGCCGGGCGGCACGGCGGCCACGGCAAATATGTGAAGCTGAAGCACAACGGCTCGATCGCCACCGGCTATGCGCATATGAGCCGCATCGCGGTGAAGTCGGGCCAGCGCGTGCGCCAGGGCCAGGTGATCGGCTATGTCGGCTCGACCGGCCTCTCGACCGGCCCGCACCTTCACTACGAGCTCTACAAGAACGGTGTCGCGGTGAACCCCAAATCGGTGAGCTTCACCACCACCGCCCAGCTGTCCGGCCGCGAGCTGGCCAATTTCAAGTCGAAGCTTTCGAACGTCCTCAACACCCGCGTCGCCGGCGCCGAGGCGCCCGCCGAAAAGGTCGAGATCGCGGCGCGCTGAGCCCCGCCGGCTCCGGCGAAAATCCGCTGTCCTACATCGATCGGCTATGTCATGGTCGCGGCAGCTCGTCCGCTCTTCGACATTTGCCGGCGTCGTTGTCCTGAAATAAAATTTCGCTCTGACGCAACGGAATTGCAGAACAGCCGCGACTCATGCGACGCAAGGCCTGTCGGCGGTTACCGCCCCTGACTCCTCCAGCGGCGAATCACGCGCTCGATGATCGCCTCCTCGCCGCCCTGCTGCTTCCACAGGTCGGAGAAGAGCGGGTCGCTCGAGGCGGGGCGCTTGACCTCGTCGAGCGTGTCGAGCGCGACGCGGATCGGCACCGCGACGCCCTCGCCGCAGATGATGCATTCGCGGTTCCTGAGCGCCGGGATCGAATCGAGGAAGCCGCGCGCGCCCTCGGGCATCGCCGCCTTGACATAGGCCTGGTCGCGGTCGTTGTTGAGGCGCATCGCGATGATCGTGCCGCACTGCGACAGCACGCCTTCGGCCAGGTCGGACGGGCGCTGCGTGATCAGCCCCAGCGACACGCCGTATTTGCGCCCTTCCTTCGCGATCCGCCCCAGGATGCGGCCGACCGACGAACCGTCGGCGTTGCGCTCGTTGGGCACGTAGCGGTGCGCCTCCTCGCAGACCAGCAGGATCGGCCGCTGCGGCTCGTTGCGCGACCAGATGGCATAGTCGAACACCATCCGCGCCAGCACCGCGACCACTGCGGAGGTGATCTCGGACGGCACGCCCGACACGTCGATGATCGAGATCGGCCGCCCATCGCCGGGCAGGCGGAAGATGCGCTGCAGGAATCCGGCCATCGTGTCGGCGACCAGCATGCCGGAGAACATGAAGCTGTAGCGCGGATCGGCCTTGATCTCGTCGATCTTGGTCTTCAGCCGCATATAGGGCGCGCTGTCGCCCGCCTTGTCCATCTTGCCCATTTCCTGGGTGATGATGTTGGTCAGGTCGCTCAGCAGGTAAGGCACCGGCGAATCGACCGTCAGCTTGGCGATCTCCTGCCCCACCCGGCTCTTGCCGCGCGCGGCGAGCAGGCATTTGGCGAGGATGTCCGAATCGAGTTGCTTCTCCGAGCCTTCGGAGGTGACGAACACCTCGACATGCTCCTCGAAGTTCATCAGCCAATAGGGCATCTGCAGGTTGGAGACGTCGTAGATCGCGCCGTTGGTCTTGAACGCCGCGGCATATTCGCCGTGCGGATCGATCATGACGATGTGGCCTTCGGGGGCGAGATCGCAGATCTTGTGCAGGATCAGCGCGGCGGCGGTCGATTTGCCGGTGCCGGTCGAACCCAGCAGCGCGAAATGCTTGCCCAGCATCGCATCGATGTAGAGCGCGCCGCGAACGTCGCGCGTCGGATAGACCGTGCCGACCTCGACATGCGCGCGGTCGTCGGTCGCGTACATCTGCCGCATGTCGGCGTTGCTGACCGGATGGACCACGCAGCCCGGCGCCGGGTAGCGCGTCACGCCGCGGCGGAAATTGTACATCTTGCCGGTCAGGCGCTCCTCGTCGCCTTCGCCCAGGAAGTCGATATAGGCGGTGATGCCTTCGGCGCCGTCCTCCAGCCGCAGCGAACGGATATTGGCGATCAGCCAGACCGATCCGACGCGCATCTTGATCTGGCTGCCGACCTGGCCGCCCATCGCCATCGTCGGGTCGGCGTGATCGGCGAGCGCGTCGAGCGCGGCGGGATCGAGCAGCACGCGGGAGGACGAACCCGCGACCTCCACCACCATGCCGATGCCGCGCGCGGTCGCGCCCTGCGGCGCGCCTTCTTCGGGCGCGTCCCGCGTTTCGATCCGCGCATGGTGCATATCCATCAAACCGCCCCAGAAACCATGGTCCCCAAGCGGGCGATGCTTAGTCCTTGATGGTAAAGATTGCGTTCGCCGCTCAGAAGCGGCGGAACAGCGCCCCCGCCGCCCAGCCGAGCGCGAGGCTGAGCGCCACCGCCGCCAGCCCGTAGGTGACCGACCACTGGTCCGCCGCCGCCGCGACGAAGCGCTCGAAGCCCGATTTGCGGATCTCGATGTCGCGCACCGCCGCCGCCAGCACGCGCCCGTCGCGGATCAGGAAGGTCTCCGCGGTGAAGCGGCCCACCGGCACGCGCGCCGGGATGTCGATGTTGGCGCGGTAGAGCACGTCGTCGGTGATCTCGACCGATCCCGGCTCCTCGACGAACAGGCCGGTGCGCTTGCGCAGATCGACCAGCCCCGCGGCGAAGCGCTGCTGCTGTTCGGGGCTGCCCGACGTGATCGGCGACAGCTGCAGGCTGTCGAGCCCCAGCTCGTAGATCGCGCGGGTGCGCTCGTCGACCAGCTCCCCGATCGGGCGCGAGGAGGCGATGGCGTAGAAGGAGGGGGCGGAGCGGAAGCGCGCGCTTTCGGCGTTCACCCAGATGCCGGCGACCTTCTGCTTCTCGCGCATCAGCACCGATTGGACCGGGCCCTTGACCACCACGACGATGTCCGCGCGGTCGTCGGGCACGCGGCCGCCGGGATAGAGGATCGCGCCGAACAGCAGCAGCTCGGCCCCGGTGAAGCTGTAGATGATCTCGATGTCGCGCTGCGACACGTCGGGGACCAGCACCGGCTTCGCCTGCCCCATCGCCAGCGGGGCGCACAGCAGCAGCAGGATCGCGCGCAGCCTCATTCGGCGATCACCGTGTAGATCTCGTCGGGCCGCCAGCCCAGGCCCAGCGCCAGCCGAAACGCCACCACCAGCACCACCGCGGCGAGCGCCAGGCGGAGATATTCGGGCTTCACCCGCCGCGCCAGTCGCGCGCCGAGCTGCGCGCCGATGACCGATCCGATCAGCAGCAGCGCGGCGAGCACGATGTCGACCGCCTTGGTGGTGGTCGCGTGCACCATCGTCGCCGCCATGGTCACGAACAGGATCTGGAACAGCGAGGTGCCGACCACCACCTGCGTACCCATGCCGAGCAGATAGAGCATCGCCGGCACCATGATGAAGCCGCCGCCCACGCCGAGCAGCATCGTCAATATGCCGGTCAGCACCCCCAGGATCAGCGGCGCGAGCGGCGAGATGTAGAGGCCGGAGCGGTAGAAGCGCCAGCGCAGCGGCAGAGCGGCGACCAGCGGATGGTGCCGGCGCTTCTTCGCCGCGACCGGCGTGCCGCGCCGCACTGCGCCCACCGCCTGCAGCGCTTCCTTGAGCATCAGCCCGCCGACCCCGCCGAGCATCAGCACGTAGAGCACCAGGATCACCGTATCGATCTGGCCCGACGCCTGGAGCAGGCTGAATATGCCCGCGCCGATCAGCGATCCCAGCACGCCTCCCGCGACCATCACTCCGCCCATGTGGAAATCGACGCCCTTGCGCTGCAGATGGGCGAACACGCCCGACACGCTCGCCCCGGTCACCTGCGTCGAGGCCGATGCTGCGGCGACGGTCGGCGGAATCCCGTAGAATATCAAAAGCGGCGTGGTCAGGAAGCCGCCGCCGACGCCGAACATCCCCGACAGCAGCCCGACCAGCCCGCCCAGCCCGATGATGACGAGCGCGTTGACCGACAGATTGGCGATGGGAAGATAGATATCCATGGGGCGCGTGAGGGCTTAGCGCGGGCGACGCCCGTGCGGAAGCGTCAGAAGTCGGTGCCCAGGGTGAGCGCCGGCCCCGAATCCGGTCGCGCATTGCCGGCGACGCGCTGGCGCCATTCGATGCCCAGCCGCACGCGCCGCCGCGCAATGGGAAGTCGCAGCTCGGCGCGTGGACCCACATCCAGCCGCGACAGCCCCGGCTGCGCCGCGCCCCAGACGCCCGCGCCCAGTGCGAGATCGACCTCGCGCCAGGCCGCGACCGGCCGCATCACGCTCGCAGCGCCGTCGGCGAAGCCGATGCGCCGGTGAAGACCGATAATCCCCGCCTGGCCATAGGCGTCCAGGCGAAAACCCGCCGCCAGCGGCACATCGCCGACGCCGCCGACCAGCGACAGCGCCGTCCCCTCGGCCGCGCCGTCCTCGAGCGCGAAACGCTGCTCGAGCGCGGCTCGTACCGGAATGCGCGCGAAGGGTTGCACCTCGACGCCCAGTGCCGCTTCGGCGCCGCGCGTGCGCAACGGCCGGGACATGCGCCAGAAAAGCGCCGCCGGGGCAGAGCGGATCGGGCGCCAGGACGCGCGCAACCCGGCTTGCGATCCGCCTAGCGTCCCGCCCGGCGCGAGCGCCGTGCTGCCCTCTCCCCGCGCGACCAGCCAGGCGCTGACCGTCCAGCGCGAACCCGTCGGCCCCGGCACGCGACCGATCGGGCTTTGCTGCGTCGGGGTTTCCGCTCGCCCTGGGTCGGGTAAGTCGGCGAACAACGATGCGATCGGGCTCCCGGCGGAGGTGTCGACAGAGGCTGCCAATGCGCGGGCATCGTGAGGGGCGGCTTCGGGAATGCGGATCGTCACCCGATGCGATCGCGGGGGCAATGCTATCGAAACCCGCGCCGCCTCCGGCTGGGCGAGCGCGATCACCGCCCTTGCCGTGACCGGCGGGGCCCCGGGCGATCGTATCGCCCCGGCCGTGACCTCCGAAGCATAGGGCCAGAGCAACAGCACGCGGAAGGTTACCCAGCCGCCGAGCAGCATCGCCATGAAGCGCAAGGGACGGCCGGCAAGGATCATTCGGCGGGCAATGTCCCGGGATAGACATGGCTGGTCTTGTCCCACACCAGCTCATCACCGCGCAGCATGCGGACGTAGCGCGCCATCGCGTCGCGCGCCGCGCACATCGCGATCACATTGGCGATCAGCGCCCGCGGGATCGAGCGGACGCCTTCGGCCCAGCCGTAGAATCGCGCGACGATGCCCGCACGGAGCGTCAGCCGCCAGGCCATCAGCGCGCCGTTCGCGGCCAGCAGCCACCACGGGACCGACAGGGCCACGGTCTCGCCCCCGATCCAGCCGAGCAACTCGGCGACCGCCCACAATAGCGCGCCGCCATAGGCCGCCAGCAGCGCGAGCACTGCGATGGGCGCGCGCCGGTCGCGCAGCCGCATCCAATTCTCTATGAGTGGACGGCGACGCCAGCCGGACCAACCGACGCGGTCCCAGCCGGCCAGCGCGATGCCCGTCATCCAGCGCGCCTTCTGCCGCACGGCCTCATCGAGGCTGGCGGGGAAATGCGCGCGCACGGCAACGGGCATGCCGCCGGGCGTCACCGGCACATGCGCCAGCATCGCACGCGCGCCATGCCGCGAAAGGGCGAGGCCGAGCTCGTAGTCTTCGGTCAGGCTTTCCGCATCGAACGGCGCGCCGCCGCGCGCCGCGGCCAGCCGACCGAGCAGCGCCCGATCGATAGCGAAACCGGTGCCGGCAAGCGGCAGCGCCGCGCCCAGCGCCTCGCGCACGACCATCATCTTGCTGTGCGCCTCTGCGAACTCGTCGACATAATGGCCCGAGATCCAGCGCGACCGGTCATCGACCAGCGGCAGCACCGGCAGCTGAACCACCTCGGCGCGCTCCAGCAGATGCGCGAAGACGCGCAATTCCCCCGACGATACGACGTCCTCGGCATCGTGCAGCACCACCGCGTCGAATCGCATCCCCGTCGCCGCTTCGTGCCGCTGGAGCGCGCGCCACATGGCGTTGAGGTTGTCCGCCTTGGTCGTCGGGCCCTGACGGGGATTCAGCGCAAGGACGATGCGCGCATCCTTGTCCGCGACATCGGCGACCGCATCGCAGGTCGCGACGTCGTTCGGATAGCATCCGACGAAGACGACCAGCCGGCCGCAGGTCAGCCGCGAAAGCGTGGTGCTCAGCATCTGCGCGATTACCGCGCCCTCATCCCACGCTGGAACGAACATCGCGAAATGGAGGTCGGCGGGAGGAAAGTCGGAAAGCGCCTTGCGCGCATGGCGGCGATAGACCGTGGCGCGGCGCGTGAGATGGCGGACGATCCAGAACACGTCCACCGCGAGATCGTCGATCCCGCCGATCAGAAACAGGACGGCGGCGAACAGCAAAGCTTCGCTCGCGGCCGCCTCGGCCAGCCAGATTGCCCCCTCCACGGCTCGCCCCCTGTCCCGAGTCGCAAATTGTGTAATTTGCGTAACGAGTTGGGAGCCAAGAGTCGAACTTTGCTGGACTTTATTCGTGGCGGGCATAGCGTGAGCGCAGGAATCGGGGGGATTGTTCATGCGCCGCCTAGCCGCAATCGCGCTTATCCTGGCCGGCCTCGCGCCGCTCGTCGCCTCCGCCGATTCGCGCCCGCAGGTGACGATGGCGACGCCCGGCATCGCCGATGGCGCGATCGAGCGGTTCACCGCACGCTTCTCCGAGGCGATGGCGCCGCTGGGCGATCCGCGCGCGCAGGGGCCGTTCGACGTGCAATGCGCGGTGACGGGCGAGGGGCGCTGGGCCGACCAGCAGACCTATGTCCATGAATTCGCCGATCCGCTGCCCGGCGGCACGACCTGCACCTTCACCCTGCGCGAAGGCCTGCGCAGCCAGCGCGGCGTGGACGTGACGGGGCAGCAGCGCTTCACCGTCGATTCGGGCGGGCCGACTGCGCGCGCGGTGATGCCGGCGCGCTATGACGGAGAGATCGAGGAGGACCAGGTGTTCCTGGTCGCCGCCAATCTCTCCCCCGATCGCGCGTCGGTCGCGGCGAACGCCTATTGCGCGGTCGACGGCATCGGCGAGAAGATCGCGGTCGATGTGCTCGGCGCCGAGGTGCCGGGCAGGCTGCTCGCCGCGCTTGGCCCCGACCGCTGGCAGGTGCAGAATTTCCTGTCCGAAGCCGGGCTGCCAACGGCGCTGCCTGAAAACGAAACGCAGCGCGCCCGCGCGCTAGCCAGCGTCACCGCGCTCAAATGCCGCCGCCCGCTGCCACCGGGGCGCGACGTCGCGCTGGTCTGGTCTGGCCAGATCACCGGCGGCGGGCGTACCGCCGGCGCCGATCAGCGCTTCGACTTCAAGGTGCGCCAGCCCTTCACCGCGCGCTTCGAATGCGGCCGGGTCAACCCGCAGGCGGGCTGCAACCCGGTGCAGGACGCCTGGGTGCGCTTCACCGCCCCAATCCCGACCGCTGAGGCCGAGGCGATCCGCCTCACCGTCGGCGAACGCCAGATCGCCCCGACGCTGACCGACGAGGACAAGCGCAAGGCGACGCAAAGCGAGGTCAAGTTCGCAGCACCTCTCCCCGCCAATGTCGGCGCGCTCTTGAGCCTGCCCGCCGGCATCAAGGACGAAAGCGGCCGCGCGCTCGCCAATGCCGAACGCTTTCCGCTCGCGGTCAAGATCGACGAGGCGCCGCCGCTAGTGAAGTTCGCCGCGCCTTTCGGCATCCTCGAGGCGAGCGAGGGCGGCGTGCTGCCGGTCACCGTCCGCAACGTCGAGCCCGCGCTCCAGGGCCGCAACCTCGCGCTCGGCGGTGAAACGCTGCGCGTCGAGGGGGCGGACGGCGAGATCGCCAAATGGATGCGCGATATCGAGAAGGCCAATCGCAGCGACTATCGCACCGAAAAGCGCGGCGGCGAGGACGTCACGGTCAACTATACCGGCGCGACCCCGCTGCTGGGCGCGGCGCGCGGCGAAGCGATCAAGCTCGGCCTGCCGGGCAAGGGCAAGGATTTCGAAGTCGTCGGTATCCCGCTGGCAAAGTCCGGCTTCTACGTCGTCGAACTCGCCAGCCCGCGGCTCGGCCAGGCGCTGCTCGGACGCAAGGCGACGCGCTACGTCACCGCCGGCGCCCTCGTCACCAACCTCTCGGTCCATTTCAAATGGGGCCGCGACGTGTCGATGGCGTGGGTCACCTCGCTCGATGGCGCGCAGCCGGTCGCGGGCGCGGAGATACGCATCACCGACAGCTGCACCGGCCGCACGCTGGCGCGCGGGCAGAGCGACAGCCGCGGCCGCGCGACGGTGCGCGGCCTGCCCCAGCCCGAAACCTATGGGACGTGCGAGGGCGAGAACCCCAACGCCCCGCTGATGGTCAGCGCGCGCAAGGGCGGCGATTTCAGCTTCACCATGACCGGCTGGGGCGAGGGCATCCGCCCCTACGACTTCGACCTGCCCTATGGCTGGGACGAGCGGCCCGAGATCTTCCACACCGTGTTCGACCGCGCGCTCGTCCGTCAGGGCGAGACGGTCAACATGAAGCATCTCTACCGCCGCCCGGTGGCGACAGGCTTCAGCAGCGAGGGCTTGAGCGGCACGCTCCGGCTCGCGCATCGCGGATCGGGGACGCAGTTCGAGCTGCCGCTCAAGATCGGTGCGGACGGCATCGGCGAGACGACATGGACCGCCCCCGCGGGCGCGCCGCAGGGCGATTACGATCTGTCGATCGAGGCGGGCGAGCGGACGATCTGGCCGAACCAGTCGTTCCGGATCGACGAATATCGCCTGCCGACGATGCGCGCGAGCGTCACCGGCCCCAAGGACGCCCAGGTCCGCCCCAAGTCGGTGCCGGTCGATCTCTATGTCGGCTATCTCGCCGGCGGCGCGGCGTCCAACCTGCCCGTCTCGGTCCGCACCGCCTGGTTCGAGGCGACCGCGCGGCCGGAGAATTATGAGCGCTTCACCTTCGGCGGCAAAGCGGTCGAGGAAGGCGTCAAGCCGCTCGACGGCGACGGCGAGGAAGCGCTCGTCCCGCTGCCGCCTACCCAGACCCTGCCGCTCAGCCTCAACGCGCAAGGGACGGCGCGGCAGGCGATCTCGGTGCCGCAGGCGATCGACACCCGCACCGACATGCTGGTCGAGATGGATTATGAGGACGCCAATGGCGAGGTGCTGACCGCGTCGCGGCGGATCACACTCTACCCGGCGGCCGTCCAGCTCGGCATCCGCACCGACGGCTGGATGATGCGCGACGACGATCTGCGTCTGCAGCTGGTCGCGCTCGACACCGCCGGGATGCCGGTCAGGGGCCAGCGCATCGAGGTCGCGCTCTACAGCCGCGAGATCCTCACCGCGCGCCGCCGGTTGATCGGCGGCTTCTACGCCTATGACAATCGCATGCGCACGACGCGGATCGACGCAGACTGCTCGGCGACGACCGACGCGCAGGGGCTCGCCTCCTGCACGCTCGATCCCGGGGTCTCGGGCGAGGTCTATGCCGTCGCCACCACCCGCGACGCCGATGGCAACGTGGCCCGCGCGGCCACCTCGGTGTGGCTCGCGGGCGAGGACGAATGGTGGTTCGGCGGCGACAATGGCGACAGGATGGACCTGATCCCCGAGCAACCGGCCTACAAGGCGGGCGAGACCGCGCGTTTCCAGGTGCGCATGCCCTTCCGCCAGGCGACCGCGCTGGTGACGATCGAGCGCGAGGGGGTGCTGGGCAGCTTCGTCACCACGCTCGACGGCAGCGATCCGGTGATCGAGGTGCCGATGCCCGCATCCTACGCGCCCGACGTCTATGTATCGGTGCTCGCGGTGCGCGGCCGGGTCGAGCAGGGCTGGTGGGACTGGTTCAAGGAGCTGTTCGGCGCGCGCGAGCATGCGCCAAGGCCGACCGCGCTGGTCGATCTCGCCAAGCCCGCCTACCGGCTCGGCATCGCCAAGGTGAAGGTCGGCTGGGAGGGCCACAAGCTCGGCGTCGAGGTACGCGCCAACAAGGAGAAATTCTCCGCGCGCGACACCGCGACGGTCGATGTCGCGGTCAAGCGGCCAGACGGCGCCGCGGCGCGATCGGCCGAGATCGCCTTCGCCGCGGTCGATGAGGCGCTGCTCCAGCTCGCGCCCAATGACAGCTGGGACGTGCTCGCCGCGATGATGGGCGAGCGGCCGCTTTCGGTCCTCACCGCCACCGCGCAGACCCAAGTGGTCGGCAAGCGCCATTATGGCCGCAAGGCGGTCGAGGCGGGCGGCGGCGGTGGCGACGCCTCCGCGCTCAACCGCGAGAATTTCCAGCCGGTGCTGCTGTGGCGCGGCCGCGTGCCGCTCGACGCCAACGGCCATGCGCGGCTGCAAGTGCCGCTCAGCGACTCGCTCAGCTCGTTCAAGCTGGTCGCCATCGCCACCGACGGCGCCGGGCTGTTCGGCACCGGCGAGGCGACCGTGCGCACCGCGCAGGACCTGTCGCTCTATGCCGGCATCCCGCCCTTGGTGCGCACCGGTGACTGGTTCGCCGCGGGCTTCACGCTGCGCAACGGATCGGACCGGCCGATGACCGTCACCGCCGAGGTCGCGGTCATCCCGCGCGTGGCGCAGGGACGGCCGCTGACCGTCACCATCCCGGCAGGCGGCGCCGCGCCGATCGCCTGGAACCTGACCGCGCCGGCAGGCCTCGACCGGCTGCAATGGCAGGTCAGCGCGAGGAGCGCCGACGGCCGCGCCGCCGACCGTATCACCGTCAGCCAGGAAGTCGCGCCGGCGGTGCCGATCGAGACCTGGGCGGCGGTGCTGACCCGTATCGGCGATACGACCAGCATCCCGATCGCTCCGCCCGCGGGCGCGCTGCCCGGCGGCTTCGTCACGGTCAGCCTCGCCGATACCCTCGCACCCTCGCTCGACGGCGTGCGCGCTTATATGGGCGATTATCCCTATCAGTGCTTCGAACAGCGCACGAGCCGCGCGGTGGCGCTGGGCGACACCGCCGCCTGGAACGCGCTGGCGGGCGAGATCCCCGCCTATCAGGACGGCGACGGCCTGCTGCGCTATTTCCCCAGCGAAAGCCTGCAAGGTTCCGACACGCTCACCGCCTATGTGATGTCGATCACCGCCGAGGCCGGACTGGCCATGCCCCCCGCCTCGCGCACGCGCATGATCGAGGCGCTGACCGCGGTGGTCGAGGGGCGCATCCGCCGTGAGCGCTATGGCGGCGACGATCGGCTGGTGAAGCTCGCCGCGCTTGCCGCGCTCGCCCGCAACGGCGCGGCTTCCCCCGCGATGCTCGGCCAGATCGGCCTGCCGGTGGGCGAGATGCCGACCGGCGCGCTGGCCGATTGGCTGACCGTGCTCGACCGCACCCCCGGCATCGCCAACGCCGCGGCGCAAAAGGCCGAGGCCGAGCGCATCCTGCGCACGCGGATCACCTATGAAGGCACCCGGCTCGACCTGTCGGACGGGGCCGATGCGCCGTGGTGGATGATGACCTCCGATGACGAGATGGCGATCCGCGCCACGCTCGCCGCATTGGGCCGCCCCGGCTGGCAGGACGAGGCGCCGCGGATGATGGCGGGCGTCGGCCTTCGCCAGCGCCGCGGCCATTGGGACACCACCCCGGCCAACGCCTGGGGCGCGGTCGCCGCGCGCAAGTTCGGCCAGCTCTATCCGGCAACAGCGATCGCCGGCACCACCACCGCGCGGATCGGTGGACGGAGCGTCAGCCGCGCCTGGCCGCTGGCGGTCGACCAGCGCTTCCTCCGCCTACCGCTCCCGGCAAGCTCCGCGCCCCTCGCGCTCAACCAGTCGGGCGGGGCGGGGCCATGGGCGACCGTCTCGGTCCGCGCCGCCGTCCCGCTCACGCGGCCGCTGTCCGCCGGCTATCGGATGAGCCGCAAGGTCGATGTCGTCCAGGCGCGTCAGCCGGGCCGCCTCGGCCGCGGCGACGTGGTGCGCGTGACGATCACCGTCGAGGCGGGGACCGACCGCAATTGGGTGGTGATCAGCGATCCGATCCCGCCCGGCGCGACCGTGTTGGGCAATCTCGGCGGCCAGTCCGAGATCCTGCAAGCGGGCGGCGAAAGCGAGGGCATGCAGCCGAGCTATACCGAGCGCGGCCGCGACGCCTGGCGCGCCTATTTCGAATGGCTGCCGCGCGGCCGCGCCACCGTCAGCTACACGATGCGGCTGAACGGCGCGGGCGATTTCGGCCTGCCGCCCAGCCGGGTGGAGGCGATGTACTCGCCCGAAATCCGCGCGGCGCTGCCGAACCGGCGATTGAGGGTGGCGCAGCGGTGAGCGGACGAGACCGTCGCCCCTGCGAAGGCAGGGGCCTCTGGCGGCAAGCGCGACTTCGATGGCGAGCGTTGCGCAAGCGGCCAAAGGCCCCTGCCTTCGCAGGGGCGACGGTGATAACCGCAGCGTTGTTGTTCACCGCCCATCTCCTCACTGCCCCGCCGTCCTTGCCCTCTTACGCCGAGGCGCGCGCCGCCTGGGCGCCCTCCGAAGCCTGGTTGCAGGACCGCGATGGGCGGTTGATCGACTCGGAGCGCGTCGATTTCGCCGCGCGCCGGCTCGCCTGGGTGCCGCTGGACGACGTCGCGCCGGTGGTGCGCCAGACCATCGTCGTCGCGGAGGATAAGCGATTCCTTGGGCATGGCGGCATCGACTGGCTGGCGCTGGCGGGCGTCGCGCGCGACCGATTGCAGGGCGAGCGCGTGCGCGGCGCGAGCACCATCTCGATGCAGCTCGCCGCCTATCTGGCTCCCGATCTCGCCGCGCCCGGCGCGCGCGGCTGGCGCGAGAAGCTGCGCCAGATGCGCGCGGCTAAGGCGCTCGAGGCGCGCTGGACCAAGCCGCAGATCCTTGAGGCCTATCTCAACCTCGCCGGCTTCCGCGGCGAGGCGCAGGGCATCGGCGCCGCCGCGCTGACATTGTTCGGCAAACGCCCCGATGCGCTAAGCCGCCAGGAGGCGCTGCTCCTCGCCGCGCTGCTGCCCGAGCCCCAGGCTCCCGCAGACCGCATTGCGGCGAGGGCTTGCCGCATTGCTTCTCCCCTCCCTGGCCAGGGAGGGGCTGGGGGTGGGTCGACCGCCCCAAGCGCAGTCTCCAGCGGCGGGGAACCCACCCAGCGCGACGGCAGCTCTGTCCCCCGGACAGAGCCAAGAGCCGTCGCGCTCCCCTCCCTTTCAGGGAGGGGAGAATGTGCCAACCTGCGCTCCGCCGCCGCCACGATGCTCGGTCCTGCGCGCCGCCTTGCGCTCGATCCCGGTCTCGCCCCGCACCTTGCCCGCCAGCTGCTGACCAGCCCCGGCCTCACCATCCGCTCGACCCTCGACCGCCGCGCGCAGACCATCGCCGCGCGCGCGCTGCGCCGCCGCCTGAAGGGCCTGGGCGCGGCCCGCGCGCGCGACGGCGCGGTGATCGTGATGGACAATCGAAGCGGCGAGGTGATCGCCTATGTCGGCGGCGTCGGGGGCGCTTCGACCGCCGCGCAGGTCGACGGCGCCGCCGCCTATCGCCAGGCCGGATCGACGCTCAAGCCCTTTCTCTACGCCGCGGCGCTCGAGCGCGGCTATCTCACCCCCGCCTCGATCCTCGACGATTCGCCGGTGCAGCTCGACACCGCGTCGGGGCTTTACGTTCCGCAGAATTACGATCGCGGGTTCAAGGGGCCGGTGTCGGTCCGCGCCGCGCTCGCCGGATCATTGAACGTGCCCGCGGTGCGCGCGCTGCTGCTCGTCGGGGTCGAGCCGTTCCGCGACCGGTTGTGGGACGCGGGCTATCGCGGCCTGGTCGAGGACGGGCAATATTACGGCTTCAGCCTGGCGCTCGGCTCGGCCGAGGTGACGCTGCTCGAACAGGCCAACGCCTACCGCATGCTCGCCAATGGCGGGCGCTGGTCGCCTGCGCGGCTGACCCTCGATGATCCGAACGGCGAAGGGAGGCGGCTGACCTCGCCCCAGGCGGCGTGGCTGGTGGCGGACATCATGGCCGATCCCAATGCGCGCGTCGGCACCTTCGGCGCCGATTCGGCGCTGCGGCTGCCCTTCTGGGCGGCGGTCAAGACCGGCACGTCGAAGGCGATGCGCGACAATTGGTGCGTCGGCTTCTCGGACCGGTTCACCGTCGCGGTGTGGGTCGGCAATCTGGAGGGCGATCCGATGCGCGCGGTGTCGGGCACCAGCGGCGCGGCGCCGGTCTGGCGCGACGTGATGCTTGCCCTCCACGCCGGCGCGCCGGGCAAGCCGCCCGCGATGCCCCGCGGGATCGAGGCGCGCCGCGTGACCTTTGCCGATGCGCGCGAAGCCCCGCGCCGCGAATTCTTCCTCAGCGGCACCGGCCAGGCGCAGCTTGCCGCGGTTCCGGCCACGGCGCGGCGCCCGCGCATCACCCATCCGGTCGCGGGCAGCGTCTATGCGCTCGACCCCGACATCCCGGTAGACCGCCAGCGGCTGGCGATCGACGTGGCGGGCGCGGTCGAGGGGCATGTGCTGCGGCTCGACGGCCGCCTGCTGGGTCCCGCCGACGCCGCGCCGCTGGTGCTCGCGAGCCCGGGAATCCACCGGCTGGCGCTGCTCGATCCGGGCGGGCGGACGGTCGATCAGATTCGTTTCACGATGCGCTGAACGAAAGCCGTTCCGGCGCGTTTGCGCAGATGGTCCTACCCCCTTCGGGACTGATGCCGGGCGCGCGTATCCGCGAGCGACATCGGCCGCGCCGTGGCGAGCGGCGCGGCCAATGGGGGAGTTTCGAAGAACCGCCTCCGGGCGGACATGGAAAACGGCCCGGGAGCAGGGAGTCTCCCGGGCCGCTCCTTCAGACCGGGCGGTCGCACGCCCGCTGAAAGCCGTTACCAGTAGAAGTTGCGGATCACGTCGACGACGCGGCCGGTGCGGATGTTGATCAGCAGGATATCGTCATAGTGACGCACCCAGCGCAGGTTCCGGCCGGGCCGCGGCAGGTGGTAGCGCCACGGATCGTTGATGTAGTAGCGCGGGCTGTAATAGTGCCGCGCGATCGAGATCCCCGGGCGGAACGCCCGGTAGCGATAGGGCGAGCGCCATTGGCCGCGGCGGAAGATCGCCCGGTTGTTGCTGCGCCAGCCGCGCCAGTCGTCGCGTCGCCAGTCGCGGCGGTCCTGCCGCAGCTCGCGGCGGGCCTGACGGACGTCGCGGCGTTCGCTGCGCACGTCACGGCGGTCGCCATATCGACGCGCCTGCCGCAGATCGCGGCGTTCCTCACGGAGTTCCTGCCGGTCGCGGCGGATTTCGCGGGTCTGGGCCTGCGCGGCGACGGGCAACACGGTGGCGGCCATCGCCGCCAGGATCACAAATTTACGCATGATCGTCTCCATTCTGCCTGCCGGCGTGCGGGCACGTCGGCATGGGAGGACGATCTAGGCGATTCGCACTGAACGGGCCGCGAACGCGGTTGTCAGCCTATTGAAATAATGCCCAAGGGGCCTGGGGTCAGGGCTGCCCGCCGGTGTTGGTCGGGGCGCTGGTGCCGCCCAGGCCCGATCCGACCTGGCCGATCCCGCCGAAGATTTCCTCGAAGAAGCTGCGCTCGCGGCCCAGCGTCGGCGTCTTCTCGTCGCTCGGGTTGATCGATGCGACCTGCTCCATCCCGGTGCGGTCGACCGCGACGACGTTGCCCGCCGCATCGAAGCGCACGCGGACGTTGGAAGCGGCCGTCGCCCGCGGGGTGCGGAACGCCCGCTGTCCGGTGTTGCGCGACACGTAATACCAGTTGTCGCCGCCGTCGAACTGGCTCTGGAAGGTCGGTTTGCCGAGCGTCCGCAGCACCGATTCGCGGTTGTCGATGCCGGGCTGGATGCCGGCGAGCAGATCGCGGTCGACGACATAGCCGTTGAAGCCGCGCATCGGCGCGCAGGCGCCGGTGGCGGCGAGGACCGGCGCGACGGCCAGGATCGTCAGAAGGGCACGGGGCGACATGGAACGTAGATCTCCAGCGATACGCGGGCACAATTTGCGCGGGGATGGAGCATTGCATCGCCCGCACCGGGCAGCAATATGCGCTCAACCCCCGCACGGCAAGCCGTGCGCGCTTTCGCCAAGGACTGCTGACCGCCCATGTCGCTCATTTCCCGGCTGTTCGCCCGCCCTCCGGAGGATGAAGGGACGGCCCGGCTCTACGCCGCGGTGGTCGATCGCGCGCGCGCGCCGCACTGGTATGTGGAAGGATCGGTGCCCGACACCGTCGACGGCCGGTTCGACATGGTCGCAGCGGTGCTCTCGCTGGTGCTGCTCCGGCTGGAGGACGATCCCGAGGCGGCCGCCCCCTCGGCGCGGCTGACCGAGCGCTTCGTCACCGACATGGACGGCCAGCTGCGCGAGATCGGCATCGGCGACATCGTCGTCGGCAAGCATATCGGCCGGATGATGAGCGCGCTTGGCGGCCGGCTGGGCGCCTATCGCGAGGGGCTGGCGGGCGGTGATCTCGACGGCGCGATCATCCGCAACATCTATCGCGGCGAAGCGCCCGATCCCGCCGCCCTGGCGCATGTGAGGGATCATCTCACCGCCTTCGCCGGCGCGCTCGCCGCCGCGCCCGCCGAAACGATCCTCCGCGGAGAGCTCCCGGCATGAACGCCGCGCCCGAATTCTCCCGCCCGCGCCGGCTCGACACGCTCGGCGGCCAGCCGGTCGCGCTGGCGATCGAAGCGGACGAGGCGGAGCGCGCCGCGCTCGCCGAGCGCTTCGGGCTTCTCTCGGTCGAGGCCCTGTCGGCCGATCTCACGCTGGTGCGCGACGGCGAGATCGTCACCGTCACCGGGCGCGTGGCCGCGCGCGTCGATCAGGCCTGCATCGCCACCGGCGATCCGGTGCCCGCCAGCATCAACGAGCCGCTGCTCATCCGCTTCCTGCCCGATTCGCTGCTGGCCGCGTCGGGCGTCGAGGAGATCGAGCTCGCCGCGCCCGATTGCGAGGTGATCGGCTATGCGGGCGGCGCCATCGATCTGGGCGAGGCCGTCGCGGAGACGATGGCGCTCGCGCTCGACCCCTTCCCGCGCAGCGCCGATGCGGAGAGGACGCTCAAGGACGCCGGTGTGCTTTCCGAGGATGAGGCCAGGCCGGCGAGCCCCTTCGCCGCGCTCAAGGACAGGCTGGAGGGGAAGGACTAAATCGCGTCGCCCCTGAAGGCAGGGGGCGGCTGGGTTTTGAGGGCCAGCAGGTAATCGAACATGCTGCCTGCGGTTCCTGCCTTTCGCAGGGGCCATGCCATCGCCTATGGCCGCAATCCCCGCGCCAGCAGGTCGTTGGCGATCGCCGCGACCTCGCGCGGGTTGGATTCGCGGTCCCACAGCCCGAAACGCAGGCCGAGGAACACGTTCATCCCGCCGATCGCCCAGGCGTGGATCTCGCCGACATCGGCGCGGATCTCGCCGCGCGCCGCGCCCGCCTTCAGCCGCTGGTGGATGCGCTCGACGGTGGTCGTGTAATGATGGCGGTAGCTCTCATAGTCGACGAACTCGGATTCATCGATAATCCGGTAGATCTCCTTGTGCTCGCGGACGAACTCGAGGAACGATTCGAGGCCGATCCGCTCCGCCGCGATGCCGTCGGGCGCGGCCTGCACCAGTGGGGTGACATGATCGCGCAGCTGCGTCGACATGTCGCGGACGAGCGCGCGGAACACCGCGTCCTTCGAATCGAAATAGGTGTAGAAGCTGCCCAGCGCGACGCCCGCGCGGGTCGTGATCCCGCTGATCGAGCTTTCGTGGAACCCCTTTTCGCCGAACTCCACCGCCGCCGCGTCGAGGATCGCGCGCAGCGTCTTGCGCCCGCGCGCGGTGCGGGGGGACTTGCCCTCGCTCGCGCCGTCCTCGTCGCTCGCATTTGTGGCGGATCGGTCACGCGCCACGGCCATTTTCGTCTCCCCCAAATCCCAAGTTGAATCCTGGTTCAACTTTCAGTATTGCAACCGGGCATCCGGTGCAACCCGCCAAGAGGTTGTGGCACCCAAGGGGAGGAACACAATGGCTTCACGCAC
Source organism: Sphingomonas gilva (assembly GCF_003515075.1). Taxonomy (GTDB): domain Bacteria; phylum Pseudomonadota; class Alphaproteobacteria; order Sphingomonadales; family Sphingomonadaceae; genus Sphingomonas; species Sphingomonas gilva. The sequence goes on from NZ_QWLV01000003.1 coordinate 279,878, forward strand.
GTCCGTTTCCGCACGCGTCCTGATTCGCGCCGGCGTCGCCGCGATGGCGCTCACCGCCGCGCCCGGTCTCGCGCAGGAGGCCGTATCCGCGGAAGGAGAACCGGTCGCGCAGGAGCAGGCCGCCGGGGACGGCGACATCGTCGTCACCGCCCGCCGCCGCGAGGAGAATCTGCTCGACGTGCCGATCGCGGTCACCGCCTATTCGGGCGAGGCGCTGGAGAATGCGGGCGCGATCGACATCACCGATATTTCGGACACCACGCCCAATGTCACGCTCGAGAATTCGCGCGCGACCAATTCGACGCTCAGCGCCTTCATCCGCGGCGTCGGCCAGCAGGATCCGGTCGGCGGGTTCGAGGCGGGCGTCGGCATCTATCTCGACGATGTCTATCTCAACCGGCCGCAGGCCGCCGTGCTCGACATCTACGACGTCGAGCGGATCGAGATCCTGCGCGGGCCGCAGGGCACGCTCTACGGCCGCAACACCATCGGCGGCGCGGTCAAGTACGTCACCCGCCGTCTGCCAGACGAGTTCGAGCTCAAGCTGCGCGCGACCTATGGCAGCTACGACCAGGCCGACGGCGTCGTCAGCCTGAGCGCGCCGATCGGCGACATGTTCAGGGTCGGCGTGTCGGGCGCGCGCCTCAGCCGCGGCGGCTTCGGCGACAACGTCAATCTCGGCATCGAGAACTACAACAAGGACGTATGGGCCGGCCGCGGCTCGCTCGAGTTCGAAACGCCCGACGAGCGGCTCTTCATCCGCATCGCTGGCGACTACACCAAGGACGAATCGAACCCGCGCAACGGCCACCGGCTGATCCCCGGCTTCTTCTCGGGCGCGCCGGTGCTCGACGATGTCTACGACACCCGCGCCGGGTTGACCGTCCCCGCGCAGGATATCGAGGCCTACGGCCTGATGATGAACATCACCGCCGAGCTGTCGGACAATTTCACGCTGCGCAGCATCAGCGCCTGGCGCGAGGACAAGAGCTTCGTGCCGATCGATTTCGACGCGCTGCCGACGATCGACGTCGACGTGCCCGGCCTCTATTTCAACGATCAGGTCAGCCAGGAATTCCAGCTGCTCTATGAAAGCGACCGGCTGCAGGGCCTGCTCGGCTTCTACTATCTCGAAGCCAACGCGCTGACCCAGTTCGACGTGCTGCTCGCGACGACGGGGCCGCTGATCGGCCTGCCCGAAAGCGAGGGCTTCGGCCAGTTCACCTCGGGCGACGTCAACACCGACACCTGGTCGGTGTTCGGCGACTTCACCTTCGACGTGACCGATTGGCTGAGCGTGTCGGCCGGCGGCCGCTACACGCGCGACAACCGCCGGTCGGTGATCTTCAAGGCCAACCGCACCGGCTTCGCCTCCCCGCCCTTCGGCGGCGACGCGATCGATCTGGGCGCGCCGATCACCGATTTCCGGGGAGAGGCCAGCTTCGACAAGTTCACCCCGCGCGCTTCGGTCTCGATCAAGCCGACCGAAGACCTGATGGTCTATGCGTCCTATTCTAAGGGCTTCAAGGGCGGCGGCTTCGATCCGCGCGGCAGCGCCAACGTCACCCCCAATACCGATGGCGTAGCCGGCCCGCCGACCTATGCCGAAATCTACGATTTCTTCCTGTTCGAACCCGAAGAGGTCGACAGCTATGAAGTCGGCGTCAAGGGATCGCTGTTCGACCGCGCCTTCACCTATGCGCTGACCGGCTTCTATGCCGATTACACCAATGTCCAGATCCCGGGTTCGGTCGGCATCGACGCCAATAACGACGGCGTGTTCGAAGGCTTTGCCGGCGTCACCACCAATGCCGGCAAGGCGCGCTTCAAGGGCGTCGAAGCCGAGCTGTTCGCACGGCTGGCGCGTGGTTTCGCCGGCGCCGGATCGCAGGTGACGCTGGCCGGCACGCTCGGCTATATCGATGCCGAATACCTCGAATATAGCGTCATCATCGGCCCGCCGGGAGAGGGCGTCCCAACCAATGTCGCGCCGTTCCGCGGCATCCAGAACACGCCTGAGTTCACCGCTTCCGGAACCCTCGGCGCCACGCTCCCGCTCGGCGACGGCGATCTGACGCCCAACGTCACCGTGTCGCACCGTTCGAGCACGCAGCAGTTCGAGATCGCCAATCCCTATCTCGATCAGCCGGCCTATACGCTGGTCGATGCGGGGATCACCTATCGCTGGGCGGAAGACCGTTTCTCGATCGGCCTTTACGGCAAGAACCTGACCGACGAGCGCTACATCACCTCGGGCTATCCGTTCATCGCGACCAACCCGACCACCGGCGTTCCCGTGCTCACCCCCGCCGGCGATCCGATCCCGGCGCTGGGCCGCGAAGGCGTCCTCACCGCCTTTTACGGCAATCCCCGTCAGGTGTTCGTCACCCTCGGCGCAAAATTCTAAGGGGGCGGCGCGCCCGCCGCGGTTGACGCGGCGGGCGCGCTCGTGTCCCTCTTGCGCATGAGAAAAATGGGGGGAGCCCGATGACCGGCGACACGACCAAACGCTTCAGCCCCGGCGTCGTGCTGGCGATGCTGCTCCTCGTCTACACCTTCAACTTCCTCGACCGGCAGATCCTCGGGATCCTCGCCCAGCCGATCAAGGAGGATTTGGGCCTCAGCGATACCGAGCTGGGGCTGTTGGGCGGCCTCGCCTTCGCCATGCTCTATTCGACGCTCGCAGTCCCCTTCGCGCTCGTCGCCGATCGCACCAGCCGCAGCTGGGTGATCACCATCGCGCTCACCGTCTGGAGCGGCTTCACCGCCCTGTGCGGGCTCGCCACCGGCTTCTGGCAGCTGTTCCTGTTCCGCCTGGGCGTAGGCGTGGGCGAGGCCGGCGGCGTCGCCCCCTCCTATGCGCTGATCGCCGATTATTTCCCGGCTGCCAAGCGCGCCCGCGCGCTCGCAATCTATTCGATGGGCATCCCGATCGGCCTTGCGCTCGGCGCGCTGCTCGGCGGATACATCGCGCAGAATGTCGATTGGCGGATGGCGTTCATCACCGTCGGCCTGGCCGGCGTCGTCATCGCGCCCTTCTTCAAATATGTCGTGCGCGATCTGCCGCGCGCGCCCGCGACCGACGCCGCACCGCAGGCGCCGGTCAGCCAGGTGTTCGGCATCTTGGCGAAAAAGCCGAGCTTCTGGCTGCTGGCCTTCGGTGCGGGGATGAGCTCGCTGTGCGGCTACGGCCTCGCCTTCTGGGTGCCCTCGGTGCTGATCCGCAGCTTCGGCTTCGATCTCGTCGGGGTCGGCCAGTTCGCCGGATCGCTGCTGCTGATCGGCGGCACGGCGGGCGTCTTCCTCGGCGGCTGGCTCGCGGACCGGATGGGCGGACGCGACCGCGGCAACTACGCCAAGCTGCCGGCCTATGCCTGGCTGCTGACCGCACCTTTGTTCGCCGCCGGTCTGCTCTCCACCTCGCCGACGCTCGCCTGGCTGCTGCTGCTCGCTCCGCACGGGCTCAACATCCTGTGGCTGGGGCCGATCACCACCGCCGTCCAGCACCTCGTGCCGCCGCACATGCGCGCGACCGCCTCGGCGAGCTTCCTCCTCATCAACAACCTGATCGGCCTCGGCCTCGGAACGGTGGTGATGGGCGCGTTGTCCGACGCGATGACCGCAGCCTATGGCGACGAGGCGCTGCGCTACGCGACGGTGCTCTGCCTCGGCTTCTACCTCATCGCCGCCGCGCTCGCGCTGCTCGCGGTCAGGCCGCTGCGGCGCGACTGGATCGAGGGTTCGACCTAACCAAACCCGCCGTCGCCCCTGCGAAGGCAGGGGCCGCAGTCGGCAAATGCTGTAGTGGGATGTGCCACAAACGCGGCGGCCCCTGCCTGCGCAGGGGCGACGGACATGGTTAGCCTTCAGCGCTCCCGCGTCGCGCTGAACCGGATGTCGGGATTGCGCTCGGTGACGTAACCCACGTCCCACAGGCTCTTGGCCATCCACACCGGGTTGCCGTCACGGTCCTTGGCGAGCGCGCCGCGGTTGATGCTGGCGAACGCCGCCATCGCCTCGGCCGTGCCCGAAATCCACCGCGCGGTCTCGAACGGGGCGGCCTCCAGCGCGGCGTCCACCTTGTATTCGACCTCGAGCCGGGAAAGCAGCACCTCCAGCTGCAGCTGGCCGACCACGCCGATGATCCAGTTCGAACCGATCTCGGGGTAGAACACCTGCGTCACCCCCTCCTCGGCCATGTCATCGAGCGCCTTCCTCAGCTGCTTGGTCTTGGTCGGGTCCTTCAGCACGACGCGGCGCAGGATCTCGGGCGCGAAATTGGGCAGGCCGGTGAAGCGCACGCCGGGCTTCTCGGCCAGCGTATCGCCGACCCTCAATGTGCCGTGGTTGGGGATGCCGATGATGTCGCCCGGCTCGGCGGTATCCGCCAGCTCGCGTTCGCGCGCGAAGAACAGGATGGGCGAATGCACCGCGATCGGCTTGCCGCTGCCCGACGGCGTCAGCTTCATGCCGCGCCTGAACGTGCCCGAGCACAGCCGCATGAACGCGATGCGGTCGCGGTGGTTGGGGTCCATGTTGGCCTGAACCTTGAAGATGAAGCCGGTGACGTCGTCCGCCATCGGCTCGACCGGCGCGGGCTCGGCCGGCTGCGGGCGCGGCCCCGGCGCATGGGTGCCGAGCGCCTCGATCAGCTCGCGCACGCCGAACCCCTTCAGCGCCGATCCGAAATAGACCGGCGTCATGTCGCCCGCGCGATAGGCCTCCAGGTCGAACGCGGCATAACCGCCCTGCGCCAGCTCGGCCTCCTCGCGCAGCAACGCCGCGCCTTGGGGCGAAAGCGCCGTATCCAGCACCGCGTCGTCCAGCCCGGTGGTCTCGACCACATCGCCCTCGAATGCGCGACTGTCGCCGGTCGGGCGCATCAGCCTGCCGGTCTCGAAGGCGTAGATGCCCTCGAACTGCCCGCCCATACCGACCGGCCAGCTCATCGGCACCACGTCCAGCGCCAGCGCATCGGCCACCTCGTCGAGCAGCGCGAACGGATCGCGCCCCTCGCGGTCGACCTTGTTGACGAAGGTGATGATGGGGACGTTCCTCAACCGGCAGACCTCGAACAGCTTGCGCGTCTGCGGCTCGATCCCCTTGGCCGCGTCGATCACCATCACCGCGGAGTCCACCGCGGTCAGCGTGCGATAGGTGTCCTCGCTGAAATCCTCGTGCCCCGGCGTGTCGAGCAGGTTGAACACCAGCCCGCCGCGCTCGAAGGTCATCACAGAGCTGGTGACCGAAATCCCGCGCTGCTGCTCGATCTTCATCCAGTCCGATCGCGCGCGCCGGTTCGCCCCGCGCGCCTTGACCTCGCCGGCGAGATGGATCGCGCCGCCTTCCAGCAGCAGCTTTTCGGTCAGCGTCGTCTTGCCCGCATCGGGATGCGAGATGATCGCGAAGGTGCGGCGATTGGATTGGGTCATGCGGGAATCAGGGTCACATTCATGCGGAATTGGCGGGTGTCGCCGGGCTGTAGCTGCATCACGCCGGGCTTGTCGCGGAAATCGCCGGTGAAGCCCGCCGGATCGGCATGGCCGGCCCAGGGCTCGACGCAGATGTAGCGCGCGCCCGGCTTGGTCCAGATGCCCAGTGAGGGGGTGTCGGGAAAGGCGATGTCGAGCCGCGGCCCGTCGCTCGCGCCATAGCTCAGCCGCCGACTGCGAATGGCGTCCCACACCAGGGCGTCATCGGTGAACAGATCGTCGGCCAGACGAAGCACGCGACCCTCCACCGGGTTTTCGCGCGGCGCATCGCCGATCAGCCCGTCGGGTGTGATCGACCTGAGCGCATCGGGCTCGTCCTCCTCGAAGACGATCCGGTGATCCGCCCGGCCGCGCCCATAGGGCAGCGGCCAGGCGAAGGCGGGGTGATAGCCGAAGCTGAAGGGCAGCGCCCGGTCGCCGGTGTTGGCGACCGTCGCGGCCATCCCGAGCGTCGCGCCCTCGACCGCGAACGCCATGTCGAGCCGGAAGGCGAAGGGATAGCTCGCCGCACTCACCGCATCGTCGGTCAGGCGGAAGCGCGCCGCGCTTCCCCCCGCCTCCACCAGATCGAACATGGAGGTCCGCGCGAACCCATGCTTGGCCATCGCCAACTCGACGCCGTCCAGCCGATAGCGACCTTCGACCAGCCCGCCCACCACCGGGAACAGCAGCGGCGCGCGCCCGGTCCAGAACGCCGGATCGGCATCGGTCATCAACTCGCGCCCCTCCGCGTCGCGCAGGGAAGACAGCTCAGCACCAAGCGGGTTGATCGCCGCCGTCAACGCGCCCGACGAAATCTCGGTCCAATCGCTCCTCGCTGACTCCTGTAAGGACGACGGCATATTTCAGTCGTCTTCTTTGAAACTGCGCGGTTCGGCGAGATGCCAAACCGTGCCGTCATAGCGGTCTTCGAGCGTATCGAACTGGACGAGCGTCCCGGCCGGGCAGCCGAGCTCGGGCAGATGCGCCCGTAATACGGTCCGCGCGCCATCGATATCGGTCGCTTCGATATCGAGCACGGTGAACAGCACCTCGCGCTCGCCATTTTCGTCCTCGGCGTCGAACAGCGTGCCGCCGCCATCGGCACAGCCGACCCCAGCCAGCCGCAACTCGGCATCGAGCATCGCGCCATAACGATAGTGACGCTCGAACGGGTCGATATCCTCGAACAGCAGCACCGCCATATAGGTGCCGCCGACCGGCTCCTCCATCATCGGCGCGGTATCGGCGAGAATGCGTTCGATGGCGGGATCAACCACGCAGCGTCGCGTCCAGCTTACTGGCGGCTGCGACCACCTTGTCGGCGATGGCCTTCAGCTCGGCCTCGGTGAAGCTCTTGTCGCCCGGCTGCAGGACGATCTCGACCGCCATCGATTTCTCGCCGTCGCGCTCGAACAGGTCGAACAGCCGCGCCTCGACGATCGCGGCCTTGTCCGCGCCCTTGGCCGCGCGAACCAGCGCGTCGGCGGTGAGATCGGCGGGGACGAGGAAGGCGAAGTCGCGCCGCACCGCCTGCAATGCGGGCGGGGTGTAGTGGGCGCGCATGAAGCCCGATGCCCGTTTCGCCGGGATCGCGTCGAGATAGAGTTCGCCCGCGACGACGGTTTCACCGTCGAGGTCGAACGCCTTGAGGGTCGCCGGGTGCACCGCGCCGAACGTCGCGAGGACGGTTTTCGGCCCCAGCCGCAATGTGCCTGACTGGCCGGGGTGCCAAGTTGCTCCCGCCTCGCCCATCACCTGGAGATTCTCGACCGGCGCACCCGCCTCGGCGAGCAGCGCCAGCGCTTCCGCCTTGGCGTCGAACGCGTCGAACGCCTTGGCTTTGCCGCCGGCCCAGCCGCGTGGAACCTTGTCGCCCGCCAGCACGAAGCTGAGGGTCGCGCGCTCGTCATCGGCCAGATAGCGCCGCCCGACTTCGAACAGCCGCACGCTCTGGCTCCCGCGCGCGATGTTGCGCCGCGCGGCCGAGAGCAGCCCCGGCAGCAGCGAGGGCCGCATCACCTTCATGTCCTCGCTGATCGGGTTGGCCAGTGTCCACGCCCCGCCGCCGAACGCCGCGGCTTCGGCCTCGGAGATGAAGCTCCACGTCACCGCCTCTGAAAGCCCGCGCGCGGCGGCGGCGCGGCGCACCTTGCGCTCCAGCTTCTGCGCCGGGGTGGCGGTGGGGACCGCGACGCCCTCGGCGCGCGGCAGCGGTGTCGAAGGCACCTTGTCGATGCCCTCGATGCGGATGACTTCCTCGACCAGATCGGCCGGCCCGTCGATATCGCGGCGCCAGCTGGGCGGCGTCACCGTCCAGTCGGCGGAGACCGAAAAGCCCAGGCTTTCGAGGATGGCGCGCTGGCGATCCGCCGGCACGTCCAGCCCGCCCAGCGCGGCGGCGCGCGCGGGGTCGTAGGCGATCTTCGGCATCGCCACCGGCGGCTCGCCCGAACGCGTCACGCCGCTCGCCGTCCCGCCGCAATGCTCGACCACCAGCCAGGTCGCGATGGCGAGGCCCTCGTCCAGGAACGCGGGATCGACCCCGCGCTCGAACCGCTGGCGCGCGTCGCTGGTCAGGTTGAGCGCCTGCCCGGTGCGGGCGATATGCCCGGGATCGAAATAGGCGCATTCGATGACGACGTCGGTCGTCGCCTCGCTCACGCCCGAATCCTCGCCGCCCATGATGCCGCCGATATCGTGCACCTGCGCGTCGTCGGCGATCACCGTCATGCCCTCGTCGAGCGTATAGGTCTTGCCATTGAGCGCCAGCACCTGCTCGCCCGCCTTCGCCTTGCGCGCCACCAGCCCGCCCTTGAGCTTGGCCTTGTCATAGACGTGCAGCGGCCGGCCGAGGTCGAGCATCACGAAATTGGTGATGTCGACCAGCGCCGAGATCGGCTTCTGCCCGATCGCCGTCAGGCTGCGCTTCATCCACGGCGGCGCGGTGCCGTTGGCGACGCCGCGCACCTCCTGGCCGAAGAATGCCGGGCAGCCTTCGGGGTCGTGGGTAGCGACATTCGGGCCGGAGCCGACCTGCGGCACCGGATCGGCCGGCATGCGATAGACCTCGGCGAGTGGCCTGAGCGTCCCCAGCCCCGCCGCCGCGAGATCGCGCGCGATGCCGCGCACGCCCATGCAATCCTGCCGGTTGGGGGTGACGGCGACGTCGATCACCGGATCGTCGAGGCCCGCATAGGCCGGATAGCTCGTGCCCACCGGCGCGTCCTCGGGCAGCTCGATGATGCCGTCATGCTCGTCGCCAAGCTCCAGCTCGCGCACCGAGCACATCATGCCGTTCGACTGCACGCCGCGGATCTCGGCGACCTTCAGCGTGATCCCGCTGCCGGGCACATAGGCGCCGGGCGCGCCGAACACGCCGAGCATCCCCGCGCGCGCATTGGGTGCGCCGCAGACGACCTGCATCGGGCCCTGTCCGGCGTCGACCGACAGCACCTGCAATTTGTCCGCCTGCGGATGCCGTTCGGCGGTCAGCACCTTGGCGACGGTGAAGGCAGCCAGCTTCTCGCCCGGATTCTCGACGCCCTCGACCTCCAGCCCGATCCGCGTCAGCGCGAGGACGATCTCGTCGAGCGACGCCTGCGTGTCGAGATGCTCCTTGAGCCAGCCAAGCGTGAATTTCATGCCCCCACTCCTCCGGAAAGCGTGGGCACGTCGAGCGCCGAGAAGCCGTAATGCCTCAGCCAGCGCAGATCGCCGTCGAAAAAGGCGCGCAGATCGTCCATGCCGTATTTGAGCATCGCCAGCCGGTCGATACCGCAGCCGAAGGCGAAGCCCTGCCACTCGGCCGGGTCGAGCCCGCACGCGGCGATCACCTTCGGGTGGACCATGCCGCTCCCCAGCACCTCCATCCAGCCTTCGCTGCCGCCGATCACGCGCTTGCCCTTGACCATGGAGTAGCCGACATCGACCTCGGCCGAAGGCTCGGTGAAGGGGAAGTAGCTCGGCCGCAGCCGCAGCACGACGTCGTCGCGCTCGAAATACGCCTTGAGGAAGGTCTCCAGCGTCCATTTGAGATGCGCGAGGGTGATGCCCTTGTCGATCACCAGCCCCTCGACCTGATGGAACATCGGCGTGTGCGTGGCGTCCGAATCCGAGCGATAGGTGCGGCCGGGCGCGATAATGCGGATCGGCGGCTTCTGGCTCATCATCGTGCGAATCTGCACCGGCGACGTATGCGTCCTGAGCACCATCGGCCGCTCATGCTCGTCCGCGAGGTAGAAGGTATCGTGCATCGCCCGCGCCGGATGCGTCTCCGGAATGTTGAGCGCCGTGAAATTATGCCAGTCGTCCTCGATCTCAGGGCCGGTGGCGACCGCGAAGCCCATATCGGCGAAAATCTCGGCCAGTTCGTCCATCACCTGGCTCACCGGATGCACCGATCCGCGCGGCGCCACATCGACCGGCAGCGTCATGTCCAGCTGCTCATCGGCCAGCCGCGCGTCGAGCGCCGCCGCCTCCAGTCCCGCCTTGCGGTCAGCGATCGCCACGGTCACCGCCTCACGTAGCGCATGGATGCGCGGACCCTCGACCTGCCGCTCCTCGGGGCTCATACCGCCCAGCGTCTTGAGCAACCCGGTCACCGCCCCCGATTTGCCCAGCGCATGCACCCGCACCGCCTCCAGGGCGTCGAGCCCAGCGGCGGCGTCGATCGCGGCGAGCAGATCGGTCTTCAACTGGTCGAGATCGGTGGTCATGCGGTTTTCCGTGAGCTTTGCGGTTGCCCGATAACGAAAAGGGCGCCGGTGGCAAACCCACCGACGCCCCGTATTCCGGTCGCGCCAGGTCGCTCAGGCGGCCTGGGGCAGGGCCGCCTTCGCCTGGGCGACGATGGCGCTAAACGCCGCTTCCTCGTGCATCGCGATATCGGCCAGCACCTTCCGGTCCAGCTCGATCCCGGCGAGCTTCAGCCCGTGCATGAACTGCGAATAGGTCAGCCCCTCGGCGCGGACGCCGGCGTTGATGCGCTGGATCCAGAGACCCCGGAAGCTGCGCTTCTTAACCTTGCGGTCGCGATAGGCGTACTGCCCGGCCTTCTCCACCGCCTGGCGGGCGATGCGGATGGTGTTCTTGCGGCGGCCGTAATAGCCCTTGGCCTGATCCAGGATCCGCTTGTGCTTGGAGCGTGTGGTGACGCCCCGCTTGACGCGTGCCATTTGTCAGTCTCCCTCGCTCAACGCAGCCCGTAAGGCGCCCAGGCCTTCACGGTCGCGGTATCGGCGTCGGACAGGACCGAGGTGCCGCGGTTCTGGCGGATATACTTCCCGTTGTGGGAAATCAGGCGGTGGCGCTTGCCGGCCACGCCGTGCTTGAGCTTGCCCGTCGCGGTCATCTTGAACCGCTTCTTGACCCCGCTCTTGGTCTTCAGCTTGGGCATTTTCGTCTCCTTCAAGAACGTCCAAAGGACGATTGCGGACGGCCACGGCAGCCCATACCGGCCGGGCGGTCCCTTCCACACGGAATTGCGGAAAGGCGCGCGCTTAGCGGCTCGCCCGCGAAAATGCAACGGGGGAACCAGCACCCGACCTCTTCGGTTCTAGCCCGATGGCCGACGCAGGCGTAACGACCGTCGAAGCTGAGACCGCGGCATCCCCCAGACGCCCGCACCGCTCCGATTCGCCCATCGCCGCCATGGTCGCGGTGCTCGCGACGATCATCGGCCTCGTCCTGCTCGCCTGGACGGTGCTCTACGTCACCAAGGGGCGGTTCCTGAAAGGCACGTTCGAGCGCATCGCCACCAGCCAATCGGGCCGCGAGGTGGAGGTCGACGGCGATTTCCAGCTCTATTTCAACCCAATCAACATCAAATTCCTCGCCGAAGGGATTACCGTCGCGAACCCCGAATGGGCAAGCGGCGACAATTTCTTCGACGCCCGCCTGATCGACACCAACATAGCGACGATCCCGCTGATCTTCGGCAACCGGCGGGTCAACTGGCTCAACTTGGTCGACGGCAATGTCGATCTCGAATGGGATGCCGCGGGCAGGCGCAATACCTGGACCTTCGGCGATCCGAACGCCAAGGGCGAGCCGCTCGAGCTGCCGGTGATCCGCCGGGCGACGCTCTACCGCAGCGATCTTCGCTACCGCGATCCCAGGATGCAGCTTGCCGCCGACATCGCCTTCCGCACCGTCGAGGCGCGCGACACGCGCTTCGCGAGCGAAATCGGCTTCTCCGGCACCGGCTCGGCGCGCGGCAATCCCTTCACGCTGGAAGGCGCGCTGCAAAGCCCCAATGCGACGCTCGCGGGCGGCGAGAACCGCCTCCGCCTCCATGCCGAAGGCGCCAATACGGTGATGGACGTCACCGGCACGCTCCCCGGCGCGACCGAGCTCGAAGGCTCGCGGCTGCGCATGGACGTGCGCGGGGCCAACATCGCCGATCTGTTCAACCTGATCGGCGTCGCCATACCCGAAACGCGCCGCTACCGCGTCACCTCGGCGCTCACCAAGGCGGGCGACGAATGGCGCTTCACCGGGCTGAAGGGAACATTCGGCGACAGCGACGTGGCGGGCAAGCTGACCGTCGCGATGATCGAGCCGCGCCTGAAGCTGACCGCTGAGATCGCCACGCGGCGGCTCGACATCATCGATGCCGCGCCGTTCATCGGCTACAACCCGGACGAAGCGGCCAGGGGCGCGTCGGCGGTGATCGAGCGGGTGAACGGCACCCCGCGGCTGCTGCCTGATGCGACGCTCAGGATCGAATCGCTCAGGAACTTCGACGCCGATCTGCACTGGACGGTGCGGCAGGTGCGCGCGCGGAGCCTGCCGATCTCCAACATCGATCTGACGCTCGGGCTCGACGATCGCCTGCTCAAGCTCTCGCCCTTCACCTTCTCGATGGCGCGCGGCACCGTCTCGTCGGACATAGTCATCAACGCGCGGCCCGCGACCGTCGTCACCGATTACGACATCCGCCTGTCGCCGACGCCGATGGGCGTGCTGCTCGCCGGCTGGGGGGTCGAGGAATCGGGCACCTCGGGCACGCTTTCGGCGCGCGTCAAGCTGCGCGGCGAAGGCGATTCGCTGCGCAAGAGCCTCGCCACCTCGGACGGGCGCATCGCCGTGATCCTGCCCAGGGGCACCTTCTGGACGCGCAACGTCCAGCTCGCCGAGCTCGATGTCGGCACCTTCATCCAGAAGATGTTCGAAGGGCGGCTGAAGGAGCCGGTGCAGATCAATTGCGGGCTGATCGGGTTTACCGTCAGGAACGGGATCGCCGCCGCCGATCCGATCCTGATCGACACGCAGAAGAACGTCATGCTCGGGCGCGGCGGGTTCAGCTTCAGGAACGAATCGATCGATCTCGCCTTCCGCGCCGATTCGAAGAAGTTCAGCCTGTTCGCCGGCCAGTCTCCGGTCGGGGTGAACGGCTATTTCGCCGAACCCGGCTTCGACGTGATCAGTCCCGAGCTGGTCGGCCGCGCCGGCGCGGGGCTGGGCCTCGCCACGGTCGTCACCCCGCTCGCCGCGGTGGTCGCCTTCATCGATGTGGGAGACGCCAAGTCCGCCGCCTGCGGGCCCGTTCTCGCCGGCGCCACCGCCAGGGCGCAGCGCACTGACAAGGGCGAGCCGCGCGACGATGTCGGCCGCGGCACCACCGCCAAGTCCGAGGACGGCAGCCGCAGCAAGGGCGAGCGCCAGGAACAGCGCAAGAAGTTTCTGGGCATATTCTAACCTGATCCTCCCTCGCTCCGCAGGAGCGGGGGAGGGGGACCAGCCGCAGGCTGGTGGAGGGGGCCTCCCCATCCCCGATCGGGTAGACTAATCTCCCCGCAACCGAATCAAGGAGAGCGACATGGCCGACGAAAACCAGGGCCCGATGAACGGCGTCACCGCCCACCTGACCATCGGCGAGGGCAAGGCCATCGACGCGATCGCCTTCTACGAAAAGGCGTTCGGCGCCACCCGGGCGATGGAACCGCACATGGCCGACGACGGCAAACGCGTGATGCACGCCCATCTCCAGATCAACGGCGGGTCGGTGATGCTCAACGACGACTTCCCCGAATATACCGGCGGCGCGCTCGGCACGCCGGCGGGGGTCACGCTGCATCTCCAGGTGGACGACGCGGACGCATGGTTTAACCGCGCAGTGGAGGCCGGCGCGCAGGTGCGCATGCCGCTCGACGACCAGTTCTGGGGCGACCGCTACGGCCAGGTCGACGATCCATTCGGGCATAGGTGGTCCATTGGGAGCGCCGTCCGCGCCTAGCGCGAGTTTAAGTGCGGACAGGTCGGCGCTCTCCGGCCGGCGGGCAAAGAGGCCGGCCGACGGCGCGGCTTTGCCGCAGCGCACTGCTGAATCGTAATTTCCGCTGTCCTACATGGAAGCGATCGGGCTAATCTAGCGGCGGCTCTTTCTTCCTGTTGCTCCATCCAATGCACCGGCTGGAAACTTAATTTCCAACCCACGCAACGGAATGTCCGAACTGCCGCGACTCATGCGACGCACGGCCTCACCCGCCCCGGCAGCCCAGCGCTTCGACGATCTCCTCGATTCGCGCCGGATCGCCCGCCGCTATCACCTCGCCCTTGCTCGCCTGGGTCAGCGGCTCGCCCGACCAGTCGCACATCCGCCCGCCCGCGCCCTCGACCACGGGCACCAGGGCGGCGAAATCGTGCAGCTTCAGCCCCGCCTCGACCACCAGGTCGACATGGCCGGAGGCGAGCGTCGCATAGGAATAGCAGTCGCCCCCCAGCACCGTATGGCCGCACACCGCCTCCAGATGCTCGAACGCGTGGAGCTGCCCGTCGTCGAACAGCGCGGGCGATGTCGTCGCCAGCACGCTCGCCTTCAGGTCGCCGCACGACCGCGTCGCGCAGGGCTTGCCGTTGAACAGCGTCGGCCGCCCGATCACCCCCAGCCAGCGCTCGGAGAGGATCGGCTGGTCGATCACCCCCAGCACCGGCCAGCCGCCGTCCATCAGCGCGATCAGCGTGCCGAAGATCGGCCGCCCGGCGATGAAGCTCCTGGTCCCGTCGATCGGGTCGAGCACCCAGGTCCGCCCGCTGGTGCCCTCGCGCGCGCCCTCCTCCTCGCCGATCACCCCGTCCATCGGCCGCTCGGCGATCAGCAGCCGGCGCATCGCCGCCTCCGCCTCGCGGTCGGCCCTGGTCACCGGCGACGAATCGCCCTTCGCCTCCAGCCCGTGCGGCACCCGCCACCACGGCAGGATCGCCGCGCGGGCGGCGTCGGCCAGCACATGCGCCAGCTGGATATCGGCTTCGGTCACGCTCATCGCCCCCGCCTAGCGCGCGTCGGGTGCAAACGATAGACTGCGCGGATGCAGCGCGCGGCAACCTGGCGCATCCATGACGATGGCGTCGACAGCTGGGCGATGGCCAGCGCCGCCCCCGCCGCGCATCTGGCGGGCGCGGTCGATCGCTACACCGATTATTGGGAGCGCACCGGCAGCTTCACGGCGCGGCGCGAGCTCGCCTCGACCAGCGGCGTGCTGCTGATCAATCTCGGCGAGCCGCTGGAGATCGTCGCCGCCGACGGCCGCGCCATCCGGCTCGGGCGCGGCGAGGGCTTTGCGGGCGGGCTGGCCGATGCGACCTCGATCTCGCGCTCGACCGGCGCGCAATCGGGCGTCCATCTCCATGCTCCGCTGGAGACGCTCGGCCGCATCCTCGGCCTGCCCCCGGCGGAGATCGTCAACCGCGTGGTCCGGCTCGACGAGGCGATCGGGCGTGAAGGCGAGCGGCTGGGGCACGATCTCGCCGAGGCGCGCGATGCCGACGAGCGTTTCGACCGGCTCGACGCCTTCGTCACCCGCCGCCTGGCCGCGTCGCCCACGGCCGACCGCCGCGTGATCGCCGCCGGCGCGGCGCTGCGCAAACGCCCCGAAACACCCATCGCGGCGCTGGCCGAGCGGCTCAACGCCGATCGCCGCGCCTTCGCCCGCGATTTCCGCAACATGCTGGGCATTCCGCCGCGCCATTATGCCCGCCTAGCCCGCTTCGAGGCCTTCGCCGCCGCGATCGAGGCCGATCCCTCCGCCAGCCTCGCCGATCTCGCGGCCGACGCGGGCTATTACGACCAGCCGCACCTCAACCGCGAGGTCCGCGCCTTCGCCGCGATGACCCCGGCGGAGCTGCAGCGTCGCATCGTGCCGGCGGGCGGCGGGGTCCGCCACGAATAGCTGCGCAAGCGTCCAAGACCAGGCGCATGTTCCGCGGTTAACAGGCTCGGCGAAGGAGAAAGACCATGCCCAAGGCCACCATCATCCCCTGCCTGCGCTATGCCGACGCGCCCGCCGCGATCGATTTCCTGTGCGACGCCTTCGGCTTCGAACGCCGCGCCGTCTATGCCGACGACAGCGACCCGTCGCTCATCCACCACGCCCAGCTCGTCTTCGGCGAGGCGATGATCATGCTCGCGACCGCGCAGGAGAGCGACTGGACCCGCGCGTCGGGCATGAAAACCGTCGCCCAGGCCGGCGCCAACACCCAGGCGCCCTACATCGTCTTCAGCGATGTCGATGGCCATTGCGCCCGCGCCCGCGCGGCCGGCGCGGAGATCATCATGGAACCCGAGGATCAGGACTATGGCGGCCGCGTCTACGGCGCGCGCGATCCCGAAGGCAATGTGTGGAGCTTCGGCAGCTATGATCCCTGGGCCTGAGCCGCGAGCATTTTAGGGCTTTCCTACATATAACCAAATCGGTTATCATGTGCGCATGCGGCAAACCTGTCACAATTGCATCTGCGCCTCTTGGTCCACGCATCGTCCTGCGCGGCCCGTTCCTTTGCGCCAGGCCGCGCCGATTGCCCTATCGGCGCAAGAGGTGCAGCGCGTTCACGCTTTTGAGGGGCAAATTCCTCAAATCCGTCAACTTGCCGGCGCTGGCGCGAGCGCCGAACACGCGTCCGAGCGTCAAATCCCTCAACTCTCTCAAACGCGTCAACTTGGGGGAAGGCGCCGCCCACCTTAATCGAACAGCGAACTCACCGAGCTTTCGTCGGCGATTCGCCGCACCGCTTCGGCGAGCAGCGGGGCGATGGTCAGCGTGCGGACCTTGTCCGATTCGGCGACCGCGGGCGTCGCCCCGATCGAATCGGTGATCACCAGCTCGTGCAGCACCGATCCCTCGACCCGCGCCACCGCGCCGCCCGACAGCACGCCGTGCGTCACATAGGCGACGACGCCTTCCGCGCCCGCTTCCTTCAGCGCCGCGGCGGCGTTGCACAGCGTCCCCGCCGAATCGACGATGTCGTCGACCAGCACGCAGAAGCGCCCCTCGACATCGCCGATGATGTTCATCACCTCCGATTCGCCCGCGCGCTCGCGGCGCTTGTCGACGATCGCCAGCGGGGCGTTGTCGAGCCGCTTGGACAGCGCCCGCGCGCGCACCACGCCGCCCACATCGGGCGAGACGACCATCAGGTTCTTGTCCCCGAAGCGCGTCATGATGTCCGCCGACATCACCGGCGCGGCGTAGAGATTGTCGGTCGGGATATCGAAGAAGCCCTGGATCTGCCCGGCGTGGAGATCGACCGACAGCACCCGGTCCGCGCCCGCGACGGTGATCAGGTTGGCGACCAGCTTGGCCGAGATCGGCGTGCGCGGGCCCGGCTTGCGGTCCTGGCGGGCATAGCCGAAATAGGGGACGACCGCGGTGATCCGCCGCGCCGACGCGCGCTTCAGCGCGTCGATGCAGATCAGCAGCTCCATCAGATTGTCGTTGGCTGGATAGGCGGTCGATTGCAGCACGAACACGTCCTCGCCGCGGACATTCTCGTGGATCTCGACGAACACCTCCTCATCGGCGAAGCGGCGCACGCTCGCCTCGGTGATCGGGATTTCGAGATAGGCGGCGATGTCCTTGGCCAGCGCCAGGTTCGAATTGCCCGTCATCAGCTTCATCGGCGGCGTTCCCGGCGTCTGTTTCAATTGCGTGGCACCCTTAGGGTCCGTATTCGACACGGGCAACGGTCGTGATCGCCTGGAGAGGCCCGCTGGCAAGGAGCGCAGCGCAGACGCGGGCTGGTGGCCCGCGCAAGCAAGCGACGTGGCCAGCGGGCCTCTCCAGGCGACCGCGAAGCGGCGGGCGGCTTTTGGCGCACGGCGGCGTCGCGCATCGGTCACGATGGATAACCATCGCTCCCTCCTTGCTCCTGGCCGTGCGCCAAAATCCGCTCCGTCACGGCCATTGCCCGTGTCGAATACGGACCCCGAAGGGCGGCGGCGCGTTGCGGGAAGGGGGCATTGCCGCCCCTTGGCACCATGATTAGAGCGCGGACATGACCGACACTCTCACCATCGCCCTGGCGCAGGTCTCTCAGAAGATGGGCGATCTCGACGCCAACGCTGCGGCGATGCTCGACTGGCGGGCCAAGGCGGGCGGGGCCGACCTGGTCGTCTTCCCCGAGCTGCAGCTGATCGGCTATCCGCCCGAGGACCTGGTGCTGAAGCCCGTGCTCGCCGAGCGGTCGGAGGCGGCGCTGGCGAAGCTCGCCGGGGCGACCGGGGACGGCGGCCCGGCGATGCTGGTCGGCGCGGTGATCCGCCGTGAGGGGCTGCTCTACAACGCCGTGGCGCTGCTCGACGGCGGCGAGATCGCGGCGATCCGGTGCAAGCACGAGCTGCCCAATTACGGCACCTTCGACGAGAAGCGGGTCTTCGCACCCGGCCCGCTGCCCGAGCCGATCGAGTTTCGCGGGGTAAGGCTGGGCGTGCCGATCTGCGAGGATATCTGGTTCCCGATGGTCGCCGCCCACCTAGACAAGCTGGGCGCCGAGCTGCTGATCGTGCCCAATGGCAGCCCCTATGAGATCGACAAGGACGATGTCCGCTCGACCCGCGTCGCCAGGGCGCGCGTCGCGGAGACGGGCCTGCCGCTGATCTATCTCAACCGCGTCGGCGGACAGGACGAGCTGGTGTTCGACGGCGCGTCGTTCGTGCTCGCAGGCGACGGGACGCTGGTCCGTCAGCTGCCCGATTGGGAGGAGGTGCTGGTCACCACGCGCTGGTCGCGCGGCGATGCCGGCTGGACCTGCGAGCCCGGGCCGATCGCCGCGCTCGAGCCGCATCCTTCCGACGTCTACCATGCGATGATGGTGGCGCTGCGCGACTATGTCGACGGCAACCGCTTCCCCGGCGTGGTGCTGGGGCTTTCGGGCGGGATCGATTCGGCGATCTGCGCCGCGATCGCCGCCGATGCGCTGGGGCCCGACCGGGTATGGTGCGTGATGCTGCCCAGCCGCTTCACCAGCCAGGAGAGCCTGGAGGACGCCGCCGAATGCGCCCGCATGATCGGCTGCAAGCTCGACACGATCCCCATCGTCCCAGCGGTCGAGGCGTTCGACGCGATGCTGTCGGGCACCTTCGCCGACACCGAGGTCGACATCACCGAGGAGAATATCCAGTCGCGCATCCGCGGCGTCACGCTGATGGCGCTCTCCAACAAGTTCGGCCACATGCTGCTGACCACCGGCAACAAGAGCGAGATGTCGGTCGGCTATGCGACCATCTATGGCGACATGGCGGGCGGCTATAATCCATTGAAGGACGCCTACAAGACGACGGTGTTCGCCATCTCGCGCTGGCGCAACGAACGCCGCCCGCGCTTCGGGCTGGGGCCGGACGGTCCGGTGATGCCCGAACGCATCGTCACCAAGCCGCCCTCGGCCGAGCTTCGCCCCGACCAGAAGGATTCGGACAGCCTGCCGCCTTATGACGTGCTCGATCCGATCCTGCACGGCCTGGTCGAGGAGGAGCTGTCGGTGGGCGATGTCGCCGCGCGCGGTTTCGATCACGACACCGTCGCGCGGATCGAGCGGCTGCTCTACGTCGCCGAGTACAAGCGCCGCCAGGCCCCGCCGGGCGTCAAGCTCGGCACGCGCAATTTCGGGCGCGACCGCCGCTATCCGATCACCAACGCCTTCCGCACGGCATGATGGACAATCTGGCCTGAACGGCCCATATTCTGGCCAGAAAAAGGATAGCTCGCCATGCGCCACGTTCCCATCGCCGCCTTCAAGGACCGCGCTTCCGAATATGTCGCCGCAGCCGAGGCGGGCGAGGAGATCGTCATCACCCGCCACGGCAAGCCTGCCGCGAAGCTGAGCGCTGTAGCGGGCGATATCGAACGCGAAACGCGCGCACGCGAGGCGCTGGCAAGGATCCGTGAAATAGGAGCCAGGATGCGCGCCGAGGGCCGTACAGCGACGATTGAAGAATTGATCGAGTGGAAGAACGAGGGGCGTCGGTGACAAAATATGTGGCCGATGCGTCGGTCGTCGGTCCGCTGCTGTTCAAGGACGAAGCGGATGCGCTGTTCCCCGGCTTGCTCGACAGCTTCGTCGCTGGGGAATGCCTGGTCCCCGGCCATTGGCGACTCGAAATCGCGAATCAGATGCTGGTCGGGATGCGCCGGAAGCGGGCGACGCCTCAAGAAGCCGACACGCTGACGGCAATGTTCGGTCAGTTGCCGATCGCGGTCGATGCGGAGACCAGTGAGCGGGCGCTTGGCGCCACCTACCGGCTGGCCGTCTCGCACAACTTGACGATTTACGACGCCGCCTATCTCGAGCTCGCGCTCCGCCGCCGGCTTCCGCTGCTCAGCTTCGACCGCGACCTGTTGAAAGCGGCGGCTGCCGAGAATGTTCCGCTTTTCGACACGGGCGCGCCATGACCTCCGTCACCCGCTTCGCCCCTTCGCCGACGGGAGCGCTCCACATCGGCAATATCCGCACCGCGCTGATCAACTGGCTGTGGGCGCGCAAGAGCGGCGGGCGCTTCCTGCTCAGGATGGACGATACCGATTCGGCGCGTTCGACCGAGGATTTCGCCCAGGGCATTCGCGGCGACCTCGCCTGGCTGGGGCTCATCCCCGATAGCGAGGTACGCCAGTCGGACCGGTTCGATCTGTACGAGGGGCGCTTCGCCGCGCTGCGCGACGCCGGCCATGTCTATCCCTGCTACGAGACGCCCGAGGAGCTCGATCTGCGCCGCAAGATCCTGCTCGGGCGCGGGCTGCCGCCGGTTTACGAGCGGACGGCGCTCAAGCTGAGCGACGCCGACCGCGCCACGCTGGAAGCCGAGGGACGACGGCCGCATTGGCGCTTCAGGCTCGATCACGACCAGCCGATCGCGTGGGACGATCTGATCCGCGGGGCCCAGCATTTCGACGCGCACGCGCTGTCCGATCCGGTGATCCGCCGCGCCGACGGCAGCTGGCTCTATATGCTGCCGAGCGCGATCGACGACGTCGAAATGGGCGTCACCCATGTCGTGCGCGGCGAAGACCATGTCTCGAACACCGCCGCGCAGGTGCAGATGTTCGCCGCTCTGGGCGCGTCGCCGCCCGCCTTCGCCCATGCCGCGCTGCTGACCGGGGCGGAGGGCAAGCTCTCCAAGCGGCTGGGCTCGCTGGGGGTCGATCATTTCCGCGAGGCCGGGATCGAGCCGATCGCGGTCAAGGCGCTGCTCGCGCGTCTCGGAACGAGCGATCCGGTCGAGCCAGTGGTGGACACCGCGCCGCTGGTCGCAACCTTCGACTTCTCCCGCTTCGGCCGCGCGCCGGCGCGTTTCGACGAGAGCGAGCTGGCCCAGCTCAACACCCGCATCGTCCACCAGCTGCCCTTCGGCGCGGTGGCCGATCGCCTTCCCCAGGGCATGGACGCCGAGGCCTGGGACGCGGTGCGGCCCAACCTGATCACCGTCGCCGATGCGGCGGTCTGGTGGAGGGTGGTCGAGGGGCCGGTCGCCGTCACGCCCGACCCCGGAGATCGCGATTATCTGGCCCTCGCCCATCGGCTGGTCGGCGAGATCGACTGGTCCGCCGATCCGTGGCACGCGCTGACCGGCGCGCTCAAGATCGCGACGGGGCGCAAGGGCAAGTCCTTGTTCCTCCCCCTGCGCCGCGCGCTGACGGGAATGGACCATGGCCCCGACATGGCGGCTTTGCTGCCGCTGATCGGGCGGGAGCGAGCGCTGGAGCGGCTGCTGCCATGACGCAGAACGGGCTTGCATATGCAATGTTATAATGTAGCATTGGAGCCAGGCTGACACCCGGCCTGTCGGGCGGATCGGCCACTCAAGGAGAGCGATCATGGCCTATGCCAATGTCCAACCCAGGAAGCTCAACCCCGCCAGCCTGGCTGCCGCCATCGCGATCAACGCCGCCGTCTTCGCCGCGCTGCTGACCGCCGCGCCCGCGGTCGAGAAGGTGATTCCCAAGGCGATCGAGATCTTCACTCCGGTCGAACCGGAGCCGCCCGAGCCAGTGCCGGCCGAGCCCAGGCCGCAGCCAAGGACGGACACGGCCAAGCCGCCGGTCGTCGATCGGATCGTCGAGACGCCGACAACGCCCAGAACGCCGATAATCGAGCTCACCCGCGATCCCGTCATCACGCTCGATCCGCCGGTCGCAGGCACGATCGATACCGGTCCCATCGCCCCGCCCGCGCCGGTGATGACCGAGGCCGTGATCGATCCGCGCTACCTTCGCGACTTCCAGCCCAGCTATCCGCCCGCCAAGATCCGGCTGGAGGAGGAAGGGCGGGTGACCGTGCGCGTGCTGGTCGGCGCCGAGGGACGCGTGCTGCAGGTGCGGCCGGTCGGCAATCCCGATGCCGATTTCTTCGCCGCCACCAGGAAGCAGGCGCTCGCCAAGTGGCGCTTCAAGCCGGCGACGCGGGACGGCGCGCCGATCGAGGCGTGGCGGGAGATTTCGGTGATCTTCCAGCTCGACGGCTGACGCCCGGGAGGCCCTGGGGCTGGCGGCAGCGGGCGCCAGCCCCTAGGTTATCAGGCGTCATGTCCTATTTCTCCCGCTTCTCGCCGTTGCGCGCCTATCGCGACCTCAGGCTGTTCCTTTCCTATCGCAGCAAGCACGAGCTGTGGTTCGGCATCGCCGCGATCGTCATCACCGGCACGATCCTGGCGGGCTTCGTCGTCGATTCGCGGATGCCGCGGCCGTACAAGCGCGAGATCATCTATTTCGACAACTGGCCGGCCAACCGCACCGATGCGGAGATCATCGCCAAGCAGAAGGTCGACCAGGCGGCGCGCGAGAAGCAGAAGGCGGAGAACGACAGGATCCTCGCCGAGCGTCGCGCCAAGTTCAAGAAGGTCGACGACGCGCTGGAAAGCTGGGGGCTTTGAACGACGCGCGGTGGATGGCCGCCGCGCTGGCGCTCGCCGAGCGCGGCCGCGGCCTCACCGCGCCCAATCCCAATGTCGGCTGCGTCATCGTCAGCGACGGCCGCGTCGTCGGGCGCGGCTGGACGCAGGCGGGCGGCCGTCCGCACGCCGAGGCGATGGCGCTGGGTGAGGCCGGCGAAGCCGCGCGCGAGGCGACCGCCTATGTGACGCTGGAACCGTGCGCGCACGAAGGCGGGCGCGGCCCAGCCTGCGCTCCGGCGCTGGCCGAGGCGGGCCTGGCGCGGGTGGTGATCGGGATCGGCGACCCCGACCCGCGCACCGACGGCGAGGGAATCGCGCATCTCGAACGCGCCGGCGTCGCCGTGACCCGGAACGTGCTTGCGGCGCAGGCGCGCCGATCGATGGCGGGCTTCCTGACGCGGCGGGCGCTCGGCCGTCCGCACGTCACGCTCAAGCTCGCCGCCTCGCTCGACGGGAGGATCGCGCTGGCATCGGGCGAGAGCCGCTGGATCACGGGGCCGGAGGCGCGCGCGCATGCGCATCTGGAGCGAGCGCGGCACGAAGCGATCCTGGTCGGGCGCGGCACGCTGGCAGCGGACTCGCCTTCGCTCGACGTGCGGCTGCCGGGGCTGGAGGCGCGCAGTCCGCGTCGGGTCGTGCTGACGAGCGCGGGTGCTCCGGACGGCTGGATGGCGATCGCCGCACCGGACGATGTCGCCGCGCTGGAAAGCGTCGATCACCTGCTGGTCGAAGGCGGAGCGAAAACCGCCGCCGGCTTCCTCGCCGCCGATCTGGTCGACCGGCTGCTGCTCTACCGTGCGCCGATCCTGATCGGCGAGGGGATCGCGGCGCTGGGCGATATCGGACTGGCGTCGCTCGACGCCGCGCATGGCCGCTGGCGACTGGCCGATGCGCGCGCGCTTGGCAGCAACCGGCTGGACGTCTACGAGCGCGCCCGAGCCTCATCAGGAAAAGTGGATACCACTTTTCCGCCCGGATGAGGCGGGAGACCAAGGCATGTTCACCGGAATCATCACCGATATCGGCACGATCGAGGCTCTCGAACAACGCGGCGACCTGCGCGTGCGCATCGCCACGGCCTATGACACCGCCACCATAGCCCTGGGCGCGTCGATCGCCTGTTCGGGCGTGTGCCTGACCGTGGTCGATCTCGGGCCGGGCTGGTTCGCGGTCGATGTCTCGGCCGAGACCGTCTCGCGCACCGCGCAGGGGCAGTGGAACGAGGGTCGCCGGCTCAACCTCGAACGCGCCTTGAAGGTGGGCGACGAGCTGGGCGGGCATATCGTCACCGGCCATGTCGACGGCGTCGGCGAGGTGGTGTCGGTGACGCCGGAAGGCGATTCGCATCGCGTGACCGTCGCGGCGCCGCGCGACATCGCGCCGCATCTCGCGGCCAAGGGATCGATCGCGGTCGACGGGGTGTCGCTGACGGTCAATGCGGTCGAGGACACGCCGGAGGGCACGCGCTTCGGGCTCAACATCATTCCGCATACCGCGGCGATGACCACGCTTGCCGGCCTCGGGCCGGGCATGGCGGTCAACCTCGAGATCGACGTGCTGTCGCGCTATCTGGCGCGAATGCGGGATTTCGCTGCGGCGTAGCGGATAGAAGAAGAAGGGTGGATTCACGCGAAGGCGCCAAGGCGCAAAGAAGAAAATAGAAGGATTTGAAGCCGCTGCGCAGCATATTCCTCCTCCGCTTTCTTTGCGCCTTCGCGCCTTCGCGTGAACCATCCTTTTTGTGACAGCCGCAACGCCGCGTTGTATCACACCATAATGTGATTCATCCTTGATGATCTGCTGGAAATGTGACACACCGGCGGCATGAGCACCCCCCTGATCGACAGCCTGCGCGATCTGATCGCCGAAGGCTCCATCACCAAGGCCGGGCTTGCCCGCGCGGTCGGCCTCCACGCCAACTCGCTGCGCCGGCTCGACGAACCCGACTGGAACCCCACCGCCGAGACCCTGCTGAAGCTGGAACGCTTCCTGGTGCGCGGCGGCGGCAAGGGGGTGATGGCGTCGGCCGAGGAGATCATCGACGAGGCGCGCAACGGGCGGATGTACATCCTGGTCGACGACGAGGACCGCGAGAATGAGGGCGACCTGATCATCCCCGCGCAGATGGCGACGCCCGACGCGATCAACTTCATGGCGCGCCACGGCCGCGGCCTGATCTGCCTGGCGATGACCAAGGCGCGGGTCGACGCGCTGGGGCTCGACCTGATGAGCCGTTCGAACGGCACGCGCCACGAGACCGCCTTCACCGTCTCGATCGAGGCGCGCGAGGGCGTCACCACCGGCATCTCCGCCGCCGACCGCGCGCGCACCATCTCGGTCGCGATCGACAACGCCAACGGCGCCGACGCGATCGTCACCCCCGGCCATGTCTTCCCGCTGGTGGCCCGCGAGGGCGGCGTGCTGGTTCGCGCGGGGCACACCGAGGCGGCGGTCGATGTCAGCCGTCTGGCGGGCCTCAACCCTTCGGGCGTGATCTGCGAGATCATGAAGGACGACGGCACCATGGCGCGGCTCGACGACCTGATCGAGTTCGCCCATCTGCACAACATGAAGATCGGCACGATCCGCGACCTGATCGCCTATCGCCGCCGCCACGACCATCTGGTCGAGAAGCGCGCCGAGGCCCGGTTCGAAAGCCAATGGGGCGGCGAATGGCGCGTGATCACCTATTGGAACAAGGCCGCCTGCACCGAGCAGGTCGCGCTGACCAAGGGACATATCGATCCCGACAGGCCGACCCTGGTCAGGATGCACGCGCTGTCGCCCTTTTCCGACATCTTCGGCGAGGCGGGCGAGCGCTCCTCGATGCTCAAGCGATCGATGGAGATCATCGGTGAGGAGGGCGCAGGCGTGATCGTCGTCATCAACAAGCCGCGCGCCGACCAGTTCACCCGCGCGGTGCAGCTGAAGGCGGGCGAGAAGCGCTCGACCGACATGGAGGAGCTGCGCGACTACGGCGTCGGCGCGATGATCCTGACCGAGCTCGGCGTGGAGGAGATGGTGCTGCTGACCAACACCCATCACAGCCTGGTGGGACTGGATGGCTATGGGCTGTCGATCGTGGGAGAGCGGCCGGTAGTGGCGTGAGGCGGACTGAATTCCCGATCCGTCACCCCGGACTTGTTCCGGGGTCCATCGGGCGGCAAGGGTAAGAGCCGGAGGCGTGAGCGCTGCTCTTGCGGCGCGATGGACCCCGGAACAAGTCCGGGGTGACGGGGTGGGGGTGAGTGACGCACACCGGCGTCGGGATGGCGCGTGAGAGCTACCGAAGGAATGACAATGGCCAAGATCCTGATCGTCGAGGCGCGCTATTACGAGCATCTGAACGACCTGCTGCTGCTCGGCGCGCGCGCCGCGATCGAGGCGGCGGGGCAGGCGCATGAGACGGTGACCGTGCCGGGGGCGCTGGAGATCCCCGCCGCGATCATGCTGGCGTCCGAGAGCGACCGCTATGACGGCTTCGTCGCGCTGGGCGTCGTCATCCGCGGCGAGACCTATCATTTCGAGATCGTCGCGGGGGAAAGCGCGCGCGGGATCATGGCGCTGACGATGGACGGGCTCGCCATCGGCAACGGCATCCTCACGGTCGAGAACGAGGCGCAGGCGCTGGAGCGCGCGCACCCGACCCACAAGGACAAGGGCGGCGAGGCGGCCAAGGCCGCGCTCGCGCTGATGGAGCTGCGAGCGCGATTCGCCTGACCCTTCCGGGCGCTGTTCGGTCATGCATCATATAGGGAGCCGCGCGCGGTCGAGAGATGGGATGGGCCCCTGCCTTCGCAGGGGCGACGGGGACAGGTGCAAGCCGCCCAAAGGTAACGGGCAGTTGAGGAATTTGAGCCTCGAAGCCGTTTCCCACCGGGCCGGTCCCTCGCGCGATCGCAAGTTGACGCATTTGACAGGCTGATGCCCGCGCGCGCCAGGCCGCCGTTCCACCGATCGCCAAGTTGACACATTTGAGCAATTTGGCCCTCGAAGCCATATTCGCGTCGGCCGGGCTTCTTCGCAAACGCCAAGTTGACGCTTTTGAGATGGCGAAGCCCGCGTGCGTTCGCGCCCGCCCGCAAGTGGACGTTCGGCCAGCCGCTCGCCAAGTTGACACATTCGAGGAATTCGACGCTCAAGCGCATGTTCGCCTCGCACCGCCTCCGATCCGAACGCGCGTCATGGCGGGGATGCTGCGGGTCATCGGCAGAAGAGAATCGGTTCACGGACATGCCGCAAGTTTAACCGATCTGGTTCTATGTAGGAAAGCGAAAAATTTGCGGGGTGTCGCTTATCCCGGTCATCTTCGTCGTCCCTGCGCAGGGGCCGGCAAAGTAGTATTTTGCCAAGCGCCCCCGCGCAGGGAGGACACAAAAAAGCGAACCGCTCGGTTCATTCAGCGGCGAGGCGCTCCAGCGTCGGATAGTCGACATAGCCCTCCGGCCCCTGGCTGTACCAGGTCTTCATGTCGTCCGGGTTGAGCGGCGCGCCGGTGCGGAAGCGTTCGGGCAGGTCCGGGTTGGCGAGGAAGGTGCGGCCGAAGGCGATCGCGTCCGCCGCGCCCGCATCGAGCGCCGCCTGCGCCTCCGCGGCGCGGTAATCGCTGTTGAGCACCAGCGGGCCGGCGAACGCCTTGCGGATCGCGGGCGACTGCTTGGGCTGCAGCGAGCGGCCATAGGTGCCGTCCGGCCCGGGCTCGCGCAGCTCCAGAAAGGCGATGCCGATCCGGTCGAGCGCCTTCGCCGCGGGAACGAACACGCTTTCGGGGTCGCTGTCCTTGACGCCTTGCGAATTGCCGTTGGGCGACAGGCGCACGCCGACGCGGTCTGCGCCCCAGACCTCGGCCAGCCGCTCGGTCGTCTCGACCAGCAGGCGGATGCGGTTTTCCGGGCTGCCGCCATAGTCGTCGTCGCGGAAATTGGCGTTGTCGCGGAGGAACTGGTCGATCAGATAGCCGTTCGCGGCATGGAGCTGGACGCCGTCGAACCCGGCCTTCTTCGCATTTTCGGCCGCCCGCGCGTAATCGTCGAGCAGGCGCGGGAATTCGTCGCGGCGCAAGGGGCGCGCCTCCTCATAATCCTGCTTGCCCTCATAGGTGTGCGCCTGGCCCGGCGCGGCGGTCGCCGAGGAGGACACCGGCTGCCCGCCGCCGAGCGACGAATGGACGATGCGCCCCATGTGCCAGAGCTGCGCGACGATGCGGCCGCCGGCGCGGTGGACCGCCTCGGTGACCGGCTTCCACGCTTCGGTCTGCTCGTTCGTCCACAGCCCTGGCGCATAGGGCCAGCCGAGCCCTTCTCGGCTGATGCCGGTCGCCTCGCTGATGATCAGCCCGGCGCCGGCGCGCTGGGCATAATATTCGGCCATCAGCGGCGTCGGCACATGATCGCGGGTCGAGCGGCCGCGCGTCAGCGGCGCCATCAGGATGCGGTTGGGGCTGCGAATCGCGCCCAGCTGGATGGGGTCGAACAGGTTCGGCATCGGCGGCTCCGTCATTCGTGCGAGACAGGCGAAGAGATAGGGCGCTAAGGCCAGCCGCATATGACCGACGCGCCAAGAATAAGTTTGCCGTCGAGAAGCAGACCCCCCGCCGCCGCATTCGTCGCGGTGCTGGCGGGCAACGTCGCGCTCGCCTTCGGGCCGTGGTTCGTGCGGATGGCCGATGTCGGCCCGGTCGCTTCGGCCTTCTGGCGGCTGACGCTCGCCGCGCCGCTGCTGGCGATCGCGATGGTGGCGATGAAGCAGACGCCCCGGAAGCTGCCGGGCGTGCTGTGGCTGACCCTGCTCTTGTCCGGCCTGTTCTTCGCCGGCGATCTGGCGAGCTGGCATCTGGGCATCCTCAAGACCAAGCTCGCCAACGCGACGCTGTTCGGCAACGCCACCAGCCTGATGTTCCCGATCTACGGCTTCCTGCTGGCGCGGGCCTGGCCCAATCGCTGGCAGGTGGCGGCGCTGCTGCTCGCCGCGGTGGGCGCGGGGCTGATGTTCGGGCAGAGCTACGAGCTATCGCCCGAGAACCTTGTCGGCGACCTGCTGTGCGCGCTCGCCGGCCTCCTCTACACGCTCTATTTCATCGCGATGATGCGCGCGCGCGACACCATGCCGCCGCTCCCCGCGCTGACATTGTCGACGCTCGCCGGCATCCTGCCGCTCGCTATCGCGGTGCCGCTGTTCGGCGAGACCTTCCTGCCCCAGGACTGGGGCCCGCTGATCGCGCTGGCGCTGGCCAGCCAGGTGCTGGGGCAGGGATTGATGATCTACGCGCTCGGCCATCTCGAGCCGATCGTCGTCGGCATCGCGCTGTTGAGCCAGCCGCTGGTCGCCGGGGCGATCGGCTGGCTGGCCTATGGCGAGACGCTGGGGCCGATCGACTTCGCCGGGGCGGCGATGGTGGCGGCGGCGCTGGTGCTGGTCCGCCGCGGGCCGCGCGCGCCGGCGCAGCTTGCGCCGCCCGGCGCTGCCTCTAGATTGGGCGAATGACCGATCTGCCTGCCGATCCGACGCTGGACGAGGTGCGCGCGCACCTCGCCCCCGAGCTTGCCGCCAACGCCGCGTTCGACGGGTGGAACGCGCAGGCGCTCGATGCGACCGCGGGGGCGAAGGGGGTCGATCCCGACATCGCCCGGCTGGCCTTTCCCGGCGGCGCGGTCGACATGATCGACGCCTGGTTCGAGAGCGTCGACCGGCGCATGGCCGAGGCGCTGCCGCCCGAACGGCTCGCGGCGATGAAGATCCGCGAGAAGATCGCAGCGCTGGTCGAGGCGCGGCTCGCCATCCTCGCCCCCGAGCGCGAGGCGCTCAGGCGCGCGCTCGCGATCCTCGCCATGCCGCAGAATATCGTGCGCGCGGCGAGGCTCGGCTGGCGCGCGGCGGACCTGATGTGGCGCATGGCCGGCGACACCGCGACCGATTACAACCATTATACCAAGCGCACGATCCTGGGCGGGGTCTACGGCGCGACGGTCACCGTGTTCCTCGACGACGAGAGCGAGGGCTGGGCCGACACCCGCGCCTTCCTCGCGCGGCGGATCGAGGGGATCATGCGGTTTGAGAAGACCAAGGCGCAGCTGCTGGCGCGGGGCCAGCACCGGCCGTCGCTGAGCCGGTTCGTCGGGCGGTTGCGCTACCCGGCGGTCTAGGGTCCAAACTCAATTAGAACAGGGTCGTGACGGAGCGGATTTTGGCGCCAGGCTAGGAGCAAGGAGGGAGCGATGCCATAGCATCGTGACCGACGCGCAACGCCGCATGGCACCAAAAGCCG
>NZ_QWLV01000004.1 GCF_003515075.1 Sphingomonas gilva
ATCTGCCGGAGCGATTGCCCGGCTTCATGAAGCCGGGCAATCGCACACCGTTCCTCGATCGAAAGCTGGCGGTATCTCGACATGGCAACACCTGTACGTGGTGTTGCACTTCGTTTGTGAACTCAGAGGGGTCCATGGCGCCGCGAACACCAATGCCTGCGGAGCTTGCGGAGCGATGGACCCCGGAACAAGTCCGGGGTGACAAATGACGTAGGAGGTGTCCGAGGGCGCTCACAACCTCACAAGTCCGCCAGCCGCATCGCGACGTCGTTCATGAAGCGCACGTCGTCGCCCGCCGCCAGCCATCCGGCCTCGGCGGCGATCGCGCCCAGCATGTCGGAAAGCGGCTCGATCTCGGTCTTGTGATAGCGGCCCAGCACATGGCCGGTGACCAGCGCCTTGTCGCCGGGATGGCCGATGCCGATCCGCACGCGGCGAAAAGCGTTGCCGATATGCGTCTCGGTCGAGCGCAGGCCGTTATGCCCGGCCGTGCCGCCGCCGGTCTTCACCTTGACCTTGAACGGGGCGAGGTCGAGCTCGTCGTGGAACACCGTCACCGCGTCGAGGCCGAGCTTGTAGAAGCGCATCGCCGCGCCGATCGCCTGGCCGCTCTCATTCATGAAGGTGCCGGGCTTCAAGAGCAGGATCTTGTCGCCGCCGATGCGGCCTTCCTGCGCCCAGCCCTGGAACTGCTTCCTGGGCGGATCGAACCGGTGCACCTCGGCGATCGCGTCCGCCGCCATGAACCCCACATTGTGGCGGTGCATGGCGTAGGACGCGCCGGGATTGCCGAGGCCGACCCAGAGCTGCATTTGAATCTCCCCTCCCCTTCAGGAGCGTTGGGTCGAACGTGCCCCGCACGTTCTGAACAGCGCGGGGCGCTATTCACCCAACGCTGGTCGGGGGAGGGGCATGTGCGGCAAGTGACCGCATGCGTCCACCAACAGGCCCCTCTCCCAACCAGTTCAGGGTGAATATCACCCCGTGATATTCAGGTCATGCCGGGGGCATGACCGACCCTGAACTCCCCTGAAGGGGAGAGGGCTTTGATGCCGATTACTCGCCCTTGGCTTCGCCTTCGCCCTCGGCGGGCGTTTCGCCGGCGGTCTCGCCCTCGGGCGCGCCGCCTTCGGTCGCCTCGGCCTCGGCGGCATGCTCCGCGGCGGCTTCCTCGGCCAGCGCGGCTTCTTCCGCGGCGGCTTCCTGCACCTCGGACTTCATCGCCGACGGGGCGATCAGCGTGGCGACGGTGAAGTCGCGGTCGTCGATCGCGGAAGCCGTGCCCTTGGGCAGCTTGACCTGGCTGATATGGACCGAATCGCCGATGTCGAGGCCCTTGAGGCTGATCTCGATCTGCTCGGGGATCTCGGCCGCGTCGCACACCAGCTCCAGCTCGTGGCGGACGATGTTGAGCACGCCGCCGCGCTTGATGCCGCGCGATTCCTCCTCGTCGCTGAACACCACCGGCACCGCGACGGTCACCTTGGCGTGCTCGGAGATGCGCAGGAAATCGACATGCACCGGGCGGTCGGTGACGGGATCGAACGCCACGTCCTTGGGCAGCGTGCGCACGGCCGATTTGGCGGCGCCTTCCACCATCACCACGGAATTGAAGAAGTGGCCGGTCATCAGCGCCTTGACCAGCGCCTTTTCCTCCACGTGGATGGACACGGGGTCCTGCTTGTTGCCGTAGATCACGGCGGGTACGCGGCCTTCGCGACGCAGCGCACGGGAGGCTCCCTTGCCAACCCGGTCACGCGTCTCGGCCGACAGCGACAGCTGCTCGCTCATCTCATGTCTCCGTTTGCGCTATATGCCCGCCATGCCTCCAGGGATGTCAGCGGCGGGAAGCTGGCGCGCATAGGCGAAAGCGGGGCGGGAGGCAAGGTGCAGCCCGGCCCTTGGCGATTCGTCAATATTCGACGCGCTCGGTCCTGATCCCGCGCTTGCTGAGCGCGTCCTGCACGCTGCCCTTGCCCGACAAATGCCCCGCGCCGACCGCCATGAACACCGTGCCGGGCTTTTGCAGCCGCGTCCTGATCCAGTCCGCCCAGCGATCGTTGCGGTCGGTCAGCAGGATCTTCTGGACATTGGGCATCTCGCCCAGCTGCGCGTTCATCTCCTCGGCCAGCGCATCGGGGTTGCCCGCCGCCCATTCGTCGACCATCCGGTCGAGCGTCGCCTCGATCTCGTCGAAGCCGTCGATGGTGGAGACCAGCAGGCCGGTCTGGTCCGCCTCGGGCATGGTGTCGAAAAAGCCCAGCTGCTCCTCGAACCCCTCGAGCGCGATGACCGGCTTGTTCGTCGCCTTGGCCGCCGCCGCCAGCTGCATCTCGACCCCGCTCGCCGGATCGTATCCCGCCTTGGTCAGCGGCAGGAGGCCGAGCAGCACCGACGCGTACCATGGCTCGAACTGGTCGAACGCGGCCGGCGGCAGGCCAAGCGAGGCGAGCGCGGCGGCATAGGGCGCGCGCCTCGCCTCCGGCAGCTTCTCAGTCAGCGGCGGCCCGTCGGGATCGATCGCGAGCGGCATCATCGCCTTCGCCGCCGCCTGCTGGTCTTCGGGCTGGATCACCTCGACCACCATCTCGCCGGACATGTCGAAGGCGTTCTTCACCGCCTCGTCGAACCAGCCGAGGCCGGGCTTCAGCACATGCACCGTGCCCAGCATGTAGATCGTCGTGTCGGCGTCCTTCACCACCCACAAGGCCGGATCGGCGTCCTTGAGCGGAGCGGGGGCGGGGGTGGGAGCCGCCGCCGGCGCGGTCTGCGCCGCGGCGGGGAGCGATCCCAGCGCGAGGGCGCCGGTGGCTATGGTGGTCAGCAAGCGGGACAACATAGGTTTTCCTTCAAGGCAGGAGGGGCAACAATTCAGCGGTATTTGAGCCACAGCCAGACGACGCCGGCGGCGACGATGGTGCAGAAATAGATGGCGATGCCATCAGGGGCCGGCAGCAGCCCGCCGCGCCACAGCAGCCACCAGACGGGCGCGCCGATCCAATAGGCGTAGATCGCCAGGAGCGCGCCCTTGTTATAGGCGGCCGCCTCCTGCTCGTCGGCGACACGCAGATGCCAGTAGATCGAGATGAGCGGCGCCGGCACGCCGATCAGCAGCGCCAGCGCGATCGCGTAGCCCGCCGGTATCGGATCGTCGTTGAAGATGCTGGGCGATGTTCCCGCCATCAGCATCACGATGGCGATCACGCCGCCAAGCGCGCCGGCGACGGCCAGCGTCACCACATTGCGGCGGTCGCGCGGCGCGGCCTCCTTCAGCGGCGACATCGAACGCAGCCCGCGATAGCTGACGTAGATGCACAGCGCGGCGAACAGCGAGACCCCGGCGAGCAAGGCTATCAGCGTCGTGGACATCGCCCCGCCGCCCTTTTCGGCATGGCCGACGATTATTCCGGCGATCATCGAACAGGCGCACAGCGCGCCGATCAGCGAAGCGACCAACAGTGCGATCCTACCCAATGTCCTGGGCCCGCTCCGCACATCCTCATCAATCGCCATGGCCGTCCCCATCATCGAAAATCTCCTCGATCCGCATGTCGAACAGGCGCGCAAGCTTGAACGCCAGCGGCAGCGACGGATCGTATTTTCCCGTCTCGATCGCATTCACCGCCTGGCGCGAGACATCCAGCCGCGCGGCGAGTTCGGCCTGGCTCCAGTTGCGCTCGGCGCGCAGCACCTTCAGCCGGTTCTCCAACGATCGCTCCGTGTCAGCGTCGCCTGACCGAATGTCAGGTTTCCATGACCAATGCCAGCGAGTCGCGGTTGTGTCAACAACACCTGACATTTTGTCAGCCATGGGTGACTTTCGCGAGGGAATCCGCGCTAGCGATCGATTCGCGGGCTCGCCACGCCGCGCTTCGCCAGCATCGCCTGCACCGAATCGGGGCCGACCAGATGCCCCGCGCCGACCGCGAACAGCACGGTGCCCGGCCGCTTCATCCGCTCGATCAGCCAGCCGGTCCAGGCGCGGTTGCGGTCGCGGATCAGCGCGGCATAGACCGCCGGGCCCAGATCGGCCTCGCCCAGCCCTTCGGCCAGGCCGGAAACGTCGCCCCTGGCCCAGGCCTCGTCCTCGTTCGCGGCGTCGCCGGCATAGGCCTCTTCATCCTCCAGCAGCCGCAGCAGATCGGCCTCCGGAATCGCGCGGACCGCCGCGATCACCGCGTCCGGGTCCTCGACGCTCAGCACCGGCTTGCCCGCCTTCAGGAACAGGCGTTCGAGCGTCGCGTCCGCGCCCGCCTCGTCGGTCGCGCCGTCGTCGGGCAGCCCGCCCATGCCCAGCGCGAACACCGCCATCCAGGTCGGCAGATGGTCGAACATCGCCGCGGGAAAGCCGCTCTCGTCGATCGTCCGCTTGACCGCCGCGCGCTTGCCCGGCCGCACCCGGTCCAGCAGCGGCGGGCGCTTGACCTCCATATCGGCGGCCATCTCGGCGACCAGCTTGCCCTCCAGCGCCGCGAAATCGGCGTCGCTGCTCTCGACCACCAGCTCGTCCGCCCGCGCGATCACCCGGTTCAGCGTGCGCGACCGCCATTTGAGCGTCGGCCGCAGGATGTGGATCGTGCCGAACAGATAGATCACCGTGTCGTGATCGGCGATCCGCCAGATCGCCGGCGCGGGGGTGAAGGTCTGGACGCGCTCGGCCCCGGGCGGCGCCTGCTTGTGCAGGCGATCCGCCTTCTGCGCCGGCGCGGCCGCGGCGGTCAGCGCCAGCACCGCGGCAAACGTGGCGCGCACCAGGAAAGTCAGGGACATCACGACCGGTTCTCGCTGCGCTCGCGAAACGGGTCAAGCGGCTTGCCGAAGTCGTCGCCTTGACCCTCCGCGCGCCTTGCCTGTAGGCGCGCCTGCGTGACCGGGCCCTCGCTTTCGTTCCAGGACATGATCCTGACGCTCCACCGCTACTGGGCGGACCGCGGCTGCCTGATCCTGCAGCCCTATGATATGGAGATGGGGGCGGGCACCTTCCATACCGCGACGACGCTGCGCGCGCTCGGCCCCGATCCGTGGAACGCCGCCTTCGTCCAGCCCTGCCGCCGGCCGACCGACGGCCGCTACGGCGAAAATCCCAACCGCCTCCAGCATTATTACCAGTATCAGGTGATCCTGAAGCCCAGCCCGCCCGATCTCCAGGCGCTCTATCTCGGCAGCCTCGACGCGATCGGCATCGATCCGCTGAAGCACGACATCCGCTTCGTCGAGGACGATTGGGAATCGCCCACGCTCGGCGCCTGGGGCCTCGGCTGGGAGGTCTGGTGCGACGGCATGGAGGTCACCCAGTTCACCTATTTCCAGCAGATGGGCGGCTACGACTGCAAGCCCGTCTCGGGCGAGCTGACCTACGGCCTCGAACGCCTCGCCATGTACATCCAGGGCAAGGATTCGGTGTACGATCTGGCGTTCAACGCGCCAGTCTCCCTCTCCCCTTCAGGGGAGAGGGCCGGGGAGAGGGGCAGTTCGCCATCCTATACCTATGGCGACGTCTTCCTCGAAAACGAGCGCCAGATGAGCGCGTGGAACTTCGAGGTGGCGGACACCGATCGCCTGTTCGACGGCTTCCGCAAGGCGGCCGCCGAATGCGAGCTGTGCCTCGACAGGAAGCTGCCGATCCCCGCCTATGAGCAGGCGATCAAGGCCAGCCACATCTTCAACCTCCTGAACGCCCGCGGCGTCATCTCGGTCGCCGAACGCCAGGCCTATATCGGCCGCGTCCGCGATCTGGCGAAAGGCGCCTGCGCCGGCTGGATGGAGAAGAACGGATGGAGCGCGTGAGCGCCACCAAGATCCGCCCCCGCGAAAGCGGGGGAGAGGGACCGCTCGCGAAGCGAGTGGTGGAGGGCGCGCGCGCCACCGCGACGGGAAGAAGGTTGGTTCACGCGAAGGCGCAAAGCCGCGAAGAATTTTTGTTTACGCGGAGGCGCGGAGACGCGGAGATCTGTCCCCGCCGCGCCAGCGGCCCTCATTTCCATGCGTCAGCCAAGGCTCCTGCATTTGAAGGGACAGGCAAGGTCGCGCCGCTGCACAACAGCTCCGCGTCTCCGCGCCTCCGCGTGAACCATCCCTTTTCTCCTCGCGCCTTCGCGCCTTCGCGCGAAGGATGTTTGTTCGCGCAGAGACGCGGAGACGCGGAGGTGCTGGTTTCCCGCGCGAAGCGCCCGCAAACCCTCACCGCTGCCGCGCGCCGGACCCGTGAGGGGAAAGAGCCGCTGCGCGGCAGTGCCGCCTCTCTGCGTCTCCGCGCCTCCGCGCGAACCAGCCTTCTCCTTTCTCCTCGCGCCTTCGCGCCTTCGCGTGAACCCATCTTATGACCGACTTCCTCCTCGAACTCCGCTCGGAGGAAATCCCCGCGCGCATGCAGGAAAAGGCGCGCGCGGACCTCGAACGGCTGTTCGCCGCCGAACTCGCCAAGTCCGGCCTCGCCGCGGCGGAAATCATCACCTACGCCACGCCGCGCCGCCTCGCGCTGATCGCCCGCGATTTGCCGGGCGAAACCGCAGCGGTCAGCGAGGAGATCAAGGGCCCGCGCGCCAACGCCCCCGAACAGGCGCTCGAAGGTTTCCTCCGCAAGACCGGCCTGACCCGCGACCAGCTCACCGAGCGCGATGGCGTGCTCTACGCAATCACCGAAAAGCCCGGCCGCGCCGCCGCGGAGGTGCTGGCCGAGGCGATCCCGGCGATCGTCCGCGCCTTTCCCTGGCCCAAGTCGATGCGCTGGGGCGCGGCCTCCGCCTCCACCGAAAGCCTGCGCTGGGTCCGCCCGCTGCAGGGCATCGTCGCGCTGCTGGGCGAGGATGTCGTCCCCTGCGAGATCGTCGGCGTGCAAGGAGCATCGGCAGGAAAAGTGGGTACCGGTTTTCCGTCCGCCGATGCGACCCTCAAAAGCTCCGCGGCGACGGTCGGCCACCGCTTCCACCACCCGGGCGTCATCACCATCGGCAGCGCCCACGATTATGTCGAAAAGCTGCGCGCCTGCCACGTCGTCGTCGACGGCGCCGAACGCCGCCGCCTCATCGCCGATGGCGCGGCAAAGGCCGCCGCCGACGCCGGCCTCGAGCTGATCGAGGACGAAGGCCTGCTCTACGAGAATGCCGGCCTGACGGAATGGCCCGTCCCCCTTCTCGGCCGCTTCGACGAGGCGTTCCTGACGGTCCCCCCCGAAGTCATCCAGCTCACCGCCCGCGTGAACCAGAAATACTTCGTCCTGAAAAATCCTCCCCCGGCGTCGCCGGGGGAGGGGGACCACCCGCAGGGTGGTGGAGGGGGCTCGCCCCAGACGATCCGTCTCGCCAACGCCTTCATCTGCACCGCCAACATCGACGCGACCGACGGCGGCAAGGCGATCGTCGAAGGCAACCAGAA
Organism: Sphingomonas gilva; assembly: GCF_003515075.1. GTDB lineage: Bacteria > Pseudomonadota > Alphaproteobacteria > Sphingomonadales > Sphingomonadaceae > Sphingomonas > Sphingomonas gilva. Next base: position 7,375 of record NZ_QWLV01000004.1, read on the forward strand.
GGTCCTCGCCGCCCGCCTCTCGGACGCGCGCTTCTTCTGGGACCAGGACCTGAAGGTCCCGCTCGACGAGCAGGCGAAGAAGCTCGGCCAGATCGTCTTCCACGAAAAGCTGGGCACCGTCGCCGACAAGGTCGACCGCGTGGCGAAGCTGGCGAGATGGCTGGTCGAAGAGGGGATCATAAAACCCTCTCCCCTTCAGGGGAGAGGGAGGAGCCGCGAAGCGGCGGAGGGAGAGGGGCAGGACGCTTCGCACTACGACCCGGCTTCGATGCTAGACACACTGCCCCTCTCCCCAGCCCTCTCCCCTGAAGGGGAGAGGGAGCATCTCGCCGCCCTCGCCGAACGCGCCGCGCGTCTCGCCAAGGCGGACCTCGTCACCGGCATGGTCGGCGAGTTCCCCGAGCTCCAGGGCGTCATGGGCGGCTACTACGCCGCCGCGCAAGGCGAAGACCCCCAGGTCGCCGCCGCCATCCGCGATCACTACAAGCCCGTCGGCCAGGGCGACGAGGTGCCGACCGATCCGGTGACGGTTGCTGTGTCGCTGGCAGATAAGTTGGATACGTTGTCCCAATTCTTCATCGTTGAGGAGTTTCCGACAGGTTCCAGGGACCCGTTTGCATTACGCCGTGCTGGATTGGGCGCGCTAGCTCTGCTCCAGGAAAACAACCTGCGGGTCTCGTTGCGCGCGGCTTTGTTCAAACCTCTGCTCGACCGGTCGATGCAGATGTTCGCCGGCGATGAACTTCGAGCAGCGAGCGAAGTTCGTGAACTTGTGGCTCAGTTTTCGGATCCAGAAAGAGGTGAAAGTCTTTATCTCTCAATGATATCAAATACTAAGGACCGTGCGCGAAGCGAGCGAGACACTTGGTTCGCAGACAAGATACTCGGTACAATCTACTATGTATCTGCGTTTCTCGCCGACCGCCTCAAGGTCCAGCAGCGCGAGGCGGGCGTCCGCCACGACCTGATCGATGCGGTGTTCGCCTTGGGCGGCGAGGACGATCTCGTCCGCCTGCTCGCCCGCGTCCATGCATTGCAGGCGTTCATGGCCACCGCCGACGGCGCCAACCTCCTCGCCGGTTACAAGCGCGCGGCGAACATCCTGAAGAAGGAGGGTTGGGAAACCCAGCCCTCTCCCCTTCAGGGGAGAGGGAGGAGCCGCGAAGCGGCGGAGGGAGAGGGGCAGGACGCTCGGCCCAATGACCCGGCTTCGATGTTGGACACACTGCCCCTCTCCTCGGCCCACTCCCCTGAAGGGCAGAGGGGGAAGATTCCGCTGTCCTACACGCCCGAACCGGCGGAGAATGCCCTCATCGCCGCGCTCGATTCGGCCGCGCCGCGCGCCGAGGCCGCAATCGGGGCGGAGGATTTCGAGGGGGCGATGGCGGCGCTGGCGACGCTCCGCGCCCCTATCGACGCGTTCTTTGACAGTGTGACCGTGAACGACCCCGATCCCGCCAGGCGCGAGGCCCGGCTGAACCTCCTCGCGCGGATGCGCGATGCGGTCCATTCGGTCGCCGATTTCTCGAAGATCGAGGGCTGACCAGAACCACGCCAGACACTGAACATACTGAACACAGCGTGATCTCCTCCCCGGAAAATCAGACGCTTGCGACAGGGACTTGAGAATGACCCAATATGTGTACCGCTTCGGTGGCGGCGTTTCGGACGGGGGCCAGGGCGACAAGAATCTGCTCGGCGGCAAGGGCGCGAACCTCGACGGCATGGCCGCGATCGGCCTGCCCGTGCCCCCCGGCTTCACCATCTCCACCCCGATGTGCGCGCGCTATTATGACGAGGGCGAGCGCTTTCCGGAGGATGTGAAGGCGGAGGTCTCCGCCGGCATCGCGCATATCGAGAAGGTCACCGGAAAGACATTCGGCGACGCCGCCGATCCGCTGCTCGTCTCCGTCCGCTCGGGCGCGCGCGTGTCGATGCCGGGCATGATGGACACCGTCCTCAACCTCGGCCTCAACGACCGGACGGTGGAGGGCCTCGCCGCCGCCTCCGGCGACGCCCGCTTTGCCTGGGACAGCTATCGCCGCTTCATCCAGATGTATGCGGACGTGGTGCTGGAGCTCGATCACGGCGCGTTCGAGGAAGCGCTCGAAATCGCCAAGGAAGACAAGGGCTACACGCTCGATACCGAGCTGACGTCCGAAGACCTGCAGGCGCTTGTCGCCGAGTTCAAGTCGCTGGTCGAGGCCGAATGGGGCAGGCCCTTCCCCCAGGATGTGCACGACCAGCTCTGGGGCGCGATCGGCGCGGTGTTCGGATCGTGGCAGTCCGAACGCGCCAAGGTCTATCGCCGGCTGAACGACATCCCCGGCGACTGGGGCACCGCGGTCAACGTCCAGGCGATGGTGTTCGGCAACATGGGCGAGACCAGCGCCACCGGCGTCGCCTTCACCCGCGATCCGGCCAAGGGCGACCGGGCCTATTATGGCGAGTTTCTGATCAACGCCCAGGGTGAGGACGTCGTCGCCGGCATCCGCACGCCCCAATATCTGACCAAGGCGGCGCGCGAGGCGGCGGGGGCCAGGCCGCTGTCGATGGAAGAGGCGATGCCCGAGGTGTACGGCGAGCTCGCCCGCGTGTTCGATCTGCTCGAGCGGCATTATCGCGACATGCAGGACATCGAATTCACGGTGCAGCAGGGCAAGCTGTGGATGCTGCAGACACGGAGCGGCAAGCGCACCGCCAAGGCCGCGCTCAAGATCGCGGTGGAGATGGCGGCCGAAGGGCTGATCAGCGAGGAGGAGGCGGTCGCCCGCGTCGATCCGGCGGCGCTCGATCAGCTGCTCCACCCGACGCTCGATCCGCAGGCGCAGCGCGACGTGCTGACCAAGGGGCTTCCGGCGTCGCCAGGCGCGGCCAGCGGCATCGTCGTGTTCGATTCGGACACCGCCGAGAAGCGTGCGGGGACGGGGGAGGACGTCATCCTCGTCCGCGTCGAGACCAGCCCCGAGGATATCCACGGCATGCACGCCGCGAAAGGCATCCTGACGGCGCGCGGCGGCATGACGAGCCATGCGGCGGTGGTCGCCCGGGGCATGGGCCGCCCCTGCGTCTCGGGTGCCGGCACGCTCGCGATCGACGCGAAGAACGGCGTGATGCGCGTCGGCGCGCGCGAGGTGAAGGCCGGCGAGGTCATCACCATCGACGGCGCGAGCGGGGAGGTGATGCTCGGCGCGGTGCCGACGGTGCAGCCCGAACTGGCCGGCGATTTCGCCACGCTGATGGTCTGGGCCGACAAGGTCCGTCGCCTGAAGGTGCGGACAAATGCGGAGACTCCGCTCGATTGCCGCACCGCGCGCGAGTTCGGCGCTGAGGGTATCGGGCTTTGCCGCACCGAGCATATGTTCTTCGACGCCGCGCGCATCACCGCGGTCCGCCAGATGATTCTCGCCTCGGACGAGGCGGGAAGGCGCGCCGCGCTCGACAAGCTGCTCCCCGAACAGCGCGCCGACTTCACCGAGATCTTCGAGGTCATGGCGGGGCTGCCCTGCACCATCCGCCTGCTCGATCCTCCCCTGCACGAATTCCTGCCGCACGAGGAGGCCGAGTTCGCCGAGGTCGCCGCCGCCGCCGGGCTCGATGTCGAGACGCTGCGCCGCCGCGCCGCCGAGCTGCACGAGTTCAACCCGATGCTCGGCCATCGCGGCTGCCGCCTGGGCGTGACCTATCCCGAGATCTACGAGATGCAGGCGAGGGCGATCTTCGAGGCCGCGTGCGACGTCGCGGCGAAATCGGGCGAGGCGCCGATTCCCGAGATCATGATCCCGCTCGTCGCCACGAGGCGGGAGCTGGAGCTGATGAAGGCGGTGGTCGACAAGGCGGCCAGGGCGGTGTTCGCCGAAAAGGGCGGGGAGGTCGCCTATCTCGTCGGCACGATGATCGAGCTGCCCCGCGCCGCGTTGAAGGCGGGCGAGATCGCCGAGGTGGGCGAGTTTTTCTCCTTCGGCACCAACGATCTGACCCAGACCACTTTGGGCGTCAGCCGCGACGACGCCGGGCGCTTCCTCACCACCTATGTCGAAAAGGGCATCTTCGCGCGCGATCCCTTCGTCTCGATCGATGTAGAGGGGGTGGGCGAGCTGATCCGCCTCGCCGCCGATCGCGGCCGCGCCGCCCGCTCGGGCATCAAGCTCGGCATCTGCGGCGAGCATGGCGGCGACCCGGCGAGCATCGCCTTCTGCGAGGAGGTGGGGCTGGATTACGTCTCGGCCTCGCCCTACCGTGTGCCCATCGCCCGCCTGGCGGCGGCGCAGGCGGCGTTGAAGGCGAGGTAGGATGGACGAGGCCGTCACGGAACCGCCCCCCGAACAGGCGCCCCGCCGGAGCCTGAAGCTCTGGCATCGCATCCTGATCGCCGCCCTTGTCGGCGTGGTGCTCGGTCTGCTGCTGACGGTCTGGGCGGTGCGCGGAAGCGGCATGGGCGGCGACCGGCAGATCGGCCCCTGGTCGACCTCGACCGCCACCGGTTCGGCCGATGCCGGCCCGTTGCTACGCGCCCGCGTTGCGCTCAGGGGCCTGCTCGCGCTCACCGCGCGCGAGGCGGTCTACCTCAACGCCACGGCCGACAGCGCCGCCCGCCCGCTCGATGGCGGCTGCACCTATCGCCTTGCGGGCGCGGCTCCTGCGGCGCGCTGGTGGAGCATCACCGCCTATGACAGCGAGGGTTATCTCATCGGAACACCAGCCGCGCGCTACTCGATCGGCGGCGCCGGCGACGCGGCGATCGATGCGACCGTCGGGCCGGACGGTCGCATCACCACGCTTCCCGGCCAGCCTTTCGAGCTCACCCTGCGCGCCTACAACCCGGAACCGTCGCTCCTTTCCGGGGAGATGCCCGTGATCACGCGGCTGTCATGCTGAAGCGCTTCGTCCCCTGGATCGCGCTGGTCGCGGGCGTCGCCATGCTGACCTTCGTCGTCGCGCTCTACGCGACGCCCGGCCTGCTCATGCGCGCGGCGGTGGGGCGTCTCGCCGATCGCGGCGGGGTCAACCGGATGGCGCACGCGCCGCTCGCCACCGCCGAGGCGCGCACCATCGTCCGTCCCAGCCCCGATCTCGCCTATTCGAGCTGCCCGTTCGATCTCGCTGACGGCGCGGTGACGGTCACCGTCATGCCGGTCGACGCGCCTTATTGGTCGCTGTCGGTCTATGACAGCCAGACAGACGCGGTGTTCGTCCGCAACGATCGCGAGATGCGTGGAGAGCCCGTCCGCATCGCCATCGCGCGGCAGGGCCAGACCATCCCGGCGGGCTATGTGCCGGTGTGGGTGGACGGCCGCCGCGGCGTCGCGCTGCTGCGGATACTGGTGCCGAACGCCGCCGCCTTCCCGGGGATCGACGCCGCGCGCAAAGCCTCCAGCTGTCAGGTTGCGACGCCTAGCTGAACCAGCGCCTTTTGTGCCCTTCGCGGTCGCCGCTGCGCAAGGTCGCCGCCTGCTCGCGCCAGTTCTCGCGCTCGATCGTGCCGGGGGCCAGGCCAAGCCGGCCTTCGAGCGCGGCCTCGTCGCTGGCGGACATCTTCTCGATATCCTTGAAGCTGTGATAGCCGGCGTCGTTCAGTCGCGCCTCGCCGTCGGGGCCGATACCCTTGATCGCGGACAGGTCGTCACGGCCGCCGCGCGCCGCGGCGCCGACCGCACTCGCGCCGACTCCCGCGGGAGCATGCTTCTCAAGCTCTGCGATCCGCCTGTTCGACGCCTCCACACGGGCATCGTTGGCGCGCAGCCGCTCCTCGTAGCCCTTACGCTCCTCGGCGCGGGACGCGCGTTCGGCCGCCAGTTCTCGCTTCCATTTCTTGCCGCCCGATCGGCTGAGCAGGCCGAGCACCCAGCCGAGCAGCAGGACAAGGGCCAGGATCGCCCATTGGGTCGGGGTCTGGAAAAGCATCGCCGGTCATCCTCCACGTTACGCGGGGAGAACGACCGGCCATGCCTACACGTTCCGCGTCAGATGTTGCCGCCCGCGAACGCGTCGCTGATGTCGCAAGCCGCGGGGCCCAAGATGACGATGAACAGCACCGGCAGGATGAACAGGATCAGCGGCACGGTCATGATCGCCGGCAGGCGCGCGGCCTTCTCCTCCGCGCGCATCATCCGCTCGTTGCGGAACTCGGCGGACAGCACGCGGAGCGCGGAGGCGAGGGGCGTGCCGTATTTCTCGGTCTGGATCATCGTCGTGACGACGCCCTTCACCGCCTCCAGATCGACGCGCAGGGCGAGGTTCTCGAACGCCTGGCGGCGGTCGGTCAGGAAGGACAGCTCGATCGCGGTCAGCGCGAATTCGTCGCCCAATTCGGGATAGGCCTTGCCCAGCTCCTTCGCCACGCGCTGGAAAGCGGCGTCGACGGTCAGGCCCGCCTCGGCGCAGATCACCAGCAGGTCGAGCGCGTCGGGCAGGCCCTTGCGGATCTCGTGGCTGCGCTTGGTGACCTTGTTCTTCAGCCAGATGTCGGGCGCCTTGTAGCTCAGCACCAGCGCGCCAGCGACCGCGCCATATTTCTTGATCGCGCCCCATTCGGGAAAATAGTCGACGCCGTAGATCATGAAGGCGACGAACCCGCCGAGGACGATGGGCGTGACGAGCCGGCCGAAGATGATGGCGACCGCCATGTCCTTGGACCGGATACCCGCCTGCACCAGCTTCGCCTGCACCACCTTCAGCTGTTCGTCCTGCAGCACCTTCAGGCTGCCGAGGAGGCTGCGGATGCGGTCGGTCGTCTCGTTCTTCTGGACGAGCTTGGCCCGCCTGCGCGACGTGGAGGCCGCGATACCCGCCTTCAGCTGCTCGCGGCGTTCGTTGAGCGCCTTGACGCGCTTCGCCATCGGGTCCTTCACCGTGGTCGCCGCATAGACCGCCAGCATCACGGCGAACGCCGCGACGGCCGACAGCATCGTCGCCACCATCAGGACATCGACACCCAGAAGCGTGGGGCCGCCGCTCGTTCCCGTCATCTCCAACGCCCCCGCATCAAATCTCGAAATCGATCATCTTGGCCATGATGAATGCGCCGATGCCCATCCAGATCAGGCCGCCGCCGCCCGCGACCATCAGCCGCTGATCGACGAAGAAGTTTTGCATATAGCTGCCGTTGATCATCCAGATCATGCCGAACACGATGAAGGGCAGCGCGCCGATGATATAGGCGGAGGCCTTGGATTCGGACGACATCGCGCGGATCTTCAGCTTCATCTGCCCGCGCTTGCGCAGCACGTCGGCGAGATTGCTGAGCGTCTCGGCCAGATTGCCGCCGGTCTCGCGCTGGATGGCGAGCGTGATGCAGAAGAACTGGAACTCCGGCGTGCCCAGGCGGTCCGCGGTTTCCTGCAGCGCCGCTTCCATCGCCCGACCGATCTTCATCTTGTCGACCACGGTGCGGAATTCGACGCCGACGGGGCCGGGAACTTCCTGGGCGACGACCGACATCGTCTCGGTCACCGGCAGGCCCGAGCGCAGGCCGCGCACGAGCAGCTCGATGGCGTCGGGAAACTTGGCGTTGAACTGCATGATCCGGCGCTTGATGTAGAAATTGACCACCATGTGCGGCAGCCCGCCGCCCACGACGACACCCACCAGGAGCGCCAGCAGGAACGGCGCGCCCTTGATCATCAGCAGCCCGGCGACGACCACGACGATCGCCGCCGAAGCGATCATGTACTGGCCCATCGTCCAGGTCTTGCCCGTCTGCGACAGGCGTTTGCGGATCAGCGCCGGGTTGGGCAGCAGCCGGTTGGCGTAGCCGTCCATTTTGGTCTGGCGATTGGCAATCGCGCGGCGCATCTGCGCCTCGACCGCGCCGGACGCGGTATCGGCATGGCGATCCTTGAGCCCCGTCATGCGGCGCTCGACCGCCTTCTTGGGCGAAGGGCCGGCGAACGCGAAGGCGATCATGCCCAGCACCACGAGCGCGCCCAGCGCCATCGTCAGGATCGGCATCATTCCCATCGTCGTCGGCCCAGTTCCTTCAACGGGCGGCCGTGCGCGAGGCGCACGGCGCGCCGATCACTTCGCCCTTTTGGGCATCATCGCCTTCAGATCGCCGAACTTGCCGAGCAGCGACATGCCCTTGGGCTTGTCCTTCGCCTTCTTGCCGTCGGCGGTCTGGTTCTCGGCCTGCTCATCCGCTGCGCCCAGGATGCGTTCGGCAAGCTGCGCAACCGGCTGGATCGTCTTCGATCCCTTGCCCGCCTCGGCCATTGGCTTGCCCAGCTTGGCGGCGTTGGCGGCGACCTTCTGGTCGAACGGCACGCAGTAATCGAGCTTGCGCTCGATCGAGGTCTCGAAGTCCTTGCGGCTGATCTCGAGCGCGCCGCTCGCAGGCACGCGGTTGCCGACGACCAGCACCTGCGCATGCGGCGCGTTGGACTTGAGCCAGGAGAGGATGCGGATCGAATCGCGCGCCGCCGCCAGCGTGATCTCGGTCACCACGACGGCGACCTGCACGTCGTTGATCAGGTGCGGATGCTGGACCAAGATCGATCGCGGCATGTCGATGACGGTGCATTCGAACGCGCCGCGCATCTCCTCCTGCAACTGGAAGAAGGCGCTCCCGTCGGACAGGATCGGCTGGTGGATCGGCGCCTCGGCGGAGAGGATCGCCAGCCGCTCGGTCGCCTTGACCATCGCGCGTTCGATGAACAGCCCGTCGATGCGGCTCGGATTCTCGATCGCATCGGTCAAGCCGCGCCCCGGTTCGACATCGAGCGCGAGCGCCCCCGTACCGAAATGCACGTCGAGATCGAGCAGCGCCGTATTGCGCTTGTCGCGTTCGCTGAACAGCCAGGCGAGCGAGGTGGCGAGCGTCGACGCGCCGACGCCGCCGCGCGTGCCGATCACCGCGGCGGAGATATGCGGGCGCTCGCTGCCGGTGTCGACCTTGGGCGCGGAAAGGATCGCCTGCGCATGCGCGAAGGATTCGCGCAGCATGTCGGGCGACAGCGGCTTCAGCAGGTAATCCTGAATGCCGCTCGCCAGGAGGTCGCGGTACAGCCGAACGTCGTTGACCTGGCCGGCGGCGATCACCACCGTGCCCGGCTCGCAGACTTCGGCGAGCGCGTTGATGTCGTTCAGCGGATCGCCCGATTCGGACAGATCGACGAACAGGATGTGCGGGCTCGCCGAGACCGAGAGCGATTGCACCGCGTTGCGCAGCCCGCCCTTGTTGATCTTGTCGCCCGGCCAGCCGAGCTCGACCGCGATCGGGCGGATCGCCTCGGCGGTCGTCTCGTCGCAGGCATAGGCAACGAACGCGTCACGCGTAGAGCTGCTCGCTTTCCAAGGTGCGTTCATCAGTTGGATCCTCCGCCAGAGCCGCCCGTGGCGCTTTCCGATTTGAGACCGCCCTTGCCGGTCGGCTCCGCCTCGCGATAGGTGTCGATCGCCTTGGTTCCGCGACCGGCGTCATAGACGAGCGGACGGTCCTGCCCGCGGACGAGATCCTCTGGGTTGGCGACCATCGCCGCCAGGTTGCTGTTGGTCCCGCAGCCGAAGTTGGACGAGGCGTGCGCATCGAAATTGGGCTGCGACATGCGGCTATAGTCCGGGCAGCCCGGCACCTCGGCGCGGCTGCGCGTGACGATCACGCGCACCGTCCCCGGGGCTACCGCTCCGACCGTGACGGGGGCTGCATCCGACACCAGGATGCCGTGGCGCGCCGCCTGACGGGCGATGTCCGCGCGAACGCCGGTGTTATAGGCGCCGCCGTCGTCGATCGAGAGTCGATCGCCGTAACCGAGCTTCATCGACGCGAGCCAGCCGCTCAGGCGACTGGGCTCTCCCATGCCCAGTCCGTCGCCATGGACGCCGAGATCGAGCGCATAATCGGCGCGGCTGACAACGGGCTGCTGGACCGATTCCACGCCGCGATTCTCGGTGCCCGCGCACGCGGCGAGGCCGAGCGTCGCGATCAGGAGGCCGGTGGATGCAAGAAGACGCTGCATGTCTTGTCCTTCCTGAGGGCTTAGAAGCTGAAACCGGGCGTCGCGCTCGACGATGCGGTCTTGGGACCGGTCGCGGGCGGCGGCGCCTTGGCCTGCACGGGCGGTGCGGGAAGCGTCGGGCCTGCGGGCAGCGGCGCGGATCCGATGACCGGCCCGGCAGATGGCGCGGTCGTCGGCTTGGGCCGCTCCTCACCGGACTTGCCGCCGCCGGTCTGGCCGAGCAGCACGCGCTCGAGATCGGTTGGCGCCTTGAAGCCGTCGGTCGGCAACTTGATGTCCCCGGCATTGACCGGCTTCACCAGATACGGCGTGATCACGATCACCAGCTCGGTTTCCGAGCGCCGGAACGCGTTCGAACGGAACAGCGAGCCGAGGATCGGCACGTCGCCAAGGCCTGGCGTCTTGTCGATCGAGTTGTCGACGCTGTTGGACAGAAGCCCGCCGATCATCATGCTCTGGCCGGAGCCCATCTCCAGCGTCGTTTCGGCGCGGCGGGTGGTGAGGCCAGGGATGGTGACCCCGCCCAGCGTGACCGAGCCGGCCGCGCTCAGCTGGGAAACCTCGGGGCGAACGCGCATCGAGATGCGGCCGTCGGCCAGCACCGTCGGGGTGAACGCCAGGCTGACGCCATATTGCTTGTATTCGACCGTCACCGCGCCCAGCCCCTGGCTGATCGGGATCGGAATTTCGCCGCCCGCCAGGAAGCTGGCGGTCTCGCCCGACAGCGCGGTCAGGTTGGGGCTCGCCAGCGTCGTCACCTGGCCGTCGCGTTCTCCCAGGTCGAGCACGTCGGCAATATCGAGACCGAGGAACCGGCCCGCGAATCCCAGGGACGTGCGTGCGCTGCTGCGGATATCGCTGAAATCGAACGCCGTGCCCGAATTGGGATAGACGAAGTCGCCGATGCGCGGATCGAACGGCAGCGTGATCGAGCCGGCCGGCAGGCCGAACCGCGACGACGCGTCAAGCTGCGGCAGGTCGGAGGTGTCGACGTTGCCGATCGAACCGAACTCGCGGCCCGACACGCCGATCTTGAACCCGCCGGTGTCGCGCGTGATCAGGTTGTTGCCGATATTCTTGGCGAAGTCGCGGCTCACCTCGGCGATCTTGACCTGCAGGTTGACCTGCAGCGGCGTCGCCGTCTTGAGGCGGCTGATGACCGTGGTCTCCTCACCGACAAAAGCTTTGGCCAGCCGTTCCGCCTCCGCGCTGTCGCTGGGGCTGAGCACGGTGCCGGTCAGCAGCACGACGCCGTTCATCGTCGATGCCGTGATGTCCGCTTCCGGCATCGCCATATCGAGCATCGCATCGAGCGAACCGAAATTCGCGCCGACCCGAATGGTGGTGGAATAGACCACCTTGCCCGACTTGGATGTTGCGTAGACCGTCGTCTCCCCGGCTTTCTTACCGAAGATGAACAGCTGGGTCGGCGACCGCACCTGCACATCGGCGATCTCGTCGCTGGCGACGAACAGGTCCGACATCGGCGCATCGAGCTTGACCATGCGGCCCTGGCCGACGCTGATCTGGATCGTTTCGTTCGGTGTCCGGGCCACGACCTGGGCCGCGGCCGGGGCGGACGCGGTGGCGGCGAGGCCGACCGCGAGCGCCGCAGCGAGGGCGGTGCCCAGGCTCGTGCGGGCAACCAGCTTATTGGTGCGCATCTTACTTACCCCCAACCGGAACTTCGGTTACATTGTTGCCGCGCGCCACCCGGACGACTGGCCCCTTGGCAACGGCCGCGCCCGGGAAGGCGCCGCTGCTGCCGCCCGAATCCCGGCTGCCGCGATCGTCCGCAGGCTTGGCCGGCACCGTGCGGCGCTGGAAGCGCGACACGTCGGCGCCGGTGACGAATGTGGTTTCGGTATCGATCGGCCGACTGGCGACGGCGAGCAGAACCTGCTTGTCGGCCGCGGCGTCGTCGCCCTCGGGCACCGAGACCTCGCCCGAAGCGATGGCACGCTCCAGCTCGGCGTTGTTGTCGGCGAGCGAGCGCAGCGACAGCGAAAGCTGGCCGATGGTCTGCGCGACCGCGATCTTCTCGGCGATGCGCGGCGTCGCCTCCAGCGTCACGGTGGAGAATGTCTGCACCGTAGGCTTGCCTTCGTCGTTGATCGCATCGGTGCGCTGATCGGTGGCGAGCACGCGAACGTTGCGGAGGATCGTCTCGGTCGCCTTGAGCGGCGGCCCATCGCCACCGCCAGAGACCGATTGGGTCAGGACGATGTCCACCCGGTCGCCCGGGAAGACGAAGCCGGCGACGCCGGATTGGGCGGAGACGGACACCGTGACCGCGCGCATGCCTGGGCTCAGCGCCGCGGCGAGGAAGCCGCGCTCGCCCGGCTGCACCAGTGATCCCTGCGTGATCGGCTGGCCGGCGGTGATCGCGTTGCGCACCACCGCGCCCTGCAGCCTGGCGGCGTCGACCGGGCCGCCCTTGACGAAATAGGCGGTGTCGTTGACCAGCTCCTGCGGCCAGGGCTGATAGCGGAAGCTGTCCGGCTCGATGATGGTGCCGACGGGCAGGGCGCGGGTGGCGACGAGCACTTCCGGTCCCTCGACCTTCGTCGGCATCACTGCCGCCGCCTGTGGCGCGGCCGCGCCGGCAAACATGCTGCGCGCCATGAAGGCCGTCAAAGCGGCGACGATCAGTGCGCCGACCAGCAGAGCGATTTTCTTGGCATCCATGACGTTACAGCGCCTTTCCCCGAAGCAGGTCGATTGAACCCGCGTTAAGCATCATCCGAAATGGTTAAGGATCGGTTGGTGAATGGAAACGAGTCCGGCGAAGGCGATCGCGACGCCGTAAGGTATCTCAGGTTGCCCGGATTTCCGCCGGATTCGGCGTTCGATGACGAGCAGGATGGTCAAGGCGCCGCCCGCCAGCGCCATCACCATCAACAGGCTCAAGAGCGGTTGCCACGGGAACCACAGCGCAAGCGCGCCGAGCATCTTGACGTCGCCGCCGCCCATCTGGCCGGCCATGAAGGCGAGCGTGAACAGTCCGAACACGGCAAGGCCGAGCCCCAGCTGGATCGCGACGTCGGGCCACAACTGATAGCCGGTCGCCCACCAGAAGGCGGGCGCGAGCGTGGCGATGGCGATGTTCTTCCAATCGGCGATCTCGCGGATGCGGATATCCTCGACCGCCGCCGAAACCAGCAGCATCGCGAGCACGCCCAGCAACGCTATCGAGACCTGATCCCACCCCATCGGGAAATGTCCTAGACGGGATGGCTTTCAAAAACGTAACCAAGCCGGATGGCAGATTTCCCGCACCGCGCCACGATCGACGCGGAAGGATCGATCGATCACTGGACCGCGCCCGACGGCTGGCGCCTGCGTCGCTTCTCGCTGCCGCCGGGCGGCGCGTCGCCGCGCGGATCGATCCTCTTCCAGGGCGGGCGCGGCGACATCTTCGAGAAATATTTCGAGGCGTTCGATCGCTGGCAGGCGGCGGGCTGGGGGGTGACCTCTTTCGACTGGCGCGGGCAGGGCGGCTCGGGGCGGCTGGGTGGCGATCCCAAGGTCGGCCATCTGGCGGACTTCACGCCGCTGGTGCGAGATCTCCATGATTTCTGGCACGTGTGGCGAGACGCCACGCCGGGGCCGCACGTCGTGATGGGGCATTCGATGGGCGGCTATCTGGTGCTGCGCGCGCTGGTCGAGGACGCGATCGACCCGGATGCGGCGGTGCTGGTCGCGCCGATGCTCGGCCTGCATGGCGCGCCATTCGGCGTCGCGGCGATGGAGCGCATCGCCCGCTTCATGACGCGCATCGGCAAGCCCGACCGCGCGGCGTGGAAATCAAACGAGAAGCCCGCGACGCTCACCACGCGGCAGAAGCTCCTTACCCACAGCCTCGAACGCTACGACCAGGAGATCGCCTGGAAGCTGGAGCGGCCGGAGATCGCGATCGGGCCGCCCAGCTGGGCCTGGGTGACCGCGGCGTTCGAAGGCACGCGCCTGCTCCGCGCCGATCCGCGGCTGGCGACGATGGCGGTGCCGACGCTGATCCTGTCGCCCGACGCGGACAAGCTGGTCGACGCATCGGCCGGCCGCGCGATCGCCGCGCGGCTGCCCGATACGAAGCTGGTGCGCTTCGGCCGCGAATCCGCACATGAGATCCTGCGTGAGGCCGATCCGGTTCGCAACCGCGCGCTTGCGGAGATCGACGCGTTTCTGGGCGCGCGGGCGCCGCGCGCCTGATGTTCGATTTCGCCATCGTCGGGGCGGGCATCGCCGGGGCGAGCCTCGCGGCGGAGCTCGCCGCACACGGCCGCGTGGCCATCCTCGAAGCGGAGGCGCAGCCCGGCTATCACGCCACCGGCCGCTCGGCGGCGTTCTGGAGCGAGACCTATGGCGGCGCGGCGATCCAGCCGCTGACCACCGCGTCCGGCGCGGCGCTTCGCGCCGGCGGTTTCCTCGCGCCGCTGGGATCGCTCCACATCGGCCGGATCGGGGATCGCGCCGCGGTAGATGCGTTTCTGAACGCGTTCGCCGATACGCCGATCACGCTCGAGGAAGTCGATCCCGCCACGCGCATTCCCGGCCTGCGCGCCGAATGGCGGCTAGGCGTGCTGGAGCCGAGCTGCGCCTATATCGATGTCGCCGGGCTCCATGCCGATTGCCTCGCTCGTGCCAGGCGGGCCGGCGCGGTGCTGATGACCGACGCCGCGCTCCGCTCGGCGCGGCGTATTGCCGGCGGATGGGAGATTGAAGCCGGTGCGGAGCCGATCGCCGCGCGCATCCTGGTCGACGCCGCGGGCGCCTGGGCCGATCAGGTCGCGGTGTGGGCGGGCGTGGCGCCGCTCGGCATCCGCGCCTTTCGCCGCACCATGGCGCAGCTGCGCACCGATCCCGCCGCGCCCGAACATCTGCCCCATGTCGCGGCGATCGACGGCAGCTTCTATTTCAAGCCCGAAGCCGGCGGGAAGCTGTGGCTCAGCCCGCATGACGAGATCGCGACCGATCCCTGCGATGCGCAACCCGAGGAGATGGACGTCGCCATCGCCATCGACCGGTTCGAGCACGCCGTCGATTGGCGCGTCGCGGCGGTCGAGCGCAAATGGGCGGGCCTCAGGAGCTTCGCGCCCGACCGGCTGCCGGTCTACGGTTTCGACCAGCGCGCGGAGGGCTTCTTCTGGTTCGCTGGCCAGGGCGGTTTCGGCATCCAGACCGCACCCGCCGCCGCGATGCTCGCGGCGAGCCTGATCACCGCCGCGCCGCCCGATCCGGCGGTCGCCGCTATCGATCCGGCGCAATACGGCCCCGACAGATTGAGCTAGGCGAGCGCCTGTTCGCCCGGATCGCTCGGCGCGGTGGTCCAGCCGAGGCTCGGCACCGCGAAGGAGCGCTTGCCCGACAAGTCGATGCGCGAGGCGATCAGCCCGCGCTGCTCGATATTGGCGATCAGGCGGCGGACCCGGCCTTGCGAATGGGTGCCGTAGACGCGGGCGATTTCGGCATCGCCCGGTGTTTCGGCGCCCTCGCGCGCGGCGCGGGCGATGAGGAGGAAGGGGCCGAGCATGTCGTCGGGCAGGTCGCCCGCCGCCGCCAGCGCCTCGCCCCAGTCGTGCCGCTCCGCCGGATCGATCCCCGCGCGCGCCATCGCCAAGCGGCGGGCGAAATCGGCGAGCGCCACGGGCGGCTTGACGAAGCCGCGCATCCGGCAGCGCATCTGGAAATCCTGGTAGAGCGCAGGCGCGGGACGAAAGGCCGCTTCGGGATCGGCGACGAGATCGCGCATCGCATCGGCCGCGGCCGCCTCGAACGCGTCCTCGTCGAACGGGGCGGCTTCCGCCGGCGCGGGCGTCTCGATCCGCGCCGCCAGTTCCTCTGGCTCGATGCGCGTGGGCGGTGGCGGAGGAGGGGGAGCCGCAGCGGGCTCGACCGGCGCCAGCAGCGTGTCGCGGATCGTCTCGGCCGGCCGTTCGGGAAGCGGCAGCAGCGCGACATTGCCGCTGCGCGCGGAGGTCTTGACCGCACCGATGCGGATCGCCACCGGCCGCCGCGACAGCGCCGGACCGAGCGCGAGGAACGATCCGCGCTGCAGATCGCGGATCTGCTCTGCCTGCCGCCGCTCCATGCCCAGCAGGTCGGCGGCGCGCGCCATGTCGATATCGAGGAAGGTGCGGCCCATCAGGAAGTTGGACGCCTCCGCCGCGACGTTCTTGGCGAGCTTCGCCAGCCGCTGCGTCGCGATGATGCCGGCCAGCCCGCGCTTGCGGCCGCGGCACATCAGGTTGGTCATCGCGGAGAGCGAGGCGCGGCGGACATCGTCGGCCACCTCGCCGGCCGCGGCCGGGGCGAACAGCTGCGCCTCGTCGACCACCACCAGCGCGGGGAACCAGTGCTCGCGCGGGGCATCGAACAGCGCCGAGAGGAACGCCGCGGCGCAGCGCATCTGCGCCTCTGCCTCCAGCCCCTCCAGGCTCAGCACCACGCTCGCGCGGTGCTCGCGGATGCGCTGGGCGAAGCGCCCCATCTCGCGCTCCGAATAATCGCTCGCCTCGATCACGACATGGCCGAACGGCTCGGCCAGCGTGACGAAGTCGCCCTCCGGATCGACGATCACCTGCTGGACCAGCCCGGCGCTGCCCTCCAGCAGCCGGCGCAGCAGGTGCGACTTGCCCGATCCCGAATTGCCCTGGACGAGCAGCCGGGTCGCCAGCAGCTCCTCCACGTCGATCGGCACCGGCCTGCCGGCGCCGTCCACCCCCATGTCCACGCATACGCTCACCGCTGAGCCTTTGGCCGAGCGGGAGGCGGAAGGGCAAGGGGGAAGCGGCGAGTATAGCTCGCGTCTATGACGGCCGGTGCAGAATCTTGGGGCGCGGGCGCGCGCGCCAGGGCATGACGACCACGAAGGAGAAAACGCATGTCCGCCAAGCCGCCGCTCAGCCCTGCCCGCGTCGTCGGGAACCTGGTCTTCACCTCGGGCCAGCTCGCGCGGGGGGCGGACGGCGCCATCGTCGCCGGCGGGATCGAAGCTCAGGCGAAGCAGGTGATGGCGAACCTCGCCGAGGTGCTCGCCGACAATGGCTGCACTCCCGCCGATGTCGTCAAGGTCACCGCCTGGCTGACCGACGCGAGCTACGGCGCGGCGTTCAACGCCGCCTATCGCGAGGTCTTCGGCGAGCCCTATCCGGCGCGCTCCACCGTCGTGTCGGGCCTGCTCGCGCCCGACGCGCTGATCGAGGTGGAGGCGATCGCGCTGAAGCCCTAAGAGAGGCGCATGCGCTTTCGTCACATCGAGATCTTCCACTCCGTCTACACCAACGGATCGATCAGCGGAGCGGCGCGCGCGCTAGGCGTGTCGCAGCCTTCGGTCAGCAAGATGCTGCGCCATGCCGAGGATCAGCTCGGCTTCGCGCTGTTCCGCCTGGTGCGGGGACGGCTGGCGCCGACCGACGAGGCGCACGCGCTGTTCCGCGAGGCGGGCGACGTGTTCGAACGGCTCGCGTCGCTGCAGCACACCGCGCGCAATCTGGCGCAGGCCGGTGGGGGGCATATCCGCATGGGCATGGTCCCCAGCCTGGCGCTCGACGTCGTGCCGCAAGCGCTGGCCCGCTTCCGCCGCGACCATCCGCGCGTGACCTTCGAGGTCCACACCCACCATCATGACGATCTGGTCCGCTCGTTGATCGAACGCGAGACCGATCTCGCCATCGCCTACACCCCGCCGCCGCACCCGCGGCTGGCGCGCACCGTGCTGACCGAGGGCGAGCTGGTGGTGATGTTCCCCAAGGGCAGCTTCGTCGCCACCGGCGAGCGTCTGCCATTGACCGCGCTCACCGGCAAGGATGTGATCGGCGTCGCCGCGACCGGGCCGATCGGCGACGTGCTGACCGCCGCCGCGGCGCGCGAGGGCGTCGCCTTTCGCGAAACCGTGTCGGTCCAGACCTTCTTCATCGCCGCGCGTCTGGCGCAGCTGGAGCGCGGCATCACGGTGATCGACGAATTCACCGCGCGTGCCTGGCGATCGGACGATTTCACGGTGCTGCCGACCGATCCGCCGCTCGGCTTCACCATCAGCCACGTCACGCTGGAGGATCGCCCGCCCTCGCGCGCAGCCCGCCAGTTCCTCGCGGTGCTGGCGCAGGTGCTTGCCGATAGCCGCAGCGGCCATCCATAACTCCGATCTATAGCTGTCACAAATGATTCATCGGTGGCAAGCCCGCGCCAAGGGCTAAGTTGCCTCCAAACCGGCGACGTAACGATCGATGCCGGAATTGGGGGATCGCGAAACGAAATGACGCTGCTGGCGCAATCATTGTTCAATCCGGTCGTCGGATGAAGGGCGATGGCGATGTGCTCGTCATCGGCGCAGGCGTGGTTGGGGTGACCACCGCGCTCGCGCTGATCGAGCGGGGCCGGCGGGTGACGCTGGTCGACGCCGCGGAAGGGCCGGGACTGGGCACGTCCTACGCCAACGGCGCGCAGCTGAGCTATGCCTATACCGATGCGCTGGCCAGCCCGGCGATGGTCGCGCAGATGCCGCGGCTGATCGCCGCCGCCGATCCCGCCTTTCGCCTGCGCCCCTCGCTCGATCCAGACTTCCTGCGCTGGGGCCTGGCCTTTCTGCGCAACGCCACCGCCACGCGCTTTCACCGCAACACGATCGCCGGGCTGACGCTGGCGATCGAATCGCGCCTGGCGCTGCACGGCCTGGTCGAGCGTCACGGCATCGAGTTCGCCCACGCCACGCCCGGCAAGCTGCACATCTACCGCAACGCGAAGGGGCTGGCCGCCGCCGCGGAGCTGGCCGCGATCAAGCGCACGATGGGCTTCGATCAGCATGTGCTGGGCGTGGACGAGGCGGTCGCCGCCGAGCCGATGCTCGACGCGATCCGGCGCGACATGGCCGGCGCGCTGCACACGCCGGAGGAGGAGGTGGGCGATCCGTACCGGTTCTGCCTCGGCGCGCTCGCCGCGTTGAAGGCATCGGAGCGCTTCACCGGCTGCTTCCGCTCGCGCGTGTCGCGGATCGATGCGCGCGGCGGCCGTCCTGCGGTCGTCACCGACAATGGCGGGCGGATCGACGCCGCCACGATCATCCTGTGCGCCGGCGCAGATGCGGCCAAGCTCGCGCGGACGGCGGGCGCGCGGCTGCCGATCCAGCCGATGAAGGGCTATTCGCTGACCGCCCCACCGGGGGCCGCGGCGCCCGAGGTGAGCATCACCGACGTATCCAACCGCGTCGTGTTCGCACGGTTGGGCAACCGGATGCGCATCGCCGGCCTGGCCGATCTCGGCGTGCGCGACCGGAGGGTCGATCCGAGGCGCTTCGCCGCGCTGGTCGGCAGCGCGCGGGCCGCGCTGCCCGGCGCGGCCGACTACGACAATATCGAGCAAAGCTGGGCCGGCCTCAGGCCGATGACCCCGGATTCGCTGCCGATCATCCGCAAGATCGCGCCCGGCGTGTTCGCCAATGCCGGCCACGGCGCGCTGGGGTGGACCTATGCGGCGGGCGCGGCCGAACGCGTCGCGCGGCTGATCGGCGAAGGAAATTGACGGCGCGGCAGACGCCGGACGGACAGTGGGACCAGGGATAAGGGGAATGACAATGAAGACCGGATTTCGCATCGCCATGCTGATGGGCGGCGTCTCGCTGCTCGCGACCGCCGCCGCCGCGCAGGACACCCCCGCGCCGCCGCCGCAGACCGCGGAGGAGGTGCAGGAACAGGCCGAGGCGCAGGGGACCGCCGACGACATCGTCGTCATCGGCTCGCAGATCAAGGGCGCGGATGTGGCGGGCAACCTGCCCGTCACCGTGCTCAACCAGGACGATATCGATGCGGTCGCCGCCACAAGTGGCGACGAGCTTTTTCGCGCGATCCCGCAGGCCGGCGATGTCGCCTTCAACGAGAGCCGCGATGCCGGCGGCATCAACGATGCGCGAGGCGACACCGCCTCGATCAACCTGCGCGCGTTGGGCACCGGCAACACGCTGGTGCTCTTGAATGGCCGCCGCATGGTCCTTCATCCCGGTACACAGTCCGAAAATCTGGTTCCGGTCCAGAGCGTCAACACCAATGCGATTCCCGTGATGGGCATCCGCCGCGTCGAGGTGCTGCTCGACGGCGCCGCCGCCATCTACGGCTCGGACGCGGTGGCGGGCGTGATCAACACGGTGCTCAAGGACAATGTGAAGGGGGTCCGCGCCACCGGCGAACTCGGCTTCACCGATGATTCGGGCCAACTCGAATATGAGTTCGCGTTCGAGGCCGGCCACAGCTTCAACGGCGGCAATTCCAACATCTCGCTGCTCGGTTCGTACAACCACCGCGATCCGCTGTACGCGCGTGAGCGCCGCAACTCGCGCTCGTCGGACATGCGCCCGCTGTTCGTCGGCACGCCGTGGGAAGGCAATGCCGATTTCGACAACACGTCGACCAGCACCGGCTGGGGCGAATTCTATCGCCTGCACGGCGACTATTCGCGTCCGACGGCGGTTTCGCCCGTTACGACGACGCGCGTGAACGGCGTCACCCTGGCAACCGGAACGGGCGGCTCGTTCCACATCCAGCCCGATACCAACGAGGGCTGCCTCGCACCTGGCTTGGCGCCGAGCACCTGTTTTGACAACAGTACGCTCGCGACCACTAGTGCCGACCGCAACCTACGGTACGACATCAACACCGAACGCACCATCCAGGGGCTGAATGACCGGATCAACCTGTTCGGCTTCTTCAACCATGATTTCGGCAGCGTCGAACTCTTCGCCGAGGCCGGCTGGTATCGCGCCGATTATCAGGCGTTCCGCGAACAGGAGACCGCGCTCGCCAGCCAACGGCTGATCGTCCCGGTCGACGGCTATTGGAACCCGCTCGGCCCGGTCGGCAGCCCGAATCGGATCCCCGGGCTGACGGGTGTCCCCACGGCGGGGGTAGCGGTCGAAGTCGACGACTATCGCCTCATCGATGCCGGCCCGCTCCGCGTCAACGTCCGCAACGATACGATCCGCGCTCTCGCCGGATTGCGCGGCGAAGTCCTCGGCTTCGATTTCGATTCAGCGCTGCTGTATTCGAAGGCGCGCACCAACGACACCATGTATCAGCCGAGCCTGACGCTGCTCCAGGAAGCGCTCTCGCGTACCGATGCCAGCGCCTATAACCCGTTCGCCGGCGGTGATCCGCGGAACCCGTCGCGCTACGGGTCGAACAGCAATCCGCAGGACGTCATCGACAGCTTCATGGTCGATGTCTCGCGCATCAGCACCACCGAGTTGATGATGGCCGACTTGAAGCTCTCAAAGAACGACCTGTTCACCCTGCCCGGCGGCCGGGTCGGCATGGCGACGGGCGTCGAGTTCCGGCGCGAGACCTTCGCGGACGACCGCGACGATCGGCTCGACGGCACCGTCGCTTTCGTCGCGCTCGACAAGTCGAGCAACGGCAGCGACGTGATGGGCGCGAGCCCTACGCCTGATAGCTCGGGCGCGCGCAACACCATCTCGGCCTATCTCGAATTCGCGGTGCCACTGGTGTCGCCGGAGATGGACGTGCCGCTGATCCGTTCGCTCGACCTCCAGCTCGCCGGCCGGATGGAGGCTTATCAGGGCTTCAGCACCGTCGCGAAACCCAAGGTCGCGCTGTCCTGGTATCCGGTCCGCAACCTCCAGTTCCGCGGCAGCTGGTCGCAGGGTTTCCGCGCGCCGAACCTGCCGCAGCTGTTCGAGAGCGGAATCCAGCGTTCCAACACGCGCACCGATTGGATTCGCTGCGAAGCCGATCTCCGCCTGGGGCGCATCTCGACCTTCGCCGATTGCACTGATCTTCCGGGCCGCAGCCAAGGCGTGGTCAGCAACCGTTCGGGCAGCCAGGATCTGAAGCCTGAGGAGTCGGAAAACCTCTCGGTCGGCGGCACCTTCCAGATGGATCTTGGCCGCGCCGGGCGTCTCACCTTCACTGCGGATTATTGGGAAATCCGCCAGAAGAACGTGATCGGGCTATTCGGCGACAGCAACGCGTTGATCCTCGACTATCTCCTGCGGCTGCAGGGCTCGTCCAACCCGAACGTCCAGCGCCTGCCGCATGACCAGGAGGATACCGAAGCTTTCGAGAACAGCGGGATCGCACCGGTGGGCGAGATCATCCAGGTGATCGACAACTACACCAATCTCAGCCCGCGCACGGTGCGCGGCTACGATCTCGGCCTCTATTATCGGGTCGAGGACACCGGCATCGGCGACTTCAGCCTGCGCGTGAACGCCGCGCGCCTGCTCGAATTCTTCCAGACGCCCGATCCGCTTACCCAGAGCCTCATCGATGCGCAGGGCGCAGGGACGATCAACGACTTCATCAATATCGCGGGCGCCGAGAGCCTGATCGAGGAGAATGGCCGTCCCAAATGGCGTGGGTCGGCAAGCCTCACCTGGCGTTACGACCAGTTCGGCGCGGGCTGGTACACGAGCTATACTGGCCCGGTCACCGATACTTCGGCCGCGCTTGACGACGGTACGCGTTTCCGGGTCGACGACCATTTGACCCACAGCCTCTACCTACAGGTCGAAGCCGAAGGCGGGTTGCTCGACGATACCCGGTTGCGCGTCGGCGCGCGCAACATCTTCAATCGTCTCGCACCGCTGGCGGACGGGACCTATGGCTATATCGGCGACCTCTACAGCAACCGCGGCCGCCAAGTATATTTTCAACTCAGCAAGCGCTTCTAACTGGCGCGCGCCTGCGTCCGCTGCGGCGCAGGCGCCTTCATTTCGCGATCGGCCTTGATGGCCAGGCTGACCAGCCTCGCGCCCACGCCGCCACTCCGTCGGAGCATCCCAATGACCGAGACGACCGCACCCGAGGCGCCGATGCCCGAAGCAAGTGAACCCACCGCCCGATCCCGCGTGCTCCACCGCGCCGGGCGGGCGTGGTTCGGCATCGCCTTGTGGAAGCGCATCCTCGCCGCGCTGGTCTTGGGCGCGGCGGTCGGCATCGCCTGGGGTGAGGGGGCGACCAGCATCGGCTGGATCGGCGAGCTGTTCGTCCGGCTGATCCGGATGCTGGTCGTGCCGCTCGTCTTCCTCACCATCGCCTCGGGCGTCGCGGCGCTGGCCGATCCGAAGCGGCTGGGGAGCATCGGGGTGAAGACGCTCGGCATGTACGTCCTCACCACCGCGCTGGCGGTGACGACGGGGCTGGTCGTGGCGACCCTCATCGCCCCCGGCCTGGGCGCAAGCTTCGCCGATGCGGTGCCGCGCGCGGTCGCGCCGCCCAAGGATACCGCGCGGATGTTCATGGAGATCGTGCCCGACAATCCGATCGGCGCGATGGCGAGCGGACAGACGCTGTCGGTGATCTTCTTCGCGGTACTGGTCGGCGCCGGCGTGATCGCCGCGGGCGAGGGGGCGGAGCCGGTCCGTCGCCTGCTCGCCGGCGGATCGGAGGTGATGCTCAAGATCGTCGGCTTCGTCATGGAGACCGCGCCCTTTGGCGTGTTCGCGCTGATCGCGGTGGTGATGGGGACGAGCGGGCCGGCGAGCTTCCTCGCGGTGCTGAAGCTCGGCTTGTGCGTCGTCGTCGGCTCGGCGTTCGTCACGCTCGTCATCCATGGCGGCATCGTCGTGCGGCTGCTCGCCTGGTTGCCGCCCTTGCCCTTCTTCCGCGGCATCGCCGATGCGATCATGGTCGGCTTCTCGACCTCGTCGAGCTCGGCGACGCTGCCCGTCGCGATCCGGGTGGCGGAGCGCAATCTGGGCGTCTCCCCGCCGGTCGCCTCGACCGTGCTGCCGCTTGGCGCGACCATCGGCATGGACGGGGCGGCGATGTACGTCGCGATGCTCACCCTGTTCGCCGCGCAGGCGTTCGGCGTCCAGCTGAGCCTCGCCGACTATCTGGTGATCGCAGCGACCACCACCATCGTCGCCATGGGCGTGGCGCCGGTGCCGTCGGGATCGCTGTTCGTCCTCGCCGCCGTCCTCGCGGCGATCGGCATCACGCCCGAGCAGACCGCGATCGTCGTCGGCTTCATCCTGCCGTTCGATCGCATCCTCGACATGATCCGCACCGTTCCCAACGTCACCTCGGACCTGTCGATCGCCACCGCCGTCGCGCGGTGGGAGGGCGAGATGGATGTCGGCGCCTATAACTCGCGGGACGACGTATGATGATGATCCTTCGCCACCTCCTCCTTGCGCTCGCCGCGCTGGCGCTGCCTGCCGGCGCGATCGCGCAGAGCCGCCAGCTCCTCGAATATCCCAGCATCCATTCGCCCGTCATCGGCACGCGCGGGATGGTCGTCAGCCAGAACGAGATGGCGAGCGAGGTGGGCGCGGCGATCCTGCGCAAGGGCGGTAACGCGGTCGACGCCGCGATCGCCACGGCCTTCGCGCTCGCGGTCACATTGCCCCGCGCGGGCAATATCGGCGGCGACGGCTTCATGACCGTCTATGACGCGAAGACCGGGCAGGTGCGCGTCATCGATTTCCGCTCGGTCGCGCCGCGCGCGGCGACGCCGGCGATGTTCGTCGACGAGGCGGGCAAGGAGCGCGCCATCGCCAGCTTCGGCTATCTCGCGCCCGCCGTGCCCGGCACCGTCGCCGGCCTGGCGCACGCGCACAGGAAATGGGGCAGGCTCCCCTGGGCCGATCTGGTCGCGCCCGCGATCGGGTTGGCGCGCGATGGCGTGAAGCTGACCGCCGATGAGGCGTTCGTGTTCGGCTGGGGCGAGAAGCGGCTGTCCAACAGCATCTCCGCCAAACGCACTTTCTACAAGCCCGACGGCACGCGCTACGCCAAGGACGAGGTGCTGAGACAGCCCGATCTCGCCTGGAGCCTGCAGCAGATCGCCAAAGGCGGGGCGGACGCCTTCTACAAGGGAGAGATCGCCCGCCGCATCGCCGCCGACATGAAGGCGAATGGCGGCATCATCACGCTCGCCGATCTCGCCGTCTATCGCCCGGTCGAGCGCGCGCCGCTGGTCGGCACCTATCGCGGCCACACCGTCTATACTGCGCCACCGGCCAGCGCGGGCGGGGCGACGCTCCTCAACATGCTCAACATCCTCGAGCATTTCGACCTGAAGCCATTGGGCGCCGGCTCCGCCGCGTCGCTCCACCTGATGGCCGAGACGATGAAGCTCGGCTATCTCGACCGCTACCGTTCACTGGGCGACCCCGCTTTCGTCACCGCGCCGGTCAAGGGCTTTATCTCAAAGGAATATGCCGCCGAACGCGCCAAGCTGATCAAGCGCGACGCGGCGACGCCGCCCGATACGCTGGGCGCGGGCGACCCGACGCGCTTCGAAAGTCCCTCCACCACCCATTTCTCAATCGCGGACAAGGACGGCAACGTCGTCTCGACCACCTATACGCTGGGCGCCGATTTCGGATCGGGGGTGATGATCGCGGGCACGGGCATATTGCTCAACAACCAGATGAACAATTTCAGCCACGAGCAAGCCTGGGAAGCCCAGCGCAGCGGCACGCCGCCGCCGCTCAACGCGCTTACGCCGGGCAAGCGGATGCTCTCCACCCAGATGCCGACGATCGTGATGAAGGACGGCAAGCCATGGCTGGTCACCGGCACGCCGGGCGGCAGCACGATCATTGACACGGTGCTGCAGGTGATCGTCAATGTCATCGATTTCGGCCTGAACATCGACGAGGCGACGCATCAGCCGCGCATCTATCAGGGAACGGGCGACAGCTTGCGGGTCGAACCCAATTTCAACCCGGACACCGTCGCGGCCTTGAAGGCGAAGGGTCATAAGATCACCAGCGACGAAACGATGGGAAGCGCACAATCGATCATGATCGAAAACGGGCTGTTCCTCGGCGCAGCCGATCCGCGGCGGCCGGGCGCTAAGGCGATCGAGCCGTGATGCGGCGCGTTGTCCTCATCGCCGCGCTGGCGCTCGCCGCCTGCGCCCCCAAGCCGGCCGCGCAGGCGCCCGCATCCACCGAACGGCAGGGCTTCGTCGCGGCCGCGCATCCGCTGGCAGTGGAGGCGGGCCTCGCGGTGCTGCGCCGCGGCGGCGATGCAAGCGATGCGGCGGTTGCGGTGCAGGCGATGCTCGGACTGGTCGAGCCGCAAAGCTCAGGGCTCGGCGGCGGTGCGTTCATGGTGCGCTACGATGCCGCGACCAAGACCGTTGCGGTCTATGACGGGCGCGAAACCGCCCCCGCCGGCGCGACGCCGGACATGTTCCTGGACGCAAACGGCAAGCCGCTGCCGCGCGGCGCGGCGATGACCAGCGGGCGCGCGACCGGCGTGCCCGGCGCGGTGGCGATGCTGGCGATGGCGCATGGGCGGCACGGCAGGCTCGCCTGGAACAGCCTGTTCGGCGACGCCGCGCGCGTGGCGGATGAAGGCTTCACCGTCACCAGCCGGCTCGAACGCTTCGTCCATGGCGATTTCGCGCAGGTGAGCGCGCCCGACGTCGTCGCCTATTTCAGGAATGCGCAGGGTGAGAAGGTCCAGGCCGGCGATACTCTCCGCAATCCCGCTTATGCCCATTTCGTGCGACGGCTGGCGACCGAGGGGACGGACGCGCTCTACAAGGGGGAAACCGCGCGGCGCATTGTCGCGCGGCTGCGCCAAGGGCCCAATCCCGGCAGCATGACCGAGGCCGATCTCGCCGGTTACCGGCCCGAGGCGCGCGAGGCGTTGTGCAACGGCTACCGCGTCTACCTGCTCTGCGTGCCGCCGCCGCCTTCGTCGGGCGTCGGGCTGTTGCAGCTGATGGCGATGCTCGAGCGCACCGACATCGCGTCGCGCGGGCCGGGCGATCCCGTAGCCTGGGTTCAATTCGCCGAGGCGAGCCGGCTGATGTACGCGGATCGCGACGCCTATGTCGGCGATCCGGCCTTCGTCCGCGTGCCCGTTGCAGGGTTGCTCGATCCAGCCTATGTCGCGAGCCGCGCCAGGCTGATCGGCAACGCCGCCGCCGCGCCGCCCGAAGCGGGCACGCCTCCGGGCGTGCCTCCGGCGCGGATCGACGCGACCCACGAGGTGCCCGGCACCTCACACTTCGTCATCATCGACGGCTTCGGCAACGCCGTGTCGATGACGACCACGGTCGAAAGCTATTTCGGATCGGGCCGGATGGTCGACGGCTTCTTCCTCAACAATCAGATGACCGATTTCTCCTTCGTGCCCGAAGGCCCTAACGCAGTCGCACCGGGCAAGCGGCCGCGATCGTCGATGACGCCGCTCATCATCCTGTCCAAGCAGCGCGATCTGGTCGGTGCACTGGGATCGCCGGGCGGCACAGCCATCCTCGCCTATGTGGGCAAGGCGCTGGTCGGCAGCCTCGATTGGGGGCTGACGATGCAGCAGGCGATCGACCTGCCGAACCTGGTCGCGCGCGGCGACAGCTTCGCCGGAGAGGCGGACAAGTTCGCTCCCCCGTTGCGCGCGGCACTGGCGACGCGCGGCGTGAAGGTGCGCTCCGGCTCGGGCGAGGATTCGGGACTGCACGGCGTCATCATCAGGAATGGCCGTTTCGATGGCGGCGCGGATTCGCGGCGCGACGGCGTCGTCCGAACCACGGGAGGACAGTGACAATGCGGCATGCGCTCATGGCTCTGGCGGTCATCATAGCAGCGCCCGCTGCGGCGCAGGACGCGGCGCCGGTCAAGGTGGAGCCTGTCACCTTCCTCAGCCGCGACGGCAAGACCCAGGTGAAGGGCTATCTGTTCAGGTCCGCCGCCACGCCGGAGAAGAACGCGCCCGCGGTGGTTATGCTGCACGGCCGCTCGGGCGCCTATTCGAGCCTTTCCAAGGGCAAATATGACGCGACCACGCTCAGCGCGCGGCACAAGGCCTGGGGCCGCCTGCTCGCGCGGTCCGGCTATGCCGCGCTGATGGTCGACGATTTCGGACCCGTGGGCTATCCCGGCGGCTTCAAGGCGGGCACCTACAAGGATCGCCCGGCGGCGGTGGACGAGGTCGTCTACCGCCCGCTCCACGCCTATGGCGCGCTGCGCTACCTGCAGCAGCGGCCCGATGTGGACGGCACGCGGGTGGCCTTGCTCGGCTGGTCCAACGGCGGCAGCGCGACGCTCGCAGCGATGGCGGACGACAAGCCGGGCGACATGAAGAAACTGGGCTTCAAGGCGGGCGTCTCGCTCTATCCGGGCTGCGGGCTCAAGCGCCGTTTCGCCAAGGACGGTTATACGTCCTATGCGCCGGTGCGCGTGTTCATGGGCACCGCCGACGAGGAGGTTTCGCCCAAATTGTGCGAGAGCCTGGTCGCGCGCAGCAGGGAGAAGGGCGGGGACATCGCCATCCGCATGTTCGACAGCGCGACGCACAGCTATGACACGCCGACCAAATCGCGCCAGTCGGTCAAGGCCAATGCCGAGGCCAAGGCCGCGACCGAGGCGGACATCCTCGCCTTTCTCGACCGGATGTTGAAGGACCCTGCGCAATGAGCGACCTGACCCCGTTCCACTTCGCCTTTCCCGTCGACGATCTCGACGCCGCGCGGCACTTCTACGGCACCGTGCTGGGATGTCCGGAGGGGCGCAGTGACGCCGACTGGATCGATTTCGATCTGTTCGGCCATCAGATCGTCGCGCATAATGTCGGCGGCGGCAGGCGTGTTGCCGGGCATAATCCGGTCGACGGCCACGCCGTGCCCGTGCCGCATTTCGGCGTGGTGCTGACGCCCGAGCGCTGGCGGGCGCTCGCCGAGCGGCTCAAGGCGCACGGCGTCGCCTTCGTCATCGAACCGCACACCCGCTTCCCTGGAGAGCCGGGCGAGCAATCCACCATGTTCTTCCACGATCCCGCCGGCAACGCGCTGGAGTTCAAGGCGTTCGCCGATCTCGGCCAGCTGTTCGCGCGATAGCCGCTACATGGAGTCCAGGTAGCGGCGCATCGCGTCGGCGGTCGGCCCGGTCAGGCGGACGAGGGTGCGCCGCCGGTCGTGCGGATCGGCGTAGCGCTCGACCAGGCCGCGCGCCTCCAGCACCGCAATCCAGCGCTGCGCCGAATTGGCCGATGTGCAGGCGCCCGCCGCGGCGTCGGACATCGTCGTCTCGCGCCCCGATTCACCGGCGATGAACAGGTCCAGCAGCGCGTCCCAGGCGGGTTCGCCGAACAGATCGTCGCTGCCGGGAAAGAACTTCGTCCGCTCGCGGCGCGCCTGGTAGATTCGCCGCGCGAAGGCCTCGTCCCTTTCGACCCCCACTTCGCCGATCAGCGTCGGCCGCAGCTCGGCCAGGTTGCGGCGGAACTCGTCGATCGATTTCGCCAACTCGTCGATGGCGAAACCGTGACGTGATGTGTCGGACGGGTCCGTCTTTCGATCCGCGTTCATCATAGCAGCCCCCTCTGCCGCATGCTGGTCAGCCGCCCGCTCGCGACGATCAGATGGTCGTGCACCGTGATGTCGAGGAAGCGGGCGAGCATCATGATCTGATGGGTGATGTCGATATCGGCCCGGCTCGGCTCCGCCTGGCCGCCGGGATGGTTGTGGACGATGATCAGCGCGCTCGCCCTGAGCTCCAGCGCGCGGACGATGATCTCGCGCGGGTAGATGCGGGCCTGGCAGACCGTGCCCTGCGCGACCATCTCGTCGCGGATCAGGTGATTGCCGCGATCGAGGAACAGCACGCGCAGCTGTTCGAGCGGCAGGTCGGTCATGGTTGCGATCAGATAGTCGGTCAGCAGCTTGTCGCTGGAAGCGATCGGAAGCGCGGTCGCCCGCTTGCGCAGCGCATGGGAAATCGCTTCGCTGGTCGCGCTCAATAGCGCGACGGCGCCTCGCGCGTCACGTCCCAGCACCCGCGCCACTGCCTCGTCCGGCATCGCCAGCGTCGCGCCGAGCGAGCCGAATTCGTCGATCAGCGCATCGGCCATCCGGGCGGCGCGTCGGCCGGCGAGGGGGGCGAGAAGGCGCTCCAGGACCTGTCGGCACCGAAGGCCGCCATCCGCCTCCAGTGGCGCCACGTGCCGATCGCGAGCAAGGCCATCATGGGATAGCTCCAGAACGCCAGCATCGCGGCATAGGCCCATGGGATCACCTCCGGGCTCGCCATCTTGGCCAGATGGGCCGCAACCGCGACCGCTTGCAAACCAGTCATCCATAACGGCCAGAATCTTTCGGCGCGTAGCGCGACCGCGAGCAGCGCGGCGAGCATGGCGCAGTCCACCATGAAAATTCCCAGCTCGACGCCGTGAAAGCGCACCGGGAATTGCGATTGAACCAACATCGAAACGGCATAGGCGACCAGCATCAGCACGGCGACGATGCGTTCGGGGGCTCCCCCTCGAACCAGAGCATAGGCGCTGACTGCCAGCTGCAAGCCGAGGAAGATGTAGAGTCTGAGCATCGCTTGACCGGACCACGGTGGGGCGGGTCCGGTCAAGGATCCTCGCGACCGGCGTCAGCCGACCGCGCGAAGGCGTCCCTTGGTGCGGGTCTCTTCGATCTCCGGGCATTCGGACGTGTCGCCGTAACCGGTGGTCAGCACGCCGACATCGCCGCCCGCTTCGATCAGCGCCTTGTGCGCGCGGATCAGCGCGCGCCGCGCCTCGACCATCTGGGTTTGCGCCGCGGAGACCTGGGCGATCGCGGTATGGCCGATCGCGGCGCCGACGCCGGTGTCGGCGCGCGCCTTGATCATCGCCGCGATCAGCTGCGCCGAACAGGCAATGGCTTCGTCGATCTTGTCTTCGGTCGGCAGCAACTGGGCGCGGATTTCTTCCGCAGCTGCAATCTTCTGGTGCATCATCATCGTTCCCCACCGCGTCTGCGGTGGGCAGCGCGGATGCCAAGTTAAGTCAGGAGAGGGCGCGCTTCGCGGCTGTGGCGATTGTGCCGAGAGCCTCGATTCCGGAAAGGAAGATCCCCGCCGAAAGGGCTGTTCCCACCGCCACCGCGATGGTCCAGCCCAGCCTTTGCATGATGGTCAGGTCATTGCGTTCCCCTCTGCGGACGGGAAGCGGGGCTATGAAGCGGGCCGGTTGCGAAGATGCGAACGCCAGATAGGGCGCCTGCATCTCGTGAACCGCGTTTGCTTCCCGCCACCGGTCTCCGATGTCCGGCGACAGGGCTGGGGCAGGATCGGCATCCTCGGCAATGTACGGCGCTTGATATATCAACGATTGATATCCGTCGGCCTCAGCCGCGGCGAAGGCGCGCGCGGCCTCCACGCGTGAGGATACGCCGAGAATCTCGATCGCCTGGCGCAGGCGCTGGTCGACGGTGTGCGGCGATATGCCGATCTCGCGCGCGATGTCCTTCGAGGTCAGGCGCTGATGGACCAGCCGCAGGCAGACCCGTTGACCGGGCGTCAGGCGCGCGAGTCGCTCGATCGGCACGGCGGGAACGGATTTGCTGGCCATCGGTCACTCTCCGGCAGGCGCCATATTGCGCCCGCGTTTTGCGGCACACGCTACAGAGACATATCCAGAATGGATGGTTTTTTTCAGGCGTTCAAGCGGCGCTTAGGGTAAATCGTCCGCTTACGCCCTCATCCTCGGCATGATCGGCGATCCAGATGTCGAACTCGCCCGGTTCGACCATCCAGCCGCCGTCGCCCCAGAACATCAGGTCCTGGTGGTCGAGGGTGAAGCGCACCACCTCGCTGGCCCCCGGCGCGAGCGTGACCGGGGCGATTCCCTTCAGCTCGCGCACCGGCCGGGTGCGGCTCGCCACGCGGTCGCGGATGTAGAGCTGCGCGACATGGCGCCCGGTGCGCTCGCCGGTGTTGGTGACGCGCGCGGTGATCGCGATCTCGCCATTCCAGGCCATGGTCTCGGGAAGCTCTAGCGCGTCGATCGCGAAGCTGGTGTAGCTGAGGCCGTGGCCGAAGGCGTAGCGCGCCTCGTTCTTCGTGCTGCGATAGCGCGCCTTGAACTCCTGGCTCTCGGTCTGGGGCGCCGGCCGGCCGGTGGTGCGGTGGTTGTAGAAATAGGGCTGCTGCCCGCTTTCCCGGGGGAAGCTCACCGCCAGCCGGGCGGAGGGGTTGACCTTGCCGAACAGCACGTCGGCGACCGCGTTGCCCATCTCAGATCCCAGGAACCAGGTCGCGAGGATCGCCGGCGCATCGCCGATCGCGCCCGACAGCGCCAGTGCCCGGCCGTGGCGGAGCAGCACGACGACCGGCTTGCCCGTCGCCACGACCGCTTCCGCCAGCGCGCGCTGCGCATGCGGCACGCGGATATCGGTCACCGACTGCGCCTCGCCCGACATGCCCGACGATTCGCCGATCGCGAGCAGGACGACATCGGCATTCTCGGCGGCCGCGACCGCGGCGGCGATCCCGCCCTCGATCGGGCTTTCGATGTCGGATCCGCGCACGACCGAAAGCGACCCGCCCGGCCCGAGCGCGGCGCGCACGCCGGCTTCGATCGAGATGTTGCGTTCCGCATCGCCGTAGAAGGACCAGGGGCCGAGCACGTCTTCGTCCGCGCACGGGCCGATCAGGGCGTACCGCCCGGCGTCGGGCGACAGTGGCAGCAGACCGCCTTCGTTCCTGAGCAGCAC
Organism: Sphingomonas gilva; assembly: GCF_003515075.1. Taxonomy (GTDB): domain Bacteria; phylum Pseudomonadota; class Alphaproteobacteria; order Sphingomonadales; family Sphingomonadaceae; genus Sphingomonas; species Sphingomonas gilva. Next base: position 39,774 of record NZ_QWLV01000004.1, read on the forward strand.
GATCGACCGCGCCCCGGCATCGCGCGCCAGGCTGGTCATCGCCGGTGTTTGCACCCGACGCTGCTCGGCGCCCGTATCGAGCGATCGGTAGGGATTGTCGAACAGTCCCAGCGCCTCTTTCACATGCAGCACGCGTCGGACCGAGGCGTCGACCACCGCCATCGGCACCACGCCCGATTCGACCAGACCGGGCAGATAGTCGACGTAAAGCCCCGATTGCATCGAGATATCGACCCCGGCCAAGATCGCCAGCCGCGCCGCATCACGGTCGTCGGCGGCATAGCCATGCGCGACCAGCTCCTGATCGGAGGTGTAGTCGCTGATGACGAGTCCGGCGAAACGCCACTGACCGCGCAGCAGGCCGGTGATGAGCGCGCGGTTGCCGCTCGCCGGCACGCCGTTCACGTCATTGAACGCGGACATCGCGGTCAGGGCCCCTTCGTCGAACGCCTCGGCGAAGGGCGGCAAGTGGATTTCGCGCAGGCTCGCCTCGGACAGCTCGACCGAATTATAGTCCATCCCGCCCGAGACTGCGCCATAGCCGACGAAGTGCTTGGGACAGGCGAGCATGGTGTCGTCGCGCTTCAGGTCGGCGCCCTGGAAGCCGCGGACGCGCGCGCGGGCCAGTTCGCCGCCCAGCCAGGGATCCTCGCCCGCGCCTTCGGCGACGCGGCTCCAGCGCTGGTCGCGCGCCACGTCGACCATCGGTGCGAAGGTCCAGTGCAGGCCGACCGCGGTCGCCTCCAGCGCGGCCCCGCGCGCGGTCGCCTCGGCGAGGTCGAGGTCGAAGCTGCACGATTCGGCGAGCGGGATGGGGAAAACGGTCTTGAGGCCATGGATCACGTCCGCGGCAAACAGCAGCGGGATGCCCAACCGCGATTCCTCCAGCGCCGCCTTCTGCGCCCGTCGCGCGCCGGCCACGCCGATGCCGTTGAACAACGTGCCCACTCGGCCGGCGCGGATCTCGCCCAAGGTCGCCTCGGCGTTCTGATTGCCAACCAGCGGATTGATGTTGGGCGCGAACGGCCTGAGCGTATCGGCGAAGCACGACAATTGCCCCGCCTTCTCCTCGATCGTCATCCGCGCGATAAGCGCTTCGATGCGCGGGCTGGCGGCGAAGGTGGCGCTGGGGACCGCGGCAAGCCCCGTGACCGCGTCCGCCCTAACCAGGCGGCGGTCGATAGTGGCGGTCATTCGGGGCCCCTCCGGCGGCAAAATACTGTAACCGGTTACATGGTCGGCCAGCTGGCGGGAAAAATCAACCCGCAGCGGATCGATCCGACGGACTTCGAGCTCACTTGCCGTCGGCGCTCGGCATCGGCTATCCAGCCAAGAGTTCTGGGGGGAACGGGCATTTGGGGAGCGTCCATATCATAGCCGCGATTGCGGCCATCGTAATGGCCGGACAGGCAGCGGCGCAACCGCAGGATGCCTCGCCGGCGCCTGTGCCGCCATCGGCTGCCCCGCCCGCGGCATCGCCCACCGATGCATTGCGCCTGCCGGCGAAGACGCTGGTCGATATCGAGATCACCCAGGCGCTCGATTCCAAGACGGCGAAATCCGGAGACCGCTTCACGCTCAGGCTGGCCAGCCCGATCGTGGTTGCCGGCCAGACATTGGTGCCCGCCGGAGTGGTCGGGGAAGGCGAGGTGGTCCACGCGGCCAAGGCGCGCTTCGGCGGCAAGGCGGGCGAGCTGGTGCTTGCCGCTCGCTTCGTCGATTGCGGCGCGGTGCGAGTGCCGCTTGGCTATTTCAAGTTCGGCGCAGCCGGCGAAAACCGTCCCGGCACCGCGCTCGCGGCCAGCATGGTGGTGCCGTTTGCCGGCCTGCTCATCGCCGGTGGCGAGATGCGCGTGGTGCCTGGCGCGCGCGCCAACGCCAAGGTTCGATCCGATGTCCAGTTCACCGAAGGCGCGGTTCCGGCCTGCGCGCCGCCGGTCGAAGTGCAGCCACAGCCGGATGGGGGAATTTCATGAAGTTTACCGCATTGAGGCTCGCGGTTGTCGCCGGCCTGATGGTCGCCGGCGTGGCCCATGCTCAGGAGGCGGCGGTGACGGCCTCTGCACCGGCTCTCCCGCCGATCAAGACCAAATCGGGCGTGCTGGACGAGCCGGAGGCCGGCAAGGGCCAGGTGGTGTTCTTCCGTCCCGGCTCGATCATGGGGATCGCGCTGGGGTGCACCGTTCGCGAGATGGAGGGCGCTGTGGTGAACGAAGTCGCGCGTCTCGGCTCGGGCAAATATTACGTCGTCCAGGTCGAACCCGGCCGGCATGAATATTTCACCACGGGCGAGCGTACCGATACGCTCGCGCTCGAGATCGAGCCCGACGAAACCTATTTCGTGAAGTGCAATATCGGCATGGGCCTCGTCGCCGGAGGCGCCAACCTGTCGCCATCGGATCGCGAAGCCTTCGCCAAGAAGGCCAAGGGCCTCAAGATGTGGGCCGGACACGACGAAGACAAGAAGAAGCCGAAAGGCTGATCCGTGGCGAGTTCTGAAGGCCGCCGGTCCTGATGGACGGGCGGCCTTCCTATTCCGCCGCCACAACGCGGGCCGGAGCCCGTGCGCGGCTGCGCGGACGGCGGAACCAGAAGCTCCACACGGCGAAGCTGCCCAGCATCGCCAGCGCCAGGCCTGAGAGGGTCATCACCAGCCGATAGGGCAGGCCGCCCACCTTCGCCGCGTGCAGCGGATAGGCGTAGTTGAACACGCGCCAGCCGAGCGGCAGCGCGAAGGCGTCGCGCGCCTCGATCAACCGGCCGCTGTCGGGTGCGAAATAGAGCGTGGTGCGGCCGTTGGGCAGCCATTCGGCAGGCTGGCGGGTGCGCAGCGAGATCAGCCCGCCCGGCTGGCGCGGCAGGCTCAGGATGCGGATCTCGGCATCGGGATAGAGCCGGCGCGCCTCGCGGATCATGCCCGCCCAATCGAGATCGGCCGCCAAAGGCGCGCCTTCGACTTCGGGCGGCAGCAGCGCCATCTTCATCTCGGCGGGGCTCGACAGGGGTGAGAGCAGGGCGTTGCGTACCGGCTCCAGCGCGAGCATCGTCCCGGTGACGAGCGAAATCAGCAGCAGCGGCGCGGCAACGACGCCCAGGTCGCGGTGATGCATCAGGATCGCCGGCCGACTCATCCGTTTGGGCCAGGGGCGGAGCTTGAAGGTCCGCCGCGTGCGCCACCACAGGATCACGCCTGTGATGACGAAGCCCAACCCCGCGAGCCCCGCGATCCCCGCCACTATCTCACCCGTGTCGCCGGAGAAGAGATGGTGGTGGAAATCGAACAGCCACACCTCCGGCCGGTCCCATTTGCCGTCCCAGCGCGTCACGATCCGGCCCGCCTGATCGGCGTAACCGCCCGCGCCCTCCGGATAGGTCAACCGCGACAGGCCGAAATCGCTGGTCGCGAACAGGATCGATTGCGGCCGATCCGCCGGATCGGCCATCAGCTGCTCGACCTGGGCAACGATCGCCGCGGTCGATTGTTGCTGCGCCGCCTCCGCGCCGGGCAGCGAAACCCAGGCGTCCTTGTGCACCAGGACAGCGCCGGACAAACCCATCAGCGCGAGCAGCAGCCCGATCACGCCGCCCGTCCAGCGGTGGATCAGGTCGAGCAGCCGCATCAGAAGCGCACGTCCCAGCCCAGCGTGAAGGTCCGTCCGCGGCCCGAGAAGAAGCGCAGGTCGTCGTTCGTCGAGATCGTGTCGCTGTTGTAGGTGATATAGGCCGCGTCGAAGATGTTCGATGCCGCCAGCGTCACTCCGCCGAAGCCGGTGTCGTAACGCAGCACCGCGTCGGCGGTCTCATAGCCGACAAAGGCCGTGTCGTTTTCCAGCGCGTCATTCTCGCCATCGAAACGGCGCGACAGATAGAACTGCCCCTGCAGCCGCGCGCTGAACGGTCCGCGACGGAAATCTGCGGCCAGGTTCAGCCGGTCGGGCGAGATATTGGCGCCGTCCAGGTCGATATCGACAACACCGTCCTCGTCGCTGTCGGTCCGTCCGGAGAGGTGGGCGTAGCCCGCCGAAACGCGCAGGCCCGGAACCGGCGTTTGGACGCCCAGGTTGATCTCCAGCCCCTCGATCTCGATGCGCTGGCGCTGCACGTCATAGACTCCGCCCTCGTTGAGGACGAGCAGCCCGCCGAGATCGCTCGACGACCAGAAATAGGCGGCGCTCGCATCGAGCGGACCGCGCTTCACCTCGATGCCGATCTCGCGATTGTTCGACACCACCGGGCTGACGTCGAGGAAGTCGTCGATATCGACGCCGACCTCGCGGATCCCGCGCAGGATGCGGCCGACATCGGCGATGGTGTAGCCCTCGGCATAGCTCGCATAGCCGCGTACGCCCTCGACCGGCTCGACCACCACGCCGCCGTTCAGCAGCAGATCGTCGAAGGTCGGCTGGCCGCCGCCAACCTCGCGCCCGCCATAGAAGGCGAGGGTGCGGAAATCGTCGACCTTCAGCTGGACATTCTCCCAGCGCGCGCCGCCCGCCAGGCGCAGGCGATTGTCGAACAGCCCCAGGTTGAGCTGGCCGAAGGGCGCCAGGCTGCGGAACTCGGTGGGCGGCACCCAGGCCCGGCCGGTGTGGATCAGCGACTGCTCGGTCTCGTCCCACAAGCTGTCGAAACCGATCGTCGCGGTCAGCGCGCCCGCGATCTCGCGTTCATAGCTGAAGCGGCCGCCGAACTTGCGCGACTTGTTGGCCGATTGGTCGAACAGCGTTCCCTCGGGCGCGATCGCCTCGTCCTGGAAGGTGCCGGTGATGCTGCCGCCGAAAATGTCGCGCGAGCGGTTGAAGAACGCCTGGAGCACCAGGCTGCCTCCGGCGAGATCGCTGTCGGTCAGCGTCAGGCTGACGGTTTCGACCCGGTTGGACGGCGGCTCGCCGCCGTTGGTGCCGCGCACGCTGGTGGACGGAATGCCCAGTTCGCGGTCGCCCGGTATCCGGACATAATGGTCATAGCCCTTGAGCTCGAACCGGTTGGCGATCAGCTCGACGCGCGCGCTGCCCGAGAGTTGATAGCCCAATAGGCCGAATGCGGACCAGCTTTTGCTGTCCTGCACGTCCCCCTGCGCTTCGTCGACGCCGATGATCCGCCCCGCGCCGTCATAGAATACGCCGCGCCGTTCGAAGGCGCCGCCCACCGAAACATCGAACGCTCCGGCGCGGTAGGAGACGAGCGCGGCCGCCTTGCCGCCCAGTCCGTTGTCTTCGAACCCGCTAGATGCGGTGCCCTGCAGCAGCGCGCGGCCGCTGATGCCATCCTCGCTCGGCGCGGGCACGATCACCTGGTTCACCACGCCGCCGGTCGCGCCGATGCCCTGCAGCGCGTTCGATCCGTAGATCAGCTCGATCCGGTCGATGAAGAACGGGTCGATCGTGTAGCCGTCACGCGATCCGTCGCGGATCGGCGTCGATTGCGGGATGCCGTTGATCGCATAGAGCGGCGATCGCCCGCGCAAGGTCTCGCCAGATCCGGAGAGCTTCTGGCGGGTGGGTGAGAAGGAGGGGGAGAGGTTCGCCACCGCATCGACGATCGATCCGGCAATCGCCACCTGCTGCGTCAGCTCCTCGGTATCGATGATGTCGACCGTCAGCGGCAGCGCGCTTGCCGGCAATTCGGTGCGAGCGGCGGTGATGACTATGTCGCCGGCGTCCCCCCGCTGATCGTCCGCTGCCGCGGCGGGATCGGCGTTCGGCCCCTCGGCCTGGGCGAAGAGCGGCGCAAGCGGCGTCGCGCCGGCGAGCAGCGCGGTAAGCAAAACGGTACGGTTCATGGCCCTCCCTTTCGAGCAGGCGCGCCATAGCCGCGACTATCCGCAATTGCAAACCATTCGCATTAGAAAAAAGACGCGCGGCAAGGAAAAGCCGCCGCCCGGCTTACCGGACGGCGGCTCATTCCTGCGGCGCTGTTCCGAACGATCAGTCGTTCAGATAATCGCCCGCGGCCTCGTCCGAACCGTCGCCCGAGACCTCGACCTTTTCCAGCGCATCTGCGGTGACGCGCGCGTCGTCCGCATCCTGCGCCAGCTCGGCCGCATGCTCCTCGGCCGCCGAATCCGGCGCGATCAGCGCTTCCTGCAGCTTGCGCTGTTGCGCGCGGAGCGCGGCGTCGCGGCTGGAGGCGGCGATGCGCAGGCGGTTCATGCCCGCGCCGGTGCCGGCGGGGATGAGACGGCCGACGATGACGTTCTCCTTCAGACCGATCAGCGTGTCCTGCTTGCCCTGGACCGATGCTTCGGTGAGGACGCGCGTGGTCTCCTGGAACGACGCCGCCGAGATGAAGCTGCGGGTCTGCAGCGACGCCTTGGTGATGCCGAGGAGAACCGGCTTGCCCTGGGCGGGCTGCTGGTTCTTGGCGAGCTTGGCGTTCATCTCGTCCATTTCGTCGCGATCGACCTGTTCGCCCGCCAGCAGCGTGGTGTCGCCGCCGTCGGTGATCTCGACCTTCTGCAGCATCTGGCGAACGATCACCTCGATGTGCTTGTCGTTGATCTTCACGCCCTGAAGTCGATAGACCTCCTGGATCTCCGACACGAGATATTCCGCGAGCGGCTCGATGCCGAGCACCTCGAGGATATCGTGCGGATCGGGCGAGCCGCCGATCAGGTTGTCGCCGCGCTTGACGTAATCGCCTTCCTGCACGTCGATGACCTTGGACTTGGGCACCAGATATTCGACGATCTCGCCGCCATCCTCGGGCTGGATGCCGATCTTGCGCTTCGCCTTATAGTCCTTGCCGAACACGACACGCCCCGAAACCTTGGCGATGATCGCGTTCTCCTTGGGCTTGCGCGCCTCGAACAGCTCCGCCACCCGCGGCAGACCGCCGGTGATGTCGCGGGTCTTGGCGGCCTCGCGGCTGACGCGGGCGAGCACGTCGCCCGCCTGCACCTGCTGCCCATCCTCGACCGACAGCGTGGCGCCGGCGGCGAGCATGTAGCGGCCCGCCTCGCCCGACTGGTCGTCGAGCAGGGTCAGGCGAGGGCGCAGATCCTCCTTGGTGCGGCCGGCGGCGCGATATTCGGTCACCACGCGCTGCGCGATGCCGGTCGCCTCGTCGGTCTGCTCGGCGAGCGTCTTGCCCTCGATCAGGTCCTGGAACTTCACCACGCCCGGATTTTCCGTGATCACCGGCATGGTGAACGGATCCCATTCGGCCATCCGGTCGCCCTTCGAAACGATGTGGCCGTCGTCGAACATGACGTACGCGCCGTACGGGATGCGGTGCACCGCGCGCTCGCGGCCGTCCATGTCGACGATCGCGATCTCGCCCGAACGGCTGAGCACCACGCGGCGGCCGCGCTGGTCCTCGATCACGCGCAGGTCGCGGAACTCAATCGTGCCGTCGGCCGGAGCCTCCAGGTTGGACTGCTCGTTGAGCTGCGCCGCGCCGCCGATGTGGAAGGTCCGCATCGTCAGCTGCGTGCCCGGCTCGCCGATCGACTGCGCCGCGATGACGCCCACCGCTTCGCCGATATTGACCGGCGTGCCGCGGGCGAGATCGCGCCCGTAGCACTTGCCGCACACGCCGATCTTGGTCTCGCAGACGAGCGGCGAGCGGATCTTGACCGCCTGCGTGCCGATCGCCTCGATCTTCGCGATCATCGCCTCGTCGAGCAGCGTGCCCGCCTCGATGACGACCTCGCCCGTCTTCGCATCGACGATGTCCTCGGCCGTAGTGCGGCCCAGGATGCGCTCGCCGAGCGAGGCGATGGTCGATCCGCCCTGCACGATCGCGCGCATCTCCAGCGCCCGGTCGGTGCCGCAGTCATTCTCGACGATCACGCAGTCCTGCGACACGTCGACCAGGCGGCGGGTCAGATAACCCGAGTTCGCCGTCTTGAGCGCGGTGTCGGCCAGGCCCTTGCGCGCGCCGTGGGTCGAGTTGAAATATTCAAGGACGGTCAGGCCTTCCTTGAAGTTGGAGATGATCGGCGTCTCGATGATCTCGCCCGAAGGCTTGGCCATCAGGCCGCGCATGCCGGCGAGCTGCTTGATCTGCGCCTGCGAGCCGCGGGCGCCCGAATGCGCCATCATGTAGATCGAGTTGATCGGCGCCTCGCGGCCGTCGGCCTGCTTCTTCACCGACTTGATCTCGTCCATCATGGCGTTGGCCACCTGGTCGCCGCAACGGCTCCAGGCGTCGATCACCTTGTTGTACTTCTCCTGCTGGGTGATCAGGCCGTCCTGATACTGCTGCTCGTAATCCTTCACCAGCGCGCGGGTCTCCTCGACCATCCCCTCCTTGGCGTCGGGGATGATCATGTCGTCCTTGCCGAAGCTGATGCCGGCCTTGAACGCGTGGCGGAAGCCCAGCGCCATGATGGCGTCGGCGAACAGCACCGTCTCCTTCTGGCCGGTGTGGCGATAGACCTCGTCGATCACGTCGCCCACGTCCTTCTTGGTCAGCAGGCGGTTGACCGTCTCGAACGGCACCTTGTGGCTCTTGGGCAGCGTCTCGCCCAGCAGCATGCGGCCCGGGGTGGTCTCGTACCGCTTCAGGTAGGTCTCGCCGCTCTCGTCGGTCTGCGGCACGCGGCTCACCACCTTGGTGTGCAGCGTCACGGCGCCGGTATCGAGCGCCTGATGCACCTCGGCCATGTCGGAAAGCAGCATGCCCTCGCCGGGTTCGCCTTCCTTCATCATCGACAGATAATAAAGGCCCAGCACCATGTCCTGCGACGGCACGATGATCGGCTTGCCGTTGGCGGGCGACAGGATGTTGTTGGTCGACATCATCAGCACGCGCGCTTCCAGCTGCGCCTCTAGGCTCAGCGGGACGTGCACGGCCATCTGGTCACCGTCGAAGTCGGCGTTGAACGCCGAGCAGACCAGCGGGTGAAGCTGGATCGCCTTGCCCTCGATCAGCACCGGCTCGAACGCCTGAATGCCCAGGCGGTGGAGCGTCGGCGCGCGGTTCAGCAGGACGGGATGTTCCCGGATGACCTCATCCAGGATGTCCCAGACTTCCTTGCGCTCCTTCTCCACCCACTTCTTCGCCTGCTTGAGGGTCATGGAGAGACCCTTGGCGTCGAGCCGGGCGTAGATGAACGGCTTGAACAGCTCGAGCGCCATCTTCTTCGGCAGGCCGCACTGGTGCAGCTTCAGCTCCGGCCCGGTCACGATGACCGAACGGCCCGAATAGTCGACGCGCTTGCCGAGCAGGTTCTGGCGGAAGCGGCCCTGCTTGCCCTTGAGCATGTCGCTGAGCGACTTGAGCGGACGCTTGTTGGCGCCGGTGATCGTGCGGCCGCGGCGGCCGTTATCGAACAATGCGTCGACCGCTTCCTGCAGCATGCGCTTTTCGTTGCGGACGATGATGTCCGGCGCGCGCAGCTCCATCAGCCGCTTCAGGCGGTTGTTGCGGTTGATGACGCGGCGATAGAGGTCGTTCAGATCCGACGTCGCGAAGCGGCCGCCGTCCAGCGGCACCAGCGGGCGCAGCTCGGGTGGAATGACCGGGATCACTTCCAGGATCATCCATTCGGGGCGGTTGCCCGAATCGATGAAGCTCTCGACGACCTTCAGCCGCTTGATGATCTTCTTGGGCTTCAGCTCGGACTTGGTGGTGGCGAGCTCTTCCAGCAGCTGCGTGCGCTCACCCTCGAGGTCAAGGTCCTCGAGCATCTTGCGCACGGCCTCGGCGCCGATGCCGGCGGTGAAGGCGTCCTCGCCATATTCGTCCTGCGCTTCGAGCAGCTCGTCTTCGGTGAGCAGCTGATACTTCTCCAGCGCGGTCAGGCCGGGCTCGGTGACGATATAGCTCTCGAAATAGAGCACGCGCTCCAGCTGCTTCAGCTGCATGTCGAGCAGCAGGCCGATGCGCGACGGCAGCGACTTGAGGAACCAGATGTGCGCGACGGGGGCGGCGAGCTCGATATGGCCCATCCGCTCGCGGCGGACCTTGGACACGGTCACCTCGACACCGCACTTCTCGCAGACGATGCCCTTGTACTTCATCCGCTTGTATTTGCCGCACAGGCACTCGTAATCTTTGATCGGACCGAAGATGCGCGCGCAGAACAGCCCGTCCCGCTCGGGCTTGTAGGTGCGGTAGTTGATCGTCTCGGGCTTCTTGATCTCGCCGAACGACCAGGACCGGATGCGCTCGGGCGAGGCGATGCCGATCTGGATCTGGTCGAAGGTCTCCGGCTTGGCGGCGACCGGATTGGCGAAGTTGGTCAGTTCGTTCATTATTTTGCTCCGCTTTAAGCCCTCTCCCCTTCAGGGGAGAGGGTTGGGAGAGGGGCCTGAAATCAGCGGTTCAGGCACTGCCCCTCTCCCCGGCCCTCTCCCCTGAAGGAGAGAGGGAGGAAGAAGTTCATTCCGCGGCGATCGCGATATCGTCCTCGTCGACCTCGTTGTTCTTGAGCTCGACGTTCAGGCCCAGCGAGCGCATCTCCTTGACGAGCACGTTGAAGCTCTCGGGAATGCCGGCCTCGAAGGTGTCATCGCCCTTGACGATCGCCTCATAGACCTTGGTGCGGCCGACCACGTCGTCGGACTTCACCGTCAGCATCTCCTGCAGCGTGTACGCGGCGCCGTAGGCCTGGAGCGCCCAGACCTCCATCTCGCCGAAGCGCTGGCCGCCGAACTGCGCCTTGCCGCCCAGCGGCTGCTGGGTGACGAGGCTGTACGGCCCGATCGAACGCGCGTGGATCTTGTCGTCGACCAGATGGTGCAGCTTCAGCATGTAGATGTAGCCGACGGTCACCTTGCGATCGAACTGCTCGCCGGTGCGGCCGTCGAACAGGTCGCTCTGGCCCGACGTGTCGAGGCCCGCCAGCTCCAGCATCGCCGACACATCGGCCTCGCGCGCGCCGTCGAACACCGGCGTCGCCATCGGCACGCCGCCCTTCAGGTTCTGCGCCAGCTCGATGATCTCCTCGCCCGAACGGGCGTCGATCTCGGCATGATACTGCTCGCCGTAGACCGTCTTGAGCTGTTCCTTCACCGCGTCGGGCATCGCGCCCGGCTTGGGATCGGGGTTGGCCTCGCGCCAGTCTTCCAGCGCCTGCGAGATCTGCCCGCCCAGGCCGCGCGCGGCCCAGCCGAGATGCGTCTCGAAGATCTGCCCGACATTCATGCGCGAAGGCACGCCGAGCGGATTGAGCACCAGATCGACCGGGGTGCCGTCGGCCAGGAAGGGCATGTCCTCCTGCGGCAGGATGCGGCTGATGACGCCCTTGTTGCCGTGGCGGCCGGCCATCTTGTCGCCCGGCTGCAGCTTGCGCTTCACCGCGACGAACACCTTGACCATCTTGAGCACGCCCGGCGGCAGCTCGTCGCCACGCTCCAGCTTCTCGCGCCGGTCGTGGAACTTGTCGGTGATCAGCTTGGCGGCTTCGTCATACTGCGCCTTGACCGCTTCCAGATCGCTCTGGCGCGCATCGTCGGCGACGGCGAACTTCCACCATTCGTGGCGCTCGACCGATTCCAGCACGGCCTCGTCGATCTCGATGCCCTTCTTGATGCCCTTGGGCGCAGCAGTCGCGGTCTGGCCGAGCAGCATCTCCCTGAGGCGGCTCCAAGTCGCGCGGTTGAGGATGGCGCGCTCGTCGTCGCTGTCCTTCTTCAGCCGTTCGATCTCCTCGCGCTCGATCGCCATCGCGCGCTCGTCCTTGTCGATGCCGTGGCGGTTGAACACGCGCACGTCGACGATCGTCCCGGCGACGCCCGGCGGCAGCCGCAGCGAGGTGTCGCGCACGTCGCTCGCCTTCTCGCCGAAGATCGCGCGGAGCAGCTTCTCCTCCGGCGTCATCGGCGATTCGCCCTTGGGCGTGATCTTGCCGACCAGGATGTCGCCCGGCTCCACCTCGGCGCCGATATAGACGATGCCGGCCTCGTCGAGGTTCCTGAGCGCTTCCTCGCCGACGTTCGGGATGTCGCGGGTGATGTCCTCCGGCCCCAGCTTGGTGTCGCGGGCCATCACCTCGAACTCGTCGATATGGATCGAGGTGAAGATGTCGTCCTTGACGATCCGCTCGCTGATAAGGATCGAGTCCTCATAATTGTAGCCGTTCCAGGGCATGAACGCGACCAGCGCGTTGCGGCCAAGCGCCAGCTCGCCGAACTCGGTCGAGGGACCGTCGGCGATGATGTCGCCCTGGTTGACCACGTCGCCCACCTTCACCAGCGGGCGCTGGTTGATGCAGGTCGACTGGTTGGAGCGCTGGAACTTCATCAGCGTGTAGATGTCGACGCCGGACTTGCCCGCCTCAACTGCGCCGGTGGCGCGGACGACGATGCGGGTGGCGTCGACCTGGTCGACCACGCCCGAACGCTTGGCGGCGATCGCCGCGCCCGAATCCCTGGCGACCGTCTCTTCCATGCCGGTGCCGACGAACGGCGCCTCGGCGCGGACCAGCGGCACCGCCTGGCGCTGCATGTTCGATCCCATCAGCGCGCGGTTGGCGTCGTCATTCTCCAGGAACGGGATCAGCGACGCGGCGACCGACACCAGCTGCTTGGGGCTGACGTCCATCAGCGTGATCGAATCGCGCATCGCCATCAGGAACTCGCCCGCCTGGCGGCTGGAGACGATGTCCTCGACGAACGCGCCCTCGCCATCCAGATCGGCGTTGGCCTGCGCGATGGTGTGCTTGGCCTCCTCCATCGCCGAAAGATAGACGACGTCGTCGGTCACCTTGTTGTCGACGACCTTCCTGTACGGCGTCTCGATGAAGCCGTATTTGTTGACGCGGCTGAACGAGGCGAGGCTGTTGATCAGGCCGATGTTCGGTCCTTCGGGCGTCTCGATCGGGCAGATGCGGCCATAATGCGTCGGGTGAACGTCGCGGACTTCGAAGCCCGCACGCTCACGGGTGAGGCCGCCCGGCCCGAGCGCCGAGACGCGACGCTTGTGCGTCACTTCGGAAAGCGGGTTGGTCTGGTCCATGAACTGCGACAGCTGCGACGATCCGAAGAACTCGCGCACCGCGGCGACCGCGGGCTTGGCGTTGATCAGGTCGTTGGGCATCACGGTCGACACGTCGACCGAGCTCATCCGCTCCTTCACCGCGCGCTCCATGCGCAGCAGGCCGACGCGGTACTGGTTCTCCAGCAGCTCGCCCACCGAACGCACGCGGCGATTGCCGAGATTGTCGATGTCGTCGATCTCGCCCTTGCCGTCCTTCAGGTCGACCAGCGTCTTGACCACGGCGAGAATGTCCTCGGTGCGCAGCGTCGTCACCGTGTCCTCGGCGTCGAGGTCAAGGCGCATGTTGAGCTTGACGCGGCCCACCGCCGACAGGTCGTAGCGGTCGGGATCGAAGAACAGTCCGGCGAACAGCGCCTCCGCCGTCTCCAGCGTCGGCGGCTCGCCGGGGCGCATCACGCGGTAGATGTCGCTCAATGCCTGGAAGCGGTCCTCGGCTTTGTCGGCTTTCAGCGTGTTGCGGATCCACGCGCCGGTGGTGACGTGATCGATGTCGAGCAGCTCGATCCGGTCGATCCCCGCCTTGTCGAGCTTTTCGAGGTTCTCAGGGCTGACCTCGTCGCCCGCCTCGATATAGATCTCGCCGGTCTTCTCGTTGATCAGGTCATAGGCCGAATAGCGGCCGTAGATTTCCTCGGTCGGGATCAGCAGGTCGGTCAGGCCGTCCTTCTGCGCCTTGTTGGCGGCGCGGGGCGAAATCTTCTGGCCGGCGGCGAACACCACCTCGCCCGACTTCGCGTCGACGATGTCGAACGCCGGCTTCTGCCCGCGCCAATTCTCGGGCGCGAACGGGATCTGCCAGCCGCCTTCGCCGCGCACATAGGTGACGCGGTTGTAGAATTCGTTGAGGATCTCCTCGCCCGACAGGCCCAGCGCATAGAGCAAAGCCGTCACCGGCAGCTTGCGCTTGCGGTCGATACGGACGTTGACGATGTCCTTCGCGTCGAACTCGAAATCGAGCCACGATCCGCGATAGGGGATCACGCGCGCGGCGAACAGATACTTGCCCGATGCGTGGGTCTTGCCGCGGTCATGGTCGAACAGCACGCCCGGCGAACGGTGCATCTGGCTGACGATCACGCGCTCGGTGCCGTTGATGATGAAGGTGCCGTTCTGCGTCATGAGCGGCATGTCGCCCATGTACACGTCCTGCTCCTTGATATCGAGGACCGAACGGGTCTCGGTATCGGCGTCCACCTCGAACACGATCAGGCGCAGCGTGACGCGCATCGGCGCGGCATAGGTGATGCCCCGCTGGCGGCATTCCTCGGTGTCGAACTTGGGCGGCTCCAGCTCGTAATGGACGAAGTCCAGCTCGGCGGTGCCGGCGAAGTCGCGGATCGGGAACACGCCGCGCAGCGTCTTTTCGAGGCCGGAGACATAGCCGATCGAGGGATCGGAACGCAGGAACTGTTCGTAGCTTTCGCGCTGGACCTCGATCAGGTTGGGCATCTGCACCACTTCGTGGATGTTGCCGAACACCTTGCGGATGCGCCGCTTGGCCGCGCCGCTGTCGCTCGCGCGCTGCTTGGCAGCGCCACCCTCGATTGCCTTGGTCGCCATGGAGATATTTCGCCTCTTCGCGTAAGAATGTCGCAGCGCAGGCAGAGACGCAAAAAGCCGCGCATCTCCATCGCTGGAAATGGCAGCTTCAAGCGTCCTGAAACCCCAGCCGATCCATGCGTGGGACACGCTGCGCGACGGCGTGTCCTGTTCCGAAAGGCTGTGGTGAAGGCGCGATGTAGGGTTTGGCGGGCAATATGTCAAACGGTCGGCCACAGTTCGACCCCATACGCAACCGAGGCGACGATCAGCGCTCCGTCGCTCGCATCGGGCGCTTCATCGCAAGGGGAGGCGCGGTCCGTTCCGTCTGGCCCCAATGCCGCGGCTATGAATCGCTCGTATCCGGTCAAGGCGCGCCTGTATTCGCGCGCCGCGCTCATTGCCCTCCTGATCGCGCCCGCATCCGTCGCGGCGCAGGACACTCAGGACATGCCGCCGTCGCTGGACGATTTCTCGCTCCAGCCGGGGCAGAACCAGGTCCAGCCCGCGCAGCCGCCCGCGGTGGTGCCGACGGTGCCGCAGAACCAGGTTACCCCAGCGCCGACTCCCGCGCCAACCTCGCCGCCGACGCCAGCGCCGGCTCCGCCGCCCCGCAGTCCCGATCCTGCGCCGGTGCGACAGGAGCAACCGCAAGAGCCAGCCGCCTCCGCTCCAACTCCAGCTCCAGTCGAAGCTGCACCCCCGGCCAACAACATGGCGCCGGTGCCGACGCCGGTGATCGAACCCACCGCGCCCGAGGCCGCCCCGGCCACCGCGAACGTCGCGCCGCCGGAGCCCGCCGGGGAGGGAGGCCGCGCGTGGCTTGCCCTGCTCGCTGCGGGGCTCGCGCTCCTCGCCGGCGTTGGCGGTTTCCTGCTGTGGCGGCGCTCGCGCGCGAACCGTTACGACGATAGGGACCGGATCATCAGCTTCGACGAGGCACCGGAGGGAACCGCGCCTCCTGCCGCCGCGCCGGCGGACCCGGTGGCGGTGGCGGAGCGCGAAGCCGCCCCGCTCGATGGGGCGACCGCGGATGAGGCAGCGCCGATGGCCGACGCGGCGATCTCCGAACCGGCCGCCGAAGGGGTCGCCGCCGCGACCATCCCCGCGCAGGCGCAGGACGGCCGCCCGTGGATCGAGTTCGCGCTGCGGCCGGTCAAGGCCGGGGTCAATGTGATGGACGCGGTGGTCGAGTTCGAGCTGACGGTCGGCAATGCGGGTGCGGTGGCGGCGGACGATGTGCGGATCGCCGCCTGGCTGCTGAGCGCCAGTCCCAATCAGGAAGCGGAGATCGCCCGCTTCCTCGAAGATACGCCGGCGGAGGCGGTCATGGCGCCAATCGAGATTCCGCCAGGCGGCGGTCAGCAGGTGAATGCAGCGATCGCCCTGCCGCGCGCCGGCGTGAACGTGGTCACCGTCCGCGACAGACGGTTCTTCGTGCCGCTGGTCGTCGCCGATGCGCGCTATCGCCTGCCGGACGGTGGAGAGGGCCGCACCTCCGCGACCTTCGTCGTCGGCACGGCGCGTGACGGCCAGGAAAAGCTCGGCCCGATCTGGCTCGACCGCGGCATCCGCATGCACGCCAATGTCGAGGCGCGCCTCCACGGCGATCCGGCAAGGGCATGATCGCGCGGGCGCTCGGCTTGGCGCTGGCATCGGCAGCTCTGTGGCCGGCGTCGCTCGCCGCGCAGGAGGCCTGGGTCGGCGTCGCCGCTCACGGCGTCGACACGCCGCTGACCTTCGATACCGGAGAGGGAGGCGTCGATCTGCAGGCGGGCTACCGCTTCGCGCCCGAGCGCGCACTGGCCGTCATCGGATCGCCTGCGCCCTATGTCTTCGCGCTGGTCAACAGCGATGGCGACACCAGCCTGATCGCTGCGGGGCTGAGCTGGAAGCGGGGCGAAC
The DNA here is from genome assembly GCF_003515075.1 of Sphingomonas gilva. Taxonomy (GTDB): domain Bacteria; phylum Pseudomonadota; class Alphaproteobacteria; order Sphingomonadales; family Sphingomonadaceae; genus Sphingomonas; species Sphingomonas gilva. The sequence continues at coordinate 56,166 of NZ_QWLV01000004.1, forward strand.
GGCTCTATGCCCGCCCCGGCATCGGCGTTGCGGTGCATGACGGCCCGTCGCTGCGCGTGCGTGCCGGCGATGATCTGCGCACCGATCTCGGCAGCCGCCTGCTGTTCGAGCCCGAACTGGCGCTTGGCTGGCAGGCGACGCCACGGCTGGGGATCGAGGCGAGCTGGGTCCATGTCAGCCACGCCCAACTCTTCAGCGGGCAGAATCCGGGCCTCGACGTCATCGGCGCGCGCTTGGTGGTGAAGCTATAGAGCCTGTCCTGCTTTGGCTGACCCACTTTCTCTTGGTCGCCCCTGGTCAGTGAGTTGCGCGCGCACATCGCGGCTAGGCTCCCGTCCCCCCGCTTATCCAGTGCTGCAAGGTTTTGAGGAGCAAGGCATCCGACGCTGCAGTTCGGCAGCTATCTGATCTTCTACATCCATCCAGAGGCCGTCAGGGTTGTGCACGTCCTTCACGACGCGCGCGACTATCCCGGCTTGCTGGAGCAATAGAAAAGGGCGGCCCGTCGCCGGACCGCCCTTTTTCCGTAATCGCAAAGAAGCAAAAGCTTACTTGAGTTCCACCGTCGCGCCGGCTTCCTCGAGCTGCTTCTTGATCTTCTCGGCCTCGTCCTTCGACACGCCTTCCTTGACGGCCTTGGGTGCGCCTTCGACCAGCGCCTTCGCCTCGGTCAGGCCGAGCTGGGTGATCGCGCGGACTTCCTTGATGACGTTGATCTTCTTGCCGCCGTCGCCGGTCAGGATGACGTCGAACTCGGTCTTCTCTTCGGCGGCGGGAGCGCCAGCACCGGCGCCACCGGCGGCCGGGCCGGCAACTGCGACAGCCGCGGCGGCGGACACGCCCCACTTCTCTTCGAGCAGCTTCGACAGTTCGGCCGCTTCGAGGACGGTCAGCTCGCTCAGCGCGTCGACCAGCTTGTTCAGGTCTGCCATGATATTCACTCCAATCTAAAAAAGGGTCAGTTCAAAGGGATATTCGAAGTTCAGGCGTTCTCTTTGGCACCATAGGCGCCGAACACGCGCGCCAGCTGCCCCGCCGGGGCCGCGGCGATCTGCGCCAGCTTGGTAGCGGGCGCCTGGACGAGGCCGACGATCTTGGCCCTGAGCTCGTCGAGCGAGGGGAGGGTCGCAAGCGCCTTCACCCCGTCCACGTCGAGCACGGTGTCGCCCATCGCGCCGCCAACGATCTCGAACTTGTCGTTGGTCTTGGCGAATTCGACCGCGACCTTGGCGGCGGCGATCGGATCGACCGAGGTGGCGAGCGCCACCGGGCCGGTCAGCATCTCGCCGATCGACAGATAGTCGGTGCCATTGAGCGCGATCTTCGCGAGCTTGTTCTTCGATACCCGGTATTGGGCGCCGGCTTCGCGCATCTTCGTCCTGAGCGCCGACGACTGGGCGACGGTCAGGCCGAGGTTGCGGGTGACGACCACCACGCCGACCTCGGAGAAGGTGCGGTTCAGCTCGGCGACCGCTTCGACTTTCTGGGCACGATCCATGCCATTCTCCACGTCTGGCCCGTGGGAGGCGCGCCTCCCGCGAACCGGTTGCCGCCCCGCGCAGCCGCGAGGGCGGTTACTCGATAGTCCGAGGGGAAGGATCGTTCGGCCCGCATGAAGCGCAGGCAGATCCGGAAATGCGGCAAGCGCCGGTCCGGCAAAATCATTTCCCCGTCTAGGCGGCGCGATTAAGCTCCATGCGGAGCAGCCACTGTCTCGGACGGAAACCCGCGGGCGAACCCATGGGTAAGCGCGCGCCTTTAGCGCAAAGCGCACGCCAGTCAAGCGCGATCGCGCAATTTGGCCTCGCTCCCGGGAACCCCGTCGCGCCTCGCGGATTTTTGACTGTGCGGAGCGCCAACCGGCGCGCGCCGCGCACATCTGGTCGCTAGACGGATGGACCGGCGCGGCGCGGCAGTCTCTGGCGGGCGCGGGGGTTGGCGTATCGGCGCGCAGGGGTTCCAGGCGCGCCTTGAGGGAGGTTTATATGCGTATCCAATCCATCATGCTGGCGGGCTTCGGCGCTCTGGCGCTCGCCGCTTGCGCTCAACGAGAAGAAGAGATGGCGGCCCTGCCGCCGCCGCCGGGCGCGGTGCCCGGCAGCACCGCCGCTGATCGCGACGGAGACGGGATTATCGACGGCTATTACACCGCCGACGGCATCTATCATGCCAACTACACCCCGCCGCCGCCCCCGCCGCCCCCGCCGCCGACGCAGCTGGGGGAACGGGGCTGATCGCTTCGAACCGGGGAATGCGGCCCAGCCGCATTCCCCACCTCGTCCTGTTCGCCACGGCCGCCGCCTCGATTCCAGCGGCGGGTTCTCCTGCGCACGCGACGCAGGCGCAGGCCGCGCCCGCGGCCGATGCGCTCGCCAGCGCGATCCGCGAGGAAGCCGGCGGCGCGGTCAAGCGCTTCTACGAGGAGCGTCAGTTCCGTCCGCTCTGGGTGAAAGGCGGAAGGATAGGGCCGCAGGCCGATACGCTGATCGGCTATCTCGAAACCGCGCGGCTCGACGGGCTCAAGCCCTCTTCCTACGATATCGACGACCTGCGCGAGGCGATCGCGGCAGCGCGTGGCGGCGATCCGCTGGCGGTCGCCCGCGCCGAGGTCGAGCTGTCCGAGGCTTTCGCCCGTTACGTCCGCGATCAGCGCCGTCCGCGCGACGTCGACATGGACTATGCCGATAGCAAGCTGAAACCGAAGAAGCCCAAGGTCGAAACGGTGCTGCGCGCCGCGGCCTTCCCCAAGTCGTTCGAGGGCTATGTCAAGGATATGGGCTGGATGAGCCAGCACTATGTCCGGCTGCGCCGCCTTGCCGCCACCGCGCAGAAACAGGGCTTGTCGGAAGCGGCGGCGGAGCGGCTTCGCCTGAACCTCGATCGCGCCCGGCTGCTGCCCAGCCCCTGGACGCGCCACATCGTCGTCGATTCCTCCTCCGGCCAGCTCTGGTACTTCGAAGCCGGGGAGCAGGTCGGCACGATGCGTGTCGTCGTGGGCGCGAAGGAGACGCAGACGCCGATGCTCGCCGGCATGCTGCAATGGGCGATCCTCAATCCCTATTGGAACGTGCCAACCTATCTCGCCCAGAACAACATCGCGCCGAAGGTCCTGTCCGGCCGGACGCTCGCATCGATGCGGATCGAGGCGCTGACCGACTGGAGCGCGGACGCGCAGAAGCTGCCCGCCTCCTCGATCGATTGGGCAGCGGTCGCGTCCGGCAATCAAGAGGTGCGCCTGCGCGAGCTGCCGGGGCCGGCCAACTCGATGGGCCGCGTCAAGTTCCTCTTCCCCAACGAACAAGGGATCTACCTGCACGACACGCCGGCGCGCGATCTGTTGAAGAAGAACGACCGCCATTTCAGCAATGGCTGCATTCGCCTGGAAAAAGCGGCCGAGCTCGGCCGCTGGCTGCTGCAGAAGTCGATCCGCACCAGCTCGAAGACGCCCGAGCAGGCGGTGCCGCTGCCCGTGCAGGTGCCGGTCTACCTGACCTACATCACCGCCGCCGCCACAGAGAGCGGCCTCGCCTTCCGCCCGGACGTGTACGGCAGGGACGGGGGCGACGGCTGAACGATCAAACGCTCAGCGTGTCGTAGACCACCACCTTGCGCCACAAATGGCTGCAGTTCGCGACGAACGCCTTGTGCACGGGGTGGTCCTGATAGGTCTTCTGATCGGCGACGCTGTCGAAGAACAGCAACTCGGAGACGTCGTAGCTCGAATCGACCACCTCGCGATCTTCGGTCGGCGCCGGGACGCCGATGTGGAGGCCGCGAACGACGTCGATGACGGCAAGCTTCCTTATGCCCGCGATCAGCTGCTCGCGGTCTTCCGCGGAGCCTGCATTCCTCAACCAGAAGAAGACGTGATGGACCAGCTTCGCGGAGACGGGGCCGGCGTCTGAGGTTGCGGAGGCCGGCACGGCCACTACGCCCGCGCCGCCCAAGGCGATCATCGACATGACATTCCTGCGATTGGCTTCCATTGCATCTTCCCCATTCGTCAACCGCGGCCCCCGCGCTACTCGGAGACCGCTTGGCCGGCGTCCTCGGCGGTCGGCGCAGGAGGCGCCGAGCCGATCAGTTCGTCTATCGCCCGTGCGACATTTTCAAGCGTATAGGGCTTCTGGACGACAGTATGCCCGCGATACTCCATCGGAAGCTGGGCCTGCTCGCCATAGCCGGTCGCGAACAGGAACGGTACGCCTAGCTCCGTCAGCCTGTCGGCCACGGGGAAGCTGTTGCGGTCGCCCAGGTTGATGTCGAGCATCGCAATGTTCGGCCGGTGCGCCTCGATCGTATCCAGGGCTGCCTCCACCGTCGCCGCGGTCGATACCGTTTCGGCGCCCAGCCGGTTGAGGATATCCTCAGCGTCGAGTGCGATGATCAGGCTGTCCTCGATCAGCAAGACGTCGTGGCCAACGAGCATCCGGCCGGGCGGCGACGTCGGATGGCCGGCCGAGGGCCGCGGAAACTTGATCGCCGGTCCGGCAATGTTGCGCGGCTCGGACACATGCCGCGCCGGGATGCAGAAGCTCGCCTCGACCCCGGTCGGCGCATAGTCGACGCTGGCGGTGCCGCCCAGGTCATAGGGCACCGAACGATCGATGATCGTCGTGCCGAATCCCTTTCGCGTCGGCGCGGTCACCTCGGGGCCACCGGTCTCGCGCCAATTGAACACCAGATCGCCTGCCGGATTGCGACGCCATGAGATGGTCACCCGGCCGCCATCCGACAGGCTGCCGTATTTGGTCGAGTTGGTGACGAGTTCGTGGAGCACCAGCGCCATCGTCGAATAGGCCTGGGGATTGAGCATGACCGGATCGCCTTCGGAAGCGATGCGCTCATGCTGATCGACGAAGGCGCGCGCCTCGGCATCGATCAACGCCTGCAGCGGGGCCGGGCCCCAATGATCGTCGGTGATCTGGTTGTGCGCGCGCGCCAGCGCATGAATGCGGCCGTCGATCAGCTTGACGAAACCTTTGACGGCCTCGTCGCTAGGCTGCGATTGGCGGATCAGCCCGCGGATCACGCCCAGGATGTTGCGCACACGGTGGTTCAGCTCGGCGATCAGCAGCTCCTGCCGCGCGCTCGCCTGTTGCCGCTCGGCCGATGCTTCGTCGGCCAGTCGCAGCACGACTTCGATCAGCGTCGCGCGCAGCGTTTCGGCCACCCTGATTTCCGAGGCGCTGAACGGCTTCGATCGGCCCTGGACCAGCTCCTTCCATTCGGCAAAACTCTCCCGCGGAGTCAGACGGGGACCGTTGGGGCCGTATTCCACCGGCTTGTGCGGATCGCCCGCCCAGCGCACCGACCGCACCAGCTCGCCGCGGAACAGCACGACATAGTCGCGCGGAGAGCGCGAGATGGGGATCGCCAGCATGCCTGCGGCGGTCGATGCGAAGTTTTGCGCATCGGGCATGATCGACGCGATATGGTCGGTCGCATAGACCTTGCCGGACGCGGTGCTGTTCAGCGCGCGAACGACCTTGCGGAAATCCTCCATCTGCGGCGTCGTGCCGGAAAAGGCGTAGTTGCCGTTTATCCATACGCCGACCCCGTCCGCGGGGATCGCGCTGGTCAGGATGTCGCCCAGCCAGTCGGGATCCTTCAGCAGCGTTTCGTCGGATGCCACGGCGCCCAGCAGTTGGTCGGAGATGTCGCGCGCGCGCCGTTCGAACTCGACCGTTTCCTGGCGCTCGCGGCTTTCCAGCCGCATCGCGAACATTTGCGCGAACAGCTCGCTCACGGATCGCCGTTCGAAGGTCGGTACGCGCGGCGAATAATGATGGCAGGCGAACAGCCCCCACAATTTGCCTTCGACGATGATGGAGATCGACATCGATGCATCGACCCCCATGTTTTTCAGATATTCGATATGGATCGGGGACACCGATCGCAGCACGGACAAGGAGAGATCGATCGGCCGGCCCTTCTCGTCACGTTGCGGAACGATCGGCACCGGGGTTGCGTGCACATCAGCGATAAGCCGCAACAGATTGCGCTTGTACAGCTCGCGCGCCTGCGCCGGAATGTCGCTTGCCGGATAGTGAAGCCCAAGGAACTTGCCGATGCCGGGCTTGCAGGCCTCGGCCGCGACCTCGCCCGATCCGTCCGCGGCGAAGCGATAGACCATCACCCGGTCGAATCCGGTCAGCGCACGCACCTGTCGCGCGCCTTCGCGGAAGAAGGCAGGCAGGTCTGCGCAGCGGTCCAGCCGCGTCACCATCGATCGGACCATGCCGGTGGCGTCGCCATGTTCGTCGGATGCCGGTTCGGCCTCGATCACGATCTGCCCGCCGGATACGTGCAGGGCGATGTCGAACGGCTTGCGGCCGTCGATCAGGGAGCACTGGAACAGCCGCTCGACGGAATCGGGGCCCTGCAGCATCGCCGATCGGTTGCGTAGATCATGCACGCTTGCGGCGCGGCATATCTCGGCCAGCGGCCGTCCGATCAGTTCGTCCGGCGCCAGGCCGATGAACTCGGCGGTGTTGGCCGAGGCGCGCGCGACGTTCCAATCCGTGGTCAGCGCCAACAGGAAACCGATCGGCTGGATCGCGCCCAGGATGTGAATGGGCTCGCGATCGCAATTGGTCAGGTCGATCCGTTCGTTCTTGTCCGCCAAGCTCAATTCGCTCTCAAAAACATCCGTCCGCTACGCTCGAACAGCGCAAACACCTCGCTTGCCGCAGTTATCGCGGAATTCATGTCATCCGCGGCCTTCAACCGCTCGTCAATGATCGAGAGCAACCGACGCCAGCTTAATGAGTTTCCGCCCGATAAAAATGCGGTGGGAAAGTGGGCGGGCACCGAGCGCTTCAGCAGCGCACCGCCCAATCGGGACCCTTCAAGCACATAGATTGCGCCGAGCAGCGCAGCGTCGCCGTTCAATTCCAGCCGATCGAGCGGCGGCGGGGGGGATAGGCCAAACGCGATCAGATCGCCGCGGAGAAGCTCGGCGCGGCGTCGGCTCGGCCAATCTGGTACGACCGTCTCTGCCCGGCCGTTGTCGAGTGCGCGCTCGGTGGCGAACAGCGCGCCCGCCTGAGCCGTTAGGAACTGGCCATATCCCTCGCGTCGGTCGAGCGCCGCTGCCGAAAAGACCTTGTCGACCCGATCGTGGTGCTCTGCCGTGGCTGATCGCAGGGTCAGGCGGGCGGCGCCTGTGCCGATCATCCGGTCTTCTATTCCGTGACCGTCTGGTCGGCATCCTCGGCGGGGGTCGCATCGCGTTCCACGCGCGCGGTCATGCCCGTGGCCTCGGCGTCGGCCAGCACCTGCTCGTCGGGCGCGATCTCCTCGACTGGCGCGGCCTCCGCGACATTCGCTGGCGGCAGCGCGGGCGGGGCCGGGGGCGCGGGGGCGGGCTCGACCGTTTCCACCGGCGCGGGCTCGGGCGGCGCTTCTGGCTCCGATCCACAGCCCGCGAGCAGTGTCAGTCCGGCAAGCGCTGCGATCATGTGACGGGCGGGGAGGCGCATCGGCTTCGTCATCCTCATCTGGCGGCGACCTCTTCTATGGCGGACCGCCGCTCGATCTTCTCGGCGAGCTGGCTGTCCCAGTCATAGGGGTCGGCGCGGAAGTTCATCGTGCCGTCGGCACTGGCGTATGCCGTCCAATAGAGCAAGTACACCGTCGCCGGCTCGGGCAATTTCACGCGCTGCGTCTTGCCGGTGTCGACCGCCGCCTGGATCGCGTCTGCGCCCCAGGCGGGATCGTCGCGCAGCAGCAGCTGAGCCAGGTCGGCGGGCCGCTCGACGCGCACGCAGCCATGGCTCGCCAGCCGGTCGTAACGGCTAAAGGTCGATTGGCTCGGCGTGTCGTGCAGATAAACTGCATAGGGATTGTCGAAATCGAACTTGAAGCGGCCCAGCGCGCTTTGCGGCCCCGCCGCCTGCTGCAGCCTCGCGCCGTCGCCCTCGCCGATCACGCGGAAGCCGTTGGCCTTCAAGTACGCCGCGCCCTTGGGGAACAGCTCGCGCTTGGCGATGCCGGCGGGCACGTTCCACGGTGGGTTGATCACGATGGAATGCACTGCCGATTGCAGCATCGGCGTCTCGTCGCCGGGGCGGCCGGTGACGCCCTTCATCGACATGACCGGCCGATCGCCCTCGAACACCGTCAGCACCGCGGCGGCGATGTTCACCTGGATGCGGTTGGTGTCGAGTTCCGCGGGCAGCCAGCGCCAGCGCTCCAGATTGGCCATGATCTGGCGGACGCGCCGTTCGACCGGCACGTTGAGCGCGGCGCGCGTCTGCGGTCCGACCAAGCCGGCGGGGTTGAGGCCGTAGCGCCGCTGCGCGCGCACCACCGCTTCCTTCAACTCGGCATCGAAGCTGTCACCGGTGGCGATGACATCGGGATCCTCGACCGACAGCCGCTCACGCAGCTCGGCGACGGCCTTGCCCTTGGCGCCCAGCTCCATGTCAGCACCCGGCGTCAGCGGCTTCCATCCGCCCGCTTCGGCGATCGCGCGGTATCGCATCAGCCCGGCCTGCAGGCTGTCATAACCGGCATAGGGCGGCGGCAGATTGACGAACCAGGATGCGATCTGGTCGCGCCTCACCGCGTCGGCGAAGGCGGGCAGGGGATCATAGGCCGCCGGCCGTAGGCCCCAGTCCTTCTTGAAATCCTCCGCCGCGAGCCGTCCCGAATGAACCGCGCGGGCGTAATCGAGCGCGGCGCGTACCAGCGTGTCGTTGTCCAGCGGCGCATGTTCGGGAACCGGAAGGTAGCGCAGCCCCTGCGTATAGCCGCCTTCCGTCAGCCTCTGCTGGAGGTCAGCCGCTTGCGCTGGCGAGAGCGCCGGTAGCGGCTGCGCGCGGGCGACCGGTGGCATGGGCGCCGTCTGCTGGACGGGCGGCGGCAGCAGCGGCTCGGGCATTCCAGCCTGCTGCGCCTGGGCGATACCCGTAATACCGAGCGGCGCGACGAGCGCGAAGCGAAGAGCAGATGAGAAACGCGCCAATGCCGGTCCTGACCAAGTTGAGCGGAATCGACGGCTATCTAACGCCGATTGAACGCGAATTGAACGATCGCGAGCAAAGAAAAGGGCCGGCGGGCTTTCGCCCCCGGCCCCGATCCCAGGCGATTGTTCCGGCTCAGGCGCCGGCAACCTCCGCCACATCCACCTTGATCCCTGGGCCCATCGTGCTGGAGACCGCGATCTTGCGGACATATTTGCCCTTGGCGCCCGCCGGCTTGGCCTTGACCACCGCGTCGACCAGCGCGTCGAAATTCGCGCGCAGATCGGCTTCCGCGAACGACGCCTTGCCGATGCCCGAATGGATGATGCCGGCCTTCTCGACGCGGTATTCCACCTGGCCGCCCTTCGCCGCCTTGACCGCTTCGGCGACGTTCATCGTGACGGTGCCAAGCTTGGGGTTTGGCATCAGCCCCTTGGGACCCAGCACCTTGCCGAGGCGGCCGACCAGACCCATCATATCCGGGGTGGCGATGCAGCGGTCGAACTCGATCGTGCCGCCCTGAACGGTCTCGAGCAGGTCTTCCGCGCCCACCACGTCGGCGCCGGCCTCGCGCGCCTCTTCGGCCTTGGCGCCCTTGGCGAACACACCGACGCGGACGGTTTTGCCGGTGCCGGCGGGGAGGGTGACCACGCCGCGGACCATCTGGTCGGCGTGGCGGGGGTCGACGCCCAGGTTGAGGGCGACTTCGATCGTCTCGTCGAACTTCGCGGTCGCGTTGGTCTTGGCGAGCTTGATCGCCTCATCGACGCCGTGGAGCTTCTCACGGTCGATGGTGAGCGCTTTCTGCTTCTTGCTCTTGAACGCCATGATCTCAGCCCTCCACCACTTCGAGGCCCATCGCGCGGGCGGAGCCTTCGATGATGCGGGTCGCCGCGTCGATATCGTTGGCGTTCAGATCCTTCATCTTGGTCTCCGCGATCGCGGCGAGCGCCGAGCGCTTGATCCGGCCGGCGGACACCTTGCCCGGCTCCTTCGAGCCCGACTTGAGGTTGGCCGCCTTCTTGATCAGGAAGGTCGCCGGCGGGGTCTTGGTCTCGAACGAGAAGGACCGGTCGGCATAGACGGTGATCACGGTCGGGATCGGCGCGCCCTTTTCCATGTCGCCGGTCGAGGCGTTGAACGCCTTGCAGAATTCCATGATGTTGACGCCGCGCTGACCGAGCGCGGGGCCGATCGGCGGGGACGGGTTGGCGGCGCCCGCGGGCACCTGCAGCTTGATATAGCCGGTAATCTTCTTCGCCATGAGGCTTAACTCACTCTGTTCCAAGTTTAGCGGTCCGGACGAGCGCAAGCGCTCTCCCGCACGGATTCCAGTGGTTCTGGAAGCGCGCGCCATTAGCGCAAAGTCCGCGCGCATGCAAATGCGCCTTGCAAAGTAGGAAATCGGCGAACACACCGGGAACATGCCCAAGCCGCCGACCTATACGCAGACGCTGGAGAACCGCGCGTTCCTGAAGACGCTGACCCGCACGGGCAACATCCGTGAAGCGGCGCGCGCGATCGGCCGATCGCACGTCACGATGCTCGGCCGGCGCAAGGCGCACCCCGCCTTCGCGCAAGACTGGGACGCGGCGATCGCGGTGGCGCAGGGCCGGCTGCACGAGCGCGGCGGGCCGAGCGGACCGCACGGACGCGCCGCGCCGGCCGAAAGCCCCGCTGGCGCGCACCGGACGCTGGGCGGCGAGCCGGTGACGGTCCGGCGGCGCGACGGCAAGCTGCAGCTCCGCAGGGCCCAGCCGGGCAAGCTGACCAAGCAGTGCGAGCAGGCGTTCCTGGCCGCGCTGTCGGCGACGGCGAACGTCAGGCTGTCCGCCGCGGCGGCGGGCGCATCGCCGCGCGCATTCTACCGGCGGCGCCACACCAATCCCGCCTTCGCCCGCGAGATGCGCCTCGCGCTCGAGACAGGGTATGAGCGGCTGGAGATGGCGCTGCTCGAAAGCGCCGCCCCGGCCGCCCATGCCGACGACGCCTGGCGCAACAACGATCCCCCGCCGATCCCGCGGATGAGCGTGAACCAGGCGCTGCAGCTCTTGTACCTCCACCAGAAGGAGGCGCAGCTTGAGGCCGAGCCGGCGCACATCAAGAGGCGGCGCGGCGAATCGCAGGGCGCGCGCTCGATCCGCCTGTCGGCGATGTACGAGGCGCGGATGGAGCGCGATCGCGAGGCGTTCCGCGTCGCCGAGGCCGCCCGACGCGCCGCCGGCCGCCCTTCGCCCTTCGGCCCGCCGCCCCCGCAGCTGCCGGCGCTGGACCAGGTGCAGGGCTGGAGCAGGGCCGACCCGACCAGGACCCCCCATGACGAAACGCGCGCGCTGTTCGGCGGGTGGCGGATCGAGGACATGAAGCGGCGGGGGAAATCTTGATGCGTTTGATTTTGTTATGCACGCATCGTCCTTATGTCGGCTATGCGCATGAGGCAGCAGCCAATGGGATCCACGACGAAACGCCAGTCGCCCCCACGGCGTTCTATGCCGATCTGAGAAGAGGGACGATATGGCGGATGACAAGGGGGAGCCGGGCAAGCCGGCGATCACGGCCGCGGAGTGGCGGCAGATCGTCGACAGCGCGGTCGACACCGCGATCATCACCACCGATCCCGACGGCCGGATCACCAGCTGGAACGAGGGCGCGCGACGCATTCTTGGCTGGAGCGAGGCCGAGATGCTCGGCCAGTCCCTGGCGCGACTGATTCCGGGCGGCGCCGGCCCCGAGACGATCCAAACCGAAATGCGCGACGCGCGCCTTGCCGGACGCGGCGGCGGCGAAGAAGGCTGGCGGATGCGCAAGGACGGCAGCCGCGTCTGGGCGACGGGAGAGGTCACCCCGATTCGCGACGCCGCCGGCGAAGTGGCCGGGTTCACCAAGGTGCTCCGCGACCGTTCAAACCAGCGCGAGTCGGAAGAACGGATGCGCGAGGAGCGCCGCGCGCTCGAGATCCTCAATCGCGCCGGGTCCGCACTCGCCGCCGAGCCCGATCTGCAGAAGCTGGTCCAGGTCGTCACCGACGCCGGCGTGGAGTTGACCGGCGCGCAGTTCGGCGCGTTCTTCTACAATGTGCTGGACGAGGCGGGCGGGAGCTACATGCTCTATACGCTCTCCGGGGTGCCGCTGGAGGCCTTTTCCAGATTTCCGATGCCGCGCAACACGCAAGTGTTCGCGCCGACCTTCGAGGGCGTCGGCATCGTCCGCTCGGACGACATAACCCGGGACCCGCGCTACGGCCACAACGCGCCGCATCAGGGTATGCCCGAAGGGCACCTTCCGGTGCGAAGCTACCTCGCCGTGCCGGTGATCTCACGCTCCGGCGAGGTGATCGGCGGGTTGTTCTTCGGCCATGCCGAGCCCGGCGTGTTCACCGACCAATCCGAAAGGGGGCTGCAGGGTCTTGCCGGCGAAGCCGCGGTCGCGGTCGACAATGCTCGTCTGTTCCAGGCCGCCGAGCAGGAGCTTGCCCAGCGCCGCGCCGCCGAAAGCGAGCTTGCCGCAAGCGAAGACCGGCTGCGGCTCGCCAACGAGGCTGCCGATATCGGCACCTGGGATTTCGATCCCGAGAGCGGCGTGCTGCGGTGGGATGCGCGCTGCAAGGCGCTGTTCGGCTTGTCCCCCGACGCCGAAGTCAGCTTCGAGGGAAGCTTCCTCGCCGGTCTTCATCCGGAGGATCGCGTCCTTGCGCAGCAAGCGGTCGAAACCGCGCTCGAGCCCGCGGGGCCGGGGCGCTACGACGTGGAATATCGCACGATCGGCCTGGAGGACGGGGTCGAGCGTTGGGTGGGCGCCAAGGGAATGGCGGTGTTCGAAGATGGCCGCGCGGTTCGATTCATCGGAACGGTGATCGACCTGACAAGCCGCAAGGCGGCCGAAACCGAGCTGCGCGCGCTCAACGAACGGCTGGAGGAGCGTGTCGCCGAAGAGGTGGAGAAGCGCGGCGAAGCGGAGGAAGCGCTGCGCCAGGCGCAGAAGATGGAGGCGGTCGGCCAGCTGACCGGCGGAATCGCGCACGACTTCAACAACCTCCTGACCGTCGTGACCGGCAATATCGACATGGCGAGGCGTGCGCTGGAAGCCGCCGGCATCGATGACGCCCGCAGCCGGCGTTCGCTCGACAACGCGATGAAGGGCGCGGAGCGGGCGGCGTCGCTGACCCAGCGTCTGCTGGCCTTCTCGCGGCGTCAACCGCTTTCCCCCAAGCCGATCGATGCCGACAAGCTGTCGAGCGGCATGTCGGACCTGCTGCAGCGTGCCCTTGGCGAGGATATCCGCCTCGAGATCGTGAACGCGCCGGGCTTGTGGCGCGTTGAGGTCGATCCCAATCAACTCGAAAGCGCCATCTTGAACCTCGCGGTCAATGCGCGCGACGCGATGCCCGACGGCGGCGAGCTCATGATCGAGACCGCCAATGCCCGGCTCGACGAGGGCTATGCCGCGAGCCAGGCCGAAGTGCCGCCCGGCCAATATGTGATGATCGCGGTGACCGACACCGGCGCCGGCATGCCGCGCGACGTGCGGGAGCGCGCGTTCGAGCCCTTTTTCACCACGAAGGAGGTGGGCAAGGGAACCGGGCTTGGCCTTTCGATGATCTATGGCTTCGTCAAGCAGTCCGGCGGCCATGTGAAGATCTATTCGGAGGTGGGCCAAGGCACGACGATCAAGCTCTATCTGCCCCGATTGCTGCGCGAGCCGGAAGCCGACGAGGATCTTGTCGTGGCGACGTCCGGCTTCGAATCGAGCCCGCGCAAGGAGACGATCCTGGTCGTCGAGGATGACGACGACGTCCGCGCCTATACGGTCGAGTGCCTGCGCGAACTCGGCTATCGCGTGATCGAAGCGCATGACGGCCACTCGGCGCTTCGTCTGCTCGAACGCGAGGGGAGGCCGATCGACCTCCTGTTCACCGATGTGGTGATGCCGGGCATGACCGGGCGCGAGCTGGCCGAACTGGCGCGCGCGCAACAGGCGGACCTTCGCGTCCTCTACACTTCGGGCTACACCCGCAACGCGATCGTTCATGCCGGCCGGCTCGACCCTGGCGTCGAGATCATCAACAAGCCCTTCACCTATGAGGCGCTGGCGCAGAAGATCCGGGACATGCTGGACAATGGCCGCACCGAATGCGTGCTGATCGTCGAAGCGGAACCCACGGTCAGAACGCTGACCGCGGAAGCGCTGGGGGGGATCGGCTTTCGGGTCGAGGAAGCCGGCAACGGCAGGGAGGCGCTCGGCAAGGTGCGCGCCGCGCAGGGACGCTATGACGCGGTCGTCCTCGACGACGCGCTTTCGGATTATCCTGCCGATTCGCTTGCCCGCGAATTGCGCGCGCTTCATGCCAACCTTGCGCTGGTGATCGTCTCCGAGACGCGTGTCGACGCGCTTGCCCGCCAGTTCGCGGGCGACCGCTGCACGCATGTCCTGCGACGACCCTATTCGAGCGGGCAGCTCCGCGACACGCTTCGCCAGCTCGGGATCGATTGCGCCGACAGATGATCTCATGACCGATGCCGGGCGCTGGTCACGTCCGGCCGGTTGTGCGAAACGGATCCCCGTCCGCAACAGGCGAGGCCGCCATGAAGCTTTTGACGATAGCAGCCGCGTTCGCCGCGTTCGCTTCGATCCCGGCGACCGCGCCGGCGCAGGACGCGGTGGCGCCCGGCACGATCACGGTCGAGCCGCTGCCCGAGGAGGCGGCTTCGCCCGAGACGCGGCGGCTGTTCGCCGAGGCGGTGGAGCGCGCGCTGGTCGACCGGGAGTTCCTCGCGCTGCCGGGCGACAATCGCGGCCGCTACGTCGCGCGGATGACGGTGTCGCGCCGGGCGGAAGGGGAGGTCGCGGTCGACGCCGCCGAGGCGCCGGCGGACGGCGACGTCGGCAATTGGGGCGCGTCGCTCCGCGTCGCCATGCCCTCTGGCAAGCGGCAGATGCGTCCGCTGGTCGTCACCGAGCTGGGCATCGAGATCCTGCGGCGCGACGGCATGCAGCCGGTGTGGCGCGGCCGCGCGCTGACCGTGCAGCCTCAGGGGACGCCAGGCGACGCGCCGGCGGCGCTCGCGAAGAAGCTCGCCGGCGCGGCGATGCGGGTGTTCCCGGAGCAGATGGAGGGGGCGGTTTCGGCGCCTTGATGGGGGGCTAAATCCTCCCTCGCTTTAGCGGGGGAGGGGGGCGTAGCGGCGACCGGCGATCTGCCGGGGGCAGATCGCAGCCGCGAAGCCGGCTCGCGAAGCGAGCCGTGGGCGAAGAGCGGTGGAGGGGGCGACGCGGCAAAGCCGCGTCGTCGGTCGGCGCTCGCAGCGCCGCCGGCCGGTCTCGCGCTACGCGATCGGCTTCGCCGTATCGCTATCCAACATAAGCCTTCGGCTTATTTGGAGCGCTCGACCTGCTCGAAGTCGAGCTCCACCGGCGTCGCCCGCCCGAAGATCGACACCGCGACCTTGACCTTGGACTTGTCGAAATCGAGCTCCTCGACCAGGCCGTTGAAGCTGGCGAAGGGGCCGTCCAGGACCTTGACGCTGTCGCCGATCTCGTAATCGACCTTGACCTGGGTCTTGGGGCTCGCGGCGGCCTCCTCCTTGGTGTTGAGGATGCGCGCGGCCTCGGCCTCGCTGATCGGCTGCGGCTTCGACGCGCCGAGGAAGCCCGTCACCTTGGGGGTGTTCTTGACCAGGTGATAGACGTCGTCGTTCATCTCCAGCTTGGCGAGGACGTAGCCGGGGAAGAACTTGCGCTCGGACTGGACCTTCTTGCCGCGGCGCACCTCCGTCACCGTCTCCACCGGCACCTCGACGCTCTCGACCAGCCGGTCGAGCCCCATGCGGGTCGCCTCGGCCATGATCGAATCGCGGACCTTGTTCTCGAAGCCCGAATAGGCGTGGATGATGTACCAGCGCGACATGTGCTCTCGTCTTTCTTAGGCGGCGAGGCTGAGGAGGAAGGTGACGACGCGGCTGAACACCGAATCCACCGCGAAGAAGAACAGGCCGAGGAAGGTGGTGAGGATCACCACCATGATGCCGGTGCGCACCGTCTCCGCCCAGGTCGGCCAGGTGACCTTCGACGCCTCGTTCCGCACCTGGCGGATGAAGGTCGGGATGCCGCTGATGAAGTTCGTGGGTGAGGCCACCGGGGCGTTCCTTGCTGTTCGTTTCGACCATCGCCGGGCAAGAGGCCCCGGCCGGCCCATCAGGCCGTCGGCTCACCCCGCGATGTCGGATGTGGGTGCGCTGTAACGCGGTTCAATGCGGAGGGCAAGAAGTTGGGAGAGGGTGGCCGTCATGGAAATCCGCGCAGCAAAGCCGCTTCGGATGGAATAGGTTCCGAGCGCGCGCATAATGGACTGGCGCGATTGAAAATGCATTGAGCGTGCGGCGGCCCATAGAAAACCGGGACCGCTCGCTGCTTTAAGCGACCTCAATCATCTCAAGCAACGAGACCGATCAGGAAGCCGCGATTCTTTCCTTAAGCCGTTTTCCACACCACCGCCCTGAGAATGGTCGACGCGAGATTGATTGTTGCGGTTGTGGGGTTGAACAGGACGACCGTTACGATGTCCGTCGCTGAGACATAGCCGCTCAAGATCAATCCCTGTAGTGAAACGCCAAGCGAAACGTCGACGATGTCGCCAAGGTCAGCGTCTGCCACTGCGATTGTGGTGGAGGCGGTGCCAGCCGGCGCAATACTCGACCCGCCAAAGCTGGACGACGCGCTGACATATGACGCCATGGGCCGCCATCCCACAAGGCTTGTACCGCTATCCTTGACGTACAGACCTGCTCCCGCAGAACCATCGGTGCGTTGATACAGCGATCCCGGACTCGCGGTTATGGCGCCCTCCGGAGATCCCAGCCCTGCGGTGTTTGTCTGAATGCCGGGTCCTGGACGGAAATTCACCGAATAGGTCGATTTGATCCTGGTCGCCGCTGCTCCGAGATCATGAATGTTGTCGGTCGCCGGGCGAAACTGGAATGTTTCCTGATCGATCAACCAAGTGTTCAGGATCGCGGACGATGCTTTGTCCCATAGACTGAAAATCAGTCGCCCAGAGCGTGTTAGCGGAGAACTGTTGCTGGCCGCCACGCCGGTAATTTGCGCCCAGTCAAAGGGCGTTATGCCATCTGCCTTGTAGTCGGCGGCAAAAGCTAGTGATGCACCTCGCGCCGATCCTGCAGCGCCCTGGTTCCAGGCACGCACAGCCACCGGCGCACCAGTTGTCCGAACCGATGCAGTGACGCTGGCGGCGGTTACGCTGTCGAACTTCCAAGCATTGCTGGCTCCTCCCACATAGTTGCCAATCACAGGCGATCCGTGAAGGCCACCTATAAGCTGGCAACGAGGGGCAAGTAACTGGCTATGAGGTTGCGCTCCTTCCGAATAGCAGCCGACAAAAACACTGCAGCTGTTGTCGTTCAGGCAGGCATATGGTCCGCCTGAAACGAAGATCTTTCCTGCCGCGACCCAATCCGACCAACTCGGCAAGCCAGTGGCTGGCGCGGCTTGCGCCTGTCCGCGGATCCATACGAGATCGTCGGCTCCTGGTTCCGTCGAGGCTGCGAGTGCCTCCTGACCCGCCGCAAGCGACCAACGGTATCCATCATGCTGGACCCAGGATGTCGTGGTATTGGTGTAGCCGGGGGCGCCAACGTCCGATCGACCGTTGTTGGATGTGTGGCATCCGAGATAGCTGACGTTGAGGAATGCATCATCATAGATTCCCCAGCTGCCGTTGTCTTGCCCATCGAACCCCAGAACGACCGATGCATTTACATCGGCGCCTTCGATCCTAAGCCCGCATCCTCTATTCGCGGTCGATTTGCACCAGAGGATGTGGGTTAGATTGGCGTTGCCGTGGCGTGCAAAATCTGCGGAACCTGATGTGGCGACCACGTTGATGCCGTCGCCGCCACAACCGAAGGTCTGCACCTGTTCCAGATGTGCGCGGGCCCGCAATCGAATACCATGCGCATCGGTATCCGCAGCAGACGACATCGTTATTGTGATGTGCCGCAGGATCGTCGCATCACCGGATTTGCCGGTGTTGGGCACCTTCGTATCCAAATCGGTATCCGCACGCTGCACATAGAGAACCGTATATCCTCCGTCACCTTGAAGGATTGAGGCCCGACGGCTGCCTTGGACGCCGGTATCCCCATATATCTCGATCGCGCATTTGTTTATCTGCCAAGGCTGCGCGAGCCTGTACACGCCTCCAGGGATGTAGAGTCTTCCGAGCGCCAGGTTTGGTTCGAGCGGATCGCCATCAACGTAGGCATTAAGTTTTTCGAGTTTCACATCGAAATAATTCTTGGCATCTTCGAAGGATTGCCAGTCGTCGGCTATTCCATCCCCCACCGCGCCAAACATCTTTACATTGATTTCTTGTTCGTAGCTAAGGCCAAGCCGGATACCGTCCGCCGACGTCGCTTCCCCGGGCTCAGGCGCCTCCAAGGTCGTCATGACCCGATAGCGCGCACCGCCACCGTCCCCGTCCGTCGCGTAGCCCGAGGTACGAAACTCCATTCCACCACCAGCAAGATTTTGGCCGGGAATGGATGACCAGGTGCCGATAGTCATGGCTCTCTCTCTCCGACTCTTCTCGTTACGGCGCCGCCCCATCATTGCTGTGGCGCCTTGTTCCGTCTCTGCCGACGTCAATCGCTGTCTTGAACGGTACAGCTCCATTCGGAACAAAGCAAGAACATTTCCTGCGGATTTCGGCCGCGAGCAGAGATGCCGGATTCACCCGGATTTCAACCAGACGCTGATTTTGCTCAGTGCAATTCCAGCAAAGGGATATGTCGGAACATCCTCTCCAACGAAGCCGCAGGAGCTGAACCCGCCTGGCGGGTTACTTCACGATCCGGGATGGTTGGCAGGGGAGCTCGGATTCGAACCGAGGGCCTTCGGTTTTGGAGACCGACGCTCTAACCAGCTGAGCTACACCCCTACACGGCCAGCCGCGATCTAGCGGCAAGCGGGGCGCGCCGCAAGAACCCTATGCGGCTTCGCGGCCGCGGTCGCGGCAGGCGAGGGCGCGGGCCTCTTCGGTGGGCAGCGGACGGCCGAAATAATAGCCCTGCACCTTGGTGCAGCCGAGCGAGCGGATCATCTCGTACTCGGCTTCGTCCTCGACCCCTTCCGCCGTCGTCGCCATGCCGAGCGAACCGGCGAGCGCCACCACCGCGCGGATGATCGCGAGGCATTCGGGCACCTTCTTCGACGCGCCCTGGACGAACGAGCGGTCGACCTTGATCGTCGAGAAGCGCGTGCGGCTGAGATAGCCGAGCGAGGAATAGCCGGTGCCGAAATCGTCGAGCGCGAGGCGCACGCCGAGATCGAGGATCTGCTCCAGCACCTGCACCGCGCCGGTGCCTTCGCGCAGGAAGACGCTCTCGGTCACCTCCAGCTCGAGCCGGTGGGCGGGGAGGCCGCTGTTCGCCATCGCCGAGACGACGGTCTTGACGAAATTGGGATCGTGCAGCTGCTCGGGCGAGACGTTGACCGAGACGCGGGTGTGGCTGGGCCATTTGGCCGCCTCCTCGCAGGCGGTGCGCAGCACCCATTCGCCGATCGGCGCGATCAGCCGCGCATCCTCGGCGACGGGGATGAACTTGACCGGCGAGATCGGGCCCATCTCCGGATGGCTCCAGCGCAACAGCGTCTCGAACCCTTCGAGCGACCCGTCCTCGGCCGAGACGATGGGCTGGTAGGCGAGGTGCATCTCGCCGCGCTTCAGCGCCTGGCGCAGCGAGATCTCGAGCATCCGCCGCTCCTCGGCCTGGACGTGGAGCTGCGGCTCATAGGCGTGGAACACGCCGCCGCCCGCGTCCTTGGAGCGATAGAGCGCGAGATCGGCCGAGCGGATCAGCGTCTCGGCGGTGCGCCCGTCGCGCGGCGCGACCGCGACGCCGACCGACGCGCCGATATAGAGCGTGTGCTGATCGACCTCATAGGGCCGTGACAGCGTCTCGATGATGCGGTGGGCGAGCATCTCCAGCCGCGTCGAATCGCTTGCGTCGCGCACCACCACGGCGAACTCGTCGCCGCCCAGCCGGCCGCACAGCTCGTTCTCGCTCATGATCTGGGCGAGCCGTTCGGACACGCGGCTGAGCAGCCGGTCGCCCACCGGATGGCCGAGCGTGTCGTTGACCGCCTTGAAGCGATCGAGATCGATCATGAAGAAGGCGCTGCGGCTGCCCCATTTGTCCGCCTCGCTCATCGCGCGGGCGAGCGTTTCATGGATCATCAGGCGGTTGGGAAGTCCGGTCAGCGTGTCGAAGCGCGCCATGCGGTTGATCTTGTCGGCGGACTGGCGCGCCTCGGTGACGTCCGATCCGACGCCGCGGAGCCCCAGGAAATTGCCGCGCTCGTCGATGCGGGGAGAGGCCGAAAGCTCCCACCAGCGCTCCTCTCCGGCGACCTTCACCGGCAGCAGGATGTCGCGGAACGCCTCGCGGCTCTTGAGCTTCTCGGCGAAGGCGCGCAGCCCGGCGGAGAAATTGCCCGCCTCCCAGGTGTCGCCGGCGAGCAGCTGCAGGATCGGCTTGCCGTTGATGTCGGACGCCGCGAGCTGCAGCGCATGGGCGAAGCGCGGCGAGGCGTGGACGACGCGCCGCGCGCTGTCGATCTCCCACAGCCAGTCGGCGCCGTGATCCTCGAACTCGCGCAGCAGCAGGCTGACGGTCTCGTCGCGCTCCTCGATGGCGATCTCGTCGACGCACATCGTCGCCAGCGAATGGCCGCGCAGCAGGCAGCCATAGATCAGCGCGCCGATGAAGGTGACGGCGGCGACCAGCAGCACCGGCTGTTCGGAAAAGCCCAGGGTGACGCAGATCGACAGCCCCAGCACGCCGAGGAAGCAGACCGTCGCCAGCGGCACGCCGGCGAAGGCGATGGCGGAGGCGGTCATGATGGTCGACAGGATCACCCACAGACCCAGCATCTGCTCGGGCGTCGCGATCGAGGCCAGGCCCAGGGGCGGGATCGACCAGATCAGCGCGAGCACCACCGCTTCGATCACCGGTCCGCGGATCTCCGCCGGGGAGGCGTTGCGGGCATGTTCGCGGCGGCGGGCGATTCGCTTGAGCACGATGACCAACTGCGCGCCCAGCATCGCCGCCATCCATCCGCCGACCACCCAGCCGGGCAGCGTCGGCGTGAACAGCAGCGCGAGCAGGCTGGCGGCGACGACGTTGACCGCGAAGCGCAGCAGGGCCGAGTTGTTGGCGGCGTCGATCTGCGCCGCGCGTATCTGCCCCCAGTCGCGGTCGCTGGGGTCGGACAGGCCGAGCAGGGCACGCGCGTCGATACGCGTATTGGCGAAGTGAGAGGCGGCTTTGCTGGTCACCCGCGGGGATTAGTCCCGGCAGGGTTAGCGATCGGTTATGGTCGAGCGCCAACCATCAAAAAAATGCAACGGAAGAGCATCGACGACGAGCGTTGTTCTGACGAAATCATCAACGTCCAATGCGTTCGTCACCCTGAGCCTGTCGAAAGGTCCGGGGTGACGAGCGGTTGTCACAGGCCTTCAAGAAAGTTTGTGGCTTGGCATGGCTCATGCCGCCTGCGGCACTTCTCAGGCGGCGATGGCGTAGGGCTTGATCTCGCCGTTCAGATAGAGATTGCGCGCCTTCGCCCGGCTGAGCTTGCCCGAGGAGGTGCGCGGCAGCGTACGGGGAGGAACCAGTTCGACGACGCAGTTCATGCCGGTGATCGAGCGCACCCGATCGCGAATCGCATCGCGCAGGCGGCTGCGTTCGGCATTGTCGGAGGTGCGGCACTGGACCAGCACCGCCGGGGTTTCCTCGCCGCCCGGGGTGGTGATGGCGAAGGCGGCGATGTCGCCCGCCTTGAAGCCCGGAATCTGCTCCACCGCCCATTCGATGTCCTGCGGCCAGTGGTTGCGCCCGTTGATGATGATCATGTCCTTGGCGCGGCCGACGATGTAGACATAGCCGTCCGACAGATAGCCCATGTCGCCGGTGTCCAGCCAATCGCCCTGCATGCAGGCGGCGGTCGCCTCCGGATCGCGGAAATAGCCGTGCATGATCGACGGCCCCTTGCACCACACCTTGCCGATCGCCTTTTCGGGGAGCGGCGTGCCGTCCTCCTCGCGGATCTCGACCGCCATGTCCTTGACCGGCTTTCCGCAATTGACGATCGCGCGATAGCGCTGCGGCCGGCCGACGCCCTGCTCGCCGCCGGAAAGCTGGGTTTCCTCGACCAGCTCGACGATGATGCCCTCGCCCGGCGGCATGATCGACACCGCCAGCGTCGCCTCCGCCAGGCCGTAGGACGGCAGGAAGGCCGACGCCTTGAACCCCGCATCGGCGAAGGCGTCGACAAACGCCTGCATCACGTCCGGACGGATCATGTCCGCGCCGTTGCCCGCGACGCGCCAGCGGCTGAGATCGAAGCGGTCGGACGCCCTGGTCTGGCTCGACATGCGGCGCGCGCAGATGTCGTAGCCGAAGGTCGGCGAATAGGAGAGGGTGGTGCCGCTGTTGCGGCTGACCATGTCGAGCCAGGCGAGCGGGCGCCGGGCGAAATCCTCGGTCTTCAGATAGTCGACCGACACCTGGTTGGCGACGGGCGACAGGAAGCAGCCGACCAGCCCCATGTCATGATACCAGGGCAGCCAGGAGACGCAGCGATCGCTGTCGAGCAGGTCCATGCCATGCGCGTGCGCGGCGAGGTTGTTGAGCAGCGCCGCGTGAGTGACGGCGACGCCGTGCGGGAAGCGGGTCGATCCGCTGGAATATTGCAGATAGGCGATGTCGTCCGGGCCGGCGGCGGGCAGCGCCGCCTCCGCCGCCTCGCGCGCGAGGAAGGATTCGTAATCCACGCCCTCGACCCCGCTCTGGCGCGCGGCCTCGCCCGCCATCTGGGCGAGCTCTGCGGGGTAGAGCAGCATCTTCGGATCCGAGCTGGCGAGCTGGACCTTCAATTGATCGATATAGGAATCGCGTCCGCCGAAGCTGGTCGGCAGCGGCAGCGGCACCGGCCAGGCGCCGGCATAGACCGCGCCGAAGAACAGCGTCGCGAATTCGGCGCCGGTCTCCGCGACCAGCGCGATGCGGTCCTCGGGCTTGATTCCCGCCGCGATCAGGCGATGCGCCGCGGCGATCGCGTCGGCGCGCAGCTCGGCATAGCCATAGGCATGGGCGAGGTTGCCGCGCGCATCGTGGAAGTTCAGCCCGCGCGCGCCGGTGGCGGCGTAATCCAGCGCCTCGCCCAACGTGGCGAAATCGGAAAAGCGGCGCGGCAACGAATCGGTCGTGGGCGTGCCGGACACGCGATTCGTCGGGGCAATCGTCTCTTCAACCAGCACGTCGTTCCTCATCTTTGCGACCCGGTTGCGCCGGATATGGTCCGGCGCACCTGCGATAGAGCGGTGACAGGTGGCCGCGTTCAAATTCGGGTGCGACTATGGCACAAACAAGGCGCATGGCCCGTAACGATCCCCGCCGGCCGCGGCCGCCGCTCGATTCGCGCAGCCTGCGCGATCTGGCGCTGCACTATGCCGCGCGCTTCGCCACCACGCGGGCCAGGCTGGCGGCCTATCTGGCGCGCAAGCTGAAGGAGCGCGGCTGGGCCGGCGGGGCGCCGCCCGATCTGCAGGCGCTGGCCGACGAGTTCGCCGCCAGCGGCTATGTCGACGACGAGGCGTTCGCCCGTTCGCGCGCCGAATCGATGGGGCGGCGCGGCTATGGCGCGCGGCGCATCGCGGTCGCGCTGCACCAGGCGGGGATCGAGGAGGACATGCGGGCGGAAACGCTCCAAAGCGCAGAGGAGGGCGCGCTCGCAGCCGCGATCATTCTCGCCCGCCGCCGCCGTTTCGGGCCGTTCGGCGATGCCGCGAGCGATTCGGCCGCCCGCCGGAAACAGATCGCCGCGATGATCCGCGCGGGCCATGGCTTCGATGTCGCGCGGCGGATCGTCGATGCCCCGAATGAGGACAGTTTGCATGAAAATCCATAAAAATTCCGATACCGACTCCTCGATTCGCGCGCTTTCGTGATATCGTCTCCCTTCGGGGGAATGTGTGATGCGTGAGGACCCAGCGGTGGCGCGCGCCATCGACGATGAAATGGACAGCGAGGCCGAAGACGAGCTGCGCCTGTGGGGCACGCTCAAATGGTTCGACGTGACCCGGGGATTCGGCTTTCTGGTGGCCGACGACGCGGCGATCGGCGATATCCTGGTGCATTTTTCGGTGCTGCAGCCGCACGGCCGCCGGAGCCTTCCCGAAGGCGCGCGGGCGGAGGTGGTCGCGGTGCGCCGCGACCGCGGCTATCAGGCGCGCGACATCCTCGCGATCGATCTGTCGACCGCGATCGAGGCGGCGGGCGAGCGGCGCGCGCGCGATCCCGACCGGGTCGATCCGGTCGCGCTGATCGACAGCGCGGGCGATTTCGAGCCGGCCAGCGTCAAATGGTTCAACCGCCTGAAGGGATACGGCTTCCTGATTCGCGAAAGCGACGGCGCCGACATCTTCGTCCATATGGAAACCTTGCGCCGCGCGGGCGTTGCGGAGGTGGAGCCGGGCGACGTGATGCGCGCGCGCGTGGTCGACGGGCGCAAGGGGCCGCTGGCGGTGATGGTGGAAAAGGCCGATTGAGGTGATCGTGAAGCGTAGTTTTCTGGGAATTGCCGCCGCCCTGCTGATCGTCATGCCGGGGTGCAACGCCACCACCGATGCGGCGACCAGCGCCAATGGCGAGGCGGCGAAGCAGCTGGCGCCGGTCACCATCCGAACCGCCGACGGCAAGACGCACATTTTCCAGGCCGAGATCGCCGACACGGTCGAACTGCAGCAGCGCGGGCTGATGTACCGCACCGACCTGGGCCCGCAATCGGCGATGCTGTTCGCCCCCTATCCGCCCGAAGGCCCGCCGCGGGTGGCGAGCTTCTGGATGCAGAACACGCCGACCTCGCTCGACATCGTCTTCATCCGCGCCGACGGCACGATCGCCTCGATCGCCGAGAACACCGTGCCCTATTCGACCGACCCGATTC
This sequence comes from Sphingomonas gilva, assembly GCF_003515075.1. Classification (GTDB taxonomy): domain Bacteria; phylum Pseudomonadota; class Alphaproteobacteria; order Sphingomonadales; family Sphingomonadaceae; genus Sphingomonas; species Sphingomonas gilva. Next base: position 81,158 of record NZ_QWLV01000004.1, read on the forward strand.
CCTCGGGCGAGCCGGTCGCGGCCGTGCTGGAGCTCGTCGCCGGGCGCACCGCCGAGCTGGGCATCTCGGAGGACGACCGGGTGAGCTGGCCGGGCGGACCGTCGGCCAACTGAGCCCTCCGCCCATTGCCGCGCCCCGGCGATGGCGGTAAGCGCGTGGCCATGAGCATCCTCGGTTCGATCTTCACCTGGTGGAACGGCGCCACCTGGGGCACCCATCTCGGCCTGCGCGGCAAGACGAAGATGGGCACCGATTCGCTTGGCAACGTCTATTGGCAGGGCGGCAAGGACACCGCCGGCAACCCGCGCCGCTGGGTGATCTACAACGGCGCCAACGACGCCAGCCGCGTGCCGCCCGAATGGCATGGCTGGCTGCACCACCAGGTCGCCGACGTGCCCGACAAGTCGCTGCCGCCGCCCCGCCGGTGGGAGAAGGAAGCCGCCGCCAACATGACCGGCACCAGCTTCGCCTATCGTCCCAGGGGCGCGCTGGAGGAGGGCGGCCGGCGCGCCGCCGCGACGGGCGACTACGAGGCGTGGAGCCCCGAGGGGTGAGGAACCGGCTGATCGCGGGCGCAGCGGTGCTGGGGCTGTTCGCCTTCGGCGCGACCGCGATCGCGCTGCAGGAGGACAACCAAGCCGCGCCCGAGCTGGAGAACGCGGTCGAGCCGCCGCCGCCTGCTCCCGCGCCCTCGCCACGGCAGCGCAGCACGGGCGGCGTCGAGACGATCGACGCGCCGATCGATGTCGACATCGACGCCGGCGCGACCCCGATGGCCGAGCGCGAGGCGGTGATCGGCCTGCTCAACAAGCGCAACGGCACCTCGCGCGACCTGACGCTGAAGCCAGGCCAGGCGGTGCGCATCGGCGACGCGGTGGTGCGCCTGTCGGCCTGCGAGCGCACCGCGCCGTGGGAACCGGAGAAGCTGACCGGCGCGTTCGTCCAGCTCGACGTGCGCGGGCCCGACGCCAAGTGGCGGCGCGTGTTCTCCGGCTGGCTCTACAAGGAGCAGCCGCGCTTCAACGTCGTCATCCACCCGATCTACGACGTCTGGCCCAAGAGCTGCACGATGGCCTTCCCCGACAAGGGGCCCGACACGATCGTGCTGGGCGAGGGCGGGGGCGGGGGCGGATCGGGCGGCGCGCGCAGGCCGTCGAGCGCGCCGAACCAGGGTGCGGGCGCCGAATCGGGCACGACCGCGACGCCGAGCGCACCCTCGGCCGAGGAAAGCGCACCCTCCAGCAACGCCATATAGTCGGCGCGCGTCACCTCGATCGCGCCCAGCGAGGCGAGGTGCGGGGTGAGGAACTGGCAATCGAGCAGGCTGAACCCGCCGACCCGGAGACGCGCGACCAGCCAGGCGAGCGCGACCTTGGAGGCGTCCGCCACCCGGCTGACCATCGATTCGCCGAAGAACGCGCCGCCCAGCGCGAGGCCGTAGAGCCCGCCGGCCAGCCGCTCCCCGTCCCACACCTCGATCGAATGGGCATGGCCCTGATGGTGCAGCGTGACGAAGGCGTTCTCGATCTGGCGGTTGATCCAGGTCTCCTCGCGGTCGGCCGCAGCCTCGGCGCACAGCGCGATGATGCTTTCGAAGGCGGCGTCGGCGGTGACGCGGAAGCGGTCGCGCACCAGCGTCCGGCGCAGCGAATGCGAAAGGTGGAAGCGGTCGAGCGGCAGGATGCCGCGCTTGCGCGGCTCGACCCAATAGACCCCGCCGGCATCGCGGCTGTCCGCCATCGGGAAGATGCCCATCGCATAGGCGCGAAGCAGCATCAGCGGGTCTAGCGGCGGGCCGGGATGGTGGGTCAGGCGCGTCGTCCTCGGCTGGGTTGCGCGGCCACGCTACAGGATTTCGCGCACCTTGTCCTGCGGCCGGCACAGGCGCACGCCCTTTTCGGTCTCGACGATCGGCCGCTCGATCAGGATCGGGTCCTCGACCATCGCATCGAGCACCGCCGAATCGCTGACATGGGCGAGATCGAGCATCTCGGCGAGGCGTTCCTTGGTCCTGAGGCCCTGGTGCGGGGTGATGCCGGCGCGATCATAGAGCCGCTTCAACTCATCGCGCGACGGCGGGGTCTTCAGATAGTCGATCACCTCGATCTCGACGCCGGGCTCGGCCTCGAGGATCTCCAGCGTCTTGCGCGAGGTGCCGCAGCGCGGATTGTGGTAGATCGTGGCTTTCATGCGCCACCAACTCCGTCACGCTGAACTTGTTTCAACCCGTCGCCCCCGCGGAGGCGGGGGCCTCGGTCGGCAAGCGCCACGTTCGGATGTGCCACAAACCCAAAGGCCCCTGCCTGCGCAGGGGCGACGGGCTAATCTCCTTGCCGCGCCAGCCACTCCTCCAGCCATTTGATCGTATAGTCGCCCGCTTGAAAATCGGGATCGTCGAGCAGCGCCTGGTGCAAGGGGATGGTGGTCGTCACCCCGTCGATGACGAACTCCTCCAGCGCGCGGCGCAGGCGGCGGAGCGCGCCGTTCCTGGTGGTGCCGTAGACGATCAGCTTGGCGATCATGCTGTCGTAATAGGGCGGCACCCGGTAGCCGGCGTAGAGCCCCGAATCGACGCGGACATGCATCCCGCCCGGCGCGTGATAGCCCTTCACCAGCCCCGGCGAGGGCGCGAAGGTCTTCGGGTTCTCCGCATTGATGCGGCATTCGATGGCGTGGCCGCGGAACTGCACATCCTCCTGGCGCAGGGTCAGCGGATGGCCGTCGGCGATGCGGATCTGCTCGCGCACCAGATCGAGCCCGGTGATCGCCTCGGTCACCGGATGCTCCACCTGCAGGCGCGTGTTCATCTCGATGAAGTAGAACTCGCCCGCTTCCCACAGGAACTCGATCGTCCCCGCGCCGCGATAGCCCATGTCCGCCATCGCCTTCGCCACGATCGCGCCCATCCGGTCGCGCTCCTCGGGGGTGATGACGGGGGAGGGGGCCTCCTCGACCACCTTCTGGTGCCGGCGCTGGAGCGAGCAGTCGCGCTCGCCGAGATGGATCGCGTTGCCGTTGCCGTCGCCGAAGACCTGGAACTCGATATGGCGCGGATTGCCGAGATATTTCTCCATATAGACGGTCGCGTCGCCGAACGCCGCCTTGGCCTCGGTCCCCGCCTGCTGCATCAGCGTTTCGAGGCTGTCCTCGGACGTGCAGACCTTCATGCCGCGCCCGCCGCCGCCCGACGCCGCCTTGATGATCACGGGGTAGCCGATCTCCGCCGCCAGCCGCCGCGCCTCCGCCACGTCGCTGATCGCGCCGTCCGAACCGGGCACCAGCGGCAGGCCGAGCGCGCCCGCGGTGCGCTTCGCCTCCACCTTGTCGCCCATGGTGCGGATATGCTCGGGCTTGGGGCCGATGAAGGCGATGTCGTGATGCTCGACGATCTCGGCGAAGCGGGCGTTCTCCGAAAGGAAGCCGTAGCCGGGATGGATCGCGTCCGCCCCCGTCACCTCGGCGGCGGAGATGATGTTGGGGATGTTGAGATAGCTTTCGGACGCCGCGGGCGGGCCGATGCACACCGCCTGGTCGGCCAGGCGGACGTGCATCGCATCGGCGTCGGCGGTGGAGTGCACCGCCACCGTCTTGATCCCCATCTCATGGCAGGCGCGGTGGATGCGCAGCGCGATCTCGCCGCGATTGGCGATCAGGACTTTCGAGATTGCCACGCGGCGTTACTCGACGACGACGAGCGGCTGGTCGAATTCGACCGGCTGGCCGTTGTCGACCAGGATCGCCTTGACCGTGCCCGCGCTGGGCGCGGTGATCGGGTTCATTACCTTCATCGCCTCGACGATCAGCAGCGTATCGCCCGCGGAGACGCTCTTGCCGACCGCGATGAACGGCGCCGCGCCGGGCTCCGCCGCCAGGTAGCAGGTGCCGACCATCGGCGACTTGACCGCGTTGGCGTGGCCCGCGGCGGGGACGGGCGCCGCCGTCTCGCTGGCGGCGGGGGCGACGACGGGCGCGGACGCAGGAGCGGGTGCGGCGTGATAGACCGGCGCGGGCGCGGCGGTCAGCGTGCGCGCGACGCGGACCTTGCGGTCGCCGTCCTGCACCTCGATCTCGGTCAGCTGCGTCGCGTCGAGCATTTCGGCGAGCTGGCGCACCAGCTCCGCGTCGATCTGCATTGCGCCCTTTGTCGTCTCGTTCATGGCGGCCCTTCTCGTGTGCCGTATGGGAAAGCGCGCCCTGTGTCAGAGACGCGCGGCGGCTTCAAGCGCGAGGGAGTAGGAAAGCGCACCGAACCCGGCGATCGTTCCCTTCGCCGCCATGCCGACATAGCTGTGACGGCGATATTCCTCGCGCGCCACGGGGTTGGAGATGTGCACCTCGATCACCGGCGTCCTGATCGACCGGATCGCGTCGTAGAGCGCGAGCGAGGTGTGGGTCAGCGCGCCGGCGTTGAGCAGCACCGCCTTCGCCCCCTCCGCCTGCGCCTCGTGCAGCCAGTCGACCAAATGCCCTTCATGGTTGGACTGGCGCATCTCGATCTCCAGCCCCAACGCGCGCCCGCGGTCTTCCAACTGGCCGGCGATATCGTCGAGCGTGTCCGATCCGTAGATCTCCGGCTCGCGCAGGCCGAGCAGGTTGAGGTTGGGGCCGTTCAGCACATAGACGGTATCGGCCACTGCCATCCCCTTGTCGGTTGCGGGCTGCCCGGTGCGGCCCCTATATCGCGCGCACCCCAATACCCGTTCGTGTCGAGCGAAGTCGAGACACGCTTTTCGGGCGCATCATCACGGAAACCGCGCTTTGCACACCGACGGCACCATCTCGATCACGGTCAACGGCGAGCACCGCCGCGTCGCCGACGGCATGACCATCGCCGATCTCGCTAACGAACTGGGCCTGGTGCCCGAGAAGGTGGCGGTAGAGCGCAACCTGGAGATCGTGCCGCGATCGACGCTGGCCGATGTGCGGATCGAGGACGGCGACGATCTGGAGATCGTCCATTTCGTAGGGGGTGGCGACCATGCCCGCCCGGTGGAGGACGACAGCTGGACCGTCGCGGGCAAGACCTTCCGATCGCGCCTGATCGTCGGCACCGGCAAGTATCGGGACTTCGCGCAGAACGCGGCGGCCGTCGAAGCCAGCGGGGCGGAGATCGTCACCGTCGCCGTGCGCCGGGTCAATGTCAGCGACCCCAAGGCGCCGATGCTGACCGATTATATCGATCCGAAGAAGGTCACCTATCTGCCCAACACCGCAGGCTGCTTCGACGCCGACAGCGCGATCCGCACGCTCCGCCTCGCGCGGGAGGCGGGGGGCTGGGATCTGGTCAAGCTGGAGGTGCTGGGAGAGGCGCGGACCTTGTATCCGGATATGAGGGAAACGCTCAAAGCCACTGAAATCCTGGTGAAGGACGGCTTCAAGCCGATGGTCTATTGCGTCGACGATCCGATCGCCGCGAAGCAGCTGGAAGAGGCGGGCGCGGTGGCGATCATGCCGCTGGGCGCGCCGATCGGATCGGGCCTCGGCATCCAGAACCGCGTCACCATCCGCCTGATCGTCGAGGGCGCGAAGGTGCCCGTGCTGGTCGATGCCGGCGTCGGCACCGCGTCGGACGCGGCGGTGGCGATGGAGCTGGGCTGCGACGGAGTCCTGATGAACACCGCGATCGCCGAGGCGAAGGACCCGGTGATGATGGCCGCGGCGATGAAGGCGGCGGTGGAGGCGGGGCGCCTGTCCTACCGCGCGGGGCGGATGGGGCGGCGGATGTACGCCGATCCCTCCTCGCCGCTCGCCGGATTGATCTGAAACACGCCGAACGGTTGGGCGCGCGCGGAACTATCGGCCTTTTGCCGCCGTTATCCTCTTGTGTTTGCAAGGCGCGCGCCCGCGCGCCGCACCGTTAGGAGGACATCATGGGCGAGCTCATCGACAAGGTGAAGGGCAACTTCAACGAGGCCGTCGGCAAGGCCAAGCAGGAGTCCAAAAATCCCGCCACGCGCGACGAGGGCGCGGCGCAGGAAGGCAAGGGCAAGGGCCAGCAATTCGCCGGCAAGGTGAAGGGCGCGCTCGGCGACGATATCTGACGTCAAGCCGTCGTCATGCGACGAAAGAGGCCGCTCCGGGCAACCGGGGCGGCTTTTTTTGCTGGCCGGCAGCGCGCCGACGTCAAGTTCTGCCTTGAACCCGCGAGCCGGGCGCGAAATAAAAGCCTCCTATTTCAGTGGGGAGAGATAGGATGACATATCGGAACCTCGCCATCGGCCTGGCGATGGCGAGCGCCAGTTGCGCGGGGGCGAACGCGCAGACAGTCGGCGAATCGCAGCTCATCGCAGCGGCGCAGGATTGCCGGGCGCAGGAAGCGGCGGCGCTTGTGGCGCGCGGCATCGATGTCAACGCGAAGAATCCGGCGGGCTACACCCCGCTGATGATGGCTGCAGGCAATGGCTGCGCGGCGGTAGTGCGGCTGCTGCTCGACAGCGGCGCGGATGCGGCGATCAGCCATGCGAGCTTCGGCGACGCCGCCGCTCAGGCCAAGATGAACCGCCATTCAGCCATTCAGGCGATGATTGAGGGACGCGCCACGGCGACCCGGTCGACGACGGCCGCGACCGGATCGGCGACGACACCGCCCGCGCGTCCGAAGGCCGCGGGGCCTGGATCAAGCGGCGGCTCGCGCGGCTGGCCCAAACCCGGCCGTTACCAGGTCGGGCAGCAGGTGCTGTTCAGCGGCACGGCCGGGAAGACCTGGGATTCGGGCGTCATCAAGAGCATCGATCCGGTATATGGCTATAATATCGAGGGTTCGAGCGGCAGCTACGACCCGTTTTTCGTCGTCGGGGCCGAGCGCGAACCCTTCTGGACCGGCTATTTCATCGGCGACTGGAAGGTGAGCGTGCCGATGGCGATGGGGACGGTGACCGACGGCCGTTACATCTATCGCACGGTCAGCGGCGGGATGCGGCTTCCGCCGCTCCGTATCGGTGCGGACGGAACCTATTCATGGCGCGTGCGGCAGGGGAAGGGCGAACAGTTGGTTCGGGGACGATGGGAGCCCAATCCCAAGGGACCGGGCGTGATCCTGAAGGCCGCGGAGAAGGGCGCCGACTGGCTGGTTTACAACAATAGCCGAACCGACAGCGCGCTCGGCCAGACGGTCATCCTGTCGAGCGACTGCTGCACCTATTATGACGGGACACGGCTGAAATAGGGAGCTGGGTGGAGGCGGCGCGCGAAAGCTCAGTCGCGCCTGATCCTCGTCAGCGTCGTTCCCGCCGTGATCACCTCGACATCGGTCTTCAGGTGCAGCAGCCGCACGCCGGTCTCGGCGAGCGCGCGGTCGAGCGCCGGGGCGAAGTCGGCGGTCGTCCCCACCGTCTCCGCCCAGCAGCCATAGGCGCGGGCAAGCGCGGCGAAATCGGGGTTGGCGAGCTCGGTGCCCGAGACGCGCCCCGGAAACTCGCGCTCCTGGTGCATGCGGATGGTGCCGTAGGCGCCGTTGTCGATCACCAGCACCAGCAGGTTCGCACCGTGCGCCGCCGCGGTCGCCAGCTCCTGCCCGTTCATCAGGAAGCAGCCGTCGCCGGCCAGCGCGACGACCATGCGATCCGGGTGGCGCAGCGCCGCGGCGGTGGCGGCCGGCAGGCCGTAGCCCATCGCGCCCGCGGTCGGCGCGAGCTGGCTCACCGGGCCGCAATAGCGCCAATAGCGGTGCCACCAGCCCGAATAATTGCCGGCGCCGTTGCAGATGATGCTGTTCGCCGGCAGCCGCTCGCGCATCGCCGCGACGCAGGGGCCGAGATCGAGCGCCACGCCCTCGCGCGGAGCGGGGTTCGACCAGGCGAGCCATTCGGCATGGGCCTCGGCGCCCGCGTCCAGCGCCGGACGGTCGATCATCAGCGCCGCCTCGGCGAACTCCGCCATGCCCGCGCAGATGGCGAGATCGGTGCGATAGGTCATGCCCAGCTCGTTCGCGTCGGGATGGACGTGCACCAGCCGCTGGCCGGGATGCTCGGGGGTGATCAGCGTGTAGCCGTCGGTCGTCGCCTCGCCCAGCCTCGGGCCGGCCACGAGCAGCAGATCGGCCGCCCTGACCCGCTCGACCAGCTTGGGGTTGGGGCCGTAGCCGAGATTTCCGGCCCAGACCGGGCAGTCGTTGGCGATGGCGTCCTGCCGGCGGAAGGCGGCGGCGACGGGAAGGCCGATCCGCGCCGCCCAATCGCCGAACGCCTGGCCCGCGCGCGCATCCCAGCCCGCCCCGCCGACGATGGCGAGCGGGCGCTCGGCGGTCGCCAGCAGATCGGCCAGCCGGGTCATCGCCGCCGCTTCGCAGCCCTGTGCGGCGCGCTCGACGCGCGGGCGGTCCGCCGCCTCGGCCTCGTCGAGCAGCATGTCCTCCGGAAGCGCGAGGACCACCGGGCCGGGGCGGCCGTTCATCGCCACGGCATAGGCGCGCGCGACATATTCGGGGATGCGGCGGGCGTCGTCGATCCGCGCCGCCCACTTGGCGAGGGGCGTGAACATCGCCTGGAAATCGACCTCCTGAAACGCCTCGCGGTCCCGCGTCCCCCGATCCACATCGCCGATGAACAGGATCATCGGCTGCGAATCCTGGCGCGCGACATGCACGCCGATGCAGGCGTTGGTCGCGCCGGGGCCGCGCGTGGCGAAGGCGACGCCCGGCCGCTGGGTCATCGCCCCGTCGGCGCAGGCCATGAAGGCGGCGCCCCCTTCCTGCCGGCACACCACCAGATCGATCCCCGGCGTGTCGTGCAGCGCGTCGAGCACGGCGAGGAAGCTCTCGCCGGGCACGGTGAAGATGCGGTCGCAGCCCTGCGCGACGAGTTGATCGACGAGGATGCGGCCCCCGGTGCGTGTCTTGGTCATGGCGGTTGCCTAACGCCTCGCAATGCGTGTTCATAGCGCCAACGACAAAGGAGAGGAGGATGACGGAGCTCGAGATCGTCGCGGACGGCCTGCGCTTTCCGGAAGGCCCGGTGGCGATGGCCGACGGCAGCGTGATCCTGGTCGAGATCGCCGCCGGGCGGATCACGCGGGTGCGGCCGGACGGATCGAAAGAGACGGTGGCGGAGCCCGGCGGCGGGCCGAACGGGCTGGCAATGGGGCCGGACGGCAAGCTCTATTGCTGCAACAATGGCGGCTTCGGCTGGATCGAGCGCGAGGGGCTGCTCGCGCCCCACGGCACCGCGTCCGATTATGCCGGCGGGCGGATCGAGCGGATCGACATCGCCACGGGCGCGGTCGAGACGCTCTACCGCGACGGCGATTTCGGCTGCGCGCTGCGCGGGCCGAACGATCTGGTGTTCGACGGCCATGGCGGATTCTGGTTCAGCGATCATGGCAAGAATCGCGCGCGAGAGCGCGATATCACGGGCATTTTCTATGCGAGGGCCGATGGCGGCCGGCTGGAGGAGGTCATCTTCCCGTCGGAGAACCCCAACGGCATAGGCCTGTCGCCCGATGGCGGACGGCTCTACGCGGCGGAGACCTACACCTGCCGGCTGATGGCGTTCAACGTGACCGCGCCGGGCAGGGTCGACGGCGCCGCCGGCCCGGGCGGACCCGGCATCCCGCTCCACCGCCCCGCCGGCTACAAATTCTTCGATTCGCTGGCGGTGGAGCAAGGCGGCAACATCTGCGTCGCCACCATCGGCGAGAGCGGGATCAGCGTGATCGCGCCCGACGGATCGCCGGTGGAGTTCGTGCCGACGCCCGACATCTTCACCACCAACATCTGCTTCGGCGGCACGGATATGCGCGACGCGTGGATCACGCTGTCGGGCACCGGAAGGCTGGCGAGGATGCGCTGGCCTCGCCCCGGCCTGGGCTTGGCGCTCCAGCAAAGTTGAATGGTCATTCAGGTTGGGTTGACCCGCACGGGGCGGCCCGACTATCGCCTGTGTCGGATGATGGGAGGCTTGCCGTGCAGAAACTCTATCCCGATGCCGCCGCCGCGCTCGATGGGCTGCTGCATGACGGCATGACCATCTGCGCCGGGGGCTTCGGCCTCTGCGGCATCCCCGAACGGCTGATCGACGCGATCCGCGATTCGGGGGTCTCCGGCCTGATCATCGCCAGCAACAACGCCGGGATCGACGGCGAGGGGCTGGGCAAGCTGCTGCGCACGCGGCAGGTCAGCAAGATGATCTCCAGCTATGTCGGCGAGAACAAGGAGTTCGAGCGGCAATATCTGGCGGGCGAGCTGGAGGTCGAGTTCTGCCCCCAGGGCACGCTTGCCGAACGCTGCCGCGCGGGCGGCGCAGGGATCCCAGGCTTCTATACCAGGACCGGCGTCGGCACGCAGGTGGCCGAGGGCAAGGAGATCAAGAATTTCGACGGCGAGGACTATATCCTGGAACGCGGCATCCGCGCCGATCTTTCGATCATCAAGGGCTGGAAGGCCGACGAGGCGGGCAACCTGATCTTCAGGAAGACCGCGAGGAACTTCAACCAACCCATGGCGACGGCAGGAAAAATATGCGTCGCCGAAGTGGAGGAGGTGGTGCCGGCCGGCAGCCTCGATCCAGATGCGGTCCACCTTCCCGGCATCTATGTGAAGCGCATGATCATAGGTAGCCCATACGACAAGAAGATCGAGTTCCGCACCGTACGCGAGAGGGCTGAGCCATGATCCGTCTACTGGCGCTTTGTTCGACCGCCACGCTGCTTTCGGGCTGCGTGGCCGCGGCGATTCCGCTGGCGGCGACCGGCACGCTGGCCGGCAAGTCGGTGCTCGATTCGGGATCGGAGGAATCGTCGGCTCCCGCTGCGCCGCCGGAAGCGGCCGCAGCACCTGTCCGCGTGGCGGAGCGGCCGCCGGCAAGCGCGTCTCCTGCTCCAAAGCCGGCTGCACCGTCCGCGCCGCCGGCTTCCGCGGCGCCGCTCGAGCCCGCATCGGCCATGCGCTATCTCTACGGATCGGGCGAGGCCGCCGCCACCGGCGTCCAGGCCTATAACGCGCTCGGCGAATGGCTCGCATCGCGTGCGCAGGACAAGATCGCCGGCCGTCCCGCGATCTCGACGGTCCTCGCCAAGGGGGCGACGCTCGACCGGCCGGGCTTCGTGCCCTGCGACGGCAAGCCGCTGGCGGTGGTGTTCGACATCGACGAGACCGTCCTGCTGAACGTCGGCTTCGAAGGCCATGCCGCGCGCACCGGCGCCGCCTATGACGAGGCGCGCTGGCAGCGCTGGGAGCAGACCGGCGCGAACCAGGTCTCCGCCGTGCCGGGCGCGCGCGAGGCGATAGAGGCGGCGCGGCGCGCCGGCATCGCGGTCGTGTTCAACTCCAACCGCTCTGCCGCCAATGCCGCCGCGACCGCCGCCGCGCTCGAGGGCGCCGGATTGGGGAGCGCCGTCCCGGGCGACACCTTGTGGCTGCGCGAAGACGGCGCCGAGGGCGGCAAGGACGAGCGCCGCTGGCGGATCGCCGACAAATATTGCGTGGTCGCGCTGGTGGGCGATCAGCTCGGCGATTTCAGCGACCTGTTCAACACCTATTCGCCGATCTCTGCGCGGCGGGCGGTGGCGGTCCAGCCGATGGTCGCGCCGCTTTGGGGCAGCGGCTGGTTCATCCTGCCCAATCCTGTTTACGGATCGGGGGTCGCTGGCGGTTTCGACCAGGTCTTCCCGGCCGACAAGCGCTGGTCCGATCCGATGGGAGACGAATGAAGATGGCCCAGGAAAGCAAGGGCTGGGATCGCAACCAGATGGCGGCGCGCGCCGCCAGGGAGTTGAAGGACGGCTATTACGTCAATCTCGGCATCGGCATCCCCACGCTGGTCGCCAACCACATCCCCGCGGGAATGACCGTTACGTTGCAATCCGAAAACGGGATGCTGGGGATCGGGCCGTTCCCCTATGCGGGCGAGGAAGATCCCGACCTGATCAACGCCGGCAAGCAGACGATCAGCGAGCTGCCGTCGTCGGTCTATTTCAGCTCGTCGGACAGCTTCGCGATGATCCGCGGCGGGCATATCGACCTGACCGTGCTGGGCGCGATGGAAGTCGCGGAGAATGGCGACATCGCCAACTGGATGATCCCGGGCAAGATGATCAAGGGCATGGGCGGGGCGATGGACCTGGTCGCCGGCGTCAAGAAGATCATCGTGGTGATGGAGCACACCAGCAAGAACGGCGATCCCAAGTTCATCCCCTCGTGCACATTGCCGCTGACGGGGAAGAACGTGGTCGACATGGTGATCACCGATCTTGCCGTGTTCCAGCGGCCCGATCACGACAGCCCGTTCAAGCTGATCGAGCTGGCGCCGGGCGTCACCGCCGACGAGGTCGCCGCCAAGACGACAGCGACCTACATCGCGTGAGGCCGGGCGTCCTCGGCATCGGGCTGGCGGCGACGCTGTCGGCCTGCTCGCCGCCGGGGATGCTCAACGGGCTCGACCGGATCACCGGCGGCGGATCGGGCGTCGAGCGCGCGGGCGAGGGCATCGCCTTCGGCACGCACGGCCAGAGGCTGGATGTCTGGCGGCCGGAAGCTGAGGCCGATCGGCCACGGCCGGTGCTGATCTTCTGGCATGGCGGCGGTTGGGTGAAGGGCCGGCGCCAGGAATACGGCTTTGCCGGCCGCGCCTATGCCGGGCGCGGTTACGTCGTCGTCGTGCCCGATTACCGCAAGGTTCCCGGCGTCCGCTTTCCCGCCTTCGTCCAGGACGGCGCGCAGGCGGTGAAATGGGTGCGCGACAATATCGCGCGCTATGGCGGCGATCCGGACCGTGTCGCGCTCGCGGGGCATTCGGCCGGGGCGTACACCGTGGCGATGCTCGCGCTCGACCGGCGCTGGCTGGGGGCGGAAGGCGTCGATCCGGGCATCGTCAAGGCGGGCGTGGGCCTCAGCGGCCCCTATGACTTCTACCCCTGGACCTCCCCGCGCGCGGTGGAGGCGATGAAGGGCGCCGCCGATCCGGCGATGACCCAGCCGATCACCTTCGCCCGCGCCGATGCGCCGCCGCTGCTGCTGGTCACCTCGAGCGACGACACCGTGGTCCGCCCGCGCAACGCGATCAACCTGGCGAAGAAGCTCGAATCGCTCGGCGCGCCGGTCGAATATCGTAACTATCGCGGCCTCAGCCACGAGGAGGTGGTCATGGCGATCTCGAAACCGTTTCGCGGCAAGGCATCGGTGCTGGACGACAGCGTCCGATTTCTCGACAAGGCGATGCCATGACCCTCACCCTCATCACCGCCAACCGCAATTATTCGAGCTGGTCGCTCCGGCCCTGGCTGCTGATGAAGGCGCTGGGCATCCCCTTCGAGGATCGCCTGGAACCGTTCACCAAGCCGAGCAATTACGAGGACTTCCGCGCATTTTCTCCCACCGGGCAGGTGCCCGTGCTGATCGACGGGGAGCGGACGGTGTGGGATTCGTTCGGCATCGCGCTCTACCTTGCCGACCGCTATCCGCAGGTGTGGCCGGCGAGCGAGGACGCCCGCGCCTGGGCGATGTCCGCCTCGGCGGAGATGCACGGCGGCTTCGCCGCGCTCAGGAGCGATTGCACGATGAATGTCGGCGTCCGAGTCGCGCCCAAGCCGATGTCCGACGCGCTCAGGAAGGATGTCGGGCGCATCGCCGAGCTGTGGGCGGAGGGGCTGGGCTGCTTCGGCGGCCCGTGGCTGGCGGGCGACGCCTTCACTGCGGTCGACGCCTTCTACGCGCCGGTCGCGTTCCGCGTGCGCACCTACGGGCTCGAGGTCGGCGTGGCGGGGCAGGGCTGGGTCGACAACATGCTCGCCCATCCGGCGATACGCGAATGGGAGACGGCCGCGCTGGCCGAGCATTGGCGCGAGGCGAGCCACGAGGCCGAGCTGGCGATCTGCGGCACGATCACGGCCGATTATCGCGCCCGCTGATCGGGTCTTTTGCGCCGCTCGATTGTGAAGTATGAACCCGCAGCCGTCGCCCGGACGAGGCGGCGCAATTGCGGTCGCACGAATCACTTGTCGGGGGGTGAGCGATGGCGACTGTGGCGCCCGCGCCGGTAAGGCCGCGGATCAAGAGCGAGAGGCTGTTCTACGCCGGCATGGCCTGGGCGATGCTGCTCGCCGTGCTGATCGGCTTCGGGCCGACCTATTACTGGCTTCCGGTCACCGGCGGCGGACGGCCGATCACGCCGCTGACTCACCTGCACGGGCTGGTGTTCAGCGCCTGGATATTGCTGTTCGTCACCCAGGCCACGCTGGTCGCGGCGGGCAATGTCCGGCTGCACATGCGGCTGGGCCTCGTCGGGATGGGGCTGGTCGCGGTGATGGTGATCGTCGCCGCGCTGACCGCGCTCAGCGCCGCTGCGCGCGGCTCCGCGCCGCCGGGCATGGACCCGATGAGCTGGCTCGCCATCCCGCTGATCGACATTCCGGTGTTCGCCGGGCTGTTCGGCGCGGCGCTGCTCAACCGCCGCAAACCGCAGGTGCACAAGCGGCTGATGCTGATCGGCATGATCGGCATGATGTCGCCCGCCTTCGGGCGGATGCCCTGGCCCGAGGCGATGATCGGGCCGATCACGATGTTCGGCATCCCCGATCTGCTGCTGATCGCGCTGATCGCCTGGGACATCGCGTCGAGCCGGCGCGTCCATCTCGTCACCATCATCGGCGCGAGCGTTCTGATCGCCTCACAGGCGCTGAGGCTCGCGGTCTGGCAGACCGACTGGTGGCTCTCCTTCGCGGCCTGGTCGAGCGCCTTCATGCGCTGAGCCTTGCGCGCGCGTGTGAAAGCGCTAACTGCGCTGGCATGGCCAGCCGACCGCGCACGCTCTACGAAAAGATCTGGGACGACCATGTCGTCGAGCGCCGGGACGACGGCACCTGCCTGATCTATATCGACCGCCATCTGGTGCACGAGGTGACCAGCCCGCAGGCGTTCGAGGGGCTGCGCGCGGCGGGGCGGCGCGTCCGCCGGCCCGATCTGACGCTGGCGGTGCCTGACCATAACCTGCCGACCACGCCGCGGCTCGACGCCGACGGTAGGCGCCTGCCGATCGCCGATCCCGAAAGCGCGCAGCAGCTCGCCGCGCTGGAGGCCAACACCGCCGAGTTCGGCATCCGCTATATCGACGCGGTCGCGCCCGAGCAGGGCATCGTCCATGTCGTCGGGCCCGAACAGGGCTTCACCTTGCCCGGCACCACCCTGGTCTGCGGCGACAGCCACACCTCCGCGCACGGCGCGCTGGGGGCGCTCGCCTTCGGAATCGGCACGTCGGAGGTCGAGCATGTCCTCGCGACGCAGACCCTGCTGCTGCAGCAGGCGAAGACGATGGAGGTGCGCGTCGACGGCACGCTGGGCTTCGGCGTCTATGCGAAGGACGTGGTGCTGGCGATCATCGGCCGGATCGGCGCGGCGGGCGGCACCGGCCATGTCATCGAATATACCGGCGACGTGATCCGCGCGATGTCGGTCGAGGGGCGGCTGACGGTCAGCAACATGTCGATCGAGGGCGGCGCGCGCGCCGGGCTGATCGCGCCCGACGAGACCACCTACGCCTATCTGCGGGGCCGGCCGATGGCGCCGGCGGGGGAGGTCTGGGACAAGGCGCTCGCCTGGTGGCGCGGCCTGCCGAGCGATCCGGGCGCGCGCTACGACCGCACCGTCACGCTCGCGGCGAGCGACATCGCCCCCTCGCTGACCTGGGGCACCAGCCCCGAGGACGTCGTGGCCGTGACCGGCCGCGTGCCCGATCCCGACAGCTTCGCCGATCCGGCCAAGCGCGAGGCGGCGAGGAAGAGCCTCGACTATATGGGCCTCACGCCGGGCACCGCGATGCAGGATGTGGCGGTCGAGCATATCTTCATCGGCAGCTGCACCAACAGCCGGATCGAGGACCTGCGCGCCGCAGCGGCGGTGGCCAGGGGCCGCCATGTCGCGAGCGGGGTGCGCCAGGCGCTGGTCGTGCCGGGATCGGGACTGGTCAAGCGCCAGGCCGAGGCCGAGGGGCTGGACCGCATCTTCACCGAGGCGGGCTTCGAATGGCGCGAGCCCGGCTGCTCGATGTGCCTGGCGATGAACCCGGACAAGGTGCCGCCGGGCGAGCGCTGCGCATCGACCTCGAACCGCAATTTCGTCGGGCGGCAGGGGCCGGGGGCGCGCACGCATCTGGTATCGCCGGCAAGCGCCGCGGCGGCGGCGATCGCCGGGCGGCTGGCCGATGTGCGGGATTATGTGAAGGAGGGGGCGGAGATATGAGGAGAGCCTTGTTCGTGCTCGTCGCGGGCACCATCGTCAGCGGCGTGGCGGCGTTCGCCGCGTCCGAGCCGGCCGCCAGGGTCACGCTGACCCGGCTCGATTGCGGCACGGTCGCCGCCAACGACCTCAACCAGTTCTCCGATACGGACGCCTATGTCGGCAAGTCGAAGAACCTCGCCTCCAGCTGCTATCTGATCCGCCACGGCGACGATCTGATGATCTGGGACACCGGCCTCCCCGCGGCGATCAAGGGCAAGCCGATCGATCCCAAGCTGCCGATGGACGCGACCGTCACCACGACTTTGGTCGAGCAGCTCGCGCAGCTGAACATCAAGCCCGAGCAGATCGGCCGCGTCGGCATCAGCCATTTCCATTTCGACCATATCGGCCAGGCGTCGAGCTTTCCCGGCGCGACGCTGCTGATCGGCGCGGCCGACTGGAACGAGCTTTCGGCCAAGACGCCCGACAAGCGGCTCAACCCCGATGCGGTGCGCCACTGGATCTCGGGCGGCGGCAAGGTCGAGCCGGTGCAGGGCGACCGCGACGTGTTCGGCGACGGCAGCGTGCGGATGATCGACCTGCCCGGCCACACGCCGGGGCATCACGGGCTGATGGTCAAGCTGAAGAACAAGGGCGATGTGCTGCTGACCGGCGACCAGGCGCATTTCACCGAGAATTACGAAAGCGAGGGCGTGCCGAGCTTCAACACCGACCGCGCCGACACGCTCGCCTCGTTCAAGCGGTTCAAGGACATGGCGAAGAACGCCAATGCGACCGTGATCATCCAGCACGAGCCGGCCGACATCGCCAAGCTGCCGGCCTTCCCGCAAGCGGCGGACTGATGGAGGCCGTCACCGCCGTTTCGGGCAGCGCCTATCCCTGGGGGGCGAAGAACGTCGACACCGACGTGATCATCCCCGCGCACTGGCTGAAGACGATCAGCCGACAGGGCATGGGCAGGGGCGCGTTCGAGACGGTGCGCAAGGATCCCGCCAACCTGTTCGACGATCCGCGCTACGCCGGATCGCCGATCCTGATCGCCGGCGACAATTTCGGCTGCGGATCGAGCCGCGAGCACGCCGCCTGGGCGCTCGGCGACATGGGCGTTCAAGCGGTGATCGCGCCGAGTTTCTCGGACATCTTCTCAGGGAATGCGGTCAAGAACGGTATCGTCCCGGTGGTGCTGCCGCAGGAAGCGGTCGACCGGCTGCTCGAGGTGGCGAAGGACCATCCGGTCACCGTCGATCTGGAGACGATGACCGTCACCACCCCCTTCCAGGACCGCTTCGTCTTCGAGCTCGACCCCTTCCGCCGCGATTGCCTGATGCGCGGGCTGGACGAGATCGGCCTGACACTGGCAAGGGATACCGCGATTTCGAAATACGAGTCGGCGGTCGAGGAGACGCGGCCCTGGCTCTGACATAGGGAGCAGGATCGATGAAGGCGCTACTTTCGAAAGCCGTTGGCGGGCCCGAGACGCTGGAGATGTCGGAGCTGCCCGATCCGGTCGCGGGGCCGGGCCAGCTGCTGGTCGCGGTCAAGGCCTGCTCGATCAACTATCCCGACGTGCTGATCATCGAGGACAAATACCAGTTCAAGCCGCCGCGGCCGTTCGCGCCGGGCAGCGAGGTCTCGGGCGTGGTCGAGGCGGTGGGCGAGGGCGTCACCGGCTGGGCGCCGGGCGACCGCATCCTCGCCACCACCGGATCGGGCGGGCTGGTCGAGAAGATCGTCATCGACGCGAGCCGGGTGTTCCGCCTGCCCGAGGGTCGCAGCTTCGAAGAGGGCGCGTCGCTGATCCTGACCTATGGCACAACGATCCACGCGCTGCTCGACCGCGGGCATCTGAAGGAGGGGCACAACCTCCTCGTGCTGGGCGCCGCGGGCGGCGTCGGGCTGGCGGCGGTCGAGCTGGGCAAGGCGTTCGGCGCGCGTGTCGTCGCCGCGGTGAGTTCCGAGGAGAAGGCCGCCGCCGCCAAAAAGGCCGGAGCGGACGAGACCATCGTCTATGGGCGCGCGCCGTTCGACAAGGACCAGTCCAAGGCGCTCGCCGAGCAATTCAAGGCGGCTGGCGGCAAGACCGGATATGACGTGATCTACGATCCGGTCGGCGGCGACTATGCCGAGCCGGCGCTGCGCTCGATCGGCTGGGAGGGGCGCTATCTCGTGGTGGGCTTCCCCGCCGGCATCCCGCGCCTGCCGCTCAACCTTACGCTGCTCAAGAGCTGCGACGTCTGCGGCGTCTTCTGGGGCGCCTTCGCCGCGCGCGATCCGGGGGCCAACCAGGCGCATATCGACCATCTGTTCCGCCTGTGGGAGGCGGGAAAGATCGGCCCCACGGTGTCGGAAACCTTCGCGTTCGAGGACGGCGGCAAGGCCATCGCCAAGATGGCGGCGCGCGGCGCGATCGGGAAGCTGGTGGTGAAGGTCGCGGATTGACCGTCGCCCTGCGAAGGCAGGGGCCTCGGGCCGCCAGGGCGGCGTCGATTGCGCCGCAAACCCAGCAGCCCCTGCCCTCGCAGGGGCGACGGCGACGTTGCGCTGACGGGATTGGCAATTGCCCGTCTGCCCCCTATCTCGGCGGAAACGCCAAGGGGAATGGTACGCCTATGACCACGTTCGACGATCGCGAGCGCGCTTTCGAGACCAAGTTCGCGCGCGACGAGGAGATGCAGTTCCGCATCATCGCGCGGCGCAACCGCCTGCTCGGCCATTGGGCGGCGGAGAAGATGGGGCTGACCGCGGAGGAGGCGGACGCTTATGCCGTCGCGGTCGTCCAGGCCGATTTCGAGGAAGCGGGCGACGAGGACGTGGTGCGCAAGCTGGTCGGCGACCTGACCGCGGCGGAAACCGATGTCGACGAGGCCGAGGTCCGCCGCGCGATCGAGGAGAAGACCGTCGAGGCGCGCCGCCAGCTGATCGAATCGCAGGGCTGATCCGCAATGCCGATGGACGCGAACGAGATCGAGGCGCTGATCAAGGCGGGGATCCCCGACGCCACCGTCGAGATCACCGATCTGGCGGGCGACGGCGATCATTATGCCGCGCGCGTCGTCTCCGAAAGTTTTCGTGGCAAGCCGCGCGTGGCGCAACAGCGCGCGGTCTATGCCGCGCTCGAAGGGCGTATGGGCGGCGTGCTCCATGCGCTGCAACTGACCACGGCCGCGCCGTGAAGGAATTGACCATGACCGAAGACCCCCAGGCCCGCATCGGCGAACTCGTCGCCAACAACGACGTGCTGCTGTTCATGAAGGGCAGCCCGCTCTTCCCCCAATGCGGCTTTTCCAGCCGCGCGGTCGCGATCCTCGATCATCTCGGCGTTTCGTACGAAAGCGTCGACGTGCTGCAGGACCAGGGCATCCGCCAGGGGATCAAGCAGTTCAGCGACTGGCCGACCATCCCGCAGCTCTATGTGAAGGGCGAATTCGTCGGCGGATCGGACATCATGATGGAGATGTACGAGGCCGGCGAGCTCGCCCAGCTGCTCGAACAGCACGGGCTGGCGAAGGCGGGCTGAGCTTCCCGAAATAGCCGCGTCGCCCCTCTGCAGGGGCGACGCGATTCTCACGCGGCGCTGACTCGAGCCGCCTGCATCCGCCGCAGACCCCAGGTCTCGAGCGCCGCCAGCACCGCGACCGCCGCCGCCTGCATCGCGACGAAGGCGATGCCCAGCGTCGTGATCCCCGCGACCATCTCGATGGTGATCGCGCTCTCCACCACCCACAGCACGTTGCCGAGGATGCCGATCACCGCCAGCGCGACCGGCGGCCGCTGACGCGTGCCGATAAAGGCGAACAGCGCGGCCACCGGCACCAGCGCCGCGCCCGCCCAGAACAGCAGCGGATAGGGCAGGCCCAGCAGCGGCGACAGCGCGCCCGCTCCCGCCAGCAGCAGCGCGGCGCAGGCGGCGCAGGTCGCGGCATCGGCCAGGAAAACGCGCTTCAGGAACAGGGCTTCGGACATGATGACCTCCATGTGTCTCGCGCCCCGCCATTGGAGCGACGATCACTGGCTAGGCGAATCGAGGTCATGCGGTCGATTACCTGTGGGGTAATGGCAGGATCGATGCGGCGGGTTATGGTCGTGCGCATGGACACGCAGACAATCGGCCAGGAAATCCGCCGCTGGCGCACGCATCGCCGGCGCAGCCAGCTCGACCTCGCGCTCGACACCGGCATCTCGACGCGGCACCTGTCGTTCGTCGAGACCGGGCGCGCGCGGCCCAGCCGCGACCTGATCCTCAACCTCGCCGAACAGCTCGACGTGCCGCCGCGCGGGCGCAACGCGATGCTGCTGCAAGCGGGCTTCGCGCCGGTGCATGGCGAGCGTGGGCTGGACGATGCGGCGATGGCGGCGGCGCGGGCGGCGATCTCGCACATCCTCGCCGCCTTCGCGCCGTTTCCGGCGCTGGTGGTCGATCGCCACTGGACGATGGTCGAGGCCAATGCGCCGGTGCTCGCGCTGATGGGCGGGGTCGCGCCCGAACTGCTTGCCGCGCCGGTCAACCCGCTCCGCCTCAGCCTGCACCCTGACGGCCTGGCGCCGCGGATCGCCAACCTGCCCGAATGGCGCGCATCGCTGTTCCGCCGGCTGGAGGAGCAGATCGCCGCGAGCGGGGACGAGGCATTGGCCGCGCTGCTTGCCGAGCTTCGCGCCTATCCCGGCGGCGAGGACGCCCAGGCCGTCACGCCCAACGCGATCGCCATTCCGCTGCTGCTCGACACCCCCGCGGGCCGGCTGTCGCTGATTAGCATGACCAGCGTGTTCGGCTCGCCGCTCGACGTGACCTTGTCCGAGCTCGCCATCGAATCGTTCCTGCCCGCCGATGCGGCGACGCTGGCGATTCTCAAGGCCGCCTGAAACGGGCGAGGGCGGCGCGACGGGGACCAACCCTTCGCGCCGCCCTCTTGAAGCGAGACCCCTTTGGAGAGTCGGGCAGCGTGATGCACCGCGCGTGCCATTTTGTCCAGACCGCGCGAAACCGGGGCTTGCGATGCTTAAGCCGAATTAACCGCGTACCGGTGGTGTAAAGTCTCTCGACACATCCGTCGCCCCGGCGGAGGCAGGGGCCGCCAGGCCTGGGGCACATCCAACGCCCGCGTTTTGCCGCCTGAGGCCCTGCCTGCGCAGGGGCGACATGCCATTCACCACCCGTTCAGCCACAAGTTTACAGATGTAGGCGTAACGACTACATCCGTGATCGTTGAGGGAGGGACGCGATGGCCGAACGCATCAGCGAAGCCGAGCAGGCGGTGATGGAGACGCTCTGGAACGAGGCGCCGCTCACCGCGCAGGAGGTGGCGGACCGCGTCGCGCCGGACCGCGGCTGGAGCCTCAACACCGTCAAGACATTGCTCGGCCGGCTGCTCGCCAAGGAGGCGGTCGCGCATGAGGAGGACGGCCGCCGCTACCTCTACCGGCCGCGGCTGGAGCGCGAGGCGTTCGCCCATGGCGAATCGCGCCGGCTGGTCGATCGCCTGTTCGGCGGGCGCGTCAGCCCGCTCGTCGCCCACCTCGCCGAGCGCGACGAGCTGAGCGACCAGGACATCGCCGAGATCGAGGCGCTGCTGAAGGCGCTCCGGTCATGAGCGGCGTCGTCCCCTGGCTGATCGAGACGCTGATCGCGTCGAGCCTGCTCATGGCGCTGGTGCTGCTGCTCCGCGCCCCCGTCCGCGCCGCCTTCGGCCCCGCCATCGCCTATGCGCTGTGGCTGATCCCGGCCGCGCGCATGGTCCTGCCGCCCGATCTGATGCCGCGCATCTGGCCGGAGGCGGCCAACCCGATCGCCGATGCGGGCGAGGTGATCCTGGTGATCGACTCGACCGTCGCGGCGGCCGCGCCGCCCGTCTGGTCATGGGGCGCCATCCTCGCGGCGCTGTGGCTGGCCGGCGGCGCGGCGTTCGTCGCCTGGCAGGTGATCGCCTTCGTCCGGCTGCGCCGCCGCCTGCTCGACGGCGCGACCGAAACCGCGCGCGTCGGCGGGGTGCGCGTGGTCGAGACGTGCGGCGGAGAGGGACCGCTCGCCTTCGGCATATTGGAGCGCTATGTCGCCTTTCCGGCCGATTTCCGCGCCTCCTACGACGAGTTCGAGCAGCGCCTGGCGCTGGCGCACGAGATCGCCCACCACCAGCGCGGCGATCTGGTCGCCAACGCGGCTGCGCTCGCGATACTCGCGGTCCACTGGTTCAACCCGCTCGCCTGGCGCGCCTTCCGCGCCTTCCGCGCCGATCAGGAAATGGCCTGCGATGCGCGCGTGATCGCCGCCGATCCGGGCATCCGTCACGCCTATGGCTCGGCGATCGTCAAGTCGGCGCGCGGCGGCGCAATCAGCGCAGCCTGCCACCTGCACACCATCGAACAGTTGAAGGGGAGATTGAGAATGCTGAACGCAAAGGCCAAGTCGCGCACCCGCGTCGCGATCGGCGCGCTGGCGACGATGCTGCTGACCGGCGCGGCGCTCGCCGCCACCGCATCGGGCGGCGAGGCGACCGCGGCGATCGAGAAGGCGAGCGAGCGGGTCGTCACCGCGCTTGTCGTTCCGCCGGTTCCGCCCGTGCCCGCCGTGCCGGCGGTCCCGCCGGCGCCCATCGCGCCGCAGGCCGTCGAAGCGCCGCCCGCGCCGCCCGCCCCACCGGCGCCGCCCGCGCTGAGCGATGAGGATCGCAAGATCGTCAAGCGCAAGATCAAGGTGATCCGCGACGGCAAGGAGATCGCCTGGAACGACGCCGACATCCCCCATATCGACTCGCGCGACTGCGGAGATGGCGAGGGCGACGGCAAGGCCAATGTCATCCGGCGTGAGGACGGCGGCAAGAAGGTCACGATCATCTGCACCAACCGCATCGAACGCCATGCCGCGCTTGCCGCGCGCCATGCGGTCGATGCCGAGAAGATCAGGCTCGACGCCATGCGGAGCGCCCTCGCCAGCCTGGACAGCGCGCGCGAATCGATCGCCGCAGCAGAACTGAGCGCGGAGGATCGCGCGGAGGCGCTCGCCGGCATCGAGGAAGCCCGACGCGAAATGGAAGCGGAGCTCCGCAAGGGGGAGTAACCGCGTCCGTCAGCCCCGGCAGGGAGCGGGGAGTGGAAGGGGCCGGGCGTGCGGGAACGTCCGGCCCCTTTTTCTTGCGTAGGGATGTTGGTCCATCGCTGCCTCAACCTAATCGTCACCCCGGACTTGTTCCGGGGTCCATGCCTCCGCAAGGGCTGCAGGGATTGGCGTTCGTGGCACGATGGACCCCGGAACAAGTCCGGGGTGACGAGGGCGGATAGATGGTTGCCAGCGCAATCCGGTTCACGGAGAAGCCGTGAAGCTCCGCGGCTTGCCATGGTGGCGCGCGATGGCCATGTCGGGACGATGGAACGCCCGCCCACCGGAACCGCGATCACGCTTTCTCCGCTGGTCCGCCGCGTGCTCGCGCCCAATCCCAGCGCCTTCACCTATTTCGGCACGCAGACCTATATCGTCGGGCATGGCGAGGTCGCGGTGATCGATCCCGGGCCCGACCTGCCAGAGCATGTCGACGCGCTGCTCGCCGCGATCGAGGGCGAGACGGTGGCGGCGATCGTCTGCACCCACACCCACCGCGACCATAGCCCGGCGAGCAGGCCGCTCAAGGCGGCTACCGCCGCGCCGATCGCCGGCTGCGCGCGGCTGGTGCTGGAGGATGGCGGCCCGCGCGCCGATGCGGCCTTCGACACCGATTACTGGCCCGACCGCGCGCTCGCCGACGGCGATGCGCTTGCCGGCCCCGGCTGGACGCTCGAAGCGGTGGCGACGCCCGGCCACACCAGCAACCATCTCTGCCTCGCGCTGCCGGAGGAGAAGGCGCTGTTCACCGGCGATCATGTCATGGGCTGGTCGACCAGCGTCGTCTCGCCGCCCGACGGCGACATGGCGGCCTACATGGCCAGCCTCGACCGGCTGCTCGGGCGCGACGACAGGGTCTATTACCCCGCGCATGGCGAGCAGGTCGACACGCCCCAGCGCCTCGTGCGCGGGATGATGGGGCACAGGAAGCAGCGCGAGGGCCAAATCATCCGCCTGCTCAGGGAACAGCCGCGCGCGATCCCGCAGATGGTCGAGAAGATGTATGTCGGGCTCGATCCGCGCCTCAGCGGCGCCGCGGGCCGATCGGTGCTGGCGCATCTTGTCGATCTGAGGCAGCGCGGCGTGGTGGTCGAAGAGGGAGACACATGGCGCAGCGCGTGATGACGCCGACGCTGCGCGTGCTGACGGCGGTCGCCGCGCTGATGGTGATCGGCTTCGTCGCCTGGCTGGCGTTCGGCGAGTACCGCGAGAGCTACGCCGTCACCGAGCCGGAGTCGGGCGGGCCGCCCGTCACCCAGATGGTCACCGCGCGGCTGGCGGGCATGAGCAGCCTGAAGGTCGCCGAGCTTTCGGGGACGATCCAGAGCACCGCCGCCGATGTCCGCGGCTTCGGCCTGCTCAAGTCGGACCGGGTGATCAAGATGCCCTATTCGGTCGATTATTTCGTCGACGCATCGGCGATCGAGGCGGACGACATCGAATGGAACGCGGAGACGCGCACGCTGATCGTCGACGCGCCCGACGTGACAGTGGGCAAGCCCAACACCGATGAGGGCGCGCGCACCCTGGTGCGCACCAGCGGCCTGTTCGTCACGCGCGAGGCGGGCGAGGCGCTCGCCCGCCAGACTTCGCGCAACGCGCAAGGACGGGTGACGAAAGAGGCCAATTCGCCCGAGCGCCTCGCCCAGGCGCGCGAATATGCCAGGCGCGCCGTGGCCCGCCTGCTCGCCGCCCCGCTCGAGCCGCTGGGCTATGGCGACGCCCGCGTGATCGTGACCTTTCCGATGGAACGGGGGAACCGCGACAACGAACAGATGGACCGCAGCCGGGCGATCGAAGAGGTTCTGGGTAACACCAACTAGCGTCGCCCCCTGCGCAGGCAGGGGCCTCAGGCGACAAGCGCGGCGTACGGATGTGCCACAAACCCAGAGGCCCCTGCCTGCGCAGGGGCGACGATTAGTTTCGATCGAATGAGAACCCCGGTTGCTCCTTGGTCGCGACTGCCTAAATGGGGGCCAACGGAGGATCGGTGATGGACGCACGCGGTGGCATCGGTGGCAGCCTGCAAGGGCTTGATCTGCGCGCCGAGATCGATCGGCTGCGCAAGGAGCGCAACGCCGTCATCCTCGCGCATTACTACCAGAAGCCGGAGATCCAGGACCTCGCCGATTTCGTCGGCGACAGCCTCGACCTCTCCCGCAAGGCGCAGGCGACCGACGCCGATGTGATCGCCTTTTGCGGCGTCCGCTTCATGGCGGAAACGGCGAAGATCCTGTCGCCCGAAAAGATCGTCGTGCTGCCCGACATGGACGCCGGCTGCTCGCTGGAGGACAGCTGCCCGCCCGAACAGTTCGCCGCCTTCCGCGCGCAGCATCCCGATCATATCGCGCTCACCTACATCAACTGCTCGGCGGCGGTGAAGGCGCTGTCGGACGTCATCGTCACCAGCAGCTCGGCGGAAAAGATCCTCAGCCAGATCCCGGCGGACCAGAAGATCATCTTCGGCCCGGACAAGCACCTGGGCGGCTATCTCGCGCGCAAGACCGGACGCGACATGCTGCTCTGGCCCGGCGTGTGCATCGTCCACGAGGCTTTCTCGGAAACCGAGCTCTTGAAGCTGAAGGCGCAGTTCCCCGACGCGCCCGTCGCCGCGCATCCCGAATGCCCCGCGCATGTGCTCGACCATGCGGATTATGTCGGCTCGACCAGCGGCATCCTCGAATTCGCCAAGACGATGCCGCAGGACACGCTGATCGTCGCGACCGAGCCGCACATCATCCACCAGATGGAAAAGGCGGTGCCGGAAAAGACCTTCATCGGCGCGCCCGGCGCGGACGGCAACTGCAACTGCAACATCTGCCCCTATATGGCGCTCAACACGATGGAGAAGCTCTACATCGCCCTGCGCGATCTCGAACCGCGCATCGAGATCGAGGAGGAGCTGCGCCTGAAGGCGAAGAAGAGCCTCGATGCGATGCTGGCGATGGCGTCGGCGACGGTGGGGATGGGCGATCTCGGGCCGGTGAAGGTCACCGGCGACTGATCGGCGCACGTTCCGCTTCACTGCCTCTGTCCTACATGGATCGATATGTGCAACATGGCGCGATGATCAGCCTTTCCTCTCTCCACCGCCGCGGCACCGGGGCTCGGCCGGGGAGGGGAAGGGAGGTGGCGCCTAGTCTCACCTTCCTCACCTTCCGGCGCCCGGCATGAGATTCGCGCTCGCAGGATTCGACCTCGACCGATTCGTTCGCGACACGCTGTCGGAGGATCTGGGAGAGGCCGGCGACATCACTTCCGCCGCCGTCATCCCGGCGGATGCCGTCTTCACCGGCGTGATGGACAGCCGCGAGGCGGCGACCATCGCAGGCTTGCCGTTGGCCGAGGCGTTCTTTCGCGCGCTCGATCCGGATGTGGAGATCGAGGCGCTGGTCGGCGAGGGGGAGCGCGTGCCGGCGGGCACCGATGTGATGCGGCTCAGGGGCAACGCCCGCGCGCTGCTCACCGCCGAGCGTTCGGCGCTCAACACCGTCCAGCACCTGACCGGCATCGCCACCATGACGCGCGCCTATGTCGACCGGATCGCCGGCACCGGCGCGATCCTGCTCGATACGCGCAAGACCATCCCCGGCCTGCGCCTGCTGGAGAAATATGCGACCCGCATGGGCGGCGCGACCAACCACCGCATGGGCCTGTGGGACGCGGCGATGATCAAGGACAACCATGTCGCGGTGGCGGGCGATATCGGCGAAGCGGTCCGGCGCGCGGCCGCGGCGGGGATCGAGCGGATCATCGTCGAGGTCGATTCGATCGACCAGATCGAGCCCGCGCTGGCGGCGGGCGCCACCCATCTGCTGCTCGACAACATGGCGCCGCCGATGCTGCGCGGCGCGGTGACGCTGGTCGGCGGCCGCGTGCCGACCGAGGCGTCGGGCGGCGTCCGGCTCGACACCATCCGCGCCATCGCGGAGACCGGCGTCACCTATATCTCGGTCGGCCGCCTCACCCAGTCCGCCCCCGCCGCCGATATCGGGCTCGATTTCCAGGCGGCGTGATGCGGTGGCTGGCGATCGGACTGGTTGTGCTCCCAGCGCCCGTCTTCGCGCAGACGCTGTCCTGCCCGATCCCGCGGGAGATTCCGCGCCCCTATGTCGAGCGCGTGCCCGATGACGAGGAGCCGGTGGTGCGGCCGGTCACCGGCTATGTCCTCGCGCTCAGCTGGTCGCCGCAATATTGCCGCGGCCGCGCGACCCGCCCGCGCGAGCGGCTGCAGTGCCGCGACGGCCGCTTCGGCTTCGTCCTCCACGGTCTCTGGCCGCAGGCGGCGGGCGGCGCCAATCCGCGCTGGTGCGCCTATGCGCCGCGCCTGCCCGAAGCGCTGATCCGCGAGAATCTCTGCATCAGCCCCTCGGCGCAGCTGATCCAGCACCAATGGGCCAAGCACGGCACCTGCGCGACGACCGACGCCCGCGATTACCTGCGCGCCTCGAAGAAGCTCTACGCCAAGCTGCGCTATCCGGACATGGCGTCGCTGGCCCGTCGCGGTACGACCGTAGCCGGTTTCCGCCGCGCCTTCGCGCGCGCCAATCGCTGGCTGCCTGAAGCCAGCCTCGGCGTGGCGACGACGCGCGACGACTATCTGGTGGAGGTCAAGATCTGCCTCGACGCCGCCTTCCGGCCGCGGCGCTGCAACGCCTATGATCGCGGCCGCAACGCGAGCCGGCCGCTCAGGATACGGGCGGCTGGTCGATCGTGACGGTGGCCGGATGATGCTTGTCCAGGTGCCGCTTGATGATGCGCAGGTTCTTGGTGTTGGATTTGTAAGCGAGGTCGAACAGGTCGCCGACCACCGGCACCGCGCCGACCAGCGTGTCGATGCCGATATGCCCCGCCATGCGTGCCAGCTGGAATTTGGACATGCCCAGGTTGCGGCCCTCCCAGACGATCCATGCGCCCATCGCCGCGGTGACGAAGTCGCCGACCACCGGCACAAGGCCCACCACGGTGTCCAGACCGACGCGGAATTTCGTGCCGGGGATGGTGAACAGGCCCTCCAGCAACTGCTCCATCGCCTCCACCCGCTGGCGGACCGACGCCGGGTCGCGGCCGATCTGCGGGAGGGATTTGGCGAGGCCCTCGATCGTGTCGGGGCCGAAGGGAGCGCGTGTCATGCCCTGTCAGTTGGTGTCGGCGCGCAGGTGATTCAACGGGTGCACCCCGCGCGGGTTGGCGGTCCATTGCCGCAGCCGCTGCGACACCAGCGACCAGCGCAAGGGGCGGGCGAGGGGGATGAACGCCGCGTCGGCGGTCACCGCCGCGTCGGCCTCGGCGATCCGCGCGGCGCGGTCCGCCATCGTCGGCGCGTCGCGCGCCGCCTCCAGCGCGAAGCTCGGCACCTCGCTGCACAGCCGGCACGCCTGCATCAGGAACCAGCGGGCATTGTCATGGGGTGCCACCATGTCGATCAGCCGCAGATCGGCGTCCGCGCTTTCGTCGACGCGTTCGACGGTCAGCCCGATGGCGCGCAGATCGGCGGCGATGCGCGCGAAGACCAGATTGCTTCCCGGCCCATCGGGCAGCGCCAGGCGGAGCGCGGGAGGATCGCCGTTGGCCGCGCGCCACACCGCCACCCGCGCCGCCGCCGCCAGACGGCGATCATTGGGGGAGGCGCTGATCCAGGCCGGCGGAACCGGCGGGCGGGCCGATTCATATTGCTCGGGCAGGATCGCCGTCTCCGCCTGCCAACTCGGCCCCAGCATCTCGACCAGCGCGGCGCGGTCGATCGCCATGGCGATCGCGGCGCGATCCTCGGGCGCCGCCAGAAATCCCTCGCGCTCGACGATCGCCAGCCCGAACAGGCCGGCGACCTGCTCGACGCGCAGACTGGCCGGATCGATCTCGACCTGGTCGAGCAGCGGCCAGTCGGCGAAGGTGCCGCCGGTCACCATGTCCGATTGGCGCGTGACGAAGCGGGCGATGGCCCGCGCCGCCCGCTCGCCGTGGAGGATGACGGTCTCGCGCGGATCGACTTCCGCGCCCGCTTCGGGCGGATCGTCGAGGCTGGGCGTCGGCGTCAGCGTCACCGAGCGGCGATCACGCTCGGCGATCTCGAACGGGCCGCTGCCGTCCAGCGTCTTCAGGTCGAAGATCGCCAGTTCGGGTTGTGCGAACAGCTTGAGCAGCTCTGGGCGCGGCGACCGCAGCCGCACCTCGATCACCTCGGGCGTCATCTCGACGATCTCGTCGATCGCGCCCAGCGAGGATTTGAGCGGGTTGCGCGATCCCGGCGCGATCGCCGCGCGCAGCCGGGCGACGACGGCGTCGGCGGTGACCTTCTCGCCGTCCGCCCAGCGCGCGTCGCGCAGGCGGAAGATGTAGCTCATGCCGTCGTCGATCACGATCCACCGGGCGGCGAGACCCGGCTCGACCTGTCCGGCGGCGTCGAAGCGCACCAGCCCCTGCGCGGTCGCCTGCATCAACTGGCGCGACGGCTCGCCGATCGACCGGCGCGACGGGGCGACCAGCTGCGGCGCTTCGCCTATCACGCTGACGGTCACGGGCCCCAGATCGCTGCGCCGGTCGCAGCCGGCGAGGGCGGCCATGAGACCAAGTCCGGCAAGAACATGAGAACGGAATCGCGCCATGCGCGCCCTCATGCCATCGCGGGCCAAGCGACGCCACCCGGCTGGGGTTCATGCCGAAAGGCTGGTGCGGACGGTGGGACTCGAACCCACACTCCCGTTGGGGAAGCGGATTTTAAGTCCGCTGCGTCTACCGGTTTCGCCACGTCCGCATGGGCGCGTCGTGGCGCGGGGAGAGGGGCGCCGTCAACTCACTCGTCGATCAGACGTTGAGGCGCGCGCGCATTTCCTTGCCGGGCTTGAAATAGGGCACCCGCTTGGCGGTGACCGCGACGGCCGCGCCCGTGCGGGGGTTCCGCCCGGTGCGCGCGTCGCGCGCGCGGGTGGAAAAGGCGCCGAAGCCGCGCAGTTCGACGCGGCCGTTCTCCGCCAGGCGTTCGGACACGCTGTCGAAGAAGCACGCCACGATCCGCTCGACATCGCCGTGCGACAGATCGGTATTCTCTTCGGCAATGGCCTTGATCAATTCCGACCGGATCATTCCGCCCTCCTCGGCTGGATTTATACGCCCGACATGAACCGAATCTGGCCCGTGTCAATCGGGGAAAGTTACGCGGGCGTATCGAAGCAGCACGCTAGCTGCTAAGCCCACGAATCTATAGGCGAATTGCGACACGCCGCCGCTTCGATGCGACGAAGAAGGGCGGGCCGCGCCGTAACGCGACCCGCCCCGTCCCCGGCTTCGCGGCCGCGGATTACTTCTTCGAATCGTCCCCGCCGGAGCGCGCCTTCAGCGCCTCGCCGAGGATGTCGCCCAGCGACGCGCCCGAATCGGATGAGCCATACTGCGCCACCGCCTGCTTCTCTTCGGAGATCTGCATCGCCTTGACCGAGAAGGTCGGCTTCTTCGAACGATCGAAGCCGGTGACCATCGCGTCGAACTTCTGGCCGACCTGATAGCGCTCGGGACGCTGCTCGTCGCGGTCGCGGCCGAGATCGGTGCGCTTGATGAAGCCGGTCGCGCCGTCGTCGCCCGCCTGCACCTCGAGACCGCCGTCGCGGACCTCGAGCACGGTGACGGTGACGATCGCGTTCTTCGCGAGCTTCGAGCCATCGGCCGCCCCGGCGACCGGTGCGCCGCGCTCAAGCTGCTTCATGCCGAGCGAGATGCGCTCCTTCTCGACATCCACGTCGAGCACGACCGCCTGCACGGTCTCGCCCTTGCGGTGCAGGTTGAGCGCGTCCTCGCCCGAGATGCCCCAGGCGATGTCGGACATGTGGACCATGCCGTCGACGTCGCCGTCCAGGCCGATGAACAGGCCGAACTCGGTCGCGTTCTTGACCTCGCCCTCGACGGTCGAGCCGACCGGATGTGCCTCGGCGAAGGCCTCCCACGGATTGTGGATCGCCTGCTTGAGGCCGAGCGAGATGCGGCGCTTGTCCGAATCGACCTCGAGCACCACGACGTCGACCTCCTGCGAGGTCGAGACGATCTTGCCCGGGTGGACGTTCTTCTTGGTCCAGCTCATCTCCGACACGTGGACCAGGCCCTCGATGCCGGGCTCCAGCTCGACGAAGGCGCCATATTCGGTGATGTTGGTGACGCGGCCGGAGAGCTTCGCGCCGACCGGGTACTTCTCCGCGGCGCCGTCCCACGGATCGCTTTCGAGCTGCTTCATGCCGAGCGAGATGCGCTGCGTGTCGCGGTTGATGCGGATGATCTGCACGCGGACGGTGTCGCCGATGTTGATCATCTCGCTCGGATGGCCGACGCGCTTGTAGGAGAGGTCGGTGACGTGCAGCAGCCCGTCGATGCCGCCCAAGTCGACGAACGCGCCGTAATCGGTGATGTTCTTGACCACGCCGTCGATGATCTGGCCCTCGGCCAGCGTCTGGATCAGGCCGGTGCGCTGCTCGGCGCGGGTCTCCTCGAGCACCGCGCGGCGCGAGACGACGATGTTGCCGCGCTTCCTGTCCATCTTCAGGATCTGGAAGGGCTGGGGGATGTCCATCAGCGGGGTGACGTCGCGGACCGGGCGGATGTCCACCTGGCTGCCCGGCAGGAACGCCACGGCGCCGCCCAGATCGACGGTGAAGCCGCCCTTGACGCGGCCGAAGATCACGCCCTCGACGCGCTTCTCCTCGCCGAACTCGCTTTCCAGCTTGTCCCACGCGGCCTCGCGGCGGGCGCGGTCGCGCGAGAGCATCGCCTCGCCGTTCGCATTCTCGACGCGGTCGACATAGACCTCGACCTCGTCGCCGACCTTCAGGTCCGCCTTCTGGCCGGGGCTGGCGAACTCGCGCAGCGGCACGCGGCCTTCGGATTTCAGGCCGACGTCGATCACGGCCAGGTC
The DNA here is from genome assembly GCF_003515075.1 of Sphingomonas gilva. GTDB lineage: Bacteria > Pseudomonadota > Alphaproteobacteria > Sphingomonadales > Sphingomonadaceae > Sphingomonas > Sphingomonas gilva. The sequence continues at coordinate 113,309 of NZ_QWLV01000004.1, forward strand.
GTTCTCGATTCCGGTGACGGTGCCCTTGACGACGTGGCCCTCGAAACTGTCGGCGCCGCCGAGCGTCTCTTCGAGCATTTTCGCGAAATCGTCGCGCGTCGGATTGGTCATGGTTGCCATATGGCTCAACTGTCCTCAGTCATTGTTTCCGGCCAGCCGGTTGGGTCCGGCGGTCTTGGCCTCACACCCGCCCGCGGCCGCATGCCGCGCACGGAATCCGCGCGAAGTGGCGCATTCGCGGCAGGTTCGTCCCAAGCGAAAAGGGCGCGTGAGCCCTATCGGCAACGCCGATGGCCAACGCGCCTCGCTGCGGTGCGCCTTGTCAGGCCGCTGCCGCTGTCCGAGCCTCCACGAGCGCGACCGCCCGCTGGATCGCGGCGTCTATAGAGAGGAAGCTGGTATCGAGCAATACCGCGTCGTCGGCCGGTTTCAGCGGCGCGGTGGCCCGCGCCATGTCGCGCGCGTCGCGCTCGCGGATGTCGGCGAGCACCTTGTCGAAGCTGACGAAGCTGCCGCGCCGCTGCAGCTCGGCATGGCGCCGCTGGGCGCGGATGCGCGGGGTCGCCTTGACGAACAGCTTCACCTCCGCCTCGGGCGCGATCACGGTGCCGATGTCGCGCCCGTCGAGCACCGCGCCGCCGGGCTGGCGGGCGAACTTGCGCTGGCGGTTGAGCAAAGCGGCGCGGACCAGCGGGTGGGCCGAGACCTGCGACGCGGCGCGCCCCGCCTCGTCGCCGCGCAGCTCGGGATCGTCGAACAGCGCCTCGTCGAAATCGACCGCGGCCATCGCGTGCGCCTCGTTCTCCGGGTTGGCGCCCTCGCGCAGCACCGTCAGGCCGACCGCGCGATAGAGCAGGCCGGTGTCGAGATGGGGCAGGCCATAGCGCTTGGCCAATGCGCGGGCGATCGTGCCCTTGCCCGACGCGGCGGGCCCATCGACGGCAATGATCATGAAGGGTTCGAACTCAGTTTTGCAGATGTGCGAGCAACTCGAAGAAATCCGGAAAGCTGGTGGCCACCGGCGCGGCATCGTCGATGCTGATGGGCTTGGCGGCGTGAAGTCCAGCCACCGCGAAGCTCATTGCGATACGATGGTCGAGTTTCGAGGCGACCTGCGCGTCCCCCGGGAACCCGTCGCCGTCGCGGCCTTCGATGATCAGGCCGTCCGGCAGTTCCTCGCAGGCGACGCCGATCGCGCGGAGCCCCTCGGCCATCGTTGCGATCCGGTCCGATTCCTTGACGCGCAGCTCCTCGATCCCGCGGATCTCGGTGCGGCCCCTCGCCAGCGCGGCGGCGACGAACAGCACCGGATATTCGTCGATCATGCTGGGCGCGAGCGCGGGATCCGGGTCGGCGGCGACAAGCGGCGCGTGGCGCACGATCAGATCGGCCACCGGCTCGCCGCCGACGCTGCGCGCATCGACCTCCTCGATGTCCGCGCCCATCGCGCGGAGCGCCGTGAACACGCCGCTGCGGGTCGGGTTCAGCCCGACATTGGCGATGCGCACCTCGCTGCCCGGCACGATGCTGGCGGCGACGGCGAAGAAGGCGGCCGAGGAGGGATCGCCGGGGACGGCTATCTGCTGCGGCTTCAGCTCCGCCTCGCCGACAAGCGAGATGACGCGCGCGCCCTCTTCATCGATCTCGACCGACAAATCGGCGCCGAACCCGGCCAGCATCCGCTCGCTATGGTCGCGCGTCGCGACGGGCTCGATCACGCGGGTGATGCCGGGCGCATTGACGCCGGCGAGCAGCACCGCCGACTTCACCTGCGCGGAGGCGACGGGCAGCCGGTAGGAAATCGGCACCGCCGGGCACAGCCCGCGCACCATCAGCGGCAGGCGGCCTCCGGGGCTGGCGGTAATGTCGGCGCCCATCGTCGCCAGCGGATCGATCACGCGGCCCATCGGGCGCTTCGACAGCGATGCGTCGCCGATGAAGGTCGCCGTGATCGGGTGGCTCGCGACCAAGCCCATCAGCAGCCGGGTCGAGGTGCCCGAATTGCCCATGTCGAGCGCGCTTTCGGGCTGGAGCAATCCGCCGACGCCGACGCCGTGGACGCGCCAGACGCCATCGCCGCCGCGCATGATATCGGCGCCCATCGCCCGCATCGCGGCGGCGGTGGCGAGCACGTCCTCGCCCTCCAGCAGGCCTTCGATCCGGCTTTCGCCGACCGCGAGCGCGGAGAGCATCAGCGCGCGGTGGCTGATCGACTTGTCGCCCGGCACGCGGACGGTCCCGCGCAAGGGGCCGGGTGCGGAAATGACGCGCGGTTGCGGTGCGGGATGGGTCATCGGCGCGGGCTTTTGACAGCGCGCTTTCGCTATGGCAAGGCGCGCCCCTGTTCGGCGGGCCTGGCTCGCTATCCCACATAATCCGAAGGACAAGACGGCTCATGGTGAAGCCTGAATGGGGCACGAAGCGGACCTGCCCGAAATGCGCCACCCGATTCTACGATCTGGGTGAGGAGGATCCGGTGGTCTGCATCAGCTGCGGCGCCAAGTGGGAGCCGGAGCCCGTGCTCAAGTCGAAGCAGCCGCTGCCCTTCGACGCGCCCAAGAAGGAGCTGGAGAAGGACAAGGCCGACGACAGCGACCTGGATAGCGATGACGAGGATCTGGACATCGCCGAAGACGAGGAACCCTCGCCCGACGACGAGGTCGATCTCGGCGGCGACGACGATCTGGGCGTCGTGACCAACGACGACGACGAAGAAAGCTGATAAAGCCGATTGCATCGGCGGCGGCGCTTCGCTAGGGGCGTCGCCTTGCCAGCGGATGGGGCCGTAGCTCAGCTGGGAGAGCGCTGCAATGGCATTGCAGAGGTCAGGGGTTCGATCCCCCTCGGCTCCACCATCCCCTCTTGATTTCAATCAATGAGAATCCCGGCTGGTCGCCGCTCTATCGCGGCGAGCGGCCGGAACGTGTGCCCGTCTGACCGGTTCTTCCTTGATTCAAGGAGACCCGCAGATGGCCGATACACTGTCCGCGCGCGACGATGCGCCCGCCACCACCGCCAAGCACCCGCCAGACCCCGGCACCGATGATCTGATCGAACGGGGCAATGAATTCGTCGCCCGCAGCGTGACGATCAACCGCCCGCGCGCCGAGCTCTATGCCTATTGGCGCGACTTCGCGAACCTGCCCAGCTTCATGGACAATGTCGTCAGCGTCGATGCCACCGGCGGCGACCGTTCGCACTGGGTGGTCAGGGCGCCGGCGGGCAAGACGGTCGAATGGGATGCGCGCATCACCGAGGATCGCGACGGCGAGCTGATCGCCTGGGCGTCCGAGGAGGGCGCCGACGTGCCCAATAGCGGCCGGATCGAGTTTCGCGACGCCGGCGCGCGCGGCACCGTCGTCACCGCGACGATCGCCTATGATCCGCCAGCGGGAACGATCGGCAAGATCGTCGCCAAGCTGTTCCAGCGCGAGCCCGCCATCCAGGCGCGGCGCGATCTCAAGCGGTTCAAGCAGCTGATGGAGACCGGCGAAGTCGCCACCGCCGCGCGCAACCGCGCCCAGCATGCCGAGGAGATGAACTGATGCGCGCGCTCACCTGGCACGGCAAGCATGACGTCCGCGTCGACACGGTCGACGATCCCGAGATCGTCAATCCCCGCGACGCCATCCTCAAGATCACATCGACTGCGATCTGCGGATCGGACCTGCATCTGTACGACGGCTATATCCCGACGATGCAGAAGGGCGACATATTGGGCCATGAGTTCATGGGCGAAGTGGTCGATGTCGGCCCGGGATCGACGCTGAAGAAAGGCCAGCGGGTCGTCGTCCCGTTCAACATCGCCTGCGGCAGCTGCTATCAGTGCGGCAAGCAGCAATATTCGGCGTGCGACAACACCAACCCTGCGGACAATCAGGATCTCGGCCACACGCTATATGGCCACGGCATGCCTGGGATCTTCGGCTATAGCCACCTGACCGGCGGCTATGCGGGCGGCCAGGCGGAATATGTCCGCGTGCCGTTCAGCGACGTCGGGCCGATCGTCATCCCCGACGGCGTCGATGACGACAAGGTGCTGTTCCTTTCCGACATCCTGCCGACCGGCTGGATGGCGGCGGAAAATGCCGAAATCGAGCCGGGCGACATCGTCGCGGTGTGGGGCTGCGGCCCGGTCGGTCTGTTCGCGGTGCAATCGGCCTTCCTGATGGGCGCCGAGCGCGTGATCGCCATCGACCATTTCCCGCACCGGTTGGAGCTGGCGAAGAAGTTCGGCGCAGAGACGATCAACTTCGAGGAATCGAAGACTTACGAGGCGCTGATGGAAATGACCGGCGGCATCGGCCCGGATGCGGTGATCGATGCCGTCGGCCTGGAAAGCCACGGCCTGTTCCTCGATAACGTCGTCGATCAGATCAAGGCATCGACCTTCCTGGGCACCGATCGCATCCACGCGCTGCGCCAGGCGATCGTCGCTTGCCGCAAGGGCGGGCGGGTATCGATGCCCGGCGTCTATGGCGGCATGGTCGACAAGTTCCCGCTGGGCGCGCTGATGGAAAAGGGACTGACGCTCAAGACCGGCCAGACGCACTGCCAGCGCTATTTGCCCGCGCTGCTGCAGGCGGTGATGGAGGACGAGATCGATACGACCTTTCTGATCAGCCACCGCATGCCGCTCGAAGCCGGCCCGGAGGGCTACCGGATGTTCCATGACGAGCAGAACGAGGTGACCAAGGTCGTCCTCAAGCCCGACATGGCGCTCGCCGCCTGATCCCCATCCAAGGAGATACACCCATGGCCGACAAGTTCGCCATCATCACCGGCGCTTCGACCGGCATAGGCTTCGAGCTTGCCCAACTCGCCGCCGAAAACGGCTATGATCTGCTGGTCGTCGCGGATGAGCCGCTGATCGACGCAGCCGCAGCGGATTTCCGCAATAAATCGGTCGATGTGCAGGCGGTCGAAGCCGATCTCTCCACCATCGAGGGCGTCGACCGGCTGCTCGCCGCGGCGGGCGGGCGCGACATCGATGTGCTCTGCGCCAACGCCGGGACAGGGCATGGCGGCGCGTTCCTCGATCAGGACGTCGCCGGCTGGCGCCATGTGATCGACACCAACATCACCGGCACGCTCTACCTGCTGCAGAAGATCCTTCCCAGGATGATGGCGCGCGGGGAAGGAAAGGTGCTGATCACCGGCTCTATAGCGGGCTATATCCCGGGCGCGTTTAACGCCGTCTATAACGGCACCAAGGCGTTCGTCGACAATTTCACCGCTGCGCTTCAGAACGAGCTCAAGGATGCCGACGGCGTCACCGTCACCAACCTGATGCCCGGCCCGACGGACACCGAATTCTTCGCCCGTGCCGAGATGCTCGACACCGAGGTCGGGCAGGCGGAGAAGGCCGATCCGGCGAAGGTCGCGAAGGACGGCTGGGATGCGCTGATGGCGGGCCGCGCCTCCATCGTCTCGGGAGTCTCGAACAAGCTGCAATATGCCGCTTCGGGCCTGGCGCCCGTCGGCGTGCTCGCCGAAATGCACCGCAAGCAGGCGGAGCCGGGCGGCGCGGACGATTGAGCGACGCGCCCGGCGGCTGAAGGTCTCCGGGCGGTGTCCCAGCTTCGGACAGCGCGAAAAAGCGCGCAAAAGCAGGCGGCCAAATCGTTACCAAAGTGTTAACGTCGCGTCATGCAACGCGACTCGTCCTATCCGCTACCGGCCCGTCATCCGCTGCGGCGGCGCTTTCCGCCGCCGACGATCGCGATGCCCAACGAGGATAGCGACCTGAAGCTGTTCGCCCTGAGCTTCACCGCCTTCTTCATCGTGATCTACGGGTTCATCGCCTGACCGCAGTCGACCCCGTCGCACGCCTTGTGCAGCCGCCATGCCGCATAGGCGGAGGCGAGCGCCGTCACCACCAGCACCCAGATCGCATCGACGACGCTGACCCCCGCGGCGGTGACGCCCAATATTCCGACCGATCCGAACACCATCGCGCCTGAATTGACGATGTTGTTGGCGGCGACCGTGCGGGAGGTCTCGGACTGGTCGACGGTGGTGGTCAGGAACGCGTAGAGCGGCACGACGAACATCCCGCCGGTGATCGAGATGCCGGCGAGATCGATGAACACCCGGATAGCGCCCGGATCACGCAGGAAGGTGGGGATGTCCGACAGGCCCTCGCGCGGCGGCCAGCCGCGGGACGTGAAGTAGAAATCGATCAGGAACACCCCCATCGCGATCACCGATCCGGTCGCGTAGCGCGCCGAGACCTCGCCCTTGAGCAGCCGGTTGATGATCACCGATCCGATCGCGATGCCGACCGAGAAGATGGCGAGGAACACGCTCGCCACGCCGGCCTCGGCGTAGAAGGTGTTCTTGACCAGCGGCGGGAACAGCACCGCGAGCATGGCGGCGATCGTCCAGAACACGCTGATCGCGACGATCGCCAGGAACAGCCGGCGGATATGCATCGTCGCTCGCACCAGGTTGATCGAGGAACGCAGCACGTTCCAGTCGAGATCGAGATGGATGAGCGGCGGCGCGGGCGGGATGGCGCGGGCGGAGAGCATGCCCAGCACCGCGACGCCCAGCACCGCGAAGGCGGCGTGATGCGCGTCGAGCAGCCCGCCGGCGATGGTGCCGGCGAGGATCGCGATATAGGTGCCCGCCTCGACCAGTCCGGTGCCGCCCAGCACCTCGTCCTTGGCCAGATGCTGCGGCAGCACGGCATATTTGATCGGCCCGAAAAAGGTCGAATGCACCCCCATCGCGAACAGCGCCGTCAGCATCACCCATACGGTGGAGGTGAAGATGCCGATCGCCCCCACCACCATGATGCCGATCTCGGCCCATTTGATGATGCGCATGATCTGCGCCTTGTCGTGCCCGTCGGCCAGTTGCCCGGCGAGCGCGGAGAACAGGAAGAAGGGCAGGATGAAGATGCCCGTCGCCAGCGCCGAGAAGCTCGTTTCCGCCTCTACCGAATTATAGACGTAATAGGTGACGAAGAAGACCAGCGCGTTCTTGAACAGGTTGTCGTTGAAGGCGCCGAGGAACTGGGTGACGAACAGCGGCAGGAAGCGCCGCTTGCCGAGCAGGCTGACCGATGGGATCATGTGGGGGATTGGGTCCGCGTCGATGCTGGGACCGCTGGCATAGGCGATGCCGCCCGGCCTCTCAATCGCTTAATCCGCTTGCGGCGGCCGATGTCTGGCCTAGAACGGCACGCGATGCTGACCCTGCCCAACATCCTCACCCTGTCGCGGATCATCACCGTGCCGATCCTGGTCTGGGCCCTGTGGTGGCCGGGCTGGCCGTTCGGCTATGCGATCGGCTTCGCGCTCTACTGCCTGATGGGCTTCACCGATTATTTCGACGGCTATCTCGCGCGGTCCAAGGGGACGGTGTCGAAGCTGGGCGTGTTCCTCGATCCCATCGCCGACAAGATCATGGTCGCCGCGGTTATCCTGATGCTGACCGCCAATGGCGACATCCCCGGCATCCATCTGATCGCCGCGATCATCATATTGCTGCGCGAGATCGCCGTGTCGGGGCTGCGCGAGTTCCTTGCGCAGCTTCAGGTCTCGGTGCCGGTCTCGCAGCTCGCCAAGTGGAAGACGGCGCTGCAGCTCGTGTCGCTCGGCGCGATCATCCTCGGCGGCGCCCTGCCGCGCGAGGAGTGGATCTGGGCGATCGGCATCAGCGCCCTGTGGGGCGCCGCGATCCTGACGCTCGTCACCGGCTGGGACTATCTGCGCGTCGGCCTGAAGCACATGGACTGAATGCCGTGCCGGTCCAGATTCTGTATTTCGCCTGGGTGCGCGAGCTGGTCGGGGTCGGGATGGAGCGGATCGATCTGCCCGGCGAGATCGCGACCATCGCCGAGCTGATCGGCTGGCTGGCGGCCCGCAGCGAAGGCCATGCGGCGGCGATGGCCGATCCGGCGCGGCTGCGCGCAGCGATCGACCAGCGCTTCGTCTCGCTGGACGCCCCCGTCGCCGGCGCGCGGGAGATCGCGCTCTTTCCGCCGGTGACGGGCGGATGATTGTCGTTCGCGTCCAGCCGGGCCCGCTCGATCCCGCGGCGGAGCTCGCCGCGCTGGGGGCTTCGGGCGCCGTCGCGAGCTTCACCGGCCATGTCCGCGCGGACGACGGCGTGCGCCTGCTCGAGCTCGAACATTATCCGGGCATGACCGAGCGCGCGCTGGAGGAGCTGGCCGCCGCAGCTGCCGAGCGCTGGCCGCTGTCGGCGCTGCGCATCGTCCACCGCGTCGGCGCGATGCAGCCGGGCGAGGCGATCGTGTTCGTCGGCGCAGCCTCGGATCACCGCGCGGCGGCGCTCGAGGCGACCGCCTATCTGATCGACCGGCTGAAGACCGACGCGCCCTTCTGGAAGCGCGAAAGCCGCGGAGGTCCGGACGCCGCTTCGTGGGTCGAACGCCGCGCGGCCGATGATGAGGCGGCGACGCGCTGGGATTAACCCATCTTGGGCAAGAGCACGCCGTTCACCACATGGACCACGCCGTTGGACTGGCGGACATCGGCCTGCGTTACATAGCTCTTGTTGCCGTTGACGTCGGTCAGCATCACCGCGCCGGTCTCCATGCGCGCGGTCAGCGGTTCGCCCTGGACCGTGGTGAGCGTGGCGGTGCCGCCGCCCGCGGTGATCTGCTGCTGCAGTTGCGCGGCGCTGATGTTGCCGGGCACGACATGATAGGTCAGCACCTTGACCAGCGTCGCCTTGTTCTCGGGCTTCAGCAGCGTATCGACGGTGCCCGGCGCGAGGCGGCCGAAGGCGGCGTTGGTGGGCGCGAACACCGTGAAGGGACCGGGCCCGGACAGCGTCTCGACAAGTCCCGCCGCCTTGACCGCGGCGACCAGCGTGGTGTGATCGGCGGAGGCAGACGCGTTCTCGACGATCGTCCTGGTCGGCAGCATCTCCGCCCCGCCGACCATCGGATTGGCGCTGGCGGCCGCCGCCGTCGCGCCTTCGTCCGCCATGGTGGTGGAGCACGCCCCCAGCGCCAGTGCGCCGATCGCGGCCAGCGCGGCGTGGCCAAGGTTACGGATCATCGCATCTCTCCCGGTTCTTGTCGTGGATGCGCGGAGATACGGCTCAGCGCGCCCGATGGTTGCGCGCGCCGTTCGGGTCCGACTGGCCGAGCAGTTCGGCGAGCAGGCGGAAATCCTTCTCGCGCGGGGACGCCTTGCGCCACACCAGCGCGATCCGCCGCGCCGGATTGTCCGCCTCGAGCGGCCGCGCCTCGACATCGGTGCCGTCGAGGATGCCGGCGTCGATCGCCATCCTGGGCAGCATCGTCACGCCAAGGCCGTTGTCGACCATCTGCACCATGGTGTGGAGCGAGGTGCCGAGCATCGTCGCCTCGGCGCGCAGCTCGGGCCGGTTGCACGCGGCGAGGGCATGATCCTTCAGGCAATGCCCGTCCTCGAGCAGCAGCAGCCGCCCCTCGTCGATCGCATCGGCGGTGATCGAGCCGGTGCTGTGGCCGATCTCTCCGGCCAGCCCGGCGACGTACAGCGCATCGTCGAACAGTGGCGCCATCTCGACGTCGCCGCAGGCATAGGGGAGGGCGAGCAGCACGCAATCGGTGCGGCCGTGCTGCAGCCCCTCGCACGCCGCGGCGCTCGGCTCCTCGCGCAGGAACAGCTTCAGGTCGGGCCAGTCGCGGCGCAGGCGGGGCAGGATCTTGGGCAGCATGAACGGCGCGATGGTCGGGATCACGCTCATCCGCATCTCGCCCGAGAGCGGCCGTCCGGCGGCACGGGCGAGGTCCGAAAGCTCCTCCGCCTCGCGCAGCACCCGCCGCGCCTTGGCGACGATCTGGTCGCCCAGCGGCGTGAAGCGCACCACCCGCCGCGTGCGTTCGACCAGCACGATGCCGATCAGCGTCTCCAGCTCGCGGATGCCCGCCGACAGCGTCGACTGGGTGACGAAGCACGCCTCCGCCGCGCGGCCGAAATGGCCATGCTCGCGAAGCGACACGAGATATTGCAGCTGCTTGAGCGTCGGGAGGTAGGTCTGGCTCATTCATCGTCCAAATCGATCAACAATCACATAATAACCTATTGGATCGATGAAAATCCAGCCTATATGCGCTGCAGCATAGACGGCGGGCGAACCGCCGCATGTGAGGATTCCGTAAGGCCGCCATTCATTCAAAAGGAGGCCACAGCCCATGCTTACCGTTGGAGACAAGCTCCCCGAATTCACAATTCCCGTCCAGCAGGGCACCGACGCGCTGCCCGCGGGCGAGACGCTCAGCCATGACGCCTTCCCCGGCAAGTGGAAGGTGCTGTTCTACTGGCCGAAGGACTTCACCTTCGTCTGCCCGACCGAGATCGTCGGCTATAGCGAGCTGAAGGGCGATTTCGAGGATCGGGACGCCGTGCTGATCGGCGCATCGACCGATACCGCGCACGTCCACCTCGCCTGGCGCAAGTCTGACCCGGACCTCGCCGCGGCCGATTTCCCCTGGCTGGCGGACAATGGCGCGGTGCTGGCGAAGCAGCTCGGCATCCTCGATGCCGAAGAGCATGTCGCCTATCGCGCGACCTTCATCGTCGATCCGGACAACGTCATCCAGGCGGTGCAGGTCAACGGCCTCAACGTCGGCCGCAACCCGGCGGAGACGCTGCGCGTGCTCGACGCGCTGCAGACCGACGAACTTTGCCCGTGCAACTGGAACAAGGGCGACGACGTCCTCCAGATCGCGGCCTGATCGCCGGATCGGAAGGGCGCGGGGCAACCGCCTCGCGCCCTTTTTCACGCTTGGGCGGAATGACCGCCACCCCGGACTTGTTCCCCGTCACCCCGGACCTGTTCCCCGTCACCCCGGACTTGTTCGGGGGCCATCGTGCCGGGAGTGCGGCGTCCAGGTTCAGTCACCGGTCTGGCCGCCAGATCGTTCGATCCTGATCATCCGCTCCCCAACAAGAAGAGAAACCCATGTCCCTCAAGGATTTCGCCGCCACGCTCCCCGATTTCGCCAAGGATATCCGGCTGAACGTCGGATCGCTCCTCAACGAGACCAATCTTTCCGATCAGCGCAAATATGGCCTGCTGCTCGCCTGCGCGCATGGCTCGGGCCACAAGCCGTTGGTCGATGCGACCGAGGCCGAGGTCGATGGCAAATTGTCACCCGAGGCGGCGAACGCCGCCCGCGCCGCCGCGGCGGTGATGGCGATGAACAACGTCTATTACCGTTTCACCCACCTGGCGGGTAACAAGGAATATGTGAACATGCCGGCCAAGCTGCGCATGAACGTGATCGGCGCGCCCGGCATCGACAAGGCCGATTTCGAGCTGTTCAGCCTCGCCGTGTCGGCGATGAACGGTTGCGGCCTGTGCATCGATGCGCACGAGAAGGTGCTGAAGGGCCACGACGTCAAGGCCGAGACGATCCAGTCGGCGGTGCGGATCGCATCGGTGATGAAGGCGGTCGCGACGGTCCACGCCGCGACCGCTTGATCGGTCAGGCGACGAAATAGCGGTAGATGCTGTAGAGGCTGGTCAGCGTCAGCACGATGCCGACCAGCACCAGCAGGATCTTGGGCTGAACCCGCTTGGCCATGATCGCGCCGAAGGGCGCGGCGAGCACGCCGCCGATCAGCAGGCCGACGACGGCGGTGGTGAAGGCGGCGAAGCCCAGGCCGACGATGAACGTCACCGAGATCGACAGCGTCAGGAAGAATTCGACGCTGTTGACCGTGCCGATGGTGGTGCGCGGCTGGGCGCCCTGGACCAGCAGGTTGCTGGTCACCACCGGCCCCCACCCGCCGCCGCCCGCCGCGTCGAGAAAGCCGCCGGCCAGGCCCAGCGGTTCGACGATCCTGGGCTCGCGGTGGTGCGGCGGATAATGGAAGCCGCGCCACAGCAGGTACAGGCCGATCGCGGCCAGATAGGTCATCACGAACGGCCGGGTCACCGACGCGTCCAGCGTCACCAGCAGGTAAGCGCCCGTGACGCCGCCGATCACGCCGGGGATCAGCAGCCGGAAGAACAGCCGCCAGTTGACGTTCTTGTGGATGGCGTGGCTGATTCCCGAAACGCCGGTGGTGAAGCATTCGACCAGATGCACGCCGGCCGAAGCGGTCGCCGGCGGCACGCCGAGCACGCTGACGAGCAGCGTCGAGGATATCACCCCGAACGCCATGCCCAGCGCGCCGTCGATGATTTGTGCCGCGAAACCGACCAGGATGAAGGGCAACAGTGCGGCAAGATCGATCTCGGGCAAGGGCGTCGTCCTTCGTCGTTTTCCGCTCGCAAGCTAGCGTGCGTTCATAACCCCACAAGATAGATAGAGTTTCAAGCGCGCAATCAGGCGATGGACGATGCCGGAAACATGCCGGTTCGATGGAATGCGTTATCGCGGCCGAGACGCTCCCTGAAATCCTCCCTCGCGCAGCGGGGGAGGGGGACCAGCCGAAGGCTGGTGGAGGGGGCTGCCACAAGCGAATCGTTCGTGGCCTGCCCCCTCCACCATGCTGCGCATGGTCCCCCTCCCCCTGCTTCGCAGGGGGAGGATTTGCAGCGGCCATCCTGTTTGCCCCATCCCAGGCCATTGCCGGTAGCGAGGACACACCCTAAATTGCGGCGCTGACCAAGGATATGGGAGCATCCGCGGTGCCTGACGCCCTCAAGGCCTATCTCGATTCGGTGAAGGCGCGCGATCCCGCGCCCCGTTCGCGCTGGGAGGTGATGCTCTATCCGGGCGTTCTGGCGCTCGGTCTTCACCGCGTCGCGCATTGGCTGTTCGAGGCGGAAATGTTCTTTCTCGCGCGCTTCGTGAACCATTTCTCGCGCTTCCTGACCGCGATCGACATCCATCCGGGCGCGAAGATCGGCCGCAACTTCTTCATCGATCACGGCTTCGTGGTGATCGGCGAGACCGCCGAGATCGGCGACGACGTCACGATCTACCAATGCGTCACGCTGGGCGGGACAAGTCCCGACAATGGCGTCGCGGGCAAGCGGCATCCGACGATCGGCGACGGCGTGATCATCGGATCGGGGGCCCAGGTGCTGGGGCCGATCACCGTCGGCGCGCGCGCGCGCGTCGGCGCGAACGCGGTGGTGACCAAGGACGTGCCCGACGGCGCCGTGATGGTCGGCATTCCCGCGCGCCAGACGCTGGTCGACGCGGCGGACTATCAGAAGGAGTTCGTCCCCTACGGCACGCCGTGCAGCGAACGCTTCGATCCGGCGACCCAGCAGGTCGAGATATTGAAGTGCGAGCTGGAGGCGATGCGCAAGCGGCTCGACGCGCTTGCAGCCGAGAAGTCCGGCGCGAAGGAGCGCGCCGCCAAGGAACGCGATCGCGCCTGATGGGGACGGTCACCCCCTTTCCGATGCCGGCCACGGGGCAGGTCGGCTTCGAACGGATCGAACTCACACGCATCCTCGATCTTTACGGGCGGATGGTCGCGGCCGGGCACTGGCGCGACTATGCGATCGACCTGGGGCGCGAAGCGGCGATCTTCTCCGCCTTTCGCCGCACCGCGGAGAACCCCGAATTCCGCGTCGAGAAGCGCCCGGCGCTGCGCCACCGCCAGGGCATGTGGTCGCTGGTGGGGGAGGGCGGCGCGATCCTGCGCCGCGGCCACGAACTGGGCCCGGTGCTGGCCCCGGTCGAGCGGCGCCTGCTGAAGCTGGTCGGCGAATAGCGAAAGGGCCAGGCTTGCGCCCGGCCCTTCCTGCCTCCCGCTTGATTGCTACGCGCTCGCCGCGGCGGGTGCGAAGCGGTCGGTCAGCGGCAGGCGGCCCTGCCACATTTCCGGCAGGCGCTGCACCACCAGGCGGCGCGTCGGATGCCAGAAGGCCGAGAGCATCAGCAGCGCCGATCCGATGATGAGCGCGGTGAAGGCGGTGCCCAGCTCGACCGCGCCGGCATTCTCGAACAGACGCGAGAGCGCGAACAGGACGTAGGCGAGGCTGGAGACCAGCAGCGCCCGGCGGTCGATCGCCAGGGCGACCAGCCCGAAGCCGATATAGAGCGCGATCACGATGAACGCGGCGGACGGCGGGATCGCCCCGTCGAGCACGCCGAGCAGGTGGAAGATCGGGTGCGCGATCATCGGCGCGGCGGCGAGATGCAGCCAGAAGGCGACGTCCGAGCGGCGCGTGGTGCGTCCGCGGTCGCTCATGTCCCAGCGCATCGCCAGCGCGAAGATCGCCAGGCCCGCCACCAGCGCGACCCAGGGGATCGCCGCCTCCGGATCCTGGAAGGCGGTGACGATCAGCGCGCCCACGCTGGCCGCCAGCGCGACCGCGCCCGCGGCGACGGTGATCGGCACCATGAAGCGGCGCCAGTGGATCCAGGTGGCGAAGGCGGTCGCGAGCGCGATCCCCGCGACGATGAGCGCATCGACGCGGTCGCTGAAATCGGGATTCCACACCACCATCACGCCGACCAGCGTGGCGGCGACGCCGCCCGCGAAGCTCAGCAGCAGCAGGATGCTGGGCAGCGCCATCCGGCGGATGCGGGTGAAATATTCGGCGAGGCCCCAGCTCGCCGCCGCGACGCCGGCGCCGGCCAGCGGCTCGCTGATCGTCTCGCCGATCCAAGCGATGGCGACGAGCAGCAGCACGATCGCGATCGAGACGAAGATGTCGTTGAAGCCGGTGAGCAGCCGGAAATGCTCCTCATCCACCGCCGGCGCGGAGCGTGCGGCGGAAACATGGTTGCGCAATGCCGCGGCCGCCTCCGGAGTCAGCGCCCCCGCGCGTACCGCATTGTCGAGATCGCTTTCGCTATACATGCGATTCCTCCCTGTTGGAGATACCGCCATAGCATTGGTGTATTAAAACAGCAATACACCAATCTTCCACAGTCTGAGATTGGTCGGGCAACCCCGCCGTCGCCCCTGCGGAGGCAGGGGCCTCTGGATTTGTGGCACATCGGAATGCCGCATTTGCCGACTGAGGCCCCTGCCTCCGCAGGGGCGACGGAACGCTCACCCGCCCTGCAGGTGCCTGAGGATCACCATCGACTGCTCGGCGCCCGATTGCGGCACGATCTCGCCGGTGCGGTCGGTGATCCGGCTCCACAGCCGCTCGACCGCCTCCGGCGTGCGGTCGTCGGCGGGCAGCAGCGCGCCCTGAGTCATCGTGACATAGGCGGCGTGGACCACGCCCGCGCCCGCGCCGATGATCGCGTTGGTCGGCGCGTCCTCGCAGACCAGGTACAGCGCGGCCGGGACGACATTCTCGGGCGCGAAGGCCTTGAACGCCTCTTCGGGGAAGATGTCCTCGGTCATGCGCGTGCCGGCGACGGGGGCGATCGTGTTGACCTTGATCCCGTATTTCGCGCCTTCGAGATAAAGCGTCTTGGTGAGGCCGGCGAGGCCGAGCTTGGCCGCGCCGTAATTGGCCTGGCCGAAATTGCCGTACAGGCCGGTCGAGGACGCGGTCATCAGGATGCGGCCGTAATTCTGCTCGCGCATCGTCTCCCACACCGCCTTGGTGCAGTTGGCCGACCCGTTGAGGTGCACATCGACGACGAATTTGAAATCCGCCGGCTCCATCTTCACGAAGCTCTTGTCACGCAGCACGCCGGCGTTGTTGATCAGGATGTGGACGCCGCCCCACTTCTCCTTCGCCTTCGCCACCATTTCGACCATCTGGTCATACTCCGTGACACTTCCCCCATCGGACATCGCCTCGCCGCCCTCAGCCGCGATTTCCTCGACGACATTGAGCGCGGCGTCCGAATGGCCGGTGCCGTCGCGCGCGCCGCCGAGATCGTTGACCACCACCCTGGCGCCGCGCCGCGCCAGTTCGAGCGCATAGGCGCGGCCGAGCCCGCCGCCCGCGCCCGTCACGATGGCCACGCGGCCTTCGAAGCTGATGGTCATCGATTGCCCTCCCGTTCCGGCTGATTCGGCGCCGTCCTAGACCGCCATACCCGAAACGGGAAGCGCCGCCGCGACCGGGGGGGGATGGTCACGACGGCGCTGTGACAGCCTGATCGGGGGGAATGACCAGGTGTTCGGCTTCTAAACGGTCAAACGCCGCCGGGGTTCCGACAGCCGTCCTGCACCGAGCCGCGGCATACCGGATACTCGTCCTTCGGCGGCGGCGGCGGGAACGCCTGGGCGACCGGAACGGACGGCTTGAACACGACCTGCGCGCCCGGCTGCGGCGTGCCCGACATCGGCGGCGTCGACGGGGCATAGCCGCCCTCGGTCATCGTGCCGGTGGTCGCCATCGCCGGATCGGTGGCGGGCGCCGTCGCGCGCGCGGTCGATGGATCGGTGGGGGCAGCGGCCGGATCGGCGGGCGTGGTCTGCATCGCCGGATCCTGCGCCATGGTGCTGTCCTGCGTCTGCATCGTGTCCGGCTCGGCCGGCGGAGTTGTCGTGGTGTCCTGGGCGAACGCCGGAACCGACAGGGCGAGCGCGCTGGCTGCCAGCAATGCGAACTTCATGAGCTTCCTCCTTCGGCCGATCGCCCGGAAAGGCGCCGGCCAGTTGCATAACAGAGCGCATGCCGGGCGGCAGCGCGCACCCGGACAACGCATTCTTGTCAGGAAGGTTCAATCGCTTGCGAAACGATTTCGCTCAGGCGGTGCTTTCGGCGTCCAGAGCGTAGCCGGCGGAGCGCACCGTGCGGATCAGATCGGGCTTGTCGCCGACGTTGATCGCCTTGCGCAGCCGGCGGATGTGCACGTCGACGGTGCGCGCCTCGATATCCGAATCATGGCCCCAGACCGCGTCGAGCAGCCGGTCGCGCGAGAACACCCAGCCGGGGTGCTCCAGGAAATGCTTGAGCAGGCGAAACTCGGTGGGGCCGAGCGGCACCATCCGCCCCGAGCGGCGGACCTTGTGGCCGACGGTGTCCATCTCGATGTCGGCATAGGTCAGCGCCTCGCCGGCCAGCGCCGGGCGCACGCGACGCAGCACCGCGCCGACGCGGGCGACCAGCTCGCGCGGGGAGAAGGGCTTTGTGACGTAATCGTCCGCGCCGGTTTCGAGCCCGCGCACGCGGTCCTCCTCCTCGCCGCGCGCGGTGAGCATGATGATCGGCACATTGGCGGTCTCGGGCGCGCGGCGCAGGCGGCGGCACACCTCGATGCCGGGCAGCCCCTCGACCATCCAGTCGAGCAGGACGATATCGGGCGCCGCCTCGCGCGCGAGAAGCAGCGCTTCCTCGCCGTCGGCGGTATGGCGGACCTCGAAGTCCTCGCGCTTGAAATGCCAGATGAGCAGCTCGGCGAGCGCCGAATCGTCTTCCACCAGCAACATTTTCGCCCGGGCCATGTTCGTCTCCTTACACGTCGCTGCCGCCGCGGTCGCGCTCGGCCATGTAATTGCCGGTCGCCGCGAAATAGACCATTTCCGCCACGTTTGTCGCGTGGTCGCCGATCCGCTCTAGATTCTTGGCGACGAACAGCAGGTGCGCGACCTGGCCGATGGTCTTGGGATTTTCCATCATGAAGGTGACGAGCGCGCGGAACAGGCTCGAATAGAAATCGTCGAGCGCGTTGTCCTGCTCGCACACGCGCACCGCCGCATCGGCGTCGCGCGCGGCGAAGGCGTCGAGCACGTCGTGCACCATGTCGCTCGCCATCTGCGCCATCGCCGGCAGCACCGACAGCGGCTCGATCCCCGAATGCTGCTCGATCAGCGGCACGCGCTTGGCGATGTTCTTGGCGTAATCGCCGATCCGTTCGACCACCGCGGCGATCTTGAGCGCGGCGACGACCTCGCGCAGATCGTCGGCCATAGGCGCGCGCAGCGCGATCACCCGCACCGCCAGCCGTTCGACCTCCGCTTCGATCTCGTCGATCCGCGCGTCGTCGCTGCGCACCTTCGCCGCGAGCTTCGTGTCGCTGCGTTGCAGCGCCTGCATCGCATTGGCGATCGCTTCCTCGGCAAGTCCGCCCATCTGCGAGATGAGCCCGCGCAGCTGGCCGATATCCTCGTCGAACGCCTTGACCGTATGTTCCGTGCCCGTTGCCATGTGCCTGTCCCTCAGCCGTAGCGGCCGGTGATGTAATCCTTGGTGCGCTCTTCGCGCGGATTGGTGAAGATGTCGGAGGTGTCGCCATATTCGACGAGATGGCCGAGATGGAAAAAGGCCGTCTTTTGGCTGACGCGCGCCGCCTGCTGCATATTGTGGGTGACGATCACCATCGCATAACGCCCGCGCAATTCGTGGATCAGCTCCTCGATCTTGGCGGTGGCGATGGGATCGAGCGCCGAACAGGGCTCGTCCATCAGGATCACCTCGGGATCGACCGCGATCGCGCGGGCGATGCACAGCCGCTGCTGCTGTCCGCCCGAAAGCGCGGTGCCGCTGTCCGACAGGCGATCCTTGACCTCGTCCCACAGCCCGGCGCGGCGCAGCGATTTCTCGACGATCGCGTCAAGCTCGCTCTTGGCCGCCGCCAGTCCGTGGATGCGCGGGCCATAGGCGACATTCTCGAAGATCGATTTGGGGAAGGGGTTGGGCTTCTGGAACACCATGCCGACACGCGCGCGCAGCTGCACGACGTCCATGTCAGAGGCGTAGATGTCCTCGCCATCGAGCCTGATCTCGCCGGACACGCGCGCGCTTGCGACGGTGTCGTTCATGCGGTTCAGGGTGCGCAGGAAGGTCGATTTGCCGCAGCCCGAGGGGCCGATGAAGGCGGTGACATTGTCCATGTCGACATCGATCGAGACGTCGTTGATCGCCTGCTTCGCCCCGTAGAACACGTTGACGTTGCGCGCGGTCATCTTGGGATCGGAAATGCCCGTGGCATGCGCGGTCGATGCCGGGTCCGGCGCCACGAAAGCGTTGGGCGTTGCAATATCGGTCATCACCAGCGGGTCTCGAACTTGTTGCGAAGATAGATGGCCAGCCCGTTCATCGCGAGCAGGAAGACGAGCAGCACGATGATGGCGGCCGACGTCTTCTCGACGAAGCCGCGGCTGACCTCGTCCGACCAGAGATAGATCTGCACCGGCAGCACCGTCGCGGGCGCGGTGAAGCCGTCGGGCGGGGTGGCGATGAACGCGCGCATGCCGATCATGAGCAGCGGCGCGGTCTCGCCCAGCGCGCGCGCCATGCCGATGATCGTGCCGGTCAGGATGCCGGGCAGCGCGAGCGGCAGGACATGGTGGAACACCACCTGCACCGGGCTCGCGCCCACGCCCAGCGCCGCGTCGCGGATCGATGGCGGCACCGACTTGATCGCGTTGCGCCCGGCGATGACGATCACCGGCATCGTCATCAGCGCAAGCGTCAGTCCGCCGACGAACGCGGCCGATCGCGGCAGATGGAAGGTGCCGAGGAACACCGCCAGGCCGAGCAGGCCGAAGATGATCGAAGGCACGGCGGCAAGGTTGTTGATCGACACCTCGATCAGATCGGTCCAGCGGTTCCGCGGCGCGTACTCCTCAAGGTACACAGCCGAGAACACGCCGATGGGGAAGGCCAGCACGAGCGTGACGAGCATGGTCAGGAGCGAGCCCTTGAACGCGCCCCAGATGCCGACGGCGGTCGGATCGGTCGAATCCGCGCCCTGCAGGAAGCGCAGGTTGAAACCGGACGAGACCTGGCCGGCCGCCTCAAGCCGCTGATAGCGCGCCTCTGCGGTGGGATCGCCATCGCCCTTGGCCGCCATGTCGATCGCGGTCGATGCCGGCACCTCGATCACCGCGCGCTTGCCGAGCAGCGACGGATCGTCGCGCACCGCCTCGCGCACGGTCAGCCACGCGCTGTCGGAGAGCAATGTAGCCCCGTCAGCGCCGAACGCGGCTGTCGCCGCAGCGCTTGTGGTGCCCTGGAAATCGGCGCCCGCCAGCGCGAGGTCCGCCCCCGGTCCTTCAAGCGAAGCCGGCTCGACGACGAGGCCGCTGTTCGCGAAGTCCACCGGCAGCGCGATGTCGGTGCTGGTGAAGCCGCGCAGGCCGTTCGCCAGCATGGTCAGCAGCAGGAACGCGAGGAACCCGGCCGAGAGCAGGATGGCGGCCAGGCCAAGCAGGCGGAACCGCCGTTCGGCGGCATAGCGCTTGCGGATGCGCGCCTGCATCGCGCCGGTGTTCCAGTCGGTCGGGCGGCGTGCGGCGGGCTCGTGCCCCTCGGCCTGCGAGCCGGCGACGAGGGGGCTATTCATATGCTTCTCGATATTTCTTCACGACGCGCAACGCGACGATGTTGAGCAGCAGCGTGACGATGAACAGCACCAGCCCTAGCGCGAAGGCGGCGAGCGTCTTGGCGCTGTCGAACTCCTGATCGCCGGTCAGCAGCTGGACGATCTGGGTGGTGACCGTGGTCACGCTGGCGAAGGGATTGGCGGTCAGGTTGGCGGCCAGACCGGCGGCCATCACCACGATCATCGTCTCGCCGATCGCCCGGCTGACCGCGAGCATGACGCCGCCGACAACACCCGGAAGTGCTGCGGGCAGCAGCACCTTGCGGATCGTCTCCGAAGAAGTCGCGCCCATCGCATAGGAGCCGTCGCGCATCGCCGAGGGCACCGCCGCGATCGAATCGTCCGCCATCGAGGAGACGAAGGGAATGATCATCACGCCCATCACGAGACCGGCGGCGAGCGCGCTTTCGGAAGACGCGCTGCTGATGCCGATCGAGACGCCGAGATCGCGCACCGCAGGCGCGACGGTCAGCGCGGCGAAATAGCCGTAGACCACCGTCGGAACGCCGGCGAGCACCTCCAGAATGGGCTTCATCCATTTGCGCACATTGGGCGCGGCATATTGGGTCAGATAGATCGCGCTCATCAGGCCGAGCGGGATCGCAACCAGCATCGCGATGATCGCGCCGATGAAGATCGTCCCCCAGAACAGCGGGATCGCGCCGAACGCGCCCGACGAGCCGACCTGATCGGCGCGGATCGCGGTCTGCGGGCTCCACTGGGTGCCGAACAGGAACTCGGACGGCGAGACGAAGCTGAAGAAGCGGATCGATTCGAACAGCAGCGAGGCGACGATGCCGATGGTCGTGAGGATCGCGATCAGCGACGCCCCCAGCAGCACAGCCATCACCAGCCGCTCGACCCTGGTGCGGGCGCGGAAATCGGGCCTGATGCGGGTGAAGGCATAGGCGCCCCCGGCGAATGCCAATACCAGCGCCAGCACCGTGCCGATCAGACGGTATTTGCCGATCTCCGCCTCGAATGCGGGCGCAAGGGCCTGCGCCTGCGGGTTGAACGCGCCGGGCAGCTGACCGGTCGCGAGCTGCCGCGCCTCGACCAGGATCGCGGTGCGTTCCATGCCGAAGGCCGGCAATGCCGCGGCCTCGGGCGTCGCCAGCACCGCGCCGTTGATCAGGCCCGGCGTCACCGCGCTCCACACGCCGAGGAACAGCAGGGCCGGCAGCACCGCCCACAGCGCGACGTACCAGCCGTGATACATCGGCAGGGAATGCCGCGTGGCGCCGCCGCGCGGGCCGCCGTCCGCAAACGCCGCCGCGCGCGTGCGCGCCGCGATCCACGCCATCAGCCCGAGGCCGAGGACGAGGAAAAGAAGGGCGGTGGAAGACATTGCCTGGCTGGGCTTATTTCAGCTCGTCGCCGGTCATCGGCGTCAGCGCGGCCGCGCGCTGCGCCATTTCCTTGCGCACCGCATCGGGCGAGGCGATCAGCCCGCGACGCGTGAGATAACCGTCGGGATTCCAGGCGCCTGCATATTCGGCGACGAACTGCTTTAGCCCGGGAATGGCGTTCACATGCGCGCCCTTCACATAGATGAACATCGCGCGCGCGCCGGGATAGGAGAAGTCGGAAATCGTCTGATAGGTCGGCGCGACGCCGTTCATGCTCACGCCGCGGATGCTGTTCTGGTTCTCTTCGAGGAAGCTGTAGCCGAGCACGCCCAGCGCGGTCGGGTTGGACGCCAGCTTCTGGACGATCAGGTTATCGTTCTCGCCGGATTCGATGTACGCGCCGTCCTCGCGGATCTTGCTGCAGATCTGCTCGTGCTGATCCTCGTTGGTCTCCTTCAATGCCTTCATCGCCGGATCGGCGTCGCACCCGGGCACCATGATCAGCTCGACCAGCGAATCGCGCGTGCCCGAGGTGGAGGGCGGGCCATAGACCTGGATCGGCACCGCCGGCAGCGACGGGTTCACGTCGCGCCAGGTCCTGGCGGTCTGCGGCTTGCCGCCGGGGTTGGCGGCGAGCGCCTTGTAGACGTCGGCGGTGGTCAGGCTCATCGCCGGACCGTTATTGGCCTCGACCAGAGCCAGCCCGTCGATGCCGACCTGCAGCTCGACGATCTGCTTGACGCCGTTCGCCTGGCAGCTGTCGAACTCGGACTTCTTCATCCGTCGCGAGGCGTTGGTCAGATCGGGATATTGCGCGCCGACGCCGGCGCAGAACAGCTGCATTCCCGCGCCGGTGCCGGTCGATTCGATGATCGGCGAGCGGAAATCCGCGTTCTTGGTGGTGAACTGCTCGGCGACCGCGGTGGTGAACGGGTAGACCGTGGACGAGCCCACCGCGCGGATTTGCTCGCGCACCTCGCCGCCGGCATCCGAACATGCGGCAAGGGCGAGCGTGGAGGCGGCCAGCAGTGTCAACGTTCTGGTCATCGAATGGTCCCCGGTTTTTGCGAGTCGCGCTGGAAGGTGCGCGTTGCGGCGGCCGCTATCAGGGCTTCGCAGACGTCTCTGTGACGGTTCCGTGAAACTTTGATGACACCGGCTCCGCCGCGCGGGGGATGAGCACGGTGACGGTGGTGCCGACGCCGAGCTTGCTGGCGATGTCCAGCCGGCCGCGATGCCGCTCGACGATATGCTTGACGATGGCGAGGCCGAGGCCGGTGCCGCCGGCCGCGCGGCTGCGGCCGGGATCGACGCGGTAGAAGCGCTCGGTCAGCCGCGGCAGGTGTTGCGGCGCGATGCCGTCGCCCTGGTCGGTCACGGTCAGCGCGACCATGCCGCCCGAATCGGCGCGCAAGGTGAGCGTCACCGGCGTGCCGGCGCGGCCATATTTCAGCGCGTTGCCCGCCAGATTGTGGACGAGCTGCGAAAGCTGCGCGCGGTCGCCGGCGATCGGCGGCACGCCGTTGGCGAGATCGAGGACGATATCCTCCACCCGCGCCCCGCCGCCCTGCGCCAGCTCGATCGAGACCTCCTCGACCAACGCCGCCAGATCGACCGCGCGATCGGGCAGGCGGTATTTCTCGGCCTCGATGCGCGACAGCGACATGAGGTCATCGACCAGCCGCTGCATCCGCCGCGCCTCGTCGAACATCACCTTCAGGAAACGGCCGCGCACCTCTGCGTCGCCGCCGGCGTTGGGATCGTCGAGCGTTTCGATGAAGCCAAGGATCGAGGCGAGCGGAGTGCGCAGCTCATGGCTTGCATTGGCGACGAAATCGACGCGGATCTTCTCCGTCTGATAATTGCCGGTCTGATCGATCAAATGGACGATCCGGTGCCCCGCGCCGTCGTTCGCCACGCGCATCTGCCAGCGTTGCTCGCGTGCGCCGAGCCCGGCCAGATCGACCGGATCGGGATCGTCGAGATCGATCCGCGCGAGCCGCGCCGCCGCCGCCGGGTGCCGGATCGCGGTGCGGATGTCCTCGCCCACCACGTGCCGGCCGAGCAGCTTGAGCGCGGCCTCGTTGGCCAGCACCACCCGCAGGCCTGAGACGATCAGCACCGGCTCGACGATCGCGTCGATCACCGCATGGATCGAGGGGAAGGCGGCGCCCTCCGCCTCGGCGGCGCGCGGCGCCGCGCGTTCGACGGAAGGGTCGCCGAGACCGAAGGCGAGCAGCACCGCGGCGAACCCGGCGACCAGCATGACGACCACCGTTTCGGGCGTGCCGCCGAACAGGAAGGTGCCGATGGCGGCGATCGCGATGATCGCCAGGCCGACAAGCGCGCGCCGGGCGAGGCGGATTCTCACCGCAATCGCTCGAGCGTCGGGATCAGCTCGTCGAAATGGTCGATCACCGCATCGGCCTCCAACTCCTCGACGGGCTGCATCAGGAAGCCGAAGCTGACCGCGACCGACGGGAGGCCGGCGTTCTTCGCCGCCATGATGTCGTAGATCGAATCGCCGACGAACGCCGCCGCTCCGCCGCCGGCACGCCGCACCATCTCGTCGATCGGGGCGCGGTGGGGCTTGGCGAGGCCCGGGCCCATCGTGTCGCCGCCGATCAGCGCGGCGAAGCGGTGGGCGATGTCCAGCTCCGCCAGCACCTTTGCGGCCAGGCTTTCGAACTTGTTGGTGACGATGGCGGCGCGGACGTCCATCTCCTCCAGCCGGTCGAGCGCCTCGATCGCGCCGGGAAAGGGCCGCGTCGCCGTGGCGATGTTCGCCTCGTAATAAGCGAGCAGCAGCTTGTAGAGCCGGTGCAGTTCCCCGTCCGAGCAGCCCCCGGTCGCCGCCATGCCCTGCGCCAGCATGTGCTTCGCGCCGCCGCCGATCATCGGCTTGACCTGTTCGACCGTCAGCAGCGGCCGCCCCGCCTCGGCCAGCGCATGGTTGACCGCGGCGGTCAGATCGCCGCTGGTGTCGAGCAAGGTGCCGTCGAGATCGAACCCGACGACCTGAAAGGGAAATTCGGCCATCGCGCGCAGCCCTGCCAGCCGCACTATGGATTTGGCAACCCGTCCGTGGCAGGGCGCAGCCGATGGCGACCCCTTCGACCTCCCGCCCGCTTGCGGCGATCATCCTTGCCGCCGGGCAAGGGACGCGGATGAAGTCCGATAGGCACAAGGTGCTGCACCCCATCGCCGGGCGGCCCATGCTGCTGCACCTGATCGACAGCATCGGCCAGGCGGGCGCGGAAAGATCGGTCGTCGTGGTTGGCGCCGGGCGCGGGCAGATCGACGCGGCGGTCGCGCCGTTGGGCATCGCGACGGCGCTTCAGGCCGAGCAGCTGGGAACGGCGCACGCGACGCTGCAGGCGCGCGATGCGCTTGCGGATTTCGAAGGCATCGTGATCGTCTGCTTCGGCGACACCCCGTTCCTGCGGGCCGAGACGATCACGGCGATGGCCGCGCGGCTGGAGGCCGAAGACGCGCCGCGCATCGTCATGCTCGGCTTCCGGCCGGACGACGCGAAGGCCTATGGCCGGATCATCGCCGATGCGGACGGCTCGATCCGCAAGATGGTCGAGTTCAAGGATGCGAGCGAGGACGAGCGCGCGGTCGATCTGTGCAATTCGGGCGTCACCGCGATCCGCGCCGCCGATCTGTGGCCGCTGCTGGATCGGGTCGGCAACGACAATGCCGCGGGCGAATATTATCTGCCCGATATCGTCATGCTTGCGCTGGCGGACGGGGGTCGGGCGGTGGTGGTGGAGACGCGAGCCGACGAGGTGATCGGCATCAACAGCCGCGCCGAGCTGGCATATGCCGAAAGCCGCTGGCAGGCGGCGCGGCGGGAGGCGGTGATGGCGGCGGGGGTCTCGCTGATCGCGCCGGACACCGTCTGGTTCGCTCACGACACCGAGATCGGCCGCGATGTGACGATCGAGCCCAATGTCTGGTTCGGCCCCGGCGTGAAGATCGCCGACCGCGCCACGATCCATGCCTTTTCGCATATCGAGGGCGCGGTGATCGGGGAGGGCGCCGAGGTCGGCCCCTACGCCCGTCTGCGCCCCGGCGCGGTGCTGGGCGAGAAATCCAAGGTGGGTAATTTCGTCGAGGTGAAGAAGGCGGTGCTCGGCAGGGGCGCCAAGGCCAATCACCTGACCTATCTGGGCGATGCGGAGATCGGCGCGGGCGCGAACATCGGCGCGGGCACCATCACCTGTAATTACGACGGCTATTTCAAATACCGAACGGTGATCGGCGAAGGCGCCTTCATCGGCTCCAATTCGGCGCTGGTCGCCCCCGTTTCGATCGGTGCGGGCGCGATCGTGGGGGCGGGCGCGGTGGTCACCGCCGATGTCGAGGCCGACGCGCTCGCGCTGGTGCGCCCCGAGCAGCGCGCCAAGCCGGGTTGGGCGAAGCGTTTTCGTGACGCGATGATGGCGAAGAAGGCTGGGAAACAGCTATAGCGTTGCCGTAGGAGGCGGCGTAAGGATGCCGCCGAAAGGCCGACCGATGGAACAGTTTGACCGCATAACCCTGCGTCCGGACACAATGGGCGGCAAAGCCTGCATCCGCGGCACACGGGCCACCGTCGGCATGATTGTGGGGCAGATCGGAGCCGGACAGACCATCGATTCGCTGCTGCGCGACTACCCCTATCTTGAGCGGGAGGACGTACTGCAGGCTCTGCGCTATGCCGCCTGGCGCGCCGAGGAACGTGAGATCAAGCTCGCAAGTTGATGCGGCTGCTCATCGATATGAATCTTTCGCCTAAATGGGCCGACTTCCTTGAAGGCGCGGGCTATGAGGCGACGCACTGGTCAAAGCTCGGTGCGCCCGATGCGACCGATCCGGAGCTGATGACCTTCGCAACGTCGCACGGCTATGTGATCATCACCCATGATCTTTTCGGCGCTATATTGGCCGCCACGCAGGGCATGGGACCGAGCGTCGTTCAAGTCAGAGCCGATGATCTCGATCCAGCCGCTATCGGACCGCAGATTGTCGCCGCGCTTCACCAAGCCGGACAGGCGCTGACGGAAGGCGCCCTCGTTACGGTCGATCCCGCGCGGTCGCGGATCACGTTGCTTCCGATCAACAGGGAAATCAGTGGTAACGCCAATGCCCATACGGGTGAACTTCCTGCTTCCTTCAATGAGGATTGAATTCAGCAATGTGCGGTATCGTGGGAATTCTGGGCAGTGGTGACGTTGCCGATCGGTTGCTCGACGGCCTGAAGCGGCTCGAATATCGGGGTTATGATTCCGCCGGGATCGCCACCATCGACGGCGGCGAGATCAAGCGGCGGCGGGCCGAAGGGAAGCTCGTCAACCTGGCGAGGAAGCTCGCGGAAGAGCCGCTGCCCGGCGCTTCGGGCATCGCGCATACGCGCTGGGCGACGCACGGCGCGCCGACCGAGGACAATGCGCATCCGCACATCGCCGGCGACGTCGTCATCGTCCACAACGGCATCATCGAGAATTTCAAGCCGCTGCGCGACGAATTGATCGCCGATGGCCGGAAATTCCTCAGCCAGACCGATACCGAGGTCGTCGCGCACCTCGTCGCGCGCGAGGTGGAGAAGGGGAGCGACCTGCGCCAGGCCGTAGCCACGGTGCTGCCGCGCCTGCACGGCGCCTTCGCGCTGGCGGTGATGCTGAAGTCCGAGCCCGATCTGCTGGTCGGGGCGCGGCTCGGCGCGCCGCTGACGGTCGGTTATGGCGAAGGCGAGAATTATCTGGGGTCTGACGCGCTCGCGCTCGCACCCTTGACCCAGCGCATCGCCTATCTCGAAGAGGGAGACTGGGTCGCGATCACCCGCACCGCGGTCGAGATCTACGATCGCGCCAATGACCGCGTCGAACGGCCGATCGTCCAGTCGGGCGCGTCGGGCCAGCTGATCGACAAGGGCAACCACCGCCATTTCATGCTCAAGGAAATCCATGAGCAGCCGGTGGTCGTCGCGCAGACGCTGCAAAGCTATCTCCGCCCGCTGGAGGCGCAGGTCGCGCTGCCCGACATGGAGTTCGACCTGGCCGCGATCGAGCGCGTCGCGATCATCGCCTGCGGCACGTCCAGCTATGTCGCGATGATCGGCAAATATTGGATCGAGCAGTTCGCGCGCGTGCCGGTGGAGGTCGATGTCGCGAGCGAATATCGCTACCGCGATCCGGTCCTGACCCCCAACATGCTCGGCCTGGTCATCTCGCAATCGGGCGAGACGGCGGACACGCTGGCGGCGCTGCGCCACCTGAAGGTGGGCGGCGTCACTACCGCGGGCATCATCAACGTGCCGACCAGCAGCATGGCGCGTGAGGTCGATCTGCTCCTCCCCACCCATGCCGGGCCGGAGATCGGCGTCGCCTCGACCAAGGCGTTCACCTGTCAGCTCGCGGTGATGGCCGCGCTCGCCACCAACCTCGCCCGCGCCAAGGGCAAGCTCTCGCCGGAGGAGGAGCGCGAAATCGTCCGCCATCTCGCCGAGGTGCCCGAGGCGATGAGCGACGCGCTGTCCCGCGACGAGCATATCGCCGGGATGGCGCCGCGCATCGCCCAGGCGCGCGACGTGCTCTATCTGGGGCGCGGGCCGGACTATCCGATGGCGCTCGAAGGTGCACTGAAACTCAAGGAAATCAGCTATATCCACGCCGAAGGCTATGCCTCGGGCGAGATGAAGCACGGGCCGATCGCGCTGATCGACGATGCCGTGCCGCTGATCGTCATCGCCCCGTCGGGCCCGCTGTTCGACAAGACCGTGAGCAACATGCACGAGGCTGAGGCGCGCGGCGCGCAGGTGGTGCTGATCTCCGACGCGGACGGCATCGCCCAGGCCGGCGAGAACACCATCGCGACGATCGAGATGCCCAAGGTCCACCCGCTGATCGCGCCTTTGGTCTATGCGGTGCCGGTGCAGCTGCTCGCCTATCACGTCGCCGTCGCCAAGGGCACCGACGTCGATCAGCCGCGCAACCTGGCGAAGAGCGTGACCGTCGAATAGGCGCTAGCCGCCCTTCTTCCGCCGCGTCTCCCAACCCTTCTTGGCGGCGGCCGAGCGATCCGCGGCAGATCGGTTGGCCGACGCCGCGCCGCCCTTGCGGCCGCCTTTCTTCGACGAAACATTGGTGTCCTTCTTGCCGCGGCCCGACCCGGATTTGTTGCCGCCGCCCGATTCCTTGTTGACCGTCGCCCAGGCGCGGCTCTCGGCTTCCTTCTTGGAAACCCCGCGCTTTTCATATCCTTCCTCGATATGCTCGGCCTTGCGCTTCTGCTTGTCGGTGTAGCTGCTCTTGTCGCCTCGAGGCATCGCATCCTCCTTCATCCTAGCGAGGAGACAACGCGCGATGACCGACATCTCTCCCGCGGAGCCAAGGCGCGCGCCGGCCGTTGAGCGGTGTGGAGATTTGCGATGGCCGACACCGGACAAGCGCGCGCCGAGATGGTCGATCGGCAGATCGCCGCGCGCGGCATTCGCGACGAACGCCTGCTGGCGGCGATGCGCGAGGTGCCGCGCGACCTCTTCGTCGGCGAGGAACGGTCGGCGCACGCGCACGACGACAGCGCGCTTCCCATCGCCGCGGGGCAGACCATCTCGCAGCCCTATATCGTCGCCGCGATGATCGAGGCGGCGCGGGTGGGGCGGGACGACCGCGTGCTTGAGATCGGCGCCGGCTCGGGTTACGCGGCGGCGGTGATGGGGAGGCTCGCACGCGAGGTCCATGCGGTCGAACGCCTTGCCGAGCTGGCCGAGCTCGCCGCCGGGCGGATGGCCGGGCTCGGCTACGCCAACGTCCATATCCATCAGGGCGACGGAACCGGGGGATGGCCGGACGCCGCGCCGTTCGACGCGATCCTCGTCTCGGCGGCGGGGCCCGACGTGCCGCAGCCGCTGATCGAGCAGCTCGCGCCGGGCGGCCGCCTCGTCATGCCGGTCGGCGGCGGCCATGTGCAGTCGCTGGTGCGCGTGACGCGTGACGCCGCCGGGGCCGTCGCGCGCGAGAAGCTCGACGATGTCTGCTTCGTGCCGCTGATCGGCGCGCATGGCTGGCCGGAGCGATGAACGGCTCTGGCGCTTCGGCCTGTGATGGCGCTAGGGCAGGGATATGAGCGAGGCCATCACGTTCGACGATTTTCTGAAGGTCGATATCCGCGTCGGCACGATCGTGTCGGCCGAGCCCTTTCCCGAAGCGCGCAAGCCGGCGCTGAAGCTGGTCATCGATTTCGGCGCGGAGATCGGCCGGAAGAAATCCTCCGCGCAGATCACGCGGCATTATGCGGCGGAGGAGTTGGTCGGGCGGCAGGTGGCGGCGGTGGTCAACTTTCCGCCGCGCCAGATCGGGCCGATGCGCTCCGAGGTGCTGACCTTGGGCTTTCCCGACGCTCAGGGGGAGGTGGTGCTGCTCTCGCCCGAACGCGCGGTTCCCGATGGCGGACGGCTGTTCTGAAGGGCGCTTGACTCGTCCGGATAGTGGCTCGATAAGAGAACATATGAGGAACATATGTTCGAGTCGACTGATCGCGTCGCGCAGCTCCGGCGCAAGCTAGCGCGGATAGAGCAAGGCCGCCCATCCGCGCGCACGCGCCATTCGCGCTTCGATCATGCGGACCTCGACAGGGTGCTGGGCGGCGGTCTCGCGCGGGGCCGCCTGCACGAGGTCTATGCGGCGGATGGAGGCGATGCGGGCAGCGCCGCCGGCTTCGCCGCGATGCTCGGCTGCGAACTGGGCGGGGCGATCGTCTGGCTCCGCACCGCCTCGGCCGAACAGCGCGGCGGCCGGCTGCACGCGCCGGGGCTGTGCGAGATCGGGCTCGATCCCGCGCGCCTGATCCTGGGCGTGCTGCCCGATGCGCAGGCGGTGCTGCGCGCGGGGCTGGACGTGGTGCGCTGCCCCGATGTGGGCGCGGCGGTGATCGAGCTGTGGGGCGCGCAGCCCAGGCTGGATCTGACCGCGAGCCGGCGGCTGGCGGTCGCCGCCGAAGCCTCGGGCGTCACCGTGCTGGTGCTGCGCATCGCCGCCGAGGCGGTGCCGAGCGCCGCGCACACCCGCTGGGGCGTGCGCGCGGCGGCGTCGGCGCCGCTGGAGGCAGGCGCCCCCGGCCATGCGGCGCTGGAGGTGGAATTGTTGCGCCAGCGCGGCGGACCGGAAGGCGCGCGCTGGCTGTTGGAGTGGGATCGTGACCAACGCCGTTTCCGGGACGAGGATCAGCACGCCGGGCGAGCGGCGCCATATGGCGCTGTGGTTCCGCTTTCTGCCGGCGGACCGCTGGGCGCGGGAGCAGCCGCCTGGCGCAACGCCGGCTGATGCCCCCGTCGCCTTCGTCGAAAAACAGCGCGGGGCGATGCGCATCGCAGCGCTCGATCCCCGCGCGACAGCGCTCGGCCTTTCGCCAGGCATGGCGCTGGCCGATGCGCGCGCCTGCGTGCCCGATCTGATCGCGGTCGATCACGATCCCGCCGCCGACCACCGGCTGATCGAGCGGATCGCCGATATCTGCGACCGCTATACGCCGATGGTCGCGATCGATCCGCCCGATGGAGTGACGCTCGATATCACCGGCTGCGCGCATCTGTTCGGCGGCGAGGCGGCGATGACGGCCGATATCGAGGCGCGGATGGTCGGGCTACGCCTGCGCGTCCGCCATGCCGCCGCCGCGACGCCCGAAGGCGCGCAGGCGCTCGCGCGCTTTCAGACCATGCCCGCGGCGGACGAAGCGGCGGCCTTGCGACGATTGCCGATCGCCGCGCTGCGGCTGGAGGAGGATGCCGAGATCGCCTTGCGCCGCGCGGGGCTGAAGACGATCGGCGATCTCGCGGCGCGCCCCACCGCGCCGCTCGCCGCGCGCTTCGGCGACCGCACCGTGTCCGCGCTCGATCGGCTGCTGGGCCGCGTTGACAGCCGCATCACGCCCTTGCGCCCGCCGCCTGCCTTGTTCTTCGAACGCCGCTTCGCCGATCCGATCGTCAGCGCCACGCTCGGGGTCGCCGTGATCGGCGAGCTGGCGGAAGAGGCGGCGCGGATATTGGCGGAGCGCCGGGCGGGCGGCCGCCGCTTCGCCGCGCGCTTCTATCGCAGCGACGGCGCGGTGCGCGATCTGGCGGTGGAAACCAGCCTGCCGACGCGCGATCCAGGCGCGATCATGCGGCTGTTCGAGGAACGCGTCGCTGGGCTCGCCGATCCGATCGATCCCGGTTTCGGTTTCGACATGATCCGCCTCGCCGTGCCTGGCATCGAGCCGCTCGCGCCGTCGCAGCTGCGGCTGGAAGGCGGGGCTGCCAATGAGGAAGCCCTGGCCGCACTGGTCGACCGGCTGAGCACGCGCCTGGGCCGCGGGCGAATCCGCCGCTTCATGGCCTTGGACACGCATATTCCCGAACAAGGCGTGCTCGCCTTGCCCGCGATCGACGCGGCCGCCCCCGCCGCCTGGCCGCGCCCCGAACAGGGCGAGCCGCCGCTGCGCCCCTTGCACCTGTTCGATCCACCGCAGCCGGTCGAGGTGGTGGCCGAGGTGCCCGACGGGCCGCCCCACCGTTTCCGCTGGCGACGCACGCTGCACGAGGTGCGCCGGTTCGAGGGGCCCGAGCGGATCGCCGCCGAATGGTGGCGGCGCAAGGACAATCACGGCCTGACGCGCGATTATTACCGGGTGGAGGATGCGCGCGGACGCCGCTTCTGGCTGTTCCGCCATGGGCTGTACGAAAGCGAGCGCCCCGATCCGCGCTGGTATGTGCATGGGCTTTTCGCGTGAGCGGGTTCGCCGAACTGGTCGCGGCGACCAACTATTCCTTCCTGCACGGCGCCTCTCACCCGTCGGACATGGTCGCACGGGCGAACCATCTTGGATTGACCGCGATTGGCATCGCCGACCGCAATACCGTGGCGGGCGTGGTCCGCGCCTATGTCGCGCTGCGCGACGCGCCGGAAAAGGCCGAGGCCGCGCTGCTGAAGACGAAGGAGGAGCGCGGCGAGCCGCTGGAGCTGACGCCGGAGGAACTGGCAAGCTGTCGCACCGGCTTGCGCCTTGTCGTCGGCGCGCGGCTGGTGTTCGCCGACGGCACGCCGGACATCGTCGCCTATCCCGAGACGCGGCGCGGCTGGGGAAGGCTGACCCGGCTGCTGACCAAGGGAAATCTCCGCGCTGTCAAGGGCGGCTGCATCCTGAGGTTCGACGATCTGCTCGACCATCTCGACGATCTGGCGCTGATCGTCCTGCCGGACTCGACCGCGGTGGAGCAGGAAGCGCATCGCAAGCCGGTCGATTACCAGTTCGAAGACGGCGAAACCGGCCCGGCGCCGCACCTGAAGCTGGTTCCGCCCGCCGATCTGGAGGAAACCCTGTCAAGGCTGTCGGCCAGGGCGCCAGGGCGTGTGTGGCTGGGCGCGAGCATGGCATATCGCGGCAGCGACGCCCGGCGGCTCGTCCGCCTCAAGCGCATCGCCGCCGCTGCGCGCGCGCCGCTGCTCGCGACCAACGATGTGCTCTACGCCGATTCCTCGCGGCGCGCGCTGCACGACGTGCTGACCTGCATTCGGCTGGGCAGGACGATCGCAGAGGTCGGCCGCGCGCTGGAGGCCAATGCGGAACGCCATGTGAAGGGCGAGGTGGAGATGGCGCGGCTGTTCCGCGCCTGCCCGGAGGCGATCGGCGAGACGCGGCGGCTGCTCGCGCGCATCCGCTTCACGCTCGATGATCTGCGCTACGAATACCCCCACGAGCCCGTGCCGCCGGGCTGGAAGCCAACGCCCTATCTGCTCCATCTCGCCAAACAGGCGGCGATCGCCCGCTACGGCGCGCCGCTGCCTCCCAAGGTCCGCAAGCTGATCGCGGAGGAGATCAGACTCATCCGCAAGCGTAACTACGCCTATTATTTCCTCACCGTGTACGATCTGGTCCGGTTCGCACGCGCGCAGGACCCGCCGATCCTGTGTCAGGGGCGCGGATCGGCGGCCAATTCGATCATCTGCTTCCTGCTGGGAGTCACCTCGGTCGATCCACTCGAGCATGATCTGCTGTTCTCGCGCTTTGTCTCCGACGATCGCAACGAGCCGCCCGATATTGACGTCGATTTCGAGCACGAACGGCGCGAGGAGGTGATGCAATATGTCTATGAGCGCTACGGCCGCCACCGCGCTGGCATCGCCGCGACGGTGATCCATTACCGGTCGCGCAGCGCGGTGCGCGAGGTCGCCAAGGTGCTGGGGCTTAGCGAGGACGTGTCGGCGCGCCTCGCCGGCACCGTCTGGGGCAGCTGGTCGGGCGACATGGAGGATCGCCGTTTCACCGAAGCCGGCTTCGATCTCGCCAATCTGGAGATCACGCGGCTGCGCTTCGTCATGGACCAGCTGCTGGAGGCGCCGTTTCCGCGCCATCTGTCGCAGCATGTCGGCGGCTTCGTGCTGACTCAGGACCGGCTCGACGAGACCGTGCCGATCCACCACGCGGCGATGAAGGATCGCAGCTTCATCGAATGGGACAAGGACGATATCGACGCGCTGGGGCTGATGAAGGTCGATGTCCTCGCGCTCGGCATGCTCACATGCATCCGCAAGAGCTTCGATCTGATGCGCGCGCATGGCCTGGGCGAGCACGCGCTGGATCTCGATATCAAGGCGGATGACCCCAAAGTTTATGAGATGCTTCAAAAAGGCGACAGCATCGGCGTGTTCCAGGTCGAAAGCCGGGCGCAGATCAACATGCTGCCGCGGCTCAAGCCAGAAAACCTCTATGATCTGACCGTGCAGGTGGCGATCGTCCGCCCGGGGCCGATCGAAGGCGACATGGTCCATCCCTATCTCAGGCGGCGCAGCAAGGTCGAAAAGGTCGAATACCCGTCACCCGCGCCGCCCAACAATCCCGACGAGCTGCGCGGATTGCTCGGCAAGACCTATGGCGTGCCGCTGTTCCAGGAACAGGCGATGAAGCTCGCCATCGTCGCCGCCGCCTTCACACCTTCCGAAGCCAATCAGCTGCGCCGCGCGATGGCGACCTTCCGCAATGTCGGCACCATCCAGAATTTCCGCACAAAGATGGTCGAAGGCATGGTCAGGCGCGGGTACGAACGCGACTTCGCCGAACGCTGCTTCAAGCAGATTGAGGGGTTTGGGAGCTATGGATTTCCGGAAAGCCATGCGCTTTCCTTCGCGCGGCTGGTCTATGTTTCGTCATGGATCAAATGCCACCAGCCGGCGGTGTTCGCCTGCGCGCTGCTCAATTCGCAGCCGATGGGCTTCTACGCCCCCGCGCAGATCGTTGGCGATGCGCGCAAACATATCGAGGTGCGGCCGATCGATGTGAACGCCAGCACATGGGACAACAGCCTGGAGCGCCGCGAGGACGGCGCGCTCGCGCTCCGGCTGGGCTTCCGCCAGATCACGGGCTTCCGCGAGGACTGGGCTCTCGAAATCGCCAAGGCGCGCGCGAACGGCGCCTTCGCCGATGTGGAGACGCTGGCCCGCCGCGCCGGCCTGCCCCAGCGTGCGCTGCGCCTGCTGGCCGATTCGGACGCGTTCGGCTCGATCGGCAGCGACCGCCGCGCCGCCCTGTGGGAGGTGCGCCGCACGCCGAACAACGAACTGCCGCTGTTCGCCGCCGCCGCCGCCCGCGAGCTGGGCGCGGAGGTCGACATGGCGCTCCCCGCGATGGGCGAGGCCGAGCATGTCGTGATCGATTACCAGATGACCCGCCTGTCGCTGAAGGACCATCCGATGCGCTTCCTGCGCCCGGTGCTGGCGGGGGAAGGCGTGGCGAGCTGCGCCGACGTGTCGAACGCCAAGCCGGGCGCGAAGATCAGCGTCGCCGGCATCGTCCTGGTCCGTCAGCGCCCCGGCAAGGGCAACGCCATCTTCGTCACGCTGGAGGACGAGACCGGCATCACCAACATCATCATGTGGGCGCGCACCTTCGAGCGCAATCGCCGGCAGGTGATGGCGTCGCGGCTGATGCTGGTCGAGGGCGAGGTGCAGAAGAGCCCCGAGGGCGTCGTCCATGTCATGGCCTCGCGGATCATCAACCGCAACGAACTGCTCGACCGCCTGTCGGACACCGACGCGCCGGACATCGATCGCGCCCGCGCCGATATCGGCATGCGGCCCGATCCGCGCGCGCGCCACCCGCGGAACGTGCGCATCCTGCCCAAGTCGCGCGACTTCCATTGAAGAGGGCGGGCTATTGCGGCGGCGCGCTCCTGTAGCTCCGCCCAAGGAATTCGAACACCGGCAGCGCCTCGGTGTCCTTGAGGTCGAACCAGGCGGCGTTCTCCCAGTTGGAGCCCGTGCCCCAGCGCGTCTTGCACCCGGTCGAAACCCAGGCCGGCTCCCAATAGACCACGCCGATCCCGCCGTTGCCGACGACGAGCTCGGTCAGGTCGGTCATATAGGCGAGCTGCCCCTTGGGCGTCGCCGGATAGCCCTTGATCAGCGTGTCCGGCCCCAACAGGTCGGGCGAGCCGTCCTCGCCCTCCCGCGAGAAGGGGTAGGCGGTTTCGACCAGCACGACATCGGCCTTGTAGCGCGCCTTCGCCGCCCTGATCGTCGCGCCCAGTTGGGCGAGCGACCATTTCGACCATTTGCTGTAATAGCTGATGCCGATCAGATCGTAATCGAGCACCCCGGCCACCGTCGCCGCATCGAACCAGGGCATGACGTTCTCGGGCTGGGCGATGTGCAGCATCACCTTAGGGCTGGTGCCGGTCGCCTTGCCCGCCGCGCGCACCGCGCGGATGCCGGCGTTGAACAGGGCGGCGTTGCGCCGCCAGTCGATTGCCCTGGTCTTCCCGGCCATCAGCTCGCCATTGGTCTCGTTGCCGACCTGCACCCAATCGGGCATCAGCCCCTCGGCATGGAGCCTGACCAGCGTGTCGTAGGTGAAGTCGTGCAGCGCCTTGGCCTGCGCCTCGGTCGAAAGCCCGGCCCAGGCCTTGGGGACGATCTGCTTGTCGCCGTCGGCCCAGTCGTCCGAATAATGGAAGTCGAGCAGGGTCGCATGTCCCGCCGCCTTTGCGCGCTTGAGCGTCTTCGCGACATCGTCGAAGTCGCTGTACGGCGTCCAGTCGGCATCGTTCCACAGCCGCACGCGCACCAGGTTGCCGCCGCGTTTCGCCATATAGTCGAACGGATCGACCTGTTCGCCGCCCGCGCGATAGACCGCGCCGCAATCCTCCATCTCGTTGACGTAGGACAGGTCGGCGCCGAGATAGAGGCCGTTCCCGGTGCTGAGCGCCGCCGGCTCCTGCGCCGTCGCGCACGACGCGAGCGACGCCGCCAGAAGCATAGCCCACCTCACAACTCAAACCCGATGCCGAACATGTACCGCGCCCCGAACTTCTCGTAGCGGCCCTGCAGATCGCGATCGCCATAATAGGTTTCGAACGGCTCGTTGGTCACGTTGTTGGCCTGGAAGGTCAGCTGCAGCCCGCCGATCGGCGTGGTGTCGGGGAATTCGTAGCTCAGCTGGAAATCGACCACGCCCTCCGGCGCGGTAAACAGGATACGGTCGGTATCGCCCAGCTCGGTCGCGTAGCTGTCGCGCCAGCGATAGCCGATGCGCCCCTCGAACCCGGCCTTGCTGTAGTAGAGCACGCCGTTGAGCACATGCTTGGAGAGTCCGGGCAGCGCGATCGAGCCGATGGCGTTGTCGTTTTCCTCCACGCTGATGTTGCTGTCGGTGTAGCTGTAATTGGCATAGACGCCGAAGCCGTCGAGCGGGGAGGGGAGGAAGGTGAACGCCTTCTGGAACAGTATTTCGAAGCCGCGGATATAGCCGCCTTCGCCGTTGACCGGCTGGCGGAAGGTGCCTTCGAGGTCGGGACCGCCCGCCGGATTGGGCACCGTAATCGGGGTGACCTGCGGGACGATATAGGTGTCGAGGTCCTTGTAGAAGGCGGCGACGGTGATCGCGCTGTCACGGTCGAAATACCATTCCAGACTGGCGTCGAGCTGGTTGGCGCGGAACGGCTCGAGGAACGGATTGCCGCCGAACGCCGCGGGCGCGCCGAAGGTGAACACGCCGAAGCCGGCGTTGAGATCGTCGAGCGGCGCGCGCGCCACCGCGCGGCTCGCGCCCAGGCGCAGCTGCAGCTGATCGGTCAGCCTGAAGTTGAGGTTGATGTTGGGGAGCCAGTCGGTGAACTCGTTCGGGATCGCCACCGGCACCGCCACCTCGGTCACGCTGCCGTCCGGCTGCTGGGTCTGGTCGATCCGCGTGCTGCTGGATAGCGTCTCGGTGCGGATCACGCGCACGCCGGCATTGCCGGTCACCGGCAGGCCGAGCAGGTCGCCGTCGATATTGAGCTGCGCGTAGCCGGCATAGGTCTTCTCGGCGACCACCCAGCTCGACCGCTGATCGAAGAAGGATGTGGTCGGGTTGATCGGCCCGAAGAACTGGGCGACCGCTTCCTCGATGCGGATCGAGGAGACGCCCGGAAGCCCGAAATACTCGCCGGCGAAATAGAATGGCTGGTTGAGCAGGCTTGCCGGGATCGGCACGCGCGCGGCGGGATCGATGAAGCCGAACTGGGTGCGCTGGGTATAGTCCTTCGACCGATCTGTATAGCGCGCGCCGACCGCGACCGACCTGAACAGCCCGCCCAGTTCGCGCTCGACATCGAGCGTGCCCGATATCAGCTCGTCATTGACGATCGGCGCGCCGCCGCCATTTTCCGGGATCTGGAAATCGGCGATGCGATAGACGTCGGGATCGGTCAGATCGAGGCTGATCTCCATCTCCGGCACGCGGCCGGCAAAGGACCGGAACCGCGTCGTCGGCACCGCCCCGAACGGCTGGGTGCGCAGCGTCAGGAACTGCTGGTCGCGGTGCGTCGTCGAATAGCCGGCGTCGGCGGTGACGGTCCAGCCGTTCGCCGAATAGCGCGCGTTGAGGCCGCCGGCGTAGAGATCGTCCTCGAAGAAGAACAGCTCGTTCACCCCGCGCACGTTCTGGCCGAAGCCCTCATTGCCGGGAAAGACCGTGGTGGTGATGCCGGTGACGTACCCGTTATCGGTGACCACGCCGCTCTGCACGTTGCCGAATGGAAAGCCCTCGACGCGGAAGCCGCGCTGGGTCTCATCGAACGAGACATGGCTGTAGAGGAAGTCGGCGTTGATCTCGATCGTGTCCGACGGCTGCCATTGCACCGCCGCCAGCCCGCCATGGCGGATATCGTCGCCGCCACGCGCCAGCGCCTCGAAGCCGAAGGGGATGTTGTCGTTGCCCTGGCCGTCGCCATCCAGATCGGCGAAGCTGTTGGTGTAGCGGAAGATGTTGGTGCGCGTCGTCGCCACCGCCTGGCGCCGGCCCGAATAGCCGATCGCGACGCCCAGATTATCGGTCAGGCGGCCGACATAGCTGATGCTGGCGATATAGCCGAACGGATCGGCGTCCTGCACCTTGTCCGCCTCGTCGCCGAAGGTGCCGCGCAGGTTGACGACCAGCCGGTTGCCGACCGATCCGTCCAGCGGCTTGACCGTGCGCAGATCGACCTGCCCCGCGATCGCGCCTTCGACCTGTTCCGACGTCGGCGACTTGTAGATGAAGGCGCCGTTCAGCAGCTCGGCGGGGAATTGTTCGTAGCGGATGTTGCGGCTCGCCTCCGCGGAGACGATCTCGCGCCCGTTGAGCAGCGTGTTGACCAGGTTCGGCCCCATGCCCCGGATCGAGATCTGCGTGCCGTTGCCGCGATCGCGGTTGGTGGTGATGCCGGGCAGGCGGGCTAGCGATTCGGCGATGCTCGCCTCGGGCAGCTTGCCCAGGTCCTCCGACGACAGCACCTCCTGCACGCGGTCGCCCTCGCGCTTCTGGATCAGCGCCTGACGCAGCGACTCGCGATAGCCGGTGACGATGATCTCGGCTTCCTCGGCCTGTTCGATCTCGGCCGGCGCGTCCTGTTCCTGGGCGTGCGCCCGGACCGACCAGGCCGCCGACAGAATCGTGGTTGCGAGCAGAACCCCCAAGGCGCGCATCGTCTCTCTCCCCTGATCGCCGCTGTAGGCGCGGCGTATTTATCAGACATATACCAAAGGTATTTGTCTTACAAGTAAGAGGATTCGAGCGTTGTATTCGGCCCGGTTGACAATAAGCACTGCGGCGCCTGGACCACGTAGATCCTCCCGTCACCGAACCTTCAGGTTCCGGGCAAGCTTGTTCCGGGGTCCCTCAGGCGGCTTGGGCAGGAACAAGAGGCGTGAGCGCCATTCTTGCGGCGCGATGGACCCCGGAACAGGTCCGGGGTGACGAAAAAGGGGAATAGGGGACCTCACAACCGCTAACGTCGACCGCCATGGAGGCAGGTCAGCGTCTTCGCCGCCGCCGCGGTTCGGGGCTGGCGGCGTCGAGCGCGGCGGGGATCAGCGCCAGATTCTGGATCGCCGCCAGACCCCATTGCGACGCCCCGTTGGTCGAAACGCCGGGCCATTCGATCACCGGCGCGGCGAGCGGCTGCGTCGTCACCGGATGGCGCGGATCGCCGTCGGCGACGCCCAGCCCGGCGTCGCCCGAATAGAATTCGCGCGCCGCGCGCGCGGCGAGGGCGGCGTCGTTGGTTTCGTGCGCGGCATAGGCGGTCAGCCGCGAATGGCCTTCGCGCAGATTGGTCGAGCCGTTGCGCTTGCCGAACTTCGCCTCGAACTCGGCGACGGGCGCATTGTACCAGCGGCAATAGTCGAGCCAGGCGGCGCGGTAGCGCGGCACGTTGAGCAGCTGCAGCAGCTCGGCATTGACCTCCACCGCGCCGAACACCGAATTGAGGTGCGAGAAGGCGATCTTCGGCCCCGGATCGATGAAGCGGCCGCTCTTCAGGTCGAAGGGCGCGCCGCCCGCCATCCAGCCGCTTTCCATGCGGCCGATGCTGTCCATCCCCGCGACCAGCCGGTCGCGCCAGCGCGCATCGCCGGTGCGTTCCCATTCGGTCAGCCAGGCGGCGGCGAGCGAGCACCACACCGTGCCGAACGACATCTCGACGACGCCTTCGGGCAGCGGCACGCGCTTCGCCCCCGGCACCTTGCGGCCGATCTCCACATGCTGGAGCGTTGCGTCCGAGGTGAGCAGCTGGCGCATCAGATCGCCGACGCGCTCGTCCGCGGTCAGATAGTAGAAGATGCGGCGATAGGCGGCGGTGCTGACGCGCGGCTGTTTCGAGCTGTCGCTCCAGTGCTGCACGCCGTGGCGCGTGCCGAGCCCGGCGAAGCGGCCGATGTGATGGACGTCGACCTCGCCGGTGTGCCGCGTCATCGCCTCGGCCAGGCGGAAGGTTCGCGGATCGCGCGTGCGCAACGCGGAGTACCACAGCCACAGATCGGGCGAGAGCTCGCTGTTCGCCCAGGCGAAGCCGCCGATGTCGTAGCGCCACTGATGGCGGTCGCCATCATAGCTGTGCATCACGTCGCCGTGGTTCCAGAAGCCGTACCAGGACCGGCGGTCGACCTCGTCCGCGTAGAAATCGATCAGGTTGGCGAGCTGATCCTCGATCGCCGCGCGCTTGGGTGTCGAGCGGTCGGGCAGGTCCCAGTCGCCGAACACATCGGCGCTATGGATATGTGCGGGCGCGGCCATCAGCCGCGGCGGCTCGGCATTGGCCGCCGCCATGGCGAGCAGCGTGTCGGCGTCGGGCGTGGCGTCCAGCGCCCACAGGGTCAGCTCGCTCGTCCGGGCGATGCCGTGCGCATTGTCCCAGCCGGGCTCGTAATCCTCATAGGTGACGTCGAGGCCCTGGTTCTGCGCGTCATAGCCCTCCATCCCCATCGTGCCGTGATAGGGGCGCAGGTCCATCGCCGGCGCGTCGGGCGACCACAGCCACGCGGTGAGCGTCGCGGCGTCGCCGTCGGCGTCGCGGATGTCGATCTGGGTCGGATGGCGCTGCCAGAAATAGCGCAGACCGAGCGCCGCGCCGCCGTCCGGCCCGCCGACATAGCCCAGGCCCGCCGCGCGCCTGCCTTCGCCAGCGTCGATCCAGCCATGGCCAGCGCCGGTGCGTTTCCTCAAGGTGAAGCCGTTGGCCGAGAGCTGCTGGAGCGCGAAATCGCCCCAGGCGGGGATGCGATCGAGCCCTTCGCGCACCTGCCGGCCCATCTCGGCGAGCGGCGGGACGGCGCGGCCGGCGACCTGCGCCTCGCGGAAGGCGCGGCCGGGGTCGCGGCGCAGGCCGGTCAGCGGCCGCACCGCTTCCGCGAACAGCCCGCCGTCGGTGGCGAGGCGGACATGGCGGTCGTGGAGCGCGGCGCGCATCGGCACCGAGGCGCGCACGCCGAGGCCGCTGATGAAGTCGCGCGCGGGATCGCCGTCGAAGACGAAGCTGTGGACGATGCGCAGGTGATCGCCGCCGGCATGGGCGTAGAGGCGCAGTGTGAAGGGCAGCCAGTCGCGCCCGCCGCCGCGATGGACGCCCTCGATCCGCACCACCGCGCGCGCCGGCCCGTCCTGCTCGACCACCGCGCGGGTGACGTGGCCGGCGAAGGGCGTGCTCGCGCCGCCGTCCGGATCGGCGACGGTTGAGGCGACCAGCTCTACGGGTCCCATCACCACCCGATCGCCGCGCCGCGCCTCACGGATCAGCGCGCCGCCTGACTTGGCGACGGTCCAGGCGATGTCGCCGGAGCGGATGACGATCGTGTCCGTCGTCTCGCTGACGCGGACCCGGTTGGAGGGTCGGGTTGGGCGGCCCCGCGCCACGGTGTAGCCGGCGGCGTCCGCGCCGGCGGCGAGCGCGTGCCCGCTCCATTTGACCGATCCGTCCGGCCAGGTCGCGAGCGTCCAGTGCTGCGACGGAACCGCGCCGCCGCCCTCGGCGCGCACGGTCAGCGCCTCGCCGCGCTTCACCATGCCGCGCGGCCAGGGCACGCCGAAGGTCTGGCCCAGGTCGCGCGGCGGCGCGGCGCCGTCGATCCAGCCGATCGGGGCGGGGGCGAAGGCCGGCTGCGCCATCGCCGCCTGCGCGAGACCGCCGGGCAACAGCCCCGATCCCCCGCCGAGCAGCATCGCCTTCAGCACGGAACGGCGGTCGGCGGGCGGGGATGCGATCATGGCCGGGTGATCTCCAGGTTGCGGATGCGGATGTGGCTCTTGGTCGTGCGGATGGCGAAATGACCGCGCGTGTAGGGCTCGGGATCGTCGAGCGCGAACAGCAGCTCGCCGTCGCGCCTGACCGCGATGCGGCGGCCGTCGGCGATCAGCGCGATGCGCATCCAGCGGTTGGGCACCAGCATCGCCGCCTGGTCGCCGCGATCATGCTCGGGCAGTAGCGGCCGGTCGCCCGGCTTGCCGATATAGCGGCGGAAACGCGTCGTCGTGTTCCGATTGCCGCCGATGCCGACATAATAGGTCCTGAGCGTGTCGTACTCGGCGAAGGCGCCGCTGCGCGTGCGATCGAGCACCGGGGTTCCATCCTCGTTGGTCGCCATCCAGAAGGCGTTGAGGTCGCTGACCTCGTCGTTGGCGCCGCCCTCGGCCACCGCCATCGCCTCGAAGCTGATCGTGACCGGCGCGGTCAGCGCCTGCCGATACCAGAGCGACAGGCCCCTGGGCGTGTCGATGTCGATCACCCCCGCGTCGAACCGCACCACCGCCTCGGGAGATTCGGCTTCGATGCGCCACGCGCTGCGATCGCTCGTCGCCGTCGCGACAGGCGCGCAGGCGGCCAGCAGGCCCGCAAGGGCAAAAAGAAAGCCCGGACGCCGCGAGGACGACCGGGCCAGGGAGGAGACGTGGAATGTCATCGGTCAGAAGTTGGCCCGGAACCCCAGGAAATAGCGGCGGCCATAATAGCCGAGGCTGGTCATGCGGATGTCCCCGGCGGTCAGGCGGTCGACCTCGCCGGTCAGGTTCTTGCCCTCGGCGAAAATCTCGAAGCGCTCGACCGGACCGAGCCTGAACTCGT
Source organism: Sphingomonas gilva (assembly GCF_003515075.1). GTDB lineage: Bacteria > Pseudomonadota > Alphaproteobacteria > Sphingomonadales > Sphingomonadaceae > Sphingomonas > Sphingomonas gilva. The sequence goes on from NZ_QWLV01000004.1 coordinate 156,648, forward strand.
AGCCGATGCGCGCATCGACGTAGAGCTCGCCATCGTGGAACACGGGATTGCCGGTGCGGTCCGCCGCGCTGACGAGATACTCGCTGCGGTATTGCACGGGCACCGCGATCGAGATGCCGTATTTCTCGTAATAGGGTTTGATGTTGAAGCTGTGCTCCGAAAGGAACGGGTAGGGCAGCGTGTCGCCGGTCAGCTGGTTGATCAGATCGACGTTGGACGAGGTGCTGTAGGTGTAGTTGGCCGATATGCCCAACCCGTCGAACGGCGAGGGCAGGAAGGTGAAGGCGGTCTGGCCCGACACTTCCACGCCGCGCTGCGTCGCACCTTCGCCGTTGATCGGCTGGCGCACGTCGAACACCCGCCCGTCGCCGAAGAAATCGACATTGCTGACCAGGGTGCTGCTCAGGATGAAGCTGTCGATATTCTTCTGGTAATAGGTGACGGCAAGGCTGGTGTCGCGCGTCGGATACCATTCGGCGCCGATATTGAACTGCGCGGCGCGATAGGGCTTCAGCCGGGGATTGCCCGCCGAGCAATCGTCCAGATCGCCATCGCCGCTGCCTTCGGGCGTCAGATCGAACAGACAGTTCGAGTTTGGCGCGAGGTCGTTGAACTTCGGTCGCGCCATCACACGTGACCAGTCGGCGCGCAGAATCACCTCCGGGGTCACGAACAGCGCGAAATTGAACGCGGGCAGCAGATCCGTGTAATCATTGTCGATCGAGATGATCTGGCGGCCCACCTCGACATCCTCATAGCCGACCGCGTTGTTCGCCGGGCGGCGTTCGCGGATGATGTTGCTTCCGGTCGCCTTGTCCTGCGTGCGCACCACGCGCAGGCCGATATTGCCGCGCAGGTCCATGCCGAAGGGCTGGGCCTCGATGTTGAACTTCAGATAGCCCGCGGTGATCTTCTCGCTGATGTCGAACGCGGGAAGCTGGGGATAGCCTTCGCATTCGCGCACGCAGTCGAAATTGAACTCCGAGGTGTCGAAGAACTCGTTCACCGCCGCGAAGGTGGGCGTCGCCCAGCCATCGAACAGATTGTCGCGGTTGAAGCCCGGCGCGTTGAAGAAGGTGCCCGGCGTCACCCCGCTCGACGCGGCGAAGAAGTCGGCGAGCCGGTCGGGCGACCAGGTGAACACATAGGGATTGGTCGTGTCGCTGAAATCTTCCGGATCGCCGTTGACCACGGCGTCGATGTCGCGGTTCGCGGTCGGCACCATGAAGGTGGTGCCGTCATCATTGAGCGCGAGATAGCCGCCGCCGGCATAGCGGGTCGATGTCAGCCGCCGATACTGTCCGCCGAATTCGACGCTGGAGACGACCGGATGCTCGATCTCCCAGTCGAAATCGAGCTTGAACTGGTCTTCGGTCTGCTCGTTGAGATTGGGCCGCCAGTCGACCGAGACGACGGTGCGGTCGCCCGGTCCGTACATATAGCTGTTGATGTCGGTGACGTCGAAATCGTCCGGGAAGATGAAGCGCGGCGCGCCGTTCTCCGGATCGAGCTGGATGCGCACGCCGTCGGGATTGGCGCCGATGCCGATATTGTTGGTGGCGTTGGTGTGGCCGCCCGACGAGAGCACGGCGAGCCCGTCCACGGTGAGGTTGCCGACCTCCCACTTGAAGCCCGCCGTCCAGTATTTGGTGTCCTGGACGAACTGGAAGTCGCGCATCGAGGGGCCGACGACCGATCCGCCCGACGTCCACGGTGCGGTGGTGATGCCGATGACGTTGCCGTTCTCGTCGACTTCCACGCTGTCGCCGGTGACGACGCGCGACACCGCGCTCAGATCGAAGCCGAGATTATAATCGACCAGGTGCCGGTCCATCTTGTTGTACTGGAAGCCGACGAACGCGGTCAGGTTGCTGGCGAGCTCGGCCTGGATCTGCGCATCGATCGACCAGCGCTCGTCGTCGCGCTCCCACAGGCCGACGCGCGGCGTGCGGGGGCTGAAATCGTAGAACTGCGTCTGGCACGCCAACCGGTTGGCCTGCGGATCGTCGGTCGTTGTCGGCACCGCGTCGCAACCCGCGAGCGTCGAGATGCTGCCGAAATTCGCGTTCTCGGTGTTCTTGCGGCCGTCGCCGTTCAGATCGGCCAGGCGCACCCATTCGGTGTTGCGGATGAAGTCGCCGCGCGTCTTGTTGCGGTCATAGGTGGCGTTGACCAGCACGCCGAAGCGATCGTCGAGGAACTTGGTGCCTGCGACGATCGTGCCGCGCGGCTTCCACTCGCTGCCGACGGTGTCGACATTCTGCAGCGATCCGTTGATCGAAAGGAGCGGCCCGCGCAGTTCGAGCGGACGGCGTGTCTGGATGCTGACGGTGCCGCCGACGCCACCCTCGGTCAGATCGACCTGATAGCCCTTGTAGACATCGACCGACTTGATCAGCTCGGCGGCGAGCTCGCGGAAGTCGCCCGAACGGTCGCCGCCCGACGAGAGCGCCGTGGCGCCGTTGACCTCTACGCGGTTGAGATCGGGCTCGACGCCGCGGATCGAGACCTTCACGCCCTCGCCGAAATCGCGCTGCAACTGCACGCCGCTGATGCGCGACAGCGCCTCGCCCACATTGCGATCCGGGAAGCGGCCGACATCTTCCGCCACGATCGAATCGACGGTGGTGCCGGCGTTCTTCTTCCGGTCGCTGGCGGAGGCGAGCGATGCGCGGATGCCGGTGACGATGATCTCGTCGGCCTGCGGCGGGGCCGCATCGGTCGCCTGTTCTTCCGGAGCGGTTTCTTCGGATTGTGCCTGTGCCGTCTGGGCGTTGGCGCCGGCGGAGAATGTCGCGGCGAAAGCGAGCGCGAACAAGGACGCGGTGCCGCGAAACGCGCGGCGGGTACTCAACGGAGTCATCGGGGCCTCACCTAAACGAGTCTGCCAAATTGGCCCATTCGGACCACGATATGGCGGGCTGTCCCACCTTATGTATCATCAGACATATCGCGCGCCGCCCGACTTGAAAAGCGAAAAATTGCGTAATATGGTATGAACAACCACATTGTGGGATTTCGAGTTGCACGCAAGCGACCGAGCGAGGGAGAGACGGATGGCAATCAGGTCAATTACAAAGGGATCCGCGATTGCGGCCGCGCTTCTCGCCTCTTCGGCGGGCTTGGCGGAAACCGGAGCGAATGGCCGGCAGATCGAACGGCTTGATCGCGGCGTTGTCGCGGTTCCCGCCGCGGACGGGCGCGGCATGCATGTTTCCTGGCGGCTGCTCGCGAGCGACGACCGCCGAGTCGCGTTCGATCTGCTGCGCGACGGCAAACGGATCAACCCAGCGCCGATCACCGGCGCGACCAGCTTCGTCGATGCCGATGGCAGGCCATCCTCGCGTTACAGCGTCCAGCCGGCCGGCGGTCCGCGCTCGGCGCCGGTCGGTCCATGGGCGCAAGGCTATCTGTCGATCCCGCTCGATCGTCCGGCGGATCGGACCACGCCTGCGGGCGAGCGATATTCGTATAGCGCCAACGATGCGAGCGCCGGAGACCTCGACGGCGATGGCCGCTATGAGATCGTCGTCAAATGGGACCCGTCGATCTCCAAGGACAACGCCTTTGCCGGCTATAGCGGCGAAACGCTGATCGACGCCTATACGCTCGACGGCAAGCGGCTGTGGCGGATCGATCTTGGCCGCAACATCCGGGCGGGGGCGCATTATACCCAGTTCATGGTCTATGACCTGGATGGCGACGGGCGCGCCGAGGTGGCGATGAAGACCGCCGACGGCACCGTCGACGGTGTGGGCAAGGTCATCGGCGACGCCGACGCCGATTGGCGCGGCGGCGAAGGCGAGGTGCCGCAGGCCGACCGCACCGGATCGAAGACGCTCGCCGACGGCACCCGCGTCGCACCGCTCCAGGGCCGCATCCTCAGGGGGCCCGAATATCTGACGGTGTTCGACGGACGGACAGGCCGCGCGCTCGCCACCGCGCCTTATGCGCCGCCGCGCGGGGCGGAGACGACCGAGGCGCTCACCGCCCTGTGGGGCGACGGCTACGGCAACCGCTCCGACCGCTATCTCGCGGGCGTCGCCTATCTCGACGGCAAGCGCCCCAGCCTGGTGTTCGGCCGCGGCTATTACGCCCGCTCGACCATCGCCGCCTGGGACTGGCGCGACGGCAAGCTCACCCGGCGCTGGCTGTTCGACAGCGCTGCGCCGGGCAACGAGACATTCGGCGGGCAGGGCAATCACCAGCTCTCCGTCGCCGATGTCGACGCCGACGGCCGCGACGAGATCATCTACGGCTCTATGGCTTTGGACGACGAGGGCAAGGGCCTGTGGACCGCCGGCCTGGGCCACGGCGACACCATGCATGTCGGCGATCTCGATCCGAACCGGCCGGGGCTGGAGAAGTTCGGAGTGCACGAGAATGTCTCGCGCAACGGCGGCATTGGCGCGGCGATGCTCGACGCGCGCACCGGCGAGCGGCTGTGGACGACGCCCGCGCAGCGCGACACCGGCCGCGGCCTCGCCGCCGATATCGACCCGCGCCATGCCGGCGACGAGGCCTGGGCGTCGAACTCGCGCGAGCTGTACGACGTGCGCGGCCAGGTGATCCCCGGCGGCCATCCGCGCGCGGCCAATTTCGCCATCTGGTGGGACGGCGATCCCCTGCGCGAGCTGCTCGACCGCAACCGCATCACCAAATGGAGCTGGGAGAGCGCCAGCGAGACGCCATTGCTGACCGCCGAGGGAGCCACCTCCAACAACGGCACCAAGGCGACCCCGGCGCTGAGCGCGGACCTGATCGGCGACTGGCGCGAGGAGCTGGTGCTGCGCAGCGAAGACAGCAGCGAGCTGCGCATCTACACCACGCCGATCGCGACCGACATCCGCCTGCCGACGCTGATGCACGATCCCGTGTACCGCCTGGGCGTCGCGTGGCAGAACACCGCCTATAACCAGCCGCCGCACACATCCTATTTCCTGGCCGGGCGCGTGGAAGCAAAGGGCGAATGAAACGATGCCGGTCGCCGCGTTCCTTTTGCCGTTGGCGTTGATGGGAGCGGCCGGCGAACGCCATTTCGACCTGACCGAGGCTTCGACACGTCAGCCCTATGACGCGGCGCGAGGCTATGGTGTCGAGCCGGCCGGCGGGAAGGAGGGCTTCCTGTTCTCGGTCGCCGCGGCGGAGGGCAATTACCGCATCACGGTGACGTTCGGCGATCCGCGGCAAAATGGTGTCACCACCGTCAAGGCGGAATCGCGGCGATTGATGGGCGAGGCGGTGCGGACGGCCGCCGGCGAGACGGCGACGCGCAGCTTCGTCGTCAACGTCCGCGACGCCCGGCTCGCGCCGCCGCCGGACAATGCGCCCGGCGGCACGGCGGTGCGCCTCAAGCCCGGCGAACAGAAGAGCTTCACCTGGGACGACAAGCTGACGCTGGAGTTCCTCGGCGCGCCGGCGGTCCGATCGGTGACGATCGCGCCCGCCGATGTGCCGACCATCTATCTCGTCGGCGATTCGACGGTCACCGACCAGCGCGCAGAGCCGGCGGCGAGCTGGGGGCAGATGCTGCCGGCGTTCCTCGCTCCCGACATCGCCGTCGCCAACCATGCGGAGTCGGGCGAGACGATGAAGTCGTTCATCACCGCGCACCGGCTCGACAAGGTGCTGAGCCGGATGCGCGCGGGCGACTGGCTGCTGATCCAGTTCGGCCACAACGACCAGAAGCGCGGGTGGCCGCAGACCTATGCCGATCCGCGCTTCGCCTATCCCGCCTATCTGAAGGCCTTCATCGCCGAGGCGCGGGCGCGCGGCGCGACGCCGGTGCTGGTCACCTCGCCCGAGCGGCGCACCTTCGACGGGCATGGCCGGATCGAGAGCACGCTCGCCGACTATGTCGCCGCGGTGAAGCGCGTCGCCGCCGAGGAAAAGGTGCCGCTGATCGATCTCAACGCCGCGAGCGTCGCGATCTACCAGGCGCTGGGGCCGGAGCGCGCGCCGCTGGCGTTCAACGACGGCGGCAAGGACAGGACGCACCACAATAATTACGGCGCGTGGCTGCTCGCGCGGGCGGTGGCGGAAGGGATGCGGGGCACCGCGCTCGCCCGCCATCTCGCGCCCGGCCTATCCCGGTTCGATCCCGCGCGCCCGCCGGCGCCGGAGCAGGTTCCGATCGCGCCGAGCCTGGCGCGGAGCGACGCTCGCCCGGCGGGCAATTGATGCCGGCCGGCGCCGCCCGTTTCGACATCCGCGATTTCGGCGCGCGCGGCGACGGGGAGACGTTGGCGACCGGCGCGATCAACGCCGCGATCCGGGCGGCGGCGGATGCGGGCGGGGGCATGGTCGCCGTGCCCGCCGGCCGCTTCCTCTGCTTCACCGTGCGGCTCGCGAGCCGCGTCACGCTGCTGCTGGCCGAGGGCGCGGTGATCGAAGCGGCCGATCCGGCGCGGCATGACGGCGCCTATGACCTGCCCGAACCCAGGCCGCCCGCGCTCTATCAGGATTTCGGCCACAGCCATTGGCACAACAGCCTGTTCGTCGGCGATGGGGTCGAGGATGTGGCGATCATCGGCCCCGGCCTGATCGACGGCCGCGGGCTGACGCGCGACGGGCCGGGCGCGAGCTGGCGGAAACAGGCGGGCGAACGGCCCCTGTCGATGGCGGGGATGACCGAAGAGGAGATCGCCGCGCTCGAGCCGCCGGAGGAGCGGATGCGCGGGCTGGGCAACAAGGCGATCGGGCTGCACGACGCGCGGCGGGTTCATCTCGCCGGCTTCGCCATGCGCGATTGCGGCCATTTCGCCATCCTCGCCACGGGCTGCGCGCAGCTGACGATCGCCGATCTGACGATCGACACCGAACGCGACGGGATCGATCTCGATTGCGTGCGCGACGCCATCGTCGAGCGCTGCCGGGTCAACACCCCCAATGACGACGCCATCGTGATCAAGTCGAGCCTGGCGATGGGCCGGCCGGTCGCGTCCGAACGGATCGTCGTCCGCGATTGCACCGTATCGGGCTACGATCCGGGCACGATGCTCGACGGCAGCTTCGGCCGCGCGCAGCAGATCGCGCCCGACCGCGACCGGGTGACCGGCCGGATCAAGCTGGGCACCGAGAGCAACGGCGGCTTTCGCGACATATTGATCGAGGATTGCCGCTTCGAACGCAGCCGCGGCCTCGCGCTGGAGGTGGTCGACGGCGGCGCGATGGAGAATATCATCGCGCGGCGGCTGGTGATGGAGGAGGTGACCACCGCGCCGCTGTTCATCCGGCTGGGCGACCGGCGGCGCGGACCGGACGGAACGGGGATAGGCAGCATTTCGCGCGTGGAGATCAGCGGGGTGGACGCCCGCGGCATCGATCCCCGCTTCGCCGCGACGATCGCAGGATTGCCCGGTCATCCGGTGCGCGACGTGACGCTGCGCGATATTCGCCTGACCTATGACGATGGCGCGGACATCGCACCGCCCCCCGCGCCCGAGGAGCTGCACGACGCCTATCCCGAACCGAGCATGTTCGGCCCGACCCCGGCCTGGGGTCTGTGGCTGCGCCATGCGCAGGACATCAAGATCGTGAGACTGGAGCTAAGCTCGACGGGCGCCGGCGCGCGCCCGGCGATCGCGGTCGAGGACGCGCCTGGATTGGAGATATCGGCCGGCGATCGATTGACCTGCGTGACATCTAGAGATATCCATATGTTGGATAATCATCCTACATAATGGACTAAAGGAGAGGGGCGTTGGCGAGACAGGCCTTCCGGATGCAGCTGAAGCCCGGCGCCGCGGCGGAATATCGCGCGCGCCACGATGCGATCTGGCCCGAGCTCTCGGCGCTGCTCCACGAATCGGGCATCTCCGATTATTCGATCTTCCTCGATGAGGAGACGCTGGCGCTGTTCGCCGTGCTTGATCTGGCCGAGGACAATAATCGTGACGCGCTGCCCGATCACCCGGTGATGAAGCGCTGGTGGGACCATATGGCGCCGCTGATGGAGGTCGAACCGGGCAACCGGCCGAAGGAATGGCCGCTGACGCAGGTATTCCACCTGCCATGATGTTTCGCACGTCCATCGCCGCGCTGCTCGCCGCCGCGCTCGCCACGCCGGTGGCGGCGCAACAGGCGAAGCCAACCGCCAATTTCGAAGCCCCGGTGCAGACTTTCGGCCGCGTCGGGTTCGACGAGCGCTCGCTCATCATCGACGGCAAGCGCACGCTGATCTGGGGCGGCGAGATGCACGCCTTTCGCCTGCCTTCGCCGGACCTCTGGCGCGACATTCTGCAGAAGATGAAGGCGACCGGCTACAACACGGTCGCCATCTATGTTTACTGGGGTTTCCACAGCCCCAAGCAGGGCGTCTATGATTTCAGCGGCATCCGCGACATCGACCGGCTGCTGGAAATAGCGGCCGAAGAGGGGCTTTACGTCATCACCCGCGCCGGTCCCTATGTGAATGCCGAACTGTCGCGCGGCGGCTATCCCGGCTGGCTGGTCAACCAGCGCTCGCGCGCGCGAACCGATGCCCCCGATTATCTCGAAGCCTCGGACGAGTGGCTGACCCGGATCAACCGCATCATCGCCAAGCACCAGATCAACGGCGGCCCGAACGGCGAGAAGGGCGGCACCGTCATCCTCCACCAGATCGAGAATGAGCTGGCGCTGACCACCCCGGCGCAGCGCCGCTATATGGACCATCTCTATGCCAAGGCGCGCGCCGACGGCATCACCATCCCGATCTTCCACAACGATCAGGGCCGCAACGGCTATTGGGTGCCCGAGGGCAGCAATGTCCCGCTGACCGTCCCAGGCCCGGTCGATCTCTATGCATTCGACGGCTATCCCGGCGGCACCTGCACCGTCCAGGGCGAGCCGACCAAGGGATCGCCCGCGCCTGACTGGGGCTATTACGGCGCCGGCGGCGCCAAGGGCGGCGCTTCGGCGAGCCCCAACACCCCCGGCTTCGCGGCCGAGTTCGGCGGCGGCTGGTTCGATTATTGGGGATCGAACGGCGGCTATGAATGCAACGCGATCCAGCGCGGCCGCCGCTATCAGCGGGTGTTCTACGGCACCAATCTCGCCAACGGCATCTCGATCCAGAGCTTCTACATGACCTTCGGCGGGACGAGCTGGGGCTGGATGCCGGCGCCGGTGGTGTTCACCAGCTATGATTATGGCGCGGCGATCAGCGAAACGCGCGAGGTGCGCGACAAGGCGTTGGAGATGAAGCAACTGGGCGGCCTGATCGCCAGTGTGCCCGATCTCGCCGGCATGATCCCCGCCGGTCCGGTCGAGATCTCGACCGAGAAAATCCAGGTCTATCACAACCGCTCGCCAGAGACCGACGCGCGGTTCCTGCTGGTCACGCAGAACCCGTCGAACGAGAATGGTGACCACCGCTTCACCATCACCGCCAACCTGCCCGACGGCCGCTATACGATGCCGATGCGGCTCAACGGCTATGATGCGAAGTGGCTGGTTGCGGGCGTCAACCTCGCCGGCCAGCGGCTGGTCTATTCGACCAGCGAGCTGCAGCACGCGATGACGCTCGATGACGAGAGCCTGTTGCTCCTCTACGGCCGCGCCGGCGAGACCGGGCAGACCGCACTCCGCTATGCGAGCGCCCCGACCGTCACCGTCATCGAAGGCAACGTCACCCACCGCTTCGATGCGGCGAAAGGCGACCTGATTCTCGACTATCCGCACCAGGAACTGGCCCGCGTGCGGATCGAGGGCGGCGGGCGGCCGCCGCTCACCCTGCTGCTTGCCGACGAGCCCGAAGCGATGCGCTTCTGGAAGGATGGCGAGGTGCTGGTGCGCGGACCGCAGCTGCTGCGCAACGCAGAGATCAAGGGATCGACGCTTGCGCTGACTGGCGACATCGCGGTCGCAAGCCCGCTCGAAATCTGGGCGCCACGCGGCGCAAACACGGTCACCTGGAACGGCACCCGCATCGCAACCACGCCCGGCGTCGGCACCAGCCGGGTCGCTGCCCAACCGCTCGCCGGCCCCGCCGAGTTCGCGCTGCCCGCGCTCGACAATTGGCGCGTCCACGCCGGCTCGCCCGAAGCGCAACCCGCCTTCGACGACAGCGAATGGCAGGCGATCGACCGCCGCGCTTATGCCAGCATCACCGCACGCCCCGACGGCCAGCCCAACATGCTGATGGACGCCTATGGCTTCCACGAAGGCGATGTCTGGTATCGCGGCCGCTTCACCGGCACGCCCGATGCCGAGCGCATCCGCCTCTATTACGGCGCGGGCGGCTCCGGCCTGGTGCAAGTGTTCCTCGACGGCAAGCTGGTCGGCGAGGACGAGACCCCCGGCGGCCTCCCCCGCCCGATCACCACCGGCACCGCGACATTCGACCTCCCGCCCGAGGCACGCACGCCGGGCGAGCATGTCATCGCGATCATGGTCCGCAACAACGGTCATAACTGGGACCTCGACGCCGACGATTTCCACAAGGAGGCGCGCGGCCTCGTCTCGGTCTCGGTCGAGGAACAGGCCGGGCCGAGCTATGCCATCCCGATCGCGTGGAAGATCCAGGGCCGGCGTGGCGGCGAAGACCTCGCCGATCCCGTGCGCGGGATCACCAACAATGGCGGCCTCTATGGCGAACGCGTCGGCTGGCACCTGCCGGGCTTCAACGACCGGAGCTGGCAGGCGACCACCATTCCCGCCACCAGCGCCCAGCCCGGCACGACCTGGTATCGCACCAGCTTCGACCTCGACGTGCCAAAGGACCAGGACGCGACGATCGGCATCCAGTTCGGCGACCCCACCGTCCCGCGCTCGCCCGTCGATTACCGCGCGCTGATCTTCGTCAATGGCTGGAACATGGGCCAGTTCATCGCCCATGTCGGCCCGCAGCGGACGTTCGTCGTGCCCGAAGGCATCCTCAACCATGAAGGCCGCAACACCATCGCGCTCGCCGTCACCAGCGACGGCCAGCCCGGCAACGCGCTCGAAGCGGTGCGGCTGGTGACGCTGCGCAATGTCAAAGGCGGCATCCCGGTGCGCATGGTCGACGCGCCGCAAAATCCGTCGCAACTCAAGAACTGACCCCAACGGAGCCCATTTCATGGCCGCGCTTACCCACGACGTTCCCCGCCAGCAGGTCACCGACGCGATCGGTTTGCTGATGCACAACCTCGTCAACATCAAGGACGAGACCGGCGAGTTCCTCCTCCATCTGGAGGACGGGCGGATCATCGACACCAAGGGCTGGGCCGGCTGGGAATGGACCCACGGCGTCGGCCTGTTCGGCATGTGGCGCTATTATGAGCAGACCGGCGACCAAAAGGCGCTGTCGATCATCAAGCAATGGTTCGAGGACCGCTTCGCCGAAGGCACGCCGACCAAGAACATCAACACCGTCGCGCCGTTCATCACCCTCGCCTATCTTTACGAGCACGAGCCCGACCCGCGCTATATCCCCTATCTCGACACCTGGGCCGAATGGCTGATGGCGGACGATGGCCTGCCCAAGACCGAGGAAGGCGGCTTCCAGCACATCGTCTATAATGACGAAAATCCGGGCGAGATGTGGGACGACACGCTGATGATGTCGGTGCTGCCGCTCGCCAAGATCGGGCTGCTGCTGGGCCGCCCGCATTATATCGAGGAAGCCAAGCGCCAGTTCCTGGTCCATATCAAATATCTGTTCGACAAGAAGACGGGGCTGTGGTTCCACGGCTGGGATTTCAACGGCCGGCATAATTTCGCCGAAGCCCTGTGGGCGCGCGGCAATTGCTGGGTGACGATCGCCATCCCCGAGATCATCGAGATACTCGACCTTCAACCGGGCGATGCGTTCCGCACCTTCCTGATCGACACGCTCGCCGCGCAGGTGAAGACGCTCAGCCAGACGCAGGACGAAAGCGGGCTGTGGCACACGTTGGTGATGGACCCGTCGAGCTATCTCGAAGCGTCGGCGACCGCGGGCTTCGCCTATGGCATCCTGAAGGCGGTGCGAAAGGGCTATCTGCCGCGCGAGTACGAAGCGGTCGGCATCAAGGCGGTGCGCGGCGTGCTCGCCAATATCGACGACAAGGGCGAGCTGCAGCAGGTGTCGTTCGGCACCGCGATGGGCGACACGCTGCAATTCTACAAGGACATCCGCCTGACCTCGATGCCATACGGCCAGAGCCTCGCGGTCTGCGCGCTGGCCGAGTTCCTCAGGACCTATATCTGATGCTCGCGCGGCGCGACCTGCTCCAAGCCGGGGTCGCGCTGCCGCTGCTCGCCGCGCGTCCCGCCTGGGCGCGCGGCGCGCGGCGGCGACAGGTGCGGGTCGCCGCGCCGTTCGACATGCCGGCGATCGAAATGCCCGATTTTGCCGCCGGCCGCCGTTTTCCGATCACGGAGTTCGGCGCGGCGCCCGGCGACCAACGGCGCAACACCGCCGCCATCGCCCGCGCGATCGGGGCGGCGCATGCCGCGGGCATTGGCACGGTGGTGGTGCCCGCCGGCACATGGGCGACCGGGCCGATCCATCTCAGGAGCAATGTCGAGCTGCATCTGCAAAGGGGCGCGACGCTCGCCTTCTCGCCCGATCCGGCCGACTATTTGCCGGCCGTCCCGACGAGCTGGGAGGGCATCGAGTGCTACAACTACTCGCCGCTCGTCTACGCCCATGCGTGCGAGAATGTCGCGATCACCGGCGAGGGGACGTTGCTCGCCCGGCTCGACACATGGCGCATCTGGTATGCCCGGCCAAAGCCGCATCTGGATGCCCTGGTGTCGCTCTACCAGATGGCGCGGCACGGCGTTCCGGTGGCGGCGCGCGACATGTCAAAGGGCGAGGCCAATCTCCGCCCGCACTTCATCCAGTTCAACCGTTGCCGCCATGTGCTGATCGAGGGCGTGCACATCCAGAACAGTCCCTTCTGGACGATCCATCCCTATCTCTGCCGCGACGTCGTGATCCGCGGCGTCAGCATCGAGGCCCACGGGCACAACAATGACGGGGTCGATCCCGAGATGAGCCAGAACGTGCTGATCGAGGATTGCGTGTTCGATCAGGGCGACGATGCGATCTCGGTCAAGTCGGGCCGCGACCATGACGGCTGGCGGCTCGATACGCCGTCGCGCAACATCGTGATGCGCAACTGCCGCGTGAGGAACGGCCATCAGCTCATGGCGATTGGCAGCGAGCTTTCGGGCGGGATCGAGAATGTCTTCGTCGACAATTGCCATTTCGACCATCAGGGCTCGACGGCGAAGAGCGCCATCCAGAACATCCTGTTCGTCAAGACCAACGAGCGTCGCGGCGGCTTCGTCCGCAACATCCACCTTTCCAACGTGAGTGCTACCAAGGTGGCCGGCGGCGTGCTGAGCGTCGACACCGACGTGCTCTACCAATGGCGCACGCTCACCCCGACCTATGACCGGCGCCTCACCCCGGTCCAGGGCATTCATGTCCGCGACGTCCGGGCCGAAAGCGCCGCATTTCTGTGCGAGATCAAGGGCGCGGCCGAACTGCCGGTAAAAGATGTCACGCTCCGCGGCGTCCGCGTGGCGAACGTCACCGGCAGGCCCGTATTTGCCGATCACGCCGTTGGCCTGCGTGTCGATCGATGAGACGCGTGCTGCTTCTCCTCGTGCTGCTGCTGGCCGTTCCGGCCATGCCGGCCAGCGCGCAGCTGGCCGACTGGATCGACTCGCGTCCCGGCGCCCGGAGCATCGCGCTCGCCGGGGCGAGCGTCGTCACGGCGCCGGGCGACCATGCGGTCGTCGGCATAGCGGCCGACGACCTGCGCCGCGATCTCGCCGCGGTCACGGGCCGGACGACAGGCGGCGGCCAGATCTGGGCCGGCACGATCGGCCGCAACGCCGCGATCGACCGGCTGATCGCCTCGGGCAAGCTCGATGCGAAGCGGCTCCGTGGCGCATGGGAAAGTTTCGTCATCGCCACGGTCGAGCATCCCGCCCCCGGCGTGCCCCGAGCACTCGTCATCGCGGGCAGCGACCGGCGCGGCACCGCCTTTGGCATCTACGAGCTCAGCCGTGCGATCGGTGTCTCGCCATGGCGGTGGTGGGCCGATGTCACGCCGCTCAACCAGCCCGAACTGCACGTTCGCGCCGGGACGCAACGCTTCGGCCCGCCCTCGGTCAAGTACCGCGGCATCTTCCTCAACGACGAGGATTGGGGATTGCATCCCTGGGCCGCGACGCATTTCGAGCCCGAGGCGAAGGGCATCGGGCCGAAAACCTATGCGCGGCTGTTCGAGCTGATGCTGCGTCTGAAGGCCAACACGCTGTGGCCGGCGATGCACAAGGTGACGCCGGCGTTCAACGCCAACCCGGCCAACGCGGCGCTCGCCCACCGTTATGCGATCGTCATGGGCAGCTCCCACGCCGAGCCGATGCTGCGCAACAATGTCGGCGAATGGACCGCGCCGGGCGAGGATTTCAATTACGCCGCCAACGCCAAGGGGGTGGCCGATTACTGGCGCGAGCGCGTCGCCACCAACGCCCGTTATGAGAGCATCTGGACGTTGGGGATGCGCGGCATTCACGACAGCGGCATCGTCGGCGCGGGGACGATGGAGGATCGCAAGGCGCTGATGGCGCGCATCCTCGCCGATCAGCGCGCGATGCTGGCGAAGGCGGGCATCGCCGGCGCGCCGCAGGTGTTCACGCCGTACAAGGAGGTGCTCGACATCTATCGCGCCGGGCTGGCGGTGCCCGACGATGTCACGCTGATGTGGCCCGACGACAATTTCGGCTATATCCGCCGCTTCCCGCAGCCGTCCGAACGGGATCGGCCGGGCGGGCACGGCGTCTATTACCACCTCTCCTATCTCGGCGCGCCGCTCGCCTATCTATGGCTGTCGACCACGCCGCCCGCGCTGATCGCCGAGGAGATGGGCCGCGCCTTCGATCTCGGCGCGGACCGGATGTGGATCGCCAATGTCGGCGATCTGAAGCCCGCCGAGCTCGCCACCGACTATTTCCTGTCGCTCGCCTGGGACGTACCAGGCACACGCGCGATGGGCGTGGATCGCTTCGTTGCGCGCTGGGCGACGGAGAACATCGCCACCGATCCGGCGGCAGAGATCGCCGACATCTTTGCCGAGCATCACCGGCTCAACTTCATCAGGCGGCCCGAGCACCTGCAATGGTGGCGGACCGGAGAGCGGGTGCGCGGATCGCCCTACGACGCCGGCGAGGCGGCACGGCGGATGGCGGCGTTCGATAGGCTGCTCGAGCGGCTGCAGGCGGTCGAGCGACGCGTGCCGGCCGCGCGGCGCGACGCGTTCTTCGAGCTGCTCGGCTATCCGGTCGAATCCGCGGCGATGGCCAATGCCCGCCTGTTCGCGGCCGAAGCGCACGACCGGCTGCGCGACCGCGATCTCGATGCGGCGCTCGTCCAGGCGAAGAGCGCGCACGCCGCCGACCGGCGCATCGCCGCGCTCACCGCCCAGTATGACGCGGTCGCCGACGGCAAATGGCGGGGCTTCATCGCGGTCGAGCCGGCCGACGGCCAGTGGAAGTCCTACCGCGCGCTGCCGCCGGTGCTGCCCGCCATCGCGGCCGGACCCGTCGAGCGCGCGCCGCTGCCGCAAGGAGAGGCGGCGCGCGAGGTCGCGATCGAGGCCGAAACGCTCGCCGGGAACTGGCGCCGCGTCGATGGGCTGGGCCGCAATGGCGCGCTGATCGCGTCGCGCAGCGGCCAAACCGTCTCGGCGCGCGGTTCGTTCACGCTGCCGCCCGGCAAATGGCGGCTGACGGCGGAGCTGGTCCCAACCTTCCCCGATGCCGAGGGCGCACCGCTCGCTCTCGATCTGATGCTGGACGGCACATCGCATGCGATCCGCCTCGCGCGCGAGACGGGCGACGCCGCCTGGTCGCAGGCTGTGCTCGACAACCGCCTCGCCGTGCCGGTCGCGGACGCTGTGGGTGGTGGCGCGCACCTGATCGCGCTGTCGGCGAGCGGCGGCGGCGTGCTGGTCGACCGCCTAGTCGCGATTCCGATCAGCGGCGAATGATGGGTTGAATGTTCCATATTATGTGATAGCAATTCACATTATGGCATAAAGTGACCGGTCGCATGTCCGGCACCCTGCGAAGGAGGATGGATTGGCGGACAGCAAGGCTCCCGCGGCGCGGCCGGTGCGGACGATCAACTATCTCGCCTATGGCTCCAACGACGTGCTCGGCGCGGGGTCGATGGCGGTCATCTCGGGCTGGGTGCTGTTCTTCTACACCACCTTTTGCGGGCTGGCCGCGTGGCAGGCGGGCCTGATCTTCCTGGTCGCGCGTGTGCTGGATGCGGTCGCTTCGCCGATCATCGGCCACATCTCCGACAATATGGGCGACACGCCGATCGGGCGGCGCTTCGGGCGGCGGCGCTTCTTCATCCTCGCCGCGATCCCGCTGCTGCCTTCCTTCGCCATCATGTGGGTCTCCGGCCAGAGCTTCTGGTATTATCTGATCACCTATGTGCTGTTCGAGCTGGTCTACGCGATGGAGATCATCCCGTACGAGACGCTCGCGGCGGAAATGGGCAAGGATTACAGGACCAAGGCGAAGTTCGCCGGCATCCGCATCCTGTTCGCGCAGGCGAGCGCCATCCTGGCGGGCTTCCTGCCCGGCTGGCTGATCGAGGCGCTGGGCAGGGAGAATGCCGACACCTTCCTCTACATGGGCATCCTGTTCTCGATCCTGTTCATGGCGACGGCGACGCTCCTCTACGTTTTCAGCTGGGAGCGGCCCTATTCGGAGATCGCCGCGCTCAGGCCTGAGGGGGAGGCGAAGCCCGGCGTCGGCGCGGCGGTGAAGGCGCTCTACCGCAACCTGTTCTCCACCTTCCGCATCCGCGCCTTCCGCCTGCATCTCGGCATGTATCTGGGCGGCTATATCAGCCAGGACGTGTTCAACGCGGCCTTCACCTTCTTCGTCGTGTTCGCGCTGGCGGGCTCGATTACCGTCGCCTCCTCGCTGCTCGGCACCATGTATATCGTCCAGTTCGTCGCGGTGATGATCGCGATCAACCTGGCGCTCCGAAGCTCCCCGGCGCGGGCCTATCAGCTCGCCGCGGTCAGCTTCGCGCTCGGCGCGATCGTGCTGCTCGTCATGTGGAATGCGGGCGTGCGCTCGGGCGATCTGCTGCTGTGGGTGCCGATCGTGCTCGCCGGGCTCGGCCGCGGCGCGCTCAACTACATCCCCTGGGCGACCTACAACTACATGGCCGATGTGGACGAGATCGTGACGGGCCGCAGGCGCGAGGGCGCGTTCGCCGGCGTCATGACCTTCGTCCGCAAGATGACGCAGTCCGCGGCGGTGTTCGGGGTGACCACGATCATGAGCTGGGGCGGCTTCGTCTCGGGCGCCGAGGTGCAGAGCGATCAGGCGATCACCACGCTGGCGATGGTGCTGGGCATCGGCACCATCGGCGTGCTGCTGGCGGGCATCTGGGTCTCCACCCGCTTCCGGCTCAATTCGGCCACGCACGACGTGCTGATGGATGAAATCGACCGGCTGAAGAGCGGTGACGCCGCGCCGCCCACGCCCGAGACCAAGGCGATCGTCGAGGACCTCACCGGCTGGCGGTACGAGCAACTCTGGGGAAACAACCCTGTCGCGCGCGCGCAGGTCAAAGAGGTTCGGGAGCAGACCGCATGATCATCCGCCACACCCTCATGCTTTCGGCCCTGGCCGCGATCACCGCGCCCGCCGCCGCCCAGGTCGGCCGCGTCTATCCGAGCGAGATGCGGACCGTGGTCGACCGCACCACCGGCCGGCCGATCACCTATCTGACCGACGGCGCGAAGGGCGACAGCAAGATCTACCCGACGCATCCGCAATGGGCGCATGACGGGCGGCACATCGTCTTCCGCTCCTCGGCGCGCGCGGAAGGATCGCAAATCTTCGCGGTGGACGAGATCACCGGCGTGATCGTCCAGCTGAGCGAAGGGCCGGGCGTCGGCGCGGGCAGCGTCAATGTCGCCCGCAAGTCCAATCGCATCTACTACATGCGCTATCCCGCGCCGGGCGACGCCGAGGGGCGGATCAGGCTGATCGAGGTCGATCTGACGCCGCTGCTCGCCGCCGCCGCCGCCGGCACGCCGCGCGCGGGCGGCTACGAACGCGTCGTCGCGACCATGCCGGAGGGCCATATCGAGGCGGGCGGCTTCACCCTCGATGCCGATGAGAAGACCGCCTATGTCGGCTTCGATGCGCGCCGCGCGCCGCGCCGCGAGCCCGGCCAGCCGGTGCCGCAGGTGCCGGGCGGCATCCGCGCGATCGACATCGCCACCGGCAAGGTGCGCACCGTCATCGAAACGCCGTTCCGCATGGGCCATGTCCAGGCCAATCCGTTCGTGCCGGGCGAGATCCTCTATTGCCATGAGACCGGCGGCGACGCGCCGCAGCGCATGTGGGTGGTCAAGGCCGACGGCAGCGGCAACCGCCCGCTCTACAAGGAAGGCCCGCTCGACTGGGTGACGCACGAGCAGTTCGCCGACGCCGATCACGTCATCTTCAACCTGATGGGGCATAAGCGGGAACTGCGCCAGGTGCCGACCGGCATCCTGGTGGTGAACCTGCGCGACAACACGGTCGAGCATCTCGGCCAGATCCCGATCGAGGATTTCAAGCGCACCGCGCTCGCCGGGTTCAACGACCCCAACATCCCCAAGGACGAGACGAGCACCGGCGGCTATTGGCACAACGCCGTCACCTATGACGGGCGCTTCGCCGCGGGCGACGATTTTGACGGCAACGTCCATCTGATCGATCGCAGCACGGGCGAACGCACGCTGCTCACCACCGGCCATCGCATGCGGCCCGATCATACCCATCCGAGCTTCAGTCCGGACGGCAGCCGGCTGCTGATCCAGTCGGGCCGCCAGACCGACGGGCGCACGTTGGCGCTCGCGATCGTGCCCGTGCCAGAGGCGACGGCGGAATAGCCGTGCTCGCCGCGCTGCTCGCGCTGGCGGCGGCGCAGGACGCGCCGGTCGCGCCCAAGCCGCTGTTCCGCGATCCGGTGCATGACGGCGCGGCCGACGCATCGACGGTGTACGATCCGGCCACGCGCGAATGGGTGATGTTCTACACCAACCGCCGCGCCGATCTGCCGGTGACGGACAAGGACGTGTCGTGGGTCCACGGCACGCATATCGGCACCGCGCGATCGAAGGACGGCGCGGCGTGGCGCTATGGCGGCGTCGCCGCAATCCCGGCGAGCTGCACCGGGCAGACTTTGTGGGCGCCCGAGGTGCAGCGCTTCGGCGACACCTGGCACATGTGGCTGACCGTGGTGCCCGGCGTCTTCGTGGACTGGAACGCGCCGCGCTTCATCGTCCATCTCACCAGTCGCGATCTCAAGACCTGGACCTGCGGGGAGCGGCTCGATCTCGGCTCCGACCGGGTGATCGACGCGAGCGTCGTCGCGCTGCCCGGCGGCGGCTACCGGCTGTGGTTCAACAACGAACGCGCTGGCAAGGCGATCCGCTATGCCGACAGCGCCGATCTCGTGCACTGGCAGGTCAAGGACACGGTGGTCGACACGCCCGGCGAAGGGCCGAAGGCGTTCCGCTGGAAGGGGCGCTGGTGGCTGGTGAGCGATGCGTGGAAGGGGCTGCTGGTGATGCGCTCCGACGATGCGACGCATTGGACGCGCCAGCCGGGCTATCTGCTGGGCGATGCCGGCAAGCAGCCGACCGATCGGGCCAAGGGGCAGCATCCTGACGTGATCGTCAGCGGCGACCGTGCCTATCTGGTCTATTTCGTCCACCAGGGCGGCGAGCCTCGGGCCGAGCGCGATCCCGCCTGGGCGCGCCGCAGCGTGCTGCAGATCGCCGAGATCGTGGAGCAGGACGGCATCCTGTCGATCGATCGCGAAGCGCCCATTCGGCTGCGCCTCGCGCCGCCCGCCGGACAACAGCCATAAGGGACGAAGCTGTCGGTAAGGGATTGCCGGCCTCCCGTGAAGGCGGCGACAGGGCAGCCTTGTCGATCGAAGAACCTGAAGCAAGATTCTTCTTTCCTACATATAACCAAATAGGCTATAGAACGAGCATGTTCCCGCTCGAATCATCGCTTTGGTTTGCGCAGCCAGCTGTCCCGACGTTCGATCGGGCGGTGGTGAGGATCATGCGAACATGCGTTTGGGGGTCAAATCCCTCAACACTGTCAACTTGCGCGAAGCAGCGGCCGCCTTCCAGCGCCGAATTCCGCCGCCGGAAGGCGCTTTCTCAAATGTGTCAACTTGCCGCGCCGGGTCCGCCGCGCGCGCGAATCAGCACTCCGGCAGGGCGTTGCCCGTCGGCGATACCTTGGTCGTGCACGGGTGCGTCGGATAGGCTTCGAGGTCCAGCTCGGTCGCCTCGCGCACCACCGTCACCTTGTCGCCGTCGTCGCGCATCTCGTAGAGCTTGCCGAGCGCGTAGGTGAAGGGGCGATGGAGCACCATCATAAGCTGCCCGTCGAAGCGGCGGAACAGCATGCCGTGGCCGCTGTCGCGCCGGACCAGCGGGTCGAGCTGCTCCCACGGCCCCTCGATCGATCCCGATTTCGAACGGGCGAGCGCCTGGACATAGCCGCGCTCGCCATAGCTCGACCACAGCATCAGGAGGGCGCCGGTCCTGGTGCGGAAGAATTCGGGTCCATCGGTCACCCATACGCGATCGCCGTCGGGCTGAAGCTGGCCGCGGGCCCAGGGCGCCTCGTTCGCCTTGAACAGCAGCCGCGGCTTGCCGGCGGGCTTGAGATCGTCGGTCAGCGGAAAGGCCTCGATCGTGCCGATCGTCGTTTGCAGCCATTCGTGCGCATAGACGTACCAAGGCTTGCCCTCAGGATCGACGTAGAGCGTGCCGTCGAGCGTCATCAGCTCCTTGGGCGCGATCGGCTCGCCCTTGTCGACGAGCGTGTAGGGGCCTTCAAGCTTGTCCGCGACCGCCAGCACCGTGCCCCGGCGATAGGGCTTGCGGTTGCCCTGGGCCGGCAGCTTGGCGGCCTCGTCATGGAAGGTGGTGAACAGATACCATTTGCCCTTCCACGGGTGCACCTCGGGCGCCCAGCTGCCCGCTTTCGCCCAGGTCCCGGTTTCGGGAAGGGCGAAGACGACCTTGGGCTTGGTCCAGTGCTTCAGGTCTTTGCTGCTATAGGCCATCGTGCCGAGCCGCGGGTCGCCCGACATGGCGGGCTCATTGCGGTTGAACAGGTAATAGGTCTGCGTCGCCTTGTCGGCGACGATCCACGGATCGTGGAGCTGCATCTGCGGCATCAGCAGCGTCGCCTCGGCGGGAGCGGGAGCCTGCTGCGCCGAGCCGGGAATCGCGGCCGCGGCGGCGAGCAGGGCGGCGAGGATGAGGGTGCGCATGTCTTACTCCGCCAGAAGATTGCCGTAACCGATCACGATGGTCGCGCCGACGAGGATGCCGACGCCGGCCCAAACCATCGCCTTGACGCGGGGCGCGGCGTCCCTCCATTCGCGAAAGGCGAAGCCCCAGATCGTGCCGAAGATGATGATCGACGCCATGTGCAGCGTCCAGCTGGAGAAGCCGAGCCGCCCCATCTGGCTCTCGCCCATCGTGTAGAAGAAGAACTGGAAATACCAGGCGGTGCCGGCGATCGCGCAGAGCAGCAGGTTGCGCCCCAGCGGCGCGCCTGCCGCCTCGCCGCGGCCCAGCCATTGCGGCGCGCTGCGGTTGCGCGCGATCAGCACCACGCACCAGATGGTGTTGGTGATAAGGCCGCCGAACATGACCAGGCACAGCACGGGAAGGCCGGTCCACAGCGGCCCGGTGCCCGCCTCGGCAGAGATCGCCTTGATCGGCTCGCCCGCGGCGAGGCCGAAGGCGAAGCAGGCGGAAAAGATGCCGGCGAGGATCGCGACGACGATGCCCTTCCTGAAATCGAACTCGGCGACCGCGGCGGCCTTCTGCTCCTCGGACAGCGCGGCGTCCTTGCGCGCGCCGGCCATCGCGACGACGATGATGCCCGCGAGCGTCATCAGGATGCCGCCGAGGATGACGTTGCCGGAGAGGGTGTCGAGCAGCTTCGCCGCGAACTCGCCGGCGAAGATCGGCGGGATCAGCGTGCCGAACACGGTGCACAGCCCCAGCACCACCGCCATGCCGAGCGACAGGCCCAGATAGCGCATGACCAGGCCGTAGCCGAGCCCGCCGAACCCCCAGAGCAGGCCGAAGACGATCGGCCAGCCGATTACGGAGGCGGGCGTCCGGCCGAGCACGCCGAGCAGGTCCTCGGTCTGGATGGCGGCGAAGAACCAGGGGGCGAGCAGCCATGAAAAGATGCCGCCGGTCAGCCAGTAGATCTCCCAGCTCCAACGCTTCACCCCGCGATAGGGGACGTAGAAGCTCGCCGAGGCGAGACCGCCGAGCCAGTGATAGAAGACGCCGGCCAGCGGGTTGGGCGTCACAGGTCGATCCCGAGCCGGTAGAGCCGGTTGGCGTTGCCGGCGAACATCGCGCGGCGCTCGTCGTCGGAGAAACCGCCGGTGATCGCGGCATAGGCGGAGAGGTGCGCGTCGAAGCCGCCGAACAGCTTGTCGGTCGGGAAGTCGCTGGCGAACATCACCCGGTCGGGTCCGAACGCATCGACCGCGGCGAGCACATAGCCGCGCGCGTGCTCGGGATCGAACGGGCGGCGGGTGAAGCCCATGCCGGAGAGCTTGACCGCGACGTGCGGGATGGCGGCGAGCGCGGCGATGCCCGCTCGCCAGGCTTGCTCCTCGCCGGGCACCATCATGCCGGCGTGGTTGATCATCACCGGGATTTCGGGGTGGCGTTCGATCAGCGTGGCGAGGCCGGGGAACTGCCCCGGATAGGCCTGGAGGTCGAAGCTCAGCCCATGGCGCCCGAGCAGCGCATAGCCGCGCCGCCAGGCCTCGTCCTGCGTCACGTCGCGCGGGCCGTATGTCCGCTGCGGGTCGGCGTGCCAGTTGACGATGTGGCGGATGCCGCGGACGTTCGGATGCGCCGCGTGCGCCTCGAGCAGCGCGTCGAGATCGGGATCGGCGAGATCGGCGAAGGCGATGATCGCATTCGGCATCCCGCGCTGATCGGCCATCGCCTGCAGCCACGTCGTCTCGTCGAGCGCCTGCGCTGGATCGGCGCCGGCATCGACATGGACGATTCCACGCACGTCCCATTCGGCTGCGTCGGCGAGGTAGTCGTCGAGCAGATAGGTCGCCGCGATCGCCTCGACCGAGCCGTTGGGGCCGTCATCGGCGAAGGGCGGCGTCAGCCAGGGATAGCGGATCCGGTCGAGATCCCAGAGATGGACGTGCGCGTCGATGAAGGGGAGGCGCGCGCCCATTCAGAAGGTGGTGCGCCCGCCCGAGGTGTCGAAGGTCGAGGCGGTGGTGAAGCTGCATTCCGCGCTCGCCATGAAGCACACCATCGCCGCGCTCTCCTCGACCTCGCCCAGCCGGCCCATCGGGATCTTGGACCGCATGTAATCGACCTGGCTTTGCGGCAGCTGCTCCAGGATCGGGCTCTCGAAGGTCGCGGGCGTCAGCGCGTTGACGACGATGTTCTTCTCGGCAAGCTCCTTGCCCAGCGACTTGGTAAGGCCGATCACCCCGGCCTTCGACGCCGAATAGGCCGAGGCATTGGGATTGCCCTCCTTGCCCGCGACCGAGGAGACGTTGACGATCCGGCCATAGCCGTTGGCGATCATGTGCGGCACCACGGCGCGGCAGCAGTAGAACAGGCCGTTCAGGTTGATGTCGATCACCCGCTGCCAGCTGTCGACCGGGAATTCGTGGACCGGCGCGGTGGCGCCGGTGACGCCCGCCGAGCAGATGAGGATGTCGACCTTGCCCAATGCTCCGGCGCTCGCCTGCACGGCGGCGTGGACGGCATCGGCGTCGGACACGTCGAGCGAGACGAAGTGCGCCGCGCCGATCTCGCGCGTCGCCGCTTCGGCGTCGCCGTTCAGGTCCCACAGCGCGACCTGGCCGCCTTCGGCGACGATCCGCCGCGCGACCGCCTTGCCGAGGCCCGATGCGCCGCCCGTGATGATCGCGGTCCGCCCGGCGAAACGCCCTTCGAACAGGCTCATGCGGGCACACCCTCGCCGAGATCGCGCCAGGCGACGACGTTCTGCGTCTGCTCGCCCAAGCCGGTGATGCCGAGGCGCATCGTGTCGCCCGCCTTGAGGTAGACGGCGTCGGGCTTCTTGCCTTCACCCACGCCCGGCGGGGTGCCGGTGATGATCAGGTCGCCCGGATAGAGCGTCACGAAGCGGCTGAGATAGGAGATGATCTGGGCGACATTGAAGATCATCGTGCGGGTGTTGCCGGTCTGCATCCGCGCGCCGTTCACGTCGAGGAACATGTCGAGCGCTTGCGGATCGCCGACCTCGTCGGGCGTCACCAGCCAGGGGCCGACCGGGCAGAAGGTGTCGTGGCCCTTGCCCTTCGACCACTGGCTGCCGCGCTGCTTCTGGTTGAAGCGTTCCGAGACGTCGTTGGCGAGGACATAGCCGGCGACATGATCGAGTGCTTGCGTTTCCTCGACATAGCGGCAGGTGCGGCCGATGATCACGCCCAGCTCGACCTCCCAGTCGCCATGCGTCGCATCCTTGGGCAGCATGACGTCGTCATTGGGTCCGTTGAGGCTCGACAGCGCCTTCATGAACATGACGGGCTCGGTCGGGATCGGCAGGTTCGATTCGATCGCGTGGTCTTCATAATTGAGGCCGATCGCGACGATCTTGCCGATGCCCTTGACCGGCACGCCGTAGCGCGCGCCCGCCGGCGCTGCGGGCAGCGTCGCCGGAACGATCGCGGCGAGACGGGCGAGGGCGTCACGCGAAAGCTGCGTGGGATCGATGTCGGGAACCACGCCGGACAGATCGCGGATCGCGCCATCGGCGTCGATCAGACCGGGCTTTTCCTGGCCTGCGGGGCCATAACGGCAGAGTTTCATAAGTGCCTTTTCAGTGGGTGTAGGGCCGCGCGAGCGGCACATCGCGGTTGAGCTCGACGCCGAAACCGGGCTTGTCGAGCGCGCTGGCCTTGAGCCGGCCGTTCTCGGGCACGGGCTCGCCGATCAGCTGGGGGTGGAACATCGGCACGACCTGATCGGCCTTGGGCGCCATCATCAGGAACTCGGCAAAGGGACTGTTGTGGCGCGTGACGACGAAATGATAGCTGTAGACCGACGATCCGTGCGGGATCATCAGCGCGCCCTTTGCATCGGCATAGTTGGCGATCTTGATCAGCTCGGTGACGCCGCCGCACCAGCCGACATCGGGCTGGATGATGTCGCAGCATTCCATGTCGAGCAGCATGCGGAAGCCCCATCGGGTCGCCTCATGCTCGCCAGTGGTGACCAGCATGCCCTTGGGCGCGGCCTGCTTCAGCGCAGCATAGCCCCAATAATCGTCCGGGCTGAGCGCCTCCTCGATCCATTTGAGGCCGTGTTCGTGCGCGGCGTGGGCCAGGCGGGTGGCGTAATCGAGATCGAGCGCCATCCAGCAATCGAGCATCAGCCAGAAATCGGCCCCGACGCGCGAACGCATCTCGGCAAGCTCGGCGATGTTCTTGTGGAGGCCCTCGATGCCCTCGGCGGGGCCGTGGTGCAGCGGCATCTTGCCGCCGATAAAGCCCATCTGCTTCGCCAGATCGGGCCGGGCGCCGGTCGCGTAGAATTGCAGCTCGTCGCGCACCGCGCCGCCCAGCAGGTGATGGACCGGCTCCTGCCGCAACCGCCCGAGCAGATCCCACAGCGCCAGATCAACCCCGGAGATGGCGTTCACCACCAGCCCCTTGCGGCCGTAATATTGCGTCGAGAAGTACATCTGGTCCCAGATCTTCTCGGTCTCGCGCGGGTCGCGGCCTTCGAGGAAGCGGGCGAGATGCTTCTCGACGATGAAGGCCGCGGGCTCGCCGCCGGTGGTCACCGCGAAGCCCATGGTGCCGTCATCGGCCTCGATCTCGACCACCAGGGTACCGAGCACATTGATGCCGAAGCTCTGGCGCGACCGGCGATATTCGGGATAACGCGCCATCGGCGTCGCGATATGATCGTCGATCCAATGGCCTTCGCCCTGATCATGATAATCCGCGCCGCCGCCACGCACGACGAAAGCCCGCACTTGCTTGATCTTCGGAAACCAACCTCTTGGCACGATCTTCCCCCGAAACGCCGCCTTCGATCAATCACATCCCTTATCCGATTTATCGCGAACCTCGTACCAGCATATGGTACGGGCTTGTTCGCCGCGACCGGCAGGGTTGTGCGCTGACTTTTTGAAGGCGGGGGCTTCTTTGTCCTGTTTACATTCTCACTTTATGGGATAGGATACTAGTAGATGAGACAAACAACGTCAAACGAAGAATCAGAAGACGCTTCGCCGCGGCGCGGCGGCAAGGTGCAGGGCAGCCAGACGCTGCTGCGCGGACTCGACATGCTCGACAAGGTGACCGACGGCCCTATCAAGCTTGCCGATCTGGCGCAGCGGATGGGGCTGACGCGCTCCACCACGCACCGGCTGGCCAATGCGCTGATCGATCGCGGCTTTCTCACCTTCCTGCCGCGCGAAGGCTATCAGCTGGGGCCCAAGCTGCTGCATCTCGGCTTTCTCGCGCAGAGCCGGACCGACCTGGTCCAGGTCGCCCGTCCATTGATCGAGGAACTCGCCGCGCAGACCGAGGACACGGTGCATCTCGGGCGACTCGATAACGACCAGGCGCTGTATCTCGACAAGATTCCCGGCCGCCGGAGGGTGGAGATTTCGAGCCGCGTCGGCGATCGTCAGCCGCTCACCTCCACGGGGCTCGGCAAGGCGCTGCTGCTCGATGACACGCCGGTGCGCTGGCAGAAGCTGTTCGACGACGATCAGGCGGCGGGCGCACCACGCGCCGATTACGCGCTCTGGCTCGATCGGATGTACGGCTATGTCACGGAAGGCCGCGCCTATGACCTGGAAGAGAATGAGGATCTGATCCGCTGCGTCGCCGCACCCGTGCGCGATGCGTCGGGCAAGATCGCTGCGGCAATCAGCGTATCGAGCGCGGCGCAGTATATGGATGATGCGCGCATGGCGGCCTTGACCGCCGATGTGCGCGCCGCCGCGGATCGGATCAGTGCCGAGCTCGGCTGGCGTCCGCAAGCCGATGCGGCGGAGGCGCCGGCGACAAGGAAGCGAGGAAAGGACAAGGGGTGAGGCTGCTCGAAGGCAAGACTCTGTTGGTGACTGGCGCGTCGGCCGGGATCGGTCGCGCGGCGGCGATCGGCGCCGCGGCGGCGGGCGCCTCGGTCGCGATCAACTACAGCCGCGACGATGCCGGGGCCGAGGCCTGCGTCGCCGAGATCGAACGCGCCGGCGGCAAGGCGATCGCGGTCAAGGGCGACGTGTCGCTGCCCGAAACGGCGGGCGAGTTCGTCGCGCGCGCGGTCGAGGCTTTCGGCAAGGTCGACGTAATGGTCAATAATGCCGGCATTTGCCCGTTCCACGCCTTTCTCGACATGCCGGTCGAGACGCTGGAGCGGACCATGCGGGTCAACCTCCACGGCGCCTATTTCATGGTCCAGGCGGCCGCGCGGCAGATGGTCGCGCAGGGGCATGGCGGATCGATCATCGCGGTCTCTTCGATCTCCGCGCTGGTCGGCGGCGAGTATCAGACCCACTACACGCCGACCAAGGCGGGGGTGCACTCGCTGATGCAGTCGACCGCGATCGCGCTCGGCAAGCACGGCATACGCTGCAACTCGCTGCTGCCCGGCACGATCCTGACCGACATCAACAAGGACGATCTCGCCGACCCTGAAAAGCGCGAATATATGGAAGGCCGCGTGCCGCTCGGCCGGCTGGGCCAGCCGGAGGACATGGTCGGGCCGATCGTCTTCCTCGCGTCCGACATGGCGGCCTATGTCACCGGCGCGGCGCTGCTGGTCGACGGCGGCATGTTCGTGAACCTGCAGTGATCGCCGCGCTCGCCGCACTGGCGCTGGCCGGCCAGACCGTCTTCATCGCCAGCGATTCGACCGCGCAGACCTACAGGCAGGACCGCTATCCGCAATCGGGCTGGGGGCAGGTGCTGCAATGCGGCCTGGATGGCGTGGCGGTGGACAATCGCGCGATCGGCGGGCGATCGACCCGCACCTTCGTCAGCGAAGGCCGTTGGGACAAGCTGATCGCCGATGTGAAAGCCGGCGACACGGTGCTGATCCAGTTCGGCCACAACGACGCCAACCGCAATCGGCCCGCGCGCTATGCCCCGGCGGCGACCGATTACCGCCACCACCTCACCCGCTTCGTCGCCGATGTGAAGGCGAAGGGAGCGACGCCGGTGATCCTGACGCCGGTGGCGCGGCGCTCCTTCTACGAAGGTCGGGCGCAGGCCGATTTCGCCGAATATTCGTCGGTCGCGCGGGTCGTCGCGCGCGAGACCGACACCCCCCTGATCGACCTCGAAGCGCTCTCGCGCACCTGGCTGACCGAAGCGGGGGAGGAGCGGGCCAAGGCCTATTTCCTGCATTATGATGCGGGGGAGGTCGCCGCCTTTCCGAAGGGGATAGAGGACGACACCCATTTCAGCGAGCTCGGCGCACGGCATGTCGCCGACCTGATCGCCGATGCGCTCGCTCGGCTGGAACTGCCGGTGTCGGACGCGGTGCGTAAGGACCGCCCGGCGCTCGCTCGCGAGACTCCGCTCGGGAGCTGGGAATGTCGCTGATCGACCGCCGCACGCTGATCGGCGGCGGCGTGACGCTGGGCGTGGCGGCGCGGCTGCCCGCGGCGCAGTCGCCCGGCGAGACGATCGCGCTCTGGCCGAACCAGGCCCCGGGCGGCGAAGGGGTGACGGTGACGCAGCGCGAGATCCCGCGCTCGGCCGATGGTCCGGCGGACGACACCGCCTTTCTTCACGTCACTCGCCCGCAGCTGACGCTGGCGCGCCCGGCCAAGCCCAACGGCGCGGCGCTGATGCTGATTCCCGGCGGGGGCTATATCCGCGTCGCGATCGGGCGGGGCGGGCGAGCGTTGGCGCAGCATTTCGCCGATGCGGGCTTCCATACCTACACGCTGCTCTATCGCCTGCCGGGCGACGGCTGGGCGGCCGGGCCGAACGCACCGCTGCAGGACGCGCAGAGGGCGCTGCGCCTGATCCGGGCGCGTGCCCGGCGGGAGGGCTATGATCCGGCGCGGATCGGGGCTCTGGGCTTCTCGGCGGGCGGACATGTCGCGGCGCGGTTGGCGACCGTCGAGACCTCCGCCTATGCCGCTCAGGACAGCGCAGATGCGATGCCGTTGGGCTTGAAGGCGGCGGGACTGCTCTACCCGGTGATCCTGACCGACGGTCCGCACGCGCA
The DNA here is from genome assembly GCF_003515075.1 of Sphingomonas gilva. Lineage (GTDB taxonomy): Bacteria > Pseudomonadota > Alphaproteobacteria > Sphingomonadales > Sphingomonadaceae > Sphingomonas > Sphingomonas gilva. The sequence continues at coordinate 185,906 of NZ_QWLV01000004.1, forward strand.
TGGGACGTCGCGGCGTGAACTGATCGACAAGAACCCAGCAGCCGAAAATGTTGCCGGCAACGCCGCGGTCTCCCGGAACACACCGCCGACCTTTCTGGCTCACGCGCTGGACGATCGCGTCGTGCCGCCAGAAAACAGCCTCGCGATGCTTGGCGCGCTGAGGGCGGCCAAGGTTCCCGCCGAATGCCACCTGTTCGAAAAGGGCGACCATGGGCTAGGCCTGGAGTCCTGGTCGGACCTGTTCCTCGGCTGGGCCCGCCGTCACGGGCTATGACGCCCGCAAGCTCCCCTCGCGTCGCGCTGTTCGTCACCTGCCTGGTCGATCTGATCCGCCCGCGCATCGGCTTCGCCGCGCTCCGCGCGCTGGAGGCGGCGGGATGCGAGGTGGTGGCGCCCGAGGGGCAGACCTGCTGCGGTCAGCCAGCGCTCAACTCGGGGGACCGCGACTCCGCCGTAGCATTGGCGAAGAGCACCATCGCCGCGCTCGAGGGACACGATCATGTCGTCGTGCCCTCGGGATCGTGCGCGGCGACGATCCGCGAACACTATCCCGAGCTCCTGGCCGACGATCCCGACTGGCGCGAGCGCGCCGTTGGCCTAGCGGAGCGGACATGGGAGGTGCTCGCCTATCTCGACGAGGTGCGCGGCTGGCGCCCCGATACCGTGTGCGCCGCCACCGCGGTCTATCATGACAGCTGCTCGGGTCTGCGCGAACTGGGAATCAAGACGCAACCGAGACGGCTGCTCGCAGGCGTCGACGGGCTCGCACTGGTCCCCCTCGCCGGAGAAGAAACCTGCTGCGGCTTCGGCGGCACCTTTTGCGTCAAATATCCCGCCATCTCCAACGCGATCGTCGAGGAGAAGGCCGACGCGATCGAGGCGAGCGGGGCGGAATTGCTGCTCGCGGGCGATCTCGGCTGCCTGATGAACATGGCGGGCAAGCTCCATCGGCGCGGATCGAAGGTGCGCGCGTTCCACGCCGTTGAGCTGCTCGCCGGGATGGGCGACGGCTCCGCGATTGGCGAGGAGGGATGAGCTTCATCGACCGCGCGGCGGCGGCGCTGGCCGATCCGGTGCTCAAGACCGCCGTCGAACGCACCGCCGGCACCGCCGAGGCGAATCGCGCGGTGGCGGTGGAGGCGTTCCCTGACTTTGCCGCGGCCCGGGCGCGGGCGGCGGCGATCAAGGATCACGTCATTGCCAATCTGGGCGAATATCTGGAGCGGTTCGAGGCGAACGCGGTAGCGGCCGGCGCACGCGTCCACTGGGCGGGGACCGCCGATGAGGCCTGCGCGATCGTCGTCGACATCTGCCGCGCGGCGGGCGCGAAGACCGTCGCCCGTTCCAAATCAATGCTCGGCGAGGAGATCGGTTTGCCGCACGCCCTCGCCGAGGCGGGAATCGAGCGGATCGAGACCGATCTTGCCGAACACATCATCCAGCTCGCCGACGAGCCCCCTTCGCACATCGTCTGGCCGGCGATGCACAAGACGCGCGACCAGGTCTCCGCGCTGTTTCGCCGGCACCACGCATCGCCGCACGAGGACGAGAGCATCGCCGCGATGGCGGAGAGTGCGCGGCGTCATCTGCGCGAACGCATGCTGGGGGCCGATATCGGCATCTCTGGCGCGAACTTCCTGGTCGCCGACACGGGCGCGGTGTGCACCGTCACCAACGAGGGCAATGCCGAGCTGTCGCTGGTGCCGCCGCGCGTCCACATCGTCACCGCGGGGATCGAGAAGCTGGTGCCCTCAATGGGGCATGCGGTGCATATGCTCAGGATGCTGGCGCGTTCCGCGACGGGCGCGGCGCTCACTCAATACACCACCTTCTACTCCGGGCCGAAGCGTGCGGACGACGCCGACGGACCGGAGGAGATGCACATCGTGCTGGTGGACAACGGCCGCACCGCGATGCGCGAAGAGGGTCTCGCCGAGATGCTGCGCTGCATCCGCTGCGGCGCGTGCATGAACCATTGCGTGGTGTTCCGCCAGATCGGCGGCCACGCCTATGGCGGCACCTATCCCGGGCCGATGGGAGCGGTGCTGACCCCGGCGCTAAGCGGCCTCGCCGCCAATCGCGATCTGCCCCAGGCGTGCACGCTCAACGGCAAATGCCAGGAGGTCTGCCCGGTCGCGATCCCGTTGCCGACGCTGCTGCGCGGCTGGCGCGAGCGGAGCTGGCGCGAAGGACTGGAGCCTGTGACGACGCGCTGGGGCGTGCGGGTTTGGGCGTGTCTTGCGAAAAGGCCCCGGCTCTATCGCTTCGCTACCTCGGCCGCGATCCTGGGGATGCGGCTGTGGGGCGGGGGCGGGTGGAGTCGTTCGCTGCCGCTCGCCGGCGGCTGGACGCGCCACCGCGACATGCCCGCGCCGGAAGCGGCGAGCTTCATGGCGCAATATGCGCGCGGGCGGCGGCGATGAACGCGCGCGAAGCGATTCTCGGGCGGCTGCGCGGCGGGGCTGATCCCGCCACGCTCGATGTCGAGGCGACTCGCCTGCTCGATCGTCCTGAGCGGCCCGTGGTTGACGTTGCCGATCTCGTCGGGGGTTTTCTCGCGCAGCTCGCACAAGCAAGGTTGGGGGCCACATTCGAGCGTATCGGCGCGATGGCCGACCTCCCCGGAGCGGCGCAACGTTATCTTGCCGCCCAAGGCTTGGCGTCGGCGCTTTATCTTCCGCCCGACCCAAACCTAGCCGCGCTCGACTGGAGCGGTCTCGCCATCAGCCATGATTGCGCCCCCGATCAGCCGGCTGCGTTGGCCATCGCCCGCGTGGGCGTCGCCGAGACCGGATCGCTGGTGCTCGAGACCGCGCCCCAGGCGCCGATGCTGCCCAACTTCCTCTGCCTGCATCACATCGTGCTGCTGCGCGCCGAGGCCATCGTGCCCCATCTGGAAGACGCCGTGCTTTCCGGATCGCAGCCTCGCGCGCATTACTGGATCACCGGGGTCAGCGGCACCACCGATATCGAGGGACAGTATGTCCGCGGCGCGCACGGCCCGCGCTTCCTCCATGTCGTGCTGGTCGGCTAGGGTCCAAACCCAATTAGAACAGGGTCGTGACGGAGCGGATTTTGGCACCAGGCTAGGAGCAAGGAGGGAGCGATGCCATAGCATCGTGACCGACGCGCGACGCCGCATGGCGCCAAAAGCCGCCCGCCGCCGGAGGCGGTCGCCCGGAGAAACCCGCTGGCAAGGAGCACAGCGCAGTCGCGTAGCCAAAGCTACGCGCAAGCAAGCGACGCGGCCAGCGGGCTTCTCCGGGCGATCACGATCCCTGTTCTAATTGAGTTTGGACCCTAGTCCGCGGCGGGCGGCGTATAGGCTTCGACCGGCTTGGTTTCCGGCTTCTTTTCCGGGGGCTTGCGGATGCCGGCGAGCCTCGCCTCGACCGGCGCGATACGCGGCAGGCCGTTCTCCGGTCGGTCGAGGTAGAAATAGGCGACCGAGGCGACGTCGTCGCTGCGGTAGAAATTGGTCCAGCCTTCCGGCAGGCCGGGCGTGTCCAGCGGCACGGGCTTGTCGCCTTTCAGCAGCTGCTGGAAATTGATCCGCGATCCGGGATCGATCGTCACGGGGATCAGCGGCGCGCCCTGTTTCTGGAGCCGCATCACCTCCTTTTTGGGCCAGCCGCCGATCTGCTGCAGCTCGACCTTGATGTCGGAATCGAAGAAGATCGGATCGGGCACATGGAAGCGGTAGAAGGTCCAGCGGCCGGTGCTCTCGTCCGAGATCGGCGCGCCCTGGAAGCGGTTGACGAAGGCGCCCTGGCCCCAGGCGGTGCCGATATAATCCTCCGCGCCGGTGCCGACGAGCGAATGCCGGTCGCCATCGCCATCGAGCGAGATGCGCATCTCGCCTTCGCCCCACCAGCTCTTCTCGTACGCCGGGTTGGTCAGGACCGTCATGCTCATGCCCACGAACCGTCCGCGGCCGGTGATGCGCGGCAGCACGTCGTGCGCGTCGCCCAGCGTCGTCGCGCGGTCGCGCGACCACCAGGCGTGGAAATACATCGCATCCTCGGGCTGCGAGCGTAGCCGACGGTGGTTGATGTCGAAGAAGATCAGCGACAGCTGCTTGTCCGACTGGTTGCGCACGACGATGCGCGCGCCCTTGCGGAAGGGCATCGGGATATAGGAGACGAACGAGCGGCCCTCCGCGCTCGACAGGAGCTCGGTCTCGAGCGGGCGCATCTCGCCCGCGCCGTGCAGGAAGAAGTCGCCCAGCGGCACCGACACCGCCGGCGTCGCCGCGCCGTCCCAGTACATCTCCAGCACCAGCGCGCGCAGCCGTTCGGGCGAGCGGTCGTCGATCGTCATCCACATGCGGTCGATGATGCCGGCGCCCGCGATATCGGCGAGGACATGGCTGCCGCCTGCCGGAATCGTCTCGAACGCATGACCCTTGCCGCCCTTGTTCTCGATGCCGCCGGCGCCCTTTTCGCCCGTCGGGTTCTCGGGGCTGGTCCAGGCGGGCTCGCCCGACTGGGAGAAGAGGTGCAGCGAGGCGCGCTCGGTCGCCTGCGCATGGGCGGCGGACGGCGTCAACGCGGCGACCGCGAGGATCGCGCATCCGATCAAGCGGTTCGACATCGGCTTGCTCCCTTGTTCATTTGTTGCTCGGAAAGGCGGCGACGATGGCGTCGTACTGCTTGCGGCTGATCGCGATCATCGATCCGTGGCGGACGCCGGCCGGCATCTCGAAGCGGTTCCATTCGGGCACGCCGCTGTTGCCCGACACCTGATACCACGGCCCTTCGAGCCGCGGCGCCATCGAGAGGCCGTAGCTCGTCCCGGCATATTGCTCGTAATACAGCAGCCAGTCGGCGCCGTTCGGCGCGCGGATCAGCGTCGGCGCCTCGCGGAAATTGGGGCTGAGCGGCGGGCCGGGCTCGGGATAGGGGCCGAGCAGCTCGTCGGCGCAGCTCATCCGCACCGTCTTGCCCGTGACCCAGTTGTACGACGGATAGCGTTCGTCCTTGACGATGACGCAATAGCCGCCACCGTCATTGGGCTGGACGATGGTGTCGATCGTTGCCATGTCCCAGGGCAGCAGCCGGCGCGGCGGCGCGGCGAAACTCTTCAGGTCCTTCGACAGCACGTACAGCGTCTTCTGGCTGGCCCAGTAGCGCTCCGGATCGTCGGGCGAGCCGGGCACGTTGGGCGTATGCCAGGTGAGCAGGAAGCGCGCCGAAGGCTTGTCGTAATGGAGCTTGGGCGCGCCGATCCGCTGCAGGGCGTGCGGGTGCTCCTTGATGTTGGAAAGATCGGGCCGGTAGGTGCCAAACGGCGCCCAACGGATGAGATCGTCGGAGACCCAGAAGCGGATCAGCGGATCGGAATCGCTCTTGTTGCCGACCAGGTAATAGCGTCCGTTCGGCCCCTGCGCGATCGAGGCGTGGCCGTGATAATCCTCGGAAACCGCGCGGCCGCCGTTCAGCGCCTGCCAGTGAAACCCGTCCAGGCTGACCGAATAATGGAGCACGCCGTAGCGCGCCTTGGTCATGTGCGCGAAGAGATAGGCCTTGTCGGGATGGATGTAGGGCGTGACCGGCGCGCCGGGAACGGGCTGCGCCCTGGGGGAGTCTTGCGCCGGTGCCGCGGCCGCGACGGTCAGCGCGATTGCGCTGAAGATGAGCGTTCGAAGCACCGTCCTGCCTCCCCTCTGGCGTGCCGTTCCTGCATTGCACTTGGGGCATGCGGCCGTCCATCGCCGGATATGAGCGCCGATTGCCAAGCGTGGTCAACCCATTTATCCGATATATATGTTTGATGTCGGAGGAGTGATGCGGATTCGGGCTTCAGCAACGCCTCGGCGCAGCCTGGTCCTCGCAATGGCGCTGGGCGCGGCGATGCTCGGCGGCTGCGCGACCGACCGGACGGCGAGCGAGCATTCGTCAGCCCGCTTCACGAACCCGCTGCTGCCGTCCGGTCCCGATCCTTGGGTCACGCGCGACGGCGATACCTATTACTACATGCACACGCTTGGGAACCGGCTGGCGATCTGGCGGACGCGCGATCTGACCAAGCTCGCCGAAGCGGAGCCAAAGACGATCTGGACGCCGCCCGCGCAAGGCCCCAACGCGCAATCGATCTGGGCGCCCGAGCTGCATCGCATCGACGGCAAATGGTACGTCTATTACACCGCCGCCGCGAGCGGACATGACGGCGACGAGCATCGCGGCGTGTTCGTGCTGGAGAATGCCGGCACCGATCCGACGACCGGCGAGTGGATCGATCGCGGCAGGATCAACACCGCGCACGCGGGGATTGATGGCACGACCTTCGAATATGGCGGCGAAAGATACTTCGTCTATTCGCCCTATGTCGGTCCGGACAGCGTGCTGGCGATCGCGAAGATGGCCGATCCGTGGACGTTGGCGGGAGAGGAGGTGATCCTGGCGCGGCCCGATCTCGCCTGGGAGCGGCAGGGCGGGCGGCAGATCCTCGAAGGGCCGGAGTTCCTCCTCGGCCCCCGTGGCGATCTGTTCCTGAGCTATTCGGCGAGCGCCTGCTGGTCCGACGACTACGCGCTGGGCCTGCTCCGCGCGCCGCCCGGCAGCGATCCGATGGACGCATCCGCCTGGACCAAGGCGCCGCGCCCCGTTCTCGCCAAGGCGCCCGAGAACAACGTCTATGCGACCGGCCACAACGGCTTCTTCACCTCGCCCGACGGCCGCGAGAACTGGATCATCTATCACGCCAACACCGGCCCCGATCGGAAATGCACCTCCAAGCGGTCGCCGCGCATCCAGCGCTTCGGCTGGACCGCCGACGGGCGGCCCGACTTCCCGGTGCCGGCGGGGGCCGATACGCCGCTCGATCCACCCTCGTCCCGCCGCCGCTGATGTTGCTTCGAAACCACAATCATTTTTTAAATACGATAAATACGTTTTAGACCTTGCGGCGCAGGTCGGGGCTTGCTCTATGGGCAGATGGCGAAGGCAGCGGGGAAAACCCGCGCCGATCACCAGGCAACAGGTGGGGAGGGACGGATGGCCCGGATTGCGCGTTTTCGCGGCACCGCGTCGGTGATCGCATTGTTCATGGGCGTCACGCCCGCATTTGCCCAATCGACCGACGCGCCGCCGGCGGATCAGGCGACGGCACAGGAAGCGCAGACGGTGGAGGACGCGCCGCCGGTCGCCGACCAGTCAGGCGACGAGATCGTCGTCACCGGCCTCCGCCGCAGCCTTGAAACTTCGCAGGCGATCAAGCGCAATTCGGAAGGCATCGTCGACGCGATCGTCGCCGAGGATATCGGCAAGCTGCCCGACATCACCGCGTCCGCCGCACTGGCGCGCGTCACCGGCGTGCAGGTCAATCGCGCGGCGGGCGAGGCCGCGCAAGTGCAGGTGCGCGGCCTGCCCGACATTACCACCACCTATAATGGCCGCGAGATTTTCACCGCCGAGGGACGCTTCGTCCAGATCCAGGACTTCCCCGCAGGCTCGGTCGCGGCGCTCGAGGTTTACAAGTCCTCGACCGCGAATCTCATCGAAGGCGGCATCGGCGGGCAGGTCAATGTCCGCTCGCGCCGGCCGTTCGATTTCAGCGGTTTCGAGGCGTTCGGATCGCTCAACGCCGTACACACCGACCAGGCGCAGGAGTTCGACTGGAACGGCAATTTCCTGATCAGCAACCGCTGGGATACGGGCATCGGCGAGATCGGCATCCTCGTCAACGCCGCCTACACCAAGTTGCGCCACCTCGATTCGACGCGCGAGCAGAGCCTTGTCGCGGGCATCGGCCGGCTGAACGACGACGAGGGCGAAGACTTCGATTATCTTGAGGACACCTTCCGCTATCCCGACGCCACGGCGATGTTCTACGGCGCGGGCGAGCGGTGGCGCCCGTCGGCGACGGCGACCATCCAGTGGAAACCGACACCCAATCTCGAAATCTATGCGGATGGTCTGTTCCAGGGATTCCGCAGCAAGGACACCAATACCTTCCTGTTCGTGCCGCTGTTCGGCAACGTCCAGTTGTCCAACGTACAGCTGATGGACGACGGCGTCCGCGCGCAGAGCCTGACGGCGAGCTACCCCAATGCGATCGACTTCCGTCCCGACGGCTTCCAGGGCACCACGCGGGCCAAGACCGACACCTATCAGGGTGCGCTCGGCGCCATCTACACCAATGACGCGCTGACCATATCGGGCGATGTCGCTTACACCGACTCGACGTTCACGCTGCGCGCCATCAACGTCGATCACGCTTTCGCCTATTCACCGGTGCGCGACGTTAATTTCGACGCGCCGGGCGCGTTTTTCAGCTTCCGCGACTTTGACGGTTCGGACCTGGACAATTTCCTCTATCGCGGTTTGTTTCAGGAGAATTTACGCGCGGAGGGCGATGACCTTCAGGCGCGCGTCGACGTCACCTACGATCTCGACGCCGGTTTCCTGAAGCGAATCCAGGCGGGCGTTCGTTACGACGATCGCAGCGCCGCCCGGCGGCGTGGCGACCTATATATTGGCGAGGAATTTCCCTTCCCGCGTATGCTCGGAAACCTGCAGATCGATGGCCAGCGGATTCCGCTGGAATTCGCGCCGGTGGCTCCGGGCTTCCGTGGCGACGACGTGCAGCGGTTCCGCACCTTTATTCAGCCTGTGCGCGACAGCATCTGGGATAATGTGGAGATACTGCGCGAGGTTGCTGGCGCACCAGAAGGCTTCCCTGATTTCGATCCGGTCCAGACGTTCCTCGCCGACGAAAAGTCATACACCGGTTATGCCCAGGTGAAATACGGCTTCGATGCTGGTGCGGTCGCTTTTGACGGCAATGTCGGCATCCGTGCGATTCGTACCGAAACCACGATCGCCGGCACCCAGCGTGAGCAGATTGGAATCGATGAGAATAATGATCCCATCTACGAGTTCACCGGCGTAGACCGGTCGAACGAATATGACGATTTCCTGCCGAACGCTTCGTTGCGGGCCGTACTCGGAGAGGTGCAACTACGCCTAGCCTATACCCAAACGCGGACTAGGCCGAACTTCTTCGATCTCAACCCGTCCTTCGCGATCGGAACGCCGCCCACCATCTGTATTCCCAATCCGCAGATTCCCGGCAGCGGTCCCGACAACCCGAACTGCTTCCGGGGAACGAGCGCCGGTAATCCGGATCTCGGACCACTCACCTCCACCAACTATGACGCAAGCCTTGAATGGTATTTCTCGCGCGCGGGTTCGGTAACTCTGGCGGCGTTCCGCCGCGATGTGAACGGCTTCATCTCGCGGATCACAACCGAGACGCAGGATCCTGAGTTTGGACGGCTCCGCACTAGCATTCCGGTCAATGGTGGCGAAGGCCGGATCCAGGGCATCGAAGCTGCGTTCGCCAGCTTCTTGGACGTCGACTGGGTGCCAGAATGGGCGCGCGGCTTCGGCCTCCAGGCGAACTTCACCTATATCGATGCGGAGTCGCAGCTGCCTTCGCAGCTGGCCGGCAATGTGCCGCCGGGCAGCCCGGACCGGCCGCGCCTGCCTGGAGTCTCGGAATACGCCTACAACATCGTCGCTCTGTACGAGAAGCCGAAGTTCTCGGCGCGTCTCGCCTACAATTATCGATCCGACTTCGTGATCGAGTATGGCCGGGTCTTCGATCCCGGAACGGGCGACATCAACCCCGAGACAGGATTGCCGTTCGGCGGTGATGGCCCGGTGCTTCCGTTGATGCACAAGGGCCGCGGCGTGCTCGACCTGTCCCTGACGACCACCCCGGTCGAGAACATCACAATCGCGTTCGACGCCACCAATCTGCTTGGCGATCCGATTGAGATTTACCGCGAATATGAACCCGGCAAGCCCTTCCCTCGACAAACCAAATTTTTGGAGCGGGTGTATTCGCTCGGCGTCCGCTTCCGCTTCTGAGCGCATGTTGCTTAACTCGCGATCCGGGTCGGGCCCGGATCGCGACAATCCTCAATCGATCCGCGCCGGTTCCAGCCGGGGCGAGATCAGGTGGACGATCAGCAGCGCGATCAGATAGACCGAGCCGATCAGCGCGAAGATCGGCGTGTAGTTGCCGACGCTCTCCAGCACGTGCCCGGCATATTTCGCCATCAGCATCCCGCCGATCGCGCCCGCCATGCCGCCGATGCCGACCACGGAGGCGGTCGCGCGGCGCGGCATCAGGTCGGATACGAGCGTGAAGACATTGGCCGACCAGCCCTGGTGCGCCGCCGCCGCCAGCCCGATGATCGCCACCGCGACGATCAGGTTCTCGGCATGGATGGCGAGGCTGACCGGCACCACGCACAGCGCGCAGGCGAGCATCGCCGTCTTGCGCCCGGCGTTGACGGTCCAGCCGCGCTTGATGAGATGCGACGACAGCCAGCCGCCGGCGACGCTGCCGACATCGGCGATGAGGTACACCGCGATCAGCGGCGGACCGAAGCTGACGAGATCGAGGCCATAGGTCTTGGCGAAGAAATCGGGCAGCCAGAACAGGAAGAACCACCAGATCGGATCGGTCATGAACTTGGCGACCGCGAACGCCCAGGTCTGGCGGTAGCGGAGCAGCGCCAGCCAGCCGATCTTCTCCGTGCTTTCGGCCGGATCGGAACGGATATGCGCCAGCTCGGCCGGGGAGACCTTGGGATGGTCCTCCGGCAGCCGATAGGTGAGCAGCCACAGGATCACCCAGACGAAACCCAGCGCGCCGGTGATGAGGAACGCCGCCTGCCAGCCCCAGGCGATGACGATCGGCGGCACAGCCAAGGGCGTCAGGATCGCGCCGACGTTGGAGCCGGCGTTGAAGATGCCGGTGGCGAGCGCGCGTTCCTTCTTCGGGAACCACTCGCCGGTCGCCTTCACCGCCGCCGGGAAGTTGCCCGCCTCGCCGATGCCGAGCGCGAAGCGCGCCATCGCGAAGCCCGCCACCGTCCGCGCGCCCGCATGCGCCATGCCGGCGATGCTCCACACGATCACCGCGATCGCATAGCCCCATTTGACGCCGACCCGATCGACGAAGCGGCCGACCGCGAACAGTCCGATCGCATAGGCCGCCTGGAACCAGAAGACGATGTCGGCATAGTCGAGCTCGCTCCAGCCGAACTCGGTTTCGAGCACCGGCTTCAGGATGCCGATCACCTGCCGGTCGATATAGTTGATGGTGGTGGCGAAGAAGAGCAGCGCGCACACCGTCCAGCGGTTGCGGGTCATCCGGCTTGCCGGCGTCGCCGGGCTGTTCGTCGCCATTGTCGATCCTCTCAGGTTCGGCGCGCGGCATTCCGCGTCGCTCTGTCGCTCTGGTCGGGCTGCGCTAGTCGCGCGGCGCCGGTCCGTGGAAATCCGCCTCGACTATGCCCAGGCCCCAGCCGGGCGGCACCTCGTTGGCGCCGGTGTCGCCGGCCTGGCGCGCGGTGCTGAGCTCGACGATGTTGCCGAAACCGTCGCGATCGGTGACCGGGCCCGTCTGGCTGATCCGCAGCACGCGGCCGGTGGCGGGCGCGAACGCCTGGCCGACATAGCCCAGGCTGCGCTCGGTCTCGCCCTGCCAGACGGTGCGCCCGTCGAGCGTGAAGCGCAGGGGATAGCTGCGCGAGCGCCAGCCGACGAGTTTGAGCTCGATCTCGCTCAGCGTCACCGGACGGTCGAAATGATATTCGATCCAGGCGGTCTCGCGCTTGCCGTCGCTCGCCCAGCGCGAGAGCTCGTTGTCGTCGACGCTGCGCTCGGCCTCGGCCTGGTTCGAGCCGGCGACGATGCGCGAGGGGAGGATAGTGGAGCGGGTAGGGCGATAGGATGGGCCGGCCGGTGTCGGCCCGCGCGTGAGCAGCCCCGGCTGATGATGCTCCGGGAAGTCCGGGGAGAGCCCGTTCGTCGCCGGTTCCGGAAGCACGACCGGAATCGCTACCGTCGCACTCTTCAGCCCCTCCGCCGTGGCGGTGAGCCGGACCGCGCCCTTCCGCGTGCCCGCGCGCAGCAGCACGCGGTTCACGCCGCCCTCGACCGGCAGGGTGCGCGACAGGACGTAATTGTCCTCGTGCCGGGCGGTGCCGGGGTGGCTGGTGGTGCCGGGGATCGATTCCTGCGCGACGGGAACCTCGGGCCGCGGCTTGCCCGATGAATCGCCCTGGGCGATGCCGCCGCGCCATTCGGCGGGGCCGTCGAGCTCGAACGAGACCTTGTGGCCGGCGGTCGGGACGCGCCGGCCCTGCGCATCGACCACCTCGACATCGACCAGCGCGACGTCGGCGCCGTCCATCACGAAGCCGCGCGGGCTGGTGCGCGGGGTCAGGCGGATCGCGGCGGGCGCGCCCGCGGTCTCGAGCGCATGTTCCGATCGGCTGCCGTCGGCGTGGGTCGCCACCGCGCGCAGCGTGCCGGGCCGCCACTGGACCTTGGGCCAGGTGAACAGGAAGCCGTATTCGTGCTTGCCCTTGCCGAGCGAGCGGTCGCCCAGGAACAGCTCGACGCTCTCGCCGTTCGAGACCACCATCAGGTCCTTCGCCGTGCGGACGGCATAGTTCCAATGGCCGATGATGTGGGTCGCGGGCTTCTCCGGCTCGACCCAGCCGTTCCACATCACCTGGTGCGCGAAGAAGCCCTGCTTGGGCAGCCGCACCGGATCGACCTCGCCCGAGCGGCGGTAATTGTTGTCGCCGCGGAAATGGGTGTTCGAATCCGACCAGATGATGTTGACCCCGCCCGAACTCACCCGCTCGCCGGTGCCGGGGCGGACGCGGTAATAGTCCCACCAGCGGCGGACATCCTCCACCGCGTGGCTGTCCTGGTTGCGGTTGTAGTCGGGCGAATCCGTGTGGAAGGGCGGGGTGTGTTCGTCCTGATAGGCGCGGGCGCCCTCGTCGCGCGAATATTCCATCGCCCACATCGGGATGTCCGAGCTCTTGTTGATGTAGAGCATCTCGCCGCCATATTCGGCGATCTCGCTGTCCAGCATCTCGCGCGATCCGATCGCCCGGCCGCCGTGCGGATCGTAGCGGTCGCGGATCGCCATCAGATCGGCCATGTGCGCGTCGCTGATGCTCTCGTTGCCGCCTTCGTAGAACAGGATCGACGGGTTGTTTCGGTTGTAGATGATCGCGTCGCGCATCAGTTCCTTGCGCTGTTCCCAGCGGCGGCCGTCGACGTCATGCTCGGCGTCGCCCGCGGGCATCGCCTGGATCAGGCCGACCCGGTCGGCGGACTCCACGTCCTGCTTGGAGGGCGTGATGTGCATCCAGCGGACGAGATTGCCGCCGCTTTCGACCATCAGCGCGTTGGAGAAGTCGCTGATCCAGGGCGGGATAGACACGCCGACTGCGGGCCATTCGTTCGAGGTGCGTTGCGCATAGCCGTGCACCTGGATGACGCGGCCGTTCAATTCGATCATCCCGTCGGCGAAGCGCGTCTGCCGGAAACCGGTGACGGTGTCGACGCTGTCGATCGCCTTGCCGTCCTCGATCAGGCTGGTGGTGACGGTGTAGAGATAGCCATAGCCCCAGCTCCAGAAATGGAGGTCGGAGAGCCGCGCGGCGGCGCTCAGCGTCTCGGTGCTGCCGGGATGGACGGTGTCGGCTTCGCCGTCGAAGCGGCCGACCAGCTTGCCTTCGCGGTCGCGGATCTCGACGCGGTAGCCGATGCGGCGCGGCGCGTCGCCGTCGTTGCGCACCTGGGTTTCGGCATGGATCGTCGCCGCGCGCGCCCGCAGGTCGAAATCACCGGCCCAGACATATTGGCCGGTGGTGCCCAGCCCCGAATAGAGCGGCAGCGTCTGGTAGAGCTTGCCCGTCAGGTGCAGGCGGACATTCTTGGTGATGCCGCCGTAATTGACGTTGAAGTTGCGGTCGTTCCACTGGAAGCCGCTGCCGGTCGCGCGCTCCTTGTAGCGCCAGTCGTTGTCGACGCGGACCGCGATCAGGTTCTCGCCCGGCCTGAGCATCGGCGTGATGTCCGCGCCGAACGCCATCGCGCCGTTTTCGGAGAGGATCACCGACCGGCCATTGACCCAGACCTCGGCGGCCTGGCGGACGCCCTCGAACTCGAGGAAGGCCTTGCCGCGCTCGGCGCCGGCGGGAAGGGTGATGCGCTTGCGATACCACGTGATCCCGGTCGAAAGCTCGCGGATGTCGCGGGCGAAGGCCTGCTTCTCGTTGAAGGCGTTGGGCAGGGTGACGATCCGCCACTTGGCGTCGTCGAAACCGGGCTGCTCGGCCCCCTTGATGTCGCCGGTCGTCATCCGCCAGCCGGGGTTGAGGCTGTAGGTCGCGCGCGGCGAGGCGACGACGGTGGACGCGTCATGCGCGCGTGCCGGCGCGGCCCCGGCGATCGTCATGACGCTCGCAGCGCCGAGCAGCGCCAGAATCCGCATTGCGGCCATGTTCATCATCCCCTTTTTGCATGTGTCCGGACCGTTCGAACGATCTCTCACCAATTGAACAATGTGCCGTCTTGGAGGCGGTTCACGGGCAGGTAAGCGCGTTTGTATGGGTGTTTGGCGGCGAGGGTTTCGTCGATGTCGACGCCGAGGCCGGGTGTGTCGCCTGGGTGCATCATGCCGTCCTGGAAGCGGTAGGCGTGGGGGAAGACGGCGTCGGTCTCTGGGGTGTGGCGCATATATTCCTGGATGCCGAAATTGGGCACCGAGAGGCCGAAGTGGAGTGCGGCCGCCATCGAGACGGGCGAGAGGTCGGTGGCGCCGTGGCAGCCGGTCCTGACCTGGTAGAGATCGGCGAGCGCGGCGATCCGGCGCAAATGGGTGATGCCGCCGGCATGGACCACGGTCGCGCGGACATAGTCGATCAGCTGCTCCTGGATGAGCTGGCGGCAGTCATGGACCGAGTTGAAGATCTCGCCCACCGCAAGCGGCGTGGTGGTGTGCCGGCGGATCAGGCGGAACGCCTCCTGGTTCTCGGCCGGCGTCGCATCCTCCAGCCAGAACGGGCGGTAGGGCTCGAGGTCCCGGCCCAGCCGGCCCGCCTCGATCGGGGTCAGCCGGTGGTGGACGTCGTGGAGCAGGTGCACGTCCCAGCCGAGCCCCTCGCGGCCAGCCTCGAACAGGGGCGGGACCGAGCGGAGATACTTCTCCGTCGACCACAGATTCTCGCTCGGCAGGTCGGCATCGGCCGGCTCGTAGAAATAGCGGTCCTTGGAGACGCCGTAGGTCGAGGCCAGCCCCGGCACCCCCGATTGCAGCCGGATCGCCTTGTAGCCCTGCTCCCGATAGTCGAGCGCCGCCTCGATCGTCGCCTCGATGCTCGCGCCATTGGCATGGCCATAGACCATGCAGCCCTCGCGCGAGGCCCCGCCCAGCAGCTGATAGACCGGAAGCCCCGCGACCTTGCCCTTGATGTCCCACAAGGCCATGTCGACCGCGGCGATCGCGGTCATCGTCACCGGCCCGCGCCGCCAATAGGCGCCCTTGTAGAGATACTGCCAGATATCCTCGATCCGGTGCGCATCGCGCCCGATCAGGCACGGAATGACATGATCGCCAAGATAGCTCGCCACCGAAAGCTCGCGGCCGTTCAAGGTCGCATCGCCCAAACCCGTCACACCATCCTTCGTGCGCACCTCCAACGTCACGAAATTACGACCAGGACTGGTCACGATCACTCGGGCGTCGGTGATAATCGACATTATGATCTCACAAGATGGAATTAAGTTTCATTAATTGCGACAAATTGGTCGCCCAATTATGATCCGCTGTCAAGCGGGGAAATGAGGCCATGCCGCTAATCTCGCCTATACGCTACAAGATTGGCCAAGCCAATTTGCGTTGATGTCTCCGGTTGCCATCTTCGGCAAAGTCCCACAACTTGCCCTGTCGAAGCGCGGCTTCGGGACAAGTTCGAAAGGGGCGGTTATGCATCGATTGGTCTGGATCGCGGCGCTGACAGCTTCCACCGCGGCGGACGCGCTGCCTGCGCAAACGGCCGACCGGACCGCCATAGAGGCGATCGAGCTCGCCAAGCGCTCGATTGGGTTCCGGACGGTGCGGGGCCCGGGCAACCAGACGCCGCAATTCGCCGCCTATCTGAAGCAGCAGCTGGTTGCGGGAGGGTTCGCCGCCGAAGACGTGACGGTCACACCGGTGGACGACACCGCCTATCTGGTGGCGCGCTATCGCGGAACGGACAGCGCCGCGAAGCCGATCGTCATCTCCGGCCATATGGACGTGGTGGAGGCGAAGCCGGCCGACTGGGAACGCGATCCGTTCACCGCGGTGGTCGAGAACGGCTATATCTATGGCCGCGGCGCGACCGACATGAAGCTGGACATCGCGCTGGCGGCGGCGACCCTGGTCGAAATGAAACGCGCCGGCTTCAAGCCGCGCCGGGACATCGTGCTCGCGCTTTCGGGCGACGAGGAGACGACGATGAAGACCTCGGCGATCCTCGCCGAGCAGCTCAGGAACGGCGAAATGGTCCTCAACATAGATGGCGGCGGGGGGCTGCTCGGCGAGGACGGCAAGCCGCAATATTTCACGATCGGCGCAGCCGAGAAGACCTATGCCGACTTCGAACTGAGCGTGACCAATCCGGGCGGCCATTCCTCTGCGCCGCGCAAGGACAATGCGATCAATCAGCTCGCCGCGGCGCTGGTGCGGATCGGAAGCCATCGCTTCACCCCGCAGCTGAGCCCGATCACCAAGGGCTATTTCGAAGGCATCGCCCCGCGCCAGACGCCCGAACTCGGTGCGGCGATGCGGGCGTTCGCCGCCGATCCGGCCGACAAGGCGGCGATCGAGACGCTGGCGGCGAGCCCGGCCTATGTCGGGCAGATCGGCACCACCTGCGTTTCCACCATGGTGTCGGGCGGGCACGCGTTGAACGCCCTGCCGCAGCGCGCGACCGCCAACATCAACTGCCGCATCTTTCCGGGAGTGAAGCCCGCCGCGGTGATGGCGGAACTCGAGAAGGTGGCTGCCGAGCCGGCGGTCACCTTCAAGGACGTGACCGAAGGATCGAACCCGACCGACGCATCGCCGCTGCGGCCCGATCTGACTGCGGCGGTCAAGAAGGCTTTGGCCGGGATCCGGCCCGGCGTGCCGGTGTTCCCGAGCATGTCCGCGGGCGCGAGCGACTCGATGTGGTATCGCTCGGTCGGCGTTCCGAGCTATGGCGTCAGCCCCTTGTTCATCAAGGAATCGGACGATTTCAGCCATGGGCTGAACGAGCGCACCCCGATCGACAACGTTCCGCTGGCGATCCGCTATTACCGCTCGTTGCTCGCCGACCTTTCGAAATAGGCGTCCGGTTCCACCGGATGGCCCGGCCTGCGCCTGTTCCGCGACATTGGCCGCAGCGTCTGATCGATGCCGCGCTGGCGCTGCACGACAACCGGCTGGCGGAGGCCGAGCCGCTGTTGAAGGCGCACCTCAAGGCGGACCCGTTCGATGTCCAGGCGATCCGCATGCTTGCGGAGCTTGCGGGGCGGATCGGGCGATACAAGGATGCCGAGAACCTGCTGCGTCGCGCGGTCGAGCTGTCGCCGGGCTTTACCGCCGCCCGCGCCAATCTCGCCATCGTCCTCTACCGTCAGAACCGCGCGGCCGAGGCGGTCGCCGAGCTCGACCGGGTGCTGGAGGAGGAGCCCGACAATCCCGGTCACGCCAACCTGAAGGCGGCGGCGCTTGGCCGCGTCGGTGGGTTCGACGAGGCGATCGAGCTATATCGGGCGGTGCTGAAGGAAACGCCGCGCCAGCCCAAGGTGTGGATGTCCTACGGCCATATGCTGAAGACGGTCGGCCGGCAGGCCGACGGCGTCGCCGCCTATCGCCGGGCGATCGATCTGATGCCCGAGCTGGGCGAGGCGTGGTGGAGCCTCGCCAACCTCAAGACCGTCCGCTTCGACGATGCGGACATCGCCGCGATGCAGAAGGCCCTCGCGCGTAGCGACATTTCGGACGAGGACCGGTTCCATCTCGATTTCGCGCTGGGTAAGGCGTTCGAGGATCGCGGACGGGCGGCGGAGTCGTTCGAGCATTATGCCGCGGGCAATGCGCTCAGACGCACCAGGATCAGTTATGACGCGGACGAGACGCAAGACTTTGTCGATCGCAGCATCGCGATCGCCACGCCCCAATTCTTCGTGGAGCGCGCGGGGCTGGGGTGCGGCGAGCCCGATCCGATCTTCATTCTCGGCATGCCCCGCGCGGGCTCGACGCTGATCGAGCAGATCCTCTCCAGCCACAGCCAGGTCGAGGGCACGTCGGAGCTGCCCGACATTCCGGTGCTTGCGCGTCGCTGGCCCGACTATCCCGAGCACCTCGCCGAGCTCGCGCCCGACAGGCTGCGCGCGTTGGGCGAGGAATATCTCGACCGCACCCGCGTGCAGCGCCGCACCGATCGGCCGCTGTTCATCGACAAGCTGCCCAACAACTGGGCGCATGTTCCCTTCATCCACCTGATCCTGCCCGGCGCGAAGATCATCGATGCGCGGCGGCATCCGCTCGGCTGCTGCTTCTCCAACTTCAAGCAGCATTTCGCGCGCGGGCAGGCGTTCAGCTACAGGCTCGAGGATATGGGGCGCTACTACCGCGATTATGTGCGGCTGATGGCGCATCTCGACGCGGTGCTGCCCGGCCGGGTGCACCGGGTGTTCTACGAGAAGATGGTCGAGGACACGGAAGGCGAGGTGAGGGCGCTGCTCGCCGCATGCGGCCTGGATTTCGAGCCCGCCTGCCTGGAATTCCACAAGACCGAGCGCGCGGTGCGCACGGCGAGCTCGGAGCAGGTGCGCCAGCCGATCTTCCGCGAAGGCACCGAGGCATGGCGGCCCTATGCGGCATGGCTGGGGCCGCTCGAGGCTGCGCTGGGCGAGGTGCTCGCCCGCTACCCGGCGATCCCGCCATTTGCGGAAGGCGGCGCCGGACCAGCGTGACAAAACTGTCACGTTGCGCCCACGAAATGAAAACGGCCGCATCGCCCCCGTTGACGGATGTTGCGGATGCGAACACCCTTTTCGGCACATAGTTTCGTGTCGTGGGGGAAGCGATGGATCGAAACATACGCAGCGCTGCACTGACGCTCCTGTTGACCACCACGGCGGTCATCGTGCCGCCGGCGCATGCGCAGGATCAGGAGGCCGCCGCCGACGCCCAGGCGACGCCGGCCCAGCAGCAATATGCCGACATCATCGTCACCGCGCAGAAGCGCGAGGAGAACCTGCAGAACGTGCCGATCAGCATCCAGGCGCTCGGCACGCGCAAGCTCGACGAGCTCAATATCGGCAATTTCGAGGAATATTCGCAGCTCCTTCCGTCCGTGGCGTTCCAGAGCCTCCAGCCGGGTGTGACCACGGTCTACATGCGCGGCGTCGCGTCGGGCGGTGACGGCAATCATTCGGGATCGCTGCCCTCGGTCGGCGTCTATCTCGACGAGCAGCCGGTATCGACCATCGGCGGCACGCTCGACGTGCATATCTACGACATCGCCCGCATCGAGAGCCTGGCCGGGCCGCAGGGGACGCTCTACGGCGCCTCGTCGCAGGCGGGCACGATCCGCATCATCACCAACAAGCCGAGCACCGCCGCCTTCTCAGGCGCGATCGACGGCGAGATCAACACCGTCGAGGACGGCGATATCGGCGGCAAGCTGGAGGGTTTCCTCAACATCCCGTTGTCGCAGAACGCGGCGTTGCGGGTGGTCGGCTTCTACCAGCGCGACGCCGGCTATATCGACAACGTCCCCGGCACGCGGAGCTTCCTGCCGGAGGAAGGCGGCATCACCGTCGACAACGACGCCTTCGTCGAGGAGAATTTCAACCAGAACGAGGTCTATGGCGGCCGCGCCGCGCTCAAGGTCGATCTCGACGAGAATTGGACCGTGACGCCGACGGTCATCTATCAGGAGCAGAAGACCGGCGGCATCTATGGCTCCGATCCGCTGGTCGGCGACCTGCAGGTCCAGCGCTTCTATCCCGATTATCGCAAGGAACGCTTCATCCAGGCGGCGCTGACGATCGAAGGCAGGATCGGCAATTGGGACGTCACCTATGCCGGCGCCTTCCTCGATCGCACGACAGCGAGCGCGACCGACTATACCGACTATTCCGAAGCCTATGATTCGCTCTATGCGTCGGTCGGCGGGCTTGCCGGCTATTTCTATTATCAGGACGCCGACGGCAACACGATCGATCCGCGCCAATGGGTGGTCGCTTCGGATCATTTCAAGAAGGTGAGCCAGGAATTTCGCGTCGCTTCTCCGCAGGACGCGCGCTTCCGCGTCGTCGCCGGGCTGTTCTACCAGCGCCAGACCAACGAGATTCACCAGGACTACCAGATCCCCGGTCTCGGCCCGCTGGTCTCGGTCAACGGCCTGCCCGGCACATTGTGGCTGACCGAACAGTTCCGCGTCGACAAGGACTATGCGATGTTCGGCGAGGCGAGCTTCGACATCCTGCCGAACCTGACGCTTACGGCGGGCGGCCGCGCGTTCATCTACGATAATTCGCTGATCGGCTTCTTCGGCTTCGGCCGCAATCCGGCCTATATACAGGACGCGGAGGACAATCCGCCGCCCAACGCGGCGGGCAGCTCGCGGACGGGCGTCGCCAGCTGCTTCACAGTCGAGGGGATCCGGCTGCGCGATGCCGAGCTCGCCGGGCGGACGCGCACGCTGCTGCCGCCCGCAGTCGCCGGCGGACCGTGCACCAATCTGGGCGTGTACAGCCCGTCGACCGGCACCGTCTCTCCCGAGAAGGCCGACGGCCAGGGCTTCACCCACCGGCTCAACCTGACATGGAAGCCGACCGAGAACATATTGCTCTACGGCACCTGGTCGCGGGGTTTCCGGCCCGGCGGCATCAACCGCCGCGGTGACGTCGCGCCCTATGCCGCCGACTTCCTGACCAATTACGAGATCGGCGCGAAGACGACGCTGTTCGACGGGCTGTTGCGGCTGAACGGCGCGGTCTATCAGCAGGAATGGAAGACCTTCCAGTTCTCCTTCCTCGGCGAGAACAGCTTCACCGAGATCCATAACGGCCCCGACGCGCGCATCCGCGGGATCGAGATGGACGCGAACCTGATCACCGGCGGCCTTTCGCTGACCGTCGCAGGCTCCTACACCGACGCCAAGACCAAGCAGAATTTGTGCGCGATCGACGATCCCACCTACACCTGCTCGGGTCCGGACAATTCCATCGCGGCGCCGGCGGGCACTCGCCTTCCGATCACGCCGCAGTTCAAGATCAACGGCACGGCTCGCTATTCGATACCGGTCGGCGGCACGGGGACTGCTTACATCCAGGGGCTGGTCGCGCACCAGAGCTCGGCATCGTCGGACATCCGCGTGGCCTCGGCCGCCTCGATCGGCCGCCTCGAGGCGTTCACCACCGCCAATCTCGCGCTGGGCGGGAATTTCGGGGACTATTCGTTCGAGATCTTCGCGCAGAACATCTTCGACGAACGGGCGCAGCTCACCAGGTTCCAGGCCTGCGGCAATTGCGGCCAGCGGACCTACATCGTCTACAGCACGCCCCGTACGATAGGGATACGCGCAGGCAGGAAGTTCTGAAGGGCGCGGGAAGCAGCGCCGGCTCGGCCGTCAGGGAACCCAGCCGGGCAGCGCCGCCGCCTGCTTGATCCAGCCGGCGACGAGCGTCTCGTCCAGCCCTTCGCCCTCATGGATGTGGAAGTAGCGTGTGTGCGCGTCCCTGGATTCGACCGGGGGGAGGGGGCGCAGCGCCGCACCCCGGAACAGCGCCACCTTGATGTATTTCGTGTAGCAATGGATGCCGAGAAAGAAGCCCTGGCCCTCGATCCCGTATAGCGGCGAGTTCCATTTGACCGCCTTGCGCACGCCGGGCACGGTGCGCTCGATCAGCGCGTCGAGGCGGCGTCCGGCCTCGCTCTTCCACCCCGGCATCGCCGTGATATAGGCTTGCACCGGGGCGTCGCCGTCGCCCTTCGGGATCTGCGGATTGCCGCCAGAGAGGAGGGCGGGCTTGCCGCCGGACGGCTTGCCCGCGGCGTTCGCCTTGCCGGTCGTCTTGCCCGCCACGCTGCTCATTCCTGCGGCCGGGCGCGCCGCCCGCCGCGCCGTCTGGCGGCATAGGGCAGCGCGAACAGGTAGAGGCCGGAGAGCGCGAGCAAGGCGAGCGGGAGCAGGGGCAGGAGATAGACCCATTGAACCGGCTCCTCGCCCGCGCCCAGCATGGCGAAGATGCCCGCGACGATCGCGGTGAAGATGATCGACAGCCAGCGATGGGCCTGCCGAATCCAGATGTTCCACTTCACCGGCGCCTCCTATTTCCCGGCCTTGGACAGGTTCAGCGCGACGGCCGCGCGGACGAGCGCCTTCAGCGCCGCCTCGTCGATCGCCTCACCCTCGCGGAAATCGATGGCGCGCCGCGTGTTGCCGTCGAGGCTGGAGTTGAACAGGCCGGCCGGGTCGTCCAGCGACGCGCCCTTGGCGAAGGTGAGCTTCACCTTGTCCTTGTAGGTCTCGCCGGTGCAGATCATCCCGGCATGCTCCCACACCGGCACCCCGGCGGGGTTGGACGGCTTTCGCCACTTCACCTCCTCGACCGCGTCGGGGTCGGCCTCCACGATCAGCGCGCGCAGCCGGCCGAGCATCTCGCCGCGCCAGTCGCCCGGCGCCTTTGCCGGTCGGGCGGGCGATGCGCCCTGTTGCGATCCGCCGTTGTTCATGCCTTCTCCTCCCTGATTTTGCGCCGCCGGCTTCAATCCATCCGCGCCAGGACCTGCTCCAGCCTGGCGAGGAAGCGCGGCCACCCGGCTCTGGCGCCGTGATAGGCCAGCTTCTGATCGGGCCGGAAGCCCGCCTGCTCCATGCGCAGGCGGGTTCCGGCAGGCGTCGGAAAGAGCGTCCAGGTGACGATGCTGTCCAGATCCTTGCCCGCCCATGTGTAGGAGAGCGTCCGGTTCGGCTCGATCTCCACGATTTCGCAGCCGACATCGCCCCATTCGGCGCGAAAGCCGAACCGGTGGCCCAGGGCTGGCTTGAAGTCGGTCTTCATCAGCCACTCCTCGATCAGGTGCGGCTGGGTGAGCGCGCGCCAGATCTTCTCCGGCGGATGGGCGATCTCCCGCTCGACGATGACGGACCGGATGTCGGCCGATGCGCCGCTCACTGATCCATCCTCTTGAGCAGATCCTCGAGATCGTCGAACCGGCGCTCCCAGAAACTGGCCATCTGGCTCGTCCAGTCGATCAGCGGCGCAAGCGCGCCGCGCTGGGCGCTGTAATGCGTTTGCCGCCCCGCCTGGCGGTGGCGCACCAGCCCGGCCTGCCTCAGCACGCCGAGATGCTTGGACACGGCCGGCTGCGAGACCCCGGCGCGCGCCGTGAGCGCCCCGACCGTCTGCTCTCCGTCGCTGCACAGCCGCTCGAAGATGGCGCGCCGGGTCGGGTCGGCGAGCGTTCTGAAAAGCACGTCATGGGCGGTGGACATAAAACGCATAACTCGCTCGCTATGATTGAACTCATAACCATCGGGATATGCGTAAGTCAAATCCCTGGGGCGGGTCTCAGGACGGATCCGGCCTTCCGGCGCTGAGCCTGGCGCTCATCGCCTCCAGCGACTCCCGTTTGGTTTCGGGGAACAGCCACCATACGATCAGCGACTGCAGCAGCATCGCCGCCGCGAACACCCAGAAGGGCAGCGCCTGGTTGAACTGGGCGATCACCGGAAAGGCGAAGGAGAGCCCGGCATTGGCGATCCAGTGCGTCGCGCTGCCGATCGATTGTCCGCGCGCCCGGACGTCGGTGGGGAAGATCTCGCTCAGGAAGACCCAGATCACCGCGCCCTGGGACATCGCGAACGCGACGATGAACAGGATCAGCAGCGGCAGCAGAAGCGTGTTGGGCGCAGCGCCGGAATAGACCAGCGCCACGCCGGCCAGGGCCAGCGCGGTCACCAGACCGCCCATGATCAGCAACGGCTTGCGGCCGATCCGATCGATCACCAGCATCGCCGCCATGGTGGCGGCCAGGTTGGCCGCGCCGACCGCGACCGCCTGCGCGTCTCCCGAAAGCCCGGTGAAGCCGCCGGCCGCGAAGATGTCGTTGAGATAATAGAGGATCGCGTTGATCCCGGAGAGCTGGTTGAACAATCCCATCGCGATCGCGAGCAGGATTGGCCGGCGATGCGCCCGCCAGCGCAGCCGCCCTTCATGGGCTTCGTCGTCCGCCCGGCCGGCGATTTCGATGCCGAGCTGCTCGGCCGCCGTCGCCGCCTGCGCATGCCTGCCGCGCGCGGTGAGCCAGCGTGGACTGTGCGGCGTGCCGATCAGCAGCAGCGCGAAGACCACCGCGGGCGCCGTCGCCGCCGCCAGCTTCCAGCGCCAGGCCAGATCGTCTGGGGCGATCTGCCCGATCAGGAAGTTGCTCAGATAGGCGACAAGGATGCCGATGACGATGTTGAGCTGGAACAGCCCGACCAGGAAACCGCGCCGCGCGGGCGGACTTATCTCGGCGATATAGACGGGGATCAGCACCGACGATCCGCCGATCGCAATGCCGCCGACGAAGCGAAACGCGGAGAAGGTAATCAGATCGCCGGCAAGCGCGCAGCCGATCGCCGAAATCACATAGAGCAGCCCGATCGCGCGCAGGACGCCCAAGCTGCCGTAACGGTCGCCCGGCGCGCCGCTGAGCATCGCGCCGGCCAGCGTTCCCCATAACGCCGCGGATACCGCCACGCCCAGGCCGGCCGCGCTCAGGGAATAGTTGGAGCGCAACGCATCGGTGACCCCGGAGATCACCGCCGTGTCGAACCCGAACAGCAACCCGCCCAGGCTCATCGCCACCACGGCGCGCGTGTGCACCGCCGTGGTCATGCGCCGGCAGACTCGTGCGCGGGGCAGCCGAAGCGCGGTTCCCTTGAGCTATCCTTCACAAGACCTCCCTTCACGTCGCGTGTCGCCGGAGCGCGCGATCTTCAAGGCCCTGCGCTTCAAGAGGCAGGCCATTTAAGAAATTTGTTTAAATTAACCGGGGCTGTCAAGCTGGCTGTGGCGGCGCCTGGTTGAGAACGCTTCGTCCGCCGGATCGTCGTTTCATTCGAGCAACTTGGTCCTGGCGACGCGCCGAACCGGCTTGCGGAGCCCTTCGCGGCGCAATAGGTCCAAGGCCAGCGAGGGGCAGTTGATCAAGAAGAAACCGACGATCGACGATGTGGCGACGCTGTCCGGCGTGGCGCGCACGACCGTTTCGCGCGTGATCAACGACGGCCCCAATGTTCGCCCCTCGGTAAGGCGCCGGGTGATGGAGGCGATCGATCAGCTGGGCTATCGGGTTAATGTCCAGGCGCGCAATCTCGCCACCGGCAACAGCCGCCAGATCGTGCTGATCCACGAATCCAATCTGGAGGCAGAGCCCAACAGCTATTATCATTCGGGCCTGGAGCTGGGCGCGCTGACCGGCTGCGCCGAGCATGGATACCAGCTGACGACGCAGGCGGTCGATTATGCGGCCGGCGGCTGGCGCGAGCGGATCATGTCGTTCATCGAAAGCGGGCGCTGCGACGGGCTGATCCTGCCGCCGCCCTTCTCGGACGAGCCGGGGCTGGTGCGCGCGATCATGGCGGCCGATTGCCCGGTGGTGTGCATTTCCGCCGGGGAAGCGGTGCGGGGGATCGCGCCGTCGATCGGCATCGACGACGAGACCGCGGGCTATGACATGGCGCGCTATCTGATCGCGCTGGGCCATCGGCGGATGGCCTATGTCAAGGGGCTGGAGGGGCACATCTCCGCCGAAGGCCGTCATGCCGGCTTTGTCCGCGCGCTGGCCGAGGCGGGGATCGACCCGGCCTCGAGCATCGCCGCGCGCGGCAACTTCACCTTCCGGTCGGGCATCGAATGCACCGAGCAGATCCTCGCCGGGCGGACCGGCGTGACCGTCATCGTCTGCGCCAATGACGACATGGCGGCGGGCGCGATGCTGGTCTGTCACAAGCACGGCCTGGCGATACCGGGGGATATCTCGGTGGTCGGCTTCGACGATACGCCGCTGTCGGACATCATGTGGCCGCCGCTGACGACGGTGCATCAGCCGATCAAGGAGATCGCGCGGCGCGCCGCGGACCTGCTGGTGAAGCAGATCGAGAATGGCGGCGCGGCCGAGGCCGCGCGGCACGAGTTCGTCGGCCACCGCATCATCGAACGCCAGTCCGCGGCGGCGCCGTCGAAGCTCGCCGGCATATTATCGATTGCGCCCGAATCGCGGATCGATTAGCAAATTGGAAGCGCTTCCAAACAGCTCGGTCGCGGGCGGACGGGGGTGTCGGAAAATCGGGGGAGGTATTCATGGGCAAGGAACGGGCCGAGGCGTCGCGGTCGAAGAAATTCCATCTCGCGGCGTCGGCGCTGGCGATCGCCGCCGCCCTGCCGACCGTCGCCCGCGCGCAGGACACGCCGCCGCCCGAAGAGGCCGAACCACACGAGCAAACGGAAATCATAGTAACCGGCATCCGCCGCGGGCTTCAGGATTCGATCAACCTCAAGCGGAACGAGACGTCGATCGTCGAGGCGATTTCCGCCGAGGACATCGGCAAGCTGCCCGACGTCTCGATCGCCGAATCGATCGCGCGCCTGCCGGGGCTTGCCGCACAGCGAGTCAATGGACGCGCGCAAGTGATCTCTATCCGCGGCCTCGCCCCCGATTTCACGACGACGCTGCTCAACGGCCGCCAGCAGGCGAGTTCGGGCGACAACCGCGCCGTCGAGTTCGACCAATATCCGTCCGAGCTGCTTTCGGGTGTGGTAATCTACAAGACGCCCGACGCACAGATCTCCGGCATGGGTCTGTCTGGCACCGCCGATCTGCGCACGGTGCGCCCGCTCGAATTCGGCCGGAAGGCGATCGCGCTCAACCTGCGCGGCGAGAAGACCGAAGGCGAGCGGCTGAACGCCGATGTCCGCAATTGGGGATTCCGAGCCAGCGCAAGCTATATCGACCAGTTCGCGAACGACACTATCGGTCTGGCGATCGGCTATGCCTATCTGGATTCACCGTCGCAAAACAAGCATTACAAGGCCTACGGCTATGAGGCGTTCGGAGGCGTCTGCGAGCCGGATACGGTGCCGCCGCCCGACCCGATGTGCTCCCCCGATTCCGTGACGCCCGATACTGCGAACGACGCGCTGATCCTCAATGGGCAGGAGGCCTTCGCCACCTCGCGCCTTAACAAGCGCCATGCAGCCATCGGCATCCTCGAATGGGAGCCGAGCGACAACGTGCATTCGACGCTCGACGTCTATTATTCCCGCTTCGAGCAGGAAGAGACGATGCGCGGGGCGCAATGGTTCTCCAACGCCTGGGCGGACGGCGCCTTCTTCACCGATGTCGAGGCCGAGGATCGCGGCGGCACGCCGGTCGCGATGAGCGGTACCGCCAACCGGGTCGTTCCGATCCTACGCAACGATTTCAATACGCGTGAGGACGAGTTGTTCTCGGCCGGGCTCAACAACGAATTCAAGCTTGACGACCGCACCCGCTTCGTCACCGACCTGTCCTACTCGACCAACAATCGGCGCGAGCAGATCCTGGAGACCTATGCGGGCTACGGCATGGGGACGGGTGGCGTGTCTCCCGCCACGCCAGATGTCGGCCGCACGTTCGATACGATCGATTTCATCGTACCCGATGATGGATATCCGACCTATTCGGAAGGTCTGGACTATGCCGACGCCGACCAGATTTCGCTTGGCGACCGGGCGCCGTGGGGCGGCTGGGCACATGACGGGTCGATCCGCTTTCCCGACGTCAAGGAAACCGTCTGGGCGATCGACCTCAGGCTGAGCCACGAGGTGGAGGGCTTTTTCAGCGGCTTCGACGCTGGCGTGAACTTCACCCACCGCGACAAGACCAAACGCGTTTCAGACAACGACCTGTTTCTCAAGAACGGCCGCCAGCAGGTGACGGTCGATCCGCGTTACCTGGTGGATCCGACCTCGCTCGGCTTTGTCGGCTTCGGCAACGTGCTGAGCATCGACCTCGAATCCGCGCTTGATGAATATTGGGTTTCCGCCCCGATCCTCGATGCCAACTTCTTCGACAAGAATTGGGACATTGAAGAGGAAGTGGTCACCTGGTTCGCCAAAGCCAACATCGACTGGGGCAATCTGCGCGGCAATATCGGCGTGCAGCTGGTGCAGCAGAACCAGAAATCCAGCGGGGTGGTGATCAACGGGCTGGAGCAGGGACAGCCGATCGTGCCCACCCTGATCACCGAGGGGGCGGAGTATACCGACATCCTGCCCAGTCTGAACCTGATCTACGATCTTGGAGGCGGACATCGACTGCGCTTCGCCGCGTCCAAGACGATGGCGCGCCCGCGCATGGACGAGATGCGCGCCAATGTGACACCCGGCTTCGACCTCTTCCAGTGCTCGAACCGTCCGCCTCCCGGCTGTGCGGCGGGAGAGGCGGTCAATCCCTGGTCGGCGTCGGGCGGCAATCCGAATCTGGAGCCATGGCGAGCGACCGCGTTGGACGTCGCCTATGAATGGTATGTCAATTCCACCACCTATCTTTCGATCGCCGGTTTCTACAAGGATCTCGACACCTATATCTATCAGCAGACCGGAACCTTTGACTTCACCGGCATTCCGGTTCCGGCCGCGGGGCAGAGCGCCTATGCCAATCAGGTCATCAGCCCGATTGGCCAGATCACCCTGCCGGCCAACGGCAAGGGCGGGACGATCAAGGGGTTGGAGTTCAGCGGCGCGATCAACTTCGGGACGTTGTGGAATCCGCTTGAGGGGCTGGGGCTGATCGGCAGCCTGTCGCTGACCGAATCGGACCTCAATCCGACTTCGAACCCCGATCCGACGCAGGAGGTCCGCATTCCCGGCCTGTCGGGGACGATCTACAACATCACCGCCTATTACGAACGCGGCGGCTTCCAGGCGCGGATCAGCCAGCGCTACCGGTCGGCCTTCAAGGGCGAAGTGGTGCAGCTGTTCGCCACGCGCGGCTTCACCGAGATCCTGGCGGACAAGCAGATCGACGCGCAGGTGGGCTATACCTTCCAGGGCGGTGCGCTGGAGGGGCTGGGCGTGCTGTTCCAAGTCAACAACCTGACCGATTCGCCCTATCGCACGCGGCTGGGCCTCGACAGCGGCGGCACCACCACTGCCGATGGCGGGACCCTGCTGGAAACCTATGAGAAATACGGCCGGCAGTTCCTGCTCGGCTTCAACTACCGCTTCTGATCGGAGCCGAGGGCGCGGGCAGTATTGTGCAGTTCGCCCGTGGTTATGGTTTGCGCTATGCCGCACCCCGGCAGACCGGCGCGTTGCCGGTCCAGACGGTGACGCGCTGCGAGACCGCGCGGTAGGGGCGAACGGATGATGCAGCAGTTGCGGCGGATATTGATCGCGGGCGGCGGATCGGCTGGCTGGATGACCGCGGCGCTGCTCGCCAAGCTGTTCCAGGGCCTGTACGAAATCACACTGGTCGAATCCGAGGAGATCGGCACCGTCGGCGTCGGCGAGGCAACGATCCCGGCGATCAAAAAATACAACGAGCTGCTGGGGCTGGACGAGAACGAGTTCCTCCAGCGCACTCAGGGCACCTTCAAGTTGGGCATTCAGTTCAACGACTGGTGGCGCAAGGGCGAGAGCTATATCCATGGCTTCGGCGTGATCGGGCAGGATCTGGGCTGGCTTCGCTGCCACCAATATTGGCTGAAGATGCGGGCGCAGGGCCGCGCGAGCGATTTCGCCAATTTCTCGATCAACACCGCCGCCGCGCTCGAGAACAAGTTCATGCGCGCCAAGCCCGATATGGGCGAATCCCCGATCGGCCACATCGCCAACGCCTTCCATTTCGACGCGGGCCTCTATGCCCGTTTCCTGAGCGGCTATGCGCAGGAGCGCGGCGTCAGGCGGCGCGAGGGCAAGATCGCCGGCGTCGCGCTGCGCAACGAGGACGGTTTCGTCAAATCGGTGACGATGGATGACGGCGAGGTGATCGAAGCCGATTTCTTCGTCGATTGCTCGGGCTTTCGCGGCCTGATCATCGAGCAGGCGATGAAGACCGGGTACGAGGACTGGACTCATTGGCTGCCGTGCGACCGCGCGATCGCGGTGCCGTGCGAACGCTCGGCCGATTTCACCCCCTATACCCGGTCGACCGCGCGCGAGGCCGGCTGGCAGTGGCGCATCCCGCTGCAGCACCGCACCGGCAACGGCCATGTCTATTCGAGCAAATATATCGACGACAATGCGGCCGAGCGCGTGCTGCTCGACAATCTCGACGGCGAACAGCGCGCCGATCCGCTGCGGCTGCGCTTCGTCACGGGCAAGCGCAAGCGGATATGGAACAGGAATTGCGTCGCGGTCGGGCTGGCGGCGGGGTTCATGGAGCCGCTCGAATCGACCAGCCTGCACCTGATCCAGTCGTCGGTGATCCGCATGGTGCGGCTGCTGCCCGATGCGGGCTTCGACCAGGCGGGGATCGACGAGTTCAACCGCCAGACCGATTTCGAATATGAGCGCATCCGCGACTTCATCATCCTTCACTACAAGGCGACCGAGCGGAACGACACACCGTTCTGGGATTATTGCCGGACGATGGAGGTGCCCGCGACCTTGCAGCGCAAGATGAATCTGTTCGCCGCCAATGGCCGCATCTTCCGCGAGGATGAGGAACTGTTTTCGGAAGAAAGCTGGATCCAGGTGTTCCTGGGCCAGGGCGTGATCCCGCGCGGCTACGATCCGCTGGTCGATATCAAGAGCGACGCGCAGGTCGCGCAGTTCCTCGGCAATATCGAGGCGGTGATCGCCAAATGCGTGCGGCTGATGCCGTCCCACGCCGATTTCGTCGCCAAGACCTGCCCCGCGCCCGCCTGATGCCCGGGTCAGCGCCCTCCGCCAGCCTGGCGCTGCAGCTTCGCGATCAGCTGGCGCCGCATCTGCGCCACCGCATCGGGCCCGGTTGCGCCCAATATGCCGCGCGCCTGCGGCGGCAGATGCTCACCGGGATCACCGTCCTCGAGGAAGACATAGCGATCGAACATCGCGCGCCAGGCGCGGCGCTGGTCGGCGGGCAGGTTCCTGAGCGTCATCAGCCCATGCATCAGCGCATCCCATGCCGATCCGATGTCCGTGCGCGCAGGATCCCACCAATAGTTGACGAGGACGTTCACCCGGTCGAGCGCCTCGACATGGTGATACCATTGATAGGGGATGTAGAGCGCGTCGCCGGGGCCGAGTTCGGCCGTCTGCGCCGCCTCGAGCGCCTGGGCAAAGCGCGGGAAGCGGTCCAGATCGGGCGCCGTCACATGCGCCATGCTCACCTGCGTTCCCGCCGGGGTCAGGTGGAACGGCCCCATATAGAGGTTGGCGACCTGATCGGGCGGAAACAGGGTGAAGCGGCGGCGTCCCACCGCGACGCAGGCGATGTTCTCCGACGGATCATGATGCGTCGCGACCTTGGCGGCGTTGCCGATCCACAAGCGCGGGATGACGGCGGACGGCACAAGAGGCATCGCATGCGCCTCGACGAAACCCGGCAGATGATCGGGCGCCGTCAGCCCCTGCACCGCGAGCGTATCGGGATGAGGCTTCGCGGCTTCCGCCAGCAACGCGTCGAGGAAGGCACCCAGCGGCACCTCCTCCCGCGCGAAATTGGGCGCGCGGAGATCGTTGCCGTAGTGCAGCCGGCCTTCCGTCTCGGGCGCGGCGCGGACATGCTGAATGGAACGATCCCCCGCATATCCGGCGAGCAGCGCCACCGCCTCCGCATCGCTGGCCGCGCGCGCCAGCGGCCAGTCGCCGACCAGACCCTTCATCACCACGGGCTTTGCGGCGGCGCGAATCTCGTCGTGAAAGACGACGGGCGTTACGTCGCGTTGGATCGGGATCGCTTGCATCGCGCCAGCGTCCGCGCTTGCCAGCCGGCTGTCAACGCCGGGTACGCCCGGTGAGCACGCGATCGGCGCGGATCGAACGCATCGGCCATGAGGGCGAGCCGGTGGTCGTGATCGACAACTTCTCACCCTGTCCGGAGCAACTGGTCGAGGACGCGACGACGCTGACATTTTCGACCTGGAGCCAATATTATCCCGGCGTCCGCGCGCAGGTCACGCCGCGTTATTTCGATGGACTGGCGGCGATCCTTGCGCCCGTCGTGCGCGATGTGTTCGGTTTTCGCAATCGGCTGGAAGTCTCCGGCGCGCTCTATTCGCTGGCCACGACCCCGCCGGGCGATCTGGCGCTGCCCCAGCGCATCCCGCATTTCGATGGGGTCGAGGACGGCATGATCGCGATCATCCACTATCTGACGCGCGCCGGCGCGAGCGGCACCAGTTTCTACCGCCACCGCTCGACCGGCTTCGAGACAGTGAACGCGGCGCGCCACCGCATCTATCTCGATGCGCTGCAGGCCGATTTCCGGACACATGGCGAGCCGCCGCCCGGCTATATCGCCGGCGACACGCCGATCTTCGAGCGGATCGCCGATTTCGCGCCCGCCTGGAACCGCGCGCTGATCTATCGCAGCAGCCTGTTGCACTGCGCCGCCATCGCCGACGATTCCGCGCTGACCGACGATCCGCGCACCGGGCGGCTGACGGTCGCAAGCTTTCTGTCGGCGGAATGATATAAGAGGGAGAGAGACCATGCCGCACCCCGGACCGACCCTGAAGAGCCTCGGCGGAATGCTCGCAACGCTGGCGCTGGCCGGCTGCTCCTCCGCCGATGGTTTGCGACCGGCGGATGCCAGCCCCCGGGTCCAGATGTGGCTGACCACCCAGGACCGGACCGCGCTGCTTGCCGAGCAACCCGCGCTGAAATGGGCGGTAGGCCAGGCGCCGGGAGCTGCGATCGCCGTCGATCCCAGCCAGCGCTATCAGGAGATGGTCGGCTTCGGCGCTTCGGTGACTGACGCGTCCGCCTATCTGATCCAGAAGATGACGCCCGACGCGCGGAAGGCGCTGCTCACCGATCTGTTCGGTCCCGCACCGGGCATCGGCATCGGCTTCACCCGCGTGACGATCGGCGCGTCCGATTTCTCGCGCACGCATTACAGCTATGACGACATGCCGAAGGGCCAGACCGATCCCGAGCTCAGGCATTTCTCGATCGCGCCGGCCAAGGCGGAGGTGCTGCCGACGGTGCGCGCGGCTCTCGCGATCAATCCCGAGCTCAAGATCATGGCCTCTCCGTGGAGCGCGCCGGGCTGGATGAAGAGCACCGATAGCCTGATCAAGGGCACGCTGCGAGAGGAGGCCTATGCCCCATTCGCGACCTATCTGACGCGGACCGTGCAGGATTTCACGGCGGAAGGCGTGCCGGTTCATTATCTGAGCATCCAGAACGAGCCCGATTTCGAGCCGGAGAACTATCCCGGCATGCGTTTGAGCCCGGCCCAGCGCGCGGAGATCATCGGCGATCATGTCGGCCCGCAGTTCAAGGCGGCGGGGCTGAAGACCGAGATTCTCGAATGGGATCACAACTGGGACAAGCCCGAACAGCCGCTGGGTGTCCTGGCCGACGCCGAGGCCGCTAGCCACATCTCCGGCGTCGCCTGGCACTGCTATGGCGGCGACGTCTCCGCTCAGAGCATCGTGCGCGAGAAGCATCCCGACAGGGACGTGTTCTTCACCGAATGTTCGAGCGGAGAATGGTCCGCCGCCTGGCCGGACGCCTGGCCATGGACGATGCGCAACCTGATCATCGGCGCCACGCGCCACTGGGCGCGAGGCGTGCTGCTGTGGAACCTCGCGCTCGACGAGAAATTCGGCCCGCATCTGGGCGGCTGCGGCGATTGCCGCGGTGTGGTGACGATCGACAGCAAGACGGGGGCGGTGACGCGCAACCCCGAATATTACGCGCTCGGTCATCTCAGCCGGTTCGTGCGGCCGGGCGCGCGACGCATTGCCTCGACCAGTCCGGTGGCGGCTGTCGAGAGCGTCGCGTTCGTCAATCCCGACGGATCGCAGGTGCTGCTTGCCTTCAATGCCGGCAAAGATGCCGCCGACGTGGCGGTGAACGCGCCTGCCGGGCACTTCCGCTATCGTCTGCCGGCCAATGCTGCGGTGACGTTCCGCTGGCGCGGCGAGCGGTAACGCTTCGGAGCGGCGGGGGTGGCGCGGCCGGCGGTGGCCTGGGCGGTGAGGCGGCCGAGCCTGTCATAGCTTGAGAGCAGGCCTTCGTGGCGGGGGGTCCCGTCCGAGGCGAGGCGGGTCCAGGTCCTCGCCAGCTGGTTGCCGGCGGCGTCATAGGCGTAGTCGAAGGTCCCGCCCGCGGCGTCGATCGTCTTCTCGAGCCGCCCGCCCGCATCGTAGAGGTTGCGGGTGACGCGCTCGCCCGCGTCGCCCGCGCCCGCCTGGCGGGTGCGGGTGAGGTTGCCGAGCCCGTCATAGGCGTAGTCGATCGCAGGCGTGACCGCGACGCCGTCATGGTCGAGGAACGACGCCCGCTCCTCGCGGATCAGGCGGGCCAAACTTCACGAAGCTCGCGCATATCGGAAACGGAAGTTCAGCATGTTCAGTGTACGAAGTTCGCGCATATCGCGGAGTGAGGTTTGAGGAATTTGAGGCTCAAAGGCGATTGTTCGCGCGGGGCCGGACCGGATGGACGGTGGCGTGCGCCTTGCGGCGCAGGCGAGGGGCGGACGGCGTCAAAGAGCGAGCCGGCGGCGGAGCGCTGGCGAGTCGGAACAATAGCAGAACGCAGACGTGTAGGACAGCGCTAATACGCGGAGCAATATGTATTACCCCCGGAATTATAGCGATTTTGGCGGACCAATTGGCTTATGATTCCGAAATTCCTGTGCGGGCATGGCCTACGCCTTCAGCTTATCCCTAAGGCTCGGCGTAGCATCAGGTGCGATTATCAACTGCGTTGCGTAACCAGGGTTAATGATAACTCCATATTTTGGGGGCAGTCGAAGGAAAAATTCCCGCCCATTCATTTGCAGAATGTAGCTTGCCACGTCGCTATGTAGCCGAGGCCGATCCGATGATGAGAAGGCTGCCACTAGTGGCTTCCCATCTTTTTCCAGAAGTAGCGGATCGAATCCGCGACCATCATCTCGTACCTCCGCCTTGCTAGAAATAAAGAGAGAAGATGCCGCAATATTCATCAGCAGCGCATCGATATGTAAGTGTCCGCGCTTCGCTTCGACGATGGCCACTTCGAGATCATTTTGAGGCTCAAAATCCTTTAGCACGATAGCAAACCCTAGATAGTTGCATTCGGATATAAATCATTGGCTTCCGATACGGACAACAACTTCGCCGCATGCAAATTCTCATGCCATAGCGCGCCACATAGTTTGCACCGGTTCAGGAAAGTTGGCCCCTCTTCGATTGTAGAAAGTCGTTCAAAACGTTCGAAGGGCGCATGATACCCCTTAGAACAAAATTTGCAGAGCTTGAGAGCATTCCCCAACATCATTTACCACTCCCGTATCGGAATCCGGGTACCGTTTGGATCAATCTTAAATAGCGTCGATCCGCTTGGTATTGAACCGCCTCCCGGCACGACAAATTCGCGTGTCGGATTGACCAAATATCCGCCTCCGTTCGGCAATCTCAGCGCGGTGTGGCCACCTTCGAGGAAATGGGGAAGCGCCGTGTCCGCTGCCGTTGGCAGTCTGGGAGACAGTCCGTTTAACGGGAATTCGACACCGAAGACATCACCACCCGAGATATATGCCCGCTCCAGAGAAGGTGCGCCACCCGTGTAGCGGTAGGCACTCGCAGCATCGGTCACAATAGCAGAATCCTCTAGTGGCATGAAGAAATGGGCTTCTCCGGTGCGCCCCAGCGTTGCATCCGCTCGATCGATATACGGGAGAGCCTGCTGATCGAAGAAATAAACGCCTCTGCCTGCCGCGCTGTCTGCGACATGACCAACGTTGCCCAGTTTTGCAGGCATTGCTCGCGCGCCGCCCAATGTAAACAGACCGATGTCGGTGGTTTGCCGGTCGAACGGCGCGACGGTGCCGGCCCGGCCGCGATAGTAGGAGGAGCCGAAGTCCAGCGGACCCGTGATCGGTGAAAAGACGAATTCCACCGGTGCTGCGACATATCCCAGACCGCCCGCGTCCCAGAGATCATAGGCCTGACGTTGTCGTCCCCATATCGCCTCCTTCAATCTCGTCCATGGCGTGTAGGCCCTGGCTATCTGGCCTTCGTAAGGATTCGCGTTGCTCTCCAGCCTCCATCCGCCGCGTTCGCGGCCGAGCCAGCCGGCATTGAGCAGGGTGAGGACATCGATGCCGAGATCATAGTCCGGCGCCAAGCGCTGTCCGGTGATGAAAATCTCGCCTGTGGCGGGATCGCTCAGGGCAAGGGGGTAGCCATGGCCGGCGAGGGGATAGGGTTCCTGGGCGATGGCGGGCGCGCCTGGGGTCATGTAGGCCGAGCCTGCGAGATCGGCGGGCAGGTCGATGCTGCCGACCGGTCCGAAAGACAGGTCGGGCGGTCCGGCGAGGTCGGCGTTCAGGTCTTCGGCGCCGCCATTCGCCCCCGGCATTCCGCCCGCCTTGCCCGTCCTGCTGCTGCCGGCGAAGGCGTCGCTCACCCAATCGCCGAGCATCCCCCCGACGGTCTGGCCGATGACGGATGGTAGCGAGGCGATGATGTTGTCGCCGAAGCTGGTGCCTTCGGCGAGGCTGCGGGTGGCGGCGTAGGTGATGGCGCTGGCGCTGCTTACAGCCAGGGTCTGGCCGAAGTTGAGCTTGGCCTGCGCCCCGCCGAACAGGCCTCGTACCTGTCCGCCGACGCCCGCGCCGATGCCCGCGGCGGCGACGCCGGCCCAGTCGAAGTTCGACTGGAGCTCGGTCGCGACGGCGATCCCCTGAACGACGGCGTTGCTCACCGCGCCGTTCACCGCGTCGATCAGGAAGTTGCCGCTGGAGGGGCCCGACAGCCCCGCCGAGAGCGCGGTGATCGCCACGCTCTTGAAGTCGAACCCGCCCTCCTGGATGCCCGTCGCCAGCCCGAACCCCTGGCCCGCCACATTGCCCGCCACCGCGCCGCCGACCGGGCCGAGGAACGACGTGGCGACGTAGGTCAGTCGGCTATATTGCTGTAGCGTTTGCGAGATTCGCCTCGATCGCAAGAATGATCTTTTCCGCCTTCAACGTGGAAAAGCTGATTCCTTTTGATGCGAAATACGCTGCCGCCAGACGCACCGCCTCACGCAGCGACTGACCGATGAATTCCTGAATGCCCTTACCATCTGCGACCGATTGAGGGACTGCAATTGCGACTGAGAGGCCTTTCTCCTTCTTTGAGAAATGTCCCAGTTTGTGGCCTGTAAAATCAGGTTCATTGATGGTACCAGGCACGACAAAGATAGGGTTAATCCATGCTTCCTGACCATCATCGTATCCCGGATCTCGCACTCGTGCGGCCACCTGAGAGGCTTTGATCAATATCTTACTAACGTCAGATTCCCGATGCTCAGGCCCACCAAAATCAATACCGATGGTTATCATTGTATGTTTCTCGCTTTTATAGCCCAAGGCTCGCGATTAAGTGGTCCCGGATTGGCAATAGTACGTTGACGTTCCAGAGCGATCATGTCTGCGCGCGACCCCTGATCGACGCGCAGCATGTACTTATCCTTCATGAAGGCTTTGGAATAGCGGGTATCCATATTCTGCGTGATGCCGTTCTTTAGGAACGTTCCATCCGTCGAGTAGAGTTCGTACAAATATGCGGTCCGAGGGGATGCCGCCGAATTCCCGTGCACGACGAAGGCGCGCGTGTTGACCGTTCCCGTCGCTCTTTGGAATCCCGCGATGGCCGGCGCGCTCAGCGCGTATCGCGATCCGCTGACGCCCAGGTCGAACGTTCCGCCGGCAGCCAAGCGCGCCGCATATCCGGCGTTGACGCCCTGATTGACGGTTCCGTTGAACGTCAGTCCGGGTGCAAAACGTGCCCCTAACGCGCTTCCGGCGACGTAGGTTGTCATCGGCCGCAGATTGTCATGGGTGAACAATTGATCCACCACATGGGCAGCTTGGCCTGCGGTGGCGTTGAAGATCGCGCCGGTTACGCTGGTGCTCGGATCGTTCCACCAGGCCGAGAATGCTTGCGCCCGCTCGTGGTTGCGGGTCATGCTGGCGGGCGTCAGTGCGATGATGTCGCTACCGAGCTGCGCCATGCTGGCGAGGCCCACCACCAGATCGCTAAGCCCGCCGGCGATCTCCTGACCTGAGGTTACGACCGTATCCATGAAGCTGCCGGCCAGTCGATCAAATCGTGAATTTTCCCAAGCTTCCGGGCTTATCGCATCGACAAAGTAAGGATTCTGACTGGGATCGGGCTGGTAATAATAGCCGAAGGCGCGCAGCCCATCCGGCCCTTCCATCCACTCGGGCGTCGGTCGCGCCACGATGCGCGGTGCGTTCGCCGCGCTTATGCCATTTGCCGGCCCGCCTTCGAGAATCTGACCGTCATACTCAAGGTAGACGGAGCCTCGCGGTCTACCGTTCCCTGCGGTGTTCCCCCCCACGGTCGCATAGCCGTTGGCGGCGGCCGCCAGTTCGGCGGCGGAGGGTGGCACCTCGCCCAGATAAGGCAGCGGCGAGAGCGCGGCGACGAGTTCGGCTCCGCTCGGCGTGACGTCGCCCGAAATCAGCGGGTCGCCCGGATCGAGGCCGATCCCGCCCGCCTTGCCGGTGCGGCTGTTGCCGGCGAAGGCGCCGTTGATCGCATCGCCGAGCATTCCGCCGATGGTTTGGCCGATGACGGATGGGAGCGAGGCGATGATGTTGTCGCCGAAGCTGGTGCCGGTGGCGAGGCTGCGGGTGGCGGCGTAGGCGATGGCGCTGGCGCCGCTCGTCGCGAACTGCTGGCCGTGGGCGGCGAGGCGGGAGCCGG
>NZ_QWLV01000005.1 GCF_003515075.1 Sphingomonas gilva
CGCCCGCCGCCGAGGCGGTCGCCCGGAGAGGCCCGCTGGATGTGCAGGTGGAACGATGCCCCGCATCGTTCCAGCCGTGTCCGGGGGACACGGCGGCCTGCACATCCGTCGCTTGCTTGCGCGTAGCTTCGGCTACGCGTCTGCGCCGCGCTCCTTGTCGGCGGGCTTCCACGGGCGATCACGATCCCTGTTCTAATTGAGTTTGGACCCTAGCCTTCGGCCAATAAGGCCCCCTCTTAGGGAGGGGAGGAATTAACTGGCGATCCGCCTAGCCTTCGGGCGGGATCGCCGCCGCCGCTTGCTTTGGATCGGTGTTGAGACCGTGCTTCAACAGCATGGGAATGTTGGCGATCGCGAACAGGATAGTGAGCGGCACCGCGCCCCACAGCTTGAAGCCAACCCAGAAGTCCCAGCTCGTGCTGCGCCAGACGATCTCGTTGAGCACTGCCATGCCGATGAAGAAGATCGTCCAGTTGATCGTCAGCTTGCGCCAGCCTTCCGCCGTCAGCCCGGGATAGGCGGCCTCGAGCAGCATCTTGAGCAGCGGGCGCCCGGTGGCGAGGCCGAAGCCCAGGATCGCCGCGAACATCGCGTAGACGATGGTCGGCTTCATCTTGATGAAGGTCTCATCGTGGAACCACAGCGTCAGCCCGCCGAACACCAGCACCAGCGCGCCCGACATCCACAGCATCGGCGAGATATGGCCGAGCTTCCAGCGTGAGACGATCATCGCGATCGCGGTCGCGACCATGAAGGCGGCGGTGGCGGTAAGCACGCGCGTGATGGCGAGGCCGCCGGTCAGCGTGTTGACCGCGAAGAACACCACCAGCGGGCCGAAATCGACCGCCAGCTTGACCAGCGGGTTGCCCTCCGGCTGCGAGGGCGCGGCGTCATTCATGCTTCAAACCTCATCAACGCCCGCGATGATGCGGGCGACCTCGTTCGGATCGAACGGGCGAAAGTCGTCCAGGGTTTCCCCCACGCCGATCGCGTGGATGGGAAGGCCGGTGCGCTCCGCCGCGGCGACCAGCACGCCGCCGCGCGCGGTGCCGTCGAGCTTGGTCATCACCAGCCCGGTGACGCCGGCGCTTTCCTTGAACACGTCGATCTGGCTCAAGGCGTTCTGGCCGGTGGTCGCGTCGAGCACCAGCACGACGTCGTGCGGCGCTTCCGGATTGAGGCGGCCGAGGACGCGGCGGATCTTGGACAGTTCGTCCATCAGCTCGCGCTTGTTCTGCAGGCGCCCGGCGGTGTCGACGATCAGCACGTCGATGCCCTCGGCGGTGCCGCGCTTGACGCCT
The DNA here is from genome assembly GCF_003515075.1 of Sphingomonas gilva. Lineage (GTDB taxonomy): Bacteria > Pseudomonadota > Alphaproteobacteria > Sphingomonadales > Sphingomonadaceae > Sphingomonas > Sphingomonas gilva. The sequence continues at coordinate 1,302 of NZ_QWLV01000005.1, forward strand.
TCGTAGACCAGGCCCGCCGCGTCACCGCCCTCCTTGCCCGAGATCAGCGGCACGCCGACGCGATCGGCCCAGACCTGGAGCTGCCCGATCGCGGCGGCGCGGAAGGTGTCGCCCGCGACCAGCATCACCGAATAATCCTGTTCGGTCAGGAGATGCGCGAGCTTGGCGATGGTGGTGGTCTTGCCCGATCCGTTGACCCCGATGACGAGGATCACCTGCGGGCGCGGAAACGCCTCGATCTCCAGCGGCTTCGCCACGGGCGCGAGCACCTTGGCGATCTCCTCGGCGACGACCACGCGCACGCCGCGCGCGTCCATCTTCTCGTAGCGCTCGGTCGACAGCCGTTCACGGACCTTGGCGGCGGTGGCGGGGCCGAGATCGGAGGCGATCAGCGCGTCCTCGATCTCGTCGAGCGTGGCGTCGTCGAGATGCTGGGTGCCGAGCAGGCCGGTGAGGTTGTCGCCCAGCCGCCCGCTGGTGCGCTTGAACCCGCCGAGCAGGCGCTGGTGCCAGGATGGCGGGGTCATGCGGGTATTCCGGTGAGGATGGCGCCGTCGGCGGCGGTGATGCGAACCGTGGCCACCGAGCCGACGGCGGCAGGCGGAAGCCGGATTTCGGCGAAGTTTTCCGCATGGCCGCGATCGCCCGGCCGCTCGACCAGCACGCGCTGCGTCGTACCGACTAGGTCGGAAAGCCACTTCGCCTTCCGCGCCTCGCCCAGCGCTCGCAGCTCGGCCGCGCGCGCGCGAATCACCTCGGGCTCCACCTGCGGCATCCGCGCGGCGGGCGTTCCCTCTCGGGCTGAGAAGGGGAAGATGTGCGCGAAGACGATGTCGCAATCCTCGATCAGGCGGGCGGTATTGGCGAACATCTCTGGCGTCTCGGTGGGGAAGCCCGCGATCAGATCGGCGCCGATCGCGATATCCGGCCGCGCCGCCTTCAGCCGCTCGACGATGCGGATCGCGTCGGCGCGCGCGTGGCGGCGCTTCATCCGCTTGAGCACCATATCGTCGCCCGCCTGAAGCGAGAGGTGGACGTGCGGCATCACCCGGTCCTCGCCGGTCAGCACCTCGAACAGCGCGTCGTCGATCTCGATCGAGTCGAGCGAGGAGAGCCGCAGCCGCTCGAGCTGCGGGACATGCGCCAGGATGCGCTGCACGAGCGCGCCCAGGGTCGGCCGGCCGGGCAGATCGGGGCCGTAGCTGGTGAGGTCCACCCCGGTCAGCACCACCTCGCGGTGGCCGCCATCGACCAGCGCGCGGACATGCTCGATCACCCCGCCCGCGGGCAGCGAGCGCGACGCGCCGCGCCCGGCGGGGATGATGCAGAAGGTGCAGCCATGGTCGCAACCGTTCTGCACCTCGACGAACGCGCGGGCATGGCCGGTGAAGGCGGGCGGGGCAGGGGCGGCCGCCGCGCCCCAGCTTTCGGGCGCGAGCTTGGCGGCGTTGGGGACGACATGGTCGACCTCCACCATGCCGCGAAACGCTTGCGGATCGATCGTCGCGGCGCAGCCGGTGACGTAGAGCGGCGCATGCGGCCGCCGCGCGCGGGCGCGGCGGATCGCGCGGCGGGTGGAGCGGACCGCCTCCGCCGTCACCGCGCAGCTGTTGATCACGATCGCCTCGCGCCCGCCCAGCAGCGCGCGGATATTTTCGCTTTCGGCGATGTTGAGACGGCAGCCCAGGCTGACGATATCGGGCCCGGACGTGGAAAGGAGCGACATGGCGGACGATCTAGGAGGCAAGGTGCGAGAAGTCCATGCAGAGGCGGCCGCGATCCTGCGCTTCTGGTTCGATGAAATGCCGGCCGAAGCCCGCTTCGCCAAGGACGACGCGGTCGACCGCGAATGCGAGCGCCGCTTCGGCGATGTCCGCGACGCCATCCTCGCAAGCGGCGCGTCGGGCTGGCGCGCCGATGCCGACAGCCTGCTCGCCGCGGTGATCGCGCTCGACCAGTTCTCGCGAAACATCCATCGCGGCGGTCCCCGCGCCTTCGAGGCGGACGCGCTGGCGCTCTCGCTCGCGCGCGAGGCGATCGCCAACGGGTGGGACACCGGCATGGATACCGAGCGCTGCCAGTTCCTCTACATGCCGTTCCAGCATGCGGAGGATGCGAACGTGCAGGCGGAAAGCGTCGCGCTGTTCGCCAGGCTGGGCGACCGGCAAGTGCTGGAATATGCGCAAGGCCACAAGGCGCTGATCGACCGGTTCGGCCGCTTTCCCCACCGCAACCAGGCGCTCGGGCGAAGATCGACGCCCGAGGAGCTCGAATATCTCAGCCAGCCTGGCGCAGGCTATTGACCTCGGGCTCGGCGGTCCGCGCGGCGAGCAGGTTGCGCTCGGCGAGCAGCACGCGCGCGCCGGCGATGCCCACGGGCTTGCCGAAATGCCAGCCCTGGCCCTTGGAGCAGCCGAGCCCGTTCAGCCGGTCCTGGATCGCCTGATCCTCGACCCCTTCGGCGGTGATCGGCAGGTTGAGGCTGTCGCCCAGCCGCGCGATGGCGTTGACGATCGCGGCGCTTTCGGAATTGTCGTTGATCGAGGTGACGAAGCTGCGGTCGATCTTGATCCGGTCGAACGGCAGCGCGCGCAGATGCGCGAGCGAGCTGTAACCGGTGCCGAAATCATCGAGCGCGATGCGGATGCCCTGGTTCTTCAGGCTGCCGATGATCGATTGCGCCAGGCTGAGATTCTCGAACAGCGAGGTCTCGGTGATCTCGATCTCCAGCCGCCCGGCGGGGAAGCCCGTCTCGACCAGCAGGCGGACGATCTTCTGCGCCAGATAGGGGTCGCGCAGCTCGCCCGGCGAAATGTTGACCGAAAGCGTGATCGACGCGTCCCAGTCGCGCGCGGCGATGAAGGCCTGGCGCATGATAGAGGTCGACAGTTCGCCGATCAGGCCGGTCTCCTCGGCGATCGGGATGAACAGCTCGGGCGAGATCATGCCGCGTGACGGATGCTCCCAGCGCGCCAGCACCTCGAAGCCGAGCAGCTTGCCCGTCTTGAGGTCGATCTGCTGCTCGAAATAGGGGACGATCTCGCCCGCCGGAATGGCGCTTCTCAGGCCGATCTCCAGATCGTTGCGCGCCTTCAGCTCCATCTCCATCGACGAATCGAACCAGCAGTACCGGTTCCGGCCCGCGCCCTTGGCGTGATACATCGCGATGTCCGCGCGGCGGACGAGCGAATCGACCGTCGCGCAATCATCCTCCGACCGTGCGATGCCGATCGATCCGGAGATGTGGACGAGCGCCCCCGTCGCCATGAATGGCGTGGCAAGCCGCGACAGCAGGCGTTCGACGATGCGGTCGACGATATCGGGCGCATTGGCGTCGTAGAGGAACGCGCAGGCGAACTCGTCGCCGCCGAAGCGCGCCGTCAGCGCGCCGGGGGGCATCGTCTCGCCGATCTGCTCGGCCACCTGGCACAGCAGGGCGTCGCCGGCGGCATGGCCGTTCATGTCGTTGACGGTCTTGAAATGGTCGAGATCGAGCAGCAGCATCGCCACGGTCTTGTCGCGGCGCTCGGCGCGCTGCAGCAGTTCGGCGCCGCTTTCGGCGAGCGAGCGGCGGTTGAGGAAGCCGGTCAGTGGATCGCGCGAGGCGAGCTGGCGCGCACGCTCCTCGGCGGCGGTGCGTTCCTGCACCTCCTCGGCCAGGTCGCGATAGCGGCGCCAGCCGAACAGGATCAGCGCGATGTTGAGCAGCAGCGCCACGACCAGGCTGCGGTCGGTGCCGTCGCCCTGGCCGGAGATCGTCGCGGTGATGGAGGACATGACCGAGCCGCCGGTGCCGACGAACAGCAGGATCGCTGCCGTGGTCACGCCAGCCGCGAACACGTCGCGGCGGCTGGCCCTCACTGATCTGGCGGCACTGACGCCCGCCTTCTCGTCCATCGTCCACCCCCACGAAAGCCCCATGGACGGGCGATGCCACCGCCAGGGTATAATATCGGTTAATCCTGTGCCGGCTTGCGAAAATTACGCGCATGGACTAAGTGCGCGCCGGTATCGCCAAGCGATGACATCCGAACGGCCCCGAATCCGGGTCCGACGCCGGCCGACGAGGTTTCGTCCGCCGGCGTTTCTTGCGTTGTCGCGCGGCGCTGATTTGAGGTGACGATGTTCGAGACCCTGAGCGATCGCCTGGGCGGCGTATTCGACAAGCTTCGCGGGCGCGGCGCGCTGGGCGAGGCCGATGTGCGCGCGGCAATGCGCGAGGTGCGCGTCGCACTACTCGAGGCGGACGTGGCGCTCCCCGTCGCGCGCGATTTCGTCGAGAAGGTCACGGAAGCGGCGGTGGGGCAGCAGGTGCTGCGCTCGGTCACGCCGGGCCAGCAGGTCGTCAAGATCGTCAACGACGCGCTGATCGAGATGCTCGGCGCCGAGGCGTCCGATCTCGCGATCGACGTGACCCCGCCCGCGGTCATAATGATGGTCGGCCTGCAGGGCTCGGGCAAGACCACGACCACCGCCAAGATCGCCAAGCGGCTGGCCAAGGAGCGCAAGAAGGTGCTGATGGCGTCGCTCGACGTCAATCGCCCCGCGGCGCAGGAACAGCTCGCCGTGCTCGGCACGCAGGCGGAGGTGGCGACGCTGCCGATCGTCCAGGGCCAGCAGCCGGTCGACATCGCCCGGCGCGCGCTGCAGGCGGCGAAGCTGCAGGGCTTCGATGTCGTCATGCTCGACACCGCGGGCCGGCTGCACGTCGATCAGGCGCTGATGGACGAGATGAAGGCGGTCGCCGATGTCGCGACGCCGAACGAGATCCTGCTCGTCGTCGACTCGCTGACCGGCCAGGATGCGGTCAATGTCGCCAGCAATTTCTCGGCGCAGGTGCCGCTGACCGGCGTGGTGCTGACCCGCATGGACGGCGATGCGCGCGGCGGCGCGGCGCTGTCGATGCGCGCGGTCACGGGCAAGCCGATCAAGTTCGCCGGCACCGGCGAGAAGCTCGATGCGATCGAGGCGTTCCACCCGTCGCGCGTCGCGGGCCGCATCCTCGGCATGGGCGACGTCGTCAGCCTGGTCGAGCGCGCCGCCGAATCGATCCAGCAGGACGAAGCCGAGAAGATGGCGGCCAAGCTTGCCAAGGGTCAGTTCGACATGAACGACCTGAAGGCGCAGCTCGGCCAGATGCGGCGCATGGGCGGCCTCGGCGCGCTGGCGGGCATGATCCCCGGCATGAAGAAGGCGCAGGCGGCCATGGCCTCGGGCGCGGTCGACGATCGGGTGCTGATCCGCATGGAGGCGATGGTCGGGTCGATGACGCCCCGGGAGCGGATCAAGCCCGAGCTGATCAACGCCAAGCGCAAGATCCGCATCGCCAAGGGTTCCGGCACCACGGTGCAGGACGTCAACAAGCTGCTCAAGATGCACCAGGAAATGTCCACCGCGATGAAGAAGCTCAGGAAGATGGGCGGCCTCAAGGGGCTGGCCGGAATGCTGGGCGGCGGCAAGGGCCCAGGTGGCGGCATTGCCGGGATGTTCGGCGGCGGGGGAGGTGGCGGCCTTCCCGGACTGCCCGGCGCGGGCGGCGGCATGCCGCAGCTGCCGCCCGGCTTCGACAAGTTCATGAAGAAATAAGCGTATCAACCTGAATAGAAAGCAGAAGGAACTAACATGGCTACCAGCATTCGTCTGTCGCGCGGCGGCTCCAAGAAGCGCCCTTATTATCGCATCGTCGTCGCCGACGGCCGCTCGCCCCGTGACGGCAAGTTCATCGAGAAGATCGGCACCTACAACCCGCTGCTCGCCAAGGATGACGAGAAGCGCGTGGTGCTCGACGGCGAGCGCGCTAGGCATTGGCTGAGCGTCGGCGCGCAGCCGACCGACCGCGTCGCCCGCTTCCTCGACGCCGCCGGCGTGCGCGAGCGCGCCGCGCGCAACAATCCGAAAAAGGCCGAGCCCGGCGAAAAGGCCAAGGAGCGCGCCGAAGAGCGTGCCGAGAAGCTGAAGGCGGCGGACGAAGCCGCCGCTGAGGCGGCCGCCGCGCCTGCGGTCGAGGAAGCCGCCGCCGAGGAGGAGACCGTCGAAGTCGCCGCCGAGAAGGTCGAGGAAGCTGCCCCCGAGGCCGAAGCCGAAGCCACCCCGGCCGATGAAGCCACCAACGAAGGTGTCTCCGCCGAGGCTCCCGCCGAGGGCGCGGACGAGCCCGCCGCCGAAGTAGCGAGCGACGAATCCGCATCGGCTCCCGCCGAAGGCGCGGCCGAGGAAGAAGAAGCCAAGGCCTGATGATAAAGCCCCTCCCCTTCAGGGGAGGGGTTGGGGTGGGGCCTGTCTGGAGCCTCCATGCCTGACTCCCCCACCCCCCAACCCCCTCCCCTAAAGGGGAGTGGGAGTGATCGTCCCGTCACGCTGGCCGTCGTCACCGGCGCGCACGGCGTGACGGGCGAGGTGCGCCTGAAGGTCTTCGCCGAGGATCTCAGCGCATATCGCATCTTCAATGCGGGCGCCTTCACGCTGAAATCATTGCGTGAAGGCTCCAACGGCATGATCGCCCGATTTGCCGAGATACCCGATCGCAACGCCGCCGAACGCCTGCGCGGCACCGAACTCAGCGTTCCCCGTTCGGCGCTGCCGCCACTCGCCGAGGGCGAATACTACCACGCCGACCTGCTCGACCTGCTCGCCGTCTCAACCGGCGGCGAAGCGCTCGGCCGCGTGGTCGCGATCGACGATTTCGGCGCGGGCGACGTGATCGAGATCGAGCGCCCCGACGGCAAACGCTTCATGGTTCCGATGCGCGCAGAGGCGGTGCCCGAATGGGATGCGGACCGGCTGGTGATTGACGCTGCCTTCGCGACTTAGTATATACAGCATGTATATACGGAGGCGGCGATGGGCGTCGAGTACGAAGCCAAGGTCTTCAAGTCGGGCAACTCGGTCGCGTTGCGGCTCCCCAAGGCGCTCGGCCTGAAGGAAGGCGATCGCATGGTGCTGCGTGAGGAACAGGGCAAATACAGCTTCGAACCCGCGCCGCCGCCCAAACCCAAGAAGATCGACCTGACCGGTATCGCGGGATCGATACCGGGGCTGAAGCCTTTGACGCGAGAGGAGCGAGAGTTCGAGGAGCGCGAGCTCGATTGGGAAGGAAAGCTGCTCAAGCGTGGCTGACGCGCGCTTTTTGATCGATTCGAATATCGCGATCTACGTTCTGGATGACGCCGCTTGTGCGCCGGCGCTTCGGATCGCTGAATTTGAACCGGGCGAAATCATCACCTCTGCGATTGCCTATGCTGAGGTCATGCACGGTATCCCGCTTGCTCAGACCAAAGCAGCACAGGCGTTGTTCGACGTCGTGGAAGTTCGCGAATTCGACACCGTCGCTGCCCTAGCCTATGCGAGGCTGCCGTTCCGGCGCGCGCGTTTCGACCGCCTGATCGCCGCCCATGCACTATCGCTCGGCGTGACGCTGGTTACCAACAACACCGCCGATTTCGCTGACATCCCCGATCTGCGCGTCGAAAACTGGACGCTCCCGCTCACCTGAGCACGGGCCGTTTCTCCGCGAGATCGTTGCGGATCGTCGTCGCCGCCACCCCGGCTTCGCCCATCGCGTGGCTGATCTGGTCCAGCCCTTTCACCACGTCGCCTGCGGCATAGAGGCCGGGAACGCTGGTGCGCTGGTGCGCATCGACGACCAGGCAGCCGTCCCCGCTCATCTCCGCGTCCACCATCTGCGCCAGCCGCGACCTGATGCGCGAGCCGAGCGCGGGATAGACGCTGTCGAAGGCGAGCGGCCCGGCGGGCGTATCCGCCACGATCTTGTCGCCATCGATGCGCAGCGGGCCGCAGGGCCCGTCGGCGATCTCCACGCCCGCCTCCTCCAGCCGCGCACGGTCCTTCCGGGGGATCGCGTGCTCGGCGTCGGGCGCGATCAGCGTCACGTCGCGGGTGAAGCCGCGCAGGAACAGCGCCTCGCGCGCGCCGTGATCGCCGGTGCCGATCACGCCGACACGCTGATCCGTCACCTCATAGCCGTCGCACACCGGGCAATAGCGAAGCAGGCCGCGCTCGAGCGCCTCGTCATGCACCGCATCGTCGATCGGCGGGCGGTGGTTGACCACGCCGGTCGCCAGCAGCACCGCGCGTGCCGTCTTGACGTCGTCGCCGATCTTGATCGCGAAATTCTCTCCTTCGCGTTCCAGCCGGTCGACCGTCGCGTCCACGATGCCGACGCCGAACTCCGCCGCCTGCGCGCGCATCCGGGCGAGCAGCTCGCGCCCCGGAATGCCGCCGGGAAAGCCGGCATGGTTGTGCGTGCGCGGGATCATCGCGCAGCGCCCGTCGCCCGCATCGACCACGCAGATGTGGAGGTGATAGCGCGCCAGATAGATCGCCGCGGTCAGCCCCGCCGGGCCGCCGCCGACGATCAGGCAGTCGATCGGTCGTTCATCCATCGCCGCTCAATCCGCCGTGGTGACGATGGTTCCGGCTTGCATGCGAGCGCCGGGGGCGGGAAGGGGAGAGCATGTCCTTCGCCGCCTCCGTCCTGACGCTCTACCCCGAGATGTTTCCGGGCCCGCTGGCGCACAGCCTTGCCGGGCGCGCGCTGTCGGAGGGGCTGTGGACGCTGGAGACGGTGCATATCCGCGCCTTCGCCACCGACCGGCACCGCACCGTCGACGACACGCCCGCGGGCGGCGGCGCGGGGATGGTGCTGCGCGCCGATATCGTCGCCGCCGCGCTCGACAGCGTCGCCGATGGCCGGCCGATCCTCGCGATGACGCCGCGCGGCCGCCCGCTCACCCAGGCGCGCGTCCGTACCCTCGCGGCAGGCCCCGGCGCGGTCATCCTGTGCGGCCGCTTCGAAGGCTTCGACGAGCGCCTGTTCGAGGCGCGCGGCGTCGAGGAGGTGTCGATCGGCGACTATGTGCTGTCGGGCGGCGAAACCGCCGCTCTGGTGCTGCTCGACGCTTGCATTCGCCTCATTCCCGGCGTAATGGGCGCGGCTTCCAGCGGGGACGAGGAAAGCTTCGAAAGCGGCCTCCTCGAATATCCGCATTATACCCGCCCCGTCACATGGGAAGGGCGCACGATCCCCGAAGTGCTGCGATCGGGGGATCATGCGAAGATCGCCGCCTGGCGTAAGGCGCAGGCGGAGTCGGATACACGGTCACGGCGGCCGGATCTTTGGGAGCGCCATGAGGGCGCTCGGGTCCAGTCGCCCTCTGGCGCGCAGCGAAGGTCCAAGGACGAAGAACGATGAACCTGATCCAGACGCTCGAGGCCGAGCAGATCGCCAAGATCACCGAGGCCAAGAAGATCCCCGAATTCCGCCCCGGCGACACGCTGAAGGTCGGCGTCAAGGTGGTCGAAGGCGAACGCACCCGCGTGCAGAATTTCGAAGGCGTGTGCATCGCCCGCGCCAACAAGGGCATGGGCTCCAGCTTCACCGTGCGCAAGATCTCGTTCGGCGAGGGTGTCGAGCGCGTCTTCCCGCTCTATTCGCCCAATGTCGATTCGATCGAAGTGGTGCGCAAGGGCGCCGTCCGCCGCGCCAAGCTCTATTATCTGCGCGGCCGCACCGGCAAGTCGGCCCGCATCGCCGAGCGCCGCGAGGTCCGCACCGAGGAGAAGGCCTCGGCCTGATCCGCCGCACGGCGAAGAAAAAGAAGGGCGCGGGGCTGATGGTTCCGCGCCCTTTTTGTTGTCATCATTTGCGCCATATCCCCAACATCCGTTCGTTTCGAGCGCAGTCGAGAAACGAACGGGAAGTGGGTGGCCTGGCTTTTCAAGGCATGAGGATCGGCGTCAGCATCGCCCACGCGTCGCGCACCGCCTTCCGCCCCAGATCGATCCCCCGCCGGATGTTGGCCGGATCGAACTCCAGCGTCTCGGCCACCTCCTTCGTGGGCGCGAGGATGCGGATCGGCGCGAAGCGGTAGGTCGAAAGCGCGCGGTCGAGCGGGGCGAGGATCGCCGCGGCCCTGGCCGGCGGCACCCCGGCGCGCGCCAGCGCCACCGCCTGCGTCTCGCGCGCGGCGATCAGGTCGTTGATCAGGTCGGCATTGGCGGTGTCGTTGGAGACGATCTCCGATTGCAGGATGCCGACCGATCGCAGCGCCACCGCGACCAGATCGTCATAGAGGCGCGCCGGCGTGGGGGAGGGGTTGATCGGCGAGGCGGCCACCACCAGCACCGCGCGCGGATTCCATTCGAGCGCGGCGTCGAGCGGCGTCACGTTGCGCACCCCGCCATCGACCCACTGCTCCTCGCGACCCTGCGCGTCGCGGGTGAGGAGCGGCGGGAAGAACACCGGCATGGCCGAGCTGGCATAAACCCAGTCGGCAATGTTCGGCGTGTCCTCATGGATGCTGCGGAACTCGCCGGAGGTCAGGCTGACCACGCCCAGCAGCAGCTTCTTGCCGCTCGCGCGCAGCTTCGCCTCATCGGCGAACGCCTTGATCCGCGCGCGGATCGGCCGCGTGTCGTAGATCGAATTGGCCCCGAGCAGCCCGCCGATGATGCCGAGCGGCCGCCCGCGATAGACGTCGTCATTGCCCCTCAGCGCCAGCCACGCCGCCATCAGGCCGGGAATGTCGCCCTGCGCCCCGCCCAGCGCCTGGATCGCGCCGGTGGAGACCCCGGCGAAGATATCGACCTCCACCCCGCGCCGCGTGATCAGCTCGTCGAGCACGCCGACCTGGAAGGCGCCCTTGGCCCCTCCGCCGCTCAGCACGATGGCAAGTCCGCCGGCCATATTGGAGTAGAATACATCCACCCTCCGGACTCGTCACCCCGGAACGGCTCTTGCGGGGAGCCGGTCTGGCGTCGCGCCCACGTTTCGCCCTAGATGCCGCCATGAGGCTCGTCACACGCCGCCGCCTGAAATGGGCGCTCGTCCTCGTCCTGGCGGCCGCCATTATCGGCTACGCACTGTGGCAGGTCGGCCGCGCGCGCTGCTTCCAGCTGGTCGGCGAGATCACCTGCCGCGTCCAGACCAGTCAAAAGCTCGTCGCGCTGAGCTTCGACGACGGCCCCACGCCGCAGGGCGTCGCGGCGCTGCTCCCGGTGCTCCGCGAGCACGGCGCGCGCGCGACCTTCTTCCTGATCGGCCAGGAGATGGAGCGGCATCCCGGCCTCGCGCGGCGACTGGCGGCGGCGGGGCACGAGATCGCCAATCACAGCTACGCCCACGATCGCATGCTCGGCCTGTTCCCCGGCGCCTATGCCGAAGAGCTTGAACGGACCAACCGCCTGCTCCGCGCCGAAGGGGTGAACGGGCTGCTGCTGTTCCGTCCGCCTTATGGCAAGAAGCTGACCGGTCTGCCGATCGCGGTGGAACGCGCCGGCCTGCGCATGATCACTTGGGACGTCGAGGATCCACCCGGCAGCGTCAGCGATCCGGCCGCCTATGCCGATCACATCATGCGCGGCGTCAGACCGGGCTCGATCATCCTGATGCACCCGATGTACGCAAGCGGCCGGACGGCGCGAGAAGCGCTGCCGCTGATCCTGACCCGCCTGCGCGCCGCGGGGTATCGCGTGGTCACGGTGCGTGAGTTACTCGAGGTCGAAGCGCGCGAAGAGGCTGGGTGATCGACTAATAAGCGCTCCTCTCTCCCTAACCGTCACCCCGGACTTGTTCCGGGGTCCATCTCTCCACAAACGCCCTCGCGGATCGTGGCACGATGGTATTCGAGCGAGAATCCATCCCCCGGCTGGATTCTTGACTTGCCGGGGGCAAGTCAAAGCTCGAACACGGAACAAGCCCGGCATGACGCCTTTGGATAAGGCGAACCCCTGGAGGCCGGGCGCTGACCTGTCCCCACGCTAGCCATAACACACCACCTCGAACTCGATCCCGTCATGGTCGAGGAAATAAAACCGCCGCCCGGGCTCGTAATCGCCGTGCGAAAAGGGCGTCAGCCCGGCCGCCTTCACCCGCGCCTCAACGCCGTCGAGGTCGTGCACCAGCACGCCGACATGGTTGAGCGGGCGGCCCTTGGCGAAGATGTCGGGATCGGTCGCCTCGCCTTCCAGCGTGTAGAGCGCCAGGTAGCTGTCCTCCGATCCGACATGCACGGTGCGCCCGCCGGCCATCGCGGCGCCCTCCCAGCGGATATGCCAGTCGAACAGGTGGCACATCAGCCTGGCGGTGCGGGTCGGGTTGCGCACGGTCAGATTGGCGTGCTCCAGCGTGGCGGCGGTTCGGAAGTTCATCGCATCGTCCCTCATGATTCGCGTTGCGATTGCGACCGATAGAACCTCAAGCTAGGTTGAGGTCAAGATGCCCGAACCCGCCGCCACGCTCACCATCGGCGATCTCGCCCGTCGCACCGGCCTGTCGGTGTCGGCGATCCGCTTCTACGAGGAAAAGGGCCTGGTCGAACCGCACCGCACCCGCGGCAACCAGCGGCGCTATCTGCGCGCGGACATTCGCCGCCTCTCATTCGCGCTGATCGCGCAGCGCCTCGGCTTCCCGCTCGACCATATCGCGCGCGAGATGGCCAAGCTTCCCCACGGCCGCGCGCCCACGCAGGAGGATTGGCGGCGGATCAGCGGCGGCTTCCGCCAGGTGCTCGACGCGCGCATCGCCACCCTGGAACGGATGCGCGATCGCCTCGACGGCTGCATCGGCTGCGGCTGCCTCTCGCTGGAGAAATGCCAGCTCGCCAACCCTGAGGACAGGCTGGGGAGGGAAGGGCCCGGTCCGCGTTTCGTGCTGGATTAGGAGCTGAGATCCTCCCCGGCACGGGGAGGGGGACCAGCCGCAGGCTGGTGGAGGGGGAGCGCCACAAGCGCGGCGCTAGTGGAGAGCCCCCTCCACCACCGCTCTGCGAGCGGCGGTCCCCCTCCCCGTGCCGGGGAGGTTTTGCGCGCATATCCCCTCAATCCACCCCTTTACCTCTTCGTCTCACCTCGCGATAACGCCCGGCATAGGCCTGCATTCGCATGGCGATCCGCAATCGGAACTGGAGATGGACGATGCCGAAATCCCGGCTGCTGGCGAGCGCATTGCTCGCGTGCCTGGCGAGCCCCGCCATGGCTGAGGACGCTGCGCAAGCGGGCGCGCCTCGGGAACTGACGCTTGAGCGCGTGTTCGGCAATCCCGGGCTCAGCGGTTCGACCGGCGGCGTCCAGACGCTTTCGCCCGACGGGACGCTGCTCACCTCCCTGAAGCCGCGCGCCGACGAACAGAGCCGGCTCGATCTGTGGGCGATGGACACGCGCACCGGCCAGTCCCGCATGCTGGTCGATTCGAAGGCGGTCGGCACCGGCGCCGAGCTTTCGGAGGAAGAGAAGATGCAGCGCGAGCGCCGCCGCATCGGATCGCAGAAGGGCATCGTCAGCTATGACTGGGCGCCCGACGGCAAGTCGATCCTCGTGCCGTTGGACGGCGATCTCTATCTCGCCACGCTGGACGGCAAGACCCGCCGCCTGACCGAGACGCCCGAAGCCGAGTTGAACGCGGTGGTCAGCCCCGCGGGCAAGTATGTCTCGTTCGTGCGCGACCAGAATCTGTGGGCGGTCGATCTGGCGAGCGGGCAGGCGAGGCAGCTGACCCAGGGCGGCGGCGGCACGATCCACTGGGGCGAGGCCGAGTTCGTCGCGCAGGAGGAAATGAGCCGCTACACCGGCTATTGGTGGTCGCCGGGCGACGCGATGGTCGCGGTGCAACGCTTCGACGAGGCGCCCGTCGGCATCGTCAGCCGCGCGGCGATCGGCGCGGAGGGCACCAAGGTCTATGACCAGCGCTATCCGCGCGCGGGCACGCCCAATGTGCTCAACGAACTGCACATCATGCGCGCCGACGGCTCCAATCCGGTAAAGGTCGATCTTGGCGAGGAGACCGACATCTACATCGCCCGGGTCGATTGGGCGCCCGACGCCTCCGCGCTCTACGTCCAGCGCCAGTCGCGCGACCAGAAGCGGCTCGACATGCTCAAGGTCGATCCCCGGACGGGCAAGTCGAGCGTGCTGTTCACCGAGAGATCGGGCGACCGGAGCTGGATCAATTTGAGCGACGCCTATCGCTTCATGGACGATGGCAGCTTCATCTGGTGGTCGGAGCGTGACGGCCACGGCCATCTCTATCGCTTTGCCGACGGCAAATGGACCCAGCTGACCAAGGGCGACTGGGAGGTCGCCGACATCGCCGGGTTCGATGAGGCCAAGGGGCGGCTGTTCTTCACCGCCAACAAGGACGGCGTGCTCGAACGCCATCTCTACGCGATGGACCTTGCCCGTCCGGCCGAGATCATCCGGCTGACCGAGGCGGGCTGGTGGAACAGCGCGTCGATGGACGGCGCGGCGAGCCGGATCATCGTCACGCGCTCCAATCCCAACAATCCGCCTCAGTCGTACCTGGCGGACGCGAACGGCAAGCAGATCGCCTGGATCGCGGAGAACAAGCTGGCCGAAGGCCACCCCTATTTCCCTTACATGGCGAGCCACCGGCCGAGCCAGTACGGCACGCTGAAGGCGGCCGACGGCACCACGCTGCACTGGCGGATGATCACCCCGCCGCTCGAGCCGGGCAAGAAATATCCCGTGTTCTTCCAGCATTATGGCGGGCCGGGATCGCAGCAGGTGATGCACAACTGGGCCAATCCGCTGCACCAGTATCTGGTCGACAAGGGCTGGGTCGTCTTCATTCTCGACAATCGCGGCTCGGCCAATCGCGGCAAGGCGTTCGAGGATCACATCTATCATGCGATGGGATCGGTCGAGGTCGCCGATCAGCTCGCCGGGGCCGAATGGCTCAAGCGGCAGAGCTTCGTCGATCCGGCGAAGATCGCCACCTATGGCTGGTCCTATGGCGGCTATATGACTGCGAAGATGCTGGCGGCGAACCCCGGCGTCTATGCCGCGGGCATCGCCGGCGCGCCGGTGACCCAGTGGGACCTCTACGACACCCACTATACCGAACGCTTCCTGGGCGATCCGAACAAGGACCCGAAAAGCTATTCGAGCTCCGACGTGATTCCGGAGGCGGGGAAGATCGTTGATCCGATGCTGGTGATCCATGGCATGGCCGACGACAACGTCATCCTGACCAACACCACCTTGCTCATGTCGAAGATGCAGAAGAACGCACAACCGTTTGAATCGATGCTCTATCCCGGCGAAACCCACTCGGTCGGCGGGCCCGGCATCAGCGTTCACCTGTGGAAGACGATCGAGGACTTCCTCGACCGGCACGTCCTCGAGGCGGAATGAAGCCAGGCTTGGCAGCGCAAAAGCGCGCGCCTCTGTCCTACATCGCGGCGTCCTGCTACGGACGCCGCGCGACGCCCCACGCCAAGGCCACGGGCGCGAAATTCATACCGCATATGCGCGAGCTTAGAGAAGTTTGCCGCGAAGTTTGAAGGGTCGAACAATGGGTTACCGGGTGGTGGTCGCTGGGGCGACGGGCAATGTCGGGCGCGAGATGCTCAACATCCTGGCGGAGCGCGAATTCCCGATCGATGAGATCGCCGTGCTCGCTTCGTCGCGCAGCCAGGGCGACGAGGTCGATTTCGGCGAGACCGGGCGCAAGCTCAAGGTCCAGAATATCGAGAATTTCGACCCCACCGGCTGGGACATGGCCCTGTTCGCGATCGGTTCCGAAGGCAGCAAGGCGCACGCCCCGCGCTTCGCCGCCGCCGGCTGCACGGTGATCGACAACGCCTCGCTCTACCGCATGGACCCGGACGTGCCGCTGATCGTGCCCGAGGTGAACCCGGAGGCGATCGATGGCTATACGAAGAAGAACATCATCGCCAACCCCAACTGCTCGACCGCGCAGATGGTCGTCGCATTGAAGCCGCTGCACGATGCGGCGAAGATCACGCGCGTCGTCGTCGCAACCTATCAGTCGGTCTCGGGCGCCGGCAAGGCGGGGATGGACGAGCTGTTCGAGCAGTCGCGCGACATCTTCGTCGGCGACCAGCCGACTCCGCACAAGTTCACCAAGCAGATCGCCTTCAACGTGATCCCGCACATCGACAGCTTCCTCGATGACGGCTTCACCAAGGAGGAATGGAAGATGGTGGTCGAGACCAAGAAGATCCTCGATCCCAAGATCAAGGTCGTCGCCACCTGCGTGCGCGTGCCCGTCTTCGTCGGCCATTCGGAGGCCGTGCATATCGAGTTCGAGAACGAGATCTCGGCAAAGCAGGCGCAGTCGATCCTGCGCGAGGCGCCCGGCGTGATGCTGGTCGATAAGCGCGAGGATGCGGGCTACGTCACCCCTGTCGAGTGCGTCGGCGAATACGCCACCTATGTCAGCCGCGTGCGCGAGGACCCGACCGTCGAGAACGGCCTGGCGCTGTGGTGCGTGTCCGACAATCTCCGCAAGGGCGCGGCATTGAACGCGGTGCAGATCGCCGAGCTGCTCGGCCGCCGGCACCTGAAGAAGGCCGCCTGACCTATTCGGAGTGAACGATCTCGATCTTCGCCGGCCGCTTGAGCAGCAGCACCAGGGGCAGGACGGCGATCGAGACGATCGCCATCAGGTAGAAGTCGTCGATATAGGCGATCATCATCGCCTGGCGCGTCACCTCGGCATTGGCCGCGGCGAACACCCCTTCCGCCAATGACCCGAACCGGTCGGCGGCGCTGAGGTCGAGCGAGGGGATGGTCTGCGCGGTGACATGCTGGCCGATATCGGCATGGCTGATCTGCGTGTTTCGCGCGAGGAACATCGTCACCATCGAGATGCCGGCCGAGGCGCCGATCGAGCGGAACAGGTTGAGCAGGCTGGCCCCATCGGTGCGGTATTGCGGGCCGAGCGTCGCGAACGCCATCGCGTTCAGCGGCATGAACACCAGCCCCATGCCGAGCCCCTGGACGAAGCCGCTGATCGCCACCGGCCGCCAATCCATCTCCAGCGACCAATGCGCCATCTGCCACAGCGAAAAGGAGAAGATCGCCAAGCCGATGCCGATCATCCAGCGCGGATCGATCCGGCCCATCAGCTGCCCGGCGAGGAACATGGTGACGAGCACGCCCAGCCCGCGCGGGGCGAGCAGCAGCCCGGTGTCGATCACCGGATAGCCGAACAGCGATTGCAGCATCGGCGGCAGCAGCGCCATCGGCGCCATCGTCGCGAGGCCGATCACCAGCATGAAGAACATGCCGGTGACGAGGTTGCGGTTCTTGAACAGATGCCGGTCGAACAGCGGATTCTTCGCCGTCGCCAGATGCACCAACGCCATCCAGGCGAACATCGCCGACAGCGCCGCCCAGCCGATGATCTCCCAGCTCTGGAACCAGTCCTCGGCCTGCCCGCGGTCGAGCATCAGCTGGAACGCGGCGACCGCGATGGCGATCAGCGCGAACCCGGTGATGTCAAAGCCCCGCGCGCCCTTCGGCCGAGACGGCAGCAGGAACCACAGGATAGCGAAGGTCAGCGCCCCGACCGGCAGGTTGACGTAGAACACCCAGCGCCAGTTGTAGCTTTCGGTCAGCCAGCCGCCGATCACCGGGCCCAGGATCGGCCCGACCATCACCCCCATGCCCCATACCGCCATCGCCTTGGCGTGGCGCTCGGGCGGGTTGATGTCTAGCATCGCGGTCTGCGACAGCGGGTTGATGAAGGCGGCGAACACGCCCTGGAAGATGCGGAACAGCACCATCTCTTCGAGGTTGACGGCGGTGCCGCACAGCATGGACGCGATGATGAAGCCACCGACCGCAATCAGGAACAGGTTGCGCGATCCGAACCGGTCGGACAGCCATCCCGTCGCCGGCAACGCGATCGCGGTGGCCACGATATAGCTGGTCAGCACCCAGGTGACGCTGTCCATCGTCGCGCCCAGGCTGGTCTGCATGTGCGGCAGGGCGACATTGGCGATGGTCGTATCGAGGATCTGCATCACCATCGCGCCCATAACGCCGATGGTGAGCAGCCAGCGGTGCTTGACCGGAAGCGCCGCCTCGCCGGGATGGGCCGTGGTCATTTCTCCGGCTGGGTATCGACGGTGACGTCGGCGGAAAGGCCGGCGATCAGCGGCCGCGCAGGCTTGCCCTCGATGGCGATGCGCACCGGCACGCGCTGCGTCACCTTCACCCAGTTGCCATTGGCGTTCTGCGCGGGGAGGACGGAGAACTCGGAGCCGGTGCCCGCGCCGATGCTGGCGACACGGCCATGCACCTCGATATCGGGATAGGCGTCGAGCTCGATCGCCACCGGTTGGCCGACGGCCATGTGGGCGAGATCGGTTTCCTTGTAGTTCGCCTCAATCCAGACATGGTCGCTCTTGACCAGGCTCAATGCAGGCACGCCGCTCGGCACGATGCCGCCGACCTGAAGGCGGCCGGTCTGGCTGACGATGCCGTCGGCGGGCGCACGCACGGTGGTGCGTTCGAGATCGAGCGCAGCCTTCTCGCGCTGGGCGAGCGCCGCCTGGATTGCCGCAGGGGAGCCCGACGCGCCGGTGCCGCTGCCGAGCTGCTGGCGCGCGCGAGCGGCATCGGCCTGCGCGTTGGCCAGACGGGCGCGAGCTGCCGCCACCTCGTGCCGGGCGCTGTCGAGCGCGGCGCGCGTGGTGAACCCACGCTGCATCAGCGCCGCCTGCCGGTCATAGGTCGCCTGCGCCAGCTCGATATCGGCATTGGCGCTCTGGATATCGGCCGCGGCGCCGCCGGTGTCGGTGGCCATCGTATTGACCTGCACCCGCGCGGCGGCGAGCGCCGCATCGGCTTGGGCAAGCGCGATGCGATAGGGCTCGGGGTCGATGACGAACAGCACGTCGCCTGCCTCGACCGTCTGGTTCTCGCGCACGCGCACCTCGACGATGCGGCCCGATACATCGGGGCTGATCGACACCATGTCCTGCTGGACATAGGCATTGTCGGTCGAGACATAGCGGCCTGACGTCAGCCAGACATAGCCGACCACCGCTGCGATCAGCAGCGGCACGCCGAACATCAGCAGCGGCTTCAGCCAGCGGCGGCGCGGCTTTTCAGTGGCGACGGCGGTCTCGTCGATCGCCAGTTCGTCGGCCACGGGGCGGCGAGGGTCTGCATCAGCCATTGGCGACCTCGTTCAATTCGGTTGTGTCGGAAAGATTGGCGCGGATGACGCTGAGCGCCGCGTAGAGCTGTTCGCGCGCCGCTGTGTCGAGGCCGGCAAGCGCATCCTCGAACAGCTCGTCGGCGATCACGCGGATATCGGCGAGCAGCGGGCGGGCGGCGTCGGTCAGGTAGATCAGCCAGGCCCGGCGATCGGCGGGATCGCGGCGGCGCTCGACATGGCCGGCTTCCTCCAGCCGATCGACCATGCGGCACAGCGTGATCGGTTCGACATCGAGCAGTTCGGCGAGCTTGCCCTGATTGCTGCCCTCGTTGCGCGAAAGGACGACCAGCGTGCGCCACTGCGCGCGCGTGAGGCCGATGGTGCGCGCGCGCTCGTCGAAGCGGCGCCGCATCAGGCGGGAAACGTCTGCGATCAAAAGGCCAAGAGGTTCGCTCATAGGCGCACATATATTAAGCATGCTTATCTATTGAAAGGGGCACGCGGAATATTTTTTTTGCGGTGCAGCATTCGTGTCTCCGCGTGCCGCCGGCAATTTCCGCCCAGCTCGGCGTTACGTTCATCGAAGTGCGGCCTGCGATGAGGGAGAGAGCCAATGAACGAACCGCTGACCGGCGGCTGCCAGTGTGGCGCGGTGCGATACCGCATCACCGGCCCGCGCCCGGCGGTCTATGCCTGCCATTGCCGCGAGTGCCAGAAACAGTCGGCCAGCGCCTTCGGCATGTCGCTGCCGGTGCGCGTCGAGCATTTCGCGGTCGAGGGAGAAACCGGCTGGTGGGAGCGCGGCACCGATCTCGGCACCCGCACGCGCTGCTATTTCTGCCGCGTGTGCGGCAGCCGCGTCTATCACCAGTCCAGCGCATCCGACGACCGCGTGACGGTCAAGGCCGGTTCGCTCGACGATACCGGCTGGCTCAGGCCGCAGGCGCATCTGTGGGTCTCGCGCAAGCAGCCCTGGGTAGTGCTTGACCCGGACGTTCCCGCGCATGAAACCCAGCCGTCGGATCTGGCCGCCTGGCGCGGCGCAGGACCTGGAGAGCTCGAATGACCGACAGGATGACCGGCGGCTGCCAGTGTGGCCGCGTCCGCTACACCGCGGAGATCGGCGATGACGACGCCTATCTGTGCCACTGCCGCATGTGTCAGCGCGCCACCGGCGGCGTGTCGATCGCCTTCAAGAACGTGAAAAAGGCGGCGGTGGCGTGGGATGGCGAGCCCGACTGGTATGCCTCTTCGCCGATCGCGCAGCGCCCTTTCTGCTCGGCGTGCGGCACGCCACTGGGGTTTGCGCATCCCGATAGCGAGAATATGGATCTGACCGTCGGCAGCTTCGATGATCCATCCCGCTTCCACCCCAGGCATCATTTCGGGGTGGAGAGCATGCACGAAGCCTGGATCGATACCAGCACGTTGCCGCGCGCCCGCGCTGACGAATACAAGCCCCTCACAGACAGATGGATCAAGGCCGTTGGCAAGCTCCCCGATTGAATCGCATCGTTTCGCCGCGCCCGACGGCGTCAGCCTTGCCTGGCATCAAACGGGAGAGGGGCGGCCGGTGGTGCTGCTCCACGGCTATTTCTCGGACGCGGACACCAACTGGATCCGCTACGGCCACGCCGCGGCGATCGCGGCGCGCGGCTTTCGCGTGATCATGCCCGATCTGCGCGCGCATGGCGAAAGCGGCAAGCCGCACAACCCGAACGCCTATCCGCCCGATGTGCTGGCGGACGATGGTCTGGCGCTGATCGCGCACCTTGGCCTCATCGATTACGACCTGGGCGGCTATTCGCTTGGCGGGCGGACGGTGGTGCGCATGCTGGTCAAGGGCGCGACGCCCGGGAAGGTCATTGTCTCGGGCATGGGGCTGGAGGGGCTGACCGACACCGGCAAGCGCGGCGCGCATTTCCGCAACGTCCTCAGCAATCTCGGCAGCTTCGAAAAGGGGACGCCCGAGTGGTTCGCGGAGGCCTTCCTCAAGACCACCGGCGGCGATCCCGTCGCGCTGCTCGGCATCCTCGACAGCTTCGTCGATACGACCGAAGCGGAGATCGCCGCGATCAACCAGCCGGCGCTGATCCTGGCGGGCGACGCCGACGACGACAATGGCAGCCATGAGGCGCTCGCCGCGTTGATGCCGTCGGCGAAGCATGTCGAGGTGCCGGGCAATCACATGAACGTCGTCACCAAGGCGCCTTTCGGAGAGGCCATCGCCGACTTCCTGGCCGGTTGACCCCGTGTGGCGGCCCGCGCACTGTGCGAGGCATAGCAAAACACAAAGGGGAACCGCATCATGCGCCTGTTCGCATTCGCTCCGCTGTCGCTCGTCGCCGCGCTCGCCGTTGCTGCGCCCGCTCACGCCCAGACCGCCGCCGAGGCGCAGGCCTTTGTCGACGCCGCCGAGAAGCGGCTGTTCGACGAATCGATCGACGCCAGCCGCATCGAATGGGTCAACGCCACCTACATCACCGACGATACCGATGCGCTGGTCGCCGAATCCTCCGCCGCGCTGACCGAGCTGCGCGTCCAATATGCGCTCGAGGCGGCGAAATTCGAGAAGGCGCCCGGCCTCTCGCCAGAGCTCAAGCGCAAGCTCGACAAGCTGCGCGGCGGCATCACGCTGCCGGCGCCGACGCGCGACGGCGCGGCGACCGAGCTCGCCAACCTCTCGACCGGGCTGCAGTCGATCTACGGCAAGGGGCGCGGCACGCTGAACGGCAAGCCGATCAACGGCAGCGACATCGAAGCGGCGATGGGCACCAACCGCAACCCGGCCGAGCTCAAGGAAATGTGGACCAGCTGGCACGATAATGTCGGTGCGCCGATGCGGGCCGATTACGCCAAGCTGATCGCCTTGACGAACGAGGGCGCCAAGGAGCTCGGCTATGCCGACGCCGGCGCGATGTGGCGATCCAACTACGACATGCCGCCGGCCGAATTCGCCAAGCTGACCGATGCGCTGTGGGGCGAGGTCAAGCCGCTCTACGATGCGTTGCACTGCTTCACGCGCGACAAGCTCAACGAAAAATACGGCGATCAGGTGCAGGCGGAGACGGGCCCGATCCGCGCCGATCTGCTGGGCAATATGTGGGCGCAGGAATGGGGCAACATCTACGATATCGTAGCGCCGGCGGGCGCGGGCGATCTCGGCTACGACATCACCGATCTGCTCGTCGCCAAGCAATATGATCCGATCAAGATGGTGAAGGGCGGGGAGGGCTTCTTCTCCTCGCTCGGCTTCGCGCCGCTGCCCGAGAGCTTCTGGCAGCGGTCGATGTTCACCAAGCCCGCCGACCGGGAGGTGCAGTGCCACGCCTCCGCCTGGGACATCGACAACAAGGACGATCTGCGCATCAAGATGTGCATCAAGGTGAACGGGGACGACTTCGTCACCATCCATCACGAGCTGGGCCACAACTACTACCAGCGCGCCTATAACCAGCAGGATTATCTCCACCTCGACGGCGCGAACGACGGCTTCCACGAGGCGATCGGCGACATGGTGGCGCTGTCGATCACGCCTGAGTATCTCGTCCAGATCGGGCTGCTCCAGCAGTCGCAGGTGCCGAGCGCGGACAAGGATATCGGCCTGCTGTTGCGCCAGGCGATGGACAAGGTCGCCTTCCTGCCGTTCGGCCTGCTGATCGACAAATATCGCTGGGGTATTTTCTCCGGCCAGATCAAGCCGGCCGATTATCAATCGGCTTGGGATGCGCTGCGTCTGCAATATCAGGGGATCGAGCCGCCGGCCGAACGCGACGAGAGCAAGTTCGACGCGGGCGCCAAATACCATATCCCGGCCAGCGTGCCCTACACCCGCTATTTCCTCGCGCGGCTGCTGCAGTTCCAGTTCTACAAGGCGGCGTGCGATGCGGCCGGATGGAAGGGGCCGCTGCACCGCTGCTCCTTCTACGGCGACAAGGAGGTCGGCGCGAAGCTCAACGCGATGCTGGAGATGGGCGCGTCCAAACCGTGGCCCGATGCGCTGGAGGCGTTCACCAGCAACCGCGAGATGTCCGGCAAGGCGATGGTCGAATATTTCGCCCCGCTCAAGACGTGGCTCGACCAGCAGAACCGCGGCAAGCAATGCGGCTGGTGAACGGCGTTAACCGAATCTTAACCGGTCTGAACCGAATCTAAACGCACACCGCATCCCACAGGGCTCTCGGGTCGCGCACCGCAATCTCGCTTTTCCGGAGCGCGAACCCGTGGCCGACGACCGCCAGATGCTTGAAGATGTCGCGCGGCGGACGTTCGCCAGGGCGGCGCTGACGCGCCTCGACCGCGCGTGGCCGGAAACCGCGACGCTCGACATCTTCAGCCTGGGCGCGGGGACCGACGAGCACCAGTTCGCGCTCGACGTGCAGTTCCTCGTCGATCAAGGTCTGGTGCAGTATGAATTGGTGATGATCGCCGGGATGCGATCGCTTTATCGCTACGCTTCGATCACCCAGCATGGCCGCGAGCTGATGCGGAGCCTGCGCGCCCGCGCCTGACGGCTCACTGGCCGAAACGCGCCTCACCCGCGACGCGCACCGCCTCACGCGCGGCGGCGAGCAGCGCGCCCGCCTTGGCCTCGCACTCGCGCTGTTCATAGGCGGGATCGCTGTCCGCGACGATGCCCGCACCTGCCTGCACATGCATCGTGCCGTCCTTCACCACCGCGGTCCTGAGCACGATGCAGCTGTCCATGCTGCCGTCCGGAGAGAAATAGCCGACGCCGCCAGCATAGGCGCCCCGCGCCTCGCCCTCCAGCTCGGCAATGATCTGGCAGGCGCGGACCTTCGGCGCGCCCGAGACGGTGCCAGCGGGAAAGCCCGCGAACAGTGCGTCGATCGCATCCCTGGCGGGATCGAGCCGGCCGACGACGTTCGACACGATGTGCATGACGTGGCTGTAGAACTCCACCGCATAGCTGTCGGTCACCTGCACGCTGCCGGGCGTAGCCACGCGGCCGACATCGTTGCGGCCGAGATCGAGCAGCATCAGATGCTCGGCGCGCTCCTTGGGATCGGCGAGCAGGCTGGCGCGCTGCTCGGCATCCTCCACCGCGGTCCGCCCGCGCGGCCGCGTGCCGGCGATCGGGCGGATGGTCACCTCGCCATCGCGCGCGCGGACAAGGATCTCGGGCGAGGAGCCGGTCAGTGCGAAGCCCGGAAAATCGAGGAAATAAAGGAAGGGCGACGGATTGATCCGCCTGAGTGCGCGATAGAGCGCGAAAGGAGGAAGGGAAAAGGGCGCGGTGAAGCGCTGTGCGAGCACCACCTGGAAGATGTCGCCGGCTGCGATGTAGTCCTTCGCCTGCGCCACCATCTCGGCATAGCGACCGGGCGGCAACACCGGAGCCAAGTTTTCCGGCGGTTCGGCGAGTGCGTCGCGCGCATCCGACGGCGTCGGCGCGGCGAGGCGCGCCTCTATCGCATCGAGACGTTCCTCCGCCGCGGCGATCTCGGCATCGCCGCCCGCCCAGACCGGCGCGATGAGGAAAAGTGCATCGGCCAAACGATCGAACACCAGGATCGTCGTCGGGCGGACGAATAGCATGTCGGGCAGGCCGAGCGGATCGGCGGCGGGGCGGGGCAGGGACTCGACCAGGCCGATCGTCTCATAGCCGAAATAGCCGACGAGGCAGGCAAGCGCGCGGGGCAGCTCGGCCGGTATGTCGGCGCGGCATTCGGCGACCAGCGCATGCAAGGACGCCAGCGCGCCGGCTTCGCACGGCGCGAACGCGCCGCGATCGGTCAGCCAGGCGCGGTTGATCGCGGCGCTGTCGCCGTCTGCGCGGAACACCAGGTCAGGGGCGAGGCCGATCAGGCTGTAGCGCCCGCGAACCTGCCCGCCCTCGACCGATTCGAGCAGAAAGTCGCCGCGGCCCGGCTCGATCGTCTTGAGTGCGGCGGACACCGGCGTTTCGGTGTCGGCGATGCGCCGCCGCCAGATGAGCGCCGGCTTGCCCTGCCGCAGACGTTCGGCTGCGTCCTCGCTCACTGCCCGCCGCTGATCTGGCGCTTGGCGGCTGCGACGCCTTCCGTGTTGATCGTCGTGCCAACCGCGGCGCGCACGGCATTGGTGAACTGCTCGGCATATTCCTGGCCTGCGACGCGGCCGAGGCCGGCGCGGGTGGCGGCGATCACCTCGGGACTCTTCGATGCGTCACCCTCCACCACCTCGTCCAGATAGACGACGAGGAAGCCCTGGTTGTTCGGCGCCTCGAGCTGCTTGGCGCTGTCCTCCGCCATGCTGAACATCAGCGCGATCGGCGGTGCGAGGCGGCCCTGCTGCGAGGTCAGCTCGGACCGGGTGCCGGCGACGGTCTCGCTCGGCGGCAGGGTGAGGCCGGTCTCGCGCAGCGCCTGGGCCATCGAAGTGCCGCGATTGATCTTGGCGACGACCTCGCGCGCGGCCGTGCGCGCGGCGCGCTGCTGACGTTCCAGCACCACCGACCGCGCGACCGTGTCCCGCACCTGGGCGAGCGGACGCGGCGTCGCGGGGACGATCGATTCGAGCCCCCAGAGCACATAGCCGGTGTCTCCGGGCAAGCTCGCCACCTGCGGATCGTCGCCCTGTTCCGCTTCAAACGCGGCTTGCAGCACGGCGGTGAGTTCGGGCGCGGGGGTCGCCTGCGGCGCGTCGGGGTTCATGCCGTTGCTGGTGACCGCGGGCGACCTCACAGGAGTCAGGCCGAATTGCTGCGCGACCTCGGTGAAGCTCGCGCCCTCGCTGACTGCGTTCTCGATATTGGTCACCAGATCGGCCATCGCGTTGGCGGCCTTGCTGGTGGTGAGTTCGGCCGCGATCTCCTCGCGCGCCTGTTCGAGCGAGCGGCCGGCGATCTGCGCGACGTCCTCGACGCGCACGACATGCCAGCCGAGCGCGGACCGGACCGGACCGGCGACCGCGCCCTCGGCCGCGGAGAAGGCCGCGTCGGCCACGGCCTGGGACGATTGCCCCGCGAGCGCCGCCTTTTCGACATCGCCGATCGTCGTCGCCTCAAGCCCTGCCGCCTGCGCCGCCGCCGCCAGCGTCGCGCCGCCGCGCACGCGCTCCGCGATGGCGTTGGCGCCCGCCTGATCGGCGACGATCACCTGGGTGAGATCACGGGTCTCCCGCGCGGCATATTGTGCGCGGTTGGCATTGTAGGTCTGCGCGATCTCCGCGTCGGTCGGCCGCGCAGCCTCCGCCACCTTGCTCTTGTCGAACGCCGCGTATTGCACCACGCGCCGCTGGGGGATGGTGAAGCGCTGGATGTTGCGCTGATAATAGGTCTGAATCTCCTGTGCGGTGGGCTCGGCGCCCTCCGGCAAGGCCGTCGCGGGGATCAGCGCGAACTGGCCGGTACGGCGTTCGAGCAGCAGATTGGCATAAGGTGTTGCGAGCTGCTGCGACACTTGCGCTGCGCCGACGATCGGCCCCATCAGCTGATTGACCAGCGTCTCACGCGCGATATCGGCGCGCAGCTGCGCTTCGCTGATCCGTTCGGAGGCGAGGATCTGGCGGAAGATCGCCTGATCGAACTTGCCCGAAGGCCCTTGGAAGGCCGGAATGCTGGCGATGCGCCCCTCGACCAGCCGTTCGCTGACGCGCATGCCGTTCGCCTGCGCAAAGGCCTGCAGCGCCATGCCGTTGACGATGCGCTCCAGCGTCTGCTCCGCGCCGCCCTGCGCGACGAAGGCGGCGATGTCGAGCGTCGGCTGCTGCTGGCGCGCAGTGCGCCATTCCTGATCGACGCGATTGGCGAGCTCGCTCTGCGGCACCTCTTCGCCCGCCACCTCCGCGACCGGGCCGCCTGCGCCGGTGTTCGTGCCAAAGCCGCCGAGATTCTGCACGTCCATCGCCGCGAAGCCCAGCGCGATGACGCCGAGCAGCACGAAGGCGAGGAGCAGGCCGATCTTCGAATTGAGAATGCGGCGGAAGAAGGTGATCATGAGAAGCGGCGCGCCCGATAGAGATGGAGCGGCTGCTTTAGGGGTGGTGCCCTTGCGCTTCAAGCCGCGGCTGCTACCCGTCGCCCAGCTTCGGAACGGGGGGATGGCCATGCAGCGCCGCAAGTTGGTCGCAGGCAATTGGAAGATGAACGGGCTTCGAGCGGATCTGCCCGAGGTGGCGGCGATCGCGAGGGCGGCGGTGGAAAATCCGGGCGTCGACGTCATGCTGGGGCTGCCCTTCACCTTGATCGAGGCGGCGGTCGGCGTCGCAGGGGCGCTGCCGATCGGCGCGCAGGATTGCCACGAGGCGGACAGGGGCGCGCATACCGGCTGCATCTCGGCGGCGATGCTCCGGGAGATCGGTGCGCGCATGGTGATCGTCGGCCACAGCGAACGCCGCGCCGACCAGCATGAGACCAGCCAGGACGCCTGGGCCAAGGCCGCTGCGGCACACCGCCACGGCCTCGAGGTGATCCTGTGCTGCGGCGAGAGCGAAGCCGAGCGCGACGCCGGCCGCGCCGAGCGCGTGGTGCAGGCGCAGATCGAAAAGTCGCTGCCCGAGACCGCCGAGGGAGGCTGGCTGACCTTGGCCTACGAGCCGCGTTGGGCGATCGGTACCGGCCGCACGCCCACGCTCGATGAGATCGCGTCGATCCACGCGATCGCCCGCGCCAAGATGCGATCGCTGGTCGGCGACGCCGCCGACGGCATCCGCATCCTCTATGGCGGGTCGGTGACGGGCGACAATGCGGGCGCGATCCTGGCGGCCGAACATGTCGACGGCGCATTGGTCGGCGGCGCGAGCCTCACCGCAGCGAAATTCGTGCCGATCATCGAGGCGGCGGCGACGCTCTAGCGCGCCGGATAGCGCGTCTTGAGCACCTCCCAGGCGGCTCGCAGGCCGTAGGCTTCGCCGCCCTTCGGCCTGCCGGGCTTGGCGGCGGGACGCCAGGCGAAGGTGTCGAAATGCGCCCAGGGCACGTCGCCGGGCACAAAGCGCTGGAGGAACAGCGCGGCCGTCACCGCACCCGCGAAGCCGCCTTCGGGGGCGTTGTTGAGATCGGCGATGTCCGATTTCAGCATGTCCCTGTAGCCGTCCCATAGCGGCATCCGCCACAGGGGATCGTGGACCGCCTCACCGGCGGCGAGCAGGTCCGTCGCCAGTGTTTCGTCATTGGCGAAGGTCGCGGGCAGGTCGGGACCGAGCGCCACGCGCGCCGCTCCGGTCAGCGTCGCGAAATCGAGGATCAGCGCGGGATCGTCTTCGCCGGCTCTTGCCAGCGCATCGGCGAGGATCAGCCGCCCTTCGGCGTCGGTGTTGGTCACCTCGACGGTCAGTCCCTTGCGGCTGGTCAGCACATCGCCGGGGCGGAAGGCGTTGCCGGCGATCGCATTCTCAACCGCCGGGATCAGCAGGTGGAGGCGAACCGGCAGGTGCGCTTCCATCACCAGCGCCGCCAAGGCCAGCGTGTGCGCCGCGCCGCCCATATCCTTCTTCATCAGCCGCATGCCGGCGGCGGGCTTGATGTCGAGCCCGCCCGAATCGAAGCACACGCCCTTACCGACCAGCGCGATGCGTGGGTGCTTCGGATTGCCCCATTGGAGCTCGATCAATCGCGGCGCGAACGCCTTGTCGGCGGCGCGGCCGACGGCATGGACCATTGGGAACTGCTTTTCGAGATCGGCGCCCTTGGTGACGTGCAGCATCGCCCCATGCCGGTCCGCGAGACGCTTGACTTCCGCCTCAAGCTGGAGCGGCCCCATATCGGCGGTGGGCGTATCGACCAGATCGCGGACCAAAGCGGTCGCTTCGGCGAGGCGCACCGTCTCCTCCACTCGCGCCGGATCGCCCGTCAGGAGGATGCGCGGGCCGGTTTGCCCCTCGGCCTTCTTGTACCGCTCGAAACGATGCTGGGCGAGCAGCCAGCCGAGCCCCGCCGCGCCGACATCGCCCTCGGCAAGCCGATAGGCGCCCTCAGGCAATGCGGACGCGCGCGAGGCGATGCGCCAGGGCGACGACGTCGG
Organism: Sphingomonas gilva; assembly: GCF_003515075.1. Taxonomy (GTDB): domain Bacteria; phylum Pseudomonadota; class Alphaproteobacteria; order Sphingomonadales; family Sphingomonadaceae; genus Sphingomonas; species Sphingomonas gilva. The sequence goes on from NZ_QWLV01000005.1 coordinate 30,216, forward strand.
TTCGTTGCAGACGAGCAACGCCGACCAGTCCTCGGTCGCTTCGCCCGGGAGAACCGCGGCGTTGCCAGGCTTTCCGGTGAGCCCGTGCGCGGCGACCGCGGCGCGCACGCGCGGCGGCTGCGCGGCGAGCCAGTCAGGCCAGGCATCCGGATGGACGACATGGAGCGTGCGGGCGGACTGGCCTTTGTCGGGCTGGAGAAGCGAGGCGAAATCGGTCATCGCGCCTGACTAGGCGATCACGGGCGTTCCGAACAGATCATGCTCGTCGGCATCCTCGATTTGCGCCCTGAGGATATCCCCCTCCGCCACATGGCCCGCATCGCGGAGATGAACCTCGCCATCGATCTCGGGCGCATCGGCCTTGGAGCGGCCGGTGGCGCGGCCGGTCTCCGCATCCACCGCATCGATGATGACGTCGAGCGTGCGGCCGATCTTCGCCTGGAGCTTCTCCGCCGAAATGCGGGCGGTGAGCGCCATCAGCCGGGCGTAGCGTTCCTCCTTGACCTCTTCGGGCACCGGATCGGGCAGGGCATTGGCGGCGGCGCCTTCGACGGCCTCGAAGCGGAACGCGCCGACGCGGTCGAGCCGGGCTTCCTCCAGCCAGTCCATGAGGTATTGGAAATCCTCTTCGGTCTCGCCGGGGAAGCCGACGACGAAGGTCGATCGGATGGCGAGATCGGGGGCGATCTCGCGCCAGCGGCGGATGCGTTCGAGTACCTTCACGTCGTTCGCCGGGCGGCGCATCGCGCGCAGCACCCTGGGTGAGGCGTGCTGGAAGGGTATATCGAGATAGGGCAGCACCAGCCCCTCGGCCATCAGTGGGATGACGCGGTCGACATGCGGGTAGGGATAGACATAGTGCAGCCGCACCCAGGCGCCGAGGCCGCCGAGTTCGCGGGCGAGATCGGTCATGTGCGGCACCACCTCGCGGCCGTGCCACATGCGCGGCTCGTCGCGGATGTCGATGCCGTAGGCGGACGTGTCCTGGCTGATGACCAGCAGTTCCCTGGTGCCGGCGGCGACGAGCTTCTCGGCCTCGCGCAGCACCGCGTCGGGGCGGCGAGAGACGAGATCGCCGCGCAGGGCGGGGATGATGCAGAAGGCGCAGCGATGGTTGCAGCCCTCCGAAATCTTCAGATAGCTGTAATGACGCGGGGTGAGCTTGAGCCCGCTTTCGGGCACCAGGTTGAGGAACGCGTTCGGCGGCATCGGCGCCGCCTCGTGCACCGCGCCGACGACCTCCTCATATTGATGCGCACCGGTGACCGCGAGCACGCCGGGGAAGCGCGCGCGGATCACCTCGGCCTCCTTGCCCATGCAGCCGGTGACGATGACGCGGCCATTCTCGGCGATCGCCTCGCCGATCGCCTCCAGGCTCTCTTCCTTGGCCGAATCGAGGAAACCGCAAGTGTTGACCAGCACCACGTCCGCGCCGGCGTAATCGGCGGACATGGCATAGCCGTCCGAGCGGAGCTTGGTCAGGATGCGCTCGCTATCGACCAGATTCTTGGGACAGCCGAGCGAAACCATCCCCACCTTGGGGGTATCGGGAAATTGGGTTGCCATGATCGGGCGCGCACATAGCGATTCGATGGGCTTTTGAACAGGGTCGCGGGCGCGCTTCCCGTTTGCGTTTGGCGGGCGTATCGTGTCGCCAGCGCAACAACAGGGGGAGGGCGCAATGGGAACCGAGATCCACTGGCTTGGCGTGTTGGCGGCGTCCGTCGCCGGGTTCCTGGTCGGCGGGCTGTGGTACGGGCCGCTGTTCGGCAAGGCATGGCAGGCCGCGCGCGGGCTGAGCGACGAGGCGCTGAGGGAGGGCGCGAACATGGGCCTGATCTTCGGGCTGACCTTCCTCCTCAACGTCGTCTCCGCCTTCGTGCTCGATCACACGCTCGGCACCTACGGCGATCCCGACATGACGCTGTCGCTGATGATCGCGGGCGGGATCGCGCTGGGCTTCGTCATTCCCGCGATGGGGGTGAATTACCTGTTCTCGCGCATGTCCTTCAGACTGTTCCTGATCGACGCGGGATACTGGTTCGTCATCTACTGCGTGATGGGCGCGATCCTCGATCTGCTGTCTTAGGTTCGTCGCGGAACGATCTCGACGATCACATCGCCGGCCTGGAGCGCCTTCGCTTCCGGGTCGGCGAAGCTGTGCGGCTCCTCGCCGCGATAGATGCGCACGCCCAGGCCGGTCGCGATCGCGGAGAGCGGCTTGCCGACCTCATCGGGGTGGACCATCCGCTCCTTCAAGGCAACGCGACCGTCGATCGCGGCGAGATCGGAGAGATACTCGGCGATATGCGGGCCGCTGCACGATCCGGCGAGCAGCAGCCCGGCGAAGCTGACCGGGTTGATCACCGTCGTCGCGCCCGCTGCGCGCGCGGGCAGCTCATTGTCCTCGGCGCGCACGGTGACGCTGATGCGCAGATTGGGCGCGAGGTGCCGGGCGGTGAGGGTGATGAGGATCGAGGTGTCATCGCGCCCAGCCGACACGATCATCGAGCGAGCGCGATCGATCTTCACGTCCATCAGCGTTTGATCGCGCGTCGCGTCGCCCTGCAGCACGTTGCAGCCGAGCTTCTCGGCGCGTTCGAGCGCCTCATGCTCGCAATCGACGATGACGATCTCGGCCGGATCGGTGCCGCGCGCGATCAGCTCGTCGACGGCCTCCGAATTGCTGACGCCGAAGCCGGCGACGACGATGTGATCGTGGAGGTTTCGCTGGATCAAGGTCATCCTCCATTTGTCCCAGGTGCGGCGAAAAACGAAGCTGTAGGCGGTGCCGACGAACAACAGGATCACGAACACGCGGATAGGCGTGACGATCAGCGCATCGAACAGGCGCGCGCGTTCGGTGACCGGCGCGATATCGCCATAGCCGGTCGTGGTGATCGAGATCATCGTGAAATAGATGACGTCGGCGAAGCTGACTTCGCCGTCATACACATCGCGCAGGCCCGCGCGGTCGAGCCAGTGGACAGTGATGGCGACGCCGACGAGGGCGAGGACGAACAGCACGCGCCAGCCGATCGAAACCCATACCGGCGTGGTGGGGGCGCGCCTGAGCGTGGTGTATCCCCGGTATCGACGCGGCGCGATCATGCCCCTGTCTGACGCGAAATGCCGGCCTTGCGCAAGCCGTCAGCCCGCATAGGTCGCCGCGAGGCCTTCCAGCGATTGATGATGCGTCAGGTCGAGGTGCAGCGGCGTGACCGCGATCCAGCCGTCCTGCACCGCTTCCAGATCGGTCTGGTGGCCGGGCGTGTGCTCGGTCACGCCCAGGCCGAACCAGTAATAGGGATAGCCGCGAGGATCGACGCCCTTCACGATCGCCGAGCGGCCATAGTCGTGGAAGCCCTGCTTGGCGATCTTGATGCCGCGCACCTCGTCGGGTGCGAGCGCTGGGAAGTTGACGTTGATCAGCGTGCGGTGCGGCATGTCCATGCCGACCAGCGGCGCCAGCACCCGGTCGCCCCAGGCTTCGGCGGCGGCGAAGGGCACGGTGTCGCCCATCCCCTCGCGCGCATAGACCTGGCTCAATGCGACCGCCGGAATGCCGGCCAGCGCCGCCTCCATCGCCGCGGAGACGGTGCCCGAATAAGTCACGTCCTCGGCCAGGTTGGCGCCGCGATTGACCCCCGACAGCACCAGATCGGGCTTGCCGACATCCCCCAGCACCACCTGCAGCGCCATCATCACCGAATCGGTCGGCGTGCCGGAGACCGAAAAGCGCCGCTCCCCATGCTTCCTGAGACGCACGGGCCGGGTAAGGGTGAGCGAATGCCCGGCGCCCGATTGCTCTTCGGAGGGGGCGACCACCCAGATATCGTCCGACAGCTTGGCGGCGAGTGCTTCGAGGATTTTCAATCCCGGCGCGTGAATGCCGTCATCGTTGGTGACGAGGATACGCATTGATAGACCTCTCAACTCGTCGCTCCTGCGAAGGCAGGGGCCTCAGGCCGCAACAGCGGCGGCCGGTATGCCACAAACCCAGAGGCCTCTGCCTTCGCAGAGGCGACGGGTTAGTTCGATTGCAGTTTCGTCAATCCGCCCAACCACGGCGCGAGCGCCTTGGGCAGGTCGACCGAGCCGTCCGCCTGCTGGCCGTTCTCCAGCACCGCGACGAGCGTGCGTCCGACGGCGAGGCCCGAGCCGTTCAGGGTATGGACGAAACGCGTGCCCTTCTCGCCCTCCGGCCGGTAACGCGCGTTCATCCGCCGCGCCTGGAAATCGCCGGTGTTGGAGACGCTGGATATCTCGCGATAGGCGTTCTGGCCGGGCAGCCAAACCTCCAGATCATAGGTCTTGCGCGCGCCGAAGCCCATGTCGCCGGTGCACAGCAGCATGCGGCGATAGGGCAGCTCCAGCGCCTCGAGGATCGCCTCGGCCGCCTCGACCATGCGCAGATGCTCGGCCTCCGATTCCTCGGGCGCAGTGATCGCGACCAGCTCGACCTTCTCGAACTGGTGCTGGCGGATGAAGCCGCGCGTGTCGCGTCCCGCCGAGCCTGCTTCCGAGCGGAAGCAAGGGGTAAGCGCAGTGTAACGAATGGGAAGGGCCGCGCCGTCGAGGATCTGCTCGCGGACCAGGTTGGTCAGGCTCACTTCCGATGTGGGGATTAGCCAGCGCCCGTCGGTGGTCTTGAACGAATCCTCGGCGAACTTAGGCAGCTGTCCGGTGCCGACCATCGCTTCTTCTCGCACCAGCAGCGGCGGCGCGATTTCGGTGAAACCGCGCTCGCCGGTCTGGTAATCGAGCATGAACTGGGCGAGCGCACGGTGCAGCCGCGCCATCTGTCCACGCAATACGGTGAAGCGCGCGCCGGAAATCGCCGCCCCGGCCTCGAAATCCATCCCGAGCGGCGGGCCGAGATCGGCATGTTCCTTCGGCGCGAAATCGAAGCTGCGCGGGGTGCCCCAGCGCTTCTGTTCGACATTGGCGGATTCGTCCTTGCCATCCGGAACCTCGTCGGCGGGGATATTCGGGATTCCGCTCAGCAGTTCACGAAGCTGTTTCCCAGCATCGCTGAGATCGACGGCCTCATATTTAAGAACTTCAACTTCCGCCTTGAGTCGTTCGGCCTCCTGCGAATCTCCGCGGGCCATCGCCTGACCGATAAGTTTCGATATCTGGTTCCTACGCGACAGGTTTGCCTGAGCTTCGGTTTGCTCGCGACGGTTCTGCTCGTCCAACGTCAGGATTTCTGAAGAAACTGGCCCCACGCCGCGACGCGCCAGCGCGGCATCAAAGGCGGCGGGATCGTCACGGATCAGACGAATATCGTGCATAGGCGCGGGCTATGACCGGCTGGCCGCGGCTTCGCAACCCCGCGCGCTGCGGCGCGTTGGCAAGGGGCAGACAATAACAAGGAGACCCTTATGCTGCTTCCCCACAAGAGCTTCGTCGTGGTGGCCGATGGCCGCAAGATGCTGTTCTTTCGCAATGAGGGCGACGCCATGCACCCAAATCTGGTGGTCGAGCGCGTGCGCGAGCAGGAAAATCCGGACGCGAGCGAACAGGGGACGGATACGCCGGGCCGCACCTTCGCGAGCAACGGCGCCGGGCGAAGCGCTTACGAGGAGACCGACTGGCATCAGCTGGAGGAAGACCGCTTCGCCGCCGAAACCGCCGAGCTGCTCAAGAAGCGCGCGCTGCGCAACGATTACGAATCGCTCGTCGTGGTGGCGCCGCCGAAGACGCTCGGCGAGCTGAGGAAGCATTATCACAAGGAAGTCAGCGGGCGTCTCACCGCCGAGCTCGACAAGGACCTGACCGGACATCCGGTGGAGCAGATCGAAAGGATACTCGCCGCCGCGTGATACCGGCACCGAAAGGACGAAAAAAGAGGCGCGTTCCCGGTCAGGAACGCGCCTCTCTTTCGTTGTGAGGCTCAGGCCGCCTTCTTCTTCGCCCAGCGCTGGCGGGCGATGAGCCCTGCCGCGGCGGCGCCGAACAGCAGCACCACCGGCGGCGCGGGAACCGGCGTCGGCGGCTCGCCTCCGGTGGACGAGGGCGGGTGGCCGCCGGTGCTGGTGCTGGTCGTGCTCCAGCCGCCGGTCGAGCTGACATTGCCCGACGAGGACGAGCTGGTCGAGCTCGACGTCGATGAGGAGGTCGAGGACGAGGTGGACGACGACGTCGAGGACGAGGTCGACGAGGAAGAGGACACGTTGCCCGAGGACGAGGACGTGCTCGACACATTGCCCGAGGAGGAGGTGCTCGACACGTTGCCGCTCGACGTCGAGGAGGTGCTGGAGACGCCGCCGGTCGAGGTCGAGGAGCCGCCCGAAGAGGTGGAGCTCGACGATCCGCCCGACGAGGTCGAGGTCGAACCGCCCGACGAGGTCGAGGAAATGACGATATTGCCGCCGCTCGAGCTGCCGCCGCCACCGAAGAAGCCCCCGGCGAAGAACCCGCCGCCGCCAAAGCCTCCCGAGCCGCCGATCACGACCGGCATCCCGCCCGATCCGCCGACAAAGCCTTCGGACGGCGGAAGCGGCACCGGCACCGGCGCATAGGGCGCGGCGAGCGGGACGGGCGCTCCCTGGGTGGTGACGGTCACCACCGCCGGCGCGCAGTTGGCCGCGGTCTGGACCTTGCGCTTCTTGGGCAGTGCGCGCGCGACCCGCTTGCGCGGGGCGGCCTTGGCGCTTGCCTTTGCCGACTTGACCACCGCCGGGCGGGGCTTTTCCGCATAATGCACCGCGCCACCGCCGACGACGGCGCCGCCGCATGCGCAGGCGCAGAGTTTTGCCAGGGCCATCCGAACAGACATCGCTTGCTCTCTCGTTCTTCACGCCGGCGGGAGGAAAATCGCTGTTCTCGTCCCGGCCAGGCGCCTGTGGTGATCCGAACTGGTCAGAGCGGCGGCGCTATCGCAAGCAGGTTAACCACTTATGCGTGGCCCATTTTCGGACTCTGCGCCAAGCCTGGCAAAGCAGCATGGTTAATGTCCCATCGGGGAACGGAATTCGAGCTTTCGGGAGGATGAAGCCGGGATTCAGACTTGTGCAACCTCATCGCGCGCAAGGAAACCATCGCTTCGCTTGTCGGGGCATCGGCGTCTGGCTATAGGCGCGGCCAAGCGGTTGGGGATCAGAGGCGAATCCATTCGCCCGGCGCCCGTCCGCCTGGGGTGGAATGGAGATGGGGCAATGGCGACGGTATTGCGTATGGCGGACCAGTTCGAGGCGATCAACGACGACGGGGCCGCCGATAATCGGGGCGGTTATCGACCAAGCCCCGACGAACCATTCATGAATGCGCGCCAGCAGGGCTATTTTCGGGACAAGCTGATCGCATGGAAGGACGCGATCCTCCGCGAATCGCAAGGCACATTGTCCCAGTTGCAGGCCGATCCGCTCCGCGAGGCCGACCTTACCGACCGCGCATCGAGCGAGACCGACTGGTCGATCGAACTGCGCACCCGCGATCGGCAGCGCAAGCTGATCTCCAAGATCGACGCCGCGCTTCGCCGGATCGACGAAGGCGAATATGGCTATTGCGAGGTGACCGGCGAGCCGATCTCGCTCGCTCGCCTGGAGGCCCGTCCGATCGCTACGATGACGGTCGAGGCGCAGGAGCGCCACGAACGCAACGAGAAGATCTCACGCGACGAGTGATCGCTTTAACGCTTCCCAAAGCCTTGGGGCGTAGAAGCGGGGCCGTGTCGCAAGCTGGATCGCGCATGGAATGAATCCGATTTCGAAATCCGAATCCCGGCCGGACAAGCAGCGTTCGCAGCGCCGTGACAGCCTGTTGCTGCGCGCCGAAATTCGCTCGCTTGATGGCCATGACCCGATCGCGGCGGTGGTCCGCAATCTTTCCGCGGGCGGCATGATGGCGGAAAACGCCTTCGTCTATCCGGTGGATACGCGCGTCGAGGTCGAGCTGCGCAACATGGGATCGGTGCCGGGCAAGGTCGTCTGGCGGGTCGAGAACCGGATGGGCATCGCGTTCGATTGGGAGATCAATCCCGCCGCCGCGCGCAAGCCGGTACTCAAGACGTCGAATCCGGCGCCCAAGCGCGCCAAGCCGATTCGGCCGATACTGGAATAGACGAATGAAGCGGGCCGCCCCGATGGAGCGGCCCGGCGCCTGTCAGCAGGACAGGATCATTTCTTCCTTCACCCGCAATTTCTGCTTCTTGAGCATGGAGAGCGTCGCCGCATCGGGCATCGGACGATGTTCTTCGTCCTGGATCTTCCGGTCGAGCGTGGCGTGCTTTGCCTGGAGAGCGGCGATATGCGCGGTTTCCATCAGGTCGTGCCTCCTTTTTTCCGGGGTGGGTGACAAATAGATCACAGATCGCTCTCGCTGTCTGCCCTGTTCAGCGGTTAGAACGACGGACGCATCAGTCGCGGCGACGATCCGTTGGGGATCGCGGCGGACGGGTAGCGGGCAGCGGTGGAACGGGGGTTGCGCATGGGCGATGCCGAAACACGCAAGCGGCTGGAATTGCTGAGGCAGGAGCATCGCGACCTCGACGCCGCGATCGCCGCGCTGACCGAGCAGGTGCTTCACGACCAGCTCCAGATGGCGCGCCTCAAGAAGCGGAAGCTGCGGCTGCGCGACGAGATCGCCGCGATCGAGGACAATCTGGTGCCCGACATCATCGCGTGACCATAATGGGACTCGGGTTAACCGATTCCCTCCCTGTGCAATCGCCGTCGCCTGTGCCAGCCTTGGCCGATGAGCATGTTCTCGCAAGGCGGCGCGCGGCTGACGCGCCGGGTGATCGACGCCCATTATGTCGAGGCGATGGTGCTCGCCGACGAGGCGCGGGGCTATTTCGACCAGGCCGGCCGCGATGATCGCTCGCAGCTCGATCCGGCGCTTCGCGTATCCTTCGCCTGCGAATCGCTCAAGGTCACGACGCGGCTGATGCACGTGATCGCCTGGCTGCTCACCCAGCGCGCGGTCGATGCCGGCGAGATCGCCTCCGACGCAGCGCTCAGCCCGTCACGCCGGCTCGGCGCGCCCGCGATCAGCGACGACGATGTGGTGGCGCAACTGCCCGATCGCGCGCGCGATATCGTCGCGGCGAGCAGCGAATTGTTCGATCGAATCGCCCGGCTGGACGCCGAGCTTGGCCGCGAAGCCCAGGACAGCCCGGTCCACGCGCTCCATGCCAAGCTGAGCGGCGCCTTCTAGAAGCGCGCGGCCACCTTCGCGGTGCTATCGCGCGCGGCGCGATACTCCTTGGCCAGCCGATCGACCCGCACCGCCAGCGGTTCGACCGCGCGCACCGCGCCGATGCCCTGACCCGATCCCCAGATGTCGCGCCAGGCCTTGGCCTTGCTGCCCTCGTTGCCGCCGAAGTTCATCGTCTTGAGATCGCCCTCGGGCAGATTGTCGGGATCGAGCCCGGCGGCCTGGATCGAGCCACGCAGATAGTTGCCGTGCACGCCGGTGAACAGGTTCGAATAGACGATGTCCGCCGCGCGTCCCTCGACGATGCCCTGCTTATAGGCCTCGGCGGCGTTGGCCTCCTCGGTCGCGATGAAGGGCGAGCCGATATAGGCGAAGTCCGCCCCCATCGCCTGCGCCGCCAGGATCGCGCCGCCATTGGCGATCGCGCCGGACAGAGCCAGTGGGCCATCGAACCACTCGCGGATTTCCTGGACCAGCGCGAAGGGCGACAGCCGCCCGGCATGGCCGCCCGCGCCCGCCGCGACCGCGATCAGCCCGTCGGCGCCCTTTTCGATCGCCTTCCTCGCGAAGCGGTCATCAATGATGTCGTGCAGGGTGATGCCGCCCCAGCCATGCACCGCGGTGTTGAGATCCTCGCGCGCGCCGAGCGAGGTGATGACGATCGGCACCTGCCACTTGGCGCAGGTTGCGAGATCGGCCTCCAGCCGGTCGTTCGATCGGTGGACGATCTGGTTGACCGCGAAGGGTGCGGCGGGGCGGTCCGGATTGTCCCGGTTCCACGCGGCGAGCTCCTCGGTGATCCGGTGCAGCCATTCGTCGAGCAGCGCCTGCGGCCGCGCGTTGAGCGCGGGAAAGGCGCCGACGATCCCCGCCTTGCACTGCGCGATCACGAGATCGGGGCCGGAGATAATGAACAGCGGCGCGCCGATCACGGGCAGCCGCAGCGATTGGAAGATCGGGTATGCTTCGAGCATGCCCGTTTCATAGCGCAACCGAAACGGCTGTCCACCCTTGATGCGAGGCTAGCGCAACACGCCGCCCGGCCTGAATTCGGCGACCAGATCGAAGCGGTCGCCGCGGAACAGCTGGCGCACCTGCGTCACCATCTCGCCCGCCCGCCACGTGGTGCGATCGAGCTCAAGGCATGCGGACCGCGCGCGCAGCCCGAGTGCGGCGGCCTCGGCGCGCGTCGCCTCGACCGCCCTGATCTGATGCCGCGCCGAGGTCCACGGCACATGGTGCAGCAGCCAGGCGCCAGGCGCCTCCTCGACAAAAGCCTTGCCGGCCGCATCGGGCACGGATGCGAGCGCGATCAGCCGGCGCTCCAGCGCGAACGGCTCGCCGCCGCCGAAGTGCACGCCGTCGACCCTGATCGCGGGGAGGGGGAAGGGTCCGTCCTCGGCGCCCGCTTCGCGGCGCAGGGTCCGCTTCCAGCGATAGGCTTCGCCCCGCGCGGCGATGATCTGCGCCAGGTCGGGAATGTCGAGCACCGCCGAATGCACCTGCGGATGCGCGACGAACGAGCCCGCCTTGCGCCGGCGCTCGATCAGGCCCGCCCTGGCCAGCGCGCCGAGCGCCTTGCTCACCGTCGCCCGCGAGCAGCCATAGGCGGCGACCAGCTCATGCTCGAACGGGATGCGGGTCCCCGGCCGCCATTCGCCCGAATGGATGCGCATTTCGATATCGGCGCGGATACGCTGGTCGAGCGTCACGCGAGCAGCCTCTCCAGCGTTCGCCGATAGCGCTCGGCCACTGGTCCGGCGGCGAAGTGGCGTCCGTGTTCAACGCATTTTCGGCCGCCTCGCCAGACCGTGTCGATCGCCCCGCCAGCGAATATCCATCGGTCGAGCAAGGTCATAGGATCGGCTCCGGCGAACGCGGGCCGGGTCAGGTCGAGCGCGACGATATCCGCAGGCGCACCGGTCCTGAGCCCGGTCTCGACACCGAGCGCCCGCGCCCCGCCGGCGACCGCGCCCTCGAACAATCGCTGCCCCACCGATGGCGCGGCATCGTCCGCCAGCAGCGCCCGGCGTCGATGCGCCAGCCTCTGCGAATATTCCAGCGCACGCAGTTCGGACGCGGCATCGACCAGGATGTTCGAATCGGTGCCTGTGCCGAAGCGCCCGCCCGCCCCCAGATAGCGCATCGCCGGGAAGGTGCCGTCGCCCAGATTGGCCTCGGTCACCGGGCACAGGCCCGCGACCGCGCCGCTCGCGGCAAGCCGGTCGCATTCCGAGGAATCGAGATGTGTCGCATGGATCAGGCACCAGCGCTGATCGACATCTTCATGGTTGAGCAGCCATTCGACCGGCCGCGCGCCGCTCCAGGCGAGGCACGCCTCGACCTCGCGCACCTGCTCGGCCGCGTGGATGTGAATGGGGCCATCACTGGCGAGCGGCAGGATCGCGCGCAGTTCCTCGGGCGTCACCGCCCGCAGCGAATGCGGCGCGATCCCGATCACGGCATCGGCGGGCAGCTTCGCCCGGCTCGCCTCGACCAGCCTGGCGAAGCTGTCGGGATCGGACAGGAAACGTCGCTGCCCGGGTGCGGGGGCTGCACCGCCGAAATCGCCATGCGCATAGAAAACCGGAAGCAAGGTCAGGCCGATGCCGGCGATCTCCGCCGCCGCGACGACCGCGCCCGTGGTCTCGGCCGGGTCGGCATAACGGCGGCCGTCCACATCATTGTGGAGATAATGGAACTCGCCGACGCGGGTATAGCCCGTCTCGAGCATCTCGACATAAGCCTGCGCGGTGATGGCGGCGATGTCGTCGGGCGTCAGCCGGTCGAGGAACCGGTACATGATCTCCCGCCAGCTCCAGAAATCGTCGTCGGGGCGCCCGCGCCGCTCGGACAGGCCCGCCATGCCGCGCTGGAAACCGTGGCTGTGGACGTTGCACAGCCCGGGCAGCGCGGCGCCGTGCCGCGCGTCCGATGCTTCGGGCGAAACATCCGGCTCGATCGAAGCGATCCGGCCGTCGTCGATGCCGATGCGCACGCGCTCGGCCCATCCCCCCGGCAGCAAGGCATATGCGAACCAGAGATGCTGCATCGGCCGTTCTCCTCGATATTATGTCTAGACATAATATCGCGCGTGGACAAGGATGCGGCATGGATCGGCTTTGGACCAACGCCCGGCTCGCGACGATGGCCGGGGATGGGCTCGGCATCGTCGAGGACGGCGTGGTCGCCTGCCGCGACGGGCGCATCGCCTATGCCGGCGCGCGTGCCGAGAGGCCTGCCGATGCCGCGGAGATCGTCGACTGTGCCGGCCGCTGGATCACGCCGGGGCTGATCGACTGTCACACGCACCTGATCCATGCCGGCGACCGCGCCGGCGAATGGGCGATGCGGCTGGAGGGCGCGAGCTATGAGGAGATCGCCCGCGCCGGCGGCGGCATCCTCTCGACCATGCGCGCCACCCGCGCCGCCAGCGAGGCCGAACTGGTCGAGACCGCACTCTTCCGGCTCGACGCGCTGCTGGCCGAAGGCGTCACCACCATCGAGGTCAAGTCGGGCTACGGCCTGACCGTCGAGGACGAGCTCAAGATGCTGCGCGCCGCGCGGGGGCTGGGCGAGACGCGGGCGGTGCGCGTTTCGCCAACGCTGCTGGGTGCGCACGCGCTGCCGCCCGAATATGCCGGCCGGGCCGACGATTATGTCGATCTGGTCTGCGACGCGATGATTCCGGCGGCCGGCAATCTGGCCGACGCGGTCGACGCCTTCTGCGAAGGAATAGGCTTCTCGCCCGCGCAAATCGATCGCGTGCTGGCCGCCGCGAAGGCGACCGGTATGCCCGTAAAGCTCCACGCCGAGCAGCTGTCGGCGCTAGGCGGCGCCAGCCTAGCCGCCGGCCACGGCGCGCTGTCTGCCGATCATCTCGAATATGCCGGCGAAGCTGATGTACGCGCGATGTCCGCCGCGGGCACGGTGGCGGTGCTGCTGCCCGGCGCTTTCTATTTCATGCGTGAGACCAAGTTGCCGCCGGTCGAGCTGCTCCGCGCCCATCATGTGCCGATCGCGATCGCCACCGACTGCAATCCCGGCACCTCGCCCACGACGTCGCTGCTGCTCATGCTCAACATGGCTGCGACGCTGTTCCGCCTGACCGTGTCCGAAGCGCTGCGCGGGGTGACCGTAAATGCGGCGCGGGCGCTCGGTCTTGCCGATGAGATCGGTACGCTGGAGCCCGGCAAGGCCTGCGACCTCGCGCTGTGGGATATCGGCGACCCTGCCGAGTTGGTCTATCGGATCGGCTTCAATCCCTTGCACATGCGCGTGAAGGACGGACGATGCTGCTGAGCCCGGGCGCGGTATCCTATGCCGATTGGCGCGCGATCCATGATGGTGCGGACGTTCGCCTTGATCCCGCCTGCCGCGCCGCCGTCGCCGAAAGCGCGGCGGCGGTCGAGCGCATTCTGGCCGCGGGCGAACCGGTCTATGGCATCAACACCGGCTTCGGGAAGCTCGCCAGCGTCCGTATCGAGGCGGGCGACCTCGCTACGCTCCAGCGCAACATCGTCCTCAGCCACGCCGCGGGCGTAGGCGAGCCGATGCCCGCGCCCGTCGTGCGGCTGATGATGGCCCTGAAGCTCGCCAGCCTCGCGCGCGGCGCATCGGGCGTAGCGCCCAGGACGGTCGAGCTGATCGAAGCGATGCTCGAACGCGACCTTCTGCCGGTCATCCCGGCGCAGGGATCGGTCGGCGCCTCGGGCGATCTCGCGCCGCTCGCGCATATGGCCGCGGCGATGATCGGCGTCGGCGAAATACTGGTCGACGGCAGGCGGGTGGAGGCGGGGAGGGCGCTCGTCGATGCCGGGCTCGCGCCTTTGGAACTTGGACCGAAGGAAGGGCTTGCCCTCCTCAACGGCACGCAATTCTCCTGCGCCCATGCGCTCGCCGGGCTGTTCGCGGCGGAGCGGCTGTACCGCGTTGGGCTGGTCACCGGCATCCTCTCGACCGAGGCGGCCAAGGGCTCCGACGCGCCGTTCGATCACCGCATCCACGCGTTGCGCGGCCATCGCGGCCAGATCGAAACCGCCAACGCGCTGCGGCGGATGATGGAAGGATCGGGCATCCGCGCCTCGCACCGCGTCGACGACCTGCGCGTGCAGGACCCCTATTGCCTGCGCTGCCAGCCGCAGGTGATGGGCGCGGTGCTCGATCTGCTGCGCCAGGCGGCGGCGACCCTCGTCACCGAAGCCAACGGCGTATCGGACAATCCGCTGATCTTCGCCGACACCGATGAGGCGCTTTCGGGCGGCAACTTCCATGCCGAGCCGGTCGCCTTCGCCGCCGACATGATCGCGCTCGCGCTGTGCGAGATCGGCGGCATCGCGGAGCGGCGGATCGCGATGCTGGTCGATCCCGCGCTGTCCGGCCTGCCGGCGTTCCTCACGCCCAGGCCGGGCCTCAATTCGGGCTTCATGATCCCGCAGGTGACCGCCGCGGCCCTGGTTTCGGAGAACAAGCAGCGCGCCACGCCGGCAAGCGTCGATTCGATCCCGACCTCGGCCAATCAGGAGGATCATGTCTCGATGGCGGCGCATGGCAGCCGCCGACTGCTGGAGATGGCGGCGAATGTCGATGCGATCCTGGCCATCGAGCTGCTCGCGGGCGCGCAGGGCTGCGATTTCCATGCGCCGCTCACATCCAGCGCGCCGGTCGAAGCGGTGCGCGCACTGCTCCGCGCCGAGGTGCCGACGCTGACCGACGACCGCCACATGGCGCCCGACATCGAAGCGGCGATCGCGCTGGTCCGCTCGTCCGCGCTGCTCGACGCGACCGGGCCGCTGCCGGGACTGGAAAGTTGACGCTCACTCACCATTCTCGTCACCCCGGACTTGTTCCGGGGTCCATGGGGAGGCTGGGCAATACGCAAGAGCCTCCTGCTCAGCGCCATGGACCCCGGAACAAGTCCGGGGTGACGATCGGGGATGTGGGGGCGAGCGCGATATGAGCTGGCTCCATGTCGAACGGCGCGATACGCCGCTGATCCTCGCCTTCCCGCATGGCGGGACGGATATACCCGCCGACCTGCTGCCCGCCTTCCGCTCGCGCTGGTGGGCGGTCCGCGACGCCGACTGGCACATCCGCGCGCTCTACGAAGGGCTGGCCGACGCCACGCTGATCTGGACCGACATGTCGCGCAGCGTGATCGACTGCAACCGCGATCCTTCGGGCGCGTCGCTCTATCCCGGTCAGGCGACCACTGGCCTGTGCCCGGTCGAAACCTTCGACGGCGATCCCCTCTATCACAAGGGCGAGACGCCCGACGTCGAGACACGAAGGGCATGGTTCGATCCCTACCACGCCGCGCTCGAGACCGAGATCGCCCGCCTGCGCGCGCGTCACGACCGCGTCGTGCTCTACGACTGCCATTCGATCCGCAGCCATGTCTCGCGCCTGTTCGAGGGCGAGCTGCCCGAGCTGAACATCGGCACAGATGGCGGCGCGACCTGCGATCCGGCGCTCAGCGAGGCGGTGCTCGCCGAATGTGCCGGCCGCAGCCACGTCCTGAACGGCCGTTTCCGCGGCGGCTGGACCACGCGGCATTATGGCCGGCCGGGGCAAGGCGTCCACGCGATCCAGATGGAGATCGCGATGCGCGCCTATCTGCGCGAGCCGGCCGAAACGCCGACCGAAGCCAACTGGCCGCCCGCCTATGATCCCGATTTCGCCGCGCCGCTGCGCGCCCAGCTCGCGCGCGTGCTCGACGCCGCGCGCGCCTTCGCCGAAAGCTGACCGATGAACCGTCTCGACAACAGCCGTCACATCCAGGCGCCGACCGGCCCCGATCTCAGCGCGAAGAGCTGGCTCGCCGAGGCGCCCTTGCGCATGCTGATGAACAATCTCGACCCGCGCGTGGCGGAGAATCCGCAGGAACTGGTCGTCTATGGCGGCATCGGCCGGGCGGCGCGCGACTGGGAGAGCTTCGATCGTATCGTCGGCGTGCTCCAGAGGCTCGAGGATGACCAGACCCTGCTTGTCCAGTCGGGCAAGCCGGTCGGCGTGTTCCGCACCCATCGCGATGCGCCGCGCGTGCTGATCGCCAACTCCAACCTCGTCCCCAAATGGGCGACCTGGGAGCATTTCCATGCGCTCGATCGCGCCGGGCTGATGATGTACGGCCAGATGACCGCGGGCAGCTGGATCTACATCGGCAGCCAGGGGATCGTGCAGGGCACCTACGAGACCTTCGTCGAGGCGGGGCGCCAGCATCACGGCGGCGACTGGGCGGGCAAATGGATCCTCACCGCGGGCCTCGGCGGCATGGGCGGCGCCCAGCCGCTCGCGGCGACGATGGCGGGCGCGTCGTGCCTCGCGGTGGAATGCCAGCCGAGCCGGATCGAGATGCGGCTCAGGACTGGCTATCTCGACCGCATGACCGACCGCCTGGACGAGGCGCTGGAGATCGTCACCACCGCGACTTCGCCCGTCTCGGTCGGGCTGCTCGGCAATGCGGCGGACATTTGTCCAGAGCTGGTCCGCCGCGGCGTGCGTCCCGATCTCGTGACCGATCAGACCTCCGCGCACGACCCGGTCAACGGCTATCTGCCGCAGGGCTGGACGCTCGATCGCTGGATGGCCGCGCGCGAGGGCGATCCCGCCTCGGTCGAGCGGGCGGCCAAGGCTTCGATGGCGACGCATGTCCGGGCGATGCTCGATTTCTGGCAGGCCGGGGTGCCGGTGGTCGACTACGGCAACAATATCCGCCAGGTCGCGCTCGACGAGGGCGTGGCGGACGCCTTCGCCTTTCCCGGCTTCGTCCCCGCCTATATCCGCCCGCTCTTCTGCCGCGGCGTCGGGCCGTTCCGCTGGGCGGCGCTGTCGGGCGATCCTGAGGACATCTACAGGACCGACGCGAAGGTGAAGGAACTGCTGCCCGACGATGCGCACCTCCATCGCTGGCTGGACATGGCGCGCGAGCGGATCCGGTTCCAGGGCCTGCCCGCGCGCATCTGCTGGGTGGGGCTGGGCGACCGTCACCGCCTCGGCCTCGCCTTTAACGAGATGGTCGCATCGGGCGAGCTGAAGGCGCCGGTGGTCATCGGCCGCGATCATCTCGATTCGGGCTCGGTCGCCAGCCCCAATCGCGAGACCGAGGCGATGATCGACGGATCGGACGCGGTTTCGGACTGGCCGCTGCTCAACGCCCTGCTCAACACCGCGAGCGGCGCGACCTGGGTGTCGCTGCATCACGGCGGCGGCGTCGGCATGGGCTATTCGCAGCATGCGGGCATGGTCATCGTCGCCGACGGCACGCCGGAGGCGGCCGCCCGCCTCGAACGCGTGCTGTGGAACGATCCCGCCACCGGCGTGATGCGCCATGCCGACGCGGGCTATGCCGAAGCCGCCCAATGCGCCCGCGCGTGCGGCCTCGATCTGCCGAGCCTGGCTGGATAAGCCGCTGGAACCAGCGTCCCGCGCCGCTAAGGTGGCGTGCAAGCGGTGATGGTCGAAAGAAGGACGCAGGTGGCGGAATACGCAGCGATAGCCGAGCGCGGACGCATCGATCCCGCCGATTTCGAACGCGACATCGCCGGCATCGCGCAACCGGTCGTGCTGCGCGGGCAGGTCGGCGACTGGCCCGCGGTTCGCGCGGCGGGGCGGGGCGATGCGGAACTTGCGGCCTATCTGTCGCGGTTCGACACCGGGCGTCCGGCCGAGGTGATGATCGGCCCGCCCGCCATCCGTGGCCGCTTCTTCTACCGCGAGGCCATGGACGGGTTCAACTTCCGGCGAGAGCCTGTCACCCTGTCCCGACTGGTCGAAGAGCTGCTGCGACTCGCGCCGCTGCCCGATCCGCCGTCGCTCTATGCCGGCGCGGCGATGGCCGACGACCATCTGCCGGGATGGGCTGCGGAGAATGCGATCGGGCTGCCGCTCGGCGAGGTGCAGGCGCGTGTCTGGGTGGGCAATGCGACGCATGTCTCGACGCATTACGACGTGTCCTCGAACCTCGCCTGCGTGGTCGCGGGCAGGCGCGCCTTCACCCTGTTCCCGCCCGAGCAGCTGGTGAACCTCTATGTCGGCCCGCTCGACCGGACGGTCGCGGGACAGCCCCTCAGCATGGTCGATATCGAGGCGCCCGACCTCGACCGCTATCCAAGGTTCGCCGAGGCGATGGCGCACGGCGTCACCGCAGAGCTGGCGCCGGGGGATGCGATCGTCATCCCGTCGCTCTGGTGGCACAATGTCCGCGCGACCACGCCGTTCAACGTGCTGGTCAATTACTGGAGCGTCGCCGATCCGACCGAATCGCCGTTCATGGCCTTCGCCCACGCGCTGCTCAGCATCCGCGATCTGCCCCTGGCGGAGCGAAAGGCGTGGCGGGCGTGGTTCGAGCACTATGTCTTCGCGGAGGACGCCGGCGACGCCGCGTCTCACCTGCCCGAACATGCCCGCGGCGTGCTGGCGGCGCCGGGCCCGGCCCGCAATCAGCAGATCAAGCAGTATCTGATCAGCGGGCTGACGCGGCGCTGATCGCGCCGGTCAGGGGCGGGGCGCCTGATAGACCCGCACATGGTCGATCTCGAACCCGATCGTGGATAGGCCCTGCTTCCGCGGGGGCGACGAACTGGATCGGGTTGCGATTAAACTAGTGCCGCCAGCACCTTTTCGCGCAGCCACAGCTGGTCCTCGGCGCTGGCGAAGCTGTGCGAGGCGCTCGGCAGCCGCTCGATCCTGGCACGGTCGCGAACCGCGTCGAACGCCTTGCCGCGCCATGCGTCGGCAAAGGCGATCGCGGTGTTGTCGCGCTCGGCCAGCAGCAGCGTGATCGGGCCACCGAACCCGCGCAGCCCACCGGCGATCCTTTGGGCGAGACCGCCGGCGTCCTTGCCCGGCAGCATCCGCCCGAGGCCGCGCGCCAGCTTGCCCAGGTCGACCCCGCCGGTCAGCAGCCGCCGCCATTCGGCCGGATCGCGCAGCCGCTGGGCGTAGCGCGCGCGGATCGCCGCGGGAGCGGGCAGATCGTCCATCGCCTCGATCACCCAGGGGTTGGCGAGGATCAACCCGTCGAGCGCGCGGCCATCCAGCGCCAGCAGGCTCGCCGCGTCGCAATTGCCGAAGCCGATGACCCGGTCGACGCCATGCTCGCGAAAGGCTGCCAGCGCCGCCCCAAGATCGGGGCCGGCGCCCTCGAACCCGCCATTGTCTCCCTCGCTGTCGCCGATCCCGCGCCGGTCGTAACGCAGCACCGGATAGCCGGCGGCGGCGATCTGCGCGGCGAGCCACGCCATGCCGCGATGCGCGCCGATGCGGATTTCGTTGCCGCCCGAGACGATCAGCAGTCCGGTGCGGCCCGACGCTTCGTCGAGCGTGCCGAACAGCGTCGCGCCCTCGCAAGGAAAGGTGATCACCCGCCGAGGCATGTTCGCATCCAATCGGCGATATCGTCGGCAACCAGCTGCGCCAGCTCAAGATCATTGCCCGGTTCGGCGCGACGCCAAAGCGGCGCGGCCGCCAGCCGATGATCCGCGGGCTGCGCATCGCCGTCGAGCCGCACGGTGCGGAGCGGATGGGCGGGAAGGGGCGCCGCTTCCTCCAGATCGCCGAACAGCGCGGGCGTGAACCAGTGGCCCGACAGCTCGATCCCATCGTTCCGCGCGATTTCGGTCAGCGTGGCGGAACTCGCCTCACGCCCGTCCTCACGCAGCCCGGCGATCCGCGTGCGGACAAGCTCGCGCAGCAGCCGCGACCCGTCCTGCGGCGTGAGGCGCCAATGGCCGACGGCGCCCTGACCGCCGTCGAACAGCGCGCCCGCACGCACGCTCGCTATCAGGCGAACGGGTCCCGCGGCCTCGTTCGCCGCGGCAAAGGCGTCACGCCAGTCCGCAAGCCGCGTCGCGGCGATGTCGGTCAGGCTCTCTCCGGTTCCCGGCAAATCCGGGATGACCGCGGCAAGTCCCTGGCGAGCCAGCCCTCTCGCCACCGTCGCCATCAGCGCGCGCAGGCGGTTGGCCTCCTCGAACGGCGGCGGCGCGATCACCACGACCGGCGCATCGGCGAGACCGAAGCGCATCATCGCCTCGCGTCCGCCGCGCCAGTCATAGTGCGACGTCACCCCAACGCCTTCGCCATCGCGAAGCGGGAGAGTGCGCCGAACGTCTCGAGCATCTCGCCATCGACCTCGTCGTCCTCGATGATGATGCCCAGCCGGTCCTCGAGCTCGGTCAGCACGCCCGCGACCGCCATCGAATCGAGCTCGGGAAGCGCGCCGAACAGCGGTGTCGTCGCCGCGAACGCGTCGACGCGCTCCTGCGAAATTCCCAGCACGTCGCGCAGCACGCTGCGCACCGCGTCTTCAACCTCTTCGCTTCCTTCGGGCAGCAAAACCGATCCCCTTGGCCGATGCCGGTCCGCCGCCGATAGAGAATGGGCGCGCGCGTCACAAGGCCCGGCCGGTTAACCGGGTCTTGGGCAATTCGCTGGCAAGGGGCGCTTTCCTGCCTCTAGAAGCGATGCCGATGACGCCACTCGATCCCACGCCCCGGCCGCTCGATCATATCGCCCTGCTCGGCGCGCGGCGCGGCGCGGCGCTGATCGACAAGGCCGGCGCGCTCGACCATGCCGGGCTGGAGCGTGAGACCGGCCGGCTCGCCGCATGGCTGGCGGGGCAGGGGCTGGCGAAGGGCGCGCGCGTCGCGACCTGGCTGCCCAAGACGCGCACCGCCTGCCTCATGCCGATCGCCGCGGCGCGCGCGGGACTGGTGCATGTCCCGGTCAATCCCGCCCTCAAGCGTGCGCAGGTGGCGCACATCCTGGCCGATAGCGGCGCGGAACTGCTGGTGACGGCGCAGGCGCGCGCCGCGACGCTGGAGGATGGCGACCTCGCATCGGCGCGGCCGGCGTTCGAGGATGCGATCGATCCGCCGGAGACCGGCTTGCCGCCATCGTCCGCCGACACCGACGATCTGGTCGCGATCCTCTACACTTCGGGCTCCACCGGTCAGCCCAAGGGCGTGATGCTCAGCCACGCCAATCTGTGGCTCGGGGCGATCAGCGTCGCGCATTATCTGAAGCTCGCCGCCGACGACCGCGTGCTCGGCGTCATGCCATTGAGCTTCGATTACGGGCAGAACCAGCTCTTCTCCACCTGGGCGGCGGGGGCGGCGTACATCCCGCTCGACTATCTCACGCCGCGCGACGTCGCCAAGGCGATCGTGCGGCATGACATCACGACGCTCGCCGGCGTCCCGCCGCTCTGGATGCAGCTGGCCGATACCGAATGGCCGCCGCACCGCCTGCGCCGTATCACCAACACCGGCGGCGCCTTGACGCCCGGTCTGGTGCGCAAGCTGCGCGCGCTGATGCCCGATACGGACATCTACGCGATGTACGGCCTCACCGAGGCGTTCCGCTCGACCTATCTCGATCCCGCGCTGATCGATGCGCACCCCGATTCGATCGGCGGGGCGATCCCCTTCGCCGAGGTCATGGTCGTCGGGCCCGACGGGGCCGAGGCGGAGCAGGGCGAGCTCGTCCATGCCGGCCCGCTGGTCGCGCAGGGCTATTGGCGCGATCCCGAGCGCACCGCCAAGCGCTTCCGCCCCGCGCCGGTCTGGTCGAAAAGCGGCGGGATGGCGGCGTGGTCGGGGGATACGGTGCGGCGCGGGCCCGACGGCTGGCTGCGCTTCGTCGGCCGCGACGACGAGATGATAAAGTCAGCCGGCAATCGCATGAGTCCCAACGAAATAGAGGAAGCGGTCATGGCCGGTGGAGAAGCCCGCGAAGCCGCCGCCTTCGGCATCCCCGACGAGCGGCTGGGCCAGGCGGTGGTCGTCGCGCTGGCCGGCGATCCCGCGCGCGAGGACAATCTGCGCGCCCGGCTGCGCCGCGATCTGCCCGCCTTCATGCAGCCGCAGCGCTACGTCTGGCGCGAAAGCCTGCCGCGCAACGCCAACGGCAAGCTCGACCGCACGGCCATCAAGGCGGAGATCGCACCATGAAGCCGATGGGCGCGGTGCCGGCCGATTACCGCTGGGATGGCGGCAAGCTCTTGATCGGCGGCCAGACCGCCGAGGCGCTGATCGCGCGCGCCGGGGACACGCCGCTGTTCGTTTACGATATGGCCATCGTCCGCGATCGCATCGCGCGCTTTCGTGACGCCATGCCCGCCGAGCTCGCGCTGCATTACGCCATCAAGGCCAATCCGCATCCCGATCTGCTCGCGGCGACCGCGCCGCTCGTCGACGGGCTCGATGTCGCCTCGGCGGGCGAAATGGCGATGGCGCTCGCGGTAATGGCTCCGGAACGGATCAGCTTCGCCGGCCCCGGCAAGCGCGACGATGAGCTGGAGGCGGCGATCCGCGCGGGCGTGACGCTCAACCTCGAAAGCCCGGCGGAGGGCCGGCGCGCGCTCGTCATCGGCAAGCGGCTGGGCGTCCGGCCGCAGCTCGCGATCCGGGTCAACCCCGATTTCGAGCTGCGCGGATCGGGCATGCGCATGGGCGGCCGGGCGAGCCCGTTCGGCATGGACGCAGCCGAGGTCGCGCCGCTGGTCGCAGAGATCGACGCCGGGGCCGGCGACTGGCGCGGCCTGCACATCTTCGCCGGATCGCAGGCGCTCGACGCCGGAGCGATCGTCGAGACCCAGGCGCAGACGCTCGCGCTGGCGCGGCGCCTGGCCGAAGCGGTCGGCCGTCCGGCGCCGCTGGTCAATCTCGGCGGCGGCTTCGGCATCCCCTATTTCCCCGGCGAGCAGCCGGTCGATCTCGCGGCCGTCGGCGCGGCGTTGAAGGACACGCTGCCGAGCAGCCCGCGAACCGCCTTCGCCATCGAGCTCGGCCGCTGGCTGGTCGGCGAGGCCGGGGTCTATCTCACCCGCATCCTCGACAAGAAGGTCAGCAATGGCGAGACTTTCCTGATCACCGACGGCGGTTTGCACCACCAGCTCGCCGCCAGCGGCAATTTCGGCACCGTGGTCAGGCGCAATTATCCATTGGCGCTGGCGAGCGGGATGGGCGACGAAACCGAGGTGGTCAACGTCGTCGGCTGCCTCTGCACCCCGCTCGATCGTCTGGGCGACCGCGTCGAGCTGCCGCGTGCCGAGGTTAACGACGTCATCGCCATATTCATGGCCGGCGCCTATGGCGTCACCGCCAGCCCCAGTGCCTTTCTGGGACATGTCCCAGCGCGGGAACGCGTGCTGGATTGACGCCAACGTCCGCTGTCCTAACGCTATCTTCACCTCTTCCCCGCATAGCCTGACGCCAATCTGCGGCCGTCTTCCCCAAGGTGGCGCACAAGCGAAGGGTGTTCGAAAATGCGTGCGGATAAGACCTCCATCCTCTTTCTGGGAAGCGCGGCGGCGCTCGCATTGAGCGGATGCGGCGGCTCCAGCGGCCCGCAGCTGCCGCCCGCCGCCTTCGTCTCGCAGGCGGAGGCGCCCAGCGAAAGCTATGTGATCGGCCCGCTCGACGAGCTGACCGTGTTCGTCTGGCGCAATCCGGAGCTGGGCGCGAAG
Organism: Sphingomonas gilva; assembly: GCF_003515075.1. Lineage (GTDB taxonomy): Bacteria > Pseudomonadota > Alphaproteobacteria > Sphingomonadales > Sphingomonadaceae > Sphingomonas > Sphingomonas gilva. The sequence goes on from NZ_QWLV01000005.1 coordinate 53,848, forward strand.
ATCCAGGTGCGTCCCGACGGCCGCATCACCACGCCGCTCATCACCGACATGCCGGCGGTGGGCAAGACGCCCAAGCAGCTGTCGGAGGACATCCGCGTCGCGCTCAGCGAATATATCAAGGATCCGCTGGTCTCGGTGATCGTCAACAGCTTCGCCGGCACCTACAGCCAACAGGTCCGCATCGTCGGCGCGACCGACAAGCCCGCCTCGCTGCCCTACCGCGCCAACATGACGCTGCTCGACGCGATGATCGCGGTCGGCGGCATGTCGGAATTCGCCGCGGGCAACAAGGCGCGGCTGGTCCGCTACGATCGCGACACCGGCAAGCAGACCGAGTTCGCGCTCCGCATCAACGATCTGGTCAAGCGCGGCGAGGTCGACGCCAATGTCCGGCTGATGCCCGGCGACGTGATCATCATCCCCGAAAGCATGTTCTGAGGCCGGAGCACATATGAACGGTCTCTACGAGGAACTGCGGCTGGCGCTGCACACCGTGTGGATGCGGCGCTGGTTCGCGCTCGCGGTCGCCTGGGCGCTGTGCCTGCTCGGCTGGCTGGTGGTGGCGCTGATCCCCAACAGCTATGAATCGAAGGCGCGGGTGTTCGTCCAGCTGCAATCGCTGCTGCCGGCGAAGATCGGCGTTTCGGCCGGCGACCAGCAGCGCGAGATCGACCGCGTCCGCCAGACGCTGACCAGCGCGGTCAACCTGGAGAAGGTCGTCCGCGGCACCGCGCTCGCCGACACCGTCGCCAGCGACCGCGACGTCGCGTCGCGCGTCGCCGGCTTGCAGAAGCAGATCAAGATCACCGCGCAGCAGGAAAACCTGTTCGAGATCAGCGCGACCGTCTCCAGCGGCGCGCTGTCCGATGCCGATACCGCCAAGCTCAGCCGCGATATCGTCCAGAAGCTGATCGATATCTTCGTCGAGGAGAATCTGACCGGCGACCGCACCCAGACCCGCCAGACCCTCGAATTCCTCGACGGCCAGCTCGCCGACCGCCAGCGCCAGCTGAGCGAGGCGGAGCGCAAGCGCGCCGAGTTCGAGCAGCGCTATATGGGCCTGCTCCCGGGCGAGGGATCGGTGATGGACCGCATCGCCGCCGCGCGCCGTGAGCTTTCGGACATCGAATCGCAGCTGGTGTCGGCGCAAAGCTCGCTCTCGTCGGTCAACGCGCAGCTGGCGACCACGCCGCAGACCATCGCCACGCCCGGCGTCGGCGGGGTCGGCCCGGCGCGCGCGCGCCTGTCGGCGATCGAGGGGCAGCTTGCCGATGCGCGGTCCAAGGGCTGGACCGACGCCCATCCCGATGTCGTCGCGTTGAACGGCCAGCTCGCCGCCGCGCGCGCCGCCGCCGTGGCGGAGGCGCGCAGCGGGGCGAGCTACGGCAGCCCCAACCCGATGTACCTGTCGCTCCGGTCGATGCAGGCCGATCGCCAGGCGGCCGTCGCCGCCGCCACCGCGCGCAAGACCCAGCTCAGCACCGAAATCTCCCAGATGCTCTCGCGCCAGGCGGCCAATCCCGGCGTGGCGGCGGAGATGGAGCGCATCGGCCGCGATTATGCGGTGCTCAAGGCGCAATATGACGAGATGCTCGCCGATCGCGAGGAGATCCGCCTGCGCGGCCGCGCACGGACGGAGACCGACGCGGTCCGCTTCCGCGTGATCGATCCGCCGATGGCGCCGGCGGCGCCGTCCGCGCCCAACCGCCCGCTGTTCCTGATCGCGGTGCTGGTGCTGGGTCTCGGCGGCGGCGCCGCGGCGGCGTTCGGCATGGGACAGCTCAAGGCGAGCTTCGCCACCGCGCCGCGCCTCGCCAAGGCGACCGGTCTCCCGGTGCTGGGCGCGGTGACCGAGGTGGTCACTGCCGCCCATCGCGCCGCGCGGCTGAAGCAGCTGAAGCTGTTCGCCGGCGGCGCCGGGGCATTGGGCGGCGCCTGCGCGCTGCTGCTCATCGTCGAATTCGTCCAGCGCAGCCTGGTCGCGTGAGGGAATGGACATGAACGACGCCACGCCCCGCCGCCTCACCGGATCGCTGCTCGAACGCGCCGCCGATCGTTTCGCATTCGCGCCTGCGAAGGTCGCGATTCCGTCCGACATCTTCCCTGTCGCCCCTGCGAAGGCAGGGGCCCATCCGGGCGTGCGGCACGCTCCGGCGGCCGAGGGGAGCGCAGATGGGCCCCTGCCTCCGCAGGGGCGACAGGATATTGCTGGCAGCTTCTCTGCACCTCCACCCCGCCGCCGCGCGGCCAACCGCACCGGCACGATCGATCGCGATCGGCTGATCGAACAGGGGCTGATCCTCCCCGGCGCGCCGGTCACCGGCCTCGCCGAGGAATTCCGCATCGTCAAGCGGCAGCTGATGCTCGCCGCGCGCGGCGACGCCAAGGCGCGGCGCATCCTGATCTGCTCGGCGCAGCCGGGTGAGGGCAAGAGCTTCTGCGCGGTCAACCTCGCGCTGTCGATGGCGGCGGAGAAGGACGTCGAGATCCTGCTGGTCGACGCCGATTTCGCCAAGGCGGAGGTTCCGGTGATGCTCGGCCTCGACGCCGGTATCGGCCTGCTCGATGCGCTCGCCGATCCCGCGATAGACATCGAATCGGCGGTCATCCGCACCGATGTTCCGCAGCTTTCGGTGCTCTCCGCCGGCACGCGCAGCCATGACGATACCGAGCTGCTCGCGTCGGATCGCACCGCCGCGCTGCTCGACGATCTGCAGGCGGCCGATCCGCGCCGCATCCTGATCTTCGATTCGCCGCCCGCGCTCGCCGCTTCGCCCGCCTCGACGCTCGCCCATCAGGTCGGCCATGTCGTCATGGTCGTCCGCGCCGATCGCACCAATGAGAGCGAGCTGCGCGAGGCGGTGATGCTGCTCGACGGCTGCGACGATCTGCAATTGCTGTTGAACGGCGCGCGCTTCGCCCCCGGCGGCAAGCGCTTCGGCACATATTACGGATATGGATCATGAAGATGCGCTGGGTTCTTGCCGGCATGGCTGCGCTCGCCGCGATGCCTGCGCACGCGCAGGAAACGCCGCCCGAATCGCGCGGGGTGGTCGATGTCGCGCCCTATATCGAGGTTGGCCAGGTCGTCGTCGCCGAGCTGTCGCCCGACGACGAGGTGCTGACCTATACCGAGCTCGCCGCCGGCATAGACGCTTCGATCCAGCGCAAGAATGTCGAGGGCCAGGTCAGCTATCGCTATGAGCGCCGCATCGCCTGGAACGACGATTTCGGCGATGACGAGGTGCATTCGGGTCTGGCGCGCGCCGCCGTCGGCGTCGGCCGGTCGCTGACGATCGAGGGCGGGGCGCTCGCCACACGCGTCCGCTCGGGCATCGGCGGGCAGACGCCCTTCGACATCGCCCCGCGCGACGACGTCACCAATCTCTACGCGCTCTATGCCGGGCCGAGCTTCGCCGAGCGCTACGGCAATCTCGACGTCTCGGCGGGCTATCGCTTCGCCTACACCAAGGTCGAGGCGCCCGACGCGATCGAGCCAGGCGTCGATTATTACGACGATGCGACGATCCATGTCGCCCAGGGCTCCATCGGAATGGGCAGCCGCGGCAGCGATCTGCCGTTCGGCTGGACTATCTCCGGCGCCTATACGCGCGAGGACGCCGGCCAGCTCGACGCGCGGTACGAAGGCTGGTTCGCCCGCGGCGATGTCGTGGTTCCGCTCAGCCCGGCGCTGGCCGCGGTCGGCGGCGTCGGCTGGGAACAGATCGACGTCTCGCAAAAGGCGCCGCTGCTCGACGAGGACGGCGATCCCGTGATCGACGACGATGGCCGCTTCGTCACCGATCCCGGCAGTCCGCGCCTCGTCGCCTATGCCGAGGACGCGCTCTACTGGGATGTCGGCGTGATGTGGCGCCCGTCGCCACGCACCAGCCTGGAGGCGCGGGTCGGCGAGCGTTACGGCAGCTTCAGCTTCACCGGATCGCTGCAATGGCAGGCGGGGCGGCGCACCGCGCTGCAGATCGGCGTTTATGACAGCGTCGACAGCTTCGGCCGCCGCCTGACCGACGACCTCGCCGGCCTGCCGACCCGATTTCGCAGTGCGAACAACAGCTTTACGGGCGGTTTCTCAGGTTGCGTATTCGGCACCGGCGAAGGCCAGGCGGGCGGCTGCCTGACCAACGCGCTCGCCGCGATCTCGACCGCCAACTACCGCGTGCGCGGCATCGATGCGGTGCTCTCCTCGGGCCATGGCCTATGGAGCTACGGCGTCGGCGCTGGCTATGCGCACCGCGACTATTATGCGCCCGATCTCGGCCCCGGCGTCACCGTATTCGGGGTCGAGGACGAAAGCGCCTACCTCCAGGCCTATGTCGATCGCCGCCTGAGCCCGAACTCGTCGGTCGACGGTCAGTTCTACGCCACCTGGTACGGCAGCAACTTCGCCCAGTCGGACGTGTTCTCGACCGGCGCGGTCGGCACCTACAATTACAGCTTCGGCCGCTTCGATGCGCTCGGATCGCTCGGCATCCAGAGCTTCGAGCAGGATGGGTTCGAAGACAGCACCGTCGCTTCCGCGCGCCTCGGCATGCGCTATAACTTCTAAAGGGAAGGCCGCAATGTACGAAGATCATTATGGATTGTCGGCAAAGCCTTTCCAGCTGACGCCCGATCCGGCATTCTGGTTCGACAGCGCCACGCACCGCAAGGCGATGGCCTATCTGGGCTATGGCCTGGCGCAGGGCGAAGGCTTCATCGTCGTCACCGGAGAGGTCGGCGCGGGCAAGACCACGCTCGTCGCGCATCTCTTGGAGACGATCGACCGCGACGCGCTCAACCCGATCCGCCTGGTCTCGACCCAGGTGGAGGATGAGGACATGCTCCGCCTGACCGCACAGGCGCTCGGCGTTGAGACCCATGGCCTCGCCAAGGCGCAATTGCTGGCGGAGATCGAGCGGCGGTTGCACGCCGTCGCGCGCGGCGGGCGGCGGACGCTGCTGATCGTCGACGAGGCGCAGAGCCTCGGCGCCTCGGCGATCGAGGAGCTGCGCATGCTCTCCAACTTCACCGCGGGCGGCCATGCGCTGCTGCAGATCGTGCTGCTCGGCCAGCCCGAGTTCCGCGAGCGGCTGCACACCGGCGCGGAGTGCGAGCAGTTGCGCCAGCGCGTGATCGCGACGCACCATCTCGAGCCGATGGAGGCCGAGGAGATCGAGCCCTATCTGGCGCACCGTCTCGCCCGGGTCGGCTGGAAGGGGCGGCCCGATTTCACCACCGATGCCTGCTCGGCGCTCTACCGCGCCTCGGGCGGCATTCCGCGCGTGATCAACCAGCTCGCCAGCCGCGCGATGCTCTACGGCTCGGTCGAGGGCATCGACGTGCTCGACAAGGACGTGATCGACACGGTCGTGGCCGATCAGGCCGGCGACGCGCCTGCCCGCGCGCCGGTCCAGCCGACCCGCCTCCACCTCGCCCCCGATCCCGTGCCCGCCGCTGACGCGGACCCGCTCCTCGAACGACGCATCGCCGAGCTCGAAGCCCGGCTGGAGGATCAGGACGCGGCGCTGCGACGGGTGTTGCAGCTGCTGGTCGATTGGGTCGAGGCGGACAGCCCCGCCGCAGCACGATTGCGCGAAACCGCCTGAAGGGAAGTCCGGTGCGCCACGCGCTGTCGGTCGATGTCGAGGACTGGTTCCAGGTCGGCGCGTTCGAGCGCGTGATCGACCGGGCCGATTGGGACGCCTGCGAGCACCGCGTCGAGGCGAACGGCCATGCCGTGCTCGATCTCTTCGCCAGCGCCGGGGTGAAGGCGACGCTGTTCACCCTCGGCTGGGTGGCGGAGCGCTATCCCGCGATCATCCGGCGCGCGGTGGGCGAGGGGCATGAGATCGCCAGTCATGGCTGGGATCACCTGCGCGTGTTCACCATGACACCGGACGAGTTCCGCGACGATATCCGCCTGGCACGCAAGGTGCTCGAAGACGTGTCCGGTCAAGAGGTCACCGGCTACCGCGCGCCCAGCTTCTCGATCGATGCGCGCACGCCCTGGGCCCACCAGATCCTCGCCGAGGAAGGCTATGCCTATTCCTCCAGCGTCGCGCCGGTGAAGCACGATCATTATGGCTGGCCCGAAGCGCCGCGCTTCGCCTTCCGGCCGGTGGCCGACGCCGATCTGATCGAATTGCCGGTGACGACGGCGCGGCTGGGCGGGCGCACGCTCGCGGCGGGCGGGGGCGGCTTCTTCCGGCTGCTGCCCTATCGCTTTTCCAGCTGGGCGATCGATCAGGTCGCGGACGAAGGCCGCCCGGCGGTGTTCTACTTCCACCCTTGGGAGATCGATCCCGGCCAGCCGCGCGTGGCGAATGCGCCGATCAAATCCAAGCTACGTCATTACAGCCGCTTGTCGGCGATGTCCGGCAAGCTGTCCCGCCTGATGCGGCAGTATGAATGGGACCGCACCGACGCGATCGCCGCGCGCGAGGCGGCGCGCACGCCGTGACCGCGATGCCGGTCGACGGGCCGGTGACGATCTCGCCGGCGGATTGGGCGTACGATGCCGAGGTGATCGACGCCTATGTCCGCGCACACCCGGATGCGACCCCGTTCCATCTCAGCGCCTGGTCGCTGGGTGTCGCCCAAGGCTGCGGCCAGCGCGCGCATTGCCTGATCGCTCGCGATCAAAGCGGCATTCGCGGCGTGTTGCCGCTGACCGAGGTGCACTCGCCCCTGTTCGGCCGCGCCCTGGTGTCGAACGGCTTCGCGGTCGGCGGCGGCATCCTCGCTGATCACGCCAAGGCGGCGCGCGCGCTCGCGGCTGACGCATGGACGCTGGCCGAGCGGCTGTCCTGTCCGACGCTCGAGCTGCGCGGGGGCCCCGCGCCGGGGGAGGGCTGGCGGCGCGACGACACCACCTATCTCGGCTTTGCCCGCGATCTGGCGGCGGATGACGAGGCCCAGCTGCTCGCCATCCCGCGCAAGCAGCGCGCCGAAGTGCGCCGCAGCCTCGAAAACGGCCTGACCGTCGATATCGGCGATCGCGCCGCGCACTACCGCGTCTATGCCGAAAGCGTCCGCAATCTCGGCACCCCGGTGTTCCCAAGCGCGCTGTTCGACGCGGTGCTCGATCGGTTCGGCCAGGATGCGGACATTCTGACCGTCCGCCATGAAGGCGCTCCGGTGGCGAGCGTGCTCAGCCTCTATTTCCGGGGGGTCGTCCATCCCTATTGGGGCGGCGGCACAGCTATGGCGCGGACGCTGCGGGCGAACGACCGCATGTACTACGCCCTGATGTGCCACGCCCGCGCGCGGGGCTGCGCCCGCTTCGATTTCGGCCGGTCGAAGGCGGGCACCGGCGCGGCGGCATTCAAGAAGAACTGGAGTTTCGATGGCGCGCCGCTGTCCTACGCCACGCGCACCGCGAACGGCGCCGCGCCGCGCGCGATCAACCCGCTCGATCCGAAGAACCGCGCCAAGGTGGAGCTGTGGAAGCGCCTGCCGCTGCCCGTCGCCAACCGGCTGGGGCCGCTCATCGCGCGCGGGCTGGGCTGATGCGCGACCTCCTGTTCCTCGCCCACCGCGCGCCCTTTCCGCCAGATCGGGGCGACAAGATCCGCTCCTATCACCTGCTCAGGCATCTGGCGCAGCGCTGGCGGGTGCACCTCGCCGCCTTCATCGAGGGCGAGGACGAGACGGTGGTGCGCGAAGGCCTCGCGCCGTTCACCGCCGGCGTCGCGCTCGTCCGCCGCACCAAGGGCCGGGTCCGCGCCGCGCTGGAGGCGATCGCCACCGGCCGCCCCGTCTCGCTCGCCGCGTTCGATTCGCCCGCGCTGCAGCGTGCCGTCGATGACGCCATCGCCGCGCAGGACATCACCACCGCCTTCGTCTTCTCCAGCCAGATGGCGCATTATGTCGACGCGTTCTCGGGCCCCATCGTGATGGATTTCGTCGACATGGATTCGGCCAAATTCGCCGCCTATGCCGACACCGCACGCGGCCCCATGCGCTGGATGATGCGCCGCGAGGCGCGCCTGCTGCTCGCGCACGACGCGGGGGTCGCGCGACGCGCCGAAGCGAGCCTGTTCGTCAGCGAAGCGGAAGCCGCGCTGTTCCGCAGCCGGGCGGTCGGCGCGCGCATCCATGCGGTCGAGAACGGCATCGACACCGATCGCTATGATCCCGCCATCCCGGCCGAGAACGCGCCGCACCCGCTGATCGTGTTCACCGGGCAGATGGACTACCGGCCAAATATCGATGCGGTCGCCGCCTTCGCGCAGAACGTGCTGCCGGTGATCCGCATCGGCCATCCGGGCGCGCATTTCGCCATCGTCGGCCGTGAACCGGCCCCCGCCGTTCGCGCGCTCGCCGCGCAGGACGGCGTGATCGTCACCGGCGAGGTGCCCGATGTCCGCCCCTGGCTCGCCGCCGCCGACGTCGTGGTCGCGCCGCTCACGCTGGCGCGCGGCGTCCAGAACAAGGTGCTCGAGGCGATGGCGATGGCCCGCCCGGTGGTCGCCTCGCCGCAAGCGGCCGAAGGAATCGACCATGACGGCACGATCCGCGTGGCAGAGGCGCGCGGGCAGGCGAGGGCGGTGCTCGATCTGCTCGCCGATCCAGATACAGCCGCCGCGCTGGGAAAGGCCGCCCGCGCGCAAGTGATCGCGCGCTACGGCTGGGATGCGCGGCTGGCTCCGCTCGATGCGCTGATGGAGCCGGCGCCATGACTCCCTTCCCTGAAGGGGAGGGGGCGGGGGTGAGTTCCTCTCCGCTGGCGCCGGCGTCCGTGGCGTCGACCCACCCCCAGCCCCTCCCTTTCCAGGGAGGGGAGCTTGCGATCGTCCCCGCCTGGCGCAAACCGCTCGCGCACCTCGCCGCCGCGTGGCTCGCCATCCTCGCGCTGTTCCGCCGCGACACCGTGGACATGGCGGCGATCTGGTGGAACGATTCGAACTTCGGACACCTGCTGTTCGTCCCGCCGATCCTCGTCTGGCTGGTGTGGCAGCGGCGGCAGGCGCTGGCGGAGATTGCCCCGCGCGCCTGGTGGCCGGCGCTCGCGCTGGTCGGGGCGGGCGGCCTGGCCTGGCTGCTCGGCGAGGCGGCGGGGGTCGCGCTCGTGCGCCATCTCGCCCTGGTGCTGATGCTGCAGGGCGCCGTGGTGATGCTGCTCGGGCCGCACATCGCTCGCGCTCTCTTCTTCCCGCTCGCCTATGCGCTGTTCCTCGTTCCCTTCGGCGATTTCCTCGTCCAGCCGCTGCAGATGCTCACGGCGGAGATGTGCATGGCGCTGCTCCACCTGTTCGGCGTTCCCGCAACGATGGACGGCGTGCTGATCCGCATCCCGAACGGCTATTTCGAGGTGGCGGAGGCCTGCGCGGGCGCCAATTTCGTGCTGGCGATGGCGGCCTTCGCGGTGCTCGCGGCGCATCTCTGCTTTCGAAGCTGGCGGCGGCGCGCCGCGTTCCTCGTCTTCGCGCTCGCCATGCCGGTGATCGCCAACGGCATCCGCGCCTTCGCGACCATCTGGCTCGCCTGGCTGACCGATATCGACACCGCCGCGGGGTTCGATCACGTCGTCTATGGCTGGTTTTTCTTCGCCGCGGTGATGGCGCTGGTCGTCGCGACGGCGTGGCGCTTCTTCGACCGCGCGCCGGGCGAGATCGCGATCGATCCGGCGCGCTTCGCTCCATCCGCCGCCACGCTGAAGCCGGTACTGGCGCTTGCGCTGGTCGTCGGCCTTGTCGCGACGCCATTCATCTGGAGCCGCGTCACCGCCGCGCGATCCGCCGCCGTCACCCATATCGACCTCCCCGCCGTCCCCGGCTGGCGGCGTACCGCACCGGCGGGCGAGCCCTGGGCGCCGCATTATGCCGGCGCCGATCTGCGCCTGATGGGCAGCTACGTCGATGCGTCGGGCGCGCAGGTCGAGCTCGCCATCGCCGCCTATGCCCGGCAGGACGAGGGGCGAGAGCTGGTCGGCTTTGGCCAGGGCGCGATCGGCCCCGGCAGCCGCTGGATCTGGACCAGCGCCGCGCCCGGTGCGCCGCACGCCCGCGCCGAGCGGATCACCGGCCCCGGCGGGGTGGTGCGCGAGGTTCTGACCTTCTATCGCGTCGGCGGGCAAATGACGGGCAGCGAGACGCGGGTGAAGCTGGAGACGATGAAGGCGCGGCTGCTCGGCAGCGATCCGCGGGCGGTGGCGGTGACCGTCTCCGGCACCGATCGCGCGGCGATCGACCGTTTCCTGCGCGACCTCGGCCCCATTGAGGGCATTCTCTAGATGTGCGGCATCGCGGGAATCTTCCATCCCGCCACGCCCAAGCCCGTCGATCCCGCGCGCCTCGTCGCGATGGCCGATGCGATGGCGCATCGCGGGCCGGACGGGGCGGGGGTGTGGACCGCGCCCGGCATCGGCCTCGCGCATCGCCGCCTCTCGATCATCGACGTCGCCGGATCGCCGCAGCCGATGCAGGACGGCGATCTGGTCGTCAGCTACAATGGCGAAATTTACAATTACAAGGCGCTGCGCGCCGAACTTGCCGCCACGGGCGCGATGTTCAGAACCGATGGCGACACCGAGGTGCTGCTCCACGGCTGGCGCAAATGGGGCGAGGGGCTGCTCGATCGCCTGACCGGCATGTTCGCCTTCGCGCTGTGGGACGGGACCGCGCAGACGCTGTTCCTCGCGCGTGACCGCTTCGGCGTGAAGCCGCTCCATTATGCCCAGCTGACCGACGGCAGCATTGCCTTCGCGTCCGAATTGAAGGGGTTGCTGGCGCATCCTCTGCTGCGGCGCGAGCCCGATATCCGCGCGGTCGAGGATTTCATGGCGCTGGGCTATGTGCCCGACGACGCCTGCCTGATTACCGGCGTGCACAAGCTGCCCGCCGGCCATTTCCTGCCCCTCCGGCGCGGCAAGCCGCTGACGGTGCCGCGCCAATGGTGGGATATCGATTTTTCGCGGCGCGCCAGGGGCTCCGCCGCCGATCTCGCCGACGAGCTGCTCCAGCGGATGCGCGCGGCGGTGACGTCGCGCATGGTGTCGGACGTGCCGCTCGGCGCGTTCCTCTCGGGCGGCGTCGACAGCTCGGCCGTGGTCGCGCTGATGGCGGAGGCGAGCGGGCAGGCGGTCAAGACCTGCACCATCGGTTTCAACGAAACGGATCACGACGAGAGCGCCTATGCCGCGCAGATCGCCCAGCGCTTCGCCACCGATCACCGCGCGCGAACGGTCGCCTCGGACGATTTCGACCTTATCGGCCGGCTCGCCGCCGCGTTCGACGAGCCGTTCGCCGACGCCTCGGCGCTCGCCACCTGGCAGGTCTGCGCGCTCGCCCGCGAAACGGTGACGGTGGCGCTGTCGGGCGACGGCGCGGACGAGGCGCTGGCCGGATATCGCCGCTACAAGTTCCAGGCGGCCGAGGAACGTGCGCGGAGTCTCATCCCGTCCGCGCTCCGCCGCCCGCTGTTCGGCGGACTGGGACGGCTATGGCCCAAGGCGGATTGGGCGCCGCGCCCGCTGCGTTTCAAGACCACCCTGCTCGCGCTCGCCGATGACGGGGCGGAGGCCTATGCCCGCTCGGTCGGCGTCACCACGCCCGCCATCCGCGGCCGTCTGTTCTCCGACGCGGCCAGGCGCGCGCTCGGCGGGCACCGGGCGGAGGAGCGCTATGTCGACGCGATGCGCGACGCGCCCGCGCGCGACGCGATCGACCGTGCGCAATATGCCGATATCAAGCACTGGCTGCCCGGCGACATCCTGACCAAGGTCGATCGCACCAGCATGGATGTGAGCCTGGAGGCGCGCGAGCCGCTGCTCGATCACGAGCTCGTCCAGTTCTGCGCCAGCCTGCCCGCGTCGATGCGGCTCAGGCGCGGCGAGGGGAAGTGGCTGATGAAGCGCGCGCTCCGCCGCCATCTGCCCGACGATATCCTCCACCGGCGGAAGATGGGCTTCGTCACGCCCGTCAGCGCATGGTTCCGCGGCCCACTGGCCGACGAGGCGCAGCGCCTCGCGCGCTCCCCCACGCTGGCCGATACCGGCTGGTTCGACATGCCGGCGATCGAGCGCCTCGCCGCCGATCACCGCGCCGGCCGCGCGGAGCATGGCCGCACGCTGTGGCAGCTGGCGATGCTCGATCGAAGCCTGGTGCGGCTGTTCCCCTAAATCCTCCCCCGCTGATAGTTGACACTTCATTCCGGAGTGGGCGGGATTGACCGGGACCAGGCGGGATTACGCGGGATAAAGGGCGCATTTCCGGGCCTCTCCGGAGGGGTGTTGCAAAAAATCGGCCTCGCGGCTGTGTCTAGAGTCGGGGGCGGATTAGACATCGCTGCGACAAGAGCGACTAGAGTCGGCGGCGTCAAGCCGGCCGGCCCGTCAAGCGCCTCTTAGGGGCGGAAAAGCGCCAGTTAAGCGACCAATGAGAAGGCGGCCGCGGCGTCCCCGCTGCGCCGGCGGCCATGCGGAAGTGGGACCAAGGGGGTCCCAGTTCGCGCGGCGGGGTCCCAGTTTCGATTCGGCGCGGATTTCCGGGCGATCGAGGGCCAAGGAGGGCTCAAAGCCGCGAAGCGGGATCGCGCGGAACTGGGACCGTTTTTTCGTCATCGACGAGATCGGGAAACGGATGGGGCTCGTCGAGGCCAAAGACGCCTGGGCGATGCTCTCCCTCCACCAGGTCGGGCCGGACGGTGACCGTTCCGCTGAAGACGCGCGCCACGATCTGCGCGGCGGCGTCGTTCGCCGTCCGCTCGCCTTTCAGGCCAAGCTCACGCTGCTGATGGCCCGCGAGCATCTTGAGCTGGATGCCAATGCGCATCCGAAGTTCGTCATGGTCGACAATGTGCATGAGAACGATTGGAGAACATCGAATCGCGGGATGTCAATATTGACGCCAGACGGCAGGAGCAACCTCGCCCTCCCCCGTGGCGAGCCAGCGCGGGCTGACCCCGAGCGCATCCGCGAGCGGAAACAGGACGTCGGCGCGGCAAAGCCTGCCCTCCCAGAAATTCTGCAGCGTCGCCTTTTTTGTTCCGCTCTCTCTACTCAGGTCCGAAAGGCCCCAGCCAAGCTCCGCCGCACGCGTGCGAATGCGCTCGCCAAACATCTCCGCCCGCACACCGGTCATCGGTCCAAGCGCTCCCTGTCCGTTTCTTTGGTATAGCCGACCCAGAAGCGACGACCATCGTCAGTCGTACCTACAAGCGCGATACGATCCCCCTCGTCGACCTCGCGCCAGTTGCGATCGGTCGTTTCGTACCTCTCGGCGAAGCGATCCATTTCCCGCAATGCGGCTTGGCGGCGCAGTTCGACTGGAGTTAGGATTTCGTCAGCCATTTCGATCCTCCATGATCGTTGTGGTCAGAGCCGGTGCGGGTCTAGACCACCCGCCCGGCTCGAACGTTATAGCTCAGGCTAATCGCACCTCCAACAACCGAAGAGCCGTAGTGCTAGATGGCCTTGATGGTCAGCAAGCGGACGCACGCGCCGGAGCCGATGAGCCGGACGCCGGGGAGATCAACGCGATAGGGCCGTCCGCCCGCGTGAGCGAGGGATTGGACCTGCTCTGTCGACAACTTTGCAGCCGGCGCTACCGCGTCAAGCACTTGACCAGCAATGCGTGCTATCTGCGCTGGCTCTCCGCACCGGTCGGCGATACCGGCACCAATGCGCAGCTGCCAGACGCGACCGTCAGGGAGCGTGAAGATCACAGCGGAACCCGCTTGCGCGGCAACCATCCTGCTGTAACCGCCCGTAAAGCCGTCTTCCTCGGGATCACCGAGAACGCCCGCCGCCCAAGGTCGGCCAAGCTGCTCGATGAGATCACGAGCGTCGACCTCGTCCAGGTCGAACGCAGCCACTTCATCGCGCTCCAGCTCGGCCACGGTAACGTTGAGCGCAGGAGGCTCGGGTGCGCGGCGCTCGTCGGCGTTGCCGCAGGCGGCTACAAGACTGACGGCGGCAAGAGCGCAAAATCGCCATGAGAAGGAGGACGGGAGCCTTCTACTCATTGGACTGGTGCCGGAAGGACGTCGCTGGGTCATGGAGGGTGGCCAAGGCGCCTCCGCCGGCCTTCAGGTCGCCGACCGGTACGGTGTTGCCGGTCAGGATCATCAACATCGTCATGACCGCCTCCCGCTCGCGCGCGCTCAACTTTCCCAGCATATCCTGGAACAGCCGCTCCTCGGCTCCGAGGCTGCCGTTCGCGCGTTCGCCGGTGAGGACATAGCCGATATCGACGCCGTGTTCCCCCACCCATAGCAAATACTCAACCGTGGGCGGCGTCCGGCCTGCCTCGTAAGAGCCTTGGCTGTTCTTCGATACCCCGCCCCATTTGGCGAACTCGGTCTGATCCACCCCCAGCCGCACCCGCTCTGCTCGGAGGCGCTGGCCAACCGCCTGCAGGGTCATGCGAACACCCTCGGAGAGAGCAAGACAAGCCAAACGCACTTCATGGCTTGTCGAATCACAGATGGTTGTGCATATCCAACTCGTCGGCCCAACGAGTTGGACTTTCGATCATGCTGCTCAAGACGATGCACCGCGAGGACGTAAAATCGGCGATCCGCAAGAAGTACGGCTCGCTCAACGCGTTCTACGAGGCCGAAAATCTCGCGAAGAGGTCGGTAAGCGACCTGTTCCGCGGCCGCACGAGCGGCCCCACGGCCGAGGCGGTCGAAAGGGTTCTTCAAGAGCAGGTCTCCGAATCCAACTCTTTGGATTGTAGCAGCGCGCCGGCCCCGGTTCACCGTCCAAATGAGGCAGGTGAATAGACATGCCGACCGCCCCTGACCTCACAAACCTTGAAGCGGACACGCTGCAGGACTTCGTCCTTGTTCGCACCGATCAAGTCGATCGTGGCGACAGGATGCGCGATATCGATCCGGTTTGGGCGGAAGCGCTCGGCCAGGTCATGCTGCGCGAAGGTCAGCGCACGCCGATCGAGATTTGCCGCCTTCCCGGAGCAACGCGTTGGACGCTGGTTACAGGCGGCCATCGCCACGCCGGCGCGGAGCTGGTCGACATCCAATATCTGCGCGCCGAGATCGTCAGCGCCAACCGCGATGATCGGCGAATGCGCGAGGTTTCGGAAAACCTCTGGCGGCGCGACCTCGATCCGCTCGATCGCGCGGCCTTCGTTGCCGAAGCGGTGGCGATCCACAAGCGGCGCGCGGGTATCGATCCGCAGGCCGATGGGCGTGCGGTGTCTGCGGCGGTTCGATGGCAGAAAAGCCTGAAGGCCGATGCGCAGGATGCAAACGTCACTATGACGGTTGCATATGGCCTGACCGATGAAGTTGCTGCTGAGCTTGGCTTTTCACCCAGCACGGTGGAGCGCTCCCTCCTCCTCCATCGCCGTCTTCTCCCCTCACTGGTGGCCCGCCTGCGGGATGAGCGGCATCCGATCCTGAGCAACGCCTCGCAGCTGCGCGCGCTCGCCAAGCTGGATGCAGGCGAACAGGAAAAGGTGGTCGACAAGCTGCTGTTTTCGGGTGCCCCCGCGAAGAGCGTATCCGACGCGCTGGCGCGTGTGCGCGGCAGCAACCGGGCGGTCGACCCGGAGGCGAAGCGGCTTTCGGCCTTTATCGGCTCGTTCCAGCGCATGGGCCTGTCCGAGAAGAAGGGCGCGCTGTTCCAGCTGCGCGGGCTGATGCCGGCCGGTCACCGCTTGATCGACGAGAGCCATGAGAGCCGGCCGGACGACCGATACCGGATCGAGATGGTCGAGGCGATGGAAGCGGCCTTCGACCTTCTGCTGCGCCTGCAGGGCGACGGCGAGCCGGTCGAGGACGAGGAGATCGCGGCGGCGAAAGGCAAGCTGCAGATGGCGCTGATGGTCGCCAACACAGGCGCGGTGCCGATGCCGGGAGCGGCGGCGTGAGGCCGGGTCGCCTTGCCGATGGGCGGATCGACATGCGGCCTGTGCGCGAGTGCGCCTGTGCGGCGACCTTGTGCCGCGCCACGGTGCAGCGCGGCCAAGTGTTCTGCCCGGACCATTACTGGTCTCTGCCCGAGGCGGTGCGCCGGGCGATCCCCAATGCGTTCCGCGCCGGCCAGTTCGCGGTGTTCCGCGAGGCCGTCGCCGAGGCGCGCGACCTGATCGACGCGCGCGAATTCCAGCCCCTATTTCCGGGAGAAGCGGCATGACGGACGGCGTGTTCCGCACCGTGGGCGTGGCCCACCAGGTGGGCGAGAAGGCGGCGCGCGCGCTCGCCGAGGCGATCGACGGTTTCGTCGTCGCGGTCGAGCCGATCGCGGAGCGCGGCGGCAGCTTCTCGTGCGAGTTCGTCGTCGCCGACCCGAGCGAAAATCTCGTGCGCGGGAGGATCGCGTGAGGGGCGGAGCCATGCATGACGAGGATATCGCGATGGATGTGGCCGTTGCCGCTGCCGTTGCGGTGGCAAAGGCCTCCGGCGGCACCTTCGTCGGTTGCTCAGCGTCGCAAGGCGATGACGGGCGCTGGGAGGCCAAGTTCTCGGTCGCGGTCGGATCGCGGCGTCGACCGCAGATTCTCCATGGACGGCTGTCGTGACCGCCGCCACCGACACCGTCCGCCGCCTGGCGAGGCATCGCGCCGAGATGCAGCGCGCGCTCGCCGACAATTGCTCGCTGGACGAAGCGCGCGACCGCATCGCGCGGGACCGGTGGCAGGCGGCCACCGATAGCCTGGCGCGGCGGTGCGGCACGGTCGCGGCGCCGGTGCGCCATCCGAACATCCGGCTGCCCTACAAGGACGACGACGCATGAGCCGCGTCGTGCCCTTCCGCGGCAAACGTCCACCCCAATCAAACCTCCGCATGCCGCGTGAGGCGCTGTCGCCGGGGCTTGTTGGCGCGCTGGTCGGCGATTCGCCACTCGTCGTCAGCCGCATCGATCGCCCCGCGCGCAGCCGCGCCGAAATCGAGCAGGCGATCGAGCAGCTGATCGGCTTACTCGATGCAATCGATGGCGACCCGGATTTCGAGCCGGAGGAAGATGCCGAGCATGACGGCCGCGAGCCGTTCGGCGGCAAAATCCGGGGGGGGGGGGGCAGATGACTGACGCTCGCCATCCCGCGCCACGCATCCGCGTCGGCGCGCCCGGCGCGGCAATCGCGCCGATCACCAGCCGCCTGGGCGACATTGAGAAGGTGTGTAGCGCGATCACCTGGCTGCGCAGCCATGGCGTGTCGGTGTCTAGCGCCGGCGACGGCCGCTGGTGGGTGTCGGGCGGCTTCGCCGCGCCGTTCGCCGGGGTCGACCTGGTCGCGCTCGCGCGGCGCAAAGGATTCGATGGGGGGCGTGATCGTGGCGATCAGCCGGCGCTGCTGGGCGTCGGCCAGCGGGGTTCGAATCCCCCGCTCTCCACCACCCTTTCAGGAGAGGAGCACTTCCGTGAAGAATAAGCTGATCGACTTGAACAATCACCTTTTCGCGCAGCTTGAGCGGCTGTCCGACGAGGAGCTGACCGCCGAGCAGATCGAGGTCGAGGTCAAGCGCGCCGATGCGATCGTGGCGGTGTCCGAGCAGGTCGTGCGCGGCGCGGCGCTCACGCTGCAGGCGGTGAAGGTGCTCGCGGATCACGGCGATCGCTTCAAGCCGCACCTCGCGATGATCGAGGGGCCGAAGGAGTGAAAGGTCGGGCGATCCATTATTCGGCCGAGGAGCTGACGTGGCTGGAGGAGAACCGCGAGATGTCGCGGCGCGACCTGCACCGGCTATTCGTCATGTTCTTCGGCCGCGACGATGTATCGCCCGATCATATCAAGGCGCTCTGCAGCCGGAAGGGGTGGAAGACGGGCCGAACCGGCCAGTTCGCGCCGGGGATGACGCCTAGCAACAAGGGCAAGTCGATGCCCTTCAACGCGAATAGCGCGCGTACTCAGTTCAAGAAGGGCAGCATGAGCGGCCGGGCGCGCGCGCTGTACAAGCCGATCGGGACCGAGCGCCTCAGCAAGGAGGGCTATGTCGAGCGGAAAATCCACGACGGCTTGCCCCTGCAATCGCGGTGGCGCGCCGTCCACCTGATCCGGTGGGAAGAGCAGAACGGCCCGTTGCCCAGGGGCATGTGCCTCAAATGCCTCGACGCCAACCGGCTCAACACCGACCCGTCAAACTGGGCCGCGATTCCGCGAGCTTTGCTGCCGCGCCTCGCCGGTCGCTGGACGATGCCATACGATTCCGCACCCGACGAGTTGAAGCCCGTCATTTTGGCGATGGCCAAGGTGAAGCACGCGGCCAAGGAGCGCGCCAGCGATGCCGGTTGATCCCCGCATCCAGGCCGCGCTGGATGCGCCGCTCCGGGGCCAGCGCAACGAATTTGCGCCCAAGCGCGGGAGCGCGAAGCTCGGACGCGGATATTTCTTGCGGCCCGGATCGGGACCAGAGGGCGAAACATGCGGCAGCTGCGCGCATTTTCGACGCCGCACTTATTCCCAGACCTATTTCAAATGCGCGCTGACAGAGACTCGCGGCGGCGCAACCGACATTCGGGTTTCTTCGCCGGCCTGCTCGGGTTGGGAGGCGCACGGTGCGTAAAGTTAGAACGCATCCCGATCAGATCGCGTTTGCATTTGAGGCGCCGCAGCCGGCGCGTGGCGACGCTCAGCTGGCGGGGCTGGACCGCGCCGTGGCGGGCATCGTCGGCACCGCGCTGAAGGACGACGTGCGCTCGCGCGACGAGATCGCGGGGGCGATGACGGCGCTGTTGAGCGAGCCGGTGAGCCGGCTGATGCTCGACGCTTACGCCTCGCCGGCGCGAGAGGGACACAACATCTCCTTCGGCCGGGCGCTGGCGCTGATCGCGGTGACCGAGCGGTTCGACCTGCTCGACCAGCTGCTGCGCCGGATCGGCGCGGCGGTGCTGGTGGGCGAGGAGATCAATGCGGCGCTGCTCGGCCATCTGCAGGCGCGCAAGCGCCAGATCGACGCCGAAATCCGCGCCGTCCAACAGCGAACGACACCGATTTTCAGGGGGAACGACGCTTGATCGCGACGGGGGGGAAGCAGTGGTTCACGGCGGCCGAGCTGGCCGCGCTCGCCTTGCCCGGCCTGTCCAAGGCCAAGCGCAAGATCAACGAGCGCGCCACCATCGAACGCTGGGCGCTGCGGGTCGATGTGGACGGGCAGCCGCTGGCGCGGCCGCGCGCCGGCCGGGGCGGCGGGCTGGAATTCCATATCGGCATCCTGCCCGCGGCCGCGCGCACCGCGCTGGTCGATCGCGGCATCGCGATGGGCGAGAGCGCGCCACGACCGGCCAACGACGCGCGCTCGCCGGGTTGGGCCTGGCTGGAGCGGCAGAGCGACAAGGTGAAGGCCGAGGCGCAGCGCCGGATGGCGGCGATCGAGGCGATCGAGGCGCATGAGGCGGCGGGGCTCACCCGCACGGCGGCGATCGCGCTGGTCGCCGATCGGACGTGCGCCGGCAGCTCGACGATCTGGACCTGGCTGACACTGATCGATGGCGTGCCGCTGGCCGACCGGCTGCCGGCGCTCGCCCCCCGACGCGCCGGTGGAGGAAATGAAGTGGACGTGGAACCCCATATCTGGCGCACGCTGGTTTCGGACTATCTGCGCGCTGAGCGACCGACCTTTTCGAGCTGCTACCGTCGCGCGGCCGAGCAGGCCAAGGCGATGGGCGTTACGCTGCCACATCAGCGCACGCTGCAGCGGAGGCTGGAGCGCGACATCCCTCCCCAGCTCGTCGTCGCCAGGCGCGAGGGCGCGGAAGCCCTGCGAGCGATGCTGCCGCCGCAACAGCGCTCGGTTTCGGCGATGCATGCGATGCAGGCGGTCAATATCGACGGCCACCGCTGGGACGTGTTCGTCCGCTGGCCCGACGGCACGATCGGCCGGCCGACCATGGTTGCGATCCAGGACATCTACAGCCGCAAGATTCTCGCTTGGCGCATCGCCGAAACCGAGAGCGCGGTGCTGACCAGGCTCGCCTTCGCCGACCTGTTCCGCGATTTCGGCATTCCCGCCGAATGCCTGATGGACAATGGCCGGGCGTTCGCATCGAAATGGATTTCGGGCGGCGCGGAGACTAGGTTCCGCTTCAAGATCAAGGAAGACGAGCCGACCGGGCTGCTCACCGGGCTCGGGATCAAGCTGCACTGGGCGCAGCCTTATCGCGGCCAGTCCAAGCCGATCGAGCGCGCTTTTCGCGACCTATGCGATGCGGTGGCCAAGCACCCGGCGTTCGCGGGGGCCTATACGGGCAACCGCCCCGACGCGAAGCCCGAGAATTACGGCGAGAAGGCAGTGCCGATCGACGTGTTCCGCGCCGTCGTCGCCAAGGGCATCGCCGCGCACAATGCGCGCGCCGGCCGACGCACCGAAGTGGCGAACGGCCGCAGCTTCGACGACGTGTTCGCCGAGAGCTACGCCGCGTCGGCGATCGGCAAGGCGACGCCCGAGCAGATGCGCATGGCGCTGCTGACCGGGGAGCAGCTGTCGGCCGATCGCAAGTCGGGCGAGCTGAAGATCGCCGGCAACCGCTACTGGGCGAGCGAGCTGGCCGACCATGCCGGCAAGAAGCTGACGGTACGGTTCGATCCCGACAACCTACACCAGGCGATCCACGTCTACGATCGGACGGGCCGCTACATCTGCGCCGCCGAGCCGATCGCGCCGACAGGCTTCTTCGACATGGCGTCGGCAAAGGACCGCGCGCGGCAGGAAAAGGAACTACGCCGCCACGTGCGCGAGGCCGAGCAGCTGCAGGACCTGATCGCCGCCGCCGATCTCGCGGCAATGCTGCCAGACCATGCCGACGAGGAGCAGCTGCCCGCGCCGGGCGCGGTGCGGATGGTCCGCCACCAGCCGCGCGGCCGCGCCGCGGCGGCGCTGAAGCCCGCTTCAGAGGCGCGTGAAGCGCCTCTCAACCCCGTCATCGACCGGCTCGGAGCGGCGCTCCGGGTGGTCCGGTGAACAGCGTGCCGGGCGCATTCCCGGCTGAGAAGAGGAGAACGCAAATGACCAGATGGCTGGCAATTTACTCCAACGCGATGGGCAATTCGCAGGCCGCAATGATCACATCTGTGAATGCTGGTCTGCCCTTTGGGATCTTACCCGAAGAGCTTGGCCTGCAGGATTATGAATCGGCGGCGACCGTCACGCTCATCGAGATGCCTGACGGCGATTTCCGGCCGACCGTCGTCGACGTCGATGCCGACGCCGAAGTCGCAATGACCTTCATCGATCTCTGACGAAATGGGCCGCGACCGGGGTGGAAGCCCGGCCGCGGCCTTGTGTGCCCAAGCACGAAAGGACGCGTATCATGAACAATCCCGACACTCTAGCCATCGACGTCGAGGCCGAGCGCGCCTGGCTCAATGCCTACAAGGCGGACACCCGGCTCAGCTGGTCCGAGATCGGCCCGAAGATGGGTATTCCTGGCGGCACCCTCTCTCCCTTCGCGCTCAACAGCTACAATGGCGACAACGAGCGGATCGCGCGCGCGGTGTTCTCCTACCGCCAGCTGCTGACGAGCCAGGCCGAGCTGGCGATCGCGATGCCCGACCGGCCCAATTATTTCGAGACGCCGACCTCGCGCCGCGTGACCACCATGCTGCAGGTGGCGCATCGGGGCCGGATCACGGTGATCGCGACCGCTCCCGGCCTGGGCAAGACCGAGGCGGTCAAGAACTACCAGGCGAGCGTCCCGCAGGTGTGGCGCGCCACCATGAAGCCTTCGACCGGCGGAATCATGACCATGCAGGTCAAGATACTCGCTTCGATGGGCGAGCCGGACGCCAAGGGCACGCCGCTCGCGCTGACCACCCGCATCGAGCGGCTGGTGCGCGGCACCGGCGGACTGCTGGTGATCGATGAGGCGCAGAATCTCGGCGAAAAGGCGCTGGAGGAAGTCCGCGGATGGCACGACGAGACCGGCATCGGCGTCGCGCTGGTGGGCAACGAAGACGTGCTGCTCCGCCTGGAACTGGGCAGCAAGAAGGACGCGTTCGCGCGCCTCGCCAGCCGTGTCGCCAACCGCTTCATCGCGCGCGGGCCGATGGAGGGCGACGCCGCCGCGCTAGCCGATGCCTGGAGGGTCGATGCGGCCGACCAGCGCGGGTTCCTGGCCGATGTCGCCAAGCGGCCGGGCGCTCTCCGCACCTGTACGATGGTGATGGAAACCGCGCACATGCTCGCGGCCGCCGAGAACGACGCGCTGAAGCTCGCGCATCTGCAGGACGCCTGGTCGCATCTGTCGACCCGGCAGCTCGCGGCATGAGGGGGCGTTCCGCCCAGGAGCGCCGCCGCGTCGACGAAGCGGCGCGCCAGTTCGGCCTTTCGCCGCGCTCGGTGATCGCCGCGACGACTCCGCATCGCGGCTGGCGCAAGGCGTGGGCGATCCTGTGGGGCACCGGGCCGCTCGATTTCGCGCTCGCGGCAGGCGGAGCCCTTGCCGTCGCGACCGCCATTCTCGTCGTGGTGCCGCTGATCGCGGTGGCGATCGGCGCGCTGGTGGGGCCGGCGCGATGACGCCGCTCCGCCTGTCGCTGCCGCTCGACGCCGCGGCGATCGCCGCGATCAACGCGCTCGGCCGGGGCGTGACGATCACGGTCGAGGGCGATCTCGACCGCCGGTGGACGATCGCCGACATCATCGCCTGGGTGGCGTTCGAGACCGGAGTGTCGCGACGCGAGATTATCGGAGAGGGCCGCACCGCCAGGCAGGCGCGCGCGCGATTTGCCATCACCTGGGGCGCCCGCACGATTTTGGCGTGCAGCTCCTCCGTCATCGGCCGCTCGATCGGCGGGCGCGACCACACCGTCGCGCTCTACCAGCTTCGCCGCGCTGAGCAGCTGCGGCTGCGGGATCCGGCGTTCCGCGCGCTCACCAACCGCATGATCGACCGCTTTTCGGGAGGACCGCAATGACCCTTCGACGTAGCTCAGGGCAGGCCGGAAAGGCCCAGTTCAACCCCGCCCAGCAGCGCCGGCGCGGGATGCTCGCCAAGATCCACATCGCGCAGAAGCAGCTCGGGCTGACCGAGGACGATTATCGCGCGGTGCTGATCCGCGTCACCGGCCTCGACAGCGCCGGCGCGATGTCCGACGCCGAGCTGGAGCGCGTCGTCGCCGAGCTGACCCGGCTGGGCTTCCGGGCCAAGGCCGACGGCAAGGCGAAGCCGGCGATGCATCCGGTGGCGCTGAAGGCGCGGGCGATGTGGATCTCGCTCCACCAGCTCGGCGTGGTCGAGAACCCGAGCGAGCAGGCGCTGGAGGCGTTCGCCGCGCGCCAGCTCGGCGTGGTCAAGTGGCACTGGGCCAACCAGGCCTGGGGCTACAAGCTGATCGAGGCGCTGAAGGCGATGGCCCAGCGCGCCGGTTGGGACCAGCATCTGGAAGGCGTCGCGCCCGCGGCCAAGGCGCGCATCCTCAAGCGCCGGCTGGCCGAGCGGCTGTTCGCGATGCTGAAGCATGAGGGCCTGATCCCGCACCACTGGGACATCCTGCTCGCCGCCGAGCGGCTGGCAGGCGTCGAGATCGGGGGCGGCTGGTGGCAGGCGAGCGCCGAGGACGCCGACCGCGTCGTCCAGGCGTTCGCCCAGGCGCGCCGCGCACCGATGAAGCCGGTCTCCGCGCTGGAGCTGGTCCGGTGAGCGCGCCTCGCTATTTCGCGCGCGAGCCGGTCGAATCGGTCGAATTCGCCTCGCTGCCGCTGCTGGCGAGCGGCCGCCGCCGGCCGCCCCGCCGCCTCGTCTGGTTCGCCCTGGGCGCGATCGCCGCGGTGCTGGCGCAGCTGCTGGCGTGAACGCGCACCGCGCCATTTCGGCCGCCGCGGGCGAGCTGGGGGAGATCACGCAGGTGATCGGCCCCGACGCCGCGCGCAAGCTGGTCGACGCGCTGGGCGGGACCGACCTCTACATCCCCAAGCTGATCGGCCGCCACAATCCGATCATGGTGGCGATCGGTCCGGCGGCGTCGGCGCGCCTGGCCGAGTATTACCACGGCAGGGTAATCAAGCTGCCCAAGGCGCATGCGCGCCGGCAGCGCGCGCTGGAGCTGGCGCGCCAAGCGAAGGAATCGGGCGGCGAGATCCGCATCGCCGACGTGGCGCTCGCCACCGACTTTACCGAGCGGCACATCTACCGGATGTTGGCGCGCGACGAGGCCGATTCGGACGGCGACGCCGACGACGGCCAGCCCGACCTGTTCGAGACCCCCTGACCACCTGACATTTGTCAGGTACGAGATCGCCCCGCTCTGCCGCCATAGCATCGGCGATGGGGCAAGAATCAGACATCATCGCAACCGATATCGAGGTGTGGGCCTGGTCGCGCCGCTTCGGCGTGGCGTTCGACCGCCTGCTCGGCGTCGAGGGCGGACACGTCAACGATCCGGTCGATCGCGGCGGCGAGACCAAGTACGGCATCTCGCTCCGCTTCCTGGCGAGCGAAGGGCGGATCGATCTCGACGCCGACGGCATCGCCGACTTCGATCTCGACATGGACGGCGACATCGACGGCGCGGACATCCGCAAGCTGACGATCGGCGACGCGCGCTATCTCTACCACCGGTGCTTCTGGCGGCGGCTCGACATCGAGCTGCTCCCGCGCCCGATCGGCGAGATGGTGTTCGACCAGGCGGTGAATGGCGGCGCGCGCGCGGCGGGCAAGATGCTGCAGCAATCGATCAATGCACTGCTGTTCGCCGGGCAGCCCAAGCTCGTGGTCGACGGTGTGATCGGGCCGGCCACGCGTTCCGAGCTGGCCCAGCTGCTCGAACAGCCGCATCCCGGCATGCCCGGCCTGGTCGGCGCGTTCCGCGATGCGGCAAAGCTCCGCTACCGCGCGATCGCTTCGGCCGATCCCAGCCAGAATCGCTTCCTGAAGGGCTGGCTGCGGCGCGCCGACGAACTGGGGAGGAACTGGTGAACTGGCTGACCTTGCTCAAATGGCTCGGGCCGGCGGTGCTGCTCGCCGGGCTCGGCTATGTCGTGCTCGACTGGATCGACCTGCGCGAGCAGGACGCGGCGCACGAGCGGTGCATCGCCGCCTCGCTGGATCCCGCGAAGGACGTGGAGCCGTGCGAGCCGGGGCTGAAGGGCGCAATCACCGTGATGCGCCGCGCCGACGTGTGCGACGCGGCGCTGGAGCCGAAGGCGCGCGACCGGTCCGGCGCGAAGACGCGCGACGAATTCGCCCTTCGCGCGAGCTGCTCGGGCGCCACAAAGCGGCTGTTCGCCGAACTGATCGCCGCTGAGGGCGATCTTGCCGATGCCCAGGGCCAGCTCGCGCGATCCGACGAGACATTGAGCGACGCCGTCGCCCGCGCCGAAGCGCGCGCCACCGCCCAAGCAACAAGGAAAGCCGCCAATGCCTCGACGCTTGCCGCAGCGCCTCGCGCTGCCGATGGCCGCGTGGCTTGCGATGCTGAGTGCCTGCGCGCACTCGCCGCAGGCACGCCCGGCGATTGAGCCCGATCCAGTCGTCCAGACGCGCACGGTAACCCGCACCGTCTGCCCGGCCGAGCTGCTGCTCGACATCCCGGCGCAGGTCGCGATGCCGGCCGGGGCGGCGATCGTCGCGAGCGACGAGACGCTGGCCTGGCTGTCGGCGCGCTGGGACCGTGAGGCGCTGCTCGAGCAGCGCCTGGCCGACGCCAGGGCCGAATGCCCGTGACGATCGAGACGCGCGATATCGAGCAGCTGCCCGAGCTGGCCGCGGTCTCGCCCGACGCCTGGACGATCGCCCAGGAGCCGGGCGGGCCGGCGGGCAAGGTCGCGCTCAAGAACCTGCTGGGCAAGCTGATCGCGACCGACACCGCGAAGGAGACGGCGGCCGATCTGGCGGCCGACCTGGCGCACCCCGCCAACGAGGTGGCGCTGGTGTTCGCCGATCCGACGCCGGCCAGCTGCGGCTGGTATCGCAAGACCGGCGCCGAAGGGGCTGGGGAATGGGTGCAGTTCGAGAAGCTTGGCGCCCAGGCCAAGGCCGAAGTCGACGCGGCGACGGTCGCAGCGCTTGTGGCGATCGCCGAGCAGACCGAGCAGCTGGACGATGCGGCCGAGCAACTCGGTGATGCGGTGGCGCTCATCGCGGCCGGCCCGCACCCGATTCTCGACCTGCCAGATCCAGACCCGGCGCGCTTCCTGTTGATCGACGACTATTCCGATACGCCCCGCCCCGCCTATTCCGATGGGTCCGCATGGCGCTGGGACAATGACGGCAGCGTCGTCGAGCCGATGCCCGGCATCGCTTCGAAATACGCCGGAATGGCCGCCTGGGCTGATTTCGGCGCGAACTCCTATGCGCTGCCCGACGCCGAGGACGCCACGCTGCCATCGCTTGCCGCGCAGCTGGATTGGCTGGCGAATTACAGCGTCGACAATCGGTCCCGCTTCGTGGTCGACCAGGACGGGCTTTTTCGCGACTTCAACGACGGTCGCAACCTGATCCGCAAGTCGGAGGATTTCTCCGGCGCAGAGTGGACCAAGACCGGCGTGACGCTGGCCGACCAGCTCGTATCGCCCAGCGGGGCCACGCTTACCAAGGTCAACCAGGTCGCCAACAATACGGCGGCGCGGATCGCCACCGTGTCGACCTTCGATTATCAGACGCACGCGTTCGCGATCGAGGCGAAGGCGGCCGAGCTTTCGATGCTGGTGATCGGCACGCAGCACGGTGACACCTTCTTCGACCTGGCCACCGGCACGGTCGGGACCTCACACGCGCTCCATCGCGACGCGACGCTCACCGACCTGGGCGGAGGCGTCTATCGCGCCCGGCTCGTCTCCGACGTGCAAAACTCGACCTTCACCGTTCGCCTCGCCGCCGGATCGGACCTGACGCCGAACGGCAATGGCGGCGGAATGTATCTCGGCGGCGCGCAGGTGACCCGAGGCGACGCCATCGTCGCGTATGAGAAGACAGATGCCGCCCACAGCGTGCTGCGCGAGCTGGCGATCGACCACCGCCACGGCAGGCCGATGTTCCGGCGCTCGATCGCGACGGGCAACCTGCTTCGCTACAATCTCGATCCCTCACAAGCAGTCTGGACCAAAACCGGCGCAACCATCGGCGCGGCGGCCGTCGGACCCGACGGCAAGCAGTCGCAGCGACCGCTGATCGAGGATGCATCGACCGGTCCGCACGCCATCACCCAGTCGGTGACCAAGACCGGTTCCACGAATACCGGCCGTATGACCGGCTTCGTACCGAAGTCGGCTACTCGTCGAGCGTATCTCGACGCGCGGCCGGCCTCCGCCGCCGCGATCGCGTGGTTCGACCCCGCAACCGGCGCGTTCGGCACGATCGGCGCCGGCTGTACGGTCGAGATCGAGGAGTTCCCGGATCACTGGCGCGTCGGGCTGTTCTGGACCGGATTTTCTAGCGGAACCTACGCTCTCAGATGGGGCATGAGCGACGCCGACGGCGTGACCGATTATACGGGCGACGGGGTGAGCGAGATGGCGTGGTGGGGACTCACCGCCGATGCCGGTCAGGCCGAGCTGCCGCACGGACTGGCGGTGCATCACAATCCGTTGACCGCGCAGATCGCGACAACCGCACTCGATGACCTGGTGCTGCCGGCGAGCGTCCAGGCGCTGCTCGTCGGCGGTGACTACACGCTGGTGATGCGCGGGCGGGATATGCGCGGCGGCAGCGAAGCCCGGCTGCTCGGTGCCGACTACTCTGCAGGCAAGCCAAGCTTCGAGCTGTTCTTTGGAACCGCCCCCTTTCTGCCGAACAAGGGCACCGCGCGAATGACCGTGACGTCGATCGTCCAGGGGAGCGCCAATGGCCTGAACGGAGACGCCGGCAGCGGCGACGGCAGGGGCGACTGGGCGATCGCGGTCGGTGAGGATCGGCTCGGCCGGACGATCAGCTTCAACGGAGGGCCGGTGGCTCCTGCGTGGCCGCGCGACAACCCCGTCGACCCGACCGGCCTGGCGATCGGCGGCAGCAAGGTGCCGAACAATCCCCCGCTGGGGAGCTTCTTTCTGGACTTCATCGGCATCATCCCCAACCGTGTCCGGGATGGTCGCGTGCGCGAGCTGGCAACGCCCGCGCCGAGCGTGGTGCTGCCCGCGCCGAACTGGACGGCGCCGGCCGCTGGCCCGTCCGAGGTGGTCAACATGTGGGCGGGCGCCAACCTCGCCACCTCGTTCATCGCCACCGGCCGCGTGACCCGGAACTGCACGGCGCGGATCGTCGTATCCGTCGCGGAGGACCTGAGCGATCCGCTTTACGGTCCGGCAACGTCCGTGACGGGCAAGATCGCGCGCGTGTCGATCGGCGGCCTGACGCCCGACACGCAATATTATTTTGCGATCGAGGCGAATGGCGCGATCGGCGCGCTCCGCGGCAAGTTCCGCACCAGCAAGCTGGGTGCGCACAGCTTCCGCTTTCTTGCCGGGAGCTGCACCAACACACGCCAGGACCGGCCGATGTTCGACCTGATGCGAGCGAAGAACGCGCTCTTCTTCTCGCACCTTGGCGACATGACCTATCTCGATCCGTACACGCCGTCCGAAAGCGCGTTCCTCTATCCCTATGAGGCGCGCGTTGCGCTGTTCCCCACGCGCGCGCGCCAGTTGCGCGAACTGCCGACGCGTCAGCAGATCGACGATCACGATTTCGGCGGTAACGGCGGGGACAGGACGATGCCGGGCAAAGCGCAGGCGCTGACCGCGTATCGCGAACAGTGGCCGATGCCGTTCGATCCCGATCCCGCGAAGGGTCTGTATTGGAGCGAAACGCACGGCCGGCTCCGGTTCATCTATCTCGACCTGCGCTCCGCCGCCGATCCGATCGACCCGCCCAACCCGGCCAACACGCTGATGGGCGCGGTACAGAAGCAGTGGTTCAAGGACGAGATCGTCGCCGCCAAGGCTGCCGGCCAACCCGTCGTCATCCTGTCGTCGCTGGTCTGGTCCGGTCCCGACGTGCTGGGCGCGCCCGGACAGGCGAACTGGCAGGATTGGAGCTTCGAGCGCCGCGAGATCGCCGACTACCTCAAGGCGCAGGACATGGCGGGCAAGGTGCTGCTGCTGTCCGGCGACACCCACGCCGCGGGCATCTCCACGGGCGCGGGCAACGACTATGCGACCGGCGGCGGCATGCCGATGCCCGAAGTGCTCGTATCGGGAATGGACGAGGAACCGGCAACCGGAGGGCCCGAGGCGTGGGATATCGGCTTTGCGCGGCCGGCAAGCCAGGTCAGCGGCCTGTACGGCGTGTTCGACGTGATCGACGGCGGCGGCGAGGCGATCGATATCGCGGTCAAGGTGATGCGCGTGACGTTCGCCACCGGCGAAGAGATGATCGCCGAAGGCATCATCGAGCCTCCCGCGCAGCTGCAGCACACGTTCACGCTGGCGGTGCCGGCATGAGCGGGCAGCTGATCCTGCGCCTCGTCGCCGGGCCGTTCTTTGGCGCGGGGCTGGCAAGCATCGCGCATGCCGCCTTACCGGCGCAGGCGGCCGCGCCGAGCTTCGGCCCGCCGCTGGTTATCGTGTTCGGCTTCGACGTGCCGGTGTTGTCGGCGATCTTCGGGCTGATCGGCGTGCTGCTGGCGCGGCGGGTCGCGCCGGCGTCGGCCGCGGGCGCCGCGCTCGGCCGGACGGGCAACGCGGCGCTGACGGGGCTGCTGGTGCTGGGCGTGCTGGCGCTGATCGTGTCGGGGGAGAAGCGGCCGATCGTCGCGCTCGGCTGGGCGATCGGTCTCGGCTATTCGGGGCTGGGCTTCATCGAGCTGGTGGCGCGCAGCGTCGTCGCCGGCGCGCGCATCATCATCGACGCATTCGTCGCGATCGCGACCAAGGGCGCGGCCGCCTGGGCCGAGCGCCGGGGAGAGCCGAAGTGAATTTCCAGATCTGGGAACTGATCCTGTGCACCGCGATCATCGCGTTTCTGATCTACGCGATCTGGCGCGGGGGCAGCTCCAATCCGGTGGGCACCGGCCAACTCCAGCGCCAGCTCAACACGATCGGCGCCGAGGTGAAAACGCTCAAGACCGACGTCGGCGGGTGCGCGCTCAAATCCGATCTCGAAGGGCTGCGGGGGGAGTTGACCGAAATGGAGAAACGCGTGGCGTCCTCGGGCGAGGTGATCGCGCTGCAGGGCCAGATCGCGACGCTGAATGCGCGGATCGCCGGCATCGAGAAGCTGACCGATCGGACCGACGCGACCGTGACGCGGATCGAGGACTATCTGCGGGGGAGCGGCAAATGAGCTATCTCGAAGACGCCTGGCTGCCGCATCTGCGGCTCACCCTGCTGCGCGTGCTGGCCAACGCGCCCTCCTATTGCGCCAATTCGTCGATCCTCGCCGAGGCCGTCGGCATGATGGGCCTGCGCGCCAGCCGCGACCAGGTGCGCAGCGAGCTGGCCTGGTTGCGCGAACAGCGGCTGGTGACGATCGAAGAGCCGTCGCCGGCGCTGCTGGTCGCCTGCATCACCGAGCGCGGCCTGGACGTGTCTTCGGGCGCCTCGACCGTGCCCGGCGTCCAGCGCCCGTCTCCGAAGGCCTGAGATGCCCGCGCCCGGCCGCCGGCGGCCATCCACCGTCGACCGCCTCGACCCCGAGGTGAAGGAGCTGATCGGCCGGCTCCGCATCGACAAGGGCTACACGATCGACGAGATCCGCGAGCAGCTGGAGAAGATGCTCGCGGCAGAGCTGCTGCCGTCGCGATCGGCGCTCGGCCGCCATGTCAAATCGATCGAGGATGTCGGCGCGCAGCTGAAGCACAGCCGCGAGGTGGCCGCCGCGCTCGTCCAGCAGGTCGGCGACGCACCGGAGGACCGCATGGCGGACCTCAACATCGAGCTGATGCACACGATGATGCTGCGGCTCCTCACCGCGACCAATGACGAAGGGGACGGGCAGCCGGTGACCTTCGGCGCGGAGGACGTGATGTTCCTGTCGCGCTCGCTGCAAAGCCTCGCGAGCGCCAAGAAGACCAATGCCGACATGGTGATCAAGGTGCGCGACCTCGCCACCAAAGAGGCCGCGAAGAAGGCCGTGGACGCGGCCAAATCGAAGGGCCTGTCGGGCGACACCGTCGAATTCATCCGCAAGGCCGTGCTGGGGAGCGACGGGTGAGCCGCGGGAACCCTTGCCCTATCGCGGGGTGCACCCGTCACGCCAAGCCCAATCAGCTCATGTGCTGGCCGCACTGGCGGCGCGTCCCGAGAGCTTTGAACCACGCGGTTTTCGACACCTATCGCAACCTGCGCCACGATCCTGACGCATACCGGCAGGCGCGAGAAGCGGCGATCGCGGCTGTCGAAGCGAAGGAAGCTGATGAGGCGCGCTCCACATGAGCGCGATCGAACTCGGGCTCGCCGAACGGCGGGCGGAGAATGCTGCGGGCGAAGAGACGCTGCAGCGCCTGCCCCGCGGCGACCTGCTGCTGCGCTATCAGCAGCGCACGATCGATATTCTCTTCGCCGGCACCGCCCTTGTTTTGATCGAGAAGTCCCGGCGTATCGGGCTGACCTGGGGGATTGCAGCGTATTTCGTTCTGAGGGCCGCGTCCGAGATCTCCGCCGGCGGGCAGAATTGCTGGTACATGGGCTACGACAAGGACATGGCGCTCGAATTCATCGAGACCTGCGCCATGTGGGCGCGCGCGTTCCATATCGGAATCGAGGACACGGGCGAGGAGCTGCTCGACCTCGACGGGGTGAACGAGGGCGTCCAGGCGTTCCGCATCCGCTTCGCCTCCGGCTTCAAGATCACCGCGCTGCCGAGCGTGCCCCGCGCCTTGCGCGGCAAGCAGGGCATCTTCGCGTGCGACGAGGCAGCGTTCCACAAGAATGTGGACGAGGTGCTCAAGGCGGCGATGGCGTTCCTGATCTGGGGCGGACAGGTGATCGTCGTCTCGACGCACGACGGCATCGCCAACAAGTTTAACGATCTCTGCGACGAGGTGCGCGCAGGCCGAAAGCGGGGCAGGCTGCTCACGATCACCTTCGCCGATGCAATGGCGGACGGACTCTACGATCGCGTCGCCCTGGTTGCGAAAACCAAGGGCGCCGAGCTGCCCCCGGCCGAGCAGTGGGAGGCCGAGATCCGTGCCTCCTATGGCGACGACGCCGAGGAGGAGCTGGACTGCATCCCCAAGGCGGGCAGCGGGTCGCTGCTCAAGCCCGAAGACATCGCCGCTTGCGAGCATCCCGACGCCGGCATCGCCGACCTGTATATGGGCGGGCTGGTCTATCTCGGCCGCGACGTGGCGCGGCGGAAGGACGGCCAGATCCAATATGCGATGGAGCTGGTCGGCGACGTGCTGTGGCAGCGCGACACCTATGAGGAATTCGGCCAGACCTTCGCGCACCAGGACGCGTTCATGGATCAGGTGTTCGCCGAACGGCGCGTCGCCGCCGCCTGGCTGGATCAGACCGGCATGGGCGAGAAGGTGGTCGAGGATGCGCAGCTGCGCCACGGCTCCTCCCGCGTCGTCGGCCAGCTGCTGACCGGGCCGACGCGGCTGGATCTGGCGATCGGCCTCGCCACGCGATTCGAGCGCGGCCTCATCCGTATCCGGCCCGACCCGAAAACCCGAGCCGACCTGCGCGCGATCAAGAAGCTGGACAGCGCCGGCGGCGGCGTGCGCATCGTCAATGAGGGCAAGGTCCACGCCGACCGATTCTGGGCCTATGCGCTGGCCAGCCGCGCCGCCGATCTGCCGCAGGCGCTGTACGATTATCGCTCCGTCCCCGGCCGCCGATCGCGCGAGGCGGCGATCGGCCGGTCGTTCCTGGAACGCGCTGGCGAGCATCCCGACGATATTCGGCCGATGGGGCGCGGCTCGCGCTTCGATCGGCCGGGCTGCTGGTGAGGACTGGTCATGGACGATGAGGAATTCGATGATGGCGAGCGCTGGTGCGAGACCTGCCACAATACGGGTGAGGTCGACTGCTATTGCGGCGGCGACCTGTGCGTGTGCGGCGGGTTCTGGGGCAACGGCACCGACCCGTGCCCGGACTGCGGCTGATGGCTGACGCGAAACCGCCGCCCCTGGTGTGGGCCAATGGCGCGCCGATGCGCCGCGAGGAGCTGGCGCGCGAGGTCGCCGGGCCGCAGCGCTTCGGCGTGCGCCAGGTGATGGGCGGGCATCCCGCGCAGGGGCTGACGCCGCAGCGCCTGGCGCGGCTGCTGCTCGACGCGGAGGCCGGCGACGCCACCGCCTATCTGGAGCTGGCCGAGGAGATGGAGGAGAAGGACCTCCATTATCAATCGGTGATGGGCACCCGGAAGCGGGCCGTCGCGCAGCTGCCGATCGAGGTGGAGCCGGCCGGCGAAAGCGCCGACGAGCAGGCCGACGCCCAGCTCGTCCGCGACTGGCTTGAGCGAGATATGCTCGAAGCGGAGATATTCGACATCCTCGACGCGATCGGCAAGGGCTATAGCTGCACCGAGCTTGTCTGGGACACTCGCTCAGTTCCTTGGCTGCCGATCCGCTGTCTATGGCGCCCTCCAAGCTGGTTCGAGTTCGACCCCGAGGATCCTGAGAAGCTGATGCTGCGCGACCTGGGCGGGCCGCAGCCGCTTTCCGCTGCCAAGTATATCGTTCATTTTCACAAGGCGAAGTCGGGTTCTCCGGTGCGTGGGGGCATCGCCCGCGCGGCCGCCTGGGGCTACATGTTCAAGAACTACGCGATCAAGGATTGGGTCGCGTTTCTTGAAACATACGGCATGCCCTACCGGGTCGGCCGTTACGACAATGGCGAGACCGAGGAGAATATCCGCAAGCTGATGGCGGCGGTCGCGGATCTCGGATCGGATGCGGCGGCGGTATTCCCGAAGAGCATGGACGTCGAGTTCGTCGACACCAAGGCGGGCACCGCGCCCAACGATCTGTGGCGGGCCAAGGCCGAATATGTCGACAGCCAGATCTCCAAGGCGGTGCTCGGCCAGACCGGCACCACCGACAGCAAGGAGGGCGGGCTCGGCGATGGCGGCAACAAGGTTCACAACGACGTGCGCGGCGACATCGAGCGCGCCGACGCCAAGCTGCTCGCCGCGACGCTCAACCGCGACCTGGTGGTGCCGCTGGTCGCGCTTAATCGGGGCCCGCGCAAGCGCTATCCACGGCTCAAGATCGGCCGGCCCGACGAGGTCGACGTCGAGAAGATGTCGCGCACGCTGCAGATCCTGGTGCCGCTCGGCCTGAAGGTCAGCCAGGAGGACGTGCGCGAGCGCGCCGGACTGCCCGCGCCGGCCGAGGGCGCCGAGCTGCTCGCCCCGCCACAGGCCGCCCAGCAGGCGCTGCCAGAGCCTCCAGGGCCCGACGATACCCGAGAGGCGGCCGACCCTGCTCTTAGAGGCCTTAAATCGCCCGCACGGGGGCAACTGAGATCGGTGGCGAGCGGCGTGGCGGCCGAGCCGGCGTCACCGGACGCGATCGACGATCTGACCGATGAGGCGCTGGGCGACTGGGAGGAGCTGGTCACGCCGCTGATCGAGCCTGTCGAGCAGCTGCTCGCCTCCGCCTCGACGCTGGGGGAGGCGCGGGCCCTGCTCACGTCCGCGATCGACGAGATGGACCCGGCCGCGTTCACCGAGCTGCTGGCGCGCGGCGGCTTCGCGGCGCGCCTGGCCGGCGATCTCGACGCGCGCGGAGAGGCGTGATGGTCGGGCTCGGCGAAGCATTCACCTTCGCGCGGCCGATCGCCGCGCAGCATCGCAACGCGAGCGGCATCCGCGTCACCGCGCCGGCGGGCAGCCCGCGCTTCGACCATGACGAGAGCGGCGTGCCGCTCGGCCTGCTGGTCGAGCTGGGGCCGGCGCTCGGCCAGGGCGACCGCGTGCGGCTGGCCGCGCCGGTCACCCAGCCGGGGCCGATGACGGTGCTCCACGCGGTTCTCCGCGGCGGCGCGGTCGACCGGCGCGCGATCTACACGCGCGACGCGTCGGCGACGATCGACCGCTGCCTGGCGCAGACCGGCCGCCACCAGGTGATCGCCGCGCTGCCCGGCTTCGTCCAGCCGCGCGAGGGCCGGGTGCGGGCGAAGGGCGAATGGTGGCGGCTCGCATCGGTGCTCGTCGACGGCGCCGGCGCGGCGATCGGCGTGGGCGGCGGCCGCGCGCTGATCGAAGGCTGAAGCGTGGCGGAGACGCCAGAGAGATCGGGCTCGGGCGCGATCTCGCCGATCCCGCTGGTCGAGCAACAGGAGGCGCTGCGCTATTTCCGGGCGAAGGGGCTGGAGATCGGCTTCTCCTGGCTCGACGTTTGGCAGGAGGAGCATGCCCGCTCCTTCACCGTCGCCAAGGCGATGACGCGCGACCTGCTGGAGGACATCCGCGCCGCCGTCGACGCGGCGATCGCCGAAGGCCAAACGCCCGACGAATTCCGAAAAGGCCTGCGGCCGATCCTCGAAGCCAAGGGCTGGTGGGGCCGCAAGACGATGATCGACCCGCTCACCGCCGAGCGCAAGAATGTGCAGCTGGGATCGCCGCGCCGGCTCGGCGTGATCTACCGCGCCAACATGCGCACCGCCTACCAGGCCGGGCGGTGGGAGCGGATCGAGCGGCAGAAGAAGGCCTTCCCGATCCTGGTCTACAAGTCGGTCAAGGACGGCCGCGAGCGCGAGGAGCATGGCGCCTGGCACAACACCGCGCTGCTGGTCGACCATGATTGGTGGGAGACGCATTATCCGCCGTGCGACTGGGAGTGCCGCTGCACCGCTGTGGCGATGAACGCGCGCCAGCTCGCCAGGCGCGGCCTCACGCTCACGACGTCGCCGATAGCGTTCCCGCCGCGGCTGTGGACCAACAAGCGCACCGGCGAGGTGCATTCGATCGAGCGCGGCATCGGCGCGGGCTGGTCCTACAATGTCGGCAAGGCGCATCTCGCCGGGCTGGCGCCGCCGCCGATCGGCGCGGGCTTCGGCGGCGCCGACATCGCGGCGGCGGCGTCGCCGATCGCGCGCTTCCTCGCCGCGTTCGGCATCGGGGAGGATTCGGCCGGGCGCGTGTTCACCGATCGCGGCGGCTGGCCGCTGGCGATCTCGGCCGCCTGGTTCCGCGACGCCGCCGGCCGCCTGGCGCTGCCGCCGCCCGACCGGCGCGGCCAGCTCGACCAGGCGGCGGAGACGATCGCCGAGCCCGACGAAATCCGCTGGGTGTGGATCCGCGGCGAGAGCGGCGGCGCGATGCTGTTCCGCCGCTACCTCCGTCTCGCCGGCACCCGTGTCGCCAGCGTGGTCGATGTCGGCCGCGCCGGCTGGCGCTTCCGCATCGCCCGCGGCGGCGAGCTGGCGGCGCTGCGAAACGGGGCGATCGCCTGGTCGGCCGAACGCGCGGCAATCGCCGCCTACAATCCGCATCAGCCGCGCGACCAGCGCGGACGATGGCGGGACACCAGCCACGCCGCCAGCGTCTGCGTGTTGGCCG
Source organism: Sphingomonas gilva (assembly GCF_003515075.1). GTDB lineage: Bacteria > Pseudomonadota > Alphaproteobacteria > Sphingomonadales > Sphingomonadaceae > Sphingomonas > Sphingomonas gilva. The sequence continues at coordinate 90,134 of NZ_QWLV01000005.1, forward strand.
CGCCACTGACCGAGGGCGAGCGAGCGGCGATCCGAACCTATACGGGGGACGGCTTCGCCGCGATCAACGGCTATCTTCGCGGGCATGACGATGACGGCGACTATTCGCTGAGCTTCGACGAGGCCGACGACGCCGCGGCGCATCTCGATTCGGCGATCGCCAAGTCGCGGCTGGCGAGCGACATGCGCCTGTACCGCGGCGTGCCGGCGGCCGAGGTCTACGGCCTGCAGCTGCGCAAGGGCGACGAGTTCGGCGATCCGGGCTTCACCAGCACCAGCAAAAGCTGGATCGAGGCCGATCGCTTCGCCCAGTCGCGCGGGGATGGCGGCGTGCTATTCATCATTCACGCGAAAGCTGGTACACCGGCGCTCGACGTGACGCGCGAGAGCAGCGTCGGAACCGGCGAGTATGAAGTGCTGTTCAGCCGGGGGCAGCAGTGGAAGGTGAGAGATTTTGACGAAGGCGGAACGCGCATCGACATCGAGCCGGCCGAATGATCGGCCGCTCAACCCGCGTGTCTTCGACGATCGAGGACACGCCTTTCGCGTCACCAAGCGGGGCGATGCCGAAGGCCCCTTGTTCGGCGCGAAGCCCAAGCCCTAATTCGCATGCGTTCATCCAGGCGGCGCGGCTAGATCCTCGCCGCCCTTCTTTGTGCCGGCTTTCTCCTGACAAATGTCAGGTTAGAGCGCGCTTGAGCCGGCCCCATAGCCGGCGTCATGAAGCGGGGGCTCCAGACAGCTGCGGGACACGCCATCGGCTCGGCGATCGAGATCGCCGGGGCCGAGCCGCCGGCGCGCATCCAGCTCATGCCGATCGGCCGCTGGAAGGGGAAGAACGGCGCCGGCCCCTATGAGCTGAGCGACCGGGCGCACGCCGACGCGGTGATCGCGGCCACGGCGGCCCGGCTCGGCAAGAGCGATTTCATGGTCGACTACGATCACCAGGCGCCCAACGGCGCGGTGCCCGGCGTCGGCGGGACGGCGATCGCCTCGGCCTGGGTGAAGGCGGATGACCTGGTCGCGGCCGATGACGGCATCTGGGCGGAGAACGTCCAGTGGACCGCCAAGGCCAGCCAGCACATCCGCGACCGCGAGTATCGCTACATCAGCCCCTATTTCCTGCACCGGCCTGACGGGCGCGTGACGCTCCTCATCAACGCCGGGCTCACCAACACACCGAACTTCGACCTGGCCGCCGTCGCGGCCTCCACCACCGGAGAAGACCTGACCATGACGATTCCTGCATTGATCCTCGCGGCCCTCGGGCTGGGCGAGGATGCGACGGTCGAGGCGGCGGTCGCCTCGATCACGGGGCTGAAGGAGGCCAGGACGAACCTCGCCGCCACGGCGAGCGCGCTCGGCCTCGCCGCCGATGCCACCGGGGCCCAGGTCCAGGAGGCGGCGGCCTCGGCGCTGGCGGGCAAGGGCAATGCGTCGGAGCTGGCCAGCGTCAAGGCGGAGCTGGACGAGATCAAGGGCGAGCGGATCACCGCTGCCGTCGCGACCGCGATCCAGGCGGGCAAGATCACGCCGGCCCAGAAGGACTGGGCCGAGAGTTACGCTAAGGAGAAGGGGCTTGCCGCCTTCGCCAGCTTCCTTGGCGGCCAAGCGACGGTGCTCGCGCCCGGCGCCCGCGGCAAGCCCGATGTCGACCTTTCCTCCGACGCCCTCACCCCCGACGAAAAGGCGGTCGCTTCAGCCCTCGGCCTTTCGGAGGAGGCCTACCTCAAGACCCGCAAGGAGACCGCGCAGTGACCGCCCTCACCGCACCGCGCCTCAAGACCCGCAATCGCGCCGGCGACGTGTTCGCCCGCAAGGTGGCGGAAGGCGTGACGATCTATCAGGGCGCGCTCGTTGCCCTTTCCGCCACCGGCTTCGCCACGCCAGGCGCCACCGCCACCACGCTGAAGGCGGACGGCATCGCCAAGACCACCGTCGATAATAGCGACGGGAATGACGGCGACCTGACCGTGGAGGTGGAAAAGGGCGTCTTCCCGTTCGCCAATTCGGCGGCCGCCGACGCGATCACGATCGCGGAGATCGGCACCGACTGCTACATCGTCGATGACCAGACCGTCGCCAAGACCAGCGGGACCAACACCCGTTCGGTGGCCGGGAAGGTGGTCGACGTGGACGCCGCCGGCGTCTGGGTCCGCCTCACCTAACCGGAGACACCGACACATGCTCATCAATTCGGGCAATCTGCGCACGCTCGGGGTCGGCTTCAACGCCGCCTTTAAGCAGGGCCTCGGCATGGCCGCGACCCAGTATGGGACCGTCGCGACCGTGATCAACTCGACCACTGGCAAGGAGGAATATGGCTGGCTCGGTAAGATGCCGGGCATGCGCGAATGGATCGGCGACCGCGTCATCAACAACATCGCGACGCACGACTACACGATCAAAAACCGGGACTGGGAAGACACCATCGCGGTCGATCGCAACGACATCGAGGACGACACTATCGGCATCTACAGCCCGCTCTTCCAGGAGATGGGCCGGGGCGCCGAAGCGCATCCCGACGAGTTGGTGTTCGGGCTTCTCAAGGCCGGCTTCACCACGCCCTGCTATGACGGCCAATATTATTTCGACACCGATCATCCGGTGCTCGATGCGGACGGCAACATCATCTCCGTCGCGAACACGGATGGGGGCGCGGGAACGCCCTGGTTCCTGATCGACGACACCCGCGCGCTGAAGCCGGTGATCTTCCAGAAGCGCAAGGCACCTCAATGGGTCGCACTCGACCGCCCCGACGACGAAAACCTCTTCATGCGCAAGAAGTTCGTCTACGGCGTCGACGCCCGCTACAATGTCGGCTTCGGCTTCTGGCAGTTCGCCTGGGGCTCCAAGCAGACGCTGAACGCCGCCAACTATGCCACCGCGCGCGCCTCGCTGATGGGCATGAAGGGCGATTACGGCCGCCCGCTGGGCCTTCGGCCGACCAAGCTGGTGGTGCCGCCAAGCCTCGAATCCGCCGCGCTCAAGATCGTCAACAACGAGCTGGGCGCTGGCGGCGAGACCAACGAGTGGAAGGGCACCGCCAAGGTGGAGGTGGTGCCGTGGCTGGCGTGATGGAGGACGCGCCGCTGGGCGGCACCATCCGGGTCAGCGCGGTGCGGCCGTTCCGGCGAGCCGGCTTCGCGTTCGGCCGCGAGCCGACCATTCTAACTGCCGAGGATGTCACTCCCGAGCAGTTGGTCCGGCTGCTCGACGAGCCGCTGCTCGCCGTCCACATGGCGATGGACGGGCGGTGGGTGACGTTCCCCGGCCAGGAGCTGGCGGAACTGCGGCAGCTGGCCGAGGAGACGCGCGGCCTGACGCGTGATGCGATCCGCGCCCGGCTGCTGACCGGCGGCCTCAATGTGGATGCCGAGGTGCAGCGCGCGATGCTGGGGCGCATGTCGTCGGAGCCAGGCACGGGTGCCGGCGCCAAGCACTCGGCGGGCGAGCACGACTTGGTCGAGCAGCCGACCCTTGATCCGGAGCCGGCGCTGCCGGTGGCCGGCGCGGCGGACACCAACGCCACCGCGGCCGAGCTGGTGGCCGACAAGCCCAACGGCCCGGAGTCAGACACGGCGGCGGCGATCGAGGCGGGCGTCGCGGCGCCCACGTCCAATCCGGCCGATCCGGTTGCGCCCAAGCCGACCGCCCCGGCGAAGGCCGCGAAGCTGACGCCGGCCAAGCCCAAAGTCGCGAAGCCCCCGGCCAAGCCGGCCAGCTGAGTTCGTCACCCAGGCGGGTCTCTTTCCCGCCCGCCTGCCGCCTCGGCCGGGGCGCGAACCGCCCCGGCCATTTCGAAGGACGCCCGCCTTGTACGCTACCGTCGCCGACATGCTCGATCGCTTCGAGGAGCGGGACCTGGTCCAGCTCACCGATGGCGACGACGCGGTCGATGCGGTGCGGGTGACCAAGGCGCTGACCCGCGCCACGGTCACCATCGACGGCCACGTCGCCGCCAAATACCGGACGGGCGGCCTGCCCGTGCCGCCGCTGCTCACCGAGCTGGCCTGCGTCATCGCCTATTATCACCTGCACCGCGATGAGACGCCGAAGAAGGTGAAGGACGATTACGAAGAGGCCCTGTCGGACCTCGTGAAGATCGGAAAGGGGGTGATCAAGCTGGACGCCGGGGAGGAGACCATCCCCGCGCGTGACGGAGCAATTTTGGTCGAGCGGCCCGAACGCCTGTTCGGCCGCGATTCGATGGCGGGCTTCTGATGTCGGCTGCGAAGGCGATCGAGGCGCGCATCGACGGCGTCGCCGATCTGGAACGCAAGCTTGGCGGGTTGCTCACCCGCTTCGGCAATCTGACGCCGCTGATGGACCGCTTCGGCATGGTGCTGGTCACCTCGACGGTCGAGCGATTCGACGACGAGCGCGATCCGCAGGGTGATGCCTGGTTGCCTAGCATCCGCAAGCAGACTGAGGGCGGCAAGACGCTGACCGACAAGGGGCTGCTAAGGCTGTCCCAGACCCACATTGCAAGCCGCGATCAGGTCGAATGGGGCAGCAATCTCCGTTACGCGCGCGCCCACAACGACGGCGCGATCATCCGTGCGAAGGGCGGCGGCAAGCTGCGCTTCAAGTTGCCCGGCGCCCTCGGCTTTCGCACCGTCGACCAGGTCGTCATCCCGCAGCGCGAGTTCCTCGGCGTCTCCGCCGACGATCGCGAGGAGCTGGAGGCGCAGACGGTCGAATGGGTCGCCGAGGTCGCGCCCGAGGTCGAGCCGTGACCGGCTTGCGCTTCTATCTCGGCCGCGATCACTGGCGTGATGACGGCTGGCTTCTTTTTGCTGCTCTCTGGCCACGGCCCGAAATTACACCTGAGGGTGAGCGTATCCGGGCCCTCATCTGGTTCGAGGTCAGCTTCTCCCTGCCTCGGTTTGCGTTTGAAAGAACTGCCTTGCGCGACCTTGGAGCGGGCATCGTCCGATCGGCAGCATGGACCGGGCGCGAGCCGGGATCGTGGCGCATGGTGTCCCGACCTCGCCTGAAATTCTGGTGGCAGCGGTGACCGGCGGCATCATTATCCTGTGGCTGTGCTGGGCGGTCCCGGCGGTGTTCCTCGCCTGGCTGTTCGCCGGGTGCGATCTCAAGGGCTGGCGCGAGCTGACCTTCGCCGCCTTCTGCATCCTGCTGTGGCCGATCGCCTTCCTGTGGGGGTGTTTCGACGTCGCCTGCGACGGCTGGGGCGCGGCGCGATGATCGCCGCGATCGTCACCATTCTCGTGGTCATCTGGCTCGCCGGCGCGGCGCTGCTGACGGTGATGTTCGCGGGCGCCGACACCGACGATACTGCCGAAACGATCGAGCTGCTGCTCGCGGTCCTGTTCTGGCCGATCGCGATGGCGTGCGGCCGCATCGGCATCCAGATCGATATCGCTGGAGGCGAGCGGTGATGGACGACGCCGTCGTCAAAACCGGCATAGCCCTAGAAGCCGTCGCCGCGATGCTCGAAGCGCTGGCCAAGGCGCCCGATGCCGATCCGCGCTCGATCGCCCTCACGCGAACCCAGTTCGAAACCGCGTTTCTATGGGCAGCCTCCGCGGTGCAGGGAAAGGGTGTGTTGTCGTGATCTCGGCGGTGGAGCTGGCGATGCTCGCGCGCCTCAAGGCGGCGGCCGACGCCGATCGGCTGGGCTATGCCTGGAAGACCCTCGACACCTATCCGGAGGATTGGGGCGCCTACCTCGCCAACGATCCTTGGCGCGCGCCGGCGGCCTGGGCGAGCTTCGACGGGTTTCGCGGGGCCAGGCGCGACGATCGCGGCGGTCTGATGGCGCAGTGCTCGTTCGGCCTGGTCGTCGCCTCTCAGTCGAAGCGCAACCAGGCGAGCGCTCGCCACGGCCATGGCGACGCCGAGCCGGGCAGCTATCAGCTGATGCTCGACGCGGTCGGGCTGCTCGACGGCTCCGATCTCGGGCTGGAGGAGTTGGGCGAGCTCACCTTCGCCGGCGCGGCCGCGGTCGCGCTCGACGAGAGCTTGCGCAAACGCGGCGCGTCCTTGATCGGCATCCGCTTCGATTGCGAGCTGCCGATCGCCGCGCTGACGATCGAGGACGGGCGCGAGATCGCACCGTTCGAGGTGTTCCACGCCAATTGGGACATCGCGCCCTTCGGCGGGGTCGATGCGGATCGCGAAGCGCCCGGCGTCCAGCTGCCCGCCGACGACGCGGCCGACGCGACCGACCATGTCGAGCTGCCGCAATGAGCGACACGATCTTCCTTCGCCCGGCACCCGGCCGCCTGGTCCGCCATCCCGACGGGTCGCGCCTCGGGAGCGAGGGCGCGCCGGTCGCGCCCTCGCCTTACTGGCAGCGCCGCATCGACGATCGCGACGTGCTGGTCGGCCGGCCGCGCAAGTCCACCCGCCATCCCAAACCCAACTCCAAGTCGGAGAGCTGATCGATGTCCGTGAGCTTCCTGTCCATTCCCGCCCAGCTGCGCACGCCGGGCAGCTATATCGAGTTCGACAGCTCGCGCGCGGTGAGCGGCCTGCCGCCCGCGCCCAACAAATATCTGCTGATCGGCCAGCGGCTCGCTGCCGGCACGGTCGCGGCGCTGACGCCGACGCGGATCGTCTCCGCCGATCAGGCGGTCCAGGCGTTCGGCCGCGGATCGATGCTGGCGGCCATGGCGCGCGTGCTCAAGCTCGCCGATCCGCGCACCGAATGCTGGGCGGTCGCGCTGGACGACGACGCCGGCGGCACCGCGGCGACGCACACAATCACGGTCACCGGACCGGCGACCGCGGCGGGGTCGATCGCGCTGATGGTCGCCGGCCGGCAGGTCAAGATCGGGGTGCTGCCGGGCGACGCCGCCGCGACGATCGCGACCGCGATCGCCGCCGCGATCAACGCCGATCCGGACATGCCGGCGACCGCCGCCGCCGCCGCCGCGGTGGTGACGCTGACCGCGCGGCACAAGGGCACGGCGGGCAGCGACATCGATGTCCGTCACAGCTTCTACCAGGGCGAGGCGCTGCCCGCCGGCGTCGCGCTCGCGGTCGCCGCCGGCGTCGCCGGCGCGGGCAACCCGGCGCTCGCCGGTGCGATCGCCGCGATCGGCGACGAGCAGTATCAGACGATCGTGCTGGGCTTCGCCGACGCGGCGACGCTGACCGCGATCGAGGCCGAGCTGCTGTCGCGCTGGGGGCCGCTCAGGCAGATCGAGGGGCTGGCCTTCGCCGGCGCGCGGGGCGCGCACGGCGCGCTGCTCGACCTGGGCGAGGCGCGAAACAGCCAGCTCGTTTCGATCATCGGCGCCAAGGCCTCCCCGACGCCGCCCTGGGAATGGGCGGCGAGCTATGCCGGCGTCGTCGGCTTCAACGGCGCGATCGATCCGGCGCGGCCGTTCCAGACGCTCACCCTGCCCGGCGTTATCCCGCCCGCCCAGAAGGACCGCTTCACGCGGATCGAGCGCGATCTGCTGCTCGCCGACGGCATCTCCACCTTCACCGTCGACGCCGGCGGCGCGGCGATGATCGAGCGCGCGATCACCACCTATCAGGTCAACGCGCAAGGGCTGGAGGACATCGCCTTCCTCGACGTTACCACCCCGCTCACCCTCGCCTATATCCGCCTGGCGGTGCGGTCGATGATCGGGCTCAAATATCCACGGCACAAGCTGGCCGACGACGACACCAACTTCCGCCCCGGCCAGGCGATCGTCACCCCGAGGATCCTGCACGCCGAGCTGATCGCGCTCATGCGCCAGCTGGAGGAGGCCGGGCTGGTCGAGAATATCGAGCAGTTCAAGGCCGATCTGATCGTGGAGCGCGACAAGACCGATCCCGGCCGGATCAACGCGCTGCTGCCGCCCAACATCGTCAACCAGTTCCGCGTGTTCGCGGCGCGGATCGAGTTCCGCCTCTGAGGACCGCGTGAGCGGTCGCTGAAGCGTACATCAGAAGGGAGTTAGAGAGTGGCGAACAGGAACAAGGTGCTGGGCCAGGCGCGCGTCAAATATGACGGCGAGCTGCTGGAGACCGACGGGCAATCGCAGATGGAGCTGGGCGGGCCGGTGCGTACCGCCGTGCGCGGCGACTACCAGGCCGGCGCGTTCAGCGAGGCGACCGCCGAATCGAAGCTGACCGCCAATGTGCTGATCAAGGCCGGGCTCAGCCTTGTCGGCTTGCGCAACATCGACAACGCGACCGTGACGTTCGAGGCCGACACCGGCCAGACCTACATCGTGCGCAACGCCTATGTCGCCGACGTGATCAGCTTCTCCTCTGGCGAGGGCAAGGCGGCGGTGGTCTTCCAGGGCCCGCCCGCCGAGGAGATGCTGTGATGGCCGAAAAGCGCCGCTACGCGCTCAAGCACCCGATCCGCGTCGTCACGCTCTCCGAGGCGGGCGTCGAGAAGGAGAGCTTCATCCGCGAGGTGACGCTCGCCGAGCGGATCAAGGGCCGTCACATGCGCGCCGCCGACAAGGCGACGGGGCCGGCCAGCGCCAAGCTGCTGATGCTCGGCGCGCTGGTCGGCCTCTCCGCGCGCGAGATGGACGAGATGGACGGCGAGGACATCGACACCATCGACGCGATCTTCGAGGGCGACGCCGATGCGCTCGCGCAAGTGGTGACCGGCCCTTTGGCGGATGGCCAGGCAACTGGCCCGACGCCCTCGACGACATAGCCGCCGCCTTCCATTTCGGCGCGGCCGAGCTGCTCGACATGGATCTCGACGATCTCCGCTTCTGGCACGGCCGCGCGATGGCCCTGGCTAAGGAAACCGACCAGTGAAGCTCTCTCTCATCCTGCAGGCGGTGGACCGGTGGTCGAAGCCTGTCCGCAAGATGAAGGGCGACGCCAGGGATCTGGCGAGGAACGGGCTCGACGCCGCCGCCAAGTCGGCGACACGGCTGGACCGGGCGATCGACCGCATGGTCCTTGGCGGCAGTGGCCGGCTTGATCGCCTGGCGCGGAGCATCCGCCGCACGGCCGGGCCGCTCGGGATGAAGGCGTTGGAGCGGTCGGCCTATGGCGCGGGCCATGCGATCGGCTGGACGACGCGCAAGCTGGGCGGGCTGCTCGCCTCCACGGCCAAATGGGCCGCTGTCGGCGCAAGCACGGCCGCTGGGGCGGCGAGTGGCTTCTTCCTCTCCGGCATCATCGGGAAGGGCGCTGATTTCGAGCAGTACCAAGTACAGCTCGAAGGTTTGCTCGGCACGGAGAAGAAGGCGCGCGCTGCGATGAACTGGGTGCGCAAGTTCGCCAGGGACACACCCTATGAGGTTGACCAGGTCACCGCGGCGTTCGTCCGTGCGAAGGGGCTTGGAATCGACGCAATGAGCGGCTCGCTCCGCAAGATGGGCGATGCGGCATCCGGATCCAACAAGGAGCTGATGTCTGCCGTCGAAGCCGTCGGCGATGCAATGCAGTTCGAATTCGAACGGCTGAAAGAATTCAACATCACGACGGCCGTCGCCGGCGATCGCGTTACCTTCAAGTATCTCAAGCGAGACGGGACGAGCGCTGCCCGCGCCATCCGGAAGGACATGGCTGAAGTCCGGGATGCGGTGCTCGAAATCTTCGACGAGAAATATGGCGGAGGGATGATCCGCCAGTCGCGCACGCTGAAGGGCATCTGGGCAAACATCACCGACATGATCGGCGGCTTCCAGCTCGACACCGCCGATGCCGGCTTTCTGAGCGTGGTGAAGGGCGAGCTTAAGTCCATCCTCGATTCGCTCAACGCGGCCGAGAAGGATGGCCGTCTCGCTCGCTGGGCGAAATCACTTTCGGATTATCTCACCGACATCACCCGCAAGGCGGCAAAGTTCGTCAGGGAGACCGATTGGGGCCGTGTCGCCAGTGACATCGGCTCCATCGTCTCAGCGCTCGCGCGGGTGGTCGAGTGGATCGGCAAGGCCGAAGCGGCGAAGCGCCGGTTTGACCGGTTCGAGGCGACGGCCCAGGCGCACAGCCCATTCCCTTGGGTCCGCAGCAGCGGGCGTGAACGCTTGAGGCGCCTCGACGAAGCGGACGCGATCGCTGCCGGCCGGCCCTTGCCGGGCGGCCGCATCGTCCCAGGCCGGGCGCCGATCCGCCCCGGCGCGCGTCCGCTCGATCGAACGTGGCCGCGTGTCCCACCGGCGACCAACTGGCCGCGGTCCGTGCAACCCGAGAATTGGCCCCGCCCGGTGAAGACCAGCAATCGCGTCGATGTCGGCGGGCGCATCGACATTCATCTCAAAGGCGACGGCGCGCGCGGCGCGCGGGTTACCCAGCTTTCGGCCAACGACCGGCGGGTGCCGATCACCGCCTCGCTCGGCCGCGCGATGGACGGTGACGCGTGAGCTGGCGCGACGAATTTCGGCCGGGCAGCTTTCGCGGCGTCCCGTTCGTCACCGCCGAGCATGAGCTGCGCGGCGGGCGGCGGGTGCAGACGCACGAGTTCCCCGGCCGCGACAAGCCGTTCGGCGAAGACCTTGGGAAGCTGGCGCGGACCTTCACGATCGAGGTGTTCGTCCACGGCGCCGACTATCGCCAGGCGCGCGACCGGCTGGTCGACGCGCTGGAGGCGGCGGGCGCCGGCACGCTGGTCCACCCCTTCCTCGGCAGCCAGTCGGTCAACTGCGTCGATTTCGGCATGCGAGAGAGCACCGATCAGGGCGGCATGGCGACCTTCTCGATCGTCTTCGCCGAGTCGGGCGCGGCGATCTCCGCACCGGTCGCGCCCGACACCGCGACGCGCGCCGCCAGTTCGGCCGAGACGGTCGCGGCGGCCGCGCCGGTGACGTTCGCCCAGCGCTTCGACGTGTCGGCCATGCCCGCCTTCGTCGAGGACGCGGCGACCAGGCTGGTGCGCGACACCGCCGCCGTCGCGGCGATCGCCGGGGGTTTGCAGGGCGGCGCCGGCCCGGCGCTGCACGCATTCGACGCGGGGCTCAGGCTGCTGCCTGACAGCGCCCAGGCGCTGGTGCGATCTCCCCTGGCCCTGGGCCAGGCGGTCCTGGGGATGATCCATGCGCTGGGCGCGATCGGCACCCGCCCGCTGGCGAGGATCGCCGCGATCGCCAGCCTGATCGGGCTCGGCGACGGCCGCGACGCGCCATCGGTGCTGACCCCGGCACGGATCCGCGAGCGCGACAATGCGACCGCCTGGCACGAGCTGGTCGACCAGATCGCCAGCGCCGAGCTGGTCAAGGCCGTCGCCGCCGCGCCGCTTTCCAGCCACGCGGACGCCGAGGCGCTGCGCGACCAGGTGTCCGATCTCCTCGAGGAGCGCATCCTGGTCGCGGCCGACGCCGGCGATGAGGATGCGGCGGCGTGCTACGAGCTGCTGCACCGCGCGATGGTCGCCGACATCACCCGGCGCGGCGGCACGCTGGCCCGCGTCCACGGCTTCACCCCCGCGCGCACCGAGCCCTGGCTGGTGATCGCGCAGCGGCTCTACGGCCACGGCGCGACGCTGGAGCCGCGCGCCGCCGACCTGGTCGCGCGCAATCGGCTGCGCCACCCCGCCTTCGTGCCGGGCGGGATGCCGATCGAGGTGATCGCCAATGGCTGAAGACAACGTCACCCTGGCGATCGGCGGCGAGCTGCACGAGGGCTGGACCAGCTGCTCGGTTTCGCGCGGGATCGATGCGATGGTCGGCAGCTTCTCGGTCACCCTCGCGACGCGCTGGGCCGACCGGCCCGAGCGATTCGCGCTGGAGGCGGGCGCCGCCTGCGAGGTGCGCGTCGGTGGCGAGACGCTGATCACCGGCTGGATCGACCGGCTGTCGCCCGCCTTTGACGCGCGCGATCATCGCATCACGATCAGCGGGCGCGACAAGGCGTGCGACCTGGTCGACTGCTCGGCGATCGCGAAGCCGGGCAGCTGGTCGAACATCGCGCTGGAGGCGCTCGCCGCCGAGCTGGCGCGGCCGTTCGGCGTCTCGGTACGCGCGACGGCGCCGACCGGCGCGCCGATCCGCCGCTTCGCGCTCCAGCAGGGCGAGACCGTCCAGGCGGCGATCGAGCGGCTGGCGCGCTATCGCGGGCTGCTCGCCGTCTCGGCGGCGGACGGGACGGTCGAGCTGATCACCCCGGCGATCGCCGGCGCCCCGGTCGCGCGCCTCGCGGAGGGCGACAACATCAAGGTCGGCGCGGCCGACCACGATGTGAGCGAGCGGTTCAGCGAGTATCTGGCCAAGGGCCAGGCATCGGGCGACGATTTCGCCAACGGCCGCACCGTCGCCTCGCCATCGGCCACCGCAACCGATCCTGGCGTGCGCCGTCACCGCCCGCTGATCGTCATCGGCGAAGACCAGTCCGACGCGGCCGGGTTGCAGCAGCGCGCGCGCTGGGAGGCGACCTCGCGCGCAGGCCGCGCCCAGCCGGCGACGGTGACCGTCCAGGGCTGGCGGCGGCCGGACGGGCGGCTATGGGCGCCGAACGCCATCGTCGACCTGCAGTCGCCGTCTCTGTTCATGCGCGGCGCAATGCTGATCGAGCGCGTCGACCTGACCAAGGGCGATGCCGGGACGGAGGCGGTGCTGGCGCTGGTGCCGCCCGCGGCGTGGAGCCAGCTGGCGGTGCCCGAGGAGGCGCGCGCGTCGCGCGTCGGCGCGGCATGACCGCGCTGATGCAGCGCATCCGCGGCATGCTCGCCCGCGCGATCATCGGCCCGATCGACGACAATAGCGGCATCCAGTCGGCCCAGGTCGACCTGCTCGCCGACGAGACGCAGGACGGGGTGGAGCATTTCCAGGCCTACGGGTTCACCAGCGTGCCGCATCCCGAAGCCGAGGCGCTGGTCGCCTTTGTCGGCGGCACACGCAGCCACGCCATCATCGTCGCGAGCGGCGATCGCCGCTACCGGCTGCGCGGCCTGGCCACCGGCGATGTCGCGATCCACGACGACCAGGACCAGTACGTCCTGCTCGGACGGGGCGGCATCGCGATCTCGACCGGCAAGACGCTGACGATCGACGCACAGGCGGTGACGGTCACCTGCGACACCGCGACGATCGAGGCCGACACGGTCAACCTGGGCGGCGAAGGCGGCCAGCCGGTGGCGCGCGTCGGCGACATGGTCAACCTCGCCACCGGCGAGATCGTCAGCGGGTCCGACACGGTGGCGGCAGTATGAGCGGCCGGATCGACTGGGAGAAACGCGCCCTGCGCGCCGAAGACCAGCTCGTCGGGGCCAAGGTGCTCGCCCGCAAGATGTGGCGCACGCTGAAGGCGCGGACCGGCTGGGAGGCCGAGGCGATGTTCAAGCTGCAGGCGCTGAAGCTGCTCGACGCGACCTACGACGCCGCCGAAGCGGTTTGGGAACAGCACCGCATCTACGTCGAGCCGTGCCGCCGCATCCTGACCGACCAGGGCGAGATGTATCTCGGCCATTGGCCCGACGGCACCACGCGCAACCTCACCCGCGCGCAGCTGCTGATGATGGGCGGCCAGCCGATGGAGGAAGCGGCGTGAGGGCGGTGCGACCGAAGGCGCGCCGGACCACCGGCTATCGCACCGTTCAGATGCACGATCTGGCGGCGGCCGGGCGGCTGTTTCGCGAGGCGGGGTTCGTCGCCAGCGAGGACGATCCGATCAGCGCGGTCGCCGGCTTCAATCCCGCCGGTCGACCGGTCCGCGTCGAGGCGATGTGGGACGGCGGTTGGCGCGCCACGCTGTGGCTGCGCAAGGACGGCGGCCATACCTTGCGCATGGCGATCCGGCTTGTCTCGGAGCCTCGCCGATGACCGACATCGCCCTGATCTGGGATGCCGAGCCCGGCGCGGCCGACGTCGCGCTCGAAGGTGGCCGGCTGGTCACCGACGACGGGCTGCGCACCGCGATCCTGATCTCGCTGTTCAGCGACGCGCGCGCCCAGGACGACGATCCGCTGCCGCAGCCCGGCGCCGATCGGCGCGGCTGGTGGGGCGACGCGTTCGGCACGGAGGGCGATGCGACCGGCTCGCGCCTGTGGCTGCTGTCGCGCGAGAAGATCACCGCGGCGACCGTCGCCCGCGCCCGCGAATACGCGCGCGAGGCGCTCGCCTGGCTCACAGCGGACGGCGTGTGCAGCGCCTATGCGATCGAGGCCGAGGCGCAGGCGCCCGATATCCTCGCGATCGGCGTCGTGCTCGATCGACCCGAGGGGCCGGCGCGCCAGCGCTACGATTTCACCTGGAACGCCAGCACCGGAGCCGTCGCTTGACCTTCGCCCGCCCGACCCTGTCCGACCTGATCGAACGCGCGCGCACCGATCTGGAGGCGCGGCTGCCCGGCGCCGACGCGCGCCTGCGCCGGTCGGTGCTCGACGTGCTGGCGCGGGTCAACGCCGGCGGGCTGGCGGGCGTGTACGCCTATCTCGACTTCCTCGCGCTCCAGCTGATGCCCGACACGGCGGAGGCCGAGTATCTCGATCGCTGGGCGTCGATTTGGGGCGTGGCGCGCAAGGCGGCCGCCAGCGCCGCGGGCGCGGTGACGGTCACCGGCCTGGTCGGCGCGATCGTGCCCCAGGGCGCCGAGCTGGCGCGGGTCGACGGCGCGCTCTACCGCACCACCGAGCGCATCGTGCTCGCCGGCGTCAGCGCGCAGGTGGCGGTCGAGGCGGTCGAGGCAGGCGCGGCCGGGGTGGTCGAAGCCGGCAAGACGCTCACATTCCGCTCGCCGGTCGCGGCCGTAAGCGCCGTGGTGACCGCCGCGGCGGGCCTGGTCGGCGGGGCCGACCAGGAGACCGACACCGAGCTGCTCGCCCGCCTGCTCGCCCGCATCCGCAAGCCGCCCAACGGGGGATCGCGTTCGGACTATGTCGCCTGGGCGCTGGAGCTGCCCGGCGTCACCCGCGCCTGGTCCTACGCCAACTGGACCGGCCCAGGCACGGTCGGCCTCGCCTTCGTGTTCGACGGCCGCGAGAACATCTTTCCCCTGCAGGCCGATCTCGACGCGATGGCGGCGCATATCGAGCCGCTGCGGCCGGTCACGGCCACGCCGGTGATCTTCGCACCCGAGCCTTGGCCGATTTCGTTCCTGATCACCGCGACGCCCGACAACGTCGAGGTGCGCGCCGCGATCGAGGCGGAGCTGCGCGACCTGTTCGCCCGCGAGGCCGAACCCGGCGGAACGATGCTGGTGAGCCACGAACGCGAGGCGATCAGCCTCGCCGCGGGTGAGCACGATCATGTGCTGCGCTCGCCCGCGAGCAACCAGGAAGCGCCCCCTGGCGCCATGCCGACGATTGACGGGATCGCCTGGCAATGAACCGGGACGCGGCGGCCTATCATGACATGCTGCTGGCGCTGCTGCCGCCGGGCGCCGCCTGGCCGCGCGATCCCGGCTCGCGCCTCGGCCGGCTACTGGGCGCCGAGGCGGACGGCCTCGCGCGCGCCGACATTCGCTCGCTTGCCCTGGTCGAGGAGGCCGATCCGCGCACGGCGCTGGAGCTGCTGCCCGACTGGGAGCGCGTCGCCGGCCTGCCCGACGCGTGCGCCGGCGCGCCGGATGCGATCAGCGAGCGGCAGATCGCGCTGCACGCCAAGATCGCCGAGCGCGGCGGCCAGTCGATCCCGTTCTTCACCGAGATCGCGGCGCGCCTGGGCTATTATGTCGAGATCACCGAGTTCACCTCGCTCGATGCGGGCTTTCTCGCCGGCGACGATGCCAATGGCGAGGACTGGCGGCACACATGGCGCGTCGAGATATTCATCGGCGCGGACGATTATCGCGCAGGCTTCGCCGAGTTCTGCGCCGGATCGAGCGCGGGCGATCGGCTGATCGGCTTCGGCGCGCTCGATCTCGAATGCCTCATTCAGCGGGCGGCGCCCGCCCACACTATCGTGCTCTTCGCCTACCACGTCGAGCCGACCCCCGAATTTTACCACAGTTTCATTTGAGCGGAGCGAGCGGGAAATGCACAAGATCGACGGCCCCGGCAGCGTCAACGGCGCGTTCAGCGAGGGCAATCCGGCGCAGGGGCAACGCGCCACCAAGGTCACCGCCGATTGGCTCAACGACATCCAGGACAACGTCCTGCACGTCCTGACAGAGGCGGGTGTCGACCCCACGAAGGGGCGCGCGGCCGACCTGCTGGATGCCATCGATCAGCGCATCATCAATGTTGGTGGCGGCACCGGCGAGGGTGTTCCGACGGCTCGCACCATCTCGGCGTCCGGCCTCGCCACCGGCGGAGGCGATCTCACCGCTGACCGCACGATCACCGTGCCCAAGGCGAGCCCCGCCGAGGTGGCCGCAGGGACCGACGACACCAAGGCGATCACGCCGCTGGCGCTGGCCGAGTCGATCTCGGGAACGCTGACCAGCGAGGGCAGCGCCGAGATGCCGGGCGGCCTGATCATCAAATGGGGCGGGGTGCGCGGCAATTATTCGCAGGGCCCGGTCTACAAGCAGTTCCTCGCGGACGGCCAGGCGTCGCCGTTTCCCAACGCCTGCCTTCGGGTGACCGCCACCAGCGTCAACAGCAGCTCGGTCGGCAACAAGGACATCGGCGCGCAGATCGTCGACTATGACGCTGCGGGCGTGACAATCTACATGCAAGACCCCGGCACCGCGCTCAATACGATCAACGGCTTCGATTACATCGCGATCGGCTGGTGATGGAGCTTCCCCCTGCCTGAAAATGGAGGGGGGACGGCGTGCGTCAACACGCCAAACCGCGCGCTGGCGGCGCGCACCTCGCCCGGCGCGCGCCGGGTTCGATCCCCTCGCGCGTGAGCGGAGGAGTGACGCCGGCGCGCGAGCTGATTATCAGCGGTCGATGAAGGAGACGGACATGCAGTTCATCGTCGACCGCTCTCGCCAGCTCGGCCGCACCTACGGCCGGGAACTTGAAGCTACCGCCGTCGACATCCGGTCGGAGGTCACGCGCCGCAGGGCCGAAGCGTTGGTGCGGGAGGAGATCGCCGGGCCGGTACGCCCGATGACTGAGCGTCTGGCGGCGCTGCGCGAGGCCGATCTCAGACGCCTTCGCGGCGAATGAGTGCTCTAGATTGTGGTGTCCAAGACTCCAGAAAGCCGTGTCGCGCTTCACCCGCAAAGCGGGGGAGGGGGACCACGCGGAGCGTGGTGGAGGGGGCTGGCCGCAAACGCACCGTTCGTGGCGCTCCCCCTCCACCAGCCTGCGGCTGGTCCCGCTCCCCGTGCCGGGGAGGTATCAGAACACCACCATCGCCGCATGCACCGCCAGCGCGATCAGCGCCAGCGTCGCCAGGCTGAAGATCGCGAAGCGCACCAGCACGCGGTTCGACAGCACCTGCACCAGGCTATGCAGCACGCGCAGCCCCACATAGGCCCAGGCGATCGTCGCATTCAGCCCGTCGCCCTGGCCGGTGATCGCCAGCACCAGCGCGACCGCGTAGAACAGCGTCGGCTGCTCCATCAGATGGTTGTAGTTGTCCGCCGGCCATTGCGATCGCGGCTCGATCCGCGCGCGCAGGTCGGCGCCGCTGCCGCCGACCAGGTTCCAGGTATCGATCCGTGCGCGCCTCATCGCGGGCAGGCGCGTGGCGTAGATCCACACCCACATCACCAGCGACCAGCAGATCAGCGCCACCACCGGCGCCAGAATCGCGCTGTGCGTATCCATCCGAATATCCTCCCGCCCTAGAAGCCGGGAGCCTGCGACATTCGGTTCGCTCGTGCAACGGCGCCTCGAACCGGCGCTTGCCGCTTGCGCGCCCGGCAAATCCTGTCATCAGGCCGTCACAAATCTGCAACCTGCCGCATCATCCGGGGAATCAGTCATCCGCCAAATCGCCGCCCTGCCTTATCGCACCGAAGGGACCGCGATCGATGCGCCGGTTCGTATCCTGCTGGTAACGTCGCGCGAAACGCGCCGCTGGGTGATTCCCAAGGGCAACGCGGCGCCAGGCGTCGCACTCCATAACGCGGCGGCATTGGAGGCGGAGGAGGAGGCCGGGGTATGCGGCGCGGTTTGCCCGACCCCGCTCGGCTCCTATCGCTACCGCAAGCGGCGCGGCAACGGCGCGTCGCTGATGATCGACGTCGAGGTATTCCCGCTGGCGGTCAGTCAGGAGCTCGATCACTGGAAGGAACAGGATCAGCGCGAGCGGCGCTGGTTCACGCTCGCCGATGCGGCGGACGCGGTCGAGGAGAGCGATCTGCGGGATCTGATCCGTTCGTTCGGCGCGTCGGAATTCAAGGCGGCGACGCGGCGTACGGGAATGCTCGGCGCGGTCGCGAACACATCAGGGGTTGGTAGCATGTTTGCCTGGTTTCAACGCCTTCTGCCGAAGACCGGCAATTTCTTCGAGCTGTTCGAAGCGCATGCGGTGACCGTCGTCGCCGCGGCCGATGCGCTGGCCCGGCTACTGCAGGGCGGCCCGGCGGCGCGCGACCATATCCGCGAGGTGATCGAGCGCGAGCATGATGCGGACAACATCATCCGCGAGGTGCTGCAGACCGTCCGCAAGACCTTCCTCACGCCGTTCGACCGCGGCGCGATCACCAGCCTGATCGGCGCGATGGACGATGCGGTCGACGAGATGCAGGCGGCGGTCAACGCCATCGATCTCTACGAGGTCACCGAGTTCGACCAAGAGATGCGCGACATGACCGCGATCATCGTCGATGGCGCGCGCCTGACCGCCGAGGCCATGCCGCTGCTGCGCGATGTGGCGCGCAATGGCGTGCGCCTGCACGAACTGACCGAGAGGCTGGTGCGGATGGAGGGCCATGCCGACGACATCCATGCCGCCGGGGTCAAGCGCGCCTTCAAGGAATATGGCGCGACCGACACGCTCCGCTTCATCGTCTCGCGCGAGATCTACAAGCACCTGGAACGCATCGTCGATGCGCTGGAGGATGTGGCGAACGAGATCGACGGCATCGTCATCGATCACGCCTGAGCGGAACGGGACATGCACGAACTCGCCTTCCCGCTGCTCGTCGGCCTCATCATCGTCGCGCTGGCGTTCGATTTCCTGAACGGCCTGCACGATGCCGCCAACTCGATCGCGACGGTGGTGGCGACGCGGCTGCTGCGGCCGGTGCAGGCGGTGGCATTCGCCGCCTTCTTCAACTTCGCCGCCTATTTCCTGACGATCGTCTTTCCCGAGCTGCACAAGGTCGCCGAGACGATCGGGCAGGGGCTGATCGACAAGGATCTGGTGACGCCGGCGGTCGTGTTCGGCGCGCTGATCGGCGCGATGTTCTGGAACGTCGTGACCTGGCTCAAGGGCATTCCCTCGTCGAGCAGCCATGCGCTGGTCGGCGGGCTGGTCGGCGCGGGCGTGGCGCATGCCGGCGTTTCGGGCATCCAGTGGACCGGCCTCAACAAGACGCTGATCGCGATCGTGCTCTCACCCACCCTCGGCATGCTCTTGTCGATGGCGATCATGCTGGTGACGAGCTGGCTGTTCATGCGCGCGACCGCGCGCGGCGCGGAGCGCACCTTCCGCGTCCTCCACCTGGTCTCGTCGGCCGCCTATTCGCTCAGCCACGGCCTCAACGATGCGCAGAAGACGATGGGGATCATCACCGTGCTGCTCTATTCGACGGGCTATCTGAGCGGTGAGTTCGAGGTGCCGCACTGGGTGGCGATCAGCTGCTATGTCGCGATCGCGCTCGGCACGCTGTCAGGCGGCTGGAGAATCATCGAGACGATGGGATCGCGCATCACCAAGCTTTCGCAGCACCAGGGGTTCAGCGCGTCGGCGGGCGGCTCGATCATGGTCTTCACCGCCTCGCTGATGGGCATTCCGGTGTCGACCACGCACACCATCACCGGCTGCGTCATCGGCGCCGGCACCGCCCGCCGCGCCTCGGCGGTGCGCTGGGGCGTGGCGGGCAACGTGATGGCGGCATGGGTGATCACCATCCCCGCCTCGGCGGCGGTCGGCGCGCTGTTCTACCTGCTGACGCGGCTATTCTAGCGCTTGGTGCCGAACCAGATGACGTGGCGCGGGCCCTTCCCGTTGCTGCGCGCCCGCACCACGATCTCCTCGACGGAGAAGCCGGCCTCACCTAGTCGCCGGGCGAAGGCCTGGTCGGGCCCGGCCGACCAGACCGCCAGCACGCCGCCGGATTTGAGCGCCGCCTTCGCCACCTGCAGGCCGCGCGGGGAATAGAGGCGGTCGTTCGCATCGCGCGTCAGCCCGTCCGGGCCGTTGTCGACATCGAGCAGGATCGCGTCATAGTCCTGCCGCGCCTCGGCGATGCGGGCGGCGACGTCGCCCAACACCACCCGGACGCGTGGATCGTCGAGGCATCCCGCGGTAAGCCGCGCCATGGGGCCACGCGCCCATTCGATGATATCGGGCACCAGCTCCGCCACGGTGATGCGGGCGTCCGGACCGATCGCGCCCAGCGCGGCGCGCAAGGTGAAGCCCATGCCGTAGCCGCCGATCAGGATATGCGGCGCCGGGCGGTTGCCGAGCCGCGTGCAGGTCATCGTCGCTAGCGCCTCTTCCGAACCGCTCATCCGGCTGTTCATCAGCTCGTTGCGGTCGAGCACGATCATGTGGTCGTCGCCCCGGCGGAACAGCCTGAGCGGCTCCCCGCCCGGAACTTCGGCGGTGGCGAGAAGCTCGCGCGCGATCATCTCAGTTGAACGGCAGGTCGAGCGCCTCGGCCACCGCCCTGTGGCGAATTTTGCCGCCCGAGACGTTGAGCCCCTCGGCGAGGTGCCGGTCCGCCGCCATCGCTTTTTCCGCGCCCAGATTGGCGAGGCGCAGGGCGAAGGGCAGGGTGGCGTTGTTGAGCGCGAAGGTGCTGGTCCGCGCGACCGCGCCCGGCATGTTGGCGACGCAGTAATGGATCACGCCGTCGACCTCGTAGACCGGATCGTCATGCGTCGTCGCATGGCTGGTCTCGAAGCAGCCGCCCTGATCGATCGCGATATCGACCAGCACCGATCCGCGCTTCATCGTCGGCAGCATGTCGCGCGTCACCAGCTTGGGCGCGGCGGCGCCGGGGATCAGCACCGCGCCGATCACCAGATGCGCGTTCCTCACCGCCGCCGCGATCGCCGCCTTGGAGGCATAGGCGGTCTTGATCTGGCTGGAGAAGAACATGTCGAGCTCGGCCAGGCGATCGTTGTTGATGTCGTAGATCGTCACGTCGGCGCGCATGCCGACCGCCATCTGCGCGGCGTTCACGCCCGCCACGCCGCCGCCCAGGATCGCGACCCGCGCCGGCGCCACGCCGGGGACGCCGCCCAGCAGCACGCCGCGGCCGCCCTGTTCCTTCTCCAGATAATGGGCGCCGACCTGCACCGACATGCGGCCCGCCACCTCGCTCATCGGCTTCAGCAGCGGCAGCGTGCGCGAATCGGACGTGACGGTCTCATACGCGATGCATGTCGCGCCCGACTTCATCAGCCCTTCCGCCTGCGGCTTGTCGGCGGCGAGGTGGAGATAGGTGAACAGCGTGTGGCGCGGCTCGAGCAGCGCGATCTCGCCGGCTTGCGGCTCCTTCACCTTCACGATCATGTCCGATTCGGCGAAGACCGCGCGCGCGTCGGGCACGATCCGCGCGCCCGCCTCGACATAATCCTGATCCTCGAAATCGATGCCCATGCCCGCCTGCGTCTCGACGATCACCTCATGCCCCGCGGCGACGAGCTCGGCGGCGGAAGGCGGGGTCAGGCCGACGCGGTATTCGTGGTTCTTGATCTCCTTGGGAACGCCGATTCGCATCTGGTCTCTCCTGTAACTATATTGGCGCTTCCATAGCACCGTCGCGGCGCGCTGAATTTGCAATCTGAAGCGGTGAATCGCGCTGCCACGCGTATAACTTGCAAAAATTATGCTACCCATGCAGGATTTCGGCGCATGGACCGCATCGATCGCAAGATACTCGATCTGCTCGCACGAGACTCGCGGATCACCGGCGAACGGCTGGGCAGCCTCGTCGGCCTGTCGCCGTCCGCGGCGCATCGCCGCGTGCGAACGCTCGAGCAGGCGGGGTTCATCGCCGGCTATCGTGCCATCCTCTCTCCCGAGGCGCGGGGCCGGCCGTCGACGGTGTTCGTCTCGGTCACGCTGGTCGATCAGCGCCAGGCGACGATGATGGCGTTCGAGGCCGCGCTTGCCGACACCCCCGAGGTCCGCGAGGCGCATCTGATGAGCGGCGAATCCGATTATCTGCTGAAGGTCGCGGTCCGCGCGGACGATAGCTATGAGCGCGTCCACCGGGAGATTCTGTCGGCGCTTCCGGGCGTGCACCGCCTGGTGACCCAGTTCACTATCCGCACCCTGGCGGTCGACAGCTAAGCCATCCCAAGCCAACGTTGCGGGCGCGCGGCGGGAGTGCTAGGGCGCGCACCGCATTGTCCGGGGGTCTCGCAAGGGTCATCATGACCGCATCGCAATTTCAACCGCTCGGGTGCCCGCGCCCGTGACGGTCACCCCCAGCGGAGAGGCCGAGACCTACGAGTCGAACGCCTCCCACCAGCACAGCCGCGAGCAGGGCATCCTGAAGCTCTGCGCGGGGGCGATCGGCATCGTCTTCGGCGATATCGGCACCAGCCCGATCTACGCCTTCCGCGAGACCTTCGCCGGGCACCATCCGCTCGATCCCGATGCGCTGCACATCTACGGCGTGCTGAGCCTCGTGTTCTGGTCGATGATGCTCGTCGTCACGATCAAATACGTCTCGATCATCATGCGCGCGGACAACCGCGGCGAGGGCGGCAGCCTGGCGCTGCTCGCGCTGATCAACCGCACCACCGGCGGAAAGCGCTGGACCGCGCCGATCGTGCTGCTCGGCGTGTTCGCGACGGCGCTGTTCTACGGCGATTCGATGATCACCCCGGCGATCTCGGTCCTGTCGGCGGTCGAGGGTCTGACCGTGGTCGAAGCGAGCTTCGATCCCTGGGTGCTGCCCATCGCCATCGGCATTCTCGCCGGCCTGTTCGCCATCCAGTCGCGCGGCACCGCCAAGGTCGGGGCGTTGTTCGGCCCGATCATGCTGACCTATTTCGCCGTGCTCGCCGGCCTCGGCGTCTGGCATATCGCCGACAATCCCTCGATCCTCTACGCGCTCAACCCCTGGTATGCGGTGCAGTTCTTCCTGAGCGACGGGTTCATGGCGTTCCTCGCGCTCGGCTCGGTCGTGCTCGCGGTGACGGGGGCGGAGGCGCTCTATGCCGATATGGGGCATTTCGGCCGCAAGCCGATCGGACTCTCCTGGCTGTGCTTCGTCCTGCCCGCGCTGATGCTCAACTATCTCGGCCAGGGCGCGATGATCCTGAGCCAAGCGCCCGAAGTCGCCGCCCAGACGATCAAGAACCCGTTCTTCCTGCTCGCCCCGCAGGAGCTGCGCCTGCCGCTCGTCATCCTCGCGACGATGGCGACGGTCATCGCCTCGCAGGCGGTGATCTCGGGCGCCTTCTCGGTCACCCAGCAGGCGATTCAGCTCGGCTTCATTCCGCGCCTCAGGATCACCCACACCTCGGCGAGCGCGGCTGGTCAGATCTACATCCCGGTTATCAACTGGGCGCTGATGTGGATGGTGATGCTGCTTGTCGTCACCTTCCAGTCCTCGTCCAACCTCGCCGCGGCCTACGGCATCGCGGTGACCGGCGCGATGCTGATCGACACCTGCCTTCTGGCGGTGGTGCTCTTCTCGCTGTGGAAATGGAACAAGGCGATCGCGGGCGTGCTGCTCGCGGTCTTCTTCTTCGTCGATCTCGCCTATTTCGGCGCGAACCTGACCAAGGTGCCCGATGGCGGCTGGTTCCCGCTGCTCGTCGGCTGCATCGCCTTCACGCTGCTCACCACCTGGGCCAAGGGCAGGAAGCTGATGATCGAGCGGATGCGCGAGGCGGCGATGCCGATCAAGATCTTCATCTCGTCCGCCGCCAATTCGGCGACTCGCGTGCCCGGCACGGCGGTGTTCATGACCTCCACGCCCGACGGCGTGCCGCATGCGCTGCTCCATAATCTGAAGCACAACAAGGTGCTGCACGAACGCGTGATCCTGCTGACGGTGAAGATCGCCGACGAACCGTTCATCAAGCAGGAGACGCGCTGCATGCTCGATGATCTGGGCAACGGCTTCCACCGCCTGATCATCCGCTACGGCTTCATGCAGGAGCCGGACGTGCCGGCGGCGCTGATGCGCCTGACCGGCTGCGGGCCGGAGTTCAAGATGATGGACACCAGCTTCTTCCTCGCTCGCCAGACGCTGCTGCCCGCCTCGCGGCCCGGCATGGCGGTGTGGCGCGAGAAGCTGTTCGCCTGGATGCTGAGGAACGCCGAAAGCGCGATGGAATTCTTCCGCCTGCCGACCAACCGGGTGGTCGAACTGGGCAGCCAGGTCGAGATTTGAGGATACCCCGCAAAGTGGTGCTTTGCGGGGGCCCCGAATGAAGGCGGCGCCGATCATCGTATCGGCGCTGTTCGGCACGGAGGATTTCGCTTTCTTCGACGGTCTGCGCCGCGCGCATTATCCGCCCGAGCGCAACTGGCTCGACGCACATCTCACGCTGTTCCACCACCTGCCGCCATCGGTAGAAGCGGAGCTCAAGGCGCGGCTGACCGAAGCGGTGCGCGCACCGGCACCCACGGCCAGGCTGGCCGGCATCATGTCGCTCGGCAGAGGCGTGGCCTTCCGCATCGAAAGCGCTAGGCTCGAGGCGATCCGCGAGGAACTCGCCCAGGCGTTCGCCGGCCTGCTGACGCCGCAGGATCAGGCGGCCTGGCGCCCGCACGTCACCGTGCAGAACAAGGTCGCGCCGGATGTCGCGCGAGCGCTGAAGGCGAGGCTGGAGGCCGGGTTCCAACCGCGCCCGCTGCACATCGCCGGGCTCGCCGCCTGGTGGTATCGCGGTGGCCCGTGGGAGCCGCTGTCGCGCCACATGTTCCGCGGTTGACCGGCCCGCGCGCCGATCCTATAGGGCCGCTTCCCCGCGATGGCGCGGGCGCCCTTGGGGCGGAGTAGCTCAGCTGGTTAGAGCAGCGGAATCATAATCCGCGTGTCGGGGGTTCAAGTCCCTCCTCCGCTACCATCATTATCATCCGGCCAAGACTTTCCATCCGCCCGTCACGCTTGGCGGACGGGCCGCGATGCGCCATCTAGGCGCGAATCGATCCACCTATCGCCGGAAGCGCCATGACCACCCATTCGACCCGCATGCTCATCCTCGGCTCCGGTCCCGCCGGCCTTTCCGCCGCGATCTACGGCGCGCGCGCGGGAATGCGGCCGATCGTGGTGCAGGGCATCCAGCCCGGCGGCCAGCTGATGACCACCACCGATGTCGAGAATTATCCCGGCTTCCGCGACGTCATCCAGGGCCCGTGGCTGATGGAGGAGATGCAGGCGCAGGCCGAGCATGTCGGCACGCGACTGATGTACGACACCATCGTCGAGGTCGACCTGTCGAAGCGCCCGTTCCGCCTGATCGGCGACAGCGGCGATGTGTTCGAAGGCGATACGCTGGTGATCGCCACCGGCGCGCAGGCCAAATGGCTGGGCCTCGATAGTGAGACGGCGTTGCAGGGAAAGGGCGTAAGCGCCTGCGCCACCTGCGACGGATTCTTCTATCGCGGCAAGAAGGTGGCGGTGATCGGCGGCGGCAACACCGCGGTGGAGGAGGCGCTCTACCTCACCAACCATTCGCCCGACGTCACCCTGATCCACCGCCGCGATTCGCTGCGCGCGGAGAAGATCCTGCAGGACCGGCTGTTCGCCAATGAGAAGATCGGCGTGCTGTGGAACAAGGCGGTCGAGCGCTTCGTCGATGGCGGCGGCACCGCCGGCCTCGTCGCGATCGAGCTTCGGGACACGGTGACCGGCGAGTTGTCCACGCTCGACGTCGAAGGCGGCTTCGTCGCGATCGGCCACCATCCCGCGACAGAGCTGTTCCGCGGGCATGTCGCGCTCGACAAGGACGGCTATATCGAGGTCGAGACGGGGTCCACCCGCACCAACATCCCCGGTGTGTTCGCCTGCGGCGACGTGATGGACAAGGTCTACCGCCAGGCGGTGACCGCCGCGGGCACCGGCTGCATGGCCGCGCTCGACGCCGAACGCTGGCTCGCCGAGGTCGAGTTCGAGATGGCCGAAGCGGCGGAATAAAGGGAGACGCCCCCTCGCTTCAGTCCCACCAACATCCACCGTCGTCCCTGCGAAAGCAGAGGCTTATCGAGGCAAGCCATTGAGCGTCGCGCATGTGGAGGGCAGGAAGATCGCATCTTCCACTTTGCCGCCCATCGCGCGCCCACGGCCAGATTGAGCAGCATGGACTACGACGCATCGAACGGCCAGCGGGCCGCGCTCTTGCCGTTCCTGGCATAACCATGGACCGGCGCGATTTGTCTCCGGATCGTTGCCGACATGCTCCATAATGTCGATCTCGCCGCCGTCGGGCCAGCCGCGCTCCGCGCCCAGCACCCAGCTCGCCTTGCCCTGAGTGATCAGCCGGCGTCCTCGACCCGCGCACTCTCCGGACCGTCACCGGCGTAATATTGCAGCTCGTCATTGTACCAGCCAGTCTTGTTGGCGTGTATGTTTCAGACCCACGTCGCCGGATCGGGCGCGCCGTCCTTGTCGATTTCTTCGGCCCAGACAAGCATGTAGCGCTCGGGAACTTGCGCTGCGACCGGGGCGGCGATCAGCGCGAGCGCAAGGAACGATAGGTCCTTCATGGTTCGACCTTGACCGATCGGCTGGCGCGCTTGCCGTCGGGCGAGCGCGTGCGCAGCGTGACGGGGCCGCTCACGGCGACCGGCGCGGTGTAGCGCTGCCACGCGCCCTCACCGACGCGATACTCGATCGCGATGCCGGGCAATTCGGTATTCGCCTCCAGTCGGCCGTCTGCGATGCGCGCGCCGGGCGGGGCGAGGCGGTAGGCGATATCGGCCTTGTCGAGCGCGGGCAGCTGCGCCGCCGCGCGCGCGGTGAAATCGCGCCAATCGGCGAGGATCGCGGCGCGATCGACCCTGGCGTCGCCATGCGCATAGGTCGCGCCCGCCACATAGGGCGGCTCCCAATCGGCGCGATGCCAGGCGCGTTCGGCGAGCGCCATCAGGCGCGGGAAGAACATGTACTCGACCTGATCGTCGCTGCGGATCGTCTCGCTCCACAGCTGCGCCTGCATCCCCGCCATGCCGCGGCCGGGCTGCAGCGGCGCGCTGTCGGCGAGCTTGCCGGGCCGCGCCTTGATGTCGAGCGCGACCGCGGCGTTGGCCGGCAGGTTCTCGGGCATGAAGGCGAAGGTCTCGAACGGCTCCACCTCGCGCGCCGCCCAGTCATAGCCGCGTTCCATCGGGTGCGGCGCATAGGGCATGTCGAGATAGGCGATGTCGGGGATGGAGATGACCGTCTTCCACCCGCGATTGGCCTGGTTGTGCGCCTCCGCCACGCCGCCGCCGAACAGGCCGCCCCAGATGTTGGTCTGCACCCCCTTGGGCATGTTTTCGGGCTTGGTATGCCCCATCCCGTCGCTCCAGCCGGCGGCGGCGATGCCCTTCTTCGCCAGATCGTTCGACACGCGTTCGATGAAATGCGCGCCGAGTTCGGCGGGCTTGAGGCCGGTCTTCGCCATCATCGCCTTGCACGCCGGGGATTCGCCCCAGGCGCCGGCGGTCTCGTCGGCGCCGATATGATAGGTCTTGAGCGGCAGCCCCGCCTGGCGATGCAGCGCCGCCACCTCGTCGATCATCGTGTCGAGGAAACGGTAGGTGCTGTCGATGCAGACGTTCAGCGTGTTGTCGTCATAATTCTGGATGCTGCGATATTCGGTGGTGTCGGCGGGCTCGACCAGCCGGTAGCGCGCCGCCTCGGCCGGCTTGCCCGCCGCCGTCAGCCGCTCATGGCGCACCTCCATCGCGCGGATCGCCGCGCGCGAGTGCCCCGGCATGTCGAATGACGGGATCACTTCGATATGCCGCGCCTTCGCCGCCGCCAGCAGCTCGAGATAATCGGCCTGGGAAAGGAAGCCGTTCACCGGCGCCTCGGGATCCGGATCGGCGCCGAGCTGAGGCTGGAGGCAGCGCGTCTCGCTCGCGTCGAAGCAGCGGAACGCGCCGATCTCGGTCAGCTCGGGCAGCGCCTTGATCTCCATCCGCCAGCCTTCGTCGTCGCCCAGATGCAGGTGGAGCGTGTTGAGCTTGAAGACGGCCATCTGCTCGATCAGCTTCAGCAGCAGCGCCTTGCTGTGGAAGTTGCGCGCGAAATCGATGTGCAGCCCGCGAAAGCCGAAGCGCGGCGCATCCTCGACCGTCATCGGCGCGACGCGGCCTTTGGTGTACGCGGCCTGCTGCGCGAGCGAGCGCAGCGCGTGGCTCGCGCCTGCGGCGTCGCCCGCGACAATGGCGACGGCATTGTCCTTCACGGTCAGGCGGTAGCCCTCGGCGCCCAGCGCGCGATCGATGCCGATCGTCAGCGGCACATTGCCGGTTCCGAGCGCGAGCGCGTCGAGTGCTGGCGCGACCGCTTCGCGCGTTAGCCCGGTCAGCCGCAGATCAACGCCGCGCGTCAGATCGACCGGCGCGCCGTCGCCGGGCTTCACGCTGCGCGGCGCGGGCAGGATAGCGTGCGCCGGCTCGCCGCCCACACCGCGTTCGGTATTGATCGCGAACGCCCTTTCCGGCGTGCGCCACCGCGTGCGATCGTCGGGCGCGGCGGTGGCGAGCTCGGCCTCGTCGGTCATCGGCGCGACGAAGGGAAGATATTCGAGGCCGGTCTCGGGATCGATCGCCGGCCGGCTCGCGGCGATCACCCGCCCCTGGAGGCCGGGCAGCATCAGATGCGCATTGGGCATCGGATAATAGGTCGAAAAGAAGTGCCCCGTGCCGGTCAGGCGGATCCGGTAGGTCGTCGCCGGGCGCAGCGTCTTGCCCGGCTTCAATGACAGGGCGTTGAGATCGCCGTTGATCAGCCGGTTCTCGAACGTATCGCTTTCCGCTGACAGCACGCGCGCGACATAGCTGTAGCGCAGCTCGATCGGCGCGGTCGCCAGCGCCCGCGGCAGCTCCGCCGGTGTGGTGATCGCGATCTCCGAGATGAAGCAGCCGCCGGCGTTGCCGGGGCAATCGACGGGATTGTTGTCGATGATGGTGAAGCGGTAGCCGAGCTTGCCAGCGAGATCGTCGAGCTGGGTCTGCGCCGGGCCGGCGGATTGTGCGAGGGCAGGGGCGGACACGCCAAGGGCCAGCACCGCAATCAATCGCCGCATCTCGATCTCCCTTTGTAATTGGATATAGATTTGTCATACTGAAATTGCTTGGTCAACGCTGATCGAATTGCGATCTGCCATTTTATATTGGATGGATTGGTCTGGTGGAGGTCATATTGTGCGTATTCTCAACCTCGGTCTCGGCGCAGTGCTGCTCCTGGGCGCCGCCGCTCAAGCGCAACCCTCGCAGCCCGTCTGGGTAGGCTATCTGCCGGTGTTTCGCGGTCTCGAAACGGTGACGGCGCGCGCGGACATGACGCACTACACGCATATCAACCTCGCCTTCGCCAATCCCGCGCCCGACGGCCGGATAGTCGACGGCGATGCGATGGCGTGCATGGAAGGCGGCGCGCAGGGCGACGTGACGCTCGCGGAGCTCGATGCCGCGATCGGCCGGGTCAAGGCGGCCGGCGCCAAGGCGTTGTTGTCGCTCGGCGGCGGGACGATCCCCGGCTGTTCGGGCGACTGGGCCGAGTTGCTGGCCCCGGAACGTCGCCCGGCGGTGGTGCGCAATCTCGTCGCGCTGGTCGATGCGCACGGGCTGGACGGGATCGACGTGGACATAGAGGGTGCGCTCCTGACCGCGATCGACAAGGCCGGCAACTATACCCCCTTCATCGCCGAGCTTGGTGCGGCGATGCGCGCGCGGGGAAAGCTGCTGACCTGTGCCACCGCCTCCTATCAGGGCGGAATGATCCCCAGATCTTCGGTGCCGTGGTTCGATCTGGTCAATGTCATGTCCTACGACGCGATCGGGCCGAGCTGGGGCTCGCCCGGCGCCGAGCATTCCACCTTCGAACAGGCGCAGCGCGACCTGGCGCTGTGGCGCGAACGCGGCGTCGCGCGCGAGAAGCTGGTGCTGGGCGTGCCCTTCTACGGCTATGGCTTCGGCGGCTACCGGCCCAACCATGCCTATCGCGACATCCTCGCCGAACACGGTCCTGCGGCGGCTAACGACGTGATCGGCGAACGTTGCGCGGGCTGCTCCTACGTCACCCATAACGGCCCGGCCACGCTCGCCCGCAAGGCCGCGCTGGCGCAGGCGGAGGCGGCGGGCGTCATGGTGTGGGAGATCACGCAGGACACCGATGACGCCGCGCTGATCCGCGCGATGAGGGCGGCGTTCGCCCGGGCCGCTCAGCCCGATAATACCAATTCATCACCTATCGATTGACTGGCGGCGAGCCTTGGGTCACATCTCATTTCTCGGACAGGTGAAGGAACGGACATTGTCGCTGCGTGAACTGGCGGGGCCGCTGGCGAAGGAAGACCCGACACCGCTCTACCTGCAGCTGCAGCGCGTGCTGCGCGATGCGATCGCCGAGCGCCATGTCGAGGCGAAGGGCGCCATCCCGACCGAACGCGAGCTCGCCAACGATTTCGACGTGTCGCGCATCACCGTGCGCAAGGCGGTCGACGGGCTTGTCGGAGAGGGGCTGCTGACGCGGCGGCGCGGCGCGGGCACCTTCGTCACCGACACGCGGGTCGAGAAGATCTTCTCCAAGCTGTCGTCCTTCTCGGAGGACATGATCTCGCGCGGGCGGCGTCCGTCGAGCAGCTGGGTCAGCCGCGCGGGCGGCGCGGTGACGCCGGAGGAGGCGCTGTCGCTCGGGTTGTCGCCGGGCTCGCTGGTCTATCGCTTCCAGCGCATCCGCTATGCCGACGACGTCTCGATGGCGCTCGAATATTCGACCATCCCCGGATATTGCCTGCCGTCGGTCGATGTCGTCGAGCATTCGCTCTACGACGCGCTCGAACGTCACGGCCACCGCCCCGTCCGCGCGCTGCAGCGGCTGCGCGCGGTCGCCTTCAGCGCGGAGCAGGCCGAGCAGCTCGGTATCGAGGCCGGGCAGCCGGGGCTGTTCATCGAACGGCGCGGCTTCCTTGCCGACGGGCGGGCGGCGGAGTTCACCCAATCCTATTATCGCGGCGACGCCTATGACGTGGTGGCGGAGCTCAACGCGCCCTAGGCGCCGCAATGCGCGGCGATGAAGTCGGCGTGACCTGGCAGCCCGGCGATCATCTGGGCGCAGCGGGCCTCCAGCGCCGCGATGCGATCGCGCACGAGCTTGCCGTCCAGCGCGCCGACCAAGGGATGATAAGCCGACGCCGCGCAGCCCTGGCCGGTGAGGATGGCGTACCAGTTGGTCGGGCCGAACAGATCTCCCCGCTCGTACAGGACTGTCCCCGTCGCGCGGAACACCGCGATACGCTCGGCAAGGCTTTCGGGCAGCGGCGCTTCGCCGATCGCGCGCCAGAAGGGCGTATCGATGCCCGAGGCGACCGCGTAATGTGCGACGACGAAGTCGCGCACGCCTTCATATTCCGCCTGGGCTTCGCGATTGAACCGCTCGGCCAGCCGCGGATCGACATGATCGCCGGGGAACAGCGCGAGCAACCGGATGATCGCGGTCTGGATCAAGTGGATCGACGTCGATTCGAGCGGTTCGAGGAACCCGCCCGCCAGCCCGATCGCGACGCAGTTGCGGTTCCAGAACAGGCGGCGATGCCCGGCGGTGAAGCGCAGCCTGTTGGGCTCGGCGAGCGGCTCGCCGTCCACCCGCGCCGCCAGCAGGGAGGCGGCCTCGTCATCGCCCAAAAAGCTGCTGCAATAGACATAGCCGTTGCCGGTGCGGTGCTGGAGGGGAATGCGCCATTGCCACCCCGCCTCGCGCGCAGTCGAGCGGGTGAACGGCGCGGGATCGGCGATGCGCGCGGTGGGCAGGGCGACGGCGCGATCGCAGGGCAGCCAGCATGTCCAGTCGACATAGCCGGTCTCCAGCGCCCCTTCGATCAGCAGCCCGCGAAATCCCGAGCAATCGACGAACAGGTCGCCCGCCACGGCCGCGCCCGAAGCGAGACGCACCGCCGCGATGTCGCCCGATTCGCCATCGCGCTCGACCGCGGTCACCTCGCCCTCGATCCGCGCCACGCCGCGCGCCTCGGCATATCCGCGCAGGAACGTCGCATAGCGCGCCGCATCGAAGTGGAAGGCGTGGTGGAGTGGACCGTGGCGCGTGTCCCGGGCGAAGCGTCCCTCACGCGCGGCGGCGGTTTCGGGATTGATCCGCGCGATATCGGGATCGCCGCCTTCAGCCAGGTGGCGCAGCCAGACATGGTGGAAATCGGCGCCCGCCATGTCCGGCCCGAGAAAGCCGAAGGGGTGGAAGTAGCGCGATCCTTCGCCGTTCCAGCCGACGAATTCGATCCCCAGCTTGAAGCTGCCCGACGTCGCGCGGACGAATTCGTCCTCGTCGATGCGCAGGTAGCGGTTGAAGTCGCGGATCGGCGGCACGGTCGCTTCGCCGACGCCGACCGTCCCGATCGAGGCGGATTCGATCAGGGTGATGGCGTGCGTCGTGCCCAGCCCGCGTGCGAGCGCCGCGGCCGCCATCCAGCCCGCGGTGCCGCCGCCGACGATGACGACGCGCCGGATCACGCCGCCTCGCGTGCCGCCTGGTGAGGGATCATCGCATCCACCTTCTGCTTCACCCCCGAAAGCATCGCCTGCAGCCGTCCGATCAGCTCGGCGTCGGGCAGCCGATCGGCCTGCGGATCCCATGAACGCGGGACAATGCCGTGGCCGATCAACGACGCGTACCAGCTATCGGCATTGAAGCTCTCGTGATTATGCTGGGCCAGCATCGCGCGCGCGCCGAACAGGTCGATCTTGGCGGCAAGCTCGGCCGAGACGGGCGCGCCACGCGCCGCGTCCCAGAAGTCTTCACCGGCGCGACCGTTCAGATGGTAATGCGCCGCCTGAAAATCGCGCACGCGCGCCAGATGCGCGACGACATCCTCGTTGAAGATGCCTGCCTCCACCATGTTCTCGCGATCGACCGGCAGCAGCGATATCAGGTGCGATATCGCTATCTGATGGCGGTGCAGTTCGACCGCGTCGATCGGATCGCCGCCCGCCGCCGCTGCGCCGATCGCCACGCAATTGCCGATCCAGGGCCGCTCGCGGATGCGGTCGCCGATATGGCGCAGCGCGATATCCGCCTTCCCTGTCTGCGCGCGGAGCAGCCGCGCCGCCTCGTCGTCGCTCATCGTGTCGCCGGCATAGGCCAAGGCGACGCCGGTGCGGCTCGCCAGCGGAAACAGCCCCACCCAGCCCGCGCGATGGGCGGCGATGCGGCTGTAGAGCGGCAGCGGCGCGAGCGGCGGCGCGCTCGCAGTCAGCATCCGGTCGCACGGCGATCCGCGGCCGGCGACATATCGGGGCGCGGGATCGAGCGCGCCGATCAACGCGCCCGCGCCGTCACCCGCGTCGACATAAAGGTCCGCCTCGATCGTCTGTCCGTCGGAAAGCCGGACTCGTGAAACATGGCCCTCCGCAGCCTCGGCGCACGGCGCTGGATCGCGCAGCGCCTTGATCCCCATCCGCGCCGCATGCCGCGCGAGCAACCTTTGATAGCCAGCCGCGTCGAGGTGATAGCCATGCGGCCCCGCCGGATCGATCCGGCCCAGCCGCGCGCCCGCCGCGGCCGCGTTGAACGCCTCGAACCCGACGCGCAGGCCGCCGGCGCGCGCGCGGACCCAGAGGGGCGCAAAGGGCAGATCGCCGATCGCCTCGCCGGTCTCGCCATAGCCATGGATGAACGCGTCCTCGCCGCCCGACCAGCCGGCGAACTGCTGCCCCAGCGAGAAGCCCGCATCGGCATGGCGTATCAACTCGGCGTCGCCGATGCCCAGCAGCCGGTGGAACCGGGCGAGGTCGGGCAGCGCGGCGACGACGTCGTGCGACGGTCCGGCGGAGGGAGTCTCCACCACCGTCACCGCCAGACCGGTCGCGGCGAAGGCGCGGTGCAGCGCGATCGCCGCCAGCCATAGCGGCGGGCCGCGCCCGACGATCGCCACGCTGCGGACGGGGCGGGCCATCGTCACGCGGGAAGCGGGTCCGCCGGGCAATAGCCGCGGACGAACTCGTCATGGCCGGGCATCGCCTGCACGCCCGCTTCGATATCCGCGCGCAGCGATCTGAGCCGCTGAACCAGATCGGCCGATGGCAGGCGATCGGCCAGCCGGTCATGGCCTTGGGGAACGACATTCTGTCCGACGAACACAGCGTGCCAGCTCGGCGCGCCGAACAGCCCGTCGCGATAGGTCGCGACATGGCCGCGATGACGGAAACGCTCGATCTTGGCCGTCAGCGTATCGGGCAGCGCCATTTCCCGGCAGTGCCGCCACAGCTCGGAATCTTCGCGCTGGTTGGCGTGATAATGGAGGATCAGGAAATCGCGAATCCGGTCATATTCGACGTCGATCGTGCGGTTGAACTCGGCGACGAGCGCAGGATCGGGACGGCGGCCGCCCGGCAGCAGCGTCAGCAAATAGATGATCCCCATCTGCACCAGGTAGATGCTGGTCGATTCGAGCGGCTCGAGGAAGCCGCTGGCCAGCCCGATCGCGACGCAATTATGCTTCCACGATAGCGCGCGCTTGCCCGCCTCGAAGCGCAGCACGCGCGGAGACGCCTGCGCCGCGCCGTCGAGATTGGCGAGCAGCGTCTCCGCCACCTCGTCGTCGCCGATATGCGCGCTCGAATAGACGATGCCGTTCCCCGTGCGGTGCTGCAGCGGGATGCGCCACTGCCAGCCCGCCTTGCGTGCGGTCGATCGCGTATAGGGGGTAAAGGCGCCGGCGCGATCGCATGGAACCGCCTGGGCGCGGTCGCACGGCAGCCACTCCGCCCAGCTTTCGAACGGCACGCCCAGCGTCTGGCCGATCAGCAGCGCCCTGAAGCCCGAGCAATCGACGAACAGGTCGCCCGCGATCACCGCGCCTGAGGCGAGCGCGACCGAGGCGATGCCGTCATCGCGCTCATCGCGCGCGACATCGACGATCCGCCCCTCGATCCGTTCGAGCCCGCGCGCCTCCGCCCAGCCACGCAGGAAGCGGGCGTAGAGGAAGGCGTCGAGATGATAGGCATAGGAATAGGCGGTGCGGATATCGGGCGCCCCGCCGCTCTCCGGCTTGGTGAAGCGATCTGCCTTCGCCGCGGCGATAGGAAAGCAATAGTCCGAAAGCGCCTCCGCATGGCCGGTCGCCCGCGCGCGCGACCAATATTGGAAGAAGTCGGCGTCGCCGATCGGCCGGCCGAAGGTGCCGAACGGATGGATATAGCTCTCGCCGGGCTTGCCCCAGCCGACGAACTCGATGCCCAGCTTGAACGTCGCCTGCGTGGCCCGCATGAATGCGACCTCGTCGATGCCGACGAAATCGTTGAACTCTTTCATCTGTGGCAGCGTCGCCTCGCCGACGCCCACCGTGCCGATCTCGTCGGATTCGATCAGGCGAACGCGGTAGCGGCGGGGATCCAGCTTGGCGATCAGCGCCGCGGCGCACATCCAGCCGGAGGTGCCGCCGCCGACGATGACGATATCAACCGGTTTGCTCATCCGCCGATCAGACTAGAGGCGCTGTCGCCATGGTAAAGGGGCTTGGCCGGAAGACGCTACGTCCCCCGGCCGCGCCCCCTTGGCCTTCACAACGTCACGCGGATGCCCGCCTGCACGCGCCGATCGTTCTTGAACCAGGACGCGGGCTTGAGCGTGCCGTCGCTGTCGATCTGCTGCTTCAACACCGTATCGGTGCCGAGCAGATTGCTGCCCTGTACGCTCAACTCCATCCAGTCGGTCACCCGGTAGCGGATCGAGGCGTCGAAGAAGCCCGCTGAATCCTGCCACATCGGCAGGCCCACGCAGCAATCGACCGCGGTGACGAGATATTCGGATCGCCAGTTATAGGCCGCGCGCACCGACAGCCGGCCCTTCTCGTACATGCCGATCAGGTTGAACGAATGGTCGGAAATGCCTTCCAGCGCGTTCGCCTTGACCGCCGTGGTGTCGTAGCTGACGCCGTTGCCGGCTGTGCCCGCGGCGGTCTCGCTGACCAGGTTGATGGTCTCGATCCCGTCATTGTCGACATAGGTGTAGTTGGCCTGCACGCCGAACCCGTCGAGCGGCGAGGGGAGGAAGTTGAAGAAGGTGCTGAAGGCGACCTCGACGCCCTTGATCTTGGCCCCGTCGCCATTGTCGGGGCGCTGCATCAGCACATCGCGGGTCACGCCATTGTTGGTGACGGTCAGATTATAGGTGCCGAGCTGAATGTAGTTCTTGAAGTTCTTGTAGAACACGGTGCCGGTCAAGGAACCGGACGCATTGAAATAATATTCCAGCGTCAGGTCGAACTGGTCGGCCACGATCGGCTTCAGATACGGATTGCCCGCTCGGCCGGTATATTGGAAATCATAGGCGATCGCTTCGCCCGCGTCGTTATAGGTGATCAGTGGATTGTTGCGGTCGGCTAGGTTCGGTGCGACCCGGCTGACCGTTTCATAGTTGCGCAGCAACCCCAAGTCGGGCCGCGACATCGCACGCGAATAGGCGAAGCGACTGACCAGCTTGTCTGTCAGATCGAGCTTGAGATTGAAGCTGGGCAGCGCATTGAAATGCTCCACCCGGACCCTGCCCGGAATGACGGTGCCGTCGTTGAAGGCGATCTCGTCTGGCCCGGTAACGCAACCGGCGGTCGCGGTTGGATTTCCGTCGGGATCCTCCCCTCGCTGGCAAGACAGCGCAGCGGAATCGAAGGCGCTGGGGAACGTGAACGAACCGTCGGTTTTTTCGCGGGTCCAAACCAGCCGGATGCCAATATTGCCCGATATACCGATATCGCCCATTCGCGCATTCGGCCCGCCGAATTTGAGCATGGCGTAGGTCGCCATGGTGCGCTCGCTGATTCGCAGCACCTCGCTCGGCAGGTAGCAGCCAAACTCGTCCGTCACGGATTCGCCTGCACGTCCCGGATTGCCCTGGCCTGAGCAGATCGGATAATATTCGCCGACACCGATCGACGGCCGGCCGAGCGCCGCAGCCAAATCTTCGCGATTCTCTAGCCTGTCCATGTTGAAGAACACGAAATCATTCACATTGAGCTGGTTGCCTGCGAAGAAATCGTCACTGAAGCCGGCCGTCTCGTAACTCCCGGACGGATAGATCGGGCGATCGATGTTGAAATAGGATGCCTGGGTATAGGTCCAGTTGTTGGCGATGTTCGCCCAGTTATACGCACCCCACTTCACTTCCTGGTCTCGGTCAGCATAGCGAACACCCATGCGGAGTGAATGGAGCCAATCCGAATCGAACTCGTAATCGGTATCCAGCCTCAGCGCGATTTCCTCGCCCTCGCTGTCCTCGGTATGATCGGTGACGGCGTAATAATGATAGTTGTTGGGATTGGCGATCCCGCCGCTCGAAAGATTGATGTTCTCACCGACGTCGGGAACGATCTCCAGGCGCGGATATTCGCCTGACAGGTCGACATAGGTGTTGGCGAACGTGCGCGTGGTGACAGAAGCGTTATAGTTCTTCACCTCCGACGTGACATATTGCACATCGAAGCGCAGCCCCAGACGGTCGCTCACGTCCCAACGGAAATTGGCGCCGATATCCTGGGTATATTGCTTGTTGCGAAGCGCGTTCGAAGCCGCATCGATCTGCGGCGCGCGCCGTTGCCCTTGGGTACAGGTCGTTTCCCAGGTATAGCAACGGTTGAAGAACGCCTCGCCATCCTCGTTCACGCCGAGGCCAAGATTGGCGTCGCCTTCGCCGACATAGGGGCGGATGGGCGACCACCATCCGGTGAGGAAATTGCCCTCGTCGTCAAAGGTGAACGGATCGGTGCCCGTCAGAGGCGCGATCAGCGTCGGGTCGGTGACCACATAGTCGGTCGGCAGCCCGAACAGGTCGAACGCGCTTGAGTAGACTGACCGCTCGCGCCAGCTGTTGTCGTATTGAGAGCGATTATATTGAAGCGACAGCTCCTTGCCGCCGTCGTTGGAGCGCCACTGCGCCGCGGCGGAAATGCCGTAGCGCTTCCTGTCGTACAGATTGTCGCGCATCCAGATGCCGCTAGGGATATATTGCTGCCCGGGTCCGAAGACATAGGTGGTGTTGCCCTCCGCGTCGGTCCCTTCGGGCAGGTCGAAAATGCCCATGCGGTTGAACTGCACGCCCTGGCTGCCGGTCTTCACCTGCGAATAGGCGCCGTTCAGCATCACGCCGAACTCGCCCATGTCTGTCTCGAACCGTTTCGAGAAAATGCCGGAAAAGGCCGGCGTCGCTTCCTCCGCGATGTCGCCGTAGCTGAGATCGGCGGAGACGGAGAACAGGTCCTTCTGGTCGAAGGGCAGGCGCGTGCGCAGGTTGATCGTGCCGGCGATGCCGCCCTCGATCAGCTCGGCGGTCTGGTTCTTGTACGTGTCGACGCCGGCGAGCAGCTCGGGCGAGATGTCCGAATAGGAAAGCCCGCGGCTGGAATTGGCGGAAAAGGTGTCGCGCCCGTTGAACTCGGAGCGGACCTGGGGAAGCCCGCGGACGATCACGCCCGAAGGTTCGGCGGAGAAGTGCGAGGTGTCGTCGGTGCCGGCGAAGCGGCTGACGGTGATGCCCGCCACGCGCTGCAGCGCCTCCGCGACCGACTTGTCGGGGAAGGACCCGATCTCGTCCGCCGTCAGCGAATCGACCACCGTGTCCGCATTGCGTTTACGCGCCTGCGCCGATTCCAGGTTCTGCCGAATACCCATGACGATGATGTCGTCGGGGGTCTGGTCGTCCTCGGCCGGCGCTTCCTGAATGCCGGGCGCCTGCGGGTCGGCTTCGGTCTCTTGCGCCGCGGCGGGCGCCGCGACCATTGCCAGCATGGCCGCGCCGCACACCCCGCTCATCAGCCTGGCCCGTTTGAAAGGTGACGTTTCCCCACAACGCTTCATGTGCCGCTGCTCCCTAGCTCTTTCTATTTCGGGCCCCCGCCCGGCACGAGCGATTGGTTATGACCAATTCGCCTTTGGCACTTTCCAATAGACTACAAACTTCTTACAGTGTCTATCATAAAATTGCTGTGCGGCGGGACGCGCTGTATCGGGATTGCGCAACGTACGGGGGATGCGGTGGCGGATTACAATCGGGGCCGATTGGTATCGCTCGACGCGCTGCGCGGTCTGGCGGTGATGGGAATGATCCTGGTCAACTCGGCCGCCGGCATGTTCTACGGTCAGCAGGCAACGGTCTATTCGACCCTGCTGCACGCGAGCTGGCAGGGATTGACCCTGGCCGACACGGTATTTCCAGCGTTCCTGATGATGGTCGGCGTCTCCATCCCGATGGCGCTTGCCCGCGCCAAAACGGGTGGCGGGCTGGACCGCGCACAGGCGGAGCGGATCGGCGGGCGAACCATCCGGCTGTTCGTGCTCGGCTTCCTGTTGTCCAACATCTACTGGTTCGCCGACTTCGAATCCGGCGAATGGCGGCTGTGGGGCGTGCTGCAGCGCATCGCGCTGGTGTACGGCGCGTGCGCCGCGCTGTTTCTCGTCGCCGGAGCGCGTGCCCGGATCGTCCTCATAGTCGCAGTGCTCGTGCTGTATTGGCCGCTCACGCTGGTTCCCGCGCTGGACGGCCTGCCCAACGACATATGGCAGCGCGGCCATAACTTCGTCGCCTCGGTCGATCGCGTGCTGCTGGGCGCCGGCGGGCATAATTATGTGAAGGGCCCCGAGGGTTACGACCCTGAAGGGCTGCTCGGCACGCTTCCCGCCATCGCGCACGGCCTGATCGGCGTCGCGCTCGGCGAATATCTGATGCGCCGCGAGCGCCGCTTCGCCGCCATGCTCGCCGCGGCTGGCGCGGCGATGTTCGCCCTGGGGCTGGTGTGGGGTCTGGCGTTCCCGATCATCAAGGACATCTGGTCCAGCAGCTTCGTCCTCGTCACCTGCGGGCTGACGACGCTGGCGCTGGTGGGGTTGCACGTCCTGCTCGACGGCCGCGGCCCGGAAAAGGCCGATTGCTTTCCCGTGAGCGTGGCGACGGCCTTCGGATCGAACGCGATCGCCGCCTATGTGCTGCACATGGTGACCGGCAGCCTGCTCGGCTGGGATCTGCTGCTCGCGCCCTATCGATGGATGCTCGGCTGGGCGCCGCCCGCCATCGCATCGCTCGCGCCGGTACTGATCTACATGGCGCTCCTCTGGGCCTTCGTCGCCTGGTTGCGCCGCAACGGCTGGATCATCAAGATTTGAGGGGAACGGGCAGGGGAGGCTCACAATGATTCGATCGGCCATTCTTGTGCTGGCGATGCTGGCGTCCGCACCGGTCGCGCTGTCGGCGCAATCGGAGACGATGCTCAACACGCCGTCGGTGGAAAGCTGGAACGTCTACGGTGCGGGCCAGACGCACAAGCTGCGCAAGGACGATAATGTGCAGGGCGGCGGCGCGATGCGGATCGACGTCGCCAAGGCGCAGGCGAACGTCTGGGATGTCGGCGCATCGACCCCGATCAGCGGCGCCATCGCCAAGGGCGACCGTCTCGTCGTCGCCTTCTGGGCGAGGCTCGAATCGGGAGGCACGGGCGGCAGCGCCGAGATCCCGACGATCCTCCAGGTGGCGAGCCCGCCTTACGCGCCGATCGTCGCGGGCAGCGTGACGCTTGGCGGCGAATGGAAGCTGGTCAGCATCACCGGCACCGCGGCGGCGGATCACGCCGCCGGATCGACCAATGTCGCCTTGCAGCTCGGCGGCGCCGCGCAGAAGATCGATCTCGGGCCCGCCTTCGTGATGAAACTGGCGAAATGACGATGCTTTCCCGCCGCGCGCTGCTCGGATCGGCGCTCGCGCTTTCCACTCTGGCGACGCCGCTGCGCGCATCCGGAAAGTCGCCGGTCGAGCGGCACGGGCGGCTGCGCGTGCAAGGCAATCGCATCGTCGGCGATCATGGCCGGCCGGTCCAGCTCGGCGGGATGTCGCTGTTCTGGAGCCAGTGGATGGGGCAATTCTACAATGCCGATGCCGTCCGCTGGCTTCGCGACGACTGGAACATCTCCGTCGTCCGCGCCGCGATGGCAGTGCATCAGGGCGGCTACATGACCAACCCCTCCCGCGAGCGCGCCAAGGTGGAGGCGGTGATCGAAGCCGCCGTTGAACTCGGCGTCTACGTCATCGTCGATTGGCATGCCCACCAGCCGGAGCCAGAGGCGGCGGCGGATTTCTTCGCATCGATCGCGACCAGATATGGCGGCCATCCCAACATCATCTACGAACCCTATAACGAGCCGTTGCCCGAACATGGGTGGAAGACCGTCCTCATGCCCTACCATCAGGCCGTGGCCGCGCGCATCCGCGCCGCCGACCCCGACAATCTGATCGTCGCCGGCACGCGCAGCTGGTCGCAGGAAGTGGACGAGGCGGCCGCCGACCCGCTGGGCGACGCCAACACCGCTTACACATTGCATTTCTATGCCGGTTCGCACGGCCAGCACTTGCGCGACAAGGCGCAGAAGGCCCTCGATCGCGGCGTCGCGCTGTTCGTCACCGAATGGGGAACGAGCGAGGCGACCGGCGACGACCGGCTGGCCTGGAACGAAAGCCGCGAATGGCTCGATTTTTTGAACGAGCGGAGCATCAGTCACGCCAACTGGTCGATTGCCGACAAGGATGAGACATCCGCGGCGTTGCTCCCGGGCGCGGCGGCAAAGGGAGGCTGGAAGGACGAGGCATTGTCGCCATCGGGCCGCCTCGTGCGCGAAATGCTGCGTCGTCGGAGTGCGATCGGTTAGAACAATTCTCCCTGCGGCCCGCTCGGCTTGCGGAACAGGTCGGTCCTCAGCCGCATCTTCTCGCTGTTGCGTTCGATGCCATGCTTCCGGCGCGCGATCAGGAAGCGTGTGCGCAGCAGGTCCGCCCAAGGGCCGGACCCGCGCATGCGGGTGAAGTAGCCGGGATCATTGTCCTTGCCCTCGCGCAGCGACTGGATGGTGGCCATCACCTTGCCCGCGCGTTCGGGAAAATGCGCGTCCAACCAGGCGCGGAACAGCGGCGCGACCTCCCAGGGCAGCCGCACCGGGATGAAGGAGACGCCGATCGCCCCGGCCTCCGCCGCGCGGCCGACGATTGCCTCCACCTCGTGATCGGTGATCGCGGGGATCACCGGAGCCATGTTGACGAAGGTCGGGATGCCCGCATCGGCCAGCCGCCGCACCGCGGTCAGCCGGCGTTCGGGATGCGGCGCGCGCGGCTCGAGCGTCATCGCGATCCGCGTGTCGAGCGATGTGACGGAGATCGCCACCCCCGCCAGCCCCTTGGCCGCCATCGGCGCCAGCAGATCGATATCGCGCACCACCCGGTCCGACTTGGTGGTGATGACGACGGGATGATCGCATTCGGCGAGCACCTCCAGCACGCCGCGCGTCACGCGCCACTTGCCCTCGATCGGCTGATAGGGATCGGTGTTGGTCCCCATCGCCATCGGCGTGCACGTATATGAGGGCTTGGCGAGCTCCGCCCGCAACAGTTCGGCGGCGTCGGGCTTGGCGAACAGCCTGGTCTCGAAATCGAGCCCCGGCGACAGATCGTGAAACGCGTGCGTCGGCCGCGCGAAGCAATAGACGCAGCCATGTTCGCAGCCGCGATAGGGATTGATCGACCGATCGAACGGCAGGTCCGGCGACTGATTGCGCGCGATGATCGTTTTCGGTCGCTCGACCGTCACGGTGGTCCGCAGCGGCGGCGGCGCGCCATCGATCCCCTCGCGCGCGTCAAGCCAGTCGCCATCGGCCTCGCGCGCGGCGAGATTGAAGCGGTCGCTCAGCATGTTGAGCGTCGCGCCGCGCGCCGGCCGTCTCGTCTGGACCATGAACCAGCGATAGACCCATCTCTAGAACATATCAAGAACAACAATCGCACTTGCGGCGATCCGCGTTCGTTGCCAGCCTCTGCGCCGGGGCAATGGGGAGTCAGCAATGAGACGACGTTTCTTTTGCGGCGCGGCGGCGTTGTGGATCGGGTCGACGGCGGCGAATGCCGCGTGTCCGGCCAACACGGTGTGTGCGGCCGATCCGCAGACCGTCGTCGCCGCGCTCGCCGCTGCCGGATTCAAGGCCAAGCTGGACAAGGACTCGACCGGCGACCCGACGATCGCCAGCGCCGCGTCGGGCTATGATTTCGACATCTACTTCTATGGCTGCAAGGCGGGCAAGGACTGCACCTCGCTGCAGTTCCGCGCCGGCTGGAAGGCCGCCGACGTGCACACGCCCGATTACGCCAACAAGTGGAACGCGGTGAAGCGCTTCGCCCAGATGTCGGTCAAGGAGGACAAGACCATGTCGCTATCCTACGACGTCACCACCGAAGGCGGCATCAATCCGGCCAATTTCGCCGACGTGGTCGACTGGTGGCAGGTGATGCTCGGTGAGGCGTCCAAATTCTTCGCGGAGAATGGGTGAGGGGCTATTCGCCGTATTCGGCCTCCACGGGAGCGCCGTCGAGGATCGCGGCGATCCGCCTGGCATAGTCCTCCATCACCGCGACGATCTCGCTCGATCGCAGCGTCCGCGGCTCGGGATCGATCGCGCAGATCGTGCCGAAGACGCTGCCGTCCTCGCGGATGATAGGAAGCGAGATATAGCTCTTGAAGCCATAGAGGATCGGCACCGGATGCGTGCGCCACTGCTGCTCGGCATCGACATCGTCGATGATCACGCCCTTGCCGGTCCGCCGGATATCGTCGCAGATCGTCGTCTTGATCGCGAGCTCGTCGCCGGGATCGAGCCCGAACTCGATCCTGTCCGCCACCTGGCAGGCAATCCATTGTTCCTCGGTCACGCGTGCGACCGCGGCGAAGCCCATCCGCGTGGTGCGGCAGACTGCCTCCAGCATCGTCCTGATCGTGTCATCGTCGCGCAGCAGCGCGAACTCGTCCGGTGTCATCTGCCCCCTCGATCGCGCGAATATGACCGAAGGGATCGGCGGCCGCAATAAAATGGGTTGGGTCCTATCGCTCCATCAGCCGCGGCATCAGCTCGACGAAGTTGCAGGGGCGATGGCGGCTGTCGAGCTGGCTCGCGAGGATGCCGTCCCACCCGTCCTTCACGGCGCCGGTCGATCCCGGCAGCGCGAAGATATAGGTGCCGCGCGCGACGCAGGCGGTGGCGCGCGACTGTACCGTGGAGGTGCCGATCGACTGATAGCTCAGCCAGCGGAACAGCTCGCCGAAGCCCTCGATCTCCTTGTCGCGCACGCGCGCCAGCGCTTCTGGCGTCACGTCGCGCCCGGTGACGCCGGTGCCGCCGGTGGCGATCACGCAATCGATGCTCTCGTCCTCGATCCAGCCGTGCAGGCGGGAGACGATGCGATCGACGTCGTCGCGCACGATCGCGCGGTCGGCGAGCACATGCCCAGCCGCCTCCAGCCGCGCGACCAGCGTGTCGCCCGAACGGTCGTCCTCCGCCGTCCGCGTGTCCGAAACCGTCAGCACCGCGATCCTTACCGGAAGGAACGCCGCGCCCTCGTCAATTGGCACTGGCGACGCCCGCCACCGAATCGAGCCGCACCGCGGTCGGCCCGCCGATGCCGGGGAAGCGCGGCCACATGCCCTGGACCAGCGCCGCGCGGCTGATCGGCTCCACGCCCGCCTGCTGCTGATACATCCAATAGTTGCGCAGCACCGTGCCGACATAGCCGCGCGTTTCCCAATAGGGGATCGATTCGATGTAGAGCAGCGGATCGCCCTTGTCGCGCGAGGAGAGATTCCAGCGCTCGACCGGGGTCAGCCCGGCGTTGAACGCGGCGATCACCTTGGGCAGCAGCCCGCCGGTTCCGGGGCGGTCGCGCAGCGCCTCCAGATGGCTCTGGCCGATCGCCATGTTGATCGCCGGCAGCCGCAGCGCGGC
The DNA here is from genome assembly GCF_003515075.1 of Sphingomonas gilva. Lineage (GTDB taxonomy): Bacteria > Pseudomonadota > Alphaproteobacteria > Sphingomonadales > Sphingomonadaceae > Sphingomonas > Sphingomonas gilva. The sequence continues at coordinate 134,949 of NZ_QWLV01000005.1, forward strand.
GCGGTCGATCGCCTTGCCGGTGCGCCGCGAATAATCGATCGCCGCCGCCGGCATGATCTGCATCAAACCATATGCGCCGGCGGGGCTGACGACTTCGGTGCGGAAGCGCGATTCCTGAAGGGCGTGGGCGAACAGCAGCGAACGATCGACCCTAAGGCCACCCTCGGGTGTCCAGTCGGGCGCGGGATAGCGCGCCATTACCGGCGGACGCACCCCGTTCGGGCAGTTGTGCGACAGCCATAATTGCGTCGCGGCGAGGTCGAGCCGCGAAGCGAGGTGGAGCAGCGCGGTATGATCCGCCGCCGCGCCGATCCGCGCCTGGTGGCGCAGCGTCTCGTCCGCCAGCCGCGCCTCGCCGATCTCCGTGAGCGCCGCGGCGATGCGGACGTTGGGCCGGTTCTCGAGGCTTGCCCATTCGGCCGGCGCGAGCGGCATGCGATGCGACGGCGCCGCGTCCATGCCCAGCGCCCCGCGCGCAAGCTGGCCGTAGAAGGTCTCGTCGAACGCCGCCGCGCCGCGCAACTGGCTTTGAACCAGGTCAGGACGGCCGCAGCGCATCGAGGCGCGCGAGGCCCAATAATGCCCGCCGGCGCGCAGCTCGACGTCACCGGCGCGCTGGGCGACCGTCTGGAACGCCTGGCCCGCCGCGGCGCAATCGTTCATCCGCCAAGAGGCCAGACCCTGCGTCCAGTCGGCCTGCGCCGCCCATTCGCCGGCGCCGCGCTGCGCTGACGCGGCCATGCGGCGGGCGTTCCGATCGTCGCCGACCAGATAATAGATCCACGCGACCCGGGCCTGCCACTCGGTGCGCGCCTCTGGGGAGAGCGCGTCGGCATTCTCGGCGAGCAGCGCCTCGGCCTCCTCGGCGCGGTCGTCCTTGATCAGCGGCGCCATCTGCTCGGCAAGCGCGGCGGCGGCTGCGTCCTTGCTCGCGTCGGCGCGGCCGCGCACCGGCGCGCCGCCCGCCCAGATCAGCCGTTGCTCGTCGGGTAGATCGGGCAGATCGGTCGCCCCGCGGATCTTGGCCAGCCGGGCGAGCTGCTCGGCCTGGGGCAGGGTGGGCGCGGCGGACAGGAGTGCCAGCAGCTGCGGCAGCTCGACGCGTGGCGATCCCTTGGCGAGATATAGCTCGGCGCGGGCGAAATGGGCGAGCGCGCTGGTCGGCTCGGCGTCGATCCGCGCGGCGGCGTCGGCCCATTGCTGGCGGTCGATCGCGGAGAAGATCGCGCGGAAGCGGGCGTTTTCGTCGTTGTTGAGCTGGCGCGGAATCCGTGCTTCGGCAGTCTGGCGCGGAGCAGCCTCGGCATGGGCGGCGGTAACGGGCAGGGCGGACATGATCGCCAGGGCAAGCAACACCGAACGCTTCACGACGACAATCCCCCTTTCAGCAGCTGCAGGTCGGCCCAGCTCGCCGCCTTCATTGCCGGCCGGTCCAGCAGGAAGCGCGGATGATGGGTCGCAATCACCCCGAAATTGCCGGGTAAATGGTTAACGGCGCGTAAACTTCCGCGTGCCTCGGCGAGTCCCAGCCCGGTTAGCGCACGGCTCGCCGCATCGCCTAGCGCGAGCACCATGCGGGGCGCGGCGAGCGCGATGTGGTGCAGCGCCAGCTCCGCCAGGCGCGCGCGCGCCTCACTGGATGGCGGCACGATGACGCGGGCGTGCGCCAGCGGCGCCAGATAGGCCGCGCCCAGGTCGCGCCCGATCGCCGCCAGCATTCGTTCGAACAGCCGCGCCTCGGCGGGGGCAAGCAATGCGTCGTCGTCCGGCTGGTCGATCAGCACGAAAAGACCGGAGGCGGCATTGCCTTCGGGCGCGATCAGCCGAGGGGTCCAGGCGCGTTCGGGCATGTCGGGCGCGCTGATCCGCCAGGCGATGAAGGCTTCGAGCGTCGTCGGCAGCGCCGTTTCGGCGGGGCTGGGCTCGGTTGGAACCTCGCGCTGCGGCGTGCGCGCCAGCCAGTTGCGAGGCGTCTCGTCGACCAGCGTGTCGATCCCCGCTTCGGCCCACCAATCGAGCGCGCTCGCGAGCGCATTTCCCCCCTGAAAACCCATGTTTTGCACCAGACTCCCGGTTGACGGCGCCGTCAATGCGCTTCACCACGGCGAGCGATACGGCGTGGTGCTGCCACGACGACCCGAATCCGGTCGATTCCCCAGGCGGCCTCGCGCGAAGGAGAGAATGGATGAGCGAACGCGAGTCGATGCCCTATGACGTGGTGATCGTCGGCGCCGGCCCGGCGGGGCTTTCGGCGGCGATCCGGCTCAAGCAGCTGGCGAACGAGGCGGGCGCGGAACTGGCCGTGTGCGTGCTCGAAAAGGGGTCCGAGGTCGGCGCGCATATCCTGTCGGGCGCGGTGATCGATCCCAAGGCGTTGGACGAGCTGCTGCCTGAATGGCGCGACCAGGGCTGCCCCATGGCCGAGGTGCCGGTCACCGAAAACCATCACTGGGTGCTGACCGCCACCCGGCAGTTCAGCATGCCCGAGTTCCTGACGCCGCCCTTCATGCACAATGAGGGCTGCTACACCGGCAGCCTCGGCAACATGTGCCGCTGGCTGGCCGAGCAGGCGGAGGCGCTTGGCGTGGAGATATTCCCCGGCTTCGCCGCGGCCGAGATCCTGTTCAACGAGGACGGATCGGTGAAGGGCGTCGCCACCGGCGACATGGGCGTGGCGCGCGACGGCACGCACAAGCCGGACTACCAGCCGGGTCTCGAGCTCCACGCCAGATACACCTTCTTCGCAGAGGGCGTGCGCGGACATCTTTCCAAGGAGCTGCAGCGAATCTTCAACCTGCGCGAAGGCGTGCAGCCGCAGGTTTACGGCCTTGGCGTCAAGGAATTATGGGACGTTGCTCCTGACAAGCATGAACCCGGCAAGGTGATCCACACCCAGGGCTGGCCGCTGAGCGAGGGGACCAATGGCGGCGGCTTCCTCTATCATCAGTCCAATGGGCAGGTGGCGCTCGGATTCGTCACCTGGCTCAACTATTGCAATCCGCACACCTCGCCCTTCCAGGAAATGCAGAAGTGGAAGACGCACCCGGCGATCGCGGCGATCCTGGAGGGCGGCAAGCGCGTCTCCTACGGCGCGCGCGCGATCAGTGACGGCGGCTGGCAGTCGGTGCCCAAGCTGACCTTCCCCGGCGGCGCGCTGATCGGCTGCTCGGCGGGCTTCGTCAACGTGCCGCGGATCAAGGGCACCCATACCGCGATGAAGACCGGGATGATGGCGGCGGAAGCCGCTTTCGCCGCGGTCAAGGCGGGCCGTCAGGCCGACGAGCTGGCCGACTACACGACGGCCTACGAAAACAGCTGGGTTTACAAGGAGCTGCGCCAGGTTCGCAACACGCTGCCGCTGGTCGAGAAATATGGCGACGGGCTCGGCACCCTGCTCGCCGGCGTCACCATGTGGGCCGAATATCTGCGCATCCGCATGCCCTTCACGATGAAGCACCATGCCGATCACGAAAGCCTGTGGCGCAAGGACATGGTCGAGCCGCCCGTCTATCCCAAGCCGGACGGCAAGCTGACCTTCGACCGGCTTTCCTCGGTGTTCATCTCCAACACCAATCACGAGGAGGACCAGCCCGTCCATCTCACGCTCAAGGACGCGGACGTGCCGATTGCGCACAACCTGCCGCTTTATGGAGAGCCCGCGCGGCTCTATTGCCCGGCGGGCGTATACGAGGTGGTGGGCGAGGACGAGGGCGATCCGAAGTTCGTTATCAACGCGCAGAATTGCGTGCACTGCAAGACCTGCGACATCAAGGACCCGACCCAGAACATCAACTGGGTCGTGCCCGAAGGCGGTGGAGGACCGAACTATCCGAATATGTAAGGCCCTGATTCTGTCGGCGGCGTTCGCCATGCCCGGCGTGGCGCCGGCGGCGACCGACGGCGACCACAAGGCGATGGCCGCCTATCTGCGCGCCCGCGCCGCCGATGCCGATGGCCGGCCCAGGCTCGCCGCCGCCGGCTATGCCACCGCGCTCGCCGCGCTGCCCGGCGACGAGGTGATCGCAATCCGCGCCTATCGCCAGGCGCTGACGGTCGGCGACATGGCGCTCGCCGACCGGGCGGCCGCCATATTGCGGCGTAGCAATGTCGCGCCCAATGATGCTGAGATACTTCTGCTTTCCTCCGCCATTGCCGCGGACGACCTGCGGGAGGCCGAGGCGGCGATCGATCGCATCGCCAGCGGCAGTCTCGATTTCCTCGCGCCGGTGATGCGCGGCTGGCTCGCGCTGGAAAGGGGTGAGGACAACGCCGCCGCCCTGCTCGATGTCGAGGCGGGCAACCCGATCGGCGCACGCTACGCCCGCTCGCACCGCGCGCTGATCCTCCTCGCGCAAGGAAAGATCGAGGACGGCGTCGCCGCGACGCGCGCCGCGCTCGGCGCCGATGCCGGCAATCTCGACCTCCGCCTCGCCGCCGCGGCGCGCCTCGCCGACAAGGGCCAGCGCCAGACCGCCGAGGCGCTGCTCACCGGCAACGATCCGGTGATGGTCCGCGCCCGCGAACAACTGGGGGACAAGCGCCGCCGCGGCGACGGTGCGACCACCGCCGCCGAGGGGATCGCATTGCTCCTTACGCAGCTTGCCGCCGATATCGGCGCGGAGGGCGGCTCGTTGCTCGGCATCGCGCTGTCGCGAGCGGCGCTCAGGCTCGATCCGGACGAGGCGCGCACGCGGCTGGTGCTGGCGCGCGCGCTGGCCGAGGACACGCCCGAGCTCGCGCTCGCCGAGATCGCCCGGATCGGCGAGGCGAGCCCGCTCGCGCCGCTCGCCGCGGCGCAGGCGGCGATGATCCGCAGCGACATGGGAGACACGGATAGCGCGCTGGCGCTCGCCCACGCCCGTGCGACCGAGCCGGACGCCGCGCCCGCCTTCATCTCGGGCTATGCCGATCTCCTGACCAATGCCGGCCGCCATGCCGAGGCCGCGGCCGAATATGGCCGCGCCGCGGACGCGCTGCGCGCCGAGGGCCGGCCGGTGCCATGGACCCTGCTGCTGCAGCGCGGCGCCGCGCTCGAACAGGCCGATCGCTGGGCGGAGGCCAAGCCGCTGCTCGAAGCGGCGCTCGCGGCCGCGCCCGAGGAGCCCGTGGTCCTCAACTATCTCGGCTATTCGCAGGTCGAACGCGGCGAGAACCTCGCCGCCGCCGAGGCGCTGATCGCCAAGGCGGTGGCGCTGCGTCCCGATGACGGCGCGATCATCGATTCGCTGGGCTGGGCGCAATATATGCAGGGCCGCCACAAGCAGGCGGTCGAGACGCTGGAGCAGGCCGCCAAGGCCGAGCCCGCCGATCCCGAGATCAACGAGCATCTCGGCGACGCCTATTGGGCGGTCGGCCGTCGTTTCGAGGCGCGCTACGCCTGGCGCGCCGCGCGCCTCTACGCCGATGACGAGGCGTCGGCGCGGATCGCCGGCAAGATCAGCAACGGCCTCCAATCCGCCGCGCGCTGAACCGATGTTCGCCGAATTCGCGCCCGCCAAGCTCAACCTGGCGCTGCACGTCCGCGGGCGGCCTGCTGACGGGTATCATGACCTCGAGACGCTGTTCGCCTTCGCCGATATCGGCGACCGGCTCACCGCCGTTCCGGCCGATGCCCTGTCCTTGGCGATCGGTGGCAGGTTCGCCGAGGAACTGAATGCGGAACAAGACAATCTCGTCCTCCGCGCGGCGCGAATGCTGGGCGAGGTCCTAGGCCGCGACCCTACCTTCGCGCTCATCCTCGACAAGGCGCTGCCCGTCGCCTCGGGCATCGGCGGCGGATCGGCCGACGCCGCCGCCACGCTGCGTCTACTCGCGCGCGCGTGGGACGTATCCGCCGATCATCCCGCGCTGATCGATTGCGCCGCGCGGCTCGGCTCGGACGTGCCCGCCTGCCTGCTCTCCCGCGCCGCGATCGGCTTGGGGCGAGGAGAGGCGTTGCGCCCCGTGGACCTAGGTGCGCTCGCGGGCGCGCCGCTCATCCTCGCCAACCCCGGCGTCGCCGTCGCGACCGCGCCGGTGTTCGCAGCGTGGGACGGGATCGACCGCGGCGGCCTGCCCGGGGGCGACGCGGCGGCGATCACCGCCGCCGGCCGCAACGACCTCCAGCCGTCCGCCATCGCGCTGGTCCCGGAGATTGCCGAGCTGCTCGAAGCCATGGCGTCAACCGGCGCGAATGTGGTGCGGATGAGCGGTTCCGGCGCCACCTGCTTCACCATCTACGCCAACGAACAGTCGCGCGATCGCGCGCTGATGCAGCTTCGCGCCGCTTATCCCACCTATTGGATCGAGCCCGCCGGCCTCAGCTGAACAGCCGCGCCTCCAGCAGGGCCATCGGCATCGCGCCGCCCTCCAGCACGCCGGCATGGAACGCTTTCAGGTCGAACCGGTCCCGCCGGGCCTTCTTCATCCGTTCGCGGATCGCCTGGATGCGGATCATGCCCAGCTTGTAGCCCAGCGCCTGGCCCGGCCACGCCATATAACGCTCGATCTCCGACGTGACCGAACTCAGCGGGTTGCCCGTGGCCGCGGCCATATATTCGATGGCGCGCTCGCGGCTCCAGCGCAGCTGGTGCATGCCGGTGTCGACCACCAGCCGCACCGCGCGGAACAGCTCGTCCTGCAGCCGCCCGAGGTCGCCCGCCGGATCGTCCGCATACGCGCCCAGCTCGGCCATCAGCGCCTCCGAATAGAGCGCCCAGCCTTCCTGATAGGCGTTGAAGCTGGCGATGCGCACCAGCACCGGCGCCTCGCCCTGCGCCGCCGCCACGGCGCCCTGCAGGTGATGCCCCGGCACGCCTTCGTGATAGCTGAGCGTCGGCAGCGCGAATTTGGGCACCGCCGCCATGTCGACAAGGTTGATCCAATAGGTGCCCGGCCGCATTCCATCCAATGAGGGGCTGTCGTAATAGCCCCCCGGCGCGCCGTCCTGGCTGGCGACCGGCACGCGCTTCACCACCAGCTTGGCGCGCGGAACCAGCGCGGGCGGCACGATCTCGGGATAGCGCGCCTCGGCCGCGCGCACGATCCTTTCGACATAGGCGAGGCATTCGGCGCGCCCCGCGTCGCTGTCGGCGAACAGCTGCGTCGGGTCCTTGCCCAGCTCGACCATCCGCGCGCCGACCGAGCCCTTGGTCAGCCCGCGCGCCGTGAGCAGCCGGTCCATCTCGGCGGTGATCCGCTTGACCTCGTCGAGCCCGACCTGGTGCACCTCGGCAGCCGACATCGTCGTGTCGCCCAGCGCGCGGACATTGGCGGCGTAGAGCGCCTCGCCGTCGGGCTGCGCCCACACGCCATCCTCGGCGCGCCCGCGCGGAACCATGTCGGCGACCTGCTTGCGCAGACGCGCAAAGGCCGGCCGCGCGCGCCGCTCCAGCGCGGTGCGCGCGCGCTTGAGCGCCGCCGCCCGCACGCGCGGCGAAAGCCCCGCGTCGGTCATCCGCTTGTCGAGCGAGCGCATCAGCGTGTGCTCGCGCGCCGGGCCGGCGAGGAAGCGGTCGATCACCGGCAGCGATTTCTCGAGCAGCACGCGCGGCGGCCGGCATCCCGCGGCCTCATCCGCGCGCAGCTTGGCGATCACCCCGTCGAAGCCGCGCCCGAAATCGTCGAGCCGCGCGATCCAGGCGTCGACCGCGGCGGCGCTGTTCGCCGGCTGCTGGCTGTCGAGCAGGTTGACCGTGTCGATGTGCGGCCCCGCCACCGGCGTGATCAGATAGGGGACATGGCCGGAGAACCAGAAGGGATTGATCCGGCCATAGGACACGCCCGAGGAGCGCACGCCGTTCTCCAGCAGCGCGGAGACGATCGCCGCCTGCCGCGCCAGCACCGGATCGCCGATCCTGACCGCCGCCAGCCGCTGCGCCTCCGCCGCAAGCGCCGAACGCCGCGCCTGCTCGCCGGCGGGCGACCAGTCGTCCATCCTGCGCGAGAGCGGCCCGCCGTCGGTCGATCCGGGCACGCCGTTATAGGTCGCGGTCTCGGGAAACAGCGGCAGCAGCCGGTCGGCCGTCGCATCGAGCGGGGAGGGCGTCCGCTGCTGCGCGGAGAGCCGGGCGAGGGGCAGGGCGGAAAGCGCGACACCGCCCAGCATGGCGGTGCGGCGGGTGAAGGGGGCAGGGAACTGGATCATGGATGAAACTGGTGGCATCCCCGCGCCAAGCCTGCAACAGGGCGGAAGATGATCAGCCTTGCGCAATCCGGCCCCGTCGTGACGCTCACGCTCGACAAGCCCGCGACGCGCAACGCCCTCCGCATCGCCGACTGGCACGCGCTGGCCGACGCCGTGGCGGGGGTGGAGGCGCGTGTCATCATCCTGCGATCGGCGGTTCCCGGCAGCTTCTCGGCCGGCGCCGACATCGCGGAGATGGCGGCGCTCGCGGCCGATCCGGCGGCGCGGCCCGCCTTCCGCCAGGCAATGCGCCGCGCGATCGATGGGCTGGCCAACGCGCCCGCGCCGGTGATCGCATTGATCGAGGGCGGCTGCTTCGGCGCCGCGGTCGCGCTCGCCGCCGCCGCCGATGTCCGCATCGCGGGGCCGGAGGCGCGCTTCGCCATCACCCCCGCCAGGCTCGGCATCGGCTATCCGGCGGCGGATGTCGCCCGCATCGGCGCGTTGATCGGGCCCGGCCAGTTGTCGCGCCTGCTGCTGGGCGCCGCGAGCATCGACGGCGCCGAGGCCGCGCGCATCGGCCTCGCCGAAATGATCGGCGGGGAAGCCGACGCGATGACGCTGGGCGAGGCGATCGCCGCCAACGGCCCGGGCGCCGTCGCGCTGCTCCGCCGGACGATCCGCGGAGAAGCCGGCGACGGCGAATTCGACGCCGCGTTCGACGGCCCCGAATTCGCCGAAGGCCTCGCCGCCTTCCGCGAGAAGCGAAAGCCGCGCTTCACATGACCGTCGAACGCATTGACGGGCATGATCCCGGCCTGCTGATCGTCGTCGATCACGCCTCCGCCCATGTGCCGGAGGATATCGATCTCGGCATCGATCCGGTGCTGCTCGAAAAACACATCGCGATCGATATCGGCACCGCGCCGCTCGCCCGCGCGCTGGCGGCCAGGCTGGACGCGCCCGCGCTGCTCGGCGCCGTATCGCGGCTGGTGATTGATCTCCACCGCGAGCCCGACCATCACGGCCTGATCCCGCACGTCAGCGACGGCCATGTCATCCCCGGCAATGCGTCGGTCGATCCGGCGGATCGCATCGCACGCTTCCACACGCCCTGGCATGACGCCATCGCCGCGCATCGGCCCGAGCTGTTCGTCGCCGTCCACAGCTTCACGCCCGAATTGGAGGAGCGGCCCGGCGCGCGCCCGTGGCTGGTCGGACTACTCTACAATCACGACGACCGCGCCGCGCGCATCGCGCTCGATCTGCTGGGGGCGGCGGGCATCCTCGCCGGCGACAACGAGCCCTATTCGGGCCGCCTGCTCAACTACACGATGAATCGCCATGCCGAAGGGAACGGCATCCCCTATCTGATGTTCGAGGTGCGCAACGACCTGATCCGTGACGAGGCCGGCGCGACGCATTGGGCAGACATTCTCGCCCCGATCGTCGTCGACGTGCGCAACAGACTTGCGCAAACCACCCCTTCCGCGACATGAGACGCGCGCCATGACCCAGACCTTCGACAAATCCCGCCTGCCCAGCCGCCATGTGTCGGTCGGCCCCGAGCGCGCGCCGCATCGCAGCTATTATTACGCGATGGGCCTGACCGAGGAAGAGATCGCCCGCCCGTTCGTCGGCGTCGTCAGCGCCGGCAACGACAGCGCCCCGTGCAACACCACGCTCGATGCGCAGGCCGATGTCGCGCGCAAGGGTGTGGAGGCGGGCGGCGGCATGCCGCGCCGCTTCAACACCATCACCGTTACCGACGGCATCGCCATGGGCCATCAGGGGATGAAATCCTCGCTGATCAGCCGTGAGGTGATCGCCGATTCGATCGAGCTATCGGTCCGCGGCCATTGCTACGATGCGCTGGTCGGCTTCGCCGGCTGCGACAAGTCGCTGCCCGGCATGATGATGGCGATGCTGCGCCTCAACGTGCCCTCGATCTTCGTCTATGGCGGCTCGATCCTGCCCGGCCGCTTCCACGGCCGCGACGTGACGGTGAAGGACGTGTTCGAGGTCGTCGGCCGCTACGCCGCCGGCGCCTGCCCCCTGTCCGAAGTGCACGAGCTTGAGCGGGTCGCCTGCCCCGGCCACGGCGCATGCGGCGGGCAATATACCGCCAACACCATGGCCTGCGTAGGCGAGGCGATCGGCTTGTCCTTGCCCAACAGCAACATGGCGCCTGCGCCTTACACATCGCGCGAACAGATCGCGCACGCCGCGGGCGTGCAGGTGATGGAGCTGCTGGCGAAGAACATCCGTCCGCGCGACATCTGCACGCGCCAGGCGTTCGAGAATGCCGCGCGCATCGTCGCCGCGACCGGCGGCTCGACCAATGGCGGCCTGCACCTGCCCGCGATGGCGAGCGAGGCGGGGATCGCGTTCGACCTGTTCGACGTCGCCGAAATCTTCAAGACCACGCCCTGGCTCGCCGATCTCCAGCCCGGCGGCCAGTATGTCGCGCGCGACATGTACGATGCCGGCGGCGTCTACATGCTGATGAAGACGATGCTCGCCGAAGGGCTGCTCCACGGCGATTGCCTGACGGTGACGGGCAGGACCCTCGCAGAGAATATTGACCAGGTGACCTGGAACCCCGATCAGAAGGTGATCTACGACGCCAGGTCGCCGATCACCCCAACCGGCGGCGTCGTCGGCCTCAAGGGCAGCCTCGCACCCGACGGCGCGATCGTGAAGGTCGCCGGGCTTCATTCGCTCCATTTCTCCGGCCCCGCGCGCTGTTTCGATTGCGAGGAGGACGCCTTCGCCGCGGTCGAGGCGCGCGCGATCCGTGAGGGCGAGGTCGTCGTCATCCGCTACGAAGGCCCCAGGGGCGGCCCCGGCATGCGCGAGATGCTCGCCACCACCGCGGCGCTCTACGGCCTCGGCATGGGCGAATCGGTCGCGCTGATCACCGACGGGCGCTTCTCCGGCGCGACCCGCGGCTTCTGCATCGGCCATGTCGGGCCGGAGGCGGCCGAAGGCGGCCCGATCGCGCTGGTAGAGGATGGCGACATCATCCGCATCGACGCAGAGGCGGGCACGATCGACCTCGACGTTCCGGACGACGTGCTCGCCGCCCGCCGCGCCGCCTGGTCGCCGCGCGTCAACGATTATCAGTCGGGCGCGCTGTGGCGCTATGCGCAGATCGTCGGCCCGGCCTATAAGGGCGCCCTCACGCACCCGGGGGCCAGCGCCGAACGCCATGTCTATGCGGATATCTAGCGGTTTAGCATTGCTTCTCCTCGCCGCTTGCGGAGAGGGCGCCGCCGATCCCAACGCCATCGCGCCGGCAAGCGACGATGCGGGCGAGATCGAGTGCGCGGCCCCCGGCGACGCCGAGTTCGCGCGCGTCTGCACGCTCGACCGGATGCAGTCCGATGAGGGGCTGATTCTCACCGTCCGCCGTCCCGATGGCGGCTTCCACCGTCTGCTCGTCACCACCGACGGCCGCGGCGTGGTATCGGCCGACGGCGCCGAGCCCGCGACGGTCAGCGTCATCGGCGACAACCGGATCGAGGTCGCGGTCGGCGGCGCGCGCTATCGCCTCCCCGCCACGGTCAAGTGATCGAGCGTCCGAAGATCGCACCGCCCGGCCGCGACGATCACAAATACAGCCGCGGCATGGTCGTGGTGGTGCAGGGCGAGATGCCCGGCGCCGCGATGCTCGCCGCGCGCGCCGCGATGCACGGCGGCGCGGGCTATGTCGTGCTGGCGGGCCGTGATCCGCACGGCCCCGGCCCGGACGCGCTGGTCCGCCGCCAGATCGCGGATCTCGATGAGCTGATCGAGGACGATCGTATCGGCGCGCTGCTGATCGGCCCCGGCCTCGGCCGAAACGGCCGCGCCTGGGTCGACGCCGCCGTCGCCAGCGATCTCCCTCTGGTCCTCGACGGCGACGCGCTGACCCTCATCGGCCGCGACCACACCCCGCGCCAGGCCCCCACGATCCTCACCCCGCACAGCGGCGAGTTCGTCCGCATGTTCGACATGGATGGCGACAAGCCGACGCAAACCCTTGCGGCCGCGCGCAAAACCGGCGCGACGATCGTCCACAAGGGCGCCGAAACCGTCATCGCCTCGCCGACCGTCATCGCCACCAACGAGCAAGCCTCGCCCTGGCTCTCCACCGCGGGCACCGGCGACGTCCTCGCCGGCCTCGTCGCCGCGCGTCTGGCGGGGCAGGGGGCCGATCCCTTCGCCGCCGCGTGTCAGGGGGTCTGGCTCCACACGCGCATCGCCGATCTCGCCGGCCCCGCCTTCATCGCCGACGACATCATCCCGCTGATCCCGAGGGCGATCGCCGAATGCCTGACGAACTGATCGTCCGCGTCGCCGCGCGCGGCGACGGCGTGACCGAAAGCGGCCGCCACGCCCCGCTCGCCGCACCCGGCGACGTGCTGGCGGAGGACGGCACGCTCACGCCCGGCCCGCATCACCAGATCCCGCCCTGCCGCCATTTTCCGCGCTGCGGCGGCTGCCAGCTCCAGCATCTCGACGACGCCAGCTATGCGCAATTCATCATCGATCGCATCGCCAATGCGCTGGCCCAGCAGGGCCTGACCGCCGATATCCGTCCGCCGCACCTCTCGCCCCCGCGCACCCGCCGCCGCGCCGGCCTGCAGGCGGAGCGGCGCGGGCGCGACGTCATCCTCGGCTTCAGCGAGGCGGGCAGCAACGCGCTGGTCGATGTCCGTCAATGCGAGATTCTCCTGCCCGAGCTGTTCGCGCTGCTCGCCCCATTGCGCACGCTGCTGACGGGCCTGCTCGCTCCGCGTCGCCGCGCGGGCGTCGCGCTGACGATGGCCGACCGGGGCGTCGATCTCGCGCTTTCCGGCATCGAAGCCGACAGCCTCGCCGCCGCCGAGGCGCTGACCGCCTTCGCCCAGGCCCACAATCTCGCCCGCCTGTCGATCGATGACGGTTACGGCGCGCAAGTCCGCTGGGAGCCGCGACCCGCCACGATCACGCTCGGCGGCGTCGCGGTGCCGCTGCCGATCGACGCCTTCCTCCAGGCGACCGCCGACGGCGAAGGGTCGCTGGTCGCCGCCGTGCGCGAGGCGACCGCCGGCGCCGCCACCACCGCCGACCTTTTCGCCGGGCTCGGGACCTTCGCGCTGTCGCTGCCCGGCAAGGTCTACGCTGCCGAGGCCTCGCGCGACGCCACGCTCGCGCTCAAGGGCACCGGCCGCGTGCTGGTCGAGCACCGCGACCTCTATCGCCGCCCGCTCACCGCCGCCGAGGCGAGCCGCTTCGCCGCGATCGCGCTCGACCCCCCGCGCGCGGGCGCGGAGACGCAGGCGCGCGAACTGGCCGCCTCGACCGCGCCGGTCATCGCCTATGTCTCCTGCAATCCCAACAGCTTCGCCCGCGATGCGCGGATCATGACCGAAGGCGGCTACCGCCTCGACTGGATCCAGCCCGTCGGCCAGTTCCGCTGGTCCACCCACGTCGAACTGGCCGCGCGCTTCGGCCGGAACTGATCGGCACGGAAGTGAAAAAGGTGGTTCACGCGAAGGCGCGAAGGCGCGAAGAAGAAGGGGTTCACGCAGAGACGCGGAGACGCGGAGGAAGAAGAGGATCGCCGCGAAGCGGCCTCAAGCTCCTCGCCGCAAAAGAAATGTTACCAGCTTCGCGGGAGATACCCGCGAAAACGACATCTCCGCGTCTCCGCGCCTCCGCGCGAAAAAACCTTCTTCTTCCTTCTTCGCGCCTTAGCGCCTTCGCGTGAACCAGCCCTTCAATAATCGGCCCGAACGAAGAACAACCCGTCAGGCGGCGCATTCAGCCCCAGCGCGGCACGATCCCGCGCCTCCAGCGCGCCGCGCAGATCATCGGCCGACCATTTCCCCTGGCCCACCAGCGCCAGGCACCCGACCATCGACCGCACCTGATGGTGCAGGAACGACCGCGCCGATGCGCGCACCGTCACCCGTTCGCCGTCACGCGCGACGTCCAGGCGGTCGAGCGTCTTGACCGGGCTCTCCGATTGGCAATGGGCCGAACGGAAGGTGGTGAAATCGTGCCGCCCGACCAGGCGTTGCGCCGCTGCATGCATCGCCTCCGCGTCGAGCGGCGCGGCGATCCGCCACGCCAGCCCTTTCTCATGGGTCAGCGGTGCGCGGCGATTGATGATGCGATATACATAATGCCGTCCAAGGCACGAAAACCGCGCATGAAAATCGTCCGGCGCCTCTTCGCAGGCCAGCACCGCGACCGGATCGGGCCGAAGCAGCGCGTTGAGCGCCTCCATCAGCCGGAACGGCGTGATCGCTCGCTCCACATCCAGATGCGCGGTCATCGCCAGCCCGTGGACGCCCGCATCGGTCCGTCCCGCCGCGTGCAGCGTCACCGTCTCGCCGGTCGCCGCCTTTGCCGCGCGCTCGATCGCCTCCTGCACGCTCGGCCCGTGCGCCTGCCGCTGCCAGCCCATGAATGGGCGGCCGTCGAACTCCACCGTCAGGCGAAACCGCGTCACGAGAGCCGCGTGCCCACCGGAATCGGCAAGCCCCGCAGCAGCTCCGCCACGGTCATCGCCCGCTTGCCCTGCCGCTGCACCACCAACGGCCGCAGCGCGCCGGAACCGCAGGCGATGGTCAGCGCGTCGTCGATCACGGTGCCGGACCCGACATCGTCGCCCCGGCGAAGGCCGGGGCCGCCGGCCGTACCTTCCACGACCTCGGCATCCAGCACCCGGAACCGCTCGCCGGCAAACTCGAAGAACGCCCCCGGCGCTGGATTGAATGCGCGCACCTGCCGCTCGACCGCCTCGGCGCCGGCCGCAAAATCCAGCCGCGCCTCGGCCTTGTCCACCTTGGCGGCATAGGTCACGCCCGCCTCGGGCTGCGCCACCGGCGGGTATCCCTCGATGTCGTCCAGCACCTCGACCATCAGCGCCGCGCCCAGCGCCGCCAGCTCGGCGGAAAGCTCGCCGGCCGATTTGCGTTCGATCGCCACATGCCGCTCGGCGCGTACCGGCCCGGTGTCGAGCCCCGCCTCCATCTGCATGATCGCGACGCCCGTCGCCTCGTCCCCCGCCAGGATCGCCCGCTGCACCGGCGCCGCGCCGCGCCAGCGCGGCAGGATCGATCCGTGGATGTTGAGGCAGCCGTGCTTGGGCGCATCGAGCACCGCCCGCGGCACGATCAACCCATAGGCCGCGACCACCGCGACATCGGCGTCATGCCCGGCGAACGCCGCCTGCGCCCCGGCATCCTTCAGCGAAACCGGCGTCAGCACCGGCAGCCCCAGCGCCTCGGCGCGCGCCTGGACGGGGGAGGGGGTCACCGCCTTTCCGCGTCCGCTCCGGCGCGGCGGCTGCGAATAGATCGCTACGATCTCGTGCCCCGCCGCCGCCAGCGCGCCCAGCGCCGGCACCGCGAAATCGGGGGTTCCCATGAAGACGATGCGCATGACCCTCCTTCACCGCTTGGCAAGCGCCCGCGCAACCCCCTATCTGTTCCACATGGCCTCTCCCGAGATCGATGCGCTGACGCAGGCGCTGGCGAAGCTGCCCGGCCTCGGTCCGCGTTCGGCCCGCCGCGCGGTGCTGCACCTGATCAAGAAGCGCGAAGCCGCGCTGGTGCCGTTGCTCGCCGCGCTGGAGCGGGTCGGGCGAAATCTCGCCACCTGCTCGACTTGCGGCAATGTCGACACGACCGACCCATGCGGCATCTGCGCCGATCCCCGCCGCGATGCCCGCGCCTTGTGCGTGGTGGAGGAGGTGGCGGACCTTTGGGCGCTCGACAGGTCACGCCTGTTTCCCGGCCGTTTCCATGTGCTTGGCGGGCGTCTTTCGGCGCTGGAGGGAATCCGACCCGAGGATCTGTCGATCGACGCCCTCGTCCGCCGGCTGGAGGAAGGCGGCATCGACGAAGTCGTCCTCGCGATGAACGCGACGCTGGAGGGCCAGACCACCGCCCATTACATCGCCGAACGGATCGAGGGGCTCCCCGTCCGCGTCACCCAGCTCGCCCACGGCCTGCCGGTCGGCGGAGAGCTCGATTACCTGGACGAAGGCACGCTCGCCCAGGCGCTCCGGGCAAGGCGCCCGGTGGCCTGAACTTGGTTCGCGCGGAGATGCAGAGGAAGAGAGGATCGCCGCAAACCGAATGCTACCGCTTCGCGGGAGATCCGCGAACCACCTTCTCTCTCCCCTTTAGGGGAGAGATACGAAGCCTTGCGAGCTTGCTCGCTAGGCGAAGTTGAGAGGGGCCCCACCCCAAGCACGGAAAAGAATGTTCACGCAAAGCCGCGAAGGCGCGAAGGAAGAGGGGTTCACGCAGAGACGCGGAGACGCGGAGAGAAGCGAACTGCCGCGAAGCGGCCTCAACTCCTCGCGCAAACCAAATGCAACCCGCTTCGCGGGAGATATCCGCGAAAACGACATCTCCGCGTCTCCGCGCCTCCGCGTGAAAAACCTTCTTCTTCCTTCTTCGCGCCTTAGCGCCTTCGCGTGAACCACCTTCTTCTTCGTACGTTCGCGAGGCCGTCGATCACCCTGATCGCCCCGCTCCGCTTGACCGGAACAGACCCAAAACTTATCTTTGCGCCATGGCTATCCGTCCGATCATCGAAGTGCCCGATCCGCGCCTGCGCATCGTCTCCAAGCCGCATGAAGGCGGGATCGACGATGATCTGCGCACGCTGATCGCCGACATGTTCGAAACCATGTACGCTGCCCCCGGCATCGGCCTCGCCGCGATCCAGATCGGCGTGCCGAAGCGCGTGCTGGTGATCGACCTGCAGGAGGAGGTGGACGAGGAGGGCAAGCCCGTCCGCGATCCCAGGGTGTTCATCAATCCCGAGATCCTCGAGCCGGCCGATCATTACAACACCTATACCGAGGGCTGCCTGTCGGTCCCCGATCAGTATGCCGACGTCGATCGCCCCGCCACCTGCCGCGCGCGCTGGATGGACGAGCATGGCGTGCTGCATGACGAGCGGATCGAGGGCATGCTCGCCACCTGCCTTCAGCACGAGATGGATCACCTCGAAGGCATCGTCTTCATCGACCATCTCTCGCGCCTCAAGCGCGACATGATCCTGAAGAAGCTCGCCAAGCAGCGCAAGGCCGCAGCCTGACGGCGCGATCACTACCTCCTGCTCCGTCATGCCGGACCCTTCGACAGGCTCAGGACAGGCTTGTTCCGGCATCCATCGTGCCCCGAGCGCGGACCGCGCTGGCGGAGAGATGGACGCGGAGCAGGCCCGTCCTGAGCCTGTCGAAGGCTCCGGAATGACGGGCGGCCATAGCGGCGAATAGCGTTCCCGTTTTGGTCTGTCCTACAAGAAGATAATATGCCAAGCTGATGGCATGAGCACAGTCATGCCCACCGCCGACCGCGCTGCCGAAAAACCGCGCCGGACACTGAAGACGCTGAACTTCGTGTCCGCATTTCCCATGGAAATGGCGGATTTTCGCCATTTCCATATACAACCGAATCGTTGAACATGGACGGCGCCCTTATCCTCGTCGCGATCGTGGCGCTGATCATCGGCGCAGGCGTCGGCTGGCTCGTCGGCAGCCGCCCGCTCGCCCGGCTCGCCGCCGACCGGGATCATCATCTCGCGCGGTTCAAGGAGGCGATCGTCAATGTGGAGGCCACCGTGCGCGAACGCGATGCCGCGCGCGACGCATTGGCGCGCCTTGAAGCCGCGCGCGAAGAACGCGACAGATCCTTCGCCGCGCAGATGGAGGAGCTGAAGGCCGCGCGCGAGCAGCTATCCGCCCAGTTCAGCGAGATCGGCGGCAAATTGCTCGGCGAGGCGCAGAAGGCCTTCCTCGAACGCGCCGATGCGCGCTTCAACCAGGCGGGCGAGGCGAACAGCGCGCGGATGAGGGCGCTGCTCCAGCCCGTCGAGGCCACGCTCAAGCGCTATGAGGAAGGCCTCACCCGCGTCGAGAAGGAACGCAACGACAGCTATGGCGCGCTGCGCGAGGCGGTCGAGCATGTGAAGGCCGGGCTGGGCGAGACGCGCAGCGAGACCGCCAAGCTGGTCAACGCGCTCCGCGCCGCGCCCAAGACGCGCGGCCGCTGGGGCGAGCAGCAGTTCCGCAACCTGATCGAGATCGCCGGGCTTTCCGGCCATGTCGATTTCGCCGCCGAGGTCTCGGTCGCGACCGAGGAGGGCCAGCTCCGCCCCGATTTTGTCATCCGCCTGCCGGGCGACCAGCAGCTCATCGTCGACGTCAAATGCGCGCTCGAAGGCTATCTGGCGGCCGCGGAGGCGACCAGCGCGGAGGATCGCCAGACGGCGATGGCGGCGCACGCCCGCGCGGTGCGCACCCATGCCGAAGCGCTCGGCCGCAAGGCCTATTGGGCGCAGTTCGAGAAAGCCCCCGATTTCGTCATCATGTACATACCCGGCGACAATTTCCTCTCGGGCGCGCTCGAACACGATATGGAGCTGTGGGAGCGCGCCGCGCGCAACCGCGTCATCATCGCCGGCCCCTCCGCCTTCCTCCCGCTCGCTCGGACGGTGGCCGGCATGTGGCGCCAGCAGAAGCTCGCCGAGGATGCGCGCGAGGTGGGGAAGCTCGGCAAGGAGATGTACGAGCGCCTCGCGACCGCCGCGACTCACCTCAAGCGCGTCGGCGGCGGCCTCAACTCGGCGGTCGACAACTACAACAAGTTCCTGGCCAGCTTCGAAGGCCGCGTCATGGTCAGCGCCCGCCGCTTCCAGGCGCTGAATGTCGACACCGGCAACGCCCAGCTCGAACAGGTCGACCCCGTGGACGCGGTGGCCCGGGCGCCCGCCCTCGAAATGCT
Organism: Sphingomonas gilva; assembly: GCF_003515075.1. GTDB lineage: Bacteria > Pseudomonadota > Alphaproteobacteria > Sphingomonadales > Sphingomonadaceae > Sphingomonas > Sphingomonas gilva. The sequence goes on from NZ_QWLV01000005.1 coordinate 153,831, forward strand.
GCCGTCGCCCGAAAACGAACAAGAAGCGGCGGAATAAGATCCTCCCCCAGCTCGTCTGGGGGAGGGGGACCACGCGCAGCGTGGTGGAGGGGGCGCGGCAAAGCCGCGCCGTCGGCCGGTGCCGGGAGCACCGCCGGCCGGGTGAGCCTTACGTCGCGCCGCAGCTTCGCTGCGCCTTGACCGGCTCACCTGAACGGCGGCTCGTTGAACGCCCTCAACTTGCGGCTGTGCAAATTGGCGCCCTCGCCGCGCAGCACCTCGCACGCCGCGATGCCGATCTGCATATGCTCCGAAATCGCGCGTTCGTAGAAGCGGTTGGCCTGGCCGGGCAGCTTCAATTCGCCGTGCAGCGGCTTGTCGGACACACACAGCAAAGTGCCGTAGGGCACGCGGAAGCGGTAACCCTGCGCGGCGATGGTCGCCGACTCCATGTCGATCCCCGCCGCCCGGCTCAGCGAGAACCGCAGCGCCGATTTGGAATAGCGCAGCTCCCAGTTGCGGTCGTCGGTGGTGACGATCGTGCCGGTCCTCAACCGCCGCTTGAGCTCGTCGCCCGACTGGCCGGAAACCTGCTCGGCCGCGCGCGCCATCGCCACCTGCACCTCGGCGATCGCCGGCACCGGAATCTCGGGCGGCAGCACGTCGTCGAGCACATGATCGTCGCGCAGATAGGCATGCGCCAGCACATAGTCGCCGATCCGCTGGCTGGGGCGCAGCCCGCCGCAATGGCCGATCATCATCCACGCCTCGGGTCTGAGGACCGCCAGATGATCGCAGATCGTCTTGGCGTTGGATGGTCCCACGCCAATATTGACCAAAGTGATGCCGACGCGCCCCTCGGCCATCAGGTGATAGGCCGGCATCTGGTGCCGCTTCCACGCGCTGTCGGTGACGATCGCGTCGGGATCGGCGTCGGCGCTGGTCATCATCAGCCCGCCCGCGCCCGACAGTGCGGTGTACGTCCCGTTGCCCAGCTGGGTGCAGCCCCAGCGAACGAACTCGTCGACATAGCGGTGATAGTTGGTGAACAGCACGAAGCGCTGGACATGCTCGGGCGGCGTACCGGTGTAATGCCGCAGCCGGGCGAGCGAGAAATCGGTCCGGAGACCATCGAACAGCGCCAGCGGCCGCGCCGCGTCGGACAGCATCGCCACCCCGTCGGCGATCTCGTCGCCGATCATCGCGAGCTCGGTCGCCGGGAACCAGCGCGACAGGTCGTTGGCGGTCACCCGGTCGAGGTCGAAGCCGTGCTGCGGATCGAGCACATAGGGGAAGGGGATCTCCTGCCGCCCCCGCTCCACGCTGATCTCGACGTCGTAATCCTCGCTCAGCAGGCGCAGCTGCTCGATCAGATAATCGCGGAACAGCGCGGGCCGCGTCACCGAAATGGCGTAATGCCCCGGCGTCGTCAGCCGCGCGAACGAGCGCGGCGGGGTGGGGCGGTCCTCATCGCCCTTGTAGCGCAGATGGATCTCGGGATAGGCGAATGCGCCTTCGTCGCGCGCGTCGCGCGTCGGGGTCTCGCCATGTTCGATATAGGCGGTCAGCGCCGCGCGCAGCGTCGCGACCGAATCCTCGTAAAGCGCCTGGAGCTTGTCGACGAGGGCGTCGGCGTCTGCGGTGGTCGGGATGGTCATGGCGCGTCATGCCGCGGCCTGCCGATTCCCGCAACCGTACGAAAGGGGCCGGGCGTCTCCACCCGGCCTCATATCATCTCATTCGCCGTTGATCGGCAGCGCTTCGGGCACTCGCTGCGGATCGATGATGCCGGCCTCGTCGGTGGCGCTCCCAGCGTCGCCGATCGCGCCCCTCTCGCGCAGCTTGCTCGCGCCATAGACGGCGCCGGCCGCGGCGGCCGCGACGCCGGCGGCGATCCCCGCGGTCGCCGCAGGGTGCGCCTTGGCGGACTTCACCGCCGCGTCGAGATACTCCTTGCCGGTCTCCAGGATGGTCTTCTGCTGGGCGGCGGGATCGGGGCTGGCGGTCATGGAAACTCCTCCGTGTCGAAAGGGTGGGCGTCACCAAAATAACGAGCCGCCCGGGGCGGAGTTCCGGCCGGTCGGCGGGGCGTGCGGACGGCGCGCCCCGCCGCGAGAACGTCAGAGCTGGCCGATCATATGGTCGGCGGAGCTCACCTCGAACGCGCCCGGCGCCTCTACGTTCAGCGTCTCGACCACGCCGTCGTTGACGATCATCGAATAGCGCTGGCTGCGCTTGCCCATGCCGAACTTGCTGCCATCGAATTCCAGGCCCACCGCGCGGGCGAAGTCGCCATTGCCGTCGGCGAGCATCGTCACCGCCTGGCCGGCGTCGCTCGCCTTGGACCAGGCGCCCATCACGAACGGATCGTTGACCGCCACGCAGGCGATCTCGTCGACGCCCTTGGCCTTCAGGTCCTGGGCGCGCTCGACATAGCCGGGCAGGTGCTTGGCCGAGCAGGTCGGGGTGAAAGCGCCCGGCACCGCGAACAGCGCGACCTTGCGGCCCTTGAAGAAATCGGACGAGCTGACCTGCTCCGGACCGTTCTCGGTCACCTTGGTCAGCGTGGTTTCTGGCAGGCTCTCGCCGGTCTTGATCGTCATGCGCGTCTCCCTGGACTGCCGCGAAGCTGCGGCGCGGACACGAGGATGGGAAGGGCGCGCCCCGCTTTCAACCGGGTTGGACGCGGACGCGCCGGCCCGGTATCCCTGTGCCATGGATTCGCCGCGCTTCCTGACCGGCCAGCTTCTGCTGGCGATGCCCGGCATCGGCGATCCGCGCTTCGAACGCGCGGTGATCGCGATCTGCGCGCACGATTCGAACGGCGCGCTCGGCGTCGGCGTCGGCGCGGTGATCGAGGGGCTGGGGCTGCACGACGTGCTCGATCAGTTCGGCATCGAACGCGGCGACGCGCCCAATCGTCCGGTGCATTTCGGCGGGCCGGTGGAAACGACGCGCGGCTTCGTCATCCACTCGCCCGATTGGGGCGGGCAGGACACCATCGACGTCGCCGGCCGCTGGAAGCTTACCGGCACGATCGATATCCTGCGCGCGATCGCCGAAGGGAAGGGGCCGTCCGAATGGCTCGTCGCGCTCGGCTATGCCGGCTGGGCGGAGGGGCAGCTCGACGGAGAGCTGGCGCGCCATGGCTGGTTCTCCACCCCCGGCGATCTCGCCACCCTGTACGATCAGACCGCCGATCGCTGGGCGGACAGCTTCCAGCAGGCGGGCATCGATCCACGCCTGCTCAGCCCGCAGGCTGGGACTGCTTGAGGAGGTTTGGCGCCGCGGCAAAGCCGCGTCGTCGGTCGGTGCTTGAGCACCGCCGGCCGGTCGAGACGGTGCGCCTTTGCTTCGCGCGGCGCATCGGCGCGAGGTGTTCGCGCCTCCACCTCGACATCATATAAAGATATCTTTATATTTGCCTTGAAGGCGCGCGGCGGCTAGGGCCGCGCCATATTTCAGTTCAGGAGAAGTTTCGTGGCCACCGCTCCCGTCCTCGACGCGCAGGATTACGTCATCGCCGATATCGGCCTTGCCGATTTCGGCCGCAAGGAAATCGCCATCGCCGAAACCGAGATGCCGGGTTTGATGGCGCTGCGCGAGGAATATGGCGCGTCGCAGCCGCTGAAGGGCGCGCGCATCACCGGCTCGCTGCACATGACCATCCAGACCGCGGTGCTGATCGAGACGCTCACCGCGCTCGGCGCCGAGGTGCGCTGGGCGACCTGCAACATCTTCTCCACCCAGGATCACGCCGCCGCCGCCATCGCCGCCTCGGGCGTGCCGGTGTTCGCGGTGAAGGGCGAAAGCCTCGCCGACTACTGGGATTATGTCGGCCGCATCTTCGATTGGGGCGACGCCACCTGCAACATGATCCTCGACGACGGCGGCGACGCCACCATGTTCGCGCTGTGGGGCGCGAAGCTTGAGGCCGGCGCGACCCTGCCCGAGCCGGAGAATGACGAAGAGGTCGAGTTCCAGCGCGCGCTGAAGGCGTTCATCGCCGCGCGTCCCGGCTATCTCACCGAGACCGTCAGGAACATCAAGGGCGTGTCGGAGGAGACCACCACCGGCGTCCACCGCCTTTACCACCTCGCCAAGAAGGGCGAGCTTCCCTTCCCCGCGATCAACGTCAATGACAGCGTCACCAAGTCGAAGTTCGACAATCTCTACGGCTGCAAGGAATCGCTGGTCGACGCGATCCGCCGCGCGACCGACGTGATGCTCGCCGGCAAGGTCGCGACCGTCGCCGGCTTCGGCGATGTCGGCAAGGGCTCGGCGCAGTCGCTACGCAACGGCGGCGCGCGCGTGCTGGTGACAGAAATCGACCCGATCTGCGCGCTGCAGGCGGCGATGGAGGGCTTCGAGGTCGTGACGATGGAGGAGGCGGTGCGCCGCTCGGACATCTTCGTGACGGCAACGGGCAATGCCGACGTCATCACCGCCGATCACATGCGCGCGATGAAGCCGATGTCGATCGTCTGCAACATCGGCCATTTCGATAGCGAGATCCAGATTTCGGCGCTCAGCAACTACAAATGGACCGAGATCAAGCCGCAGGTCGACCTGGTCGAGTTCGAGGACGGCAAGCAGATCATCATCCTCGCCAAGGGCCGTCTCGTTAATCTGGGCTGCGCCACCGGCCACCCCAGCTTCGTCATGTCGTCGAGCTTCACCAACCAGACGCTCGCCCAGATCGAGCTGTTCACCAAGCCCGAGGCCTACAACAACGACGTCTACGTCCTGCCCAAGCACCTCGACGAAAAGGTCGCGGCGCTGCACCTGGAAAAGCTCGGCGTCAAGCTGTCGAAGCTGACCCGGAAGCAGGCGGATTACATCGGCGTGCCGGTGGAAGGCCCGTTCAAGCCGGATCACTATCGGTATTGATCGCGTTGATGAGTTGCATTTTTGTAACACGACTCCTCGTTCATACGTGGTGACCAGCTTTTGGGGTTTCCTGCATTGCGAGATTAGGCAAGATTGAGCCTAGCTTTGCAGGGGATTCCCAATCATGCGGAAGATATTGATTCCGGTTCATCTTTCGGTCTCAACGTTGGCGATGGCGGCGGCATTGCCCGGCGCTGCTCTGGCTCAGACCGAGACGCAGCAGGTCGAATTTCAACAATCAGCTGACGAGCAGGAAGTTGAACAAGTGATTACGGACCCGGCCGTCGAAGCGGAGGACGGGGACATCGTCGTCACCGGATCACGGATCGCGCGTCCCAATTTCGATACCGTCGAACCGGCGGTGGTGATCAATTCTGAGCAGATCGAAGCACGAGGCTTTGAGACGCTGGGCCAAGCCCTCAACGAACTGCCTGCCTTCGGCCTGCCTGGTTCCAGTCCCGTAGGCGGCCAATCGGAGCTCGGGCCGGGTCAGAGCTTCGTCAACTTCCTCGGTCTTGGCTCGGAGCGCACGCTCACGCTGGTCAACGGTCGGCGTTTCGTCGGTTCTAATACTGCGTCGATCTTTGGACCGACAGGGCAAGGCGGCAACCAGGTCGACCTCAACGTTATCAATACTAAGCTGGTGGAGCGCGTGGAGACGATCGTGATCGGCGGCGCGCCTATTTACGGTTCCGATGCTATCGCCGGCACGGTCAACGTCATACTGAAGCGAGATTATGAGGGCCTGGAGCTTGACGGCCAGTATGGCATTGCCGAACGGGGAGACGGTGCGAATTACCGATTTCGTGGAATTGTCGGCAAGAACTTCGCTGACGGACGAGGCAATATTACGATATCGGGCGAGTACAATCGTGGGGAAGGCCTGGTGGCGACGCAGCGACCGGACCTTTATACGGGAGGGTTCTTCGGTGCCCCTAACGATCCCGACTCCCCGTTCGACAATGTCATCTTCGACGACCGGCGCATTCCGACCTTGTCAGAATTCGGCGTGCCGACAGTATTCGACTTTATTCCAGTCAGCCCCGGACAGGCCGCGAACCTCGGCTTTCCGCAAGGCGGTTTCGTCGATGACCAAGGGCGCGCGTTGCGCTTTGACGCCGCGGGTAATCTGATTCCGATCGATTTTGGCACGTCATTCGGGCCGCTGGATGAGAATGGTCAGCCGACCACGTTCCAGATCGACACGTCGGGCGGCAATGGCTTCAGCCTGGTTCCAACGACCAACCTGCTGACTGACACCGAGCGCTACAACGGCAACATGCTGGCAAGCTTTCAGGTTACCGATGCGATCCGTGTTTTTGGTGAAGCGTGGTATAGTCGCAGCACGGGGGTGAACCTGCGCGACCAGCCGGAGTATAATTCCTATTTCTTCGGCTATGCGGGCGACCCGGCTGGTGCGGTCATCTTGAGCACCGACAACCCGTTCCTCACGCCTCAGGCGCGCGCCATTATCCAGGCTCAGGCCGATGGCGACACGTTCTTTCTGAACCGGGCAAACACCGATCTCATTTCGGGCCAGGCGAGAGGCAAGGTTGAGGTGCAGCGATACGTTGCCGGCATTGATGCTAGATTCGCAGGAATTGGCGGTCGAGAATGGACCGCTGAGTTGGTGGGCAATTACGGCCGGTCCGAGACCAATAGCGAAGGCCGTCTGCTTGTAACGCAGAACTTCTTGAACGCGGTTGACGCGGTGGAGGACGGCAACGGAAACATTATATGTCGTCCGGGCGCGCCGACGGTCAACGCCCCGACGATTAGTACGACCTGCGCTCCTCTCAATCTGTTCGGTGCGCAGACGTCCCAGGCGGCGCGCGACTATATCACCGCCATTACTCGACCTTCTTCGATCAACAAGCAGAAGATCGTTACGGCATCGATCACCGGACCGTTGTTCGCTCTGCCAGGCGGCGACCTCTCGTTCGCGCTGGGCTACGAACATCGGGAGGAATCGCAGGATTTTGATCCGGGTGAGGTCCTGCGCGGCGCGCCTGATCCCGATCCGACCGACGATGCTGACGGCGACGGCGATCCGACCAACGACCGCGTCGCTTACGGGCAGTCTGTGCTGTATCAGCCGCTATTCGGCGAATATAATACCGACGAGGTGTTCGGCGAACTCCGTGCCGGGCTTATCGGCCCATCAAACGACATTCCTTTCGTGCGTTCACTCGAAATTCAGGGTGCTGCGCGTTATGTCGACCATTCGGTGGCAGGCGGCGATCTGACCTGGACGGCCGGAGGGAGCTGGCAACCGATTTCGGACATTACAATTCGTGGTAACTTCACCCGAGCGATCCGTTCGCCTTTCATCACAGAAGCATTCAATCCGTCGTCCAGCTTCTTTGATTTCGCCAATGATCCTTGTGACCGCACGCTGCGTGATGAGGGTCCCAATCCGACGGTGCGTGCCGCGAACTGTGCTGCGGCGGGCATCCCTGAAGATTTCGAAGCACAGTCGGACAATGCCAGCTTTTTGCAGGCGGTTGCAGGCAATCCAAATCTGAAGAATGAGAAGTCGGACGCGTTTACGGTCGGCGTGGTGCTACGCCCGCGCTTCCTTCCCGGCTTCAGTGCGACAGTGGACTATGTCGACATCACGGTGAAGGATGTCATCACCGAGTTGACCTCCGATGACATCGTCGCCAACTGCTATGATGCGACTGACTATCCGAATAACGAATTCTGCGAGCGCTTCGAGCGTAACCCGGTGGTCGGTAACCCGGCGTTGGACAACCAGCTTAACTTCATCGAGACCGGCTATTTCAATGGTGCCGCGCTTGAGTACAAGGGCATTCTTGCCGAAGTGGCTTATCGCACGCGGACGCCATTTCTCGGGGCCGATTCCAGTATCGGGTTGAACGGCAGTTACCAATATATCGACACGCTGACTTCGCAGGCGAACGAAAATTCGGCACAGGTCACGACTGGCGGTTCGATCGGCTATTCGCGCCATCAGGCGACGGCAAGCCTGAATTACAACAATGGTGGCTTCGACTCCTACGTCCAAGTTAACTACACTGGTCCGGCGCAGTTCGATCCCGATACAACGGCGACTTTCCAGACACCCGCGTCGGTCGAGGACATTGCTTTCGTAAATGCGGGCATATCGTATCAGATCGAAAAGAAGTTCAGCGTCCGCTTGGTCGTAGACAATCTGTTTGATCGCGAACCTCCTTTCCCGGTTCCGGTCGGCGGTGGCACGATCAGCTACTTTCCAGGCGTACTTGGACGGTATTTCCGTTTAGGCGCGTCGTTTGGCTTCTGAGGGGGAAAGGACAGCATAGAGGTCGGCCGGGATTCCCGGACCGGCCTTTATGTATCGGGGAACTCGACTGGATCGAATGACACCGCGCCGATCATGTCGACCGTTGATGGTCCAATGGATGCCGGATTGCGGCAACCGGGCAGCGCGATAACATCGAACAACTCGGAGGTGGAGCCTCGAAACTCAATCAGCATTTCAGTCCTGCCCGTTGAAAGCTCTATGACGAATATGCCGCAAGTAGGTCTTTCGCCCCGGCCGTCGATCTCTGCCTGGAGCGGCAGACCAGAAAATTCTCCTTCGCGGGCCTTCGAAGCAGTGACGAGCGCGTATCCGTTATGGAAGCTTAAGCCTCGCAGGAAACCTGGAACGAATGCTATATCCTCAGGTCGGCCAGTTCTAGGGTCGACTTGAACGAGCCATCCCCGCCCCGAATCGAGCGACCAAAATTTGCCCCCATAAATACGGGGACTATGCGGCATAGACAGTTGGTCGCTGATTATTTCTTTGCTGGGGATGTCAATCAGCACGCCACCTTTTTCCCGCTGCCTACGCCAACCGCCAGCGGTGTCGGTCTGCCCGATGGCAGTAGCAAGTTTTGGCTCGCCGTCTTCCAGCGCAAATCCATTAAGATGACATCTGTCTTCTGCTACCAGGGCGGAAATGAAATTTGGTTTCCAAGTTGGCTTGAAACTATGCCTTTCATCAATTGTTGCAAGGCAGGAATAGCGACTGGATACAAATAGTATTCCGTTGTCCTTATCGATACCTAATTCATGTGTATCGACATAGTTTACTGTATAGGATTTTCGTGGAACGAAATATTGATCATACGCCGAGTTGGCATACTGACCTTGCGCAAGGATGTTTTCGAGCCGCCATATCTGAAACATCGCGGCGACGAAGAGCGAACCTTGGTGGAGGCAGAGTCCGGTGGGTCTAGGATATCGCTGCTCGTTGAACGACACCCGATCATCGGGGCCAACGCCGACAACTATAAGCCTGCCGCTCTGGTAGGATGACATGGCGAGGGATGTTTCGTTATCCAACAACCAATTGCGCAATGTGCCGCTAATCGCGATGGATGTATCGTCGGGCTTGGCTTCCCGATCCGCTTGCAGCATTGCCACCAGATCGCCGTGTTTGTTACTCAAAGCGCCAAATCCCATGATCGATCAGTGCACCGAATGCGGGAAATGTGCCTATGCGGCAAGGCGTTTGCTGTGCTTGTCGTCGATAGGAATGATCTTGGATTTGTCGATCGCAGCGGCCCCTCGCAATGATTGAACTGTCTCTGGCCACGGCAGTCATCGCGGGGGTGGTCCTCGCTGCGATCATCTGCGGAGCAGGGTGGGCGCTTCTGGCAGGCGTAGCCTCACAACGCACGGCGAAGATGATCGATGTCGATCGCAACACCGCGCATTGCCTGCTCGAATCCTCCCCCGCTCTCGCCGCGATCATTCGCGCCGATGGGCGCGTCGAGATGCCCGGGCGCATGGTCGATTGGTTCGGTCTGTCGCGCATGCCGCGCTTCCTTGCCGATCTGTCCGAGCCGGGCGGGGGACTTGGCGAGGAGGATGCCGCGCTCATCGCGCGCGAGATCAACGCCACGCAGAAATCCGGCCGCGCCTTCACCCGCACCGTGCGCGCCCAGGGTTCCGATCGGGTGCTGATGCTGCGCGGGCAGCGCGCCGCCGATCAGGTCGCGTCGCCCGGCAGCGCGGTGCTCTGGGTGTTCGACGCGACCGAGGCGCAGGCGGAGATCACGCGGCTGGGCGATGAGCTGCATCGGATGGCGCGCGCCTACGACGCGCTCACCGCGCTGATCGAGGCGGCGCCGATGCCGATGTGGCACCGCGATGCCGATCTCAAGCTGACGCTGGTCAACACCGCCTATGTGTCCGCGGTCGAGGCGTCGGACGCCGAAGCCGTGATCACCCGCCAGATAGAGCTGGTCGAGCGCACCGACGGCGGCGGACCGCTGGCCAAGGCGGAGGCCGCGCGCCGCGGCGGCTTGCCCGTGGCCAGCCGCGTGCCCGTGACGATCGCCGGCGCGCGGCGCATGCTGCAGGTGACCGACGTTCCGCTCGGGCCGAGCGGCGTCGCCGGCTTCGCCGTCGATATCGAGGACTTGGAGGCGGCGCGCGCGGCGCTCAGGCGTTATCTCGACGCGCAGCGCGACATGCTCGATCGACTGTCGGCCGGCGTCGCGCAGTTCAGCGCCGATCGCGCGCTGGTCTACGCCAACCAGCCGTTCCGGCGCATCTTCTCGATGAAGCCCGAATGGCTGACCGACCGGCCGGCGTTCGATCGCGTGCTGGAGCGGATGCGCGAGGCCGGGCGCCTGCCCGAGGTCCGCGATTTCCCGCATTGGAAGGACGATCGCCGCGAATGGTTCACCGTGCCCGGCGGCGGCATCGAGGAATCCTGGCTGCTGGCGGACGGCACGCATCTGCGCGTCGTCGCGCAGCCGCTTCCCGACGGCGGGCTTCTCCTGATCTTCGAGGATCGCACCGAACAGGCGCAGCTCTCCAGCGCGCGCGACACGCTGCTGCGCGTCCGCACCGCGACCTTCGACAATCTGTTCGAAGCCCTGGGCGTCTTCGCCGCCGACGGTCGCCTGCAGATGTGGAACCGGCGCTTCCGCGACGCGTGGGGCTTCGAGGAGGAACTGCTCGCCCGCCATCCGCGCGTCGACACTTTGGTCGCCGAGATCGCGCCTCGCCTCGCCAATCCGGCGCGCGCGCGGCTGATCAGCGATCTGGTGCGGTCGGCGACCGGTGAGCGCAAGCAGCGCGGCGGCCGCATCGCCTTCGCCGACGGGCGGCATTTCGAGTTCGCCGCGGTGCCGCTGCCGGACGGCAACGCGCTGTTCACCATGCTCGACATCAGCGACAGCCGCCGGATCGAGCGCGCGCTGCGCGACCGCAACGAGGCGCTGGAGACCGCCGACGGGCTCAAGACCGCGTTCATGTCGGCGATGAGCTATGAGCTGCGCACACCGCTCACCAGCATCGGCGGCTTTGCCGAGATGCTGGAGGGCGGCTATGCCGGCAAGCTCACCAAACAGGCCGAGGACTATGTCGCCGCCATCCTGCAATCGGTCGAGCGGCTCGGCCAGATGATCGACGACGTGCTCGATCTCACGCAGGGCGATGCGGGCAGCCTGCAGCTCGATCGCGCGCAGATCGATCTCGCCAAGCTCATGTCCGAATGCGGCGATGCGCACGGGGAGGAGGCGCGCGCGCGGCGGATCGACCTGGTGATCGAGGTGGATGCGAGCGTCGGCAAGATCGACGGCGACGCCAAGCGGATCGGCCAGGCGGTCGCGCACCTGCTGCGCCACGCCATCGCCACCACGCCGCCCGAGGGCCGCGTCCTGCTGCATGCCGATGGAACGGCGGAGCAGGCGCGCATCATCGTCTCCGACGACGGGCCGGGAATGGACGAGGCCGAGGCCGCCCGCCTGTTCGACCGTTTCGCCCGCGCCGACGAAGCGCGCGGCGAGGACCGCGCCCTCGGCCTCGGCCTGCCGCTCGCCCGCCAGTTCGTCGAAGCGCATGGCGGGCGGATCGGCATCGAATCCGAACCCGGCATGGGCACGCTGCTGACCATCCTGTTGCCCCGCGCATGATCCTCCGCGACGAAGCCGGAACCCGCGCGCTGGGCGCCAGGCTCGCGGCGCATGTCGGCGTCGGAGACGTGATCGCGCTTTCCGGGCCGCTCGGCGCGGGCAAGACCAGCCTGGCGCGCGGCCTGCTCGGCGCGCTCGGCCTGGCAGGGGAGGCGCCGTCGCCCAGCTTCGCCATCGTCCAGCCCTACGACCCGCCCGAGGTGCGCCTGCCGGTGCTCCACGTCGATCTCTACCGCATCGAGCATCCGGACGAGGTCGACGAGCTCGGCCTCGCCGATGCCCGGCGCGATTCGGCGCTGTTGATCGAATGGCCGGAACGGATGGGCGCGCGCCTGTGGCCGGATGCGCTGGTGTTGACGCTCCAGCCGCAACCGTCGGGCGCGCGGCGCTTGACAGCGCGCGTGCCGGCGGGATGGAAGGCGCGATGGTCCCTGATCTGAATCCGCCGCCAGGCGCGGCCGCCTTTCTCGCAACGCATGGCTGGGCCGACGCGGAAGTCCGCGCGCTCGCCGGCGACGCTTCGTTCCGCCGCTATTTCCGCGTCTATGACGGCCCCCGCGTCGCCATCCTGATGGACGCCCCGCCGCCCGAGGAGGACCCGCGCCCCTTCATCACCGTCGCCAGCTGGCTATCGGAGAAAGGTTTCGGCGCGCCCCAAATCCTCGCCGCCGATGCCGAAGCCGGATTGGTGCTGCTCGAGGATTTCGGCGATGCGCGCATGCGCGAGACGGTCGACGCCGCGCCCGAGAGCGAGGAGCGCATCTATGCCGAGGCGGTCGACCTGCTGATCGCGCTGCGCAACGTCGGCGTGGCGGACCTGCCGCCTTACGACCGCGTCACCTATCAGCGCGAGGCGGCGCTGCTGCCCGAATGGTACTGCCCCGCGGTGGGGCTGGAGGTCGACGAGGCGGGCTATGCCGCCGCATGGGACGCGGTGCTCGGCCCCGTCGAGGCGGCGAGCCCGCGCGTCACCGTGCTGCGCGACTATCATGCCGAGAACATCATGCTGGTCGAAGGGCGCGAGGATCTCGGCTTGCTCGATTTCCAGGACGCGCTGGCCGGGCATCCCGCCTATGATCTCGTGTCGCTGCTGCAGGACGCGCGGCGCGACGTGCCCGAGGGAATCGAGGCCGCGATGCTCGATCGCTACCGCGCGGTGACGGGCGAGGGCGCGGACTTCGACGCCGCCTACGCGATCCTCGGCGCGCAGCGGAATGCGAAGATCATCGGCATCTTCACCCGCTTGTGGCGGCGCGATCACAAGCCGCGCTATCCCACGCTCTGCCCGCGCGTATGGCGCTATCTCGAACGCGATCTCGCCCATCCGGCGCTCGCGCCCGTCACCGCCTGGTTCGACGCCAATGTTCCGCGGCATCTGCGCGGCGATCCGATGGCGCTGGCCGGGGAATGAGCGTCAAGCGCCAACTCGCCATCCGTCCTTCGGCGGCGGGCGTCGTGCCGCGCACCGCGATGGTGATGGCGGCGGGGCTGGGCAAGAGGATGCGCCCGCTCACCGCGACGCGGCCCAAGCCGCTGGTCGAGGTCGCGGGCCAGCCGCTGATCGCGCATGTCTTCGATCGCCTGCGCGCGGCCGGGGTGGAGCGGGCGGTAGTCAACGTCCATTATCTCGCCGACACGATGCAGGCGTGGCTCGCCAACAAGGTCGGCGGTATAGAGGTCGTCATCTCGGACGAGCGCAGGCAGTTGATGGAGACCGGCGGCGGGCTGGTCCAGGCGCTGCCGCTGATCGATTGCGATCCCTTCCTCTGCGTCAACAGCGACAATCTGTGGGTCGACGGGCCGACCGACGCGATCCGCCTGCTCGCCGAACGATGGAACGATAGGGAGATGGACGCGCTGCTGCTGCTGGTGCCGCAGGCGCGCGCGCATTGCCATCGCGGGCAGGGCGATTTCCACATCGACGCGCAGGGCCGCATCACCCGGCGACGCGGGCCGGGGCGGGTCGCGCCCTTCGTCTATACCGGCGTGCAGATGATGGCGAAGCGGCTGATCGCCGACGCGCCCGAAGGCCCCTTCTCGACCAATCTGTTCTGGGAACGCGCCATCGCCGCCGGCCGCGCCTACGGCATCGTCCATCAGGGTCTGTGGTTCGATGTCGGCAACCCGGCGGCAATCGCGAAGACAGAGGCCATCCTCGCCGATGGCTGACGAAGGGGAAAGCAGGGAAGCCGCCCTCAGCCTCTTCACCATCCCGCCGCACAAGGCGTTCGCCGATACGCTGGCCCAAGGGCTTGCCGCGCGCCATGGCGGCGATCCGCTGGCGCTGGCGCGGGGTCTGGTGCTGCTCCCCAACAACCGCGCCGTACGCGCCGTCACCGACGCGTTCGTCCGGCTGAGCGGCGGGGGGCTGCTGCTCCCGCGCCTGGTCGCGATCGGCGACGAGGAACTGGGCGAGGGCGCAGGGCTCGCTCTCGATCCGGCAGACGCGGCCATCCCGCCGGCGATCGAACCGATGCGCCGCCGCATGATCCTCGCCCGGCTGATCGAGCGCGCGCGCGGCGTCGGCGCGGACGAGGCGGTCCGGCTGGCCGGCGATCTCGCGCGCGTGATCGATCAGCTGACGGTGGAAGGCGTGGCCCCCGAACGTCTCCGCGCGCTCGACATCGATCCCGATCTCTCCGCGCATTGGCGGACCTCGCTCGAATTGCTCGACATCGTGCTCGATCACTGGCCGCGCATTCTCGCCGCGATGGGCCGGATCGACCTGCAGGACCGCCGCAACCGCCAGCTCGACCGTATCGCCCAGGGCTGGCGCGCCGATCCGCCTTCGGGCTTCGTCGTCGCCGCAGGCATCGGCAACAGCGCGCCCGCCGCGGCCCGATTGCTGCGCGTGATCGCGGGCCTGCCGCGCGGACAGATGGTGTTCGCAGGGCTCGATCTCGCCATGCCCGATGAGGAGTGGCAAGCGCTCGGTCCCCACGATCCGGACCCGGTGACGGGCTTTGCCGGCCGATCGATCGAAACCCATCCGCAATTCCATCTGAAGCTGCTGCTCGATCGCATGGGGGCCGGGCGCGGCGAGGTGGCGCCGTGGCGTGGGGGCGAGACGAGCACGCCGCCCGCCCGTTCGCGCGCGGTGGCCAACGCGCTCCGCCCCGCCGCCTTCACGGGCAAATGGATCGACGAGAAGACCGATCGAACCTTGCCCGGCGTTTCGGTCGCCCAGTTCGACACGCCGGCCGAAGAGGCGCAGGCCATCGCCATCCGGTTGCGCGGCGCGCTGGAGACGCCGGGCCGCACCGCCGCGCTGGTCACGCCCGATCGCGATCTCGCCCGGAGGGTCTCCGCGCATCTCGCGCGCTGGGGCGTCGCCATCGACGATTCGGCCGGCCAGCCCTTGTCGCAACTCGCCAGCGGCACGCTGCTCATTGCGCTCGCCGACGCGGCGGCGCAGCGATTCGCGCCGGTGCCGCTGATGGCGCTGCTCAAGCACCCTTTGGTTCGCGCCGGAGAAGCGCGCCTGCGCTGGCTCGACGGCGCGCGCTTGCTCGATCTCGCCTTGCGCGGCCCGCGTCCCGCAGCCGGACTCGACGGCGTCGCCACGCACCTCGCGGCGTCGCGTTGGCGCGAAGCCGCGAAATGGTGGTCCGAAGCACGCGCGCTGCTCGCGAATATAGAGGCGATATGCGCGAGCCCGCGCTCCATCACCGAGATGATCGGCGCGCTGCGCGACACGGCCGATGCGCTTTCCGGCGGAGCGGTGTGGGCGAATCCCCAGGGCCGCGCCGCAGCCGACGCCCTGGCCGCGATCGAGGAGGCCGCTCCCGACGGTCCGCCGCTGATCGATCCCGCCGCTCTCGCGCCGCTGCTGCGCAGCTTGTTGGGGGAGGTTGCGGTGCGTCCGCCGCATGGCGGTCATCCCCGTCTGGCCATCTACGGTCTGATCGAAGCGCGCTTGCAGCGCGCCGACCTCATGATTCTCGGCGGGTTGAACGAGGGCGTCTGGCCTGGCCTGCCGCCGCCCGATCCGTGGCTTGCGCCGCGCATCCGCGCCGAGCTCGGACTGCCGGGGCTGGAGCGGCGCATCGGCATCGAAGCGCACGATTTCGCCATGGCGCTGGGTGCGGAGGACGTGCTCGTCACGCGCGCTGCGCGCGATGCCAGCGCGCCCGCGGTCGCGTCGCGGCTCTGGCTGCGCCTGCAGGCGCTGGTCGGCGACAGGTTGGCCAACGATGCCGATCTCGTGGCCTTGGCGCGGGCGATCGACGATGGCGGGGTTCCGTCGCCCGCGCCGCGCCCGCGCCCTTCGCCTCCCGTGGCTGAACGCGCGCGGGAGATCTCGGTCACCGAGGTCGATCGATTGAAGGCCGATCCGTTCGCCTTCTACGCGCGCCGTATTCTCGGCCTGCATCCGCTCGATCCGGTCGACGCGGATCCCAGCGCCGCGTGGCGCGGGACCGCGGTGCACGACATCCTCGAACGCTGGGCGAAGGAGGACGGCTGCGATCCCGCCCGCCTGCGCCCGCGCGCCGAGGCGATGTTCGCCGAAGCGCAGGTCCATCCGATGATGCGCGCGCTCTGGCAGCCGCGCCTGCTGCTGGCGATCGACTGGATCGCCGCGCAGATCGCCGAAAGCGACCGCACGGTGATCGACGCCGAGGTCAAGGGCCGGATCGAGATCGCCGGCGTCACGCTGACCGGCAAGTTCGACCGCATCGATCGGCTGCCGGGCGGGGGCCTCGCCATCATCGACTACAAGACCGGAGAGCCGCCCAGCACCAAATCGGTCGCGGCGGGCTACAGCCTGCAATTGGGGCTGATCGGCCTGATCGCGGAGCGCGGCGGTTTCCCCGGCATTGAGGGCGTCGCCGAGGCGTTCGAATATTGGTCGCTCGCGCGCAACAAGGAGGGCGGCTTCGGCAAGATCGTCTCGCCCAACCAGGGCCGCGGCGACATCATCCCGGCCGACCGTTTCGTCGCGCTCGCCGCGCACAACTTCACCGATGCCACTGGCCGCTGGCTCACCGGCGGCGATGCCTTCACCGCCAAGCTGCATCCCGAATACGCCCCCTATGGCGATTACGATCAGCTGATGCGCCGCGACGAATGGTTCGGCCGTGGCTGAGCGCGGCTTTCCGAGGCTGAAGGGCGCCCAGCGCGAGGCGAGCGCGCCGGGCGAGCACGTCTGGCTGTCCGCCTCCGCCGGCACCGGCAAGACCCAGGTGCTCACCGCGCGCGTGCTGCGCCTGCTGCTCGCCGGCGTCGATCCGTCCGCGATCCTGTGCATCACCTTCACCAAGGCCGGCGCGGCGGAGATGGCCGAGCGCATCTCCGCCCGCCTGGCGCGCTGGGTGCGCCTAAAGGACGCCGATCTCGCGGCCGATCTGATCGCGCTGGGCGAGGATCACGGGCCCGAACGGGTCGAACGGGCGCGCACGCTGTTCGCGCGCGTGCTCGATGCGCCCGGCGGGCTGCGTATCCAGACGATCCACGCCTTTTGCCAGTCGCTGCTCGGCAGCTTTCCGGCCGAGGCCGGCCTCGCACCGGGTTTCCGCCCGCTCGACGCCCGCGAAGAGGCCAAGCTCGCGCGCGAGGCGCTGGCCGCCATGCTGCTCGAAGCCGAAGCCGGCGGTGAAGCGCTGCTGATCGAATCGATCGCAGCGCTCAGCCTGCGCCTCGGTGAGGGCGGCGCCGAGAATTTCCTGCTCGAATGCGCCCGCGCGCCCGTCGCCATGGCGAGCCTGCCGACCGATCGCACCGCCCTCGGCGCGATGGTGCGGCGCCTGCTCGGCGTCCCCGAGGGTGATGTCGAGCAATCGATCTGCGCGGCGTGCGAAGCGCTTGATACGCGAAGCCTCCAGACCATCGTCGCCGCCAATCGCGCCTGGGCGACGGCGACCGGCGTCGGCCATGCCGATATCGCCGATCGCTGGCTGGCCGGCGATCCGACCGTTCGCGCCGCGACGATCGCCGATCTCGCCGGCATCGCGCTCACCGCCAAGGGCGAGCTGCGCAAATTCTCCGCCAGGCTGATCGGCTTCGAAGCGGATTATGAGGCGCTCGCCGCCGACCTCGCCCAATGGTGCTCGGGCCTGCTGCAGATGCGCGCGCTGGCCGGATACGCCGACGATCTCGCCGCCGCGCTCTGGGTGGGCCGGCGCTACGCCGCCGCCTATGCGGCCGCCAAGCGCCATGCCGCCGCGGTCGATTTCGACGATCTGATCCGCCGGACGCTCGATCTGCTCGCGACCCCCGGCATGGGGGATTGGGTGCGGTTCAAGCTCGACCGCGCGACCGATCACATATTGGTCGATGAATCGCAGGACACCAACGCGCAGCAATGGGCGATCGTCGAGCGGCTGGCGGAGGAATATTTCGCCGTCGCGCGCGAGGATGCGGAGAAGGTCCGCACATTGTTCACGGTCGGCGACTTCAAGCAGGCGATCTTCGGCTTCCAGGGCACCGACCCCGCCGAGTACCGCGCCGCGCGCGAGCGTTTCGCCGAGCTGGCGCGGCAAGCGAGCCACGCCTTCAACACCCTCTCGCTCACCCACAGCTTCCGCTCGACCCGCCCGATCCTGGAGTTCGTCGACGCCGCGATCGCCGAGGTGGGGCCGGTGGAGCTCGGCGACGAGCGGCTCGAGGCGCACGCCAGCGAGGTGAAAGGACCGGGCGCCGTCACCCTGTGGCAGCCCGTCACCGACGCCGATCTGGTCGATCCGGGCGAGGAGGGCTGGGTGCCCGATCCCACCCGCGCGCTCGCCGACCGCGTCGCGCTCCAGGTCCGCCGCTGGCTCGATCAGCCGCTGATGCTCGAAAGCCAGGGCCGGCCCCTCGGCGCGGGCGACGTCATGATCCTCGTGCGCAAGCGGGGCGAGCTGGCCTCGCTGCTCGTCGCCCGGCTGCACGCGACGGGGGTGCCCGTGGCGGGGATCGACCGGCTGCGGCTGAACGCGCCGCTCGCGGTCCAGGATCTGCTCGCGGCGGTGCGCTTCGTCCTCCAGCCGCTCGACGATCTCAACCTCGCCGGCCTGCTCGTCTCGCCGCTCATCGGCTGGAGCCAGGACGAGCTGTACCGCCGCGGCCGGCGAGGCGGCGCCGCCCTGTGGCCGCATCTCCAGGCGACCTGCGATCCGGCGCTGCTCGATCCGCTCCGGGCGATGCTGGCGCGCGCCGATTTCGTCCCGCCCTACCGCTTCCTCGAGGACATCCTCTCGGGCCCGCTCGACGGCCGCCGCCGCCTGCTCGCCCGCCTCGGCCCGGAGGCCCGCGACCCGATCGAGGAGCTGCTGGGCGCCGCGCTCCAGTTCGAGGCGAACGACACGCCCACGCTGCAGGCGTTCCTCGACTGGTTTGATCGCGGCGACGTCGACATCAAGCGCGACGCGTCCGGCCCCGGCGACGCGGTGCGGGTGATGACCGTCCACGGCGCCAAGGGCCTGCAGGCGCCGCTCGTGATCCTGGCCGACGCGACCGGCGACCCCGACCGCTCGCGCACCGATCTGTTCGGGCTCGACGCCGGGCTGGGCGAGCCGCTGCCCGTCTTCAGCCCGCGCAAGGAGGAGCGCGCCGGACCGATCGCCGAGGCGCTGGAGACGCAGAAGCGCCGCGACCGCGCCGAGCATTGGCGGCTGTTCTACGTCGCGATGACCCGCGCCGAGGAACGCCTCGTGCTCGCCGGCGCGCTCGCCAAGGGCAAGGGCGAGGCGCCCGGAGACAGCTGGTGGGCGCGCGCCGCGCTCGCGATGCAGGCGCTCGGCGGCGAGGAGGTCGAGGAGGGGCAGGGCAAGGCGCGCCGCTTCGTCGGCCGAACCCCGGAACCGCCGGTCAAGCCCCGCGCCAGGCCCGCGAGCGCCCCCACCGAGCCCTTCGCGCCGCCCGCCTGGCTGCGAACCCCCGCGCCGGTGGAGGCGCGCCCGCCGCGTCCGCTCGCGCCCTCGGCGCTGGGCGAAGACGATGTCGCGACCCCGCCGCCCGGCCCCGCCATGCGGGCGGCGGCGGAGCGGGGCAGGGCGCTCCACGCGCTGTTCGAACGGCTGCCGGCGCTGCCGCCCGATCGGCGCGCAGCGGCGGCGCAGGCCTGGCTGGCCCAGCGCGGCTTCGACGCCGCCGAGGCCGGCGCGATCGCGGCGACCGCGCTCGGCATCATCGCCGATCCGGCCCATACCGCGATCTTCGCGCCCGCTGCGCTGGCCGAAGCGCCGCTCACCGCCGTGCTGGCGGACGGCACCGTCGTCTCGGGCGTGGTCGATCGGCTGGTCGTCACGCCCGACGCCGTCCGCATCGTCGATTTCAAGACCGGCCGCGCGCCCGCCGCGTTCGAGGAGGTTCCCACCTATCACCTGCGCCAGATGGCCGCCTATGCCGCCGCGCTGCGGATCATCTTCCCCGGCCGGTCGGTGTCCGCCAGCCTGCTCTACACCGCGGGCCCGGCGCTGTTCGATCTCGCGCCCGAGCTGCTCGAACGGCACAAGCCCGGCTATGCGGACGCGGAACAAAGCTTGTCCTCGCCCGCTTGAGGGTCGGTGCGGCCCAACCTAGATTGAGCGCCAACACGTTACGGAGATTCATGTCATGGCCACCAAGGCGATCACCGATTCCAGCTTCCAGAACGACGTGCTGGACAGCGACAAGCCCGTGCTGGTCGATTTCTGGGCGGAATGGTGCGGCCCGTGCAAGATGATCGGCCCGAGCCTGGAGGAGATTTCCGACGAGCTGGGCGAGCAGGTCACCATCGCCAAGCTCAACATCGACGAGAACCCCGACGCGCCCGGCAAATACGGCGTGCGCGGCATCCCCACGATGATCCTGTTCAAGAACGGCCAGCCCGCCGCGACCAAGGTCGGCGCCGCGCCCAAGGGCGCGCTCAAGGGCTGGCTCGAGGGAGAACTTTGATCCATTTGCGAGCGGATGAGATAATCGCGCTTGCTCAGCACGATATAGGTGACTAGCCTTCATGAACGGGCGCCGGGGGGCGTCCGTTTTAGGGGGTTGTCATTGATGAATACTTATCTGCGCCTCGGCGCGGCCGTTCTGGTCGCGTCGTCACTGTCGGCCTGCGCGACGATCACGCGCGGCACAAAGCAGAATTACGAAATCACTTCGCAGCCGCCGGGTGCGGATGTCGCATTGTCGACCGGCGACAAGTGCGTCACGCCCTGTAAATTGAAGCTGAAGCGCAAGGACGCGTTCACCGCGAAGTTCGCGAAGGCGGGCTATGAGCCCATGGAAGCGAATGTCGAAAGCAAGCTCAGCGGCGGAGGCGGCGCAGCGGCGGCGGGCAACCTGCTGTTCGGCGGGATCATCGGCGGTGTGGTCGATGGGTCAAACGGATCGCTCAACAGCCTCTATCCGGGAAAGCTGGAGGTGACGCTGGTGCCCGCGTCCAGCGCCGAAATAGAGACGGTGGCCGACGCGGTCGAGGCGGCCCTCGTCACGGCCGAGCCGGCCGATGCCGTGGCCGAGCCCGCCGCAGCGACGACCGAACCGACCGACGCGGTGGTCGAGCAGCCAGTCGCGGAAGACGCCGTCGCGACGCCCGCGCCGACCGAGGGACTGTAAGCCTTGAAATCGGTGTTGAAAGGCGAACTGGCCTAAGTCCATCCTTGAGACCGAAGCGATCGGTTTGTGTTGAGCAGCCGCGTCGACGGCGTATCGAGGCATCGTCCTTCTTCGGCAGGCCGGAGAATGGGACGGCGCTTCGATATGCCCGTCGAAGGCGCTACTCGGCGCGAGCGGTTGAGCTCAAGGGAGCTAATCCACACCCGGCTCGGTCGCGCCCGGCGGCAGGCCGCGCGTGTCGGGCCGGAATTTGTCATGGCGCGGCAGGCCGTCGTCGATCGGCGCCCATGCGACCGCTTCGGCGCAGAAGATGTGGAAGCCCGGCCGAACCGCGTTCGGGTCGTCCAGCGTAGCGGCTGCCACATCGAGCTCATCGGGCTGGAAGTCGACCTCGATGGTCAGGGTCGTGCCGCACGCGCCGCAGAAGCGGCGCTGCCCGAACGATGTCGTGCGATAGATGCGCGGCTCGCCCGATTCCCAGCGGAAATCCGCGCGCCGCGCGGTGGTGAAGGCGATCGCCGGCGCGCCGCTGGTGCGCTGGCAGACCCGGCAATGGCACCAGCCGGTATCGTAGGGATCGGCCAGCGAATAACGCACCGCGCCGCATGCGCAGCCTCCGGCAAGGCGTGTGTCCGTGCTCATGTCCGATAATCCGCGTTGATCTGGATATAGCCGTGGGTCAGGTCGCACGTCCAAACGGTCGCGCGGCCTTCGCCCAGGCCGAGATCGACGCCGATTTCCACCTCCTGGCCCTTGAGATGCGCGGCGACAGGGGCTTCGTCATAACCCTCGACCGCCAATCCGCCTTGCGCGACCTGAGTGTCGCCGAAGCGGATCGAAAGCTTGTCGCGCTCGGCGGGTTCGCCGGCCTTGCCGACCGCCATCACCACGCGGCCCCAATTGGCGTCCTCGCCGGCGATCGCGGTCTTCACCAGCGGCGAGTTGGCGATCGACAGCGCGATGCGGTGGGCGCTGGCGTCGCTTTCGGCGCCCTCGACCGCGATCTCGATGAACTTGGACGCGCCTTCGCCGTCACGCACCACCAGCTGGGCGAGTTGCAGGCACAGGTCCGACAGCGCCGCCGCGAAGGCGTCCGCCCCGGCATCCTCGATCGACGTCAACCGCGCGTTGCCGGCCTTGCCCGTGGCGAAGGCCAGCACGGTGTCGCTGGTCGAGGTATCGCTATCGACGGTGATGCAGGAAAAGCTGCGGGTGTTGGCGGCGGACAGCATCTGCTGCAGTACGGCCGGCTCGATCGCCGCGTCGGTGAAGATGAAGCCGAGCATCGTCGCCATGTCCGGCGCGATCATGCCTGATCCCTTGATGATGCCGACCAGCGTCACCGTCCGGTCGCCGATCGCCGCGCGGGTCACGACCGCCTTGGGAAAGGTATCGGTGGTGCCGATCGCGTCGGCCGCCTCGCGCCACGAACAGGGTGGCGCAGAGAAGGCGGCGTCCAGCCCGGCCTCGGCCTTATCGATCGGCAATGGCACGCCGATCACCCCGGTCGATGCGATGAAGATGTCGGACGGTTCGCAGCCGATATGCGCCGCCGCGCGCGCCGCGATCGCCTCCACCGCCGCGCGTCCGCGGTTTCCCGTGAAGGCGTTGGAATTGCCGGCGTTGACCACCAGCGCGCGCGCCCGGCCCAGCGGCAGCGCAGCGCGGCACCACTCGACCTCGGGCGAAGGGCAGCGGCTCTGCGTCAGCACCCCGGCGACCGCCGCGCCTTCGTCCAGCGTGACGAAGGTCAGGTCGCACCGATCCCAAATCTTGTACCGCGCCCGCGCGACGCGCGGCGTCACCCCGGCGATGGCGGGGAGATCAGGAAGGGGACGGGCGAGCGGCGATGCTTTGATCATTGCGGCGCTTTGCATGCGCCGCGAAGGTGGCGCAATCCCCGCGCCAATTGCGCATGGGCCATCGATCAGGATAGTCAGGTCGCCTGGGAGGACAAATCGATGATAACGCTGGTCGCCATTGGTCTCGCACAGGCCGCCCTCCCGGACGCTCTGACACCAATGACCGATCCGGCTCGCTGGGTAACGACTGATGATTATCCGGCCGAAGCGCTGAAGGCGAAGGCGCAAGGAGGTGTGCGAGTCCGGTTGGCGATCAACGCGGCGGGAAGGGTCTCTGATTGCACCGTTGTTGAATCAAGCGGTCACGCATCGCTTGATGAAGGAACCTGTGCGACGATGTCCAAGCGAGCTGCCTTCAATCCGGGTGCGCCGAACCGGTTCGCGCATCGAACCATAGTCTGGAGCTTGCCCGATCAAGGCGCGTCGGGTGAGTATTATACGCCCACCGAACCTATCGAAGTGACGGAAACAATATTCAGCGATTCGATCTTGGAAACGGAGATCGTGCTCGATGAACAAGGCAGGGTCGAAACCTGCCGAGTGATTGAGACAAAGCCGCCATCCCCCTTCGATGCATGTGCGGACGTCCCGGCCGGCATGAGCATGGGGCCGGGACATCTGCGGGACGGGAAGCCCATCAAGGCTCACATCAGGAAGAGAATGACGATCTCCACGACCTTCCCGGAATAAAATCGACAACCTATTGGGGGTGACGCGGAACGGCGAAATCACTATCTGATCGCTGTCCTCCTTGCCAAAAGAGCCCGCTTGAACCTTCTCCTCGTCCTTACAGCGCTTCTGACCAGCCTCACCGGGATAATCTCTGGCGAGCGGGCAGCCACGGCGCGTGTGCAGGCAAACGCGCGCTCGGTCGAGCAGGTCGCCACGGCCGTCGCTGAGCACGTGGTCGTTGTGATCTCGCCCGGGCTACATCCTGACGGCGTGCTCTACAGCCGCATTGTGCCACTACCGCGCACGCTGGCGTTAGCGCCCGCGGCCCCGATCTTTGCGGAGAAGCGGCGCGAATAGAGTGCCGGCGGTCTCCCTCTCTCGCATCACAATTTGGTCCGCGCGCGATGCGGGCAATTCAACATTCCAGACGAAAGTCCGATTCCATGCTCGGTGGCCTCGCCAAATCCATTTTCGGTTCCTCCAACGATCGTTACGTCAAATCGCTCGTCAAGATCGTCAGCCAGATCGCTGGTTTCGAAGCCAATATGCAGGCCATGACCGACGAGGAGCTCGCCAATCAGACGGTGATCTTCCGCCAGCGGCTGGAGGCCGGTGAGGAGCTCGACGCGATCCTGCCCGAAGCGTTCGCCACGGTGCGCGAGGCGTCTGTCCGCGTGCTCGGCATGCGCCATTTCGACGTGCAGATGATCGGCGGCATCGTGCTCCACCGCGGCGAGATCGCCGAGATGCGCACGGGTGAGGGCAAGACGCTGGTGGCGACGCTGGCCACCTATCTGAACGCGCTGCCCGGGAACGGCGTGCATGTCGTGACCGTCAACGACTATCTCGCCCGGCGCGACGCCGAGTGGATGGGCCGGGTGTACGGCTTCCTGGGCCTGAGCGTCGGCGTGATCGTGCCCAACCTGCGCGACGACGAACGCCGCACCGCCTATGCCGCGGACATCACCTACGGCACCAACAACGAATTCGGCTTCGATTACCTGCGCGACAACATGAAGTTCGATCGCGGCGCGATGGTGCAGCGGCCCTTCTCCTTCGCCATCGTCGACGAGGTCGATTCGATCCTGATCGACGAGGCGCGCACGCCGCTGATCATCTCGGGTCCCACCGAGGACAAGTCGGAGATGTACATCTCCGTCGACGCGATCGTCCGCGATCTCGCCGACGAGGATTACGAGAAGGACGAGAAGCAGCGCACCATCATCCTCACCGAGGACGGCACCGAGAAGGTCGAGCGGCTGCTGGAGGGCGCCGGGCTGCTCCAGGGCGCCAATCTCTACGATATCGAGAACACCCAGGTCGTCCACCACGTCAACCAGTCGCTGCGCGCGAACAAGATGTTCAAGCGCGACACCGACTACATCGTCAAGGACGGCAAGGTCGTCATCATCGACGAGTTCACCGGGCGCATGATGGACGGCCGCCGCTGGTCGGACGGCCTGCACCAGGCGGTCGAAGCCAAGGAGGGCGTGGAGATCGAGCCCGAGAACCAGACGCTCGCCTCGATCACCTTCCAGAATTATTTCCGCATGTATCCGAAGCTTTCGGGGATGACCGGCACCGCGGCCACCGAAGCGCAGGAATTCTTCGACATCTACAAGATCAACGTCGTCACCATCCCGACCAACCTGCCGGTCCAGCGGATCGACGAGGAGGACGAGTTCTACAAGACGACGCTCGAGAAGTTCGCCGCCATCGCGCGCTCGATCAAGGAGCATAGCGAGCGCGGCCAGCCGGTGCTGGTCGGCACCGTCTCGATCGAGAAGTCGGAATTGCTGTCGGACTTCCTCAACAAGGAAGGCGTCAAGCACAGCGTCCTGAACGCCCGCTTCCACGAGATGGAGGCGCATATCGTGGCGCAGGCGGGCCGCTTGGGCGCGGTGACCATCGCGACCAACATGGCCGGCCGCGGCACCGACATCCAATTGGGCGGCAATCTCGAATTCCGCATCGAGGACGAGCTGGCCGAAACGCCCGAAGGCGCCGAGCGCGACGCCGCGATCGAGCGGATCAAGGCGGAGATCGCGGCGGAGAAGCAGCAGGTGCTCGATGCCGGCGGCCTCTTCGTGCTCGGCACCGAGCGGCATGAGAGCCGCCGCATCGACAACCAACTGCGCGGCCGCTCGGGCCGCCAGGGCGATCCCGGCCTCAGCCGCTTCTACCTGTCGCTCGACGACGATCTGCTGCGCATCTTCGGGCCGGACACGATGTTCGCGAAGATGATGCGCTCGAACATCGCCGATGGCGAGGCGATCGGCTCCAAATGGCTCTCGAAGGCGATCGAGACCGCGCAGAAGAAGGTCGAGGCGCGCAACTACGAGCAGCGCAAGCAGGTCGTCGAGTATGACGACGTGATGAACGATCAGCGCAAGGTGATCTACGAGCAGCGCAGCGACATCATGGACGCCGACACCGTCGACGATGTCGTCACCGACATGCGCTGGGAGACGGTCAACGCGCTGGTCGGCGAGGCGTGCCCGCCCGAGACCTATCCCGAGCAGTGGGACATCGAGGGGCTGAAGACCCGCCTGTTCGACGTGCTCGGCCTCGAGCCGCCGATCGACGACTGGCTGAAGGAAGAGGCCGTCGAGCCCGAGCTGATCGAGGAGCGCGTCCGCGCGATGGCGGACGAGGGCGTCGCGGCCAAGGCGGCCGAGCTCGATCCGGATACCTGGCACTCGGTCGAAAAGTCGATCATGCTGCAGAATCTCGACCATCATTGGAAAGAGCATCTGGCGACGCTCGACGCGCTGCGCGCGGTCGTCCACCTGCGCGCCTACGCGCAGAAGACCCCGATCAACGAGTACAAGCACGAGGCGTTCGCGCTGTTCCAGCGCATGCTCGAGGCGATCCGCGAGGACGTCACCCGCGTCGTCGCCCACGCCCGCTTCGCGCCCGGCCCCGCCTTCGACGAAACACACGAGCTTCCCGAACTCCCCCCCTTCCTAACCACCCACATCGACCCGTTCTCGGGCGAGGACGACAGCGACGATTACGATATGGGCGTGATCAGCACGCGCCTGCCGCCGATGCAGGCGCCGCGACCCGCTGCCCCCGAAGGGCTGCCGGACGATCCCCAGCAGTGGAAGGGCGTCAGCCGCAACGCGCCGTGCCCATGCGGGTCGGGACGCAAGTTCAAGCACTGTCACGGGCAGCTGGCGTAGGAGCTAGAAGATGGTGGTGACTGCACTTCTGTTTGCGGTCACCGCGGCACTCTACGCCAGCGTCGGCTTCGGCGGCGGATCGACCTACAACGCCCTGCTGGTACTTGCGCAGACCGACTACCGCGTTCTTCCGGCGATCGCGTTGACCTGCAACATCATCGTCGTAACCGGCGGCACGTTCCGCTATACGCGCGACGGCGTGATGCCGTGGCGACGCGCGCTCCCGATAGCGCTCGTCGCCGCGCCCTTCGCCTGGGCGGGCGGGCGCACGCCGATCCCGCAGCATGTCTTCATCGGCCTGCTGGGGCTCGGACTGTTGGTTGCCGGGCTGTTGATGCTGACGCAGCGGGAGCGCGTCATTGCCGAGACGCGCCACACCAGCTGGCGCGACTACAGCATCGGCGCTGGAATCGGCTATTTCTCCGGCTTGGTCGGCATTGGCGGCGGCATCTTCCTGTCGCCTTTCCTCCATCTGACCCGGTGGAGCCAGGCACGCCCGATCGCGGCGACGGCATCGCTGTTCATCCTAGTCAACTCGATCGCTGGCCTCATCGGGCAACTGATGAAGCTGGACTGGGCGGGGATGGCGGCTGCGACCGCGACCTATTGGTCGCTTGCGCTCGCCGTGCTCGTCGGCGGACAGCTCGGCACGCATATGGGGCTGAAGCTGTTATCCGAAACCTGGGTCCGGCGATTAACCGCGCTGCTCGTCCTCTATGTCGCCGCGCGGCTGATTTGGCAGTTCTTTACCCGCTAGCCCGCAAGGAGCACTCCGCTGAACTCCTTGTCCTCCAGCGCGCGCCCGGCGCCCAACGCGACGCAGATCAGCGCATCGTCGGCGATCACCACGGGAAGGCCGGTAGCGCTCGCCAGCACCTCGTCGATTCGCCGCAGCAGTGATCCGCCACCGGTCATCACGATCCCCTGATCGACGATATCGGCGGCCAGTTCGGGCTCGGTCTGCTCAAGCGCCATCAGCACGGTCTGGACGATCTGGCCGATCTGCTCGGCGATGGCCTCGGCCACCTCGCTCTCGCTGACCTCGATCTCCTTCGGCACGCCCTGGACGAGATCGCGGCCCTTCACCCGCATCGTCTCGCCGGCCTTGCGCTCGGGGCGCTTGGCGGTGCCGATGGTAAGCTTGATCCGCTCGGATGTCGCCTCGCCGATCATCAGGCTGTACTTGCGCCGGATATAGGAAGCGATCGCGTCGTCGATCTTGTCGCCGCCGACCCGCACCGACGTGCTGTAGGCGAGGCCCTGGAGCGAAAGAACCGCCACCTCGGTCGTTCCGCCGCCGATATCGACCACCATCGCGCCGACCGGCTCGGTCACCGGCAACCCCGCGCCGATCGCCGCAGCCATCGGCTCCTCGATCAAAAAGACCTTGGCGGCGCCCGCTTTGGTCGCTGCCTGGCGCAGCGCACGGCGCTCGACCATGGTTGACCCGGATGGGACGCAGATCGCCATGTTGGGCTGCCGAGGCAAACGGCTATGACCACCATGCGCCTTGCCGATGAAATGCTTGATCATCTGCTCGGCGACTTCGATATCGGCGATGACTCCGTCGCGCAGCGGCCGGATGGTGCGGATATTGTCGGGTGTCTTGCCCATCATCAGCTTGGCGTCGGCGCCGATCGCGCGCACTCGCGACACGCCGTCGCGCGTCTCCAGCGCCACCACTGACGGCTCGTTGAGCACGATGCCCCGGTCGCGGACATAGACGACGGTGTTCACCGTCCCCAAATCGATGGCCATGTCGTGCGATGCACGCCTGAAAAGCGACGGAAACCGCATGAAGCAATCATGCCCTTCGAAACCGGAGCGGAGGAAAAGGCCGAAGGTTCGCGCCACTTCGGGCTTTGTGACGATGAAGTTCGGCTGGTCCAACGCCGTCATGGCGTCAACCAAGCGTGCGACAGAGCGAGCGTCACGGAAGACGAGCGCCTAACGACAAATTGCGCAAATGCCAGGAAAGTGGCTCCCCGGGCCGGATTCGAACCAGCGACCGATCGATTAACAGTCGATTGCTCTACCGCTGAGCTACCGGGGAATGCCTGTTTCCGCGTGACGCGTGGCGTCTCGGAGGCGCGCCTATAGCAGCGCCTTTTCGCCGATTGCAAGCGCCTCAGGCGATGAATTGCTCCATCGTTATGCGGTCGTCCAGCGCGTGCTCGGGATCGAACAGCAAGGTGAGGTCGCGGGCGTGGTCTATTTCGATTTCTACGCGCGAAACTTCTCGAACCTCGCGCTGATCGGCCACTGCGCTTACGGGGCGCTTTTCGGGTTCGAGGGCGCGGAGGGATATGCGGGCGCGGTCTGGGAGGATGGCGCCGCGCCAGCGGCGGGGGCGGAAGGGGCTGATCGGGGTGAGCGCGAGGAGGGCCGAGCCGAGGGGGAGGATCGGTCCGTTGGCGGAGAGATTGTAGGCAGTCGAGCCGGCCGGGGTCGCGACGAGGACGCCGTCGCAGACCAGTTCCGGGATCACCACGCGGCCGTTGACCGTCACCTCCAGCTTCGCCGTCTGGCGCGTTTCGCGCAGCAGCGAGACCTCGTTGATGGCGGGGCTGGTCACGCGCTCGCCGGTCACCGTCTCGGCGGTCATCCTGAGCGGGGTGACCTTGAACGGACGGACGCGCTCCAGCCGCGCATCGAGCCCCTCGAACCGCCATTCGTTCATCAGGAAGCCGACCGTGCCGAGGTTCATGCCGAACACCGGCACGATCCGCCGCCGTTCGAGCATGGCGTGGAGCGTCTGCAGCATGAAGCCGTCGCCGCCCAGCGCGACGACATGATCGGCATCCTCGACCGCGACCCAATCATAGCGCTCGCGCAGGTCGCGCGCGGCCGCCTGCGCGGCATCGGTGGGGGAGGCGACGAGCGCCCGCGCGCGGCCGCTCACCCGCCGGTCACGCTCATATGGCGGGCGACGGCGGGCGACGCCGAATCGATGCGGAAATCGTGACGCAATGGCTTGTGGCCGAGCGCCGCGTCGATCGCCGCATCGAGCGCGCCGATGCCGCCCTCGCGCAGCGCCGCCTTGAGATCGACCCGATCCTCATGCCCCAGGCACATGTAGAGATGGCCCTCGGTGGTCAGCCGCATCCGGTTGCAGCCGTCGCAGAAATTGTCGGTGAGCGGGGAGATGAGGCCGAGCCGCGTGCCGAATTCACCGACCCGCCAATAGCGCGCCGGGCCACCGGTCCGGTGTGCGTCGCGCGACAAGGTGAAGCGGCGGGAAAGGTCGTCGAACACCGCGGTCAGCGGCACGAACCGGTCGGCGCGGTCCTCGTCGATCGCGCCCAGCGGCATGGTTTCGATCAGCGACAGGTCGAAGCCCTGTTCGCCGCACCAAGCGAGCATGTCGGGGATCTCGGCGTCGTTCAGGCCCTTCAAGGCGACCATGTTGATCTTGACCGCGAGGCCAGCGGCCTTTGCCGCGGCGATGCCGCCGAGCACGCGGGCGAGATCGCCGTGGCGCGTGATGAAGCGGAAGCGTTCGGGATCGAGGCTGTCGAGGCTGATGTTGATCCGCCGGATACCCGCGGCCGCGAGATCATCGGCATGATCGGCGAGCCGGGTGGCGTTGGTGGTCATCGTCAGCTCATCGAGGCCATCGCCGAGATGCCGACCGATCCGCCGCGCGAGATCGACGACATCGCGCCGCACCAGCGGCTCGCCGCCCGACAGACGGATCTTGCTGACCCCGCGCGCGATAAAGCGATCGGCGATCAGCGCGATCTCCTCCAGGCTGAGCAGCGCCGCGCGGGGCAGGAAGGTCATCTGCTCCGCCATGCAATAGCGGCAGCGCAGATCGCACCGGTCGGTCACCGAGATGCGCAGATAGCTGATCCGCCGCCCATGGACGTCGATCAAGCTGGCATCGGGGCCGGTCCGGGGCAGAGCGCAGGCCATGTGCCAGAGCTAGGCGGTTGCAGGACGAGCGGCAAGAGCGATCGGGGAATCGCGGTGCGGCCACCTATCGTCGCCCCTGTGCAGGCAGGGGCCTCGGTCGGCATACGCAAGGGCGGATGTGCCGCAAACCCAGCGGCCCTGCTTGCGCGGGGGCGACGGCTAAAGCACTCGCGCTGTGTCCCGTATCCGCCCGGCGCGAGAGAAGCAGGCCATTCCTTCGCGCCCCGTTTCGCTCTAGCGTCGCCCGTGATGGGGGGCGATACGGCACGATGATGGTTCAGGCGGCTCGCCCCGAAACGACGGTGTTCGTCGCCCCCGCGCGGCAGCTGGTGCCGGCCGGAGAGGGGGTGCGGCTGGTCAGCGCGGCGGGCGATACGCCGCTCGACCAGCAGTTCCTGGCCAGCCGGGCGCGCGCCGTCGTCGCCGATCTGCGCGTCAGCGGCGGGCGCGAGGCGCTGGCGGTGCTGGCGCCGGCGATCCTGGGCCAACATGCGGCGCTGCTCGCCATCGTCGGGCCTGACGACGTGGCCGGGCTGCACGCCGCGCGCGAGGCCGGCGCGACGCATCTGCTGGTCGCGCCGTTCGCGCCGTCCACGCTGGCGGCGACGCTGGCGGGTCTTGCCGAGACGGGGCGCAAGCTTGCCGGCGACTGGTCGATGGAGCCGCTCGCGCCGCCCGATCCCGCCGATCAGCGCCGCGCGGCGACGCGCGATCTGGTGACCGGCGCGCGCGATGCGCTCGCTGCGCGGCGCTGGCTCGACCGGCGCCTGTCGAGCGGCGAGGGCGAGGGCGTGCTGGTGCTGCTCGTCGCCTTGAGCCGGTTCGAGATGGTCAACACCGCCTATGGTCGCACCGCGGGCGACACGGTGCTGCGTGGCGTCGCGGCGCGGATCGAGCATGTCGCCGCCGAAGTGCTGGGCGACGACTGGCTGGTCGCGCGCATGGGCGGCTCCGAATTCGCCGTGCTGGGACGGCAAGCCGAGCATCCCGAGCGGGTGACATTGCTCGCCGAACAGATCGCCGAAGCGGTGGCGCGGCCGTTCGTCTCCTCGGGCGCGATCGTCGCGCTGGGTGCCCGCATCGGCGTCGCGGTGGGCGAGGCGGGCGAACGCGACGCCGCCCGCCTGCTGCGCCGCGCCGGCGAAGCGCTGGAGACCGCGCGCGAATCGGACGGCGCGACGGTGCGCTATGCCAGTCGCACCACCGAGCCCGCGCCCTACGACCTCGCCATCGATCTGCGCCACGCGATCGAGCGCGGCGAGATCGAGCTGCGTTTCCAGCCGCAGGTGGCGATCGGCGGCGGCGAGATCAGCGGCGTCGAGGCGCTGGCGCGGTGGAGCCATCCGGTGCTGGGCCTGCTGGGGGCGGAGACGCTGTTCGCCGCCGCGGAGCGGGCCGATCTGGTGCTGGCGCTGAGCGACCATGTCCAGCGCGCGACATTGCAGGCGGCGGCGGCGTGGACCGGCGCGCGCGCCGGGCTGCGCCTCGCGATCAACCTGACCGCGAACGACATCCGCCGGCCGGGCTTCGCCGATCTGTTCATCGACCGGGTCGATTCGAGCGGCTTTCCCCGGGGCCGCCTGACGGTGGAGATCACCGAAGGCGGGCTGATCGAGGATCTTTCGCTCGCCGCCAATCTCTTCGCCCGCTTCCGCGCCACGGGAATCCGCGTCGCGATCGACGATTTCGGCACGGGCTATTCGAACCTGGCCTATCTGAAGTCGCTGCCGCTCGATTATCTCAAGATCGACAAGCGGATGGCGCAGGACATCGCCGGCACCGCGCGCGACCGGGTGGTGGTGCGCGGGGTGATCGACATGGCGCGATCGCTGGGGCTGGCGGTGATCGCTGAAGGGGTGGAGACGGCCGAGCAGCTCGACCTGCTGGCGCGCGAGGGGTGCAATTTCTACCAGGGCTATCTGTGCGCCGAGCCGCTGACCGACGCGGCGCTGGCGGACTTGCTGGAGGAGCGGGGGGGATGAGCAACGATCCGATGAACCTGACGGGGGCGTGGTTCGGCAGCTTCAGCTATCTCGGCACCGGCGATCCCGATGTGTCGTTCATCGCATCGCTGGAGGAGGTGGCGGGCGTCCTGTCGGGCACGACCAGCGAGCCCAACACCATCGCCGGCACGACGACGCACCTGAACGCCTTCATCCGCGGCAGCCGCGAAGGCGCCGAGGTGAGCTTCACCAAGATGTACGACGGCGAAAGCGATGCGGCGCACGCGGTAAACTATGCCGGCACGGTCAATGCGGAGGGCACGCGGGTGAGCGGGTTCTGGCAGCTGGAGGAATGGTCCGGCGGGTTCGAGATGACGCGGACGCAGGTGCAGGAGGAGGAGTTGGAGGAGGTCGAGATGGCCGAGGAACCGGCCTTCGCCAATCTGGTGGGGCGGTGATGCGGGCGCATGCGCCATGTAAACCGGACAACCAGGATTTCCGGTCGTTTCGAGCGAAGTCGAGAAACGTCTGGTGGCGCAAGGTTTCTCGACTTCGCTCACCAACGGGCCTGAGGAGCTTGGGTTTTGCATGCGCTGCTGCCCTGCTCCTGGCCGCCTGCGCACCGGCGGCCGCGCCCTCGCCCCAACAGGCGCGCGCTGCGATCGAGGCGGCGATGCGCGACAGCGCGGCGGGCTGGAACGCGGGGGACCTGGACCGGTTCATGCGCGTATATGCCGACGATCCCGCGACGAGCTTCGTCACCAAGGACGGGTTGATCCGAGGGAAGTCCACGATCGCCGCGCGTTATGCGCCTAGCTTCGCGGGTGGCGGAAACAGTCGCGGCGCCCTGGATTTCACCTTCCTCGATTTCCGCATGGTGGGACCGGAGCATGCGCTGCTGACGGCGCGCTATCGGCTGACACCGGCGACGGCGGGCGGCGAGGTCGTGCAGGGGCCGACTACATTGCTGTTCCGCAAGACCGATGCCGGATGGCGGATCGTGGCGGATCATAGCGGGTGAGGGATTGGAGCTTTCGCGTCGAGGAAACGCTATCCGAAACCTCGACGTGAAGCCGAAAGCCATTGTTCAGCCACTCCTCACCTTTTCCTCATGCCGCTCATCCCGACTCCTGGCAGGTGACGTCCGCAATTGTCACCGGGAGGAAAGCACATGACGGCATCGAGCGGCAGGGTCGCCACGGGGACCTGGAACACTTGGCGGATCGCGCGTTGGGCCGCGGCATTGGCGCTGCTGCTGACGCCGCTGATGATGATGCAGATCAGCGACGAATGGCACTGGACCCTGGGCAGCTTCATCTTTGCCGGCGTCATGATCGGCGGGGTCGGGCTGCTCTACGAGTTTGCCGAACGGCTGAGCGGCAGCCGGGCCTATCGTGCCGGCGCCGCGGTCGCGCTCGTGACCTCGTTCCTGACCGTGTGGACCACGATCGTTCGCGACGACGGCAACGGCATCGGCTTCTTCCTGCTCGTCATGACGGTGGCGGTCGGCGGGTTTGCCGCCTGGTTCCGGCCCGCAGGCATGGCGCGGACCATGCTTGGCGTGGCGATCATGCAGGCCCTGCTTGGCGTGGCCATCGCAACCGCGCCCTCGACCGCGAGCATAGCGGGGGCATCGTTCAGGATTTTGGTGTTCAGCGGTTTCTTCACGGCGCTGTGGCTGGGTTCGGCGGCTCTCTTTCGCGTCGCGGCGAAGGGGGATGGCGAGGTGGGTCCGGACTAGAGGTTGGCGGCTGTGTGTTCGGCTGGCCAGCCCCTCCACCACCGGCCTGCGGCCGGCGGTCCCCCTCCCCGAGCAAGCTCGGGGAGGATTTCAGCCGGCGGCCTTGGCCAGGCCTTTTGACAGTTGCAGCGCGCCGTTGAGGCGGGCCTGGGGATCTCCCCAGCTGCGGGTGATGACCAGCTTCGAATCCGGGCGCAGGCGGGCGGTGCCCTCCAGGCGCTGGACGTAGGCGAGCAGGCCTTCGACATTGGGCGGCTTGTCGTCGTGGAAGGAGACCAGCGCGCCCTTTGGGCCGACGTCGAGCTTGGCGATGCAGGCTTTCTTGGCGTTCTGCTTGATCTCGATGATGCGCAGCAGGTTTTCGGTCGGTTGGGGGAGCTTGCCGAAGCGATCTATCAGCTCCGCGGCGAAGGCCTCGATCGACTGGCGGTCGTCCAGGTCGTTGAGACGGCGATAGAGGCCCATGCGCAGGTCGAGATCGGGGACATATTCCTCCGGGATCATGATCGGCGCGTCGACGGTGATCTGGGGGCTGAAATCGCGCGGGCGGCCGAGCGCGCCGCCGGCCTTCGCCTCGAGGATCGCCTCCTCGAGCATCGACTGGTAGAGTTCGAAGCCGACCTCGCGGATGTGCCCCGACTGCTCGTCGCCGAGCAGATTGCCCGCGCCGCGGATGTCGAGATCGTGGCTGGCGAGCTGGAAGCCGGCGCCGAGGGTGTCGAGATCCTGCAGCACCTTGAGCCGTTTTTCCGCGGTCTCGGTGAGCAACCGGCCGGGCGGCGTGGTCATATAGGCATAGGCGCGGGTCTTCGACCGGCCGACGCGGCCGCGGATCTGATAAAGCTGGGCGAGGCCGAACTTGTCCGCCCGGTTGACGATGATGGTGTTGGCCGAGGGGATGTCGAGGCCGCTCTCGATGATCGTGGTCGAGAGGAGCACGTCGTATTTGCGGTCGTAGAAGGCGGACATCCGTTCCTCGATGTCGCCCGCCGCCATCTGGCCATGGGCGACGATGTAGCGGATTTCCGGAACCTCCTCGCGCAGGAACTGCTCGATATCGGGCAGGTCGGCGATGCGCGGGGTGACGAAATAGGCCTGGCCGCCGCGGTAATGCTCGCGCAGCAGCGCCTCGCGCAGCACCACCGGGTCCCACGGCATGATGTAGGTCCTGACGGCGAGGCGATCGATCGGCGGGGTCTGGATCACCGACAGGTCGCGCAGGCCGGACATCGCCATCTGCAGCGTGCGGGGGATCGGCGTGGCGGTGAGGGTGAGGACGTGGACGTCGGCCTTCAGCGCCTTCAGCCGCTCCTTGTGGGTGACGCCGAAGCGCTGCTCCTCATCGACGATGACCAGGCCGAGGCGCTTGAACTCGACGCCCTTGGCGAGGAGGGCGTGGGTGCCGATGACGATGTCGACGGTGCCGTCGGCGAGGCCCTCCTTGGTCGCCTTGGCCTCGGCCGCGCCGACGAGGCGGGAGAGGCGGCCGATGCGGATCGGGAAGCCTTCGAAGCGCTGGGCGAAGGTCGTGGCGTGCTGGCGGGCGAGGAGCGTGGTCGGGCAGACCACCGCGACCTGCATGCCGGCCATCGCGGCGATGAAGGCGGCGCGAAGAGCGACCTCGGTCTTGCCGAAGCCGACATCGCCGACGACGAGGCGGTCCATCGGCTTGCCCGCGGAAAGGTCGCCGATGGCGTCGGCGATGGCGCGGTCCTGGTCGTCGGTCTCCTCATAGGGGAAGCGGTCGACGAAGGCGGGGTAGCCGCCCGAATCGGGCTCGGCGACCTGCCCTTCGCGCACGGCGCGGAGCGCGGCGGTGGCGATCAGCTCGCCGGCGATCTCGCGGATGCGCTCCTTCATCCGCGATTTGCGGCGCTGCCACGCCTCGCCGCCCAGCTTGTCGAGCGCGGCGTTCTCGCTGTCCGCGCCGTAGCGCGAGAGGACGTCGATATTCTCGACGGGGACGAACAGCTTGTCGCCGCCGAGATAGGTGAGCGCGACGCAATCGTGCGGCGCCTGGCCGACGGGGATCGAGGTCAGCCCTTCGTAGCGGCCGATGCCGTGGTCCATATGGACGACCAGATCGCCGGGGGTGAGGCTGGCGAGCTCGGCGAGGAAGGCGTCGGTCGATTTCTTGCGCTTGCGCCGGCGGACGAGGCGGTCGCCGAGCATGTCCTGTTCGGTGAGGAGCGCGACGTCGGGGGCGGTGAAGCCGTGCTCGAGCGGCAGGACGATGAGGGCGGTGGAGCGCGGGCCGACGCCAAGCGCCTCCTGCCATGTGTCGACCGGCTTGAGTGCGGTCAGGCCGTGATCGGCGAGCAGGCCGGAGAGGCGCTCGCGCGAGCCCCTGGAATAGCTGGCGAGGACGGGCTTCCTGCCGGCCTTTTGCAAGCCGTGGAGGTGATCGACGACGGCCTCGTAGACATTGGCGTTGGCGGCGCGTTCGGGGGCGAAATCGCGCGGGCCGTCGACGGCGAAGTCGAGGACGCGGGCGCTTTCGGGCTCGTGGAACGGGGTGGCGAGGTGGACGGCGCGGGCCTCCACGGCCGCGTCCCATTCGGACGGGTCCATGTAGAGCGCCTTTTGCGGCAGCGGTCGGTAGCTGCCGGGGTCGCTCGACTGGGCGCGGAGGCGGTTGGCGTGATAGTCGGCGATGGCCTCGAAGCGCTGCTCGCCCGCGGCGATGGTGGTCACGTCGCGGACGATGACGGTGTCGTCGGGCAGGTGATCGAACAAAGTCGCCAGCTTGTCCTCGAACAGCGGCAGCCAGTGCTCCATTCCGGCGAGGCGGCGGCCCTCGCTGATCGCCTGGTAGAGCGGATCGCCGGTAGCGGTGGCGCCGAAGGTCTCGCGGTAGCGGCTGCGGAAGCGCTTGACCGATTCCTCGTCCAGCAGCGCTTCGGACGCGGGGAGCAGGGTGAAGCCGTCGACGCGGCCGGTGGTGCGCTGGTCGGCGGGGTCGAAGCGGCGGACGCTTTCGATCTCGTCGCCGAAGAAGTCGAGCCGCAGCGCCTGTTCCTCGCCCGATGGCCACAGGTCGACGAGGCCGCCGCGCACCGCGAACTCGCCGGGATCGGCGACGGTGTCGGTGCGGACATAGCCATTGGCCTGGAGCAACGCGGACAGCCGGTCGCGGCCGATGCGCTCGCCGGGGGCCAGCCGGGCGACGAGCTGGCGGATGCGGAACGGGGTCAGCGTGCGCTGCGTCGCGGCATTGATCGTGGTGACGAGCAGCTGCGGGCCGCTGGCTTTGGCTTGCAAGCCGTGGAGCGCGGCGAGGCGGTCCGATGTGGCGCGCAGCGAAGGCGAGGCGCGGTCATAGGGGAGGCAGTCCCAGGCCGGAAAGGTGGTGACCGTGATCTCCGGCGCGAAGAAGGTGGCGGTGTCGGCCACCGCGCGCATCGCCGATTCGTCGGAGGCGATGAACACCGCGCGGCCCTTCGCCGCGCGCGCGAGATCGGACAGCAGCAGCGGCAGGAAACCTTGCGGCGCGCCGGCGAGGGTAAGCGGCGTTTCCGCCTTCAATATGCGCTGGATCGGGTCGGTCATTCGGCGATCGGGATATAGTCGAGTTGGCGGAAGGCGGACGCCTGGGGACCTTGGTAGGCGGTGGGGAAGGGCTGGGCGCCCATGCCCCAGGCCATGATGTCGACGTCCTGTTCCTCCAGCAGCGCTTCGAACCATGCCATCTCCGCTTCGCCCCAATCGGCGGCATGGCGATCGAAGAAGCCGCCGATCATCAGATCGGCCTCCTTGGTGCCGCGGTGCCAGGCGCGGAAGCGCAGGCGTTTGAGGCGGGTCTCGCGGTCCATGTTGCTCCAACGGCGAAAGGCCGACGGACGCTGGCGCGGCTGTCGGCTGGGCGATAGGGAAGGCGTCAGATAGTCATGCGACCCGAACTGCTCAACCCGCTCTTTGCCGAAGCGACCGCGCTCAAGGGCGTCGGCCCGGCGCTGGCCAAGCCGCTGGAACGGCTGGGGCTGGCGCGCGCGGTGGATATCGCGTTTCATCTGCCGGTGGGCTTTGTCGACCGCGTGCCGGTCGAGCGGTTGAGCGAGGGCGATGTCGGGCGGGTAATCGCGATCACGCTGACCGCGGTGGATTACCGCAACGCCGCGGGGCGGGGGCCGTTTCGCGTGCATGCGACCGACGCCTTCGGCAACTACGTCACCTTGGTCTATTTCGGCGGCAATCCGGGTTGGGCGAAGAAGCTGCTGCCGCTCGGCGAGGCTCGCCGGGTGTCGGGCAAGCTCGATGCCTATGGCCAGGAATTGCAGATCGTCCATCCCGACTTCGTCGTGCCTCTGGAAGAGGCAGAGGAGCTGCCCGGCCGCGAGGCGATCTATCCGCTGTCCGAAGGGCTGACCAACCGCCGCATGGCGCAGCTGGCCGAGGCGGCTTTGGCGCGCGCGCCCGATCTGCCCGAGTGGATCGAGCCGGGGCTGTTGTCGCAGAGCGGCTGGTCATCATGGCGCGAGGCGCTGGCGAAGGCGCATGCCGATCCCGAGGATGCCGCGGCGCGGCAGCGGCTGGCCTATGACGAGATATTCGCCAATCAGCTGGCGCTGATGCTGGTGCGGGCGGACACGCGCAAGCGGCGCGGCGTGCCGCTGAAGGGCGATGGCCGGCTGACCGGGGCGCTGCGGCTGCCCTATGCGCCAACCGGCGCGCAATCGCGTTCGGTCGGGGAGATCGCCGGCGACATGCAACAGGCGACGCCAATGCTGCGGCTGCTACAGGGCGATGTCGGTTCGGGCAAGACCTTGGTCGCGCTGATGGCGTTGCTGACAGCGGTGGAGGCAGGCGCGCAGGGCGCTTTGCTCGCCCCGACCGAGATCCTCGCCCGCCAGCATTACGAAGGATTGTCACGGCTGCTCGCCGGGCTGCCGGTCAACCTCGCCATCCTGACCGGACGCGACAAGGGACGGGCGCGCGAGGCGACGCTGATGGGACTGGCCGACGGGTCGATCGACATCCTCGTCGGCACGCATGCGATCTTCCAGGAGGCGGTCAGCTACAAGAATCTGGGGCTGGCGGTGGTGGACGAGCAGCATCGCTTCGGCGTGGCGCAGCGGATGATGCTCTCCGCCAAGGCCGATCGCCCGCCGCATTTGCTGGTGATGACCGCGACGCCGATCCCGCGCACGCTGACCTTAACCCGTTACGGCGAAATGGATGTCAGCCGGCTGGACGAGATGCCGCCGGGCCGCCAGCCGATCGAAACGCGGGTGATCTCCGACGAACGCCTGGCCGAGGTGGTCGATGCGCTGGCGCGGCACATGTCGGCGGGCGGACAGGCCTATTGGGTGTGCCCGTTGGTCGAAGAGAGTTTGAAGAGCGATCTCGCTGCGGCCGAGGATCGGGCCGCGGGGCTGCGTGCGCGGTTCGGCGAGGACCGGATCGGGCTGGTGCATGGCCGGATGAAGGGGCCGGAGAAGGATGCCGTGATGGCGCGCTTTGCATCGGGTGATCTCGCGGTGCTGGTCGCGACGACGGTGATCGAAGTCGGCGTCGATGTGCCCAATGCGACGCTGATGATCGTCGAGCATGCCGACCGCTTCGGCCTTGCCCAGCTGCACCAGCTGCGCGGGCGCGTGGGGCGCGGGGAGGGGAAGTCGATCTGCCTGTTGCTGCGGACCGGCGCGCTCAGCGAGACGGCGCGCGCGCGGCTGGCGCTGATGCGCGAGACCAATGACGGCTTCCGCATCGCCGAGGAGGATCTGCGGTTGCGCGGAAGCGGCGAGCTGCTCGGCACGCGGCAATCGGGCGAGGCGCGCTTCCGGCTGGCCTCCGCCGAGCAGATGACGGAGCTGCTGCCGGTGGCGACCGACGATGCCCGGCTGCTGGTCGATCGCGACGGTGGCCTGAGCGGACCGCGCGGGCAGGCGGCGCGGGTGGCGCTGTATCTGTTCGAACGCGACGCCGGGGTGGGGCTGCTGCGGTCGGGATAGATGCCGATGCACCCGTCACCCCGGACCCTTCGACAGGCTCAGGACAGGCTTGTTCCGGGGTCCATTGTGCCGCGAGCGCGGCGTTGACGCCTCTTGCTTCTGCCCCAGCCGCCTGATGAACCCCGGAACTAGGCCGGGGTGACGGTGGAGAGTTGGAGAATCCCGGTGGGCTGCGAGCGCGCTGCTACGTCTTCAGCACCTCGGCAAGCATCTGAAGATAGCGCGCGAGCTCGATCATCTCGTCGAACTCCACGCCGATGCGGCCGCCCAGTGCCCAGCGCACCTCGCCGATCACGCCGCCCGCGCCGGGCAGGCGCACGACGATCTTCTGCTCCGGCCCGATACGCGCGTCATCGCAGCGCGCCATCAGGCCGCGCGCGGAGACGTTGACCACCAGCAGCTCGACCGAGCGCCCGTCCGCCATGATCGCCCGCGTGCGGAAATGCACGTCCTCGCGCATGTCGCGACGCGCTTCCGAAACGAACATTCCCTGGGCATTCAACGCCATCTACGCGGGTCCTTTGGCAGCGATGTGAACGCTATCGCGCCGACGATGAATCCGCCCGCAACAGGCATGGTGGACGAAAGGTTACCGCGCCGCGACCAGCCCGTGTTTCTTGGCGCCGAAGCTGACCTTGTCGCCCGCCGCGACCGGATGCGCCGGCTCGCGGACGACCTCTCCGTTCACGCGGATCGCGCCTTCGGCGAGCTTGCGCTTCACCTCTCCGTTCGAAGCGGCGAAGCCTAGCGCGACCAGCACCCTGGCCACGGTCAGACCGTCCTCGAAGGCGACCGTCGGCAAGTCGCCGCCCGCGGCGCCCTCTTCGAAGGTGCGGCGAGCGGTGTCGGCGGCGTCGCGCGCGGCCAGCTCGCCATGCGCCATCGTTGTCGCGGCATCGGCCAGGACCTTCTTGGCGTCGTTGATCTCGGCCCCTTGGAGCGCCTCCAGCCGGGCGATCTCGTCGAGCGGCAGATCGGTGAACAGCCTGAGGAAGCGGCCGACATCGGCGTCCTGGGTGTTCCGCCAGAACTGCCAATAGTCGTAGGCGCTGAGCATGTCGGCGTTGAGCCAGACCGCGCCCGCCATCGTCTTGCCCATCTTGCCGCCGTCCGCCGTCGTGATGAGGGGCGTCGTCAAGCCGAATACCTCGGTGCCGTCGACCCGGCGCGCGAGATCGACGCCATTGACGATGTTGCCCCACTGATCCGATCCGCCCATCTGCAGACGGCAGGCGGAACGGCGCGACAGCTCCAGGAAATCATAGGCCTGGAGGATCATGTAGTTGAATTCGAGGAAGCTGAGCGACTGCTCGCGATCCAGCCGGAGCTTGACCGAATCGAAACTGAGCATCCGGTTGACCGAGAAATGCTGGCCGATGTCGCGCAGGAAGGGGATATATTCGAGGGCGTCGAGCCATTCGGCATTGTCGAGCATGATCGCGTCGGTGGGGCCGCTTCCGAAGGTCAGGAAGCGTTCGAACACGGTGCGGATCGACGCGACGTTGGCGGCGATGACCTCCCCGGTCATCAGCTTCCTCGCCTCGTCCTTGAAGCTCGGATCGCCGACCTTGCCGGTGCCGCCGCCCATCAGCACGATCGGCTTGTGCCCGGCCTGCTGCAGGCGGCGCAGCATCATGATCTGCACCAGGCTGCCGACATGGAGCGAGGGCGCGGTGGGATCGAAGCCGATATAGCCGGGAACGATCTGCTTCGCGGCAAGCGCGTCGAGCGCCGCCGCATCGGTCAGCTGGTGGATATAGCCGCGCTCGTCGAGCAGGCGGAGGAGGTTCGACTGATAGCTCATGACGGCGCGCGCTTAGCACGACTGATGCAATTTGCACCCGTTCCGTTTGGACCGAGCTTGTCGAAGCCCGGTCCTTGTTTACAGCGCATCTTCAGGGAAGGCGGAGGAACTGGACTTGCTCGCAATCGGATTGATGTCGGGAACCTCGCTCGACGGGATCGACGCCGCGCTGATAGACACCGATGGCGAGGGCGCGGTGCGCGCGGTGGCGTGGCGCAGCGAGCCGTGGTCCGACGCGGCGCGTGCCGAGCTGATGGCGGCGACCGAGCTGGCGCTGACCTTCGAGCGCCCGCGCGCGAGCCCGCCGATCGTCAAGGCCGAGGCGCTGGTGACGCGCGCGCATGTCTTCGCGGTGCGCAAGCTGCTCAACGAAGCGGGGGTCGCGGCGGGCGATGTCGGCGTAGTCGGCTTCCACGGGCAGACCATCGCGCATCGGCCCGATCGCGGCTGGACCTGGCAGATCGGCGACGGCGCGCAGCTGGCCAAGCTGACCGGGATCACGACGGTCAACGATTTCCGATCGGCCGATGTCGCCGCGGGCGGGCAGGGGGCGCCGCTGATCCCGGTCTATCACGCCGCGCTCGCCGCCGGGCTGGACAGGCCGGTGGCGCTGCTCAACCTGGGCGGCGTGGCGAACGTGACCTTCATCGGCGAAGACGGCGCGTTGGTCGCGTTCGACACGGGGCCGGCCAACGGGATGCTAGACCAATGGGTCGCGCAGCAGACCGGGGCCCGATTCGATGAGGGCGGCGCATTGGGCGCGGCGGGGCGGGTGGATCAGGCGGTGCTTAGGGCGATGCTCGACCATCCCTATTTCGATGCCGCGCCGCCCAAATCGCTCGACCGGTTCGATTTTCCGCTGGAGGCGGTGCGCGGCCTGTCGACGGAGGATGGTGCGGCGACGCTGACCGCCTTTACCGCGCAGGCGGTGGCTGAAGGTCTGAGCGTGCTTCCCGCACGCCCGAGACGCCTGATCGTCGTCGGCGGCGGGCGGCACAACCCGACGATGCTCAGGATGATCGGCGAGCGCACCGGCCTGACGCCCGAGCGCGGCGAGGCGCTGGGCCTGAACGGCGACGCGACCGAGGCGGAGGGATTCGCCTATATGGCGGTGCGGACGCTCAAGGGACTGCCGATCAGCTTTCCGGGGACGACCGGCGTGCCGTCGGCGATGCCGGGCGGTGTCGTGCACCGCGCCTGAGGCTATTCGGCTGGATGAATCCCGCTCTCCGGCGCCGGGGTCCAGCCGCGGTCGACGCCCGTGCCGCCGCCATTCAGCACCAGCATCACCGGGCAGCCGTCGACCTCCTTGTGGACCGCGGCGATGAGCATCGCCGGCGGTTCCTCATTGAGCTTGCGGAGACCCGAGCCGGGCTTGTCCGACTTTTTGACGGCGACGACCGGCGGCGGGCATTTGCGGGCCGCGTCGCTGGTGCGCGCGGTGTCGTCGGGCTCAGCCATGGCGCCCAGCAAGAGCAGCGCGAAAGGGGCAAGGACGAGCACACGCATCGGACACCTCCTTATGACGGACAGCATACACCATTCGCATTATCGTCGCCATGGCCGAACTGGGCGGCGAATCGAGCGCGCATCAAGGCAGAGCGAAAGATCGCAGCGCGTTAACCACTTATTTACCGAAAGCGACGCAGTCTAACCTCGATCAATTCTGCCGGGGGTCGTGGCATGGAGTCGGATCTGCGTTATTATTCGCGGCGCGCCGCGGAAGAAGCACTTGCAGCATCGCGCGCGATCACCGCCGCGGCTCGAGAGCGGCGCCAGAACCTCGCCGACACCTATATGCGCAAGGTTCAGGAGCTGCGCGCCAACTGAACCAGGCGCGCTCCGCCGCGTTGATGCGGCATGAGCAAGACAGACACGCGCGATGCGCTGCTGACCACCGCAATCCAGGATCTGCGAGACGCGAACGAGCTGCTCGCCAAGCGCCTGCCGGGCATCGTCGAACATGTGGAGGACGCTGGGCTGGGCGATCTGCTCAGAAGAGCTGTCGAAAAGGCCGAGGCCGATTGCAAGCGGTTGATCGAGACGGGGCGTGGCGAGGGCGGCGATCCCAATATCTGGATGAAGGGCGTGCTCGACGACGCAGACCGGGACGCGAGGACGATCGCGGCGGGGCCGCTGCTCGACACCGCGCTGATCGGGGCGGTGCGCAAGGGCAAGGCCGCGGCGATCGTGTCCTACGAAACCGCCATCGCGCTGGCGGACGGCGATCTGGCCTCGTCATTGGAAGACCTTCGGCAGGGCGATATTGCCGACGACCGGGCGCTGCGCGAACGGCTGGGCGCGATCGCCGCCACGCCGGATTAGCTCTTCCGCCCGAGCTCCCGCATCGCATCGTCGAGGCCGTCGAGCGTCAGCGGGTACATGCGGCCGCTCATCAGATCGCGGATGATCTTGATCGATCCCGAATAGCCCCATTGCGCCTCCGGGATCGGGTTGAGCCACACCGATGCGGGATAGGTATTGGTCAGCCGGTGGAGCCATATCGCGCCGGCCTCTTCGTTCATATGCTCGACCGATCCGCCGGGATGGGT
The DNA here is from genome assembly GCF_003515075.1 of Sphingomonas gilva. GTDB lineage: Bacteria > Pseudomonadota > Alphaproteobacteria > Sphingomonadales > Sphingomonadaceae > Sphingomonas > Sphingomonas gilva. The sequence continues at coordinate 198,764 of NZ_QWLV01000005.1, forward strand.
GATCTCATAGGGGCTCATCGAGGCGTCGCCGACGAAGACGACCTTATAGTCGTGGCCGAACTTGTGCAGCACGTCCCAAGTCGGCGTGCGCTCCGAAAAGCGGCGGCGATTGTCCTTCCACACGCCCTCATAAGGGCAGTTGTGGAAATAGAAGAATTCCAGGTTCTTGAACTCGGCGGTGGCGGCCGAGAACAACTCCTCGCACAGCTTGACGAACGGGTCCATCGAGCCGCCGACGTCGAGGAACAGCAGCAGCTTCACCGCATTGTGCCGTTCGGGCCGCATATGGATGTCGAGCCATCCCTGGCGCGCGGTGCCGTCGATGGTCGCGTCGAGGTCGAGCTCGTCGGCGGCGCCCTCGCGCGCGAAGCGGCGCAGCCGGCGCATCGCGATCTTGATGTTGCGCGTGCCGAGCTCGCGCGTGTTGTCGAGATTGCGGAACTCGCGCTGGTCCCACACCTTGAGCGCGCGTTTATGCTTCGATTCGCCGCCGATGCGGACACCCTCCGGATTGTAGCCTGAATTGCCGTAAGGCGAGGTGCCGCCGGTGCCGACCCATTTGTTGCCGCCCTGATGGCGGCCCTGCTGTTCCTCCAGCCGCTGCTTGAGCGTCTCCATGATCTCGTCCCACGAGCCGAGCGACTCGATCGCCGCCATCTCCTCGGGCGTGAGATATTTCTCGGCCACCGCGCGCAACCAGTCGGCGGGGATGTCGACCGCCTGCTGGCCGAAGGTGGTCGCGATACCCCGGAACACCTTGGCGAAGACTTGGTCGAACCGATCGATCAGTCCCTCGTCCTTCACATAGGTCGCGCGGGCGAGATAGTAGAACGCCTCGGGCGTGCGATCGATGACATCGGCGTCGAGCGCCTCCAGCAGCATCAGATGCTCCTTGATGCTCGCCGGAATGCCTGCGGCGCGCAGCTCGTCTAGGAAGTTGAAGAACATCGCTGCCTTATCCTGTTATCCGGCGTAGCGAGACCGGACCGCATTTCAGCGCATATTCCGCCGTTTTCGCCACGCGTCCAGTGGCTGATGTCGCAATATACCTATCAATTTCGGCCCGCCGGTGAGACCCATCCGTCCTGCTCGGGAGGAGGGTCCTGTGGCCGATTTCGACGAAGCGAGACTGCATCTGCTGGTGGCCAAGATGCTTGGCGATCTGGGCGGAGCATATAGCGTGCCAACGGTGCGTATCGGCTTCCGGCTGGGCCTGTTCGATGCGTTGCACGAGGGAGGACCGGCGACGGTCGCGGAGCTCGCGGCGCGGGCGGGCGGGCTGGCGGAACGCTACGTTCGCGAGTGGGCGCTGGCGCAGGCGGCGAGCGGGTATCTGGACTATGACGCGGCCGGCGAACGGTTCAGCCTGTCGCCCGAACAGGCGATGGTGTTCGGCGTCAAGGACAGCCCTGTCTATCTGGAGGGCGCCTTCGACCTCGCCGCCGCGATGATCGAGGGCGAGCCCAAGGTCGAAGCCGGCTTTCGCGATGGCTCCGGCGTCGCCTGGGGTGAGTCCGCCGGCTGCCTGTTCTGCGCGGTCGGGGCGTTCTTCCGGCCGGGCTACGTCAACAATGTCGTTCAATCCTGGCTGCCGGCGCTTGGCGGGGTGCAGGACAAGCTGAAAGCGGGCGCGAAGGTCGCGGACATCGGCTGCGGCGTGGGATTTTCGACGCTGCTGATGGCCGAGGCCTATCCGCAAAGCCACTTCGTCGGCTTCGATTTCCACGAGCCGTCGATCGCGCAGGCCCGGGAGCATGCGGCGGCGCACGGGGTGGCCGATCGGGTGCGGTTCGAAACCGCGGCCGCCAAGGACATCGCCGAGCGCGATTTCGACCTGATCACAGTGTTCGACTGCCTGCACGACATGGGCGATCCGCGCGGCTGCGCCGCCCATGTCAAAGGCCTGATGAAACCCGATGCGACCTGGATGATCGTCGAGCCGATCGCCGCCGACCGGCCGGAGGAGAATATCGGCAATCCGGTCAGCCGCCTCTATTACAATGCCTCCACGATGATCTGCGTGCCCACGTCGCTGGATCAGGAGGTGGGCGAGGCGCTGGGCGCACAGGCGGGCGAGGCGAAGCTGACGGCGCTGCTTCACGACGCCGGCTTCTCGCGCGTCCGCCGGGCGACCGAGGGGCCGTTCAACATGGTGCTGGAGGCCTGTGCCTAGCCGGTTCGCCGAGTCATGAAGGCGAGGCGTTCGAACAGCATCACGTCCTGTTCGTTCTTGAGCAGCGCGCCGTGCAGGGGCGGGATCAGCTTCTTGGGATCGCGCGAGTTGAGCAGTTCGAGGGGCATGTCCTCGTGCAGCAGCAACTTCAGCCAGTCGAGCAGCTCGCTGGTGCTCGGCTTCTTCTTGAGGCCTGGGACTTCGCGGACCTCGTAGAAGATGTCCATCGCCTTGCTGACCAGGATCTTCTGGATCTTGGGGAAATGAACATCGACGATCGCCTGCATCGTCTCGCGATCGGGAAACTTGATGTAATGGAAGAAGCAGCGGCGCAGGAAGGCGTCGGGCAGCTCCTTTTCGTTGTTCGAGGTGATGACGACGATCGGGCGATCTTTAGCGGTGATCGTCTCGTGCGTCTCATAGACGTCGAAGCTCATCCGATCGAGCTCCTGGAGCAGATCGTTGGGAAACTCGATATCCGCCTTGTCGATCTCATCGATCAGCAGCACAGGCAGGGTGGGGCTGGTGAACGCCTCCCACAGCTTGCCCTTGCGGATATAGTTGGCGATGTCGTGCACGCGCTCATCGCCCAGCTGGCCGTCGCGCAGGCGCGCGACCGCGTCATATTCGTAGAGGCCCTGCTGCGCCTTGGTGGTCGATTTGACGTTCCATTCGATCAGCGGCGCGCCCGCCACGCGCGCGATCTCCTGCGCCAGCACGGTTTTTCCGGTGCCCGGTTCGCCCTTGACCAGTAGCGGACGGCGGAGCGTGACGGCGGCATTGACCGCGACCTTCAGGTCGTCGGTCGCGACATAGCTGGACGTGCCTTCGAAGCGCATGCGGATTCCATTCCCGATTTTCGAATATCGGGTTTGGCGTAGAGGCAAAGCGTCATCGGGTGCAAGCCCTGCCGTGATCAGCCGAGGCGACGCGCCTCCGCACGCGCCTCGAGCAGATCCCACAGGCCGCGATGCTGCGCGATCAACTGCTGCGCGCCGAACAGCATCGCGCGCTCGATCGCAGGAGCCTCGCCGACGGTCGCGGCGACGATCGCGGTCTCGAAGGCCGGGGGCAGCGCGGATTCGGGCATATCGACGCCGAAGCGGCGGGCGGCCTCGGCGAGTACATCACGAATCGCGGCCCAATCGAGCGCCAGCGCGAAGGCGGCGCCGATCGCGCAGCCGTTGCGATCGGACTGCGAGAGCATGTCGAGCGCGTGGCGCTGCGTTGTGATCGCCGATTCGGCTTCGGCGTGGTTGGGCGTCGAGGGCATCGGACCGGCCGCGACCACCAGCCGCGTGAGCACGCCGCGCTCGCTGGCGAAGCCTTCGGCCGCATCGATCAGCCAGCCGCGCGCGCCATCATGCACGGTGTGCAGTCCGGCATGATCGATCACGCCCGGGTGACGGCCATGGAGCAGACAGAGATGATGCACCGCATCGGCCAGATCACGCGGATCGGCTGTGAAGGAGCGGGTGAGAGCGGCTGCGTGCGTGTGCGCCGAGGCGCCGTCCGCCGCAACAAGACCGGCGAGCGCCGACCAACCGCCATCGCCCTGCCGGTGCTGCATTGGGCCGCCTGCCATCGTCATTCGCGTCAACTCCCCGCGCACCGGCGCGTAGCTTCCTGTGCGGGCGGATATAGGCGAGACGAGTAAAGAGGGCGTTTATGCGGCGCCTCTATCACCGCCCGCGACGATGACGAACGAAGCGCCGCCGATCCCCTGCCGCCCGCGCCTGGGTGCAAGGGCGATGGTGACGGGCCGCGGATTTTCGCCCTTCAGGAGCATGGCGGCATGAGTGCTGCCGGCTTCGCCTCCCCCCAATGCGCGCTCGATCAGATCGTTCACCACGGCCCGGGTCGCGACGTCGAACAAGGTCCCCAGCCGTGCGCCGACAAGCTGCGCCGGCGCCGCGCCGCTGAGCACCACGAGCGAGGAATCGGCGTCGTCGATCGCGCCGCGCAGGTTGATCGACCCGAAACCGCTGGCGGGAAGCGCGCGCAGCGCGGTCGCCATCGCCCCGATCTCAGCCGTGACGCTGCGCAGCGCGCCGGGATCACCCAGATCATCGACGATCAGCGCGACACCGGCGGGCATCCGCATGGTCACGACGCGCAGGGCGCGCGCTGGATAGAGTGCGGAGTCGATCTCGAAGCTTTCCGTTGTCCCCGAATCGCGGGTGCGTGCGACGGCGTCGCCGATGAGTTCTCCATGCTGCCTTGGCAGCAGGGCGGTTACCGCGGCGCCCAGCGCCTCGTCACCGATACCCAGGTGCCGTCGGGCAGCGGCGTTGGCGCGGATCAGGCGAAGATCATCGTCGAGCAGCAACACGCGCGTCGTCAGCGCGTCCATCAGCGCATCGAAACGGCGTTCCGCCTCGCGCGCCATGACATCGCCGGTGGCGCCCTGCGCCAGCGCGTCGAGCAGGCCGGCGGAGAGCAGCGCCCAGCCGGTCTTGCCGTGGTTCTCGATATAGACCGGGCCGCGTTCGGCGTTTCGTCGCAGCTCGCTGAAGTGCCGGACGAAATGCGTGGCCGACACGGTGACCGATTCGGCGCGGACAGGATCGTGGCGCATATTGTGTCTCCCCCTGAGACATAATGGTTAATCCTGCCGGTGAATCCCGAAAATACGCTGTGTCCGAAGTGGAGGCGTTAGCGGCCGCGCAAGACCCTGGATTCGCGGGCAACTGCAATGCGGGAATTGCACACCTCGGCCGAAAGACGTGGTGACCGGGCTGGTTATCGGCGCGCGCGAAAATGCGGCGTTCGATTGGAGAGACCCGATGTCCGCCTTCGCTTCCCGACACCGCTTGCCCATCCTGATCATGGCCGCCTTCTTCGTCGCCGCGCCCAAGCCGGCGCAGGCGCAGCTGCTGGATGTGACCGCCATCCTCGACACATTGCTCGATCTCGACACGCGCGTGACGCTGCTGGGCGGGGAACTGGTCACGGTCAATGCGCGGCTGGATGCGGACGCCGCGGCGCTGGCCGGGATTTCGGTGGATCTCGACGTGCTGAGCGGGCGCGTCGACGGTCATGACCTGACGCTGATCGATCATGCCGACAGGCTGGCGGCGCACGCGACCCAGATCACCGCCAATGCCGGTGCGATCGTCGCGATCGACGCGCGCGTGGATGCGCACGATGTACGGCTGGCGGATATCGATGTGGCGCTGGCGGACAATAATGTCCGGATTGGAGCGAACACGGCCGCGATCGCCGCGCTCGACACGCGCATGACCTCCAACGACCGGCGCGACGACGGACAGGACGCGGCGCTCGCGGCGAACAGTGCGCGCGATGACGGGCAGGACGCAGCTATCGCCGCCAACAACCTGCGCGACGACGGGCAGGACAGCGCCATCGCCGCCAATGCGACCGCGATCGCCGCGAACGATGCGCGTGACGATGGACAGGACGTCCGGATTGGGGCCAACAGCGATGCGATCACCGATCTCGACGGCCGGCTGAGCGGGCAGGCGAGCGCGATCTCGCAGAACACCGCGCTGATCGGCCAGGCTGCCGAGACCGCGGCGCTGGCGAGGGCGGACGGTGCGGCGATCCGCGGCGAGCTCGCGGCGGGAACGATCGGGCTGGTGCAGCAGCAGGGGCCGAACGCCGCGGTGACGGTGGCGGCCTCGACCGGCGGCAACGCGGTGAGCTTCGCCGGCACCGCGGGCAACCGGCGGCTGACCGGTGTCGCGGCGGGGCAGGCGGGCAGCGATGCCGCCAACGTCGCCCAGATGCAGGCCGGAGACGCCGCCACGCTCGCCTCCGCCAACGCCTATACCGACAGCAGCATCGCGCAGCTGATGGACCGGGTCGGCGAGGGCGCGAGCATGCTGATCGCCGAGAACAATGCGGTGCTGCGCAAGGATATGAACGCGATCGCCGCGGGCACATCGGCGCTCGCCGGATTGCCGCAATCCTTCATGCCCGGGCGCGGGATGATGGGCGCGGCGATCGGCGGCAAGGGCGAGGAGGTCGCCTTCGCCATGGGCCTCTCCAAGGCGTTCGACAGCGAGCATGCGCCGGTGCTGCGTGCAGGCGCCGCGATCGACGCGCGCCGCGGGACCGTCAGCTACAACGCGTCGGTCGGGTTTCACTTCTGAGGGATCGGGCCTTCCTTTTCCCCACATCACGGGAAGGTCCGTCGTCTGCCACCCACTCCTGACGGCAGGCGGATAGCACCCCGGCGGACATGCGCATCGTCCGCCGGGGTCTTTTTCGGCTTTGAGGCCTTTGTAGCTACTGGTCGAGGAAGCTGCGCATCTTCCGGCTGCGGCTCGGGTGCTTGAGCTTCCTGAGCGCCTTCGCCTCGATCTGGCGGATGCGCTCGCGGGTCACGCTGAACTGCTGGCCGACCTCCTCGAGCGTGTGATCGGTGTTCATGCCGATGCCGAAGCGCATGCGAAGCACACGCTCCTCGCGCGGGGTGAGGCTCGCAAGGACTCGGGTGACGGTTTCCTTGAGGTTGGCCTGGATCGCCGCATCGACCGGGATGACGGCATTCTTATCTTCAATGAAGTCACCCAGATGCGAATCCTCCTCGTCGCCGATCGGCGTTTCGAGGGAGATCGGCTCCTTGGCGATCTTCATCACCTTGCGGACCTTCTCGAGCGGCATTGAAAGCCGCTCGGCCATCTCCTCGGGTGTGGGCTCGCGGCCCTGCTCGTGGAGGAACTGGCGGCTGGTGCGGACCAGCTTGTTGATCGTCTCGATCATGTGCACCGGGATGCGGATGGTGCGCGCCTGATCGGCGATCGAGCGGGTGATCGCCTGGCGGATCCACCAGGTGGCGTAGGTCGAGAACTTGTAGCCGCGGCGATACTCGAACTTGTCGACCGCCTTCATCAGGCCGATATTGCCTTCCTGGATCAGGTCGAGGAACTGCAGGCCACGGTTGGTGTATTTCTTGGCGATCGAGATGACGAGGCGAAGATTGGCCTCGACCATCTCCTTCTTGGCGATGCGCGCCTCGCGCTCGCCCTTCTGGACCATGTTGACGATGCGGCGGAACTCGCCGAGCGCCATGCCGGTCGCCTGCGAGATCTCGGCGATCTCGGTGCGGATGCGGTCGACCGCCGCAGCTTCGTTCGCCGCGAAGTTCGCCCATTTCTTGTCGATGCCGGCGACCGATTCGAGCCAGTTCTCGGCCAGCTCGTTATCGATATAGCGGTCGAGGAAATCCTTGCGGTTGACCTTGTGCCGCTCGGCGAGGCGCAGCATCTGGCCGCCGAGCGCGGTCAGGCGCCGGTTATAGGCGTAGAGCTGGTCGACCAGATATTCGATCTTGGCCTGGTGGAACTGGACGCTCTCGACCTCGGCGGTGAGCTCCTCGCGCAGCTTCTGGTACTTGCGCTCCTCGGCGCCCGACAGCTCGCCGCCCGCGCCCATCGCGCCGATGCGCTGCTGCTGGACCTTGGAGAATTTCTTGTAGAGCGCGGTAATCGCCGCGAACTTCTCCAACGCCTGCGGTTTCAGCGTCTCTTCCATCTGGGCGAGGCTGAGGGTGTTGTCCTCCTCCTCGTCGTCCGAAGGCCGCTTGGCGCGGCGTTCGGTCATCGACTCCTCGTCATCCTCGTCGGCGGAGGCCTCTTCGGGCTCGTCCTCCTCCTTGAAGGAGGGGCCGGCGGTCTTCTCGGATATCTCGCCGTCGCCCTCGTCCTCGTCGGTGAGGCTTTCGGGCGCGGGATCCTTCGACAGCATCGCATCGAGATCGAGGATCTCGCGCAGCTGCATGGTGCCCTCGTTGAGCGCGGTCGACCAGGCGATGATCGCGTTGAAGGTGATCGGGCTTTCGCACAGGCCGAGGATCATCGTGTCGCGGCCGGCCTCGATGCGCTTGGCGATTGCGATCTCGCCCTCGCGGCTGAGCAATTCGACTGCGCCCATCTCGCGCAGATACATGCGCACCGGATCGTCGGTGCGGTCGACGGTTTCCTTCTTCTTCTCGACGACGGTCAGGCCATCATCTTCCGAATCGACCGCCTCGACCTCGTCCTCGGCCTTCTGCTCGTCCTCGCCGTCCTCGCCGGCTTCCTCATTCTCGACGATGTTGACGCCCATCTCGTTGAGCGCCGACATGACGTCCTCGAGCTGGTCGGAGGACATCTGGTCCTGCGGCAGCGCCTCGTTGAGCTGATCATAGGTGATGTAGCCGCGCTTTTTCGCGCGCGCGATCAGCTTCTTGATCGACGCGTCGTTCAAGTCGATCAGCGGCGCATCGCCGCCTGTCTCGCCCGTATCCGCCACATCCGCCGTGTTCGCCTTCGCCATTAAAAACCCTCAAAATGCCCGGCAGCCGCCGCTTGCCCGCAATTATAATTCGTCCTTGTCCGCCTGCATCAGATTTGCAAGCCGTTCGTCGAGTTCGGCCCTCAGCGCGCGCAGCCTCTGCTGCTCGGCGAAAGCCTGCTCATCGAACGCGGTTTCCATCCTGGCGGTGGCCTGCGCCAAAGCCTGGTCGAGCGCGGGCCGCGTCGCCATCACGCCGATCGCCTCGTGCAGGTCCTCGCGAGCGCGTTCGGGATCGGACGCCTTGCTCGTGAAGGAAAAGGGGAGGCTATCGGCCCTCAGCAACTCGCTCGCCACCTCGTTGAAGCCGGACGTCGCCAATATGGTGACGAGCGCGTCGCTATCAAGCGCCCGATCATGGAGCGCGACGTCGATTACCGCGTCGAGCAGCCGCGCGAGCGGACCGTCCGACAGTTTCAGCGCGGCGAGCGTCTCGGCATGGCGCGAAATCTCCTCCGGATTGCGGATCAGCCCGGCGAGCACGCCCTTGACGAGGATGGCGTCCATCGGCGTCGCCGCGCTGGTGCGCGCCTGGGCGGTGACGGGCGCGAGATCGGGGCGGAACAGGGATCGTTGTTGCCCCTTCTTCCAGGGCTCGCGCTGGAAGGGGCGTTGCGCCGGGCCGGCGAACAAGGCGGCGAAACGGCGCTGGAACTCGGCGAGATATTCCTCGCGCACGCCGGCGTCGCCGATGCCGCGGGCAAGCTCGCCCAGGCGGCGTTTGAGACCGGCGCGCGCCTCGGGCGTGGTGAGCGGCTCTGCGGCGTGCTCGCTCGCCCAGAGCAGGTCGACCAACGGCTCGGCGCGCTTCGCCAGCGCCTCGAATGCGGCGCGGCCCGATGTGCGCACCAGATCGTCCGGGTCCTGGCCCTTGGGCAGGATGACGAAGGCGAGGCTGCGGCCCGGCGCGAGCATCGGCAGCGCGCGGTGCGCGGCGCGCAACGCGGCCTTCTGCCCCGCGCTGTCGCCGTCGAGGCAGATCAGCGGCACGTCGGCGATGCGCCACAGCCGTTCGAGCTGCGCCTCTGTCAGCGCGGTGCCGAGCGGAGCGACCACCTCCTCCACGCCCGCCTGGGCGAGCGCGATCACATCCATATAGCCTTCGACGACGATGATCCGCCCCGCCTTGCGCGCGGGGCCGGCGGCGCGATCGAGGTTGAACAGCGTGCGGCCCTTGTCGAACAGCGGGGTATCGGGGGAGTTGAGATATTTGGGCTCGCCGTCGCCGATGATGCGGCCGCCGAACGCGATGGCGCGGCCGCGCACGTCGCGGATCGGGATCATCAGCCGGCCGCGGAACCGGTCATAGGGCTCCTTGTCGTCGACCTGGATGAGGAGACCGGTTTCGACCAGCTTCTCGTCGCCGACATCCTTGAGCGCCGCCTTCAGCCGGGTGCGCGAATCGGGCGCGAAGCCCAGACCGAAGGCGCGCGCGGTTTCGGCCTTCACCCCGCGCCGTTCGAGCAGGCTGCGCGCCTCCGCGCCATCGAGCCCATGCAATTGCTCGGCGAACCATCTGGCGGCGCGTTCAGTGACGTCATGAAGGCCCGCTTGGGCGGCGGCCCTTTCCGCGCCGCGCGGGTCCATCGCGGGCATCTCCATCCCCGCCGCCAGCGCCAGTTCCTTGACCGCATCGATGAAGGGCAGCCCGCGCTGGTCGGTCATCCAGCGGATCGCATCGCCATGCGCCGAGCAGCCGAAGCAATGGTAGAAGCCCTTGTCGTCGTTGACGTAGAAGCTGGGCGATTTCTCGTTGTGGAACGGGCAGCACGCCTTCCACTCGCGCCCGGCCTTCTGGAGCTTCACCGATTTGCCGATGAGCGCGGACAGCGACGTACGGGCGCGCAGTTCGTCGAGGAAGGCGGGGGAGAGACTCATCGGGTGGGGTTACGTTTCTCGACTTCGCTCGAAACGAACGGGGTTGGTTGTGGGGGCAAATGTTGAGCTTCCGCTTCCTTAGCTCCGTTCGTTTCGAGCGAAGTCGAGAAACGTTCCTTAGGCGGTCGCGCAAAGAAAGAGACTGTGCCCCAATCTCCCCGGATGAGCGCCTCCTTCTTCGCGCGAGACCAGCCACCGACTATCCGTTCGGCCTCGCGCGCTTCTATCCGCGTCTGGAAATATTCCGACCAGGCTAGCGTCACCGGTCGCCGGCGGGACGTGAAATCGCAGAAGCCGCCAGTCTGGTGCTGGGCGAACCTCCGCTCCAGGTCATCGGTATGGTCCGTATAGTAACGCCCATCCGAACAGCGCAGGAGATAGACCCAGAATGCCATCCAGGCTCAATGCCCGCCTATCCGATTGGAGTCGAGCATTGTGCCCGATCCTGCTTCATCCCTAAACCGTTCGTTTCGAGCGAAGTCGAGAAACGTCTGCGCAGCGCTCGGGGCGCGTTTCTCGACTTCGCTCGAAACGAACGGGAGTGGGGCGTTGAGCGTCCTTTGACTAGCTCAAAGCCGCCTTCACCAGCCCGCTCGCCTTGCTCATGTCCAACTGGGGTCCGTGGCGTTCCTTGAGCGCTGCCATCACGCGGCCCATGTCCTTCATGCCCGTCGCGTCGAGCTCGGCCTTGATCGCCTCGATCGCGGCGATGGTTTCCATCTGGCCCATCTGCTGGGGCAGGAAGCGCTCGATCACCGCGATCTCGGCGGCTTCGGCGTCGGCGAGTTCCCGGCGGCCGCCCTTCACATACATTTCGATCGATTCGCGGCGTTGCTTGACCATCTTCTGCAGCACCTCGACGACGGTCGCATTGTCATCGGCGGGCGGCGTGCCGGTGCGCAGTTCTATGTCGCGATTCTTGAGCGCGCTCTGGATCAGGCCGATCGCCGCGCGCGCCTGCTTGTCGCCGGCCTTCATCGCGGTGATCTGGGCGGCCTTGATGTCGTCGCGAATCATGCGTTGGTCTCGTTTCGTCGGGAAAGCGGAGAGCTTAGCCGCGCCCGCGCCGGTTTAATAGATTGACGCAAGGGGAGGGCGGCTCTAGCGGACGGCTCTTAGCGACATCGCGACAACCAGACCCACGGAGTGCCCGCCCCCATGGCCGACGCCAAACCCATGCCCGCGCCTGAAGGAGCCACAGGGGCGTTGGTATTGGCGTCCGGAGAGGTGTTGTGGGGCCGCGGTTTCGGTGCCGAGGGCGCGGCGGTGGGCGAAGTCTGCTTCCATACCGCGATGACCGGATATCAGGAGGTGATGACCGATCCCTCCTTCGCCGGGCAGATCATCACCTTCACCTTCCCGCATATTGGCAATGTCGGCGCGAACGAGGAGGATATCGAGGCGGACGATCCCCATGCGCTGGGCATCATCGTGCGCGAGGACGTGACCGCGCCCTCCAGCTTCCGCAGCACGCAGCGGCTGGAGGAGTGGATGAAGGCGCACCGGCGGATCGGGCTCGCCGGCATCGACACGCGCGCGCTGACCCGGCGGATCAGGGAGGGTGGGGCGCCCAACGGCGTGATCGCGTATTCGGCCGATGGAGTTTTAGACATTCCCGCGCTGGTGGAAATGGCCAAGGCGTGGCCGGGGCTGGAGGGGATGGACCTGGCCAGGGACGTGACCACCGAGACGCATTTCGGCTGGGGAGACGGCGTCTGGCGGCTGGGCGCGGGGTATGAGGTGGCCGGAAAGTCACACGAAAGTCACACTATCGGCGAAAACCGGCGGCCGCATGTCGTTGCGATCGATTATGGTAGCAAACGCAATATCTTCCGCAACCTTATTAAGGCCGGTGCTGAAGTAACCGTGTTGCCCGCGACCGCCACCGCCGATGAGGTGATGGCGCAGGCGCCCGACGGCATCTTCCTCTCCAACGGCCCCGGCGATCCGGCGGCGACAGGGGATTATGCCGTGCCGGTGATCCAGGAGCTGCTGGAGACGGGCAAGCCGATCTTCGGCATCTGCCTGGGGCATCAGTTGCTCGGGCTGGCGGTGGGCGCCAGGACGAGCAAGATGTTCCAGGGCCACCGCGGGGCCAACCATCCGGTCAAGCGGCTCGCCGACGGCGCGGTCGAGATCACCAGCATGAACCACGGCTTTGCGGTGCTGAGCGAGACGCTCCCCGCCAATGCGCGCGAGACGCATGTCAGCCTGTTCGACGGCAGCAACGCGGGCTTCGAACTGACCGACAAACCCGCCTTCAGCGTCCAGTACCACCCCGAGGCCAGCCCCGGCCCGCAGGACAGCTTCTATCTGTTCGAACGGTTTGTAGGGATGCTGGGAAAGAAGCAGCAATGAAAATCTACGGGTTTGCCTCGGATAGCTTGACTAACATCTGGGCTGGTATCGGGTCCGGACAATGGGCGGTTGGGTCGTCAAAGAACGAATCTTTTAGCAAGGGCCGTCTTACCAAAGCTCAGAAAATGCCAATTGGCGCTTTCGGTATTTTATATTGCACGGAGACTACGGCCTACACGACACCATTTGTGGTGTATTCGAAACCTGATCCACAACAAACGGTGACCAATATCTGGTCAGAACCTTGGGTTCTGCCGTTTAGCATCAAGCCACTCGGCAATCCGACCAGATCAATGTCGGTGGAACAGGCGAAACTGCTACTGCCGAGTATGCATGAAACAGGGCGAAGCGATCCCCGGAAACACTTGATCACCGTTCAAGGAAACTTCGCGTTCCAGGCATCTGAGATTTCCGATGCTGACTGGTCTGCGCTCATTGAGAATCTAGCGATCTAATGCCCAAACGCACCGACATTTCCTCCATCCTCGTCATCGGCGCGGGGCCTATCGTTATCGGGCAGGCGTGCGAGTTCGATTATTCGGGGACGCAGGCGATCAAGGCCCTGAAGGAGGAGGGCTACCGCATCGTCCTGGTCAATTCGAACCCGGCGACGATCATGACCGATCCCGAGCTGGCCGATGCGACCTATGTCGAGCCGATCACGCCCGAAATCGTCGCCAAGATCATCGCGAAGGAGCGGCCCGACGCGGTGCTGCCGACGATGGGCGGGCAGACCGCGCTCAACACCGCGCTGGCGCTGTTTCGCGACGGCACGCTGGAGAAATACGGTTGCCAGATGATCGGCGCCGACGCCGAGGCGATCGACAAGGCCGAGGACCGGCTGAAGTTCCGCGAGGCGATGGACAAGATCGGGCTGGAAAGCGCGCGCTCGGCGATCGCCCATTCGGTCGACGAGGCGCTGGAGGGGCTGGACAAGGTCGGCCTGCCGGCGATCATCCGCCCCAGCTTCACGCTGGGCGGCACCGGCGGCGGGGTCGCCTATAACCGCGAGGAATTCGTCGAGATCGTGATGAAGGGGCTCGACGCCAGCCCCACCACCGAGGTGCTGATCGAGGAATCGCTGCTCGGCTGGAAGGAATATGAGATGGAGGTGGTCCGCGACCGCGCGGACAACTGCATCATCATCTGCTCGATCGAAAATGTCGATCCGATGGGCGTGCATACGGGCGATTCGATCACCGTCGCGCCGGCGCTGACGCTGACCGACAAGGAATATCAGATCATGCGCAACGCGAGCATCGCGTGCCTGCGCGAGATCGGCGTCGAAACCGGCGGTTCCAACGTCCAGTTCGCGGTCAATCCCAGGGACGGGCGGCTGGTCGTCATCGAGATGAACCCGCGCGTGTCGCGCTCCTCGGCGCTCGCCTCCAAGGCGACCGGGTTCCCGATCGCCAAGGTCGCGGCCAAGCTGGCGGTGGGCTACACGCTCGACGAGATCGACAACGACATCACCGGCGCGACGCCCGCATCGTTCGAGCCGACGATCGACTATGTCGTCACAAAGATCCCGCGCTTCGCCTTCGAGAAGTTCAAGGGCGCCGAGCCGGTGCTGTCGACCGCGATGAAGAGCGTCGGCGAAGTCATGGCGATCGGGCGCAATATCCACGAGAGCATGCAGAAGGCGCTGCGCGGGCTGGAGACGGGATTGTCGGGCTTCGACCAAGTCGAGGCGCTGGCGGGCGCACCGCGCGAGGAGATCGAGGCGGCGCTTTCGAAGGCGACGCCCGATCGGTTGCTGATCGCCGCACAGGCGCTGCGCGAGGGGTTCTCGGTCGCCGAGGTGTGCGCGCTGGCCAAATACGATCCCTGGTTCATCGAGCGCATCGCCGAGATCGTCGAGGCCGAGGAAGCGGTCTGCCGCCAGGGCCTGCCACGCGATGCGGCGGGCATGCGGCGGCTGAAGAGCATGGGCTTTTCCGACAAGCGGCTCGCCTTCCTCGCGCTCAAATCCGCCAATCTGCGCGGAAACGAGCGCGGCGTGGCGCGCGGATCGGGCCTGATTCACGAAACGGTCAAGGCGATGACCGGCGGCGTCACCGAAGCCGAGGTGCGCAAGGCGCGGCACAAGCTGGGCGTACGTCCGGTGTTCAAGCGGATCGACACCTGCGCCGCCGAGTTCGAGGCGAAGACGCCCTATATGTATTCGACCTATGAGGCGCCCAGCTTCGGCGAGCCCGAGTGCGAGAGCGCGCCGACCGATCGGAAGAAGGTCGTCATTCTCGGCGGCGGGCCCAACCGGATCGGGCAGGGGATCGAGTTCGACTATTGCTGCTGCCACGCCTGCTTCGCGCTCGAGGATGCCGGTTATGAGACGATCATGGTCAACTGCAATCCGGAGACCGTCTCGACCGATTACGACACCTCCGACCGCCTCTATTTCGAGCCGCTGACCGCCGAGGACGTGCTGGAGATCCTGCATGTCGAGCAGTCCAACGGCACGCTTGCTGGCGTGATCGTCCAGTTCGGCGGGCAGACGCCGTTGAAACTCGCCCAGGCGCTGGAGGATGCCGGCATCCCGATCCTGGGCACCAGCCCCGACGCGATCGACCTGGCCGAGGACCGCGAGCGTTTCGCCAAGCTGATCGCGCAGCTCGAGCTGCTGCAGCCGGCGAACGGCATCGCGCGGAGCCGCGAGGAAGCGCTGACCGTCGCCGAGCGGATCGGCTATCCCATCCTTATGCGACCCAGCTATGTGTTGGGCGGGCGCGCGATGGAGATCGTCGATTCGCCCGAGCAGCTCGAATCCTATATCCAGACCGCGGTGCAAGTATCCGGCGAATCGCCGGTTCTGATCGACCAGTATCTGCGCGACGCGATCGAAGTGGATGTCGATGCTCTGTGCGACGGCGACGATGTCGTGATCGCGGGCGTGATGCAGCATATCGAGGAGGCGGGCGTCCATTCGGGCGATTCGGCCTGCTCGCTGCCGCCGCACAGCCTGTCGAGCGACGTCGTCGCCGAGATCGAGCGGCAGACCGAGCTGCTCGCGCGTGCGCTCAAGGTGCGCGGGCTGATGAACATCCAGTTCGCGGTGAAGGACCAGAAGGTCTATTTGATCGAGGTCAATCCGCGCGCCAGCCGGACGGTGCCCTTCGTCGCCAAGGCGATCGGCACGCCCGTCGCGAAGATCGCCGCGCGGGTGATGGCCGGCGAGAGGCTCAAGGACCTTCCGCGCATCGACCGCCAGGTCGACCATATCGCGGTGAAGGAGGCGGTATTCCCCTTCGCGCGCTTCCCGGGGGTCGATCCGGTACTGTCGCCG
The DNA here is from genome assembly GCF_003515075.1 of Sphingomonas gilva. Taxonomy (GTDB): domain Bacteria; phylum Pseudomonadota; class Alphaproteobacteria; order Sphingomonadales; family Sphingomonadaceae; genus Sphingomonas; species Sphingomonas gilva. The sequence continues at coordinate 214,756 of NZ_QWLV01000005.1, forward strand.
GAAATGAAGAGCACCGGCGAAGTGATGGGTATCGACCGAGATTTCGCCACCGCCTTCGCCAAATCCCAGCTCGGCGCGGGCAATGAGCTGCCGACCGCGGGCACCGTCTTCGTCAGCGTCAAGGACAGCGACAAGCCGGTGGTGCTGCCCGGCGTGCGGATCCTCGCCGATCACGGCTTCTCCATCGTCGCCACGGGCGGCACCGCCGAGTTCCTGGCGGCGCAGGGCATCGCGGTCGAGCGGATCAACAAGGTGGCGCAGGGGCGGCCGCACATCGTCGACCGGATCAAGGACGGCGGGGTCGATCTGATCTTCAACACCACCGAGGGCTGGCAGAGCCTGAAGGATTCCAAGGCGATCCGCATGGCGGCATTGGGCCAGCGCGTGCCGTCCTACACCACCGCTTCGGCCAGCGTGGCGGCGGCACGGGCGATCGTGGCGCTCGCCGGGGCGAGTCTTGAAGTCCAACCCTTGCAGTCCTATTATTCGCACTCGCACAATTGATCTCCCACAATCGAGTTGCGCGACCGGCCGGGGCGGAGAGGCTCCCGGGCGGGGAAAAGGGATTTTGACGAAGGGTTGAAGCATGGCGACGGTCGAAAAGATGCCGATGCTGCAGGAAGGCCATGACAAGCTGACCGCGGACCTCAAGCGCCTCAAGGAAGAGCGCCCGCAGGTGGTTGACGCCATCGAGGAGGCGCGCGCGCATGGCGACCTGTCCGAAAACGCCGAATACCATGCGGCGAAGGAGCGCCAGGGCCAGATCGAGGCCTCGATCAACGATATCGAGGACAAGCTGTCGCGCGCCCAGATCATCGACCCCAAGGACCTGTCCGGCGACAAGATCGTGTTCGGTGCGACGGTGACGCTGCTGGACGAGGACGACAAGCCGGTCAAATACCAGATCGTCGGCCAGACCGAGGCGGACGCAAAGTCCGGACGGATCAGCTACAACTCGCCGCTGGGCCGCGCGCTGATCGGCCGCAAGGTGGAGGACGAGGTCGAGGTCTCTGTGCCCGCCGGCGACCGTTACTACCTCGTCTCCAAGATCGAGTTCATCTGAACGGGATCCATCTTCCGCGGGGCCGCTTCACCGACGCGCTGATCGCGTTTTCGGTGTTCGTCTTCCTGTTCGCGCTGTTCGCGCTCGGGCTGCAGGAAGCGGCCAACCGGTTCGGCTTCATTCCGCTCGAATTCTCGTCCGGCGCGTGGGTGCAGAGCCCGGTGCGGGCGCTGCTGACGCCGCTCGCGTCGCAGTTCCTTCCGACCGGCATCATCGTGCTGGTGTTCAACGGGCTCTTCCTGCTGCTGGCCGGACGGTTCGTCGAAAAGGCCATCGGGCCGGCTGGGCTGGGCGCGGTGTTCGTCGCCGGCGTTTATGGCGGCGCGCTGGCGCGGCTGTTGCTGACGCCGGGATCGCCGATCGCCAGCGCGGGATCGACCCCGGCGCTGTTCGCCGTGGTCGGCGCCTATCTGATGCTGTACGGCGTTCCGCGCGGGATACCCATCGCGCAGCGGCAGCGGCGGATCGTCCAGATCGCTGCGCTTGCCGGCATCTGGGTGGCGATCCAGCTGCTCTTCATGCTGGCGGCGAGCAGCCTAGAATTCTCGGTGAGCGTCATCGAGCCGCTGGGCGGGCTGATCGCCGGCGTGGCCCTGGCCCGGCCGCTGGTGCGCTGGCGCTACAGGAACGCGTAAGTTCCGTCGCTCCTGCGGAGGCAGAGGCGACGAATATTACAGTTTCACGCCTTCCGCCTCGGGATCGAGCAGGCGGTGGAGGTGGACGACGACATATTTCATTTCCGCATCGTCGACCGTGCGCTGCGCGGCGCCGCGCCAGGCCTCTTCGGCGCTCTTATAGTCCGGGAACAGCCCGACGATGTCGAGCGAATCGAGATCGGTGAATTCCAGCGTCTGCGGATCGCGCACGCGACCGCCGAACACCAGGTGCAGCTTGCTCATGTCAAATCCTTGTGGGGAGGCGTCTTGCGGCGCGCATAGCCGCCTCCGCCAGGATTGGCCACCCTATCCTCTTGGCGCGCGCTTCACCTCCGCGGTGGCGGCGTTGCCCGCCTCGGCCAGCGCCCGGAACACGCCTTCGACCAGGCTCGAGAGCTGCGACCGGGCGTTGTCGGTGGTGATGCCGGCGGCATCGAGCTGATCTTTGCCCGCCGTCCTGGCAGCGCGCGCCGCCGCCGTCGCGGTGCCCGTGACCTTGCGGCCGACCGGGCCGAGCACCTCCGCCTCGCGTCGGGTGCGCGGCAACAGCCCGCCGGCAAGCGCCCCAACGGCAAGGCCGCCGATCAGCACTGCGAGGGGCGCGCTGTCTACCGTGTCGGCTGTCTTTCGCGCAGCGGTGCGCGCGGTGCGCTTGCCCGCCTGAACAGCATGCCCTGCGCCGTCCTTCGCGCCGGCATAGGCGGAAGAAGCCTTGGCGCGCGCCTTGCGGTAGCTTTGCTCCATCGTCTCGCGCGCATTGTGAGCGGTCTCTTCAATGGCGTCGCGGGCGGCCTGGACGCGTCCGCTGCGCTGGTTCGCTGCGCCGGGGGTGGGCTGGGGATCGGTCACGGCCTGTCCTTCCTTGGATTTGCAACTGTCCTGGGAGTAACTCGCCGCCGGCGAAGCGGTTTCACCGCCTTGCGGCCGGCGGACGAAACAAGATCGGCGATCCGGTCGCGCGCCAGGAACATGACGATGGCGACGGCCACCGCGATCGCCTGGCCGGGACGGGAGCGGACCTGGTCGATCGCGTCGCGGCCCATATCCGCCGCGGCGTCGCGAAGTTCATCCAGACCGTCGCGGAGCAGGCGATCGGGCGAAAGGCGCGACTGGAGATCGACCAGCGTATCCGCCAGCTGCTGACGCGCGGCGATCGAACGCGCGGTCGCGCGGGCAAGACTATCGGACGGCGGCGTGTTCATTCGTCCCCCTCCGACACGCGCGTCGCGGCCTTGATTCGCTTGAGGGCGGCGCTGGCGAGCAAGGCCATGATGACGATCGCCAGGCCGATCACGATGGCCGACGCCCAATAGATGCCGATCCAGCGGCGCAGGATCAGCACGAGCACGACCAGCAGCGTGAACAGCGTCGCCTGGGCGAGCATGAACACGGCGATCAGCATGACGATGGCGGTCTGCGCCTCTTTCAGCCGATCGAACAGCTGGGCACGATACAGGCTGATCTCGGCGCGAACGAAGCGCTCGACGTCGTCGATCAGCCTGGTGACCAGGCCGACGATACTGTCGGTGTTCCCCTTTTGCTCCATGCGGAGATCAAGCGCGATCTTCGCGGCCGTCGGCAGCGCGATCGGCGGCGTCGAGGCCGGCCTTGACCAGCCGCGCAAGGACGAAGCCGACCGCCGCGGCGGCGCCGACCGCGATCACCGGGCTTTTCTTCACGAAGGCGCGCGCGTCCGCGACGAGATCGTCGACCTCCTTGCCGCGCAATGTCGAGGCGAGACCCGCAACCGCATCGGCGGCGCTGCGCGCATAATCGCCGTACTGCGCTCCCAGCCGGTCATCGACCTGCGTCGCCGCATCGTCGATCAGGCGCGAGAAACCGTCGAGCCGCTCGGTGGCGGCGGCCTTGCCCTGATCGGCCAGCGCATGCGCCTTGTCGGACGCCTTGCGCTTCAGGTTGCCGGCTTCCTGCCGAACGGTGGCCGTCGCTTGCCGCGTGACCTTCTTCGCGTCCGCCTTGACCGTTCCCGCCGCCGCGCGCGCCTTGGGCGCGGCGGGCTTCGCCGCAGTCGCCTTCCTGGTCGCGCCGGCTTTCACCGGCTCGGCGGGCTGGGGCGGAATGGTGGGTTCGACAGCCATTTCTCATCGTCCTCGCTAGAAATTCGTTGCACCGCTCCAACCCGCGCCGTGGTGCAGGGTTCCGCCCCGCCCAAGGATTTGCCCCCGTGCGCGAGTGCCGATAGAGCGCGCCGCGACTGGCACCATCACATAGGGGTTCGTTTCGTGACCGCAATAATCGATCTGCACGCCCGCCGCATTCTCGACAGCCGGGGCAACCCGACCGTGGAGGTCGATGTCATGCTGGAGGACGGCAGCTTCGGGCGCGCCGCAGTGCCCTCGGGCGCCTCGACGGGCGCGCATGAGGCGGTCGAAAAGCGCGACGGCGACAAGACGCGCTGGCTGGGCAAGGGCGTGGATAGAGCGGTCGCCGCGGTCAATGGCGAGATCGCCGAGGCGGTGCTGGGGCTGGAAGCCGAGGACCAGGCCGATCTCGACCGCGCGATGATCGATCTGGACGGCACGCCCAACAAGTCCCGGCTGGGCGCGAACGCGATCCTGGGCGTCAGCCTGGCGGCGGCGAAGGCCGCGGCCGATGCGCGCGGGCTGCCGCTTTATCGCTATGTCGGCGGGGTCGCGGCGCATGTGCTGCCGGTGCCGATGATGAACATCATCAATGGCGGCGAGCATGCCGACAATCCGATCGACTTCCAGGAATTCATGATCGTGCCGGTGGGCGCGGAGAATATCGGCGAGGCGGTGCGCTGCGGCTCGGAGATCTTCCATACGCTCAAGAAGGCGCTGCACGACAAGGGGCTGGCGACGGCGGTGGGCGACGAAGGCGGCTTCGCGCCTAACCTGGCCAGCACCACCGATGCGCTCGACTTCATCATGAAGTCGATCGAGAGCGCCGGCTACAAGCCCAGCGACGACGTGATGCTGGCGCTCGATTGCGCCGCCACCGAATATTTCAAGGACGGCGCATACAAGATGGTGGGGGAGGGGAAGACCCTTTCTTCATCCGAGAATGTCGATTTCCTTGCCGATCTGGTCGCCAGATATCCGATCTTCTCGATCGAGGACGGCATGGCGGAGGACGATTGGGACGGCTGGAAGGCGCTGACCGAGAAGCTGGGCGGAAAGGTGCAACTGGTCGGCGACGATCTGTTCGTGACCAACCCCAAGCGGCTGAAGCGCGGCATCGATGGGGGCTTCGCCAACTCGCTGCTGGTCAAGGTCAACCAGATCGGCACGCTTTCGGAAACGCTGGAGGCCGTCAGCATGGCGCAGCGCGCCGGCTATACGGCGGTGATGTCTCACCGATCGGGCGAGACCGAGGACACCACCATCGCCGACCTCGCGGTCGCGACCAATTGCGGGCAGATCAAGACCGGCAGCCTTGCGCGTTCGGACCGGCTGGCCAAATACAACCAGCTGATCCGCATCGAGGAGGAGCTGGGCGACGCGGCGATTTATGCCGGTCGCAGCGTGCTGAAGGCGTGACCGTCGCCCCTGCGCAGGCAGGGGCCGCTGGGTTTGTGGCACTTCTGAAATCGCGTTTGCCGCCCGAGGCCCCTGCCTGCGCAGGGGCGACGAAGGCGGCGAAAACGCTTGCTTCCCCTCCATTGTTGTGATTCATGATAAACATGCGGCGCAACCCCAAGATTCTGGCCCTTTTGAAGCGGACGGGCGCGCCGGCGATCACCTTCGTCGTGATCACCATCTTTGCGGGCTATGCGCTGTTCGGATCGAACGGCATCCTCGCCTATGGCGACTACAGCCGCCAGATGAGCAAGCGGCAGGCGGAGCTTCAGAAGCTGGAAGCCAAGCGCGCCGAGCTCAAGAATCGCGTGGCGCTGCTCGACCCCAAAAAGGCCAATCCCGATCTGGTCGACGAGCTTGTCCGCAAGCAGCTGAACGTCGCGCACCCTGACGACGTCATTCTGCCGCTGAAGTGACCTCAAGGCCGGTTGCAGTAGCGGCAAGTTCGCGCCTATAGGCCGTGCCCGTCCTTCCCCGGAACAAGGGTTGTCCGTACCTTGGCTAAAGCACCCGCAAAGCGCGCCTCCGCGCCCGCCATTCCCAATCGCGAACGTCCCGCCGAGCCCGTCCGCTTCGAGGCGTCGAAGGGGGAGTTGCTCGACTTCTACAAGCAGATGTTGTTGATACGGCGTTTCGAGGAGAAGGCCGGGCAGCTCTACGGCCTCGGCCTGATCGGCGGCTTCTGCCATCTCTATATCGGCCAGGAAGCGGTCGCGGTCGGGCTGCAATCGGCATTGAACGGCGACACCGACAGCGTCATCACCGGCTATCGGGACCACGGCCACATGCTCGCCTACGGCATCGATCCCAAGGTGATCATGGCCGAGCTGACCGGGCGCGCCGCGGGCATCTCCCGGGGCAAGGGCGGCTCGATGCACATGTTCAGCGTCGAGCATAAGTTCTACGGCGGCCACGGCATCGTCGGCGCGCAGGTGTCGCTGGGCGCGGGGCTGGGCTTCAAGCACAAATACGCCAAGGACAATGGCGTCGCGATGACCTATTTCGGCGACGGCGCGGCCAATCAGGGCCAGGTCTACGAAGCGTTCAACATGGCCGAGCTGTGGAAGCTGCCGGTGATCTTCGTGATCGAGAACAACCAGTATGCGATGGGCACCAGCGTCAACCGCGCGTCGGCCGAGGACCAGCTCTACCGCCGCGGCGAATCGTTCCGCATCCCGGGGCTGCAGGTCGACGGGATGGACGTGCTCGCGGTGCGCGGCGCGGCCGAGACCGCGGTGGAGTGGGTGCGCAGCGGCAAGGGGCCGATCCTGCTGGAGCTCAAGACCTATCGCTATCGCGGCCATTCGATGTCCGATCCGGCCAAGTACCGCAGCCGCGACGAGGTGCAGGCGGTGCGCGACAAGTCCGACCCGATCGAGGCGTGCAAGCGCGAACTGGAGAAGCTTGGCGTCAAGGAGGACGAACTGAAGGCGATCGACAAGGATATCCGCGGCATCGTCAACGAGGCGGCCGATTTCGCCGAAAGCTCGCCCGAGCCGGAACCTTCCGAACTCTATACCGACGTGCTGGTGGACACCTACTGATGCCGACCGAGATCAAGATGCCCGCGCTTTCCCCGACGATGGAGGAAGGCACCCTCGCCAAATGGCTGGTGAAGGAGGGCGACAGCGTCAAGTCCGGCGACATCATGGCCGAGATCGAGACCGACAAGGCGACGATGGAGTTCGAGGCGGTCGACGAAGGCACGATCAGCCAGATCCTGGTCGCCGAGGGCGCCGACGGGGTGAAGGTCGGCACCGTCATCGCCATGCTGGCGGGCGAGGGCGAAGACGCCTCGGCCGCGCCGAAGCAGACGGCGGGCGAAGGCGCCAACGCCGCGCCCAAGGAAGAAGTGCCCGAGGCGGCGGCCGACAAGGCGCCCCCCGCGCCCGAGAGCAACGCGCCGCATACGCCCGAGACGGGTGCGCGCCAGCTGTTCGACGCGGCCGAGAACAAGGCCGAGGTTCGCGATCCGGCGATCCCGGCCGGCACCGAGATGGTCAAGACCACGGTGCGCGAAGCGCTGCGCGACGCGATGGCCGAGGAGATGCGCAAGGACGAGCGTGTCTTCGTGATGGGCGAGGAGGTCGCCGAATATCAGGGCGCGTACAAGGTGACGCAGGGGCTGCTCGAGGAGTTCGGGCCCGAACGGGTGATCGACACGCCGATCACCGAATATGGCTTCGCCGGCGTCGGCACGGGCGCGGCGATGGCCGGCCTGCGCCCGATCGTCGAGTTCATGACGTTCAACTTCGCCATGCAGGCGATCGACCACATCATCAACTCGGCGGCCAAGACCAACTATATGTCGGGCGGGCAGATGCGCTGCCCGATCGTGTTCCGCGGTCCCAACGGCGCGGCGAGCCGCGTCGGCGCGCAGCACAGCCAGAATTACGGGCCCTGGTACGCCAGCGTCCCCGGACTGATCGTGATCGCGCCCTATGACGCCGCCGACGCCAAGGGCCTGCTCAAGGCGGCGATCCGCTCGAACGATCCGGTCGTGTTCCTCGAAAACGAGCTGATGTACGGCCGCAGCTTCGATGTGCCCAAGCTCGACGACTATGTCCTGCCGATCGGCAAGGCGCGCGTCGTGCGCGAAGGAAGCGGGGTGACGCTGGTCAGCTACTCGATCGGCGTCGGCGTCGCGCTGGAAGCCGCGGACAAGCTGGCCGAAGAGGGCATCGACGCCGAGGTGATCGATCTGCGCACGCTGCGCCCGCTCGATACCGACACGGTGCTCAAGAGCCTCAGGAAGACCAACCGCCTCGTCGTGGTAGAGGAAGGCTGGCCGACCTGCTCGATCGCCTCGGAGATCGCGGCGGTGGCGATGGAGCGAGGCTTCGACGATCTCGACGCGCCGGTGCTGCGCGTGGCGAACGAGGATGTGCCGCTCCCCTATGCGGCGAACCTCGAAAAGCTGGCGCTGATCGACGCCGCCCGCGTGGTCGAGGCGGCGAAGAAGGTCTGCTATCGGTAGCTGCCGCTACCCACTGATACACATCGTCACCCCGGACTTGTTCCGGGTGTGGATTCACATTTGAAGTGCAACGGTTGGAGGAAGGCTTCGGCTGGGGTTTGGAAGCCGAGGCATTTGCGGGGTGTATTGTTGTAGCGGCGGACGAGCTT
>NZ_QWLV01000006.1 GCF_003515075.1 Sphingomonas gilva
GAACCACGCTCAAGCCCAGCCCCAAGCCCCGCAAATATCCCCAACATCACCCAACCCCCGACCGCCTCCAAAAGGCAAACCTCCGCTCACCCACACCCCCAATCAGGAAAAACCGACATATGTTTAACCGGGGAAAAGACGGCACAACCAGAAGCCGGAAACCAACGCCAAGCTCGGTAAACGGCGAGCGGCCTTTCTTCCGGCCGCAGACGGGCCATTAGACACAGCATCAGATCGCCGACATGCGGCGGCGCCGCTTCGCCGCGACGGATCAGCCATGAAAAGGTCGCTGGAACAGCCGCCTTTCGATGTGCCTTCGACACTCTTCGGGAAAATGCCGTGGTGACCCCTACGGGACTCGAACCCGTGTTTTCGCCGTGAGAGGGCGACGTCCTAGACCGCTAGACGAAGGGGCCGCGCGCGACGGCAAGGGCGCGCATTTAGGGGGATGGGGGAGGGGCGTCAAGCGGCGACATCGGTGACGTAGTCCGTCGTTCGCTATGCAGCGGGGCGAGGGCCAATGGCCCTGACATCAGGTCCGGATGAAAAAGCCCGTACGGTTGTTGCAAATGCCTCGCAACAACCGTACGGGCTGCGAACTCGTCGCAATAGCAGTTCGGGGGAATGATGGTTCGGGTTTGGTTTTCACGCGTCAGCGCCTTCGCCCTCGCGATTTCGCTGGGCACGGCGGCTGCGGCGCAATCGGACGAGCAGGTTGAGGCCGATAGCGCCCCCGGCGACGACATCGTCGTCATCGGCGAATCCGCGACCACCGCGACCAAGACCGACACGCCGATCATCGAGACGCCGCAGGCGATCAGCGTGGTCCCGAGCGAACTCTATCTCGATCGCGGCGCGCGCAACATCCAGGAGACGCTGCGCTATTCGGCGGGCGTCACCGCAGAGCCCTTCGGCCTCGACAGCCGCAGTGACGGGTCGTTGGTTCGCGGGCTCAACCCGGTCGAGTATCTCGACGGGATGCGCCGCATCTTCAATTACATCGTCCTGCCGCGCATCGACGTCGAGACGCTCGACCGCGTCGAGGTGCTGCGCGGCCCCGCGTCGGTGCTCTACGGCCAGGGCGCCAATGGCGGCATCGTCAACATGGTGAGCAAGCGGCCCGAGTTCACGCCGCTCGGCGGCGAGGTGAAGCTGCAATATGGCAGCTTTGACCGCAAACAGGCCTCGATCGATATTGGCGGTCAGCTGAATGCTGAGGGCAATTTCGCCGGGCGGCTGGTGGCGCTGGTGCGCGACGCCGGCGCCCAGACCGATTTCGTCCGCGACGACCGCGTGGTGCTGGCGCCCTCCTTCGCCTGGCGGCCGGGGCCGGATACCGAGATCGCGCTGCTCGGCACCTATCAGCGCGATCGCGGCGCCTCCACCCAGCAGTTCCTGCCGGTCGCCGCATCGCTCAACGCGAGCGGCAACCGGCGGCTCGACATCTCGACCTTCCTCGGCGATCCCGACAAGGACCGGCTCGACGCCGATCAATATACCATGACGCTGCTGGCCCAGCACCGCTTCTCCGATACGATCATGTTCAGGACCAGCCTGCGCTTTCTGGACGGCGACACCTTCTTCCAGGAAATCTATCCCGACAGCTACACCAATCCGCAGGACCCCTTCATCGACGCCGACGATCGGGTGGTGAACCGCTTCATCTACGCGACCCAGCAGCATGTCGAGACGCTGACCAGCGACACCAACCTGCAGTTCGACTTCGCCACCGGGCCGTTCGTCCACAAGCTGCTCGCCGGCATCGACTACACCGATTTCCGCCAGCGTTCGAAATCGGGGAGCGGGCTCACCACGCCGATCGACGTCTACGATCCGGTTTCGACCGGGGTCGAGGACGCGCCGCTGTTCGACGATCCCTATCAGGTCAACACGCAGCTGGGTTTCTATCTGCAGGATCAGATCCGTTACGCCGACCGGGTGACGCTGGTCGTCGGCGTGCGCCGCGACCGCGCGGTGTCGCGCACCGGATCCGACCCGCAGCGGGTGGACGAGGCGACCACCTTCCGTGCCGGCCTGATCGGCGAGATCGGCGGCGGCGTCTCGCCCTATGTCAGCTATTCGGAGGCGTTCCTGCCCGTCGCGGGCTTCAACTTCGGCGGCGAGGCGTTCGTGCCCCAGCGCGGGCGGCAATATGAAGCGGGCGTGAAGTTCCAGCCGATGCGCGGGGTGCTGCTGACCGCGAGCGTGTTCGACATCGAGGAGACCAACCGGCCGATCAACGATCCGGACAATGTCCTCAACCTTATCCAGACGGGCCGCATCAAGTCTCGCGGAATCGAGCTGGAGGGCAGCTATGTCGTGCCCGGAGACGTCACGCTGACGGCCGCGTTCAGCCACAACGAGGTCGAGGTCACCGAGAGCAGCTTCGCGCCCGAGGTCGGCGTGCAGTTGAGCGATACGCCCAAGACGCTCGCCTCGCTATGGGCCGCCAAGACCTTCGCGCTGACTCCCGAGGTGGCCCTGGAGCTGGGCGGCGGCGTGCGCCATGTCGGGGAGACGTTGTCGACGGGCACCACCGGCTCGCTCGTCACCCCGTCCTATACGCTCGCCGATGCGCTGGCTTCGGTCGCATGGCGCGATTGGACGCTGTCGATCAACGCCACCAACCTGTTCGACAAGGAATATTTCGCGCCGTGCCGCGCTTTCGGCGATTGCTTCACCGGCAATGGCCGGTCGGTCGTCGGCACGCTGGCGTTCCGGTTCTGAAGGGGAGGGCGGCGTGACGCGGCGATCGATCAAGGCGTGGTATCTGGTCCACAAATGGACCAGCCTGATCTGCACGGTGTTCCTGCTGCTGCTGTGCATCACCGGGCTGCCGCTGATCTTCTGGGAGGAGATCGACCACGCGACCTCCTATATGGCGGAACCCGCCGCCGTCGCGCCCGGCACGCCGCCCGCCAATCTCGACACGCTGATGACGGCCGCGCTCAAGGAGCATCCGGGCGACGTGCCGCTGTTCCTCGGTTGGGACGATCATGCGCCGATCGTCTATGTGAACACCGGCCCCCGGCCCGACGCAGCGGTAGCCGAGATGAGCTACACGCTGCTCGACGCGCATACCGGCGCGGTGCTGGGAAAGGCGGGGCTGGACGAGGGGGTGATGATGTTCATCTTCCGCCTCCATACCGACCTGTTCATGGGACTGGCCGGGATGCTGTTTCTCGGCGCAATGGGGCTGCTGTTCGCCGCCGCGATCGTCTCCGGCATCGTCGTCTACGGCCCGTTCATGCGCAAGCTGGACTTCGGCACGGTGCGCAAGACCGGGAGCAGGCGGCTCAAATGGCTCGACCTGCATAATCTGATCGGCGCGATCACCCTGGCCTGGGCGCTGGTCGTCGGGCTGACCGGGGCGATCAACACGCTGGCGCTGCCGCTGCAGCAGCAATGGCAGGCGAGCGCGATCGCCGAGTTCTCCGCGCAATATCAGGGCAAGCCGCGGCCCGAGCGCTTCGCCTCGATCGACGCGGCGGTGCGCGCGGCCAGGGCGGCGGCGCCGGGGATGACGCCGGCCTTCGTGAGCTATCCCGGCACCGGCTATAGCGGCGAGCATCATTACGGCGTTTTCCTCCACGGCGACACGCCGATCACCGAGCGGCTGGTCAAGCCGGTGCTGGTCGATGTGGAGACGGGCGAGGTGACCGCCCAGCCGGCGGTGCCGTGGTACATCACCACGCTGCTGCTGTCGCAACCGCTGCATTTCGGGGATTATGGCGGGCTGCCATTGAAGATCATCTGGGCGCTGCTCGATCTGGCGACGATCGTCGTGCTGGTGAGCGGGCTCTATCTTTGGCTGCGCCGCGCGGGCGGCCCGGCCGATCGCCGGGTGAGCGAGATCCTTGAGGCCGGCAAGCTCGCGCGGGGCGGGGCATGAGCAAGGCGCGGACCGGCCTCTGGCGGGTATACCGCGTCCCCGTGCTGCTGGCGGCGGCAAGCGCCGTCGGTCTCGTCGCCGCGCTGCTCGGCGACGGCGCGATGGACGCGCTGTCCTGGCTGACGCTCGGCGTGATGGCGCTGCTGACGGTGTGGGCGCTGAGGCGCTAGGCCGCCGCCTTGCGCCGCTCCTCCATCTCCAGGTTGAGCATCTCGGCGAGCAGGAAGGCGAGCTCCAGGCTCTGGCTGGCGTTGAGGCGCGGGTCGCAGTGGGTGTGGTAGCGGTCGGCGAGCGACTGTTCGGTCACGTCGACCGCGCCGCCGGTGCATTCGGTGACGTTCTGTCCGGTCATCTCGGCATGGATGCCGCCGGCGAAGCTGCCCTCCGCCCGGTGGACCGCGAAGAAGCCGCGCACTTCGGCCAGGATGCGCTCGAACGGGCGCGTCTTGTAGCCGTTCGCCGCCTTGATGACGTTGCCGTGCATCGGATCGCAGCTCCACACCACCGGATGCCCTTCGCGTTGCACCGCGCGGACGAGGGGAGGGAGGCCCGCCTCTATCTTGTCATGGCCGTAGCGGGTGATGAGCGTAATGCGGCCCGGCGTGCGCGCAGGATTGAGCGTGTCGAGCATGCGCAGCAGCGCGTCCGGCTCCAGGCTCGGCCCGCACTTCATGCCGATCGGGTTGCCGATGCCGCGAAGGAATTCGACATGCGCCGAGCCTTCGAAGCGGGTGCGGTCGCCGATCCAGAGGAAATGCGCCGAGGTGTCGTACCAGTCGCCGGTGAGCGAATCCTGCCTGGTCAGCGCCTGCTCGTAAGGCAGCAGCAGCGCCTCGTGGCTGGTGTAGAACTGCGTGGCGGAAAGCTGCGGCACGGTGTCCGGGTTGATCCCGCACGCCGCCATGAAATCGAGCGCCTCGCCGATGCGGTCGGCGGTCTCGGCATATTTCTTGGCCCATGGGCTGCGGCCCATGAAGTCGTGCGTCCAGCGGTGGACCTGATGGAGGTTGGCGTAGCCGCCCGAGGCGAAGGCGCGCAGCAGGTTGAGCGTCGCCGCCGACTGCGAATAGGCGCGCACCATCCGCTGCGGATCGGGGTGGCGCGCTTCGGGCGTGAAGGCGATATCGTTGACGTTGTCGCCGCGGTAGCTGGGCAGCTCGACGCCATCGATCGTCTCGGTCGGCGCGCTGCGCGGCTTGGCGAACTGGCCGGCCATGCGCCCGACCTTCACCACCGGCAGCTTCGACGCATAGGTGAGGACGACCGCCATCTGCAGGATGACGCGGAAGGTGTCGCGGATGTTGTTGGGGTGGAACTCGGCGAAGCTCTCGGCGCAGTCGCCGCCCTGGAGCAGGAACGCCTTGCCTTCCGCGACCTTGGCCAGATCGGCGGTCAGGTTGCGCGCTTCGCCGGCGAACACCAGCGGCGGATAGGTGGCGAGCTGATCGGTCGCCGCGCCCAGCGCGGCGGCGTCCGGATAGTCGGGCAGCTGGCGCGCCTCGTGCTTCGTCCAGCTCTCGGGGGCCCAGTTGGCGGCCATGTGCGTCATCCAATCAATCGGTGTCGGCAATTTCCATGCGCCAGCGCGCGCGCGGAGGCAATTGCGGAAAACTTGTGACGGTGATCGAACGGCTTCGCCGTCGCTCCTGTGAAGGCAGGAGCCTCCGGCGGCGAGCGCGCGTTCGGATGCGCCACAAACCTGGCGGCCCCTGCCTTGGGTTCCCAGCAAAGTAATACTTTGCTGGGGGCCCTGCGCAGGGGCGACGGAGTCAGTAGCCGGCGTCGAGGTCCACGGTATTGCGCAGCGGCTGTCCTGCGCGGAAACGCTCCAGATTCTCGACGAACAGCGCCACCGCGCGCTGGAACATCGTCGTCTGGCTGCGGCCCGAGAGATGCATCGAATGGAGCGCGTTGGGCGCCGACCAGAGGGGATGATCGGCCGGGAGCGGCTCGGGATCGACGGTGTCGAGGAACGCGCCGGCGATGGTCCGCGCGTCGAGCGCCGCGATCAGCGCCTCCTGATCGACCATGTCGCCGCGCGCCATGTTGATCAGCCAGGCGCTGGGCTTCATCGCCGCGAGCTCGTCGGCGCCGATCAGCGCCGCGGTGTCGCCGGTCGAGGGCGCGGCGAGGACGATCCAGTCGAATTCGGCGATGCGCGGCTTCCACGCATCGGGCGTCAGCGTGCCGTCGCGGCCCGAACGGGTGACGCCGGTGACGGCCACGTCGAACGCCTTCAGTCGCTCGCCGATCAGCCGGCCGATCGTGCCGTAGCCGACAATCAGCGCGCGGCTGCCGGCGAGCTCGACCGTGCCCGGCGCGGCGGTGGTCCATTCGTGGCGGTCGGCGAGGCGCACAACCTCGTCATAGCGCTTGGCCGCGGCGAGCATGCCGAGCACGGCATATTCGGCGACCGCGACCGCGTTGATGCCGGTGCCGTTGGTCATCACCGTGCCGCGCGAGCGGAGCAGCGCGGTGTCATAGGCGTCGATCCCGGCGCGGAGCGTGAACAGCCATTTGAGGCGCTCGCCCCTGGCGGCGATGGCGGCGCTGTCCTCCGCGCCCTGGACATCGACCCAGGCGATATCGGCATCGACGATCGCCTCCGCCGCATCGGCGCGCGAGGCGAACCAGTGGACGGCGAGATCGGCCGGAAGCTGCGGCTCGATCAGCGGGCGGGCGAGGGCGGGGAGCACGGCTTTCATGGCGGAGGCCTAGCGCATGGCGAGCACAGCCGAAAGCTCCGGGTTGGTCAGGGTTGGTCTCAGGAAGCGCCGGACAGCCCGCGGAGGGGGCGAGGGCCGAGCGGCGGCCTTGGCCGCTTGCGTCGCATAAGTCGCAGGTGTTGCGCAGTTTCGTTACGCGAAATTGTTCTATTGTTACACGAAGTTCAGTATGTTCAGCGTCTGGCGCGCGCGAGCTGAACACGGCGAGGCACGCGTCGGGACACAGGACGAGGCGGAGCTAACAGCGTCAAAGAGCGGCGGGCGATCACACCCGCGAATCGGAACAATAGAAGAACATTGCCATGTAGGAAAGGGGGCATTGGCGATCGGGATGTGACAGCTCAAGCCCCCTCCACCACCAGCCTGCGGCTGGCGGTCCCCCTCCCCCGCTGCGCGAGGGAGGATTTAGGCGAGCTTCCAGTCCCAGCCGAGCGGATCGCCGTCCATCACCTCGACGCCGGCGGCGGCGAGCTCGTCGCGAAGCGCGTCGGAGCGAGCGAAGTCCTTGGCGGCGCGGGCCTCGCGACGCTCGGCGAGGCGGGCTTCGATGGCGGGTTCGTCGATGGTTGCGGCGGCGGGGCGGACGCGGAGATCGGCGCGGGTGAGGGTGGTGAGGTTGAGGCCCAGGATGGTGTCGAAGGATTCCAGGGTGGCGAGGCGGTCGGCTGGTGCCAGGCTCTTGTCAGAGAGCAATTCTTCGAGCGCCGGAAGAGCTTGAGCGGTGTTGAGGTCGTCCGAGACGGCTTGGTCGAGGCGCTCCAAGCCCCCTCCACCGTGCTGCGCCCACGGGTGCGCTGACGCACCCGGCTCCGTCGGATGACCTGCCCCCGGCAGGTCATTTGATCCGACTACGCCCCCCTCCCCCGCTGCGCGAGGGAGGATTTGACCACGCAGCTTTTCGACCGTCTGGACCAGCCGTTTCAGCCGCGTCAGCGCCGCGAGCAGGCTTTCCCAGGTAAACTCCAGCTCGCTGCGGTAATGCGCCTGGAGGCACATCAGGCGGTAGGCGAGGGGATGGACGCCGCGGTCGACGAGGACCTGCAGCGTCAGGAACTCGCCCGTCGATTTGGACATCTTGCCGCCCCGATCGACCAGGAAATTGTTGTGCATCCAGAGGCGTGCGCCGGTGTCGGCGCAGCTGCAATAGGCCTGGTTCTGGGCGATCTCGTTGGGGTGGTGGATTTCGCGGTGGTCGATGCCGCCGGTGTGGATGTCGAACGGGTGGCCGAGATGCTGGAGGCTCATCACCGAGCATTCGAGATGCCAGCCGGGCGCGCCCCTGCCCCAGGGCGAATCCCATTCCATCTGGCGCCGCTCGCCGGGGGAAGATTTGCGCCAGATGGCGAAATCGGCCGGATTGCGCTTGCCCGAGACCGGATCGATCCGGCTCTCGCCCTCGTCGGTCGCGGCGCGGGCGAGGCTGCCGTAGTTCGGCACCTTGGAGGTGTCGAAATAGAGCCCGCCCTCGATCTCGTAGCAGTCCCGCTCGATCCTCCTGGCGAAGTCGATCATCTGCGGGATGTGATCGGTGGCGACGGTCCATTCGGCGGGCGGGGTGATGTTGAGGCGGGCGACGTCGCGCTTAAACGCTTCGGTATAGTGCGCCGCGATTTCCCAGATCGACTTCGCCTGCGCCGCCGCGGCCTTTTCCATCTTGTCGTCGCCGGCATCGGCGTCCGACGTGAGGTGGCCGACATCGGTGATGTTGATGATGTGCTTGAGATTGTAGCCCTTCCAGCGCAGCACGCGGCCGAGCGTGTCGGCGAACAGGAAGGCGCGCATATTGCCGATATGCTGGTAGTTATAGACGGTGGGGCCACAGGTGTAGACGCGGACCTGCGCGGGATCGATCGGCTGGAAGGCCTCCAGCTGGCGGGTGAGCGAGTTGTAGAGTTTGAGGGGCGCGCCGGTCGTCATGCGCCGGCGTTTAGCCAGCGGGGAAGCGGGGGGGAAGGGGAAGACTTCCTCACCAACACGTCATGCCGGACTGGTTCCGGCATCCATCGTGCCGCTGGACGGGAGGTAGCAGGTGGCGCGGGATGCGTGCCATCTGAGGGCCTGGGCGCGCGCGGCACGATGGACCCCGGAACAAGTCCGGGGTGACGGTTATGGGCGGGTTATCTTGCTGGCCCGGGCGTCAGCGCCGGGACCGCCCTAGCCGCGTCAGCCGGGTCGATTCCCGGGGGCGGGGCGGCGGCGATGGTTTCGCGGCCGGCCTGGACGCGGGCGGCGCGCTGAATGGCGCGGACGAGGCGGGGATAGACGCCGCAGCGGCACAGGTTGGTGATCGCCGCCTCGATCTCGGCCTCTGACGGGTTGGCGTTCTTCTTGAGCAGCACCGAGGCCGCCATGACGATGCCCGGCGTGCAGAAGCCGCACTGGACGGCGTTCTCCGCCACCATCGCCTGCTGCACCGGGTGCGAGCGGTCGCGCGACAGGCCTTCTACGGTGGTGACGAACGCGCCTTCCACGGCGGCGATCGAGATCTGGCAGCTCTTCACCGCATTGCCGTCGACGTCGACGATGCACGCGCCGCAATCGCCCGTGCCGCAGCCATATTTGGCGCCGGTCAGGTTGGACGCGTCGCGCAGCGCCCAGAGCAGGGGCGTCTCCGGGTCCATGCGGTATCGCACCGGCTGGTTGTTGACGGTGAAGGCGGTCATGCCGCGCTGTCATGCCCAGCGCCGCGCGCGTCCGCAAGCCATCCGCGAAACGCCGCCATCGCGCGCGTCACCGGCCGGCTCCTGAGGCGGGCGAGCCAATAGGCGCCCGCATCCACCTGAACCGCGAAGGGCTGGACGATCCGCCCCGCCGCGATCTCGCCCGCGAACATCGACGGGGGAGCGAGCGCGACGCCCTCGCCCAGCACCGCCGCCTGCACCATGATCCACGAGCTGTCGAACAGCGGCCCGCGCGCGGTGACGCCCGAGACGCCCGCGGCGGCGAACCAGCGCGGCCAATCCTCCACGCGATAGGATCTGAGCAGCGGCACCTCCGCCAGATCGGCCGGCCGGCGCAGCTTCTCGGCGAGCGCGGGCGACGCCAGCGGCGCGAAGGGCGCGGGCGCGACCCGTTCCGCCTCGCAGCCCGGCCATACGCCGTCGCCGAAGCGGATGGCATAGTCCAGGCTCTCGCCCGCGAGATCGACGCGGTTGTTGTTGGTGAGGAGGCGCAGGTCGACGTTCGGGTGCGCCGCGCGGAAGGCGGACAGCCGCGGCAGCAGCCAGCCGACCGCGAAGGTGCCGACGACGCTGAGCGTCAGCACCTCCTTGAGGCGCCCGCCGTGGAACTGGCCGAGCACGCGCGACATCCGCTCGAACGCTTCGGTGAGCGTCGGCAGCAGCGCATGGCCCTCGTCGGTCAGCACCAGCCCGCGCGCCGTGCGGCGGAACAGCGGCGCGCCCAGCCGCGCCTCCAGCGACTTCACCTGATGGCTCACCGCCGCCTGCGTCACCGACAATTCCAGGCCGGCGCGGGTGAAGGAGAGGTGCCGCGCCGCCGCTTCGAACGCGCGCAGGGCGTTCAGGGACACGTCGGTAAGGTCGAGCCCGCCATGAGAAAATATAGGGGCTGGCACGAAGCATCATCCTTTGCGATGGCGGCCTGATCCAACGAAAAAGCGGCTGCCGATGGTCGGCCGGAGAGTTCTACATGAGCAAAGCTTATTGGCTATTTGGCATGTTGGCCGCAACCGCCGCGTGCACGCCGGAGGGGGAGCTCGCCAACGCCGCCCCCGGCCCGGCCGATGTCGCGCAGATCGAGGCGCCGCAGCCGCTGCTCGAAAGCTGGGTGCCGTGGAACGCGCCGCAGCGGCCGTTCAAGATCGCCGGCGACCTCTATTATGTCGGCGCGAAGAATGTCAGCGCCTATGCGGTGAAGACGCCGGATGGGATCATCCTGATCGATACGGGCTTCGCCCAGACGCTGCCGCAGATCGAGGCGAACCTGAAGACGCTCGGCATGGACATCTCCGATGTGAAGATCATCCTCACCAGCCATGCGCATGCCGATCATGTCGGCGGGGTCGCCGCGCTCAAGGCGAAGACCGGCGCGCGGCTGGTGGCGAGCGAAGCCGATGCCGCGCTGATGGCGGCGGGCGGGCGCGGCGATTTCACCTGGGGCGACGATCTCGCCTATCCGCGGGTGCGGGCGGACCGGATCGTCGGCGATCGCGAAACGGTGGAACTGGGCGGCGCGGTGCTGACGGCGCATGTCACGCCCGGCCACACCAAAGGCTGCACCACCTGGACGATGAAGGCGGGCGGGGCCGATGTGGTCGTGCTGTGCGGCACCAGCGCGCCCGGCTACGACCTGGTCGACAACGCCGCTTATCCGGGGATCGCGGAGGACTATGCGGCGAGCTTCGATCGCATGGCCTCGCTGCCGTGCGACATCGTGCTGGCGGGACATATCGAGACGATCGGGCTCGCCGAGAAGGCGGCGTCCGGCGCACTGGTCGATCCCGCCGCGTGCAAGAAGACCATCGCGGACGCCCGCGCCGCGTTCGAGAAGGAGCTGGCGCGGCAGCGTGCCGGCGGTGCGCCGGACGAGAGCTGAAAAATTTAAGGGCGGCGTGGAACCGATCCGTACGCCGCCCGTTTTTCACTGGCTTGATCGAAAGAAAGAGCAATCGTCTTCTCAGGACTTCGGTCCAGAGAGACAAGGGAGCCCCGCCGCCTCGTGCGACGGGGCTTACTTGTTTTTTGGCGTTGTTGCCGAGCGCCATCTGCAATCATCCCCGTCATGCCGGACCCTTCGACAGGCTCAGGACAGGCTTGTTCCGGCATCCAGCGTGCCCCAAGCGCATGCAGAGCCCGTGGAGAGATGGACTCCGGAACAAGCCCGGGGAGACGGAACGGAAAGTGTGACGGAGGTCAGCGCTCCCGCCGCAGTTCCACCGCTTCCAATATCTTCGCGCCGGCCATGAACACGGCGATCGGGCAGAGCGCGAAGAGGAGCCAGCCGAAGGCGCCGGGATATTGCTGCTGATAGTGCAGCCCGCGCTCCACCGCGCCCAGGCCGAGGCCGTAGATGACGAGGAACGCCTCGAATTTGGTCTTGATGGTGAAGAGGCGGGCGATACGCTTGAACATGTGAAAAGGTTAAGCAAGCCTTGGGCCAGCCGCGAAAATGCGTATTTTCGGGTTAGGATCCTTGGTTAACTGTCAAGAATCCCGACAAGATCGAGCGCCTCGGCAAGCGCGCGGCGGGCGGCGCGGATCCGGGCGATCAATGCCGGATCGGTCAGCCGCGCGGGCTCGATCGTCTCGGGCCAGTGCGCGGCGATCACCGCGGCGATCCGGTCAAGCTTTGCCGTATTGACCAGGAAACGCGGATCGACCGTCGCGGGGTCCGCTACGACGCGCAGACGCAGGCAGGCGGGGCCGCCGCCGTTGGACATGCTCTCGCGCACGTCGACCGGCACCAGCCGGCGGATCGGGCCGTTGCCGGCGACCATCTCCTCCAGCCAGCTCCAGACGCGCGGGTTGTCGCGCGATTCGGTCGGCAGGATCAGCGCCATTCCGCCTTGCGGAAGCGTGACCAGCTGGGCGTTGAACAGATAGGACCGGACCGCGTCCGCCAGGCTGACGCGATCGGCGGGCACCTCGACGATCGCCACCTCGGGCAGCCGATCGCGCAGCTCTGCGTAAAATGCGGATTTGTCCTTGAAGGCCAGCTCGTGGGCGAACAGCACATTCGCGTTCGCGACCGCTACGACGTCGTTGTGGAACGCGCCGGCGGCGATGGCGTCGGGATTCTGTTCGACGAACAAGGTGCGCGCGGGATCGAGCACGTGCGCGCGGGCGATCGCTTTCGACGCCTCGATATGCTGGCGCGCCGGAAAGGGTCCGCCCGAGACGCCGTAGACGAAGACCTCCACGCCCGGCTCGCCGTGCGCGGGGGTGAGGCGCATGTGATTGGCCGCGCCCTCGTCTCCGAAAGGGGCGGGGACGGGCGGATGCACCGCGAAGGCGGGATGGGCGAAGGCGAGCTTGAGCTGCGCCAGCGTGCCCGGCCATTCATGGCTGCGGTGCGGCATGGTGACGAGGTTGGCGACGGTCAGGTGGCACCTGCCGTCCGCCGCGTCGGGGGCGGGGGAGACCGTGGCGGCGTTGGCCGCCCACATCGCCGACGCGCTCATCGCCTGCGCGGCGAGGTGCGGTTCGGCGGTGGCGATATCGGTGGCGAGGCTCGCCAGCCAGCGCGCGTCGGGCCGGTCGAGTGGAAGGAAGATGCCTTGCGCCAGCCCCAGCTCGACATTGGCGCGCATCTTGGCGATGCCCTGCAGCGCCGCCGCGCGGGGATGCGAGATTTTCCCCGCATTGCCTGTCGCCGCGAGGTTGCCGGGGGAGAGGCCGGCGTAGTTGTGGCTGGGGCCGATGATGCCGTCGAAGTTGATTTCCTGGAGCATGGGCTGTGCCATAGCCACAACCGTCGCCCCTGCGAAGGCAGGGGCCGCTGAGTTTGGGACGCAATCGGCTTTGCATATGCCGACAGCGGCCCCTGCCTGCGCAGGGGCGACGCGCTATCTTGCGATGTAGCTCACGCTGTCGCCGGGCTTTACGCCCAGCACCGCCGCGCTCGCCTCGTCCAGCGTGACGCCCTTGCCGATCTTACCATAGGCGCAGCGGAAATCCGCGAGGCGGCCGGTCGCGATCAGCGCATCCTCGCCGCCGCCGTTCAGGGCGCTCACCATGCCTTCGCGCGCGTCGCGAATGCTGCGCACCCCGTCGGTCATCGCGGTCATCGTCGGGCCGCCGTCGAAGATGTCGATATAGCGTTCGAAGGCGAAGCCCTCATTCTCCAGCATCCGCATCGCCGCGCGGCCGGAAGGGTGGGGCATGCCGATCGCGGCGCGTGCGGTCTCGCTGAGCATCGCGGTGTAGATCGGGTGCTTGGGCATCAGATCGGCGATGAACTGGTTGCCGTGGACCGCGTTGAACTGGTCGGCCTCCTGGAAGGTCATGCCGAAGAACTTGCCGGCGAGCCCGTCCCAGAAGGGCGAGCCGCCCGCCTCGTCGATCACCCCGCGCAACTCGGCGAGGATGCGGTTCCCGAAGCGCGCGCGGTGGGCGCGAATGAACAGGTAGCGGCTGCGGGCGAGCAGCAGTCCCAGCCCGCCCGCTCGCTCGCCCGGGTGGAGGAACAGCCCGCCCACCTCGCTCGCGCCCTCGAGATCGGTCGAGAGCGTCAGCATCTCGGCCTTGAAGGTGCGCGCGAGCTCCTGGCTGTGCTGAGTGAGCGTGCCGATGCGGTAGCTGTAGAAGGGCCAGCGCTGCCCGACCATGGTGAACAGCTGGCAGGTGCCGCGCACCTCGCCGGTCTCGGTGTTCTCCAGCACCAGCACGAACAGCTCGTCGCGCGGATCATCGACATCGCCGCGCGCGAACGCCTCGGCCGAGCGTTCGAGCTTGGCGCGGAGCGCGGGCTTTTCAGGCGGCAGGTTGGTGAAGCCGCCGCCGGTCAATTTGGCCATCTCGTAAAGCGGCTGCAGATCGCCTTCGTGCGCGGCGCGAATGACGAAGCTCATGCGGCGCCCTTTTCGGCGATGCGCAGGATGGTGACGGCGGACAGCGCCGCGCGCTCCGCCAGGCTGTCGGCGATAAGGAATTCGTCCGCCGAATGGATCGCCCCGCCGCGCGCGCCCATCGTGTCGACCACGGGCACGCCGCACGCGGCGATGTTGTTGCCGTCGCACACCCCGCCGGTATCGCGCCAGCCGATATCGAGGCCGAGGTCGGCGCCGGCTTGCTTGACCAGCCCGAACAGCTTTTCGGCGCCGGGGTCGATCGGTTTGGGCGGGCGGTTGAAGCCGCCATGCACCTCGATCTTCACCTCATGCGCCGCCGCGACCGCGGTGACCGCGGCATCGATTTCGGTTTGGGCGTGTGCAATTTCCTGCTGCGAGGCGGGGCGGAAATTGATCCGGAGCACGGCGAGATCGGGGACGACGTTGTTCGGCCCGCCGCCGTCGATCCGCGCCGGGTTGACCGCGAGGCCTGGCCCCTTGGCCCCGGCCAGCCGCACCGCCAGCGCGGCGGCGGCGACGACGGCGTTGCGCCCGTCCTCCGGATTGCGCCCGGCATGCGCGCTCCGTCCGCGCACCACGATCGAGAAATTGCCCGTGCCGCCGCGCGCGCCCGCGAGCGTGCCGTCGGGCAGCGCCGGTTCGTAGGTCAGCGCCGCAACCTTGCCGCGCGCCGCCTGGGCGAGCAGGGCGGCGGAGGAGAAGGAGCCGGTCTCCTCGTCCGAATTGATCACCACCTCATAGCCGATCCGCCCTGCTGCAGGGGTGGTCTCGACGGCCTCCAGCGCGGCGAGCATCAGCGCGAGCCCGCCCTTCATGTCTGCGACGCCGGGCCCGTTCAGCACGCCCTCTTCCAGCCATTGCTGCGCCTGGAAGGGATGATCGGCGGGAAAAACGGTGTCCATATGGCCGGTGAACAGCATCTGCACCGGCGCCTCGGGACGCACCGTCAGGTGCAGGTGCCGCCCATGCTCCAATACGCGCACCGATCCGTCGGGATCGACCGCCTCGACCGGCGCGGGCTGGACCAGCCGCAGCTCGCCGGGCAGCGCCGAGAAGGCGTCGGCCAGCCCCGCGGCCAGCTGCGCCAGGCCGCCCATGTTGCGCGTGCCGCTGTTGATCGCCGCCCAGCCTTGGGTGTTCTCCAGCATCGGGCGGCTTCGGGCGAACGCGACCGCATCCGCCTCCATCGTCGAAAGTCCTCTCATCCGCCCGCGTCTAGCGCGATTGGATGCGTTTCCGTAACCCCCCGGCGTTCGTGTCGAAATATTGCGCCGCGTTCCCACCAACTCAAACTCGTCGCCCCTGCGAAGGCAGGGGCCGCCGTCGGCATATGCAACATCGGTTGCGCCACAAACCCAGCGGCCCCTGCCTTGGGTTCCCAGCAAAGTAATACTTTGCTGGGGGCCCTGCGCAGGGGCGACGGATGATAATGAGGCAATCGACAACGGGGAACGCTAGGCGCGCCTAGAAGTCGTAGACCAGCGCCGCCCGGCTGATCGTGTCGACCGAGGTGCGCCCCGCCGCGGGCACGCTTTCATATTGCAGGTTGTAGGAAAGGCGCGCGGAAAGCGGGCCGATCAGCTTGGCCTCGATGCCCGACGTCGCGCTGATCGTCGAGTTGATCGTGTGGACATAGGCCGAGGCGTCCTGGGTGAATTTCAGCCCGCGCGCGATGTTCCAGTTGAAATCCATGCTGCCGCGCCCGCCGACGCTGTTCTCCAAAGGCTCCACGGTATAGTTGGTCTGGCGAAAGGCCGGGCCGATGGTGATGTCGAGCGACATGTCGCGTTCGCGGATCAGGCCGTAACCGACACCCGCCGATGCCGAATAGCGGTCGAAATAGCCCAGAAAGCGGTCGCTTTCGTACAGCACCGCGCCATAGGCGTAGAGCCGGTCGTCGAACTTGTAGTTGGGTTCGTAGCCCACCGCGTAGCGTTCGCGCGATACGACGCCCAGGCTCTCCTGGTAATCGGCGTTGGCGAACACACGGTGGCGCCATTGCAGCCCTTCGCGGGTCAGGTCGAACTTGGCGGAAAGCCCGACATTCTCGGTATTGCCGGTGGTCAGGAACCCGCCGACCTCGCCGCGCCCGTTCCACAGATCGAACGCGCTTGCGCCGCGGATATGGGCGACGCGCTGCTGCTCGCGATCGTCGCGCCATTTGTTGGCCAGCGCGCGGATTTCCTTGGTGAAGTCGGGCGCCGCCTTCACGGCATATTTGACGATGGTGTTGACCTCGCCCTCATTCCCGCTGGCGAGCGCCGCGTCGACCATCGCGCGCACCTCCGGCGGAATGCGCGCCGGCTCGATCCGGGGCGCGCGCGGTAGGCCCTGGCCGGGATCGATCGCGACCAGATCGGCTTCCGTCTGCGCGATCTGGCTGCTGTCCGGCGCGTTCGCGTTGAGCAGCAGGGCGGGGAGGATGGCGAAACGGTACATGGCGACGCTCGTTAGGCAGCGATTTTGACCATGAAAAGGCACCGGACCGCGCCGGTTAAGATTTATCCGCCAAATGGCCGGCAAAGGCGGCGAGTATCTGCCGGTAGAGCGCCTGCTTGAACGGCACGATCATGTGCGGCAGCTCGGACGCGTCGGCCCATTTCCACGCGCGGAATTCGGGGTGCGCGGTGCGGATGTCGATGTCGCTGTCGCGGCCGGTGAAGCGCGCTAGGAACCAGATCTGCCGCTGGCCGCGATAGCGGCCGCCCCAGATCTTGCCGATCATTTCTTGCGGAAGGTCGTAGAACAGCTCCTCCGGCGCGCGCGCGACGATCTCGATATGCTCGGGCGCGATGCCGGTTTCCTCGCCCAGCTCGCGGATGGCGGTGGCCTCGGCGTCCTCGCCGGGATCGATCCCGCCCTGCGGCATCTGCCAGGCCTCCAGCTTGTTGTCGAGCCGCTGGCCGACGAACACCTGACCCTCTCTGTTGAGCAGCATCACGCCGACGCAGGGGCGGTAGGGGAGGGAGGTGGGGTCGGTCATGCTCACTTCCTCAAGATCCTCCCCGGCACGGGGAGGGGGACCAGCCGCAGGCTGGTGGAGGGGGCCGGCCGCGAGCAAGGCGGTGGTGGAGAGCCCCCTCCACCATGCTGCGCATGGTCCCCCTCCCCGCAAAGCGGGGAGGATTTCACCCCGCCGCCTGGGCCATGACGCGGTTGGCCTCGGCCTCGGCGATCACCGCCTTGGCCGCCGCCAGGAAGCCCGCCACGTCGCCCTGGCTAGACGGGATCGCCTGGCGGACGTTGATGAAGCCGTGGACGTTGCCGACGGCCTCGCGGTACACCACCGGCACGCCCGCCGCGGCGAGCGCGCCGGCATAGGCGCGGCCCTGGTCGCGGATCGGATCGAGGCTGGCGGTGATGATCACCGCCGGCGGCAGCCCGGCCAGATCGGCGTTCATCGGCGATCCGCGCAGGTGGGTCAGATCGGCGCGATAGGCGTCGTCGAACCACGTCATCGCATCACGCGTCAGCAGGAAGCCCTCGGCGAACTGTTCGTAGGACGGATAGTCGCGCGCCATGTCCGCCGCCGGATAGATCGGCAGCTGGGCGATCACGGGGACGGCCGCGGGCCGGTCGCGCAGGTCGATCGCCGCGACGATGGTCAGCGTGCCGCCGGCGCTGTCGCCCGACAAGACCAAACCGGTGACCGTGCGCCCCAGCGCCGCCGGGCTTTCCGCCACCCAGCGCGCCGCCGCCTCGCAATCGTCGGGCGCGGCGGGCCAGCGATGCTCGGGCGCGAGGCGGTAGTCGACCGAGACCACCGGCATGTCGAGCACGCGCGCCGCCTCCGCGCAGTAGCTGGCATGGGTGTCGATATCGCCGATCACCCAGCCGCCGCCGTGGAAGAAGACCATCGCCGGCCCCGGCTCGCGCGTTTCCCTGGCGTCGAACAGCCGCGCGGGGATGTCGCCCGCCGGGCCGGGAATGGTCAGGTCCCTGATCACCGCCAGATCGCCCACGGGCGGATCGGCCACGTCCTTCATCGCGCGATAGACCGCGCGGGCGGAGGGCGCGTCCATCTCGTGCATCTTCGGTCCCGGCAGCGCGTTGAGATAGGCGAGGAACTGCTGGACATCGGGACGGACGAAAGGCTCGGTCATCGGCGGCTCTCCTTACGAGCTCTTTGCTTAGCCGTTCGGTAGCCAAAGAAAACCCGTTGCGGCGTGACGAGGCGGGAAAGAGGCCAAGCCGAGGTTGTCCGCGCCGCGCCATTTTCTACCTTGGGGTGAAGGCCGTGCGGGCGTAGAGACGCAGGCACGATATAAAGCTTACCGCAGGACGACGACATAATGGCGACAGCCGCGCATCAGGTGACCCCCAGTGAGGCCGCCGCCAATCCCGTACCCGAAGCCATCGTAGTGCGTTTCGCCGGGGATTCGGGCGACGGCATGCAGCTGACCGGCGGCCAGTTCACGCTGGCGACCGCGCTCGCGGGCAACGATCTGGCGACCTTCCCTGACTTCCCCGCCGAAATCCGCGCGCCGCAGGGCACGCTGTTCGGCGTCTCCGCCTTCCAGATCAATTTCGGATCGACCGCGATCGAGACCGCGGGCGACGCGCCCGACGTGCTCGTCGCGATGAACCCCGCGGCGCTCAAGGTGAATGTCGAGGCGCTGAAGCCCGGCGGCCTGATCATCGCCGACGAGGGCGAGTTCACCGACCGCAACCTCGCCAAGGCCAAATACGACGTCAATCCGCTGAGCGACGGCAGCCTGTCGAAGTGGCAGCTGTTGAGCTTCAACATCTCGCAGCTGACGCTCGACGCGGTGAAGCCCTTCGGCCTGGGCAACAAGGAAGCGCTGCGCTGCAAGAACATGTGGACGCTGGGGCTGGCGCTGTGGATGTTCGATCGCGACCGCCAGCCGATCGTCGACTGGCTCAAGGCCAAGTTCGCCAAGAAGCCCGAGCTGGCCGAAGCCAACATCGCCGCGCTGAACGCCGGCCATGCCTATGGCGAAACCGCGGAGATCGGCGGCGACATCACCCAGCATTCGGTGCCCGCCGCGCCGGTCGAGCCGGGGCTTTACCGCACCGTCACCGGCGCCGAGTCGATCTCGCTCGGGCTGGTCGCGGGCGCGCAGCTTGCCGATCTGCCGATGTTCTTCGGCGGCTATCCGATCACGCCCGCCTCGGCGATCCTCCACCACCTGTCGCGGCTGAAGGAGTTCGGCGTCACCACCTTCCAGGCGGAGGACGAGATCGCCGCGGTCGCCTCTGCGCTGGGCGCGTCCTATGCCGGGTCGCTCGGCGTCACCTCCTCCTCGGGGCCGGGCATCGCGCTCAAGACCGAGGCGATCGGGCTCGCGATCATGACCGAGCTGCCGCTGGTGATCATCAACTCGCAGCGCGGCGGGCCTTCGACCGGGCTTCCCACCAAGACCGAGCAGTCCGACCTATATCAGGCTGTTTATGGGCGAAATGGCGACGCGCCGATGCCGGTGATCGCCGCGCGCAGCCCCGCCGACGCATTCGACTGCGCGATCGAGGCGGTGCGGATCGCGACGCAATATATGACCCCGGTGATGCTCTTGACCGACGGCTATATCGCCAATGCCGCGGAGCCGTGGAAGGTGCCCGACATGGCGGGCTACGCGCCGTTCCCCGTCAGCTTCCTCACCCAGGCGCCCGAGAGCGGCTTCCTGCCCTATGGCCGCGACGAGAAGCTGGCGCGGCCCTGGGTCAAGCCGGGCACGCCGGGGCTGCTCCACCGCATCGGCGGCATCGAGAAGGCGCAAGGGACGGGCAATATCGACTATTCGCCCGCCAACCACCAGGCGATGACCGAGCTTCGCCGCGACAAGGTGGCGGGGATCGACGTGCCCGATCAGGACGTCGCGCTGGGCGAGGCTTCGGGCAGGCTCGCCGTGGTCGGCTGGGGATCGACCTTCGGGCCGATCCACATGGCGGTGCGCCGCGCGCGCAAGCAGGGGCTGGACGTCAGCCACATCCACATCCGCCACATCTGGCCGATGCCGGGGAACATGGGCGAGCTGCTCGCCGGTTACGACCGCATCCTGGTGCCGGAAATGAACACCGGCCAGCTCAAGACCGTGCTGCGCGACCAGTATCTGGTCGACGCGACGCCGCTCAACAAGGTCTCCGGCCAGCCCTTCCGCATCGCCGAGATCGAGGCGGCGATCGCCGCCTGCTTCGACGGCATAGCCGGCAACGAGGGCGGCGAGCTTCCCGCCGACCGCACGCAGCTTCCCGAACCGATGTCCGGCCATGACGACGGACACAACAAGGCCGGCGAGGGCGCGACGTCGCCCCAGTCCGCCTGACCCGAAGGTCCCAGCTCCATGAACGACATGACCCCGATCGCCAAGACCAGCCCCAAGGACTGGGAGTCCGACCAGGAGGTGCGCTGGTGCCCCGGCTGCGGCGACTATGCCGTGCTGAAGGCGGTGCAGCGCACCATGCCCGAGCTGGGCGTGAAGCCGGAGAACACCGTCTTCGTCAGCGGCATCGGCTGCTCCAGCCGCTTCCCCTATTATATGGAGACCTACGGCTTCCACACCATCCACGGCCGCGCGCCGGCGGTGGCGACCGGGGTCAAGCTGGCCAATCCCGAGCTGGACGTGTGGATCATCACCGGCGACGGCGACGCGCTGTCGATCGGCGGCAACCACACGATGCACCTGTTGCGCCGCAACCTCGACTGCCAGGTGCTGCTGTTCAACAACGAGATCTACGGGCTGACCAAGGGGCAATATTCGCCGACGAGCCGCGTCGGGACGCGCAGCCCGTCGACGCCGTTCGGCTCGGTCGACCGGCCCGCCAGCCCCTGCGCCTTCGCGCTGGGATCGGGCGCGCGGTTCGTCGCGCGCGGGATCGACGTGCACAAGAACCTGCCGGCGGTGCTGAAGGCGGCGCATGCGCACAAGGGCGCGGCGTTCGTCGAGATCTTCCAGAACTGCATCGTCTATAATGACGACGTGTTCGCCCCCTTTACCGAAAAGGCCAATGCGGCGACCGGGCAGCTGTGGCTGGAGGACGGCAAGCCGATGCTGTTCGACAAGGATATGAAGGGCCTGGCGCTCGACATGGAGACGCTGTCGCTGAAGGTGATCGATGTCGCGGACGGCGACTGGCAGGCGGCGGGCGTGATCGTCCACAACGTCAGGAACCGGGCGGTGGCGCACATGCTGGTCGAGATGCCGTTCGGGCCGTTCCCGATGGCGCTGGGCGTGCTTTACGACGATCCGCGCCCGACCTTCGACAGCGCGGTGGTCGAGCAGAACCGCGCCGCCGCGCAGGGCAAGGCGGCCGACCTGCAGAAGCTGGTCGCCAAGGGGCAGACCTGGCAGGTCGAAAAGCAGCCGCACGTCATCTGACAGGCGCCCGCCGGTTCGGTCTTGTCCCGGAGCGCCGGTTGGGCGCATGGGAGGGACATGAACGCGCCTTCGACCAATCGCGGCCGCCGCACCGCCGTCCACCGGGCGGCGGGACGCGGCGGGCGCTGGCTGGCGCTGTTCGAGCCGCTGTTCCAGAAGATGCTCGACCGGATCGATCGCGGGCTGGAGACGGGCGCGGTCGAGGCGACGCTGCCCGATGGGCGGACGCGGCTGCTCGGCGGGCGTGCGCCCGGCCCGGTGGCGATCGTCGGCCTTGCGAGCTGGCGCGCGCTGGTGCGGCTGGCGTTCGACGGATCGGCGGGCTGGTACGTCGCCTGGGCGAAGGGGGAATGGACCAGCCCCGACCCCGTGCCGCTGTTCGACCTGTTCATGCGCAACCGCGTGCCGCTGGGCGCGAGCGGGCGGCCCAAGGGCTGGCCGCGGCTGATGCGGCGCGCGCGGCACTGGCTGCGGCGCAACGACCGCGGCGGGGCGCGGCGCAACATCGCCTTCCATTACGACCTGGGCAACGACTTCTACGCCGCTTGGCTCGATCCCACGCTGAGCTATTCGAGCGCGATCTTCGCCGACCCGGCCGAACCGCTGACCGACGCGCAGCTGCGCAAGATGGAGCGGCTGGCCGGGCGGCTCGACCTCAAGCCCGGATCGCGGGTGCTTGAGATCGGCTGCGGCTGGGGGGCGCTCGCCTGCCACATGGCGAAGGAGCATGGGGCGCATGTCACCGCGCTGACGCTTTCGCCCAGCCAGCGCGCGGTGGCGGTCGCCGCGGCGGAAGCGCAGGGGGTGGCGGACCGCGTCTCGATCGAGCTGACCGACTATCGCGACGCGACCGGCAGCTACGACGCGGTGGCCAGCGTCGAGATGGTGGAGGCGGTCGGGCGGCAATATTGGCCCGCCTATCTCGACGCGATCGCCGCGCGGCTGAGGCCGGGCGGACGCGCCGCCATCCAGTATATCATGATCCAGGACGACGTGTTCGAGGCCTATGCCCGGAGCGTCGATTTCATCCAGGCCTATGTCTTTCCCGGCGGCATGCTGCTTTCCGAAAGCCGCTTCCGCGCGCTGGCCGAGGCGCGGGGACTGGAATGGCGTGACAGGCACGGCTTCGGGCTCGATTACGCCGAGACGCTCAGGCGCTGGCGCATCGCCTTCGACACGGCGGTGGAGGAGGGGCGGCTGCCGCATGAATTCGATCGTGATTTCGTGGATTTGTGGCGATATTATCTGATGTATTGCGAGGGCGGATTCCGGGGCGGCGGCATCGACGTCGCCCAGGTGACGCTGGTGAAGAAGGGGGCTGCATGAGGATTTGGGGGACGGCGCTGGCGCTGCTGCTGGGGGCTTGCGCGAGCGTCGGCGATGCGCCGGTTGCCGAGGCGCCGCTGGTCGGCAAGCCGCTGACGGCCGAAAACCAGGCGCAGATGAAATCCGCCGGCGCGGAGATCCTGTTCTGGGCGCAGGCGCAGCGCTTCGAACGGTTCCGCGCGATGGAGACGCTTTTTCCGGGGCATCGGGTGACCGCGGGCGGCAATGTCCGCACCCTGCCGGCGGGGGCGCCGCTCGCGATCGGCGACGCGGAGGTCGACGCCTATATGCAGGCCAACAACGTCGCCGGGCTGATCGTGCTGCAGGACGGCAAGGTGCGGCTGGAGAGATACGCCTTCGGCTATGGCCCCGAAGGGCGCTGGACGAGCTTTTCGGTGGCCAAGTCTTTCACCTCCACGCTGGTGGGCGCGGCGGTGCGCGACGGTTCCATCAAGTCACTTTCCGATCCCGTCACGCGGTATATCCCGGAACTGGCGGGATCGGGCTATGACGGGGTGACGGTCGAGCAGCTGCTGACGATGACCTCCGGCGTGCGGTGGAACGAGGACTATACCGATCCCAATTCGGACGTGGCGAAGATGTACGCAGCGGAGGTGCCGCCCGGGGTCGATCCCACTGTGGCCTATATGCGCACGCTGCCGCGCGCCACGCCGCCGGGCGAGAAATGGGTCTACAAGACCGGCGAGACCAATCTGATCGGCGTGCTGGTGACCCGCGTGACGGGGAAGAGCCTGGCCGCCTATCTGAGCGAGAAGGTGTGGCGGCCCTATGGGATGGAGCAGGACGCCTTCTGGATGATCGACGGGACGATGCAGGACCTGGGCGGGTGCTGCATGTCGGTTTCGCTGCGCGACTATGCCCGCATGGGGCAGTTCGCGCTGGAGGGCGGCAAGGGCGTGGTGCCCGACAACTGGTTCGCCAACGCGACCGCGGCGAAGGCCCAGACCGGGCGGCCGGGCTTCGGCTACGGCTATCAGTGGTGGACCTATCCGCAGGGCCGCTACGGCGCGCAGGGGATATTCGGGCAGGCGATCACGGTCGATCCGGCGAAGCGCATCGTCATCGCGCAATCGGCCGCCTGGCCGAAGGCGACCGGGCCCGAGCTGGGCGCGGCGCGGCTGGCCTTTTTCGGCAGGCTGATCGCGGCGGCGGATTGAAGACGGCATTCGCGGCCGGGGGAGGCGGGCGCGGACGACAAGAGGGGCATCATGCAGAACAGGCAATTGGCCGAAGAGGTGATCGGCTTTCTGGAGGAGCAGCGGCTGGAGCCGCTGCCGGTCAACTATGCGCTAGGCTATCTCTTCCTCACCGGCGAGGATGAGGAGGTCGCGCGCGCCGTCTCGGCGATCGTCGACGGGCGGGTGCGGATCAGCCAGAGCGAGGTCGAGGCGATCATGGCGGCGCAGGGCTTCGGCCGCGCCGACGGCGGACGGACCGAGGCGATCGCCAATGCGGTGCGGCGCCAGGCGCTGCGGCTGGTCGACCTGACCGCCGAGACCGCGCGCGCCACCGGGGAGTTCGGCCGCGACATCGCCGCCAATCTCGACCAGCTCGACGCGGTCGCCGAGGGGCGGATCGCGCTGCGCGACGTGGCCGCGGCGATGATCGAGCGCACCGCGATCGCCGAGAAGCAGCTGGCCGACGCGACCGCCGAGGCGATCCAGCTGCGCGCCGACCTGGAGGAGGCGCGGCTGGAGGCGATGGCCGATCACCTAACGGGGCTGCCCAACCGCCGCGGGATCAACGCCGAGATCGAGCGGCTGGTGGTTGCGAAGGCGCGCTGGTCCGCTGCGATCATCGACATCGACGACTTCAAGCTGATCAACGACCGCTGGGGCCACGGCGTCGGCGACCGGGTGCTGAAGGCGGTGGCGAGCACGTTGGCCGAGGCCTGCGCGCCGCACTTCACCGGCCGCTGGGGCGGCGAGGAGTTCGTCGTGCTGTTCGAGGGGCTGGACGTCGCCGCGGCGACCGCGATCGTCGACAAGGCGCGCGAGACGGTGGGCGACCGGCGGATGCGGCTGCGCGAGACCGACCAGCCGCTGGGGCGCATCACCTTTTCGGCCGGCGTCGCCGAGGCCGCGCCGCCCGACGCGCCGGTGGAGGAGGGCGACACGCTGGAGCGGGCCGACGAGCGGCTTTATGCGGCGAAAGAGGCGGGCAAGGACCGGGTGCTGGCGGCTTAGATAGGTCCTCCACCTGCGAAGCATGGTGGGAGCTTCACCACGCAGCGCAGCCCCCTGTGGCTTGCCCCCTCCACCACCCTTCGGGTGGTCCCCCTCCCCCTGCTTCGCATGGGGAGGATCAGGGTGGGATGCCGACCCCGTCGTTGAAGCCGGTGCTCAATCCAGCCTGACGCGGTGGCCCGTCTCGAAATCATGGGCGAGCAGATCGGCGATCGCCTCGGCGACCACCTCCGGTTGCTTGACGCTCGCGGGGTCCTCGCCGGGATAGGCGCGGGCGCGCATCTGGGTGCGGGTGGCGCCGGGATCGAGGATGGCGGTGCGGACCTGGGAGAGGTTGCGCATCTCCTCGCCATAGGCCGTCACGAGCGTTTCCAGCGCGGCCTTGGAGGCGCCGTAAGCGCCCCAATAGGCGCGCGGGCGGGCGGCGACGCTCGACGTGACGGCGATGACGCGGGCGCGCTTCGACCTGCGCAGCAGCGGATCGAAGGCGGCGATCAGCGCCTGCTGGGCGGTGACGTTCAAGGTCATCACCCTGGCGAATTCCTTGGGGTCGGCGGTCGGGACGGGACCAAGCGAGCCGAGCATCGCCGCGTTGAGGACCAATGTGTCGAGCGCGTCCCAGCGATCGGCCACCGCCTGCGCCAGCCGGCCGATGCTGCTGCCGTCGGTCAGGTCGAGCGGGGCGATGGTGGCGCTGCCGCCGGCCGCATGGATCGCGTCCTCGACCTCCTCGAGCCCGCCGGCGGTGCGGGCGGTGAGGATGACATGCGCGCCCGCCGCAGCGAGCGCCTTTGCGGTGGCCGCGCCGATCCCCCGGCTCGCCCCCGTGACGAGGGCGAGCGTGTCCTTCAGATGATCGGTCATGCGGTCTTTTCGGCTAGCAGCGAGAACTGGTCGGCGGGGGCGAGCTCATCCTGATCGGTGAGCCGCGTCGGATAATCGCCGGTGAAGCAGGCGTCGCAATATTGCGGGTGGATGTCGGCGCGGCGCGCCTCGCCCAGCGCCTTGTAGAGCCCGCCGATCGAGACGAAGGCGAGGCTGTCGGCGTGGATGAACTCCCGCATGCCGGCGACGTCGTGCTGCGCGGCGAGCAGCTTGGTGCGCTCCGGCGTGTCGACGCCGTAGAAGCAGCTGTGGCGCGTCGGCGGGCTGGCGATACGCATGTGCACCTCCGCCGCGCCGGCGTCGCGCATCATCTGGACGATCTTGAGCGACGTGGTGCCGCGGACGATCGAATCGTCGATCAGGATGATCCGCTTGCCCTCGATCAGCGCGCGGTTGGCGTTGTGCTTGAGCTTGACGCCGAGATGCCGGACCTTGTCGCCGGGCTGGATGAAGGTGCGGCCGACATAGTGCGAGCGGATGATGCCGAGTTCGAACGGGATGCCCGATTGCTGGGCATAGCCGATCGCCGCAGGCACGCCCGAATCGGGGACCGGGATGACCAGATCGGCGTCGACCGGGCTTTCGATGGCGAGCTCCGCGCCGATCGCCTTGCGCACCGAGTAAACCGATTCGCCCGCGACGATCGAATCGGGGCGCGAGAAATAGACATGCTCGAAGATGCAGGGGCGAGGACTGACGGTGGCAAACGGGCGGATCGACTTGACCTCACCATTCTGCACCGTGACCAGCTCGCCCGGCTCCACCTCGCGCTCGAAGGTCGCGCCGACGACGTCGAGCGCCACGGTTTCCGAGGCGAAGATCACCGACTTGTCCAGCCGGCCCATGACGAGCGGGCGGATGCCGAGCGGATCGCGGCAGGCGATCATGCCCTCGGGCGTCATGCAGATCAGCGAATAGGCGCCCTCGACCTGGCGCAGCGCATCGATGAAGCGATCGAGCAAGGTCCGGTAATGCGAGGTGGCGACGAGGTGGATGATCGTCTCGGTATCGCTGGTCGACTGGAAGATCGAACCGCGGCGGACCAGCTCCCGCCGGAGCTTCATCGCGTTCGAGATGTTGCCGTTATGCGCCACCGCGAAGCCGCCCGAGGCGAGATCGGCGTAGAGCGGCTGGACGTTCCGGAGGGCGGTCTCCCCCGTGGTCGAATAGCGGACATGGCCGCACGCCATGGTGCCGGCCAATGCGCGGATGATCTCGTCGCGGTCGAAATTGCCGGCGACATGGCCCATCGCGCGGTGGGTGTGGAAGTGCTGGCCGTCGAAGCTGGTGATGCCGGCGGCCTCCTGCCCGCGATGCTGCAGGGCGTGGAGGCCCAATGCGACGAGCGCGGACGCGCCCTCCGCCTGGGCGACGCCGAAGATGCCGCATTCCTCGCGCAGCTTGTCGTCATCGAAAGGGTTGGTCGTCAGCATCTCTGCGGCCGGATCATTGGGGGGTGCGCGCCATATAGGGAGCCGAAGGGGGTTTGTCGCCCTTTTGTCATCATTCGTGGAAAATGCCTGATGTTCAGTTGGGTAGGATATGTCGTGAACAGCCCGCCCCCCGTCACCCCGGACTTGTTCCGGGGTCCATGGTGCCGCAAGAGTGGCGTTCACCCCTCCAGCGCCTGCCCAGCCGCCCGATGGACCCCGGAACAAGTCCGGGGTGACGGGGAGGGTATGGCTCTCCATTGCATAGAACCGGGAGGGTATGGCTCTCCATTTGATGGCAAGATGCCGGGCGTGACCTTTGCCGATGCGCGCTCTATTTCTCCGGTCATGGACGACAAACGCGAAGCCGGGCTGGAGCTCGATCCCAAATTCGACGCGGCGGGGCTGATCACCGCCGTCGTGACCGACGCCGGATCGGGCGCGGTGCTGATGGTCGCGCATATGGACGCCGAGGCGCTGGCGGCGACCTATGCGACGGGCGAGGCGCATTTCTGGTCGCGCAGCCGCCAGCGGCTGTGGAAGAAGGGCGAGAGCTCGGGCAATGTGCTCAAGGTGATCGAGATGCGGATCGATTGCGACCAGGACGCGGTGTGGGTGATCGCCGAGCCCGCCGGCCCGGCCTGCCACACCGGCGAGGCGAGCTGCTTCTATCGCCGGATCGCGGGCGACCGGCTGGAGCGGCTGTGAGGATCGCCACGGCGGCGCTTCTGCTGCTGGCGGCGTGCGACGGCGGCATCGCATCGGGCGAGAGCGCCGGCGAGCGGCTGGAGGAGGCGGCGATCGCGCGCGGCGTGATCCCCGATCCCGAGAGCCTGGACGTGGCGGGCGCCTATGGCCGTGGCGCGGACAGCCTGTGCGTGATCGAGCGGGACGGGGACCTCCGCCTGGGCGTCGATGTCGCCTATGGCGGCGATCTGGGCTGCACCGCGCGGGGGACCGCGCGGCAGGACGGCGAGGATATCGACATCATGCTGGAAGGTGCGGACGGATGCCGCTTCACCGCGCGCTTCGACGGCGCGAAGCTCGCTTTTCCCGGCCGCCTGCCGGCGAGCTGCGCCGCGTTTTGCGACGCGCCCGCCTCGCTCGCCGGCATGACGGTCGACCGGCTGAGCGACGCCGCGTCCGAGGTGCGGGCGATGCGCGGGCAGCAGGGCGGGTTGCTGTGCGGCGGAGATTGACGTTAGCGTAAACGGAAAGTAGGAAGGACGACATGACGGCGCGCGCCTATGCTGCGATCGAAATGCCACGGCTGCCGGATCGCGAGCAGTTCACCATCTCCGATCTGTCCGCCGAGTTCGGCGTGACCGCGCGCGCGCTGCGCTTCTATGAGGATGAGGGGCTGATCGCGCCCGAGCGGCGCGGCACCGCGCGCATCTATTCGCAGCGCGACCGCGCCCGGCTGGCGTGGATCCTGCGCGGCAAGCGGGTAGGGTTCAGCCTGACGGTGATCCGCGAGCTGATCGACCTCTACGACCTGGGCGACGGGCGCGAGACGCAGCGCGTCGCCACGATCGGCAAGTGCCGCGAGCATGTCGGCGCGCTGAAGGCGCAGCGCCGCGACATCGACGCGGCGATCGACGAGATCGAGGAATTCATCGGCCTGCTCGAGGGCAGGGCCACTTAGGAGATCATCATGCCGCAATACACCGCCCCGGTGCGCGATACGCGCTTCATCTTGAGCGAGGTGATCGGGCTGGACCGCTACGCCAACCTGCCGGGCTTCGAGAATGCCGGGGCGGAGCTGGTCGATGCGGTGCTCGACGAGGGCGGGCGGTTCGTCGCGGAGGTGCTGTTCCCGCTCAACCATTCGGGCGATCAGCAGGGCTGCACGCGCCATGCCGACGGATCGGTGACCACGCCCGACGGGTTCAAGGAAGCCTATGCCAAGTTCCGCGAGGGCGGCTGGTCGACGCTGTCCGCGCCCGAGGCGTTCGGCGGGCAGGGGCTGCCGCACGTCGTCTCGACCGCGTTCGAGGAATATATGATCTCCGCCAACATGGCCTTCGCCATGTATCCCGGGCTGACCCACGGCGCGGCGGCGGCGATCCTGGCTAAGGGATCGGACGAGCAGAAGGCGACCTATCTCCCCAAGATGGTATCGGGCGAATGGGGCGGGACGATGAACCTGACCGAGCCGCAGTGCGGCACCGATCTCGGCCTGATCCGCACCCGCGCCGAGCCGCAGGCGGACGGCAGCTACCGCATCAGCGGCACGAAGATCTTCATCTCCTCGGGCGAGCACGACCTGACCGACAACATCATCCACCTGGTGCTGGCGAAGACCCCCGACGCGCCCGAATCGACCAAGGGCATCAGCCTGTTCGTGGTGCCCAAGTTCCTGGTGAACGCGGATGGTTCGCTCGGCGAGCGCAACGCGGTGGCGTGCGGGTCGATCGAGCACAAGATGGGCATCCACGCCAATTCGACCTGCGTGATGAACTATGACGGCGCCACCGGCTGGATGGTCGGCGAGGAGAACAAGGGGCTCGCCGCGATGTTCATCATGATGAACGTCGCGCGGCTGGGCGTGGGGCTGCAGGGGTTGGGGATCGGCGAGGTCGCCTATCAGAACGCGGTGCAATATGCCGGCGACCGGCGGCAGGGGCGGGCGCTGACCGGGCCGAAGGAGCCCAACGAGAAGGCCGATCCGCTGTTCGTCCATCCCGATGTCCGCCGGATGCTGATGGAGGCCAAGGCGCTGACCGAGGGGCTGCGCGCGCTGTGCCTGTGGGGGGCGCTGCAGGTCGATCTCTCCCATAAGGCGCAGACCGAGGAGGAGCGCGAGGCCGCCGACGACCTGATCAGCCTGTTGACGCCGGTGATCAAGGGCTTCGGCACCGACGCCGGCTACCGGATCGCGACCGATGCGCAGCAGGTCTATGGCGGGCATGGCTACATCGCCGAATGGGGGATGGAGCAATATGTCCGCGATGCGCGGATCGCGATGATCTACGAAGGCACCAACGGTGTGCAGGCGATGGACCTGGTCGGCCGCAAGCTGGCGCAGAAGGGCGGCCGCGCGGTGCAGGCGCTGTTCGCTTTGGTCGATGCCGAGACAGCGGCGGCCAAGGACCATGTGCGGATGGGCGATTTCGCCCAGCGGCTGGAGAAGGCGAATGGCGAGCTGACGGCGGCGACCATGTGGTTCATGGCGAACGGCATGCAGAATCCGGAGCATGTCGGCGCGGGCGCGTACAGCTATATGAACCTGATGGGGCTGGTGTCGGTCGGGCTGATGTGGCTGCGCATGGGCCTCGCCGCCGCTCGCGCGCTCGAAGCCGGGGGCGGCGACGCCAAATTCTACGAGGCGAAGCTGGTCACCGCGCGCTTCTACGGCGAGCGGCTGCTGCCCGATGCGGGTGCGCTCAGGCGCAAGATCGAGGGCGGGGCCGAGTCGATCATGGCGCTTGAACCGGAGATGTTCCGCGCTGCATAAGCGCATTACATGGACAGCACACCCGCACCGCCCGCGCTCACCCCGCTCGAACCCGGTCAGCGCCGGGTGATGCACGTCGCCGCGCTGATCCCCTCGCTGCTGCTCACGGCGGGCGGGTTCGGGCTGGGGATGGTGCTCAACGACAATCTGGGCTGGCCGTGGTGGCCGGCGTTCGTGGTCGTCGGCCTGGTCGCGCTGTGGAGTGTGGCGGTGGCGCCGCGGCGGCGCTGGCAGGCCTGGGGCTGGGCGCTTGCCGAGGACGAGCTGCATGTCGGCTGGGGCGTGTGGACCGAGGTGCATACCATCGTGCCGCTCGCGCGCGTGCAGCATATCGATGTGGCGCAAGGGCCGCTGGAGCGCGCCTTCGGCGTCGCGCGGCTGATCGTCCACACCGCGGGCACCGCGCATGCGACGGTGGTGCTGCCGGGGATCACCCGCGAGACCGCCGAGGGGCTGCGCGACACGATCCGGCAGCATATCCGCGGCGACCCGTGGTGAGCGGCGATGCGCCGCGGCGGCTGCACCCCGCCACCGTCCTGACCAGCATCATCCGCGGCGCGCCCTCGACCCTGCTCGGCCTGCCGGCGATCCTGGCGGTCACCTCCGATTTCAACCTGCTCTATGTGATCGGGCTGGCGATCGTCGCGACGTTGGTGGCGGGATTCGTCCGCTATCTCGCCTGGCGGCGCTTCACCTATGCGCTGACCGGCGACGCGGTCGTGATCGAGAGCGGGCTCTTGAGCCGCAACCGGCGCACCATCCCGTTCGACCGGGTGCAGGATGTCGATATCGAGCAGCAGCTGCTCGCGCGCATCTTCGGCCTCGCCAAGGTGAGCCTGGAGACCGGCGGCGCGGGCAAGGACGAGGGCGCGCTCGACAGCGTCAGCCTGGCCGAGGCGCACCGGCTGCGCGGGGTGATCCGCGGCCGCGCGGCGGCGGCGCATCACGCGGAGGCGGCAGCGGCGGGCGAGGAGGCGCCAGCGCCGGTCGAGGGACAAGTGCTGTTCGCCATGCCCTTCCCGCGCGTGCTGCTGTGGGGGCTGTTCAACTTCTCGCTGGTGTGGCTCGCGGTGATCTTCGGCGCGTTGCAATATGTCGACGATTTCGTGTCGTTCGACGTGTGGGACTGGCTGAGCGAGAATGGCGACGCCGAGGCGCGCGAGATCGCCGCGGGGCTGGCGGTGGGCGCGTGGGTATCGCTGGCGCTGCTGTTCGCGGCGCTGGGCGTCGTGGCCGGCGTGGTGCGCACGGTGCTGCGCGATTTCGGCTTCACCCTGACCGACGAGGGCGGGCGCTTCCGCCGCGTGCGCGGGCTGGTGACGCACACCGAGGCGGTGATCGCGTTGAAGCGTGTGCAACTGGCGCTGGTCGAGAACGGACTTGTGCGGCGGACGCTGGGCTGGTCGGGGCTGAAGCTGCAGACATTGGGCGGCAGCGGCGATGCGAGCGGCCGGCAGGAGGCCGCGCCGTTCGCGCGCGACGCGGAGATCGACGCGCTGCTCGCGCCGCTCGGCTGGGCGCGGCCCGACCCGGCGGAATTGAGGCAGGTGTCGCGCGGGCATGTCTGGCGCGCGCTGGCGCGGCTGGTGGGCCTGCCGCTGGTGGCGATCCTCATCGGCGGCATCTTCCTGCCGCCGGTGCTGTTCGCGCTGACCCTGCTCGCGCCGCTGCTCGCCGTGGCGATGCTGAGGCGGCGCTTCCATCGCTATGGGCTGCCGGGCGACAGGCTGTTCGTCCAGCGCGGCGTGCTGACGCGGCAGATGTGGATCGTGCCGGTGAGAAACGTGCAGGCGGTGTCGATCCGGCGGAGCTGGCTGCAGCGGCGGCTGGGCACCGCGAGCGTGCTGCCCGACACCGCGGGCGCGGGGGTGCTCAGCGATCCGACGGTGCACGATATCCGGCTGGGCGACGCCTGGGCGCTGGCGGGGGAATTGCGGACGCGGCGGTGATATCCGGTCCACCCGGGGTGACGATTGTAGGTTAGGCAGGTCAGCGTCCCGGTTCGATGGTGCGCTGCACTGGTGGCGGGCCGACCAGGGGCGGCGTTGCCGGGGCGGGCGCAGGTTCGGGCACGGAGGCGCGTTTGGCGGCGGGTTCGAGCCTGAAACCCTGCGTCTGCGCCGTCGGCAGGATGAGGCGCGGCTTCATGCATTCGTTGGGGTTGGGCCGTTTGTGCTCCGCGCAGTTCCACAGCGCGCGTTCGAACTTGGCGGCGCGGTTGCGCAGATAGGTGAAGGAAGCGGTGGCGGTCTGTGCGTCGGTGAGCGGCAGCTCGCGAGGCAGCCTGGCACGGTCCGACCAGGCGAACAGCTTGCAGAAAGGCCGATCGGCGCAGACCGAGGCGGCGAGCGCGGGGAAGTCGTTGGCGGAGAAGCGCCTGTCGAACAGCATGACGAAGGTGCCCTGGCCGTCCTGCAGCACCGGCTGAACGCCAAGCGCCGCCACGTCGAGCGCGTCGATCAGCGTCTCCTGGCCCTCGACGCCGGCGCGATGCGCTTCGGAGAGGAAGCCGATCTTCGGAACGACGGGCTCCGGCCCGGCATGGCGGCCGCGGAAGGCGCCCGGCGTGCCCCACCAGCCGGTCCAGCGGAAGAAGAGGTGGGTATTGACCGCGACGACCTTGTCGAGGCTCGAGCTCCAATAGGGCACCACCCAATCGGTGTGATAATGGGTCGAATGGCCGACGGGCTTGTACACCGCGCCGTCGAGCATCGCGCCCGCGCGCTTGCGCG
Organism: Sphingomonas gilva; assembly: GCF_003515075.1. Lineage (GTDB taxonomy): Bacteria > Pseudomonadota > Alphaproteobacteria > Sphingomonadales > Sphingomonadaceae > Sphingomonas > Sphingomonas gilva. The sequence goes on from NZ_QWLV01000006.1 coordinate 33,524, forward strand.
CGTCCTCCCACGCCTCGGGCCGGGGGATGCGCAGCAGCGCGCCGTCGCAGGTGAAGGTGAACTGGCAGCCGGTGCTGCGCTCCTGGCCCTGGAACACGACGCCGCAGATGGTGGCGGGGAAGGCCGGGTGGCGCATCCGGTTGATGACCACCTGCGCCACCGCGCGCTGGCCCTCGGGATCGCCCGAACCGGCTTCGTAGAGCATCGCTGCGGCGAGGCAGTCCTGCGCGCGGGTGCGGTCGAGCTCCGGCTGCTTGAGGATGAGGGGCCGCGCCGCCGGATTGGGATCGGTCGAGAAGGGCACCGCGGCGTTGATCTCGCGCGCGGTGTCGGGATCGACATCGGCATATTCGATCGGCTCGACCGGCGGGACGACGGTCGGCGGCACGACGGGCTGGACGGCCAGCGCGCGGCGCGGCGCAGTGGGCGGCGCGATCGGCGTCAGCAGCCAGGCCGCGACGATCGCGGCGATGGTGGCGAGCGCGACCAGCCCCACCACCGCGCGCATGCCGGGCGGAGGCTGGATGACTCCCTGGGTGGTCCGATCATGCATTCGCGGTCTGCGACTGATCGGCGGTTAGTGGAGACAGGTGAATGCGAATCCCCCCGTCACCCCGGACTTGTTCCGGGGTCCATCGCGCCGCACGGCAGAAGCAGGAGGAGCGAACGCCACCCTTGTGGAACCATGGACCCCGGAACAAGTCCGGGGTGACGGGAAGGGAGTGTATGCGCCCCATGGCCAGCTGAATGTCGATCGCGCTAGCGGTCTGCTCAGCGCTTACTGCTCGGGCAGGAAATCGGGGACCGACAGGTAGCGCTCGCCGGTGTCGTAGTTGAAGCCCAGCACGCGCTTGCCGGCGAGCTCGGGCAGCTTCTGCGCGATCGCGGCGAGGGTCGCGCCCGAGGAGATGCCGACGAGCAGGCCCTCCTCGCGCGCCGCGCGCCGCGCCATCTCCTTCGCATCGGCGGGCTCGACCTGGATCACCCCGTCGATCGCCTGGGTGTGGAGGTTGGCCGGCACGAAGCCCGCGCCGATGCCCTGGATCGGGTGCGGCCCCGGCGCGCCGCCCGAGATGACGGGCGAGAGCGTCGGCTCGACCGCATAGACCTTCAGGTTCGGCCAGCGCTCCTTGAGCACCTCCGCGACGCCGGTGATGTGGCCGCCGGTGCCGACGCCGGTGATGATCACCTCGATCGGCGATTCGGCGAAGTCCTTGAGGATCTCGTGCGCGGTGGCGCGGCGATGAACCTCGATGTTCGCGGGATTGTCGAACTGCTGCGGCATCCAGCTGTTGTCGGTCTGCTCGACCAGTTCGAGCGCGCGGGCGATCGCCGCCTTCATCCCGCCCTCCTTGGGCGTGAGATCGAAGGTCGCGCCGTAAGCGAGCATCAGCCGGCGCCGCTCGACCGACATGCTTTCGGGCATGACGAGGATCAGCTTGTAGCCCTTGACCGCGGCGACCATGGCGAGGCCGACGCCGGTGTTGCCGCTGGTCGGCTCGATGATCGTGCCGCCGGGCTTCAGACTGCCGTCCTTCTCCGCCGCCTCGATCATCGACAGCGCGATGCGGTCCTTGATCGACCCGCCGGGGTTCGACCGCTCGGACTTGATCCACACCTCGGCCTCTCCGAACAGCCGCTGGACGCGGATATGCGGGGTGTTGCCGATCGTATCGAGGATGGTGTTGGCCTTCATGGCTGCGCTACTCCGTGGATGGGCGGGGTTTCGAGGATGTCGGGCGGGTCGAAAGTCTTTGCAAGCCTCAACTCGGGATAGAGGCGCGACCATAGCAGGGTGACGGCGATCGCGCCCACCCCGCCGAACACCACCGCGCCGACCGGCCCGAGCAGCGAGGCGAGCAGCCCGCTTTCCGCCTCGCCCAGCTCGTTCGAGGCCGAGATGGTGAGCTGCGACACCGCGCCGACGCGGCCGCGCATCGCATCGGGCGTGTGCAGCTGGATCAGCGAGGAGCGGACATAGACCGACACCATATCCGCCCCGCCCGCGATCACCAGCGCGACGAAGCTCAGCCAGAAGATCTTCGACAACCCGAAGGTGAGGATCGCGAGGCCGAAGACGACGACCGCGATCAGCATCTTCACGCCGACATTGGTCTTCATCGGCCGGAACGAGAACCACAGGGCGGTGGAGGCGGCGCCGATCCCCATCGCGGCGGCGAGGAAGCCGAGCCCGCTCGCGCCGACATGCAGGATGTCGCGCGCGAAGATCGGCAGCAGCGCGGTCGCGCCGGCGAGCAGCACCGCGAACAGATCGAGCGTGATCGTCGCCTGGACCAGCCGATTGCTGCGGACATAGGCGAAGCCATCGAGGATGCGGTGGAGCGGACGCCGGTCCTTCTGCACCGGCGGCTGCGGCACTGGACCGATCAGGAACATCAGCCCGAGCGCGCAGACGAACAGGGCCGAGATGGTGAGATAGGCGACGTCCGGGTGGATCGCGTAGAGCAGCCCGCCGACGCTGGGCCCGGCGATGGTTCCGGTCTGCCAGGCGATCGAGCTGATCGCGATCGCCGTGGGCAGGCTTTCGCGCGGCACCAGATTGGGCGCCAGCGCCGAATAGGCCGGCCCCGAGAAGGCGCGCGCGATGCCGACGAACATCGCGGCGCCGAACAGGAAGGGCAGGCTGAGATCGCCGAGCCAGGTCAGCAATCCAAGCATCGCGGCGTTGAGCGTCAGAAGCGCGGTGGTGCCGCGCACGATCCAGCGCCGATCGACGCTGTCGGCGACCAGCCCGACGATCGGGGTCAGCAGGAACAGGGGCACGAACTGGACGAGGCCGATCATGCCCAGCAGGAACGCCGCCTCACGGATCTCCATCGTCTCGCGGGCGAGGCCGTAGACCTGCCAGCCGATGATGATCGCCTGCGCGCTGATCGCGATCGTCCCGGCGAAGCGCGACAGCCAATAGGCGCGGAAATTGGCGATGCGTAGGGGATGGAGCGAGCGGGGTGTCATCGGGCGGGCGGAGCGAAGTTCAGCATGTTCAGTGTCTGGCGCGCATTGTGAAAAGCCCAATCACGGGACTCATCTGCGCATGCATTGCGATGAGGCACTAGGGCCGATCGATATTTGGCGCTGCAGCACCTGGGCCACGTTAAATTCCCCGTCACCCCGGACTTGTTCCGGGGTCCATCAAGCGGCTTGGGAAGAAATAAGAGGCGTGGACGCGACGCTCGCGGCACGATGGACCCCGGAACAAGTCCGGGGTGACGGAAAAAGGTGGAATATGCTCCCAAAGCCAACTCAATCCGCCCCAGGGGAAGCGGAGGAGACCCCTGCCTTCGCAGGGGCGACGGGAAGTGCAGGGTGGCCGGGGGCGATCGTCACGCTGGCCCCATGTCATACTCGTTCGATGTAGGACAGCCTTGGACGGGAGCAAAATCGTTGCGTGCGCGCAAGGCTGCCTATCGGATCAGCCTTTGAGGAAGGTGAGCAGGTCGCCCGTCAGCCGCTCGCCTTCGGTCGCGAACAGGCCGTGCGGGGCGCCGTTATATTCGACCAGCTGCGCCGCGGCGATGCCCTCCGCCGCCTTGCGCCCCGAGGTGTCGATCGGCACGGTCTTGTCGCTGGTGCCGTGGATGATCAGCGTCGGCACGCGGAAATGCGGCAGATCGGGCCGGAAGTCGGTGGTGGCGAAGGCCTGGGCGCAGGCGAGCGTCGGTCTGCGCCCGGCCTGCATGGCGAGCCGCCACGCCCAGTCGAGCGTTTCCTCGTAGATCGGGCTGCTGATATAGCCGACGCCGAAGAAATCGTTGAAGAAGTTGCGGAAGAAATGCGGGCGGCTCTTTTTCATGCCCTCGGTCATCTGGTCGAACGTCGATTGGGGCACGCCGTCGGGATTGTCGTCGGTCTGGAGCATATAGGGCACGACCGAGGCGACCAGCGCAGCGCGCGTCACCCCCGCGCCGCCATGGCGCGACATGTAGCGCGCGACCTCTCCGCCGCCCATCGAGAAGCCGACCAGCGCGACGTCCTCGGTCGCGTCCATCTCTTCCATCACATCGGCGAGGTCGTCGGCCAGCGTGTCGTAGTCATAGCCGTGCCAGGGCTGGTCCGAGCGGCCGAACCCGCGGCGATCATAGGCGATGGCGCGGAAGCCGTTCTCCGCGAGCGCCTGCATCTGATCGTCCCAGCTGTCGGCCGAGAGCGGCCAGCCGTGGATCAGGACGACGGGGCGCCCCTCGCCCCATTCCTTGACGTAGAGATCGGTGCCGTCGCGGGTCGAGACATAGGGCATGGGGGCGCACTCCGGTTGGGTTTGGATTGCGCGGTGAACGCATCGCGGCGTGAGTGTTTCCCCGATATGAGCCGGATCAATCCCGGCAATAGCCCTCGCTGCCGGCCACCACGACGAGGCAATCCTGCTTGCCGGCGAGCCATTTCATGCCGGTCGCGTTGCCGTCGCCGGGGGTGATGGTGACCGACTGGCCGGCGCGGGTGAGCTTCAATGTATCGCCCTCGCGCGTGGCGGTGAACTTGCCCCTGTCGTCGAGCGTGTACTGCATCTCGACGGTGTATGCGCCCGGCGTGGCGGCGGGGGTGATCTGCGCGTAGAGCCCCTCGGGCCCGGTCCAGCGGCCGGCGAAGGGATCGTCGGTCTCGGCGGTTTCGTTCGACGGCGGGATATCCTGCGGCGGCAGGATCGGCTCGGCGGGCATCGCCGCCATCTCGTTCTCCGGCGGCAGCATCGCGGTGTTCTCCGACGTCGGCTGCTCGCCGCACGCGGCGAGCGCCAGCGCGGACAGGGGAGCGAGAAGGAGGGCGTGGCGCATATGGGCGATTCCTGTGCTGTTGGTCGGGCCGGTCAACGCGCGGACGGCCGGGCGCGTTTCAATCGAGCGTATCGATGATCGCCGAGAAATCCAGCCCACCCGATCCGGCGTCGGCGAAGGCCTGGTAGAGCTCGGTCGCGCGCGTGCCCATCGGGGTGGCGACGTTCGCGCCCTGGGCGGCCTCCTGCGACAGCTTGAGGTCCTTGAGCATGAGGGCGGCGGCGAATCCGCCCTGATAGCCGCGATCGGCCGGGCTTTCGGGGCCGACGCCGGGCAGGGGGCAATAGCTGGTCATCGACCAGCTCTGGCCCGAGGAGACCGAGGAGATGTCATAGAAGGTCTGCGGATCGAGCCCGAGTTTCCGCGCCAGCGCGAAGGCCTCGCAGGTGGCGATCATCGTCGCGCCGAGGAGCATGTTGTTGCAGATCTTGGCGGCCTGGCCCGCGCCGTTGCCGCCGGCGTGGATCACCGCCTTGCCCATCTTGGCCAGAATCTGCTCGGCTCGCTTGAAGCCTTCGGCGCTGCCGCCGACCATGAAGGTGAGCGTGCCGGCGTTGGCCGCGGCGATGCCGCCCGAGACGGGGGCATCGACCGCGACAAGACCCTTGGCTTCGGCGGCGGCAGCGACGCGTTTGGCGGTGGCGACGTCGATCGTGGAGCAGTCGATCAGGATCGCGGAGGCGGGCGCGGCGTCGAACAGGGTGGCGTAGACCTGTTCGACATGCTTGCCCGCGGGGAGCATGGTGACGATCGCCTCGGCGCCCTCGGCCGCCTCTGCGGCGGAGGCGACGGGCAGGCAGCCGGCGTCCTTGGCGCGATCGAGCGCTTCGGGCGACAGGTCGAAGGCGCGAACGTCGTGCCCCGCCCTGGCCAGGTTCGCGGCCATGCCGCCGCCCATATTGCCGAGCCCGATGAATGCGATGCGTGCCATGTCTTTACTCCGTCGCCCCAGCGCAGGCGGGGGCCGCTGTGTTTGTGGCACACCGGCCGTCGCGTGTGCCGACTGAGGCCCCCGCCTTCGCGGGGGCGACGTTTGTTACTTCCCCGTCCATTTCCCCGGCCGCTTCTCGACGAACGCCGCCATGCCTTCCTTCTGGTCCTCAGTCCCGAACAGGCCGTGGAACAGCCGGCGTTCGAACCGGATGCCCTGGGCGAGCGTCGTCTCATAGGCGGCGTCGACCATCTCCTTGTTGGCCTTGACCGCGAGCGGGGCCATGCCGGCGATGGTGGTGGCGGTCCTGACCGCTTCCTCGACCAGATCGGCGAGGGGGACGATGCGGCTGACGAGGCCCGAGCGCTCGGCTTCTTCCGCGTCCATCATCCGGCCGGTGAGGCACATCTCCATCGCCTTGGCCTTGCCCACCGCGCGGGCGAGGCGCTGCGATCCGCCCATGCCGGGGGAGACGGCGAGCTTGATCTCGGGCTGGCCGAACTTCGCATTGTCCGCCGCGAGGATGAAGTCGCACATCATCGCCAGCTCGCAGCCGCCGCCCAGCGCGTAGCCGGCGACCGCGGCGACGATCGGCTTGCGCGTCGCGGTGATGCGGTCATAGCCGCCGAAATGGTTGGTGCCGTACATCTCGGCGAAGCCCATCGCCTGCATCTCCTTGATGTCCGCGCCGGCGGCGAACGCCTTCTCGCTGCCGGTGAGGACGGCGCAGCCCTGCGTATCTTCGGCGTCGAACGCCTCGAGTGCGGCGATCAACTCCGCTAACACCTGGCTGTTGAGCGCGTTGAGCGCCTGCGGGCGATTCAAGGTGATCAGCGTGACGGGGCCGCGCTGTTCGACGAGGATGGTCTGGTAGTCGGGCATTTCATTCTCCGTCGCCCCTGCGAAGGCAGGGGCCGCTGGGTTTGTGGCGCACGCTTATCCGCGCTTGCCGCCTGAGGCCCCTGCATGCGCAGGGGCGACGGGCTTATCCGGGCGTCCACTCCTCATCGGCGGGAAGCGGCGCGAAGATCTGGTCGATGACGTGATCGCTGACGCCCTCGGGCGTGGCGGGGTCCCACCTCGGCGCGTTGTCCTTGTCGACGATCACCGCGCGGACGCCCTCGAGGAAATCGTGGCGCTGCACGACGCGGCTGCCGACGGCATATTCCTGGCGCATCTCGTCGGCGAAATCCTGCATGCCGGCGCCGTCCTTCAGGAGCTTGAGGCTGACCTTCATCGTCTGCGGTGATTTGGTCTTGAGCGTGGCGAGCGTTTCGGCGGCGAACGCGCCGTCATCCCCCTCCAGCGCGGCGAACACCTCCTCCAGCCGGTCCAACGCGAACAGGCGGGCGATGTCCTCGCGGTGGGTGAGGATGCGCGCCTCGCCGGGGTCGGCCGACAGATCCGTCAGCACCGTCTCGACCGCCTCGCCGCCGGCGATGCGCTGCTTGGCCTCCTCCAGCGCCGCGGCCGGGAGGAAATGCGTGGCGAGGCCGAGCGCGAGGCATTCGGCGCCGCCCAGCCGATGGCCGGTGAGCGCGAGATACTGGCCGATGCGGTCGGGCAGGCGCGAGAGATACCAGCCGCCGCCGACGTCGGGGAACAGGCCGATGCCGGTCTCGGGCATGGCGAGGCGCGTATTCTCGGTCGCGATCCGGTAGCGGCACGGCTGCGAGATGCCCACGCCGCCGCCCATGGTGATGCCGTCCATGAAGGCGATGGTCGGCTTCACATAGGTGAACAGCCGGTGGTTCATGCGGTATTCGGTGTGGAAGAACTGGCGCGCCTCGCCGCCGTCTTTCGCGCCCGATGCCGCCAGCATGCGGATGTCGCCGCCAGCGCAGAAGCCGCGGCCGTCGGCATGGTCGATCAGGACGCAGCGGACCGCGTCGTCTGCACGCCAGGCTTCCAGTGCCTCCAATATGCCTTCACACATCGCCGTGGTCAGCGCGTGGATCGCCTTGGGCCGGTTGAGGCGAATGCGACCGGTGGGGCCTTCGACGTGTGTGGTGAGGTCTTCGGTCATGCAATCCTCCCCATCGCGCAGCGAAGGGGAGGGGGACCATGACGCGCAGCGGCATGGTGGAGGGGGCGACCGCGAGCGGACCGTATGTGGCGAAACCCCCTCCACCGCCTTCGGCGGTCCCCCTCCCCCGCTTCGCGAGGGAGGATTTTCATGTTCTTCATCATTGCCGCGTCAGCTCCCGCCCGACGATCATGCGCATGACCTGGTTGGTGCCTTCGAGGATCGAATGGACGCGCAGGTCGCGCCAGAAGCGCTCGATCGGATAATCCTGCAGATAGCCGTAGCCGCCATGGAGCTGGAGCGCGCGGTCGACCACCGCCGAGCCGGTGTCGGTGGCGAGGCGCTTGGCCATCGCGGCGAACCTGGTCTTGTCGGGCGCGTTCGCGGTCACCTTGGCGGCCGCCAGGTAGAGCAGCGCGCGCGCCGCCTCCAGCTCGGTCGCCATGTCGGCGAGCATGAACTGGGTGTTCTGAAAATCGGCTATCGGCTTGCCGAACTGCTTGCGCTCCTTCGTATAGGCGATCGCCTCGTCGAGGCAGCGCTGCGCGCCGCCCAGCGAGCAGGCGCCGATGTTGAGGCGGCCGCCGTCCAGCCCCATCATCGCGATGCGGAAGCCTTCGCCCAGGCCGCCGACCAGGTTCTCGGCCGGCACGCGCACCCCGTCGAAATTGACCTGTGCGGTCGGCTGCGAACGCCAGCCGAGCTTCCGCTCATTGGCGCCGAAGCTGACGCCGGGCATGTCCTTCTCGATGACGAGGCAGCTGATGCCCTTCGGCCCGTCCTCGCCGGTGCGGACCATCGTCACATAGACCTCGTTGGCGCCGCCGCCCGAGATGAACGCCTTCGATCCGGTGACGACGAAATCGTCGCCGTCGTGCACCGCCTTGGTCTTGAGCGCCGCTGCGTCGGAGCCTGATCCGGGCTCGGTCAGGCAATAGCTGGCGATCTTTTCCATCGTGACCAGCGAGGGGAGGTATTTCGCCTTCACCGCCTCCGATCCAAACCGGTCGATCATCCACGACGCCATGTTGTGGATGCTGATGAACGCGGAGGTGGAGGGGCAGCCATAGGCCATCGCCTCCATGATCAGCGCCGCCTCCAGCCGCCCGAGCCCGATCCCGCCCGCTTCCTCGCTGACATAGATCGAGGCGAAGCCGAGTTCGGCGGACGCCTTGATCACATCGCGCGGGAAATGGTGCTTCTCGTCCCATTCCGCCGCATGCGGGGTGATGCGATCGGCGGTGAAGGCGCGCGCCATGTCCTGGATCTGGCGCTGCTCGTCGGTCAGGTCGAACTGGGTGGTCATCGCTTGTCCTTCAGCACGCGCGCCTGGAACAGCGCGGTGAGCACATCCTCATCGGTGCGCGGATCGATCAGGTCCTTTGGCGCGCCGCCGGCGTCTTGCGCAAGCGCGGCGACGCGGCCGCCATTGGTGAACCAGCCGTCCGGCTCGCGCGCGGCGATCGGATCGCGATACGCCTCGTCGATGGTGACGATCTCCCAGCCGTCCTTGCGCAGCCCGGCGACGACATCGGCGATGTACATGGCGTTGAGATCGGTTTCGTGGAGGAGGAGCACCTGCGCCGGCTGGCGGCCCAGCGCCTCGCGGGCGATGCGATCATAGAAATTCGCCGCGCCGACCAATGTCTCGACATAGAGATCGCGCAGCGCCGCCATGTCCATCTCGCGCCCTTCGCGCTTCGCCTCGTTGGCGAGGGCATCGAGATGCCAGTCGTAATTGTCGACGGTGACATAGCCGTTGGCGAGCCCACGCTGGGCGAGCGCGGCGCGCACCTCGGCCCGCTTGGCGAGATCGCCGCGGCCCTCGTCAAGGAACGGGAAGCGATACCAGGGACGATAGCCTGCGCGCCCCTTCAGCCAGGCGGCTGCGCGATCGATATCGGCGATATAGTCGGCGGCGGGCGTGCGCGAGAGCCATTTGTGGCTGTAGCTGTGATTGGCGATGACGTGGCCGGCGCGGACATAGGCGTCGATCCGCGCTTCGCCGCCCTCGCCGTCGGGCTTTTCGAGGTTGCCGGGCGTGACGAAGAACGCCGCCTGATCGACGCCGCCCTCCTTCAGGCCCGCGATCAGCCGCTCGGTGCGCTCGTCGGGGGTGAGGAAGGCGCCGGCGTGGCGCGGCACGTCATCGAAGCTGAGCGCGATGCGTTTCTGCGCGGCGGCGGGCGCGGCGAGGGCGAACACCGCCCACAGCGCGGCCAGCCAGAACGCGGCCGCCCTCACGCCTCGCATTTCCGGTAGCGGAGCGCACCGGGCATGGCGTCCTCGCCATATTCGCGGCGGACGAGCGTGCGGCCGCGATCCTGCCCGTCGAGCAGCACGCGCCGCGTCCAGGTCTGGCCTTCGCCGGTGAAGGCGAACTCGGCCACGATGCGCGAACGGTCGCGCTCGATCACGCGCGCGAGCGTGCCGCGCGACTCGTAGAAGCGCAGCGTGTCGCGGTTGATCCGCAGCAGCCCCTTGGCGTCGCCGCGGGTCGAAGTGCAATCGGCCGGGGTCAGGCCCCAACGCCCGCGCAGCTGTGCTGGTATCGTGACGGTGGCGGTGTCTTCGGGTTCCTCTCCCGGTTCTGCGGGCGCCGGAGCAGGCGTCGGGGCAGGTGAGGGCGCGGGCGCTGGCGTGTCCGAATCCTCGGGGGTGGGGGCCGGCGTGTCGTCCGCAGGGTCAGCCACCGCATCGTCGGTTTCCGCGCCGGTATTGCTGGCCGGCAGGGCGTCGTTGGCGGGCAGCGTCTGGTTCGCCGGCTCGCCGCCGCACGCGGCGAGCGCCAGGGCCAGCGCGGTCATCGTCAGGTTACGCATTACACACCTCATCTTTGCATGGTCGCGCCGTGCGGAGCCGGAGCATCGGCATCATCCATGGAGCCGATCGTACCGAGGTCAATCGTCCAATCGCATACGGTATCGGATCTTCGCGTCGAGATGCGGCTAAGGACGGCGGCATCTCGCGCATCTCCCGTCAACGCGCCGCCGTCGATACCGGGCAGCACATATCGCCCCGAGGCGTCCACGAGATGATAGGGTAAGCCCGCATCGCCGCGGGACTCCGACGCATGGCGATGCAATCCCGGCAACCAATCCACGGGCACGCGCCAGCGCGTTCCATCATTCGGCCAGAAATCCTCATCGCCGAACCGGATCGTTCCCGTCGATGTTTCTATCACGTTCAGGAAACTTCCCGATCGTCGACGCTCGGCGCGCAGCCGGTCCCCACGGCGCAGGGCAAAGGCGAAGTGCCGGCTGCACGCGATTCCGGGGCCATGCAGTAGTTGGGAGTCGGCCGCCTTGCGCGCGATCGACGTGCAGATGAAGCGGCCGGCGCTACCATCACCCGGATCAAGGACCGCGCATGTGGGCGCCACCGCTTGAAGCGTAAGGGCGAGGACGAGAGCCAATTCCTAACCCATCGTCGGGATGACGAACGCGTTCGATCCGTCCGGCGATCCGTCGGGCCAGCGCTGGGTGATGGTCTTGACTTTTGTCCAGAACTTCACGCCCTCCATGCCGTGCTGGTTGGTGTCGCCGAAGGCCGAGCGCTTCCAGCCGCCGAAGGTATGATAGGCGACCGGCACCGGAATCGGCACGTTGATGCCGACCATGCCGACATTGACGCGGGCGGCGAATTCGCGCGCGGCGTGGCCGTTGCGGGTGAAGATGGCGACGCCGTTGCCGTATTGGTGCTGGCTGGGGAGGGCGACCGCCTCCTCGAAATCCGCCGCGCGGACGATCTGGAGGACGGGGCCGAAGATCTCCTCCTTGTAGCTTTCCATGTCAGGCGTGACGCGGTCGAACAGGCTGGGGCCGATGAAGAAGCCCTGCTCATGCCCTTGCAGCGCGAAGCCGCGGCCGTCGACGACCAGTTCGGCGCCTTCGTCGACGCCGGTCTGGATCCAGTTCTCCACCCGCTGCTTGTGCGCGGCGTTGACCACCGGGCCGTAATGCGCCTCGGCATCGGTCGAGACGCCGACGCGTAGCTTCTCGATCGCCGGGATCAGTTTTTCACGCAGCGCGTCGGCGGTCTTGTCGCCGACGGGGACGACGACGGGGAGGGCCATGCAACGCTCGCCGGCCGATCCGAAGGCGGCGCCGGAGAGGTCGTTCACCACCTGATCGAGATCGGCGTCGGGCATGACGATGCCGTGGTTCTTCGCCCCGCCCATTGCCTGGACGCGCTTCCCGGCGTCGACGCCCCGCCGATAGACATAGTGCGCGATGTCGGACGAGCCGACGAAGCTCACCGCGCTGATCGCCGGATGGTCGAGGATCGCGTCGACCATCTCCTTGTCGCCGTGGACGACCTGGAGGATGCCTTCTGGCGCGCCGGCCTCGAGCATCAGCTCGGCAAGGCGGACGGGGACCGAGGGGTCGCGCTCGCTGGGCTTCAGGATGAAGGCGTTGCCGCAGGCGATGGCGACGCCGAACATCCACATCGGGATCATCGCGGGGAAGTTGAACGGGGTGATCCCCGCGCCGATGCCGAGCGGCTGGCGCATCGAATAGACGTCGATCCCCGGGCCGGCGCCTTGGGTGTATTCACCCTTCAGCACATGCGGGATTCCGCAGGCGAACTCGATGACGTCGAGCCCGCGCTGCACATCACCCTTCGCATCGGCGATCACCTTGCCGTGTTCTGAGGAGAGCATCTGGGCAAGCTCGTCGATATTCGCTTCGACCAGCCGCTTGAATTCGAACATCACGCGCGCGCGGCGCTGCGGGTTGGTCGCCGCCCAGCCGGGCTGCGCCGCCTGCGCCCTGGCGATCGCCGCGTCGAGATCGGCCTGTGTGCCGAGCGGGACGCGCGCCTGGACCTGGCCGGTGTTGGGATCGAACACGTCGGAATGGCGCGCGGCGGCGCCGGTGTGGCCGCCGGCGATGAAATGATCGATGATGCGCAAAAGGGGTTCCTCTCTTTGGCGGCCTTCTAGTCGCGGGTGATACCAAATCTCAAGGGCGGCTCTGGCGATCCGGCGAGACGGTGCTTATGGCCGCTTGATGGACCATGGAAGCAATAACGCGCCGTGCCGCGATTGGGTGCGCTGGGCGATCGGGCGGATCGATGCGGATTACACGCGTTCGGCGGATACCCATCTGATCCCTGTGGAGATGCCCGCGCTGCCGCATATCGCGCTGTATCTGAAGGACGAGGCGAGCCATCCGACGGGGAGCCTGAAGCACCGGCTGGCGCGATCTTTGTTCCTCTATGCGCTGTGCAATGGCTGGGTGCGCGAGGGGATGACGATCGTCGAGGCGTCGAGCGGATCGACCGCAGTCAGCGAGGCGTATTTCGCGCGGATGCTGCGGCTGCCCTTCGTCGCGGTGGTGCCGCGGACGACCGCCCAGGAGAAGGTCGCAGCGATCGAGTTCCAGGGCGGGCGGTGCCATTTCGTTGACGATGGCGGGGCGGTCTATGCCGAGGCGGAGCGGCTCGCGGCCGATCTGGGCGGGCATTATCTCGACCAGTTCACCTATGCCGAGCGCGCGACCGACTGGCGCGGCAACAACAATATCGCCGAATCGATCTTCCAGCAGATGGCGCGCGAGCCGCATCCGATCCCGCGCTGGATCGTCTGCGGGGCGGGGACGGGGGGCACATCCGCCACCATCGGGCGGTTCGCGCGGTATAACCGGCATGCGACGCGGATCTGCGTGGCCGATCCCGAGGCTTCGGTGTTCCACCGGCATTGGGCGGATCGATCGGTGACGGTGGCCACTGGTGGGATGTCGCGGATCGAGGGGATCGGGCGGCCGCGCGTCGAGCCCTCCTTCATCCCCGACGTGATCGACCGGGTGGAGGTGGTGGACGACGCCGCGAGCATCGCCGCCGCCCGCGTGCTGAGCCTCAGGCTGGGACGCCGCTGCGGCGGATCGACCGGCACCAACCTGATCGCCTGCGCGCGGATCGCGACCGGGATGGCGGCGGCGGGCGAGGCGGGATCGATCGTCTCGATCCTGTGCGACGACGGCGCGCGCTACGCCTCGACCTATTTCAACGACGGCTGGCTGGCGGCGTGCGGGATCGACGTCGCGCCGTGGGAGGCGAAGGTGCAGGCGTTCTTCGCGAACGGGCGGATGGAATAGCGTCGCCCATGCGCAGGCAGGGGCCGCTGTCGGCACACGCGAAGCCGGATGCGCCACAAACTGAGCGGCCCCCGCCTTCGCGGGGGCGATGGACCTAGGCGATCGCCACCACCACCACCGTCACATTGTCCGTACCGCCCTCATCGAGCGCGGCGGCGATCAGCGAATCGACCGCGGATGCGGGTTCCTGCGCCAGCAAGCGGGCGATCGCATCGCCCGCGACAAGGCTGGAAAGCCCGTCCGAGCAGATCAGGAAGCGGTCGCCCGGCCGGGCCTCGCTGACCGTGCTGTCCGGCGCGGTCCAGGCGTCGATGCCGATCGCGCGGGTGATGATGTTGGCGTGCGGATGGCGCGCGGCCTGTTCGGGGGTGAGCGTCCCGCTGTCGACCAGCTCCTGCACCAGGCTGTGATCGCGCGTGAGCTGTTCGAGCCGCCCATCGCGCAGGCGATAGACGCGGCTGTCGCCGATCCAGAAGGCGGTGACCTCGCCGCCCGAGAAGGTCAGCCCGGCGACGGTGGTCCCGCGCTCGTCGCCCGCGCCGTGCACCGCCTCATGCGCCGAGGCGAGCGCGGCCTCGATCGCGTCGATCGTCACAGGGCAGGAGAGCGCGCACAGCGCGCGGATCGCCTCGGTCGCCGCCGCGCCGCCGCCGACATGGCCGCCCATGCCGTCGGCCACGGCCCACAGCCCCGATTCGGGCGCGTCGAACAGGCGGTCCTCGTTGACCTGGCGGACCCGGCCGACATGGGTGCGCGCCGCCGAGCGCGCCGTGAGCGTTGGGCGCGGCTGCATGATGGGGGCGTGTAGCGTCACTTGGCGTCGCGCGACAGTCTGGAGACGGTCTCGCCATAGGCATCGACGAACGCCTGGTTGAGGCTGCCGTCCTCGCCCTCGTTCAGCTGGCGGGCGAGATCGGCGTGGCGTTCGCCGGCCTCTTCCCAGGCGAGCGCGGCCTTGCTCTTGAGCAGCGAGCTCTTGCCGGCGACCGCCTTTTCGACCTTGGCGGGATCGAACGCGGCGACGGCGGTCTCGATCGACGCCTTGAAGCCGGCGAAGGTCGCGACGAGGTGGCGCTTCACGTCGGAGAAGCTCGCCTTGAGCGCCGCGGGGCCGGACAGGAAGCTCGATTCGCCCGCCATCAGCAGGTCGATCGCGAGCCGCTGGGTCGGCGCCCATTTGAACGGGTTGTTGTCCGCCCCGCCGATGGTGGTGAGCGCGAGGCGATATTGCGCGCGGGCGCGGTCGCGCTCGGACATCAGATCGCCGACGCCGAGCACCATCTGGCGATAGACCGCGCCGGCGCGGCGCATGATCTCCGCCGGGCTTTCCGCCGAGAAGGCCGAGACGTCGAGCCCCGCGCCCTCGCAAAACGCCTCGAGCAGCGATCCTTCCTCGCCCAGTGCGGTGATCATCACCGGATCGTCCCAGTCGCTCGGCACCTCGACCGACGTGCCGAGCGGCGGGGTGAGCACCATCGTGCGGCCGGCGGCGGCCGGATCGAGCATCGCATCGGGCGCATGCTCGGCGACCATGCGGTAACGGCCGAAGCGGATCGCGCGCGGCACCGCGAGCGCGACATCGGCGCGGTCGGCGAAGCGCGCCTCGGTCTCCGCGTCATAGACGCCGTTGGCGCCGAGCGCGCGCAGCGTCAGCCCGTCGGGCCCGGCATGGAGCTCGCAATGCGCGCGGCTGATCTCGCATTCGGGATCGGTGATCACCCAGTCCGACGCGGGATCGCGGCCGATGCGCATGACGCCCTCGCGCAGCATCCGCGCGTCGACCGGATTGACCTCGTCGTCCTTCTCGAACAGGCGGAAGACGTACATCAGGCCGCCCTCTTGCCGAAGGTGGTGGCGCGCGGCGCGGGCGTCGGCGCAGGCGCGGCGGTCGAGATGCGCGTGTGGAGCAGCGCGGCGGCGTCCTCCTCGCGGTCCAGCCGCGGCTCGATCGCCGCCGCCATGCGGTTGAACGCGTCCATCAGCCCGCCCAGCTCGTCGCGGCGGCGATGCGAGATGCGGAAGGCCAGATCGCCCTTGGCCGCATCGTCGAGCGCGCGGCGCAGGCGGCGGACGGGCCGCGAGATCATCTGCGCGCTGGCGAGGCCGATGGCGAGGACGATCCCCATCACCACGACCGCGAGCGCGATCAGCAGCATGCGCGTGTTGGCGATCGCCGCATCCAGCTCGTCGCGCTTCAGCAGCAGATCGACCTTGCCGAACTCCGCGCCGGCATAGGTGATCGGGCGAACGAAGCGATAGCCCTGCGCGGTGCGGGTGGCGTTGCCGACCTTGGTCTCGCCGCCGGGCGCTACGTAGCGCTTGCCCTGCAGCCGCGGATCGCTGGCCGCGCGGATCACCCCGCGATCGTCGGTGACGACGAGTCGCGCGACATTCTCGTTGCGCACCGCGGTCGCGACGAACGCCTGCAGCGGCACCCAATCCTGCATCTCGGGCGGCAGCCCGGCGTTGCTGGCGGCATAGACCGCCGCGTTGCTGGTGACGAAGCCGGTGATCGAGCTGCCCGAGGTGAGCGTCATCCGCTCCAGCGTCTCCGACTGGCGGTCGAGCACCATCGAGGTGCTGAGCGCGAGCGCGCCGGCGGTGGCGGCGCCCAGGATCAGCGGCAGCTTGACCTTGAGCGCGAGGCCGCGGCGCTTGACCGGCTCGTCTGCGGTGATCGCGTCCAGCTCGCGCTGCAGCGCGTCGCGCAGCTCGTCGCCCGACTGGAAGCGCGCTTCGGGCTTCTTCGCCAGCAGTTTCTCGATGATGAACTTCAGGCCCTTGGGGCAATCGCGCACGCTGCGTTCGATCGGCGCCGGATCGGCCTGCGCGATCTGGATGGCGAGCGTGGCGAGGCCGGTCGCGGTGAACGCGGTCTTGCCCGTCACCATTTCATAGAGGACGACGCCCAGCGAGAAGAGATCCGAGCGCGCGTCGACGGGCAAGCCCATCGCCTGTTCGGGGCTCATATAGCGCGGCGTGCCGATGACCTGGCCGACTTGGGTCGCAAGCGCGGCGCGCTCGGTCGCGGCCTCCTGGCCGAAACGGGCGATGCCGAAATCGAGCAGCTTGGGCGTGTTCGCATCGGCGAGGAGGATGTTGGACGGCTTGATGTCGCGGTGGACGATGCCGTTCCTGTGCGCATAGGCGAGCGCGTCGGCGAGCTGGCGCGCGATCTTCAGCGCGCGCTCGGCCGGGAACCGCCCGTCCTTCATCAGCTCGTCGAGGCCGCGTCCCTCGACGCATTCCATCGCGATATAGGCGAGCCCGCCGGTCTCGCCGACGTCGAAGATCGTCGCGATATTGGCGTGGCTGAGCATGCCCGCCGCCTGCGCTTCGCGCAGGAAACGGCGGACGATGTCCGGATCGCGCCGGAACTCGGGCTTGAGCACCTTGATCGCGACCGCGCGCGCGATGTCCGGATCATGCGCGCGATAGACGTCGGCCATCGCGCCCTCGCCGATCCGCGCGTCGATCTCGTAACGTCCGATACGCTCCATAACGTCCCCGTGACCCGTGGCGCCCCCACGCCGGTTCAAAGGCTTAGCGGGGAGGCGTTAAGACAAGGTGTGCGTGTCAGCGGCGCGCCTTGACCGTCTTCCTGATGCGCTGGGCGCGGGTCAGATCGGCCTTGATCACGGCACTTCCCGGATTGGCCGCAAGCGCCCGGTGCAGCAGCACCACGGCGCGGTCGACCTCGCCGCGATTGAGCGCGGCAAGCCCCTGCGAACGGAGCTGGCGCGCAAGCGCCGGGTTGGCGGCGGGGGCCGCCGGCTTGGGCTTGGCGGCGGGCGGCGGGGTGACGGGCTTCGATGCCGGCGGCGGGGTGGGGCGAGGCTTGGGCGCGGGCGGCGGGGCCGCGCGGGGCTCCTCGCCGGGAATGCGCAGCGCGCGGCCCGCGGCGAGCGCTGACGGATTGTCGAAGCCGTTATAGCGCGCGAGCGCGTAGAATTTGTCGCGATTGCCGAGGAAGCGCTGCGCAAGCGCGGGGAATGTGTCGCCGGCCTTCGCGGTGTAGGCGAAGGATCGGGCGCCAAGAATCTCCTGCGGATCGGCGGTGATCGATTCGAGCAGCATCGCGGCGCGCGCATCGTTGGGATCGCGCTTGCGCATCGTCTCGAGCGACTTCTTCGCCGCCTTCGCGTCGCCGCGCTCCAGCCGGGCGATCACGTCGCCGATCTGGTCTGCATTGTCGATGGGCTGGACCGTTGCCGGCGCCGCCGGGCCGCCCGACTTGCTCGCGCAGCCGGCGAGCGCGACGCCGACCGCGGCAAGCAGGATCGCCGGACGCGCGGCGGTGAAGCGGAAATTCATGCGGTGAGCCTTTCGATGACATGCGATTGCAGCGCCGCGGGCGAAACCGCCGTGGCGCGGGTGATTGCGGCCGAATCGCGCACGAAGGCGGTGAAATCGGCGGGAGACAGCGGGCGCGAGAAGAGGAAGCCCTGGAACAGCCCGCAGCCGTGGCGGCGGAGCCATTCATACTCCTCGCGGCGCTCGACTCCCTCGGCGAGCACGCGGATGCCAAGGCCGCGTCCGAGCGCGATCAGGCTCTGGCAGATCGCCTGGCTGTCGCGCCGGGTATCGACCTCGCTGACGAATTCGCGGTCGATCTTGATCTTGTCGAAGGCGAGCGTGCGCAGATAGCTGAGGCTGGAATAGCCGGTGCCGAAATCGTCGATGGCGATACGCACCCCCATCGCGCGCAGCCGTTCGAACAGGCTGCGGATGTGCGCGACGTCGCCGGCGGCCACGGTTTCGGTCAGCTCGATCTCCAGGGCGGCGGGCGGAAGGCGATGGCGCGCGAGCGTGCGCTCGATCATCTTGGGCAGGTCGTCGCGGTGGAGCTGCTGGGCGGAAAGGTTGACCGCGACGAACAGATCGCCCTTGCCGAGCGTGCGCCAGCCGCGCGCCTCGCGGCAGGCGGCGTTCATCGCCCACATGCCGATCTCCTCGGCAAGGCCCGCAGCCTCGACGATCGGGATGAACTCGGTCGGCTGCACCGGGCCGAACTCGGGATGCTGCCAGCGCATCAGCGCCTCGGCGCCGCAGACGCGCTGGCGCACGCCGTCGATCAGCGGCTGATAGACCAGCGCGAGCTGGCCGCGCGTCACGGCCTGGCGCAGATCCTGTTCGAGCACGAAGGCGCGGCGGGCCTGCGCTTCCGGGTCGGCCTCGGCCTCGGCCATGACGACGCCGCCGGTGGCGAGCGACGCGATCGCGCGTGTGACGATCAGCTCGGCGGTGTCCTCGGCGGCGGCGCGGTGCGCCAGCCCGAGGCGCAGATCGGGGATGATCGTGCTGCCGTCATGCTCGATCGCGTCGGCGAGCGCGTAACGGATCGCGTCGAGCTCGGCGCGCGCGGTGTCGCCGTCGCATTCGCGGCCGAACCAGATGGCGATGCGCGCGCGGTCGATCTGCCCGACCGGACGGCGCGGGCCGATCATGCGTCGGACGCGGTCGGCCAGCGTGCCGAGCGCGCGGTCGGCGAGCGCGCAATCGAAGCCGTTCAACCGGTCGAAATCGACGAACTCGACCACCCCGAGCGTGCCGCCCGACGGGCCGGCGGCGAGATCGGCGCGCATCGCCGCGAGCAGCGGCTCGCGCGTCGCGAGGCCCGTGGTCTGGTGGCGGTTCGCCTTGCGGGGGTCGGGCGTGGCCTCGGGATCGGCGGTGAAGCGCGAACGGGCCGAGGCGCGGTCGCGCAGCCAGGCGCCGGCCAGCGCCAGTGCCGCGGCGATCAGCGATGCGGCGGTGGCGACGGGATGGTCGCCCGGGCTGAGCATGACGGGGACGGGGATGGCGAGGCCGGCGCAGATGCACGTCATCGCGGCGTGGCGCTCGACCCACCCCGACAGACCGGTGCGACCCTGGTTTCTCGCTTTCGCCACGCGCTACTCCGTTGGCACGCGGGCGGTTTAGGCGAACATATGCGTATTTTCGGTTAAGCGCGTGAAACCTGCGGATTTTCGCGGATCGTTACGCCTGCGGCCGCGCCATCATCAGGGCGGCGCGCGATGTTTTCACGACGATCTCGTCGCGCTGGTTGAGGCCGATATGCTCGAAGGTGACGATGCCCTGGCCCGGGCGCGAGGCGCTGGGGCGGAGCGCCTTCACCTCGGTCTCGGCGCGGATCGTGTCGCCGTGGAAGACGGGCTTGGGAAAGCTCGTCTCGCTCATGCCGAGATTGGCGATGGTGGTGCCGAGCGTGGTGTCCTGCACCGACAGCCCGATCACCAGCCCGAGCGTGAACAGCGAATTGACCAGCGGCCGGCCGAACTCGGTGGTCGCGGCATAGGCGTGGTCGATATGGATCGCCGCCGGATTATAGGTGAGCGAGGAGAACAGCATATTGTCCATCTCGGTCACCGTGCGCCGGATCTCATGGCTGAAGCGCTGGCCCACCAGGAATTCGTCGAACCACAGACCCGCCATCACCCAAACTCCGCCATCCCGACCCCTGCCATCCATACAGCGCGGGGCGGCCTTGTGAACCGGCGTCACACAAGCGTCACATCAGAGTCCCGTGATTGACCCACCGCTCGCATCAGACCGTCAACCACCGCTCCTAGGGCCGCTCGCAGAGGGGCGGGCCTGAAGGGGGCTCGATTCGGCCACGCGTCCGTCCGCTCGCACCTTTTCTGAGCGGAGTACGGTGATGACCTCTAACAAGTTCAAGACGATCCTGGCGCTGTCTGCGGCGAGCGCGGCGCTGGCGTCGTGCGGCGCGGACGAAATCGCCTCGCCCGGCGAAGGCGTGATCGTCGTGCCCGGACCGACCCCGGGGCCGACGCCTGGGCCAACCCCTGGACCGACGCCCGGACCAACGCCGGTGCCGACCAGCTGCACTGTGGGCACCGACGGCGGGACGATCGAGAGCGTCAACGGCACACGCCGCGTCTGCACGATCACCGGCCGCATCTCCTCAAACCTCGCGATCCCGCGTGTCGAGGGCGTGCTGTACCAGATCTCCGGCCGCGTCGATGTCGGCACGGACGTGGGCGGTGATGGCGGTTCGGGCGCGGCGGTGACGCTGACGATCGATCCGGGCGTGACGTTGTTCGCGGCGTCGGGTGTCGACTTCCTGGTGGTCAACCGCGGATCGAAGCTGATCGCCGAGGGCACTGCGAGCCGGCCGATCATCTTTACCGCGCGCGCCAACGTGCTCGGCACGGCGAGCGACACCTCGGACGGGTTGTGGGGCGGCGTGGTGATGCTGGGCCGTGCGCCGATCAGCAACTGCATCGGCGCGGTGCCGGGCGGGTCGGTCGATTGCCAGGCGCAGATCGAGGGCACGACCAACGCGCTCTATGGCGGCGCGACCGCAAACGACGACAGCGGCAGCCTGCGTTACGTCCAGATCCGCTATTCGGGCGTGGTCATCGGCGCGGGCAACGAGCTGCAGGGCCTGACCACCGGCGGCGTCGGATCGGGAACCGATTTCGACTATGTCCAGGTCCACAACAGCTCCGACGACGGCGTCGAGTTCTTCGGCGGTCGGCATAATTTCCGCCACCTGATCGTGACCGGCGCGTCGGACGACAGCGTCGATACCGATGTCGGCTACAAGGGCAACATCCAGTATCTGATCGTTGCGCAGCGCACCGGCGCGGGCGACCGCCTGATGGAGGTCGACTCGGCTGGCGGCGAGGACACCACGCCGCGGCAGAACATCCGCGTCTCCAACGCGACCTTCCTGCACAATTCGACGGTGGGCGCGAACAGCTTCCTGATCCATGGCGGCGCCGACTACGGCCTGTACAACTCGGTGGTGGTCGCGCGCGCGGGCGTCGAGTGCTTCGACATCGACGGCGCGGGCACGATGCAGACGAGCGGCACCGACGAAGCCGGCCCGCCCGCATTCAACTCGGTGGTGGTGCAGTGCGGTTCGACCCCGATCGACGATGACGGCAACATCACGCTCGCGGCCGTCCAGTCGCTGTTCACCAGCGGATCGAACAACAATCTCAGCTACACCGCTTCGCTGACCGGCGGCTTCGTAAACGGCGCGACCGAGACCTCCGTGCCTTATTTCGACGTCGCCCCGGTGAGCAGCTTCTTCGTCAACGCCGGGCATATCGGCGCGGTCAAGGACAGCGCCGACACCTGGTATCGCGGCTGGACCTGCGATTCCACGACCGCTGACTTCGGCAGCGACTCCAACTGCATCGGCCTGCCCTCCTACGCCTGACGCGTTCGGGTGGGCTTGGGGGCGGCGGACCAAAGGGGGCCGCCGCCCCGTCATTTCATACAGATATCAAGGGTTCCGCGATGAACACGCCGCTGACGCTGGGCACGCTTCTGCTACTATCAACCGCGCTGACGTCGCCCGCCTGGGGCCAGACTCCGCCGCCTTCGAGCAGCACGCCCGGAGGCACGACAGCGGTGCAGGAGCTGCCGGGCCAGCCTGCCGCCGAAGTGCCGGCGCAAGACGGCGGGCAGGACGAGCTGGAGGTCTCGATCCCCGGCGGCGGCTCAGACCAACCCGACATCGTCGTGCGCGGCCGCTACATTCCCGATGTGGTGCGATCGACGCCGGAGATCGTCGCGGTGCTTTCCAGCGCCGACATCGCGCGCACGGGCGAAGGCGACATCGCCGGCGCGCTGCAGCGGGTGACCGGACTTTCGGTCGTCGGCAACGGCTTCGTCTATGTCCGCGGCCTGGGCGACCGCTATTCGCTGGCGCTGCTCAACGGATCGCCGCTGCCGAGCCCGGAGCCGCTCAAGCGCGTCGTTCCGCTCGACATCTTTCCGACCAGTGTGCTGGGCTCGGCGCTGGTGCAGAAAAGCTATTCGGCGAACTATCCCGGCGAATTCGGCGGCGGAGTGATCAACCTGACGACTAAGGCGATCCCCACCGAGAGCTTCCTGACGATCGGCGGCGGTGTCGGCGGCGACAGCGAGACGACGTTCGAGCTGGGCTACACCCACTACGGCAGCGACACCGACTGGCTGGGCTATGACGACGGCACACGCAGCCCGCAGGG
Source organism: Sphingomonas gilva (assembly GCF_003515075.1). Lineage (GTDB taxonomy): Bacteria > Pseudomonadota > Alphaproteobacteria > Sphingomonadales > Sphingomonadaceae > Sphingomonas > Sphingomonas gilva. The sequence goes on from NZ_QWLV01000006.1 coordinate 56,359, forward strand.
CGCGTTCGAGCGCGCGCTGGAGAGCGGCATGTCGATCACGCCGGGCAACTTCACCACCGAAGAGCTGCAAGCAGTCACCGCCAGCCTGGCCAATTCCCCGACCACGGTCGCGCAGACCAATCGCAACATTCCGGCCAACTTCTCCACCGATATCAGCGCCGGCACCGCGATGGACATCGGCGACGACGCGCGCGTCGGCGTGATCGCGGCCGCGGGCTTCAGCAACAGCTGGCGCACGCGCGACGCGATCCAGCAAGTGACCGGCGGGTTCAGCGGCGACGAGCTCAATCCCGACGTCGATTTCCGATCGGTGCGGACCGACAATCGCATCACGTTGAATGGCCTGCTGGGCGTCGGCATCGAGTTCGGCGAGCAGACGATCCGCTGGACCAACCTCTATATTCACGACACGCTGAAGCAGACGCGCATAGGGCTGGGCATCGACGGCTTGTCAGTGGACGACACCCGCCAAGTGGCGCTGCAGAATACTGCCTGGTACGAACGCCAGCTGATCGACACGCAGCTGGTCGGCGAATTCGAGTTCGGCGATCTCGGCGTCGACGTCCGCGGCACTTACGCCAATTCGCAGCGCGAGGCGCCCTATGAGCGGAGCTTCAGCTATGTGTTCGACGAAACCGCGGGCGACTTCGTCAACAACCTGGAAGGGCCGGGCCAGTCGGCGACGGTCTCGTTCAGCGATTTGAACGAGGATGTCTGGGCCGGCGGCGTCGACCTGACCTACAAGTTCGCGCCGCTCGCGATGTCGCTCAGCGCGGGCTATGCCTACAGCGACACTGAGCGCACCTCGGTGCGGCGCGACTTCCGCTACCTGACCGACGGCGATCTGGGCCTGGCGGTGGCGCAGCAGCGGCCCGACTATCTGCTGTCGGACTTCAACGTCTATACCTACAACATCCTGCTCAATGAGATTTCTGGGCAGGCGGGCAACGCTGCCTATGACGCCGGTCTGCGTGTCCATGCCGGCTATGCCCAGTTGGAGGCCGATTTCGGCAGCGGCGTCAGCGCCACAGCGGGCGTACGCTATGAGGATGGCCGCCAGTTCGTCACCCCGGTCGACCTGCTCGGCGCGGGCGTCGGCGGGATCGAGCCGACGCTGATAGAGAATGATTACTGGCTGCCCGCGGCGACAATCACCTGGAACTTCGCCGAGGACATGCAGCTGCGGCTCAATGCGTCGAAGACGATCGCCCGGCCGCAATTCCGCGAACTCGCCTTTCAGGTCTATCAGGACACCGAATCCGATCGGCAGTTCTTCGGCAATCCTTTCCTGGTCGACAGCGAGCTGTTCAACGCCGAGGCGCGTTACGAATGGTATTTCGGGCGCGGTGAGCGGCTGAGCCTCGCCGGCTTCTACAAGAAGATCGACCGGCCGATCGAGGCGTTCGCCTTCCGCCAGTCAAGCTCGCTGCAGACCAGCTTCGCCAACGCGCCGCAGGCCGATCTATACGGCGCCGAGCTGGAGGTGGTGAAATATGTGCCGCTCGACAGCATGGGCGGCGACTTCTTCGCGCCCCGGCGGCTCGTGCTGATCGGCAACTATACCTACAGCAAGTCCGAGCTGAAGGTGGGCGAGGGCGACGAGGTGATCTTCTCCTCCGGCCAGGTGTTCGCGGCGTCCAACCTGTTCCGCGACGGCGCGCCGCTCACCGGCCAGTCCGAGCACCTCGCCAATCTGCAGATCGGGCTGGAGAACACCGACCGGGTGTCGCAGCAGACCTTCCTCCTCACCTATGCAAGCGAGCGGGTGACCAACCGCGGGCCGTTCGGCAACCCGCAGGAGCCCGACATCATCGAACGGCCGGGCCTGCGGCTGGACTTCGTTGCACGCGAGGAGGTGCCGGCGTTCGGCACGACGTTGGGCTTCAAGTTCGAGGTGCGCAACATCACCGGCGAGGACTATGAGGAGTTCCAGGAGGCGGGCAGCTCGCGCATCGACGTCAACACCTATGACGTCGGAACGAGCGTGGCGCTTGGGGTCGAGGTCAAGTTCTGAGAGCGTAACAAAGCCGTCACGCGGACGTCGCCGAATCGTCGCGCATCCGCCCTAGGCCGGTCCCCGCAAGAGGGACGGACGGGCGGATTCGCGGATGAGGCTGGAACTGGATGGGCGATTGCGCAGACTGGTGCGGCTGGTCAGGCCGATCACGATCTACCGCGCATCCGAGCTGGCGATGATGGCGCTGGTCGCACTGCTGGCGGCGCGGCTGGTGTGGGCGGTGCTGACGCCGGTGACGCCGATCGGCGACTGGGCGCGTGGACAGATCGTCCAGCCCGCCAACCTGTCGCGCTTCGCCGGCTTCGATCCCTTCTTCCGCAACCAGCCGGCGGCGGGCGAGGCGGTGGTGACCTCGCTGCAGCTGGTGCTGTTCGGCATCCGCATGAACGAGGCGTCGGGCGGTGGATCGGCGATCATCGAGGTGCCGGGCGAGGGACAGCAAAGCTTCGCGGTAGGCGACGAGATCATGCCGGGCGTGACGCTGAAGGCGGTCGCCTGGGACCATGTCGTGATCGCGCGCGGAGGCGCCGACGAGCAGCTCTATGTGGCGCAGGGCGGAAGCGGCGATGCCGCCCCGGCACCCGCCGCCGACATTGCGAGCGCGCCGAGCGTCGCGACCATCGCCGGGGCGGTGACGGCGACGCCGCGCAGCGAGAACGGCCTCGTCACCGGCGTGACCATCCAGCCGGGCGGGGACGCCGCCGCCTTCGCCGCGACGGGATTGCAGGCGGGCGACGTGCTGCTGCGGGTCAACGGCGAACGCGTTCGCGCGCTCGAGGACATCGCCACGGCCGTCGCCGCCAATGCCGGCGAGGGTCCGGTCCAGATGGACATCGAGCGCGGCGGCCAGCGCATCACGATCAGCCGGGAGTTCCAGCCTTGACCCGTTTTCGCGCCGCGTGTCTGGCGCTGATGATCAGTGTCGCCGCGCCGGTGCCGGCGCAGCAGACGCTCAACGTCCGCGACGCCGACATCCGCGCCTTCATCCAGGATGCCGCGCGCGTGACGGGGCGCACCTTCATCGTCGACAGCCGTGTGCAGGGGAAGGTTTCGGTCACCACCGATCGCCCCTTGAGCCGTTCCGAATATTTCGAGGTGTTCCTCTCGACGCTGCGCGCCAACGGGCTCGTCGCGGTGCCGACCACGGCGGGATCGTATCGCATTCAGCCGGCCGATGTCGCGGCGAGCTCGCCCAGCCGTGTGGGCAGTCGCGGCGCGGCGCAGAACAGCTTCGTCACCGAGGTGTTCCGCCTGCGATCGATCGACGCGACCAGCGCGGTCGAGACATTGCGGCCGCTGGTCAGCCGTGAGGGATCGGTCACCGCCAATCGCGGGGCGAACTCGCTGGTGGTGGCGGATTATGCCGACAATATCCGGCGCATTCGGCAGCTTCTGCAGCGGATCGACACCGATGCGGCAGCGACCACGCTGGTGCCGCTCACCAACGCCGGCGCCCGGGAGATCGCGACCTCGCTGCAGCAGCTTGTCGGCGGCGGCGAAGGTGGACGGGGCGGCGCGTCGGTGGTCGCGGTCGACGCCTCCAACGCGATCGCCATTCGTGGCGAGCCTTCGACCGTCGCCAAGCTCGCCGACATGGCACGCGAATTGGATGCGCGGGCGGAAACGGGTGCGGAAATCCGGGTCGTGTTCCTTGAACATGCCGATGCCGGGCAGATATTGCCGGTTCTGCAGCAGCTCATCGGTCAGACGCCGACCCAAGCGGTCGAGACCCTGCAGCCTGTGCGTACCACCGGTGAGGATGGATCGACCACCACGGCAGTGCCGGTACAGCAGCAGACCGTCGCCGCGCCCCAGGCCGCCACGCCCGGCATCGCGCAGAGCGTCGTCGGGCGCGGGCCGGTGGCGGTGACCCGCTTCGAGGGCGCCAACGCGATCATCATCGCCGGCTCCGCGCAGGCGCAGAAGCAGCTCGGCAGCCTCGTCCGCCAGCTCGACGTGCGGCGCGAGCAGGTGCTGGTCGAAGCCATCGTCGTCGAGATCTCGGACGTCGCGGCGAAGCGGCTGGGGGTGCAGTTCCTGCTGGGCGGCACGCCCGACAGCGGCATCCCCTTCGCCATCACCAACTATTCGAACGCCGCACCCAATCTGGCGACGATCGCCGGCGCCTATGCCGCGCGCGAGCTCGATCAGACCACGACCGTGATCAACGGCGACACCGTGACGACCTCGACCGGATCGGAGCTGTCGAACCAGCTGCAGCAGGCCGCCGCCGCCTCGATCCTGGGCGCGACCGGCGGCATCGGCGGCTTCGTCACCAATGTCGGCCGCGACGGGCTGTTCGGCGCGATCATCAACGCGGTGAAATCGGACAACCAGTCCAACATCCTCTCCACCCCCTGGCTCTATACGCTCGACAACAAGCAGGCGAGCATCCTGGTCGGGCAGGAGATTCCGGTTTCGACAGGTCAGGCGCTGAGCGGCAATTTCGACAACGCCTTCCGCACCATCCAGCGACAGAATGTCGGCATCCAGCTGGACGTGAAGCCGCAGATCAACGCCGGCGGCGCGATCAAGCTGTTCCTGCGCCAGGAAGTCAGCTCGATCGCCGGGCCGGTGAGCGACGACTTCCAGGAGCTGATCCTCAACAAGCGCGAGATCGAGACGACGATCATCGTCGATGACGGGCAGATCGTCGCGCTGGGCGGGCTGCTCGACGACAATGAGCGGCGGACGCTCGAGAAGATCCCCCTGCTCGGCGACATTCCGCTCATCGGCAAGCTGTTCCAGTCCTCGTCCAAGCAGCGCGCCAAGACCAACCTGATGGTGTTCATCCGCCCGACGATCGTGCGGTCGGCGGCGGACGCGCGGCGGATCGCCGAGCAGCGCTACGGCTATGCGCGGGGCCAGCAGCTGCTCGCCCGGCCCGATCGCGAGCCGACGCTGGACGAACTGGTGCGCGATTACATGGGCGCGGCCCCGCCGATCCCGCCCGCGCCGCTGCCGACCGACGCGGTGATCGCGCCGGTATCGCTGCCGCCGTCGAGCGCGCCGCAAGCGGAGCCGGTCCGATGAAGATCGCGATGGGGGGAGAACGGGCACTGGTCGCCGCCGAAGAAGCGCCGTTCGCGGCGGTCATCGTCTCGATCCCCTATGCCTATGCGCGCAAGTTCGGAACCGTCCTGATCGACGCCAGCGAAGGCCGAATCGCGGTGGGTTTCCGCGAAGGCGGCGATCCGCGCGCGCTGCTTGAGGTGCGGCGTGTGCTGGGGCGGCCGTTCGATGTCGAGATCGTCGATGCCGCTCGGTTCGATGCGCTGTTAAGTGAACGCTATGCGATGGACGGCGAGGCGGCCGCGATGGCGGCGGGGTCGCTGGGGCTGGGCGACGGGCTGGACCTGATCGCCAGCGACATCCCGACTGCCGAGGACCTGCTGGATTCGGCGGACGATGCCCCCGCGATCCGTCTGATCAACGGCATCATCGCCGATGCCGCGCGGCAGGGCGTCAGCGACATCCATGTCGAGCCCTATGAAAGCGGCCTCGTCGTCCGCATGCGGATGGACGGCGTGCTCAAGGAAACGCTGCGCATGCCCGCGCACGTCGCGCCGGTGCTGGTCAGCCGGATCAAGGTGATGGCACGGCTCGACATCGCCGAGCGGCGCGTGCCGCAGGACGGGCGGATCGGGCTGACATTGGGGGGCAAGGCGCTCGACGTGCGCGTCTCGACCTTGCCCAGCCGCGGCGGCGAGCGGGTGGTGCTGCGCATCCTCGACCGCGAGACGGCGGCGATCGGCCTCGATGTGCTGGGCATGGACGAGGCAACGTTGAAGCTGTTCTTCGACGCGCTGTCGGAGCCCAACGGCATCATCCTCGTCACCGGGCCGACCGGATCGGGCAAGACGACCACGCTCTATGCCGGCCTGCGCGAGCTCAACGATGGCCGCCGCAATATCCTGACCGTCGAGGACCCGGTCGAATATGCCGTCGACGGCGTCGGCCAGACCCAGGTCAACGCGAAGGTCGGGCTGACCTTCGCGGCGGGGTTGCGCGCGATCCTGCGGCAGGACCCCGACGTGGTGATGGTCGGCGAGATCCGCGACCGCGAGACGGCCGAGATCGCGGTGCAGGCTTCGCTCACGGGGCATCTGGTGCTGTCGACCGTCCACACCAACGATTCGGTCGGCGCGATCACGCGGATGCGCGACATGAAGATCGAGCCCTTCCTGCTCGCCTCCACGCTGCGCGCAGTGATCGCGCAGCGGCTGGTGCGGCGGCTGTGCCCCGATTGCCGGCGGCCGGTGCAGGCGACGACCGCGGTCGCGTCGCTGCTGGGGTTCGATCCGGGGACGATCGTCTATGAGCCGGTCGGCTGTCCCTCATGCGACGGCACCGGCTTCAAGGGCCGGATCGGCGTGTTCGAGGCGATCCGCGTCGACGAGACGATCCGCCGGCTGATCAACGATGGCGGCGACGAGGCGATCATCGCGCGCCACGCCTTCCTCCATGCGCCCAACCTGGGATCGGCGGCGCGGCGGCTGGTGCGCGGCGGCTTCACCACGCCCGAGGAGGCGGTGCGCGTGTCGCGCAGCGACCCCGATGGCTGAGTTCGACTATCTGGCCATCGACCGGGCCGGGCGCGAGCGGACGGGGCGGGTTTCGGCCGACGGTCTCGACCGGGCGCGGGGGATTCTGGAGGCGCGGCGGCTCTATGTGCTCAGGCTGGCGCAGGGCGCTGCTTCGCCCTCCGGGCCCTCGCTCGCCGGCCGGATGCGGTTCCGCCGCGAGCGGCTGTCGGGCAAGCAATTGTCCCTGTTCACCCGCCAGCTGGCCACGCTCGTTGCCGTCTCGCCGCTGGAGGAGGCGCTGCGCACCATTGCGCGCCAGACCGAAAAGCCGGCCGCGCAGGGCGTGATCGGGCGGGTGCATCTGGGCGTTACCGAAGGGCGGCGGCTGGCGGAGGCGATGCGGCGCGAGGAACCGAGCTTTCCGCCGCTCTACCGCGCGATGGTGTCGGCGGGCGAAGCGTCGGGCACGCTGGGGCTGGCGCTGGAGCGGCTGGCGGGGCTGCTCGAACGCCAAGCGGAGATTCGCGGCAAGGTGCTTTCCGCGCTGGCCTATCCCATCGTGCTGTCGTTCGTCGCCGTCGCCGTGGTCGTCGCGCTGATGACCTTCGTCGTCCCCAAGGTGGTGCAGCAGTTCGAGGATGTCGGACAGAGCCTGCCGCTTCTGACGCGTATCGTCATGGGCATTTCGGATGCGCTGGTGAATTGGTGGTGGGCGATCCTGGTCGGCATCGCCGCGCTCGGTTTTCTTGTCTGGCGGGCGTTGCAGGCGCCCGCGGCGCGGCTTGCGTTCGACCGCTGGCTGCTCCGCGTGCCGGGGCTTGGCCGCTTGATCCGCGATCTCCACGCCGCGCGGATGGCGCGGACTCTGTCGACGATGGTCGAGAGCCGCCTGCCTTTGGTCGAAGGTCTCGCGCTGACCGTGCCGACGATCCACAACCGCGCATTGCGCGCCGCGACTGCCGAGACGGTCGAGGCGATCCGCGGCGGCGGCAATCTTTCCGCCGCTTTCCGCCGATCGGGCCTGTTCCCGCCGCTGCTGGTCTACATGATCGCATCGGGCGAGGCGGCGGGGCAGCTCGACAGGATGCTCGAACGCGCCGCCGATTATCTCGAACGCGAATTCGATACCTTCACCGCCACCGCGATGTCGATGCTCGAACCCGGCATCATCGTGCTGATGGGCGGCATCGTCGCGACGATCGTGCTTTCGATCCTGCTGCCCATCTTGCAGCTCCAGAATCTCGCAGAATTCTAAGGAATATCAATATGTTGAAGAACATTGGCAATAGTTTGCGAGAGGATGACGAGGAAGGCTTCACGCTTGTCGAGCTGATGGTCGTGATCGTCATCATCGGGCTGCTCACCACCCTGGTCGTGATCAACGTGCTGCCCAGCCAGGACGTGGCGATGCGGAAGAAGGCTGAGGCCGATATCGCGACGATCGAGCAGGCGATGGAGATGTACCGGCTGGAGCGGATGACCTATCCGCCGACGCTGGCGATGCTGACCGAAAGCACGGACGGGCGCGGCGGCTATATCCGCCGCTTGCCGGACGATCCATGGGGGCGGCCCTATGGCTACGCCAATCCGGGCTCGCACGGGCCGATCGACATCTGGTCCTACGGCGCGGACGGAGCCGAGGGCGGCGAGGGCGATAATGCCGACATCACCAACTGGGAGTGATTCAGGCTTCACGCTTGTCGAGCTGATGGTCGTGGTCGCGATCATCGGCATGGCGGCGGGCGCGGTGGTGATGAGCATGCCTTCGGGTGACGGTGCGGTGCGCAGTGCGGCCGAGAAGCTGGCGGCGCGCACGACGGTCGCGCGCGATCTGGCAATCGTCGATGGGCGGGCGACCATTCTGGTGGTGAACAGCGACGGCTATACCTTCGCCCAGCGCAGCGGCGGCGTGATGCGGCCGCTGGAGCAGCGCGGGCTGCGTCAAGCGGCGCTGCCCGAGGGCATGCGGGCGATGCTCGGCAATCGTTCGGCTGGAGAGGTGCGGTTCGACCCCACCGGACTCGCCGACCCGGCAACCGTGATGCTGACCAGTGGCGGCACGAGCGCGACTGTCCGGATAGCTGCCGATGGAAGCGTCAATGTCGAAGGCTAACGGCTTCAGCCATTTTGGGCGTTCCGCCGAGCACGGCTTCACCCTTGTGGAGATGATGGTCGCGCTGGCGGTGTTCAGCCTGGCGGCGCTGGCGCTGATGAAGCTGGTAGGGGTCAGCATCGCCAGCACCGGTACGGTCGATCGCAAGCTGATCGCGCAGATCGTCGCGGAAAATGTCGCCGTCGAGGCGCTCGCCGATCCGGTCGCGCCTCCGCTGGGGACGACGAACGGCGTTGAGATCAATGGAGGGTTGTCTTGGCGCTGGGTACGTCGGACGACGCGCACAGCCGATATCCGCATCCTGCGGATCGATATAGCTGTAGCCGGTGCGAATGGACCGCCCGCCGCGCGGTTGACTGTCGTCAGATCGGTGGCCGGATAATGCCGACGGTGTTGACCGATTCGCTGCCCGACACGTGCGTGCGTCGCATAAGTCGCAGCAGTTCGGCAATTGCGTTTCACGTGCTTGTTCGATTGTTACGCGCTTGGCGCTTATGGTGCGGCAATGTCAAAGAGCCAAGCACAAGACTGACACAAACGGCGGCATGTAGGACAGCGATATTTCGCCGCCACGGAGGGCCAGCCGCGCCGGCCCAGGGCTTCACGCTGGTCGAGCTGATGGTGGCGCTGCTGGTGTTCGGCATGATCGCGGGCGCCGGCGCGTTGTTGCTCGCGACCGGCGTCGACAGCCAGGCGCGGGTGGCGGAACGGCTCGACGCCTCGGCGCAATTGCGGCGGGCGCATGCGCTGCTGTCCGCTGATATGGCGCAGGCCGTGGCGCGGCCGACGCGCGGCGGACCGACCGGGCAGCGACCGGCCTTTGCCGGCGGCGGAGCGGGGCCGATCGCGCTGTTGGTGCGCGCCGGATGGGACAATCCCGGTGGCGATCCGCGGCCCAATCTGCAGCGGGTCGAATACCGGGTGGAGGGTGGGCGGCTGATGCGGCTGACCGCCGCGGCGTTGGACGGCGGCGAGCCGGGAAATCCGCTGGTGCTGGTCGAGGGGGTAAGGGTAGCGACCGCGCGCTACCGGGCAGATGAGGGGTGGCGCGACGTTTGGGATCCGGTCGACCCGACGCTGTTGCCGCGCGCGATCGAGATCAACCTGACCCTTGCCGGCGGGCGCAGCCTGACCCAGCGCTTCATGGTGGCGGCATGACGCCACCGCGCGAGGAAGGCGCCGCGTTGCTGAGCGTGCTGCTGCTGGTATCGGTGATGTCCGTGCTGGCCGCCACGCTGCTCGAACGAGTCAGCCTGGCCACCAGCCTGGCGGTGAACGGTGCGGCCAACGCGCAGGCGCGGGCCTATGCGCGCGCGGCGGAGGCGATCGCCAGGGTGCAGATCGCTGACCTGATGGCGCGCGATGCCAGTCAGACCACATTGGCGGGCGGCTGGCAGGGGGCACTGCGCGCTTTGCCCGTTCCGGGTGGTTCGGGCTCGGCGGGGGTGGTCGACGGCGGCAACTGCTTCAACCTCAACAGCGTCGTAAGCGAGACGCCGGGCGCCACGCCGGCGGACACGCTGCTGGTCGCCAATCCGATCGCCTTGCGGCAGTTCGTTGCGCTGGCGACGAGCCTGGGCGTGGGGCCGGGGGATGCCGCGCGGATCGCGGCGGGCCTGGCCGACTGGATCGACAGCGACAGCGTGCCCGCGCCGTCGGGCGGGGAGGACGCCGCCTATGCCGGACGCGATCCGGCCATGCTGCCGGCCAATCGCTTTGTTTTAGATGTCAGCGAGTTGCGCGTTGTTCCTGGGATGACGCCAGACATCTATGCACGTTTGAAGCCGTTCATTTGCGCGCTTCCCGTGGGCGGGCTTTCGCCGGTCAACGTCAACACGCTGACCGAAAGGCAGGCGCCGCTGCTGGCGATGCTGTTCGACGGACGGCTGCCGGTGGAAGCCGCGCGATCGGTGATCGCCGAGCGGCCCGTCGACGGCTACGGCAGCCAGGTGCGGTTCTGGGATCATCCGGTGTTGCGCGCGCTCGAACCAGATGCCGCGGTGCGCGCGCAGCCGCAGGTCCGCAGCCGCTGGTTCGTGGTGGAAGTGCGGCTCGAGCTTGCCGGCGCCGAGCTGCGCGAGACCGCGTTGTTCGATGCCGAGGCCGATCCGGTGAAGCTGGTGCGCCGGTCCTGGGGCGAGGAAGGATGAGCGCGACGACGCTGATCCTGCATCTGCCCGAGGATGATGCCGCGCCCGTGGCATGGTCCCTGTGGCGGGACGGCGCGCAGCTGGAGGCGGGCGAGGATGCGGTTTCGGCGCCCGCACCTGGCGAGGACATGCGCGTGGCGGCGATCGCGCCGGCGGAGTCGGTGGCGCTGCACTGGATCGTGCTGCCTGATCTCGCGCCGGCGCAGGCGCGTGCGGCGGCGACGCTGCTGGCGGCGGAGACGAGCGCGGCGCCGGCGGCCAGCCTGCACGTCGCACTCGGCCCGGCCGATAGCGAAGGGCGGCGGCTGATGGCGATGATCGATCCGGCGCGGATGGCGGGATGGCTGGCGCGGCTGGCGACGGTTGGTCATGATCCGCATGTCGTCCATCCGGCGCCGCTGCTATTGCCCGCGCCGGTGGCGGGCTTCGTTCGCGGCGCGATCGGCGGCATGCGGGTAGTGCGCGGTTTCGATTCGGCTTTCGCCGAGGATGACGTCGTAGCGCCGATGATCCTCGCAGGTGCGGAGATCGCCGATGCGCCCGAGGAGCCGCTCGACCGCGCGCTCGACCATGCGGGATTCGACCTGCGGCAGGGGGCGTTCGCGCGGGCGCGGCGGCTCGGCGTCGATTGGAAGCTGGTGCGCAGGCTGGCGATGCTGGCCGGCGTCGCCGCGCTGCTGGTGCTCGCGACGTCGATCGTGCGGATCGCGCATTACAGCCTGGCGGCCGACGCGGCCGGACGGCGCGCCGAGGCGCTGGCGAGACAGGCGCTGCCGCCGGGCGCGCAGAGCGGCGATCCGGCGACGTCGATGGCGGCGCGGCTGGCGGGCCTGCAGGGCGCGGGCGGCGGATTCTCCGCGCTGGCCGGCGGCGTGCTGGGCGCGCTCGAGGACACGCCCGATGTCGATCTGACGCAGATACATTATGGCGAGGACGGCAGCTTGCGGATCATCCTGGCCGGGCCCAACGCCCCGGCACTCTCGACGGCGGCGAACGCAATCCAGAACAATGGCTTCGACGTCGATCTTGGGCCGACGAGCGAGGCGGACGGCCGCCAGCGGGTCGAACTGACGGTGCGCGCCCGATGACCGCCAACCTCAAATCCTGGTTCGCCGGCCGAACGAAGCGCGAGCGGTACATGCTGCTCGTCATGGGTGCGCTGATGGCGATCGTCATCGTCTGGTTGGGAATCGTTCTGCCGGTGAACGACGCGCTCGCCGCGGCCAAGCGCCGCCATGCCGAGGCGCTCGAGACCGAGGCGACGATCGCGCGACAAGTGGGGGCGATCCGATCGCTGCGCGACGATGCGGTACGGTTGCCGGCGCCGCTGGCGGAGGTGGTCACGCAGTCGGCGGCCGAGGCAGGATTTACCGGCGCGCAGGTGAGCGCCGTCGGGAGCGATGCCGTAGATGTCGCCATTCCCGCCGCGCGGCCCCAGGCGCTGTTCGCGTGGATCGACGGATTGCGCGGGCGAGGGATCTTTCCGGTTTCGCTCGCGATGCGCGCGGGCTCGGGACAGACCGTCAGCGCCGAGATGCGGCTGAAGGGGCGCGGGGTCTGATGCGCATTAGGCTGACGATGGGGCGCGGGGCACTTTGGATCGCCTTGTTCGCCGCCGCGATCGTGCTGCTGTTTCCGCTGCGTATGGCCCTGGGCGTGGTGAACGCCGAGCGGCTGGGCTTGAGCGCGCGCGAGGCGCGGGGGCCGGTCTGGGCCGGGCGGCTGATCGAGGCGCGCTGGAGGGGGTTGGCGCTGGGCGATCTCGACGCTTCGCTGTCGCCGGTGCAGTTGCTCGTCGGGCGGGTGCGGCTCGATCTGTCGGGCGACGGCGACATGCGGGGCGCGGTGAGCGTCAGCCGCAACGGCGCCGGGATCGACGATGTCTCAGGCCGGCTGCCGGTCGAGGGGCTATTCGAAGGCCTGCCGCTGGGCGCGCTGATCGCGACCGATGTTTCGGCGCGCTTCGCCGATGGCGTCTGCGACCGGGCCGAGGGGCAGGTGCGCGCCGAGCTTTCGGCTGCGCTGCCCGGCGTGTCGCTGGCGCAGGGAATGACCGGGCGCGCGCGGTGCGACGGCGGCGCGCTGCTGCTGCCGCTGCAGGGCGCTTCGGGCCTCGAGCGGCTGGACCTGCGGCTGTTCGGCGACGGGCGCTGGCAGGCGCGGCTTCAGATCGCAGGCGATGGCGCGGCCCTTTCCGCGGGAGTGCTGGAGCGGAGCGGGCGGCTCTAACGGAGGATTGCGATCAGCGTGGGCCAGGCGGCCGCGGCGAGCAGGGCGCCGAACGGGACGCGTGTGACGGCGGTCACCACGCCGCCGCGCAACCGGTCGAGCAGCAGGAGGACGATGCCGAGGCTCGCCGCGCCCAGCATGACGAAGGGCAACGGCGCCCAGCCGACCCAGGCGCCGATCGCGCCGAGCAGCTTGGGATCGCCGCCGCCGAGCCCGCGTCGCTTGCGCAGCGCGAAATAGATCGCTCCGACTGCGTAGAGGATGACGAACCCGGACGCGCCGCCAATGAGCGCGGTCGTGAGGCCGGGCCCGATATCGGCGGCGTTGACCGCCAGGCCGGCAAGCCCGAGCGGCAGGACGATCCGGTCCGGCAGCCAGAAATGACGCAGGTCGAGCGCGGCGAGCGTCAGCAGCGTCCAGCCGAACAGTGCTGCGGCGAGGGCAGGCAGCGGCGGCAGCAGGGCGGCGGAGAATGCACCGATCAATGCGGCGGCAATCTCGATCTGAATATGAATTGGATCGATTTGCGCGCTGCAGGTGCGGCACTTGCCATGCGCGAGGACGTAGGAGAGGAGCGGGATCAGGTCCTTCGGGCCGAGCGTGCGCCCGCAGCCGTCGCACGCCGATCTTCCCACGAATGCGCTGCGGCCCTTCGGCATTCGCACGGCGGCGGTCGCGGCGAAGCTGCCGATGACGAGGCCGAGCAGCGCGCCGAGCAGGATGGGAGGAAGATCGCCGGTCACCGGCCGGCCCTAGCCTCAGGCGAGCGCGGCCTCCACCGAATCGTGGAACTTGCGGATGCCCGCTTCCATCGTGCCGAGGGTCAGCCGGTCGATCGCGCCCGATTGCAGCCCCTGCTGCCCCAGCGCGGCGGCGCGGAAATCCTCACCGGCGAAGACGCCCTCATCGAGGAGATTCCAGCTCTTCTCCCAATGCTTCAGCGCCTTTTCGGTCTCTGGCGGCTCCGGGATGAGCATGAAGTCCTCGACCAGCACGCGGTCGTGCGCCTGGGGCATCAGCACCATCAGGTTCATGTAGTCGGGACTGATGATCAGCACCGTGCCGGGGAACAGCTGATAGGTGTAGGTGATCGCCGAGCGGAGCGTCGGCCAGTCGCGCGCGGCGAGCGCTTCCAGCGCCGCCTCGCGTCCCACCGCCGAACGCTGGTGTGCGCCGATCGTGTCGGCGGAGGCGATGCCGTCCTGGAAGAACGGGCCGATCGTGTTCGAATGGAGCCGCTGGACGTGATAGCTTTCCAGGAACGCGTCCATGATCAGCTTCCAGTTCGCCGCAACCTCATGCGTACGGCGGCGGAAGAGGTGCTGCCCGGCGAGCGCGAAGGCGTCGAAATCCTCGCCCAGGCGCGCCGCCTCGGAGAAGTCGGCAGCCTCGTCAAAGGCGAACCAGATCATCCCGCCCGCCTCCAGCGTCGGCAGGCGCTTCAGATGGAAATCGCCCTTATCGAGGCCAGGAAAGGCGTCGGAGCGAGGCAGGCCGATCAAGCTGCCGTCGGTCTTGTAGGTCCAGGCGTGATAGGGGCAGACCAGGCGCGACTGGCAGACGGGTTCGCCGCCCTCGACCAGACGCGTGCCCCGGTGGCGGCAGACGTTGAGGAAGACGTGCGCCTTGCCCTCTCCGTCGCGGGTGACGAGCAGCGGCTTGCCGAAGCCGTCATGCGGCACCGCCATGTTGTTCCGCGGCAGGAGTGCGGAGGGCGCGATGACCAGCGGCAGGCGGCTGAACAGCCGTTCCTGTTCGGCGATGTGGCGCGCCGGATCGGTATAGGCCGCGGCATCGACATGGGTGACGGCGAGGTCGTTGCGGCGGTCGCCGCGGCGCAGCGATTCGGCCAGGGCGATCTGCCCTTCGGTCGGGGTGAAGGCGTTCATCGCCGGGCTATCCTCTCCGCGTTTTCGCGCTAGTGTCACGCGAGAAGCGCGAAGGGGCAAGAGTGTATGGATGGTAGCGTGGTCACCCCGCGGAAGAGCTGGATCGATGGTGTAAAGCCCTATGTCGAGAAGGCGCCGCTCGCGTCGTTCTTCCTCGGCACCTCGTCAGGTTTCCCCTTCGCGATGATCGCCTCGACGCTGACCACGCGGCTGGCGCAGTCGGACATAGAGAAATCGACGATCACCGCCTTCACGCTCGCTTTCCTCGTCTACAACCTCAAATTCCTCTGGGCCTGGATCATCGACGGCGTGCGCCTGCCGGTGATCGGCCGGCTGGGGCAGCGAGTCTCCTGGATGCTGGTGGCGGGCGTTCTCGTGATCGCGGCGGTCGCGAACCTGGCGCTGGTCACGCCAAGGCCCGACGACATCATGCCCACGGTGATTGCCGCGATCCTGGTTGGGCTGGCGGGCGCGACCTACGACATCGTGATAGATGCCTATCGCATCGAGATATTGAAGCCGTATCAGCTGGGCGTGGGTTCCGGCATGCTCCAATATGGCTGGCGGATCGGATCGGTCTCCGCGGGCGCGCTCGCGCTGGTCCTGGCGGCGCGAGTGGGTTGGGAGGCGGCGTATCTGGCTTGCGCCGCCTTCGCGCTGCCGGCGATGATCACCGCACTGCTGATGGGCGAGCCCGAGCGGCACCGCGAACCTTCCGAACGCAAGGGCGCGGCGGGTGCGCTGAAGGCCGTCTACGGGCCGTTCGTCGAGTTCTTCCAGCGGCGTGGCGCGCTGCTCGTGCTGCTGTTCGTCCTGCTCCACAAGATCGGCGACACGCTCGCCAATCTGGTGCTGCGCATCATGCTCGACGATCTTGCCTATACCAACGACGAGATCGCGCTGTGGGACGTCGGGGTAGGCTTTTGGGCGTTCCTGGCCGGCATCTTCGTCGGTGGCTGGCTCTATGCGCAGATCGGCTTGAAGCGATCGGTGCTGCTGAGCCTGGTGCTGATGGGCGTATCGAACTTCAGCTTCGCCCTGCTCGCGGGCGCAGGACACAGCAATGCCGGGCTGGCCGCGACGATGGCGTTCGAGAATTTCGCGAGCGGGATCGGCAGCGTCACCGTGGTCGCCTATTTCTCCGCGCTC
This sequence comes from Sphingomonas gilva, assembly GCF_003515075.1. GTDB lineage: Bacteria > Pseudomonadota > Alphaproteobacteria > Sphingomonadales > Sphingomonadaceae > Sphingomonas > Sphingomonas gilva. Next base: position 72,432 of record NZ_QWLV01000006.1, read on the forward strand.
ACCGACCTGCGCTTCACCGCTGCGCAATATGCGCTGATTTCGGCCGCCTCGAGCATCGTCGGCCGTCTGCTGACCGGAACGACGGCCGGCGCGATGGTGGAGGCGATGGGCTATGTAAATTTCTACCTGCTGACGACCGCCGCCGCAGCGCCCGGTATCTTGCTCTTCTGGTGGATGATCCGAAGCGGCCTGGCGGACAGCTCGATCGGCAGCGCCGGCACCGAAGGCGCAGGGGACGCGCGGGCGGACGGCGAAGTTACGCCAACGGAAGACCGCCGTCCGCAAAGGCCTCCGACACAGCCTGCGCCGTAGTGAGCGCGCCGAGGCAGTCGGGCGTGCCGGCGACGTCTGACACCATGTCGTGCGCCGCATGGGGATCGAGGATGGCGATGCGGATCGTGTCGATCAGCGTGGCCTCCGCCGCGGTCATGCGCGGGCAGCAGCACGGGGCGACCTGGATCGGTTGACGCGCGGTGCGCGACAGCTCCAGCATCAGCGCGCGCAGCAGCACCAGCGGGCGGCGATAGCCCATGCGGAAGCGGATGAAGAGGATGTGCGCGGCATGCGCGTCGTCGAGCCCGCCCGAGGCCATGCGGCGCATCGCGAACAGCAGCACACGACCTGCGTCGTCGAAGGGAAGCGGGGCGGGAAGGGCTGCGTCGAAATGGGTGGTGACGGCGGTCATGATGAGCCTTCTCGTTGGGACGAGGCACATCATGCTGATCCGCTATTGATAGTCAATCGCAATAATGGGGCATGCGCTGGGTAGTGTTGTCGGGAAGGTGAGCCGGACATGCGGCATTTCTAACCGTCGCCCCTGCACAGGAGTGTCGGGTTGTGCACGTCCCACGTGCACATGGATTGCCTGGGAGGCACTCCGGCCCGGCGCTGGCCTCAGGCGGCAAGCGCGATGGTAGGATCTGCCACAAACACAGCGGCCCCTGCCTGCGCAGGGGCGACGGATATCAAGGGATTCGCCGTTATTCGGGCAGTTCGCCGTTCGCCGCGAGAACCCCTCCAGCAAGGTAGAGCGAGCCGAGGATCAGGATCAGCGGCGCTTGGTCGTCCTTGCCGATGGCGGTGATCGCTTCGGCCGGATCGCTCGCGGGGGAAGCCTCAAGACCGAGCGTTTCGGCGATTCGCGCAAGCGCGGCGGGATCGTGGTGATCGTGATGCGGCACCGGAACCGCGTGGAGCGAACGGGCGTAGGGCGCGATCGGCGCGAGCAGGCCGAGGGCATCTTTGTTGGCGAGCATTCCCAGGATCAGACGCGCGGGCCTGCCTTGCGTGGTGAGGAAGCCGGCAATAGCCTCCGCCGCAGCGGCGTTGTGGCCGCCATCGAGGTAGATTTGCGCGCTGGGCAGGAGCGCGGTCAGTGGCCCTGCGCCGAGCCTTTGCAGGCGGGCAGGCCATATCGCGGCTTCGGCGGCCGTTGCGAGCGCGCCGTCGACAATCGGCAGCCGCTCCTGATGGCGCAGCATGGCGACGGCGAGCGCGAGATTGGCGCTCTGGTGCGCGCCAAGAAGAGCCGGGAGCGGCGTGCTGAGCGTGCCGGCGTCATCGCGATAGCGAAGGCGATCGGCCTCTGTCGTGTAATGCCAGTCGTCGATCACCGGTGCGCCGGCCGCATCCGCGACCTCGCGAATAGCGGCGGTGACGACACTGGAATAGCGGGAGATCACGATTGGCCGCCCCGGCTTGGCGATGCCGGCCTTTTCGCGCGCGATGCCGATCGGATCGGGACCGAGAAACGCCTCGTGATCGACGCCGAGCTGGGCGATGCCGCAGACCGCCGGATCGGGGATGACGTTGGTCGCGTCGAGCCTTCCGCCCAGCCCGACCTCGATCACGCAAGCATCCGCGGGCGTGCGCGTGAAGGCGAGGAACGCGGCGGCGGTGGTGACCTCGAAGAAGCTGGCGCCGATGTCCTCGCCCGCATCCAGCACCTCCGCGAGAAGGGGAGCGAGCGTTTCGTCGTCGATCAGCTTTCCGCTCAGGCGGATACGTTCGTTGAAGCGGACGAGATGGGGGCTGGAATAGACATGGACGCGGTGGCCGGCGGCCTCCAGCGCGGCGCGCAGGAAGGCGCAGGTCGAACCCTTGCCGTTGGTGCCCGCGACATGGAAGACGGGCGGCAGGCGGCGGTGCGGGTTGCCGATGCGCGCGAGGAGCGCAGTGATGCGTTCGAGGCCGAGCACGTCCGCGCCCGGCGAGCGCGCCCAGAGGCGGTCGAGCTGGGTCTGCACGGCGGGAGAGGCGGAGCGGGCGTGGTCGGGCACTGGCTTACTCCCTCTCCCCTTCAGGGGAGAGGGCCGGGGAGAGGGGAAGGACGATGGACGTGCGTTCGGGACGGGAGAATTCTAGACACACTGCCCCTCTCCCAACCCTCTCCCCTGAAGGGGAGAGAGCTGGATGCGTCACGCCGCCTTCCGCTCGCCGCATAGGTATCCGATCAGCTGGCCCAACGTTTCGCGCAGGTCCTTCCGGTGCACGACCATGTCGAGCAGGCCGTGATCGCGATAATATTCGGACGTCTGGAAATCGTCGGGCAGCTTTTCGCGGATGGTGCTCTCGATCACGCGGCGGCCCGTGAAGGCGAGCGTCGCGCCGGGCTCGGCGATCTGAACGTCGCCCAGCATGGCATAGGCCGCCATGACACCGCCCGAGGTGGGATCGGTCAGCACGACGATATAGGGGAGGCCGGCATCCTGCAGCATCTGGATGGCGACGGTGGTGCGCGGCATCTGCATCAGGCTGAGGATGCCCTCCTGCATGCGCGCGCCGCCCGATGCGGTGAAGATGATGTAGGGCGCGCGGGCCGCGATGGCATGCTCGACGCCGCTGACGAACGCCTCGCCCACCGCGAGCCCCATCGATCCGCCCATGAAGGCGAAATCCTGCACGCCGATCACCGCGCGGCGCCCGAGAATGGTGCCCTCCGCGTTGACCAGCGCGTCGGGCTCGCCGGTGTCGGACCGCGCCGCCTTCAGCCGATCGGTGTAGCGCTTCGAATCGCGGAACTTGAGCGGGTCCTCGGTCACCCTTGGCGCGGCGAGGGTGGACCAGCTGTTCTCGTCAAAAATCTGGCGGAAGCGCGCTTTCGGACCGATCCGGCCATGATGCTGACAATTGGGGCAGACCGAGCGATTCTCCTCATATTCCTTGGTGAAGATCATCTGCCCGCAACCCTTGCACTTGTGCCACAGCTGATCGGCAGTCTGCGCCTTGGGAATGAAGGGCAGCGCGTTGCGGACGCGGGTGAGCCAGCTCATGCTTCTACTTTCCTTGCGGACGCAAGCGCATCCGAGAGCGTGCGAATATAGGCGGTGACGGCGGCGGGCGCATCCGCGCCGTGCCGACCGACCAGCTCGACGATCGCCGAGCCGACGACGACGCCGTCCGCGACGCGGCCGATCGCCGCGGCCTGTTCGGGCGTGCGTACGCCGAAACCGACGGCGATGGGGAGATCGGTGGCGGCCTTGAGGCGCGCGACGGCCGTCTCGATACTGGTCTGCGCCGCCTGCTGCAGCCCGGTAATGCCGGCGACCGAGACGTAGTAGAGGAAGCCCGATGCGCCATCGAGCACGGCGGGCAGGCGCTCGGCATCGGTGGTGGGCGTGGCGAGACGGATCAGGTGCAGACCTTCCGCCCGAAGCGCGGGGCCGAGCGCATCGTCCTCCTCCGGCGGGATATCGACGCAGATGACCCCGTCCACGCCCGCGGCGCGCGCGGCCGCGGCGAACCAGTCGGCGCCGCGGACGGTCATGGGGTTGGCGTAGCCCATCAGCACCAACGGCACGTCCGGGTGGCGTTCGCGGAAGTTCTTGGCGATGGTGAGAAGGTCGGCGGTCGTCGTGCCCGCGCCGAGACTGCGCAGGTTGGCGGCCTGGATCGCCGGGCCGTCGGCCATCGGATCGGTGAAGGGCATGCCGAGCTCGATCACGTCCGCGCCGCCCGCGACGAGCGCATCGAGGATCGCGGGGGTTGCGGCCGGCGAAGGGTCGCCGCCGGTGACGAAGGTGACGAGGGCGGGATGGTTGCCTGCGAAGGCGCTTGAGAGACGGCTCATATGGCCACCCCCAGTGCCTCTGCCACGGTGAAGATGTCCTTGTCGCCGCGGCCGCAGAGATTGGCGAGGATGATCTGGTCTGCGCGCATTTTCCGCGCCTTGCGCGCCACCGCCGCGATGGCGTGCGAGGGTTCGAGCGCGGGGATGATGCCTTCGGTGCGGCAGAGCAGCTGGAAGGCGTCGAGGGCTTCCCTATCGGTCGCGCTCTCATATTGCACGCGGCCGATTTCGTGTAGCCAGCTATGTTCGGGGCCGATGCCGGGATAGTCGAGGCCGGCGGAGATCGAGTGCGCCTCGTCGATCTGGCCGTCGGCGTCCTGCAGCAGATAGGTCTTGTTGCCGTGGAGGATGCCGGGGCGCCCCCCCGCAAGGCTGGCCGCGTGCTGCTTGTCGAGGCCGTGGCCTGCCGCCTCCACGCCGAGCATCTTCACATCCGCATCGTCGAGGAAGGGATGGAACAGGCCGATGGCGTTCGAACCGCCGCCGATCGCCGCGACCAGCAGATCGGGCAGGCGGCCGGTTCGCGCGAGCATCTGCGCGCGCGCCTCGCGGCCGATGACGCTTTGGAAATCGCGGACGAGTTCGGGATAGGGATGTGGCCCGGCGGCGGTGCCGATGATGTAGAAGGTGTCGTGGACGTTGGCGACCCAATCGCGCAGCGCCTCGTTCATCGCGTCCTTCAGGGTGCGCGCGCCCGATTCGACGCCGATCACGTCCGCGCCCAAAAGCTTCATGCGGAACACGTTGGGCTGCTGCCGCTCCATGTCGCGCGCGCCCATGTAGATGACGCAGGGGAGGCCGAAGCGCGCGCAGACCGTGGCGGTGGCGACGCCGTGCTGGCCCGCGCCCGTCTCCGCGATGATGCGCGTCTTGCCCATGCGGATGGCGAGCAGGATCTGCCCGATGCAGTTGTTGATCTTGTGCGCGCCGGTGTGGTTGAGCTCGTCGCGCTTGAACCAGACCTGTGCTCCCATTCCCTCGGACGCGCTTTCGCGGAGCGCCTCGGTCAGCCGCTCGGCATGGTAGAGCGGGCTGGGGCGGCCGACATAATGTTCGAGCAGATCGTCGAACTGCGCCTGGAAAGCGGGATCGGCCTTGGCGGCGCGGTAGTGCGCCTCCAGATCGAGGATCAGCGGCATCAGCGTCTCGGCGACGTAGCGGCCGCCGAACTGGCCGAAATGCCCGCGATCGTCGGGCTGGGCGCGGTAGCTGTTGGGGACGGTCATGTTCTGACGGCCTTAAGGAACGCGGCGATCTTGTCCACATCCTTGACGCCGGGCGCGCTCTCGACGCCCGAAGAGACGTCGACCAGGCGCGCGCCGGTGCGACCGATCGCCTCGGTCACGTTCCCGACATCGAGCCCGCCCGACAGCGCCCAGGGAAGCGGATGGTCGAACCCGTCGAGCAGCGCCCAATCAAAGCGCAGGCCCATGCCGCCGGGCAGCGCCGCATCGTCGGGCGTCTTGGCGTCGTAGAGGATGCGGTCGGCGGCGCCGGCATAATCGCGCGCGCCCTCAAGATCGGCGCGGGCGCGCACCGCGACCGCGGCCCAGGTCTCACGGGCGAAGCGCGCGCGGATCGCGGCGGCGCGATCGGGCGAGGTTCGATGGAGCTGGATCGCCGAGATCGCGGGAATGGCGCGGGCGATGAGTTCATCATCCGGATTCACGAACACGCCGACGCGCGCGACATGATCGGGCACGCGGGAAGCGAGACCGGCGGCTTCTTCTGGCGAGATGTTGCGCGGGCTGCGCGGGAAGAAGACGAAGCCGACATGACTCGCGCCGCCCTGAAGCGCGGCGTCGAGCGTGGCGGCGGAGGACAGGCCGCAGATCTTGGCGGTGGTGCGTGGCATGGCTGGGCCTATATGCGGCGGGCAGCACGGGAGTAAATCCCGTGCTGCCGTCGGTCGGCGCTTGATGCGCCGCCGGCCGGACGCGCCTCGTGCGGCTTGGCGCAGCTCCGCTGCGCCGTTGCCCGGCGCGTCAGAAGCTTGCGCCGTCGACCTTGTGGATGGTGAGCGTATCGAGATCGATGGCGGGAACGCAGCGCAGGTTGATCGCCCGCACCTCCGATCCGTCGGGCCCCTTGCCCTCGGCGAAGGCCTGCGCGCCGCAGGTGGCGCAGAAGCGGTGGCGGATATTGTGCTTGTTGAACAGATAGTCGGTCAGCGCATCCTCGCCCCTGGTCAGGGTGAAGGTGTCGGCGGGAAGGAAGGCGAGCAGGAAGCCCTTGCGGCGGCAATGCGAGCAGTTGCAGCTCATCGCTTCGGCAGGGGCGTCGGCCTCGACGGTGAACGCCACCGCGCCGCAGTGACAGCTTCCTTCAAACGTCATGCCCGATCTCCTTCAAGGCTTCGTTTCTCCAAGTCTTCCGCCCCGGTCAAGCGGACGCCCGGGCGACCATGAACATCAGCAGCGCCAGGATGATCAACAGGACGACCAGAAGAACCAAGGTCAGAAGAAGGAGCGACCCGGTGTGGTTGTCATACCGGATCGCCAGCCAGATCATCGATCCGACCGCGACGGCCACGCCCGCGCCGGGATGGATCGCCCAGCCGCTGATCCAGACAGCCGCCACGATGATCGCGATCCTTCGGCCGAAGCGAAGCCAGGGATTCATCGATGAGGCTGGCCGCCGAACCTAAAGCGTCGCCTCGATCGCGCGCGCCGCATGATCGGGATCTTCGGCTTGGGTGATCGGGCGGCCGACGACCAGGATCGACGCGCCCGCGTCGAGCGCCTGGCGGGGCGTGGTCGTGCGCTTCTGATCGGCCAGCTCGCCGTTCGCCGGGCGGACGCCGGGGACGACGAAGAACCCCTTGGGCCAGATCTTCTTGGCGGCGGCGACCTCGTTGCCCGAGCAGACGATTCCGTCGATGCCCGAGGCTTTCGCCAGCTCGGCAAGGCGGATGACCTGATCGTGCGCGCTGCCGGCGACGCCGGTGGCGGCGAGGTCGCTGTCATCGAGGCTGGTGAGCATCGTCACGGCGACGACCTTGGTGCCCTGCGGCGCGGCGGCCTTGGCGTCTTCCAGCATCGCCCGGCCGCCCGAGGCATGGACGGTCAGGATCGCGGGTTCGAGCGGGCGGAGCGCCATGATCGCCTTGGCGACGGTGTTGGGGATGTCGTGGAGCTTCAGATCGAGGAAGATCGGCAGGCCGAGCTCGGCCATCTCGCGCACGCCCGACCGGCCGTTGGCGGCGAAGAATTCGAGGCCCAGCTTGATCCCGCCGACATGGTGGCGGACGCGGGTCGCGATCGCACGCGCCCGTTCGAGATCGGGCGTGTCGAGCGCGACGTAGATCGGCGAGCTCATGCGACGCCCGGCGGCACGGCGGTGGGGACGCCGCTGGGGGCGGGGGCGGGCAGCGGCGTTGGTTCGGCGGAGGGGCCGCGCAGCTCGGCGAGCTGGCGCTCGCTTGCGGTCAGGCGCGACTTCATCCGCCACCGCGAGGCGCGAAGCAGCAGCCAGGTGGGGAGCCAGCCGGCGAGGAAGACGATCGCGAGCAGCGCCGGCAGCATGATCTCCGCCGTCAGCCCGGCCCACAGGCGCACGGGCACGACGGTCCAGTTGTTCACCGCGAACACCACCGCGACGACGGCGAGCAACACCCAGAAGAGCGTGCGCAGGACTTGCATCAAATATTTCTCCATGCGGACGTGACGGCGAGCCTATTCGAGCCCCGTCGCTTTGACCAGACCTAGCCGATCTCCGTGCGCAGCTGCTCGATCAGGCCGGGAATCGCCCTTAGCCGGTCCTGCTCCTCGTCGAGGATGGCGACGAAGGCGGCGTGCTTGGCCGCGGCGACGCGGCCGGGGCCGAGCGTCCGGCCCGGCGGCAGGGTCGAGACGAGGATGTCGATCAGCCGCTCGGCGCCGTGGAGACGACCCCAGAGATAGTCGTTCTCGCGATAGGCGCGGCTGAAGAAGGCGCCGAAGCTGTTGAACTGGATGCCCTTCAACGTCGCCTCCGCGCCGCCCTGGCGGATCGAACCGCAATCGTCGGGCGAGATGCGGTCGACGCGGACGGGATCGAACTCGTCAAGGCCTTCGCCCTGGAGCAGGGGCAGGGTGGCGACGTCGTAGAAAGGGAAGCCGAGATAGGCGAGCAGCAGCGGCCGGCGCGCCTCCTTTGGCAAGGCGGCGAAGGCGGCGGCGAGGCGTTCGTCCGCCTGCGCGTCGAGCGTGGCGAGGCCGAGCGAGGCGGCGAGCGCGTCCATCGCCAGCGACGCATCTTCGGCGACCGAATCGATCTCCTCGGCCAGATGCGCGTGGTGCGTGGTGCGCTTGACCTCCAGATAGGGAGTCAGGCTGTCGTAGATCGCGTCGCGCAGCAGGGTGAGGGCGGGGTGCGTCGCCTCCTGCTCGATCTCGGTCAGGCGGCGCGCGAGCAGGCGCAGCCGGCGGATGCGGAAGGCGATGTCGAACGCGCGCAGCAGCGGCACCGCGTCCGGATCGGCGGCGCGGCTGCCCGCGAGCGTGCGCTCGATCGCGGCGCGCAGCGCGAGATGGCGGGCGTGGGAGGCGTCCCCGCCGATCCGCCGCATCATCGAGGCGAGCGAATCCGCCACCCCGACAAGCTTGAGATTGGCATAGGCGGCGAAGGCGAAGCCCGACTGTTTGGCCGCGGCGCCCTGCGCCTTGGCGCGCCATGCGGCGAGGCGGGCGGGCGTCGGCCAGTCGAGCAGGAAGGTGGTGCCGAACAGCGATTCGACGCGCGCCTCCACCTCGGGCCGGATATCCTCGATCACGCCGCGCATCTGCTCGATGCGCCGGGTGCGCGCTTCGATCGCTTCCAGATTGTCGCGGATCGGCTGCTCGCGAGGGATCTCCGAGATCGCGCCGATGATCGTCGAGAAGAAGCCTGGCACGCCCTGGGTATCGGCGCGCGCGCCGAAGCGGTGGCCGGGGCGCGGATCGATATAGACGAAACGGCGGTCGATCTCGCGCCGCGCAGGGCGTTCGCGCAGGGCGTCGATCGCGGGGCGGAAGGGCGCGTTGGCGAGCACCGAACCGTCGACCAGCACCGCCCCTTCGGCCGCGTTGATCGCGGCATGGCGCGGCAGGATTCGCGAGAGGAAGCTCTCGCGGCCCTCCCATTGCACGCCGCGCTCCTTCAGCACCGCGTCGAGCTCGGCCACGGTGAAGGGCGGAAAGGCGCCGGGAAAGCTGGAGGTCGCGCGCGCGGCATAGGCCAGCTCCGCGTCCTGCGCCAACGCGTCGATCGCAACGCCGCCATCGGTGAAACCGAAGGTCAGCCGGTGCTCGGTCTCGACGATCTCGGGCGGCGAGTTGAGCCGCAGCCGTTCGGGATAGCCGCGGAAGTCAGTGACGGTGACGAACAGGTCGAGCGGCTGGCCGTCGGGCAGCAGGCGGGGGCCGCGCTCGCTCTCGCCCATCGCGGCGAAGGCGTCGAGCAGCATGCCGGTGAACTGCGGCCCACCGAAGGGCGGCTCGAACCAGCGCGAGCGGATGAAATGGGCGAGCTTGCCGCGCACCTCCTCGCGCGTTTCAGGGTCGATGTCTTCCAGCGCCTTTTCGCTGTTGCCCGCGGCCAGCCAGGCGATCGGCATCGCCCACATCTTGGTGAAGCGCGAGCCGGGCGCGGCCTCGGGAGCGATCAGCGCCTCGACATCGGCCATGTCGAGCCAGAGATCGGTCAGCGGCTCCAGGCTGAGGCCCGAAGCGATGGCCTGGGCGAGGAAGACGCCGTTGATCCCGCCCGCGCTCGCCCCGGCGATGATATCGGGCAGCACGCGCAGCCGCATCTCGCCGGCGGTCTCGATCTCCTCGATCAGCGCGCGGTAGACGCCCTGGCTGCCGGTCGCGGGATCCAGGCCGTCATGATAGGCGCGGCTGGCGCGGGCGAGGCGCCATACCTCCTTGGTGATGCCGTGCATGTACACCGCGAGGCTGATGCCGCCATAGCAGACGAGCGCGAGACGGAGCTCCTTTTCGCGCATCTACAGCGTGAGCTTGGCCCAGATGGGCAGGTGATCGGACGCGGTGCGCGCCGCGGCGGAGCTGTGCGTGCCCGAATCGGCGATGGTCATGTCGCGCGAGACGAGGATCCGGTCGAGCCGCGCGATCGGGCGGCGGGCGTGGAAGCTGGGGCCGGTCGCCGCGCAGACCATGTCGCGGCCGAAGTCGCGCAGGCAGCCGCCGCCGGCCGACCATTCGTTGAGATCGCCCATCATCACCGTGGGCAGCTGGCGGGTCGATGCGTGCACGTGCGCGAGAATGGCATGCGCCTGCCGCCGACGCCACAGGCCGGAAAGATCGAGGTGCATGCCGATCACGCGCAGCACCGAACCGCCGACGCGAATATCGGCCATCACCGCGCCGCGCGGCTCCAGCGCCGGCAGGTGGATGATCTCGCAATCGAGCAGCTGCGCCGACTTGCGCACCAGGATGGCGTTGCCGTGCCAGCCAAGGCTCTGCGCGCGCACGCCGAAATCCACCGGCTTCCAGTCGCTATGCTCGTCCATCAGATGATGCGGGATCGCCGCCGCGCGCCGGCCGAAGCGCCGATCGGCCTCCTGCAGCGCGATGACGTCGGCATCGATCTCGCGCAGCACCTCCAGCGTGCGCTCCGGACGGCGGCGGCGATCGGTGCCGATGGCCTTGCGCATATTGTAGCTGGCGACGGTGATCGAAGGCATTGGTGATGTGTAACGAGCCGCCGGGGAAATGGGTGCCTTGTTTTCGTTCAGGCGGCGAGCTCGCGCGCGCGGGCGATCAGGCGCGACGCCTCGTCGATCAGATCGGCGCTGAACTGCCGGTCGCGCGCGCCGACGGCGATCGACAGGCAGTTGCGGGCTTCATTGCGGAGCCGGACGGCGCGGGAGCGGGCGCGTTCGGCCTTGGACGGCTGGTTCACCCTGGCGGAATGAACGAGGCGAAGGACGGTTCCCCCAGTTCGTCGCAAGCGCTGGGGTGGTGCCGGTTGCAGGAATCGAACCCGCGACCTTCGGTTTACAAAACCGCTGCTCTACCAGCTGAGCTAAACCGGCGTCCGCTCGCGCTATTGCGTCAGCTTACGCCGAAGGTCCAGCCCTCGGTTCGCGCGATTTCATCGGTCAGGCCCGGCGGATGCCAAAGCTCGGGTCGCCGGGCGCCGGCGCGGAGCCAGGCCGCAGCGAGGATCGCGTCGGTGGAATGGTCGTCATAGCCAGCAAGGGGGGCGTGAGGACGCGAACCCAGCGCTGCGAGGGCGGCGTCGAGCGCCTCCGGAGTGCGCAGCTTGCTCAGTCCCTTACGCAGGCCGGCGGCGCGCGCGGCGATTGCCGTATAGATTTCTACCACCAGCGCGCCCTTGTCCGGCGGCGGATCGAACGGCCAGACGGGGATGCGGCCGGCAAGATGGTGGAGCAGGCGCATGCCGGCGAAGCTGGCCTTGGCGACCTGCGCCGCGCCGATCGCGTCGTAGACCGTCGAGGGCTTCGCGCCGCCGCCGGACGAGACCTCGCAGGCGCGCCAGTGGAGGAAGTCGCGTTTTGCTCCGTCCGCCGCGCCCAGATAGAAGTGACGGCCGCGCCGGGCTTCGAGGAAGCTTGCCGCGCCGAGATCGACATCGGGACTGTGCGCATCGACATAGGCCCAGAGCGCGCGTGCATCGGTCGTTTCGGTCTCGCCGGGCAGATGGGCGCCGCGTGCGACATAGGGCGCGGAGAAGCTGAAATCGAAGCCGACGAGCAATGGTTCATCGCGGCGGGCGAGCAGCCAGTCGAGGACTGCGGTGCGCGACCAGATGCCGCCCGGCGGCTCGACCAGGCGCGGGGCGTCCTCGCCAAGGTCGCATGCCGCGACGGCGATGCCGCGATGCCGGTGACCTTTCGCGCCGGACCAGTCGATCGCGGCGAAGCGGGTGAAATGGTCAGGGACGCTCGCCGAACCGCTCCCGCTGCGCCTTCTTCGCCACGTCCCACCAGCGGCGCCGGATATAGGTCTGGATGCGATCATCGGCGCCAGTGCCGTAGCGGACGAGGATCGCGGGCCAACCGCGATAATGATCGGTCTCCCAGAAGGTGTCCGGATCGGTTTCGAGCAGCACCTCCTTCTCGGCCTGGGCGACCATCAGGCAGAAGCTGCTCTCCTCGCGGCCGGGCGCGACCAGCGCCTTGCCGTTGAGCTTGGGAACCGGCGAGCCGTAATGGCTCGCCATTTCGGTATCGGGCAGCGACAGGGCGTAGGCGGTGACCGCATTCCAGTCCTTCATTTTCGCCCTCAGATGTCGCCGGGCGGCATGGGCGGCTTCGGCTTGCGCGGCGCGCGCGGCGGTTCGGGCGGTTGCGGACGCGCGCCGCCTTCGGTCCAGCGTTCGAGCAGCTTGTGCGCGGTCGGACGCCCGCCCAGGCCGAAGGCGAGCGCGCAGGCGACCGCCGCCGAGCCGAGGACGAGGCCGAAGGCCAGCGTGACGATCTCATTAGCCAGCCCCATGAAGCGCAGGCCCATGGCGATGGCGAGCGCAAGGATGGCGTAGCGGACGATGGCGGGAGCGAACCCGTCCCCGCCGCTGGTCGAGGCGACGATCCCGGAGAGGATGCGCGCGAGCAACACGCCGACGCCGATGATGATCGCGCCGAACAACACGCGGCCGCCGAGATCGGTGATCTGGATCAGCATCAGCTGCAGCGAGGCGATCTCCAGCACCTCGACCGCGGCGATCGCGGCGAACAGCATGATCGCGGTGAGTATGATCGTGCCGACGATCTTCGCGCCCGATACGCCGGCGGGAACGATGCCCGAGCCTTGCAGCGCGTGATCGAAGCCGAGGCTCGCCAGCAATTGCTCGGCGACCGACTTCGCCCAGCGCCCGACGAAATAGGCGAGCGCGATGACGATGCCGGCGAGCACGAGGCGCGGCAGGAAATAGGCGACGGCGTCGAGGATGCTGACCAGCGGGCCGGACAGTGATTCGAGCTCCAGCGCCTCGAGCGCGGCGGTTGCGACGAGCAGCATGATCGAGACGAACACGATGAGGCCGATCGTCTTCGAGATCGCCGGCGCGCCGGGTGCGGGCGTCCCGGTCACCTCGCCGATGCGGGCGCGGGCGAGCCAGCCGTCGACATTGGCGGCGGCGAGCGCGGCCTCGACGACGCGGCGCAGGATCGTCGCGACGATGAGGCCGATGACGAAGATGAGGCCCGCGCCGAGGATGCGCGGCAGGAAGGCGAACACTTCGGTGGTCAGCGCGCGGACCGGATCGAGCACCTGGCTAAGACCCAGCGGCTGCAGCGCGACGAGCAGGCCGACCAGCCAGACCAGCCAATAAGCGAGCGTGCCGAGCTGCTGGCCGATGGTGTGATCGGGCGAGGTGTTCCAATGGCGCTTGAGCGCCGGGATGCGGTCGACCAGCTTGGCGATGCCCCATTGCACCGCCTTGGCGACGAAATGGGTGAGGACGAGGATGGCGATGGCGGCGAGGATCTTGAGGCCCCAGGACTGGACCGCGACCCAATCGACCTCCCACCGGACATTGTCGCCATAGCCGTACATGCTGGTTCCCCTCTATTCGTGTCTGCCGATGATGACCGAACGGGCGGGCGCGCGAAAGGCTCCGCGTGCGCGTCGCCCCTGCGCAAGCAGGGGCCTCACGGTTCGTGGCACATCCAGCGCCAGTATATGCCGACTGCGGCCCCTGCCTTCGCAGGGGCGACGATCATTTTCTGCGAAGCTCCTCCCACCAGGCCAGCCGCTCCGCCACCCGCTTTTCGAAGCCGCGATCCGTGGGTTGGTAATAGGTTTGCGGGGTCATCTCCTCGGGCCAGTAGTTGGCGCCAGAGAAGCCTTCTTCGGTATCGTGGTCATAGGCGTAGTTCTTGCCGTAGCCGATGTCCTTCATCAGCCTGGTCGGCGCGTTGAGGATGTTCTGCGGCGGCATCAGCGAGCCCGTCTCTCGGGCCGATTTCCACGCGGCTTTCTGCGCCACATAGGCGGCGTTCGATTTGGGCGCGGTGGCAAGGTAGAGGCATGCCTGGGCGATGGCGAGCTCGCCTTCGGGGCTGCCGAGAAAGTCATAGCTGTCCTTCGCGGCGAGGCATTGGACCAGCGCGTTGGGATCGGCGAGGCCGACATCTTCCGACGCGAAGCGGACGAGACGGCGCAGGACGTAGAGCGGCTCCTCGCCTGCGGTGAGCATGCGGGCGAGATAGTAGAGCGCGGCCTGCGCGTCCGATCCGCGCAGCGACTTATGGAGCGCGGAGATGAGGTTGTAATGCCCCTCGCGATCCTTGTCGTACACCGCGACGCGGCGCTGGAGGAAGGCGGACAGGCCGGCGGGATCGAGCGGTTCGGGCAGGTCGACCGACCACAGGGTCTCCGCCTGGTTGAGCAGGAAGCGGCCGTCGCCGTCGGCGCTGGCGATCATCGCCTCGCGCGCCGGCCGGGTAACGGGGAGGGGACGGCCTTCGAGCGCCTCGGCGCGTTCGAGCAGCGCGCCGAGCGCGCGTGCGTCGAGCCGGTGGAGGATCAGCACCTGCGCGCGGCTCAAGAGCGCGGCGTTGAGCTCGAAGCTCGGATTCTCGGTGGTCGCGCCGACCAGGGTGACGGTGCCGTCCTCGACATAGGGCAAGAAGCCGTCCTGCTGGGCGCGGTTGAAGCGGTGGATCTCGTCCACGAACAGCAACGTCCGCTTGCCCATGCGGGCATGCTCGCGCGCCTCAGCGAAGGCTTTCTTGAGATCGGCGACGCCCGAGAACACCGCCGAGATGGCGACGAAGCGCAGGCCCACGGCGTCGGCGAGCAGCCGGGCTATGGTCGTCTTGCCGGTGCCGGGCGGCCCCCACAGGATCATCGAGGATAGACGGCCGGCGGCGACCATCCGCCCGATCGCGCCGTCGGGGCCGGTCAGATGCTCCTGCCCGACCACCTCCTCCAGCGCGCGCGGGCGCAAGCGCTCGGCAAGCGGCGCCGTCTGCGCGACGGCGGCTTCGGCTTCGGCGGGGGCGAACAGGTCTGCCATCGTCGTTCTAGATAAGTTCTCCCGGCGCTTCCGCACAGGGGCTTGTAAGTGCTGCATCAAGATATATCTTAGAGCGATCGGTAACTATTCACGGGATATCATGATGCGATTTGGAATGGGATATGACCGTTGGGCCGGTGGTGGCCGTGGCGGTTTCGGCGCTGGCCATGGCCATCACGGCATGGGGCATGGGCGCGGACGACGGCGGGTGTTCGACGGCGGCGAGCTGCGGCTGGTGCTGCTGAAGCTGATCGCCGACACGCCGCGCCACGGCTACGACCTGATCCGCGAGATCGAGGCGATGACCGGCGGCGCCTATGCGCCCAGTCCGGGCGTGGTCTACCCCACGCTGACCATGCTCGAGGACATGGAGCTGATCGCCGAGGAGCGGTCCGAGGGCGCCAAGAAGATGTTCGCCGCGACCGATGCGGGCAGGACGCACCTGGCCGAGCAGGCCGAGCAGGCCGAGGCGCTGATCGCGCGGCTCACCGATATCGGCCGGCACAGCGCCAGGACCGATGGCGGGCCGGTGCGGCGCGCGATGGGCAATCTGCGCACCGTGCTGCAGAACCGGCTGGGCCAAGGCGATGTCGATGCCGATCTGCTGCATCAGGCCTCCGCGATCATCGACGAGGCGGCGCAGAAGATCGAGAGGCTGAAGGCATGAGCCGTTCCTCTGCCGAGGTGCCGACCGCGAACGCCAGCCGCTATCTGCAGCAGCTGTGCAAGCATTGGTCGCACAAGATGCATGTCGAGTTCGACGCCGAGAAGGGGCGCATCGCCTTTCCCAACGGCACGATTGCCGAGCTGGCGGCGCGTGAAGACGCGTTGGCGGTGACGCTGGACGTGCCCGACGGGGAGGACGCGGGGCGGATGCGGCGCGTCGTAGCCGAGCATCTCGACCGCTTCGCCTTCAGAGAGGCGCCGCTGGCGTTCGACTGGAAATGATCCTTCAAGCCGGTTCGGGCTGAGCTTGTCGAGGCCCTGTCCTGCTGGGGGCCGCAAGGGAGGACCGCCCTTCGACAAGCTCAGGACGAACGGGGAGGGTTTCGCGCGTCGGTCATCGACCGCCGCGCGATGACCTCCAGATAGGTGTCGACGACCTTCTGGTTGATCGCGTCCCAGCCATAGGCCTTCGCCGCGTCGTACCCGGCTTGTCCGGCGGCGCGGCGGGCGGCGTCGTCGGTCGCGTAATGCGCCAGGGCGTCGGCATAGGCGGCGATGTCGCGCGGGGGGACGAGCCGGCCGGTGACGCCGTCCTCGACCAGGCTGGCGCTGCCGGTCGCATCGGCGGCGACGACCGGGACGGCGCAGGCCATCGCCTCCAGCGTGACGTTGCCGAAGGTCTCGGTGACGCTCGGGTTGAGGAAGATGTCCATCGAGGCGACCGCGCGGCCGAGATCGGCGCCGCGCTGGAAGCCGGCGAACACCGCTTCGGGCACCTGGGCGGCGAAGGTCTCGCGCGCCGGACCGTCGCCGATCACGAGGACGCGGTGCGGCACGCCGCGCGCGGCAAGCGCCTGCATCGCCTCCCCGAACACGTCGAGGCCCTTTTCGAGCACCAGCCGGCCGAGAAAGCCGATCGCCACCTCGTCGTCGCCGATGCCGAGCGAACGGCGCCATTCGAGGCTGCGCGCCGCGGGATTGAAGATGTGGTGATCGACCCCGCGCGACCAGATGCCGATATGCGGGTTCATCCCCTGTTCGGCGAGCAGGTCCGCCATCGAGCGCGACGGCGCGACGATCGCGTCGCAGCGATTGTAGAAGCGCTTCAACCCCTTTTCGACCAGCGGCTCCATGAAGCCGAGATTGTAATAGCGGGGATAGGTCTCGAAGCGCGTGTGGACCGACGCCACCACCGGCAGATGGTGGCGCCGCGCATAGGTGACGGCGCGGTGGCCGAGCAGCTCCGGCGCGGAGACATGGACCATGTTCGGCGCGAATTTCCTGAGATCGGCGCGGACCTTGGCGGGCAGCCCCATCGCGAAGCGGTACTCGCCGCGGCCGAACGGCATCGGCACCGCGGGAACGTCGACCAGATCCCCGGTCGCGGGGAAGGCGGGATGCTCCACCGTCGGCGAATAGATGCGCACCGCCGCGCCCTGGGCCAGCAGATAGGCGACCAGCCGGTTGAGCGCCTGGTTCGCGCCGTCGCGGGTATAGTTGTAGTTGCCGCTGAACAGCGCGATGCGCAGATCGGTCACCTTCATCGTCGCGCCCTTAGCTGGCGGCGAGGCGGAACGAAAGCGACGGATGCGCGGTTGGCGCGGGCGAGGAGGATGCCGCGATGTCCAACAGCTTTCGCAAGGGCCAGGCGGTCAGCTGGCAATGGGCCGGCTCCCGGGCGCACGGCAAGGTGGCGGAGCGCTTCGAGCGGCGCGTGCAGCGGACACTGGGCGGCAGCAGGATCGTGCGCAACGGATCGAAGGACGATCCGGCCTATCTGGTCGAGCAGGAGGACGGCGCCAGGGCGCTGAAGCTGGGCAGCGAGCTTCGTGGGGACTGAAGGATATGCAACCGACCGGTTGAATGGGAAACGACCGGTTTGTGCGATTTTCCGGCGAACATGCTTGAGCGAACTTCAGCATGTTCAGTGTCCGGCGCGGTTTTTCACGCCGCTGAAATTCAGCTCAGTATCGTGCCGAATCATTCGCGGCCGTGATGATGTGGAGCGTGACATTCCACGACGATAACCTATCTGGATCATGTAGGACAGGGGAAATTTCGTTGGCCGTGCCCAATTCTCCTTGTCACCCGGGACCTGTTCCGGGGGCCATCGTTCCGCGCATAACGCTGATGGCGTGTGGGGAGACATGGACCCCGGAACAGGTCCGGGTGACGGAGCAAGGCGATCGGGCGGAGCACCAAACCGCCTGCCGCTTCGGCTTTTGGGTGTCTAGCGATCCAAAAACGCCGCCACGTCCGCCAGCGCGACCGAGCGATCGAGATAGGTCTCGCCGATGCCGGTGGCGAGCAGGAAGGGGAGCGTGCCGGCGTCCATCTTCTTGTCGTGCGCCATGTGCGCGACAAGGGTCTTGCCCGAGGCGTCGATGCCGCAGGCGGCGAGGCCGTCCGGCAGGCCGACCGAGCGCAGATGCGCGGCGACGCGGGCGGCGTCCTCCGGCGGGCAATGCCCTCGCGCCGCCGAGAAGCCGAAGGCGAGCGCCATGCCCGCGGCGACCGCCTCGCCGTGGAGCAGCCTGTCCGAAAAGCCCGTCTCCGCCTCCAGCGCGTGGGCGAAGGTGTGGCCAAGGTTGAGCAGCGCGCGGACGTCCTTCGTCTCGCGTTCGTCGGCGGCGACGATGCGCGCCTTGGCGGCGACGCTGTGGGCGATGGCGTGCGCGCGCGCGGTGGGATCGCCGGCGAGCAGCGCCGCGCCGTTCGCCTCGCACCAGGCGAAGAAGGCGGGATCGTCGATCAGGCCGTATTTGACCACCTCGGCATAGCCCGCGGCGACCTGGCGACCGGGCAGGGTGTCGAGCGTCGCGGGGTCGATCAGCACGAGGCTCGGCTGATGGAAGGCGCCGATCAGGTTCTTGCCGGCGCGGCTGTTGATCGCGGTCTTGCCGCCGACCGACGAATCGACCTGGGCGAGCAATGTGGTGGGGATCTGGACGAACCTGCAGCCGCGCTTGAGGATCGCCGCCGCGAAGCCGACGAGATCGCCGATCACCCCGCCGCCCAGCGCGACGACATGGTCGCCGCGTTCGACGCCGAGATCGAGCAGGCGGTCGGTGAG
This sequence comes from Sphingomonas gilva, assembly GCF_003515075.1. Taxonomy (GTDB): domain Bacteria; phylum Pseudomonadota; class Alphaproteobacteria; order Sphingomonadales; family Sphingomonadaceae; genus Sphingomonas; species Sphingomonas gilva. The sequence continues at coordinate 91,205 of NZ_QWLV01000006.1, forward strand.
CGATTCGAGCGTCGCCCAGCTCTTGCTGCCCTCGCCGGGCGTCAGGACGATCGCCTCGCTGTCGATGCCCGCGGTGGAGAGCGACCCCTGGAGCGTGGCGAGATGGCCGGCGAGGTTCTCGTCGGTGACGACCACCATCCGCCGCCCGCGCGACAGCGACGCGAGGATGGTCCCCGCGCGGGAGAGGAGGTCGTCTTCGATGACGACGTCGTAGCTGCGGTCGCCGAGCGCGACGGGGATGGTCTGGCTGGTCATGGCGAGCCCCCGCTAGCGGGATGTTCGGGGAAATGCATCCCCGGCGGCGCGTTCGATGGAGGGGAGCCATTGAACGGTCGTGTTGCCACGGCATGACGCGCCCGTGGCGGCCCGGCTAAATCCTCCCCCAGCTTGTCTGGGGGAGGGGGACCAGCCGCAGGCTGGTGGAGGGGGAAGCGCCGCGAGCGAATCCCTTGTGGCATTCCCCCTCCACCGCTCTTCGAGCGGTCCCCCTCCCCCGCTTCGCGAGGGAGGATTTTAGGTCCGCGGGGGCCGCGGCGGTTACTTGGTTGAACCGTTCGCCCCTAGCGCCGCGATGATCGCGTCCACCGTCGCTTCATGGGGGCCGCGGCCGCTGCGGATGTGGATGGGGGCGAGAGCGTAGAGCGGGTTGCGGACGGCGGCGAGCTCGCCGAGCTTGGCGAGGGGGTCGTTGCCCTTCAACAGCGGGCGGGTGTCGCGGCGCTGGACGCGATCGGCGAGGATGTCGACATCGGCGTCGAGCCAGACGGCGATGGCCGATTCGAGGATCCTGGCGCGGGTCGGCTCCTGGATGAACGCGCCGCCGCCGGTGGCGATCACCTTGGGCTCGCCGTCGAGCAGCCGGGCGATGACGCGGCGCTCCCCGTCGCGGAAATAGGCCTCGCCATAGCGCTCGAAGATCTCGCTGACGGTCATGTCGGCGGCGACCTCTATCTCGTGATCGGCATCGGCGAAGGGCAGGTCGAGACGCGCGGCGAGCCGGCGCCCCACGGTCGACTTGCCCACGCCCATCAGCCCGACGAGCACGATCGGGCGCGTGGGGCGGACGGCGTTCGACTGGTCTGGCGCGGCAGGAGGACTTTGCAGCATGGCGGCGGGGGCTATACAGCGGGCGCGCGGCTCGGGCAAAAGGCCGGTCCGCACAAAATCTGTCGGGAAATTTCGATGTCGCGTTCGCTTGTTATCCTCATCCTGATCATCGTCGTGGTCGTAGGCGCGCTGTTCTGGCTCGCCGGGCGCGACGCCGAAACGGCACAGACGCGCGTCGAAAAGGTGGTGCCGCTTGAAAATCTCAGCCGCTAAGGCGTCGATCCTCGCCATCGCGGTGACGCTCGGCGCGGCGGCGCTCGGCGTGCCGGCGATCGGCCAGAATCGCGATCAGGACGCGCCCGAATCGCTGCTGCCGGAGGGCTTCGGCGATCCGGTCGAGCAGACGCCGACACCGACCCCGCAGCCCGTGCCGGGCCAGCCGACGCCGCTGCTGCCGCCGACGACCGGCGCGCCGCTTCCCGCACCCGACGAGGAGGAAGAGGAGGAGCAGAGCGAGGAGGAGGCGGCCGCGGCGGCGCAGGCGCTGGCCGAGGCGTTGCGCAAGGCGGAGCTGCCCGCATCCTCGCGGCGATCGACCGCGCGCGTCGGCGTGGTCGGCCCGGACGGGCAGGGCATCGAGGCCGACGCCTATGGCCGGACGCGGGGCGCTTTCCTCTCCGCATTGATGCGGCGGATCGACGCGCCGATCGCCTCGCGCTGGCTGTCGATCGCGCTGAGGCGCGCCCTGATGTCGCGGACCGACACGCCCTCCGGTGTCAACGGCGCGGATTTCGCCGCCGAGCGCGCCTGGCTGCTGCTGCGCATGGGCGAGGCGAAGCCCGCCCAGGCGATCGTCCAGGCGGTCGATACCGATCGATATACCCCCAAGCTGTTCCAGGTCGCGATGCAGGCGGCGCTGGCCAAGGGCGACCCGGCGGCGCTGTGCCCGCTGGCCGATCCGGCGAGCGAGGTGAGCGAGGAGCCGTCCTGGCTGCTCGCCAAGGCGATGTGCGCGGGGCTGACCAGCGATCCGGGAACCGCCGGCCAGTTCATCGACCAGGCGCGGCGGCAGCGGCTGGCGACGGGGATCGACCTGCTGCTCGCCGAGAAGGTCACCGGCGCCGGCGCCAACGGCCGGCGCGCCGTCACCATCGAGTGGGACGATGTCGATCAGCTGACCGCCTGGCGCTACGGCCTGGCGACCGCGACCAATGTGGCGATCCCCGCCGCCTTGTTCGAGACGGTCGGCCGGCATGTCCAGGCCTGGCGCGCGCAGGCGCCGATGCTCGATGCGGCGGCGCGCGTGCCCGTCGCGGCGGCGGCGGCGGTGATGGGCGTGCTGAGCAACATCGCCTATGTCGACCTGGTCGCGGCGGCCGAGCAATCGGAGGATGTGACGCCGGAGGAAAGCGCGCTGGCGAGCGATCTGCGCGACGCCTATGTCGGCAGCGCCGAGGACCGCATGACGGCGCTCAGGGCCTTGTGGAACGGCGTCGAGACGCCCGAGGCGCGCCATGCCCGATCGATCCTGACCGCGCGGGCGGCGGCGCGGATTCCGGCAAGCGAGACCTATTCCGCCGACGCCAGCGCGCTGATCGCGGCGATGCTGAGCGCGGGGCTCGACATCCAGGCGATGGACTGGGCCGAGTTCGTGGCCTCGGACAGCGACGGCTGGGCGATGCTCGCGGTCGCCGATCCCGATGCCGAGGGGCAGGTCGGCTACGGCGATTTCGACAATTATGCCGACAATGATCCGCGCAAGGGGGCGCTGCTGCTCGCCGGTCTGACCGGGCTGGGGCGGTTCGATTTCGACGATGCGGGCCGCGCATCGGCCGCGTTGCAGGCGGGGCTCGGCGCGCAGAACAGCTGGACGCGCGAGATCATGGCGGCGGCCGAGCGCGGGGAGCAGGGCACGGTGCTGGTGCTGGCCGCGGTGGGGATGCAGACGCGCGACTGGCGCGGCGTTTCGCCGCTCGCGCTGTTCCACATCGTCTCCGCATTGCGCCGCGTCGGGCTGGAGGGCGAGGCGCGGATGATCGCCGCCGAGGCGATCGCGCGGGGCTGATCGTGGGTGCGGACCGCGACCTGATCGAGCGGTTCCTCGAGATGCTGAGCGCCGAAAGCGGAGCGGCGAAGAACACCATCGCCGCCTATCGCAGCGACCTGATGCTGGCGTCGGAGGCGCTGGGCGGGCGGTTGGGCGAGGCGGATGCGGCGGACATCGCGCGGCTGGCGGATGGCTGGGGCGAACTGGCGCGGTCGACCGTCGCGCGCAAGGCTGCGGCGCTGAGGCGCTTCTTCGGCTTCCTCGATGAGGAGGGGCTGCGCGGCGACGACCCTTCCGCCGCCTTGCCCCGGCCCGGTGCGCGGCGGGGCTTGCCCAAGGTGTTGGGACATGGCGATGTCGACGCGCTGTTCGCGGCGATCGCGGCGCGGATGGCGCGCGTGCCGGCCGATCCTCTCGATCTGCGGCTCTCCGCGCTGGTCGAGTTGCTCTACGGATCGGGGCTGCGGGCGAGCGAGCTGGTCGGCCTGCCGCGGGGCGGCATCGCGCCCGACCGGCCGTTCCTGATCCTCAAGGGCAAGGGCGGGCGCGAGCGGATGGCGCCGATCTCCGATCGCGCGCGCGCCGCCGTCGCCGAATGGCGGGCGCATGTGCCGAGGGACAGCGCCTGGCTGTTTCCATCGGGCAAGTCGCATTTGTCGCGCGTGCGGCTGTATCAGATGCTCAAGGGGCTGGCGGCGGAGGCGGGGATTCCGCCGGAGCGCGTCAGCCCGCATGTGCTGCGCCACGCCTTCGCCACGCATCTGCTGGAGGGCGGGGCCGATCTGCGCGCGCTGCAATCGATGCTGGGCCACGCCGATATCGCCACCACCGAGATCTATACGCACGTCGATTCGAAGCGGCTCGTCGAGCTTGTGAACGCCAGGCATCCGCTGGCCGACATTGACGCGCCGCCGCGCCAACCTTAACCGCCGCTTCCGATGCGCACCTATCTGGACTTCGAGAAACCCATCGCCGAGCTGCAGGGCCGGATCGCCGAGCTGCGCGAGACCGCCGACGACGGCGCGATCGACATCTCGGCCGACGTCGCGCGGCTGCAGGCCAAGTCCGACAAGCTGCTGCGCGACACCTACGCCAAGCTGACGCCGTGGCAGAAGACGCAGGTCGCGCGCCATCCCGAGCGGCCGCATTTCAAGCATTATGTCGCGGCGCTGGTCGAGGACTTCATGCCGCTGGGCGGCGACCGCGCCTTCGCCGACGATCAGGCGATCCTGGGCGGGTTCGGCACGATCGGCGGGCGGCGCTGCGTGGTGATCGGGCACGAAAAGGGCGACGATACCGCCAGCCGGCTCAAGCATAATTTCGGCATGGGCAAGCCCGAGGGCTATCGCAAGGCGATCCGCCTGATGGGGCTGGCCGACCGCTTCGGGCTGCCCGTGGTGACCTTGGTCGACACCTCGGGCGCGTTTCCGGGCATCCAGGCAGAGGAGCGCGGCCAGGCCGAGGCGATCGCGCGTTCGACCCAGATGTGCCTGGGGCTGAGCGTGCCGATGGTGGCCTGCATCCTGGGCGAGGGCGGATCGGGCGGCGCCGTGGCGCTCGCCGCGGGCAACCGCGTGCTGATGATGGAGCATGCGGTCTATTCGGTGATCTCGCCCGAGGGATGCGCGTCGATCCTGTGGCGCACCGCCGACAAGGCGGCCGACGCCGCCGAGGCGATGCGGGTGACCGCGCAGGACCTGAAGGCGCTGGGCGTGATCGACCGCATCGTCGCCGAGCCGACCGGCGGCGCGCACCGCGACCCGGCGGCGGCGATCGCCTCGCTGGGCGGCGCGATCGGCGAGTCGCTGGATGAGCTGAGCGCACTCGACGGCGATTCGCTCAAGCGCGCCCGCCGGGAAAAGTTCTTGGCGATGGGACGGCTCTGACCGGAACCTCTGCGCCTCTCATGCGATTGATTCGATAACGCAATCGAAACGATCCAAGAGGGGATTTGCGATGACTCGAAGGATGATGGCCGCGCTGTTCGCGGCGACGGCGCTGGCCGGCTGCGCGGCGGGGCTCGGCGGACTGGGCGGACCAGCGTCTGGCGGCACCGCGCAGCCGATCACGCAATCCGACCGGCAGCAGGGCGCGCAGGCGCATCCGCAGCTGCTCGCCGAGTTCGGCGGGCTCTATCAGGGCCCGCAGGCGGCCTATGTGACGAGCGTGGGGCGGCGGATCGCGGTGCAATCCGGCCTTTCGAACACGCAGAGCGCCTTCACCATCTCGCTGCTGAACTCGCCGGTGAACAACGCCTTCGCGATCCCCGGTGGCTATGTCTACGTGACGCGCCAGCTGACCGCGCTGATGAACGACGAGGCGGAGCTGGCGGGCGTGCTGGGGCACGAGGTCGGCCATGTCGCCGCGCGCCATTCGGCGGCGCGGCAATCCGCGGCCACGCAGAATTCGCTGCTGGGCGCGCTCGGGCAGCTGATCGTCGGCGCGGTCGCCGGCGATTCAGGTTTGGGACAGACGATCGCCAAGGGCATTGGCCAGGGCGCGCAGCTGCTGACGCTTCGCTTCTCCCGTTCGCAGGAGCTGCAGGCGGACGATCTCGGGATCCGCTACCTCACGCAGGCGGGCTACGATCCGACCGCGATGTCGACGGTGCTGGCGAGCCTTGCGGCGCAGAACGCGCTCGATGCCCGCGTCAGCGGCGCGGCGCGCTCGGTGCCCGAATGGGCGAGCACCCATCCCGATCCCGCCAGCCGCGTCCAGCGCGCGCTGCAGACCGCGCGAGCGTCGGGCGTGGCGGGCGGAACGCGCAACGCGGACGCGTTCCTGACCGCGATCGACGGCATGCTCTATGGCGACGATCCCAGGCAAGGCGTGGTCGACGGCCGCACCTTCCGCCATCCCGACCTGCGGCTGCAGTTCAGCGCGCCGCAGGGCTTCGGCCTGAGCAACGGCGCGACTGCGGTCACCGTCAGCGGGCAGGGCGGGCAGGCGCAGTTCACCACCGCGCGCTATTCGGGCAATCTGTCGAGCTATGTCGGCGGCGTGCTGCGCTCATTGGCGGGGGAGGGCGGGAGCCTGCCGCAGAATGAGGTCCGCACCACCACGGTCAACGGCATTCCGGCCGCCTATACGACGGTGCGGGCGAGCACCCAGTCGGGCCAGGTCGATGTGACCGTCTTCGCCTATCAATTCTCGTCAAGCCAAGCCTATCATTTCGTCGCGATCACCCCCACCGGCCAGGCGGGCGTCTTCAACGGCATGTTCCAGAGCGTTCGGCGCCTTTCCACGGCCGAAGCGGGCCAGATTCGCGCGCGACGGATCGACGTGGTGACGGTGCGCGCGGGCGATACGGCGCAGAGCCTGTCGCGACGCATGGCCTATGCCGATCAACAGCTGGAGCGCTTCCTCGTGCTTAACGGGCTGGGCCAGAGCGAGCCGCTGCGCGCCGGGCAGCGGGTGAAGCTGGTGGTCTACTGACGCGCAAACGAAAAGGGCGGCGGACCCGAAAGTCCGCCGCCCCGTTTCAGCGTATCGACGTGAAAGCTTACGAAGCCTTCATGTTGGTCGAAACGTTGGAGAAGGTGGTCTTCAGCTGGTTGCCCAGGCCCTGCATCGCGGCAATCGCGGCAACGGCGATCAGAGCGGCGATCAGGCCGTACTCGATGGCGGTCGCGCCCTTCTTGTCGGCGAACATCTTGCGAATGGTCTTCATCACTGGTCTCCTGATGTGTCTCAAGCTTCAACTTCCCGGTCAGGCCGGGCGAAGACCGGACTGACGCCCTCAGGATTAAGACGAAGAAGTTGCCAAAGACTTAAACTGATGCGGCGGCGGCCAGGCGGCGATCAGCGCGAGGTTTGCACCTTTTCGGAAACATTGTTCCACATGCCGGTGGTCTCCCCGGCCAGGATCTGCAGCGCGCCCATGATGGTCAGCACGATCAGCGACAGGATCAGGCCGTATTCGACGGCCGTCGCCGCGCGGCGATTACCGACCAGTCTGCGCAGCCCCCCAATCATCGCTCGCCTATCGCCCCCACTTGCACCAATAGCCCCACAGGGTAACGCCGGGGAGGTTAACAGGTGACGAAGATGAACGGCGCTCCGCTGATCGTTACGGCGGCGGCGCTGATCGACCGCGACGGCCGGCTGCTGGTGCAGCAGCGGCCCGAGGGCAAATCGATGGCGGGGCTGTGGGAGTTTCCCGGCGGCAAGCTCGAGCCGGACGAAACGCCCGAATCCTGTCTGATCCGCGAGCTGGAAGAGGAGCTGGGCATCGCCACCGACGCTGCGTGCCTGGCCCCTGCGGCGTTCGCCAGCGAGGCGCTGGGCGATCGGCACCTGCTGCTGCTGCTCTATATCTGCCGAAAGTGGCGCGGCACGCCGCGAGCCCTGGAGGCGGCGGCGCTCAAATGGGTCCGCCCGGTCGAGCTGCATGCGCTGCCGATGCCGCCGGCCGACCGCCCGCTGATCGGACTGATCGAGGCGCTCGTCTAGCTCTTCGGCTTGAGCGCCTCCGCAAGGCTGACGCCGCTGCCGCGTCTCGCCGGTCTGGGCTGCGAAGGAGCTGGGGACCAGGCGGTGAGGACGATCGCATTGAAGCGCTCGCGGACCTTGCCGTCCGGCTCGGCGAGGTCGGCAAAGGCAGCGGCGGCGCGGGCGATGATGGTGCGGGTGAGCGGCGCGCGATCGTGCAGCATGCTGGTCCCGGCCATGCCCCTGAGATCGCGGACCAGGCCGAACAATGACGCGTAGCGGACCTCGATCGTCTCGACATCGGCGACGGGCAGGGCGAAGCCGGCGCGGACGAGGAGATCGCCGGCGCTGCGCACATCGACCTGGGGATGGAGGCGCGCCGCGGCTCTTTCTCCATCGCCGGCGCGCATCGCGGCGCGCAGCGCGGGGAGCGAACCGGCGCCGAGAAAGGCGGCGAGGAACAGGCCGTCGGGCTTCAGAGCGCGCCGGGCGAGGGCGAGCGCGCCGGGAAGATCGCTCACCTGGTCGAGCACGCCCGCGGAGACGACCAGATCGAAGCTGCCGTCGGCGAAGGGGAGCCGATCCTCGTCGCCCTGCACGCCGCCGGCGGCGCGCGCGAAGGCGAAGCCGGGATCGAGCCCCGCGACCTTCGCATCGGCCGGAAGGCCGGCGATCGGCGCGCCGTCGAAGCAGCCGAGGTTCAGAACGTGGCGGAATTCGCGCTTCACGAGGGAGAGGCGATCCGCCAGCCCTTCCAGCATCCAGTCGCGCAGAAAGGCATGGTCGCGCCATGCCGGCGCCATGCGGTCGCGGCGCAGGCGGCGGGCGGTGCGGTCGAATATCTCGGGCGGCGTCACGCGGGCGCTTGTGCCGATGCGCGCGCCGTCGGACAAGGCGGCGATGTTTCGTTTCGCCGCACCGCTTCGCCTCGCGCTCGACAGTGCGCTGCCGCCGCGCTGCCCCGCATGCGGAGCGATCGTCGCGAGCGACCATAGCCTGTGTGGCGAATGCTGGAGCAGCCTGCGCTTTCTCGGACCGCCCTGGTGCGCCGCCTGCCATGCGCCGTTCGACCAGGATCGCGGCGAAGACGCGCTCTGCGCGCGTTGCATGGAGCAGCCGCCGCGGCACGACGGGGTGCGCGCCGCGGTCGCCTATGGCGAGGTCGCCCGCGGTCTTGCGGTGCGGCTGAAACATGGCGGGCGGACGGGCATCGCGGTGCTGGTCGCGCGGCTGATGCAGCGCCACGCCGACGTTCCGGACGCCCTGCTGGTGCCGGTGCCGCTTCACCGCTGGCGCATCTGGGGGCGGGGGTTCAACCAGGCGGCGCTGATCGCGCGGGCGATCGGCAGGATGCAACGGCTGGAGGTGGCCGTCGACGCGCTGCGCCGCGTCAAGCGCACGCCGATGCTCGGCGGGCTTGGCCGCGATGCGCGCGCCAAGGCGCTGAGGGGCGCGATCCGGGTGAATCCGGCGGCGCAGATCAAGGGGCGGACCATATTGCTGGTCGACGACGTTCATACCTCTGGCGCCACCGCCGATGCCTGCACACGGGCGCTGAAGCGCGCCGGCGCAAAGCGCGTGATCGTGCTCGCCTGGGCGCGGGTCTTGCACAGTGGCGACGATTGACGACATGAGGATGTGGCAGCGTTCGGAGACGGCAATGGCGACGGTGGAAATCTATACCAAGGCGTTCTGTGCCTATTGCGCGCGCGCCAAGCGGCTGCTCGACGGCAAGGGCGTCGATTATGCCGAGTTCGACATCACCCTGGGCGGGCCGAAGCGCGCCGAGATGATCCAGCGCGCCGAAGGCCGCACCACCGTGCCGCAGATCTTCATCGATGGCGCGCATATCGGCGGGTCCGACGACCTCGCCGCGCTGGACCGTGAGGGCAGGCTGGATTCGCTGCTCGCCGCATGACCCGCGCCGCCATTCTCCAGATGACCAGCGGCACCGACCCCGCCGCCAACGCCGCGACCTTGACCGAGGCGATCGAGGCGGCGCGGGCGGGCGGCGCGGCGATGCTGTTCACGCCGGAAATGTCCGGGCTGCTCGATCGCAATCGTGCGCGCGCCGCCGCCAATATCGTGACCGAGGGCGAGGATCGTGTGCTCGCGGCGGTGCGCGAGGCGGCGGCGAAGGCGGACGTCTGGGTGCATCTGGGATCGCTCGCGCTGCGGCGGCCCGACGGCGCGCTCGCCAATCGCGGCTTCGTCATTGACGGCAGCGGCGATATCCGCGCGCGCTACGACAAATTGCACATGTTCGACGTCGATCTGCCGGGCGGGGAGAGCTGGCGCGAATCGAGCGCCTATCGCGCGGGCGAGCGCGCGGCGGCGGTCGATACGCCGGTGGGCCGGGTGGGACTTTCGATCTGCTACGATCTGCGCTTCGCGTCGCTCTTTTCGGCGCTGACCGATGCGGGGGCGGACGTTCTGGCGGTTCCCGCCGCCTTCACCCGCCCGACGGGCGCGGCGCATTGGGAGGTGTTGCTGCGCGCGCGGGCGATCGAGAACCACGCCTTCGTCATCGCCGCGGCGCAGAGCGGCGAGCATGAGGACGGCCGCGCGACCTGGGGCCATTCGCTGTGCGTCGATCCCTGGGGCGAACTGCTGCTCGACATGGGCGAGGGCGCCGGGCTGGGCTTTGCCGAGATCGACCCGGCGCGTATCGCCGAGGCCCGGAGCCGCGTGCCGGTGCGCGCGCACCGCCGTGCGATCCCGCCGGTCGAGGTGGCCGCATGATCGCGTTCGACCTGCGCTGCGGCACGGGCCATGTGTTCGAGGCGTGGTTCGCCTCTTCCGACGCGTTCGAGGATCAGCGCGCGCGCAAGCTGGTGGAATGCCCGGTGTGCGGCGACAGCGGGGTGGAGAAGGCGGTGACCGCGGCGCGGCTGTCGGGCACGGGCGAGACGCCCGATCCCAAGACGGCGCTGCGCGCGCTCGCCAAGGCGCAGGCGCGGGCGCTCGAGGATTCGCAGTGGGTCGGAAAGGATTTCGCGGCCAAGGCGCGGGCGATGCACGACGGCGAGGCGCCGCACGCTCGCATCCACGGCCAGGCCACGCCCGAAGAGGCCAAGGCGCTGGTCGCCGACGGCGTTCCCGTCGCGCCGCTGCCGCTGCCGGTGGTGCCGCCCGACGAGCGCAATTGATTCGCGCGCGCCGCCCCGGTAACGCCCGCCTCAGTGCCCCGGTAGCTCAGCAGGACAGAGCAACGGTTTCCTAAACCGCAGGTCGGGAGTTCGAGTCTCTCCCGGGGCACCACCCATCCGCCGCACTCCGATCCGGCGAAGTCGTTATTCGCCTATACTTAAGTCGTGCCAAATCGTTGACTTGGCGCGAGCGGCGGCGCTAGTCTTCCTCGCGAGGGCGAGCCGACTCGCCACGGGACGCATCAGGGCAACAGCCTGACCGAGGCCGGCAACGATCGGCGTGATTGTGGCGTAAGGACCAACCGGTCTTCGCGTCCGGGGGGACAATTGATGCGTCGTATCGCCAACGCGCGGACCCAATTCGTCTGCGGTTCGGGTTTTGCCGCGTTCGTGGCCAGTGTTTTCGCCGCACCGGCTTCAGCGCAAACGCCGCCGCCGACCCAGGGCATTCCCTCACGCGAGGAGGTGACGCCGCCCGCGCCCGAGGAGACCGCGGCGCCCAACGTCTCGGTCGATTCGCGCGAGGCCGTGGTGCGATCGACCTGCCCGTTCGAGGGATCGGAGCTGACGCTCAACCTTTCGGCGGTCACCTACGCCCGGCCCGACGGGAGCCCGGTCCAGCCGGAGATCGCCGAGGCGCTGTCGGGCGTCGACCATGCGACGGGCGCACAGCCGCTGAAGGTGGTCTGCGATATCCGCGACGCGGCCAACGCCGCCCTGGCGCGCTCGGGCTATATCGCCTCGGTCCAGATCCCGCCGCAGAATATCGACACCGGCACGCTGCAGCTCCATGTGATCACCGCGCGGCTGACCGAAGTGCGCGTGCGCGGCACGCCGGGGCCCTATGCCGACACGCTCGCGGCGCGGGTCGAGCAGCTCAAGAGCCTCGATCCGCTCAACGAGAAGGACGCCGAGCGCGCGCTGCTGCTGGCGGGCGACATTCCGGGGCTCGACGTGCAGCTGGCGCTGCGACCCGCCGGCACCGCGCCGGGCGACGTGATCGGCGATCTCAACATCACCTATCGCCCCTTCGCCATCCTGGCGAACGCGCAGAACTACAACTCGCGCCAGCTGGGGCGCGAGACCGTCTATCTGCGCGCCGAGGCCTACGGGCTGACCGGCCTGTCCGACGTCACCTATGTCGGCGCGCAATCGACGGTCGATTTCGAAGAGCAGAAGATCGCGCAGATCGGCCATATCTTCGGGCTGAATTCGTCGGGCACGACGCTGGGCGGCCGGTTCACCTACGCCTGGTCGCGGCCCGATCTCGACGTGCTCGATCTGCGCACCAACACGCTGATCGCCGGCGTCGACCTGCGCCATCCGCTGGTGCGGTCGCTGACCACCAACGTCGCGCTCTCGGGCGGGTTCGACTATGTCGATCAGGACACGCGCGTGTTCAGCGGCGGCTCGGGCACGCTGCTCAACCTCGACAAGCTGCGCATCGGCTATCTGAGGCTCGACGGCGACTACCGCACGCCGCCGGCGCAGACCGGGGTGAGCTTCTCGATCGAGGGCGGGGTCGAGCTCAGGAAGGGCTTCGACATCTTCGACGCCACGCCACAGGGCAGCTTCCAGGCCAGCCGCATCGCCGGCAATTCGGAGGCGTTCGTGGTGCGCGCGGATGCCGATGCGGTGATCGGCGTCGGCCCGATCTTCAGCCTTGCCGGCTCGGCGCGGGCGCAATGGACCGACGATCCCCTGCTCAACTACGAGGAATTCAGCCTCGGCAACCTGACCATCGGCCGCGGCTATGATCCGGGCGCCAACAGCGGCGACCGTGCGGTCGGCGTGCGGGGAGAGGTGCGGGCGAACATCCCGGTCGGCGAGGATTTCGGCGTTCAGGCCTTCGGTTTCTACGACAAGGTCTGGCTGACCAATCTCGATCCGGGTTCAACCGAGGTCGATCGCGACTTCGGTTCGTGGGGCGGCGGCGTGCGCGTGACGCTGCCCAATCGCATGCTCCTCGAGGTGACCTACGCCAAGCCCGAGGACAAGGCGCTGACGATCGACGCCGCGCCGCCGACCGACCGGGTGCTGGTGTCGCTGACGCTGCAATTCAGGGCGGGCGCGCGCTGACGCGCCCCGGGGAGAGTAAAGTGATGACTTCGATGATCCGCCGCTCGCCGCTCCGCTCGAAGCTGGTCCTGACCACCGCGCTTGCGGGAAGCCTGATGGGTTTCAGCGCGGCCGCGCAGGCGCAGGATACGCCGAGCGGCGCCACCGTCGTCTCGGGCGTGGGCATCACCTTCAATGGCGGCGGAGCCGGCAACGCCGACGGGACGCCGACCAACCTGGAGATCGATCTGGGCGCAAATGTCGGTTCGGTGATCGACTGGACGAACTTCGACATCTCCGCGGACGGCACGGTCAATTTCGATTCGAGCATCGGGACATCGGCGGCGGTCCTGAACCGCGTCACGGCGGGCGGGCAATCCAGCATCGCCGGAAATCTCCTGTCGGCGGACAATGTCGCGGTCTGGATCTACAACCCCAACGGCGTGATGTTCTCTTCGGGAGCCAACATCAATGTCGGCTCGCTGGTGGTGACGGCGCTCGACATCGACGCGGCGGACTTCGTCGCGGGCGCCGCAACGGGCGTCTATGATCTCGATCCGGCGACGGTGGCCGGCGCCGCCATCGAGGTCGCCAATGGTGCGACGATCACCACCAAGGCCGGGAATCGCGGCCTGGTGCTCGTCGCCCCGCAGATCATCATGGACGGCACGCTGAACACGGCGTTCGATCCGGACGGGCCGGGCGGCGCGGCGCCGGTATTCCGGGACGTGGCGCTGATCTCCGCGAGCGACGTCACGCTGAACTACGGGCTCGCCATCGGCAGCCCGCTCCAGGTGACGATCGAGGCGGGCACCACGGTCGGCGCCGCCCAGACGGTGAGCGGCGACATCGCCGGCCGCCATGTCTATCTCGCCGTCGCCGCCGCGGACATGACCGACGTGCTGCTCAACGTCTCGGGATCGGTGACGGCGAACACCGCCGCCGCGACACCGAACGGCATCGTGCTGATGGCCGGCAACAATGCCGGGCCGGTGACCAAGGGGCCGACCAATACCGGCGGCACCGTCGAAGCGACCGTGGGCGGCACATTCGACGTGAACGGCGCGGGCAGCGGCATCCTGCTCGTGGGCAGCGCCGATGTGAACCTGTCGGGCGGCTGGACGGCGGAAGGGGCGGTGGATATCCGCACCGACAACGGCAATATCGGATCGGACGCGACGCTCGACATCCTCGCCAACGCGGACGGCGTGGGCGGCGAGGCACTGACGCTTGCCACGGGCGGCACGACCGGTGGAGACATATTGCTCGCCGCGGGCAGCAGCCTGCGCGGCGGCGACAACCGCCAGTCCGGCGTGCAGATTCGCTCGCGCGCCGCCTCCAACGCGGTGGCCCTGGGCGATGTGAGCGCAAGCAGCCTGCTGGGCGCGTTCGGCGCCGGCGCCTTCGTCAATGGCATCACGCGCGACGGCGACGTGACCGCGGGATCGGTCGACCTTGTCAGTTCGCTCGTCCTGGCGAGCAATGCCGGCAATGTGTCGCTGGGCGACGCGACGGTGACGGGCGTCAACCAGGACATCGACATCAGCGCGGCGGCCGGCACGGTCGACGCGACCGGCGCGCTCCTTGCCGCCGACGACATCCGGGTTCAGGCGGGCGGCAATGTCACCCTGGCCTCGCTCACGGCGACCGATGGCCTCGTCGACGTGGATGGCGGCGGCGACGTCGCGATCGGCGGCAACGCGGTCGCCGGCAACGGAATTGCGATCCTGTCCGCCGGCGGCGCGCTCGGCTTCGGGGACGTGACGGGAGACACGGGCGTCGAACTGACCGGCGCCACCATCGCATTCGACGGCAACACCATCGACGGCGTGAACGGCAGCGTCGTCGTCAATGGCGCGGTGACGGTGTCCGCCGCGACATCGGTTAGCGCTTCCGGCAATGTGATCTTCAACGGCACGGTCGATGGCGACGCCGGCGTCGCGGGGGAGGACCTGACCGTGGCCGCAGCCACCGGCAGCACGTTCAACGCGGCAGTGGGGTCGGGCACCGCGCTCAACAATCTGGATGTGAGCGGGGGCGCGATCACGTTCAACGCGGACGTGACCGCGGCCAACGACGTGACGCTCGACGCCGGAGCAAGCAACGTTTCCGCCAGCGGCGGCATCACCGTGGGCGGCGATTACTCGGTCACCGCGTTCGACTTCATCGGCGCGGCGAGCCTCAATCCGACCCTGCTCGGTGCGGGCAGCGACTTCACCATCGTCGACACCGGCGGCGGGTTTACGCTGGGCAGCGCGATCACGGCGCCGGGCACGCTCAGCATCACCGTGCAGAACGGCGGCAGCCTCACGCTGCTCGACGCCGTCACGTCGACCAGCGAGAACATCGTGCTCGCCACGACCGGCGGCGGGACGATCGATTCGGACAGCGGCACGATCAGCGCGGCGAACGGATCGGTGACGATCGACGGGCCGCTGTCGCTTGGCGCAGCGACGACGATCACCGCCGGGACCGACGCCACCTTCAACGGCACCATCAACGGCGCGCAGGCGCTCGTGGTCAACGCCGCGGGCGCGACGACGTTCAGCGGCGCCGTCGGCGGCACGACGGCGCTCGCCTCGCTCACCACCGACGCGACGGGCTCGACCGCGATCAACGGCGGCGGGGTCACCACCAGCGGCGCGCAGAGCTACGGCGATGCGGTGACGCTGGGCGCATCCACGACGCTCGCCAGCACCGGCGGCGGCGCGATCGGCTTCGGCGGCACGGTGAACGGCGCGCAGGCGCTGACGATCAACACCGCGGGCGCGACGAGCTTCGGCGGCGCGGTCGGCGGGACCAGCGCGCTCGCCTCGCTCACCACCGATGCGGGCGGCACGACGACGCTGGGCGGCGCGATCACGACCACGGGCGCGCAGAGCTACAACGACGCCGTGCTGCTGGGCGCGGCGACGACGCTGGCCAGCACCGGCGGCGGCTCCATCGAGCTGGACGGCACGGTCGACGGCGCGCAGGCGCTGACGGTCAACACCACCGGCGCGACGAGGTTCGGCGGTGCGGTGGGCGGCACGACCGCGCTCGCCTCGCTCACCACCGATGCGGGCGGCACCACCGCGATCGACGGCGGCGCGGTGACGACCACCGGCGGGCAGAGCTATGGAGACGCGGTGACGCTGGGCGCCAGCGCGACACTGACCAGCACCGGCTCAGGCGCGATCGGCTTCGGCGGCGGCGCCACCGGCACGGGGAACCTCACGGTCTTGACCGGCGGCGCAGCGACGCTCGACACGGTCGATGTGACGGGCAGCGTGCAGGTGTTCGCCGGATCGATCGACGCGGTCTCGATCAACGCCAATTCGGGCGGGATGACGCTCATCGCGGGCGCGGGCGACCTCGACGTCGGCGCCCTGAGCGCGGGACTGAGCATCGACGCGCAAGCGACGGGAACGGCGACGATCAGCGGCGACGTTACCGCGGGCGGCGACTATCGGGTCTCGGCGGCCAATGTCGCGCTGGGCGTGGACGGCAATACGGAAACGCAGCAGGCGGCGGGGATCGTCGACATTACCTCAACCGTGGGCTCGCTGATGGGCGGGACGGGGCTGACGCTGCGCAGCAACAGCGGCAACACCGCCTTCGGAAACTGGTTGATCCTGGACGGCGCGGGCGGCATCGCGGCAGGCGCGGCTACGCTGGAAGCGACAGGCGCGGTGGTGGGCGTGCGGGCGAACGACGGCCAGACGATCACGCTGGGTGACGTCACTGCGCAGGTGTTGGCGGAAATATTGCCGGGGCACGGTGCAGCCGCGGCGACCATCACGCATGACGCGGATGTCACGGTCGGCGACGTGACGACCGGCGGTGCGCTGGCGGTCACGCTGTCGGCGGGCGACTTCACCGGCGGCGCGTTGAGCGCATCGGCGATCGCGCTCATCGCTTCCGCGGGCGACGTCACGACCGGCGATCTGACGGCGACGGTCAACGACATCGCCGTCAACGCATCGGGCGCGGCGACGCTGGGCACGCTGCTCGCCAACCAGAATATCGCGGTCACCGCCGGGTCGATCAGCGGCGCCGGCTTCACCGCGACCAACGGCTCGCTGACGCTCGACGCGACGGCGAGCGGCCTGGCGGTCGGCAATGTTTCGGGCCAGGCGGGCGTCAGCCTGACCGCGCTCAACGATCTGAGCGCCACGGGCGCGACATCGGCGGCGGGCGCGGTCGCGCTGACCTCGACCGCGGGCAACGTGACGCTCGGCACCGCGTCGGCCGGAACCGACGTGACGGTGAATGCGGCGCTGGCCGCGAACGTGACGGGCAATGTGACCGCGGGCGGGAGCTACAGCGTCATCGGGACGAGCGTGAACCTCGGCGTCGATGGCGATGCGGAGGTGCAGCAGGCGGCCGGCGGCGTAACCGTCACCGCTAATGGCGGCGCCATCACCGGTGGGCAGGGCCTGACGCTGCGCAGCAACAGCGACGATGCCGGCAGCGAGGCGGTGCGCTTCATCCTGGGCGCGGGGTCCGGCATCGCGTTCGACGCCGCTTCGAGCATTGAGGGCGGCGCCAACCGCTCCTCGCTGGTGCGCGTCGACTATGTCGATGCGGCGCCGTCGGTCACCTTCGGCGATGTGTCGGGCAGCACCTTACAATCGTTCAATGGCGTCACGACCTTCACTAATTCGCTGAATCTCGGCGGCGGCACGCTCGTCACGGGAGACCTCGATTTCAGCGGCGAGGTGGTGCTGCGCACCACTGGCACCATCACCGTGGGCGATATCGATTCGGGCTTCTTCATCCGGCTCGATAGCGCGGACACGAACGCCGGAGCGCTGACGGCGGTCGGAGGCATCGACCTGCTGGGCGGATCGGCGACGCTGAACGGCGCCGCCAATTCCGGCGCTTTCCTGTCCGCCAATCTCTCCGGCGCGCTGACGGCGGGCGCGATGCAGGCGGCCACTTCGGCCTCTCTCTCCGCCGGATCAATCGACATCGCCAGCCTGACGGCGACCGCGGGACCAATCACCGCCACCGCCACGGCGGGCGATCTCGCGATCGGAACCGTCAACTCGGGAGGCGCGGCGACGCTCGCGACGACCGGCGGCGCGGGCGATGTGCTGACCGATTCGGCGACGGCGGCGGGGCTGCTGACGGTCAACTCGGTCGGCGGTGTGCTGGGCGACACCGGCGCGCGCGCCGATCTCAGCTCGACGGGCGACAGCGTCAGCGTGACGGCGGCGGGCGCGGCGATGCTCGGCACGGTGAGCGCGAGCCAGAATATCGGCATCACCGCCGCCTCGATCGACGCGACGACGCTCAACGCGATCAACGGCTCGCTGACGCTAAACGCGACGGCAAGCGGCCTGACGCTCGGATCTGTCGACGGCGAGACCGGGGTGACCCTGACCGCGCTCGGCGACCTGGCCGTCGACGACGCCACATCGGGCAGCGGCGCGGTGAGTCTGACCTCGACCGCCGGCAACACGACACTCGGCACAGCCACGGCGGCGGGCAATATCGGGGTGAGCGCGGCGCTGGCGGCGACCGTCGCCGGCAACATCACCGCCGGGGGCGACTATGATGTGACTGGCGCGAGCGTGGCGCTGGGCGTCGACGGCGACGCCGAGCTGCAGCAGGCGGCGGGCGCGGTGCGGATCGAGGCGACCGGCGGCGCGCTCACCGGCGGGGCCGGGCTGACGCTGCGTTCCGACAGCAGCGGCGGCGAGGGCGAGCTGCTGACGCTCGTGCTGGGCGCGGGCTCCAGCCTGGCGTTCGGCGACGCGGTCATCCAGGGCGGCGCGGGCCGCACCTCGGCGATCCGCGTCGAAGCGGTGGACGCCGCGCCCGTGCTGGTGTTCGGCGACGTTTCCGGCCGCACCTTCCAGTCGGCGATCGGCGGCGGCGGGTTACCCAACGCGCTCGTCACCGGCGGCGGCGTGACGACGGGCGATCTCGATTTCAGCGCCGAGCTGGGCATCTTCGGCAATGGCGCGGTGACCACCGGATCGGTCAATTCGGACAGCTTCTCCGAGCTCAACGCCGGCAGCGGCGCCCTGACGGTGGGCGGGCCGGCGACCATCGGCGGAGCCTTCACGGCGAATGGCGGCTCGATCGCCTTCGCCGACAGCGTGCAGGCGGCGTCCGCGTCGTTCACCTCGGCCGGTGCGATCACCGGCACTTCCGTCAACGCCAATGCGGGCCTGACGGTGAATGGCGGCTCGGTCGATTTCGACAGCCTGGCGACCTCAGCCGGCGCTCTCGACGCCAGCGCCAACGCGGGCGACCTTTCGGTCGGCACGGCGAGCGGCGGCACGGTGACGCTGCAGACGACCGGCGCGGGCGATGTCCGTGTCGATACGGCGACGGCGACCGGTCTGCTGACGGTGAACGCCGCCGGCGACCTGCTGGGCGACGGCGCCGCGCGCGCCGATCTCAGCTCGACCGGCGGCGCGGTGAGCGTCACCGCGGGCGGCGCGGCGATGCTCGGCACGGGCAGCGCGGCGACCGATTTCGGCGTCACCGCCGGCAGCATCGACGCGACCGACCTGACGGCTGGGGGCGCGCTGTCGCTGACCGGCAATGCCGGCGGCGTGACGCTCGGCACCGGCAGCGCGGCGACGGCGACGATCAACGCGAGCGGCGCTGTGGCGGTCTCGACGGGGCTGACCGCATCGGGCGACATCGCGATCACCGGCGCGTCGGCGGCGCTTGCGCCGGTCATTTCCACCGGCGGCGACATCGCCGTCACCACGACCAGCGGCGATCTCACCGCCTTTGGCGGCGGCCGCGCCAACCTGTCCGCGACCGCCGTGGGCGGCGACATCACCGGCAACATCGCCGGGACCGCGCTACTCGGGACGGTGAACGGGGGCGGCCTGATCGACATCACCGCGAACGCGATCGACGTGGCCGATATCGATGCCGGCGCCACGCTCGATCTCGACGCGACCGCGGGCGACCTCGCGATCGGCACCGGCACGTCGGGCGACCAGATGACGCTGGGCGCGTCGGGCGACATCCTGTTCACCACGCTCGACAGCGGCGCGGGCGCGTCGCTCACCGCGGGCGGTGACATACTGGGCACGACGCTCACCGCCGTGGGTGCGGTATCGACCAACGCGGGCGGGTTGACCGACATCGCCAACCTGAACGCGGGCGGGATCAGCATCACCTCGGCGGTGATCGACATCGCCGACATCTCGACGCCGGGCAGCCTCGCGCTCACCTCGACCAGCGGGAACGTCACGCTGGGAACCGGCAGCGCGGGAACCACCGCGACGCTGAATTCGGCCGCCGACCTGACGATCACGATATCGCTGACGGCGGGCGGCCTCGCCAGCGCGAGCGCGGTAGGCAACGCCACGATCGCGGCGATCACCAGCACCGGCGGCGACGTCACGGTGACGGCGGCGAGCGCCGACATCACCGCGGCCAATGCTGCCGGGTTGCTCGATGTCTCGGCGACCGGCGGCAACCTGTCCTTGACCAACGGAACCGCCGGCGGATTGGCCGATCTCGACGCAACCGGCGCGATCGATATCGGCACGCTGACCGCCGGCTCGGCGGCGATCGACGCGGGCGGTGCGCTCGACGCCGATCTGCTCGACATCGCGGGTTCGCTGACCGCCAATGCAAGCGGCGCGGCGACGATCGACACGATCGACGCGGGATCGGCAGCGGTGACCGGCCAGTCGGTCAACGTCACCACCGCGGCGACGACAGGCGCGCTGGCGCTTAGCTCGACCGGCGGCGGCCTCACGCTCGGCACGGGCACCGCCGGCGGCACGGCGACGCTGAGCGCCGCGGGTCCGCTGACGATCACGACCTCGCTGACCAGCGCCGGTAATGCATCGGCAACAGCGACGGGCGCGGCGACGATCGAGGAGATCGAAAGCACCGGCGGCGACGTGACCGTCACCGCTGCGAGCGCCGATATCACCACGGCGAGCGCGAACGGGCTGCTCGATGTTTCGGCGACCGGCGGCAGTCTCTCGTTGGGCGGCACCGCAGGCGGCCTGGCCGATGTGGATGCGACGGGCGCGATCGATATCGGCACGCTCACTGCGGGATCGGCGACGATCGACGCCGGCGGCGCGCTCGACGCCGATCTGCTCGACATCACCGGCGCGCTGACGGCCAACGCCGCGGCCGCGGCGACGATCGGGGAGATCGATGCGGGATCGGCGGCGGTGACGGGCCAATCGGTGAACGTCACCACCGCGGGTACGACAGGTGCGCTGTCCCTGACGTCGACCGGTGGCGGCCTCACGCTCGGCACCGGCACGGCCGGCACGACGGCGACGTTGAACGCAGCGGGTCCGCTGACGATCACGACTTCGCTCACCAGCACCGGCAACGCTTCGGCGACGGCGACCGGGGCGGTCACGATCGCGGCGGTCGAGAGCACCGGCGGCGCGGTCACCGTGACCGGCCAGAGCGTGGACATCGCCACGGCCGAGGCCGCGGGCCTGCTCGACGTTTCGGCAACGGGCGGCAACCTCACCCTCGGTACGGGCGCAGCGGGGGGCAACGCGCTGGTCGATGCGACCGGCGATGTCGGGATCACCACGCTGACCAGCGGCGGCGCGGCGACGGTGGGGGCGGGCGGTGCGCTCACCGCCGCCACGATCGACGCGACGGGCGCTGCGGTGACGACCTCCGGCAGCGCGACCGCCATCGGCACGCTCGAGGGATCGAGCATCGCCTCGACCGGCGCATCGGTGGCGATCGGCACCGCGACCAGCGGCGGCGCGCTCACCGTCACGGGCACGACCGGCGATGTTGCGGTCAACGGCACGGCCGGCACCACGGCGACGCTCGACGCGGCGCGCGACGTGCTGGTCTCGACCGGGCTGACCGCCGGCGGCGCGGTTTCGATCGATGCCGGCCGCGATGCGCGGCTGGCGCAGGTAAGCGCGACCAACGGCGTCCTGGCGGTGACCGCCGCCGGGCAGGTGTCCGGCGCTGCGGCCGGCACGCGCGGCGACCTGGCCGCGGGAGGCGCGGGCAATGCGTTGACCGTGACGGCGGGCGACACCGTTCTGCTCGGTACGGCCAACGGCGCGGGCGGGGTGACGATCTCGGGCGATGCAATCGACGTGACGAGCATCGCGGCGAGCGGCGGGATCATCGATCTCGACGCCACCGCCGGCGCGATCGCGCTGGGCACCGGCACGGCATCGGGCGCGGCCACGCTCAACGCGAGCGGCGCGGTCGGCGTCGGCTCGCTGTCCGCCGCGAGCATCGCGATCCAGGGCGCCAGCGCGACCACCACTACGCTCACTTCCACCGGCGCCACCACCGTCGACACGACGGGTGCGGCGTCGCTCGGCACGACCACGGCAGGCGGGGCGGTCACCGTGACCGCAGGCGACATTACCGCGGGCGCGACCCAGGCGGGGACGACCATCGCCATGACGAGCGGCGCAGGCATCACGCTCGCCAGCGGCCAGGCGGGCGGCGACGCGACCTTCGATGCGGTGGGCACCGCCTCGCTCGGCCAGGTCCTCGCCGGCGCCGGCTCGACGATCAGCGTGACGGCAAGCGACGCCGCGATCACCGGCATCCAGCGCGCGGGCACGGTCCGCTTCGTCAACCGCAGCCCCGCCTCGATCGTGCTGCGGCTGGGCGACGGGCTCGACGCGGGCGGTTTCACCCTGTCCGAGGCCGAGATCGGCTTCGTCGAGGCCGATACGGCGGAGTTCAACGGCGGCGACGGCGCGGTCGAGATCGGCGATCTCGCCTTCGACGCCGATGCCGGGCGCGACAGCCTGGCGGTGCTCACCACCGGCGGGCTCGACATCACCGGCACGATCTCGGGCAGCGGCTCGGGCCGGCTGTTCCGCTTCGGCGGCGACGGCTCGGCGACGGGGATGGCGGACCAGATCCGCATCGTCAGCACGGTGGATGCCGGCGGGCGGCTGCTGTTCGACACGTCCGATGTCGAGCTGGCGGGCCAGCGCATCGTCATGGGACTGGAGACGCAGTTCGTCGACACCATCCTCGGCGGCACGCCGCTGTCGGCGGGGGAGATCGCGTCGCGCTTCATCAGCAACCCCAATTCGACGCTCTACAACGCCGCCATCTCGGGCCAGCTCTACACCGCAAAGGACACGCTGGTGGCGAACAGCCTGACGGTCCGGTTCGGCGAATATGCGCTGTTCCAGAACACCGAGGTCGCCGGGCTGACCGGCGGCGCAGTGCTGGGCGGCACCACCGCCTCGCCGGTGACGCCGGCGCTCACGATCGACGGCAGCAACAGCGCGGGCGCGGACGGCTTCGCCATGTTCGGATCGATCAACGGGGTGAACGGGTCGGCGACGTCGCTGCTCGGCCCGAGCGTGATCGTGGTCAACGCGGTCGATCCGCAGAATGCGCGGATCAACGGCTGCCTGATCGGATCGGGCGCGGGCTGCCTGACTACGGTGGTCTCGCAGCCGACGCTCAACGTGTTTGATTCGAGCCGGCTCGACGTGCTGCGCGCTGCGGACGACCTGTCGCTGCCGTTCGATCCGGTGGTTGGGACCAACAATGAGGCGCTGTTCTCCGGTGTTTCCTCGATCGACGCGCCGGTGACCGGCGACGAGTGCGAGGCGGATCCGGAAGCGCCCGAATGCAAGGCCAGCGAAGAGGAAACCGTGCAGTGACCATCAAGCATCGGATTAGCGCCACCGCGCTCCTGGCAGGGTTGGGCATCGGTCTTGCCGGCTGCGCGACGACCGGCGGCGGTATCGCCGCCCGGTCCGACACCCTCAGTCTCGGCCGCAACGCCGCGGGCGAGCCGTGCCAGGCGACGCGCGACTGGCGCGATCCCGCCGTGCCGGGGATGTTCGACGAAAGCTATGCGATCAGCTGCCGCAACGTCGCCGCCAGCCGCGCGCTGGGGATCGTCCGCGTGGTCGACCCGGCGGCGCGCGGGCCGATCGACGCGACGCTGAGCTGCGGCGCGGCGTCCGAGGTGACGCTGCCGCGCCTCGGCGCGGCGACCGCGCGACGCTGCTTCGATACCGCGCTGGGCGCCGAATCGGTCACGATCGAGCTGAGCAGGGACGGCCAGCTGTATCTCGCCTCCGCGACACCATCGATCCTGGGGCCGACCGAGGAGGCGCTGCGCATCGTCGCCGGGCTGGAAGCGGCCAACGCCGATCCGCGCCGCGACACCACCGCGGCGGTGCAGGTCGCCGCGCTGGCGCCGCCGCCGGCCGGCGTGGTGGCGAGCGGCGACACCAGCGGCAGCTTCGATCCGTCGATCGCGCTGGCGCAGGGCATCGGCTACAACCACAAGGGGCTGCACGTCGAAGCCTCGCGCGTGCTGAACGACGGGATTTCGCGCCTTCCCGCCGATGCCCCCGCCTCGATCCGCGCCGAGCTGCTGCTGGAGGCTGGCCTCGCCGATTCGAACATCCGCTTCGAAGATGCGGCGCAGGAGCATTTCGCCCGCGCGGACGAGGTGATCGCCGCCAATGCCGATGCGCGCACGCCGTTCCTCCAGCGCAAGCGCGACGCATATATCGCGCTCGACCTGCTCAACCGCCGCCAGTTCCGCCAGGCGCTGACCGCGCTCGAACGGCTGGCGAGCGCGCCGGTCGAGAGCGGCCAGCCCCTGCAGAACCCGGCGCTGGTCCGCGCGCTCAACCAGCCGAACCTGGGCGACAACGCCGCTGCGAACTCGGTTTCGGTGCCCGATACGCAGGTGCTGTCGCAGCTCGTGCTCGACGCGCAGGCCAATTGGGCGCGCTCGGTCGCGCTGCTCGCCTTGGGCGACGAAGCCGCATCGCTGAGCGCGATCGAGGCGGCGTCGGCCGCCTATGCGCCGCTGACCAATGAACGGATCGATCAGGTGCCGGTGCTGTGGCTTGGCGCGCGCATCGATCGCCAGCGGGGACGGTTGGCCGCGCGCCGCGGCGACTACCCCAATGCCATCGCCGCGTTCGACCGCGCACTCGACCAGCAGCGCCGCGGCGCGATCGCGACCGCGGGAACCGGCAACGAGCCGGCGGTGGCCGAAACCCAGCTCGAACGGGCCGGCATTGTCGCGCAATCGGGCGTGTCGCCCGACGTCGCGCGCGCCGAATATGACGCGGCGATCGACGCGCTGATCGCCGCCTCCAAATCGGGCGGCGGCATCCTGCCGGTGGGTGTCGAGGGCTATCTCGACCTGCTCGTCGCCGAGGCCGAGCGGGGCGTGCGGCCGGACACCTATGAGCGCTTCTTCCGCGCGATGCAGGCGGTGGGCGAGCCCGCCGTCGCGCGCCAGCTGAGCCAGTTGCAGAACGTCGTCACCGCCGATCCCGAGATCGGCGTGAAGGTGCGCGACCGCGCCGAGCTGGAGCGCGAGATCACGCGGCTGCGCTACGACATCGCGGCGAACGACGGCACCGTCCCGATCGCCGAGCTGGAGCGCCAGCGCCAGGCGGCGGAGGCGCGGCTGCTGGCGATCGACGCCGAGCTCTCGTCCGACCGGCGGTTCCGCACGATCGACGACACGCCGGCGACGCTCGCCGAGATCCGCGCCGCGCTGAAGCCGGGCGAGGCGTTCCTCAAGGTGACCGAGCTCAACCGCCGCGCCTATGGCCTGGCGGTGGTGGGCGACCAGACCTTCATCTATCCGCTGGCGCTGTCGATCGCCGATATCGACCGGCTGGCGAGCACGGTGCGCGCGTCGATCGACGGGCGGCTGAGCGAGGGCGTGCTGGTGCCGTACAAGGCGGAAGAAGCCTATGCGCTGTTCCGCCTGATCACGGGGCCGGCGACGCAGGCGATCCTCGCCAGCCGCGCGCTGGTGATCGACCCGGCCGGGCCGCTCGAGCGGATTCCGGCGGGGGTGCTCGTCACCGATCTGGCGGGGACCAAGAACCGGCCGTCGACCTTCGACTTCTCCGGCGTCCAGTTTCTCGCCAACCGCCTGACCATCTCGACCGCGGTCAGCCCTCGATCCTTCCTCGTCGCGCGGGCGCTGCCGCCCTCATCGGCCAGCCAGCCCTTCCTTGGCTTCGCTGAGCATACCGTCCCGGCGGGCGCCGGCGACCGGACGGTCAATGTCGGTTTCGGCTGCGCGGTGCCGATGGCCGAGCTCACCGCGCTCGCCCGATCGCTCGAGCCGATCCAGCGCAAGGAGATCGAGATCGCCTCGACCGCGCTCGGTGTGCCGAGCGCGCCGGGGATGATCGGCGCCGCCTTCACCGACACCGCGGTGAGCGCGCGGGGCGACCTCGACCAGTTCGAGGTGCTGCACTTCGCCACCCACGGCCTGGAGGAAGGTGTGTGGGGCTGCGCCAAGTCGCCGCCCGCGCTCGTCACCTCGTTCGGCGACGAGAATTCGGACGGGCTGCTCTCCTTCGACGAGATCGCCAAGCTCAGGCTCGACGCCAATCTCGTCGTGCTCTCCGCCTGCGACACCGCATCCGGCGTGACCGACGAGGCGCTGGCGCGGCGATCGGGCCAGGAAGAGGCGGGGCAGACGCTCGAAGGATTGGTCCGGGCCTTCCTCACCGCCAATTCGCGCGCGGTGCTCGCCACCTTCTGGCAGGTGTCGGCCGAAGAGGAGACCGATCAGTTCATCCGCACCTTCTACGGCGCAGCGCGGGCGCGCGATATCGGCGGATCGCTGCAGGATGCGCAGCGCGCGCTGATCGCCCAGCCGCAATATTCGCACCCATTCTATTGGGGGCCGTATTTCGTCGTGGGCGATTCGGGCAAGATGATGCTATCGGGAAGCGCCGCGAAGGTGGCGGCGCGCTGATCGCCCCGGCGGCGAGAAGGCGAAGGGGAGTCGGATAGGTTGAGCCAGCCCGCGGCCCGCGTGACCGACATGCATGTCTGCCCGATGTTTGACGGGCCGAAGCCGCATGTCGGCGGGCCGATCATCCCGCCCTGCGCCACGACTGTGCTTACCTGCAAACTGCCCCAGGCGCGGTTGACCGACATGTGCACCTGTGTCGGCCCGCCCGACATGATCGTCTCGCCCGGGGCGCCGACCGTGCTCGTCATGAAGCTTCCCGCCGCGCGAATGGGCGACATGACGGCGCATGGCGGCGTGATCGTGCTGGGCTGCTTCACCGTCCTGATCGGCAACGCTGGCGGTGGTGCTCCGTCGATCCAGGTCGGCACAGCGATCACCATTGAGGGCGACCTGGCGTTCCAGCAGGCCACCGTCTCGGCATTGGCGGACATCATGAAAACTCCGGCCGGCGCCAAGATGCTGAGCGACCTCGAAAGTTCGGGAAAGAAGGTGAAGATCGTGCCGACAACCGGAGGCAACGCCGTAGGGTATGACAGCGTAACCAACGCCTCGGTCGGACCGGACGGCAAGCCGGGCTCCGGAAGCAATTCCACGATCAAATTCAATCCGACCAAGACCACCGTGGGAAGCGGCACAGAGTCGTGGCAAAACCGTCCGACGGGAGTCGGGCTGGCCCATGAACTCGTCCATTCGACTCACGCGGCGCACGGCGAACGCGATGTCACCCCCGTGCAGAATGATCACAAGCCTTCGACCCATCCTTCGGGCTACGACCATTTCAAGAAGGAGGAGGTTCGCACGGTGGGCATTCCCCCCTATGATAACGAACCCTATTCGGAGAACCTCATTCGCAGCCAGTGGGATCCGCCGCAGCCTAGCCGGCCCTATTACTGACATGGACCGACGGCGGGCGCTGGAAACTTTGTTGATTGCAGCGCTCTGGCCGGCATTGGGTGGTTGCACGAAGAAAGGCGCGAACAGGATGTCTCGAACGATTGAGCTTCGCGAACTGCTTGTCGAAGTGTCGCTCGAGATGAGTGAGGCCGCGCTGAGCCTTTCATACACCGCGACCAACAAAATCGACGAGACGCTGTTCCTGCTGGATGGACTACACGATGAGATCGGAAACGAGGGTATATTGCCGATGCGCGACGCTCCATGGGTCGAATTCGCCGCCGACAGCGTAACCCTTTCGCGCAAGCTGATCATGCCGCCGCCCGATATCGATGTGGAAACGCTGAATTACCCGTTGCCCACGCGACTGCCGCCTGGGCAATCCCATCAAGGACGCATGACCGTGGGCTTGCCGCTTCTGCCGGCCACGCCCTATCGCCGCTACAGAGCCAGTCATCGACCCGTTGTGGAGCAACGCCCACTATTCTTCGAGCTGGGTTTCATCAGGGGGCGGCCGGGCCTAGAATCGATCGCCCGTCCGGTGAATACATCCGAAGGCCCACGGCCCGCATTTCCATCGATCGACGAACAAGGTCAGCTCGTTGCCCGACTCGGGCCGCTCGGTACGATTGGCGTCATGACCAACGCCGTTGAAGATTGACCCGGATGAGCGAATCGCCTTCTCTCCGGTCAACCGTACCCGCGTTCCGCCCGGCTGGCGGGCAACACGATGCGCTCAGCGAGGAAGGGCAGATGATCGCGCGGCTCGGCCCGCTCGCCAATGTACCGGTCGTGGTCAATGCCGTCGAAGGCTGACACTGCGCCTGCGGACTTCAGAGGTGGCATGATCCGTGCCGTCGTCGCGCTTGTCGTGGCAGTCGCCTTGTGCGCCGCGTTCGTCTTCTTCGGCCCCGGCCTTGCCGAGCGGCTCGTTCCGCTGCTCCCCGCGAGCCAGGCCGAGAATTACGCGCTGATCGAAACGCTGTTCGTCGCGGTGATCTTCGGCGCGATGATCGTCGCCGCGCTGGTGGCGGGCCGTCTGATGGGGGTTAACCCGCTCCGCATGGGCGCGCGGCCCTTGCCGTCGTTCGGCCTGGGCGTGGCGATCGGTGCGGGCGGGTTGCTCGTCGCGGCGGGCTATGCCGCCCTGTCGGGCGCGGCGGTCGCGGGGGAGGGCGGCGGCGCGGGCGCGGCGATGATCCTGTGGGGCGTCGCGGCGATCGCGGTGCAGGCGGGCGCCGAGGAGATCTATTTCCGCGGCTGGCTGCAGCCCGTGCTGCAGCAGGCCTGGGGCGGCGCGGCGGCGGTGCTGCTGACCGCGGTCGCCTTTTCCGGGCTGCACATCATGGGCGGCGCGCGCGCGCCGGTATCGCTGCTCAACCTGTTCCTGGGCGGCGTCATGTTCGGGCTGCTGGCGCTCAAGGGGCAGGGGATCGCCGCCGCGCTGGGCGCGCACATCGCCTGGAACGCCACCGAGCAGCTCGGCGTCGGGCTCGATCCCAATCCCGGCACCGGCAGCTTCGGCGCAGCGATCGACTATGACCTGGCCGGCCGAGTGCTGTGGGGCGGATCGGAAGAGGGACTGAACGCCAGCATCGCGATGACCTTCGCGCTCCTCGCCATCGTCGTTCCGCTGCTGATGCTCGCGCGGCGGCCCAAGGCGGAGGCGAAGCTCGCTACGTCCGCTGCGACCGGCTGAGGTCAATCCGGTCGCGTTCGGTCCGGAACGCCTTCACCGCGTCGCCCTCCAGCTGCTTGCCCGTGCCGGTGTCGATCGATTGGGGATCGACCGGCTCGCCGTCGATCCACACTTCGTAATGAAGGTGCGGGCCGGTCGAACGGCCGGTGGTGCCGACCTCGCCGATCTGCTGCCCCTGCTTCACCCGCGCACCGGGGACCAGCCCGTCGGCGAAGCGGTTGAGGTGCATGTAGCGGGTCTGCCAGCCGTTATCGTGGCGCAGGATGACGAAGTTTCCGGCCGCGCCGCGCGGCGCCGCCACTTCGACCACCGCATCGCCCGACGCGTACATCGGCGTGCCGATGGGCGCGGCGAAATCGGTGCCGCGGTGGAGCTTCTGATAGTTGAGGATCGGGTGCGTGCGGAAACCGAACTTGGAGCTGATCCGCGCGCCGTCGACCGGCGTGCGCATCAGGGCGCGGACGGTCGAGGCGCCGTTGCCGTCGTACCAGCCGGGTTCCGTGTCGCCGGGCGCGAGGAAGCGGTACAGCGCCTTGGACTTGGTCTGAGTCACCATCTGCGCATAGACCAGCGACGGTGGCCCCACCGGATCGCCCGCCGGATTGACCTGCTGCTCCCACGCCGCCTCGAAGATGTCGCCGGGGGCGATTTCCTGCTGGAAATCGAAATCGAAGGCGAAGGCCTTGGCGATCTCGCCGATCAGGCTGTCGGGGATGCCCGCGGCGACGGCGGAGGAATAGAAGCTGGTCGCATCCATCTCGCCGCGCGCCGAGGCGATGGTGGCGGTCAGCTCCGCCTCCATCAGCTTCTCGACATAGCCCTCGGGGCTCGCGGTCAGCACCAGGCCCGATCCGTCGGCGCGGGTCGCCTCCAGCCGGGTCACCTGCGCGGCGCCGGGCGATTCGACCAGATCGATCACCAGCCGGATCTCGCCGGGTGCATTGCCGATCCGTTCCAGCGCCATCGCCGCGAGCGCCTGCGCGTCGGCCGGCGGCAGTCCCGCTTCGGTCAGCGTGCCGACGATCGCGTCGGGCGCGGCGAGCATCAGCGTGCGGCGGCTGGCATTCGCGGCGGGTTCTGCGCCGGCCGTCTCGGCCTGCGCGGCGACCGGCGCGGCGGGTGGCTGATGCATCGTCCAGGCCGTGACCGCTCCGGCGAGCAGGATCGCTATCGATGCGCCGAGCGGAGCCGCGAGCGGCGGGATCGATCGGCGTGCCGCGGGAGCGGCGGGCGGAACCGGTGGCGCGCCGGCGGCGTCCTCCACGGTCCAGGCGCGGGGATCGAACGAGGTCGAATCGGTGCGCGGGGAGGAACGAGTTGCGGCGGGCGCGTCCGCGGCCCAGGTGCGCGGGTCGAAAGAACCGCCGCCGTCCTGTCCCCGGCTCATGTCAATCGCGACCAAGTCATCGGTTCGAAAATCTTCCCCCGTGCCCCGCTTTCACCAATAACGCCGCTTTATGCAAAGCGGAAGCTGTGCTTAAAGGGTGGGCGTCCTTGGGGGGATTTGAATGTCGGGCAAGAACCGTGTTGCGTGGCGTGAGGGCATGTTCCTGAGGCCGCAGCATTTCCAGGCTCAGGACCGCTTCATCGAGACGCAGCTGCGCGCCCGGGTGGATAGCGTGCGGCCATGGGCGTGGGGCTTCACCGAGATCGTCGTCGACGAGGATCTGGCGACGCTCGGCAAGTTCGGCGTGGTCCGCGCGAGCGGCGTGATGCCCGACGGCACGCCCTTTTCGATCCCCGACGACCTGCCGCCGCCCGAGCCGCTCGAGGTGCCGGGCGACGCGCGCGACGCGGTCATCCATCTGACGCTCCCCGCCCAGCAGATCGGCGCGGTCGAGTTCCGCGAGGCGGATTCGAAGGCGGTCGAGGCGCGCTTCCTGGTCGACGAGGGCGAGGTCGCCGACGCCTTTTCGGACGACCGCGCGACCGAGCCGGTCGAGTTCGGCCGCCCCAATCTGCGCTTCGGCGTGACGCGCGACCAGATCTACGGCCGCGTGACCTTGGGCGCGGTGCGCGTGCGCGAGGTGCAGAACAAGAAGCTGATGTTCGACGATCGCTTCATCCCGCCCTCGCTGTCGATCGACGCGGCGCGGCGGCTGAAGGGCGGGCTGACCGATATTATCGGCCGCGCCGAGCAGCGCGCCGAGGAGCTGGCGATGCGCGCGGTCGAGGCGACCGACGGCGGGGCGGAGACCTTCGCCAGCTTCCTGCTGCTCCAGGCGCTCAACCGCTGGGTGCCGATGCTGCAGCATCTCGAAGGACTGCCGAACGTCCATGCCGAGCGGCTGTACGAGACGCTGGTCGGCCTGTCGGGCGAGCTCGCCACGCTGATCCGGTCGGACCGCAAGCCGCCGCCCCTGCCGCGTTACGACCACGAAAATCCGCAGACCTGCTTCGATCCGGTGTTCGATCTGCTGCAATCGATGCTGGCGGCGGTGTTCGAGCGCTCGGCGGTGCAGATGCCGCTCGAGAATGCCGGGCCGGGCGCCTACGTCTCCAAGATCGTCGACCATAATCTCTACAAGACCGGCTATTTCTATCTGGCGGTCGCGGCCGCCTCGCCGGTCGAGGAGATCCGCGGGCTGTTCCCGCAGGTGGCGAAGCTCGGGCCGGTGCAGAAGATGCGCCAGATCGTCGATTCGGCGTTGCCGGGCGTGCCCTTGCGCCACACGCCGACCCCGCCGCCGCAGCTGCGCGTGCTGCCCGGCTATGTCTATTTCGAGCTCGACCGCGGGGTTCCCGACTGGGCCGAGTTCGCGACCGCGCCCGCGCTTGGCCTCCATGTCGCAGGCGACTGGCCGCAGCTCAAGATGGAGCTGTGGTGCGTGAAGAGGGCCAGCCGATGAGCAATGGTTCGGGCGGAGGCGGCGGCAATAAGACGGTGTTCCGTCCTTCGCCGCTGCAGGGATTGAAGCAGGGCCAGCAGCCCCCGCAGCAGCCGCCGGCGGGCGGCGCCGGATGGGGGCAGCCGCCCGCGCCGGGCGGCTATGCCAGCCAGCCCGATCCGGCCGGATACGGCGCGCCGCCGCAGGGCTATGCTGCGCCTCCGCCGCCGCAGCAAAGCTATGGCTCCGCGCCGCAGGGCGACTATTCGGGCTATGACGCGCCGCCGGCGATGACGCGCTCCGGCATGGGCGTGCAGGCCCCCGCTCTCGCGCCGTCGCGCTTGTCGGAAGACGATGTGCCGCTGCCCGCGACGCCGCGGCAGGTGCGCAACATCATGCTGGCCGAAGCCGGCCCGGTGCTGGCGCTCGCGGCGGGTATCCGATCGGGCCGGGTGCGCACGCCGCTGCCCCAGTTCCACCGCGAGGCGACGCAGGCGATCGCCAATTTCGAGCGTGCGATCGCGCCGCATTACTCGGAAGAGACGCGCCAGCGCGCGAAATATGCGGTGTGCGCGACGATCGACGACATCGCGCAGAACCTGCCCGGGCTCGGCACCGACGGCGCCGAATGGGCGCGGCGATCGATGGTCGTCCAGTTCTTCCAGGAGGCGATCGGCGGCGATCGCTTCTGGCAGCTGGTCGACGACATGCTGCGCACGCCGGGCGACAATCTCGACCTGATCGAGCTCTACCACGCCTGTCTCGCCTCGGGCTTCGAAGGCCGCTTCCGCGTGATGCCCGACGGCAGGCGGCGGCTGCACGAGATCATGGCGCGGCTGCAGGGCGCGCTGGGCCATGTCCGCGGTCTTTCGATGATCGAGATGGCTCCGCGCTGGCGCGGCGAGAAGGCGCCGGTCGGCAAGCTCGGTCTGTGGAGCTATGTCGCGATGGCGGCGGCGGCGGCTGCGACCTTGCTGCTGCTGATCTATATCGTGCTGCGCCTGATCCTGATGTCGTCTGGCGACGCGCCGTCGACGACGCTGGGCGGGATCGCTCCCGACGACCGGCTGCGCCTGTCGCGCGAGGGCGGCGCGCTGCCTCCGCCGGCGGAAAGCGCGCAGGCGTCGAAGCTCAAGCAGTTCCTCGCCCCCGAGATCGCCGAGGGGCTCGTCGTGGTCGAGGAGGATTCGCAGACCGTGCGCGTGCGCACCACCGTAGGCCAGCTGTTCGAATCGGGTTCGGAGCAACTGGAGGAAGGCCGGCGCGCATTGTTCGAACGGATCGGCGCGGCGATCGAGGAGGAGCAGGGCAGCGTGCTGGTCGAGGGCCATGCCGACAGCGACAAGGTGTCCAACCTGAAATTCCCCGACAACATGGCGCTGAGCCAGGCGCGCGCCGAGACGATCGCGGCGATCCTGCGCGGCACGCTGAGCGATCCGGGCCGCGTCACCCAGAAGGGCATGGGGGAGACGGTGCCGATCGCGTCGAACGACACGGAAGAGGGCAAGTCCCAGAACCGCCGCGTCGAGATCATCGTGCCCAGGCGGTATTGAGGGGGGCTGCCTAAATGTATCGCTTCATGCGCAACTGGTGGACGGTCTCGATCTTCTGCACCGTCCTGATCGCCGCGATATTCGGCTTCCTGCTGCCGATGTTCTCGACCTGGTTCGCCACCATGTGGATCCGCGTCAGCTTCGTCCTGCTGAGCTTCGCGATCCTCGGCTTCGCCGCCTTCTGGCGCTGGCGCAAGGCGAAGAAGGCGAACGACGCGATCGCCAACGAGCTCGCCCAGCCGAGCGCGGCCGACGAGGAATCGAAGGCGCTGGCGCTGCGCATGGCCGAAGCGCTGAAGGGATTGAAGGAGGCGTCGGGCAAGCAGCGCGGCTATCTCTACAATCGGCCCTGGTACGTGATCATCGGCCCGCCGGGCGCGGGCAAGACCACCGCCTTGCTCAATTCGGGGCTGCGCTTCCCCTTCGCCGAACAGGCGCTGAAGGGTGTCGGCGGCACGCGGAACCTCGATTTCTGGTTCGCCGACGAAGCGGCGATGGTCGATACCGCGGGCCGCTACACCACGCAGGATTCGGACGCGGCGGTCGATCAGCGCGGCTGGTTCAGCTTCCTCGAGCTGATGAAGAAGCACCGGCCGCTGCAGCCGATCAACGGGGTGATCGTGGCAATCGGCGTGGACGAACTGATCCGCGCCGATTGCGCCAAGATCGACGCGCACGCCGCGGCGGTGCGCCGCCGTTTAGGCGAGTTGAGGAAGACGCTGGAGGTCGCCGCTCCGGTCTATGTCATGCTGACCAAGGCCGATCTGCTGGCGGGCTTTGTCGAATATTACGACGATCTCGACGTCGAGGGCCGCCGAGCGGTGCTGGGGGCGACGGTCACCTATG
Organism: Sphingomonas gilva; assembly: GCF_003515075.1. Taxonomy (GTDB): domain Bacteria; phylum Pseudomonadota; class Alphaproteobacteria; order Sphingomonadales; family Sphingomonadaceae; genus Sphingomonas; species Sphingomonas gilva. Next base: position 125,459 of record NZ_QWLV01000006.1, read on the forward strand.
CCGACGGCAAGCCGACCGCCGAGGCGCTGGCGCGCGCGTTCGACGAGATGGCGCAGGCGGTGGCGGACCGCCAGGCCAAGCGGCTGTTCGAGGAGCAGGATCTCCACCGCCGCAGCCTGCTGCTCGGCTTCCCCTCGCAGCTGCAATCGCTGCGGTCGCGGCTGATGCGCTTCCTCGACGGCGCGTTCCCGGCGGGAGCCGAGCCGGCTGGGGTGCTGCGCGGTTTCTATCTCACCTCGGGCGTGCAGGAAGGCGCGCCGCTCGATCGCATCCTTTCGGGCATGGCCGACGTCTACGACCGGCCGCAGACGGGCGGCGGATCGGGCCGCGCCTATTTCCTCAACCGGCTGCTGACCGAGACGATGTTCCCCGAAGCGGGCCTCGTCACCATGGACCCCAAGGCGCGCGCGCGCCAGAAGACCAAGCTGGTCGGCGCGTTGGCCGCGGTCGCTGCGATCAGCGTGCTGACGCTGGGCGCCTGGGGCGTCAGCTTCGCCAAGAATCGCAGCTTCCAGAACGATCTGCTCGCCAAGTCGACCGAGGCAAACGGCCTGTTCAAGCAATCGGGCGTGGACCTGCAGGAAGTGCGCGACAGCGACGCCGATCTGCGCGCGGCGCTGCCCGGGCTCAACGCGATGCGCGCGCTGCCCTACGGCTATGCCCAGCGCCGCGCCAGCGGGCCGCCGCTCACCATGCGCTTCGGCCTGTTTCAGCGCAGCCTGAGCCGCGAGGCGGAAGAGGCGTACCGCGAATCGCTGCGCCGCATCCTGCTGCCGCGCGTGCTGCTCCGGCTCGAGCAATATATGCAGGCGAACGCCGGCGATCCGATGCGCCTCTACGAGCCGCTCAAGGTCTATCTGATGCTCGGCTCGCAAGGGCCGATGGACCGCAAGGCGGTGCAGTCGTTCGTCACCACCGATTGGGCGACCGAGGTCTATCCGGGCTCCGACGCCAATCAGGAGCGCAACCAGCTGGCGCAGCATCTCGCCGCGCTGCTGGAGGACGAGAATCTGGCGAGCGTGTGGGAAGGCCGGCGCGCGCCGCTCGACGGCAATCTCGTCGCTTCGGCGCGCGCGGCGGTGCAGACGCTGAGCCTCGCCGACCGCGCCTATGCGGTGATGAAGCAGAAGGCGGCGACGCAGGGCCAGGCATGGCTGATGGCCAATGTCCTGACCCAGGGCGACGCGCTCGCCTTCTCCAACCCGGATCAGGTGCTGACCACCCAGGTGCCCTATTTCTTCACGCGCGAGGGTTACGAGAAATCCTATCTCCTCGGCCTCGCCACGGTGCAGGCCGATCTGGAGAAGGACCTGTGGGTGATGGGCGGCGACGCCAATTCGCAGGGCATCCAGAGCGAGATGGGCAATGTCCGCCCCGGCGTCGCCGGGCTCTACGCCAAGGACTACATCGCGGCGTGGGACAATGTCGTGAACGTGATGCAGCCCGGCCCCTATTTCGCCAATCCGGCCGCGTTCGGCGCCTTCACCAAGATGCCCTCGCCGCTGAAGCGCGTGCTGCTCGAGCTGCGCCGCAACACGATCTTCTCGGGCGGATTGCGCGGCGGCGCGGCGGCGATCGCCAAGCAGCGGCTTGGGTCCAGCCGGATCGGCAACTATGCCAACGCCGCGCTGCGCGACCGCGCGCAGCAGATCGATGCGGGCGCGGAGATCACCGCCTATTTCACCGGAGTCCACGAATATGTTGGCGACGGCAAGGGCGCGGCGCCGATCGACGATTTCGTAGGCGCGGTGAAAGAGGCCGGGCAGGCGGTGATGGCGGCGCAATCGGTCGGCGGCGGCGGCGGGTCGGAAGCGACCCAGGCGCAGATGGCGACCGCGATGGCCTCGGTCGCCGCGGCGGCCGCCGGCGCGCCGGCGCAGTTGCAGGGCTTCGTCTCCGAAGCCGCGAAGGGCGGTTCCTCCGCGCAGACAAGCGCGGCGCAGGGCGCGGTGAGCGACGCCTATGCGCAAAGCGTGATGCCGGCGTGCAGGGAGGTTGCCCAGGAGCGCTACCCTTTTTTCGGGGGCGCCCAGCAGGATGCGGCAGTGGTTGATATGCTGCGCGTGTTCGGCATGGGCGGCACGATCGACGGCTTCGTCACCCAGCGGCTGAGGCCGATGATGCAGACCGAGGGCCCGATCTGGCGCTGGAACCCGGACGATCCGGTCGCCGCCACGCTCGCGCCCGGAAGCCCCGAGGAGTTCGCCAAGGCGGGCGAGATCCGCGATCTGCTGGTCGGCGGGCTTCCCCTGAAGGTCGCGGTGGCGAGCTTCGGCAGCGAGGTGGGCGCGGTCGAATTCGCCAGCGGCGGCGCGAACTACCGCTTCGCGCGTGATTCGAACCAGCCCAAGCCGATCCTGTGGTCGGTCTCGGGCGGGCTGCCCACCGCCTCGGTCACGCTGTTCGGGCAGGACGGCAAGCAGGAGCTGCGCAAGTTCGAGGCCGAAGGCCCCTGGGCGCTGTTCCGCCTGATGGACCAGGCGGACAAGGAAAACGCCGGCGCGCAGGCGCTGAAGGCCAGCTTCGGCGAAGGCGGGCGCACCGTCACCTTCCAGATCGCGCTGCCCAGCGAGAACAACCCTTTCAGCCGCGGCGGCCTGTGGTCGTTCCGCTGCCCGACCGCGCTGTGACCAGCGCCGCCATCTTCGGCAAGCTGCCCGCGCACGGCGATTTCATCGCGCGCGGCTTCGCCCCTGATGTGCGCGACGCGCTCGACGACTGGCTCTCGACCTCGATGGCGGATGCGCGCGAGGCGCTGGGCGACGCGTTCGAGGATGCGTTCGACAGCGCGCCGCCGTGGCGCTTCGCCTGGGAGGAAGCTGGCGGCTGGGTCGCGGGGGCGATCGCGCCTTCGGTTGACGGCGTCGGGCGGCGCTACCCGATCCTTGCACAGGTCGCTGTAGCAGGGCGCGAGCAGGCGCGCGACGGGGCGGCGCACTGCGAGGCGGCGATCTACGACGCGTTTGGAGAAGGCTGGAACGCCGACCGGCTCCAGGCTGCGGTCGGGAAGGCCCCCGCCCTCTGGGAGGACGATTGGCCCGGCCATGCCGGCTGGTGGACGATGGGCAGCGAAGATCGCGAAGCGGCGACGCTGGCCGGCGAGCGGCCCGACCTGCTGATCCGGGCGATGCTGACATTGCCCGCGCGGTCGAGCGAGGATGCGCACAGGGAGGGGGCGGAATGACGGGCATGCGCATCGACAGCGCGGCTTTGAGCCATGAAGGGCGTGTCCGCACCAACAACGAAGACGCTTATTGCGAACGCCCGCGCGAAGGGCTTTGGGCGGTGGCCGACGGCATGGGCGGGCACGAGAATGGCGAATGGGCCTCGGCCGCGATCGCCGATGCGCTGAGCATGGTCGTCATCCCGCAGCCGTTCGAGGAGGCGTGCGAGGCGATCGCCGATGCGATCCACGGCGCCAATCGCCGCATCTGGCGCCAGGCCGAGCAGCGCGGCACCCAGATGGGATCGACCGTCGTCGCGCTGTTCATCCGCGACCGGCGCTTCGCCGTGCTGTGGGTCGGCGACAGCCGCGCCTATCTGGTGCGCGGCGGCATGATCCATCAGCTCAGCCGCGATCACACCCAGGTGCAGGAGATGCTCGATCGCGGCCTGCTGTCCGAGGCGGACGCGCAGGACCATCCGATGAGCCATGTGCTCGCGCGTGCGGTCGGCGTGCGCGACGATGTCGAGGTCGACGTCATCCAGGACGAAGTCGAGCCGGGCGACATCTTCCTGCTCTGCAGCGACGGGCTGACCGGACAGGTCGAGGATTTCGAGATCGGCGAGATACTGAACCTCAACGAGCCCGATCCGGCGACGCGCAAGCTCGTCGACCTCACGCTCGATCGCGGCGCACCGGACAATGTGACGATCATCACCGTCGCGGTGCACGAGCCGACCCTACTTTCCTTTGTCGAACCGGCCGTTACGGTGAACCCATGAACCAGGACGACAACAAGCCCGGCCCGCCCGAGGACCAGGAGGACCGGACCGTGTTCATGCCGTCCGGGGACTTTCCGCCGCCCTCCGTTCAGCCGCCCGCCGACGCGGACGAGGCAACGGTGCCGCCGCAACCGCCCGAGCCTGTTGGCGGTTTCGAACCTCCGGCTGCAAATCCGCCCGTCGCCCAACCGTCCGAACCGGCCACTACCTTCGATCCGCCGCCGACATCGCAGCCGCCGCGCGAGGCTACCGGCCATTTCGGCACGCAGTTCGCGCCGCGCACCGATGGCCAGGGCATCCAGGTTGGCGACGTCCTCAACCATATCTTCGAGGTGAAGCGCTTCATCGCCCGCGGCGGCATGGGCGAGGTGTTCGAGGGCGTGAACGTCAACACCGACGAACGCGTCGCGATCAAGGTGATGCTGCCCTCGCTCGCCGCCGATCCCAACGTCATCTCGATGTTCAGGAAGGAGGCGCGCACGCTCACCCGGCTGCAGCACGAGGCGCTGGTGCAGTACCGCGTGCTCGCGCAGGAGCCGCAACTGGGCGTGCTCTACATCGTCACCGAATATGTTGACGGCACTAACCTCGCCGACGTGCTCGGCCAGGTTGAGGCCACGCCCGAGGAGCTGGCGCAGCTGCTCCGCCGGCTCGCCGCGGGCCTGCGCGTGGCCCACGCGCTCGGCGCCATCCACCGCGACATGTCGCCCGACAACGTCCTCTTGGAGGATGGCAATCTCGGCAAGGCCAAGATCATTGATTTCGGCATCGCCAAGGATCTCGACCCCGGATCGGCGACGATCGTCGGCGATGGGTTTGCCGGCAAACTAAACTATGTCGCGCCCGAGCAGCTCGGCGATTTCGGCCGCGATGTCGGCCCGTGGAGCGACGTCTACAGCCTGGCGCTGGTGATCCTGGCGGTGGCCGGCCGGCGCAATGTGCAGATGGGCGGATCGCTGGTCGATGCGGTCGACAAGAGGCGCGCGGGGCCGGACCTGTCGGCCGCGCCCGAGGCGCTCAGGCCGGTGCTCGAAAAGATGACCAAGGCCAACCCCGCCGAGCGCTTGCGCTCGATGGACGAGGTATTGGCCGAGCTCGACAAGACCGGGCTCACCGGGCGGCTGCCGAGCACGCCGCCGGGCGCCCCCGCGGCGCCTTCCGGGCCTGGCAAGGGCGTGCTGATCGGTGGCGGCATCGCGGCGCTGCTGGTGATCGCACTGCTCGGCTGGCTGCTGCTCGGCCGCGGTGAAGAGCCGCAGGTCGCCAAGGGCGGCGCGCCTGCCGCCGTCTCGAGCGACCCTGTCGATGTGGCGCGGGGCGCGGTCAATTCGGTGCTGCCGTCGGTCGCCTGCACCTGGCTCGACATCGTCGATATCGGGCGCGACGGCGATGCGGTCACGGTCGCGCTGACCGGCGTCGCCGGCAACCCATCTGCCGCGCAGAGCGAGATTTCGCGCGCGCTGGCGGGGGCGGGGATCAACGGCGCGAGCATCAATTTCGAGGAAGTCTCGACCATCACCCAATCGGGCTGCGGCGCGCTCGACACCTATCGCCAGGTCCGCGCGCCCGACGGCCAGCGGCTGGCGGTGCCGCAGCGCAAGTTCGAAAAGCGGATGCAGGAGGCCGGCCAATATGCCGGCCAACTGGCGGCGAACGCGCTGATCAACATCAATGTCGGTGACCCGACGCTGGATTTCGCGCTGGTCGGCATCGAGCCGTCGGGCGTCATCACGTCGTTGATCACGTCGCGCGCCCAGTTCGACGAACTGCGTGAGGGTGGCGTCATTGTCGTCACGGATGTCGGCAGCGACCGCTATCGCCTGCAGATCGATGCCGATCACGACGGCTGGTCGGGGATCATGCTCTTGACCGGAAAAGGCCCGTTTCCGCCAGAGCTGATCGCGCCGGGCCTGGTCTCGCGCGGTCCCGACTGGACCAACCAGTTCGTCTCCGCCGCCGCGGCGGGCGGCTGGCAGTCGAACATGGTGTGGTTCAAGAATGTCGACGAGGTGCGCGACTGACGCGTCCGGTTAATCGCGATCAGGCTGTTTCGAGATATCGCATCAGCCGAGCGCGGGCGTCATAGGATGCGCCCTCGGCCAAGCTGGCGGTGATTCCCACCTGCGGGATCGTCTGCGCGATCGCATCGGGCCCGACATAGGCCGCCACCAGAAAGGCATATGCCGCCTTGAGCGTCCATTGCCCTCCGCCACCGCCCATCGGATACTGATCGCGCGGCGCCATGTTGTCGCTATGCGGCATGACTGGCAGGATCTTGGACAGGCGATTAATCCCGCGGAGGACGGTCGCGTCGCCGCTCATACCCTTCTGATGGTGGGCGAGCATCGCAGGGTCGATGCTGTCGTGCACGCGCGGGCGCGTTGCATCGCTTGCCTTGTCCCCCGTCGGGAGGCCGAACTTGCCCCCGGATCGCAGGGTGGTGCCGTCCATTTGAATGTCGCCTGGCTTTAGCTGTTCCTTCAGCAGCAGGATGAAATAGCCCTGGGAAAGCCGGCCTGCGTGAAAGCCGAGGGATTTCTCGACATTGGCGGGTGGGCGCACCCCGCTCCATAGCAGAGGCCCCACCATGCCGCCGCGCTGCACCGTACTGCCGAGTTCGACTGGTAAGCTTGCCATTGCCGCCCCCTCATCTGTAGCGGCTCATCGCCGCTTGCGCGCCTGATCCTCATAGGCCTTGCGGAATTCCTTGGCGAAGACGTCCATGAATGCTTCGTCCGAACCTTGGGCGACTCCGCCGAATTCGCGCTCATAGGCGGACCATAAAGCCGCGTCGCGGGCGCCGGGCATGATCTTCGCCAGCAGGCCCTTGTTCTCCGCCCGCGCCTTGATCGCGGTCGGCGAGAAGCGGTCGAGCGTCGCCTTCAATGCCCCCTGCATCGCCTTCAGCGTCGCCATCTGGTGCGATTGCAGATCGTAGAAGGCGTCCTCGACCGCACGGCCCGAATCCATGAAGCCGCGTTCGGGCGGGTTGAGCAGTTGAGCGATCGCCTGTTCGGGGGTGCGCGCGAATTTGATCGGATTGTTGCCGTCGAACTCAAGGCTGGTCGCCTCCGCGCCCATCTGCGACTTGGCGCGCGCGCGCGCCTCGACCATCACCACCAGCCCGGCGATCAGCTTGCGGAACAGCCCGCCCGCGCGCGCCAGCGTCTCGGGCGACATCTCCTTCAGTTGATCGCGCGTGATGCCCGCGCCGGCGATGAAGGTTTCGAGCGCCTGCGCGGACGAAGCCGCCGGCGCGGGTGCAGGCGCCGGAGCGGGACGGGCAGCCGCCGGAGGAGGAGGAGGAGCGGCCGGCGCGGCGCGCGGCGCGCTGGTCCGCTCGGGCGGTTTCGCCGCCCAGCTTTCGTTGGCTGATGGCGCGGGCGCACCCGCGGGCGGCGCGCCCCAGCCGTCGTCGAACTTGCTCATCTGCGGCTGTGCTGTGGGCAGCGCCTCGCGCGCCTGCGGCTTGTTGAGCCCCAGCGGATCGGCCGGCGTCTCGATCGGCTGGCCGAAGCCGCCGCGCGCCCAATCGACCACATTGCCTTCGGATATCTTGCCCCAGATATCGTCGGGGCTGGGCGGCGGCGCGCGATCGGGCGCGGCGCTGGACCAGCCGGACGCCGGATCGGGCGCGGGCATCTGCTCTTCCCAGGTCGAGCGCACCGGCGGCTCGGGCGCGCGCTGCGCCGGCGACCAGCCTGCGCCGGAGACCGACGGCGCGGCCGCCGCGCCGCCTTCATGCGCACGATGCGCCGCGGGCCGGGCGAGCGAAGGGCCGGTTTGCGGCGCCCAGCTCTGGCCTCCACCGGATGGAGCGGGCGGCGGTGCGGCCCAGCCGGAACCGCCGCCCGACGGAGCCGCCGGGGGCGTCGCCCATCCGCTCGATGCGGCGGCCGGCGCCTCGGCGGGCGGTTGCTGCGCGCCGCCATGGCTGTCCCATCCGGTCCAGCCGCTGCTTTGCGCCGCCTGCGCCGCGTCCTGCTCGCGCTCGATCGCGGCGACCGCTTCGCCCGACAATTCGGCGACGACCTCATATTGGCCGATCAAAAAGACATCGCCCTGGGCAACGCGGCGCGGCTCGGCCATGCGATCGGGCGCGCCGTTGAGGAAGGTGCCGTTGGTGCTGACGTCGGTCAGCTGGTAATGGCCGTCGCCATAGCCGATCTCGCAGTGGCGTGAGGAGATGTAGTTACGCGGGTCGGGCAGGCTCCAGTCGCAGGTCGGCGAACGGCCGATCATCGCCCCCCGCCGGTTCAGCACGAACTCGGTCGGCATCCCGTTGTCGAGACGGTCGAAGTTCCGGATACGAAAGGTAAGCGTCATCTCGCCGTAAGCGCGTCCATCCCATTGGATGCGACGGCTTCGCCCAGATCGAGCGCGCGATCAAGCACCTCGTCCGGATTGTCGCTGCGGAAGGCGGCCGCCAGCACCGCCGCGCCCGCGAAGGTGCCGCTCGATTCGGGCGGCGGCAGCACCGGCGGAAGATCGGGCATCGAGATCGATCCGCCGGAAAAAAACACGGCGAGCGCGAGCAGGCGCTCGGGCGCGCGGTCGCCCGCCGCCTCCGCCGCCTCGAACGCCGCGCGCCGCCGCGCGTCGTCCGGATCGCCGAGCCAGCGCAGCGCGAAATCGAGCGCCTGGCGGTCGCGCGCCGGCAGCCGGCGGTCGAGCGCCTCGCGTTCCAGGACATGGCCGGCCCAGGCGATGCTTTCGAAGCGGGGCAGGGCGAGCGCGAGGAACTTCACCGCCTCCGCGCGCTGCTCGGCGCCGCGGATCGAAGCGAAATGCGTGACCGGGGTCACCGCCGGTTCGGGCAGCTCGGCCTCCTCGACGCGCATCAGCTGCACGACCTGGCGGGCCTCGGTGAACTTGCAGAGCATCCATTCGGTCATGCGTCGGGCCTAGTTGATCATCGTGATGGCGCCCTTGACGGTCATCATCGCACTGCCTTGGGTGGTGGTCATCGCGCCCTTCACCTCGTTCATCGTCTGGGCCTCGCTTTTGACCATCATGCCCTTGATGGTGACGCCCATCTGATCGATCTTGATCGAGTTCTGGCCGACCTTGAGCTCAATCGACTGCATCGCCTCCATCTCGATCTTGCCCATCGCGGCCTTTACCGTGATGTTGCCCATCTTCACGTTGAGCGCATCGTTGCCCATCTCAAGCGTTGCGGTGCGATTGCCCTTTTTGATCGTCGTGGTGCGGTTTCCTTCGCTGATGATCTCGGTCTCGTTCCCGGTCAGCGTGTAATCGCGTTTGCCCAGGATCTCGACCTTCTCGTCCTTCTCGACCTTCTCGGTGCGGTTGCGGCCGACGAAGATCGTCTGGTCCTGCCCGACCTTGTGGGTCTCGTCCATGCGCACGCGCACGTTGAGCAGGCGGTTGGCGTGGAGATAGACTTCCTCCTGGCCCGCCTTGTCCTCGAAGCGCAGTTCGTTGGATTCGACGGCGGGCTTGTCCCTGATGCCGGGATGGTCGTCGCCGACGGCCTTCGCCTCGCCGATCGCGGCCGGCTGGCCAACCGTCTTGGACCGCCAGGTGGCGATCGTGCGGTGATCGGGCAGCTTGTAGAGCGGCATATGCTCGGCGTTGAACACGCGGCCGACGACGATCGGGCGATCGGGATCGCCGCCCAGGAAATCGATCAGCACCTCATGCCCGACGCGCGGCAGGATGAGGTTGCCCAGGCCGCCGGTCTGCGACACGCGGATCCAGCAGCTGGTCTTGTCGTCCTTCTTGCCCAGCCGGTCCCAGTGGAACTGCACCTTCACCCGGCCATATTCGTCGGTGTAGATCACCTCGCCCGGCGGGCCGGTGACGATCGCCGATTCGAGGCCGCGCACCACCGGGCGCGGGGTGCGCTGCTGCGGACGGAACGGCGTGGCGGCGGGAATCGCTTCGAACGCCACGTCCAGCCCATGCGCCGCGTCCATCGAATCGCCGCTGCGATAGGTTTCGGACACGATCGTATGCTGGGTCGATGTGATCAGATAGTCGTCATCGAAGCGGTCGTTCTCGTGATCGATCTTGACCTTGAAGCCGGCGGTCAGTCCCAGCGACTGGCTCATCCCCGTATAGGTCGCCTGATCGACGCGCGATGCGTACAGCGCAGATAGGGTGTTGGCGTCCGCCAGCGTCTCGCTTTCCATCGGCTCGCCGAGCACGACGCGTGACGCGCCCATATAGACTTCCGCCTTGTCGCACGGATTGCCCGAACGCTCCGCCGCCCGGTTGATCGGCTTCTGCGGCCGGCGGAAGTCCCAGTCCCGCATCGTCACCTTGCCGCGCGCCGCGGTACGCAGGCGCTCCATCCACAGCGTCACGAAGGGGGTCGCCGTCTCGTTGTCGGCGAGCGCGCCGACCATCGATTGCGAATAGGCATTGTAGGTCAGCATGTCCGGCGCGCCCTTGGCGTGGCTGCCGGGGCCCTCGCACAACACCATCTGATGGCGGTTGTCCTCATGGACGAAGTAGTAATAGATTCCTTCCTCTTCCATTATCCGCGAGGCGAAATCGAAGTCGCTTTCGCCATATTGGACGCAATAAGTCCGCTTGATGCGCTTGCTCGTGAGCTTGCTGAAATCGACGTCGGGCTGGCCGGCGAGGCGGAAGATGTCCTCCAGAATCTGCTTGGCGTTCTTTTCCTGGAAGATGCGGTATTCCAGGTTCGCGTCCATGAAGTAGGTCCAGGGGCGCACGGTCAGGCGATAGCGCCAGCCGGCCTTCGCCTCGCCGACGAACATGCCCTCGATGATGTACCCGTGCACCCGCCGGACGATTTCGCCGCCCTGTTCGACCTTGACCTTGATCACCTTGCCCAGGTGCGGCCTGAGATCGAGTTCGCCATGCTCGGAGAGGATGTCGACCGAGATCTCGAACGGCTCGCTCAACGCCTCGCGGATGACCACGCGCTCCAGCACGACCTGTTCGTCGCCCAGATCGACGACCATGGTCGTCTGCCGGTCGGTTGTTACACCCAGACCCGGTGCCATTTTCCCGCTTCCCCCAAAACAGCCGCGCGTCAACAACGCGCTATCGAACGCTACCGATCATATAGCAGCATCTTGGTGGCGCAATAAAGGACTGCGGTTAACTGTGCTCTGGCCTTGCGGCTAAAGTCGAAATTGCTTATGAACTAGCTATTCCTAATACGGCCGATCTTGCGCTAGGGGGTTTGAAATGCGTGGTTTCGTCTATTTCGCGGCACTTGCGACGGCAGCGACTCTGCCCGGCGCAGTGATGGCGCAGGAACGCAGCAGCGTCGACGAGTATCTGTGCACCTTCGCGGGCAAGTGCGGCGAGGCTGCCCAGGAAGAGGAAGTGAAGGCGGCACCGGCGACCAAGGGCTTCTCGCTCGCGCGTCGCCCGCAGGAGACGGCGCCCGCGCCGGACACCAAGGGATTCGCGCTCGCCAAGCCCAAGGCCAAGCCGCAATCGGCGCCAGCGCCGGACACGCGCGGCTTCGCGTTGCGGCGCGCCGAAGCGGCCAAGCCGGCGGCGAAGCCCGCCGCGGCGCGCGCCGCGCCTGCGCGGGCGCGGCCCGCTCGCGCCGCCGCGGCGACGCCGCGCGCAACGCCGGCCGCGCGCGCGACCGGCGCGCGCGCCGATCTGATGCTGAGCTTCGAGCTCAATTCGGCGGAGATGACCGCGGGCGCCAAGGACCGCGCCAAGGTGTTCGCCCAGGCGCTCAACACGCCCGAGCTCAGGAACAGCCGCTTCCTGATCGAAGGGCATACCGATTCGGTCGGCGGCCGTGCGGCCAATCGCGAGCTTTCGCAGCGGCGGGCGCAGTCCGTGGCGGATTTCCTGGTCGCCCAGGGAGTCGATCGCAGCCGGCTCGAGGTGCAGGGCTTCGGCTATGACCAGCCGCTGCCGGGCAAGCCCGCCAGCGCGGATGAGAATCGTCGGGTAGAGGCCGCGCTGATTTCCTGAGCGTCGCCAGTCACGCCAGGGGGAATTGGTGAGACTTTCAACTGATAAGTACGGGGTTCGCTGATGGACCTCGAAACTCTGCTTGCGCCGGTTTCGGACGAATCGCCCGCCGGGGAGGATCTGTCCTACGACAATGAGCGCCAGGTCATCGAACAGGCGTTCGATGTTCCCGCCGATTCGCCCGAGCAGCCCGACTGGCGCGAGACGATCAAGCTGATCGCCGCGCAGTCGGAGCGGACCAAGGATGTCTGGCTGGCGATCTACCTCGCCCGCGCCGGGGCGCGCCAGGGGCGGCTCGAGACGGTCGAGGCCGGCGCGCAGATGCTCGCCGGACTGTTCGAGCGCTATTGGGACAGCGTGCACCCGACGCTCGACGAGCTCGGCTTCCAGGGGCGCAAGGGGCCCTGCGAGTCGCTCACCAAGATCTCTGAGTTCCTGGGCCCGCTCAAGCGCGTGGTGCTGATCGAGCACCCCCGGCTCGGCGTCTATTCGGGCGCCGACCTTGAACGGTTCGCGAGCGAAGGCGAGGGGGCCGACGGCTACGGCATGTTCCGCGCGGCGATCGCCGAAGCGGACACGGCCGATCTGCAGGCGGCGATCGACCGGCTCGATTCGATCCGCGACGGCATCCGCCGCGCGGACGCCGTGCTGACCGCCAATGCCGAAGGCGACACCGGCACCAACTTCCAGCCGACCTACGAAGCGATCGAGGCGATTCGCAGCGCGCTCGCGCCCTATGCGGGCATTGCCGCGGAGGAACCCGAGTCGCCGGGCGCGGATTTCGACTCCGGCGCCGTCGCGTCCTCGGGCGGAGGCGGTCCGCGCATCGGCGGGCGAGTCGATTCCCGCGACGATGTGATCACCGCGCTCGATGCGATCGGCGACTATTATCGCCGGCGCGAGCCGAGCAGTCCCATTCTGGCGCTGATCCAGCGGGCAAGAAGCTGGGTAAACATGGATTTCATGGCGGTGCTGGAGGATATTGCGCCCGAAAGCACGACCGACGCCAAGCGTGTATTGTGGACGAAGGCGGAGCGTGACGCGCAATCGGGATATTGATATCATCTACAGGTCGTCTATCGTGGCGAAGGTGGGTTAAAGTCCGGCAACGCTATAGCTGGCGTTTGCGGAAATACGGGGGAAGCGGCGATGGTTGCCAAGAGCGGGCAGAAGTTCATCAAGCAGAACCGGGCGCCGCGCGTCCATATCGAATATGAGGTGGAGACCTATGGCTCGCGCCAAAAGGTCGAGCTTCCTTTCGTCATGGGCGTGCTCTCGGATCTTTCGGGCAAGAGCCTGGTCGAGAAGAAGGCGCCCGACAAGCGCGACTTCGTCGAATTCGACATGGACAATTTCGATCAGCGGATGGAGGCGATCGCGCCGCGCGCGGCCTTCAACGTGGACAATACGCTGTCCGGCGAAGGCAAGCTGGGGGTCGACCTGACCTTCACCAACATGCAGTCCTTCTCGCCGGGCGAGGTGGCGAAGAACGTGCCCGCGCTCGCGCAGCTGCTCGAGGCGCGGCAGCAGCTCAACGATCTTCTGACATATATGGATGGCAAGAACGGCGCGCAGGACCTGATCGAGCAGGCGCTCAAGGATCCCGCGTTGCTGCAGGCGCTGTCCTCGGCGCGCGAGCAGGGCGCGGCCGCCGCGCCCGCCGCGGAAGACGGCGCGACCGAGAACTGATTTCTCTTTAGGGGGTGGAGACGGACATGGCTCAGGAAGCGCTTCAGGGGCAGGACGCCCCCCAGGCTGAAGCGATCGCGCTCGACGATTTTTCGTCGCTGCTGCAAAAGGAATTCAAGCCCGGCGACGATACGCGCAAGTCGCGCATCGAGGACGCCGTGCAGACCCTGGCGCAGCAGGCGCTCACCAATGCGCAGACGGTGTCGGGCGACGTCTATCAGACGATCGACGCGATGGTGGCGGCGCTCGACCGCAAGCTCAGCGATCAGGTCAACGCGATCATCCACCATCCCGATTTCAAGCAGCTCGAATCGGCGTGGCGCGGGCTCAACTATCTCGTGATGAACACTTCGACCGGCAAGGATCTCAAGATCCGCGTCATGAACATGTCGAAGGAGGAATGTCGCAAGATGTTCCGCCAGTATCGCGACGCGGCGTGGGACCAGAGCCCGCTGTTCAAGAAGGTGTACGAAAGCGAGTTCGGCCAGCTGGGCGGGCAGCCCTATGGCGCGTTCACCTGCGACTATCAGTTCGATCACTCGGCCCCCGATCTCGAGGTGATGAAGGGCCTGTCGAAGATCGGCGCCGCCAGCCACGCGCCCTTCATCGCCGGCGCCGCGCCGACGCTGTTCGGCATGTCGAGCTGGACCGAGCTCAGCAATCCGCGCGATCTGGGCAAGCTGTTCGACGCGACCGACTATATGGCCTGGCGCACCTTCCGCGCGTCCGAGGATTCGCGCTACATGGCGCTGACCATGCCGCGTTTCCTTGGCCGTCCGGTCTATGGAGCGAAGTCCGAGCCGGTCGACGAGTTCGACTTCGAAGAGGATATCGGCGGCGATCACGAGAATTATTCGTGGGTCAACGCGTCCTATGCGATGGCGGTGAGGATCACCGAGGCGTTCAGCAACTATGGCTGGTGCACGCGCATCCGCGGCGTCGAATCGGGCGGCACGGTCGAAGGTCTGCCAACCGCGACCTTCCCGACCGACGATGGCGGGCTGGACATGAAGTGCCCGACCGAGATCGCCATTTCCGACCGGCGCGAGGCCGAGCTTTCGGCCGCGGGGCTGATCTCGCTCATCCATCGCAAGAATACCGATCAGGCGACCTTCATCGGCGCGCAGACGCTGCACAAGCCCAAGGCGTTCGAGAATGCGGACGCCACGGCGAACGCAAACCTGTCGGCGCGTTTGCCCTATATCTTCGCGAGCTGCCGCTTCGCGCATTACCTGAAGTGCATGGTGCGTGATTGGGTGGGCGGCACGCGTGAGGCGCCGCAGCTCTCGCGCGACCTGTCGGACTGGGTGATGCAGTTCGTCGACGGCGCGCCGGAGATGTCGAGCGAGGAAACCAAGGCCAAGCTTCCGCTGAAGGACGCCAAGGTCGAGGTCGTGCCGGACGAAGAGAATCCGGGGTACTACAAGGGCAAGTTCATGTTCGTCCCCCACTACCAGCTTGAAGGCATGGATGTGGCGCTGAGCATGGTTTCCCGCCTTCCGAAATCCGCCTGATCCGGCGGGCAGTGGTCGCGTAACATAATCGTTTACCCCACAGTTAGTTGGCTCAGGAGGTACAAATGTCGGTTGATATTTATCTGAAACTGGCCGGAATTCCCGGTGAGTGCGAAAAGCAGGGACATGAGAACGAGATCGAGGTGATGTCGTTCTCGTTCGGCGCGAACCAGACCGGATCGTTCCACAAGGGCGGTCAGGGCGGCGGCGCCGGCAAGGCGTCGATCAGCGACCTGTCGATCATGAAGGAAGTCGACAAGTCCTCGCCGCTGCTGTTCCAGGCATGCGCCACCGGCCGCCACATTCCCGATGCGACGATCTATTCGCAGAAGGCGGGCGGCAACAACACGCCGGTGACCTATTACGAGATCAAGATGACCGATCTGATGGTCTCCTCGCACCAGAACAGCGGTTCGGGCGGCGGCGACGCCATCATGGAGACGGTGACGTTCAACTTCGCGCGTCTCGACTTCGTCTATACCGGCCAGACCAAGGAAGGCGGCAAGGGCGCGCCGGTCAAGGCGTTCTTCGACGTGCGCAAGGCCGAAGCCGGCTGATCCGCACGAAGGGGGCCGACGTGATGGAAGAAGCAGACCGTCGGCTCAGGGACGGCGACCTCGATGGTGCCCGCGCGGCGCTGATCGAGGTCGTCCGTGCCAAACCTGCCGACCAGCAGGCGCGCATGTTCCTGTTCCAGCTGCTGGCGCTCGCCGGCGAATGGGACAAGGCGCGCACCCATCTCAATATGCTCGCTCAGCTGTCGCCCGAGGCGCAGATGCTGAGCGTCGCCTACGGCCAGGCGATCGAGGCCGAACGGCTGCGCGCGGACGTCTTCGCGGGCCGCCAGCCGATGATCCAGCTCGACGCGTCGGACTGGGCGCAGGGCATCGCCGACGCGATCACCCATTTCGCCGCCGGGCGCACCGCCGAGGGCGAGGCCGCGCGCGATGCGGCCTTCGAAGCCGCGCCCGATATGCGCGGCAGCTTCAACGACGTGGCCTTCGACTGGATCGCGGATGGGGACGGGCGATTCGGGCCTACTTTCGAAGCGATCGTCGGGGGGCGCTATGGAATCATACCGTTCGACAAGGTCGAGCGGATCGAGAGCGAGGGCCCAAAGGATCTCCGCGACGTCATGTGGTATCCGGTGCAGATCGCGCTGACCGCCGGACAGACCATCGCGGCGATGCTGCCGGCGCGCTATCCGGGAACGGAGGCGAGCGGCACCGGCCTCGAGAAGCTGGGCCGGGGCACCTCCTGGCGCGAGGAGGCGTGGGGCGAGGCCGGCGTCGGCCAGCGCCTGTGGACGACCTCGGACGGCGAGGACCACCCGCTGCTCGATCTGCGCCTGCTGACCATCGAACAGGGCTGACCCGTGGCGGTCAAGCAGCGCCTGACGCCCACGCTTTTCGACAAGCTGGTGGCAGACACCAAGATGTCCGGGCTAAAGAAGACCGACGCGAAGATCGCCGAGGCTGAAACCAGCGATATTTCGAGCGACGTCTTCAAATATTATTCGGTGCCTCAGCTCGAGCGCTTCAACGAGGCGGCGCTGAGGATGACCGTGCGGCGCGAGCTCGCCTGGCTGCTCAACACGGTGAACTACGATGCCGGCGGCGCGCTCGACGCCTATCCGCAGGTGCAGACGTCGGTGGTCAATTACGGCGTGCCCGATCTCGCCGGGCAGATCCACGATCGGCGCGCGGTGCTGCAGCGCGCGCGCGAGATCAGGAAGGCGATCCGCACCTTCGAGCCGCGGATCGAGCCGCAGTCGCTCGCCGTCGAGGCGGTCGAGGCGCGCGACAAGGCCAACACCGTGACCTATCTGATCAAGGGCGACATCAGCGCGGCGGCGGGCGCCATGCCGGTCAAGTTCCGCACCGATGTCGACGCCGACGACGCCAGCGTCGAAGTCAGCGAGTAAGGCCCGATGGATCCCCGCCTGCTTCGCTTCTACAATGACGAACTGAGCTATCTGCGCGAGACCGCCCGCGAATTCGGCGAGGAGCATGAGACGGTCGCGGCCCGGCTGGGGCTGAAGACGCCGACCGACCCCGATCCTTATGTCGAGCGGCTGCTGGAGGGCGTCGCCTTTCTCGGCGCGCGGGTGCAGCTGAAGCTCGCCGATCAATATCCCGAATTCACCCAGCACCTGCTGCACGCGATCCAGCCGCATTATCTGGCGCCGACGCCGTCGATCTGCATCGCCGCCTTCGAGCCCAAGGAGGGCGATCAGCAGCTCGCCCAGGGGCAGCGCGTGCCGCGTCTGACCGAGCTGGTCGCGAGCGCCGCCGATCATGACAATGCGCCGGTGACCTTCCGC
Organism: Sphingomonas gilva; assembly: GCF_003515075.1. Classification (GTDB taxonomy): domain Bacteria; phylum Pseudomonadota; class Alphaproteobacteria; order Sphingomonadales; family Sphingomonadaceae; genus Sphingomonas; species Sphingomonas gilva. The sequence continues at coordinate 142,868 of NZ_QWLV01000006.1, forward strand.
ACCGGGCATGAGGTGACGCTGTGGCCGCTCGCCATCACCCAGGCCGAATATCTGTCCAGCCGCGCCGCGATCGCATCCTTCGCCTCGGCGGCCGGCGTGCGCGCCGAGGCGGGGCTGCGGCTGCGCTTCGAAGCGACCGGCGGCATGAAGCTTTCGCAGATCAAGCCCAGATCGCTGCCGATCTATCTCGCCGGATCGGAGGCGGTGCCGGGCGAGCTCTATCGCCAGCTGATCGGCGAGACGGTGACGGTGATCGCGCGCGGCGCCGAATCGGCGGCCGGCGCGGGCGGATGGGTGAAGCTGCCGCCGCCGGGCCAGATCGGTTTCGACGACGAGCACGCGCTGCTGCCGCCCGAACGCCGCTCCTTCCGCGGTTACCGGTTGCTGACCGAGTATTTCGCCTGCCCCGAACGCTTCCTGTTCGCCGACCTCCAGCGGCTGGACCGGGCGATGGACGAGGCCGGCAAGGCGCTGGACGTGATATTCCTGTTCTCGCGCAGCTCGACGATCCTGCCGGGCGCGATCGACACCTCCAACTTCCGGCTGTTCGCGACGCCCGCGATCAACCTGTTCGAAAAGCAGCTGGGTCGCGTCCAGGTGTCCCCCAACGAGCACGAATATCATGTCGTGCCCGATCGCACCCGGCCGCTCGATTTCGAGGTGTTCCGCGTCGAGGAGGTGCAGGCGCATGGGCGCGACGCCACGCCGCCCCGCGACATCGCGCCGCTCTACGCCTTCGGCGCGCTGCTCTATGATTGGCGCGAGGCGATCTTCTATTCCACCCAGCTGCGCCCGCGCCGCATGTCGACGCGCGAGCAGCGGCTCAGGCGGCGCACCGATTATGTCGGCACCGAAACCTGGATCAGCCTGACCGCGCCGGGCGATGCCGAGCGGCTGGACGACGTCGCCGAGCTTTCGGTCCGCGCGCTGGTCACCAACCGCGAGCTGCCCGAGCTGCTGACCTTCCGCGGCGACAAGCATTTCACCTTCTCCGGCGTCTCGGCGCGGGGCGTCGCGGTGCTGCGCGCGCCGACCAAGCCGCGCCCCCCGATGGGGATAGAGGGCGATTCGGCCTGGCGGGTGATCGCCCATCTGACGCCCAATTACGCGACGCTTGCGCCCGAGGACCATGACAGCCCGGCGATCCTGCGCGATCACCTGATGCTCTACGGCCGGCAGGACGACGCCGCCGCGCGCCGCCAGATAGACGGCGTGCTGTCGATCCGCGCGGAGAAGGTCGCGCGGCGCGTGCCGGGGCTCGATCGGATGGCGATCGCGCGCGGTCACCGCATCCGCATCAACCTGGACGATGTCGCCTTCGACAAGGCGCGTATGTTCCTGTTCACCGCCGTCCTCGAACGGTTCCTGTCCGAATTTTCCAGCATCAATTCGTTCACCGAGACGGTGTTCGAAAGCCCGCTGGAAGGAGAGTTCGTCAAATGGCCCCCGCGGATCGGCCGCCAGCACGTCATCTGAGCTTCCTCGGGGAGGCGGCGGGCCGGCTGAAGAAGTCCGGCCTGTTCCCGGTCGTGCGCGGCGCGGAGGCGCGGGCGCCGGAATTGCCGCGGGTCGGGCGGGCGAAGCTGCCCGCGCAGAATGTCGTGGAGATGGCGCAGATCCCGTCGCTTCGCTTCCCCGCGCCGACGATCGATTCGATCGCCCACCGCCACGGCCGCGCGGTGCTGGAGGGCTATTGGCTGGGGCTGACCGGGCCGATGGGGCCGCTGCCCAGCCACCTGACCGAATATGCCGATTACGAGCGTCGCTATGGCGAGGCGCAGCCTTTCGGCCGCTGGCTCGATCTGCTCGCCGATCGGATGCTGCAATTCTTCTACCGCGCCTGGGCCGACTCGCAGCCCGCCGCGAGCCTCGACCGGCCCGCGGACGACCGCTTCGGTGATTACCTGTCGGCGCTGACCGGCGCCGAGGAAGGGGTGGGCGATCGCGCCGTGCTGCCGGCGCGCGCGCGGCTGCATTATGCCGGGCTCTACGCCTCGCGCCGCAGCGCCGGGGCCATCGAGGATACGCTCGGCCACCTGCTGCGCCAGCCGGTGCGCGTGCTCGAATTCTGCCCGCGCTGGCGCGACGTCTCGGACGAGGATCAGAGCCGGCTGGGCCGGCAATTCGCGACGCTCGGCGGCGATCTGATGGTCGGCGCGCGGGTACGCACCGCGTCCGATGCGTTCCGCGTCGTGGTGCGGGCGCACTCGATTCGCGAATATGAGCAATTGCTCCCCTCGGGCCCGCGATTCGCCATCGCCCAGGAGGCGCTGGATTCGTTTGCGCCCAGCCACCTGGAGTGGGATATCATGATCGAAATGGAGGAGCGCCACGCCAGGCCGGCGCGCCTCGACGGTCGCACCAGGCTTGGCTGGACCGGCTGGCTCTGCCCCAAGGGGGAAAGCGGCCGGATACGCGCGGATGCGCATCTGACACGGGCGGCGGTCAGGCCGCGCCGAGCGACGGGGGAATGAGTGATGACCGAGATTAGCCGCAGCGCCCTGTTCGGGCGACTCAACCCGACCGCCCTCAAGGCGATCGAGACCGCGACCGGCTTCTGCAAGATGCGCGGCAACCCCTATGTCGAGCTGGCGCACTGGGTCCATATCCTGCTGCAGGACGCGCAGAACGACATCGCGTCGATCCGCACCGCCTTCGGCCTCAACGACGCGCAGATCGCCAAGGATGTCGTCGCGGTGCTCGACGGGCTGCCGCGGGGCGCGACCTCGATCAGCGATTTCTCACCCCAGATCGAAGAGGCGATCGAAAAGGGCTGGCTCTACGCCTCGCTGCAGTTCGGCGCGGGCCGCGTGCGCACCGGCCATCTGCTCTACGGCATGCTCAAGACGCCCACCTTGCGCAACGCGCTGTTCGCGCTGTCGGGCGAGTTCCGCAAGGTCCAGGTCGAAAAGCTGGGCGCCGAATTCGATACCGCGACCAGGCAGTCGGGCGAGGTGACGCAGGCCGACGGCGGCGGCTCGGCGGCGGTCGCGACCGGCGGCGGTGGCGGCCAGGCCGACGGCGCGCCCGCGGGCGAGGGCGAGGCGCTGGTCAAATATTCGGTCGACCTGACCGCCAAGGCCAAGGCAGGCGATATCGACATGATCGTCGGCCGCGACGCCGAGATCCGCCAGTGCATCGATATCCTGCTGCGCCGCCGCCAGAACAACCCGATCCTGGTCGGCGAGGCGGGCGTGGGCAAGACCGCGGTGGTCGAAGGCTTCGCCAAGCGAATCGTCGACGGCGACGTGCCGCCGGCGCTGCAGGGCGTGACACTGCGCTCGCTCGACATCGGCCTGATGCAGGCGGGCGCGAGCGTGAAGGGCGAGTTCGAGAAGCGCCTGCGGGCGGTGATCGACGAGGTCGAATCCTCGCCGACGCCGATCATCCTGTTCATCGACGAGGCGCACACGCTGATCGGCGCGGGCGGATCGGCCGGCACGGGCGACGCCGCGAACCTGTTGAAGCCCGCTCTCGCCCGCGGCCGGCTGCGCACCATCGCCGCCACCACCTATGCCGAATACCGTCAGTATTTTGAGAAGGACCCGGCGCTCACCCGCCGCTTCCAGACGGTCGACGTCGCCGAGCCGGATACGCCCAAGGCGATCAACATGATCCGCTCGGTCGCGCCGATGATGGAAGCGCATCACAATGTCGTGGTGCTCGACGAGGCGGTGGCCGCAGCGGTCACCCTGTCGCAGCGCTACGTCCCCGCGCGGCAGCTGCCCGACAAGGCGGTGAGCCTGCTCGATACCGCGTCGGCGCGCGTCGCGGTTTCGCAGCACGCGACCCCGGCGGAGGTCGAGGACAGGAAGCGCCGCGTCGAGCTGCTCGAGGTCGAGCGCGAGATCGTCGAGCGCGAGCGCTCTAACCAGTATCGCAAGGACGACCGGCTGGAGAAGCTTGACGAGGAACTGGCCGAGGCGCGTGAGCGCGCCGACGCGATCGTCGCCAAATGGGAAGCGGAGAAGGCCGCGCTCGAAAAGCTCATCACCGCGCGCACCGCGCTGCGCGAAGCGCGCGGGGCCGAGGGCGGCGCACCCGATGAGGACGAGCTGAAGGCCGCTCTCGACGCCGCGATCGCCGAAATGGCCGAGGTGCAGGGCGACCAGCCGATGGTGTTCGGCGTGGTCGATCAGGATGCGGTCGCCTCGGTCGTCGGCGACTGGACGGGCATCCCGATCGGCCGGATGGTCAAGGACGAGATCCAGTCCGTCCTCACCATCGCCGACAAGCTGAAGGAGCGCGTGATCGGCCAGGATCACGCGATGGACGCGATCGCCAAGCGCATCCAGACCAGCCGCGCCAAGCTCGACAACCCCAACAAGCCGGTGGGCGTGTTCATGCTGGTCGGCCCCTCGGGCGTCGGCAAGACCGAGACCGCGCATGTCCTGTCCGAGCTGCTGTTCTCGGGCGACGAATCGATGATCGTCATCAACATGAGCGAGTTCCAGGAGGCGCATACCGTCTCCACCCTGAAGGGCGCGCCGGCGGGCTATGTCGGCTACGGCCAGGGCGGCGTGCTGACCGAGGCGGTCAGGCGGCGGCCCTATTCGGTCGTTCTCCTGGATGAGGTGGAGAAGGCGCATCCCGACGTGCACGAGATGTTCTTCCAGGTGTTCGACAAGGGGTTCATGAACGATTCGGAAGGCCGCTTCATCGACTTCAAGAACACGCTGATCCTGTTGACCTCGAACGCCGGCACCGATCTTGTCATGCAGATGGCCGAGGACGAGGAGACCAAGCCCGACAGCGAGGCGCTGGCCCAGGCGCTCAGGCCCGAACTGCTCAAGGTGTTCCCGCCTGCGCTGCTCGGGCGCCTGCTGGTGCTGCCCTATTATCCGCTGACGCCGACGATGCTCGGCGGGATCGTCAAGCTGCAGCTCGATCGCATCAAGAAGCGCATCCGCGACAACCACAAGATCGCGTTCGATTACGGGCAGGACGTGGTCGACCTGATCGTCTCGCGCTGCAACGAGGTGGCGTCGGGCGGCCGCGTGATCGACGCGATCCTGACCAACACGATGCTGCCCGAGATGTCGATCGCGCTGCTCGAGCGGCAGATGTCGGGCGAGGAGGTGAAGGGGATCACCGTCGGCGTCGGCGGAGAAGGCTTCACCTACACTTTCGCGACCGATCAGGGCGAGACGACCGCCACCGGCTCCGCCGAGCCGCCGGTGCTGATCGCGGAGCCGATCGCCGAGGCCGCGCAGTCGGAGGGGGAGGAAAAGGCCGAAGCGGAGCAGCCCGCCGCCGAATAATCCTTCCGCCCGGCGCGGGCTTCGCCTAGCAGTCTTCCGCATGGCGAACCAGACACATGCCGAGCCCGAGGATGGCGATCTGATCGCGGAGGACGGCAAGCTCGCCGTGCCCGACGATGTGGCGGAGGCGATCCGCACGCTGATCCGCTGGTCGGGCGACGATCCGGCGCGCGAGGGCCTGGTCGACACGCCACGCCGCGTCGCGCGGGCATGGCGCGAATATTGCTCGGGCTATGGCGACGATCCGGCGCGTCACCTCTCCCGCGTGTTCGAGGAGGTCGGCGGCTATGACGAGATCGTGCTGCTGAAGGACATTCCCTTCCAGTCGCATTGCGAGCATCACATGGCGCCGATCACCGGCCGCGCGCACATCGCCTATCTGCCCAAGGATCATGTCGTCGGCATCTCCAAGCTCGCCCGCGTGCTCCATGCCTATGCCCGCCGCCTGCAGGTGCAGGAACGCCTGACCGCAGAGGTGGCCGACTGCATCTGGACGCATCTGGAGCCGCAGGGCGTGGCCGTGGTGATCGAGGCGACGCACGGCTGCATGACCTCGCGCGGCGTGCGCACCCCCGGCGTCGTCATGCGCACCAGCCGCATGATGGGCGTGTTCCGCGACGATGACAAAAGCCGCAAGGAAGTCCTCGCGCTAATGGGGCTTACGGCGGCGTGAGACGTTCAACATCCCGCTCCCGTATTCGTCATTCCCGCGAAAGCGGGAATCCAGCTTCTTCTGTTTCACGCGAAGGCGCGAAGGCGCGAAGCAGAAGTGAAAGGGGTTCACGCGGAGGCGCGGAGACGCGGAGAAAGAGAGAAAGAGATTTGATCGTGCGAAAGCGCGATGAGAAAAAGTGTCGCGAAGCGGCAACCAATCTCTTCCCTTCTCCGCGTCTCCGCGTCTCCGCGCGAACCCGTTCTTCGCGCCTCCGCGCCTTCGCGTGAACAAATGAAGCTCGCGCTCGTCACCGGAGGAACGCGCCGGCTCGGCGCAGCGATCGCCGCAAGGCTGGCGGAGGACGGCTACACGCTCGCGCTCCACGCGCACGATCACCCCGAGCCCGAAGGCGTGGAGGGCCGCGTCTTCACCGCCGATCTGGCGGACGCGGACGAAGCGAGGGCCCTGATCCCCCGCGTCGCGCAAGCGTTCGGCGCGCCGCCCTCGCTGCTGGTCAACTCGGCCGCGCTGTTCGCCGAAGACGGCTTCGGCCGCATCGATCCCGAGCTCGCCGTCCGCCACTACCGCATCAACACTCTCGCGCCCGCGCTGCTGATCGAGGCGATGGCAGCGGCGGGCGGGGAGGGTGACCGCTCCGTGGTCAACATCCTCGACCAGCGCATCGCCCACCCGCACGGCGACCAGCTCGGCTACACGCTCAGCAAATGCGCGCTCGCCGGCCTCACCCAGGCCGCCGCGCGCGCGCTCGCGCCGGCCCTCAGGGTCAACGCGGTCGCCCCCGGCCTCACCCTCCCGACCGACGATTATGCGCCTGGCCAGATGGAACGGCTGGCGCAGCTGATGCCGCTCGACCGGCTGCCCGATCCGGCCGGGATCGCCGATGCGGTGGCCTGGCTCGCCGGCGCTGAAGCCAGCACCGGGCAGATACTCTATGTTGACGGGGGTGCGTCGCTGGTCGCGTTCGACCGCGATTTCGTGAAGTTGGGGATGGAGAAAAAAAATCTCTTTCCTACATGAGAGCGATGGGGTATGTTCCTTTTTTGTTCTTTCTCACGTCCATCAACCTTCGTCGCGGCGTCATGCCGCACCTGCGCCATTCGCGGAACCGGCCAAAGGTAAAACGCATCGGTGCAAACCGTTACCTTTGGCGGAAAACGGCGGTTCGCGAAATCGCCCTTAGCGTGAACTTTGTAAACTTTGGGCTCGGCTAGCGCCTGCCCTGCTCAAACTTGGGCGAATCGACATTTGCCCATCTCGCGGGATTTAGGGTTCACGCTAAGGCGCTAAGGCGCGAAGACGGTTTTCGCGCGAAGGCGCGGAGGGCGCGGAGATATCGGAGCCCTGCGCGAAGCGCATTCACCCTGCTACGATGCGGCCGGCGGAACCCTGCGAAAAGATGAGAGCCGCCGACACGGCAGGACCATCTCCGCGTCTCCGCGCCTCCGCGTGAACCAAACCCTCTTCTTCCTTCTTCGCGCTCCGCGCCTTCGCGTGAACCAATCTCTTCGAATATCGAACCGTCCTAGGCCCTGTTCGCCGCGCCCAGCGCCGCGCGCACCGTCGCCGTCGCCACGTCGCTGTCGATTCCCACGCCGAACACCGTCCGCCCGTCGCCGGTGCGGCATTCGAGATAGGCGGCGGCCTGCGCGTCGGAACCGTGGCCGATGGCGTGCTCCGAATAGTCGATCACGTCTAGCGGCACGCCCGCCGCGCCCAGCGCGTCGAGCACGCTCGAGATCAGGCCGTTGCCGCGGCCCGAAAGCGACTGCTCCTCGCCGTCCACGGCGATGCGGCCGATGAACTGGCGCGTGCCGGCGGCATGGCTTTCGAGATAGTCGACCAGCGCGAAGCGGTCGCTGCCGTTCGGCAGATACGCGCCTTCGAACGCGGTCCAGATATCGCCGGCGTTCAGCTCGCGGCTGGTCGCGTCGGCCAGCGCCTGGACGTGGCGGCTGAAATCGGCCTGCAGCCGCTTGGGCAGCTTCAGCCCCTTGTCCTGCTCGAGCACCCAGGCGACGCCGCCCTTGCCGGACTGCGAATTGACCCGGATCACCGCTTCGTAGCTGCGCCCCAGGTCGGCCGGGTCGATCGGGAGGTAGGGCACCTCCCACAACTCGTCGTTGCGCGCCTCCTGGCTCGCGAAACCCTTCTTGATCGCGTCCTGGTGGCTGCCCGAAAATGCGGTAAACACCAGCTCACCCGCATAGGGATGGCGCGGGTGGACCGGCAACGCGTTGCAATATTCGACCGTGCGGATCACCTCGTCGATGTCCGAGAAATCGAGGCCGGGATCGATCCCCTGGGTGTACATGTTGAGCGCCACCGTCACGAGATCGACATTGCCCGTCCGCTCGCCATTGCCGAACAGGCAGCCTTCGACCCGGTCCGCGCCCGCCAGCAGCCCCAGCTCGGTCGCGGCGATGCCGGTGCCGCGGTCGTTGTGCGTGTGTAGGCTGATCACCACCGCGTCGCGGTTGGGGATGTTGCGGCCGAAATATTCGATCTGGTCGGCATAGATGTTGGGCGTCGCCGCCTCGACCGTGGCGGGCAGGTTAAGGATGATCGGCTTGTCCGCGGTCGGGCGCAGTACGTCCATCACCGCGGCGCACACCTCGATCGAGAAATCGAGCTCGGCGGTGGAGAAGGTCTCGGGGCTGTATTCGAAATGCCAGGCGGTCCCGGGCCGTTTCGCCGCCTCGTCGCGCAGGATCTTGGCGCCCTCGACCGCGATGCCGCGGATCTCGTCACGGCTCATGCCGAACACGATCTTGCGCCAGGCGGGGGAGACGGCGTTATAGAGATGGACGATTGCCTTGGGCGCGCCTTCCAGGCTCTCGAAGCTGCGCTCGATCAGATCGCGGCGTGATTGGGTCAGCACCTGCACGGTCACGTCGTCGGGGATCGCGCCCGAACGGACCAGGCCCGAAATATAGTCGAACTCGGTCTGCCCGGCGCTGGGAAAGCCGATCTCGATCTCCTTGACGCCGACCTTCACCAGCAGATCGAAGAAGCGCTGCTTCTTCTCGCTGTCCATCGGGTCGATCAGCGCCTGGTTGCCGTCGCGCATGTCGGTCGAAAGCCAGCGCGGCGGCCGGGTTATCGTTCGCGACGGCCATTGCCGGTCGGGCAGGTCGACCTGGGGGAAGGGGCGGTACTTGGCGGATGGATCGCGCAACATGGGTCGGTCTCGCTGGCTTCGCGGATGCTTCGTGGTTCGGTGTCGGCCCTCAGGCGGGTCGCGCGGCGCTCATGGGCGCACGGCGAGGATCACGCCTAAGGGCGCGTAAGTCGAAGCAGCGAAGGGCGAAGCGCCTGCGTCATCGCCCGCCGGTTAGCCTGCGGCGGGCGATGATGTCCAGCGTAACAATTGCAACCATCCGCGGCCGCGCTCACTTCTGGAAGGCGACGCTGATGTCCAGCTCGACCTCGTCCGACACCAGCGGGAGACCGAAGGTGATGCCGAAATCGCTGCGCTTGATCGTCGCTTCCGCATGGAAACCGACATTCTCCTTGCCGCCCATCTCGGTCGGCATCTTGCCCGCGCCGACGAAATCGGCCTCGAGCACCACCGGCCTCGTCACGCCGTTGAGCGTGAGGTTTCCGGTGATCTTCGCCTCGTCGCCGTCGTCGTCCACGTCGACACGGGTCGATACGAAGCGCGCATCGGCCGGATTGGCGCCGAAGAAATCGGGCTTGCCGCCCTCGGCGGCCGGCTTGAGCAGATGCGCGGTGAGGCCGGGGTTGGCGGTCGTCACCTTGGACACGGGAATGGCGATGTCGACCCTGGCGGCCGCCGGGTTCTTGGGATCGATGGTGAGGGTGCCCGTGGCGCCGCCGAAGATGCCAAAATAATCGTTGAAGCCGAAGTGATCGACGCGCCAGCCGACCAGGGTGTGCGCCGAATCGACGGTATAGGTGCCGCCGCTGACCGCCGCCGGGTTCTTCGATCCGGGCAGCTGCGCCGCCTGCATGGCGATCAGCGGCGTGGCGAGGGCAAGGGCGAGAAGGGCGAGGGGGGTGCGCATGTCCGGTCTCCTGGCGAACGGGTCCTGGGAGGTTTCGGCCGTGCCCGCCGCCAAGTCAAATATCCACATGGAAACGCAGCGTTTGCCGCTCACTCCCTCCCCGCCTCGATTATGTCGTAGCGGATCTGCACCCACGCGCCGACCAGCGGCTTGCCGCCGACCCTGGGCGGGCGCACGAGGAATTGCCAAGCCGCCTGCCGCATCGCGCCCGCTAGCCCGGAACCGGGTGATTCGCCCAGCTCGCGGCAGTCCTCAACGCGGTATCGCTCGACCGTGCGGCAGATGATCATGCCCCATTCGTTTCCGCCCAGGCTGCGCTTGGGGATATAGGTCGCCATCTCCGCGCGCGTCGGCTCGCGATACCATTGCGCGGCATAGAGGGGTTGGCCGTCGGGCCCGGTGCCGACGGTGTTGCCCGACCCGCTATCGGCGGTCCCGGCGGTGTCGGCGGCGCTCGATGCGGTGTTCCGGCTCGGCTTGATCCGGCCGATGTCCGCCGCGGCGAACTCCTGGCGGGTCAGGATGATCATCGCCGGGAACGGCGTCGGCGGCGGAGGCGGGACGGTGACCGGCGGTGGGCTTTCGGGCCGGCGTGTCGCTCTCGCCCTTGGCGCCTGGCGCGCGCCGCGCGTCTCGATGGGCGCCTGGGGGCGCACGTCGAAGGTAGCCAGCACGTCGCTCTCCCGCCGCCGCTCGGGCAGCACCCCCAGCGTGATCAGCCCGATCAGCAGCAGCGCGCCAAGGCCGAGCGCCAGGCCTCCGGCGGCGAGCCGCCGGCGGAGCGAGGTGTGCGACCCGTACGCATGTTGGCGATAGGACACCGCGCGCATCGACGGGGGAGGTACAGGACGCCCCCCGTCGCCGCAATCGGATCACGCCGGTCCGCGCTCAAGGCCGGCCAGCGCGCGGCGCGTCGTCAGTTCTTCGCCTTGTCGACCAGCTGGTTGGCGCCGATCCACGGCATCATCGCGCGCAATTCGGCGCCGACCTTCTCGATCGGGTGCTCGGCCTGGCGCTTCCTCGCTGCTTTCATCTCCGGATTGCCCATGCGGTTGTCGACTATGAAGCGCTGGACGAAGCGGCCCGCCTGGATATCCTCCAGCACGCGCTTCATCTCCTTCTTGGTCTCGTCGGTGATAACGCGCGGACCGGTGTGGTAGTCGCCATATTCGGCGGTGTTGCTGATCGAATAGCGCATGTTGGCGATCCCGCCCTCATACATCAGGTCGACGATCAGCTTCACCTCGTGCAGGCATTCGAAATAGGCCATTTCGGGGGCGTAGCCCGCCTCGGTCAGTGTTTCGAAGCCGGCCATGATCAGGTTGGTCAGGCCGCCGCACAGCACCGCCTGCTCGCCGAACAGGTCGGTCTCGCACTCCTCGCGGAAATTGGTCTCGATGATGCCCGACCGGCCGCCGCCGACGCCCGACGCATAGGCGAGCGCGACGTCGTGCGCGTTGCCGCTCGAATCCTGGTGCACCGCGACCAGGCAGGGAACGCCACCGCCGCGGACATATTCGCTGCGCACGGTGTGGCCGGGGCCCTTGGGCGCGATCATGATCACGTCCAGGTCGGCGCGCGGCTCGATCAGCCCGAAATGGACGTTGAGGCCGTGCGCGAAGGCGAGGGCGGCGCCCTGCTTCATGTTGGCGTGGAGGTCATCGGCGTAGATCGCCGCCTGATGCTCATCAGGGGCGAGCATCATGACGATGTCCGCCCAGGCGGCGGCTTCGGCGCCCGTCATCACCTTGAATCCCGCGGCTTCGGCCTTCTTCGCCGTCGCCGAGCCCGGCCGCAGCGCGATCGCGACGTCGCCCACGCCCGAATCGCGCAGGTTCTGGGCATGGGCATGGCCCTGGCTGCCATAGCCCACGATCGCGACCTTCTTGTCCTTGATCAGCCTCAGATCGGCATCGGCATCGTAGTAAACGCGCATTCTTCGATTTCCCCTTGATGCCCGTCCATCGCGGCGGGCGTTGATGTCAGGCGGCGTCCTTGCCGCGTGAAATGGCGACGATGCCCGTTCGTGCGACCTCGACCAGGCCAACCTCGCGCATCAGCGCGACGAAGGTGTCGATCTTCTCGGTGCTGCCGGTGACCTCGAACACGAAGCTGCCGATCGTCGCATCGACCACGCTTGCGCGGTACACCTCGGCGAGACGCATCGCCTCGATCCGGTGATCGCCGATACCGGCGACCTTCACCAGCGCCAGCTCGCGCTCGACATGCGGGCCGAGCGCAGTCAGATCGCTCACCTTGTGCACCGGCACCAGCCGGTCGAGCTGGGCGATGATCTGCTCCATCACCCGCGGCGCTGCGCTGGTGACGATGGTGATCCGGCTGATCGCGTCGTCCTCGCTGATGTCGGTCACCGTCAGGCTCTCGATATTATAGCCGCGCGCGGTGAACAGCCCCGCGATCCGCGCAAGAATGCCGGGCTCGTTGTCGACGATGACGGCGAGCGTGTGCCGTTCCTTGGTCTCTTCGGCAATATGCATGACTACTCCGTCGCCCCTGCGAAGGCAGGGGCCTCAAGCGGCATTGCCGATGTTGGATGTGCCACAAACCCAGGGGTCCCTGCCTCCGCAGGGGCGACGATCCGTTGTTTACTCATCACACCAGTGCCTTCGCCTCATCGTCCATCGTGCCGGAGACCTCGTTGGCCTGCAGGATCATATCGGTGTGCGCGGCTCCGCTGGGGATCATCGGGAAGCAGTTGGCGAGCTTCGCCACCATGCAATCGACCATCACCGGCCCCTCATGCGCGAGCATCTCCGCGATGCCGGCGTCGAGTTGATCCGGCCCCTCGATGCGGATGCCTTTCCAGCCGTAAGCCTCCGCCAGCTTCACGAAATCGGGCAGGCTGTCGGAATAGCTTTCGGCGTAGCGGCTCTCATAGGTCAGCTCCTGCCACTGGCGGACCATGCCCATATATTCGTTGTTGAGGATGAACACCTTGACCGGCAGGCGGTATTGCGTCGCGGTCGCCAGCTCCTGGATGTTCATCTGGATCGAGGCCTCGCCGGCAATATCGATGACCAGCGCGTTGGGGTTGCCCATTTGCGCGCCGATCGCCGCCGGCAGGCCGTAGCCCATTGTGCCGAGCCCGCCTGAGGTCAGCCATTTGTTGGGCGCATCGAACGCGAAATGCTGCGCCGCCCACATCTGGTGCTGTCCGACCTCGGTGGTGATGATCGGCGCTTTGTCCTTCGTCGCCTGCCACAGGGCGCGGATGGCGCGCTGCGGCATGATCTCCTTGCCGTTCTCGGGAAAGTCGAGACATTTGCGCGCACGCCAGCCCTCGATCCGCCGCCACCATTCGCCGAGGTCGGGCTTGGGATGCTGGCGCGCCTTCCAGATGCGGACCATGTCCTCAAGCGCGCGGCCGACATCGGCCACGATCGGAAGATCGACCGCCACCGTCTTGTTGATCGAAGAGCGATCGATGTCGATGTGGATCTTGCGCGCGTGCGGCGCGAAGGCATCGAGCCGGCCCGTGACGCGATCGTCGAAGCGCGCGCCGAGCGCAATGATCAGATCGGCCTTGTTCATCGCCATATTGGCCTCGAACGTGCCGTGCATGCCGAGCATCCCGAGCCACTGGTCGGATGAGGCGGGCAGGGCGCCCAGGCCCATCAGGGTGGAGGTGACGGGCGCGCCGGTGATCCGCGCCAGCTCGCGCAGCAGCTGGCTGGCGCCCGGCCCGGCGTTGATAACGCCACCGCCTGTGTAGAAGACGGGCCGCTCGGCCGCCGCGAGCATGTCGACGGCGGCTTCGATCAGCGTCGTCTCGGCCTTGACCTGAGGGCGATAGCTCTTGTGCTGTATCGCGCCCGCGGGCTTGCGATAGGTCGCGGTCGCGACCTGCACGTCCTTGGGGATGTCGATCACGACCGGGCCGGGACGGCCGGAGGTGGCGATGTGGAACGCCTCGTGGATCGTGTCGCCCAGCCGCGCGGGATCCTTCACCAGATAATTATGCTTGGTGCAGTGCCGCGTGATGCCGACGGTGTCCGCTTCCTGAAAGGCGTCGGTGCCGATCAGCGTCGTCGGCACCTGGCCGGTGATGACGACCATCGGGATCGAATCCATCAGCGCATCGGCGATGCCGGTGACCGCATTGGTCGCGCCCGGGCCGGAGGTGACGAGGACGACGCCGGGCTTGCCGGTCGAGCGGGCATAGCCTTCCGCCGCGTGCGTCGCCGCCTGCTCGTGGCGAACCAGAATGTGGCGGATGCGCTTCTGACCGTTCTGCTTGAACAGCGCATCGTAGATCGGGAGGACCGCGCCGCCTGGATAGCCGAACACGATCTCCACGCCGAGATCGACAAGCGCCTCGACCAGGATATCGGCTCCGCTCAGTTCGCGCGTCATTCGTCTTCCCCATTTCGCTCCGGCGATTTTGCCGCAGTGCAATAGCAGTTTTGGAACGGCGTCGCTAATCGCACGAATCGGATGCGTCAATGCCTAACCATGAAATAATATTTCTATCACACCATCAAGATCATAATTTTGTGATTCATAAAGGCGTTTCCAAGTCGACGGCGGCTGATTGCGGAACCAGGTATATTGCCGCTTGGCATATTGCCGTGTCGCGATGGCCGCACATAGGCCAGCTTGGTCTGGATTGATCTCTCCCGCCAGCAATTCCGCGATTTGAGGCACGCCGATTGCGCGGCGGATGGGCGCATCCGGTGGCAGGTCGGGCCGGGCGAGCAGCGTCCGAACCTCCTCGACCGCGCCTTCCTCCATCATCGCGGCGAAACGGCGATCGATCCGCGCGCCCAGCCATTCGCGATCGGGCAAGAGGATCAGCGCGCGCAGATCGATCTTCGCGCCGATGCCGCCCTCCCGCGACCGCTGCCAAAGCGCCAGCGGCCGGCCCGTCGATCGCACGACCTCCAGCGCGCGGGCGATGCGAGTGTTGTCCGCTGGCGCCAGGCGCGCCGCCGCTTCGGGATCGTGCTCGGCAAGCTCGCGATACGCCTCGGCGACCGGCAGCGCACGCACTCGCGCCCGCACGTCGGGGTCGATCGACGGCACCGGCGCGATGCCGTCGATCAGCGTGCGCATATAGAGGCCTGTGCCGCCCACCAGGATCGGCAGTCTTCCAGCCGCGACGGCCTCATCGACCGCAGCCTTGGCTTCGTTTGCCCAGCGCGCCGAGGAGTAGCCGGTGTCCGCGCCGTCGACATGGCCGAACAGCCGATGCGGCGCGCGCGCTTCCTCCTCCGGCAACGGCCGGGCGGTGACGATGCAGAGATCGCGATAGACCTGGCTGGCATCGGCATTGATCACCGTGCCGCCCCGAGCCTCGGCCAGCGCCAGCGCAAGCGCGGACTTGCCGCTGGCGGTCGGCCCTGCGATGAGCGCGACCGTCGGCCGTTCAGGGGAGTTCCGGGTGTTCATTGCGACGTTGATAGCAGCTAGCGGGCTTGGGTCATCCACCGTGACGGAAGCGTATGCGCGGCTGGCGTCGGTGGGATGCGTCCCCGGCGACTGGCGCTGGGTGGAAGAGGGTGAAGCGGCGGATATTCCCTTCGCAAGCGATCCCGTTGCGGCCCGCGCTGCGATAGAAGGCATGTTTTCCGCCACCGACATAGTAGTGCAGGCCGAAGAGACGCGCGCCAAGAAGCTGCTCGTCGCGGACATGGATTCGACCATGATCACGGTCGAATGCATCGACGAGCTGGCGGATTATGCCGGGATCAAGCCGCAGATCGCCGAGGTGACCGAGCGCGCCATGCGCGGCGAGCTCGATTTCGCCGCCGCCCTCGACGCACGCGTGGCGCTGCTCGCCGGTCTCGAGGAGGCGATGATCGACCGCTGCCTGGCGGAGCGGGTGACGATCATGCCGGGCGCGAAGGCACTGGTCCGCACGATGCGGGCGCATGGGGCGACGACGATTCTCGTCTCCGGTGGCTTCACGCGTTTTGCCGAGCCGGTCGCGCGCGAGATCGGCTTCGACCGGGCGATCGCCAACACGCTCGACCTGGCTGACGGGCGGCTGATCGGCACGGTCGGCAAACCGATCGTCGATGCGGCGGTCAAGCAGGCGACGCTGGAGGCCGCGGCGGAAGGGATGGATCGTGCGCTGACGATGGCAGTCGGCGACGGCGCGAATGATCTGGCGATGATCGGTGTCGCCGGGTTGGGTGTGGCCTATCACGCCAAGCCGGTCGTGGCCGCAGCTGCGGGCGCGCGGATCGATCACAACGACCTGTCCGCGCTGCTGTTCGCGCAGGGCTATGCGCGGAGCGAGTGGGTCGGCGAATGACGATCGCCCCTGCGAAGGCAGGGGGCCTCAGGCGGCCAGCATAACATTGGTGCGCCACAAACCAGGCGACCTCTGCCTGCGCAGGGGCGACGGGAGGCTCAGGGTTTCACCACCAGGCACTGTCCGCCCGACGCCTTGACCTTGGCGCAGACCGCGGAGGCCGCAGCTGACGACGACAAGCCCCTGGCCTGCAGCCGCGTGATCGGTCCCGCCTTGACGTAATCCGGCTCAAGGCCGTCGAGCGCGGCGACCTTGCCGCTCAGATCCGACCAGGCCGAGCGCGCCCGGCCGGTTTCGCTGAATGCGCCAAGCTGGACACGCCAGGGCCCGCCGGCGACAGGAGGCCTGGGCGCCGGCTTCGGTTTCGTGGCGACCGGTGCTGCCGGCTTGGGCGCCGGTATTGCTGCCTCTTCGGGAGCCACCGCAGCTATTTGCGCGCGGCTCGGGGTGCGCTCCATCGTCCGGGCGAGCTCGATGCCCTTCTGCCGCTCGGGCGCGGGAATGAAACGGTCCATCTGCGCCAGATTTTCCGAGGCGCGCGGGATGCCGGCCGT
Organism: Sphingomonas gilva; assembly: GCF_003515075.1. Lineage (GTDB taxonomy): Bacteria > Pseudomonadota > Alphaproteobacteria > Sphingomonadales > Sphingomonadaceae > Sphingomonas > Sphingomonas gilva. The sequence goes on from NZ_QWLV01000006.1 coordinate 159,661, forward strand.
CGAGGCGCGCGTCATCATCGCATAGGCGCGCACCCAGTCCTTCGCGACCAGCTCGCCGTTGAACAGCTCGGTGCCATAGACATATTGCGCCCGCGGCTCGCCGCGGTTGGCGGAGGTCTCCAGCACGGGCATCGCCTCTTTGCGCCGGCCGTTCTGGTAAAGCAGCAGCCCGTAATTGTCCTGCGCCTTGGTGTGGCCCTGCAACGCCGCGCGGCGATACCAGTCCTCCGCCTGCCGGAGATCGGCGGGCACGCCGCGGCCGAGCTTGTAGGCCTGGCCGAGATTGAATTGAGCGTCGGCGTCCCCGGCGATGGCGGGCGAGCGCCACATATCGGTCGCGGCCTTGAACTCGCCGCGTTCCCAGGCCTCGACTCCTTGCTTGACGACGGGCTCCGGCGTCTTTTGCTGGCTGGCGGCGGCGAGCGCCAGGAACAGGGTGAGAGCGATGCTCATATGCGTCATCTCCGCGCGTATCTCTTGGCAGCCGTCTATCGGCGCCAGCGGTTAACATATTCCTCACCATGATCCCCCAACGCAGAGGCGATTGCTCCATTCCGGCGCAATGACGTTAACCGGATTTTATCCCTCCGCATGTCACTTCGGCGGCGAAGTCCGGGAGCCACAGGGGAAGACATGCGCGTTCTGGCGATGGCATCGCAAAAAGGGGGATCGGGCAAGACGACCTTGTCCGGGCACCTTGCCGTGCAGGCGCAACGCGCCGGCGCCGGCCCGGTCGTCTTGATCGACATCGATCCGCAGGGATCGCTGGCCGACTGGTGGAACGAGCGCGAGACGGATATGCCCGCCTTTGCGCAGACCACGGTCGCGCGCCTCGCCGCCGATCTGGAGGTGCTGCGTCAGCAGGGCTTCCGTCTGGCGGTGCTCGACACGCCTCCCGCCATCACCATGGCGATCCAGAGCGTGATCGCCGTCGCCGAGCTGATCGTCATCCCGACCCGCCCCAGCCCGCACGACCTGCGCGCCGTGGGCGCCACGGTCGACCTGTGCGACCGCGCCGGCAAGCCGCTGATCTTCGTCGTCAACGGCGCGACGCCCAAGGCCAAGATCACCAGCGAGGCCGCAGTCGCTCTGTCGCAGCACGGCACGGTTGCTCCGGTGACGCTCCATCACCGCACCGATTTCGCCGCCTCGATGATCGACGGCCGCACCGTGATGGAGGTGGATCCGAACGGCCGCTCCTCGCAGGAGGTGCAGGCGCTGTGGGCCTATATCTCCGACCGGCTCGAGAAGAATTTCCGTCGCACCGTGTTCGCGCCGCCGGCGCCCACGGCGAGTTTCGGCATGCAGCGTCCAGGCGCCGGGGGCTTCGGCCGCCGGGTGGCCGGCCAGTGAAGGGGATGGCCGCCATGGGCGAACCGAAACCGATGGCCTCGCTGTCGTCCAGCCTGCTCGCGCGCAAGGGCCACGCCAAGCCCGCGATGCGCCCGCAAGGGTTCGGCGGCTTCGGCATGATGACGAACGGGGTCGATGATCTCGGCTGGAACGACATGGGCCACGACGCCCAGCCGTTCGAGCCCGTCGCGGTCGAAGCGGCGCCGGAACTGCCCGCGCAGCCGCTGCCGCCGGTGCTCCGCCAGCGCGAAAAGCTGGTCGAGGAACTGGTCGACCCCGTCGCCGGGCAAACCGAGCGCCGCAGCCCGCGCCGCGTGGCGGACGCGACGCTCGCCAAGGTCAGCCGCGACGTCGGCGCGAAGAAGGGCAAGGCCGCCTTCACGCTGCGGTTGGATGGGGAACGGCACCTGCGACTTCGGCTTGCCTGTGCGGTTAGGCATTGCTCGGCGCAGATGCTGGTCACCGAGGCGGTCGACCGCCTGCTCGATTCCCTTCCCGAGGTGGAGGCGCTCGCCGCGCGCCTTCCCGCGGCCGTCAAACGCTGAGGACCAGACAGATGAAGCGCATGTCGATCAAGATCGCCGTCTCCGCATTCGCGCTGGGCGTCTCGACCATCGGTTGCACGCCTGAGGGCGCCGGCATCGAATCGGCAAGCAGCACGAGCGAGGCGCGCGCGATGAAGATCGCCGCCAAGGCCGCCGGGAAGGCGGCCAAGGCGCTCGCCAAGGGGCAGACCGAAAAGGCGGTGGAACAGGCGGAGATCGCCGTCGCCGCGCAGCCGAACGATGCGGGATACCGCGCGCTGCTGGGCAACGCCTATCTGGCGGCGGGCCGCTTCGCCTCGGCCGAATCGGCGCTGAGCGACGCGCTGACGCTGAACGGCGCGGACGGACGCGCGGCGCTGAGCCTCGCGCTCGCCCAGACCGCGCAGGGCGACTGGGCGGGCGCGCGCGACTCGCTCGAGGCGCATCAGGCGATCATCGCGCCGACCGACCGCGGCCTCGCCTATGCGCTGGCGGGGGATCCGGTGCTGGCGGTGGACATCCTGACCAACGCCGCGCGCGCGCCCGACGCCGACGCCAAGACGCGGCAGAACCTGGCGCTGTCGCTGGCGCTCGCGGGGCGCTGGCAGGAAGCCAAGGTGGTGGCGTCGCAGGACGTTGCGCCGCAGGAGGTCGACAAGCGGATCATGGCGTGGGCCGCCTTCTCGCAGCCCAAGGACGCCGCCGACCAGGTGGCTTCGCTGCTGGGTGTGACGCCGGCCTACGATCCCGGCCAGCCGACGCGCCTCGCGCTGGTGCAGAGCGCGCCGGTGGCGCTCGCGGCGGCGGAGCCCGTCGCCGCGTCCGAGCCGGTCGTGGCTGAAGTCGTCGCAGTTGATCCGGTCGTCGAGGTCGCCGCCGCGCCCGAACCGGAGCCGCAGACCGCAGCAGCGGTGGAAGCAGCGCAACCGGTGGTCGAACAGGCGCTCGCGATGGTCGAGACTGCGGCGGTGGTGTTCCTGCCGCGCGCCGAGATCGTCCAGGCGGTTCCGGCGCGCGCCGCGCAGCCCGTCGGCGCCGAGCGGTCGCCCGTGCGCACCGCGTCCTTCGCGGCGCCCGAGCAGAATGGCGGGCGCTATGTGGTGCAGATCGGCGCCTATGACAGCGCCGCCGTCGCCGAGGACGGCTGGAACCGCGCGGTGCGCCGCCACAAGGTGCTGGCGGGCTACAGCCCCTCTTCGATGACCATAGGCGAGGGCGAGGATGCCGGCCTGGTCCGCGTGTCGGTCGCCGGTTTCGCCAGCGAGCGCGATGCGCTGAAGGTCTGCGGCCGGCTGAAGGCGGGCGGCGGCAAGTGCTTCGTCCGCATGGTCGCGGCCGATGCGCCGGTGCGCTGGGCGAGCGTCCAGCGCCGGGTTGCAAGCCGCTAAGCAACTCGTCGCCCCTGCCCTTCGACTGCCTGCAAGGCAGACGCTCAGGATAAACTTCAGCCTGCGGCTGAAGGCAGGGGCCGCTGGTTTGGGGCACATCCGATGTCGCGTCTGCCGACTGAGGCCCCTGCTTTCGCAGGGGCGACGGACTAAGCGACCAGTTTCCCGCCCACCATCAATTGCAGCACCTTGCCCTGGGTGGGCAGGCCGTCGAACGGCGTGTTGCCGGCGCGCGCCTGCATCCGGAGCGCGTCGATGCGCCACGGTGCGCCTTCGTCGATGACGATCAGATCGGCGGGCATGCCGGGCTCGAGCGTGCCGGCCCGGACTCCGATCAGCTTGGCCGGATTGGCGGCGAGCAGCGCGAACAGGCGATCGACGGTGATGAGGCCGTCGCGCACCAGGCCCAGCGACAGCGCGAGCAGCGTCTCCGCGCCCGATGCGCCCGCCTCGGCCTCGGCGAAGGGCAGGCGCTTGTCCTCCGGCCCCTTGGGATCATGGCCCGAGCAGATCAGGTCGATCGTCCCGTCCGCCACAGCGCGCAGGCAGGCCTGACGATCGGCCTCGCTGCGCAGGGGCGGCGAGAGCTTGGCGAAGGTGCGGAAATCCTCGACCGCGATGTCGGAGAGGAACAGATGCGCGGGCGTGATGCCGCAGGTGACCGGCGCGCCGCCCTTCTTCGCCGCGCGGATGATGTCGAGCGCGCCCGCGGTGGTCACCTGGCGGAAATGAAGCCGCGCGCCGGTCACCTCCGAAAGGAACAGGTCGCGCATCACCGCCATCGTCTCGGCGGCGGCGGGCGCCGAGGCCAGCCCCAGACGCGTCGCGGTGGCGCCGTCGGTCGCGACCGCATCGCCGACCAGCCCGGCATCCTCGGCATGGCTGACGATCGGCAGGTCGAGCGCCGCGGCATAGGCCATCACCCGGCGCATCAGCCCCGAATCGCCGATCCAGCTTCGCCCGGTGGAGACCGCCACCGCGCCGCGCCGCTTCGCCGCGGCCATCTCGAACAGGTCCTCGCCGACCAGGCCGGGCACGATGCGGTGGAGCGACAGCGCATCGTCGTCGCGCTCGCCCGACACGCCGGGCATGGTCGCGGCGCGGGTGATGCCGCCGGCGCGGAACGCCGCCCGGTCGACCGCGAACACGCCGATATCGACGATGCCGGGGGCGAGCGTCGCGCCGGCGAGATCGGTGGTGTAGGCGTCCGACGGCGCGGCGACCTTGCCGATCTCGGCGATCCTGCCGTCGCGGACCAGCAGGCCGCCCTGCGACACGCCCGCGACGGGGCAGACCAGCCGCGCATTGGTGAAGAGGCGCACCGTCACGCCCAACCCTCCACCTTGCGCGCGCGACGGGTGAGTATGTCGAGACAGGCCATGCGCACCGCCACGCCCATTTCGACCTGCTCGGTGATCGCCGAGCGGCCGGGCATGTCGGCCACCTCGCTGGTGATCTCGACGCCGCGGTTCATCGGGCCGGGGTGCATGACGAGCGCGTCGGGCGCGGCGCGCTTCAGCCGTTCGGCGGTGAGGCCGTAGAGCGCGTGGAACTCGCGCGTGGAGGGGATGAAGCCGCCCGACATGCGTTCATTCTGCAGCCGCAGCATCATCACCACGTCCGCGCCCTCCAGCCCCTTGTCGAAATCGGTGAAGGTGGTGACGCCCAGCTCCTCGATCGCGGGCGGCATCAGCGTGGGCGGGGCGATCACGCGGACCTGCGCGGCGAGGCTGGTCAGCGCGAGGATGTTCGAGCGCGCGACGCGGCTGTGGAGGATGTCGCCGCAGATCGCGACGATCTGCCCGGCGATCGAGCCGCGGCGGCGGCGGATGGTGAGCGCGTCGAGCAGCGCCTGGGTGGGGTGCTCGTGCCGCCCGTCGCCCGCGTTCAGGACCGGGCAATCGACCTTGTCGGCGATCAGCCCCACCGCGCCCGAGGCTGCGTGGCGGATGACGATCACATCGGCGCGCATCGCGTTGAGCGTCACCGCGGTGTCGATCAGCGTCTCGCCCTTCTTGAGGCTGGAGGTGGCGGCGGCCATGTTGACCACGTCCGCGCCCAGCCGCTTGCCGGCGATCTCGAACGACAGCAACGTGCGGGTGCTGTTCTCGAAAAAGGCGTTGATCTGGGTGAGGCCTTCGAGCCGGCCGTCATGCTTGGAGGCGGCGCGGTTCATGTCGATCCACTGCTCGGCCTCGTCTAGCAGGAACAGGAGCTCGTGCGGCTGGAGCCCGGCGATGCCGAGCAGATGGCGATGCGGAAAGACGGCGCCGCCCTTGATCTGGGAGCCGGGGCGGTGGTCGATCTCGCTCATCGAAGAGGCCGGTTAGCGCCGGATGGGGCGGCGGGCAAGCGGCCCGGGCGACTCGGGCGCGCGGTGAGGGTTGCAGCAAACGCAATCGAAAGGTGAGGAAAGTGAGGATACGTCCCCGGTGGGTTGCCCCCTGCGACTGCGCTCGGACGACGACGCAGCAAGGAGGAGATAGCGGACCGGTGGGACATCGAGCTCGACGGTGGCATTTCGCGGCCATGTAGGACAGCGATTTCTTGCTGCCGGCCCGCGCCACTAAATCGCTTGTGCGATCCGGTCGTTGCGATGACAGATGTCCGGCATGGAGTGCAGCAGCGGAGCCTGCGCTATGGGCATTGCCGAGACCGCCCGGATCGCGCGGGAGAGGCTGGGGGCGACGCCGGGGGTCGTTCGGCCGCCGCTCGCGATGATCGAGTTGTTCATCCTCAGGGATTTCCTTTCGCCGGATGAATGCGCGGCCTTGATCGGAATGATCGACGCCAACCGGAAGCCTTCGCGCCTGCTGTCCGAAAATCCGGATGCCGCCTTCAGGACCAGCGAGACGTGCAACCTCGATCGGGAGAATCCGCTGGTAAGGGGCATCGACGCTCGCATCGCCCGACTGCTGGGTATCGACCCGCGGCTGGGCGAGATCCTGCAGGGGCAGCGTTACGGCGTCGGCCAGCAGTTCAAGCCGCATCACGACTATCTGCGCCCGAGCGAGCCCTATTGGGGGAGGCAGAAGGAGATCGGCGGCCAGCGGACCTGGACGGCGATGGCCTTCCTCAACGTGCCGGGGCGGGGCGGCGAGACGCAATTCCCGCGGATCGAGCTGACCATCCCGCCGCGCATCGGCAGCCTCGTCGTCTGGAACAATCTGGACGAGGCGGGCGAGCCCAATCCGGCGACGCTTCATGCCGGGCTGCCCGTGGCCGAGGGCGTCAAATATATCGTGACCAAATGGTATCGCGAGCGCCCGTGGGGCGTGCGGCGGGGAGCGCGGCAGAGTCAGGGCAGACCCGAGTTGAGATGAGATTGTGGTGGGGTTTGGCGTCAAGTCGTTACGGTAGTTCCCGCGGCGCGATGGATGCCGGAACAAGTCCGGCATGACGATGAAAAGTTCGTTTCATACTGTTCCGACTCGTCACCCCGGACCCTTCGACAGGCTCAGGACAGGCTTGTTCCGGGGTCCATCGGGCGGCATTCCGTAAGCTATGAGGGAGCGGCAGCCTTGCGTCTATCTTCTGGCGAGCGGTTTCTACGGAACGCTGTACACCGGCGTGACGTCCGATCTGCTCGCCCGCGTCCACCAGCATCGCGAGGAGATCACCGGCGGGTTCACTGCGCGGCATGGCGTCAAGCGGCTGGTGTGGTTCGAGATGCATGACGACATGGCGACCGCGATCGCCCGCGAGAAGACGATCAAGAAGTGGCCGCGGCAGTGGAAGATCAACGTGATCGAGGAGTTGAACCCGACGTGGGATGACCTTGCGGTGGGGTTTGGGTTCGAGCCGCTAGGATAATTTTGGCGGCACGATGGACCCCGGAACAAGTCCGGGGTGACGGGTTGGGGGAGGTAGAGCGGCCAATCCACCCTCGTCATGCCGGACCCTTCGACAGGCTCAGGACAGGCTTGTTCCGGCATCCATCGGGCGGCATTCGGTAAGCTACGAGGGAGCGGCAGCCTTGCGTCTATCTTCTGGCGAGCGGTTTCACGGATCGCCCGCGAGAAGACGATCAAGAAGTGGCCGCGGCAGTGGAAGATCAACGTGATCGAGGAGCTGAACCCGACGTGGGATGATCTTGCGGTGGGGTTGTGTTCGAGCCGGTAGGTGGTCCTTGTGGCCCCATGGACCCCGGAACAAGTCCGGGGTGACGGGCTGGGGAGGTAGTGCGCCTAATTCCGGGTGACGGGAAGGGACGACTGCACTCACCCCATCGTCAGCGCGTCGATCGCGCCTTGCAGGATGTGCGCGGCCGCGAGCGCATCGACGCGTCCGGCGCGTTTGCCGCGGCTCAGGTCCTCGGCGATCATCTGGCGCTCGACCGCCTGGGTGGACCAGCGTTCGTCCCATAGCAGGATCGGCAGGCCGAGATCGGCGATGTTCTGCGCGAAGGCCCTGGTCGATTGGACGCGGGGGCCGGCGGTGCCGTCGAGGTTGAGGGGCAGGCCCAAGACGATGCCCTTGACCTGTTGCCTGGAGATCAGATCGGCCAGGGCGGCCTTTGTTTTGGCAAATTTGCCAACGGCGATGGTGCCGGCCGGGCTGGCGAAGCTCCAGCCGGCGTCGCACAGCGCGGTGCCGATGGTCTTCGTGCCGAGATCGAGCCCGATCAGGCGGCCGCCTTGCGGGAGCTGGGCGCGGAAGGCGGCGGCTTCGGTCGTGACCATGCGCTGCTCTCGCCCGCGCCCTCGAACGCGTCAAGCCGCCGGGCGGCGTCGGCGCGGACGTTGGCCCAGAACAGGCTGTAGTCGTAGACGTGGTAGTTGTTCCCCGGCAGCACATAGGCGCCCATTTCCGGCGGGTCGCCGATCAGGAGGAAGCCCCGATCGGAACAGCGCGCGGGGACGGCGGCCGGCGTCAGCGTTCCGCTGGTCAGGTCCGCCGAAGGGACGAGCGTGCCGAGATTGGCCGATGCGGGCGCGTCTCCGGGCATGCCGAGCAGGGGATTGGTGCAGACGATCGGCGTATCTTCACGCGGCTGGCCGTTGAAGCCGGTGCTGGCGTCGAAGGTGTCGAGGATCAGCGAGGGATCGGCCGGCTCGGCGAAGCTCTGCCACGAAAGGAGACAGCCCGCCTGATCGGGCGCGGTGCATTCGGGCAGGCCGAGCGCCGGAAGATCGGCGGTGCGCGAGACCGGCCAGCCGACGACATAGGCCGCGACGATCCGCTTCGCGACCGGCTTGCCGGCGATCTTCTCGCGCAGCAGCCGCGTCAGGTGAAGCGCGCCCTGGCTGTGGCCGGCGAGGATGATCGGGCGGGTGTCGCCCGCTTCGACGAGGAATTCGTCGAACGCGGCGGCGACGTCGCCATAGGCGAGATCGAGCGCCTGCTGCGCCTCCTCCTGCCCGGTGAGGAACGCGCCGAAGGTCGCCTGGCGGTAGCGCGGCGCCCAGATGTCCCCGGCGGCGTTGAACGCGCTCGCCTGGCCGCGGACGAACAGCGCGGCGCGGTCATTGGCCTCGGCATTGTCGAGCGGCGCGTTCCAGCGGGTGCGCTCGAGATAGGAGGTCGGATGGATGAAGAAGATCGCGGCGTCGCCCTTCTCCGCCGGCATCTCGACGCCGGGCGGCAGGTAGAGCGCCGGGTTGCCGGGCTTGTCGGGGCGGGCGATCCAGGCGTCGGGATCGGCATAGGCGCTCATCGTGCGGGCGGGCGCCGGCTCGAACCGCGCGGTCGGCACCAGCGCGACGCGCATCAGCTCCGGACCGAACAGGCGGTAGGCGAACAGGGCGGCGATGGCGATCACGATCAGGACTGCGACGACATAGAGGAACTTTCGGGCCAAGATCGATCTCCGTGGTGCAGTGCAGCGTAAACGCCCGCACGCGCAATGTCGTTGCTTGAGGGGGCGGGTGCAAGTCATGCACGCGCAGGCCGCTTGAAGGGCGCGGGCGCGGATGCTAGCCGCGCCCCATGTCCGTAGATACCGCAACCGTCCGCAAGATCGCGAGCCTGGCGCGCATCCGCATCGACGACGCCCAGGCGGAGGCGCTCGCGCCCGAGCTCAACAACATCCTCGGCTGGATCGAGCAGCTGGGCGAGGTCGATGTTTCCGGGGTCGAGCCGATGACCGCCGTCATCCCCAATCATCTGCGCCTGCGCGACGACGTGGTGACCGACGGCAATGTCCGCGACAAGGTGCTGGCGAATGCGCCCCAGGCGGAGCACGGCTTCTTCACCGTGCCCAAGGTGATCGAATGACGAGCGAGCTGACCGATCTGGGCATCGCCGCGATCCGCGCCGGCGTGCGCGCCGGCGACTTCACCGCGCGCGAGGTGGCCGAGGGGTTCATCGCCGCGGTCGCGGCCGCCAAGCCATTGAACGCCTTTCTGGTCGAGACGCCCGACCACGCGCTCGCCGCCGCCGACGCCGCCGACAAGGCGCGCGCCGAGGGTGCGCCGATGGGGAGCATGGCGGGCGTGCCGATCGGCATGAAGGACCTGTTCTGCACCGAAGGCGTGGCGACCACCGCCGCCTCGGGCATCCTCGACGGGTTCGTGCCGCAGTACGAATCGACCGTCTCCGCCAATCTGTGGCGCGCGGGCGCGGGGATGCTGGGCAAGCTCAACATGGACCAGTTCGCCATGGGCTCGTCCAACGAGACCAGCGCGTTCGGCAACGTCGTCTCGCCGTGGCGCAGGAAGGACGGCGGCAATGCGCCGCTGGCGCCGGGCGGTTCCTCGGGCGGCAGCTCGGCGGCGGTGTCCGCGCGGCTGTGTCCGGGGGCGACCGGCACCGATACCGGCGGCTCGATCCGCCAGCCCGCGGCGTTCGTCGGAATATCGGGGATCAAGCCGACCTATGGCCGCTGCTCGCGCTGGGGCACGGTGGCGTTCGCCTCGTCGCTCGACCAGGCGGGCCCAATGGCGCGCGACGTGCGCGACTGCGCGATCATGCTGGGCGCGATGGCGGGGTTCGACGCGAAGGACGCGACCTCGCTCGACCTGCCGGTGCCCGATTGGGAAGCGGGGTTGTCGAGCGACCTGAAGGGCAAGCGCATCGGCATTCCCAAGGAATATCGCGTCGACGACATGCCCGGCGAGATCGACGCGCTGTGGGAACAGGGGATCGCCTGGCTGAAGGATGCGGGCGCGGAGATCGTCGAGGTCTCGCTGCCGCACACCAAGTACGCGCTGCCGGCCTATTACATCATCGCGCCGGCAGAGGCGTCTTCCAACCTCGCCCGCTATGACGGCGTGCGCTACGGCCTGCGCGACCTGCCCGACGGGGCGGGGCTGCAGGACATGTATGCGGCGACGCGCGCGGCGGGGTTCGGCGCGGAGGTCAAGCGGCGCATCATGATCGGCACCTATGTGCTGTCGGCAGGCTTCTACGACGCGTACTTCACCCAGGCGCAGAAGGTGCGCACGCTGATCGCGCGCGATTTCGAGGCCGCATGGGAAAGCTGCGACCTGTTGCTGACCCCGACCGCGCCCAGCGCGGCGTTCGCGCTGGGCGAGAAATCGGCCGATCCGCTGGCGATGTATCTGAACGACGTGTTCACCGTGCCGAGCTCGCTGGCGGGCCTGCCGGCGATGTCGGTGCCGGGCGGGTTGGACAAGGACGGACTGCCGCTGGGACTGCAGATCATCGGCCCGGCGCTGGACGAACAGGGCGTGCTGAACGCCGGCCTCGCGATCGAGGAACGCGCCGGCTTCACCGCGCGGCCGCAGCGCTGGTGGTGATTGATCTTGAACCCTAGCCGATCACGTCATCCTCGCGCGGCGGAACGCCGCGCTTGCGGGACATGATCTCATCGAATTTTTCGAGATTCATGCGCTCATAACGCTCTTCAAAAAAGCGCGCGCTTTCGAGTGCGGAAAGCTTCTCGGCCACCGCCGTCGCCATGAATTGGTTCATGCTAATGCCGTCCTGCTTCGCATAGCGTTCTACCGCCTGCTTGATCGATCGCGGCAAGCGAAGTTGATAAATTGCCGGTGTCGTCATCTTACCTTCTCCAAAGCTTCATGCGGCAGCCAGCATCCCAGGTTGAAGTCTGCGGGTGCGGAACCGAAATCTCTGCGGTTGAATGTCACAATTGCATCGGCGCCCGAATTCAGGGCGGCTTCGAGCACCATCTCATCAGCCGGATCACGGATGAGCGGGCGATAAAGATAATAGACCCTGGTCCATTCCGCCACTCCGACCAACAGGTCGAGGAGCGCTTGAACTTCGCCTGCGTTGAGTTCGGCGGCGTCCAGATGGTCGGGCAATGTTGCGACGGCTTCATATTCAAGCAACAGAGGCACGCTTACGACAGGTCGAAATGCGCCGTGTCTGGCCAGTCTCAGCAGTTCCGCAGATGCTCCCGTTGGACTGCGGATACCCGCGACAACAACATCGGTATCGAGCACGAGATTCATACCACATATGATATGTTTATCTTGACGAGCCGGCAAGCGATTGAATAGGGCGATCAGGCGAAATTCAAGTCTGAGACCGACGAATGACCGACACAGCATACCGCATCCAGGGCGCAACCGGCGAGTGGGAGGTCGTGATCGGCCTTGAGGTCCATGCGCAGGTGACGTCGAAGGCCAAATTGTTCTCCGGCGCTGCGACCGATTTCGGGGCGGAGCCCAATACGCAGGTGTCACTCGTTGACGCCGCGATGCCGGGCATGCTGCCGGTGCCCAACAGGGAATGCGTGCGGCAGGCGGTGCGCACGGGCATGGCGATCGACGCCGAGATCAATCGCTGGTCGCGGTTCGACCGGAAGAATTATTTCTACGCCGATCTGCCCCAGGGCTATCAGATCAGCCAGCTCTACCACCCGATCGTGGGCGAGGGGCGGATCGCGATCAGCCTGGACGAGAAGGACCCCGACGCCGCGACCAAGGAGATCGGCATCGAGCGCATCCATATCGAACAGGATGCGGGCAAGCTGATGCACGATCAGCATCCGACGCGCAGCTATGTCGACCTCAACCGCTCGGGCGTCGCGCTGATGGAGATCGTCAGCCGGCCGGACATGCGCTCTCCCGCCGAGGCAGGGGCTTATGTCCGGAAGCTGAGATCGATCCTGCGCTATGTCGGCTCGTGCGACGGCAATATGGAGGAAGGGTCGATGCGCGCCGACGTCAATGTCAGCGTGCGCAAGCCGGGCGATCCGTTCGGCACGCGGACCGAGACCAAGAATGTGAACTCGGTGCGCTTCGTCATGGCGGCGATCGAGCATGAGGCGCGCCGCCAGGTCGAGGTGCTGGAGGACGGCGGCACGATCGTCCAGGAGACGCGGCTGTTCGATCCCGACAAGGGCGTGACTCGATCGATGCGGTCCAAGGAGGATGCGCACGATTACCGCTATTTCCCCGATCCCGACCTGCTGCCGCTCGAGCTGGACGACGCGTTCCTGGAGGAATGCCGCCAGTCGCTGCCCGAGCTGCCCGACGCCAAGCGGCGGCGGTACGAGGAGGCGCTGGGCCTTTCCGCCTACAACGCCGCGGTGCTGACCGCCGAGGCCGAGACCGCGCGCTGGTTCGAGGCGCTGCTCGCCGAAGGCGCGCGCATCCAGGGCAAGGGCGAGGCGGAAGTGGCCAAGGCCTCGGCCAACTGGCTGCTGTCCGATCTGTTCGGCGCATTGAACCGGCTGGGCAAGGATCTGGACGACAGCCCGGTCTCGCCGCTCAAGGGCGCGGAACTGCTGGCGCTGGTCGCCGACGGCACGATTTCGGGCACGCTCGGCAAGCAGGTGTTCGAGATCATGCTGGAGACCGGCGACGGCGCGGAGCAGATCGTCGAGGAACGCGGCCTCAAGCAGACCAGCGACACCGGCGCGATCGAGGCGGAGATCGCCAAGGTGCTCGACGCCAACCCCGACAAGGTGGCCGAGTATCGTGGCGGCAAGGACAAGCTGTTCGGCTTCTTCGTCGGCCAGACGATGCGCGCGATGGCCGGCAAGGCCAACCCGGCCGTGGTCAACGAGCTGCTGAAGAAGGCGCTGGGCTGACGCGACTTGCGCGAGGACGCGCGGCGGATAGTATCGAAGCAGGAGACGAATCGGGGGCGGTTCGATCCATTCGGGGGAGCATGGCCGGGGGGCTTATGAAGAGATCGGTATTCGCGGCTGCGTGCGCGATGGCGTGCGTCGGTTCGGTCGTGCAGGCACAAACCGCGGGGGCGGTGATCGCCGAGAGCGCATCACCCTTTGCGGCTGCGACCATCAGCAACACGGATGCGGCGAGCGTGACCATGCCGGCGCTCACCTTCGAGCCGGAAGGCGACGAGGCGAAAGACTTCGACAAATATTATTACTTCCATCGCGCGGAGACCGACTTCGCCACCGCCTATGCCGATATCAGCGAATGCGATGGCTATGCCAGCGGCCTTTCAAGCGGGATGGGGTATACGCAGGTGCCCTATCCCTATGCCGGCACGCTGGGCGGCGCGATTGGCGGCGCACTCGGCAATGCCATTGCGGACGCGATCTTCGGTTCGGGCGAACGCCGCCGCGTCCGACGGATGAACATGCGGGCATGCATGCATTTCAAGGGGTATGACCGGTATGGTCTGCCCAAGGCCTTCTGGGAAAAGTTCAATTTCGAGGAAGGTATGGGATCGGTCGAGCCCAAGCGCCGCGTCGCTATGCTGCGTCAGCAGGCGCTGGTTGCGGCGACCGCATTGCCCGTCGGGAAGGCTTTGGGGCAATGAAGCGCATCGCAATCGTCGTGGCCATAGCCGCCGCCTTCACTGCTTCGGCGGCGCCGGCGCAAGACCATGTCTTTGTCGAGGCGAAGCCGGTCAAGGATAAGCCCACGATCGCGCTGTCGCCGGACCGCGCCTACATTATGATACGCGCCGAAGACCAGACGGCGTTCATGTTCATGAAGGATCCCGATCCCGAGGATCAGGCCGAATACGACCGGTTGCGCGCCGAAGCCTATGCCGAGGAACGTGAGCGCTACACCAAGAAGCTCGCAAGATATGAGCGCGACATGGCTGCCCATGACAAGGCGGGGGCAGGCGCGATGCGCGCGCCTCCAAAAAAACCGGACGAACTGACGGAAGCGAACTTTGCCTTCACGCCGTTTCCTCTGATTGCACAGGTCGCGGTGGGGCCGGTGAACAGGCTGAGCAAGGCAAAGGGCAATTCCGTGTATCTTACGGAAGTCACCCCAGGGACCTATCGTCTGTACGGACCGGTGATGGAGGGGCCACAGGGCATGGCCGGCATGTGCTTCTGCATGGGCAGCGTCCGATTCACTGCCAGGGCGGGTCAGGTCACCGATTTGGGTAAGGCTGTCTTGCTGCCCTTGCCGACGGTGCCGGCCGGCGACTCTTCCTTTCCTAAGGTGATCGGCTATGGAATAGAGCCGGCGACGCCTGCCATGCCTGTCGATCCACGTCTGTCCAGCGCTACGATTGAACCTGCGGCATACCGCCCCGCCGGCAAGCTGCCAAATTTCTTCGGGCTACCGATAGGCCGACTGCAGCCAATTCCCGGCGTCTTTGCTTATGACCGGGACAGGGTCATCGATCTGACGGGCGATCAGGCTGGCGCTTCGGCCCCGGGCGCGAACTAATCTGCCTCAGCCATCCCCGGTCGGCGATCCCGGCGCGACGTCCTGGTTCTTGACCACGCCGGCGGTGCCGCCGACGCCGTCCTCCGCGCCGGCGTCCTCCAAGGGCGATGTCTCGTCGCCGCCCTGGGCGCGCTCCGCATCGTCCTTGCGGCTTTCGACGACCTGCTGGATATCGCTGCGGGGATCGTCGTCCCGATCCTCGGGTCCGCGCCGGCCGCTCATGCGGCTTCTCCCGGCGGCGGGGTCTCGATCGGGCCCTGATCGGGCGAGGGATCGTCGATCGGTGCGGGATTGTCCTGATCGGGGGTGGGCGGGATGATCTCGTCGGGCGTGCTGCCGGGGGACAGCGGATCGCCGCCGGGGTCCGGATTATTAGGTACGCTGGCCATCACATATCTCCTTTGGCCCTCTTCAACGCGTCAGTCGCCGCCCGGCTCCACCGCTCGCTTGCCCTTCGCCCGCGCCCTGCTATAGACCGCCGCCGACCGGCGGTGTCCAAGCGGGCGTGGCGGAACTGGTAGACGCGCCAGATTTAGGTTCTGGTATCGCAAGATGTGGGGGTTCGAGTCCCTTCGCCCGCACCAGTTTTCCGAAGCGGAAGCTGGGGCACCCGAAATTCTCTTCCGATTAAAGGCATCGAACGAGCAATGCAGACTGTCGAGACGTTGAACGAGGGCCTGAAGCGCGCCTATACGCTCACCATCACCGCCAAGGAGATCGACGGCAAGGTCGACGCCGAGCTGAAGCGCGTCGCGCCGCAGGTGCGCATGCCCGGCTTCCGCCCCGGCAAGGTGCCCGCCAACCTCGTCAAGAAGATGCACGGCCCGGCGCTGATGCAGGACGCGCTCAACAGCTCGATCCAGGAAGGCGTGCAGAAGCTGATGGCCGACAACAAGCTGCGTCCCGCGATGCAGCCCTCGGTCGAGCTGGGCGAGGGCTATGAGCCCGGCAAGAATGCCGAGGTGAAGGTCGAGCTGGAAGTGCTGCCGCAGGTGCCGGCGCCCAAGATCGAGGAGCTGAAGCTCGAGCGGCTGACCGCGCCGGTCGACGACACCGCGGTCGACACGCAGATCGCGCGGATCGCCGAGGGCCAGACCCAGTATGACGACGCGCCCAAGGCCCATAAGGCCAAGGAAGGCGACCTGGTGGTGATGGATTTCACCGGCAAGGTCGACGGCGTCGCATTCGAGGGCGGCACGGGCACGGACATGTCGGTGGCGATCGGTTCCGGCCGCCTGATCCCGGGCTTCGAGGACCAGCTGGTCGGCGTCAAGACCGGCGACGAGAAGCAGATCAAGGTCACTTTCCCGGCGGATTACGGCGCGAAGGATCTGGCCGGCAAGGACGCGACCTTCGATCTGGTGATCAAGCAGGTGAAGCTGCCCGGCGACACCAGGATCGACGATGCCTTCGCCAAGTCTCTGGGCCTCGAAAGCCTCGACAAGCTCAAGGAGCTGATCCGCGGGCAGATCGAGCAGGAGCATAACGGGCTCACCCGCACGCACATGAAGCGCAAGCTGCTCGATCAGCTGGCCGAGGGCCATGATTTCGACGTGCCGCCGTCTATGGTGGAGGCCGAGTTCAACCAGATCTGGGCGCAGCTGGAGCATGAGGCGAGCCATGAGGCCGACCCGGCCGCTGCGATGAAGGAGATGGAGGCCGAGCGCGACGATTACCGCAAGATCGCCGAACGCCGCGTGCGGCTGGGCCTGCTCCTTTCCGAGATCGGCCAGGCCAACGGCGTCGAGGTCAGCCAGCAGGAGATGAACCGGCTGATCATGCAGGCCGCGCAGCAATATCGCGGCGAGGAGCAGCAGCGCTTCATCCAGTACGTCCAGCAGGAGCCGATGGCCGCAGCCCAGCTGCGCGCGCCCCTCTACGAGGACAAGGTGGTCGATTTCCTGTTCGGCAAGGCGGAGATCAGCGACCGCGAGGTCGCCCGCGCCGATCTGGAAGCGGCGATCGAATCCGAGGACGGCCACGTCCACGGGCCGGGCTGCGGGCACGATCACGATCATGACGAAAAGTCCAAGGCGAAGAAGGCGGCGGCGAAGAAGCCCGCCAAGTCCGAAGCCGTGACCGAAGAAGCGAAGCCCGCCGCGAAGAAGGCTCCCGCCAAGAAGGCGGAAGCGGCCGAAGCCAAGCCGGCGCCGGTGAAGAAGGCCGAGGCGGCCGAAGCCAAGCCCGCAGCGGCCAAGAAGGCGCCCGCGAAGAAGGACGCGCCTGCGAAGGAGACCGCGCCCGCCAAGAAGGCTCCGGCCAAGAAGCCGGCCGCCAAGAAGGCGTAAACCTTCGTCCGCTAGGGACGGGGCAGGGGGTGTCGTTTGCGGATCGCGGTTCTTCTGCCCTGCTATAACGAGGAAGCCGCGATCGGGCAGACGGTCGCGGCGTTCCATGCCGCGCTGCCCCAGGCGAAGATCTACGTCTTCGACAACAACAGCGGCGACCGGACCGTGTCGGTCGCGCGCGGCGCGGGGGCGATCGTTCGCGGCGAGCGGATGCAGGGCAAGGGCCATGTCGTGCGGCGGATGTTCGCCGATATCGACGCCGACATCTATGTCATGGCCGACGGCGACGCGACCTATGACGCAGCGTCCGCGCCGAAGCTGATCGCGCGCATGCTCGACGAGCAGCTCGACATGGTGGTCGGCGCGCGGGTGGATGACGACGTCGCCGCCTATCGCCGCGGGCACCGGTTCGGCAACCGGCTGATGACCGGCATCCTCGCGCAGCTGTTCGGCCGGAGTTTCAGCGATATCTTCTCGGGTTACCGGGTGTTTTCGCGACGCTTCGTGAAGAGTTTCCCGCTGCTTTCGGCAGGCTTCGAGATCGAGACCGAGATCAGCGTCCATGCGCTCGAACTCAGGATGCCGGTGGCGGAGATCGAGACGCCCTATTTCGCGCGGCCCGAGGGGTCCGAATCGAAGCTCAGCACCTATGGCGACGGTTTCCGCATCCTGCGCACCATCGCCACGCTCTATCGCATCGAGCGGCCGCTGCTGTTCTTCGGCGTGCTGGCGGCGCTGCTGGCGCTGGCGGCGGTGATCCTCGCCATCCCGCTGATGCTGACCTATGCCGAGACCGGGCTGGTGCCGCGCTTCCCGACGGCCATCCTCGCCACCGGCCTGATGATCCTCGCGTCGCTGAGCTTCTTCGCCGGGCTGATCCTCGACACCGTGGTGCGCGGACGGCGCGAGGTGAAGCGGCTCGCCTATCTGGCGCATCCCGCGCCCGGCGCCGACACCCCTTGAAGCGCGGCGCACGAACCGCGATGTAGGGCCCGGGCGGCGCTCCCTTCGCGCCGTGGGCAAACCAGAGAGACTTTATGCACCCGCTTCACGATGCACTCGTTCCCATCGTCATCGAACAGTCGAACCGCGGCGAGCGCAGCTTCGACATCTTCTCGCGGCTGCTGCGCGAGCGCATCATCTTCGTGACGGGCCAGGTCGAGGACCACATGGCCTCGCTGATCACCGCCCAGCTGCTCTTCCTCGAGTCCGAGAACCCGAAGAAGGACATCTACATGTACATCAACTCGCCGGGCGGCGTGGTGACGGCGGGCATGGCGATCCACGACACCATGCAGTATATTCGCCCGCGCGTCGGCACGGTGTGCATCGGCCAGGCGGCGTCGATGGGCAGCTTCCTGCTCGCCGCCGGCGAGCCGGGCATGCGCGTCGCGCTCAGCAATGCGCGAATCATGATCCACCAGCCTTCGGGCGGCGCGCAGGGCATGGCGACCGACATCGAGATCCAGGCCAGGGAAATCCTGCGCATCCGCCACCGGCTGAACGAGCTTTACGCGAAATATACCGGCCAGCCGCTGGAGGAGATCGAAAAAGCAATGGATCGCGACAAGTTCCTGTCGACCGACGAAGCCAAGGCGTTCGGCCTGATCGACGAGGTGTTCGACAAGCGGCCGAGCCCGGCGGACGATCCCGTCGGTCAGGCGGTGAACGGCGACAAGGCCGATTAGGCGGTAAAGATTTTAGGCAATTGCCGCTTAGGATGTTTGCGGGCTACCATGGTCCGCCACGATGAGCTGTGCGCGGAGGCCCCGCGCCAAGGATGGATTGAATGACGAAGCTGAGCGGCGGTGATTCGAAGAGCACGCTCTATTGCTCGTTCTGCGGCAAGTCGCAGCACGAGGTGCGCAAGCTCATCGCGGGCCCGACGGTGTTCATCTGCGATGAATGCGTCGAGCTGTGCAACGACATCATCCGCGAGGAGACGAAGTCCGCGCTCGTCTCCAAGAAGGACGGGGGTGTGCCGACGCCGCAGGAGATCTGCGACGTGCTGGACGATTACGTCATTGGGCAGAACCGCGCCAAGCGCGTGCTTTCGGTCGCGGTGCACAACCATTACAAGCGGCTGAACCACGGCGCGAAGGGCGCCGATGTCGAGCTCAGCAAGTCGAACATTCTGCTCGTCGGCCCCACCGGCTGCGGCAAGACGCTGCTCGCGCAGACGCTGGCGCGAATCCTCGACGTGCCCTTCACCATGGCCGATGCGACGACGCTGACCGAGGCGGGCTATGTCGGCGAGGATGTCGAGAACATCATCCTGAAGCTGCTCCAGGCGTCGGATTACAATGTCGAGCGGGCGCAGCGGGGCATCGTCTATATCGACGAGATCGACAAGATCAGCCGCAAGGCGGAGAACCCCTCGATCACCCGCGACGTGTCGGGCGAGGGCGTCCAGCAGGCGCTCTTGAAGCTGATGGAAGGCACCACCGCCTCGGTGCCGCCGCAGGGCGGGCGCAAGCATCCGCAGCAGGAGTTCCTGCAGGTCGACACGACCAACATCCTGTTCATCTGCGGCGGCGCCTTTTCGGGCCTCGAGAAGATCATCGCCGACCGCCTGCAGGGCAAGTCGATCGGCTTCGGCGCCTATGTGGCGGCGCCCGAGGAGCGCCGCACCGGCGAGATCCTGCGCCAGGGCGAGCCCGAGGATCTGCTCAAGTTCGGCCTGATCCCCGAATTCGTCGGCCGCCTGCCGGTGATCGCGACGCTCGAGGATCTCGACAAGGAGGCGCTGGTCAAGATCCTGACCGAGCCGAAGAACGCGCTGGTCAAGCAGTATCAGAAACTGTTCGACATGGAATCGGTCAAACTGGGCTTCACCGACGAGGCGCTGGTCGCGGTCTCCAAGAAGGCGATCGAGCGCAAGACCGGTGCGCGCGGCCTCAGATCGATTCTGGAGGGCACGCTGCTCGACACGATGTTCGATCTGCCCAGCATGGACGGCGTCGATGAGGTGATCATCGACAAGGACGTGATCGAGGGCCGCAAGGAACCCGTGCGCGTCTACGCCAAGAAGGAAAAGGAAAAGGCGGGCGACGCCGCTTGACGGAGGTCGCGTTTGCCCCGGCGTGGCAGCACGGCCGGGGCCCGCTCGCTATCCTGCCCGGTCTGCTCTTTCGGAGCGATCGGCCCTATCTGACCATCGCCCTGGCTTGGCTGCTGTCGATCGGCGGCAGCATGGCGCTGGGCGCGGCGATCGCGCTGATCGTTCCCGAAGCGGAGGCGCCTGAGCTCGGAAACAACATTGCCGTGGTGCTGATCGGCGTCGTCGTCCTCAGCCCGCTCATCGAATCGCTGATCATGGGCGGGGTGATCGACCTGCTGCTGCGCTGGCTGCGGCCCTGGCAGGCCGTGCTGGCGAGCGCGGCCGCATGGGGTGGCGTGCACAGCCTGATGGCCGCCACCTGGGGATTGGTCATCTGGTGGCCCTTCCTGATCTTTTCGACCATATTCGTCACCTGGCGGCCGCGCGGCTTCTGGATCGCCATGCTGATGGCGGCGACCGTCCACGCCCTGCAGAACCTGTTTCCGGCCATCGCCATCGTGCTGGGATTCGAATGAGCGCGAAGCCCCACAAGGCGCTGCCAATCTGGTCGCTGGCGCTGCCCGCGATCGGCGTGCTGGCGATCGTCTCGTCGCTCGCGAAGCTGGGCGGGATCGGCGTGGTGGCGGCGGCCGCCATCCTGATCGGCTGCGTGCTGGCCGCGGTGCATCATGCCGAGGTCGTCGCGCACAAGGTGGGCGAGCCGTTCGGCACGCTGGTGCTCGCGGTGGCGGTGACGGTCATCGAGGTCTCGCTGATCGTATCGCTGATGATGTCGGGCAGCGGGGACACCACCGCGCTCGCCCGCGACACGGTGTTCGCCGCGATCATGATCATCCTGAACGGCATCGTCGGCATCTGCATCCTGGTCGGCGGGGTCAGCCACCACGAACAGCGTTTCGTCCAGCGCGGGGTGAGCGCAGCGCTGGGCGTGCTCGCGGCGATGGCGGTGCTGAGCCTGGTGCTGCCCAACTACACCGCGAGCACGCCCGGGCCATTCTATTCGAACGCGCAGCTCGCCTTCACCGCGATCGTCTCGCTGATCCTCTACGGCACCTTCGTGCTGATCCAGACGGTTCGCCACCGCGACTATTTCCTGCCCGCGGTGGAGGGCGACGTACCGGCCGACCTCCACGCCGCGCCGCCCAGCGGCCGCGAGGCGTGGATCGCGTTCGGCGTGCTGCTGGTCGCGCTCGTCGGCGTGGTCCTGCTGGCCAAGGACCTGGCGCCGACGGTGGAAGCCGCGGTGCTTGGCGCGGGCCTGCCGATCGCGATCGTCGGCGTCGTCATCGCCGCGCTGGTGCTGGCGCCCGAGAGCCTGGCCGCGGTCAAGGCGGCGCGGCGCAACCGGTTGCAGACCAGCCTCAACCTCGCGCTCGGCTCCGCGCTGGCGACGATCGGCCTGACCATCCCGACGGTTGCGATCGTCAGCCTGACGATGGGCTGGGATCTGGCGCTGGGCATCGATCCCAAAGGGCTGACGCTGCTCGGCCTGTCATTGCTGGTGGCGGTGCTGTCCCTGGGCACGGGACGGACGACGGTGCTGCAAGGCGTCGTCCATCTCGTGATCTTCGCGGCCTATCTGTTCACGACGATCGTGCCCTGATCGAACCCTAGCCGCCGAGATTTTCCGGCCATTCCAACGCGCCCATGAAACGCTGAACGGCGTCGTCGTGTTCGCTGCCCGCCGGCGTCGAGGTGCGGTATTTCACCTGCCAGCCGCTCTTCGGCGGGCAGTAGACGTAGAGTTCGGACGCGACCGCGCCCTGCCGGCTGAAGAAATCGGCGGTGATTGTGTAGGCGACGTGATCGCCCGCCAGCCGGGCGTCGGCGTCGGGGGCGGGACGGCTATCCTCCCGCACGAGTTTCGCATCGGGAAAACGCTCGGTGATCGCCTGTTTGGCCCCGTCATAGGATGTCCGGCACTGGGCGTCTTCCGCGCCGTCATCGGACGGCGACGGATAGACATAGACGCTGACCAGCGCGACTATGCTGCCGTCCGCGATCAGTTCGTAGCTGACGCCGACATCGGTCCCCTCTTCGTTATACTCGATCACCGCCTGGCGGGCGAACGATCCCACCGCAGCCGGAAAGTTGAAGCCGGTTTCGCCATGGACATAGGGGTCGGGCGGGGATTCGACCTTCCGCTGCGCGTGCGCCATGCCAGCCGAAAGCAGGGCAAGCCCCGCGACCATGGCCGCGATCTTGTTCGTCATTTCCCTGCCTGCGCCTCCTGCCACGCCTGATAGTCCTCCACCGCCTTCGAACGCTTGAGGATCTTCGCCCATGGATCGACCACGACATGCGCGCCCTCGGGCACCGTCAGCGTGTCCTTGCCGCCAGTCATCGCCAGCCGCTGGACCCGGCCGTCGACCTGCACCTCCACGGGCATGGGGAAGGGCTTGTTCTCCGGGGTTTTCCACGCGAGCGACAGCGTGTTGCCGCGCCGCGTCTCGACCAATTCGGGCAAAGCCGCCTCATCGAGGTACACGTCGAAGAACCAGCCATAGTCGCTGCCGGTCACCTGGTCGACGATGGCGCGATACTCGGCCGAGGAGCTGAAGCGCGGCTCGAAATTGCCCGGCTTGGGGTCGGGCCGGCCATAGACGGCGCGAGTCGTCACTTCGATGAAGGCCGCGTCGCCGATCAGGTTGCGCAAGGTGTGGAGCATCCATGCGCCCTTGACGTAGATGTCCTGGCCCGGCCCGCCATCTTCGATGCGGTAGACGTCCTCCGCCGCCATCGGCTTGCCGGAGACCAGCGGCGCGGCGTTGGCGATGGTGTTGCGGGATTTCTCCATCATCGACGCGTAGCGCGCCTCGCCCTCCCGCCAGCGGCCGTAGAGCGGTTGCATGTACGCGCCGTATCCTTCGTGCAGCCAGAAATCGTCCCAGTCGGCCGCGGTCAGCTGGTTGGCGAACCATTCATGGGCGAATTCGTGCTGGAACAGCCAGTCGAAGCCGGTCGCGTCCTTCTTGTACTCATTGCCATAGGCGTTGATCGTCTGATGCTCCATGCCGAGATGCGGCGTTTCGACCACGCCCATCTTGTCCCCGGCGAAGGGGTAGGGGCCGACCGTCGCCTCGAAGAAGTCGAGCGTCGGCGCGAACTCGGCGAACAGGCCCCTGGCCTTCGCCTCGCGCCCGGGGAGGTGCCAATATTCCATCGGAAAGCTGTTGCCGAAACGGCTCTGATAGGTGCCGCGGATGACTTCATAGGGCGCGATGTTGAGCGCGATGCCGTAGTTGGTGGGGTTGGCCACCGACCAATGCCAGGTCGACCGGCCGTCGGGCAGGGGATCGGTCCGCAGCAGGCGACCGTTGGAGATCGCCTTCAGCCCGTCGGGCACGGTGATGTGGAGATCGATCCGCTTGGGCTCTGCGGTCGGATGGTCGATGCATGGCCAGAACAGGTCGCAGCCCGCGCCCTGCACCGCGGTCGCGATCCACGGCGCGCCCTGGGGCGTCTTGGCCCAGACGAAGCCGCCATCCCATGGCGCGCGGATCGCGACGTGCGGGGTGCCCCCATAGGTGATCCGCGCCGAGACCTTGCCGCCCGCCGATATGCGGCGGGGCAGGCGGATGGTCAGCTGCCCCTGGGGATTGCTCCACGCCGTCTTCGGCAGGTCTCGTCCGTCGATCGCGATGGCGGTGACGGGAAGGTTGCGGTCAAGATCGATGACCAGCCGGTCGGTGGCCGCTTTCGCCGTGAAGTTGAGCGTGGCGATGCCGGAGATCGCCTCGCGATCGGGGAATATCTCGAAGGCGAGGTCGGCGGTGTCGAACTGGAGCTTGGCCTGGTCGGCGTCGAGCTTCCCGCCCGACTTGGCGGTCTGCGGGGTGAGCGGCGGCTTGCCGGGGTCGGCCGCGGTGGCCGGAATCGCGCACGCGATTGATGCGGCGGCAAGCATTCCCATATATGCAGGCAAACGAGGCGCACGCGCGCCTTCCTTCGGAGATTGCATGACCCAGTCCTACCCTGTTCTGCCGCTGCGCGACATCGTCGTGTTTCCGCAGATGATCGTGCCGCTGTTTGTCGGCCGCGACAAGTCGGTCGCGGCGCTGGAAACCGCCATGACCGGCGACAAGGAGATTTTCCTGGTCGCCCAGCTCGATCCGGCCGAGGACGATCCCGGCCGCGACGATCTTTACGACATGGGCGTGACCGCGACCGTCCTCCAGCTCCTGAAGCTGCCCGACGGCACAGTGCGCGTGCTCGTCGAGGGCAAGCAGCGCGCGCGCCTCGAATCGATCGAGGCGGGGGCGGAATTCCTGAACGCCGACGTGACGCTGATCGACGATGCGGTGGTCGAGGGCCCCGAAGTGTCGGCGCTGATGCGCTCGGTGGTCGACCAGTTCGAGAACTACGCCAAGCTCAACAAGAAGCTGCCGGCCGAGACCGCGGTCCAGTTCGCCGAGATCGAGGACGCCTCGAAGCTGGCCGATGCGGTCGCCGCCAATATCGCGATCAAGGTGTCCGACAAGCAATCGCTGCTGATCGAGGGCGATCCGCAGAAGCGTCTGGAGATGGTGTTCGCCTTCATGGAGGGCGAGTTGGGCGTGCTGCAGGTCGAGAAGAAGATCCGCAGCCGCGTCAAGCGCCAGATGGAGAAGACCCAGCGCGAATATTATCTGAACGAGCAGCTGAAGGCGATCCAGCGCGAGCTGGGCAATGAGGGCGAGGAAGGCGAGGGCGACGAGATCGCCGAGCTGACCCAGAAGATCGCCACGCTGAAGCTGTCGAAGGAGGCGCGCGCCAAGGCCACCGGAGAGCTCAAGAAGCTGAAGGCGATGGCGCCGATGTCCGCCGAGGCGACCGTCGTGCGCAACTATCTCGACGCCCTGCTCGGCCTGCCCTGGGGCAAGAAATCGAAGATCAAGAAGGACATCACCGCCGCGCAGGCGATCCTCGACGAGGATCATTTCGCGCTGGAGAAGGTGAAGGACCGGATCGTCGAATATCTCGCGGTGCAGGCGCGGACCAACAAGCTGAAGGGCCCGATCCTGTGCCTCGTCGGCCCGCCCGGCGTCGGCAAGACCTCGCTTGGCCGCTCGATCGCCAAGGCGTGCGGGCGCGAGTTCATCCGCCAGTCGCTGGGCGGCGTGCGCGACGAGGCCGAGATCCGCGGCCACCGGCGCACCTATATCGGCTCGCTGCCCGGCAAGGTCGTCTCCAACCTGCGCAAGGCGGGGACGATGAACCCGCTGTTCCTGCTCGACGAGATCGACAAGCTCGGCCAGGATTTCCGCGGCGATCCCGCCTCGGCGCTGCTCGAGGTGCTCGACCCTGAGCAGAACGGCAAGTTCCAGGACCATTATCTGGAGATCGACGTCGACCTGTCCGACATCATGTTCGTCACCACCGCGAACACGCTGAACCTGCCGCAGCCCTTGCTCGACCGCATGGAGATCATCCGGCTTGAGGGCTATACCGAGGACGAGAAGGTCGAGATCGCCCAGCGCCACCTGCTGCCCAAGCAGATCAAGCAGCACGGGCTGAAGGACGGCGAGTTCACCCTCACCACCGAAGGCCTGCGCGCGCTGATCCAATATTACACGCGCGAGGCGGGCGTGCGCACGCTGGAGCGCGAGATCGCCAAGCTGGCGAGAAAGGCGCTGCGCCGCATCCTGGAGGGCAAGGTGGAGAGCGTGACGATCACGCCCGACAACCTCGCCGACTTCGCCGGCGTGCGGAAATTCCGCCACGGACTGGGCGAGGAGGAGCACCAGATCGGCGCGGTCACCGGCCTCGCCTGGACCGAGGTGGGCGGCGAGCTGCTGACGATCGAATCGGTCACGGTCCCCGGCAAGGGATCGGCCAAGATCACCGGCAAGCTGGGCGACGTGATGAAGGAATCGGTCGAGACCGCGTTCAGCTATGTGAAGGCGCGCAGCCCGAGCTACGGCATCAAGCCCAGCCTTTATGCCCGCAAGGACATCCACATCCACCTGCCCGAGGGCGCGGTGCCCAAGGACGGTCCGTCGGCGGGCATCGGCATCGTCACCGCGATCGTCTCGACGCTGACCGGCGTGCCGGTGCGGCGCGAGGTGGCGATGACCGGCGAGGTCACCTTGCGCGGGCGCGTGCTGCCGATCGGCGGCCTCAAGGAGAAGCTGCTGGCGGCGCTGCGCGGCGGCATCACCACCGTCCTCATCCCGCAGGAGAACGAGAAGGACCTGGTGGAGATCCCCGCCAACATCCGCGAGGGGCTGAACATCGTGCCCGTCAGCCATGTCGACGAGGCGCTCAAGCTGGCGCTGGTCGAGCCGCTCACCGCGATCGAGTGGAGCGAGGCGGACGAGCTCGCCGCCCAGCCGCCGCACCCGATTTCCCCGCTTGGCGAGGCGGTTCGGCATTGATTGGAGCATTTTGACGCGATTCCGCCGCAAAACCGCGGCGGAATCGCGCAAAAGCCTTTGACACGGGGATTTGTGGCGGCCTTACTGCGCCACCGGCTAGGCCCGAGTCACCGAGTCTAATCGCCGATAGCAACAAAATGGGGGTTCCCAGGGCATGAACAAGCAAGAACTGATCGGGTCGGTCGCTGACCACACCGGGCTCACCAAGGGCGACGCCAGCAAGGCGGTCGAAGCCGTCTTCGATACGATCGGCGGCGCGCTGAAGAAGGGCGACGAGGTTCGCCTGGTCGGTTTTGGCACTTTCTCGGTCAGCAAGCGCAAGGCGTCGACGGGCCGCAACCCGCGCACCGGCGAGCCGATGACGATCAAGGCGTCGACCCAGCCCAAGTTCAAGGCCGGCAAGGGGCTGAAGGACGCGGTCAACTAAGACCGCCCGGCGCGCGTGCGGGCTGGACAAGCCCGGCGAGCGCCAATATGAGCTTTCGGACCGGGCGGCACGATGTGTCGCCCGTGTCTTTTCCGGGAAGGGCCCTTGGGCTTTTCCCGATCGGGCGTGGGCGCATAGCTCAGCGGTAGAGCACACCCTTCACACGGGTGGGGTCGCAGGTTCAATCCCTGCTGCGCCCACCACGCCCGGCGGTTTGCCGCATCTGATCCGAATAGATCGACCTGAACCGTCGCCCCTGCGAAGGCAGGGGCCCATCTTTGCCGTCCGCGAGCGCGGCGGTTGATGGCGCGTCGGGATAGGCCCCTGCCTTCGCAGGGGCGACAAGGATGGAATCGGCAAAAGCTGGCTTCTCGCTCGCCTACCAACCCCACGGCCTTTCCCTGAACCACTTGGTGATGACGTACTTGGTGCCCGCCCGCACCTTCATCCCCGCGTGCAGCGTCGCGCCGTTGAGGCCGCCATCGGCCAGGCGGTTGTTCCAGGCGAGCAGCTTGCCCGTCTCCGGCGGCACGATCTTGTCGATTTCCTTGAACCGCGTCGCCCCGCCGGCCTTGGGTTCGTTGAGGTAGATCATCACCGT
The DNA here is from genome assembly GCF_003515075.1 of Sphingomonas gilva. Lineage (GTDB taxonomy): Bacteria > Pseudomonadota > Alphaproteobacteria > Sphingomonadales > Sphingomonadaceae > Sphingomonas > Sphingomonas gilva. The sequence continues at coordinate 187,196 of NZ_QWLV01000006.1, forward strand.
CCAGGTGCGGTTCCCCGCGACCGAGGTGTAGCGCTCGTAATCCACTCCATCGACGTCGAAGAAGTCGGTGTGCGCCTTGAACTGCTGGCCGACGGCGTAGCGCTGGCCTTGTATCGGCTCGCCATATTGCGGGTCGAGGCCCGTCAGCGCCGCGATGCGCGCTTCAACCTCGATCACGATCGGGTCGTCGGGCGACAGGTCGCACGTCTCGCTGGTGCGGAAGGCGTCGTCGCCATTGGGATCGGACACGGTCGAGGGACGCCGGTTCGAATCGATCAGCCCGCAGATGGCGGCGCACAGATCGGGCGGGAGGAAGCCGCGCTGGACGAACAGGGTCAGCCTGGGGCTCGGCACGCGCTGGATGCCGCGGACGCGCATCAGATTGGCGATGACGGGTTCGGGGGGCAGGCCGGAGCCTGCGGGCTGGGCGGCGGCGGTCATGGCCGCGCCCATAGCGTCTCGCCTCATCCGATGCGAGGGGGCGCGGTGCTGCTTGACCGCTGGGCACGCTCACTCCTATGGAGCGCGCTCTCGCAGTGATGCTGCGCGTGGCGATCGTAGCTCAGTCGGTTAGAGCGCCGGTTTGTGGTACCGGAGGTCGCGGGTTCGGATCCCGTCGATCGCCCCATTTTTCCCTTGGGACTGGCCATCGTGCCGCGATAAGAATATTACGCACCTGCGACATTTCATTTCTAGACCTGAAGGTGCGCGATGACGGCCGTGTGGGATTATCCGGATTTCGACGATCACGAGGGCGTCCACCTGATTCGCGACAAGAGCGCCGGGCTGACGGCGATTATCGCGATCCACTCGACCGCGCTCGGCCCCGCCGCGGGCGGCGCCCGCTTCTGGCACTATCCCGAAGGAGCGCGCGCCATCACCGATGCGCTGCGGCTGTCGCGCGGGATGAGCTTCAAGAACGCCATGGCCGGCCTGCCGATGGGCGGCGGCAAGGGCGTGATCCTGGCCGACGCAGACCGCACCAAGACGCCGGAGATGCTGAAGGCGTTCGGCCGCGCGGTCGAATCGCTGTGCGGGCGCTATGTCACGGCGGAGGATGTCGGCATCAGCGAGGCGGACATGCAGGTGGTGGCGACCGAGACGCGCCATGTCTCCGGGCTGCCGGTGGGCGCGGGGCATGCCGGGGGCGATCCCGGGCCGTTTACCGCGATGGGCGTCTATCTGGGCGTCGTCGCCGCTGCGAAGCGCGCGCTGGGCGTCGATTCGATGCGCGACGTGCACGTCGCGGTGCAGGGCGTGGGCAGCGTCGGCGGCGGCCTCGCCAGGCTGCTGACCAAGGACGGCGCCCGGCTGACGCTGGCCGACGTCAACGCGGCGAAGGCCGAGGAACTGGCTGCCGAGCTTGGTGCGCATGTCGTCCCGGCGGAGGAACTGCTCGCGGTGTCGTGCGACATCGTCAGCCCCAACGCGCTCGGCGCGATCCTGACCGAGGCGTCGATCGCCGCGCTCGATGCGAAGGTCGTCGCGGGCGGCGCCAACAACCAGCTGGCGACGCGCGAGGACGGGGCGCGGCTGCATGCGCGCGGCATCCTCTACGCCCCCGATTACGTCATCAACGCCGGGGGCATCATCAATGTCGGCCTCGAATATCTCGGGCAGGGCGACCGCGCCGAGGTCGAGGCGCGGATCGCCCGCATCCCCGAACGGCTGACCGAGGTGTGGGACGAGAGCGACCGCACGAGCGCGCCCGCCGCCGACGTCGCCGACCGGATCGCCCAGCGGCTGATCGGGCGGGGGTGATTCCCGTCGCCCCTGCGCAGGCAGGGGCCTCGGTCGGCAAGCGCGGCGTTTGGATGTGCCACAAGCCAAGCGGCCCCTGCCTGCGCAGGGGCGACGGTTCCGGGCTGGATTTGCCGTCCGATCTTCCCTAATCCGCCATCAATCGTGCCCGCCCTCCACGCCCTCGCCAACCCGACGCGCTTCCTGTCGATCGCGCGCCCGCTGACCCCGGTGCTGCTGTGGGCGGGCCTCTTGCTGCTCGCCGTCGGAGCATGGGCCGGGCTGACGCTGACGCCGCCCGATTATCTGCAGGGCGAAAGCGTGCGAATCCTCTATGTCCATGTGCCGAGCGCGTGGCTCGGCATGGGCGGCTGGACCGGCATCGCGCTGGCGAGCTTCAGCCTGCTCGTCTGGCGGCATCCGCTGGCGGCGATCGCCGCGCGCGCGGTGGCGCTGCCCGGCGCTGTTTTCGCGGCGCTATGCCTGATCACCGGATCGATCTGGGGGCGGCCGACCTGGGGCACATGGTGGGAATGGGACGGGCGGCTGACGTCGATGCTGCTGCTGTTCTTTCTCTATCTCGCCTGGATCGGGCTGGCGCGCGCCGATGCCGAACGCGGCGGCGACGGGCGCATCCCGGCGATCTTCGGGCTCGCGGGGACGGCGCTGCTGCCCGTGATCCGCTATTCGGTGGTGTGGTGGCGCACGCTGCATCAGGGGCCGAGCATCACCGTGTCGGGATCGAGCATCGACGGATCGATCCTGTGGCCGCTGTGGCTGACGCTTACCGGGTTCAGCCTGGTGTTCGGCGCCATCGTTCTGATGCGGATGCGGGCGATGCTCGCACAGCAAAGGCTCGAGGCGCGGATGCGTCGGATGGCGGCATGAACCACTGGCCCTTCATTCTCGCCGCCTATGGCGTGGTCGCGGCGGCCATGGCGCTGCTGATCGGCGCGAGCTGGCGTGCGATGCGCCGCGCCGAACGCGCGGTCGAAGATCTGCGCCGATGAAGGCCAAGCATCAGCGGCTGACCCTGGCGCTGGCGGCGCTGGCGGCGATCGTCGGCGCGGGCGTGCTCGCCGTCTCCGCGCTGGGCGAGCAGGCGGCCTATTTCTATTCGCCCGCCGATGTCGCGCGCGAGGGCGTGCCGGTCGGCCGCGCGATCCGGCTGGGCGGGATGGTCGAGAAGGGATCGATCCGCCGCAGCGACGACGGCGTGACGATCCTGTTCACCGTCGAGGACGGCCCCGCCAGGACCCCGGTCGAGTTCCGCGGGGTGACGCCGGATCTGTTCAAGGAAGCCTCGGGCGTGGTCGCCGAGGGCCGCTTCCGCGCCGACGGCACCTTCATCGCCGACAATCTGCTCGCCAAGCATGACGAGCGCTACATGCCGCCGCAGCTCGAAGGCGGGAAGCACAAGACCGAGACCCTGGAGCCATGATCGCCGAGGCCGGGCTGGCGGCGTTGTGGCTCGCCGCCGCGCTGTGCGCGCTACAGCTGGCGCTGGTCGCGATCGGCATGAAGGAGGGGCGCGGCGATCTGATCGCCGCGGTGCGCCCGGTGGCGATGGTGCAGGGGCTGCTCGCCGCCGCATCGTTCCTGATCCTGATCTGGCTGTTCGTGCGATCGGACATGTCGGTCGAGCTGGTCGTCGCCAACAGCCATTCGGCCAAGCCGCTGATGTACCGCATCGCCGGCGCGTGGGGGAACCACGAGGGATCGATGCTGATGTGGGTGACGGTGCTGGCCATCGCCGGCGCCTGCATCGCCGCCTTCGAGCGCCAGCTGACCTCCGCCATGCACGCCGCGACGATGGGCGCGCAGGCGTTCATCGGGCTCGGCTTCTATGCCTTCCTGCTGTTCGCCTCCAACCCGTTCGCGCGGCTGAGCCCGCCCGCGCCCGAAGGCCTGGGGCTCAATCCGCTGCTTCAGGACCCTGGCTTGGCCTTCCATCCGCCGACGCTCTATATCGGCTATGTCGGGCTTTCGATCGCCTTCTCCTTCGCGGTGGGCGCGCTGGTGACGGGCGAGGTCGGGCCGAAATTCGCCCGCGCGATGCGGCCCTGGGTGCTGATCGCCTGGATATTCCTGACCATCGGCATCACCGCGGGCAGCTATTGGGCCTATTACGAGCTCGGCTGGGGCGGCTGGTGGTTCTGGGACCCGGTCGAGAACGCGTCGCTGATGCCTTGGCTCGCCGCGACCGCGCTGCTCCATTCGGTAAGCGTGCTGGCGACCCGCGACGGCCTGCGCGCCTGGACGCTGATGCTGGCGGTCGTCGCCTTCTCGATGTCCATGGTCGGCACCTTTCTGGTGCGCTCCGGCATCCTTACCAGCGTCCACGCCTTCGCGGTCGATCCGACGCGGGGCACCTTCATCCTCGTGCTGCTGGCGCTCTATATTGGCGGCGCGCTGGCGCTCTACGGGTCGCGCGTGGCGCATGTCCGCAGCGGCGCGCCGTTTGATCCGGTCAGCCGCGAGGGCGCGCTCGTCGCCAACAACCTGCTGCTCTCCGTGATCCTCGCCATCGTGCTGATCGGCACGCTCTATCCCCTGATCGCCGACGGGCTGTTCAGCGAGCAGCTGTCGGTCGGCCCGCCCTATTTCAACGCCACCGCCGGCCCGATCGCGCTGCTGCTCGTCGCGATCATGGCCGCCGGGCCGCTGCTGCGCTGGCGCAGCGACCGGCTGGGGGCGCTGGGCGCAAGGCTGCGCTTCGCCGTGATCGCGGGCGCGACGATGGCGCTGGCGCTCGTCATCCTCGGCGCGGAGGCGGGCGTCATGCCCTTCATCGGCCTGGTGCTCGCCGCCGGCGTCGCGGTGGCGAGCCTCGCTCCGCTCTGGGGCCGCAACCTCAAGCGGACGCCGCTGTTCACCTGGGGCATGGTCATCGCCCATCTGGGAATCGCCGTCAGCCTCGCCGGCATGAGCGCGAACGCCGCTTTCACGAAGGAAACGCTCGCCGCCGCGCGCTTTGGCGATGTGCTAGAGGTCGGGCCGTTCCGCGTGAAGTTCATGGGCGTCCGTCCCGTCGCCGGGCCCAACTGGTCGGCGCTGGAGGCGGAACTGCGCGCCGTGCGGGGGGGCGCGCCGATGCGGCTGCTGCCCCAGGCGCGCTTCTTCGCCTCGCCGCCGACCAACACCAACGAAGCGGCGATCCGCACGCTATGGGACGGGCAGCTCTACGCGGTGATGGGCGCGCGCGACGACGACCGCTGGCAGATCCGCTTGTGGTGGAAGCCGTTCGTCACGCTGATCTGGCTCGGCGGCGCGCTGATCGCGCTGGGCGGGCTGCTCTCGCTCGTCGGCCGCTGGCGGCGCGAGCGCGCGGCGGCGCTCAGGGAGAGCTGGCTGTGAGACGCTGGGCGCTGTGGCTGCCGCTCGCCTTCTTCGCCGTCGTGCTGGCGGTGGTCGGCTATGGCCTGGTCCGCCCGCCCGACGAGCCGCTGCGCTCGCACCTCGTCGGGCAGAGGCTCCCCGCCTTCTCCCTCCCGGCGGCGCTTCCCGGCCGACCCACCGTGACCGGCGCCGCCACCGGCGAGCCGCGGCTGATCAACATCTTCGCCAGCTGGTGCGTCCCCTGCATCGCCGAGGCGCCGCAGCTGCTGCAGCTGGAGGCCGCGGGCGCGCGGATCGACGCCATCGCCATCCGCGATACGCCCGCCGACATCGCGCGTTTCCTCGATCGCCACGGCGATCCCTTCGCCGCGATCGGCCGCGACGATGCGAGCAAGGTGCAGCTCGCGCTCGGCTCGGCCGGCGTGCCCGAGACCTTCGTCGTCGACGGCAATGGCGTGATCCGCCACCAGCATCTCGGCAACATCACCGAGGAGGATGTGCCGGTGCTGCTCGCCGAGCTGGAGAAGGCGCGATGAGGGTGCTCGGCTTTCTCTTGCTGGCGGCGGCGACGCCCGCCGCGGCGCAGACCGCGCTGCCGCCGGCGGAGCTCGCCAACCGGCAGCTTTCCGATCCCCGGCGGGAGGCGCAGGCGCGCGCGCTGATGGAGGAGATCCGCTGCCTGGTCTGCGCGGGCCAGTCGATCGCCGATTCGGACGCCGACATGGCGGGCGACATGCGCGCGCTGGTGCGCGAGCGCATCGCCGCGGGCGAGAGCCCCGGCAAGGTGCGCGACTGGCTGATCGCCCGCTACGGCGACGCCGTCAGCTACGATCCGCCCTGGTCGTGGCGCAGCGCGCCCTTGTGGATCGCGCCCCTCATCGTCCTCGCCTTCGGCCTGTGGCTGGCGCGCGGGCTGTTCCGGAGGCGGCGATGATCGGCTGGCTCGTCTTCGCCGGCCTGGCGGCGGCGGTGCTCGCCGCGCTGTGGCGCTTCGCCGGGCTGGGGCGCGACCTGTGGACCTTCGTCTTCGCAGGCGTGATGCTGGCGGCGGCGGGCTATGCCTGGCAGGGCAGGCCGTCCCAGCCGGGCTTCCCGGTCGCCGCGGCCGGCCGCAGCATCGAGGTCGATCCCGAATTGACCTTGCTGCGCGGCGAGATGACCGAACGCTTCGGTTCGAGCGCGCAGTGGCTCGTGCCCGCCGACGCGCTGCTGCGCGGCGGGGACACGCGCACAGCGATCGCCTTCATCAAGAGCGGGCTCAATCAGAACCCCAACAGCCTGACGCTGTGGACCGCCCTCGGCAGCGCGCTGGTCGAGCATGACGGCGGCAACATCTCGCCCGCCGCGCGCTTCGCCTTCGAACATGCCGCGGGTCTTGCGCCCGGCAATCCCGCGCCGTGGTTCTTCCTCGGCCTCGCAGAGGTGCGCGTGGGCGAGCTCGACGCCGCCGAACGCCATTGGTCGCGCGCGCTCGCCCTGGCCGGGCCCGACGCCTCCTATCGCGACGACATCGCCCTGCGCCTGGCGCTGCTGCGCCGCTTCATCGCGGCGCGCGAAGCGCAAATCAAAGGGGGCGGGGAGACGAACTCCCCGCCCCCGGCAGGCGGTCCTTCCGGGCCTTAGTTGAACAGCACGCCGCCGAGCACCGCACCGATCAGGCCGCTGGCGACGGCGACCAGCACCGCATCGTCGTCCGACTGGACCCACTGATAGCCGCGGGGCGGCGCATAGAGGTGGCGTCCGCGATATTGGCGATAGTCGATCACCCGGTAGTTGGCCGCATAGCGGCGATCGAACCGCTGGCCCTTGGCCCATTGGCGCTGGAGGCGCTGGTTCTGGCGAGCGATCTGGCGGTTCTGGCGGATGACCTGGCGGTTCTGCCGCACGATCCGCTTGTTGACCTTGTTTGCCTTGACCGTCTTCACCACCACCCGGTCGTTGCGGGGGGCGGCGGACGCGCCGGCGACCGGCGTCAGCACGACGGCGGCTGCGGCGGCTGCGAGAATGAACTTCCTCATGAACTGTCTCCTGTTCGAGCCGCGCTTCAGCGGCGACAGGAGCAATCTGGGGGCGGCGTGTAACCGGCGATTGTCGCGGAAGCAGCGAAAGTGTCGCAAGCGGTGTCGGCTTGCCACGCATCGTTCAGCTTTCTAGGGCGAGCGCCTGTTTTTTTGGAGAGAATTGCCATGCGCGCATTCGTTTTTCCCGGCCAGGGCAGCCAGTCGGTCGGCATGGGCGCCGCGCTCGCCGACGCAAGTCCCGCCGCGCGCGCGGTGTTTCAGGAGGTCGACGATGCGCTGGGCCAGCACCTCTTCCGCCTGATGCGCGAAGGCCCGGAGGACCAGCTGCAGCTCACCGAGAACGCCCAGCCGGCGATCATGGCCAACGCCATCGCGACCTTGCGCGTGCTGGAGCAGGAGGGCGGCGTCCGCCTCGCCGACAAGGCCGATTTCGTCGCGGGCCATTCGCTTGGCGAATACACCGCGCTGTGCGCCGCCGGTTCGCTCGATCTCGCCACCACCGCGCGGCTGCTCAAGCTGCGCGGCCAGGCGATGCAGGCGGCGGTGCCGGTCGGCGTCGGCGCGATGGCGGCGCTGCTCGGCATGGATTTCGCGCCCGCCGTCGAGATCTCGGCCGAGGCCGCGCAAGGCGAGGTCTGCACCGCCGCCAACGACAACGCGCCGGGCCAGGTGGTGATCTCCGGCCACAAGGGCGCGGTCGAGCGGGCGATCGAGATCGCCAGGGAACGCGGCGCGCGCAAGGCGATGCTGCTTCCCGTCTCCGCCCCGTTCCACTGCGCACTGATGCAGCCCGCCGCCGATGCGATGGCCGACGCGCTGGCCAAGGCGTCGCTCCGCGCGCCCCTGGTGCCGCTCTACGCCAACGTCACCGCCGCGCCGGTCGCCGACCCCGACACGATCCGCGCGCTGCTGGTCGAACAGGTCACCGGCACCGTCCGCTGGCGCGAATCGGTCCTGGCGATGGCGGAAGCCGGCGTCACCGAGTTCATCGAATTCGGCGGCAAGGTCCTCGGCCCGATGGTCAAACGCATAACCCCCGACGCCACCCCGACGAGCGTGGTGACGATGGCCGACATCGAGGCGCTGGCGAAGGCGCTGTGAGGCGGTAGAAGGGTTGGTTCACGCGAAGGCGCGGAGGCGAAGATGTCGGACTTGGAGGCGATCGCGTCGGACGTCATCGATGTCGCGCTGAAGTTGCACCGTGAGCTGGGTCCTGGATTGCTGGAGAGCGTGTACGAAGCGCTGCTTGCTGGCAGGCTTTCTCAGATGGGCTATGTTGCGCTTCGCCAGCAGCCGGTCGACATCGAGTTCGATGGTCTCCGCTTCGAGAATGCGTTCAGAATTGATCTTTTGGTGAACGGCCGACTCCTGGTCGAAATCAAGTCTGTTGATCGCCTGAACGGGGTACATCCAAAGCAGTTGCTGACCTATCTGCGACTGACGAAGCAGCCCCTCGGGCTGCTTATCAATTTTGGCGGCGTAACGCTCAAGGAAGGGCTGAAGCGCGTCGTCAACGACTATAAGCCCTTTGCGCCTTCGCGCCTTCGCGTGAACCAAAATCAAGGAATCAGATGATGTTCGATCTTACAGGCATGACCGCCCTCGTAACCGGCGCATCCGGGGGCATCGGCTCGGCGATCGCGCGGGCGCTGGCGGGGCAGGGGGCGCGGCTGGCGGTTTCGGGGTCCAATGTCGAGAAGCTGGAGGCGTTCCGCGGCTCGCTCGGCGGCGATCATGTCGCGGCGCCTTGCGATCTCTCGGACGGCGCCGCCGTCGATGCGCTGGTGCCGCAGGCGGTCGAGGCGCTGGGCGGACGGCTCGATATCCTGGTCAACAACGCCGGCGTCACGCGCGACAACCTCGCCATGCGGATGAAGGACGAGGAATGGGATCAGGTGATCCGCGTCAACCTCGAAGCCGCCTTCCGCCTCGCCCGCGCCGCCGCCAAGCCGATGATGAAGGCGCGGTTCGGGCGGATCATCTCGATCACCTCGGTCGTGGGCGCGACGGGCAATCCGGGCCAGGCGAACTATGCCGCGTCGAAGGCGGGGCTGGTCGGCATGTCGAAGGCGCTGGCGCAGGAACTGGCCAGCCGCAGCATCACGGTCAACTGCGTCGCCCCCGGCTTCATCCGCACCGCGATGACCGACGTGCTGCCCGATGCGCAGAAGGATGCCCTCACCGGCCGCATCCCCGTGGGCAAGCTGGGCGAGGGCGAGGATATCGGCGCCGCGGTCGCCTATCTCGCCAGCCATGAGGCGGGCTATGTCACCGGCCAGACGATCCATGTTAACGGCGGCATGGCGATGCTATGAGGCCTCTATTCTAAAAATGGGGGGATATGTCGATGATTGCCGTTCTACTTGCAACTATGTTGGCAACAAACGTCCCGCACGACCAAGATGCGGGATGTGGATATCGATTGTCATCACCTGACGATCGTGCAGGCGCTGCTGTGGTGTTCCAGCGGGGCGTTAATCCGGAAAGCGAAGCTGATCGGGAGCTCGTCAAAAGATTGCTGGCTTTGGTGAATGAGTGCGCGCGATCATCCGGCTGGTCGGCAGAGCGCGAGAAGGCTGCTTTCCCTTATGTTCTTGCCCTCATGGCCCAGGACGCCGCAGCATCCCAACTTGCCAGCTTTGGCGTCAGTTACGCCACTGTCGCAGAATATGTCGCCCAGTTGCCTCCCGCCAAGCGGGTCGCCGTCATGGCGGGAACGCTGACCGAACAAGATTATGCGGAGCAAATCGAATTCTTCGTTCAAAGAGGCGCCAAGATCGATGGATTCGAAGACGCCGACTACCAAGCTATGGGCGCGAAACTCGGAACCATGATGACAAGCCTCATCATGGCCGATGAGGCGCTCGCCGTCGTCAAGCGGACAAAGTGAACCCGTGCGGGGCTTGCCTCCCGCGCGCCTGCGCACTAACTGCCGAAGCTGAACAACGGACAACGAAAACAGGAGCCCTTACATGAGCGAGACCGCTGACCGCGTGAAGAAGATCGTCGTCGAGCATCTCGGCGTCGAGGCCGACAAGGTCACCGAGGATGCGAGCTTCATCGACGATCTGGGCGCGGACAGCCTGGACATCGTCGAGCTCGTGATGGCGTTCGAAGAGGAATTCGGCGTCGAGATCCCCGATGACGCCGCCGAGAAGATCGGAACCGTCAAGGATGCGATCAATTATATCGACGAGCACAAGGGCTGAGGCGAAAGGCCGCAGGGCTGTGCCGCCCCTTCGGGGGCCGCGATTGACCGGCTCCCCATCCCTTGACAGGGGCGGGGAGCCGTTTCGTTATTACGGATTGATTGAGGGACTTGTTATGCGTCGTGTCGTCGTCACCGGATTGGGCCTCGTCACGCCTCTGGGCGCCGATGTGGAAACCGCATGGGCCAACATCCTCGCCGCCAAATCGGGCGCGGCCACGATCACGCGCTTCGACGCCACCGATTTCCAGACCAACTATGCGTGCGAGGTGAAGCCGGCCGATCACGAATATGGCTTCGATCCGGGCAAGCGCGTCGATCACAAGATCCAGCGCCAGGTCGATCCGTTCATCGTCTATGGCATCGACGCCGCCGGACAGGCGCTCGAGGACGCCGGCCTGACCGAGATGAGCGAAGAAGAGCGTCTCCGCGCGGGCTGCTCGATCGGCGCGGGCATCGGCGGGCTGCCGGGAATCGAGAGCGAATCGCTCGTGCTCGCCGAAAAGGGGCCGAAGCGCGTCTCGCCGCACTTCGTCCATGGGCGCCTGATCAATCTGATCTCGGGCCAGGTCTCGATCAAATACGGCCTGATGGGCCCCAATCACGCCGTCGTCACCGCCTGCTCGACCGGCGCGCATTCGATCGGCGACGCCGCGCGGATGATCGCGATGGACGATGCCGACGTCATGCTGGCGGGCGGCGCGGAAGGCGCGATCTGCCCGATCGGCATCGCCGGTTTCGGCCAGGCGCGCGCGCTTTCGACCGGTTTCCGCGACGAACCTTGGCGCGCCAGCCGGCCCTATGACAAGGATCGCGACGGCTTCGTGATGGGCGAGGGCGCGGGCGTCGTCGTGCTCGAGGAATATGAGCGGGCCAAGGCGCGCGGCGCGAAGATCTATGCCGAGGTGATCGGCTACGGCCTGTCGGGCGACGCCTATCACGTCACCGCGCCGCATCCGGAAGGGTCGGGGGCCTATCGCTCGATGGAGATGGCGATGCGGAAGAGCGGCCTCGCCCTCTCCGACATCGACTACATCAACGCGCACGGCACCTCGACCCCGCTGGGCGACGAGCTGGAGCTGGGCGCGGTCAGGAAGCTGTTCGGCAACGCGATCGGCGACCTGTCCATGTCGTCGACCAAGTCGGCGATCGGCCATCTGCTGGGCGGCGCCGGCGCGGTGGAGAGCATCTTCTGCATCCTCGCGATGCGCGATCAGGTCGCGCCGCCGACGCTCAACCTCGACAATCCAAGCGAGAATTGCGCGGGCGTCGATCTGGTGCCGCACCAGGCGAAGCAGCGGCCGATCAAGGCGGTGCTCAACAACAGCTTCGGCTTCGGCGGCACCAATGCCAGCCTGGTGATGCGGGCGCTCTGATCCCATGCGAAAGCTCGGCTGCTTCGGGCTGGCGGCGGCGCTCGCGGTCATCGCCGCGCTGTTCCTCGTCGCGCAGAGCTGGGGCGGCAGGGGACCGCTCGAGCAGCCCAGGACCGTCCTCGTTCCCGAAGGCGCCAGCCTGACGCGCGCGGCGACGGCGATGGAGGAGGCGGGCGCGATCCCCTCCGCCGGCCGTTTCCTGCTGTTCGCCAGGCTGTTCGGCTCGGGCGAGCCGATCCGCGCCGGCGAGTATCAGCTGCCCGCCGGGATCAGCCAGTCGGACATCCTCAAGATGCTGCAGGGCGGCCGCACGCTGCAGCGCATGGTCACCATCCCCGAAGGCATGCCCTCGATCCTGGTGCACGAAAAGCTGATGGCCGAGCCGCTGCTCACGGGGCCGGTGGCGGTGCCGGCGGAGGGCAGCGTGCTGCCGGACAGCTACAGCTTCCAGCGCGGCGATACGCGCGCGCAGGTTCTCGAGCGGATGCAGAAGGCGATGCGCGAATATCTCGCCGCCGCCTGGAAGAAGCGAAAGCCCAACATCGCCGTGTCCACCCCCGAAGAGGCGGTCATCCTGGCCTCGATCGTCGAGAAGGAGACGGGCGTGCCTGCCGAGCGGCGCACGGTCGCGGCGGTCTATTCGAACCGCCTCAAGCGCGGCATGCCGCTGCAGGCCGATCCGACGGTGATCTATCCGGTAACCAAGGGAAAGCCGCTCGGCCGCCGCATCCTGCGTTCGGAGCTGCAGGCGCAGAACGGCTACAACACCTATGCGATGGCGGGGTTGCCGGCGGGGCCGATCGCCAATCCGGGGCGCGCATCGATCGACGCGGTGCTCGATCCCGCCCCTTCGACCGCGCTCTATTTCGTGGCGGACGGCAGCGGCGGGCACATCTTCGCCGACACGCTGGAGCAGCACAACGCCAACGTGCAGAAATGGTACGCCATCCGCCGCGCGCGCGGCGAGATGTAAGGCTCAGCAGGTGGATTTGGTCGCGTTCTCGGTATTGTAGATCTTGGTCAGATCGCGACGCTCGCGCACCGTCATCGACGCGATCTCCCGGATGGTGCCAAGGTCGCCCATGAGGAACTTGCCTGCGATCAATGGCTGGTATTCATAGAATACCTCGACGAAATGGGTCGCGCTTCCTGCGGGCACACCGACGGTTCGGCCCGGCGGCCCCATGCCGGGCAGGTTGTCGTTCCCCGTCTTGCCGTAGGTGTCGGATGGAAACGACGTAAGCCCGCGGCACCGCTGCCAGGTCACCTTCACCCGGCCGTTTCCGGTGGGCGCGGATGCCGGTTCGATGTTCGAAAGGACGACGCGCCCGTGCTCGTACAGGTCCAGCTCGCCCGCCTGCAGGCCGGCCCCCGTCAGCACGTCGTTGATGTTGGTTTCGCTGATCGTCTTGGCCGACAGCAGCGAGCCGGTTCCCATGCGCGAGGCATGATCGGCGACGTGCAACGCGACCTGGCTGATGCGCATCTTGGTCGTCACATAATTGGCGAGCTCGGACCCGCTCAGCATCATCAGCAGGAAGACCGGCATGCCATAGGCGAATTCAAGCAGCGCGACGGCGCTTTTGTCCGTCCGCAACCGACGCAGAGTATCGGGAATGGCTTTCATCGCGCGGTCCTCATGCACAATTGCGCACCGTCGGCGCGGCATAGCTGCCCTGATCGCCATAGGGCTGGTTGGCCAGGATCATGGCTCCGGTGACCGTCGTCGTGTCCGAAAAGCCCAGCATGGCATTCATCGGGAACATCCGGGGATATTCGACCGTGACGGTGTAGAGCACCGAATCCTTGGCGCCGCCCTGGCCGTCGTCGGCGCCATCGGCGTCGCGAACATGGTTATGGTTCTGGTCCTCGAAGGGCTCGCCCGCATCGCATTTGCCGTTGGCGTTGGTGTCGGTGAACGGCTCCGCCTTGGCCGCCGCGGCGGCCGAGAAGGTGCGGTAATAGCGCCGTTTGAAGGTGATTTCGGCATTGTTGGCCAGCGCCTTCACCTGCTTCTCCACCTTGGCGTCGATCGTCTCACGGTTGTCCAGCCCCGATTCCAGGCCCGAATCGCGCGCCGACTTCTGCATCACGCCCTGAAGAACCGTCTTCATGTAGAGGGTGTGCCCCATGTCGAACGCGCCGATCAGCAACAGGCACAGCACCGGCGCGACGATAGCGAACTCCACCAGCGTCGCGCCGCGCCTGTCGCGCCGGAGAGACCGGGCAAGGCGCCTCATTTGGTGAGCCTCAATTGGGAGATCTGGTCGGCGATCGAGCGGAAGGTGGCGATCAGATCGTCGGAGCCGTCGGCCTGGAAGAACCGTCCCGGCGTGGCGCAGTTCTTCAGCCGGTTCTTGGTCGTCTCGTTGTTGCCGTCGCCGAACGAGATCACCCACAGCGTGATGTTCTTGTTCTTCACCGCGGTGCATAGCGCCTCGAACCGGGCGTTGACCTGGTCGACCAGCTGGCTGCTCGATGGGGCTTCGCCGTCGTCGGTGGTGCGGCGATCGAACCATGGCAAACCGTAGGGCCCATAGTCCGTGTTGCTCGCCACCGTGTCGCCGTCGCTCATGAAGATCATGTGGCGTTCGATCTCGCCGCCCTGGGGCGTGAACTCGTTGTCGGCGCGGAAGATGCCCGTGGGCGACATGAAACGCGCCCCCCAGATCATGCCGATGTCATGATAGGTGTTTCCATCCGGAACCAGCCGATCGACATAATCGTCGAAATCGGCTGCATTCGGCCATTGCTGCAAACGCCGCGCCTCGGTCGGGCAGTAATAGGGAACGTTGTTGTAGTAATTGGTCGCGGTGAGCGATTCCGCCCGATTCATCTGGTTCCAGTTGCTCGTGACGCGTCGCGGATAGATAACGTCCGGCAGCGCCGGCCCCCATAGGGTCCGCTGGTCGCCGGCAACCGGCACGTTGTCGATGTCGAGATCTTCGGCATCGGCGGGAATGGGCGAATAGCTCGCTTGCTTGACCGTGGCGCGTTCCTCGATGCAGCCGTCCCAGGCGATCGTTCGATCCGATCCGCCATTGCCGATCGGCAGCACCAGATCATCGTTCCAGCCGGTGCCGTTCTTCAGTCCGCTGACGTTGAGCATAACTGGCGCGTAACGCCACTGGTTGAACACCACGCGCGTGTTCTCGACACCTTCATCCGACCGCGAATAGGTGCGGATCATGTCATATTCGACGTCGCGCATGTCATAGGTGCAGCGATTGTTGTTGTTATGCGTCCGCCTGTATTCGACATATTCGTGCCGCTGCCTGGTCTTCCATGTGACGGTGCGAACGCCGTTGGATTCGGTCGTGCTCTCGTCAAATGGCCCGCTCTCATTCTCCTCCGGAACATGCGCGGTGTTTGCCGGCTGGTTGTCGCGGCACCAGGTCGAGGTGACATTATAGTGGCGGTCGTAGCGCTCCCAGCTGTCGGTATCCTGATTGTCGCGGCCGTCGCTGCCGGTTTGCGTGACCTGGCCGGGCGTTTCGTACGTGTAATACGTCTCGGTCGTGGTTTGCGCCTCGCGCGACTGATACTGCCATCGATCGGCCATCCACGCCGTGGGCAGCAGACGGCCGACATTGACGTTGGTCGCGTAGGGCATGAACCCGAAGCGGATTTGCACCTGCGATCCGGTGCCGCCGTTCGGGCCCGGTCCGGAGCCGCAGGTCGCCTCGGTATCGAGCCGCGCGACGACTTCGTAGAAGCAGCGCACCGCCTTGCGAAGACCCACGATCTTGGTGTCGGTGTCCGATGACCTTGCCTTCGAAGCCATCGACCCGGTGGTGTCGAGGACGAACATCACATCTGTGTTGGGCAGACGCATTTCGGCGTCGCAGGTGACGCTGATCGTCTCGGTCGCGTGCTTGAATATCTTCATCAGCGTCATCGGCACCTTGGCCGACGCCGTGCCGGACACCTTGCCCGCCGATTCGGTATAGGTGCGCGTCAGGTCGCTGGTGCCGTAATCGCCGGTCTTGAAATTGCCGTCGAAGAACTGTTCGGCCGCGTTGCGCGGCGCATAGCTGCTCTGCCCCCAGGTGCCCCCGCCCATGACCTTGCGGCCGGCGAGCGCGCCCGCGTCGCACGCCTGTTGCAGGCGCGTCTTGGTCAGGTACATGCGGCTCATGTCGACGGCGCCGCCGACCAGCCCAGCGAGCGGGATCAGGCTGATCGCCAGCATCGCGATCGTGTTGCCCGCGCGATCGCGACGGAGACGCTGGAGCGTTCCGGCCCGCGGATTCTTGGCGTCAGGAATAGAAGTCATGCGCATGCCCCACCCGGCGAATTACCGGTCCATCAGGGACGCTATCGGGCAATCGTTGCTAATGGCCGCTCAAGCGACAGGGTTAATGGCGCGTTTTCCATATGTTGGCCCGCGATGACGCAAAGTCTGTCCGATCCCGACCGGGTGCTGGCCCTGGCTTATGCGCCGGTCGATCGCCGCAGAGCTCTGGCGGCCCTGTTCGGGCTGGACGAAGCGCTGGGTCAGGTGGTGCGCGGCGCGCGCGATCCGCTGCTGTGCCAGATGCGGCTGACCTGGTGGCACGAGGCGCTGTCGGGGTTGGGCGGCGGGCCTGCTCCGTCCGACCCCGCGCTCGTCGAACTGATCGAGGCAGGCGTGGTGCCCGATATGTCCGGGACGGCGCTTGCCGCGCTGGTCGACGGCTGGGAGGCATTGCTCGAACCGGACATGACCGATGATGATCTCGCCGCCTTCGCCGAAGGGCGGGGCGCGCGGATGTTCACGCTCGGCGCCGAGATGCTGGGCGCCGATCATCCAGCCTTGGACGATGCGGGCCGCGGATGGGCGTTGTGCGATCTGGCGCGGCACAGTTCCGATCCGGCGCTGAGCGCGCGCGCGCTGGCCATGGCGGGGCGTGCCCTGCGGCATGCAATGGACGCGGCATGGCCGCTGCGGCTGCGGGCGTTGGGTGCGCTGGCGGCCTTGGCCCAGGGCGATACGGTGCGCGGCGCGGACAGGTTGCGGCCGGCGGGCCACCCGCTCAGGACGCTGCGGGCGCTTCGGCACCGTTTGACCGGCCGATAGTGATTGCCTTAGCATCCGGCGCCGGGGAGGTACTGAAAATGTGGCGATTTCTTGCCGGAGCGCTGTCGGCGATGCTGCTGATGGGGGCGGGGCTGGTGCTGTGGAACTCGCAAGCCGCGAGCGAGCAGGCAATCCCCGATCCGCCGCCACCGCCGCCAGCCGCGGCGACCGCCCGGCCTTTGCCGGAGACCGTCCCCGCCGCGACCGCCAAGACCCGCGAGGAGCGCCGCTTCGACCGCTACGACAGGGACCGCAACGGCGCGATCACGCGTGAGGAATATCTGCGGCAACGGCGCAAGGCATATGCCAAGCTGGACACCAACGGCGATGGCCGGCTGGGCTTCGAGGAGTGGGCGATCAGGACCACCACCAAGTTCGCCACCGCCGACGGCGACAAATCGGGCGCGATGAGCCGCACCGAATTCGCCACCACCGCGGTCAAGCGGCGTGCTCCGGCTCGGCGCGACTGTCCGCCGGTCGAGTCGGACGGTTAGCCGTCCATCCGGCGAGCGCTTCGCGCGCGCGGGCGGTGTAGAGCTTCTTGCGATCAGCCTTCCGGGTCCTGCCCGGGATCGGCGGAAACAGGCCGAAATTGACGTTCATCGGCTGATAGGTCTCGACCTCCGCCTCTCCGGTGATGTGCGACAGGAGCGCGCCGAGCGCGGTCTCGCGGGGCGGCGGCGGCAGATCCGCGCGGGCCAGCTCGGCCGCGGCGAAGCGGCCGGCGAGCAGACCGATCGCGGCGCTTTCGACATAGCCTTCGCAGCCGGTGATCTGGCCAGCGAAGCGGATATGCGGCGCCGATTTCAGCCGCAGCGTGCGATCGAGCAGGATCGGCGACTGGATGAAGGTGTTACGGTGCAGCCCGCCCAGCCGGGCGAACTCGGCGTTCTCGAGGCCCGGTATCGTGCGGAACAACCTGACCTGTTCGGCATGTTTGAGCTTGGTCTGGAAGCCGACCATGTTCCACAGCGTGCCGTCCTTGTTGTCCTGCCGTAGCTGGACGACCGCGTGCGGCCAGCGCCCGGTGCGCGGATCGTCGAGCCCTACCGGCTTCATCGGCCCGAAGCGCAGCGTGTCGAAGCCGCGCTCCGCCATCACCTCGATCGGCATGCAGCCCTCGAAATAGGGGGTGTCGCGCTCCCAGTCCTTGAACTCGGTCTTCTCGCCATCGAGCAGGCCCTGGTGGAAGGCGGCATATTGATCACGATCCATCGGGCAGTTGATGTAATCCTTGCCGTCGCCTTTATTCCATCGCGATTGGAACCAGGCGGTGTCGAAATCGATGCTGTCGCGGTGGACGATCGGCGCGATCGCGTCGAAGAAGGCGAGATGATCGCTGCCCGTCGCGCCGGCGACGCTGGCGGCGAGCGTCGCCGCGGTGAGCGGGCCGGTCGCGACGATGGTGAGGCCTTCCGACGGCAGCGTGTCGATGCGCTCGCGGACGATCTCGATATTGGGATGCGCGGCGAGGCGGGCGGTGACGCCGGCCGAGAAGCCGTCCCGATCCACCGCCAGCGCCGAACCGGCGGGGACGCGGTGCTCGTCGCCCTGCGCCATGATGATCGATCCCAGCGACCGCATCTCGGCGTGGAGCAGCCCCACCGCGTTGGATTCGGCGTCGTCGGAGCGGAAGCTGTTCGAGCAGACAAGCTCGGCGAGGCCATCGGTCTGGTGCGCGGGAGTCACCTCACCACTGCCGCGCATTTCCGACAGGCGAACGCGCACACCAGCCTCCGCCAGCTGCCATGCGGCCTCCGATCCGGCGAGGCCGCCGCCCACGATATGCACCTGGTGATTCGCCAATGATTCGCCCTTGCGTCGCAAAAGTCGCAGCAGTTCGGCAATTCCGTTGCGCGACCATGTTGCTTTGTTTCAAGCTCCCGACCACGATAGCGAAACGCGATCATGTAGGACAGCGGGGACAGGGGATGCGGTGGATCTGGTGGGCGGCGATCGTCGCGGGGGTGAGCTATTTCTTTGCCGACGATCTGGGCGTGCACGGCGCGGCGCTGATCGCCTGGAAGGGCGCGGGCGTCGGGCTGCTGGCGGCATGGGCGGCGACGCAGGCGGAGAGCGGCGACGGTAGGCTGCTCGCGCTCGTGCTGGCGCTGCATGCGCTGGGCGACGTGCTGCTCGAGACGCACGGGCTGACCGTGGGAGCGGTCGCCTTCCTGGCGGGCCATATCGTCGCGGTCGCGCTCTATCTGCGTAACCGGCGGCCGAATCCGAGCTCCACGCAGATCGCGCTGGCGACCGCACTGCTGATCGGAACGCCGCTGATTTCGTGGTTGTTGACCCGCGACCCGCTGGTGACGCTGTATGCGACGGGCCTCGGCGCGATGGCGGCGGCCGCCTGGGCCAGCCGGTTCCCGCGCTACCGGCTGGGGCTGGGCGCGGTGCTGTTCGTGATTTCCGACCTGCTGATCTTCGCGCGGATGGGGCCGCTCGCCGGTTCGGCCATACCCGACCTGCTGGTATGGCCGACCTATTTCGGCGGTCAGGCGCTGATCGCGACGGCGGGCGTCCGGACGTTGCGGGCGGGCTGAGCAGGCGTGCCCCAGCGCACCTTCCACCGCGCGACCCCGGCGCAGAGCGCGCCGGTGATCGCCATCGCGCCGATCCCCTGCGGGCCGGAGCCGAACAGCGCCGCCAGGACCATGCCGAACGGCGCGCCGACGCCCATCCAGGCGAGCGGGTGCCGCCAGCCGCGCCCCGCTTCGCCCAGCTTTCCCATCAGCAGCGAGCCGAGGCAGACGGGGACGGCGGCCAGGATCGCGCCGATCACGACCGTGAAGGGAAGCGCTGCGATCATCGCGAAGGCGATCGCGGGCGCAGCAAGGCCTTCGACGAGCGGGATGCTCATCACGAAGATCGGTCCGGCGAGCAGGATCGCCAGGCCTGCGCCGAATGCGCGGTTGTCGACGCTCTCATCGGGCGGGTCGATCATCGGCTGGGGCTCGGCCGCGGGCGGCGCGGGGCGGGGATGCAGCAGATCGGCGGGCGGCAACACGTCCGCCGCGTCGGGCGCGAGCCAGAAGGCGGAGGGGCATTGGCGATAGGTTCCGCCATAATCCCGTTCCCAATCGAAGCCAAAATGCGCCGCCTTCGATCCTTCGCTCAGTTCTGTAAATCCAGAAACTTTTTGGCGTTCGTCGAGCACATGCATGACAACCTCCTTGCTTCTTGAGTTTGGACCCTAATCCTTCGCTTTGCCGGCAAGCGGCGCGACGAAGCGGGCGACCTTGCCGCCGAGCTTCATCAGGGCGACGAGGGTGGGCCTGGGCAGGACCCGGACCTGTTCGTACCAGCCGCCCAATGTGCCGAGGAATTCGTGCATCCGCCCGACGCGCTCACGCAGCTGCGCGGGGGCGGCGGCGTCATCCTTCAGCCGCGCGGCGAGCTCGCCCAGGAGCGCGATGGTCGGATCGATCTCGCGCCGCTTGCGCTCGGCGACGATGCGCATCAGCATTTCCCACAGATCGGTCTCCGCGGTGAAATGGTCGCGCCGGTCGCCCTCGACATGCACGCGGCGGACGATGCCGTAGCCCTGCAGCTCCTTGAGCGCGGTCGACACGTTGGAGCGCGCCAGCGTCAGCCCCTCGACGATGTCGTCGGCGGGGAGGGGCCTGTCCGAGAGATAGAGCAGCGCATGGACCTGCGCGACCGAACGGTTGACCCCCCAATGCGTCCCCATCTCCCCCCAGTGAAGGATGAAGGCGCGGGCGTCGGGATGGTCGAGCAGCTGCACTATACCGTCCTTTCTGTAAAGACAGAAATAACAGGACATCGTGTTGGAGTCAAGTCGCAGGACGTGGAAATGCTGATCGTGTGGAGGATTGGTTCACGCGAAGGCGCGAAGGCGCGAAGGCGCGAAGAAGAAGGTGTTTTCACGCGGAGGCGCGGAGGGCGCGGAGAAAGAGAAGGATAAGGCGCTGCGCGGCAAAGGGCCATTTCCTCCCACGATCTCGGCGCGAACATACCTCTTCGCGCCTTCGCGCCTTCGCGTGAACCCCTCTTCTTCTTCTTCTTCTTCTTCTCCGCGATCTCCGCGGCTCCGCGTGAAAACACCTGTCTTCCGGTTTGAATGGGGGGAAGACGGTGCCTCCCGGCGAATCGTGGAGCCAGCCGCCGTCGCGCGCGTTATCACCCGCATGATCGATCATATCGGGCTCAACATCAGCGATTTCGCGCGGTCGCGGGCGTTTTACGAGGCGGCGCTCGCGCCGCTCGGCATCCGCACCGTCCGCACCGAGACCAACACGCTGGGCAACCAGGCGCTGCTGATGGGCGACGACGAGATCTTCTTCGTCATCGCCGATGGCGAGCAGCCGGGCGAAGGCAGCCATGTCGCTTTCCGCGCCAAGACCGCGGCGTAGGTCGACGCCTTCCACGCAGCCGCGCTCGAGGCGGGCGGCAAGGACAACGGCGCGCCGGGGCTGCGGCCGCAATATGAGGGGCGCTACTACGCCGCCTTCGCGCTCGATCCCGATGGGATCAATGTCGAGGCGGTGTGCCATCTGCCCGAATGAGGAGGCCCGATGCTTGACCATTTCGGCTTTCGCGTCGCCGATCTGGCGCGGTCGCGCCGTTTCTATGACGCGACGATGGGTGCGATCGGGCTGGCGGTGATCGACAATTCGCCGACATCGTTCCTGATCGGACGGAGTGCCGAAGCGCCGATCCCCTTTCTGTGGATCGGCACCGACCGGCCCGTTTTCTGGCGCGAGGGTGACCGGACCTCGGCGAGTCCGCTGCATGTCGCCTTCTCGGCCGCGGACCTCGCAGCGGTCGACGCGTTCCACGAGGCGGGTCTGGCGGCCGGCGGCACCGACAATGGCGCGCCGGGCCCGCGCGGCGGCGAGGCGCAGCATTATTATGCCGCGTTCCTGATCGATCCCGACGGCAACAGTATCGAGGCGGGTTTCCGCGAGATGCCATGAAGGTGTTCACTATCGGCTATGAAGGCGCGACCATGGCCGAATTCCTCGCCACATTGCGCAAGGCCGGTGTCGAGCGGGTGATCGACGTGCGCGCGCTGCCGTTGTCGCGGCGCCCCGGCTTCTCCAAATCGAGCCTGGCGGCGGAGCTGGAGGCGGTGGGGATCGACTATGTCCATCTGAAGCCGCTCGGCACGCCCAAGCCGGGGCGCGACGCGGCGAAGAAGGGGGACCGGGCGACGCTGGAGGCGGTCTATGCCGGGCAGCTCGAACTGCCCGAGGCGCGGGCCGCGGCGGCGCGGATGCGCGAACTGGCGGCGGAGAAGCCGAGCGCGCTGCTCTGCTTCGAACGCGATCCCGGCATGTGCCACCGGACGCTGCTGCTGGCGGCGGAAGGCGAGGAGGCGGAGGTTGTGGATCTGGTGGTTTGAGGGAGAATTGGCCGGCAAGCCTTCGAGGAATTTCTTCGTCTGATCTATACGCGCACGAACCGCGTCAACTCTCGACGGTCATGCCGGACCCTCCGACAGGCTCGGGACGCGCTTGTTCCGGCATCCATCTCTCCAAAACGCGTGAGCTGTGCTGTTTGGCACGATGGACCCGGAACAAGTCCGGGGGGTGACGTGGTGGCAATGGATGCAGTCCCGAATGCAGGGGAGGATTTAGATCAGCCCGTCACCGGCAGCCGAAGCTTGCCATACTCGTTGCGTTCCAGGCCCTGCCTGCGCAGGGGCGACGGGCTTGTTTCCAAAAATCTACCCGCAGCGGACCGTCGTGATCACGTTCTTGTCGTCGACCTCGATGTTCAGCCGGTCGTTGCGGTAATCCATCGTCACCGCCATGCCGGGGCGGATCAGGCGCATCGACCTGGCGTTGCTGCGCGTCTGCGCGTCCTGGCCCACCGCTTCGGTATAGGGCTTGCCGGCAAGGTCCTGCACGGCTTCGGCGTCGCACACCATCGGCATGTCCGCCATGCCTTCGCCCGCCGGCGTCTGCGTGTTGCTTGCGGGCGCCACGGTCTCGTCCGCCGACGCCTGATCGGCGTTGTTCATCGCGGGCGTCTGGGTGCAGGCCATGGCGAGTGCCGCCAGCGGCAAGAGGGCGATCGAGCGGGTCATCTATGCATTCTCCCCTTCGGTGCGGGTCATCTTGAGCTTGCCGTTCACGACGGCGAAGGCAAGCCGGCCTTCGACCAGATCCAACGCGTCGCGGCCGAACTGGTCGCATCGCCAGCCTTCGAGGATCGACAGCCCCTCGCGCTGCCCCGCCGCCAGCGCTTCCAGATCGTCCGAGCGGCCGAGCAGCCGCGGGGCGACGTTGATCTCCTTGGCGCGGATCTTGAGCAGCAGCTTCAGGAGGTCCGCGACCAGCGCGCCCTCCTTGCCCAGGCCCGGCTTCCTGTCCTCGCGCGCGGGCAACTCGCTCGCGGGCATGGGCGCCGCCGCGGCGATCGCCTCCATCATCCGCCGGCCGATGTCGTTCCCCGCCCAGCTCGCCGAAAGTCCGCGCACCCTGGCGAGGTCGGCCTGCTGGCGCGGCGGGTTGCCGGCGAGATCGGCGATCGTCTCGTCCTTGGCGATGCGGCCGCGCGGCAGGTTCTTGGTCTGCGCCTCGCGCTCGCGCCACGCGGCCAGCGCCTTCAGCCGGCCCAGCACCTCCGGCTTGCGGCTGGCGATGCGGATGCGCTGCCAGGCGAGCTCGGGCGGATTCTCGTAATTGAATGGATCGGCGATCCGCTCCATCTCCTGGTCGAGCCATTCGCCGCGGCCGGTTTTCTTGAGCTTCTCCAGCATCCGCGGGAAGATCTTCACCAGATGCGTGACGTCGGCGATCGCATAGTCGATCTGGCGCTTGTCGAGCGGCCGGCGGCTCCAGTCGGTGAAGCGCGCGCCCTTGTCGAGCGCGACGCCCAGCCACGCATCGACCAGGTTCGAATAGCCGATCTGCTCGCCCTGCCCGAGCGCCATCGCCGCGATCTGGGTGTCGAACAGCGGGTGCGGCGTCTTGCCGGTCAGGTTGTGGACGATCTCGATGTCCTGGCCGCCGGCGTGGAACACCTTCAGCACGTCCTCGTTCGTCGTCAGCAGGTCGAGCAGCGGCTTGAGGTCGATGCCCGGCGCCATCGGGTCGATCGCCGCCGCCTCGTTCTCGTCGGCGATCTGGATCAGGCACAGTTCTGGCCAATAGCTGTTCTCGCGCATGAATTCGGTATCGACCGCGACGAAGGGCGAATCGGCCAGACGGGCGCAGAGATTGGCGAGAGCGGCCGAGTCCGTAATCAGGTCATGGATATGCATCGCGGCCCCATAGCTGAGGCGGTGCGCCTTGACAAAAGGGGGTTGGGCGGGGATGCGCGCGGCCTTCCGAACGGCATTTTCAAGAGATCGCGGTCATGCACGCCTATCGTACCCACACCTGCGCCGCCCTGCGCGAATCCGATGTCGGCCAGACGGTCCGCGTCTCCGGCTGGGTGCACCGGAAGCGCGATCACGGCGATCTCGTCTTCGTCGACCTGCGCGACCATTACGGCCTGACCCAGATCGTCACCGAGGTCGACGGCCCCGCCTTCAAGGTGATCGAGTCGCTGCGGGCGGAATCGGTGGTGACGATCACCGGCAAGGTGGTCGCGCGCGCGGCGGAGGCGGTGAACCCCAACCTGCCGACCGGCGCGGTCGAGATCCGCGCGGAGGAGGCGATCGTCCAGTCCGCCGCGCAGGACCTGCCGATGCCGGTCGCGGGCGACGCCGACTACCCCGAGGACATCCGCCTCAAATACCGCTTCCTCGATCTCCGCCGCGAACGGCTGCACGCCAACATCATGCTGCGCTCGAACGTCATCGCCAGCATCCGCCGCCGCATGGTCGAATCCGGCTTCACCGAGTTCCAGACGCCGATCCTGACCGCGTCCTCGCCGGAGGGCGCGCGCGACTATCTGGTCCCCAGCCGCGTCCATCCGGGCAAGTTCTACGCGCTTCCCCAGGCGCCGCAGATGTTCAAGCAGCTGCTGATGGTCGCGGGCTTCGACCGCTATTTCCAGATCGCCCCCTGCTTCCGCGACGAGGACGCGCGCGCCGACCGTTCGCCGGGCGAGTTCTACCAGCTCGATTTCGAAATGAGCTTCGTCACGCAGGACGATGTCTTCAATGCGATAGAGCCCGTTCTTCACGGCGTGTTCGAGGAGTTCGCCGATTGGCAGGGCAGGGGCCGCAGCGTGTCCGCCGCACCCTTCCCGCGCATTCCCTACCGCGAATCGATGCTCAAATACGGCAACGACAAGCCCGATCTGAGGAACCCGCTGATCATCGCCGACGTCTCAGATCACTTCCGTGGCTCGGGCTTCGGCCGCTTCGCCTCGATCGTCGAGGGCGGCGACGTCGTCCGCGCGATCCCCGCGCCGGGCACCGCCGAGAAGAGCCGCAAGTTCTTCGACGACATGAACGCCTGGGCGCAGTCGGAGGGCTTTCCCGGCCTGGGCTACGCCACGCGCAAGGGCGGCGAATGGGGCGGCCCGATCGCCAAGAACCACGGCGAGGACAAGATGAACGCGCTGGCGGACGCGCTCGGCCTCGGCCCGGACGACGGCATCTTCTTCGCCGCGGGCAAGGAAGCGCAGGCCGCGAAGCTCGCCGGCCTCGCCCGCACCCGCGTCGGCGAGCAGCTCGAGCTGATCGACCAGGACCGCTTCGAATTCTGCTGGATCGTCGATTTCCCGATGTTCGAGTATGACGAGGACGCGAAGAAGGTGGACTTCAGCCACAACCCCTTCAGCATGCCGCAGGGCGAGATGGAGGCGCTGGAGACCAAGGACCCGCTCGACATCCTCGCCTATCAGTACGACATCGTCTGCAACGGCGTGGAACTGTCCTCGGGCGCGATCCGCAACCACCGGCCGGACATCATGTACAAGGCGTTCGAGATCGCCGGCTACAGCCAGGCCGATGTCGACACCAATTTCGCCGGCATGATCAACGCGTTCAAATGCGGCGCCCCGCCGCACGGCGGGTCGGCCCCCGGCATCGACCGCATCGTCATGCTTCTGGCCGGCGAGCCCAATATCCGCGAGGTCGTGCTGTTCCCGATGAACCAGCGCGCCGAGGACCTGATGATGGGGGCGCCCGGTCCGGTCACCGCCAAGCAGCTCAGGGAGCTCAACATCCGCTTGGTGGAGCAGCCCGGCGTCAAGGCGGCCGCCCTGGTCGCGCCGGAGTAAGATCCTCCCCCAGCTTGTCTGGGGGAGGGGGACCAGCCGCAGGCTGGTGGAGGGGGAAGCGCCGCGAGCGGATCGCTTGTGGCGGGGGCCCCCCCCCCCCCCCCCCCGCGCCCCCCCCCCCCCCCCCCCGCCGGCCCCCCCCCCCCCCGCCCCCCCCCCCACCCCCACCCCCCCCCCCCCCCCCCCCCCCCGCGCCAAAACACCTGTCTTCCGGTTTGAATGGGGGGAAGACGGTGCCTCCCGGCGAATCGTGGAGCCAGCCGCCGTCGCGCGCGTTATCACCCGCATGATCGATCATATCGGGCTCAACATCAGCGATTTCG
>NZ_QWLV01000007.1 GCF_003515075.1 Sphingomonas gilva
CAAGCTCGTCCGCCGCTACAACAATACACCCCGCAAATGCCTCGGCTTCCAAACCCCAGCCGAAGCCTTCCTCCAACCGTTGCACTTCAAATGTGAATCCACACCCGGAACAAGTCCGGGGTGACGGGAATTTGCGTGATGTAGCAGCGCTGGATGCCGATCCGCTCCCAGGTGATCAGTCGATCGCCTCGACGCCCTGCGCCTTCAGCCGTTCGAGATGGTCCTTCATCTCCTTCAGCCGCTCGGGCGAATGGCCCTGCCACTCGGCCACCTCGCCCGTGACGCGCAGCGGATCGCGCGAGCGATAGGATTGCGTCGGATTGCCCGGGAATCTCTTGTCGGTCAGGTTGGGATCGTCGACGATCTCGCCGGTCGGCTCGACGATGTAGATCCGCTCCCGCCCCTCGCCGGCGGCCAGCTCGGCGCCCCAGATCGCCGCGTCCAGCGTGGCGGTCAGATAGACCCACGACGCTTCCTTCCGCGCGCCGTAGTTGGAGCTGTAGCCCGCCCCGATCAGGTCCCCCGGCTTCAGTTCGGCGCGGGTGCCGTGATAGAATTGCCGCGTGGCCGTGCCGTCGGTGGTCGTCATCGGTTCGCTGCTCGTCGTTGCCGTCTCGGGCGCCGCGATGTCGTGGCGCCGATGGCGTTATTCAACACAGGCCGGGCGCTGCCGCAATCTACCGGCCGCTCCATCACGAAGGCATCGTACCGGGTCGCAGGTAGGCAAACATATGGGCGACGTAATCGGCCTTGCCGAGCTCGACCCCCTCCTTCCGCAAAATGGCGTAGGCGATCATCACATGGAAATAGAACTGGGCCAGCGCCCAGTCCCGGGCATATTGCTCCGCCGAGAGATCGAAGATCATGCCCGCCGGAAGGGTGTGCATGATCGGCGTCGCCGGATCGACATCGCCTGCATCCGCAACAAGCGATTCCACCAGCGCGCGGGTTTCGTCGATTCTGGCTTTCGCGTCGGCGAGCGACCCGGGATGCGTCGAAGCATTCCGGCCTTCATTGAGCAGGGTTTCCACCGAAGGCGGGAACGGTTCGCCCCGCAGCCGATACATCCCTTCCTGCGCCTGTACGCAGGCGAAGCGGATTTGAGTCGAAAGCGGAAACATGTCCGGCGCGAGTTGCGCGGAAAGCAGCGCGTCCGCCCGATCGACCGGCATTTGCGTCCGCGCCTTGTCCAGCCAGGCCGACAGCGCCGCCAGCATCTGGACATAGGTCGGAGCGAGAAGGTTCGTCAGCATCGCAGGCATCTCTTCTTCGGTTCGATCGGCCGTCCGGATCGATAGGCGCTGCCTGGTTTCGACTCCAGCCATCTGGAAGCCGCTGCCGATAGACAGCCGTTGTCACGGTCACGGCCAGCCGATCTGCGCACCCCCAAAATAAAAGCTGGAAATGTAGGATTTCGCCTGCTTTACGCTGGTCGATGCCGGTCCTGCCTCCCTCCTCCCCGCGTCGCCGTTTCGGCATCGCGGGGGAGGGGAAGTCAGGGGGCGCCTATCCTCACTTTCCTCACCTTTGGAAGGTCGGGTATGCCCGTCGGGCGGCCGAATCAGGTGCCCGGCTGGATGTAGGGGATGCGCGCGAACAGCTCGCGCTGCCAGCGGCGGGGATCGCTCTCGATGCGGCTCTCCACGTCGAAGATCATCGTCCGCCGTTCGGGCAGCGTGTAGCGCGGCCAGCCCTGGCCGGGATCGCCCTCGCGCGCCAGCGACACGAACGCCGCCATCATCCGCCGCGACAGCGCGCGCGCGGCGGCCCCCGTGCCGGTGATCGACCCTTCCGCGTCCAGCGTGCCGAACACCAGCGGGATGTCGTGCCCGTGCGGCGCGCCGCGGATCGGCTCGATGGGCGACTGGAAATCGAGCTGATAGACCCAGGCGGGCGCGCTCGCCTTCGCGCGCTCCTCGGCCTCGATCACCTGCCCGCGCCAGCTGCGCCCCGCCGTCGTCGCGGCATAGAACAGGTCGGTCGGCGACATCGCGGGGAAACGCGCGCGATACTGGGCGACGACCCATTCGGGCAGCACGTCGATGCGCAGCTCGGGCGCGATCCGCGCGGCGATATTGTCCCAGCCGAGCCCCGCCAGCTTGGGCCCGTTGGGGTCGATGAAGGCGCGGGTTTCGTCGTGCGTGTTGCCCAGGATCAGCGGGATCGCGTTGCCCTGGGGATGCGCGTCGGGCCAGAAGGGATGGCGCGTCAGCCATTTCATGTCGAGCACCGGCCCGAAATAGACCCCGCCGCCCAGGATCGGGTCCTCGGCGTCGAGCCCCTCGACCAGCCGCTCGACCGGCATCGTCAGCAGCGCGGCCGGATCGGCCACGCCCAGCTTCGCCAGATAGGCTCCGGTCCGCCGCGTGGCGTTGAGCGGGCCCGAGGCGGTGACCTGCTGCCCGCTCATCGTCGCGGCGGCGTGGAACAGCCCGCGCGCGGCGGGCATCGCCATCAGCGTCGCGATCTTGGCGCCGCCGCCCGACTGGCCGAACACCATCACCCGCGCCGGATCGCCGCCGAACGCGGCGATATTGTCGCGCACCCATCCGAGCGCGAGGATCAGGTCGAGCTGCCCGGCATTGCCGCTGTCGGCGAAGGCGGGCGAGAGCCGGGCGAGATAGAGATGGCCCAGCGCGTTCAGCCGCTGGTTGACCGTCACCACCACGACATCGCCGTCCGCCGCCAGCCGGCAGCCGAACACGCGCGGCTCGATCACCGTCCCGCTCGAATAGGCGCCGCCATGGAAATAGACCATCACCGGCCGCTTCGCGCGCGGGTCCGCGCCCGGCGTCCAGACGTTGAGGAACAGGCAGTCCTCCGCCTGGGCGAGGTCGCTTCCCCCGCGCTGGGGGCAGGACGGGCCGAACGCGAGCGCGGGCAGCGTGTCGCGGCCGGGCGCCGGCGCGCGCGGCGCCTGGAAGCGCGCGCGGCTGGTGTCCTCGCCATAGCGGATGCCGCGGAACAGCTGCACGCCGCCCTCGCTGGTCCCGCGCCAGCGGCCGGCCTTGGCCGTCACCACCGGATCGCGCGCCATCAGCGGCGCGGCGGCCAGCGCCGCCGTTCCCGCCAGCACGGCGCGCCGGCCGATCACCGCCGCACGTCCAGCCCGCCTTCGAGGAACGCGTCGATGTCCGCCTGGCGGAACAGGCTGGCGTCGCCGGGCAGCGAATGTTTGAGGCAGGTCAGCGCCAGCCCCGATCGCACCGTCTCCTCCAGCGCCTGGCCGGTCAGCACGCCGTGGAGGATGCCCGCGGCGAAGGCGTCGCCCCCGCCGATCCGGTCGATGATGCCGGCGACGACCACCTCCTCGGTCTGGAAGCCGCGCTCGGGCGTGTCGACCCGCGCGGCGATGCGGTGGCGGTCGGCGTCGTCGACGTGCCGCGCGGTCGAGGCGATCAGCCTGAGATCGGGGAAGGCGGCGAACGCCGCCTCCGCCGCCTCGCGCCGCCGGTCGGGCCCGTCGCCCGAAAATTCGCGGCCGAGCAGCAGCGAGATGTCCTTGTGATTGCCGAACAATATGTCCGCCAGCCCAACCAGCCGCGTCAGCACCGCCCTGGGATCGCTGTCCCACGCCTCCCACAGCCGCGCGCGGTAATTGCCGTCGAACGAGACCGCGACGCCCATCTCTCGCGCGGTCTCGGCGGCGCGGATCGCGGCTTCGGCGGTCGCCTGGCCCAGCGCGGGGGTGATCCCCGACAGGTGCAGCCGCTCGACGCCCGCGAGCAGCGCACGCCAGTCGAACGCGTCGGCGGGCGCCTCGGCGAAGGCGGACGCGGCGCGGTCATAGACGATGTCGGACGCGCGCAGCCCCGCGCCGGGGCTGAGGAAATAAAGCCCCATCCGCCCCTCGCGCAGCGCGACGCCCGAACAATCGACGCCCTGTGCGCGAAGCGCGGCGATCGCGCCGCGGCCGAGCGGATTGTCGGGCGCCGCGCTCACCATCTTCGCGGCATGGCCCAGGCACGAAAGCCCGATGGCGACATTGGCCTCCGCCCCGCCGACATGCACGTCGAGCCGGCCCGACTGCATCAGCAGCTCGCGCCCCGGCGCGGTCAGCCGCAGCAGCAATTCCCCGAAACAGGCGATCCGCGCGGTCATTCCCATCCCCCTCGTTCAGCGAGCCAGCCAGCCGCCGTCTACCGCCAGGATATGCCCCTGCACATAGTCCGCCGCCGAAGATGCGAGGAACACCGCCGCGCCGCCCAGATCGGCGGGATCGCCCCAGCGCGCGGCGGGGATGCGCTCCATGATCTGGCGGTTGCGCGTCTCGTCCGCCTGCAGCGCGGCGGTGTTGTTGGTCGCGATATAGCCCGGCGCGATGGCGTTGACGTTGATGCCCCTGGCCGCCCATTCATTGGCGAGCAGCTTGGTCAGGCCGCCGATTCCGCTCTTCGACGCGGTGTAGCTCGGCACGCGGATGCCGCCCTGGAAGGTCAGCATCGATGCGATGTTGATGATCTTGCCGCCGCCGTTTCCGACCATCACCCGCGCCGCCGCCTGGCACAGGAAGAACACCGATTTGAGATTGGTGTCGATCACCGCGTCCCAGTCCGCCTCGCTGAAATCGAGCGCGTCGGCGCGGCGGATGATCCCGGCATTGTTGACCAGGATGTGGATACCCCCGAGCTTGTCCACCACTTCGTCCACAACCCTGCCCACAGGCTCGATCGAGGAGAGATCGGCGGAGACGATCTCCGCCCGGCGGCCCAGCGCGCGGGCCTTGTCGGCGGTCTCCTCGGCCGGGGTGCGGCCGATCAGCGCGACATCCGCGCCGGCCGCGGCGAGCGCCAGCGCGATGCCCTGGCCGATGCCGGTATTGGCGCCGGTGATCGCCGCGACGCGGCCGGTGAGGTCGAAGGGATTGGTCATTCTGGACTCCTCCCCTCCCTTGCAGGGAGGGGCCGGGGGTGGGTGCGCGGCGCAACGCGTCGCGCTTCGACGCTGGCGGCCTGCCCCTCCCTGCAAGGGAGGGGAGGAGGGCTAAGCCAGCTGGCAGATATCCAGCACGTTCATGTCGGTATAATCCTGGTTCTCGCCCGCCATCGCCCAGATGAAGGCATAGGCCTTGGTGCCCGCCCCCATATGGATCGACCAGGGGGGGCTGATCACCGCCTCCTCGTTCTGCATGACGATGTGGCGCGTCGCCTCGCCCTCGCCCATGAAGTGCATCACCCGGTCGGTGTCGAGATTGTCGAGCTCGAAATAGAAATAGATCTCGCTGCGCCGCTCATGGATGTGCGGCGGCATGGTGTTCCACACGCTGCCGGGCTTGAGCACGGTCAGGCCCATGACGAGCTGCGCCGAATCGCACACGCCGGGGATGACGAGCTGATAGATCGTCCGCTCGTTCGATTCCTCCAGGCTGCCGCGGTCGAGCGCATTGGCGTCGGCGATCGACAGCTTGCGCGTGGCGAACGCCTTATGCGCCGGGCAGGACGCGATGTAGAAGCGCGCGCCCGCGCCCGAGAACTCGACGTCCTTCGCGCCCATGGTGACGTAGAGGCAGTCCTTGTTGCCGAGCGTGAACGCCTCGCCGTCGACCGTGACGGTGCCTTCGGTCTTGCCGACATTGACCACCGCCATCTCGCGCCGTTCGAGGAAGGGGTGGCCGGCGGCAGAGGGCGGCTCGGTCTGCGCGGGCAGCTTCACGGCCGCGCCGCCCACCGCGACCCCGCCGATCACGAAGCGGTCGGCATGGGTGTAGTTGAGCACGCACTCGCCCTCGCGGAACAGGCCCGGAATCAGGTAGCGGTCGCGCAGCTCATCGTTGGAGACGCATTCCATCATGTCGGGGTGGGTGGCGTAATAGGTGCGGTCGAACATCGGGAAACTCCGTGGGGTGGATCAGGCCGCGGCGGCGACCGGGGAAGGGGCGGGATCGCCGAGCTTGTAGGCGCGGCGGACGAGGCCGACGGTCAGCTCCCGCGCCAGTTCGGCGGCCTCCCAGTCGGCCAGCCGGTGCTCGGCGACCAGGCGGGCAAGGAAGGCGCAGTCGACGCGGCGCGCGACATCGTGGCGCGCGGGGATCGAGAG
Organism: Sphingomonas gilva; assembly: GCF_003515075.1. Lineage (GTDB taxonomy): Bacteria > Pseudomonadota > Alphaproteobacteria > Sphingomonadales > Sphingomonadaceae > Sphingomonas > Sphingomonas gilva. The sequence goes on from NZ_QWLV01000007.1 coordinate 6,037, forward strand.
GAAGGCGCGGGTGTCGTCGTTGAAGCCGACGGTGTTGTAGAAGCCCGCGGTCTCGGTGGTCATCTCGCGGAAGCGGCGCATCCCCTCGGGGCTGTCGTGGAACCACCAGGCGGGACCCAGCCTGAGGCAGGGATAATGGCCCGCGAGCGGCGCCAGCTCGCGCGCATAGGTCGATTCGTCCAGGGTGAAGAGGATGATGGTCAGGTCGCGCTCGCCGCCGACCACGTCGAGCATCGGCTCCAGCGCGCCGACATAATCGGTCCGAACGGGCATGTCGGCGCCCTTGTCGCGGCCGTGGCTGGCGAACAGCGCGGCATTGTGGTTGCGGCACGATCCGGGGTGGATCTGCATCACCATGCCGTCCTCGACCGACATCTTCGCCATCTCGGTCAGCATCTGCGCGCGGAACAGCTCGGCATCGGCGGCGTCCCAGGCGCCGCCGGTGATGCGGCCGAACAGCGCTTCGCTTTCGGCCGCCGAGAGATTGGCGGTGCGCGCGGTGGCGAAGCCGTGATCGGTCGCGGTCGCGCCCGCCGCACGGAAGTCCGCACGGCGTTTCCGGTGCGCGGCGAGATAGCCGGACCAGCTATGCACGTCCTCGCCGGTCAGCTCGGCGAAGCGGGCGAGCGCGGGGCCGAACGCCTCATGCTCGACATCGATCACCGCGTCGGGCCGATAGGTGGTGACGACGCGGCCGCCCCAGCCCGAGCGGCGGATCGCGGCGTGGTGGGCGAGATCGTCGTCGGCGCCCTCGGTCGTCGCCAGCAGCTCGATGCCGAAGCGTTCGAACAGCGCGCGCGGGCGGAAGGCGGGGGTCGCCAGCGCCGCGCCGATCGCATCGAAATAATGGTCCGCCGTCGCCGCCTCCAGCGCGACCTCGATGCCGAACACCTCGGCGAAGACATGGTCGCACCACATGCGCGAAGGCGTGCCGCGGAACAGGTGGTAATGCTCGGCGAACAGGCGCCACGCCTCGCGCGGATCGGTGGCGGGCGGCCCGTTGCGGTCGGGCACGCCCAGCGCAGCAAGGGCGATGCCCTGCGAATGGAGCATGCGGAACAGATAATGGTCGGGGGCGAGCAGCAGCTCGGTCGCGTTGGCCCAAGGCGCATCGGTCGCGAACCAGGCGGGATCGGTATGGCCGTGCGGGCTGACGATCGGCAGCTCCGCCACGCCGGCATAGAGATCGCGCGCAAGCCCCCGCGTGGCGGGATCGGCCGGGAACAGCCGGTCGGGATCGAGCGTCAGGGGGCGTGCCATATCTGCTCCTCTCTCCTTCTTGCCGGCCGACCGCGAGAGAATGTGGTAACCGGTGTCAGATTGCAGTTCAACCCGTCAGGCCGATGGCGGCGCCACCGATGCGCGACGGATCAGGGTGGAGACGAACAGCGCGTCCTGGGGCTCGTCGGCGATCTCGTCATTGTCGCCGATCAGCTTCAGCGCCGCGGCGCGCGCCATCGTCGCGATCGGCCAGCGCACCGTGGTGAGCGGCGGCCAGAGATGCGAGGCGATCGAGGTGTCGTCGAAGCCGACGATCGAAAGGTCCGCCGGAATATCGAGCCCGCGCTGGCGGGCGACATGGAGCGCGCCCGCGGCCATTTCGTCGTTCGAGCAGAAGACCGCGGTCGGGCGCGGCGCGAGATCGAGCAGCCGCTCGGCCGCGCGCATGCCCGATTCGAAGGTGTAGTCGCCCTGCGCGACCAGCGTGCGCTGCACCGGCAGCCCGGCATCCTCCAGCGCCTGTTCGTAGCCCTGCTGCCGTTCGAAGGCGGAGCGGAAGCCGTGCGGCCCCGCGATCATACCGATCCGCCTGTGCCCCGCGGCGGCGAGATGCTCGACCGCGCCGCGCACCGCCTCGCGATCGTTGGAGGCGACCATGTTCGCCGCCGGGCCGAACTGCGCCGATCCCATCCGCACGAACCGGCAGCCGATCTCGGCGCACAACTCGGCCAGCGTGTCGTTCTCGGAGATCGGCGGCAGCAGCATCACGCCGTAAGGCCGCTGGCGCTCGAGGAACTGGCGGACATCGTCGAGCATCGAGCCCGATCCGCGATCGACCGGATGGACGATCAGCTCGAACTCGGTGTCGCGCAGCACCTCGAGCAGGCCCTGCTGGACGTTCAGCACCATCTGCGCATTGGGATTGTCGTGGATCAGCCCGATCAGGAAGTTGCGCCTCAGCGCCAGCGCGCGCGCCTGCGGATTGGGGACATAGCCGATCTCGGCGATCACCGCCTCGACGCGCTTGCGCGTGTCGCCGTTCAAGAGCGGCGACTGGTTGATCACGCGGCTGACCGTCTTCTTCGATACGCCGGCAAGGCGCGCGACATCGTTGATCGTGGGCTGCGTCGATTTCTTCACGAGGATGGCCATAGCGGGACAAGCGCGTCTAGCCAATCGGTGTCGGGCCGGTTAGTACTAGCGAGAAATCTGACACCGGTATCCATGTCCGTTCCCGCCGCCCTGCTCGTCGATCCAGCCGATAATGTCGCTACCGCGCTCGGCGATCTCGCGCCGGGCGAGCGGGCGTGCGGCGTGGTGCTCGGCGAAGGCGTCGCGCGCGGCCACAAGCTGGCGGTGCGGCCGATCGCCGCGGGCGAGGCGGTGATCAAGCTCGGCTTCCCCATCGGCCGCGCGACACGCGCGATCGCGGCGGGCGCACACGTCCACAGCCACAATCTCGCGACCGCGCTCGGCGGCGAGGCGGCCTATCGGTTCGAACCGACGGCGCGCCCCGCCGCCGCCGCCGCCGAGCCGACGACCTTTGAGGGTTATGTCCGCGCCGACGGCCGCGTCGCCACGCGCAACGAGGTCTGGGTGATCCCCACCGTCGGCTGCGTCGCGCGCACCGCGCAGAAGATCGCCGCCGACGGCTGGTCGCGCCATGCCGGGCGGATCGACGGCGTCCACGCCTTCGCGCACCCCTTCGGCTGCTCGCAGCTGGGCGACGATCTGGCGGGCACGCGCGCGATACTGGCGGCGCTCGCCGGCCATCCCAACGCCGCGGGCGTGCTGCTGGTCGGGCTCGGCTGCGAATCCAACCAGCTCGATGCGCTGATCGCCGAGGTCGATCCCGCCCGGCGCCCGCGCATCCGCGTGCTCCGCGCGCAGGATTCGGGCGACGAGCTCGCCGAGGGCGCCGCGTTGATCGACCAGCTGGTGGAGCAGGCGGCGGCCGCGCGGCGCGAGACGGTGGGGCTCGGCCGGCTGGTGCTCGGGGTCAAATGCGGCGGGTCGGACGGGCTGAGCGGCCTCACCGCCAACCCGCTGGTCGGGCGGATGAGCGACCGTGTGACCGCGGCGGGCGGCGCCGCGATCCTCACCGAGATCCCCGAGATCTTCGGCGCCGAGCATGTCCTGATGGCGCGCGCGGCCGATCGGGCCGTGTTCGATCGCGCCGCCGCGCTGGTCAACGGCTTCAAGCGCTATTTCCTCGATCATGGCGAGCCGGTTTCGGAGAATCCCTCGCCCGGCAACATCGCCGGCGGGATCACTACGCTCGAGGAAAAGAGCCTGGGCGCGGTGCAGAAGGCGGGCCGCGCGGCGCTGACTGACGTGATCGGCTATGGCGGCCGCGCCACCCGTCCCGGGCTGACGCTGCTGGAGGCGCCGGGCAACGATGCGGTGTCCTCGACCGCGCTGGCGGCGGCGGGGGCGACGCTGATCCTCTTCACCACCGGCCGCGGCACGCCGCTCGGCTTCCCCGTGCCGACGGTCAAGATCGCGTCCAACGCGGCGCTCGCCGCACGAAAGCCCGGCTGGATCGATTTCAATGCCGGCATGGTGCTCGAAAGCGGTCAGGATCAGGCCGCCGGCGCGCTCCTCGCCCGCATCGCCGCGATCGCCTCGGGCGAACAGACCGCCGCCGAACGCAACGACGAACGCGAAATCGCCATCTGGAAGCGCGGGGTGACGCTCTAGAGCACCGGATGCGGCACGTAATTCAGCGGAATCTCATAATTCGCTCATGACGATCATCGTCGCCTGAACCAGCCGGAACCTCACTCGGTCAAGCGCCCGGCGCAGCGATCGCGTGAGTGGATGGAGGTTCAATGATGACGATTCTCAAACTTCTCTGCAACGTCGCCCTCGTGACCGCGACCATGACCGGGCCGACGACGGCGCTGGCGGCGTCGATCGCCCAGCCGGCCGACTTCAGCGCCCAGGCCGCGGCTCTTCTCGATGCCGCCTATCCGGCGGATGGCCCGGGCGCGGCGGTAGTCGTCATGCTCGGCGGCCGGGTCATCTTCTCCGGCGGACGCGGCCTCGCCGATCTGGAGGCGCGGCGGCCGATCACGCCTGACACGGCGTTCAGGCTGGGATCGATCACCAAGCAGTTCACCGCGGCGGTGATCCTTCAGCTGGTCGCCGAGCGGCGCATCTCGCTCGACGATCCGATCTCCCGCTTCTTTCCCGATTACCCGCAGCCGGGCGCACGCGCGACCGTCCGCCAGCTTCTCAATCACGTGTCGGGCATTCAGGACTATTCCAAGATCCCCGGCTGGATGGGCGGGGAACAGTCGCTCCGGCCCAACACCACGGCCGATCTCGTCGCCGTGATCCGCAGCCGCCCCTCGCCGTCGGCGCCGGGCCAGCGCTGGGAATACAACAATGGCGGCTACACCATGCTCGGCGCGATCATCGAACAGGTGAGCGGCAAGCCGTGGCACCAGGCGGTCACCGAACGGATCGCGCAGCCGCTCGGCCTCGCGACGATCGCCTACGCCGGAAAAGTCGAAGGCGATCCGGCGACGGCGCGGGGCTATGGCGAGGAAGGCGGACGGCAGCGTCCGGCGCGGGGCGTTCATATCAGCGTGGCGCACGCGGCGGGCGGCCTGGTCGGCAGCGTCAGCGATATGGCCCGCTGGGCGCAGGCGCTCCACCATGGCCGCGTCGTCAGCCCCGAACTGTATCGGGAGATGATCCGGCCGGCGCGCCTGGCGAACGGATCGACCGAGCCCTATGGCTTCGGCTTGCGCCTTCGCCAAATCCGTGGGCGCCCGGTGCTGGTCCATGGCGGCGCGGGGCGCGGCCTGGACACCGACAGCGCCTATATCCCGTCCGAGGATCTGTTCGTCGCCGTGTTTTCGAACAGCGACGACGCGGCGACCGATCCCGCCATGCTGGTCCGCCGCCTGGCCGCGCTCGCGCTGGGCGAGCCGATACCGACCTTCACCCGCGCCGATATCGACCTGCGCTCGATCGAGCCGCTGTTCGGCGCATATGAGGCGAAGGATGGACCGCCACGCCGCTTCCTTGCGCGCGACGGCAAGATCTATATCGGCCGCGGCGTTGAAGAGGTGGAGCTCTTCGCCGCCGGCGACGACCGCTTCTTCGATCCCGGCGGGCTCACCTGGCTCAAGATCGCGCGCCGGGCCGACGGGGCGCATGTGATGGAGATACACCGGCCCGATGCGGCCGCGGCCGACCGCGCCGTCCGCACGGGGCCGGCCCCCGCCGCCCTGGCCGTCTCCCCGGAAGTGCTGCAGGACTATGTCGGCAGCTATGCCACCGAAGGACCAGTGGTGACCGTGGCGCTGAATGCCGACGGCGGGCTTACCATCGCGCCCGCAGGCCAGAACCCGCTGGCCATGCGTGCGGTGTCGGAGACCGAGTTCCGGATCGAAGGCGGCATGATGCGCGTCGTCTTCCACAGGGAGAATGACGAGGTGAACCGCCTGACGATCTACCGCGGCGCGCGGGAACTGCACGGCCGGCGCGTCAGCCGCTGAGGCAGGCCGAGTCCAGCGTTTGACCGAGCGGACGATGGTCCCGCCCGGTCGATCGCGGAAGAGGCATGAGGGGAAAACGGGAAATTGCCGCGGGCGCGACGGCAATCGGGATCGACCTGCACCCAATCGTCGCCGCCCGAACAAAGCCCCCTTGTCATTGACACCGGTTTCCCATACCAAGCCGGGAAACAGTAGGCGTGGATGAGAGGGGCGTTGATGGATCAGGGGCAGGCGATTGCGCAGGCGTTCGTGGCGGCGCGGCGCGCGGCGCGCGGGTTGTCCGAATATCCCGGCCCGATCCCCGCGACGCTCGATCAGGCCTATGCCATCCAGGACCGCGCGATCGCGCTCGCGGGCGATGCGGTGGCGGGCTGGAAGGTCGGGCGGATCAATCCGCCGCTCGACGCCGAGTTGGGCAGCAACCGCCTCGCCGGGCCGATCTTCGCCGATCAGGTGACCGCCGCCGATGGCGGGCCGATGCCCGTCTTCGCCGAGGGTTTCGCCGCGGCCGAGGCCGAGTTCCTGCTGCGCATCGGCGCCGCGCCCGACCCCGCCAAGCTGAGCTATTCGCATGACGAGGCGTTGGCGCTGATCGATGCGGTGCATGTCGGGCTGGAGATCGCCAGCTCGCCCTTTCCCGGGATCAACGATCTCGGCCCGCTCGTCACCATCTCCGATTTCGGCAACAACCATGGGCTGGTGGTCGGCGCCGAAGTGCCCGGCTGGCGCGATCTCGGCTTCGTCGACTGGCCGGTGCGGCTGCTGATCGACGGCGAGGAGGCGGGCGCGGCCAACGCCGCGACCATGCTCGACGGGCCGGTCGGCGCCGCCGCCTTCCTGTTCGGCTGCCTCGCCGCGCGCGGCATCGCGCTTCGGCCCGGCCAGTGGATCTCGTCGGGCGCGGTGACCGGGGTCCACCCGGTCCGCGTCGGCCAGGCGGTGACGGCGCTGTTCGACGACGGGATGACGGTGAGCTGCACGATCGATGCGGCCACCCCTGAGGAGGATGTTTCGGAGGTGAATGATGAGCGCAAGTCAGGCTGACGCGGCCGCAACGCCAAGCGCGGAGGCGACGATCGGCCGCGCCGCCGCCAAGGCGGGGCATTATCGCTGGGTGATCGTCGGGCTGCTGTTCGCCGCGACCGTGATCAACTACGTCGACCGGCAGATGATCGGCGTGCTCAAGCCCGAGCTGATGCGCGATCTCGCCTGGTCGGAAACCGATTTCGCCTGGGTGATCTTCTGGTTCCAGGTCGCCTATGCGATCGGCTATATCGGCTTCGGCAAGATCGTCGACGTGATCGGCGCGCGTGTCGGCTACGCCGCCGCCTTCATCATCTGGCAGATCGCCCATATCGCGCATGGCGGCGCCTATTCGACCGTGCAGTTCGCCATGGCGCGCTTCGGCCTCGGCATCGGCGAATCGGGGAACTTCCCCGCGGGCATCAAGGCGGTAACCGAATGGTTCCCGGCGAAGGAGCGCGCCTTCGCCATCGGCATCTTCAACGCCGGCGCCAATATCGGCGCGATCATCACCCCGCTGGTCGTTCCGCTGCTGGTGGTCGCCTATGGCTGGCGGATGGCGTTCGTCATCACCGGCGTGGTCGCCTTCGTCTGGCTGGTCGCCTGGTGGGCGCTCTACCGCCGCCCGCGCGAGCATGCCCGCGTCAGCCAGGCCGAGCTCGCCTGGATCGAGCAGGACCCCGCCGATCCGGTCGAGCCGATCGGCTGGACCAGGCTTGCCCGCATGCGGGAGACCTGGGCCTATGCGCTGGGCAAGTTCTTCATCGATCCGATCTGGTGGTTCTTCCTGTTCTGGCTGCCGGGCTATCTGTTCGACCGCTACGACCTCAACCTGTTGACCTTCGGCCTGCCGCTCGCCGCGGTCTATCTGATCTCCGACGTCGGCAGCGTCGCCGGCGGCTGGCTGTCGTCGCGGCTGATGCGTGCGGGCAAATCGGCCAATTTCGCGCGCAAGCTGACCATGTTCATCTGCGCCTGCGCGGTGGTGCCGATCTTCTTCGCCCAATCGATCGACAATATGTGGCTGGCGGTGCTGGTGATCGGCATCGCGACCGCGGCGCACCAGGCCTTCTCCGCCAATCTCTACGCGCTGCCCGGCGACATCTTCCCGCGCGCGGCGGTGGGATCGGTGGTCGGCATCGGCGGCACCGTCGGCGCGATCGGCGGCATGCTGATGGCGCTCTATGCGGGCGCGGTGCTCGATCGGATCGGCAGCTATGTGCCGCTGTTCGCGGTCGCGGGCAGCGCTTATTTCCTCGCGCTGCTGGCGGTGCACCTGCTCTCGCCGCGGCTGGAGCCGGTGCGGGTGAGCGCTTAGAGGCCTAGCCGTCGCCCCTGCGAAGGCAGGGGCCGCAGTCGGCACATCCAGCGCTGGATGTGCCACAAACCCAGCGGCCCCTGCCTTCGCAGGGGCGACGGAATAACTACCGCTCCACCACGTCGCGCTTCATCGGGGCGAGCTTGGCGAGGAAGCGGTTCTGCGCGGCGAAGGGCACGCCTTCCGTCGCCATCGCGGCCTGCAAATTCTCGACCAGCCGGTTCATGTCGGCATGCTGCGTGCCCAGGTCCTTGTGCGAGGACTTCATGTCGCGCCCGGTGTAGCGGCAGCCGCCGTTCAATATGTAGCAGAACTGCTCGAACAGCGTGCGGCGCAGGCGGACCTGGTCGTGACCGGCGAAGATCTCGCCGATCTCCTCGTCGGCGAGATTGGCGTCGACGAAGCGATCGACGATGCGGCGGATGCCCTCCTTGCCGCCGAACGCCTCGAGCATGCCGGTGCCGGAAAAGGGCGTCGCGCCGGCGTTCGAATCCTTGATCTCATAGGGATCGACCGGCTCCTCGCCGGGGGATGGCGCGGTCTGGAGGAAGAGCGCGAGCGCGGTCAGCAGCATGGGAGGCTCCGGATCAGAAGGATGCTTGGAGGGAGAGGAACGCGCCGCGCTGCTTGGGCACGGTGGCGATCGAGCCGAGATCGGCATAGGCCGCGGTCGCGGTCAGGTTCCTGGTGATCGCATAGGCGGCGTAGAGGTCGAACCAGTCGTCCTCGCGCGCGACGCCCAGATTGTCGGGCTTGGTGCGGTACTCGCCGCCGATGACGAAGCGGCGCGACAGCTGATAGCCGAGGGTGCCCTCGAACTGGACCGAATAATCTTCGCCCTTGTCGCCGCCGAAGCCGAGCAGCCCGTTCTGGTTGGCCTTGGTCAGCCGCGCGGTCGCGCCGACGAGGATGCTGGTCGAAAGCGACAGCTTGGTCGCGGCGACGTAGAAATCGGTGCCCTCGGTCTCCTTCGCGCCCACCGCGCGGGCGACCCAGCCGTCCAGGTTGCGCTTGTGCTGCACGCCGACCGCGACCTGCGGCGCCCAGGGCGAGCCGTAGACCGCATCGCCGAACAGGCGGACCTTGGCGCCGAACACGTCCTGGCGCAGCACATAGTCCTGGCCGATGCCCAGCGCCGCGCCGATATCGCGGGTGTTGAAGTTCTGCCGGGCGTAGGAGAGCTCGACGCGGTCGAACAGGCCGATCGCCGCGCCGTGGCTCTGCCAGTCGTAATCGGGCAGCACGACGATCGAGACGTGCGCCGATCCGCCGATGCCGTCGGTCGTCTCGTTGCCGGCGATCAGCGCCCAGGTGGAGATGCCCCCGCCCGATGCGCCCTCGATGGTCGTGACGCCGTTGGTCAGCAGCAGCTTGCCGCCCTGGCGAAGCTCCTCCGCCGCGGCGGGAACGGCGATCAGCACCGCCGCGGCGCAGGCCATGATCTTCGCAAAATACATGCTCGTCCCCCTTACGCAGGCGCCTTAACGCAAGATGGTTAACGAGGGGTTCGCGCCCCAAATCTTCAATCTGCGTTAAATCATTGGCGCTAGCGCGGATGGATGATGTGGGGTTCGAAACAGGGCATGATCGCCGCTTTGCTGCTCGTCGCGGCCGGTTTCGGCTGCGCGTCCTGGGCGGCCGCCGATGCGACCTTCGCGATCACCATCCGCGACGCCAACGGCGTCCCCGTGCACGACGCGGTGGTGACGATCGTGCCCGCGGGCGGCGTCGGCGACCGGCCGGTGCGCTTCGCCTGGGCCAACCGGATGGTGCAGAAGGATATCGCCTTCAACCCCGGCACGCTGATCGTGCCCGTCGGGGCGGAGGTCGGCTTTCCCAATGCGGACAAGGTGCGCCATCACGTCTACAGCTTTTCCAAGGCGGCGAAGTTCAATCTGAAGCTGTTCGGCCGCGACGAGACGCGCAGCCACCGCTTCAGCGTCGCGGGCAACGTCGCCTTGGGCTGCAACATCCATGATCGGATGAAGGGCTATATCAAGGTGGTCGACACGCCGTTCGCGGCGAGGACCGACGAATATGGCCAGCTGCGCATCGCCGGCCTTCCCGGCGGCCGCGCGACGGTCAAGGTATGGCACCCGCTGCAGCGCGCCAAGGACGGCGAGAGCAGCTACCAGATCGATATTCCCGCGGGCGGCGTCGCCAACAAGGATCTGTCGCTGGCGATGAGGCCGCGATGATCCGCGCCTGGCTGCCGCGTCATTCGCTCACCAGCCGGATCACGGCGATCTATGCGACGCTGTTCGTCATCGCCTTCGCTGCGGTGATCGGCATCGCCTCGATCGGCATCGACACCTATGTCCAGCGGCAGCTGGTCAAGGAAATGGGCGCGAGCGCATCGGTGTTCGACCGCATCTGGCGCGAGCGCTACGATCAGATGGCGTCGGCCGGGCGCGTGCTCGCCGCCGATTTCGGCTTCCGCTCGGCGGTCGCGGTGGACGACGCGGCGACGATCGAATCGGCGCTCGACAGCCTCAAGACCCGGCTCGACATACCGGTGGCGTTCGTCGTCACCACCGACGGGCGCGTGATCGGCGTGGACGATGCGGCGATCCAGGCGCGCGCCGACACGATATGGAACGACCTGGACGGCGGCGCGGAGAGCGGCATCATGGCGCTGGGCGGCGCGATGTTCGGCGCCGTCGCCGCGCCGATCGAGGCGCCCGATCGAATCGGCTGGCTGGTCTTCGCGCAGCCGCTCAACACCGCCGACATGGCCGATTTCGCGAAGCTCTCGCCGATCCCCGTCGCCGCCAGCGTGGTCCGCGCGGACGCGCTGCCGGCGATGCTGCGCGAGGGCACGGGCGTCGCCGACAACGAGGTCAAGGCCAGGGAGGGCGGCGAGACCGCGCTCTACCGCGCGACCCCGCTCGCCAGCTTCGGCGGGAAGGGCGAGCCGCACCTGCTGCTGCGCTATTCGCTGACCGACGCGCTCGCCGAATACCGGCCGATGCTGTGGATCCTCGCCGGCACCGCGATCGCCGGGCTGCTCTTGACGCTGATCGGCAGCTGGCTGGTCGCGCGCGGCGTCGTCCGCCCGGTGCGCGCGCTGGAGGCGGCGGCCCGGCGCGTCAGCCTGGGCGACAACGCCAGCGTCGCGGTCGGATCGGAGGACGAGCTGGGGCGGCTGGCCAGCACCTTCAACTTTATGGTCGAAGCGATCGTCGAGCGCGAGACGCGGATCACCCATATCGCGCTGCACGACACGCTGACCAACCTCCCCAACCGCAAGCTGTTCCGCGAACAGCTCGATCAGGCGCTCCGCCGCATCGGCGGCCGGGGCAAGCTCGCCGTCGTCTATCTCGATCTCGACCAGTTCAAGTCGATCAACGACACGCTGGGCCATCCCACCGGCGACGCGCTGCTGCGCGCCGTCGCCAAGCGGCTGGCGGAGGACCTCGACCGCGCGATCATCGCGCGGCTCGGCGGCGACGAGTTCGCCGTGATGGTCGAGGATGTGCGCGGCGACGCCGATTTCAACATACTCGCGCGGCGCATCACCGGCATCTTCGACGAGGTGTTCGATATCGAGGGGCACAAGCTGCGCACCGCGACCAGCATCGGCATCGCGGTCGCGCCGGCCGACGGCATGGACGTCGATCAGCTGATCAAGAACGCCGATCTCGCGCTCTATCGCGCCAAGCAGCAGGGGCGCGGCACCTATCGCTTCTTCGAGCCGCTGATGGACGCGCAGGCGCGCGCGCGGCGCGACATGGAGGCGGATCTGCGCACCGCCATCGCCGAGCAGCAGTTCGAGGTGCATTTCCAGCCGCTGTTCAACCTCGCGCGCAAGGAGATTTCCGCCTTCGAGGCGCTGGTGCGCTGGCAGCATCCGGTGCGCGGGCTGATCCCGCCGATCGAGTTCATCCCGCTCGCCGAGGAGACCGGCCTCATCATCCCGATCGGCGAATGGGTGCTGCGCGAGGCGTGCCGCCAGGCGATCACCTGGCCCGAGGACATCCGCGTCGCGGTCAACGTCTCGCCGGTCCAGTTCCGCAACACCGGGCTCAACGCCATCGTGCTCCAGGCGCTGACCCATGCCGGGCTGGCGCCAGACCGGCTCGAACTCGAGATCACCGAATCGCTGTTCATCGAGAATGTCGAGGCGACGCTCGCCTCGCTCCACGCGCTGCGCGCGATCGGCGTGCGCGTCGCGCTCGACGATTTCGGCACGGGCTATTCGTCGCTGAGCTATCTGCGCGCCTTCCCCTTCGACAAGATCAAGATCGACCGCTCGTTCATCGTCGATCTGCTGAAGGAGGACGGATCGACCGCGATTATCCGCTCGATCACCGCGCTCGCCGACGCGCTGGGGATGGAGACCACCGCCGAGGGGGTGGAAGAGGTCGAGCAGGTCGACATATTGCGCGAGCAGGGCTGCTCCAGCATCCAGGGCTATCTCTTGTCCAAGCCCGTGCGCGACGATGAGGTCGCGGGCTTCATCCGGCAATTGCAATCGCGCGCCGACGCCTTCCGCGCGGCCGCATAAAAGCATCTCGATTCGCGACCGACCTGTGTTAGCCTCCGCCGACGGCGGCACAGGGAGCGCGGCGGATGGCGACCGGTTTCACCCTCAACGGCAAGGCGGTGTCGTTCGACGGCCCGCCCGATACGCCTCTCCTCTGGGTCATTCGTGACGCCCAAGGACTGACCGGCACCAAATATGGCTGCGGCGTCGCCCAGTGCGGCGCGTGCACGGTGCATCTCGACGGCAGGAACCGGCGGTCGTGCGTCACGCCGGTCAGCACCGTCGCGGGCAAGTCGGTCACCACCATCGAGGGGGTGCGCGGGGCGGAGGCCGAGGCGGTCAAGCGCGCCTGGATCGCGCTCGACGTGCCGCAATGCGGCTATTGCCAGTCGGGCCAGGTGATGTCGGCGATCGGGCTGCTCACCGCCAAGGCCGATCCGTCGGACGAGGATATCGATCACGCCATGGCGGGCAATATCTGCCGCTGCGCCACCTATGTCCGCATCCGCCAGGCGATCAAGGACGCGGCGAAGGCGGTGGCGGCATGAACGCGGTCACGCCAACCCGCCGCGCGGTGCTCGCCGGGGCGAGCGGCAGCCTGGTGCTGGGCTTCAGCCTGCCCGCGCGCGCCCGCGCGGCGCAGCCCGCCAGGCCCTTCCGCCCCAACGCCTTCGTCTCGATCGCGCCCGACAGCAAGGTCACGGTGATGATCAAGCATGTCGAGTTTGGCCAGGGCCCCTCGACCGGCCTCGCCACACTCGTCGCCGAGGAGCTCGACGCCGATTGGGGCCAGATGCGCGTCGAGCAGGCGCCGGCCAACGATCCGCTCTACAAGAACCTCGCCTTCGGCACGATGGGGACGGGTGGGTCGACCGCGATCTCCAACAGCTGGATGCAGATGCGCACCGCCGGCGCGGCCGCGCGCGCGATGCTGGTCGCGGCGGCGGCGAAGCGCTGGGGCGTGCCGGCGGCGCAGGTGAAGGTGGCGAAGGGCGTGGTCAGCCACGGCGCGCGCACCGCGAGCTTCGGCGAGCTCGCCGCATCGGCCGCGACGATGCCCGTCCCCGAAAAGCCCGCGCTCAAGGACCCGGCGGACTTCACCCTGATCGGCACGCGGCTGCCCAAGCTCGACACCCCGGCCAAGACCGACGGATCGGCGATCTTCACCATGGACGTGTCGCGGCCGGGCATGATCCACACCGCGATCCTCCACCCGCCCGCCTTCGGCGCGACGCTCGAGCGCTTCGACGGCGCGGCGGCGCACGCGGTGCCCGGGGTGATCGCGGTGCGCGCCGTGCCGCAGGGCGTCGCGGTCTATGCGAGGGACAGGCACGCCGCGCTCACCGGCCGAAAGGCGCTCACCGCCGAATGGGATTTCGAGCAGGCGGAGACACGGTCGAGCGCGGAGATGGAGCAGGCCTACGCCGCCCGCGCGCGCACGCCGGGGGTGCAGGCGGGCGGGCATGGCGATCCCGCCGCGGCGCTCGCCGCCGCCGCGAAGACGATCGAGGCGGAGTATTTCTTCCCCTTCCTCGCCCATGCGACGATGGAGCCGCAGGATGCGGTGATCGAATGGCGGCCGGGCAAGGCCGATGTCTGGCTGGGCAGCCAGTTCCAGGTGGGCGAGACCACCGCCATCGCCAAGACGCTTGGCGTGCCCTTCGAAGGCATGAGCCTGCACAACCAGTTCTGCGGCGGCAGCTTCGGCCGCCGCGCGACGCCGGACATGGGCTTTGCGGTCGAGGCGGCCGCGATCGCCAAGGCGCACGGGCCGGGCGCGTACAAGCATGTCTGGACGCGCGAGAACGACATGCGCGGCGGGCGCTACCGCCCGCTCGGCATCCACCGCATCCGCGGCGGGATCGACGCCGAGGGGCGGATCACCGCCTGGGATCACGTCATCGCGATGCAGAGCTTCATGAAGGGCACCCCGATGGCCGGCCCGGAGATCGCCAAGGGCCTCGACGGCAGCGCGACCGAAGGCGCGCACGAGCTGCCCTATGCCGTGCCCAACCATCGCTGCGGCTATCATATGATGGAGAACGGCGTGCCGACCCTGTGGTGGCGCTCGGTCGGCCATACCCATACCGGCTATGCGGTGGAGACCTTCGTCGACGAGCTGCTCGCGCTCGCGGGGAAGGACGCGGTCGAGGGGCGGCTGACGATCCTGGTCGACAAGGAGCCGCGCTATGCCGGGGTGCTGCGCCGCGTCGCCGAGATCGCCGATTGGTCGGGGCCGAAGGCGCAGGACGGCCGCACGCGCGGCGTCGCCCTGGTCAAGAGCTTCGGCAGCTATGTCGCGCAGATCGCCGAGGTGTCGCGCTCGGACGAGGGCATCCCCCGCGTCCACAAGGTCTGGGCGGCGGTCGATTGCGGCATCGCGGTCAATCCCGATGTCATCGCCGCGCAGGTCGAGGGCGGGCTCGGCTACGGCTTGGGGGCGGCGCTGTTCAACGAGCTGACGATCGAACCGGGGGGGATGGTGCGCGAAGGCAATTTCGACAGCTATCGCTGCCTCAAGATCGCCGAGATGCCGGCGGTCGAGGTGTCGATCGTCAAGTCGGCCGAGAACCCGACCGGGATCGGCGAGCCCGGCCTGCCGCCGGTCGCGCCCGCGGTCGCCAACGCCTGGCGCGCGCTGACGGGCAAACCGGTCCACCGGCTGCCCTTCGTCAAGGGAGTGGTGGCATGAGCCCGCGCGTCATCGGGCTGTCCGCGCTCGCCGGCGCGACGCTGGCGCTGCCGCTCGCGCTCGTCGCCGCGCCGCAGGAAAACGGCCTGCGCAATCCGGCCGACTTCGCCTCGATCGCCGACCGGAACCAGCGATCGGCCGCGATCTTCACCGAAATGGGCAAGGTGCTGACCCACCCCCGCTGCGTCAATTGCCATCCGCGCACCGATCGGCCGCTGCAGGACGACAGGGGCGAGCCGCACATGCCCGCGGTGGTGCGCGGCAATGCGGCGGGCACGGGCGCGCCGGGGCTCGAATGCGCGACCTGCCACGGCCCCGCCAATGTCGCGTTCGAAAGCGGCGTGGGCAGCGTTCCCGGCCATCCGTTGTGGCACCTCGCGCCGATCGAGATGGCGTGGGAAGGCAAGTCGCTCCGCCAGATCTGCGAGCAGTTGAAGGACCGGCGGCGCAACGGCAACAAGACCCTCGCCGAGCTGCACGAGCACAACGCGCATGACAGCTTGGTCGGCTGGGGCTGGAATCCCGGCGAAGGCCGCACTCCCGCGCCCGGCACCCAGGCCGAATTCGGCGCGCTGACCAAGGCGTGGATCGACACCGGAGCGCACTGCCCGGCGTGAGGTTCGCCGATGGGGTAAAGCCCTCAGGCCGCCGCGCTGCGGCGGGTCTCCGCGAGCAGCGGGTAGAGCTCCTCGTCCTCGCATTTCACCCGCGCTTCGAGCGCGGCCAGCAGCGTGCGCACCGCGCGGCAATAGCCGGGCCAGTCGCCGGCGATCGCGTCGCCGGTCCAGTCCGCCATATGCTCGTTGAACTGGTCGCTCAGCCGGCAGAGCTCGGCCTTGTAGCGCCGCGCCACCGCGGCGACGCCGGGGCGCGGGTCCTTGTCCAGCCGCGCATAGACATGCGCGTCCTCCAGCGCGAGGTGGCGCGTCAGCGTGCGCGCCAGCCCCCAACGGCACCGGCCGAGCCCCCCCGGGTCGGTCAGCGTCGGCGTGCTGGTGCGCTTGAGGAGCTCGCCGGCGATCCGGGTGAGCTCGCGGTGATCGTCCCGCAACTGATCGTACATCGAATCGGACCTTCGGATCGGAGGGTCCCCACAGCCCCAGCTATTGATGGTAGCGGTTAACAAATTGGCCATCCGCCGGGTTGAGGGCCGATGCTTTCCATGCGAATTGAGAATTTAATGGCCCAACTCGTCGCCCCTGCGCAGGCAGGGGCCTCAGTCGGCAAGCGCAACGTTGGATGTGCCACAAACCCAGCGGCCCCTGCCTGCGCAGGGACGACGAGGGAGGAACGACCTCTACCCGCCCGGCGGCGGCTGCGGAGCGGGCGGGGCGGTCGGCGGCGCGTCGGGCTCGGCCTGGACATCGAAGCCGTTGGGGCCGATGCCGAGATTGAGGTTCAGCCCCTCCAAATCGGTCTCGATGCGGATGCTGTCGTTGCCGATGACGAACAGGTTGGCGGGATCGTCCTCCAGCTCCACCTCGGGCTCCTCGCGCGGCGCGGCGCGCGCGGGGGCGAGGTCGAGCGCGCCGGTCATGAAGTCGCGCCAGATGCGCGCCGGCACCGTTCCGCCGGCGAGCCCCGGATTGGGGCTGTTGTCGTCGTTGCCGACCCACACCCCGACCACGAGGTCGCCGGCGAAGCCGACGAACAGCGCGTCGCGATAGTCCTGCGTCGTCCCGGTCTTGCCATAGGCGGGAACCGGCAGCCGCGCCTCATGGGCGGTGCCGCGATCGACCGCCGCGCGCAGGAAGGTCTTCATGTCCTCCTGCACCTCCGCGCCCATCGATCGGTCCGGGTCGCGCAGCCGCTGCCACAGCGACCGGTCCTGCGGCGGCAGGCCGTGCGCGCGCACCGGATATTGCCCGGCGGCGACCGCGGCATAGGCGGCGGTCAGCTCGATCAGCGTCATCTCCGACGTGCCGAGCGCGATCGTCGCGTCGCTGCCGATCGGCGTCGTCACCCCCAGGTCGCGCGCGGCGCGGGCGACCGCGGCGGGGCCGACCTCGTTGGTCAGCTGCGCCGCGGCGACGTTGGACGAGGCGGAAAAGGCGCGGCGCAGGCTGATCTCGCCGCGATAGACCCCGCCGTCATTCTTGGGCGACCAGTCGGCGATGGTGATCGGCTCGTCCGCGATCATGTCCTCGGGCGTCTTCCCCGCGCGCAGCGCCGCCAGATAGACGAACAGCTTGAAGGTCGATCCCGGCTGCCGCTTGGCCTGGGTCGCGCGGTTGAACGGCGATTTCTTGTAGTCCTTGCCGCCCAGCATTGCGACGACGGTGCCGTCGGGCCGCATCGCCACCAGCGCCACCTGCGCCTTGTTCAGCCCCGCGCGGTTGACGACGCGCACCGCCAGCCGCTGCAGATCGCGGTCGAGCGTGGTCGCGACGCGCGTGTCGCCGTAAGCCGGCCCCGCCGCCTCGCGCGCCATCGGCATCACCCAGTCGGCGAAATAGGTGCCGGTGGGCAGCTGGTCGGTGCGGTTGACCTTCAGCCGCGCGGGCCGCACCGCCTCCGCCTCGGCCTCGCTCAGGAACCCGGCGTCGGCCATCGCGCCGACCACCAGCGCCTGCCGCTCGCGCGCGCCTTCGAGGTTGCTCGTCGGGGCGAGCCGCGATGGCGCCTTGACCAGCCCCGCCAGCATCGCCGCCTGGGCGATCGTCAGGTCTTCGGGCGCCTTGCTGAAATAATGCTTCGCCGCCGCCGACAGGCCGTAGACATTGTCGCCGAAATAGGCGGCGGAGAGATAGCGCGACAGGATCTCGTCCTTGGTCAGCCACGCCTCCAGCCAGAAGGCGATCAGCGCCTCGCGCGCCTTGCGCCCCGTGGTGCGGTCCGACGAGAGGAAGGCGAGCTTCGCCAGCTGCTGGGTGATCGTGCTGCCGCCCTCGACCACGCCGCCCGCGCGCGCATTGTTCCACGCGGCGCGGACGATGCCGCGCGGATCGACGCCCCAATGCGTGCGGAAGCGGCGGTCCTCGATCGCCATGAACGCCTCCGGCACATGCGCGGGCAGCTTGGCGACGTCGACCGGCGGACCGATGATCGCGCCGTGCCGCGCGATCGGCGTGCCGTCGGAGGCGAGCAGCGTGACGCTGGGCGGCGCGATCGGCTCGAGCGATTTCGATAGCGGCGCGGTCACCGCCAGCCAGGCGACCGCGAGGACGAACAGCACGATCAGCGCCGCCACCCCGCGCATGAACCAGCGCCACTTGGACGTGCGCGGTTTGGCCGGGGGGGCGGGGGGCAGCCCGTCGGCATAGGCGGGCGCGCTCGTCAGGTCGGGCGCGGCGCGGCGCAATTCGTCGGGAAAGGGATCGATCATGCGCATCGCCGTGGGAACTGTGTTACTACACTAAGACAGCGCGAGCAAGTGTGCGCACGTCGGGGTGTGGCGCGCGCCCGCGCCGATGGCAAGCGATTGCCGCTTGGCCCGATGCAAGGGGGATTGGCAGCCGCGCCTTCACCGCATACCCCGCATCTTGCATGAAACCGCTCTCCGGCATCCGCGTCATCGAGCTCGCCCGCATCCTCGCCGGGCCGTGGTGCGGGCAGCTGCTCGCCGATCTGGGGGCGGAGGTGATCAAGGTCGAGCGCCCCGGCGCGGGCGACGACACGCGCCACTGGGGCCCGCCCTTCCTCCACGACGCGGATGGCAGCAACCTCGACGCCGCCTATTTCCACGCCTGCAACCGCGGCAAGCAGGGGCGCGGCATCGATATCGCCACGGCCGAGGGCCAGGCGGAGGTCCGCGCGCTGGTCGCGGAGGCGGACGTCGTCATCGAGAATTACAAGGTCGGCGGCCTCGCCAGATACGGGCTCGACCACGCCAGCCTGTCGGCGCTCAATCCGCGTCTCGTCACCTGCTCGATCACGGGCTTCGGCCAGACGGGGCCCTATGCCCACCGCGCCGGCTACGACTTCATCATCCAGGGCATGGGCGGGGCGATGTCGCTGACCGGCGAGCCAGACGGCGCTCCGCAAAAGGCCGGCGTCGCCTATGCCGACATCTTCACCGGCGTCTATTCGGCGGTCGCGATCCTCGCCGCGCTGCGCCGGCGCGACGCGACCGGCAAGGGCACGCATATCGACATGGCGCTGCTCGACACCCAGGTCGGCGTGCTCGCCAACCAGGCGCTCGGCTGGATGGCGAGCGGCGCGACCCCGCGCCGCTGGGGCAACGGCCACGCCAATCTCGCCCCCTATCAGGCGTTCGACGCGGCGGACGGCGCGCTGATCGTCGCGGTCGGCAATGACGGCCAGTTCGCCAGGCTGTGCGGCATTCTTGGGCTGGAGGCGATGGCGACGGACCCGCGCTTCGCGACCAATCCCGCGCGCGTGGTCAACCGCGACGCCATGCTGCCGCTCCTGTCGGAGGCGATCGCGCGCTGGCGAAAGCAACCGCTTGCCGACGCGCTGGAGGCGGCGGGCGTCCCCGCCGGGCCGATCAACACCGTGCCGGAGGTGTTCGCCGACCCGCAGGTCGTCGCGCGCGGCATGAAGATCGACGCGGGCGGCGTCCCCGGCCTCGCCAGCCCGATCGTCATCGACGGCGTGCGCATGGCGAGCGACCGCCGCAGCCCGCCCCGCCCCGCAAACGATTGATGCGGCCGCTGGAAATTGCCGTCGCCGGCTGCGGACCGGCCGGGCTGGCGGCCGCGTTGCTGCTCCACCGCGCCGGCCACCGCGTCACGCTGTACGACCGGTTCGAGGCGCCCGAGCCGATCGGCTCGGGGCTGATGATCCAGCCGACCGGCCAGGCGGTGCTCGCCGCGCTTGGGCTGGAAGACGAACTGATCGCCCGCGGCGCGCGGATCGACCGGCTGGTCGGCTGGGCGGGCAAGCGCACCGTGCTCGACGTGCGCTACGATTGCCTGCGGGGGAAGCGCTTCGGCATCGGCATCCACCGCGCGACGCTGTTCGCGCTGATGCACGACGCCGCGCGCGCGGCGGGCATCCGCTTCGTCACCGGGCATGAGATCACCGGCTGCGAGCCGCGCGGCGACGGGCGCGTGCTGACCTTCGCCGACCGCGCGGTGACTCGCCCCTACCAGCTCGTCGTCGACGCGCTCGGCGCGCGCAGCCGATTGCGGGGAGAAACCGGCCGCGCGCTCGCCTATGGCGCGCTCTGGGCCAGCCTCGACTGGCCCGATGCGGGCTTCGACACCGCAGCGCTGCAGCAGCGCTACCGCGCGGCGCGCGTCATGGCGGGGGTGCTGCCGATCGGTACGCCGCCCGGCTTCGAGCGCCCACAAGCCGCCTTCTTCTGGTCGCTGCGCGCCGACCGGTTGGAGGCGTGGCGCGCCGCCGGGCTCGCCCGCTGGAAGGCGGAGGTGCTCGCGCTGTGGCCCGAAACCGCGCCGCTGATCGATCAGATCGCCGATCCCGATCAGCTCACCTTCGCGCGCTACGCCCACCGCACGCTCGCGGCCCCGTGCGAGCTGGCGATGATCCATATCGGCGACGCCTGGCACGCGACCAGCCCGCAGCTCGGCCAGGGCGCCAACATGGCGCTGCTCGACGCCTGGGCGCTCGCCCGCGCGCTCGATGGGGCGAGTGCCGATCTGGCGCGCGCCCTGAACCGCGCCGTCGCGCTCCGCCGCCGCCACGTCCGGCTCTATCAGGCGCTGTCGCTGCTGCTGACGCCGGTCTACCAGTCGGACGGCCGCCTCGTCCCCTGGCTGCGCGACTGGCTGGTCGGCCCCCTGTCGCGCACCTGGCCCGTCCCCCAGATCCAGGCGGCCATGGTCAGCGGCCTCGTCGCCAACCCCCTCCGCCGCCTGGGGCTGTAGCGCGCTTGCCAAATCCGTCGCCCCTGCGAAGGCAGGGGCCGCCAGGTTTGTGGCACATCCGGCGCCGCCCATGCCGGCTGCGGCCCCTGCCTTCGCAGGGGCGACGGCGTTGAGCCGCAACCGCCCCACCTCCACCGCACCTTTCCTTCGTCACCCGGACTTGTTCCGGGGTCCATGTCTCCGCAAGCGCCCGCAGCCATTGTTCTCGCGAACACGGAACGAATCCGGGGGACGGGGAAGGGTGCGGTGGTGCTCGCGGCGTCCAAACCTCCGCGTCTCCGCGTGAAAAGCCTTCTCTCCCTACCCACGAACCCCGCGCAAACTTTTCGCTTGCTTTTTGATAACCAATATGGTTATATACATAAATGAGCACGAACCAAGCGCACGCGCCGGCCACACAGGCGCATGAACCCGTCCTCGACGCCGAGGACGATCGCCCCGAGGCCGATCTGCACCATTGCGCGGAGCCCTATGGCTGGACCCCCTTCAACCAGGCGCTGTTCCTCATCATGTCGGCGGAGGGCGAGACGGTCGAGCACGCCGCCTCGTGCTGCGGGCTCACCGCGTCGAGCGCCTATGCCTTGCGCAAGCGCGCGTCGGGCCAGGTCTTCGCGCTCGGCTGGCAGGCGGCGCGCGTCCTCGCGCGTGAGCGGCTGGCCGATCTCGCCTTCACCCGCTCGGTCGAGGGCTGGGACGAGGTCGTCACCCGCACGCGCACGCGCGATGAGGATGCCGACACCGTCACCACCAGCCGCCGCCGTATCGACAACGGCCTTCTGAGCCGCCAGCTCGCCCGGCTCGACGCGCAGGCGCGCGAGGACGGGCCCGACGCCGCCGCGCGCATCATCGCGCGCGAGTTCGACGCCTTCATCGATCTGGTCCGCGCCGGCGCCAGCCCCGCGCGCGTCGGCCTGTTCCTCAGGAACCACGGGCTGGGCAAGCTGCCCCCCGCGCTCGAGCCGCTGGTCGCGCTCGCCCGCGCGGACACCATGCTGCGCGCGGGCGCCGGCCTCGCCGCGGAGGTCGATGTCGCCGATCTCGATCCGGCCGACCGCGCGCATTGGACCGCGGACCAGTGGCGCCGGGCGGAGGCCGCCGGCCTCGTCACGCTCGCCCCGCCGCCCCCGGCGCCGGCGAACGATGCGTTTGAGGGTCAAATTTCTCAAGCGGCCGTCGACCGCCAGATCTGGTACGATCATGAAGAGCGTGCATGGCGCACCGATTTTCCGCCGCCGGCCGATTATGACGGGATCGAATGGGGCGATTATGGCGAAGACGATTATCATCGCGAGCTGAGCAATGCCGAACAGGCGGTGGTGGACGCCGACGAGGCGGCCGAGGTGGACGAGCGGCGGACCGTCGAAACCGCCCTGCGCGACGCCTATTTCGGCTTCGCCGGCGGTGCTCCGGCGCCCGATGAGGACGAAGAGGACGACGCGCCGTTCCCCGAGGCGTCGTCGCCTGACGCGTCGCCGGCCGACGCCTTCTCGCCGCCTGCGGAACCCGCGCCTCCGCCCCCGGTTGAACCGGGATGCGCGCCTTCGCCTCGCTGCTCGATGCTCTGATCTACACGCGCTCGCGCAATGCGAAGCTGAAGCTGATCGCCGATTACCTTGTCGCCACGCCCGATCCCGATCGCGGCTGGGCGATGGCGGCGCTGACCGGCGATCTCGATCTCCCCGCGGTCAAGCCCGCGATCGTCCGCGCGATGGTCGAGGAACGGGTCGATCCGGTGCTGTTCCGCCTCAGCCGCGATTATGTCGGCGACACCGCGGAAACCGTGTCGCTGCTCTGGCCCGAGCCGCCGGTCGCGCCCACCGACGCGATCGATCTGTCGCTGGGCGCGGTGGTGGGCGCGCTGATGCGGCTCGGCCGGGCGGACGCGCCCGCGACGCTCGCGGCGTTCATGGACCGGATGACCCCGCCCGAACGCTTCGCGCTGTTGAAGCTCGCGGGCGGCGGGCTTCGCGTCGGCGTCTCGGCGCGGCTCGCCAAGACCGCGCTGGCGCAGGCCTTCGCGCTCGACGTCGATGCGGTGGAGGAGGTGTGGCACGGCATCCGCGCGCCCTATGCCGAGCTGTTCGACTGGGCCGAGGGGCGGGGCGAGCAGCCCACGCCCGCCAACACGCCCGTCTTCCGCCCCTTCATGCTCGCCCACCCGCTGGAGGACGCGCGCGTCGACCTCGCCGACTATGCCGCCGAATGGAAATGGGACGGCATCCGCGTCCAGCTCGTCCGCACCGGCGGCGAGACCCGGCTCTACAGCCGCACCGGCGACGACGTCACCCGCAGCTTCCCCGATGTCGCCGCCGCCTTCGACGCGGAGGGCGTGCTCGACGGCGAGCTGCTGGTGAAGGGCGAGGCGCAGCGCGGCGAGGCCGCCAGCTTCAACGCGCTCCAGCAGCGGCTGGGGCGCAAGACCGTGTCGGCGAAGATGCTCGCCGACTATCCCGCCTTCGTCCGCCTCTACGACATTTTGCTCGAGGGGGCGGAGGATCTGCGCGGCGCCGCCTGGACCGAACGCCGCGCCCGGCTGGAGGCCTTCGTCCCCCGGCTCGATCCCGATCGCTTCGATCTCTCGCAGGTGATCGAGGCGGCAGACTTCGACGCGCTGGAGGCGATCCGCGCCGGCGCGCGCGATGCCGCGATCGAAGGCGTCATGCTCAAGCGGCGCGACAGCCCCTATGTCGCCGGCCGCCGCGCGGGGCTGTGGTACAAATGGAAGCGCGATCCGCTCACCGCCGATTGCGTGCTGATGTACGCCCAGCGCGGCAGCGGCAAACGGTCGAGCTATTATTCGGACTATACCTTCGGCTGCTGGACGGAGGACGGCGAGCTGCTCCCCGTCGGCAAGGCCTATTCGGGCTTCACCGACGAGGAGCTGAAATGGCTCGACCGCTTCGTGCGCAACAGCACCGTCCAGCGCTTCGGCCCCGTGCGCGAGGTGGAGAAGGCGCTGGTGCTGGAGGTCGCCTTCGATTCGATCCACGAATCGAAGCGTCATAAATCCGGCCTCGCCATGCGCTTCCCCCGCATCGCCCGCATCCGCCGCGACAAGCCGGCGAGCGAGGCCGACCGCATCGACACGCTCAAGCGGATGATCGCGTGATGGTCGGCCTTTTCCGCGCGCACCGTACCGCCTCGCCGTCCTTGATCATTAAGGGCGGCGGGTCATTGCGCCCGTCCGATCGGCTCGCCCACGGCGATCTCGAACAGCGTCGGCCAGGTCTTGCCCGTGACGAACAGCCGCTTGCCGGCGGGATCGTAGGCGATGCCGTTCGCCACCGCGTCCCGATCGGCCATCGCGACCTCCGCGACGAGCGGGCGCAGATCGATCAGGCCGGTGACCTTGCCGCTCGCCGGATCGATCCGCGCGATGAAGCCGGTCATCCACACATTGGCGAGGATCTCGCCTTCGACGAATTCCAGCTCGTTCAGCTGCGTCAACGGGCGGCCGTTCAGCGTGACCGCCACCGACCGGCGTTCGGTGAAGCCGTCCGGGTCGATGAAGCGAAGCCTGTCGGTGCCGTCGGACAGCACCAGGCTGGCGCCGTCGCTGGTCAGCCCCCAGCCCTCTCCGACATAGCTGAAGCGCCCGGTGCGCCGCAGCGAGGCGCGATCCCAGCGGAACGCTTCGCCCGTCGTCCAGGTCACGCTGTAGAGCGCGTCCTTCCAGCAGGCGCTGCCCTCGCCGAAAAGATCGGCCGGGATCGGCGCGCGCGCGATGATCTTGCCGCTCGCCGGGTCCACCCGACGGACATCGGACCGCCCGACATGCCCGGTGCTTTCGTACAGCACCCCGTCGCACCACGACAGGCCCTGGGTGAAGGCGGCCGGATCGTGCGGGTAGCGCGCCACGACGGACACGCCGGCGACCGGCACGCTCTCCGGCGCGGTCGCCGGCGGCGCGGATTGCGCCGCCAGCAGCAGCAGCGCGGGCAGAAGGATCGATCGATGCACGGCGCAGCCGGTCTCCAGATGCGAAAAGGGCCGAACCATCCATCGATGGTCCGGCCCTGTGATCCTCCCGCTCAGGGAAGCTCAGTCGTATTTGGGCTGCAGGTTGACCGCGGCGTGCTTGCCGCGGCGATCGACCTCCAACTCGAACTCCAGCTTGTCGCCCTCGTTGAGCGTGGGCATGCCCGCGCGCTCGACGGCGGAGATGTGGACGAACGCATCGGGCTGTCCGTCATCGCGCTGGATGAAGCCGAAGCCCTTCATCGCGTTGAAGAACTTGACCGTGCCGCTCGCCCGCTCGCCGGTCAGCTGGCGCTGCGGCCCGCCGCGGTCGCCGCCGAAGCCGCCCTCGCGCTGTTCGCGGGGGCCACGCTCCTGCACCGGCAGCGGCTCGCCCTCGATCTTGAGGTCGGTCGCCGAGATGCGCCCGCCGCGATCGACCAGGGTGAAGCCCAGCGGCTGCCCCTCGGCGAGGCCGGTGAGCCCCGCCTGCTCGACCGCGGAGATGTGGACGAACACGTCCTCGCCGCCATCGTCGCGGACGATGAAGCCGAAGCCCTTCTGCCCGTTGAAGAATTTGACCACGCCGGTGCCTTCGCCGACGACCTGCGGGGGCATGCCGCGGCCACCGCCGCCGCCGCCGCCGAAGCCGCCACCACCGCCGCCGCGATAGCCGCCGCCACCGCCGCCGCCGAACCGGTCGCCGCCACCGCCGAAGCGATCGCCGCCGCCGAAGCCGCCGCCGCCGCCGAAGCGGTCGCCGCCTCCGAAACCGCCGCGGTCGCCGAAGCCACCGCCGCCGAAACCGCCTTCATCGCCGAAACTGTCGCGCTTGTCGCGGCCACGCCCGCCGCGATCCCCGCGGCGTCCTCTATCGAAACCCATGCCCTGTTCGTCTTCCAACCTCGCCCGAAATCGACCGTTAAGACCATCGCCAGGCGAATCGCGCAGGTCTTCACAGCGCGAAAGATATGCGCGCCCGTGAAGGCCATAGACCAATTCTCCACAGGCTGCGAACATTTTCATCGCACGGAAGCCCCCGCCCGGTCGGTTCGTCTTGCGAGACCAACGCTCTCCCGCCAAAAGGCCCTTCATGGACAGCATCATCGCGCTTCTTTCCGACCCGGCCGCCTGGGCCGCCCTCGTCACGCTGGTGATTCTCGAGGTCGTGCTGGGGATCGACAATCTGATCTTCATCTCGATCCTGTCGAACAAGCTGCCCGCGCATCAGCAGCAGAAGGCGCGGCGGATCGGCATCGGCCTCGCGCTGGCGATGCGCCTCGCGCTCCTGTCGATGATCGCCTTCATCGTCGCGCTGACCACGCCAGTGTTCGATCTCGGCTTCCAGGGCGGCCCCGGCGCGCATGGCGAACCGACCTTCGAGACCGCCTTTTCCTGGCGCGACCTGATCCTGATCGCGGGCGGCCTGTTCCTGGTGTGGAAGGCGACCAAGGAGATCCATCACACGATGGATGTCGAGCCGACCGGCGAGACGCTCGACAAGAAGGGGCAGGTGGTCCTCAACTTCGGCTCGGCGATCGCGCAGATCGTCGCGCTCGACATGGTCTTCTCGATCGATTCGATCCTGACCGCGGTCGGCATGACCGATCATGTGCCGATCATGATGACGGCGGTGATCATCACCGTCATCGTCATGCTGGTGGCGGCCGATCCGCTCGCCAACTTCATCAACAACAACCCGACCGTGGTGATGCTGGCGCTGGGCTTCCTCCTGATGATCGGCGCGGTGCTGATCGCGGACGGCTTCGGCGTGCATGTGCCCAAGGGCTATATCTATGCCGCGATGGCCTTCTCGGCCGGGGTGGAGACGCTCAATATCTTCTCGCGCCGGGCGAGGAAGCGGAAGGCGGAGGCGCGCGCGGCGATCTCTCCGGCGAGCGTCACCGCCGACGAGTAGGCCCGCGCGCCATTGAGCGTTCATCGCAGGCGGGTTAGGGCGCAGGGCATGGCCGTATATTTCCACGAAGAAGACCTGCCCGCGGGCGTGCTCGCCCCGGGCCCGATCGCCGTCGATACCGAGACGATGGGGCTCCTGACCCCGCGCGATCGGCTGTGCGTCGTCCAGCTCTCGGACGGCGGCGATGACGAGCATCTCGTCCGCTTCAATCCGGGCAGCGACTATGCCGCGCCCAATCTGAAGGCGGTGCTGGCCGATCCCGCCCGGCTCAAGCTCTATCATTTCGCCCGCTTCGATATCGCCGCGATCCAATATTATCTCGGCGTGGTGGCGGCCCCGGTCTATTGCACCAAGACGGCGTCGCGGCTGGTGCGCACCTATACCGATCGCCACGGCCTGAAGGAGCTGGTGCGCGAGCTGCTCGGCGCCGAGCTGTCCAAGGTCCAGCAATCGTCCGATTGGGGCGGGCCTGAGCTGAACGACGCGCAGCGCGAATATGCCGCCTCCGACGTGCGCTATCTCCACCGCCTGCGCGAGGAGCTCGACCGGCGGCTGGCGCGCGAGGGCCGCACCGCGCTGGCCCAGGCCTGTTTCGACTTCCTGCCCGCGCGCGCCGCGCTCGATCTCGCCGGCTGGCCGGAGGTGGATATCTTCGCCCATGTCTGAGATCGCGGTCCGGATGCGCGGCGAGCGCCAGCGCTGGGCGGCGCCAGGATCGTCGCACGACCGCATCATCGGCCTGTCGCGCGTGATCCTGCCGATGGGCATCGGCATCCTCGCCGCCTTCCTGGTGATGGCGCCGCTGACGATGGGCGGCGACGTGTCGTTCGTGCTCGACAAGAACAAGGTCGCCGTGGCGAAGGAGCGGCTGCGGATCAGCGAGGCGCTGTACCGCGGCGCCGATTCGGAGGGCCAGCCCTTCGCGCTCCGCGCGGGATCGGCCGTGCAGGCCAGCTCGGCCGATCCGGTGGTGCGCATCACCGACATGGACGCCGAGATCCGCCTGAAGGACGGCCCGGCGACGCTGAGCGCCGAGCGCGGGCGTTACGACATGGAGGCCGAGCGCGTCGCCGTCGATGGGCCGATCCAGTTCCGCAGCGCTGACGGCTATGCGATCGACACCAGCGACGCGACGGTCGATCTCCGGTCGCGCACGATGTGGTCGGCCGGCGACGTCACGGGGCGGATGCCGCTCGGCACCTTCCGCGCCGATCGGCTGCGCGCCGATCTGGAGGCGCGCACCGTCACGCTCGAGGGCAACGCCCGCTTGCGGATCGTCCAGAACGGAGCCAGATGAGGGGCCATGATGCGCCGCGCCATCCTGTTCATGCCCATCGCGATGTTCGCCGCGCCGCTCGCCGCGCAGGCGCTGGAGAACCACAACGCCAACGCGCCGGTGGATGTCGAGGCCGACCGCATCGAGGTGCAGGACCGGCAGGACCGCGCCGTGTTCTCGGGCAATGTGAAGGTCCGCCAGGCCGGCCTCGCGCTCGACGCGGCGCGGCTGACGGTGTCCTATGCGGGCGGGCCGGGCCAGGGGGTCGACATCGAGCGGCTCGACGCGGCGGGCGGCGTGGTGGTGCGCAGCGCCACCGAGACCGCGCGCGGGCAGTACGCCATCTATGACCTCAACAGCCGCCAGATCACCATGCTGGGCGGCGTCAGCCTGGAGCAGCGCGGCAACCGCATCAACGGCGGCCGGCTGGTGATCGATCTCGACACCGGCCGCGCGACGGTCGACGGCCGGTCGAGCGCGCCCGCGGGCAGCGGAATCGAAGGCGGCACCGGCGGCCGCGTCACCGGCCGCTTCACCGTGCCCCAGCGCAACGATCAGTGAACCGCTAAATTTGCCCGCCGCGCCCCGGCGGGGGTTCCAACCGCCGGGATTTGCTTGCATGAATCCTGCCAAGTGAGCGCGCGGGAGGCGCAGTTGAACGACCAGGTGCTGATCGACCCCGAGACCCTGCACGAGCCGGCGATGGTCGAGCCCGTGGACAACGGCCTGTCGGTGGTCTCGATCGCCAAATCCTACGACAAGCGCGTGGTGCTCGCCGATGTCTCGCTGTCGGTCGCGCGGGGCGAGGTGGTCGGCCTGCTCGGCCCCAACGGCGCGGGCAAGACGACCTGCTTCTATTCGATCATGGGGCTGGTGAAGCCCGACAGCGGCCGAATCATGCTCGACGGCGACGACATCACCGGGCTGCCGATGTACCGCCGCGCGATTCTGGGCCTGGGCTATCTGCCCCAGGAAACCTCGATCTTCCGCGGCCTCACGGTCGAGCAGAACATCATGGCGGTGCTCGAGCTGGCCGAGCCCGACAGGGACGCCCGCGAGGCGCGGCTCGACAAGCTGCTCGACGAATTCGGGCTGACCCGGCTGCGCGCCTCCTCCGCGATGGCGCTGTCGGGCGGCGAGCGGCGCCGCGCGGAGATCGCCCGCGCGCTCGCCGCCGATCCGTCGATCATGCTGCTCGACGAGCCCTTCGCCGGCATCGATCCCCTGTCGATCAGCGACATCCGCGATCTGGTGAAGGAGCTGAAGCAGCGCTCGATCGGCGTGCTGATCACCGATCACAATGTCCGCGAGACGCTCGACATCGTCGACCGCGCCTGCATCATCTATGACGGCCGCGTGCTCTTCGCGGGCTCGCCCGGCGATCTCGTCGCCAACGAGAATGTCCGGCGGCTGTATCTGGGGGAGAGCTTCTCGCTCTGATCCCTTATGTCGCTTGGTCCCCGCCTCGATCTTCGGCAATCGCAATCGCTGGTGATGACGCCGCAGCTGCAGCAGGCGATCAAGCTGCTCGCGCTGTCGAACCTGGAGATCGAGGCGTTCATCGCCGAGGAGGTCGAGAAGAACCCGCTGCTCCAGGCGGGTAACGAAGGCAGCGCCCCCCCCGCGCCCGAGGAAGCGCCGCCGGTCGAGGCCGATGCGCCAGGCGGCGAGGCGGCGCTCGACATCGATCCGGCGACCGAACCGTTCGACCAGGACAGTCCTTCGGACCGCGCCGGGCTGGACGGCGGGCTCGGCGCGACCGGAGCGTCGCCCGGTGGCGGGGACGGCGAAGGCGTGGATTTCGACAGCTTCGCCAGCCCCGACATCAGCCTGGCCGACCATCTGCTCGCTCAGGCAGGGCTGGCGCTGGCGGGCGGCGCGCTCTTCATCGCCACCCACCTGATCGACCAGATCGACGAAGCGGGCTATCTGACTGCCGATCTGCTCGAAGTGTCGCAGCGGCTCGGCGTGCCGCTGGCCGAGGTCGAGCAGGCGCTGGCGGCGATCCAGCGGTTCGATCCCACCGGCGTCGGCGCGCGCAGCCTCGCCGAATGCATCGCGCTGCAGGCGAAAGAGGCCGATCGCTACGATCCGTGCATGGCGCGGCTGATCGACAATCTGGAGCTGGTCGCGCGCGGCGCGCTGCCGCAGCTGAAGCGCATCTGCCAGGTCGACGACGAGGATCTGGCCGACATGATCCGCGAGCTGCGCAACTATGATCCCAAGCCCGGCTGCCGCTTCGGCGGCGAGCCGCCCGCGCCGGTGGTGCCCGACCTGTTCGTCGCGCCCAAGGGCGGCGGCTGGGCGATCGAGCTCAACGCCGCGACGCTGCCGCGCGTGCTGGTCGATCGCGGCTATTATGTCGAGCTCGCATCGGGGCCGCAGGACAAGACGTCCAAGGCGTGGCTGGGCGACATGCTGGCGAGCGCCAACTGGCTGGTCAAGGCGCTCGACCAGCGCCAGCGCACCATCCTGAAGGTGGCGAGCGAGATCGTCAAGCAGCAGGAGGCGTTCTTCAGGAAGGGCGTCGCGCATCTCCGTCCGCTGACGCTGCGCGCGGTCGCCGAGGCGATCGAGATGCACGAATCGACCGTCAGCCGGGTGACCTCGAACAAATATCTGAGCTGCGCGCGCGGCGTGTTCGAGCTCAAATATTTCTTCACCTCGGCGATCCAGGCGGCCGACGGCGGCGACGCGGTGTCGGCCGAAGCGGTCAAGAGCGCGATCCGCGCGCTGATCGCCGCCGAGGAGGCGAAGGCGATCCTGAGCGACGACACGCTGGTCGAGCTCTTGAACGCCAAGGGCTTCGACATCGCCCGGCGGACGGTGGCGAAATATCGCGAGGCGATGGGCATCGGCAGCTCGGTCCAGCGCCGGCGGCAAAAGGCGCTGGAGAACGCCGCCTGAGGCAAGTTGACATATTTGAGGAATTTGACCCTCAAACGCGTTTTTTCACCGCCTCCCTTGGACGCGAAAAACCGAGGAAGAGAGTCCGGGAGTGATTCGCGAGCCATTCCGCCAGTAGAACATATGGCGAACATGTAGGACAGCGAAAAATGGAGCCATGACCGGTCCGATCACCCGCCCAGCATCAGCCCGGCGAGCGCGGCGGACATGAGGTTGGCGAGGCTGCCGGCGATCAGCGCCTTGATGCCGAGGCGCGCGATCATCGGGCGCTGGTTGGGCGCGAGGCCGCCGCTGACCGCCATCTGGATCGCGATCGAGGAGAAATTCGCGAAGCCGCACAGCGCGAAGGTGACGACCGCGACCGTTCCGGGCGAGAGCGTGCCCTGCACCCGGCCGAGTTCGATGAAGGCGACGAATTCGTTCAGGACCATCTTGGTGCCGAACAGGCCGCCGGCGATCCCCGCCTCGTCCCACGGCACGTTGAGCATGAACATGACGGGCTGGAAAACGTAGCCGAGCAGCATCTGGAAGCTGAGATCGGGCTGGCCGAACCATGCGCCGATCCCGCCCAATATGCCGTTGGCGAGCGCCACCAGCGCGACGAAGGCGAGCACCATCGCGCCGACCGCGACCGCGAGCTTGACGCCGGTCTGCGCGCCCTGCGCGGCGGCCATGATGATGTTCGCCGGCCGCTCCTCGTCATGGCTCGCCTCGGCGATGGCGACGGGCTCCAGATCGGCGGAGGCGGGATCGTCGGGCATGATGATCTTCGCCATCAGGATGCCGCCGGGCGCCGACATGAAGCTCGCCGCAAGCAGATAGGGCAGCAGCTGCGGCCCGATCATGCTGGCATAGGCGCCCAGGATCGTGCCCGCGACCCCGGCCATGCCGACGGTCATGATGGTGAACAGCTGCGCCGGCGTGAGCGCGGCGAGATAGGGGCGGATCACCAGCGGGCTTTCCGATTGGCCGACGAAGATGTTCGCCGCAGCACCCAGCGATTCGACCTTGGTGATGCCCGTCACCAGCTGGATCGCGCCGCCGACCCATTTGATGATCAGCTGCATGATCCCGAGATAATAGAGGATCGATATCAGCGAGGCGAAGAAGATGATCACGGGGAGCGCGGCGATGGCGAAGCTGTTCGCGCCGATCTCCGGCGAGGCGAGCGGGCCGAAGATGAAATCGGTGCCGGCCTTGGCATAGCCGAGCAGGTTCGACACGCCGTTCGACATCGCGCCGATCACCGAACGGCCCCAGGGCGTCGCCAGCACCAGCGCGGCGAAGCCCGCCTGGAGCGCGAAGGCCGGACCGACCACGCGCAGACGGATCGCGCGCCGGTTGTTCGACAGCGCCAGCGCGATCAGCAGGATGAGCACGATGCCGGCGATGCCGATCAGGATTCGATTCACGCAGGTCCCCCGAAACTTTTCAAACTTCACAAACGTCGCGCACAGGAGACAAAGGAAGTTTCCCGCGTCCGTGCGGGGCCAGGGCGGCCCGCGGCGACTATGGCAAGGCCTGCGCGTGTAGGACAGCCCCGATTGACGTGGGCGGCAAAGCGGTTAGCACGCGCTCGATGGATACGCCCACCCCGCCGCCCGCGATCACGCGGTCGCTGTTCGTCCTTTCGATCTTCTACGGCGGCATGGTCTGCATCGCGGGCGTGCTGGGCAACAAGCAGGTGGCGCTGGGGCCGCTGGCGGTGGAGGCGGGGATCTTCGCCTTCCTGCTGCTGGTCGTCGTGTCGAGCGCGGTCGCCGAGCTGCACGGGCGCCATACCGCCAACCGGCTGGTCCAGTTCGGCTTCGTGCCCCTGATCGCATCGCTGCTGCTGTCGCTCGCGGTGCTGGCGCTGCCCGCATCGGGCGCGATGGAGCCCGAGCGCGCGGCGGCGTTCGAGCTGATGATGAGCGCGACCCCGCGCATCTGGCTCGCCGGGATCATCGCCTATGGCGTGTCGCAGACGCTGAACGTGACGATCTTTTCCGCGTTGCGGCGCGAGGGCGGGCGGCTGCTGTGGCTCAGGTCGGCGATCGCGGGCGTGCTGAGCCAGGTGGTCGACACGCTGCTGTTCATCGGCATCGCCTTCTACGGCGTGTTCCCGATCGGCCAGCTGCTGGTGGGACAGATGCTGGCCAAGGTGGTGCTCTCCGCCTTCCTGGTGCCGCCACTTATCTATCTGTTCGTCGCATTGGGCCGGCGGCTGGACGGAGCGCGCGCATGACCGACAACGCCCCACCCCCCGCGATGCTGGCCAAGGCGGAGACGCTGGTCGAGGCGCTGCCTTATCTGCAGCGCTATGCCGGCGCGACCTTCGTGGTGAAATATGGCGGCCACGCGATGGGCGATCCCGAGCTGGCGCGCGATTTCGCCGAGGACGTCGTGCTGCTGAAGGCGGTCGGCATCAACCCGGTGGTGGTGCATGGCGGCGGCCCGCAGATCGGATCGATGCTGAAGCGGCTGGGGGTGGAAAGCCGCTTCGTCGACGGCCTGCGCGTGACCGACGCCGAGACCGCCGAGGTTGCCGAGATGGTCCTGGCAGGCAAGATCAACAAGGAGATCGTCGGCTGGATCGGCGCGGCGGGCGGCCGCGCGGTGGGCATTTCCGGCAAGGACGCCGGGCTGGTCGTCGCCGAGAAGATCGGCGGCAAGCGCGCGCCCAACCCCGATTCGGGGATCGAGCGGCATGTCGACCTGGGCTTCGTCGGCGAGCCGGTGCGGGTGGACCGCAAGATCATCGACACGCTGTCGTCGGCCGGCATCATCCCGGTGATCGCCCCGGTCGGGCTGGGCGTCGACGGCCACACCTACAACATCAACGCCGACACCATGGCGGGGGCGATCGCGGCGGCGCTGGGCGCATCGCGGCTGTTCCTGCTGACCGACGTCGCCGGCGTGCTGGGCAAGGACGGCGCGCTGCTGACCGACCTGACCCCCGCCGATATCGGCCGGCTGCGCGAGGACGGCACGATCAGCGGCGGCATGATCCCGAAGCTCGACACCTGCGTGACCGCGGTGGAGGCGGGGGTCGACGCCGCGGTGATCCTCGACGGGCGGGTGCCGCATGCCATGCTGCTCGAAATCTTTACCCGACGGGGCGCAGGCACGCTGGTCGGGCGCGGCTGAACTGGCATAATGCGCACCGGTGCATTATATAGATAGAACACCTGAATAGGGCCGCTTCATGTTCCTTCTGCTGCAATTCATCGCGTTCATCCTGATGATCGTCACCTGGATCATCGTCATCCAGGTGATCCTGTCGCTGCTGATCTCGTTCAACGTGATCAACACGCATAATGATTTCGTCCGCGGGCTTTACACCGCGCTCGAGCGGATGACCGATCCGATCTACCGGCCGATCCGGCGCATCCTGCCCGATTTCGGGCCGCTCGACCTGTCGCCGATGGTCGTGCTGCTGGTGCTGTTCTTCCTGCGGGGGACGGTGATCCCGTATCTGATGTACCAGACCGGGGGGATTTGAGGGGGGCGGAGCGGGGAGCAGGACATACTCCACTCCCCGTCACCCCGGACTTGTTCCGGGGTCCATGTTTCCGCAAGAGCCGCACGTGTTATCCTCGCGGCACGATGGACCCCGGAACAAGTCCGGGGTGACGGGTAGAGGGCTCCGACTATCTCCGCCCGGATGTGCTGGAAAGCGGTCCCCTGACGCTCTATGGCGCTCGGCATGACGGCTGAGATCATCGACGGCAAGGCGTTCGCCGCCAATCTGCGCGCTTCCATCGCGGAGGATGTTGCGGCGTTCCGGGACGCGGCGGGGCGGACCCCCGGTTTGGCGGTGGTGCTGGTCGGCGACGATCCGGCGTCCGCGGTCTATGTCCGCAACAAGGGCAGGGCGACCCGCGAGGCGGGGATGGAGAGCCTCGAGCACCGGCTGCCGGGAAGCGCCGGCCAGGACGAGCTGATCGCGCTGGTCGAGCAGCTGAACGCCGATCCGACGGTCGACGGCATCCTGGTCCAGCTGCCGCTGCCGGGGCAGATCGACGAGCGCGCGGTGGTCGCGGCGATCGACCCCGACAAGGATGTCGACGGGCTGACCACGACCAATGCCGGGCGGCTGGCGAACAATATGGACGGGCTGGCGCCCTGCACGCCGCTCGGCTGCATCATGCTCCTGAAGGACCAGCTGGGCGAGCTGAAGGGGCTGGAGGCGGTGGTGATCGGCCGGTCGATCCTGGTCGGCAAGCCGATGGCGCAGCTGCTGCTCGCCGAGAACTGCACCGTCACCATCGCCCATTCGAAGACGCGCGGCCTCGCCGACGTGGTGCGCCGCGCCGATATCGTGGTGGCGGCGATCGGCATCCCGCACATGGTGAAGGGCGACTGGATCAAGCCCGGCGCGACCGTGATCGACGTCGGCATCAACCGCACCGCCGACGGGCTGGTCGGCGATGTCGACTTCGCCGCGGCCGCCTCGCATGTCGCGGCGATCACGCCGGTGCCGGGCGGGGTCGGGCCGATGACCATCGCCTGCCTGCTCGCCAACACGCTGACTGCGGCTAAGCGGCGTGAGGGGATCGCGTGATCCTGGCGGCGCTGCTGCTGGCGCAAGCCGCGCCGCAGAGCGCCGTGGATGCCGAGCGCGCCTTCGCCGCCGATGCGCGGGACGACGGGCAATGGACCGCCTTCCGCCGCTGGGCGACCGACGACGCGATCATGTTCTTCCCCGAGCCCGACAAGGTGCAGGAGCGGCTGCGCGACGCGCCCGACCCGCCGCGCGCGGTGGCGTGGCAGCCGGCCAGGAGCTTCGTTTCGTGCGACGGCACGGTCGCGGTCAATACCGGGCCGTGGCGGCGGCCGGACGGATCGCAGGGCTATTTCACCACAGTGTGGAAGAAGCAGGCGGATGGCGGCTGGAAATGGGTGGTCGACCATGGCGACGGGCTGAAGACGCCGCGCGCGGATGACGGGGGCGTGCGCGAACGAAGGGCCGATTGCGCCACCCCCGCCCCCGGGCTTGGACGAGCGCCCTGCCCGCGGGAATGGCGCTGCGGCCACGGCCAATCGTCCGACGATACGCTCAGCTGGGGCTGGTCGGTGCGGGCCGACGGATCGCGCGATTTCGATGCGATGCTGTGGAACGGCGAGCGATATGAGCAGGTGGTCCACGATCAGGTGGCCGCGCCCAAGCCATGATCGAACTGTTCATCTCCGCCTTCATCACCTTTCTGGTGGTGATCGATCCGCCGGGCTGCGCGCCGATCTATGCCGGGCTGACCCAGGGCGCGGGGCCGGCGCAGCGGCGGGCGATGGCGGTGCGCGCGGTGCTGGTCGCGACGATCATATTGTTCGTCTTCGCGCTGGTCGGCGAGGATCTGCTGCGCTTCCTGGGGATCAGCCTGGACAGCTTCCGCATCGCCGGCGGGATCATGCTGTTCCTGATCGCGCTGGAGATGGTGTTCGAGAAGCGCACCCAGCGGCGCGAGGACCGCGCGGCGAAGATCGCCGAGACGCCCGAGATCGAGGATGTCTCCATCTTCCCGATGGCGATGCCGATGATCGCGGGGCCGGGATCGATCTCCGCGCTGATGCTCTTGATGTCGCGCACCGAGGGGCTGACCGCATCGCTGGTGGTGATGGGCGCGATGGCGCTGGTGCTGGTGCTGACCCTGGTCGCGCTGCTCGCCGCGGCGCCGCTGATGCGACTGTTGGGCGCGCGGATCGAGGCGGTGATCACGCGGCTGTTGGGCGTGCTGCTGGCGGCGCTCGCCGCGCAGTTCGTCATCGACGGGCTGCGCGCGAGCTTTGCGGGGTAGCAGGTGGTGCGCTTCGCATAGGGTCGTCACCCCGGACTTGTTCCGGGGTCCATGGTGCCGCACTCGCAGCGCTCTTGCCTCTAGCTCCGCCCCTGCCG
Organism: Sphingomonas gilva; assembly: GCF_003515075.1. GTDB lineage: Bacteria > Pseudomonadota > Alphaproteobacteria > Sphingomonadales > Sphingomonadaceae > Sphingomonas > Sphingomonas gilva. Next base: position 43,013 of record NZ_QWLV01000007.1, read on the forward strand.
CTCGATGGACCCCGGAACAAGTCCGGGGACGGTAGGAGGTTGGTCTAAGGTGACCTTCCCTACCGTATCCGCCAGGCCTTGAGCGGGGATTTTTTGGGCAGCTCGACCGGCTCCAGCCAATCGGGCGCCTGGCCGCGTTCGAGCTGGGCGTAGAAGCCGTCGGGCGCGCGGGCGCGGTAGACGGTGGTCTCGGCCATGTTGGGGCAGATGACGAGCAGGGTCGCGCCATGCCTCCTGGCGATGGCGTGGAACTGTTCCGCGCTGCCGTCGAAGGCGTGGTGGACGTCGAGGATCGCCCCGCCGTTCCGGTGATAGGGGCCGGAGATCGCCTTGTGGTGGGTTGTCACGATCAGCCGCGGGCCGAGGTCCGAATGGGTGAACACGGTTTGCGCGGGGAAGCGGTTCAAGGCCTGGAGGTTGGGGAGGAACGGGCAGCGATTGCCCGCGCGGTTGACCGTCTGCTGATAGGGCGTGGGCCGGTCGATCGGCAGATATTGGATGGCGAGGCCGGCGAACACGCCCGAGATGCCGAGAAAGGCGACGATCGCGCCCGCTGCGAGCAGCACGAAATTGCCCCGCGCGAGGCACCAGCGAAGCAGCAGCCAGGCGATCGCCACCGCGCCGGGCACACCGAGCAGCTGCGCCGCGCCGCCGGCGCGGACCTGCCACAGCATCATCAGGCAGGCGAACAGGCCGAACAGCGCGACCGGCGCCCAGGCGGCGAACAGCGGCGTGCCGCGCGCGCGCCACGTCGCGACGAACGCGCCGATGAGCCCGATCAGCGGCAGCACCGCGATGGGGAAGGCCATGCGGAAGGGGTGCTCGAAGATCGGCTTCGCCTCGCGCACGTTATTGAGCCACATCCGCGCGAGTTCGGGCGAGACCTGTTCGGGACGGCCGAGGCATTGCGGCCATGCGATGACGAAGAACAGCACCACCACAGCACCCACCGCGCCGGCGAGGCCGAGGCGGACGAGGCGGTTTTCCGCGCGGACCTGCGAAATGACGAAGGCGAGCGCGCCGGCGAGGACCATCACCGAGAGCCACACCGGCGTCAGCGCATCGCAGCGCGCGACGCGGTTGGCTTCGGAGGCGAACACGACATAGCCGATCGCGGTGCCGCCGCCCAGCGACAGCGCATAGGCGGCGAGCCGGCGCGCGTCGCCCCGGTCCCACACCCAGCGCAGCGCGACGATCGCGCCCGCCATCGCGGCATAGGGCAGCAGTTCCAGCCCGATCGCGAGGCTGAACGCGCTCGCCCCGCCGACCATCAGCCCGCCGCGCACCCGCCGCGGATTGGCGAGGCCGGCGACGGTGACGGCGAGGGCCGCGAGCTGCCAGCCATGATGATCGATCCGCAACGGGCGGAACATCACCATCGCGGCGCCCGCGCCCAAGAGGAACACCAGCGCGAGCGTCCAGGCGTGCGGCGCGACGAGGCGGCGGACGCTCGCCGCGAGCGCCGCCATGGTGACGCCAAGCGGCAGCAGCGGCGCGATCGCCGCCGCCCAGCGTTCCGCCCAGGGGGTGCTCATGAACGGTTCGAAGAGGAGGATCAGCCCGGCGATCGGCAGATCGACGATGCGGCTCCAGTGGATGTCGAAGCCCCCCGGCGGGTTGAGCCGGTAGTTGCGCAGATCGTACCAGCCCTGCCCGTCGAGCAGCGCGCGCACCTGCATCATCCGCATGTTGTCGTCTGTGTCGCTCAAGGCGAACCAATAGATCGCGTTCCAGCGATCGAACAGGAACCATATCGCGGTGGCGAGCCAGGCGAGCAGCGCCCAGGCGAGCCAGCGGCGGTCGAGGCTGGCGATGAGACGATCGGTGGCGGTCAATTCGCTTCCCTTGGATTTCGGCGGCGTTTAGAGGACCGGCGGCAAAGGACAAGCGATTGAGCGAATTGACCAGGGCCTGGCAAGGCCTGCGCGCGAACACGATGCTGGGGCAGCTGGTGCGCTATGCGATCACCGGCGGGTTCGTCACGGTGCTGGGCGCCGGGCTCTACGCCGTGCTGGTCGAGACCACGCCGATGCACGAGCAGATCGCGGTGTTCGCCGCCTATGTGCTGTGCGTCGCCATCGGCTATGTGCTGCACAGCCGGTGGAGCTTCAGGGGGCATGGCGCCCGCGGCAATGCGGCGGCGACGACATCGCGCTTCGTGGTGGTGAGCCTGGTGAGCTATGGCCTCAACGCCTTCTTCACCTGGGCGATGGTGCGCGGGATGGACCTGCCGCGCTGGTCTCCGGTGCTGCCGATCCTGTTCGTCACGCCGCTCGCGACCTTCGCGCTCAACCGGCACTGGGTGTTCCGGTGATGGGGCCGCTCCTTCTCGACACGTCGGCCTCATCGTCACCCCGGACTTGTTCCGGGGTCCATCGTGCCGCGAGAGCAACATTTGCGGCGCTTGCGGAGACATGGACCCCGGAACAAGTCCGGGGGGGTGACGAAGAAGGAAGAGGTGGGGCACGGAACGGCGTCTCTTTTCGGGGTGACGAAGGAAGGGGCCGGGCCTGATGGACCGCGTCGTCTACGATCGCATGGCCGAGCATGATTCGACGCACTGGTGGTATCGCGCGCGGCGCGACATCCTGGCCGACTATATCCGCCGCTATGCGGCGTTGCCCGAGGGCGCGCGCATCCTCGAGATCGGCTGCGGGACAGGGCACAACCTGCCGATGCTGGCGCGCTTCGGCGAGGTCGACGCGGTCGAGATCGATGCGGCGGCGCGCGAGATCGCGAGCGGGCGGCTGGGCAAGCCGCTCTCCGCCGCGCCGCTCCCCATGCTCGAAGGCGTGGAGCGCGGGCGCTACGACCTGATCGCGGTGCTCGACGTGGTCGAGCATGTGCTGGACGACGTCACCTCGCTGAAGGCGATGGCCGATTGCCTGGCGCCGGGCGGCAAGATCCTGATCACCGTGCCGGCGCATCCCTGGATGTGGTCGGCGCACGACGTGGTCAACCATCACCACCGCCGCTACACCAAGGCGACGCTGGAGAAGGCTATCCGCGATGCCGGGCTCAAGCCGGCGAAGCTGGGCTATTTCAACTCGCTGCTGTTCCCGCTCGCCGCGGCGGCGCGGTGGGTGGGCAACATGACCGGCAAGGACGACAGCGACGATTCGCCGCCGCCGGGGCCGGTCAACTGGCTGTTCGAGCGCGTCTTCGCGCTGGAGCGTCACCTGGTCGGGAGGGTGCCGATGCCGCCGGGGGTGTCGCTGATCGCGCTCGCTTCGCCCGCCGGCCCGGCGCGGTAGCCGAGCGTGGCGCGGCCCTGGACCGGGCCGGCGACATCGGCGACGAGGTAGAGCGGGCGGCGCTTGGCCTCGACGAACAGGCGGCCGAGATATTCGCCGATCAAGCCCAGCACGAACATCTGCACCGCGCCGATGAGGACGACGGCGAGCATGGTCGAGGTCCAGCCCGCGACCGCGCGGCCGGTGACGAAGCCGAAGCCGATATAGAGGAGGAGCAAGAGCGAGGCGACCGACAGCCACATGCCGACATGGCTGGCGAAGGTCAGCGGCTTGGTCGAGAAGCTGGTCACAGCATCGAGCGCGAAGCGGATCATCTTGGCGAGCGGATATTTGGTCTCGCCCGCATGCCGCTCCGCCCGGTCATAGACGAAGGGCACCTGGCGGAAGCCGATCCAGGCGACCATGCCGCGGATGAAGCGCGCCTGTTCGGGTAGCGAGAGAAGCGCATCGAGCGCGCGCCGGCTCATCAGCCGGAAATCGCCCGCGTCGAGCGGGATCGGCGTGTCGGTCACCCGGCTGAGCATGCGGTAGAAGACCGCGGCGGTCGCCTTCTTGAACAAGGTCTCGCCATCGCGCTTGCGGCGGACGGCATAGACCACGTCGGCGTCCTCGGCGGCCATGGTTGCGCGCATCTCCGCGAGCAGCTCGGGCGGGTCCTGCAGATCGGCGTCGATGATCAGGATCTGATCGCCCGCGCAGAGATCGAGCCCGGCGGTGAGCGCGAGCTGATGCCCGTGGTTGCGCGACAGGTTGATCGCGACGAGGTGCGGATCGGCCGCCGCGAGCCGCTGCATCGCCGCCCAGCTCGCGTCCTTCGACCCGTCATTGACGAGGACGATCTCGTGATCCTCACCCACCGCCGCCCGCGCCGCGGCGGACACGCGCGCGTGCAGCTGATCGAGGCACGCCTCTTCATTATAGCAGGGCACGACGATCGACAGGGCGGGGCGCTTCATGGGCTGCGGCTTTAGCGCGGCCGGGGAGCGCCGTCATCGGGGTTGTTGCTATGGATGGCTATATTAGCTAAGTTGCTTAGCTAAGGAGGCCGGTATGGCGACCGTGAGGGTGCATGAAGCCAAGACGCATCCTTCCAAGCTGATCGTTCGAGCATTGGCGGGAGAGAGCATCGTGATCGCCCGAGGAAGCGAGCCCAAGGTCAAGCTGGTGCCGCTTGAGGAGAAGACCAAGCCGCGCCGCGTGCCCGGCCGGCTGAAGGGAAAGATCGCGATCGATCAGCGCTTCTTCGAGCCCCTGCCCGAGGACGAGTTGCGCGCGTGGGAAGGTGAATGAGGCTGCTGCTCGACACCCACGCGTTGATCTGGTGGATGAACGACGATCGCCAACTATCCCGTCCCGCCTTCGCCGCGATAGCCGATCCCGACAATATCGTGCTGGTCAGCGCGATCTCCGCGCTGGAGCTCGCCATCAAGAACCGGCTTGGGAAGATTCCCGAAGCGCAATATCTTGCGCTCAACTTCGAGGACGAGGTCGAGGCGGCTGGGTTCGAGCAGCTGCCCGTGGTTTCGAGCCACGCCAGGCGCGGCGGAGCCCCGGCCATTCCGCATCGAGACCCCTTTGATCGAATCCTGATCGCGCAGGCGCAAAGCGAAGACGCGACACTGGTGTCGAACGAAGCGATTTTCGACCAGTTCGGCGTTCAACGTCTTTGGTAGCCTCAGCCGGACGTTAGACCCGTTCGGCCGAGCTGACGACTTCGGCCGCCCTTAGCGCGGCGAGGATGCGCATCAGGTGGGCGGCGTCGTGGACTTCGAGATCGACGATGTTGGTGTGAAAGCCGGTATCGCGGTTGTCGAGGCGGAGGTTGACGATGTTGGCCTTGTGCGCGCCGATGATCCCCGCGACGACGCCGAGCACGCCGGGTTCGTTGCGCACGACGATCGAGAGGCGGGCGACGCCGCCATCGGCCTTGTCGCCCCAACCGAGATCGACCCAATCGGCATCGCTGCCGTCGACCAGCGCGGAGCAATCGATCGCATGGACCTGGATATCGTGGCCGGGGCGGCGCACGCCGACGATGCGATCGCCCGGCACCGGATGGCAGCAGCTGGCCAGCGCGAAGGCGACGCCCGGCGTCAGCCCCTTGATCGATATCGCCGACTTCTGCTGGGGCGCGACATCGCCGCCGACGTCGCCGCCGGTCGAGCCGGGCATCAGCGCCTCCATCACCTGCGCGTCGGTGACGGTCTGCTGCGCGATCGCCTCCATCAGCGCGGCCTCGTCGGTGATCTTCAATCGCTTGAGCGCCTGATCGAGCGCCCGGGCGCCGAGCTGCGCGGGCAGGCGCGAGACGATCTCGTCGTAGAGCTTGCGGCCCAGCGCCTGGCGCTCGTCGCGTTCCTTGTGGCGGACGTAGCGGCGGATCGCCGCGCGCGCCTTCCCCGTGATGGCGAAGTTGAGCCAGGCGGGCTGCGGGGTCTGCGCCTTTGAGCGCAATATCTGCACCTGATCGCCATTCTCGATGACGGTGCGCAGCGGCACGACGCGGCCGTTGATCTTGGCGCCGACCGCCTGGTCGCCGAGATCGGTGTGGACGTCATAGGCGAAATCGACCGGGGTCGCGCCCTTGGGCAGCTGGATCAGCTCGCCCTTGGGCGTGAAGGCGAAGATCCGATCCTGGTACATCGCCATGCGGGTGTGCTCGAGCAGCTCTTCGGGGCTGTCGGCGGTCTCGAGGATCTCGACCAGATCGCGGATCCAGCCGACATGCGGATCGGCCGCCTTGCCCGCCTGCTTGTACGCCCAGTGCGCGGCGAGGCCGTATTCGGCCTGGGCGTGCATGTCCTCCGAACGGATCTGGATCTCGACGCGCATATTCTCGGCCTGGATCACCGCGGTGTGGAGCGAGCGGTAGCCGTTGCGCTTGGGGGTGGAGATGTAATCCTTGAACCGGCCGGGGACCATCGGCCAGCGCTGATGGATCGTGCCCAGCGCCTTGTAGCAGTCCTCGGTCGAGCGGACGATGACGCGGAAGGCCATGATGTCCGACAGCTGTTCGAAGCTGATGTGCCGTTCGGCCATCTTCTTCCAGATCGAATAGGGGTGCTTCTCGCGGCCCGACACCTCCGCCTCTATGCCGTTGCGCGACAGGAGCAGGCGGATGCCCGAACCGATCCTGGCGATGCGATCGCCGCCGCCCTCGGTCTTCAATGCATCGAGCCGGCGGGTGATCGAATCGTAGGCGGCGGGTTCGAGCTCGCGGAAGGCGAGCGTCTGCATCTCCTTCATGAACTCGTACATGCCGATCCGCTCGGCGAGCGGGGCGTAGATGTCCATCGTCTCGCGGGCGATGCGGCGGCGCTTCTCCTCCGATCCGATATGGTGGAGCGTGCGCATGTTGTGCAGCCGGTCGGCGAGCTTGACCAGGAGGACGCGGATATCGTCCGACATGGCGAGCAGGAACTTGCGCAGGTTCTCCGCGGCGCGCTCGCTTTCGGACTGCGCCTCGATCTTGGAGAGCTTGGTGACGCCGTCGACCATGCGCGCGACATTGTCGCCGAACATGCGCTGGATCTCGTCGGGCGTGGCGACGGTGTCCTCGATCGTGTCGTGAAGGATCGCCGTCGCGATCGTCTCCGCATCGAGGTGCAGGTCGGTGAGGATGCCGGCCACCTCGATCGGATGGCTGAAATAAGGATCGCCCGAGGCGCGGAGCTGGCTGCCATGCGCCTTCATCGAGAACACATAGGCGCGGTTGAGCAGGGCCTCGTCGGCCTGGGGATCGTAGTCGAGGACCCGATCGATCAGCTCATATTGTCTCAGCACCCGCCCAAGATGGGGGCGGGCGCCGATATATTGCAACGCAAAACTGGTAGAAGAAGAAGGATTGGTCCACACAGAGGTGCGGAGCGCGCGGAGAGTGTCGCGACTGGCATCGTTCACTGCCCCAAGGGCCTTGATAAGCTGCATCTAAGGGTCTCGCTTGCGCGAGACGGTGCGATGGGGACTGACGACCTTTCGCGGTCTCCGCGCCTCCGCGTGGACCATATTGGCCTGGATTTCAGCTCGCGCGTTCGTTGCAGCGGGCGAGCGCGGCCTCGTCGAACGGCCGGCCTTCGACATGGAAGGCGGTGAGCGTGCCGAGCCGCTGGGCGGCGAGCGCGCAGGCGGTGTTCTGGTTGCCGGTGGACTTCGGCCCGGCGCAGGCGCCGGCGTCGTCGCACTTCCACAGGCGATCGCGGACGATGAAGCTGGACTTCGCCGGCGCCTTGGCGGGCGTCGCGACATAGCCGCCCTGCGCGGCGCTGGCGGTGGACGCGCTGGCGAGCAGCAGCAGCGAGCAGGTGACGGCGAACGAGGCTGAAAGAATGCGGACCATGATGGCCTCCCTGGGGACTAGGTTGCGAATCGATACCTATCAGGATAGGTTTCAGGTTGCAACTAGAAACTCATATTTCATTCCCATGACGCAGGATTTGGATTAGGCTCGAGGATCACGATGGGAAAACTCCGCGAACCCTTACGCGAACTTGCCGAATGCGGCCTTCCGGCGGCGCTGGAGGCGATGGGCGAGCGCTGGTCTTTCCTGATCCTGCGCGCATCGTTCAACGGCCTGCATCATTTCGAGGAATTCCAGTCCGAGCTGGGCATCGCGCGCAACATCCTGGCGAGCCGGCTGGCCAAGCTGGTCGAGCACGGCATCCTCGGCCGCCATCCGATGCCCGAGGACCGGCGCAAGGTGGAGTATCGCCTGACCGACAAGGGCTTCGCGCTGCTCCCCGCGATGCTCGCGCTCCGGCAATGGGGCGAGCGGTGGGAGACGGGGATCCCGTCCTCCCCCGTGCTGGTCGACGACCGCGACCGCAAGCCGATCCGCCCGATCGAAGTGCTGGCGCATGACGGCCGGGTGCTGACCAAGAACGACCTGATGTGGGTGCTGCCGGAGGATGTCGCACGCGACGCCGAGGCGGCGGAGTAACAACGCGTCGCCCCTGCGACGGCAGGGGCCTCCGAGTTTGTGGCACATCCGAACTTGGCGCTTGCCGACTGAGGCCCCTGCCTTCGCAGGGGCGACGACATTAGACGCCGTCGAAGGCCGTGATGCGCGCCCTGACGCTCTCCGGGATCGGCAGCGGCCTTCCCGAATCGAGATGGACGTTGACGCTGGTGATGCGGATGCTGGTGTGCAGATCGCCGGTTTCGGCGTGCGCCAGCTCGATCAGCGTGACGAGGCTGGTGGTGCCGATCCGGTCGGTGCGGACGAAGGCCTCGATCATGTCGTCGTAGCGGAAGGGCTTCCGGTAGGTGACGTCGGCGTGGACGACGTGGAATTCGGCGTCGCGCCAGTCGTCGAGCGCGGCCATCTCCGCCGCGCGCCAATATTCGGTGATCGCGACATCGGCATATTCGAGATAGCGCGAGTTGAACACGACCTTCTGCCCGTCGATCTCGGCATAACGCACGCGGAAGCGGGTGGAGAAAGCGAAGCCGGGGCGGGTCATGGCGGAGCGGATGGCGAAACGCAGGTTATCTGGCAAGCCCAGGATATTGTACCTGACGGCGGTAACGCTCCCTCAAATTTCCCGCTAACCAATTGTCACGATGGCAATCCCGCCATCGTCGAAAGAAGGAAAGGACATGTCTTTTGCAGATGTTTGCGCCTTCTTGCTCGTGCTGATCGCCTTCGGCACCCTCATCGTGGGGGTGATTGAGGCAAGGCGCGACAAGTAGCGTAACCGGGCGGAGGCCGGGCTGGCACCCGGCCTCCAAACGATTTGAGCCCCCGTCGCTGGCACGACGGAGGCTCATCGAAAAAAGGCGAATGCCTTTCGCAGAGCTGATTATATAGCTCAGTCAGCCCGAAATTGCAATCTCATCACGCCGCCTGGGCCGGGGTGTTGACGCCCTTCGACTGGAGATATTTACGGATGTTGCGCGCCGCCTGGCGCAGGCGCTGCTCGTTCTCGACCATGGCGATGCGGACATAGCCTTCGCCGTCCTCGCCGTAGCCGACGCCGGGGGCGACAGCGACCTTGGCTTCGGTGAGGAGCTGTTTCGAGAATTCGAGGCTGCCCATGTCCTTCAGCGCGGGGGGCAGCGGGGCCCAGGCGAACATCGACGCCTTGGGCGGGGGGATGTCCCAGCCGGCGCGGCCGAACGCCTCGACCATCACGTCGCGGCGCTTGTGGTAGAGCAGGCGGTTCTTCTCGACGATGTCCTGCGGGCCGTTGAGCGCCGCGCATGCGGCCGCCTGGATGGGCGTGAAGGCGCCGTAATCGAGATAGGACTTCACCCGCGTCATCGCCGCGATCAGCTTGCGGTTGCCGACCGCGAAGCCCATCCGCCAGCCGGCCATCGAATAGGTCTTCGACAGCGAGGTGAATTCGACCGCGACGTCCTTGGCGCCCTTCACCTCCAGGATCGAACGCGTCGGATTGCCGTCATAATAGAGTTCCGAATAGGCGAGGTCGGAGAGGATCCAGACCTGGTTCTCCTTCGCCCAGGCGACGAGCCGTTCGTAGAAGGCGAGATCGACGGTCTCGGCGGTGGGGTTCGACGGATAATTGACCACCAGCACGCTGGGGCGCGGGACGGTGAAGGCCATCGCGCGGTCCAATGAGCGGAAATAATGCTCGTCGGGCGTGGTCGGCACGCTGCGGATCGTCGCTCCCGCGATGATGAAGCCGAAGGTGTGGATCGGATAGCTGGGGTTGGGCGCGAGCACGACGTCGCCCGGCGCGGTGATCGCGGTGGCGAGGCTGGCGAGGCCCTCCTTCGACCCCATCGTCACCACCACTTCGGTCTCGGGATCAACATCCACGTTGAAGCGGCGGCCGTAATAATTGGCCTGGGCGCGCCTGAGGCCGGGAATGCCCTTGGACTGCGAATAGCCGTGCGCGTCCGGCTTGCGCGCGACCTCGCACAGCTTGTCGATGACGTGATCGGGCGGCGGCAGATCGGGATTGCCCATGCCGAGATCGATGATGTCCTCCCCGCCCGCGCGCGCCGCCGCCCGCATCGCGTTCACCTCGGCGATGACATAGGGGGGCAGGCGCTTGATGCGGTAGAATTCCTCGGACACGGGACCATCCTTGCTGATAGCTGCGCGTTCCTAATCCGCCCTTCGCGTCTGCAGCGCAACCGGCTAATGTCGCGGGCGAACAGCGAGAGGATTGTCATGCCCGATTCCGCCGACACCACGACGCTGCCGCCGATGCCGAGCCTCGAGGATCTGCAGCACTGGACCTGGGTGGTCGGCCGGGCGCAGCAGATGATGATGGAATTCGGGCTGGAGGCGATGAAGAAGGCGCCCGCCGGCGGCGCGCCGGCCTTTCCCGGCTTCGATCCGCAGGCGATGATCAGGGCGCAGGCCGATTTCTGGACCGACGGGATGAAGCTGTGGCAGGGTTTTCTCGATCCCGCCGCCGCGCCGCCGGAGGAATCGCCCGAACATGCGCGCGACAAGCGCTTCAAGGCGCCGCAATGGCGCGACAACCCCGCCTATGACCTGATCCGCCGCACCTATCTCCTGATCTCCGACCATCTGCTGAAGGGCGTCGACCAGATCGAGGGGCTCGATCCCCGGCAGAAGGAGCAGCTCAAATTCGCCACGCGCGGCTTCGTCGACGCGATGAGCCCGTCCAACTTCCCCCTCACCAACCCGCAGGTGATGGAGAAGATGATCGAGACACGCGGCGAGAGCCTGCTCAAGGGCCTGCAGAACATGCTCAATGATCTGGGCAAGGGGCAGCTGACGCATACCGACCCCCATGCCTTCGAGGTGGGGCGCAACATCGCGGTCACGCCGGGCAAGGTGGTGCATGAGACGCCGCTCTATCAGCTGATCCAGTATGACCCGACGACCGAGGAGGTGCTGGAGACGCCGCTCGTCATCTTCCCGCCGTGGATCAACCGCTTCTACATCCTCGATCTCAACCCCGAGAAGAGCTTCATCCGCTGGGCGGTCGAGCAGGGGCTGACCGTCTTTGTCGTCTCGTGGAAATCGGCCGACGCCACGATGAAGGACGTGGTGTGGGACGATTATGTCGGCGCCCAGGTCGACGCGATCGATACCGTGCGCGACGCGCTGGGCGTCGATGGCGTGCACGCGATCGGCTATTGCGTGGCGGGCACGACGCTCGCCGCGACGCTGGCGGTGCTCGCCGCGCGCAAGCAGGCGGAGAAGGTCCGGAGCGCGACCTTCTTCACCGCGCAGGTCGATTTCAGCCAGGCGGGCGATCTCAAGGTCTTCGTCGACGACAACCAGATGCAGCTGATCGAGGCGATGTCGGGCGAGGGCTTCCTCGACGGGCGCTACATGGCCGCGACCTTCAACCTGCTCAGGGGCCGCGACCTGATCTGGAACTATGTCGCGCAGAATTATCTGATGGGCGAGGATTACCCGCCCTTCGACCTGCTTCACTGGAATGGCGACACCACCAACCTGCCGGCCAAGTGGCACAAGGGCTATCTGACCGACCTCTACCGCGACAACATGCTGGTTACGCCGGGGGCGATGGCGATCGGGGGGACGCCGATCGACCTCTCCGTGGTCAAGACGCCGACCTATGTCCAGGCGGGGCGCGAGGACCATATCGCGCCGGCCGAGAGCGTGTGGAAGATCACCGACCATTTCACCGGGCCGCTGAAGTTCGTCCTGGCGGGATCGGGGCACATCGCCGGCGTGGTCAATCCGCCATCGGCGATGAAATACCAATATTGGACCAACGACAGGAAGACGGGCAGCCTGGCCGAGTTCATCGCCGGCGCGACCGAGACCAAGGGCAGCTGGTGGCCCGACTGGCTGGCCTGGCTCGAAAAGCTGGACGGCAGAAAGGTCAAGGCCAAAGGCGCGCGCGTGCCGGGCAAGGGCAAGCTGAAGGCGATAGAGGACGCCCCGGGGCGGTACGTTCGCCAGCGGTGAATGATATTCCCCTCCCTTCAAGGGAGGGGATCAGCGCTGCTTTGCGGGGCAAAGAGTCTTTTGGGCGCGCGGACGCGCGCACCCACCCCCAGCCCCTCCCTTGCAAGGGAGGGGAGTCTTGGGACGCCGACCTTCCCGGGACATTTTTGTTGCGGCGCACAAATTTTACTTGAAGTCGCATCGCGTCTCCTCTATGTTGCAGTGCAACAGAGAATTGGGAGACGTTTCACATGGCGACCAAGCCCGCGGTCGAACTCGCGAAGACGACGGAAGTGGCCTCGGCCGCACCCGCCGCCGCGCCGGTGAAGGCCGAAGCTGCGAAGCCCGCGACGCCGGCTCCCGCCCCCAAGCCCGCGACGCCTGCAAAGGCACCCGCGGTCGCGGCCAAAGCCGAGGCCAAGCCCGCCCTCAAGCCTGCCAAGGCGAAGCGCGCGCCCAAGGCCCCAGTGAACAAAATCAACGTGAAGAAGACCGTCGTCAACAAAGCCAAGCCCGTCGCCAAGGCGCCGGCGCTCGCCACCAAAATCGCCAGCGCGCCCGCCGCGCCGGCCAAGAAGGAAGCCAAAGTGATGCAGGACACGATCAAGAAGACCACCGCCGAGACCACCGAGCGCGCCAAGGCGATGTTCGGCGATTTCAACGCGCGCACCCAGGACGCGGTCGCCAAGGGCGCCAAGGCGTTCGACGAGCTGAACGCGTTCGTCAAGGGCAATCTCGAGGCGTTCGTCGAATCCTCGAAGATCGCCGCCAAGGGCGCCGAGGACATCGCCAAATATTCGGCCGAATATGGCCGCAAGGCGATCGCCGAGACGACCGAGAACGCGAAGAAGTTCGCCGCCGTCAAGTCGCCGACCGAATTCTTCCAGCTGCAGAGCGAGCTGGTGAAGGCGTCGATCGATTCGCTGGTGACCGAGAGCTCGAAGTTCACCGAGAACTATCTGAAGCTGATGGGCGAGGTCGCCCAGCCGATCTCCAACCGCGTCGCGGTTGCGGTCGAGAAGGCGAAGATCGCCGCCTGATCGCAGGTGTAGCGTAAGCGTAAGGGCGGGCGGCCTTCCCGGTGCGGGACGGCCGCCCGCTTTCTTTTTTGCGCGAGGCCAGCCTTGCCCTCAGCGCCTGCCATGCCTTATTTTGCGTGCGTGATGTCCGAGACTTTCCCGATCCATGCGATGGCCCAGAAGGATGAAGGCGATGCCGGCACCGGCCTGGGCGTCGCCACGCGCACGCGCACCCGGACCAAGCAGCCGACGCCCTACAAGGTGCTGATGCTCAACGACGATTATACGCCGATGGAGTTCGTCGTCGCGGTGCTGCAGCAGTTTTTCCGCATGTCGATCGAGGATGCGACACGGGTGATGCTCCATGTTCACCAGCGCGGCGTGGGGGTATGCGGCGTGTTCAGCTATGAGGTGGCGGAGACCAAGGTCACCCAGGTGATGGATTACGCGCGGGCGAACCAGCACCCGCTGCAATGCACGCTGGAGAAGGCGTAGGCGGCCTGATCCTCCTCGCTCGCGGGGAGGGGGACCATGCGGAGCATGGTGGAGGGGGCCCTCCACCAGCACCACACTCGCGGTGAGCCCCCTCCACCACGCCGCTGCGCGTCGCGGTCCCCCTCCCCGTGCCGGGGAGGATTTATCTCGCCCCGGGCAGCCAGCTCAGGTCGAGATTCTCGTAGCGGTCGACATAGTTCGCCGCGCGGGTCAGCGCCTTTTCGTCGGCGATGCGGACCTTGCCGCCTTCGCGTGAGATCAGCTTGTCGTCCTCCAGCTGGCGCAGCATGCGGTTGACGTGGACCGCGGTCAGGCCGGTCGCGTCGCCGATCTCCTCCTGGGTCAGGCCCAGCACGAACTCGCCCCGAATCGTCTTGTCCATCACGCGGAAGCGATTGCGCATCTCAAGCAGCAGCGCGGCGACGCGCGCCTTGGCGCTGGTCCGGCCCAGGGCGGCCAGCCGATCTGTCAGCGCGACGCGTTCGATCTGGGCATAGACCAGGATCATCGCGCCCAGCCGCGGATGGGTTTCCATGAGGGTCGATAGCGCCGCCTTATCGAACGGGCAGACGACCGAATCGGCCAGCGCGACGATGGTCTCCGGGCCTTCATGGTAAACCAGCCCGCCCGCGCCGACCATGTCGCCGGGAAACAGGAAGCGCAGGATCTGCCGGCTGCCGTCGTCGAGCAGCACATAGCTCATCATCAGGCCCTTGCGCAGGATGAAGATCTCGCTCGCGGGATCGTTCTCCCGCACCAGCACGCCGCCGCGCTTCACCGCGCGCTCGCGTTCCTCGAGCCGGTGCAACGCTTTCTGTTCGACCTCGGTCAGATCGAGATGGTCACCAATACGCTCCGCGAAACAACTGCCGGACATGAACCCCCCCGATACGCGGGCACATGGGTGCGCATGATCGTTGCGCGGCGCATTAACATCGATCAACCGCGCCGACGGGGATCGCTTGCGTGGTCCCGGCGACACGATAGAAGCGCGGCCATGGATCGTATTCTCATTCGCGGCGGCAAACGCCTGGAGGGCCGCCTGCCGATATCGGGGGCGAAGAACGCCGCGCTGACGCTGCTGCCCTGCGCGCTCCTGACCGAGGACGCGCTGACCCTCGCCAACCTGCCGCGGCTGGCCGATGTCGACAGCTTCGGCCATCTGCTCAACCAGCTGGGCGTCTCGACGATGGTCGAAGGGTCGCGGCCGGAGGATTTCGGGCGGGTGATGCAGTTGCGCGCCGGCTCGCTGACCTCGACGGTCGCGCCCTATGACATCGTCCGCAAGATGCGCGCGTCGATCCTGGTGCTGGGGCCGCTGGTCGCGCGCGCCGGCGAGGCCACGGTCTCGCTCCCGGGCGGCTGCGCGATCGGCAACCGGCCGATCGACCTGCATCTGAAGGCGCTGGAGGCGATGGGCGCGGAGATCGAGCTGACCGCGGGCTATGTCAAGGCGACCGCGCCGGGCGGGCGGCTGCCGGGCGGGCGCTTCGTGTTTCCCGTCGTCTCGGTCGGCGCGACCGAGAATGCGCTGATGGCGGCGGCGCTCGCGCGCGGCACGACGGTGCTGGAGAATGCCGCGCGCGAGCCCGAGATCGTCGATCTGTGCCACTGCCTGGTGGCGATGGGCGCGGTGATCGACGGGATCGGCACCGAGACGCTGACGATCGAGGGGCGCGAGCGGCTGCACGGCGCGACCTACCGGGTGATGCCCGACCGGATCGAGGCGGGGAGCTACGCCTGCGCCGCGGCGATCACCGGCGGGTCGCTGGAGCTGGCGGGCGCGCGCGCCGACGAGATGCGCGCGACGCTCGCCGCGCTCAGGGAGGCCGGGGTGCGGATCGAGGAGCGCAAGGACGGCGTGCTGGTGGAGGCGGGCGACCGGCTGGGGCCGCTGACGCTCAGCACCGCCCCCTATCCTGGTTTCGCCACCGACATGCAGGCGCAGTTCATGGCGATGCTGACCAAGGCCGACGGCGCCAGCGTGCTGACCGAGACGATCTTCGAGAACCGCTATATGCACGTGCCCGAGCTGGCGCGGATGGGCGCGGACATCCAGGTGCGCGGAAGGTCCGCGGTGGTGCGCGGCGTCGACCGGCTGATCGGCGCGCCGGTGATGGCGACCGACCTGCGCGCGTCGATGAGCCTGGTGCTGGCGGGCCTCGCCGCCGAGGGTGAGACGGTGGTGCAGCGCGTCTATCACCTCGATCGCGGCTATGAGCGGCTGGAGGAGAAGCTATCCGCGGTCGGCGCCGATATCGAGCGCGCCAGCGACGGCTGAACCGACCGGGGCGGTCATTCGTTGATGACGCTCGAAGGAGAGTGTCATGGACAACGCCCGGGCGCGCGACGCGCGCGACAATGACGACAGTGCGATCATCGACGAAGCCGAGCGCGGCCCTTCCGCGCAGGGGAGCGCAGGCGGGCGGCTGCAGCGCGACGTGGGAACGCAGGACGAGGCGGCGCGCGCCGTCGATCCCGATGCGGGGCTGACCCGCGTCGAGAAGGCCGACAAGGAGCAGCGCCCGGCGCCGACGCGGAGCGACCATCAGGGCGCGCAGGAGACCCGTCATGACGGATAACGGCGACCGGCGGATGCACGAGGGGCGCAAGCCCGGACTGGACGAGGAGCGCGAGCATGAACGGCACGAGGAGCCGGTCGACGGCCTCGCGGGGCGCGAACGCGGTGTCGCGGCCGAG
This sequence comes from Sphingomonas gilva, assembly GCF_003515075.1. Taxonomy (GTDB): domain Bacteria; phylum Pseudomonadota; class Alphaproteobacteria; order Sphingomonadales; family Sphingomonadaceae; genus Sphingomonas; species Sphingomonas gilva. Next base: position 59,341 of record NZ_QWLV01000007.1, read on the forward strand.
GGCGGCGAGGTGAGCGACATGCGCGACCGCGAGCAGCCGAGCGCGCTGGGCGGCGATGTCGCCACCCGATCGGGCACGGCGGAGACGCCCGAGGACGAGCGCGCGGACGCCGGCGACCCGGCCTGATAGGGCTGGCGCCGGCCGGCGTTTTGCGCCAAGGGGCCGCGGATGAGCGATACACCCCCCGACCGCCTGTCGATCTATCCCGACAGCCCCCATTTCGACGAAGCCGCGATGGAGCGCGGCGTCGGCGTCCGCTTCAAGGGCAACGAGCGCAAGGACGTCGAGGAATATTCGATCTCCGAAGGCTGGATCCGCGTCGCGCTGGGCAAGAAGGTCGATCGTCACGGTCGGCCGCTGACGATCAAGCTCTCCGGCCCGGTCGAGGCCTGGTATCAGTCGGGCGGCGAGAGCGAGGGCGACGCCGAGAGCTGAGCCGGGCCCCGCTTGGCGGTTCGCGCGTTGTCGGGCCATGCCGTTCCCCACGCCGCCGATCGAGCCGATGGAGGCGAAGCTCGTCGCCGCCCTGCCTGGCGAGGGCGATTGGCAGTTCGAGCCCAAATGGGACGGCTTCCGCTGCCTGGGGTTCGTCCGCGGCGGGGCGGTGTCGCTGCAGTCCAAGTCGGGCAAGCCGCTCGAGCGCTACTTCCCGGAGGTCGTGCGCGCGCTTGCGGGCCTCCCCGATGCGGTGCTCGACGGCGAGCTGCTGATCCCGGTCGGCGCGCAGCTGTCCTTCGCCGCGCTGCAGATGCGGCTGCATCCGGCCGAGAGCCGCATCCGTCGCCTCGCCGAGGAGACGCCCGCGCGGCTGATGCTGTTCGACCTGCTATGGGCGGACAGGCGCGCCCTGGCGGACCGCCCGCTCGCCGAACGCCGCGAAGCGCTGGAGGCGTTCCATGCGCGCCACCGTTCGAAGGATCTGCGCCTGTCGCCCTGCACGCTCGATCCGGCGGTCGCCGGACATTGGCTGGAGGCGAGCGGCCGGGCGCTCGACGGCGTGATCGCCAAGCGGCGCGATGAGCCTTATCGCCCAGGTGAGCGCGCGATACTCAAGGTCAAGCGGCTGCGCACCGCCGACTGCGTGGTCGGCGGCTTCCGCTATGCGAGCGGCGCGAAGGAGGTCGGATCGCTGCTGCTCGGCCTCCACGACGAAGAGGGGCTGCTGCATCATGTCGGCTTCACCTCGGCGATCGCCCGCGACGAGCGCGCGGCGCTGACCAGGCGGCTGGAGGCGCTGGTCGAGCCGCCGGGTTTCACCGGCGACGCGCCGGGCGGGCCGAGCCGCTGGGCGACCGAAAGGTCGGCCGAATGGCGGCCGCTCAGGCCCGCGCTCGTCGCCGAGGTCCGCTATGACCAGGTGACCGGGCGGCGCTTCCGCCACGGCACCGCGTTCCTGCGCTGGCGTCCCGACAAGGCTCCGCGTCAATGCCGCTTCGACCAGCTGGAGGAGGAAGCGCGGCCTGAGGTGGTCGCGGCGGCGATCGGCAAGGGCTGATCGTTGGAGCGCCTTGCCAGCGATCTACGTTCCCTCTACGTTCCGCGCATGGCCAAACCCCAGAAGCGTTACGTCTGCCAGTCCTGCGGATCGGTGTCGCACCGCTGGCAGGGGCAATGCGGCGATTGCGGCGAGTGGAACACGCTGGTCGAGGAGGCCGGCGGCGTGGTCACGCCCTTCCAGGCCAAGCACAACCTGCAATCGGGCGGGCGGGCGGTGGCATTGGTCGGGCTGGACGCGGAATTGTCGCTGCCCGATCGAATGGCGACCGGCATCGCCGAGCTCGACCGCGCGCTGGGCGGCGGCTTCGTCGTCGGATCGGCGACGCTGATCGGCGGCGATCCGGGGATCGGCAAGTCCACGCTGCTGTTGCAGGCGGCGGCTCGGCTGGCGAGCGCGGGGCGGCCGGTAGCCTATGTCTCGGGCGAGGAGGCGGCCGATCAGGTGCGGTTGCGCGCGCGGCGGCTGGGGCTGGGCGCATCGCCCGTGCGATTGGCGGCGGCGACCTCGGTGCGCGACATCCTGACCACCCTGGGAGACGGTCAGCCGCCCGCGATGGTGGTGATCGATTCGATCCAGACGATGCATTCGGATTTGATAGAGGGCGCGCCGGGGACGGTCAGCCAGGTGCGCGCCTCGGCCGGCGAGCTGATCCGCTTCGCCAAGGAGCGCGGCACCGCGGTGGTGCTGGTCGGCCATGTCACCAAGGACGGCAGCCTCGCCGGCCCGCGCGTGCTGGAGCATATGGTCGACACCGTGCTCGCCTTCGAGGGCGAGCGCAGCCACCAGTACCGCATCCTCCGCGCGATCAAGAACCGCTTCGGCGGCACCGACGAGATCGGCGTGTTCGCGATGGACGATTCCGGGCTGAGCGAGATCGCCAACCCGTCCGCGCTGTTCCTGACCAGCCGCGAGGAGGGCGTGTCGGGCGCGACGGTGTTCCCCGCGCTCGAAGGCACGCGACCGGTGCTGGTCGAGGTGCAGGCGCTGACCGTGCGGCTGGCGTCGGGCGCGACGCCCAGGCGCGCGGTGGTCGGCTGGGATTCGGGGCGGCTGGCGATGATCCTGGCGGTGCTCGAGGCGCGGTGCGGGCTGACCTTCTCCTCCGCCGAGGTCTATCTGGCGATGGCGGGCGGCTACCGCGTGCAGGACCCGGCGGCCGATCTGGCGGTGGCTGCGGCGCTGGTTTCCGCGCTGTCGGAGCGGCCGGTGGCCGCTGACACCGTGGCGTTCGGCGAGATCGCGCTTTCGGGGGAGATACGGCCCGTGGCGCACGCCGCGCTGCGCATGAAGGAAGCCGCCAAGCTCGGCTTCGCCCGCGCGCTGACGCCGGCCAACGGCGTTGGCGAGGGGAACGGCATATCGGTGCAATCCTTCCGCACGCTCGGCGCCTTTGTCGATCATCTGCTCGGACGCTGACCATGTATGACTTCAGGCCCGTCACCATCGCCGACCTGTCGTTGCTCAACGACTGGATCGCGCGCCCACATGTCGCGCGCTGGTGGGGTGAGGAGATGTTCGACGAGGCGTATCTTGCGGACGCGCAGTCCGACCTCTGGATAGTAAGCCTTGAGGGGCGGCCGTTCGCCTTTGCGCAAGACTATGCCGTGCATGGCTTCGGTCCGCATCATTTCGACTATCTCGCGCTCGGCGCGCGGGGGATCGACCAGTTCATCGCCGAGGCCGACTTGCTGGAGCAAGGCCATGGCTCCGCGTTCGTGCGGGCGCAGGTCGAGCGGCTGTTCGCGGGCGGCGCGCCGGTGGTGGGAACCGATCCGCATCCGGACAATGCGCGCGCGATCCGCGCCTATCAGAAAGCGGGTTTCGTGCGCGCCGGCGATCCGCGCGAAACCGCATGGGGCCTGGCGCAACTGATGGAATGCCGGCCATCGCCATAACCGTCGCCATGCCGCGTTGACCAGTACAGCCTCGCCACCTACGTCCGCCTGATGGGCCTGACCTCACTGGACATCGTCGTATTGCTGCTGGTCGGCGGCGCCGCCGTGCTCGGCGTGATGCGCGGGTTCGTGCATGAGGTGCTGTCGCTCGGCGTGTGGGTGCTGGTCGTGATCGGGCTGAAGGCGGCGCACACGCCGCTGACCGCCAGCCTCGCCGATGCGGTGGGATCGACCGGAGGCGCTGCGGTGCTGGCCTTCGCGCTGATCTTCGGGCTGCTCTATTTCGGCGGCAAGCTGATCGCCCGGCGGGTCGGCAAGGGCGTCAGGACGTCGATGGTCGGCCCGGTCGATCGCGCGCTGGGGCTGGGCTTCGGCGCATTGAAGGGGCTGATCTTCGCCAGCCTCTTGTTCCTGCTGCTGGTGCTCGTCACCGACACCTTCGGCGGCGGCCCGCGCGAACGGCCCGAATGGGTGACGACCGCACGGACATATCCGCTGCTCAACGCCACCAGCGGATCGATCGCCGATTTCGTCGAGCGGCGCAGGAAGGGCGAATCGATCTTCGCCGACGATTCGGCTGCCAATGCGAGCGACGCGAAATGAGCGCGCCGCTCTACAACAGCGCGTTGCTGAGGCTCGCCGCGACGATCCCGCATGCCGCCCGGCTGGCCGATCCGCATGCGAGCGTCGAGAAGCGATCGCCGGTATGCGGCAGCCGGGTGACGGTGGATGTGAAGCTGGACGATGCGGGCCGGGTGGCGGAGCTCGGCCAGCTGGTCCGCGCCTGCGCGCTGGGCCAGGCCTCCGCCTCGCTGATGGGCGCATCGGCGATCGGGCGCGACGCCGGCGAACTCGCCGCCGCGCGCGACGCGCTGGCCGGGTGGCTCGCAGGCGCGCGCGGCGATCCGGGCGACTGGCCGGGGCTCGACGTGCTCGCGCCGGCGCGCGATTATCCCGCGCGCCATGCTTCGATCCGGCTGGCGTTCGAGGCGGTGGCCGAGGCCGCGGAAAAGGCGAGGGGCTGATGCACGGCGAAGGGGGGACGGCGTCGCTGCTGCACGACGGGGTGATCCTGTTCGGCTTCGCGTTGGCCTTCGTCCTGATCTTCAGGAAGCTCGGGCTGGGCGCGACGCTGGGCTTTCTCGTCGCCGGCGCGCTGGTCGGGCCGCAGGCGCTGGGGCTGGTCGGCGAGGCCGAGCGGACGATGGGGATCGCCGAGTTCGGCATCACCCTGCTGCTGTTCCTGGTCGGCCTGGAGCTGAGCCCGGCGCGGCTGTGGCGGATGCGGCACGACATTTTCGGCTTCGGGCTGCTGCAGGTGATGCTGTGCGGGCTGGCGGTATCGGCGGTGATCTACGCCTTCACCGATTTCTCCGCCGCCGCGTCGCTCGCCCTGGGCCTGCCGCTCGGCCTGTCGTCGACCGCGCAGGTGCTGCCGATGCTGCAATCGGCGGGGCGGATGCGCACACCGCTGGGCGAGCGCGCCTTTTCGACATTGCTGTTCCAGGACCTGTCGATCGTCCCGCTGATCACCATCGTCGCCGCCATGTCGCGCAATCCGGCCGATGCGGCGGGACCGCCGGGCTGGCTGCTGTTCCTCTACACCGTCGCCGCGGTGGCGGGGCTGGTGCTTGCGGGGCGCTTCGTGCTGCGGCCCTTCCTCCGCCTGATCGGCAATCTCGGCGAGCGCGAGATGTTCGTCTTCGCCGCTTTGTTCACCGTGCTCGCCAGCGCGGCGGTGATGGAGCTGCTGGGCCTTTCGACCGCACTCGGCGCGTTCATCGCGGGCGTGATGCTCGCCGACAGCCCGTACCGGCACGAGCTGGAGGCCGATGTCGAGCCGTTCCGGTCGATCCTGCTCGGCCTGTTCTTCCTGGCCGTCGGCATGATGCTCAACCTCCACGCGATCGCCGAGCGGCCGCTGTTCGTCGCGGCGATGGCGGCGGCGCTGATCGTGACCAAGGCGGTGGTGATCGGCGGCCTCGCGCTCGCCTTCAGGATGAAGTGGCGGCAGGCGCTCGCGCTCGGCCTGCTGCTGAGCCAGGGCGGCGAATTCGGCTTCGTGCTGTTCGCCGCGGCGCAAGGCGCGCTGCTGATCGACCCGGAGGCGGCGAGCCTGTTCGGCGCGATCGTCACCCTCTCCATGGCGACGACGCCGTTCCTGATGATGGCGACCGCGCGCATCCGCGCCGAGCCGGTGATCGCGGGCGAGCGCGAAGGGCCGGTCGCCGACGGCTCCAACGCGCTGATCGTCGGCTATGGCCGCTTCGGCCAGACGGTCGGCCAGATGCTGCTGGCGCAAGGCGTCGAGGTGACGCTGATCGACACCGATATCGAGATGATCGACGTGGCGGGCGAGTTCGGCGCCAAGGTCTATTATGGCGACGGCACGCGGCTGGACATGCTGCGCCAGGCTGGCGCGGCGGATGCGGAGCTGATCCTGTTCTGCATCGACGGCGACCAGATCGAGCCAGAGCTGATCGAGGGCGTTCATGCGGCTTTTCCCGACGCCGCGATCTTCGTGCGCGCCTTCGACCGCCGTTCGCTGCTGAAGCTCAAGAAATCGCCGGTCGCGGGCGTGGTGCGGGAGGTGATGGAATCGGCGGTGGCGATGGCGCGGCAGGCGCTGGCGGAGATCGGCGTGGACGAGGAGGAGATCGCCCGCACCGAGGACCTGTACCGCGCCAACGACAAGAAGCGCCTCGTCGCCCAGCATGAGGCGGGGGATGTGCGCGCGGCGCGCGACATCATCATCATCCGGCCCGAGCGCGAGGCGCGCCCCGGCGCGGCGGCCGCTCCGGCAACCGACACGGATTGCGGATGAACGCGCTGCTGATCGCCGCCGCCCTGTCGGGCGCGCTCGCCGTCGCGGCGGGGGCGTTCGGCGCGCACGGGGCGGAGGGCAAGGCGGCCGAATGGCTGCGCACCGGCGGGCTGTATCAGCTGATCCACGCGGTCGCGGCGCTGGCCGCGCTCCGGCTGGAGGCGAAGGGGCCGGGCTGGCTGTTCGTGGCGGGGAGCGCGATCTTCGCCTGCTCGCTCTACGCGATGGCGCTGGGCGCGCCGCGCTGGCTGGGCGCGGTGACGCCGGTTGGCGGCGCGTTGATGATCGGCGGGTGGTTGTGGCTGGCGTGGGTCGGGATGCGGGGGTAGGGCGCGCGGATGCCCCTCCCTCCCCGCTTCCAATTCACCATCTCCGCCACCGACGGCCGCGCGCGCGCCGGCGAGATCGCGATGCGGCGGGGCACGATCCGCACGCCGGCGTTCATGCCGGTCGGCACCGCCGCCACCGTCAAGGCGATGAAGCCGGCCGACGTGCGCGCGGCGGGCGCGGACATCATCCTGGGCAACACCTATCACCTGATGCTGCGCCCGACCGCCGAGCGGGTGCACCGGCTGGGCGGTCTGCATGGGTTCATGGGCTGGGAGCGGCCGATCCTGACCGATTCGGGCGGCTATCAGGTGATGAGCCTGGCCGACCTGACCACGCGCAACGAGGAGGGGGTGACGTTCAAGTCGCACCTCGACGGGTCGCGGCACACGCTCAGCCCCGAGCGGTCGATGGAGATCCAGCGGCTGCTGGGGTCGGACATCGTCATGTGCTTCGACGAGCTGGTATCCACCACCGAGACGCGCGAGGCCCAGCAGGCGGCGATGGCGCGGTCGATGCGATGGGCGAGGCGCAGCCGCGACGCGTTCGATGCGGGCGGGGCGCATGCGCAAGGGGCGGCGCTGTTCGGCATCCAGCAGGGCGCGCTGGACGAGGGATTGCGCCGGGAATCGGCCGATGCGCTGATCGATATCGGATTCGACGGCTATGCGGTCGGGGGCCTCGCGGTGGGCGAGGGGCAGGAGGCGATGTTCGCCTGCCTCGACTTCGCGCCGGGGCAGCTGCCCGCCGACAAGCCGCGCTATCTGATGGGGGTCGGCAAGCCCGACGACATCGTCGGCGCGGTCGAGCGCGGGATCGACATGTTCGATTGCGTGCTGCCGACGCGGAGCGGGCGCAACGGCCAGGGGTTCACGCGCGGCGGACCGATCAACATCCGCAATGCGAAGTTCGCCGAGGACCAGGGGCCGATCGATCCCGATTGCGCCTGCCCGGTGTGCGGGACGTGGAGCCGGGCGTATCTGCATCATCTCAACAAGGCCGGGGAGATCCTCGGTGCGATGCTGATGACCGAGCATAATCTGTGGTTCTACCAGGCGCTGATGGCGGACCTGCGCGCGGCGATCGGCGAAGGGCGGCTGGGGGCGTTCGCGGAAGGGTTTCGCGCGCGGTATTATGGGGTGACCTGATACCTCCCCGGAACGGGGAGGGGGACCAGCCGCAGGCTGGTGGAGGGGGAGCGCCGCGAGCGCGGCGCCTGTGGAGAGCCCCCTCCACCACCGCTTTTCGAGCGGCGGTCCCCCTCCCCGTTCCGGAGAGGTATTTAGGGGCGCGTTGCCGAGACGAAGTAATCCAGCGCGAGATTGTCCGAGAGGTGGAAGCCTCTGAGCGGCGTGAAGTTCAGCCCGCGCACGTCCAGCACGCTGAGGCCCGCGTCCTCCATCAGCCTGGTCAGCTCCGCCGGGCGGAGGAAGCTGTTCCAGTCGTGGGTGCCCCTGGGGATTTGCCCGGTCCCCTCGCCGATGGTGATCATCGCCAGGCGTGACAGCGCGGTGCGGTTTGGGGTGGAGAGGATCATCAGCCCGCCGGGCGCCAATGCCGACGCCAGGCCCAAGACGAAGGCGGCGGGGTCGGACACATGCTCGATCACCTCCATCGAGGTGACGAGGTCGAACCGCTCGCCATTCACCGCCGCGACATCGCCGACGCGGTAGTCGATCGGCAGACCGCCGCGCGCGGCATGGGCGCTCGCCACGTCGATATTCTCGGGCGCCGCGTCCACGCCGGTCACCGCCGCGCCCAGCCGGGCGAGCGGCTCGCACAGGAGGCCAGCGCCGCAGCCCATGTCGAGCGCGCGCCTGCCTTCGAGCGGGCGGAAGCCGGTCTCGTCCAGGCTCCAGTGGCGATCGGCCTCCTCGCGCAGATAGGCGAGGCGCACCGGGTTCAGCCGGTGGAGCATCGCCGACGAGCCCTTCGGGTCCCACCAGTCCTTCGCCAGCGCGCCGAAATGGGCGGCTTCTTCCGCGCGCACGGTGGTTTCTGCTGATACGGTTGCGCTCGTCATGCGCGCAACCTATCGGGGGCGGCCTTTCGACCCAAGGGAAATCAGGACGCACATGGCCCGGATCGTGATGAAGTTCGGCGGCACGTCGATGGCCGGGATCGAGCGCATCCGCACCGTGGCGGGGCTCGTCAAGAGCGAGGTGGAGGCCGGGAACGAGGTCGCCGTCGTCGTCTCGGCGATGGCCGGCGAGACCGACCGGCTGGTCAATTTCTGCCGCGAGGCCTCCGCGCTCTACGATCCGCGCGAATATGACGTGGTGGTGTCCTCGGGCGAGCAGATCACCAGCGGGTTGCTGGCGATCACGCTGCAATCGATGGGCGTGCCGGCGCGGAGCTGGCTCGGCTGGCAGCTGCCGATCAAGACCAGCGACGCGCACGCCTCCGCCCGGATCGAGGATATCGACACCACCGCGCTCAATGCGGCGCTGGCGGACGGCGAGGTCGCGGTGATCCCCGGCTTCCAGGGCGTCGGCACCGGCGAGCGAGTCTCGACGCTGGGGCGCGGCGGATCGGACACGAGCGCCGTGGCGATGGCGGCGGCGATGAAGGCCGACCGCTGCGACATCTACACCGATGTCGACGGCGTCTACACCACCGATCCGCGCATCGTCCCGCGCGCGCGCAAGCTGAGCAAGGTGACGTACGAGGAGATGCTCGAGCTGGCCAGCGTCGGCGCCAAGGTGCTGCAGACGCGGTCGGTCGGGCTGGCGATGAAGGAGAAGGTGCGCGTGCGCGTGCTCTCGTCCTTCGACACGGATATGCGCGATGAAAGCGGCCACAGGGGCACGCTGATCGTCGGCGACGAGGAAATCGAGGAAAGCGCAATGGAACGCCAGCTGATCACCGGCATCGCCTATGACAAGAACGAGGCGCAGATCACCCTGACCCGCGTGCCCGACAAGCCCGGCACCGTGGCGGGCATCTTCCGCCCGCTCGCCGAGGCGTCGATCAACGTCGACATGATCGTGCAGAACGTCGCCAAGGACAAGGGCGAGACCGACGTCACCTTTACCGTGCCCAAGGCCGAACTGGCCCGTGCGCAGGACGCGCTGGAGCAGGCGCGCGAGGCGATCGGCTACCATCGCCTCCTGACCAAGACCGACATCTGCAAGGTATCGGTGGTCGGCGTCGGAATGCGCAGCCATGCGGGCGTGGCGGCGGCGATGTTCGACGCGCTCGCCGAGCGGAAGATCAACATCCTCGCCATCACCACCAGCGAGATCAAGGTGAGCGTGCTGATCGAGGAGGATTATACCGAGCTCGCGGTGCGCGTGCTGCACACCGCCTATGGGCTGGACGCGGAGGACGCGGCCGCCTGATTCGGGCGGAGGCGGGCGTACCCGATCTTCCAAAGGTGAGGAAGGTGAGGATAGGCGTGCCCTGTCTTCCCCTCCCCGCAATTTCGAAACGGCGTTGCCGATCGAAAGGGAGAGGGTGACGTGACGCGTCATCCGCCAGGGTAGAGCAGGCGAAATCCTACATTGCCAGACTTTTGTGAGGAGCCGCCCGTCGAACCAGGCCATTGCCGGTATCGAATACTCATTCTAGGCGGAGCGGCATGAGCGATACAGCATCTGTCGGCGCCCAGCGCCTTTCCCGGCGCATGGCGCGCGGCTGCGAATTCCTGGGCAGCGAGGTCGCGGTGATGTGCGGCGCGATGTCGTGGGTCAGCGAGCGCAATCTGGTCGCGGCGATGTCCAACGCGGGCGGGTTCGGGCTGATCGCCTGCGGGGCGATGACGCCCGAGCTGCTCGACGCCGAGATCGCCGGGACCAGGGCGCTGACCGACAGGCCGTTCGGCGTGAACCTGATCACCATGCACCCGCAGCTGTTCGATCTGATCGCGGTATGCGCCAGGCACCAGGTGACGCATGTCGTGCTGGCGGGCGGGTTGCCGCCCAAGGGCAGCCTGGAGGCGATCAAGGAGACCGGCGCCAAGGTCGTGTGCTTCGCGCCTGCCTTGAGCCTGGCCAAGAAGCTGATCCGATCGGGCGTCGATGCGCTGGTGGTCGAGGGGATGGAGGCGGGCGGCCATATCGGCCCGGTTTCGACCAGCGTGCTGGCGCAGGAGATATTGCCCGAGGTGGCTGAGCAGGTTCCGGTGTTCGTCGCCGGCGGGATCGGCCGTGGCGAGGCGATCGCCGGCTATCTCGACATGGGCGCGGCCGGCGTCCAGCTCGGCACCCGCTTCGTCTGCGCGAGCGAGAGCATCGCGCATGCCAATTTCAAGAAGGCGTTCATCCGCGCCAGCGCGCGCGACGCGGTGGCGAGCGTCCAGATCGACCCGCGCCTGCCGGTGATCCCGGTGCGCGCGCTGAAGAACGCCTCCACCGAGCTGTTCACCGCCAAGCAGCGCGAGGTCGCCCAGGCGCTGGACGAGGGCAGGGTGGCGATGGCCGAGGCGCAGCTGCAGATCGAGCATTACTGGGCGGGCGCGCTCAGGCGGGCGGTGATCGACGGCGATGTCGACAACGGCTCGCTGATGGCGGGGCAGTCGGTTGGGATGGTGACGAAGGAGGAGCCGCTGGCCGACATCCTCGCCGCGCTGATGGCCGAGGCGGCGCATGCGCTGGAGGCGCGCGCAAGCTGATTGCTTGCATTTTGCTAGCAAAATGATATATCGCCATCATGGCGACGCTGACCATCCGTAAGCTCGACGATGCCGTGTACGAACGGCTGAAGGCGCAGGCTGCCGCCAACCATCGATCGCTAGAAGCTGAAGCGCGGATGCTGCTGGAGCAGATCGCACCGGACAAGGGCGACATCATCGCGCGTCTGCGGGAATCCAACACGCGTTACGTCGCCGAGCGCGGCTATGCGCCCGATAGTCTGGATCTCATTCGGAAGATGCGCGACGAAGAATGATCGTCGTCGATGCAAGTCTGATGGTGAAGTCGCTCTTCGGCGAAGTCGATTGGGAAGCAGCCGTCACGTTCCTGGACAGTCATCGCGGTAAGATGGTGGCGCCCGATTTGCTGTTGACCGAAGTGGCGGGCGCTATCGTCCGGCGGGTAAACCAGCGCGAGGGATCGGAGAGCGAAGGCCGGGACATGCTCGCCAACTGGTTGGCGGCCTGGCGTGACGGTTTGATCCAACTGCATCGCCTTGACGCTGGCCAACTCGGCAGAGCCACCCGGCTGGCGATGCGCATTGGCCATCCTCTCGCCGATTGCATCTATCTCTCGCTGGCGATGGAACTGCGCTGTCCGCTCGCCACCTGCGACGCCCGCTTCCGTGACAAGGCGCTGCCGGTTCATCCGGAAATCAAGTTGCTCGATGAATTCGACTGAGCGCCCGCTCCGATAACGCGTTGGCCTCTCGCGTGGCGTCTGATACCGCTCTCTTATGCCCGTTTCGGCCGCCGCCTCCGCCCGCGAAATCCTGGTCCGCCTGCACGATGTGATGGCGGCGCGGCGGCCGGCGCAGGCCAAGCTCAACCAGGTCGTCAGGATCATCGCCGACGCGCTGGATAGCGAGGTCTGCTCGATCTACCTGCTGCGCGAGGGCGTGCTCGAGCTGTTCGCCACCGAAGGGCTGAAGCAGGAGGCGGTGCACGTCACGCGGCTCGCCCTGGGCGAGGGGCTGGTCGGCACGATCGCCGCCAATGTCGAGACGCTCAACCTCGACGAGGCGGCGAGCCACCCCGATTTCGCCTACAAGCCCGAGACGGGCGAGGAGCTGTTCCACAGCTTCGCGGGCGTGCCGATCGTCCGGCGCGAGCGCGCGGTGGGGGTGCTGAGCGTCCAGCATGCCGATCCGCGCCGCTACGAGGAGGTCGAGATCGAGGCGCTGCAGACCGTGGCGATGGTGCTCTCCGAACTGATCGCCAACGCCGAGCTGGTCGACGGGCGCGGCGGCGAGACCGACCGGGTGCAATCGACCGCGCCGGTGCGCCTGGCCGGCCTCAAGCTGGTCGACGGCATGGCGCGGGGCAACGCGGTCTATCACCAGCCGCGCATCACCATCGAGCATACCGTCGCGGAGGACATCGAGGCGGAGCGCGCGCGCGTCTATGCCGCTTTCGCCAAGATGCGCGAACAGATCGACCGGATGGCCAACCAGGCCGAGTTCGGCGTGGGCGGCGAGCATGACGAGGTGCTCGAGACCTACAAGATGTTCGCCTATGACGAAGGCTGGAGCCGGCGGATCAACGAGGCGATCGACAGCGGCCTGACCGCGGAGGCCGCGATCGAGCGCGTCCAGCAGCGCACGCGCAGCCGCATGCGGCAGATCTCCGACCCGCTGCTGGCCGACCGGATGCATGACCTGGAGGACCTGTCCAACCGGCTCCTCCGGATCGTCTCGGGCCAGATGGGCACCGCCGCGCAGCAGGGGCTGCGGCAGGACACGATCCTGATCGCGCGCAACCTGGGCCCGGCCGAGCTGCTGGAATATGACCGCAGGCGGCTGAAGGGCGTCGTCCTGGAGGAAGGATCGCTGACCGCGCACGTCACCATCGTCGCGCGGGCGATGGGGGTGCCGGTGCTGGGCCGCGTGCGCGACGTCCGCCAGCTGGTCGCCGAGGGCGATCCGCTGCTGCTCGACGCGGGCGAATCGGCGGCGTTCGTCCGGCCTTCGGCGGCGATGGACGAGGCGTTCGAGGCGAAGCTGGTGCTGAGCCAGAAGCGCCGCGCGGTGTTCGCCGCGCTGAAGACGGTGCCGCCGCTTTCAAGGGACGATCACCGCGTGACGGTGATGGTCAATGCGGGCTTGCGGGACGATGTCGCCGCGATCGAGCTGACCGGCGCGGACGGCATTGGGCTGTTCCGCACCGAGTTCCAGTTCCTCGTCTCGGCGACGCTGCCGCAGCGCGAGCGCCAGCAGCGGCTGTACCGCGACGTGCTGGAGCAGGCGGGCGAGAAGCCGGTGATCTTCCGTACGGTCGATATCGGCGGCGACAAGGCGCTCCCTTATATGCGCGCCGACGACGAGGCCGAGGAGAATCCGGCGATGGGCTGGCGCGCGCTGCGCGTCGCGCTGGAGCGCAACGGCCTGATGAAGGCGCAGGCGCGCGCGCTGCTGGAGGCGGCGGCGGGCCGCACGCTCAACGTGATGTTCCCGATGGTCAGCGAGCCATGGGAGTTCGACGAGGCGCAGGCGCTGTTCGAGGCGCAGCGCGCCTGGCTCGCCGGGCGCGGGCGGCGGCTGCCGGGCGAGATCCGCTACGGCGCGATGCTGGAGGTGCCGGCGCTGGCCGAGAGCCTGGATATCCTGCTGCCCAAGCTGGATTTCCTGTCGATCGGCACCAACGACCTGACCCAGTTCCTGTTCGCCGCCGACCGCGCGCATCCCAAGCTCGCCGAGCGCTATGACTGGCTCAGCCCGTCGATCCTGCGCTTCCTCAGACGGGTGATCGGCCCGGTGGACGCTGCCGGCGTCGATCTCTGCGTGTGCGGCGAGATGGGCGGGAGACCGCTCGAAGCCATGGCGCTGATCGGTATCGGCATCGACCGCCTGTCGATCACCCCGGCGGCGGTGGGGCCGATCAAGGCGATGGTCCGCTCGCTCGATGTCGGCGGGCTGCGGACCGTGATGGCCGATCTGCTCGCGCAGCCGCCGCGCGACATGCGCGGGACGCTCGGCGCATGGGCGGCCGAAAATGGCGTCGAACTCGCCTGAGGAACGGTTGATCTAGATTATCGGCGGTTGACATGGACGGGGCCGTTGGCGGACACGGGTGCGCGGACGGAATTCAACAGGATTGGGTCGCACCCCGCCCGCGAAAAGGAGCCTGATGGCCGATATGGACCCCGAAGCGATGGCGCCGGGCACACCCGCGACGGTCGGCGAGCGCCTGCAGGCGGCGCGGCTGGCGCAGGGACTCGAGCTGTCCGATATCGCGGCGCGGACGCGCGTGCCGCTGAGGCATCTGGAAGCGATCGAGCGCGGCGAATACGGCGCGCTTCCCGCGACGACCTACGCCACCGGCTTTTCCCGCGCCTATGCCCGCGCGCTCGACCTAGACGAGGTGGAGATCGTCCGCGATCTGCGCGAGGAGCTGCAGCACATCGGCGAGTCGCCCGAATATCAGCCCTATGAGGCCGCCGATCCGGCGCGCGTGCCCCCCAGATGGCTGGCCTGGGGCGGCGTCGCCGCCGCGTTCGTCGTGCTCGCGCTGTTCGGCTGGTGGTATTCGAGCCGGCTGTCCTCTCCGGTCGATGCGCCCGAGGTCGCCGCGGTCGAGCCGCCCGCCGCCGCGGCCCCAGGGTCCGCGACCGGAAGCAATGCAGCGCAGCCCGCCGCGTCCGCGCCCGCCACCGGACCGGTCGTGCTGACCGCCACCCAGCCGGTGTGGCTGCGCATCTACGACGCCACCGACACGCGCCTGATGGAAAAGGAGATGGCGCGAGGCGAACGCTATGAGGTGCCGGCGGACGCCAACCGGCCGATGATCCTGACCGGGCGGCCCGACGCGCTGCAGGTCACGGTCGGCGGCCGGCCGGTGCCGCCGCTGGGCGACGGGACGCGCACGATCAGCGGCGTCGAGCTGACCGCCCAGGCGCTCGCCGCGCGATCGGCCCCGCCCGCCGCCCCCGCCGCCGCCCCCGCCGCCGCGTCGCCCGCCCCTTAAGGCTGGCGACAGCTTCGCCTTGGCAACAAGGTCGATATGTGAGAATCCCGAGAGCCTTCGGGTCGAGGAAGCGTGGGGAAGACAATGCGCATTTTGGTGATCGCTGCCGTGCTGGCGACGAGCGGATGGGCGGGCATCGCCTCCGCACAGTCGGTCGAGGGGCGCGTCGACAGGCTCGAGCGCGAGATGCGCGCGGTGCAGCGCAAGGTGTTTCCCGGCGGCGCCGGCCTGACGGTCGAGCCGCAGATCACCGGCCCGGCGCAGGGACCGGTCGCGGCGCCGGGGAGCCCGGCGTCGAGCGTGCTGAGCGACCTGACCGCGCGGGTCAACGCGCTCGAATCGCAGATGGCGACGCTGACCGGCCAGACCGAGCAGAACGGCTACCAGATCCGCCAGCTGGAGGAGGCGTTCGCCGCCTACAAGGCCGCGACCGACGCCAAGCTGCGCGCGCTGGAGAGCGGCGCGGCGCCCGCGGCCGCCCTGGGCGGGCCGGAGACTTCGGTCGACCGCGCCGCGTCGGGCACGCGCCCGCCCGCGGTGCGCCCGACCGCATCGACCAGCCGCGCCGATTCCGCGCGGGTCGAGGCGGTGGCGGCGATCGAGAAGCCTTCCACCGGCGATCCGGCCGAGGACGGCTATGTCTACGGCTTCCGCCTGTGGGACGCCGAATTCTATCCCGAGGCGCAGGCCGCGCTGAAGGCGGTCGCCGACAAATATCCCAAGCATCGCCGCGCGAGCTTCGCGCAGAACCTGCTCGGCCGCGCTTATCTGGACGAGGGCAAGCCGGCGCTGGCGAGCGTCGCCCTTTACGACAGCTACAAGAAATGGCCCGATGGCGAGCGCGCGCCGGACAGCCTGGTCTATCTCGGCCAGGCGCTGACCCGGCTCAAGAAGCCGGCGGACGCGTGCAAGGTCTATGACGAGCTGGCCGACGTCTATGCCGGCAAGATTTCGGCCAGCCTGCAGGCGCAAGTGACGCGGGGCCGGGCCGACGCCAAGTGCAAGTGAGGTGGCGCCGCAGCGCGCGCTGATCGAACGCTTCGCCGCCGATCTTGCGGCGCTGCCGGGCGCGGACGGACGGTTGCTGCTCGCCGTCTCGGGCGGGCCGGACAGCCTGGCGATGCTGGCGCTCGCACACGGCGCGATGCCCGAGCGGATCGCCTGCGCGACGGTCGATCACGGCTTGCGCGCGGAGGCTGCCGACGAGGCGGCGATGGTCGCGCGGCTGTGCGCCGGGCTCGGCCTGCCCCATGCGACGCTGCGGCCCGAACCGCCCCTTGCGCGCGGAGCTAACGTCCAGGCGCGCGCGCGGGCGGCGCGGTACGATCTGCTCGCCGATCACGCGCGGGGGACCGGCTGCGCGGCGATCCTCACCGGGCATCACGCCGACGATCAGGCCGAGACGCTGCTGATGCGCGCGAGCCGGGGGAGCGGGGTCGACGGACTGGCGGGGGTGCGCGCGGCGGGCGACTGGGCGGGCATGCCGCTGCTGCGCCCACTGCTCGGCTGGCGGCGCGCCGAGCTGGCCGCGATCGTCGAGGCGGCCGGCCTCGATCCGGCGGACGATCCCGCCAATCGCGATCCGGCGCATGACCGCAGCCGGTTTCGCGCGCTGATCGCCGCATCCGGCGATCTCGACCCCGCCGGGCTCGCGCGGTCGGCCGGCGCGCTCGCCGACGCGTCCGAAGCGCTGCGCTGGAGCCTCGATCGGCTGGCCGCCGAGCGCATCACCGTCGATGGGAACGCGCGGACGATCGACCCGGCCGGTCTGCCGCGCGAATATCTGAGGCGGCTGCTCGTCCGCGCGCTGGCCGAGCTTGGCGAGGAAGCGCCGCGCGGCCCCGCGCTCGACCGCCTGATCGCGGCGCTGGAAGCCGGCGGGAGCGGGACGTTGGGCGGCGTCAAGGCCGAGCGCGCGCGGGCGGGATGGCGCGTCGCCGCCGCGCCGCCGCGCCGGCATCCTCACTGACCGGCGCTACGCCAAGCGTCAGGCGTTCCCCGCGGCCGGCGCCTCGCCAAAGGCCCACATCCGCTCCAGATTGTAGAAGCTGCGCACCTCTGGGCGGAACAGATGGACGATCACGTCGCCCGCGTCGATCAGCACCCAATCCGCATTGGGCAGGCCTTCGATCCGCGCCGGGCGGCCGGTCTCCGCCTTGATCCGCTCGGCGAGCTTCTGCGCCATCGACGCGACCTGGCGGGTCGAACGGCCGCTGGCGATCACCATGTGATCGGCGATCGCGCTCTTGCCGGCGAGCGGGATCGACACGGTGTCGACCGCCTGATCGTCGTCGAGCGAGCCGAGCACGAGCGCATGCAGCGCCTCCACCTCATCGGGGGCAGACGCGCGGGGCACGGAAGCGGAATGTGGCAAGGGCGTTCCTTATGAAGGAGGACGGGGTTCGTCCGGCGCGGCATCGCTGCGATGCCATGGATGTTCGGCCCAATTCGGATTGGACTGCCTGAGCAGCGTCGCGGAGGTCGGATCGGGGCGAAAGCGCAACAGCACGAGCGCCGGTAAACTCCACCGCGTCCAGAACCTGGCCTGGCTTGCGGGCCGGACGGAGCGCCGCAGCCAACCCATCGCGACACCCGCGAGGGCGTCGTCATCATATCCGGGCCGCGCGACCACCGCAATGGGGACTTCGCGCGCGATGCTCCGCCAGTCGCGCCAGCGGTGGAACTCGGCGAGATTGTCCGCACCCATCAGCCAGATGAAGCGCCGCTTCGGATAGCGGCGCTTCAATGCCCGGATGGTGTCGATGGTGTAGCGTGTGCCCAGCCGCTGCTCGACGGCGGTGGCGCGGATCGGCGCGCGCCGCGCCATCCGGCGCGCGGAGGCGAGCCGCGCGGTGAGGGGCGCCATGTCGCCGCGCCCTGCCTTCAGCGGATTGCCCGGCGAGACCAGCCACCATGCCTCGTCCAGCCCCAGCGCGCGGATCGCGGCGAGCGTGATCCCCCGATGCCCGCGATGCGCCGGATTGAAGGAGCCGCCGAGCAGGCCGGTGCGGGTCACGGCTTCTCTCGCCAATCGCTTCTGGCGTGCAGGACACGGCGCACCTCGACGGTCGCCGTGTTCACCGCGTAGATCAGCAGGAAGGGCGTTCTCGGCACGAGAAGCTTGCGCACGCCCGGCACTCCGGTGGGCGACCCCATTCGCGGGAAGGTTGGGATCAGCCGGGTGGCATCTTCGATGCGGCCGAGAAGGTCGTCACCCAGCCCCTCGCTGATTCCATTGTAGTAATCGGCGATTCCGAACAGATCGCCGCGCGCCAGCAGCGACCATATCAACCGCATCAAGCAGCGCGCTTGGAACGGGTCCGGCGAGCAGCGATCTCGGCCAGCAGTTCGTCATGCGTTATATAGCGACCGGCGGCGATGTCTTCCTCGCCCTCCTTGATGAAATCGATGAACTCGAGCTCTTCGCGCACATAGCGTTCGACCGCGGTCGCGATGACCCAGGCGCGCGATCTGTCGAGTTCGGCCGCCAGCCGATCAAGCTGCGCGCTCGCCTCGTTCGAGATACGTGCGGTGATGACAGTCGTTTGACTCATCCCGCGCTTGTATCATTTGTATACATTCAATTCAAGGACGCGTCTGGCCAGTTCCGCGCACCAGCCATTTATAGGTGGTGAGCCCCTCCAGCGCGACCGGCCCGCGCGCATGGAGGCGGCCGGTCGAGATGCCGATCTCCGCGCCCAGGCCGAACTCGCCGCCATCGGCGAACTGGGTGGAGGCGTTCCACATGACGATCGCCGAATCGACCTCGGCGAGGAAACGCTCGGCGGTGGCGGCGTCGCCGGTGATTATCGCATCGGTGTGGTGCGAGGCGTGGCGGGCGATATGGGCGAGCGCGCCGTCGACCCCGTCGACCATCGCGATCGACAGCACCGCGTCGAGATATTCGGTGTCCCAATCCTCCTCGACGGCGGCGCGGACGTCCGCCAGCGCCTGCACCTCGGCATCGCCGCGCAGCTCGCAGCCGGTATCGGCGAGCGCCGCCACCAGCGCCGCGGCGGCGGGATAGGCGCGGTCGATCAGCAGCGTCTCGGTCGCGCCGCAGATGCCGGTGCGGCGCATCTTGGCGTTAACCGCGATCGCCTCCGCCATCTCCCGGTTCGCCGCGCCGTCGATATAGGTGTGGTTGATCCCGTCGAGATGCGCGAGCACGGGCACGCGCGCCTCCGCCTGGACGCGCGCGACCAGCCCCTTGCCGCCGCGCGGCACGATGATGTCGATCAGCCCATGCGCGGAGAGCATCGCGCCGACGGCGGCGCGATCGGTGGTCGGCACCAGCTGCGCGGCGTCTTCGGGCAGGCCGGCTTCGGCGAGGCCGCGGATGAAAGCGGCGTGGATCGCGCGGTTGCTGCCCGTCGCCTCGCTGCCGCCGCGCAGGATCGCGGCGTTGCCGGCCATCACCGACAGCGCGGCGGCGTCGGCGGTGACGTTGGGGCGGCTTTCATAGATGATGCCGACCACCCCCAGCGGCACGCGGACGCGGCTCAGCACCAGCCCGTTGGGCCGCACCGCCTGGTCGATCACCCCGCCGACGGGATCGGCCAGCGCCGCGACCGCCGCGACGCCGTCCGCCGTCGCCGCCACCCGCTCGGGCGTCAGCTTCAGCCGATCGAGCATCGCCGGCGAAAGCCCGCCGGCCTCGGCCAGCGCCATGTCGCGCGCATTGGCGGCGCAGATCAGATCGGTGTCCGCGCGGATCGCCGCGGCGGCGGCCGTCAGCGCCTGCGCCTTGGTCGCGGTGTCGGCGCGGGCGAGCAGGCGGGCGGCGGCGCGGGCGCGCGTCGCCATATCGTGGATCAGGGCGGTCGCTTCGGTCATGGTAGGTCCCGCTAACATAGTCGCTCGACGCCGCCCACCCATGGCTGTATCCCGCAGGAATGACGGGGGAAGTCGAGGCCGCGGGGGAAATCGCGACCGGCGCGCTGCTGGCGCGCGCGGTGGACGGAGCGGCCGATTCGCATGGGCGGCATGGCGGCCAGTGCCTCAACTGCGGCACCGCGCTGATCGGCAGCCACTGCCACCGCTGCGGCCAGAGCGGGCACATCCACCGTTCGCTGGGCGCGATCTGGCACGATCTGGCGCACGGGGTGCTCCATGTCGAAGGCAAGATCTGGCGCACGCTGCCGCTGCTGATCGTCCGCCCGGGCGAGCTCACCCGCCGCTATGTCACGGGCGAGCGCGTGCGCTTCCTCTCCCCGCTCGCGCTGTTCCTCTTCTCGGTGTTCCTGATGTTCGCGACGATCAGCGCGCTGGGGGGCGACATCGTCCCGCCGGACATGAATCCGCAACAGCGCGCCACGACGCTGGAGACGATGAACCTTCAGCTGCAAAAGGCCGATGGCGAGCTGGCGCGGATCGATCGCGAACGTGCCGCCGCGCTGAAGGCCGGCCGGAGTACCGCCGAGCTGGATGAGCAGCGTTCGGTGGTCGAAGCGACCAAGCAGGGCCTGGATGTCGCCAGCGCGGAGGTCAAAAACGGAGAAAACCCAGGCTTCACCGATCTCAGGACCGGCATCCCACGGCTCGACAAGGGGATCGCCAAGGCCAACGCCAATCCGGGACTCTTGGTCTACAAGCTGCAATCCTCCGCCTATAAGTTCAGCTGGGCGCTGATCCCCATATCGGTGCCGTTCGTGGCGCTCCTGTTCCTGTGGCGGCGCGGCCATCGCATGTACGACCATGCGGTGTTCGTCACCTATTCGCTGTCGTTCATGACGCTGCTGGTGATCGCGCTCAGCATCGCGGGCGCGGCGGGGCTGGGCGGCGTCGTCATCGCCACGGTGGCGACGTTCGCCCCGCCGCTGCACATGTACAAGCAGCTGCGCGGCGCATACCGCCTGCGCCGCTTCTCCGCGCTGTGGCGCACGATATTCCTCATCAGCTTCGCCTTCGTCGCGCTGCTCTTCTTCCTCTTCATGCTGCTCGGCATGGGGCTGATGGGCTGATTTCTCTCAACTCCGGACACATCACCGCATGATCATCGGCATCGATCTCGGCACCACCAACAGCGCGTGCGCGGTCTGGCGCGACGGGCAGGCGCAGCTGATCACCAACCGGCTGGGCCATGTGCTGACGCCCTCCGCGGTCAGCATCGACGAAGGCGGCGCGCTGCTGGTCGGTCTCGCCGCGCGCGAGCGCCAGGCGAGCCATCCGAGCGCCACCGTCACCGCGTTCAAGCGCTATATGGGCACGCAGCGGACCGCCAACCTGTCCGGCCGCGAGTTCACGCCGGAGGAGCTGTCCGCGCTCGTCCTGCGCAGCCTGAAGGAGGACGCCGAGGCGTTCCTGGGCGAAGCGGTGACCGAGGCGGTGATCACCGTTCCCGCCTATTTCAACGACAAGCAGAGGAAGGCGACGCACCGCGCGGGCGAGCTCGCGGGACTGAAGGTCGAGCGGCTGGTCAACGAGCCGACCGCCGCGGCACTCGCCTACGGCATCCACAATCTGGGCAGCGAAGCACGCTTCCTGGTGTTCGACCTGGGCGGCGGCACCTTCGACGTCTCGATCATCGAGATATTCGAAGGGATCATCGAGGTCCGCGCGTCGACCGGCGACAATCATCTGGGCGGCGAGGATTTCAACGAGCTGCTGGTCCAGCTGATGCGCGAGCGCTTCGGCGACGCCTGGGGCACCGCCGGGCGCGGCGACGACGCGCTCTACCAGAAGCTGCGCGAGGCGGCCGAGCGCGGGCGGCGCGCCATGAGCAGCGATTCCAGCGCGCCGGTGCGCGTGACCTGGCTCGGCGAGACCTATGAGGCGGAGGTATCGACCGCCGATTTCGAGGCGCGCGCCGCGCCGCTGCTCGAACGCCTGCGCGAGCCGGTGCTCAGATCGCTGCGCGACAGCGATATCCGGCCCGACACATTGTCCGACATCATCCTGATCGGCGGCGCGACGCGGATGCCCGCCGTGCGCCGCACCGTCGCGCGGATGTTCGGCCGGTTTCCCAACACGACGGTCAATCCGGACGAGGCGGTGGCGCTGGGCGCGGCGGTGCAGGCGGGCCTGAAGGCGCGCGACGCGGCGCTGTCCGAAGTGGTCGTCACCGATGTCTGCCCCTATTCGCTGGGCGTCGACACCGCGCGGCAATTGCCCAACGGACAGTTCGAGACCGGTCTGTTCAGCCCGATCATCGAGCGCAACACGGTGATCCCCGCGAGCCGCGAGCACAGCTTCTCCACGCTGCAGGACAACCAGAAGTCGGTGCTGTTCGGCGTCTATCAGGGCGAATCGCGGCTGGTGCGCGACAATGTCGAGATCGGCAAGATCGAGGTGCCGGTGCCGCGCGCGCCCGCCGGCCAGCGGCTCGACGTGCGCTTCTCCTACGACGTGTCCGGGCTGCTCGAGGTCGACATCCTCGTCGCCAAGACCGGCGCGCGCCACAGCCTCGTCATCAACGACGGGCTGGCGGGCGATCCGTCGACGCTGGAGGAGCGCCGCAAGGCGCTCGCCGCATTGAAGACACACCCACGCGACGACGAGGCCAACCGCGCCGCCATGGCGCGCGCCGAACGCGCCTATGAGAATGCGCTGGGGCACGACCGCGAGGCGATCGGCATGATCATCACCCAGTTCCAGGGCATCATTGACGCGCAGGACCCGCGCGCCATCGCCGCCGCGCGCGATCAGTTCCACGCCGCGCTGGACCGGATCGAGGGCGAGAGCTACCTGTGAGCCGGTCGGTCTGGAGGACGCTGGGCGTCCCGGCGGGCAGCGACCGCGTGGCGATCCGGCGCGGCTATGCGGCAAAGCTTCGCCAGACCAATCCGGAAGACGACCCCGAGGGTTTCAAGACGCTGCGCGCCGCCTATGACCAGGCGCTGGCGATGGCCGATGCGCGCGCCTGGCAGGCCGAGCATGGCGGCGACGCCGATGGCTGGGCCGATGAGGATTACGACGACAGCGCGCGCGAGGCGGTGTTCACCGCGACACCGACGCCCGACGAGCTGAATGCGGCGCCGACCGAGCCCGCGCCGCTGCCCGCATCACCCGACGCGCACCTGCTCGACGGACGCGAGCGCGACCTCGCCGATTTCGAGGCGCGGATGAACGCGCTTGCGGGGCACTTGACCAGCCCCTGGGCGCAGGACGACGCGGTGCTGGAGGCGGCGTTCCGTCACGTGCTCGCCAGCCCGGCAATGGCCGAGATCGCCATCCGCGCCCATGCCGAGGAATGGATCGCCGGGCTGCTCGCGAGCAACATCCCGAAGAGCGACGCGCTGCTGCTGCAGGCGATCGAGGCGTTCGGCTGGGACGGCGCGGGCTGGCAGCGCGGCCAGTCCCCCGCCGTCGCCGCTATACTCCACCGCATCGACGAGTGGCGCACGATCGAAGCGCTCACCAGCCACGGCGACCAATATCATTTCGCCTTCACCGAGCTCACCAAGCCGCCGCGCGGCGAATGGGGCATGCGGCTGACCGCTATCAATCCAGGCGTGGCGCCGCGGATACGGACGCTGATCGACTACAGCGAATGGCAGATGCCGGGGCTGCGCCACTCGTTCAACGCCGACACCGTCGCCTGGTGGCGCGAGCATCTCTCCCGCCCGCGGATGACGCTCGGCCGGCTGCTGCTCGCGCCCGCGCTGTTCACCGTGCTCCTGGCGCTCGGCGCGATCTTCAAGCCGCCCACGCCGTGGGACATGGTCCTGCTGATCGTGGGCGCGGTCGCCTCGCTCGCGCTTCCCTGGGCGCACCTCGCCACGATCGGCCGCCTGACCCATGCGCGCGACACGGGCGTTGGCCCGGGGCTGCCGCGCTGGGCGGAAACGGGATGGATCGCGCCGATCTTCGCGCTTCCCATCGCGGCGATGTTCGTGCCGCCATCGCCGGGCTGGGCGGTCGTCGCGCTGCTGGTCGCGGCCTGCGGGATGCAGTGGACCCAGCTCACCGCCGGCGGAAGGCGATGGCGCGAGACCGGCGAGAATGCGTTCGCCTGGATCCTGACGATCGGCGTCTACGGCTTTTTCGGCTTCGTCCCGTTCCTGGCGCTGCCGCCGCACGCGATGCTGGCGCTCTCAGCCGCCGCCGCGCTGGTGATCCATGCGCGCGTCGCCGCGATCGACCGGCTGATGGCGATCGGCGAGCCGCTGACCCAGCGGTTCAAGGTGCCGGGTCTCGTCGCGATCGTGGTTCTGGGTTCCGCCGCGCTGAACTCGCCGCTTCTTCCGCCCTTCATCGCCGGCGCGGCCTTCGCCGTGACCGCGCTCCTCGTCAACGCGATGTTCCACGGTCAGATCGGCTGGCTGCGCTACGTCATCCGCGTCGCGATCGCGATCGCCTTTCTTGGTGCCTCGGCGGTGTCGATGCCGGACGAACCGAAGGCGACCGGCATTGCAGGGGGGACGACCTATTCGCCGTCCGCCACGACGATCAGCGGTCGATCGACCGAGATCGCAATGAAGCGCCTGGAAGATGACCAACCCGGTTTGGTGCTGCTGCGCACCAACAATCCTGAACTCTATGCTGAGCTCCGCGCCGTCGTGGACGCGCGAGTGTCAGGGCGTATCGACGGCGATCAGGCCTCGCGCCGCTTCGACGAGAAGCTGAACGCAGCCTATAGGCGCATGCTGCCGTCTGCGCCCGATGTCCTGCTCATCGATGGCCTCAGGCTGGAGCTGCAAAGGCGCAAGGCGCTGCTGATGAGCAATCCTGCGGCCTGCGCCGGTTCAGGCGAAATCGATGGCGACGATCTTCCCGCCAACCTGCGACAGGAAGAGCTCGC
The DNA here is from genome assembly GCF_003515075.1 of Sphingomonas gilva. Lineage (GTDB taxonomy): Bacteria > Pseudomonadota > Alphaproteobacteria > Sphingomonadales > Sphingomonadaceae > Sphingomonas > Sphingomonas gilva. Next base: position 84,220 of record NZ_QWLV01000007.1, read on the forward strand.
CCACATATTTAGCATCGTTTCCGCGCCCGCACAGGCTGCTATGGGCGGCTCCACCGGCAGGCCTGTGGCTGACGATCTCGTATTCTCGACCACAGCGAACCGGCTCGGCGTCACACCGGCCAAGCTATCCAGCTACCTGCGTAGCGACGCACCGGTGCATGATCAGTGCGTTGCGCGGATTGAGATGCTGCAGGTCGTGCTGGAGCAGCCGAGCGAGAATATCGCCGCCACCGTCCGCGCGATGCACGCGCAGCAGCCCTAGGGCGCTGCTTCCCCGCACGGATAGCGTTCCAGCATCATCGCGTCGAATGCTTGCCTGACGCTGATCCCGCGCTCGTGCGGGGGGAGGGCGCGCATCGTGCGGAGGAGGTCGGTGGAGGTGAGCCCGGCCCGGCCGCGCGGGGGCGGGCAGCTGTGCGGCGGCGCGCCGGCCGCCTGCTGGCGGGCGAGATCGGCGCGGTAGGCGGCGGTCACGCCCGCGACGTAGCGCTGCAGTTCCTTATATTCGGGCGATTCGGCAGCCTGAGCCCCTTTGGCGCGCACGACCTGCGCCTTGGCGAGGAACTCGGCCACGGTCATCTCCGCCTGCGCCTCCTGCGCGTGCGCCGCCGAGGCGAGAAGCGCCGCGAGGCCAACGAAAAGGCCCCCGCCGATCCTGCGCCGCGGCGGAGCGATCGGCAGGGGCCGGTTCATGCCGAACCTCGCGTCAGGCGCCCTGGGGCGCCGGATTGCCGAACGGGCCCTTGGGCCGCTTGGTCTTGGGGATCGAGCTGCCGGCGGCGGGCACTGGAGCCGCCGCGTCGCCGCTGGTGCGGTCGATGCCTTCGCCCGCGATCAGCTTCTTGATCTCGTCGCCCGACAGCGTCTCATATTCGAGCAGCGCCGCAGCCAGGCTGTGCAGCTGGTCGACATGGTCGGTCAGCAGCTGCTTGGCCCGATCATAGGAGCCGACGACGATCTTCTTGATCTCCGCGTCGATCAGCTTCGCCGTATCGGCGGAGACGCGCATCGGCCGGTTGGCCGAATAGCCCAGGAAGGTCTCGCTTTCGGCCTCGGCATATTGCAGCGGCCCCAGCTCGTCCGACAGGCCCCAGCGCGTCACCATGTCGCGAGCGAGGCCGGTGGCGTATTCGATGTCGCTCGATGCGCCCGACGATACCTTGTCGTAGCCGAAGATGATCTCCTCTGCGACGCGGCCGCCCATCGAGACCGAGAGGTTCGCGTACATCTTGTCGCGGTGATAGCTGTAATTGTCCCGCTCGGGCAGGCGCATGACGAGGCCCAGCGCGCGGCCGCGCGGGATGATCGTCGCCTTGTGGATCGGGTCCGACGCGGGCTCGTGCAGCGCGACGATGGCGTGGCCGGCCTCGTGATAGGCGGTCATCCGCTTCTCGTCGTCGGTCATCACCATGGACTTGCGCTCGGAGCCCATCATGACCTTGTCCTTGGCCTCCTCGAACTCGGACATGGCGACGAGCCGCTTGCCCTTGCGCGCCGCGAGCAGCGCCGCCTCGTTGACCAGGTTGGCGAGGTCGGCGCCGGAGAAGCCCGGCGTGCCCCGCGCGATGGTGCGCGCGTCGACGTCGAGCGCCAGCGGCACCTTCTTCATATGGACCTGGATGATCTTGACGCGGCCCTCGATGTCCGGGCGCGGCACCACCACCTGCCGGTCGAAGCGGCCGGGGCGCAGCAGCGCGGGGTCGAGCACGTCGGGGCGGTTGGTGGCGGCGATGATGATGATGCCTTCGTTGGTGTCGAAGCCGTCCATCTCGACCAGCAGCTGGTTGAGCGTCTGCTCGCGCTCGTCATTGCCGTTGCCGAGGCCCGCGCCCCTGTGGCGACCGACCGCATCGATCTCGTCGATGAAGACGATGCAGGGCGCGGACTTCTTGGCCTGCTCGAACATGTCGCGCACGCGGCTCGCGCCGACGCCGACGAACATCTCGACGAAGTCGGAGCCCGAGATGGTGAAGAACGGCACGCCCGCCTCGCCCGCGATCGCGCGGGCGAGCAGCGTCTTGCCGGTGCCGGGCGAGCCGACCAAGAGCGCGCCCTTCGGGATCTTGCCGCCCAGCCGGGCGAATTTTGACGGGTCCTTCAGGAACTCGACGATCTCCTGCAGCTCCTCGCGCGCTTCATCGATGCCGGCGACGTCGTCGAAGGTGACCTTGCCTTCCTTCTGCGTCAGCAGCTTGGCGCGGCTCTTGCCGAAGCCCATCGCGCCGCCGGCGCCGGAGGATTTCTGCATCTGGCGAAGCACGAAGAAGGCGATGCCCAGGAACAGCAGGAAGGGCAGCGACTGATAGAGCAGCACCATCCAGATCGACGGGCCTTCCTCCGGCTTGGCGGCGAAACGCACGCCCTTTTCCTGGAGGCGGCTGATCAGCTGCGGATCGTTCGCGGCATAGGTGCGGAAGCGCTGATCGTTGGTCAGCGTGCCGGTGATCGTATCGCCGGCGATGTCGACCCGCGCGACCGATCCCTCCTCGACCTTGTTGAGGAAGTCCGAATAGCCGATCTGGTCGCCCGCCTGCGCGCTCGACCGGGTATCGAACATGGTGACGAACAGCGCGAGCGCGGCGAGGATGCCCACCCACACCATCAGGCTCTTCATCCAGGGGTTGGGGCCGTCCGGCTGCTGTTGCTTGTCGTTGTCGTTCATCGCGTGATGCGCACCTCTGCTAACCGCCCCAAGATAAGCGCCCCTACGTTAATGACAATGGAACAACGTCGATCAGTGTGAACGCCGGGGTGGAGCCCGCCGCCCGGCCTGGTGTAGGGCATGCGGCATGCTCCTCCACATCATGGCGCGCGGGAAGATCGGACGGTCGGCCGAGGCCGAACTGGTCGATCGCTACCTCAAGCGCGTGGCCTGGCCGACCAGGATCACCGAGCTGCCCGATGCCGGCGGGCGCGTGCCGCCGGCGGAGGGGCAGGTGCGGACGGTGATGCTCGACGAAAAGGGCGAGCAGATCGGATCGATTGCCTTCGCCGAGCGGCTGGGCCGATGGCGCGACGACGGCGTGCGCGAGGTCCGCTTCCTGATCGGCGCGGCCGACGGCTTCGGCGACGAGGAGCGCGCGGGCGCGGACCTGCTGATCGCCTTCGGGCGCGCGACCTGGCCGCATCTGCTGGCGCGCGCGATGCTCGCCGAGCAATTGTGGCGCGCGACCAGCATCCTTGCCAACCACCCCTATCACCGCGAAGGATAGGGCGTGCGCATCCTGTTCGCCCTTTCCGCCGTCGTGCTTGCCGGGGTCGCCGTCGCGCAGGATCGCAGCGTGGAAAGCGAGCGCGCGCGGCTCGTGCTCGCGCGGACCGCCGCCGAGCAGGCGCGCGCGCGCGCCGCCCGGCTGGAACGCGAGGCGATCCGCGCCAGCGACGCCGCGGCCGAGGCGCAGGCGAAGGAGGCCGCCGTCGCCGCGCGCATCCAGGGTTTCGAGGCCGAGATCAGCGCGGCCGAGGCGCGCGTCGCCATCCTCTCGACGCTGCAGCGCCGCCAGGCGCGGCGGCTGGCCGAGCAGCAGGGCCCGATCGTGCGGCTGATGGCGGCGCTGCAATCGCTCGCCCGCCGTCCCGCCGCTACCGCATTGGTGCAGCCGGGATCGATCTCCGACCTGGTCCATGTCCGCGCCACGCTGGCGACGGTGCTGCCGGTGGTGAAGACGCGGACCGAGGAGGTGCGCGGCGAGCTCGAACGGTCGCGCAAGCTGCGGGAGGGCGCGAGCCTCGCCGCAGGCGCGTTGCAGCGCAGCCGGGCGGCCCTGGCGCGCGAACGCGCCGCGCTCGCCGGCCTGGAGGCGCAGCATCGCCTCCGCGCGCGCGATCTCAACCGCGGCGCGATGTTCGAGCAGGACCGCGCCATCGCGCTCGGCGAGGAGGCGCGCGATCTGGTCGATCTGATGGACACGCTCGATCGGCAGGCGGATATCCGGGCGCGCCTTGCCGCCTTGTCCGGGCCGGCGCCGCGCCCGGCGGATCCCGAATCGGCCGCCTCCACACCCGACGAGGAGCCCGCTGCCGAAACCCCGCCGGTCTACCGCCTGCCGCTCGCCGGACCAGTGGTGGCGGGGCTGGGCGAGGTAGCGCCGAGCGGCGCGCGCTCGCGCGGGCTGACGCTCACCCCGCGCCCGCAGGCGCTGGCGGTCGCGCCGGCCGGCGGCAAGGTCGCCTTCGCCGGGCCGTTCCTCAGATATGGTTCGATCGTGGTGATCGACCATGGCGAGGGCTGGACCAGCCTCGTCACCGGGCTGGGACCGCTCAGCGTCAAGGTGGGAGACGAGGTGGCGCAGGGCGCGCCCTTGGGCCGCGCGGGCGGCGAGCGCCCGCGCGTCACCGTCGAGCTGCGCCGGCGCGGTCGTCCGGTGGACATCACCCCGCTGATCGGCTGACGCGACAGGCGCGGTTAAGCATGGCTTTGCTTTGATCGCCCGCGCGAATCCGGTATCATCACCCGAAACGCCACTCAGGAGTGCCCCATCTTGCGCATCCCCTCCGCCCTTCTTCAGGCCACCGCGCTGGTCGGCGCCCTGGCGCTGGTCCCCGTCGCGACCGGCGCGATGGCGCAGGTCGATACCGAGACCTATCGCGAACTCGACACCTTCATGGACGTGTTCAACCGCGTGAAGGCCGATTATGTCGACAAGGTCGATGACGCGACGCTGATGAAGGGCGCGATCCAGGGGATGCTCTCCAGCCTCGATCCGCACAGCTCGTTTCTCACCGATCGCGACTTCGAGAATCTGCGCACCCAGACCGACGGCAATTACGGCGGCCTCGGCCTCACCGTCGGCCAGGAGGACGGCGCGGTGAAGGTGATCGCGCCGACCGAGGACACGCCCGCGTGGCGCGCCGGGATCAAGGCGGGCGACTACATCACCCATCTCGACGGCAAGCTGGTGTTCGGCGGGACGCTGGACGAGGCCGTCGACCAGATGCGCGGCCGCCCCGGCACGCAGGTGCGGCTGACGATCGTCCGCCCCGGCCGCGACAAGCCGTTCGACGTCACCATCACGCGCGAGATCATCGTATTGAAGCCGGTCAAGTGGGAGGTGAAGGACGGCGTCGGCGTCATCAACATCAACACCTTCTCCAAGAATGTCGGTGCGGACACGCGCGCGGCGATGCTGGCGGTCGAGAAATCGCTGGGGAAGAAGCCGCTCGGCTATATCGTCGATCTGCGCTCGAACGGCGGCGGGCTGCTCGACCAGGCGATCGAGGTGACCGACGTGTTCCTCGAGCGCGGCGAGATCGTGTCGCAGCGCGGGCGCGAGAAGAGCGAGATCGAGCGCTTCTACGCGCGGCCGGGCGACCTCGCGCACGGCCTGCCGGTGATCGTGCTGATCGACGCGGGCACCGCCTCGGCCTCGGAGATCGTCGCCGGCGCGCTGCAGGACCACCACCGCGCGATCGTGATGGGCGAGACCAGCTTCGGCAAGGGATCGGTGCAGACGTTGCTGCCGCTCTCCGCCAACAGCGCGCTCCGGCTGACGACGGCGCGCTACTACACGCCGTCGGGCCGGTCGGTGCAGGAAGGCGGGATCGAGCCCGATCTGCCGGTGCCGCAGCTTTCCGATCCCGATTACAAGACGCGGCCGCGCTTCCGCGAGGCCGATCTGCGCCGCCACCTGATCAACGAGGCGAAGGTCGACAATTCGGTGCTGGAGGACGACGTCAAGGACGATCCCCGCTTCACCGCCACGCCCGAGGAGCTGGAGAAGAAGGGTATCGAGGACTTCCAGCTGCATTACGCGCTGCAGACGATCGGCCGCCTCGGCCCGGCGACGACTCGCACCGCCGCGGTCGCGCCGCGCGCGGCCAAGCGCTGATCCGGCCGGCGCGGCAGGGCGCATGACCTCGCTCGACCGCGCGCGTTGGCTGGCGCTGGCGATTCCGGCCGCGCTGCTGGGCGGGGCCTATGCCTCGCAATATGTCGGCGGGCTCTATCCGTGCGAGATGTGCCACTGGCAGCGCTGGCCGCACATGGCCGCGATCGTGCTGGCGGTCGCGGCGCTGGCGCTCAGGCAATCCGCCCTGTCGCGGCCGCTGATCCTGCTCGCCGCGGTGGCGATCGCGGTGTCGGGTGCGATCGGGGTGTTCCATGCCGGCGTTGAATATGGCTGGTGGCAGGGGGTGACCGGCTGCGCCGCGCCGATGTCCGCCACCAATGCCGAGGACATGCTGGCCGAGATCATGGCGACTCCGCTGATCCGCTGCGACGTCGCACAATGGACGCTCGCCGGCGTTTCGCTTGCCGGGTTCAACGCGATCTTCTCGCTCGGCGGGGCGCTCGCCGTGCTGGTGCTGGCGACGAGGCGCGGATCATGACCCAATCGGCACAGTGGCGGCCAGGCGACCGCAAGCGGCGCATCCGGTCCATGATTCGCGTCGATCAGGCTGGCGAATACGGCGCGACGCGCATCTATGCCGGGCAGCTGGCGGTGATGGGCGATCGTGCGCCTGCGGCGCGCGCGATCGCCGGCATGGCCGATCAGGAGGATCGCCACCGCAGGGCGTTCGACGCGCTGATCGCCGAGCGCGGGGTGCGGCCGACATTGCTCCAGCCCGTTTGGAATGTCGCCGGCTTCGCGCTTGGCGCGGCGACGGCGCTGATCGGGCCCGAGGCGGCGATGGCCTGCACCGCGGCGGTCGAGACCGAGATCGACAAGCATTATGCCGACCAGCTGGCCGAGCTGGGCGGCGACGATCCCGAACTGTCGGGGATGATCGCCGAATTCCAGGCCGAGGAGATCGAGCATCGCGAGGCCGCGCTGGCGGCGGGGGCGGAGAATGCGCCCGCCTATCCGCTGCTCGCCGGCGCGATCCGCCTGGGCTGCCGCGCGGCGATTGCGTTGTCGAAACGAATTTGAGAGACCAATCACGCGCTCGTGCGTTGTGGGGATAAGGAGTTGGACCGATGCGTATGTTGACCCTGGCGCTTGCCGCCGCCGCTGTCCCCGCCTCGCTGGCCTTCGCCAGCCCGGCCCTGGCGCAGGCGAACACGCGCACCATCACGGTGTTTGGCGACGATCCTTGCCCGACCAGCAACAACGAAGAAATCGTTGTCTGCAAACGGCTTCCCGAAACCGAGCGCTTCCGTATCCCGATGGACCTGCGCGAAGGCACGCTGACGCCCGACAGCACGGCGCAGGCGGTGCGCAACAAGCGCATCGTCGACCAGGACGTGGCGGATGCCGGCATCGGCAGCTGCTCGACCGTCGGGCCGGGCGGCGCCTCGGGATGCTTCCTCGAGAACGCCCGCCGCAACCGCGAGGCGCGCCAGGCCGAGGGCGAGGAGCCGGTGATCGACTTCTGATCTCGCCGACGTCGGGTCATTGGCGGTTCATTTGAATTTGGCGACACGGGCGCGATGACCGTCGCCGACATGTCCGCGCCCGCGATCGACAACCCGATCGAGACTCGCGACTTTTTCGGCCATCCGCCCGGGCTGTGGTATCTCGCCTTCACCGAGGCGTGGGAGCGGTTCAGCTACTACGGCATGCAGGCGCTGCTCGCGCTGTATCTGGTCAAATATTTGCTCGAGCCCGATCGGATCGCGGGCGTCATCGGCTTCGAATTCGTTCGCGCCTTCTTCGGCGGGATTGACGGACAGCCGCTCGCCTCGGCGATCACCGGCGGATATTTCGCGCTCGTCTATCTGACGCCGATCGCCGGCGGACTGATCGCCGACCGCTGGTTGGGCAAGCGTCTGACGGTGTTGCTCGGCGCGCTGACCATGGCGCTCGGCCATTTCATGATGGCGAGCGAAGCGCTGTTCCTGTTCGCGCTGCTGGCGCTCATCATCGGCGTCGGGCTGTTCAAGGGCAATATCGCGAGCCAGGTCGGCGCGCTTTACAAGCCGACGGATCTGCGCCGGGCGGACGCCTTCCAGATCTTCTATCTCGGCATCAACGCCGGCGTGATCGCTGCGCCGCTGATTGTCGGAACGATGGGAGAAAAAATCGGCTGGCACTGGGGCTTCGGCGCAGCGGGCGTGGGCATGCTGATCGGTCTGCTCATCTATCTCGCCGGTCAAAAATATCTGCCGAACGAACCGCCGCGCGGTCGCGAGGCGCCGGCCGGGGCCGCATTGACGCGCGGCGACTGGGGCGCGCTCGTCACGCTGCTGCTGCTGATCCCGGTGATGGCGATCGCGCTGGTGCCGAACAACCAGATCTTCAACGCCTATCTGGTCTGGGGCGACGCGAATTTCGATCTGCGTTTCGCCGGAACCGTCCTGCCGACGACCTGGCTGGTGACCCTCGATGCGATCGTCAGCATCTCCTTCCTGGCGATCGTCGCGCTGTTCTGGCGCTGGTGGGGCAAACGCCATCGCGAGCCGGATGAACTGGGCAAGATGATCATCGGATCGGCCTTTTCGGTGGGCGGCATGGCCTGCCTGTTCATCGCCGCGGCAACGCAAGGTCCGGGCGAGAAGATCGGCCTGTTCTGGCCGGTCGCCTTCCACGTGATCAACTCGATCGGCTTCGCGCATCTGCTGCCGGTCAGCCTGGCGCTGTTCGCCCGGCTGGCGCCGCAGTCGATCAACGCGACGGTGATAGGTATCTATTATCTCGCCTTCTTCGCCGCCAATTCGCTGGTCGGATGGGTTGGCGGCTGGCTGACCGCCATGCCCGTTCCGCAATTCTGGCTGATCCATGCGGGCTTCGGTGCGATGGCCGGGGCGGTTTTCCTGGTCCTGAAGCTGATGTTGCGGGGGCGGTTGCTGCCGATCGCGCCAGCCTGAGCGTTTCGCGGGGCCGCCCCTGCTGGACATCGATCTGCTACGAACATATAGCGAACATATGGCGCAGCTAGACGTTCGCGAAAAGCTCGAAATCCTTGCCGATGCTGCGAAATATGACGCGTCGTGCGCCTCCTCGGGCACGGTCAAGCGCAGCTCGGTGGGCGGCAAGGGCGTCGGTTCGACCGATGGCGGGATGGGCATCTGCCATGCCTATGCGCCCGACGGACGCTGCATCAGTCTGCTCAAGATACTGCTTACCAACAGCTGCATCTTCGATTGCCATTACTGCATCAACCGCAAGAGCTCGAATGTCCGCCGCGCGCGCTTCACCGCCAAGGAGGTCGTCGATCTCACGCTCGCCTTCTACAGGCGCAACTATATCGAGGGCCTGTTCCTCTCTTCGGGGATCATCCGTTCGTCCGACTATACGATGGAGCAGATCGTCGAGGTCGCGCGGAGCCTGCGCGAGGACCATGATTTTCGCGGCTATATCCACCTCAAGACGATTCCCGACGCCGATCCCGCGCTGATCCATCAGGCCGGGCTCCACGCCGACCGCGTGTCGATCAACGTCGAGCTGCCCACCGCGCCGGGGCTGCGGCGGCTGGCGCCCGAGAAATCGGCGGAGCGGATCGAAGGTGCGATGCGCGACATGGATGCAGCGATCGCCGACGCCGGCGAGGCGCGGGGCAAATACCCGTCCGCGCCGCGTTTCGCCCCCGCCGGCCAGTCGACCCAGATGATCGTCGGGGCGGATGCGGCGACCGACGGCGACATCGTCCTGAAGGCGTCGAGCCTCTACGACCGTTTCGGCCTCAGGCGCGTCTATTATTCGGCTTTCTCGCCGATACCCGATGCGAGCGCCGTGCTGCCACTCAAGCGCCCGCCGCTGATGCGCGAGCACCGGCTCTACCAGTCCGATTGGCTGATGCGCTTCTACGGTTTTCAGCCCAAGGAGGTGGTCGCCGCCGCCGATGCGGACACGGGCATGCTGCCGCTCGACATCGATCCCAAGCTCGCCTGGGCATTGAAGTTCCGCGAGCGTTTCCCGATCGACGTCAATCGCGCCCCGCGCGAGATGCTGCTGCGCGTGCCCGGGCTGGGAGTGAAGGCGGTGGACGGCATCATCGCCTCGCGCCGCTGGCGGAAGCTGCGGCTGGCGGATGTGGCGCGCCTGACCGTTTCGGTCGCCAAGCTGCGGCCGTTCATCGTCGCGGCCGATTGGCGCCCGGTGGCGCTGGCCGACAAGGCCGAGCTCAAGCCGCCGGCGGCGCCGCGCCGCGAGCAGCTCGAACTGTTCGCCTGAAAGGGTTGCAGCCTGCAACTTGCCGCTGCATCATCTCCGTCGAGGAGAGAGGATGCGCTGGCTGCCGCTTGCCGTCTGGCTGATCATCGCCGCGCCCGTCGCGGCCGAGGACGATGTGTCGCGCTACGCCGCCGGGCAGGTGTGGGAATATCGCACGCGCGCCGGCGAGGAAGGTTCGCTGCTCAAGATCCAGCAGGTCGAGCAGGCGCCGCGGGGCACGGTCTATCACATCAGCCTGATCGGCCTGTCGTTCGGGCGCGGCATGCCGCATGGCGGCGAGCTGGGCCATATGCCCGTCTCGCGCGAGACGCTCGACGCCAGCGTCACCCGCCTGTCCGACAGCAAGGCCGAGTTTCCCGATCCGGCCAGCGGCATCGCCGCATGGCGCGAGGCCGAGGGCGGCGTGTTCACCATTCCCGTCGCCGAGATCGTCGAGAACATCCTGTCCATCATCGCGACCGGCGCGGTCGCCACCAAGGAGTGAAGACATGACCATGCGCTGGCTGACCCCGCTTTGCCTGATCGCCCTCGCGGGCCCGCTCGCCGCCAAGGAGATCAAGGTCGAGGCCGGCGCGAATGCGCAGGAGCGGCTGCAGGGCGCGCTGATCGAGGCGGAGCCGGGAGATGTCGTCGCGATCGGCGCCGGGCGGTTCGAGCTGACCGACGGGCTATCGCTCGACGTCGACAACGTCACGGTGCGCGGGGCTGGGCCGGGCGAGACGGTGCTGAGCTTCAAGGGGCAGCTCGGCTCCGGCGAAGGGCTGCTGGTGACGTCCGACGGCGTCACGCTGCGCGATTTCGCGGTGGAGGACACCAAGGGCGAAGGCATCAAGTCCAAGGGCGCCGACCGCATCGTCTACAAGAATGTCCGCGTCGAATGGACCGGCGGGCCGAAGGCGACCAACGGCGCGTACGGCGTCTATCCGGTCGAAAGCAGGCAGGTGCTGGTCGACGGCGCGGTGGTGCGCGGCGCGTCCGACGCGGGCATCTATGTCGGCCAGTCGAGCGAGATCATCGTGCGCAATTCGACCGCCGAGCGGAACGTCGCGGGGATCGAGATCGAGAACAGCCGCCGCGCCGACGTGTTCGGCAACACCGCCAGCCACAATACCGGCGGCATCCTGGTGTTCGACCTGCCCAACCTGCCGGTGATGAACGGCGGCGACGTGCGGGTGTTCAAGAACAAGGTGGTCGACAACGACACGCCCAATTTCGCGCCGCCGGGCAACATCGTCGCATCGGTGCGGATGGGCACGGGCGTGCTGGTGATGGCCAACGACAACGTCCACGTCTTCGACAATGACCTGTCGGGCAACGCGACCAGCAACGTGATGGTGATCGCCTATCGCCTCAAATATGACGACGCGCGCTACAACCCGCTGCCGCGCCGGATCATGGTCAGCGGCAACCGCCACGGCCGCGCGGGCTTCGCGCCGCAGCTGCCGGGCGGCGAGCAGCTGGCCGCGGCGTTCGGCGGATCGATCCCGCCGGTGCTGTGGGACGGCACCGGCAGCATGACCGTCGCAAGCGCGCCGGTGCTCAACATGAACATTGCGCAGGGAGCGGAGATGGAGACGGCCAAGCCCGCGCCCGCCGATCTCAGCAAGGGCGAGACCTACGCGCCGCCGCTCGCGGTGGTTCTGCCGGCCGAGATGGAGGCGCGCGCCAGGTGAGCTGGTCGGGTCGCCTTTTCCTCGTCATCGGCCTGCTCGCCGCCTCAGCGGCGGTGGCGGGCGCGGCGCGGCAGGCGGGGGTGGCCGACGCGGCGGTGACGGCGGAAGGCTATCCGGCGAAGCTCTCCGAATACGGCTTCTTCATCGATCTCGCCGAGCGGACACCCGCGGCGCGAGTGACGCCCTATCATCTCAACACGCCGCTTTTCTCCGATTACACCGAGAAGGAACGGCTGGTGTACGTCCCCGCCGGCGCGACGGCGAAATATGACGCCGAGGGGCTGTTTGAATTTCCCGTCGGCACGGCGCTGATCAAGAGCTTCGGCTATGGCCGGGGCGCGGCGTTCAAGCCGATCGAGACGCGGCTGCTGCTACACCGCGCATCGGGCTGGGTGGCCTTGCCCTATGTCTGGGACGCGGACGGCAGGGACGCGACGCTCAAGCGCGCGGGCACGCGCGTGCCGGTGAGCTTCACCGATCCCAATGGGCGCGAGCGGCGGATCAGCTATGCGGTGCCCAACCAGAACCAGTGCAAGGGCTGCCATGCGCTGGATGGCGCGATCATGCCGATCGGCCCCAAGGCGCGCAACCTCAACGACGGCGCGCAGCTTGGACAATGGCAGCGCGCCGGCATCCTCGACCGCGCGCCCGCCGATGCGCCGCGCCTGGCGCGCTGGGACGATCCCGCTGCGCCGATCGAGGCGCGCGCCACCGCCTATCTGGAGGTCAATTGCGCGCACTGCCACAATGCGCGTGGCCCCGCGTCCAATTCGGGCCTGTTCTTTGATTGGAAGCAGACCGATCCCGTCGCGCGCGGCATCGGCAAGCGGCCGGTGGCGGCAGGGCGCGGCTCTGGCGGGCTCGATTTCAGCATCGATCCCGGCCATCCCGAACGGTCGATCCTGATCCACCGGATGAAGTCGACCGAGCCGGGCGTCGCCATGCCCGAGCTGGGCCGCGCGACCGCGCATGACGAAGGTATCGCCATGCTCAGCGAATGGATCGCGGGGATGAAAACGGCTCGCAACTGAAACCAGCGTGGAGGGCCGGGGTTGGACAGGCGAACCACCCGGAGGACCCTCAAATGGCCGATGCGCGCATTTTCGAAGACCTGAAGGCGGATCACGACCGCCACCGCAAGCTGCTCGCGGAGCTTGCCGGGACGTCGGAGGGCAGCCCGAACCGCCGCCGCCTGTTCGAGGCGTTCCGCGTCGAGGTGACCGCGCACGCGGCCGCCGAGGAGATGTCGCTCTACGCCACCATGCTCGCCAAGCCCGACCTGCGCGACGATGCCCAGCATTCGGTGAGCGAGCACAAGGAGATCGAGGATTTCCTGGGCGAGCTCTACGAGATGGACATGGCGTCGTCCGCCTGGACCGAGAAGTTCGCGGCGATGCGCCACCGCTACGAGCATCATATCGACGAGGAGGAGGAAGAGATGTTCCCCGCCGCGGCCGAGGGGCTGGACGAGGCGGAGGTCAAGCGGCTGGCGGCCGTGTTCGAGGCGCGCAAGCCCCAAGAGAAGCAACGGGCGAGGGAGGAGCCGCCCGAAGGCGAAAAGCGGGAGTGAACCTTCGAGAGAGGGTAGAGTCATCGTCGCCCCTGCGAAGGCAGGGGCCGCAGGCGGCATATGCGAGGCCGGATGTGCCACAAACCCAGCGGCCCCTGCCTTCGCAGGGGCGACGGAATAAGGGGGCCAAAGTTGAGGCCTGAATGCACCTCATAACCCTCGCCGCGCCCGATGACTTCGATGGCTGGCGTGCCGCCGCTCGGGCATTGGCGCTGGCCGATGTACCGCCCGATCAGGTCGTATGGCAGGTCGCAGGAGAGGCCGGCGATCTGTTCGGCGGCGAGCCTCCACCATCCGCGCCGCCGGGCGCCGCGTTCAACGTGCCGCGTCCGTTCATCGCGCTCGCCCAATCGGCGATCCTCCACGCCGACGCCGAGCGTTTCGCCCGCCTCTACGCGCTGCTGCTGCGCGTTCGCGCGCAGCCGGGCGCGATGGAGGACCGCGCCGATCCCGATCTGCGCCGGCTGGAGGCGATGGCGGGCGAGGTCCGCCGCGACATCCACAAGATGCGCGCCTTCGTCCGCTTCCGCGCGGTCGAGGATGCGGAGGGCGAGCGCTATGTCGCCTGGTTCGAGCCTGCGCATCACATCGTCCGCGCCAATGCCGGCTTCTTCGTCGAACGCTTCGCCAACATGCGCTGGTCGATCCTGACGCCCGAGCTGTCGCTCCATTGGGACGGCGAGACGCTCGCCGAAGGCCCGCCCGCCGCCAAGGCCGATGCGCCGGAGGGCGATCCGGTCGAAGCGGTGTGGAAGACCTATTATGCCTCGATCTTCAATCCCGCGCGTTTGAAGACCGGTGCGATGCTGAAGGAGATGCCGCGCAGATACTGGAAGAACATGCCCGAAACCGCGCTGGTGCCGGGGCTGATAGCCGGAGCGCAGGCGCGCGAGGCCGGAATGATCGAGAAGGCGAGGGTGAGGATGGGCGGCAACAGCAAACAAGCGTGGGAGGCGCTGCGCGAGGAGGCGATGGGCTGCACGCGCTGCCACCTCTACAAGCATGCGACGCAGACGGTGTTCGGCGAGGGCCGGGTCGATGCGCCGATGGTGCTGGTCGGCGAGCAGCCCGGCGACCAGGAGGATCTGGCCGGGCGGCCCTTCGTCGGTCCGGCGGGCAAGGTGCTCGACGATGCGCTCGCCGCCGCCGGGATCGACCGCGTCAGGACCTACGTCACCAACGCGGTCAAGCATTTCAAGTTCGAGCAGCGCGGCAAGCGCCGCATCCACTCCAAGCCCGACGCGGGCGAGATCGAGGCGTGCCGCTGGTGGTGGGACCAGGAACGCGCGCTGCTGAAGCCCGACGTGACCGTGGCGCTGGGCGCCACCGCCGCGCGGTCGCTGTTCGGCAAGGTGATGACGATCAGCCGCGAGCGCGGGCGGGTGCTCGAACTGCCCGGCGGCGGCGCGGCGTTCATCACGGTGCATCCGAGCTATCTGCTGCGGATGCCCGACCGCGACCGCGCGGAGGAGGAACGCGCGCGGTTCGTCGAGGATCTGAAGCTGGCGAAGAAGGCGCTCACCTGACCGTCGCCCCTGCGGAGGCAGGGGCCCCAGTCGGCAAGCGCGGCGCGCCTGATGTGCACAAACCCGGAGGCCCCTGCCTCCGCAGGGGCGACGGGGGCTCAGCTGTAGGCCCCCTCCGCCGCCTCCTTCAGCGCCGCCATCGCGGCCTTCCACGGAAACGGCCCGTGGCTGATCCGCGCGATGCCCGCTTCGGCCAGCGCCTTTGCGTCGGGCGCACCGGGATAGGCCATGAAGTTGATGGGCAGCGCAACCCGGCGACAGACCTCGGCGACCTGGGCGATATCGACCATGCCGGGAACGAAATAGCCGCTCGCGCCCGCTTCGGCATAGGCGACGCCGCGCGCCACCGCCTCGTCGATCATCGCCTGGTCGTGCGGGCCGCCCCATTTTTTGAGGAACAGGTCGGTGCGCGCGTTGATGAAGAAATCGGGGCCGGTGGCGGCGCGGATCGCGGCGATGCGCGCCGCCTGGTCGGCGATGGCGTGCAGCCCCTCGCCGTCGACCACCTGGTCCTCGAAGTTGATCCCCACCGCCCCCGCGTTCCGCACGCGGCGCACATTGGCGGCGACCTCGTCGGCATCGGTCGCATAGCCGCCCTCGAAATCGAGCGTCACCGGCAGATCGACCGCGCCGACGATCCGTTCCAGGTTGGCGATGACGAAATCGAGCGGCAGCCCCTCGCCATCGGCATAGCCATTGGCCCCGGCGACCGAGGCGCTGCCCGTCGCGATCGCCTTGGCGCCTGCTTCCGCCACCACCTTGGCGCTGCCCGCGTCCCAGGCGTTGAACAGGATCAACGGGTCTCCGGCCACGTGCAGCGCGGCGAAATCGGCGAATTTGGTCATGCGGTCCTCCCTGGATGCGACAGGGAGGTGGGGTAGCGCGGGCGTGGGCGCAATTCCCTCCCGGTAATTGCGCTCAACACCCGCGAAGCAGCAATCGGAAGCGGCGAATCTTTCCAGCTCGCCACTTACCTCCTCCGTCACCCCGGCCCCTTCGACAGGGTCCGGGGTGACGAGTGAAGGAGGAATCGTCGCGATTACAATTTGGTCTAATGCACGAAGCGCGCCACCACATCGCGGTACGAGCGCGACACCTTCACCTGCGCCCCCGAATCGAGCACGAGGAAGCATTCGCCGTTGGTGTGCGGCTTGACCTGCTTGACCAGGTCGAGGTTGACGATGGTCGAGCGGTGGACGCGCTGGAAGCGCCGCGGATCGAGCCGCTTTTCCAGGTCCTTCATCGTCTCGCGCAGGATCAGCGTGTTGTCGCCGGTATAGATGCACATATAGTCGCCCGCGGCGTCGATCCGCTCGATCGAATCGACGTCGACGCGGAAGATCTGGCCGCGATCCTTGATGTTGATCAGCTTTTCATAGCGGCTGGCGGCATGTTCGGCGCTGCCGTCGGAGATCTCCTCGACCGCGTCGGGCGCGACCTCGGCGAGCACGGTCTTCAAGCGGTCGATCTCCTCGATCCCGCGCTTTTCGGCCAGGCGCTGGCGGACGCGGTCGAGCGTGTCGGCCAGCCGCGCCTCCTCGACCGGCTTCATCAGATAATCGACCGCCTGCGCCTCGAACGCGCGGATCGCGTGATCCGAATAGGCGGTGACGAAGACGAACAGCGGCGGTTCGACCTCCATCAGCCCCTGGACGACGGAAAAGCCGTCGAAGCCCGGCATCTGGATGTCGAGGAAGACCAGATCGGGCTTGTGCGTCTTGATCGAACGGATCGCCTCGCGGCCGTTGGTGCAGGTATCGATGATCTCGATATCCTCATGCGCTTCCAGCCGGAGCTGGAGCCCCTGGATCGCGAGCGCTTCGTCGTCGACCAGGATTGTGCGTATCGTCATGCGGTCTCTCTCGGCCTCGGGCCGTCCAGTTGAAGGGGGATCTCGATCTCAACGCCGAACCCCCCTCCCGGGTTCGATCGGGTCTCGAAACGATGGTCTGGGCCGAACGCCTGCGCCAGTCTTTCGCGGATATTGGCATGGCCTACGCCGGTGGAAAGGGTGGGCCGGATCGTCTTTTCCTGCAAGCCGGGGCCGGTGTCGGACACGGTGATATGCACCCGATCTCCGGCCAGTCGCGTGGCGATGGTGATCGTCGCCCCCTCTTCCTGGGGGGTGACGGCGTATTTGATCGCGTTTTCGACCAGCGGCTGGAGCAGCAATGAGGGCAGCTGTGCCTGCATCGTCGCCGGATCGATGTAGAATTCGGGCTGCAGCCGCGCGTCGAACCGCATCTTCTCGATCTCGAGATACAGCTTCAGCGTCTCCACCTCCTGCGCGATCGTCACGTTCGCGGTGGGCTCGTTGACCAGGGTATAGCGCAGGAACGAGGACAGGCGCGACAGCATCGCATTGGCGCGCTCGGTCTGTTTCAGGAGCACCAGCGTCGAGATCGAATTGAGCGTGTTGAACAGGAAGTGCGGGTTGAGCTGATAGCGCAGCATGGCGAGATGCGCCGACGTCGCCTGGCTCTCGACCGCCGCCAGCCGATCGATCTGCTCCTCGACGATCAGATAATAGTTGATGCCGAAATACATCGCCGTCCACGCGGCGAGCAGCACCGACGCCATCAGCAGCGTGCCGAGCAGGATGGTGAAGTCGAACGGCTCGCCGGGGCGCTGGATGATGCTGAACACCCACGCGTCGATCGTCGCATAGAGCAGGCTGGCGATCGCCACCGTCGCCACCGCGGCGCTCCACATCACAACGGTCTTGCGGTGGAACACGCTGCGATAGATCACCGCCATCAACAGCGTCAGCGACAGGCCGGTGATCGTCGAGATGGTGAATTGCACGGCGTAGGACCAGGGCCGCTCGTTGGCGAAGGTGGAGACCGTGCGCAGCAGCAGATAGCCGCCCCAGCCGACCGCCTGCAGCCGCCAGAAGGCGCGATTCTTGTCCGCGAAGAAGGGCTGGTTGGAAAGGCCGAAGGACGCCATCGCCGACCGATCTAGAGACAAGCGCGCGCCAAGCAAAGCCTGCGCCTTCGACATCCAATCGAACTTCGGGTATGGTGGCGTCGAAGTCGGATGGAGAGAGGCATGGACGCGCACCACGACCGCGCAGGATTCACCGCGATGACCGAGGGCACCGCCGAGGACTGGGGCATCATCGCCGGGCATTTCCGGGAGTTTTCCAGCCATCTGCCGGCGCGCGTGATCACGCATCTGAAGCTGCTCGAAGGCGATTATGGGGGCTTCCCCGTCGACAGGCTGGAGCATTCGCTGCAGACCGCGACGCGCGCGCATCGGGACGGACGCGACGAACCCTATGTCGTGATGGCGCTGCTGCACGACATCGGCGACACGCTGGGCAGCTTCAACCACCCCGAGATCGCCGCGGCGATGCTGCGCCCCTTCGTCAGCGAGGAACTGCACTGGATCGCCAATACCCACGGCGTGTTCCAGGGCTATTATTACTTCCACTATATCGGCGGCGACCGGGACATGCGCGAGGCCTATCGCGGCCATCCGCATTTCGAGGCGTGCGCGGAGTTCTGCGAGAAGTACGATCAATCGGCGTTCGATCCCGGTTACGAGAGCGCGCCGCTCGATTTCTTCGTGCCGATGGTCGAGCGGGTGATGGCGCGGCCGATCAATTCGATCTACGCCAGGGCCGCGCAGGCGGCGGCTGAGGCCGCCTGACGCTTGTGTCCGCGGTGCGCCCGGTCTAGGCGCGCGGCATGTTCGCAGGGATACGCGACGGCAGTCTGATGCCGCGCCCGATCGCATTGGCGATCCTCGGCGCAGCCTTGCTGCTGCGCGTGCTGATCCCGACCGGCTGGATGCCCGCGCACGGGGCCGACGGCGCAACCCGCATCACGCTGTGCACCGGCATGGGCCTGGTGCAGGCGTGGGTCGACGCCGACGGCACGATCCATGACAAGCAGCCGCGCGAGAAGTCGGCCGCCGATCAGCCCTGCGCCTTTGCCGGCCTGGCGATGGCGGGTGACCTGCCGGACGTCGCCGCCCTGCTGGAAGCCGCGGCGCTGCCGATCGCGACCCCGCTCGCAACGCGCTCCAGCACGGCGATCGGCCAGGGCCTTGCCGCCCCGCCGCCGCCCGCCACCGGACCGCCCGCCTTCGCCTGATCCACGTTAGCGCCCGGCCGCGGCGGGGTGCGTACCGCATCAGCTTCTGAAGGACTTCCGCATGAACATGCTATTGCGTGCGCTTTCGGGCGTATCGCTGGCCGCCCTCGCGGCCCCCCTCTGCGCGCAGGACAGCGCGCCCCCCGACGATATCGTCATCACCGCCGAGCGCGCGGTGGAGCTCGCCATCCAGCAGGTGGAGGAGACGCCCGGCGGCGCCGATGTCGTCGCCGCGACCGATTATGAGGATAAGGTCGCCGTCTCGCTGCGTGACGCGCTGGCCTTTAGCCCCGGCGTCTACGCCCAGCCGCGCTTCGGACAGGAGGTGCGGCTGTCGATCCGCGGATCGGGCATCAGCCGCGGCTTTCACATGCGCGGGCTGACGCTGCTGCAGGACGGCGTGCCCATCAACCTGGCCGACGACAATGGCGACTTCCAGGAGCTCGACCCGCTGGTGCTGCAGCATCTGGAGGTGTTCCGCGGCGCCAATGCGCTGCGCTTCGGGGCGAGCACGCTGGGCGGTGCGATCAACGGCGTGACGCCGACGGGGCGGAGCGCATCGGGCCTGACCTTCCGGTTGGACGGCGGCAGCTTCGCCACCGCCCGCGCGCTGGCCGGCTACGGCATGGCCGATGCGCGCGGCGACGCCTTCGTCGCGCTGACCGGCGACCGCTCCGACGGCGACCGCGACCATGCCGGCCGCGCCTCGCTGCGCCTCCACGGCAATCTCGGCATTCGCCTGACCGACCGCATCGAGACGCGCTTCTACGCCAGCGCGCAGACGATCCGGCAGGATCTGCCCGGTGGGCTGACCCGCGCGGACATCTTCGCCAATCCGGAGAAAGGCAATGTCACGGGCGACCAGGAACGCGACATCGATTCGATTCGCGTGCAGAATCGGACGCGGTTCGATCTTGGCGGGGGAACGCTCGATATCGGCGTGTTCCTGAGCGCCAAGGAGCTGTTCCACCCGATCTTCGAGGTGGTCGATCAGGTCTCGACCGATTGGGGCGCCTATACGCGTTTCGATGTCGAACGCGGTCCGTTCGCCTTGTCGGCGGGGGCGACCGCGCGCTCGGGTTCGGTGCGGTCGCAGCGCTACCGCAATGTGAACGGGGATCGCGGCGCGAGGACCTTCCTCGCGGACCAAAGGGCGCGGACGATCGACCTCTACGCCGAGGGGCGCTACCGCCCGGCCGAACCGCTGACGCTGATCGCGGGCGCGGTCTACACCTCGGGCCTGCGCAGGCAGGATGCGGTGCTGCCCGCCAGCGCCAGCGGGCGCGCGCATTATGACGAGGTGTCGCCCAAGTTCGGGCTGCTGTTCGAACCCGTCGCGAAGGTGCAATTCTACGCCAACTACAGCCGCAGCCACGAATTGCCCGGCTATATCGAGCTCGCGCAGATCGCGACCTTCGTCGATCTCGCGTCCCAGCGCGGCTGGACGGCGGAGATCGGCGCGCGCGGCGCGCTGGGCCCGGCGCGGTTCGACATCGGCCTCTACCGCGCCGATCTGCAGGGCGAGCTGCTGCAATTCTCGGTTGCGCCGCCGACCATCCCCGCCGCCACCTTCAACGCCGGCCGCACGCGGCATCAGGGGATCGAAGCGGGGCTGGATATCGATCTGACCAGCTGGGCGCGGCTGCGGCAGGCGTATCAGCTGAACGACTTCGCCTTCCGCGGCGACGCGCAATATGGCGACAACCGCCTGCCGGTGATCCCCCGCCATCTCTACCGCGCGGAGCTGCGGCTTGGCACCGACGCTTTCCATGTCGCGCCCAATCTCGAATGGGCGCCGCAGGGCGGCTGGGCCGATTACGCCAACAGCTTCCGCGCGGGCGGCTACGTCCTTGCCGGGCTGACCGCATCGGCGGCGGTGTCGGGGGGGCTGGAGGTCTTCCTCGACGCGCGCAACCTGGGCGATCGCAGGGCGATCGGCGATATCTCGGCGGTCACGGCGTTCGATCCGGCAAGCGCGGTCTTCACCCCGGTGGAGCGGCGCGCGGTGTTCGGCGGCGTGCGGCTGCGGCTGCCATGAGCGGCAGCCTGCGACGCGCGGTGTGGCGCTGGCACATGTTCGCCGGGCTGATCGTGCTGCCCGTGCTCGCCTGGATGGCGGTGACGGGCGCCCTGTACCTCTACAAGCCGGAGATCGAGCGCCGGCTCTATGCCGACTGGCTGACGGTGGAGGCGGGCGCGCCCTTGTCCCTCGCCGCCATCCAGGCGCGGGTGGAGGCGGAGACCGGCGGGCATGTCACCCAGTTCGCCAGGCCTGGGAGGCCGGAGGCGTGGCGGCTGACGGTCGCCACGCCCGAGGGCGATCGCACCGCCTTCGTCGACCCCGGCGATGGCCGGGTGCTGGGCATGACCGCCAAGGGCGGGGCGATGGCCGTGCTGCGCGAGCTGCACAGCCTCGTCATCGCCGGCCCCATCGCCAATGCGGTGACCGAGATCGTCGCGGGCTGGGCGATCATACTCGTCCTCACCGGCTTGTGGATGTGGTGGCCGAGGTGCAGCCTGAGCGTGCGCGGGCCGCCTGGGGATCGGCGCTTCTGGCGCGATCTCCATTCCTCGATCGGGGCGGCGGTGGGCGTGGTGATCCTGTTCCTCGCGCTTACCGGCATGACGTGGACCGGCGTGTGGGGAAAGGGCCTGCAGACGCTGATCGCCGCGGCCGAGGCCGGCCGGCCCAAGTCGCCCGGACCGAACCCATGGGAGGCACATGGCGGCCACGGGGCGGAGACCCTGCCCTGGTCGCGCCAGGCGATGGCGGCGCCGCACGGCGGCGGCGCAGCGATCGGGCCCGACCGTGTCGCGGCGATCGCCGAGGCGCGCGGACTGGCCGCGCCATGGACGATCACCGTCCCCCGCAGCCATGGCGCGCCGTGGCTCGTCGCCAGGATGGCGACGCGCGCCGCCGACGCGCACGTCATCTACATCGACGGCGCCGACGGCCGCGTGCTGCAGGATGCGCGCTACGCCGCCTTCGGCGCGGGCGCGAAGGCGGTCGAATGGGGCATCGCGGTGCATGAGGGCCGCGAATATGGCGAGGCGAACCGCCTCGTCATGCTCGCCGGCGCGATCGGCCTGCTGCTGCTCTGCGTGACCGCACCGGTGCTGTGGTGGAAGCGCCGCCCGTCCCCGGCGCCGCGCGGCAACGGCCGCGACGCGAAGGCGGTGGCGACGATCATGCTCGCCGTGGGCGTCATCTTCCCGCTGACCGGCCTGACGATGCTCGCCGCGATGTTGGGCGAAGCAACCCTCGCCCGTCTCCGCCCATAGAAAAAGCCGCCGCCCCATCGCTGGGGCGGCGGTCTTCAATGCAGGTCGGCGCAGATCAGAACTGATAGCTGACGCCGAACTTCAGGCGCCACAGCGACGCGCTGGAGGTGATGTCGTTCGCATCATCGGGCTGGAAGCTGTTGATGATGTACTTGCCCTCCGAATCCACCGGGCTGCCGCTCGGCGGGCTGACCACGTTCACCAATCCGGCGAAATTGCGCGTCCGGCGAACATTCCAGTCACTGTTCAGGAAGTTCAGGAAATTGTCGAACAGCACGGTCAGCTTGATGCTGTCGCCGGGCAGCGGTCCGGGCAGTTCCTGCGAGAAGTTGAGGTCGAGATCGTAATACCAGTCGTTGGTGCAGGTATTGCGCTCGATAATCCGGCCCTTCGCCTCGCGGGCGCATTCCAGGCCATCGACATAGCTCACGAAGTCGGCGACCGCATCGTCATTGGACGAATCCGACAGGTTGGGATCGTCGACCCCCGTCGGGATGTACAGCAGCCGATTGTCGAAGCCCGAAGCCGAGTCGAAGAACCCGCCCGAACCACCGAAGGTCAGGCTGTATGGCCGGCCCGAGTGGGCGACGAAGGTGAAGCCCAGGCTGGTGTCCAGATCGTCACCGAAGAACTGTTCGCTGAAATTCGCCGCGAAGGTGATGCTGTGGCGTGTTTCGTAGAAGCCCCGCGCTTCCGGCGGATCCTGCAGGTTCGTCGCGGCGGTCAGATCGTAGTTCGACGTCGCCGTGGAATTGAACATGTTCCGGCGATCGTTCGAATCGGTGTAGGCGTAGCCGAAGTTGACGAACACGTTGCCGCCCTCGGTGAACACGCCGCGATCGAAATTCTTCGACAGCAGCAGCGAGCCGATGTGCGAGTTGTAGGAACGGCCGTTGGTCAGCTGGATTTCGTCGTCGCGACTGGTGCTGAAGCAGGCGGCGGTGACGCCTTCCCAGCGGATATCGACTCCATCCTCGGCAAGCACCGCGTCGCAGCCGGCGGCCGTCGGATCGATCGCGCCGAAGATCGGCTGGCCGTCCACGGTGAAGCCGTCGACGCCGCGGCGGATGTCGATCGTCTGCGAAAGATCGACCACCGTCAGCGCCTTGCGATAGTGGCTGTAGATATAATCGAGGTTGAGGTTCCAGCCGCTGAAGAAGCCGTCGCCGGAGCCCAGCTGCGCTTCGAAGCCCAGATTGGCGCGGACCACGGTCGGAATTTCGATGTCCGGATCGATCGACTGGGTATCGCCGAGGCCAGCCGCGGCGCGAGTGATCGCCGCGTCGCGGAAGCAGGTGGGCGCGCCGGTGAACTGACCGTTCTCGACGACGTCGATCTGGCCGCCGGGGCAGGGCGCGTCGTTGGTGTTGCCACTGGCGAAGCCGAAGCCGTTGTTCTGGAAAGCGTTGCCGAACCAGACCCCCGGATCGCCGCCCGAAAAGATGCCGACGCCGCCCTTGACCTGCGCCCGGCCCAGAAAACCGAAATCGCCAAGGTCATAGTTGAACGCCAGGCGCGGCAGCAGCACCGGCTCGAGATTGCTGAAACCCGTGTTGTTGCTGAAGCCGTAGCGCGCGACGAAATTGTCGTTCTGATCGGGGTGATCGCCGTCATACCACTCGACGCGAACGCCGGCGGTCAGCTCCAGCGCGTCGCTCGCCTGCCACACGTCCTGTGCATAGGCCGAATAGATCGAGCGGCTGAACTTGGCGCGGGCGGTATTGACGTTGCCGTCACGCGAGAAAGCGCCCTCGGCGCCGATCGTGGTGCCGTCGCCGACCGCCGACGCGGTCGTCACCGACGTGCTGGTGCCTGCATTCAGAAGGCCTTCGCGCAGCGCATCGACGTCGGCGAAGTACAGCGTGCCGGTGGCGTTCTGGACGAACAGATTGTCGAAATTGACCGTGTTCAACTCTGCGCCGATCGTGATCTGATGCGCGCCGGCATCGATCAGGCCCTTGGCCTTGTACTGATCGATCGTGGTGTACAGGTCGTTCGCCGTGCGCGAGAAACCGGGACCGGAGATGAACAGGCCGCGGTCGTCGTCATTGCGCACACCGACGACGATGCGGGTCAGCGGATTTTCATCCTGCGCTTCGCCGCCGCCAACCGGTCCCTGGATATCGGTGATCTCGGACCGCGAATAGCGCAACTCGGTCGAGAACACGTCGCTCCAGCGCGAGTAGAGGCGGACCGAGCCATAGTCCGCGGTCGAGCCGGAATTCTGGAAATTGTCGAGTCCGGTGAAGTTGGTGCTCGAGAAATCGTCGGCGCGGACGCTGTTCTCTTCGGTTCGCTGATAAGTCGCCTCAAGGCGGTGGTCGTCGGTGATGTACCAGTCGAGGCGGCCGAAATAGCGATCGGTCACCGTCGGGCGGTCACGCACGATGCCCAGCGTGTCGCGGCCGTAGACCGACGACAGCACCTCGGAGATCTCGTTGAATTGCTCAACCGTGATGAACGCGCGCTCGTTGGGGAAGCCGCCGCCCGAAGGGCCATCGTCCTGCGCCAGCGTCACCTCGCTATGCTCATAGGCGCCGAAGAAGAACAGCCGATCGGGGATGATCGGACCGCCCAGCGAACCGCCATAGCGGATGTCGTCCGCCGCCGCCTTCGCCGGGCGACCCGCGACATTGTCGCCGGCCAGGCTGGTATCGCCATATTGGAAGAAGGCGTCACCGTGGAAGGCATTGCTGCCCGATTTGGTGACGACGTTGATCGCGCAACCGGTGAAGGAGCCGTATTCGACGTCGAACGGGGCGAACTGGACGCTTGTTTCGCTGATCGCGCCAAATGGGATCGGCGCGCCCGAACGAGAAGAAAAGGGCGTATCGGTCAGGCCATAATTGTCGCCCTGCGAAATGCCGTCGACGGTGAAGGCGTTCGACCGGTCGTTGCCGCCCAGGCACGAAACGCGGTCCGATTCCAGGTTGCGCTCAAGGCTGACGCGCGGATCCACGCGCAGGATGTCGCGAATGTCGCGATCGAAGCTGGGCAGCGCGTTGATCACCTCGGCACTGAACGACTGGCCGGGGCCGGTGGCCAGCTGGCTGACATTCCCGCGCGACGCGGTGACGACGATGTCCTCGCCGCCCGAGGCAAGCTGCAGGTCGACGCGGCTGTTGCCCTGCAGCGTGGTGGTGATGTTCTCGATCGTCTGTGTGCCGAATCCGGCGCTCGACGCCGATACGGTGTAGGGGCCGCCGACCACCAGGCCGGAAGTGGAGAAGGAACCGTCCGCGCCCGTCACCAACGTGCGCGAGGTTCCGGTGCGGGTATCGGTGACGGTCACCTCGACGCCCGCCAGCGGCTGGCCCGCGCCATCGACGACCGTGCCCTGAATGCCCGATGTGATCTGCTGCGCATACGCGCTCGCCGGAACCATGAGCGCGGCCGCAGCCGCGCCTGCAAACAGATAATTTCGCATGTTGTTTCCCTCTGGTGGCCAAAGCCGACACGCGGTGCCCTGAGCACCGTCTGCCCCGCCCGTTGCTCGCTAACTATGTCGCATATGTGACAAGCCGCCCCGGAGTCGAGACGGGCGGAGAAGAGTCATGGTGCGTTGCAAAAAAGCATCACATCACGCTACTTCGCGGCGGCGACGATCCCCGCCCAGGCCGCTTCGTCGATCACGCGGATACCCAGATCCGCCGCCTTCTTGAGCTTCGATCCGGCGCCGGGTCCGGCGATGACGAGATCGGTCTTGGCCGATACCGATCCGGCGACCTTCGCCCCCAGCGCCTCGGCCTGCGCCTTGGCCTCGTCGCGCGACAGGGTCTCGAGGCTGCCGGTGAACACCAGCGTCTTTCCCGACACCTCCGATTCGCGGGTCTCGTGCACCACCTCGGCGGGGGTCATGCCGGCATCGAACAGATCGGCGAGCGCCTCCTGGTTGTGCGGCTCGTCGAAGAAGTCGAGCAGCGCGTTCGCCACCTCGGGGCCGATGCCGGGCGTCTCGATCGCCGCTACCACCGCCTTGTCGCGGCGGAGGACGAACTTGCGCTCGGGCTCGGCCGGGGCGGGCTGCGTCTCGCGGCGGACCTCGCGCGCGTGGTCGAGCGTCGCGATCAGGCCGTCCCACGATCGGTAGCGCCGCGCGAGATCGCGCGCGGTCACCTCGCCGACGTGGCGGATGCCGAGCGCGAACAGGAAGCGGTCGAGCGGGGCGGCGCGCTTCGCCGCGATCGCCGCGATCAGATTGTCGGCGGAGACCTCGGCCCAGCGCTCGCGCTTCAGCAGGTCGTCCCTGGTCAGGCGGAAGATGTCGGCGGGGTTGGCGATCAGCCCGTCGGCGACGAACGCCTCGATATGCACCGCGCCCAGCCCCTCGATGTCGAGCGCGTGGCGGCTGGCGAAGTGGCGCAGCCGCTCCACGCGCTGCGCCGGGCAGATGAGACCGCCGGTGCAGCGATAATCGACCTCGCCCTCCTCGCGCGTCGCGGCCGATCCGCAGGCGGGGCATTCGGTCGGGAAGGCCCAGGCCTCGCGCGGCTCCTCGCGGGTCAGGTTCTCGACCACCTGGGGAATCACGTCGCCGGCGCGCTGGATGCGCACCCGGTCGCCGGGGCGCGCGCCCAGCCGCTCGATCTCGTCGGCATTGTGCAGCGTCGCGTTGCTGACGATGACCCCGCCGACGCCGACCGGCTCCAGCCGCGCCACCGGCGTCAGCTTGCCCGTGCGGCCGACCTGGATGTCGATCGCGAGCAGGGTCGTCTGCGCCTGCTCGGCGGGGAATTTGTGCGCCAGCCCCCAGCGCGGCGCGCGCGCCACGAAGCCCAGGCGCGCCTGCCAGTCGAGCCGGTCGACCTTGTAGACCACGCCGTCGATATCGAAGGGCAGGTCGGCGCGCGCCCGCTCGATCTTGCGGTACTGCGCGAGCGCGGGCTCGATCTGCGCGCAACGGATCAGCAGGTCGGTGACCGGCAGGCCGAAGCCCGCGATCGCCCGCATCACGTCATATTGCGTCTCGCCCGGCAGCGAAGACGCTTCGCCCCAGCCATGCGCGAGGAAGCGCAAGGGGCGCGCGGCGGTGATGCGCGCATCCTTCTGCCTCAGCGATCCGGCGGCGGCATTGCGCGGATTGGCGAAGATCTTGCTCCCGCTCTCGGCCTGCCGCGCGTTCAACGCGGCGAAGTCGGCCTTGGACATATAGACCTCGCCGCGCACCTCGAACACGTCGGGCGCGTCGCCCTTCAGCACCTGCGGGATGTCCCCGATATGCGCGACATTGGCGGTCACGTCCTCGCCCACCTGCCCGTCGCCGCGCGTCGCCGCCAGCACCAGCCGGCCCTTCTCGTAGCGCAGCGAGCAGGACAGGCCGTCGATCTTGGGCTCGGCCGTCAGCGCCACCCGGTCGTCCGCGCCCAGGTTCAGGAACCGCCGCACGCGCAGCACGAACTCGATCACCTCGGCATCGTCGAACGCGTTCTCCAGGCTCAGCATCGCCCGCGCATGTGCCACCTTGGCGAGCGGCGAGGAGGAGGCCGCGCCGACCTGCGCGGAAGGGGAATCGGCGCGCACCAGCTCGGGATGCGCCGCCTCCAGCGCGGCGTTCTCGCGCACCAGCGCGTCATACTCGGCGTCGCTGATCTCGGGCGCGTCCCGGTCATGATACAGCCGGTTGTGCCGCGCGATCTCCGCGGCGAGAAAGGCGAGGCGGGCGGCGGGGTCAGTCATCGAGCTTGGCGAGTTCGCGTTCCGCGAGGCCATAAGCTTGTTCGCCCTCCCGCTTGCCTATCGCCAATACAAGCACCTCGATCCTGGAATCGACTACCTTGTAAACCAGCCGATACCCCGAACCATGTAGCTTGATCTTGTAGCAATCGGGCATCTCGCGCAATTTTGCCAAAGCGATGCGTGGATCAGCCAAGCGTTCATCGAGCTTCTTGCCGAATTGCCTCCTGAGCGCAGGCGTCAGCTTTTTCCACGCCTTCAGCGCGCGGGGCAGGAACACAAGTTGATACATGCTCAGTCGAGCAGATCGTCAAGCGAAACCGGGATGCCTTCCTCGCCACTCTCAAGCGCTTCGCGCGCCTGTTCCGCCAGATCGATGTCGTCCAGCACATCATTGAGATATTCCCACACCTCGGGCGATATCACATAGGCCACCGGCCGGTTGCGATTGAGGATCGCGACCTGCTGCTCGCGCGCGGCGGCGACCACCGCGGCTGGGTTCTTCTTCAGCTCGCTGATCCCGACGCACATGTCGGCAAGGATCGGCAGCACGGTGTCGGGCTTGAAAGGCGCGTTCATGACCTGAATATGGTACGCCCATCAGGTCTTTCGTCAAGGCGTTTGTCGGCTTCCACGGCACGCCGCGCTATGCCATGTTCGCCTCCGATGCCCTTGGTCCTGGCCCTTCTCCTGCAGCTGCCGACGGCAGTCGAGCGGATCGACCTGACCAAGCTGGTGCCGCCCGAATGCCCGAAGAGCGAGGTGGACGAAATCGTCGTCTGCGGCCGCGTCGGCGACTCGCCTTATCGGCTGAAGCCATTGCCGCCGCTGCCGAACGAGAAGCGCGTCGCCGGCCCCGGCATCGGGATGCGGCTGTCCGAGAACGCGCGCGCCAATGTCTATGGCGAGACGGTCGAGCAACCGGGCGGCGGCGGCCAATCCAATCGCGCGATGGTGCGTATGACGATCGACTTCTAGGCCGCCTCCAGCAGCCGTTCCGCCTGCGCGCGCGCCTCTGGCGTGATCTCCGCGCCGGAGAGCATGCGGGCGATCTCCTCGCGGCGCTGGGCCTCGTCGAGCGCGGCGACGCCGGTGCGGGTGACGGTGCCGTCATGGCTCTTGGCGATCAGCAGGTGCCGGCGCCCGCGCGCAGCCACCTGGGGGCTGTGGGTGACGACGAGCAGCTGCGTGCGCTCGGCCAGCCGCGCCAGGCGTTCTCCTATGGCGCTCGCCACCGCGCCGCCGACGCCGCGGTCGATCTCGTCGAAGATCATCGTCGCGGCGGCGCCCTGCTCGGCTAGCGCGACCTTCAGCGCAAGGATGAAGCGCGACAGCTCGCCGCCCGAGGCGATGCGGGTCAGCGCCCCGAACGGCGCGCCGGGATTGGTCGAGACCTCGAACTCGACCCGGTCGCGTCCCGCGGCACCCCATTGGCCTTCGTCCAGTTCGGCGACGACGGTCCGGAACCGAGCCGCATCCAGCTTGAGCGGCGCGAGCTCGCCGGCCACCGCCGCATCCAGCCGCGCCGCCGCCTCCTTGCGCGCGGCACTCAACGCCGCTGCGGTGTCGGCATAGGCAGCGCGCGCCTCCTCCAGCCGTTGCTCCAGCGCCGCGATCCCGCCTTCGCCGGCCTCGATCCGCTCCAGCTTGCCCGCCAGCTCGGCGGCGAGCGCGGCGAGATCGTCGGGCTGCACGCGGTGCTTGCGCGCCATTCCGCGCAGGTCGAACAGCCGCGCCTCGTCCTCCTCCAGCGAACGCGGGTCGAAGGCGAGCGCGGCGCGCGCCTCGCGCAGCCGGTCCTCGGCGGTTGAGCCCTCGATGATCGCACGATCGATCGCCGCCAGCGCCTCGGCCAGCGCGGCATGGTCGCCGGCGATCCGCTCCAGCACGCGCGCCGCCTGGCGCAGCTGGGCGAGTCCGCCCTCCGAACCCTCGATCCAGCCCTCGATCGCGTTCAGGTCGTCGGCGATCTTCTCGGCGCGCTGCATCGTCCGGCGGCGATCGGCGAGCGCCTCCTCCTCCCCCGGTTCGGGGGCGAGCGCGGTCAGCTCGTTGACCGCATGCTCCAGCCACTCCCGGTCGCGCGCGGCCGCTTCGAGCTCCGCCCGCGCGGCCTCCAGCGCCGCCGTCGCTTCGCGCCACGCGCGATGGGCCGCGGCGACCGCACCCGTGTCGATCCGCCCGAACGCGTCGAGCAGCGCGCGATGCCCGCGCGGGTTGAGCAGCCCGCGATCGTCATGCTGGCCATGGATCTCGACCAGCAGCGGCGCGATCTCGCGCAGCAGCCCGGCGGAGACCGGCTGATCGTTGACGAAGGCGCGGCTGCCGCCATCGGCCCTGAGCGTGCGCCTCAGAATCAGCGGCTCGCCCGCCTCATGCTCGATATCGTTGTCCGCCAGCAGCGCCTCCAGCGGTGCGCTCGCGATCTCGAAGGTCGCGGTCACGCCCGCGCGCCCGGCGCCGCCGCGCACCAGGGCGCTGTCGCCGCGCGCGCCCAGCACCAGCCCCAGCGCGTCGAGCAATATCGATTTGCCCGCCCCCGTCTCGCCGGTCAGCACGCCCAGCCCGTCCGAAAAATCGAGGTCGAGCGCCTCGATCAGCACGACATCTCTGATGGACAGCGCGGTCAGCACGGGAATGCGCGCTGGCGGATCACCCGCCCGTGGCAGGGGCGGCGGCGGTCGCCATCGGCGCGGGATATTTCTGCATCAGCTCATAGGAGCGCTGATACCATTCGGTGCCGGGATAGTTGGCCCCCAGCACCGCCGCCGATTTCTGCGCCTCGTCGCGCAGGCCGAGCGCCAGATAGCTTTCGGTCAGCCGCATCAGCGCCTCGGGCACATGGCTGGTGGTCTGATAGTTCTCGACGACGTTGCGGAAGCGGATCGTCGCCGCCAGCCACTGGCCGCGCACCTGGTAGAAGCGGCCGATCTCCATGTCCTTGCCCGCCAGGTGATCGGTGACGAGGTCCATCTTCACCCGCGCGTCGGCGGCATAGTTGGTGTTGGGATAGCGCCGCGAAAGCTCGCCCAGCGCGTCGAGCGCCTGCTGGGTGATCTTCTGGTCGCGGGTGATGTCCTCGATCTGCTCGTAATAGCTCATCGCGATCAGATAATAGGCGTAGGGCGCGTCCTTGTTGCCGGGATGGACCGACAGGAAGCGGCGCGCCGATTCGATCGCCTTGGTGTAATCCTGCGCCATGTAATAGCTGAACGCGCTCATCAGCTGCGCGCGCCGCGCCCATACCGAATAGGGGTGCTGGCGCTCGACCTCGTCGAAGATCACCGCCGAGCGTTTGTAGTTGCCCCGGTCGATCTCGCGCTTCGCCGCGGTGTAGAGCGTGCCCACGTCGCGCGCGACATAGCTGGTGTCGGCGCGCGTGCCGGCGTTGCGGCCGGCGCAGGCGCCAAGGCCGAGGATCGCGACCGACGCCAGCATGACGGCGGCGGGACGGGCGAATGACTGGAGGATACGCATAGCCGAGACCCTTACTCCACACAGGCTCGCGCGAACAATCCCTTTCGCGCGCGTCCGGAAGCGCCAGAGGGATCGGCTTGACGCGGGCATGCGTTTCTCTTTGTAGGAGCGCGAAATCTCCCGGAGCCCGCAATGCCAGTCACCCGCCTCACCACCCACCGCGTCGAAAAGCCATGGGGCCGAACGAAGCTCTGGCCGGGCTTCGACGACCCGGCGCCCGGCGGCGAGCCGGTGGGGGAGATATGGTTCCAGACGCCGGGCGACGAGCAGCCGGAACTGCTCGTCAAATATCTCTTCACCTCCGAACGCCTCTCGATCCAGGTCCACCCGGATGACGAGGAGGCGCGCGCGCGCGGCCATGCGCGCGGCAAGGACGAAGCCTGGGTGATCCTCGACGCAGAGCCCGAATCGACCATCGCGCTCGGTACGGTGCGGGAGGCGAGTCGCGAGGAGCTGCGCGCCGCGGCGCTCGACGGATCGATCGAGCAGCTGATGGACTGGAAACATTTCGATGCGGGCGATTCGGTCTATTCGCCCGCCGGCACGGTCCATGCGATCGGCGCCGGGCTGACGCTGGTCGAGGTCCAGCAGAATGTCGACCTGACCTACCGTCTCTACGACTACGGCCGTCCGCGCGAGCTGCACCTGGACGATGGCATCGCGGTCTCCGATCCCGAGCCCTTCGCGGTGGAGGATCGCAGCGTCGAGGTGGAGGACGGGCGCACCATCCTGTTCGAAGGGCCCAAATTCGTGCTGGAACGCTGGACCGACCGTTCGCGGCGGGTCGATCTGCCCGAGGGCATGACGGGCTGGTTCGTGCCGCTGAAGGGCACGGGCTCGCTCGACGGCGTCGATTGGCGGGCGGGCGAATGCCTCACCCTCACCGAACAGGCGCTGCTCGCGCCCGACGAGGGCGCGGAGATGCTGTTCGCCTATCCGGGCGACAAGCGGATCTAACCCCCTCTCCCCTTCAGGGGAGAGGGCCGGGGAGAGGGGCAGTGTGGCCAGTATCCTAGCCGGCTCTCGGCGCTATCGTCCTTCCCCTCTCCCAACCCTCTCCCCTGAAGGGGAGAGGGCTTCTTAATGCCATTCAGCTATCCCCCCGCCATGCTGCGCGTGCTGACCCTCTCCACCCTGTTCCCAGACGCCGCGCGTCCCAATTTCGGCCTGTTCGTCGAACGCCAGACATTAGGCCTCGCCGCGCATCCGGACGTTGAGGTCAAGGTCGTCGCGCCGCGCGGGCTGCCGCCGTTCCCGCTCGATCGCCATCCGCACTATGCCGGGCTGCGCGGCCGGCCGCTGCGCGAGGATTGGAACGGTCTCGACGTCCATCGCCCGCGCTTCCTTGCGCCGCCGATGACGCAGGGGCGCTTCCATGCCCGCGCGCTCGCCCGCGCGTTGATTCCAGTGCTCGACGCCATTCGCCGGGACTTCGCCTTCGACGTCATCGATGCCGAGTTCTTCTTTCCCGATGGCCCGGCCGCGGTTGCGCTTGGCCGGCGCTACGGCGTGCCGGTCTCGATCAAGGCGCGGGGCGCGGATATCCACCATTGGGGCCGCGCCCCGGCGACCGCCGCGCAGGTGCTGGCGGCGGGACGCGAGGCCGGCGGGCTGCTGGCGGTCGCGGGCGCGCTCAAGGCGGACATGGCCGCGCTCGGCATGCCCGCCGATCGCATCCGCGTGCATCATACCGGCGTCGATCTGACCGCCTTCCGCCCCGCTGCCGATCGCGCGGCGGCCAAGGCGGCGCTGGGCGTCGCCGGCCCGCTGGTCGTCTCGGTCGGCGCGCTGATCCCGCGCAAGGGGCATGACCTCACCATCCGCGCCGTCGCCTCGTTGCCGGACGCTTGTCTGCGCATCGCCGGCGAGGGGCCGGAGCGCGGCCGGCTGGAGGCGCTGGCCCGCGAACTCGGCGTCGCCGACCGGGTGGCCCTGCTCGGATCGGCGCCGCACGCCGATCTGCCGCCGCTGCTCGCCGCCGCCGACGTGCTGGCGCTGCCCTCGACCTCCGAAGGCCTCGCCAATGCGTGGGTCGAGGCGCTGGCGAGCGGCACGCCCGTCGTCACCAGCGATGTCGGCGGCGCGCGCGAGTGCATCGACCGCCCCGCCGCCGGCCGCATCGTCGCACGCGATCCGGCCGCGATCGCCGCCGCCATCGCCGATCTCCTCGCCGACCCGCCCGACCCGCAAGCGACACGCGCGGCGGCGGAGCGCTTCACCTGGGAAGCCAATACGGCGGCCTTGGCGGAGCATCTGGTGAGCTTGACCCGAATAAATATGTAACTACATAATATGCGGGTGGAGATCAGCTTCGACCCGGCCAAGCGCGATCGGACGCAGCGAACGCGGTCTTGATTTCGCTGATGCGGCCAGATTGTTCGAGGGCCGGAGCCTTACGATCGAGGATGGTCGTTTCGATTATGGCGAGCGGCGAATGCTGACCTTTGGTTGGTTGGACGACCGCGCCGTTGCGATGGTCTGGACCGAGCGGGAGGGCGGATGCCGGGTGATTTCGATGCGTCATATGCATCGCTGGGAGATTGAACATGTCGGATTGGATTGATCCTGACGACGCGCCGGAGTTCACGGCGGAGATGGCGTCGGCGGCGGAGTTGCGTGTCGGCGGCAAGGTGGTGCGGGAAGCCAAGGGATATCTCGCGCGCGACGGTGTTCGCCCCGGCCGTCCGCCCGAACGCCAGCAGGCCAAACAGCAGGTGACATTGCGGCTCGATCAGGATGTCGTAGCGACGTTCCGCGAAGGCGGCCCCGGCTGGCAATCGCGAATGAACGCCGCGCTACGCAAGGCGGCGGGGCTCTGATCTAGGCGTCGAGCGGATAGAGCGCGCCGGCGATCCAGCGGCCTTCGCCGCGCACCATGCCCCAGGCGCGGGCGGCGGCGCGGCTGTCCATCGGCTCGACGCCGATGCCCCGCGCCTCCAGCGCGGCGGTGAAGGCGGGGGACGGGCGCTTGAGCGTCGCGCCGGTGCCGAGCAGGAGGAATTCGGGCGGCGGATCGATGCCGATCAGATCGGCGACGTCGCTGGCGGTCAGCGCGTCGATCGCCGGCGCCGCCCATTCGCGCGCCCAGAGCGGCGTGATCGCCAGCGCGCCCGAGCACAAGGTGTCGTCGACGCGGAAGCCGCCGCTCGCGAACCCCCGGATCAGCGGGCCCTGCGGGCGCTGGTCCGGGTCCATCTTCACGGGAGCTCCTTCACCGTCACGCGCTCCGCATCCTCGCCCTTCGGCAGGAAGCTGTCGGGCCCGAGCTTGAGCCAGAGCAGGATCGCCGCCGAGACATAGACCGAGGAGAAGGTGCCGATGACGATGCCGAGCAACATCGCCGCGGTGAAGCCGAAGATCACGTCGGGGCCCAGGAGCAGCAGGATGGCGAGCGTGATGCCGATCGAAAGGCTGGTGACGACGGTCCTCGACAGGGTCTCGTTGATCGACAGGTCGAGCAGCGCGACGATGTCCATCTTGCGGTATTTGCGCATATTCTCGCGTATTCGGTCATAGACGACGATGGTGTCGTTCAACGAATAGCCGATGATCGTCAGGATCGCGGCGACGATGTTCAGGTCGAATTCGAGCTGGGTCAGCGCGAAGAAGCCCAATGTCAGCGCCACGTCGTGGAACAGCGCGAACAGCGCGCCCACGCCGAACTGCCATTCGAAGCGGATCCAGATATAGATCGAGATGCCGATCATCGCGAGGCCCAGCGCCCAGGCGCCCTTGCTGAACAGCTCGTCCGAGACCTTGCCCGAAACGCTCTCCACCGCGCCCACCTCGGCGCCGGGGAAGTTCTGCTCGATGGCCGTGCGCAGGCGGCTCGCGGCATTCTCCGCCGCGCCCGCGCCGCCGTCCGGCAGCGGCGTGCGGATCGATACCTCGCGCGGGGAACCGAATTGCTGGATCGTCGCCTCGCCGATGCCCAGCGTCTCGACCCGCGCCCTCAGGTCCTCGATCTGGACGGGCTGTTCGAAGGTCACCCGAACCATCTGCCCGCCGATGAAATCGATGCCCAGGTTGAACCCCTTGATGAAGCACAGCGCGATCGCGGCGGCGATCAGCGCGAGCGACAGCCCCATCGCCAGAAAGCGATATTTGAGGAAGGGGATGTTGGTATCGTCGGGGACGAGTTTCAGCGGGCGCATGGCGGCCTCAGATATTGATGTGCTTGGGGCGGTTGCGCTTCAGCCAGTCCGCGACGAGCAGACGGGTGAAGGTCACGCCGGTGAACACCGATGTGGCGATGCCGATGGCGAGCACCACGGCGAAGCCGCGGATCGGGCCGGAGCCGAACACGAACATGATCGCCGCGGAGATGACGTTGGTGATGTTCGCGTCGAAAATCGCGCGGCTGGCTTCCTTGTAGCCGAACTCGACCGCCTGGATGGTCTGCCGCCCTCGTCGCTGCTCCTCGCGGATGCGTTCGTTGATCAGCACGTTGGCGTCGACCGCCGCGCCCACGGTCAGCACGAAGCCGGCAATGCCGGGCAGCGTCAGCGTCGCGTTGAACAGCGCCATGATGCCCAGGATCATCACCGCGTTCACCAGCAGCGCGAAGGTCGTATACACGCCGAAGCGCACATAGGTGATGATCATGAACAGCATCAGGGCGACGCTGCCGACGACGCCCGCGAGCACGCCCTTCTCGATCGAATCGGTGCCGAGCTCGGAGGAGACCGTCCGCTCCTCGACCACCGTCAGCTCGACCGGCAGCCTGCCCGAGCGCAGCGAAATGGCGAGCTGGTTCGCGCTTTCCACCGTGAAGCTGCCGCTGATCGTCGCCGATCCGCCGGGGATCGGCTCGTTGAAGCTCGGCGCGGAGATCACGACATTGTCGACGATGATGGCGAAGCGCTGCCCGGTGAACTGGGTGGAGAGGTTGGCGAACTTGCGTCCGCCCTGGCTGTCGAAGCGGATGTTGACGACCGGGCGGTTGTCCTGCGAATCGAACCCCTGCTGCGCGTCGGTCAGCTCGTCGCCCGAGATCGCGACGCGGCGCTGGACGGCGATCTGCCCGCCGCCTTCCTGATAGGGCAGATACTGCACGCCTGCCGGCGGCACCGGCGTGGTGATCTCGCCATTCCCCGCGACCATGCGGAATTCCAGGCGCGCGGTCTTGCCCAGCAGGTCCTTCAGCGCCTGCGGGTCGTCCAGCCCCGGCACCTCGACCAGGATGCGGTTGTCGCCCTGGCGCACGATCGTCGGCTCGCGCGTGCCGAACTCGTCGACGCGGCGGCGGACCACCTCGGTCGCGACCTCCATCGCCTGGTCGGTCGCGGTGGCGAGCCCCGCGCTGGTCGGCGTCAGGATGAAGCGGCTGGTGTCGACGACCTGGATGTCCCAGTCGCGCTGGCCGGTCATCCCGGCGCCGGTGGTCAGCTGGTTGATCCGCTCGCGCGCCGCGTCGACCTGCGCCGAATCGCGGACCATGAAGCTGAGGCGCCCGCCCGCCGTCGAGATGTCGCCGATGGCGATGCGCGGCGCGTCGCGGCGGCGCATCTCGGCCTCGACCTGCTGCTCCATCTGGCCGATGCGCTGGCGGGCGATGTCGGCGGTGTCGGCCTCGAGCAGGATCGAGCTGCCGCCGGCGAGATCGAGCCCCAGGTTGATCCGCGCGCTGGGCGCCCAGGCGGGCCAGGCGTCGGTGGTTTTCTGCGGGAAGAAGCTGGGGACGGCGAAGACGAAGCAGAAGACGATCGTCAGGATGACCGTCCAGACCTTCCAGCGCGGGAAATCGAGCATCGCGCGCGGCCCGTCAGTCGTTCGCTGGCTTGGCGCCGCCCAGCGGGTGCACCGCCGACAGCGTCATCTTGACCACGCGGACCTTGGTGCCCGGCGCGATCTCGACCTCGACATGATCGTCCTCGACCCGCGTCACCTTGCCGACGATGCCGCCCGCGGTCGTCACGCTGTCGCCCTTCTTGACCGCGGCGATCGCCGCCTGCTGCTCCTTCATCCGCTTCTGCTGCGGACGGATCAGCAGGAACCAGAAGACGATGAAGATCAGGATCAGCGGCGCGATCTGCACCATGAAGGCGGCGGTGCCGCCGCCACTGCTCGCGGAACCGGCGGCCTGCGCATAGGCGGGGGAGGAGAACATAGGTCGGATCGGCCTAATATTGTGGGTTGGACGGCGCGGGTGCGCGGACCGGTAAATATGGTGGGGCGCGCTACCATCAAGCGGGGGCGCACGCAACAGATCAGCCGGGGCGGGAGAGCGCCGGGGCGCGCTTGCATCGCCCGGACGATCCGCGTAAGGCGCGCACCTTCGAGAACCGGCCGGCCCCTTGGGCGGCGCCGGATCCGATCGGTCGGGGCGTAGCGCAGCCTGGTAGCGCATCACACTGGGGGTGTGGGGGTCGCAGGTTCGAATCCTGTCGCCCCGACCATTTCGCTTCGCGCCGCGGCCGACGCAGCAAAGCTGCGTCGCTCTTCAGCGGCGCGAACGGCCGGCGCGGCCAAAAGCCGCGGCCGACGGCATGGGCTTCGCCCATGCCCGCCACCTTACCCAACACCAAAAAGGACCCTCCGAAGCATCAGCTCCGAAGGGCCCAGTTTCTGAGGGAGCCGGAAGGCTCCTGGCGTGCGGGGCGCCAGCCCCGCGCGTCGGGTTCAGCGGCTGGCGGTCCGCGTCTCGGCCGGTCCGCGCGCCGCGGCGACCGCCATGTCGCGCTGCCGGGCGGCGTCCGCGGTCGCCTTGGCGATGCAGTCGCGCACGCGCAGCTTGGCGGCGAGGTCATAGGTCGTGCTGGTCCGGCACATCGCCCGCGCGGCCTTGCCGATGCGGCGGTCGAGCTTGGCGACATGCGCCGGATCGCTGAGGTTCAGATCGGCCACGCGCACCGCGCGGGAAAGCGTTTCGGTCTGGGCGACCTGCGCAAAGCCAGGCGCGGCGATCGCCCCGGCGGCAAGCGCCGCCAGCGTGATGAGGGTCTTCATGTCAGGTCTCCTGGGGAAGGAAGTTCGTCCTGCACCGGTGCGGGACCTGTCTAGCCGCTCGCGCCGGATTCGCCGAACAACGATGTTGCGCGACCGTTCTGCAAAAGTGCAGAATGGGCCATGTTCGACTGGAACGACATCCGCCACTTCCTCGCGGTCGCGGAGACGGGCAGCACGCTCGCCGCCGGCCGGGCGCTGCGCGTCAGCCAGACGACGGTCGCGCGGCGCGTCGCCGCGATCGAGGCGGCGTTCGGCCTCGTCCTGTTCGAACGCCGGCAGGCGGGCTACGCGCTGACCCCGGCGGGGGAGCGGCTGCTCGGCCATGCCCGCGCGGTGGAGGCGGCGGCGCGGGGGCTCGACGACGCGGCGGCCGCGCAGAAGCGCGAGACGGGCGGCGTCGTCCGGCTGACGGTCAGCCATATCTACGCGACCACCATCCTGCCGCCGCTGCTGCGCGATCTGCACGACGCGCATCCCGACATCCACATCGATCTGGAGACCACCGACGAGAAGCGCGATCTCGCCGCCGGCGGCGCCGATGTCGCGCTGCGCACCACCGATCGGCCGGCGGGCGGCGGGCTGGTCGCGCGGCGTCTGATCGACGATCAATGGGCGATCTATTGCAGCCGCGCTTATGCCGCCGAGCATGGCCGCCCGCGCCGCCGCGCCGAACTGCGCGGCCATCCCTTCGTCGGCGGCGGCGGCGACGGCGTCTGGCAGATCTACCAGCATTGGCTGCGCGAGAATGACCTCGAAAGCGCGGTCGCCATCCACCACAACTCGGCGCTCGGCCTCCTCGCCGCGGTGCGCGCGGGGATGGGGCTGGCGGTGCTGCCGTGCATCGTCGCCGACAATGATCCCGATCTCGTGCTCTGTCTGCCGCCCGCCGCTGGGGAGACGCGCGGCATCTGGCTGCTCACCCACGAACGGCTGCGCCATATTCCCCGCATCCGCACCGTGCTCGACTTTCTCGGGCGTCGGCTGCCGCGGCTGGTCATCGAAGAAACGCGCCGCATCGAATAAAGTGCTGTCCTACATGTAACCAGATGGGTTATCATCCGAGTCGGACGCAGGAGACCGACGATGGATGTGGACGAACTGATCGATGAAGTGATCGCGCGCGAAGGGGGCTATTCGAACCACCCGGCCGATCGCGGCGGCGCGACGCGCTGGGGCGTGACCGAGGTGGTGGCGCGGGCGGACGGCTATGCCGGCGACATGCGCGAATTCCCGCGCGAACGGGCGGCGGCGATCTACCGCCGCGTCTATTGGGACCGGCCGGGCTTCGCCGCCGTTGCGCTGCGCGCCCCGAAACTGGCGGCGGAGCTGTTCGATACCGGCGTCAACATGGGGCCGGCGGTGGCGGCCGGCTTCCTCCAGCGCGCGCTGAACGCGCTCAACCGGGGTGCGTCGGACTATCCCGATCTCGCGCTCGATTCGGCGATCGGCCCGCGGACGCTCGCCGCGCTTGGCGCCTTTCTCGATCGCCGCGGGCCGCCGGGCGAGGCGGTCCTGGTGAAGGCGGTCGAGGCGCTGCAGGGCGAGCGCTACCTCCGCCTGGCCGAGCACCGGCCCGCCAACGAGGCCTTTCTCTACGGCTGGCTGGCGAACCGGATAGGATAGAATGACCCGACACCTAGTCTGACTTTCCTCACCTTCCGATCCTGAAAGGACAGATATCATGAGCATCATCGAAGGAATCATCGGCCCGGTGGCCAAGCTGATCGACAAGATCATCCCCGATCCCGAGGCGCGCGACCGCGCCAAGCTGGAACTGCTGAAGCTGGAGGGCAGCCAGGAAATGGAATCGGTCAGGGCGCAGATGTCGGCGATCCTCGCCGAAGCCGCCTCCGCCGATCCCTGGACCAGCCGCGCGCGTCCCAGCTTCCTCTACGTCATGTACGCGCTTCTGCTCTGGTCGATCCCGATGGGCCTGATCGCCGCGGTCCAGCCGCAAATGGCCGAAGGCATCGCCAGGGGCATGAACGCCTATCTCGCCGGCATCCCCGAACCGATGTGGGCGCTCTTCGGCACCGGCTATCTCGGCTACACCGCCGCACGGGCATGGGGCAAGGCGAAGGGGGTGGAGAAGTAATTCGATCCTCCCCGGCAACGGGGAGGGGGACCGCCGCTCGAAGAGCGGTGGTGGAGGGGGCTCTCCGCTGGCGCAGCGCCCGTGGCGCTCCCCCTCCACCAGCCTGCGGCTGGTCCCCCTCCCCGTTGCCGGGGAGGATCTGTTCCCCCATATCGCCGCCCATGACCTCCAACACAGCGCAGGCCTGGCACGGCACCACCATCGTCTCGATCCGCAAGAACGGAAAGGTCGTCGTCGCGGGCGACGGCCAGGTCTCGGCCGGCCAGACGATCATGAAGCCCAATGCGAAGAAGGTCCGCCGCCTCGGAGACGGATCGGTGATCGGCGGCTTCGCCGGCGCGACCGCCGACGCCTTCACCCTGTTCGAACGGCTCGAGCGCAAGCTCGAACAGCATCACGGCCAGCTGCTCCGCGCCGCGGTCGAGCTCGCCAAGGACTGGCGCACCGACAAGTATCTGCGCAACCTGGAGGCGATGATGATCGTCGCCGACAAGGAGGTGACGCTGATCCTCACCGGCAACGGCGACGTGCTCGAACCGGTCGAGGGCATCGCCGCGATCGGCTCCGGCGGCAACTACGCGCTCGCCGCCGCCAAGGCGCTGGCGGATTATGAAGGAGACGCCGAGACGATCGCGAGAAAGGCGATGAAGATCGCCGCCGACGTCTGCGTCTACACCAACGACCAGGTCACCCTGGAGGCGATGGACGCCGCGGGCTGACTCGTTATTCCACCTCCTCCGTCACCCCGGACTTGTTCCGGGGTCCATCGTGCCGCAGGTTCAACCGCCGGGGCTCTTGAGGAAACATGGACCCCGGAACAGGCCCCGGGGCGACGTATCGAAAGGGAGGCGAAGTGCATAACAGGCGTGCGATACTCGGCACGGGACTGATCGGCGCAGCAGGCCTCGCGCTTCCGGGCTGCGCCACCACCGCCGCCCGCACCGCCACCGCGCGACCCTGCCTTCCCCGCGTCAACGTCGCCGCCAACCGCGTCATCCGCACCGTCGCGGGGCTCCGCCCCTATCGCCCCGGCGGCTTCCGCGTCGAACGCGAGGCGCTCGGCGACAAGGCGCTGGTCCACAACTACGGCCATGGCGGCGCGGGCATCACGCTGAGCTGGGGCACGTCGCGGCTCGCCGTCGATCTCGGCCTGCCCGGCCATCAGGGGCCGGTCGCGGTGATCGGCGCGGGCATCGTGGGGCTGACGACTGCGCGGCTGGTGCAGGAGGCGGGCTATCCGGTCACCATCTACGCCGCCGCGCTGCCGCCCCAGACGACCTCGAACATCGCCGGCGGCCAGTGGCAGGCCTATGCGCATTACGATAGGGAGGCGGTCACGCCCGCCTGGCGCGCGCAGAACGCCGCCGCGCTCGAATACAGCTTCCGCCGCTTCCAGATCATGGTCGGCGACGATACCGGCGTCCACTGGGTGCCGACCTATGTCGAAGGGGACGCGCGGCCCGATCCCTACCGGCCGGACAACCGCGCGCTCGGCCCCGGCGAGCATCCCTTTCCGGTCGACCGGCTCGCCCGCTACACCACCATGTATGTCGAAACCGGCCGCTTCCTGCGCGAGCTGGCGGAGGATATCCGGATCGCCGGCGGC
The DNA here is from genome assembly GCF_003515075.1 of Sphingomonas gilva. Taxonomy (GTDB): domain Bacteria; phylum Pseudomonadota; class Alphaproteobacteria; order Sphingomonadales; family Sphingomonadaceae; genus Sphingomonas; species Sphingomonas gilva. The sequence continues at coordinate 126,222 of NZ_QWLV01000007.1, forward strand.
CGCATCGCCGTCCGCCGCTTCGCCAGTCCCGCCGAGGTGATGACGCTGCCGGAGAGGCTGGTCTTCAACTGCACCGGCCTCGGCGCGGGCGAGCTGTTCGGCGACACGTCGCTCTATCCGATCCGCGGCCAGCTCGCGATCCTGATCCCACAGCCGGAGATCAACTACGCCTATAATGGCAGCGACGGCTACATGTTTCCCCGCCCCGACGGCATCCTCCTCGGCGGCACCTATGAACGCCATGTCGCCGACGCGACCCCGCAGGCAGAGGACATCGCCCGCATCATCGCATCGCACCAGCGGCTGTTCGGGGGCTTCCGCTGTTGAACTGGGGCGGGATGCTGCCGATATCGCCGTCATCCATGTTCCCCCGCAGAGAGACTGAATGAAAGACGCGCTTACGCCGAAGACCATCGTCGCGGCCCTCGACAATCACATCATCGGCCAGGCCGACGCCAAGCGCGCGGTGGCGGTCGCCCTGCGCAATCGCTGGCGCAGGCAGCAGCTCGACGCCGATCTGCGCGACGAGGTCAGTCCGAAGAACATCCTGATGATCGGCCCCACCGGCTGCGGCAAGACCGAGATCAGCCGGCGCCTCGCGAAGCTCGCCGACGCGCCCTTCGTCAAGGTGGAGGCGACCAAGTTCACCGAGGTCGGCTATGTCGGCCGCGACGTCGAGCAGATCGCCCGCGATCTGGTCGAGGATTCGATCCGGCTCGAAAAGGACCGTCGCCGGGCTGCTGTAAAGGACAAGGCGGAGGAAGCCGCGATGGCCCGCCTGCTCGATGCGCTGACGGGGAAGGGCGCGAGCGAGGCGACGCGCGAGGCGTTCAAGCAGCGCTTCCACGAAGGCGCGCTCGACGACAAGGAGATCGAGCTGGAGCTGGAGCAGGCCCCGCAAATGCCCTTCGAGATGCCCGGCGGCGGCCAGGTCGGCATGATCAACCTTGGCGAGATGATGGGCAAGGCGTTCGGCGGCGCGCCGATGAAGCGCCGCAAGATCAACGTCCGCTCTGCCTGGGAGAAGCTGGTCGAGGAGGAAGCCGACAAGCGGCTCGACCAGGATGAGGTCGGCCGCACCGCGCTCGCCAATGCCGAGGCCAACGGCATCGTCTTCCTCGACGAGATCGACAAGATCGCCATGTCCGAACAGCGCGGCGGCGGATCGGTCAGCCGCGAAGGTGTCCAGCGCGACCTGCTGCCGCTGATCGAGGGCACCACCGTCGCCACCAAATACGGCCCGATGAAGACCGATCATGTCCTCTTCATCGCCAGCGGCGCCTTCCATGTGGCGAAGCCCAGCGACCTGCTGCCCGAGCTGCAGGGCCGCCTCCCGATCCGCGTCGAGCTGAAGGCGCTGACCGAGGAGGATTTCGTCGCGATCCTCTCGGACACCAAGGCCTCGCTGACCGAGCAGTACAAGGCGCTGATCGGCACCGAGAACGTGACGATCGACTTCACGCCCGACGGCATCCGCGCCATCGCCCGCATCGCCGCCGAGGTGAACGGTCAGGTCGAGAATATCGGCGCCCGCCGGCTCCAGACGGTGATGGAAAAGCTGGTCGAGGACGTCAGCTTCAATGCCGAGGATCGCGCCGGCGCCACGCTCGTCATCGACGCCGCCTATGTCGAGGCGCAGCTCGCCAGCATCGCGCGCAACACCGATCTGTCCAAATACGTGCTGTAGGCGGCCGCTTACCTTCCGGGTAATGGAACCGCGCCTGGGGCATGCTATCGTTGGGTGGGAACGAAGAGGAGGAAGCGATGCCTGAAGGCGGCTGTCATTGCGGCGCGATCCGGTACGAGATGCCGGCCGAGGTGCTGCACCACGCACTGTGTCATTGCACCGATTGCCGGCGGCACGCAGGCGCGCCGATGGTCGGTTGGGCGATGGTGCTGGCGGATCAGCTCAAGGTGACCAGGGGCAGTCCCAAGGTTTACCGCTCCTCGCTCGACGGGCGTCGGCAGTTCTGCGGCGAATGCGGCACCGGGCTGTTCTACCTGAACGAGAAGATGCTCCCCGGCATGGTCGATATCCAGACCGCGACGCTCGACGATCCCGACACGATTCCGGCGCAGGTGCAGATCCAGGTGGCCGATCGCATCGGCTGGATGGCGAACGCGCACCAGCTGCCGACGTTCGACCGCTATCCCGGGCCCTGAGCTATTCGGGCAGCTCGTACGGCACGAACTCGCCCAGCTGGCATTTGGGGCCGGGGATCGTGCCGCCCGGATCGAGCGTGCTGACCAGGTCGTGCCGGCAGAGCTGGCCGCCGCGGACTTCGGTGATCAGCGTGGTGTAGGGATCGAGCCCCGGACATTCGGACCGCAGGCGATTGACGTAGATCGTGCCGGTGCGGCGATAGACGATCGTCCGGTTGTCGATGATCCGCGGCTGATCGAGGACCGCGGTCGAGACGCAGTCGACCGGCGCCTGGGCGACGCGATCGCCGATGACGTCGGCGAGCTCCTCTTCCGGCGTCATCCTGTCGGTGACGCAGCCGGCGAGGGGCAGGAGGGCGAGGGTGAGTAGCAGGCGCATGGTTCAGCGCTCCCGATAAGGCACGAAGTCGCCAAGCGCGCATCCGCCCGTGGTCACGTTCGGCGCGCCGCGCGAGACGGTCCGGATCATGTCGCCGCGGCACAGCCGTCCGCTGTGCGAGGTGATCACCGGAATGTCGTCCGATCTCAGGCCGCTGCACTGGCCGATCAGATCGTTGCGGTAGACCGTCGATCCCTGGAAATAGAGGATCGTCTGGCTGCCGACCGGCTCGGAGCCGTTCGTCATTCGCGAATCGAGGCAGCTCTGCGGTTCGCCCGGCACGCGGTCGCCCAGCAGGCGGGCGAGCTTGGTCTCGTCGTGCGCGCGCTGGCGCTCGGCATAGCGGTCGGACGCGCAACCGGCGAGAGCGATCGGGGCAAGCAGCAACAGGGCGCGTATCATCGCCGTCTCCATCATTCGTCGCCCCCTGTGCACGGTATAACGGAGTCAACCTCTGAATGCATCTTTTGCTCCACGCCGATCGGCGAGTTCGGCGGCATCCCGGGCGCGCATGAAAGGGTTGGTCGCGCGTTCGAGGGCGATGGTGGTGGGAATGGTCGCCTCACCGGCGGCGCGGGCCGCGAGCACCGCCTCCATGCGCGCGGCGATCTCGGCATTGTCCGGCTCTGCGGCCCGCGCGTAGCGGCCGTTCGATTCGGTGTATTCATGCGCGCAATAGACCGCCGTCTCGCCGGGCAGCGCCTTCAATCGCTGCATGTTGGCGAACATCTGCGCGGCGGTGCCTTCAAACAGCCGGCCGCATCCCATCGCGAACAGGGTGTCGCCGACGAAGATCACCGCATCTTGCATGAAGTGATAGGCGATGTGCCCTGCGGTGTGCGCCGGCACCTCCATCACCCTTGCCTCGTGTTCGCCCAAGCGAACCACATCGCCCTCACGCACCTGACGGTCGAGCGTCGGTATCCTGGCGGCTTCCGCCGCCGGGCCGGTGATCGCGCATCCCGTCGCCGCCTTGATCGCGGCGTTGCCGCCGGTGTGATCGGGATGCCAATGGGTGTTCCAGATCTGCGAGATCGACCAGCCGCGCCCGGCCGCCGCCGCCAGCACCGGATCGGCCTCGGCGGGATCGACGACCATCGTCTCGCCGCTCTCGGGCGCGTGCACCAGCCAGATATAATTGTCGCTGAGCGCCGGAATGCGGACGATTTCGAGTGCGGCCATTGCGATTCTCCTGTCCGGTCAGCGGTTGAGCAGCGCCAAGGTCTCGCGCGCGAGGCGTTCGGTCAATGCGCCGGCGGGGCCACCGCGACCGAGCCGCGCGGCCTGGCCCGCCCATAATGGCGAGAATCCCGCATCTCCGCGCGATTCCGCCGCTTTGCGCAAGGGCGCCAGCGCCTGCGAGGCGTAAGGGAAGGGCGGCGCGCCTGGCGGTGTTGCGCCCAGTTCGCGCATCAGGCGGTTGGCAAGGCCGCGCGCGCGGCCGCCGCTGAAGGCGGTGGTGAAGCGGGTCGCCTCCGCCTCCGGCGAATCGAGCAGCGCGCGGTGCATCGGGCTGATCCGAGCCTCCGGCGATTTCAGATAGGCCGTGCCGATCTGCACGCCGCTTGCCCCCAGCATCAGCGCGGCGGCGATGCCGCGCGCATCGGCGATGCCGCCCGCCGCGATGACGGGAAGTCCCGTCGCGTCGGCGATCTGCGGCACGAGCGCGAAAAGGCCGAGCTGCGCCGCTCCGTCATTCGATGCGTCGTGAACGCCGGCATGTCCGCCGGCTTCCCACCCTTGCGCGATCACCGCCTCGCATCCCGCCGCTGCGCAGGCCCGTCCCTCATCGACGCTGGTCGCATTGCCGAGGATCACCGCTCCGGACGCCTTGACGCGGTCGAGCAGCGCTGGATCGGGCAAGCCGAAATGGAAGCTGACGATGTCCGGCCGGACATGCTCCACCACCTCGGCCGTCGTCGCGTCGAAGGGCTTGCGCAATGGCGGCGGATCGTCCGGCGCGACGATGCCGAACTCGGCGTAATAGGGCTGCAGCACCTCCCGCCACGCGGCATCGTCGGCCTCGCTGGACATGCGGTGACAGAAGAAGTTGAGGTTGATCGGCCCGCCCGCCGCCGCGCGGACCGCCGCCACCTGCCGAACGATCTCTTCGGGCGAGAGCATCGCGCAGGGCAGCGATCCGATGCCGCCGGCGCGGATCACCGCTACTGCAAGCGCCGCGTCCGAAGCGCCCGCCATGGGCGCCTGGATGATCGGATGGCGCGCGCCGGTCAGGTCGAGCAACCGGCGATCGGGCCAGCCGGCCACCCGCCGGTCACCAGCTGCCGGTGTTGGGCATCGACGCCCAGGGCTCGGCCGGCTTGAGATGGCCCTCCTGGAGCAGCTCGACCGAGATGCCGTCGGGCGAGCGGACGAACGCCATATGGCCGTCGCGCGGCGGGCGGTTGATCGTCACGCCGGCGTCCATCAGCCGCTGGCAGGTGTCGTAGATATTGTCGACGCGGTAGGCGAGGTGGCCGAAATTGCGCCCGCCGCCATAGTCCTCAGGGTCCCAATTGTGGGTCAGCTCGATCTCGGCCTTCTCGTCGCCGGGCGCGGCCATGAAGATCAGCGTGTAGCGGCCTTTCTCATTGTCGAAGCGGCGGGTCTCCTTGAGGCCGATCAGCTCGAAGAATCGGACGGTCGCCTGCGGGTCGGCGACGCGCAGCATGGTGTGCAGATATTTCATCGATCGCTCCGGGAAGGTTCGGCCGGAAGATAGGAAGCGAAGGCCGCGCTCGCCACCCGTCAGCGCGCATCCGGCGAGGAGAATTGCGCCAGCGCCGCGCGCGCCGATTTCGCCGCCGGGCTGTCCGGCGCGTTGACAATGGCCGCGGTCCATTGGGTGCGCGCGCCCGCTTCGTCGCCCTTGCTGGCGGCGATATTGCCGGCCTCCAGCCGCACCTGCGCATCATCCGACGACAGTTCGAGCGCCTTGGCTATGTCCTTCTCCGCACGCGGCAGATCGCCCATGCGGCGGGCGTGCGTGGCGGACAGCAGCCAGGCGAGCGGATCGGCGGCGGCGAATTCGGTGGCGCGGTCGAGATCGGCGCGCGCACCGGCCATGTCGCCCGCCTCGACCAGCGCGCGGGCGCGATCGAGATGCGCCTCGCCCAGCGCCAGGCCCTTGAGCACGCCCAGCGCCAGCGCCGCATCCAGCGCCGCGCGCGCCTTCTCGCCCTCGCCCGCGGCGAGCAGCGCGTTGCCGGCCTGCGCCCAGAAGCTCGCGGCGCGGCCGTCCCTGGCGATCTCCGCCTCGCGCGCGGCCTGTTCGAAGGCGGTCGCGGCGGGCAGCCAGCGCTGTTGGTTGGCATAGGCGATGCCGAGGCACTGGCGCGCCAGATAGCCGCCGCCGGCCACGCGCCACGCGCCCGCTTCGTTGGCGCCCAGCACCGGGCTCTCGGTCGCCAGCGCAACGCAATTCTCGTAGCGCTGCTGGGTGATGCCGGGCTCGGCGGCGGCCGCCGGCGGACCCGCGACGCTTTGCAGTAGGGTGCCGAAGATCAGGGGGGCCAGGATCATGAGGTTTCCGAAAGCTCCGCCACCGCCGCGGTGATCAGCGCGATATCGCTTTCGCGCGACAGGCGGTGCCCGCCGTCCTTGACCAGCGTCACCTGCACATCGGCTGAACGCAGGTTCTGGGCGATGTGAGCTGCGTATTTCCACGGCACGTCTGCATCGGCCATGCCGTGGATCAGCCGCACCGGCGCGTCGATCGCGATCTGCGCATGAAGCAGGCGGTTCGCCTCGCCCGAGCTCCAGAACGCCCGCGTCGTCAACTCGGGCTCCGGCGCGTAATCCGACGGCCGTTCGAGCTTGCCCGCCGAGAGGATCGTCATCTTCTCTTCCTGGGTGAAGCCCCAATCGGTGAAATCTGGCGCGGCGGCGATGCCCACCAGCCCGGCGATCCGATCGGCGCGGTCACGCGCGACGAGCAGCATCAGCCAGCCCCCCATCGACGATCCGACCAGCACCAGCGGCCCTTCGGTCAGCGAGTCGATCACCGCCAGCGCATCGTCGCGCCAGCCGGTCAGCGTCTGCTCGGCGAAGTCGCCGCTGCTCTCGCCGCAGCCGGCATAGTCGAAGCGGATCATCGCCTGGCCGCGCGCCCGCGCCCACGCCTCGAGCGCGACCGCCTTGCCGCCCTGCATGTCCGACCGGTAGCCGGGCAGGAAGACGATCGTCGGCCCGCGGCCCGCCATCCGGCGATAGGCGATTCGCGCGCGGCCCTGGCGCACGAGGAAGCTGGGTTCGGTCATCGGCGCGGCGACGCCCCGATCGCCGTGGCCGGTAAGTTGACAGTTTTGAGGAAAATGCGGCTCAACGCACATGTCACGCGGCGCCAAGTCGACGGATTTGAGAAATTTGACGCCCAACGCATGAAAACGTCCGGGGCCCCCCGGCGATGCGCAATGGCTTTACCGAGGTCGCGGGAGGAGAAAGCTGCCAGCATCGATCGCATTGTCGCACGATTCGAACGATGTAGGACAGAGCGAAAGCGACATTTTTTTCGTCAGGCAGCCTGTGCGAGCGCCGCCTCGGTCTCGGCGATCCAGCCGCCGCCGAGCACGCGGTCGCCGTCGTAGAGCACCGCCGCCTGGCCGGGCGCGACGCCATATTCGGGCGCGTCGAACACCACCCGATCGCCCTCGATGCGCGCCGGCACCGGCCTAGCGAGCGAACGCACCTTTGCGGTGAGAGGTCCGGTGTGACCGCCGCCGAGCCTGTTAATGTCGGTGAGGCGCGCGGCGGCCACCGCGAGCGCGCGCTTCGGCCCGACCACGACGCGCCGGCGCGGCGCATCCAGGCGGACGACATAGAGCGGCTCCGCCTGACCGCCGATATCGATGCCGCGGCGCTGGCCGACGGTGAAATGGATGATGCCGCGATGCCGGCCGAGCACGCGGCCGTCGAGGTCGACGATCTCGCCCGACGTGTCCGCCTCGGGCCGCAGCTTCTTCACCAGCCCGGCATAATCGCCGTCGGGGACGAAGCAGATGTCCTGGCTGTCGGGCTTCCCCGCCACCGCGAGGCCGAGCTCGGCGGCGAGCGCGCGCACGCGCGGCTTGGGCAGGCCGCCCAGCGGAAAGCGCAGGAAATCGAGCTGGTCCTGCGTCGTCGCGAACAGGAAATAGCTCTGGTCGCGCGCGGGATCGGCGGCGCGGTGCAGCTCCGCGCCTTCGCGCCCGATGACGCGGCGGACATAATGGCCGGTGGCGAGCGCGTCCGCCCCCAGCTCGCGCGCGAGGCGGAACAGGTCGGTGAACTTCACCCCCATGTTGCACTTGACGCAGGGAATCGGCGTGCGCCCGGCGAGATATTCGTCGGCGAAATCATCGATCACGCTGTCGCGGAAGCGGCTTTCGTGATCGAACACGTAATGGGCGATGCCCAGCCGGTCGCACACCGCGCGCGCGTCGCGGATGTCGCGGCCGGCGCAGCAGCTGCCCGTGCGGCCGACCGCCGCGCCGTGATCGTAGAGCTGGAGCGTCACGCCGATCGTCTCCGCGCCGCTCGCATGGGCAAGCGCTGCGACCACCGACGAATCGACCCCGCCCGACATGGCGACGACGATGCGACGGCCGGCAAGCGGCGCGGGAAGCTGGAAATCACCTTCGGTCACGGTGGCGCAGATAGGCGCATGGGCGCGCGGTTGCAAAAGCGCGGGAGGATTTACCGACGATTCAACATGATCGGCTAGATCGAAGCGGGACTCGGGCGTCGCCGTGTCCTTCATGGGGGTTCACAGTCTTGGATCTGAGCTTCACGCCCCTGGGCCGCGAACGGCGGCGCGTCGCCGCTTCGCCCGATCTCGCGATGATGCTGGCGGGCGTGTCCGCGCGCCAGGCGGCGAGCCCCACGGCGCGGGCGCAGCAGCATCTCGGCGTCAGCATTCCGGCGCTTGCCGCGAGCTTCCACAGCGAGGTTTCCGATCTGCTGGTCACGCGTAAACCCGAATGACCGGAATGTTTACCTTGGCGCTTTAGCGCTTTTTCAATGCCCCGCCCGTAAGAGGCGGAATGTTGAGGCGGCCAGACGGGGCCGCGCGTCGAAGGTGATGAATGATCGAGAACCAGAAAATCCGTCCCGCCAAGGTCATCGGCCCGCTCGGCGAGCCGCTGACGCTGGATACGTTGCCGCCGCCGGAAACCACCCGCTGGGTGGTTCGCCGCAAGGCCGAGGTCGTGGCCGCGGTCAATGGCGGACTGTTGAACGTCGACGAGGTCTGCTCGCGCTACAACCTGACCGTCGAGGAATTCGCCGGCTGGCAGCGCGCGATCGATCGTTCGGGCATGCCGGGCCTGCGCGTGACGCGGATTCAGCACTATAAGTCGCTCTACGAGCGCCAGCAGAAATACTGACGCGGGCTCCGCTCGCCGCATCCTCGAAACGCTAACGGAACAAAGCACGCCATCGCGCGATTGAACCCCTCAGTATTGCCCGGCTGTTCCGGGCCAACAGGAGGGACGTTCGATGATTGGTATTATCATTTGGTTGGTCGTCGGCGGCGTCGTGGGTTGGCTCGCCAGCCTGATCATGCGTACCGATGCGCAGCAGGGCATCCTGCTCAACATCGTCGTCGGCATCGTCGGCGCGTTCATCGCCGGGCTGATCTTCAGCGGTGGATCGATCAATGACGGCGTTACAGTTTATTCGTTCCTGATCTCGCTTCTGGGCGCGGTGGTGCTGCTGGCGATCGTCAACCTCGTTCGCCGCGGCAGGGTCCGCTAAGCTTTCGAAATCGCAAAAAGGGGGCCGTCCGCGCAATCGGACGGCCCCTTTTTCACGCCTGTTTCAGCGCAGTTCGAACACCACGTTCAGCGAGACGCCGATTTCCTGCTCGCCGGGGACGATCTTCGATTCGGCGGCGTCCATCGCCTGCGCGCGGGCGTACATCACCGGCACCGGCGGGCCGGGCATGTCGCTCGCCTCGCTCACCGCGACGATGCGCACCACGCGCATGCCCAGCGTCTTCGCATAGATTTCGGCGCGCGCCCTGGCCTTGGCGATGGCGTCGACGCGCGCCTCGTCCAGCGCCTCGTCGGGATTGGCCAGGCTCAGCGTCGGGCCGTTGATCTGGTTGGCCCCCTGCTTGACCAGCGCGTCCAGGATCGCGCCCGCCTTGGAAATGTCGCGGAAGCGCACCGACACCGTGTTGCGCGCCTGATAGCCGGTGATCACCGGCGGCACGTTCTCGCCATAGCGATATTGCGGATCGAGCCCGATGTTGGCGGTCTGGACGTCACGCTCGGCGACGCCAGCCGCCTTCAGCGCGGCGAGCACGCGGTCCATCGCCTTGGCGTTATCGGCCAGCGCCTGCGCCGCGGTGGGGGCCTGCGTCACCACGCCGGCGCTGATCGTCGCGAGATCGGGCACGCGCCGCACCTCGCCGCGCGCGGCGACGTCCAGCCGGGTGCCTTCGATCACCGCCACCGGCATGGGCGCGACCGCCTGCGCGGCGAGCGGCGCGCTCGCCGTCGCCAGCATCGCGGCGATGATCAGCTTCGAACGGAATTTCATGTCAAACCTCCTGTCGTTGGGCCGCTTTTGGACATTGCCGACAAAACGGAGGCTTAACGGCGATTCCTTGGACGGCGGCTTCAGACCCGCCGGTTGCGGATGATCAGCCGGTAGATGACCAGGATGACGACGGCGCCGGCGATCGCCGCCAGATAGGTCGCGAACCAGCCGCGCACCGCCAGCCCGAGCGCCTGGGCGACGAACCCGGCGAGCAGCGCGCCCGCGATTCCCAGCAGGATGGTGACGATGCAGCCGCCCGGGTCCTTGCCCGGCATGATCAGCTTGCCGATGACGCCGGCGACCGCCCCGATCAGAATCCAGCCCCAGAAACCCAGATCGGCCATGCCGCCCTCCCTTTTGTTGCGCGCCCGATGAATATCGTTGCGGAGAACAAGCGACAAGGGCAGGGTTGGGTACCGCAACGACGCCCGGAATTGCTTGCGTTTGAGACGATTCTGGCGCAAAGGCGCGCGGCGCGTCCGATCGTGTGCGATCGGCGCTTGAGATCGGTGACTTATTCGGATAATACAGTTCTACCGCGACCGGCCGGAGGGGGTTCGGGCGGCGACAGGGCGTTGGACCAGATGAACTACGAATCGAACTTTTCCGCGGATCGCGACACGGTGTTTGTCGAAGGCAGGCCGAGCCGCCGCAAGTGGATCATCATCGCCGCCGTGGCGCTGGCCGTCGTCCTGGCGGGCCTGTGGTTCGCGTTCGGGCGCGGCGCCGACGCGCCCGCCGCGGGCGCGGCGAACGCCAACAGCGACGCGCCGACCGTCACCGTCTCGGTGCCGGGCCGCCAGACCGTGCAGCGCACCGTTTCCGCCACCGGCACGATCGCCGCGCGGCGCGAGATGCCGGTGGGCGTCGCGGGCGAAGGCGGGCTCGTCACGCGCGTGCTGGTCGAGCCGGGCAGCTGGATCAGCGCCGGGCAGGTGCTCGCCACCGTCGATCGTTCGGTGCAGGCGCAGACGGCGGCGCAGCTCGCCGCCAGCATCAACGTCGCGCGCGCCGACGCCAAGCTCGCCCAGTCCGAGCTCGACCGCGCGCAGACGCTGGTCGAGCGCGGCTTCATCTCGCAGGCCGATATCGACCGCAAGACGGCGACGCGCGACGCCGCGCTGGCCCGTGTCCGCGTGGCCGAGGCGCAGCTGGCCGAGACACGCGCGCGCAACAGCCGGCTCGATATCCGCAGCCCGGCGGCGGGCCTCGTCCTGACGCGCGACGTCGAGCCGGGCCAGATCGTCAGCGCCGGATCGGGCGTGCTGTTCCGCGTCGCCATGGGCGGCCAGATGGAGCTGCTCGCGCGCCTCTCCGAAAGCGATCTCGCGGCGATGCCGGTGGGCGCGCAGGCGACGGTCACCCCGGTCGGCAGCGGGCAATCCTTCAAGGGCGAGGTGTGGCAGGTGTCGCCGGTGATCAATCCGGAAACGCGCCAGGGCGTCGCGCGGATCGCGCTCTCCTACGATCCCGAGCTGCGGCCGGGCGGCTTCGCCTCTGCGGACATCGTGGCGGGCGCCCGCGTCGCGCCGGTGCTGCCCGAATCGGCGATCCTGAGCGACGAGCGCGGCAGCTACGTCTATATCGTCGGACGCGACAACAAGGTCGCGCGCCGGCCGATCACGACGGGCACCGTGACCAGCCAGGGCATCGCCATCACCGACGGACTGAGCGGCAACGAGCAGGTGGTGCTGCGCGCGGGCGGGTTCCTCAACCCCGGCGAAACGGTGAAGCCCAAGCGCGCCGGCGGGAACGGCTGATAGGGATGTCCGCCGTCGGGTTTTTCGCCCGGCGGCGGCGAGATGGATAAGACGCGATGAATTTCAGGAACATCTCCGCCTGGTCGATCCGCAATCCGGTGGTCCCAATCGTGCTGTTCATCGGCCTGACCATCGCCGGGCTGATCAGCTTCATGACGATGGAGGTGCAGAACGATCCGGACATCGAGTTCCCGGTCGTCATCGCCACCATCTCGCAGCCGGGCGCGGCGCCGACCGAGATCGAGACGCAGATCACCCAGCGCGTCGAATCGGCGGTGCGCGGGATCGATGGCGTGCGCAACATCAGCTCGACCGCCAATGAAGGGTCCTCGACCACCGTCGCCGAGTTCCAGATCGGCGTCGACGTCAACCAGGCGGTGAACGAGGTCAAGAACGCGATCGACCAGGTCCGCGGCGAGCTGCCCGACGGGATCATGGAGCCCTACGTCTTCAAGGAGACGACGACGGGCAACCCGCTCGCCTATTACGCCGTCAAGGCGTCCGACATGACGATGGAGCAGCTCAGCTGGTTCGTCGACGACACCATCTCCAAGCGGCTCATGGCGATCCAGGGGATGGGCGAGGTCGATCGCTCGGGCGGCGTCGACCGCGAAATCCGGGTGATCCTCGATCCTGCGCGGATGCAGGCGCAGGGCGTCACCGCGGCGCAGATCAACAATGTGCTCCGCCAGGTGAACGTCAACGCGGCGGGCGGCAAGGCGGAGATCGCCGGATCGCGCCAGTCGGTCCGCGTGCTCGGCAACGCCGAGGACGCCTACGAACTGTCGCAGACGCAGATCTCGCTGGGGGGCGGGCGCACCGTCAAGCTGGCCGACGTCGCCGATGTGAGTGACGGTTTCAGCGAGCAGTCGCGCATCGGCAAGATCGACGGCAAGCAGGTGGTGAGCTTCTCGATCGCGCGCGCCAAGGGCGCGTCCGACCTGACCGTGTTCGACGCGGCCGAGGAGGTGATCGCCCAGATCGAGAAGGAAAATCCGGGCGTCGACATCATCACGATGTTCAACAACGTCCAATATACCGAGGACCAGTATCACAGCTCGATGGCGGCGATGGTCGAGGGCGCGGTGCTCGCCGTGATCGTCGTGTTCCTGTTCCTGCGCGATTGGCGCGCGACGGTCATCTCGGCGCTGGCCATTCCGCTGTCCGCGATCCCGACCTTCTGGATCATGGACCTGATGGGCTTCACGCTCAATTCGCTGTCGCTGCTCGCGCTCGGCCTGGTCGCGGGCGTGCTGGTCGATGACGCGATCGTCGAGATCGAGAATATCGTGCGCCATATGCGCATGGGCAAATCGGCCTATCAGGCGGCGATCGACGCCGCCGACGAGATCGGCCTGGCGGTGGTCGCGACGACCTTCTCGATCGTCGCGGTGTTCCTGCCCGTTGGCCTGATGCCGGGCGTGTCCGGCCAGTTCTTCAAGAATTTCGGCCTGACCGTGGTCGCCTCGGTGCTCATCTCGCTCGCCGTCGCGCGCATGATCACGCCGATGATCGCGGCCTATTTCCTCAAGGCGTTCGGCCATGCCGAGCATGGCGGCGGCTGGATGATGGACCGCTACATGCGCGTGCTGCGCTGGTCGCTCGACGACAGCAAGGTCGATCGCGATCCGGCGCACGGCCGCTTCCGGCACCTGATCTCGCACTGGCGCGACCACCGCGTGTGGGTGATGGGCATCGGCCTGGTGTCGTTCGTCGTCATGCTCGGCCTGTTCGTGATGCTGCCCAAGCAGTTCTTCCCGCAGGTCAACAGCGACAGCAGCCAGGTGCGCATCGAGATGGTGCCCGGCACGACCATCAAGCAGACCGAGGCGGTCGCCGATCAGGTCACCCGCATCATCGCCGAACAGCCCGAGACCAAGCTGGTGATGGAGGCGATCCGCGAGGGCAACGCCAACCTGTTCATCAACCTGACCGAGGACCGTGCGCGCACCAGCATGGAATATGAGCGGCAGCTGGCGCCGCGGCTGGCGGCGATCCCCGACGCGCGGGTCTATTTCCAGTCGTTCGGCGGCGGCGGCGGCACCGGCCGCGCGATCTCGATCATGCTCTCGGGCTCCGATCCCGCGCTGCTCGACCGTACCGCCGCGCGCCTGGTCGAGCAGATGAAAGGCATTCCGGAGGTGCGCGCGCCGCGCGTCAACGCGGACATGCGCCGGCCGGAGCTGATCATCACGCCGCGGCTCGATCTCGCCGCGCAGCTCGGCGTGACGACCGCCGCGCTCAGCCAGGCGATCCGCATCGCGACGCTGGGCGACATCGATCAGAACAGCGCCAAGTTCTCGCTCTCCGACCGACAGGTCCCCATTCGGGTCATGCTGCCGGAAAACTCCCGCCGCGACCTGTCAACCATCCAGAACCTGCCGGTGCAGACCGCATCCGGCGGATCGGTGCCGCTCAGCCGCGTCGCGGAGATCGGCTTCGGTTCGGGCCCGGTGACGATCCAGCGCTACAACCAGCAGCGGCGCGTCTTCGTCGGCGCCGACCTCGCTCCCGGCGCGGTCAAGGGCACGGCGATGGAAAAGATCATGAAGACCCAGGTGATGACCAACCTGCCGGTCGGCGTGTCCAACGCGCCCGTCGGCGAGGATGAGTGGCAGGCCGAGATGGCCAAGAGCTTCGGCATCGCGCTGTTCTCCGGCGTCCTGCTCGTCTTCGCGGTGCTGGTCCTGCTCTACAAGCGCTTCATGTCGCCGCTGGTCAACATGGGCTCGCTGCTGCTCGCGCCGCTGGGCGGCCTGATCGCGCTGATGATCCTAGGTCAGCCGCTGTCGCTGCCGGTGTTCATCGGCATCCTCATGCTGTTCGGCATCGTCGCCAAGAACTCGATCCTGCTGATCGATTTCGCCATCGAGGAGATGGATCGCGGCACGCCCAAGTTCGAGGCGATCGAGGAGGCCGGGCACAAGCGCGCGCAGCCGATCGTGATGACGACCGTGGCGATGGTCGCGGGCATGGTGCCGACCGCGCTCTCGCTGTCGGGCGACGGCGCGTGGCGCGCGCCGATGGGCACGGTGGTGATCGGCGGGCTGATCCTGTCGACGCTGCTGACGCTGTTGATCGTGCCCGCGGCGTTCAGCCTGGCGGACGGCCTGGAAAAGCGAATCGGCCCGTTCCTGCGCCGCCGTCTGCTGACCTACGATCCCGCCCAGCATGGCGAGCGCCCGGAGCCGCAACCGGCGGAGTGAACTTTCGCCGGGTTCGGCTATTCTCCATGGCATGACGCCGCTTGCACGCCGCCCCTTCGCCAGGTTCAACCCAGCGCAGGGCGGCGTGACGGGGATGCGCGTCGTCGCCACCGGCATGCTGGTGGTGATGGCGATCACTTATGCGATCGCCCGCTCGCTGCAGCATCTGCACCCCGCCTGGGGCTTCGTCCGCGCATTCGCCGAGGCGGCGATGGTTGGCGGGCTGGCGGACTGGTTCGCGGTAACCGCGCTGTTCCGTCACCCGCTTGGGCTGCCGATCCCGCACACCGCGATCATCCCGCGCAACAAGGATCGCATCGGCGACACGCTCGCCACCTTCCTGCGCGACAATTTCCTGATCCCCAAGGTCGTGGCGCGGCGGATGAAGCGGGTCGACGTCGCGGGCGCGATGGGCCGCTTCATGTCGGAGCCGACCGGGCTCAACAGCCGGCTGCGCGAGGGCGTCGCGCGGCTGGTCGCCAACATGCTCGAAAGCTTGGATCAGGAGCGGCTGGGCGGCATGGTCAAGCAGGCGGTAGGGCAGCGGCTGCGCGATCTCGACGTCGCACCGCTGCTCGGCCAGGCGCTGACCGCGGCGATCGCCGACGGACGCCACGTGCCGCTGATCGACGGCATCGTGCGCTGGGCGGCGAAGACGCTGGAGGCGAACGAGCAATTGATCCGCGACATGGTGCACGAGCGCGCCGGATCGATCATGCGCTGGACCGGCCTGGACGAGAAGCTGGCCAACGCGATCATCGACGGTCTCTTGAAGATGCTCGACCAGATGGCCGCCGATCCGGAGCATCCGCTGCGGATGAAGGCCGAGGAGGGGCTGGAGACGCTGGCGCGGGACCTGCAGGCCGATGCGGAGATGCAGGCCCGCGTCGCGCGGATCAAGGCGGAAATCCTCGATAATCCCGCGATGGCGCGCTGGATCGAGGGGCTCTGGGAGCAGGCCCGGCGTGGGCTGCTGCGCCTCGCCCGCAACCCCGATGAGGCAATGGCCGGGCGCTTCGGCGATTTCTGGAAGCAGGTCGGCCATTCGCTGCTGACCGAGCCGCGACTGCGCATGACGATCAACCGCTTCGCCCGCCGCGCGGCGGTGGGCGCGACCGCAAGCTACGGCGACGGCATCGTCCGGCTGGTGTCGGACACCGTGCGCGGCTGGGACGCGCATACCATTACCGGGCGGCTGGAGAATGCGGTGGGACGCGACCTGCAATATATCCGCGTCAACGGCACGCTGGTCGGCGGGCTGGTGGGGGTGACGATCCATGCGATCGACGTGCTGCTGTAGCACGGATCGGCGTCACCGGTTGATGCCCCCCGGAACCTAGGCCGGTCTGGTCGTCACCCCCTGTCGATCCCCACAATCGACGGCGCGCGCATAGACCGCCGCCCTGCGCGCTGTATTGGACGAATTCGGCAATTTCGGCAAAAAGTTACAGCGGCATATCCGATTTATAATGGTGCCAGGCGAAGATCGCCGCGGCGCCGCGATGCGGCCGCCACGCCTCGGCAAGCTCGCGGATCTGCTTCTCGCTCGGCCGTTCGGCATGGCCGAAGATGCGGCCGACCTCGATCTGGATGGCGAGATCGCCCGCCGGCCAGATATCGGCGCGTCCCTCGGCGAACAGCAGATAGATTTCCGCCGACCACCGGCCGATGCCCTTGATCTTGACGAGCTCGGCGATCGCCGCCTCGTCATCCTCGGGCAGATTGTCGAGATCGAGCGCGCCGGAGACGACCAGCTCGGCCAGGCTGCGGGCATAGCCCTGCTTCTGGCGCGAAAGGCCGCAGGCGCGAAGCGCGTCGAAATCGGCGGCGAGCAGCTTGTCCGGTGGACAATCGGGGCCAAGCGCCGCCTCCAGGCGGTTCCATACCGCGTTCGCCGCATGCACGCTCACCTGCTGCCCGACGATGGTGCGCAGCAGCGTATCGTAGCCGCGCGCGCGGATGCGCGGCTCTGGATAGCCTATTCGGCCCAGCGCCGCGGCGAAGGCGGGCTCGCGCTTCGCCAGTTCGTCCATCGCCATCCTGATCTGATCGCTGCTCAGCCCCATGGTGATCCCTTGATATAGCCGTCCGCGCCAGACATAGGCGGCGGCGAACCGGAATGCGAGCAAGGGGAATGACGTTGCCGAAGCTGATCGTGGTCACGCGGGATGGAAATGAGCATGTCGTCGAGGGCGAGGCGGGGCTGTCGGTCAAGGACGTGATCAAGGACGCCGGCTTCGACGAGCTGCTGGCGCTGTGCGGCGGCAGTTGCTCCTGCGCGACGTGCCATGTCCATGTCGATCCCGACTTCGCGCACCTGATGCCCAAGATGAGCCTGGACGAGGACGACCTGCTCGACAGCACCTCCGACCGGGACGAGCGGTCGCGGCTGTCGTGCCAAATCCCGTTCGGCGACGCGCTCGACGGCCTGCGCGTCGAGATCGCGGCGGAGGACTAAAGCTCGCGCAGCGCCCGCGCCGGACGGGCGGCGAGGATGGGCAGCGCGCCGAGCAGGCCGATCGTCATGGTGAGGCCGGCGCCCGCGGCGAGCGTCGCCAGCACGGTCGGATAGTCGGGCAGCCAGTCGAATTCGAAGATCTGCGTCATCACATACCAGGCGCCGGCCATGCCCAGCGCCAGCGCGACGGCGGCGAGCGCGGCGCTGAGCAGGGCGTACTCGATCGCCTGCGCGCCTAATATTTGCGCGCGAGTCGCGCCCAGGGTCTTCAAAATCACGCTGTCATAGGTCCGCGTCTCGCGCGCGGCGGTGATCGCGCCGATCAGCACGGCGATGCCGGCGAGGATGGCAATCGAGGCGGCGGCGGCGATGGCGGTCGCCATCTGCGACACGATGTCGCGCACCTGGGCAATGACGCCGCCGACCTCGATCAGCGAGACCGAGGGGAAGCGCGGCAGCAGCGCCTGCATCACCGCCGGCTCACCGCCGTCGGGCAGGTCGACGGTGGCCGCCAGGTTGTGGGGCACGTTCGAGAGCGCGGTGGGGCTGAACACCATGACGAAGTTGAAACCCATCGTGTCCCAATCGATCCGCCGGAAGGACGCGACGGTGGCGCGCCGCTCGACGCCCAGAACGGTGTAGGTCAGCGGATCGCCGATCTTCAGGTCGAGGATGCGGGCGAGCTCGGCATCGATCGAGACCAAAGGCGGGCCGGCATAATCGGCGGGCCACCATCGCCCTTCGACCACCGAGCTTCCCGGCGGCGGCGTCGCGGCATAGGTGAGGCCGCGCTCGCCGCGCAGCGCCCAAGCGCCCTCGGGCAGCTCCTCCAGGTCGGCGACGCGGGTATCGCCATAGCCGGTGATGGTGCCGCGCAGCGCGGGCACGGTGCGCACGGTGGCGCGCGGCTCCACCGCGGCGATGGTCGCGCGAAACTCCGCCTCGCGGTCGCGCGGCACGTCGAGCGCGAACAGCGACGGCGCACGCTCGGGCACGCTGCGCTGGATGTTGGCGTCGAGGCTGGTGCGGATCGCGGCGAGCAGCACGAACAGGGTGAGACCCAAGCCCAGCGCCACCACCAGGGTCGTCGTCCGCGCGCCGGGGCGGTGAAGCCCGGCGATCGCGAGGCGGAACAGCGGACGGCGCGGACGCGGCGCGCGGGCGGCGGTACGGCGCACCAGCCAGCCGAAGCCGGCGAGCAGCAGCAGGACGCCGGCGGCGGCGGCGAGGAAGCCCGCGCTGAACAGCGGATCGCGGCTGGTCGCGACCGCGAGCGCGACCAGCGCGGCCCCCGCCGCGGCCATCCACGGCACCACCTTGCGGAGTGCAGGGCGGCGCTGGTCGAACAGCCCGCGCAGCAATCCCGCCGCGGGCACCTCGCTCGCCGCGACGAGCGGCGGCGCGGCGAAGGCGAGCGCGATGAGCAGGCCGTAAGCGGCGGCGAGCGCGAGCGGCAGCGGATGGACCGCGAATTGGGGCGCGACCGGCAGCACGTCGCCCGCCAGCCAGACGATCGCTGGAACCGCTCCGACGCCGACCGCGAGGCCGGCGGCGATGCCGATGCTCGCGACGGCGACGATCTGCAGCAGATAGACGCGCGCGATCAGGCCCGAGGTCGCGCCCAGCACCTTCAGCGTCGCGATGCCGCCGCGTCGGGCGGCGAGATAGGCGGCGACACCGTTGCCGACGCCGATGCCCGCGATGATCAGCGCGGCGAGCCCGACCAGCGTGAGGAACTGCCCCATCCGGCCGATGAAGCGCGAGGCGCCCGGCGCGGCGCGGTCGCGCGTTCGCGTCTCCCAGCCGCCGAGCGGGAATTCGGCCTTGATCGCGTCGGCGGCGTCCGCCGGATCGCCGCCCGTCATCCGCACGCGGATCTTGGTTTCGTAGAGACTGCCCGGCTGGATCAGCCCGGTGCGCGCCATGCCGTCGTTGGAAAGGATCGCGACGGGGCCGAGGGTGAAGCCCTCGCCCAGCCGGTCCGGCTCGGTGGCGATGATCCCGCCGACGGTGAAGCGGGCGTTGCCGAAGCGGAGCGTTTCGCCGGCGCGCACGCCTAGCCGATCGACCAGCGCGGGGGCGATATAGACCTGGGTGGCCGCCGGCGCGCGCACCGCGCGGCCGTCCGTGAGCGTCAGCGCGCCGTAGAGCGGATAGGCGGCGTCGACGGCCTTGAGCTCGACCGGCACGGTGCGCGGCCCGGCTGGCGTGTCGCGGATCGCCATCGATTGCAGGCGGATGGTTTCGGAGAGCGAGCCCAGTTCGGATATCGCCGCGCGCTCCTCGGCCGTCGGTCCGCGCTGCGATACGGCGAACTCGACATCGCCGCCCAGGATGACTCGCCCGCGCGCGGCCAGTTCGCCGCTGATCGCCTGGGTCAGGCTGCCGATCGCGGCGAGCGCGCCGACGCCGAGGAACAGACAGACCAGCAGCAGCCTGAGGCCGCGGAACCGCGCGTGCAATTCCCGCCGCGCGATGCGCCAGGCCAACCGCCAGCCGGTCATCGGCCGCTGTCGGAAACGATCCGCCCGTCGCCCAGCGTGACGATACGGTCGCAGCGTTCGGCAAGCGCGGGATCATGGGTGATGACCAGCAAGGTCGCGCCGGTCGCGCGCTGGCGATCGAACAGCAGGTCCATCACCTGCGCGCCGGTCGCCGCATCGAGATTGCCGGTGGGCTCGTCGGCGAAGACCAGGGTGGGGCGCGGTCCGAGGGCACGGGCGATGGCGACGCGCTGCTGCTCGCCGCCCGAAAGCTGTGCGGGATAGTGATCGAGCCGGTGGCCGAGGCCGACCGCGGCGAGCTCCGCATCGGCGCGGGCGAAAGCGTCGTCCGATCCGGCGAGCTCCATCGGCACCGCGACATTCTCCCGCGCGGTCATGGTGGGGAGCAGGTGGAACGCCTGGAGGACGATGCCAATGCGGCCGCGCCGCGCCTTGGCCAGCTCGTCTTCGTCGAGCGCGGCGAAATCGAGCCCGGCGACGCGCACTTCCCCGCCCGTCGCGCGCTCGAGGCCCGAGAGGATCGCCATCAGCGACGATTTGCCCGAACCTGAAGGACCGAGCAGCGCGACGCTCTCGCCGCGCCGGACGGCGAAGTCGACGCCCTTCAGAATGTGGGTGGGCGCGGCGGCGTCGCCGAGCGTCAGCGTGACATCGCGCGCGGCGATGACCATATCGTCGTGAACCAGATCAGGCATGGAGATGAGTGTGACCGCGCTGAGGATGTTGGCCCCATATGTGGCGGCGCTCGCAATTCTCCAACTGGCCGCGTGCGATTCTCCGCAACCGGCCCAGTCCAAGGCCGACACGCAAGCGCCGGCCGAGACCGCGGTCGCGGGGCCGGAGCGCGTCGTGGTCGCGTTCGGCGACAGCCTCTACGCCGGATACGGGCTCAACCGCGGCGAGGGGCTGGCCGACGAACTGCAGTCGCAGCTGCGCGCAGGCGGGATCAACGCGCGGGTGGTCAAGGCCGGGGTTTCGGGCGACACCAGCGCGGCGGGGCGGCAGCGGCTGGCCTTCACGCTCGACAGCCTCGAGGCGAAGCCCGATCTCGTTCTGCTCGGCCTGGGCGGCAACGACATGCTGCGCCAGCTGCCGCCGGCCGAGACGCGCGCGAACATGACCGCGATGCTCGATGAACTGAAGCGCCGCGGGATCCCGGTGATCCTGACCGGCATGGTCGCCGCGCCCAATCTGGGGCCGGACTATGCGCGCGACTTCAACGCGATCTATCCGGAGCTGGCGGCGGAATATGGCGCAACGCTCGATCCGTTCATCCTCGACGGCGTGATCGGCGTCGATGGGATGATGCTGCCCGACGGGCTTCATCCCAGCGCCGAGGGCGTCGATGCGATCGCAAATCGGCTCGCGCCGCTCGTCGCCGAGAAATTATCGGACAACTAAGGGCTGGTCTTTGTTACCGGTCGCATTATTCCCTCCGCCAAAATGAGGGGAGATTGCGTGATGGCGACAACCACCGAGGATGGCCTGCCGAAACACCACAAGGCGACGCAGAACGAGAAGCTGGTGATCGCCGCCTCGTCGCTCGGCACCGTGTTCGAGTGGTACGACTTCTATCTCTACGGCCTGCTCGCCTTCTATATCTCCGCGCAGTTCTTCTCCGGCGTGAACGAGACGACGGGCTTCATCCTCGCGCTCGCCGCCTTTGCCGCGGGATTCGCGGTCAGGCCGTTCGGCGCGCTGGTGTTCGGGCGGATCGGCGATCTGGTCGGGCGCAAGAACACCTTCCTCGTCACCATGGGCATCATGGGGCTTTCGACCTTTGCGGTCGGCCTGCTGCCGAGCTACGCCTCGATCGGCGTCGCCGCCCCGTTCATCCTCGTCGCGCTCCGCCTGCTCCAGGGCCTGGCGCTGGGCGGCGAATATGGCGGGGCGGCGACCTATGTCGCCGAGCATGCGCCCGAGGGGCGGCGCGGGCTCTACACCAGCTGGATTCAGACCACCGCGACGATGGGGCTGTTCGCGGCGCTGCTCGTCGTCATCGGCCTCAGGACGATGATGGGCGAGCCGGCCTTCGCCGCCTGGGGCTGGCGCGTGCCCTTCCTGATCTCGATCCTGCTGCTCGCCGTATCGCTGTGGATACGGCTTCAGCTCGCCGAGAGCCCCGTCTTCCAGAAGATGAAGGAGGAGGGCACCACCTCCAAGGCGCCGCTGACCGAGGCATTCGCGCGCTGGGGCAACCTCAAATGGGTGCTGATCGCGCTGTTCGGCGCGGTCGCAGGGCAGGCGGTGGTCTGGTATGCCGGCCAGTTCTACGCGCTGTTCTTCCTCGAAAAGACGCTGAAGGTGGACGGCGCGACCGCCAACATCCTGATCGCCATCGCGCTCGCGCTGGCGACGCCCTTCTTCATCTTCTTCGGCTGGCTCAGCGACCGGATCGGGCGCAAGCCGATCATCCTGGGCGGCTGCGCGCTCGCCGCGCTTGTCTATTTCCCGCTGTTCGGCGCGCTGACCGGGGCGGCGAATCCGGCGCTGGCGGCTGCGCAGGCGCGCGCGCCCGTCACCATCCAGGCGCATCAGGACGAATGCTCGTTCCAGTTCGATCCGATCGGCGGCAACAGCTTCGATTCGACCAGCTGCGACATCGCCAAGACATATTTGGCGAAGGCGGGAATCAACTATGACAATCGCGACGTTGCGACGGACGCGCCCACCGTGGTGCGGATCGGCGAGGCGGCGTTCACCGCGCCCGACCCCGCGGGCATGACCGCCGAGCAGCGCAAGGCCGCGGTCACGGCATTCCAGGGCGAGCTCAAGACGGCGCTCGCCGCTGCGGGCTATCCGGACAAGGCCGATCCGGACGCGATGAACAAGGTCGCGGTCGTCGCCATCCTGTGGGCGCTCGCGATGCTGGTGACGATGGTCTATGGCCCGATCGCGGCGATGCTGGTCGAGCTGTTCCCCAGCCGCATCCGCTACACCTCGATGTCGCTTCCCTATCATATCGGCAATGGCTGGTTCGGCGGATTCCTGCCGACGCTCGCCTTCGCGATGGTCGCGGCGACGGGCGATATCTATTACGGCCTGTGGTATCCGGTGCTGATCGCCGCGCTGACGGTGGTGATCGGCCTCCTCTTCCTGCCCGAGACCTTCCGCCGCAACATCGACGACTGAACCGGCGCGCCTGACGGCTGGCGTTCGCCGCTCGATCATGTCTAACTGACGGGCGAGGGGACGACGCATGGCAACGGCGGCATCGCGGCGGGCATTGGGGTTCTGGACGGCGCTGGCGCTGGTCGTCGGCAACATGATCGGATCGGGCATCTACCTGCTGCCGGCGAACCTCGCTCCGTTGGGGGCGAACGCGCTGATCGGCTGGGGCGTGACGATCGCCGGCGCGATGTGCCTGGCCTTCGTCTTCGCGCGGCTGGCGGCGGTGATCCCATGCGCCGGCGGGCCCTACGCCTTCGCCGATGCCGCGTTCGGGCCCACGGTCGGCTTCTTCGTCGCGTGGAGCTATTGGGTGCTGATCTGGGCGGGCAACGGCGCGCTGGCGATCGCGGTGGTGAGCGCGCTGAGCCTGGTCTTTCCGGTGCTCACGGCCACGCCGTACCTCTCTGGCGTCGCGGCGCTGGTGCTGGTGTGGGGGCTGGTCGCGGTCAACATCCGCGGCGTTGCGCTCGCCGGGCGGGTGCAGCTGGTGACGCTGGTGCTCAAGCTCGTGCCGCTCGCCGGGGTGATCTTGCTCGCCGGGTGGCTGCTGCTGAGGAACGGCGCGGGGGCGGTGGCGCCCGCAACTGCGGTGCCGATCGGCGCAGGGGCGATCGCCGGCGCGGCGGCGCTGACCTTCTGGGGCTTTCTCGGCGTCGAATCGGCGACCGTGCCGGCGGACAAGGTGGAGAACGCCGCACGCACCGTCCCGCGCGTCACGCTGATCGGCACCGCCTTGACCGGCCTCGTCTATGTCGCGGTTGCGGCTTCGGTCGCGCTGCTGATGCCCGTGGAGATCACCGCCAATTCGCCCGCGCCGATCGCCGAGTTCCTCGGCCGCACCCTCGGCACCGGAATGGCGGCGGTGGTCGCGCTGTTCGCCGCGATCAGCGCGCTCGGGGCCTTGAACGGCTTCACGCTGCTGCAGGGCGAGGTCCCGCGCGCGATGGCCCAAGGCGGGGTGTTCCCGGCGTGGTTCGGCAAGGAAAGCCCGCGCGGCACTCCGGCGCGGGCGCACATCGTCTCCGGCCTACTGGTCACGGGGGTGATGCTGCTCAACTATACCGGCAAGACCGGCCAGCTGTTCCAGGACATCGCGACGATCAGCCTTGCCGCGGGGATGGTCGCCTATCTGGCGAGCGCGCTCGCCGCGATCCGGCTTTTGCCGAAGGACGTGCCGCTGGTCATCGCCGCGGCGGTGTCGGCGGGGTTCGTGCTGTGGATGGTGTGGGGGCTGGGGCTGAAAGCGGATTTGTGGGGCCTGGGGCTGATGGCGCTCGGCCTGCCGGTCTACTGGCGGGTGCGGCGCTGAGGCTTGGTCAGGTGGCGATCGCCGCCTTCAGCCATGCCGGTGTCAGCGCGTCCCCGAGCGCCTCGACGCGGCGGTGCTCGATCATCAGGCCGAGATCGGGATAGGTCGCGCGGGTGCGGTCGCCTGGCTCGGCGAGCGGGGCGACGACCAGGCGGCGGTTGACCTTCGACCGGTGGTGCATCCGCGCCGTGTTTTCCTGGCCGATGAAGCAGCCCTTCGCGAAGCTGACGCCGTTCAGCTCGCGCGCGTTGCATTCGAGCCAGAGCGTCTCGCCGTCGCCGAGCTCGGCCACGCCTTCGGTGACGCCGAGCGAGAGACGGTGCGCGTGCCAGCCGGTGGCCGGCTCTGTCGGCGGAGCGAGCCAGCGCGCGCCGAGCGCCGGGAGGCGCGGGTCGCGCGGGCGATCGGCGGCTTCGCGCGACCAGTGGACGGCGAGCGTTTCGTCCGGCGCGATGGTGATGGCGCGGCGCAAACGATAAAGGGCGAGACGGCGGGCAAGCGCCTCGGCGCGATCCGCCTCGCAATCGATCAGGATGTCGTCGCCATCTGTCCAGAGGATGAAATCGAACAGCGCCTTGCCCTGTGGACTGAGCAGCGCGGACCATTGCGGCTGGCCTTCCGTAACGGAGGTGAGGTCCTGCGTGACCAGCCCCTGGAGGAAACCACGCACGTCCTCGCCGAAGATCCGGACGAGAGCGCGGTCGGTGAGGGTGGTGGCCATGATCCCCAGTTAGGGACTCCCCCGCCCCTTGCAACCGATACCGGGAAGCTTAGGAACGCGGGCATGACCGACCGCCTGACCATCCGCCGCCCCGACGACTGGCATGTCCATCTGCGCGACGGCGAGATGCTGCGCGCGGTGGCGCCGGCGACCGCGCGCCAGTTCGCCCGTGCGATCGTGATGCCCAATCTCGCGCCGCCGGTGGTGAGCGTTGAAGCAGCGGAGGCCTATCGCGGGAGGATCATGGCGGCCCTGCCCGAAGGCGCCGACTTCACCCCCCTGATGACCTGCTACCTGACCGATAACGCCGACGCGGCGGAGATCGCGCGCGGCTTTGCCGAGGGCGTGTGGGCGGCGTGCAAGCTCTATCCGGCGAATGCGACGACCAATTCGGCGCATGGCGTGACCGACATCCGCACGCTCCATCCGGCGCTGGAAGCGATGCAGCGGATCGGTATGCCGCTGCTCGTCCATGGTGAGGTGACCGATCCAGACATCGACATCTTCGACCGCGAAGCGGTGTTCATCGACCGCGTGCTGATGGGGCTGACGCGCGACTTTCCCGCGCTGAAGATCGTGTTCGAGCACATCACCACCGCGGAGGCGACGGCGTTCGTCGAGGGGTCGGGCCCGCTGGTCGGCGCGACGGTGACGCCGCAGCACATGATCATCAACAGGAACGCGCTGTTCGAAGGCGGCATCCGCCCGCACGCTTATTGCCTGCCGGTCGCCAAGCGCGAGGCGCACCGGCTGGCGGTGCGCAAGGCGGCGACCTCGGGCTCGGCCAAATTCTTCCTCGGCACCGACAGCGCCCCCCACGCCGTCGAGCGCAAGGAGACCGCCTGCGGCTGCGCCGGCATCTACAACGCCGCCTTCGCGCTGGAGAGCTATGTTTCCGTGTTCGAGGAGGAAGGCGCGCTCGACAAGTTCGAGGCGTTCGCCAGCGAGAACGGCCCGCGTTTCTACGGCCTGCCGCTCAACGAAGGCACGATCACGCTGGAACGCGGCGACACGAAGGTGCCGGAGGCGATCCCGGCGGCGGGGACGGCGATCGTGCCGTTTCACGCCGGCGAGACGCTGAGGTGGCGGATGGCCGCGTAGCCCGTTCTAGGATTGCCGCGCCGGATCGGTCAGCGGCTCCGCCATGATCATGTCGTCATGGGCGACATGGCCCGGCTCGCGCTCGATCATGCGGTGGACGACGGGTGGGCCTTCGCCGCGGTGGAGCGCGCGCAGCGTGGCGCCGATGTCGGCGTCGGTGTGGGTGCGGCGCTGGTTATGGCGGACATATTCGGTCCAGGTCGGGCTGTGATAGCGCTCGATCCAGATCGATCTATCCTCCAGATCGCGCAGCAAGGTCCAACCCCGCGCGCCGTCGCGCAGCCGGATGCGGCGGCGCTCGACCATCGCGGCCTGGAAGGCCGGTATGTCGGCCTCGTCGATACGAAAGGCGACGGTGACCACGATCGGGCCGCTGCGCGGTTCGAGCGCTACCGGCAGCCTGGGTTCCCGCCAGCGGTCCAGCGGATCGAGGTTGAGCGCCTCGGCCTTGGGAAGCGCATGGCGCAGGCCGATCGCCGCGCACAGCGCCAGCACGCCGGCCGACAGCAGCAACGCCGTCGGCACGCCCCATCTTTCCGTAACCATGCCCCAGAACCAACTGCCGACCGCCATGCCGCCGAACGCCGCCATCTGGTAGAGCGCCAGCGCGCGGGCGACGACCCAGCGCGGGGCGGAAAGCTGGACGGTGACGTTGAAGGTGGAGAGCGCCATCACCCAACCGCCGCCGCCTATCAGCAGCGCGAGCATGGTCAGCGGCAGCCAGCGGCTTTCCGCGGCGATCACGCTCGCCACGGCGAACGCGATCAGCGCCGCGCGAACGATCGCCTCGCTCGACATGCGCCGGCGGAGCGGCGTCGCGAAGAATGCGCCGCCGACCGCGCCGACGCCGAATGCGCCCAGCAGCAACCCGTAGGTGAGCGCGCCCCCGGCGACGAGATCGCGCGCCATCAACGGCATCAGCGCGGGCACCGCGCCGGCGCCGACGCCGAATACCGCGGCGCGGATCATCACCGACAGGATGTTCGGCGACATCGCGACATAGCGCAGGCCGGCCATCATCGCGGCGCCGAGCGGTTCGCGCGGCAGGGAGGGGCGGGCGACGGCCGGTCGCCAGCGCGCCAGCACGAAGATCAGGCCGAGATAGCTCAACGCGTTGACCGCGAACGCCGCGGCCGCGCCGGCGGTCGCGACGATGACGCCCCCCACCGCCGGACCGGTGCTGCGCGCGACGTTGAAGCCCATCGAGTTGAGCGCGACCGCGGCGGGCAGGACGGGGCGGGGCACCATCTCCCCCACCGACGCCTGCCACGCCGGACCGTTGAGCGCGGCGCCGCAGCCGATCAGGAAGGTCAGCGCGAGCAGCAGCCAGGGCGTCATCACCCCGGCATAGGCGCAGGCGGCGAGGACGATCGAAACGGCGAGCATGAAGACCTGCGCGACGATCATCAATCTGCGCCGGTCGAACGTGTCCGCGAGCGCCCCCGCGACCAGCGCGAGCAGCATGATCGGCAGCGTCGTCGCGGTCTGGACCAGGCTGACGAGGACGGGCGAGGCGGCAAGCGAGATCATCAGCCACGACGCCCCGACCGACTGGATCAGCCCGCCGAAGCGCGAGGCGAGGTTGGCGAGCCAGACGTCGCGGAAGATGGCGAAGGCGAACGGTGACGATGGATGTGCTTGAGGATGATCGTCGGCGGCCATGATCGTGTGACGCACGATCGAGCGAGAGGATGCAACCCATCATCATATTTCGCGCGACGACACTTGCCCCGCGCGGCGTCGGTCGCTACGGCAATTGCGAGTGATTAGCAATAATGCCTTGTTGCGCGTATGACCCGGGTGGTGACGCGGCGCTGGTATCTGGTCCATAAATGGACCAGCCTGGTGTGCACGGCATTCCTGCTGATGCTGTGCGTCACCGGGCTGCCGCTGATCTTCCATGACGAGATCGATGCGCTGACCGAGACGAGCGACGGCCTGCCGCCGGTGGCCGATGGCAATGTCGCGCCGTCGCTCGACGCCATCCTCGCCGGCGCGCTGGCCGACCGGCCAGGGCATGTCGGGCTGTTCATGAGCTTCGACGAGGACCGGCCGGTGGTGAACATCACAACGGGGCCCGCGCCCGACGCGCCGGGCGCCCAGATGACGCTACGCTCCTACGACATGCGCACCGGCGATCTGGTGGGGGTAATCACCGAGGACGGGGTGATGCACTTCCTGCTGCAACTCCACACCGACATGTTCCTGGGGTTGCCCGGCATGTTCTTCCTGGGTGCGATGGGGGCTCTGTTCTTCGCCGCGATCGTATCGGGCGTGGTGCTCTATGCGCCGTTCATGCGGCGGCTGGATTTCGGCACGGTGCGCGCCAATCGCAGCCGCCGGATCAAGTGGATCGACTATCACAACCTGCTGGGCATCGTCACCCTGGCCTGGGCCAGCGTCGTCGGACTGACCGGCGTGATCAACGCGCTGGAGGACCCGATCGTCGGCAGCTGGCGCGCGAGCGAACTGGCCGAGATGACCGGGCGCTATGCCGGGCAGGCGGCGCCCGCGCCCGGGAAGCTCGCATCGATCGACGGCGCGCTCGCCACCGCGCGCGCCGCCGCGCCGGGCAATTGGGTGCAGTTCATCGCCTTTCCCGGCGGCGCGTTCAGCAGCGCGCACCATTATGCGGTGTTCATGCAAGGCGACACGCCGCTGACCAAGGGACTGCTCAGGCCGGCGCTGATCGATGCGTCGACCGGCCGGCTGACCGACATCCGCGCGATGCCCTGGTACGTCCAGGCGCTGTTCCTCAGCCGGCCGCTGCACTTCGGCGATTATGGCGGACTGCCGCTCAAGATCCTGTGGGCGCTGCTCGACATCTTCACCATCATCGTGCTCGCGTCCGGCCTTTATCTGTGGCTGGGCAAGCGCCGCGCGCCGCTCGACGCGCGGGTGCGAGAGCTGGAGACCAGCGGGCTGGTGCCGGCCGAATGAGCAGGATGCCGCCCCGCAAGCACCGCCAATCCTTGTGGCGGGTGTTCGCGATGCCGATCGTGATCGCCGTGCTCAGCGTCATCGGACTGGTCAGCGCATTAACCGGTGAGGGAGTGCGCGACATCCTGTCCTGGCTGACGCTTGGCGTGCCCGTCGGCGCGGCGGGCTGGGCTTATCATCATCGACAATTCCGGGGGAAATCTTGACCAGCTTCGCCACGCGTCTGCTTGCCGGCGCCGCCGCCATCGCGCTCGCCGCCCCTGCCTTCGCGCAGGATGCCGAAAGTGGCGAGGACATCATCGTCACGGCGCAGCGCGAGAACCGCACACAGGTGGAGCGCGGCGGCAGCGTCGGCGTGCTGGGCGACAAGCCGGCGGAGGACGTGCCCTTCGCGATCAAGAGCTATTCGGAGGCGCTGATCCTCAACCAGCAGCCGCAGACGCTGGGGCAGGTGCTGGAGAACGACCCTTCGGTGCGGCTGAGCTACGGCTTCGGCAATGCGGCCGAGCTGTTCATCATCCGCGGTTTTCCGCTGTTCGGCGACGATATCGCGATCGACGGCCTCTACGGAATCACCCCGCGCCAGCTGATCGCGCCCGAGCTGTACGACAGCGTGCAGGTGCTGAACGGCGCGAGCGCGTTCCTGAACGGCGCCGCCCCCGGCGGATCGGGCATCGGCGGCAACGTCAACCTGATGCTCAAGCGCGCCGAACGGCCGCTGACGCGGGTCACCGCCAACTTCACCGAAAGCGGGCATTTCGGCGGAGCGTTCGACGTCGCGCGGCGCTTCGGCGGCGGCGCTTTCGGCATCCGGGTGAACGGCGCCTACCGCGCCGGCGACGTATCGGTGGACGACGAATTCCGCCGCACCGCAGTGATCGGCGCGGGGCTCGACTGGCGCGGAAGCCGCGCGCGCCTCTCGCTGGACGTCGCCTATCAGCGCGTCGAGGTCGACCGGCTGCGGCCCAAGGTGACGATCGGCGCGGGGCTGACAGAGGTGCCGGCGCCCCCGCCCGCGGGCACCAACTACGCCCAGCCCTGGACCTTCACCGAGCTGACCGACCTGTTCGGCGTGGTGCGCGGCGAATACGACCTGTCCGACAACGCGATGGTCTATGCCGCGTTCGGCGCGCGCGACGGGTCAGAGGACGGCATCTATAGCGGCGTGGAAGTGGTCAATGCGACGACGGGTGCCGCGACAGGCAGCGCGCTGTTCGTGCCGCGCACCGACAACAACGAGGCCGCGCAGGCAGGCTTGCGGGTAAAGCTGGCGGGCGGCGGCATCAGCCACGAGATCAATTTCGGCGGGTCGCTGATCCGCCAGGTCAACCGCAACGCCTACGACTTCCTCGGCGGCTTCGACGGGTTTGCGACCAATCTATATGATACGCCGGCGATGCCGCTGCCGCCGACCGGTTTCGTCGGCGGCGATCTCGACGATCCGTTCGCGGTCGGCCGCGTGCGGCTAGGCAGCGCGTTCGCCTCGGACACGATCGGCATCCTCGGCGATCATGTGCTTTTGACCGGCGGCCTGCGGCTGCAGGCGATCAATGTGAAGAGCTATCTCTACAGCGACGGATCGCTCGACACCGAGTATCGCGAGAATGCGGCGAGCCCCGTCGTTGGGCTGGTGGTCAAGCCGGCGGAAGGCCTGTCGCTCTACGCCAACCGCATCGAGGGCCTGGCGCAGGGGCCGACCGCGCCGATCGATCCGCTGCTGGTCAATTCGGGCGAGGTGTTCGCGCCGTTCGTATCGGCGCAGTATGAGGTGGGCGGAAAGCTGGCGCTGGGGCGGTTCAACGCCAGCCTGGCGCTCTATCAGACCAGGCAGCCGAGCAGCTTCACCCGGCCGGTCGACGCGTCCGATCCCGACGGGCCGCGCGTCTTCGTGGTCGAGGGCGAGCAGCGCAATCGCGGGATCGAGCTGGCGCTGGACGGCGAGCTGGCGCGCGGGCTGCGCTTCATCGGCGGCGCGTCGATCACCGAGGCGAAGCTGACCAACACCGGCGGCGCCGCGAACGAGGGCAACAGCGCGGTCGGGGTGCCCGACTATACGATCAACGCCCATGTCGAATGGGACCTGCCGTTCGTCCCCGGCGCGACGTTGACCGGACGGGTGGTCGACACCGGCGCGCAGTGGGTGGATGCGGCGAACACGCTGGAGATTCCCGGCTGGACGCGCTTCGATCTGGGCGCGCGCTATGTCGTCGCGGTGGCGGAACGCCCGCTGACATTGAGGCTGACGGTCGATAACGTCACGAACGAAAGCTATTGGCAATCGGCTTATGACAGCTTCTCGCCGAGCGTGCTGCAGGGGGCGCCGCGGACGGTGAAGCTGTCGGCCTCGATCGAGCTTTAGAAGGCGAGGGGCCGGGCAATGTTTCGCCCGGCCCCGGGCTTTGTGCGCCCGGTGAGAGCGCCTGGTTCAGCTATTCTCAGGCCGCAGCCGCCGCGAGCAAAGCTCGCGCCGGCGGACGGGCTTTGCCCGCTGGCCGGGCTTGCGCTGATCGCGCGGTCGTGGCCGCGCGGCGCTGCGCCCTAGGGTCCAAACCCAATTAGGACAGGGATCGTGATCGCCCGGAGAGGATGGCCGGGCCGCCATGTCCCCCGGACATGGCTGAAGCTGCCGGGGGCAGCTTCACCCGACCATCTGGCAAGGAGCGCGGCGCAGACGCGTAGCTGGTGCTACGCGCAAGCAAGCGACGGATGTGCAGGCCGCCGTGTCCCCCGGACACGGCTGGAACGATGCGGGGCATCGTTCCACCTGCACATCCAGCGGGCCTCTCCGGGCGACCGCCTCGGCGGCGGGCGGCTTTTGGCGCACAGCGGCGTCGGGGCTCCCCGCAAAGTATTACTTTGCGGGGGCCCGGCCGCGCGTCGGTCACGATGCTTCAGCATCGCTCCCTCCTTGCTCCTAGCCGTGCGCCAAAATCCGCTCCGTCACGACCCTGTCCTAATTGGGTTTGGACCCTAGAACGGCAGCCACTTCTGCTTTTCGGAGAACTTCATGTAGCCGACGTTGGCGCCCAGCCGCCAGCCGACGCCCATGCGGATCGGGATCAGCACGGTGTCGCCGCTGCGCATGTACGACGCGGCGAACCCGCCGACGAAATAGACGCGGCCTTCCGCCGCCGGGAACCGCTTGTAGAGTTCCTGGCTGTCGTAGAGGTTGTAGACCAGCACGAAGGTCTTGTTGGCGTCGCCGCCCACGTCGAAGCCGACCGACGGTCCCGTCCAATAGACCGGGCGCTGGCCCTCGATCTTGTGGAACATCGTGCCCGAGCCGTAGCGCAGGCCGACGACGAACGCGCCCGACGCCTCCTGCCCGGCGATATAGGCGTTGGGCTCGCCCTGATCGCTCAGGATATCCTCGATGATGCCGGCCAGCCCCTCGGCGCCCTTGCCGAACACGCCTTCGGCGGCGTTGATCAGATCGTCACGCTTGTAGGTATTGGCGTCGGCGGTGGCGGTGTATTGGCCGTCGATCGACGGCTGGGGCAGCGTGCTGCCGGGCGCGGGCGGCACCGTGACCGCCTGCTCCTGCTGCTGCTCATATGGCTGCTGTTCTTGCTGTTGCTGCGCCTGCTGATCCTGCGGCACCACGGGATCGGCGGGCACGGCGGGATCGTCATAGGTGTAGCTGGGCGGGTTCTGGTTCTGCGTTTCCGCCTGCGGATCGTAACCGGGCGCCAGATCGGCGTCGATCGCCTCGTTGGGATCGATCTCGCGGATCTGCGCGGCGAGCGGCGTTGCGCCCATCAGCAGCAGCGCGGCGGCGGCGATGGACAGGCGTAGGTGACGTAACATCGCTGAATAACCCCCCGGGGATGCGACCCAATTGGGGTGATTAACGCAGATCGCGCCTGCACCGGCAATGAACGGGGGCAGGGCGCGCGACGAGCCGAATCCGATTCGCGCCAGAGCGAGTCCCGCTGCGCGGCCGAATGCGCCAAACTGGCCGTTGACCGTCCGGCCCGCCCCCCGCTATAGCCCGCGGCCTGCTGGCCATCCGGAGACGTGGGTGAGTGGCTGAAACCAACGCTTTGCTAAAGCGTCATACGGGCAACCGTATCGAGGGTTCGAATCCCTCCGTCTCCGCCAGGACCCCTTCCGCAGGGGTCCGTAGAAGTCCACCGAGATTGACGTTTCCCCTGAAAACTGACGCTTAGCGGGTCAGATCGACCACAGCCGTCCGCACGCCTCCGTCCTTGGCGTGGTCTCGGCGCGTGGTACCGGCATGGAAAAACGTGGTATCGGAGACAGACCTTGCTGAACGACGCAAAAGTGCGGTCCGCTAAGCCGCAAGCCAAACCCTACAAGCTCACAGACAGTCATCGACTTTATCTGCTGGTTTCCCCGAGCGGCGGAAAGCTCTGGCGATGGGGCTTCGCCTATGACGGCAAGCAGAAGACGATGGCGCTCGGCATTTATCCGATGGTCAGCCTCCTCGACGCGCGCGCCAAGCGGGACGAAGCCCGAGCCCTGCTCGACCAAGGCAAGGACCCAACGGTGGTTAAGAAACTCAGGATTGAAGCCAACATCGAGGCGGGTCGCAACACGTTCGAACGCGTCGCGCGCGAATGGCATAAGACGTACAAGGCGCAGTGGGCGGCCGTACATGCCGACGACGTGCTGCGTAGTCTGGAGCGTGACGCATTTCCCGGCATCGGAGCGCTGCCCATTTCCGAGCTGACGCCGCCGAAGATTCTCGAAGTTCTCAGGGCGATCGAAGACCGCGGGTCGATCGAAACTGCCAAGCGCGTGCGCCAGCGGATTTCGGCAGTCTTTGTGTACGCGATCGCCCAAGGTATGGCGCAGACCGATCCGGCCGAGAAGCTGGGCGCGGTGCTTAAGCCGCTTCGACGGGGAAGGCAGCCGGCGATCACGGATCTCGCGCGGCTCCGGCAGATGATCAAGGATGCGGAGGAGGACTATGCTCGGCCTGTCACCCGCCTCGCGCTCCGATTTCTTGCGCTCACCGCGGTCCGCCCCAACGAGCTGCGCGGTGCCCGATGGGACGAGTTCGGAGAACTGAATGGACCGAGGGCTCTTTGGTGCATTCCTGCCGCTCGGATGAAGGGCAACCTCGATCGGAAAGAAGAGCTAGGTGGCGATCACCTCGTCCCGCTCACAAGTCAGGCTGTCACCGTGCTTCGCGCACTGTGGCCGCTGACTGGCGGTTGTGAGCTCTTGTTTCCGAGCAACAGGCATGCCCACCGGCCTATGAGCGAGAACGCCATTGGCTATCTACTCAATCGTGCAGGTTACCATGGTCATCACGTACCGCACGGGTTTCGAGCGACATTTTCGACGATCATGAACGAGTGGGCTGAACGAGAGGGCAAGGAGCATGATCGCAAGATCATTGATCTCATGCTTGCTCATGTTCCCAAGGAGAAGGTCGAAGGAGCCTATAATCGCGCCGCCTACATGCCACGGCGTCGAGAACTGGCGCAGGTTTGGGCCGACATGGTTTCGAAGGGGCTACCCGCGCCTGTCGTCCTTGTTGAGCGGCCGTCGAAGCCAATCGGCGACCATTCCCGGCGACGGCTGCCCCGGGCTGTGCCGGCCGATTTCAGGTTTCCCGAGAGATCAAAGGCTGCTTAGCCACTACCGGCCACTATTCGATCGGAAACAGCCCGCCGCTTCTTCCGGGACCGAAAAACGACGGGACGCGCTTAAGAGCGTCGCCTTCTACGTCGGACTATGGCAACCGGATTATCCTCGGCCGCCTCGCCGGCGCCAAGCGCCAGTTCCTCCTGTGCCGACGCCTTGGCTTTTTTGCGATCCGCCGATGCTTTCGTGCGAGCCGCCCTAATCGCCGAAGCCCGCGCGAGATCGAGTTCCCGTTCGTCCGCATAGAGGAGCTCGCCGTTGTCGATCACGAATTGGAGCGGCACCTTGGGATTGTTGATGTCCTTTTGGCTCCCCAGCCACTTCTGCTCCCAGGCCGAAAAGTATACTTCGAGCTTCTCGGC
Organism: Sphingomonas gilva; assembly: GCF_003515075.1. Taxonomy (GTDB): domain Bacteria; phylum Pseudomonadota; class Alphaproteobacteria; order Sphingomonadales; family Sphingomonadaceae; genus Sphingomonas; species Sphingomonas gilva. Next base: position 161,433 of record NZ_QWLV01000007.1, read on the forward strand.
CGGCATGAAATAGGCCCGTCGCATCTCGATCCCTTCGTAGATCGCGAATACCCAGCAAACCTGCCGGTACTTATTGATAATGGGCACGTTGATGTGATGGTTGGTGGAGAAGCCGGCGGTCAGCCAGATATTGACGCTTTTGAGCTCATATTCGCGACCTTCGACATCGACCGCGTCGTTCCCCTCGCGACCAGGAATGCCCTGGAGATTGAGGGCCAGCAGCATTTGCAGAATCTTGCCGCCATTGTCCTGGAAGATGTCGTCGATGCCGTGTTCGCTCGCCAGAGCCTGGAATTCTCGGACGGCGGGCATTAGCCGCTCCAGCTTTTCCCAGTCCGAGTGTCGCGCCATCAGGAGACCAGTTCGGCGATGCCGACGCCAAGCGCCCTGGATAATTTCTCGAGGTTGTCGATTCCGACGTTACGCTCGCAGCGCTCTACCCCGCCGAGATAATTGCGATGCATGCCCGCCAGGTCGGCCAGCGCCTCCTGGCTCAGCGATCGCTCGGCGCGCAGCTTTCGCAGGTTGCGGGCGAGGACAACTCGTGCACTATCGGGATCGTCACTTATCACGCAGATCAGCGTTGAACGGCGACCACTATGAGTCTACACACTATAGGTGTGATCGGGAGTTTGTCGTTGAAGATTGACGCGTTATCCGGGCTGGAGCCAGCCTACGCCACCAAGAGCGGTTCGGCCTTTTGCGGCGACTCCCGCGAGCTGCTGAAGTGCCTGCCCGACGAGAGCCTGGACCTGGTGATGACTTCGCCGCCGTTCGCGCTCCAGAGGCAGAAAGCCTATGGCAACCGCGACCAGGCCGAGTATCTCGACTGGCTGATGGACTTCGCCTCGCTGGTCTACGTGAAGCTCAAGCCGACCGGCAGCTTCGTGATGGACGTCGGCGGCGCCTACCAGAAGGGCGTGCCCGCGCGCAGCCTCTATCATCTGCGGCTGCCGCTCCGTTTCTGCGACGAGGTCGGCTTCTTCCTCGCCGAGGATTTCTACTGGTACAATCCGGCGAAGCTGCCGAGCCCGATCGAGTGGGTCAATAAGCGCAAAATCCGCACGAAGGATTCGGTAAACAACCTCTGGTGGTTCTCGAAAACTGAGTGGCCGAAGGCCGACGTGCGTAAGGTGCTCGTCCCTTACTCGGATCGGATGATGAAGCTGATTGAGGACCCGGAGAAATTCTACACTCCGAAGGTACGCCCTTCGGGTCATGATATCGGCGCTGGCTTCGGCAAGGACAATGGCGGCGCGATCCCGTCGAACCTGCTGCAGATCCCCAACACCGAGTCGAATGGCGGCTATGTTGCGGGATGCAAGCTGGTCGGTGCGGACCGTCATCCGGCACGCTTCCCGGCCAAACTGCCGGAATTCTTCATCCGCTTCCTCACCGATCCCGGTGATACGGTGCTGGATATCTTCGCGGGTTCGAACACGACCGGCGCCGTCGCCGAAGTCGAGGGCCGTCACTGGCTCGCCTTCGAGGAACGGCTCGACTATCTCGCGGCGAGTGTCTTCCGCTTCCTGCCCAAGACGACGGCCGCCGATCGGATGCGGGACGCCCATGATCGGGTGGCCGCCGGTGAGACCGTGGATTTGCGAGAGTATCTCCCGCAGACGGAAATGTTCGAGGCCGCCGAGTAGCCGGCCGCGCGACTAATCAATTGCTCCCGAGCCGATCACAGTGCGGCGGCTTCAGGCCGCCACGCGATCCATTGCCTGCGCCTGAAGAAGTCCCGTCTTGCGATCGACGCCATAACCCGCCTGTCGAAGCGCGATCAGAACGTCGCTCAGATGCAGCTCATCAAGAAGGAGGTGGCGTTCGATCGCGCGCCGCAGGATGTCTGCATAGAGATGACTGGGACTGGGCATCGACCCGATTCTCATCCCGGCGATTGCCTCCCTGATCAGCTCCGCTGCGTCGGCTGGCTCCGGCTTCTCCATGATCTCCGCGCCCGCCGCATCAGGTTTCTGCACCGTGATGATGAGATCGACTGTCACCACGCCCTCCGATCCTGAACTGAGACCTTTCACGGAGCGCTGGCCCTTGTCGAGGATCGCGACATGGATGGGGGCGCCGACGAAACCGGCGTCGCGCAGCGCCCGCTGCACCAGTCCCCAGATCCGGCCATTGCTGTTGCCGAACACGACCGACATGAAGCGGCCGGGCCGGAGGACGCGGAAGGCCTCCGAGAAAGCGCCGCGCAGCAACGTCTCGTAGCGTTCGGACGAGCCGGCCTTGCGCGTGCCCGTCGTGTGGACCACCGCCTCCGACGCATTGGCGGTCGTCGTGCCGAGCCATGCCTCATGGAACAGGCTCATATCGCTGTAGAAGATATTGCTGCCGAACGGCGGGTCGGTGAAGACATAGTCGACCGACGCATCCTTTAGGTGTGCGAGCCGATCGGCAGACGCCAGGCCATAGGTCACCGCCTCGGGCGCGGCATCGCCTTGCTGACTGGCCAGCTCTAGGTCCGCGCGGATCGCGGCTTCAACCTTGCGCCCGAATAGCTCGAAGATGTTCCATTCATAATAGACAGGTGCAATGTAGTAGGTCTGGTTCTGGGCGTTGAGTGGACGCTTGGCGCTCCACTGATAGCGCCGCGACGCCCTCGGCAGGATCGCGGTGAAGGCGAAACGCAACTTCTTCTGGATATCGGCGTCGTTGACCCTCTCGATGGCCCGCCACAGTTCGAGCAAGGCGATGGCGTTACGGGCTGAGAAGAAATCGGCAGTGCGGGTCAAGCCGGCCTTCCCAAGCCCCGATCGGCTATACATTTCACGGGTCGAGTCGATCGACTGTGACGGCACCAGCGTCATGCGCGGGTCTGCGAGCGCGAGGGCGATGCGGGTTTCGTCCAAAGGGCTGATGGTCTGGGCGACCTGTTTGCCCGAGACGCCATCGACAACGACTTCGACTGGCACATCCTCGCCGCGTTTCCAGCGCCGCCGCTCGAACGGCGCTTCGCACGAAGGGCATTGTTTGGGTGGAGCGCCGTCCGGTGAGACATGCTCGAAATAGACCATCTGCTCGGCGCATGCGGGGCAGTAATAGGTGAACGACCAGACCGCGCGGACCATTTCGATATCCGCGCCATCGGCCTCACGCCGAGTCTGATAAAGGTTGCCGATGGCCAAGCGCGCTTCGGCTGCGACCTGTGCCGCGACAATGCGGAGCTGGCCGGCCGCAACCTCCGCCAGATACCCCGAGCAGATATGCTGGCCGAGGACGGAAATGTCGCTGAGCGCCGCGCGACGACCCCGGGAGCGTGCCGCAAGGCCCGTCATGCCCGAGCCCGCAAAAAAGTCGGCGATCAGTTCACCGGGCTTGGAGAAGGTGTCGATGAACGGCACGATTGCGGCGATCGGAACCTTGGTCAGATAGGCGTGGCAATTATAGACCGGATCGGTGCGTGGCGCGGTCACGGTCGAGGGGAGGCCATCGATATCCAGGGGCATCGCAGTTCCAGATGTGAAACTCAGAGTCTGTAGACCTATCGTTTACACGTTCCTAGCTTCGCCGCAAGTTCGGACGGGGCAAGATAGTGGGCCAAACTGACCCTAAGACCATACTCGCCCGGAATATCCGACGGCTACGACAAGCCAGCGGCATCTCGCAGGAAGAGCTTGCGTCGCGTGCCCAGCTCCATCGCACCTACATCAGCTCAGTGGAGCGCCGAGAGCGCAACGTCTCGCTCGAGAATATCTTCAAGATCGCCCAAGCGTTGGGTGTTCCCGCCACCGTTCTTCTCGAGGATGAGGGGGGCGCCTGATGGGATTCAAGGTCGATTCCAGCTTCCTGCGATATCTTACGATGGGCGCCCGTGGGACGCGGCAGGTGATTGCGGAACTCGAGGGACTGGGTTTCGAGCCCATCGAGCTCGAGCGCTACTGCACGTCGAACAAGATCTGGGCGACGAAGGTCAAGCGGCTGCGGCTGCCCGACCTGATATGTGTGAAGACCGGCCTGAAGGTGGAGGTCAGGGCCAAGAGCGCGTTGACGATTAAGATGAGCGATGCGCCGGCCAACCCCGACCGTGTCTGGGACGCAGGCGCCGAGGACGAGGACGTTGTCGCGTTCATCGCGTGCCGGAACGGCCCGGGTGGACCATTCCCCGCCGATCACGCGGCGTATTTCGACATCGGCTCACTCAGGCGGTCGGCCCGGAAATCTATATTAGGACCAGCCAAATCGGCATCCGAGGGCGCCGAGCGCGATCGGACTTGGCCCTCGACCGTACCAAAGAGGTCAGGAACGGTGTTGTCCGTCACGCGGGACAAGCTGCTCGTCCAGATGGAGGAGCCCGCCCGTAAACAGTCGTTCAACGTGGCAGGTCGGAACGTCTATGTCGCAGCCGGTGATCGGTTCGAGGCTGGCATGACATTTCTTGCCGGGGTGCCGGACCGGATGGCCGACCTCTCGCCGCATCTCGCGCGCCGGTACGATCCGGTGAAAGGCCTGCGAAGCGCTCGGGCGGTCGATCGCTATGCCGCGGCAAAGGCGGTGCGCTTCCGTCCGGAACGTGAGCAAGCCGCGTTACCGCTCTTGGAGAGGGCCTTGAAAAGCGAGCGCGAGGCCCGGGTTGCCTTGGAGGTCGCCGGCACGGCAACAGCACTTGGCTTGGCTGCGGGACAAGGCCGTATTGCCGACTTCCTGTGGAGCGATGATGCTGCCGATCTGAGCATGGAAGCCATCCTCATTCTCACCGAGATCGGTGGAGACTTCGCGCGCGAGCAACTTGCCCAACTTGCGGCCGATCCGGATTTCGAAGGCGACGAACGTCGGCAAGCCGCCATCTGGGGCTTGGGTAAGGCTGGCGTGAAAGCGTACCACGACCTTCTACCCTATCTGAACGACGCGGACGAGAATGTCGCTTTTCACGCAATCGCGGCGTTCGGTCACGACACGCCCCGTCCTATCGTCCAGCGGCTGGTCCGTGCTCTCTCAAATGGGGAGCCAAGCCTTGCACCGGCGGCATCTGAAGCGCTGCGCGTCATCGGCGGGCGAAAGGTACTTGAGGTGCTGGTGAAGGCGATCGAGCAAAGCGGCTCCGACTTCGCCTGGGGCATGGCGACACTCGGACGCCTTGAGCCAAAGCTGGTGCGCGAGGGATTGCGCGGTTCGCCCCTGCTAGCCCAGCTCGAACCAATGCTATTGATGGCTCATGGCGCCAACTGGCTCACAGCGGAAGATGCCGTGGTCAACTTCGCGTTTTTGCTGAAGCAGGATCTCTATGCGCCCGTAAATTAGGTACCGTGTCACTCCTCTTCACGTCGGCGCCCTTCTTCCTCTCGGCGAAGCCGGTACTCTTTCATCACCGCCGCGAGCACCGCCACGCCCACGGTGATGTCGCCTGCCATGGCTTCCAGCCGCTGGATCTTGGCGTCGCGGAACGACCGCCGTGGAGTACCGTCCCAGAGGTAAGACTGATCGAGCTCGAGAGCTGGCCCGTGGGAGGATAATCCCATTCCGGAAAGCGCGGCCGGGAGAAGTCGAAGTCCAGGTCGTCCATCTGTTCCGATTCCACAGGCGCTCCCACTTGCCGCGTCAGCATCCTCCTCGGCCTGTCCTTCTCGGTCAGCACATGCTTCTCGTGCTTAGTGCTCTCGCTGACAGCGAAGCCAATCGTCTTGCCATCGCAGATGAAAGCGGCTGCCTGGCTCCCAAGCGTGGACATCCGCATCCATTCACAGGCCCTAGCTCACGGGAGCGGTGGCGGGCATCGTGACATCAACGGGGTGCGCGGCGGCATCCTGTTCCGGATGTATTCGGCAGTATAGCGCGAACGCGGCGATAGCCGCGTAACAGAGGGCGGGCACGACAAGTGCTGCCCGAAGCGTTGTTGCATCTGCGACAAACCCGGTGAGCGGTGGCACGATGGCTCCGCCGACAATTGCCATGCAAATGATTCCTGAGCCCTCTGCAGCGCGGGGACCAAGACCCTCCGATGCGAGACTGAAAATGGTCGGGAACATGATCGCGTTGGTGAGTCCCACCAGGACAAGAGTGGTGCCTGAGAGCGTGCCGGTGGTGAAACCGGAGAGGGCGAGCAGCGCAATGGCGCCCAAGGCCACGTTTCCAAGCACATTGGCGGGCGGGAAGCGGCGCAGTAGCCAAGTGCCGATAAACCGACCAATCATGGCGCCGCCCCAGTAAAAGGCGACGCGCTCCCCCGCGGCCTGGGGCTCAAGCGCCAGCGTGTCGGGCTGCATCAGATAGTTGGCGAGCAGACTGCCGATCGCGACCTCAGCCCCGACATACACGAAGATTCCAGCCGCTCCGAACGCAAAGCGCGGGCGCTTGAGCAGGTCGAGCGAGCGCAAGGGGTTGGTCACCGATCGCCGCTCTTCGCGCAGCCGGTCGCGGCGTAGCCAGACCATCGCAGCGACCAAGACGAGGGCAGCTGCGAGGCCGAGATAGGTGCGGTCGATGACGCGGGTCTCGGCCGCTCGGAAGGCGGTGAGTGCTTCGCCGGAAAGCCTGTTCTCATCGACGGTGGCAAGGCTGCCGAGGATCAGAATCGCGCCGACATAGGGGAAGATGGTGGTGCCCAAGGAATTGAAGGCCTGGGCGAACGTCAGGCGACTGTGCGCGGTGCGGGGTTCGCCGAGCATCGAGATCAGCGGGTTTGCGACGACTTGGACGATGGTGATGCCGGAGGCGAGCACAAACAGCGCAGCGAGGAAGGTGACAAACAGGCCGGAGGAGGAGGCGGGAAGGAACAGCAGGCAGCCGGCGGTCATAGTGAGCAGGCCTGCGACGGCGGTGCGCATATAGCCGAGCTTCTGGACCAGCATCGCAGCGGGCAGCGAAATCAGCAGATAGGCGAGGAAGAACGCCGACTGGACCAGCATCACCTCCGCGTAGCTCAAGGCGAAGAGATGCTTGAGCTTCGGGATCAGCACGTCGTTCAGGCTGGTGATGCCGCCGAAGATGAAGAACAGCGCGAACACGAACCCGCGAAGGTCGGCGACCGAGCCGGTTGTGGCCGCGGCAGGTGCCGCGCCGGGCTGGGAAATTAGGGCCATGGCGTACTCCTGGCAGCGCTGTCGCCAGACGCCGTGATCGCGGGCTTTGAGATTGATCCGGGCACACCGGGATACAGCTTCATGAGGCCGATGGTTGTGCCGTTGGTCCAGCCGAAGCCATCCTGGAGCGGATATTCACCGCCGCCACCGGGCCTCAGCGTCACCACATCATACTTCTCGAGAAGCTTGCCGGTGTCGGCATAGACCTTGGCGACGGTGGTCAGCCAGCGCCGGGCGATCGTTTCGGCGAGCTGCGTCTCACCGTAATTCCTCAGGCCGCCCACCGCGATCCACTGGAGCGGTGCCCAGCCATTGGGCGCATCCCATTGCTGGCCGGTGGTGATGTTGGTGGTGACAAGCCCACCGGGCTTGAGGAGCTCGCGCTCGACAACGCGTGCGGTGCTGTCAGCTTCCGCCTGGCTCGCGACGCGAAAGAACAGCGGATAGAGGCTGGCGGCCGAGACGTTGCCGAGGAGCCGCTGCCCGGTCCACAGATAGTCGTCATAGAGACCGGTCGTCCCGTTCCACAGATGGCGACGCATCGCACTCGCACGTGCTCTGGCCTTGCCGCGGAAGATGGTGACGCAGGCTTGGTCATGAAGTTCGGCGCAGCCGTCGGCGATCGCGCCTTCGAGCCCGAACATCAGGCTGTTGAGATCGGGTGGCACGATATCGCTGGTACGCACCGAGCCGAGGCTCTTACCGTCGGCGAACCAGCGAGAGCTATAGTCCCAACCGCTCTCCGCTCCCGCGCGCAGGTTGCGGTAGACGAGGGACGCAGTACGGCCGCTGGCCGTCGCGGCCGTGACATCGACCCTGTATGCCTCGTCGCGCGGCGCGTCGCGATCATCCCAGTAGCGGTTGAGCAGCGCGCCGTTAGCCATGCGCACGACACGTGCCGCTGCTTGGCCGGGCTTGAGCCTATCCGCCCCATTCATCCAATAGCGGTATTCGGCCTTGAGGGCGCGCAGGTAGGCGGCGAACGCTTTGGCGGGATGCTCTGGATTGGTAAGTTCGACCATCTTGAAGAAGAAGGGCGGCTGCGACCGACTGAGATAATAGCTGCGGTTGCCGTTGGGGACGTGACCATAGGTCGTGATCAGGTGTGCGAAGTTGTCGACCATGCCGCGCTGGAGCTTCGCCTGCTCGGGCCCGAAACCCAGCATGGTGAAGTAACTGTCCCAATAATAGATTTCGGTGAACCGCCCGCCCGGCACCACATAAGGGTTGGGCAATGGCAGAAGCGAGGACCAGCTTGGTGTCGTGGGCGTGCTCCGCGTCAACAGCGGCCAGAGCTCTCTTATGTGCGCGCGAAGCGGCAAGCCAAAAGTAGGCTGAGCCTGCTGCGTAACCGGCGGTGCCAGCTTAAAATTGGCTGCGACAAAGGCGCGGAGCGCAGCATCGTTTGCTGGCCGATTGCCCGAATAGTCGCGTAGAATCTCAGCGGACGCCCGTCTTGGCTCGGCATCCGCCCAAAGCTTCCCGTCGGGAAAGAGATCGCTGAGTGCCACCTCTTCGAAAAAGGGCGCTAGTACGACCGACGGCGGAGGCGGAGCAGGCGTGGCTTGCTGCCCGGCTACGGATGATCCGATTGACAAGCCAATCAGCGCCGCGGTGGCGGTAATGCGCCGCACGAGCGCGCAGCCACCGAAGACCGGTCGCGATGCCTTCCCCAATGAGCGGGAATCAGTCATCGGCAGGTCCGAACCCACGCTTCCAGATCAGCATCGTCCTTAGAAATTCGCAGACGAGGACGCCGTGCTGATTGCGCGCGGCCGACCGCACCGTGACGATTCCCTGCTCCCGTCGCGACCTGGATTCCCGCTTCTCGGTCACCTCGGATTCGCCGTAGAGGGTATCACCGGGAAAAACCGGCGCCGGCAGTGTGATGTCCTTCCAACCAAGGTTGGCGACCGCTTTCTGGCTGACGTCACTCACGCTCATCCCCACCAAAATCGCGACCGTCAGCGGACTTGCCACTATTGGACGTCCGAACTCGGTCTTTCTGGCATATTCGGCATCGAAATGGGCTGGATGCGTGTTCATCGTGAGCAAGGTGAACCAGGTGTTATCGGCATCGGTGATCGTGCGTCCTGGCCGATGCTCATAGGTATCGCCGACAGCGAACTCCTCATAATAACGGCCGAAACTCTCGCGATAGCGCCCCTCGGCAACCTCGATCACACCATTCTTCATTTCATGCTCCTGCGAGATCCAGCATGCGCCGGAAGCGTGCTATGATGGGGGCCTCGAGTAGGCGCCCGCCAAACTGAATGGCGCTGCCGCCGGCTGCATCGAAGGCCGCGATGGCCGCGCGTGCCTCGCTGACCGATGACTCGCTGGGGCGGAAGGCAGCGTGAATGGCGTCGAGCTGGCTGGGATGAATCGCAGCCTTTGCGCAGAAGCCGAGCGAACGGGCGCGAGCGGCTTCGGTGGCCAAGCCATCGGCATCGTTTAAGTTCACGTGCGGTACGTCGATGGCCGGAACGCCGGCCGCTGCCGCAGCAAGGGTAATCGCGGAACGCGCAGCGAATAGCGGTTCCCAATGCATTTCCACCCCCAAAGCGGCAGCAAGATCGGCCCCGCCAAACATCAAGGCCGAACAGTGCGGCGACCGTGCAATATTTGCGGCATCGGCAATACCGCGGGGCGTTTCGACCAGCGCTATCAGTGCTGGTGCGCAATGCCCGTCGACACGCCGGTCTAGCAGCTGCGCCACTATCTCAAGGTCGCGAGCGTGCTCAACTTTCGGCAACATGATCGCCCGCGGGAGCCGTGAAGCATCCGCAAGCGACGCGATATCGGCAAGTCCTGCAAGCGTGACAACGCCGTTGATGCGTATCGCGAGGCGCTCCGTGTCGCCCTCCTCTAGCAGTTCTAGGACGCTGCGACGCGCCTCCGCCTTGGCATTCTGTGCAACGGCATCTTCCAAGTCCGCGCACACGACCTCGGCGCTCGATTGAAGCGCCTTTGCGAAGCGATCGGGCCGGTCGCCAGGCACGAATAGGAGACTGCGAAAGGCGCGCATAACTAATCCCGTGGCCGAGGGCGGCCCGGAGCATGCCGACAGGACTCCGACTGGCCCCGGACGGCCCGCGCCGGGACCTTTCTCCACGGAGTAGAGGCACCACGGCCGTGGTGTCAATAGTCCGGACTATAACTAAGGACTCCTCTAAAGGTACGATATCGACTGAGGGTTACGTCCGGACGCGCTCTGTGGCAGACAGCAGAAGGAACAGATAATTGCTGAGAGCCATGGGCGAAGCCGATCCAGCGCCAAACGGTGCCAAATACATGATCCTAGCGGACAAGCTGCGGGGGCGGCTCGAAGCAGGGGAGTTCGAAGTCGGCGCTCAGCTACCGACGGAGGATGATCTCTGTGACGCTTACAAGGTCAGCCGCTACACCATCCGCGAAGCGCTGCGCGTCCTCGAAGGACAAGGCTATATCCAACGTAAGCGGCGGGCGGGAACGCGCGTGCTCTCGCATGCGCCGGTCACGGTCTACCGTCATGTAACGAGCTCGGCGAGCGATCTCCTTCACTATGTACGCGAAACCACGGTTGCGTTCGAGAAGCCAATCCGAACGCAGGCCGATCGCGCCCTCGCACGATTGCTCGGCTGCGAGGAGCTGCGGCAGTGGTATCTCCTCAAAGGTGTTCGAATCGGCGTTGCGGACAATCGGCCGGTTGGGGCCGTCCAGGTCTATGTCGACGCGCATCGCATCGCGTTGCCCGACAAGGCGGATTTTGGCGGAAGGCCGGTCTATCAATGGCTGGCCGAGACCTACAATATTCGCGCCAGCGCTGTGTCGCAGGACATCAGCGCGGTGACGCTCAGCCGTGAAGAGGCCGGAATGCTCCATGATCGCGAAGCGGCGCCGGCGCTCCGGATCGTGCGGCGCTACTTCGATGAGCAAGATCGAATTTTCCAGATTTCGGTGACAACCCACCGCAGCGAGGATTTCGTATACAACACGCTGTTTCGCCTCGAGATCTGAGGGCCGCGCTCAGCAGCGGACCCGCGCAGGATCGTCGGCCGCTTTCGCTTTCGTCGCCGCTTTGACGGCAGCCGTGTCGGCGCCAAGCGCCGGGCCGGGGCGCTGCGGCAGGCGCTCGCCATTCACCCGGATCGGGTTGGCGAAGGCTCGCATGTCGGGACGCAGCGGGTGCGGTATCTGGCGCACCATGCCCGATTCATCGAGAAGGAACGGGTTCTCCAGTGCCTCTTCGAGGTCGTAGACCGGAGCAATCGGAAGCTTGCCCGCCAGCAGCTTCATCCAATGGGCGGTGGTCTGCGCACTGAAGCTTCGATCGAGCATCTCGGTCAGCGCATCGCGGTTCGCAAGACGGCCTTCCAATGCCGCAAAGTGGGGGTCCTGACCGAGATCCGTACGTTCGATTAGATCGGTCAGCAGGTGCCAGAACTTCTCGTTCATGCAGGCGACATAGACCCATCCGTCGGCGGTCCTGAAGAGCTGGACGGGCGTGGTCGACGGGTGGGCCGAACGCGGTGCGCGCGCCGTCACAGTGCGATCGTTCAAATACCATGTGCCTTGGTAGGCGAGCTGGTGGATCGCCGCATCGAACAACGACACATCGACGTTCGCGCCCTGCCCGCTTTGCTCAGCTGCTCGGATTGCGGCGAGGAGGCCGACCGACAGCATCATACCGCTCATATAATCGATCATCGAAACGCCGATACGCGTCGGTGGATTGCCCGGCTCACCGGTCAGTGCCATCAGCCCCGTTTCGGCCTGCATCAGGAAATCGTAGCCCGGCCAGTCCGCTCGGCTATTATCCCGGCCATAGGCCGAGATATGCCCGCACACGATCGCCGGATTGATCGCGTTGAGGCTCGCATAATCGAGGCCGAGCTTTGCCGGCAGGCTGCCGCGCAGGTTGTTCACGACGGCGTGGCTTTCAACCACCAAGGCTTCGAAGAAGGCGCGGTCCCCAGGATCCTTGAGGTCGACCACAATGCTCTTCTTGTTGAAGTTGAAGCACTGGAAATAGAGGCTGTCGCCTTCGCCCAGTGTCAGCGGGCGCGTGCGACGCGCAAAATCTCCTTCCCCGGACTCAACCTTGAGCACCTCCGCGCCGAGATCGGCCAAGAACATGGTGGCGTAAGGGGCCGCCCCAAATTGTTCGAAGCTAACGATGCGCAAGCCCGTAAGCGGCAGTGTCTTCATGAATCCTCCCATGCGAGCCGTTCACCGCTCATATAGTCCGTACTATTATGTAAACACATCGGACCTTTGTTGACAATGGTCCGGCGCTGCAATAGCGATAGGTCAAATAACAAAGTGGGAGAGAATGATGGGCAACCGCTTATGCCGCGCGCTTGGGGCTTCGACAGCGATAGGGATGGTGTGCGCGGCGACAGCCGCGTCTGCGCAATCGGCCGTGGAATACCCGCAGGACGCCAGTGTCGGGCAGGACGAACAAGCGCAGGCCGAAGACATTATCGTTACCGGCTCGCGCGTGGTGACCAACGGCAATCAGTCGGCCAATCCGGTAACGGTGCTGTCGACCGACGAATTGCTGCGCAATACGCCGACAACCATCGCAGATGCGCTTTCGCAAGCGCCCCAATTCCGCGGATCGCTGCGCCCCTCCTCCTTCGTTTCGCCCCAGAGCCCCGTGAACGCCTTTGTCAATCTACGCGGCTTGAGCGATCCGGGCACGCCGCGAACCTTGGTTCTGTTTGATGGCCGGCGCGTCACTCCGGCGATTGCCGGCGGGCAGGTTGACGTAAACATGTTACCCAACCTGCTCGTCAAGCGGGTGGACATCGTCACGGGCGGCGCATCGGCCGCCTATGGCAGCGACGCGGTCGCTGGCGTCGTCAACTATATTCTCGATCGCGATTTTGTCGGTCTCAAGGCCAGTGCCAATGCCGGCGTCTCGCAGCGTGGCGACAACGGCACACAAAAGATAGGGCTCGCCGCTGGCGGCAAGTTTCTCGATGATCGACTCCACGTTATGGGTAGCCTAGAGTATTTCAACTCAAGTGGTGTCGGCAATACGAGCGATCGGGCATGGCTCCAGAAGCATTGTCAGGCGATCCAGAACCCGACCTACAGCGCCACGAATTCGGCGGGCGGCCCTAACTTCCTCTTTCGCTGCGGCGTGACCGGCACCGACTTCGCGCGTGGCGGCGTCATCACCTCAGGCCCGCTTCAAGGAACTCAGTTCCTCCCCGGGGGCGCGACCGCGCCCTATCGATATGGCACTCTTCGCACCGCCTCGACCATGGTCGGAGGCGATGGCGAGTGGCTGCCGCGCGGCAATGTCGTCGCGCCGCTCAAGACGATCTCCGGCTTTGGCCATATCGACTATGACGTTACCGACAATATTCGCTTGTTCGTCGAAGGAACCTATACGCGTAACGAATCCGATCTGCCCTTCATCTACCCGCAATTCTCCGGCGGCAGCGCCTTTGCCATTCGTGCTGACAACGCCTTCCTGCCGAACAGTGTCCGAGGTCAGATGGCCACGCTGGGCCTTGCTACGATCAGCGTCGGCCGCGTTGGGCTCGATTGGGGACAGAGTGTCGGGCACACCACCCAGGACTATTATCGCGGCGCGGCCGGGTTCGACGCCAAGCTCGGGGGCGATTGGGTGCTTTCGGGCTATTTCGATTGGGGCCGCGCGCTCATCGACCAGAACACCACGCAGATGGTCAATGTCGCCAATGCGCGTCTCGCTGCCGACGCGGTCGTCAATCCGGCCAACGGACAGATCGCTTGCCGCTCGACACTTACTAACCCGGCCAACGGTTGCGTGCCGCTCAACATCTTCGGCGAGGGGTCAGCTTCGCAAGCCGCGCTCGACTACATCTTTGGCGAACCCTTTACGCACCGCAAGACCGAGCAATCGGCCGCAGAACTCGCAGTGCGCGGGTCGCCCTTCGCGACCTGGGCCGGGGACGTCCAACTCGCGGCTGGTTTCGACTGGCGCGAGATCAGCGCGAGCGCCGTCGCCGATTCGATCTCTACCAGCGGCGGCTGGCTCGCCGGCAATCAAGTCGCGCAGCCCTATGGCAAGTACAACGTCAAGGAGGTGTTCGGAGAGGTGACGATCCACGAGGGCTATGTGACCCGCAAGGAAGCGCGCCGTATCGAGAAGGGCGAGGCCCCGGATACCGGGCAGAAACCCGCGCGGCCCGAGGTTACGGCCACGATGCAGACCTATATCGACCTGCACCGGCACGCCGCCGTCCGCGCCGCGCTCACCGGCCATCCCAAGGTCGCGCTGCGCTTGCTGGTCGCCCACGCCATCGTCGGTTCGCATCTGTTCCGGGTTACTCCCGAGCCGCAGTCCACCCGCAACGATGGGGTCCGCGAGTCAGTCGAAACCTGTCGTGGCGAAGCCGAGTTCGACGAGAGACGCCGCGCGGTGCTTGGCCTTCTCGGTTTCTCGGCGGAAGAGGCGACCGTGACCGGCGGCAATTGCGACGGTTACAGGCTGGCGGGTGTGTTCCTGCGCCTGCTCGACTTGCCCGACCGCGCGGTGATGGACGTGATCGCCATCGTCATCGGCGAGGCGCTGGCCGCTGGCGGCGCCGCCGTCGAGGCGGTGGGGAGCCATATCGGCGTCGACATGGCGCAGTGGTGGCAAGCCGACGCGGCGTTCTTCGAGCTGATCCGCGACAAGGAAGTCCTTGGCCGGATCGTCGCCGAGGTCGCGGGCGAAGCCGTCGCCAGCGCCAATGCGGGCGAGAAGTCCAAGACCTTGAAGGAGATCGTGGCCGACCATCTGGCGGGTGCGAATGGCCGCGCCAAGGTCGAGAATTGGGTGCCCAAGTGGATGGCGTTCCCGCCTGCCGGCTATACGGCACGCGGCGGCGTCGGCACGGTCAAGGCTGCCGCCTTGGTCGCGGCGGCGCGCGCCACCGAGCCGGACCCGACCGCTCCGGCCTCGGCATTGCTCCCCGAGGAGGCGGAGAAGCTGGCCGCGTGATTGCCTCACGGGCGGGGGAAACCCCGCCCGTTCCTTTTGGACCCTCGAAATCCGGCCGCGCCGCTCGGCAGCAAGCTGCCTCGCGGCGCGGGTTTTTTGTGTTTCTGGCTTACGATTGACGCCGCCACGGACTGCACCGCAAAGCGGCTTCATGCTGGTGCTGATCGACAACAACTTCGCCGACCGGGACGGGATGCGCGATTATCTCGCCGCTTCGCGCTCCAACCTTGCCGCGCTCCCCGGCACGGTCTTCGAGGAATGGTTCAAGGCCAGGAGCCCTGACACCACTAGGCGCGTCCAGCAGATCGCCTGCGCCTATCCCGATCAGATCGTCGTCCTCAAGGATACGCGCGATCTGCTCCACATGAGCGGCCAGCCGCGCGGCCTCCTCCTGCGTCTCATCGACCGGAAGCAGACCCGCGACTTTGCGCCCTATTGCGAAACCGTCGTCAACGCAGCCCTGACGCCCGAGCTGGAGGCGCATTTCCGCGCGCACCGCGACAACGCGCAAGACACCCTCGCTGCCCTGCTCCCGGAGGCGCATAAGATGAAGCGCATGTTCGCGGCATGGGATGCGGAATTCTCGGAAAGCCAGCGCAGGGAGCTCAAGGGGATCGTCGACAGCGACGCGAAGCTGTCGCCGGCGTTGCAGGAAGCGACCTTCCTCAAGGCGGTGAAGCTCGGTGGAAACCTGTTTAGCGCGCATCAGGTCGCACGCAGCAAGGTGCCCGCGACGATCTTCCTGTTCGGCGTCGTCGCCCGCGCCCATCCTTGCCCCCCGTTTCGAGGCGGCCCTCCCCGGAGCCCCCTTTTCTTAGACGGGCGAGGCAAGGAAATCCGCTCCGGCGCGGCGATGGGCGGACTAGATTTTTGGGGGATTCGGCGTCACCGCCGCCTAGCTGCTCGAAGGCGGTGGGCTGCGCTCACGCCAGCCTGTGCCGGATCGCGGAGCCGCTCTTGCCGCACGTCCCGCAGGCATCCTGACAGCGTTCAAAGCCGCGCGATCTCGCCAGTTCGCGCGTGCGGTGACTGGCCTGGTGCAGCGCCGAAAGGCCGAGCCGCTCGACGATGCACGCGTCGCAGATCGGTTCGGGCGCGATTACCGTGATCAACCCCTTGATCTTGTCCGCCATCCCGAATCTGTCTCCTTGTCGCTGACCTGGCCCTGCATCCGCTGCAAGGCAGGACGCTTGAAGCGGCGGATTCCGCCCCGGTAGTCCCGATTCCCTCGCGCGGAATCGCCCCCGATCCTGCACTCTTTTCTCCTACGACCGTTCATCAGCCGCGCCACGGCCTCCTTCGATTTGGCGGGTCTGACGGCAGTCCCGCCGGCCCTGCAACGGCTGCGCCAAACTTTCTTCCCCGGCGCTTCGCGCCTTCCTCGCGAGGCAAGAAAGCCCGGCTTCGCCGTCCGCCGCTTCGCTTCGGCCACAGGTGCAGTCCGGCGTTCCCGCCGCCTGATCGACCGCCATCGAGGCCGCATCGGGCGGCTTCGAGCAATCAGGAGTTGGCTTCATGGCACAGATCGGTTCGTTCACCCGCGACGGCGAAAGCGGGATTTACACTGGGACCATCCGGACCCTCACGCTCAACGTCAAGGCGACGCTGCGGCCCTCGCCCAAGGACAATGGCAAGGCGCCCGACTATCGGGTGCAGGCGGGCGCGGTCGAGTTCGGCGCTGGCTGGCTCAAGGCCGCGCGCGAAACCGGCGCCGAATATATGTCGATGAAGCTCGACGATCCGTCCTTCCCGGCGCCGATCTACGCGACGCTCGTGCAGGGCGACAATGGCGAGCACAAGCTGATCTGGTCGCGCTGACCGGTCCCGGCCCCGCGCCACGGCGCGGGGCCGCCCCTCGGCAGGCACGATTTCGGGACGTCCCGTTTTCGTGCCTCTGCGCAGCATCCGCACCACGCCATGTCTCGCCGCGAGGCGCGGCGCCAGGCCGCGCCCAGCAGCGGCGAGGGTTCGATGAACACAGCAGATGACAACGAGAATGCACGCGCGGCGCGCGCGGCGCAGGGCTCGCCGTTCCTCAGTCCGGAACAGGCGGCGCATTATCTCGGGTTGTCCACCCGTACGCTGCAGGAGCATCGCAGCGCCGGCACCGGCCCGCGCTTTCGCCGCCATTGCCGCCACATCCGTTATCATATCGACGATCTCGACGGTTGGTCGCAGGATGTCGGCGAGGCCGGCGGCCATGAGTGAACATCACCGCCTGCGCCGGAATGCCGCCGCGCTCGGCGCGCTGGCCGTCGCGCTCGCCGCGACGATCGCGGTTCCCCCTCGGCCACTGCTGGTATGGAACGCCAGCGCCAGCGCCCCGATCGGACTCTATGCCGTGCGCTCTGCCGACGCGCTGGCGACCGGCGATATGGTCATCGCCCGCCTGCCGGAGCCATCGCGCCAACTCGCGGCCCGGCGCCATTATCTGCCCGCCAACGTCCCGCTGGTGAAGCGCGTCGCGGCCCAATCCGGCGACACTATCTGCGCGCTTGGGACTCGGATATTCGTCAATGGTCGCCGGGTCGCCAAGCGCCTTGCTGCCGACGGGGTCGGTCGCCCCATGCCGGGATGGAGCGGCTGCGTCACGCTACGCGAGGGCGCTCTGTTCCTGCTGATGACCGACAGTCCGGCATCGTTCGACGGGCGCTATTTCGGGCCGACAGAGTACCGTGACATCATCGGGAAGGCGACCTTGCTATGGGCACGTTGAGATCGCTCGCCGTCGCGCTGGCGCTGCTGGCGGCGACCCCGGCGCACGCCGATCAGGTCGGGCGCTGGCGCACATATATCGAGGAGGCATCCGCGCGGTTCGGAGTCCCGGCGGCGTGGATCGAGCGCGTCATGCGTGCCGAGAGCGGCGGGCAGACGAGGCTGAACGGGCGCCCGATCACCAGTCACGCAGGCGCAATGGGGCTGATGCAGCTCATGCCCGGAACCTGGGCGGAGATGCGCGCGGTGCTTCGCCTTGGCGCCGATCCGCATGACCCGCGCGACAATATTCTGGCGGGCACCTATTATCTGCGGCTGATGTACGAACGGTTCGGCTATTCGGGCATGTTCGCCGCCTATAATGCCGGACCCGCGCGCTACGCCAACCATCTCGCGACCGGCAGACGACTGCCCGGCGAGACGCGATCCTATCTTGTCACGGTAGGCGGCGGTCTAGCGGGAAGCCGTGCCGTCGCGATTGCGCCGCCGTACAACGCGCTCTTTTTCGCCCTGCGCACCACACCCACAGCGCCGGCTGCCGGTCCCAAGGCACCGGATGTTTTCGTGACCTTGAGAAGTGACCACCTACCGGAATAGGCGTCTGGCTACCATCGCGGGGGTGGAGGGCTCGTCTCGGCAAGTCTCAGCATGACGGCCGCCGGAACGCCTGTGCAAGGCCGGCGGCCCCTCCAATTTTGCCGCGATAGTGAGCGCACTTCGCGCGCGTGTTTGTTCGTTTTCAGCGCAACAAAATCGGTTCCTCCGCCGCCGCTTCGCGGTGCTCCGGCTTCGCCTCCGCAGCCCTGACAGCCGCTCCGCCGGCCGTCGTCGGACGGCTGTCCTTGATGATGAGGACGTGAGTGGAGGAGGTTCTTATGAGCATGATGCAGAGCATCGGCGTGGCGTCGGATCGGGTGATGGCGGCGCTGATTTCGGGTCTCGAAATCGAGTTTGGACGCGGTGCCGGGGAGGCTTTGGCGCATCGGTTTCTCGAAGCGGAGGAAGTGGAATTTCACTGGGATGCGCGCGTTCAGGAGTGTTGGATCGGGACGTATGAGAGCGCGGATGACGAGGATTTTGAGCTGGATCGCGTGAAGATTTTCGGGCGGCTGGACGGCAAATGGTTCGTAGCGGTGATGATCGTCGATGGCGATGGCAATGCGCATGGCATGATGGAGAAGCGCATATTCAGGCGCCAGCAGGAGGCACGCACGGCATTCGCGCAGGCGTGATGATCGTACAGTTCGGAGGAGCGGCGCTCGCGGAGAGCGTCGCTCTTCTTTTGCCTCGGCTCGCATAGGTTGGTCGCGGAAATGGGTAGGAATTGGCGGTTTTCAGGGGGATTCGGGGTAAGGCAAGATTAAGCAATGGTGCTGGCCTTGCGGTCCATCACCATAAGCTATTGTCTGCACATCGTTTTTTCTGAGGGGCTCCCGAATTTTTGGCACCAAGCGGCTGAGCGTGGTGCCAAGGCCGGTCAAAGCGGCGGAAGTCCTCGCCTTTTTTGGCACCGGTTTTCATGGCCATTCGGCGGAGTCATGCTGCCCGCTCAACGCGCAATTTCCGCAGGTCCAGCATGAGCAGCGACGACGATTTCGAGCCCCGTCTGGGGCGCATGCGCGCCAAAGGCAACAAGAAGGCGCGGAAGTATCTATCCCGCGTTTTAGCCGCAGCCAATCTCGCGCACGGCGGTGCGGGCGTGGCGGGTCGGCGCAGCCGTTTCGACGGCAGCCGGATTGGGCGCGGTTCGGGTGTGGGCCGGGTGCTCGGCAGCCGCAACCGTTATGCCGCATTCCGGGCGCGCCGCGTCATCATCAAGGCGAGCACGATCAAGCTCGTAGGAAAGGGGTTCGGCGCGGCGCGCGCGCATATCCGCTATGTCGAGCGCGACGGCACGACCCGCGACGGCGCGCGCGGCCAGCTCTACGGCGCCGAGGCGGACAGAGTCGACGGCAAGGCGTTCCTGGAAAAGGCCGAAGGCGACCGCCACCAGTTTCGCTTCATCGTCTCGCCCGAGGACGGCGCCGAATATGATGACCTCAAAGGCCTGACCCGGCGGCTGATGACGCGCATGGAAGAGGATCTCGGGACGAAGCTCGACTGGGTGGCGGTCGATCACTTCAATACCGGCCATCCGCATACCCACATCATCGTCCGCGGCAAGGACGACCGCGGCAAGGATCTGATCGTCGCCCATGAGTACATCACGCACGGGATGCGCGAGCGTGCCGCCGAGCTGGTCGATCTCGATCTCGGGCCGCGCACCAACGACGCCATTCAAGCCCGGCTTTACGGTGAGGTCGAGCACGAGCGGTTGACCAGCATCGATCGTGCGATGCTGCGCGACGCCGATGCCGGCGAGCTCGTCAGCTCGGCGGCCGGCAGCGCGTTCGAGCAGACCATCCGAATGGGACGACTGCGCAAGCTGGAACGGCTGGGGCTCGCCGAACAGATGGGCGCATCGACCTGGCGACTGCCCGCCGATCTCGCCGACACCCTGAAGCGCATGGGCGAGCGCGGCGACGTCATCCGCACCATGCAGCGCGCATTTGCGGCGCGCGGGACGACGCCGGCGCTTGCCGACCAAGCGATTTATGAACCGGCCGCGCCCGATGCCCGGCCGCTGGTCGGTCGCGTGCTCGAACGCGGCCTTTCGGATGAGGCCAGTGACCGCCACTATCTGTTGGTCGAGGCGACCGATGGCCGCACTCATTATGTCGACATCGGCAAGGGCGAGAATGTCGAGCCGCATGCCACCGGCGCGATCGTCCGGATCGAGCCTGTGGCAACCGCCGTGCGCGAGGCCGATCGCACGGTTGCCGGCGTCGCTGCTGCCAATGGCGGGCGCTACACGATCGATGCGCATCTTCGCCATGACCCATCCGCGACCGAAGCATTCGCCGAAACCCATGCTCGCCGCCTGGAGGCAATGCGGCGACTGACGCGCGGTGCGACGCGCGAGGCGGACGGCACATGGATCATTGCGCCGGATCATCTCGATCGGGCCGCGGCCTATGAAGCGGCGCGGGCGAAGGACCGACCAGTAGCGGTTGAGACGCTTTCTTCGCAGCCGCTGGAAAGGCTGATCGGCGTCGAGGGCGCGACATGGCTCGACCGCGAGTTGGTCGCGGACGGTCCGGCGGCGCTGCGCGATGCCGGGTTCGGGCATGATGCACGCGAGGCCCAGACGCGCCGGCGCCAATGGTTGGTGGCGCAAGGGTTGGCGGAAGAGGCCAATGGCATCACGACATATCAGGTAGGCATGATCGCAGCGCTTCAGCGTCGCGAGCTGTTGCGTATCGGTGTCCAATTGTCGGGCGAAATGGGGATGCCGTTTGCCGAGACCGAGCCCGGCGCGAACGTCACCGGCATCTATCGCGGGCCGGTCGATACTATTAGCGGGCGGTTGGCGCTGGTCGAAAAGTCGCGAGAATTCACGCTGGTTCCTTGGCGGCCGATCCTTGATCGGCATGTTGGGAAAAGCGTGTCCGGCATCATGCGCGGCGACGGGGTCAGTTGGAGCTTCGGTCGCGGGCGCGCGGGACCTTCGATTTCCTAGTCGCCGCCTGCCTGCGAACCCCTTGGGATTGGTTTCGAAACCGGTTCGTCAAGTCGCGGCCGTTCGGCTATCGTCTTCGCCGGGGAAGCCGATACCGCAGGGGCAAAGGTGTGCTGATAAATCAGGTGAAGATCGAGAACTTCCGCTGCATTCGCGAGCTGAACCTAGATCTTGAGCGAACTACTGTCTTTATCGGTGCAAATAATAGCGGGAAAACCGCGATCATGGAGGCTGTTCGCATCGCTCTTTCACGACGGTGGGGAAGGAGGGGGACGGGTTTCACTGAATTCGATGTCCACTGTCCGGGCCAGAGCCATGATCCCAAGGCCGCCGATCCTGTCCGCGTACTACTGCGGCTCGAAGATCATGCGGACGCGCCGTGGGATCCGGACATGGTCGCGGACCTTGATGATCTCACGGTGATAACGCCGCAGGGCCGAAATCTCATTTGCCTGCGTGTCACATGCGAATGGAACGCCGAGACCGACGCGTTCGAGCCCTCCTGGCAATTTCTCGACGCTGCTGGCCAGGCGCTCACGCAAAAATCCCAGCGTGCGACCAACCTTTCCAATTTCTTTGCCTACGCACCGCTATTCTATTTGGCTGCGCTACGCGATGCGGCGGATGAATTTGGCTCGCGTTCGTCAATGTGGGCGAAGCTGCTCAAGTCCATTCGCATTCCGAGCGAAATCGAAGGCGCCGTCACGGCCACGCTCGATGAACTCGACAGCCAGTTGCTGGGCGCGGACCCTAAACTCGCAGAGATCGCAGCGACAATCGGTCAGGCGACGAAGATAGCGATCGGGGAAGGCGTTGGAGACGCGCGGCTTCGCATGTTGCCGATGAATATTTGGGATCTGATTTCCCGCGCGGGCATCGTGCTCAAGAATGAAGATGCCCGTCCCTGGTTGCCGCTCGATCATCACGGGCAAGGACTTCAGAGCCTCTCCGTAATATTTCTATTCCAAGCGGCTGTGTTCCAGCAACTCGCCGAGGAGGAGTTGCCCGGGACCGAGCCAATCTTCATCCTTGAGGAGCCGGAGGCGCATCTGCATCCTCAGGCGGCACGGACACTCTGGGAGCGGGTCACCGAGCTACCGGGGCAAAAACTCGTCACGACCCACTCACCCTATTTTGTTCAGAACGTGCCGCTGCACAATCTACGCTTGGTGCGTCTGCGCAATGGCCAAACCGAGGTTTCCCATATGCCTCGCTCGGTCCCCTCGACGCTCGTCTGGAACGCAGGCGTCGCCGCGCTGGCGGAGCATCAGGGCAAAATGCTCGTCTGCGATCCGACATCCAACTGCGTGTCGGCTACCAGCTGGTTCGACATGGAACTCGGCGATAAACTCAAGGGCTGCTACAAGGCCGCAGCCGACCAGGCCGCGATTGAGGCCGCTATTGGGGATTTGCGATATCGCTCGCGTGGGCTCGTCACCCGCCAGGAGGAGCATGAGCTATCGTTTCTTGGCCGCCGGATACGCGGCGAAATATTCTTTGCCCGCCGTTGGCTGCTCGTCGAGGGGCAGTCGGAGTATGTCCTCCTCCATGCGATCGGAAAGGCGCTCGGCTACCCGCTCGACCGTCACGGCGTTGCCGTGATCGACTTCCAGAATAATGGTGATGCGGACATATACCCGGCGCTCGCGACGTCGTTCGGTATTCCCTGGCTGATGATCACGGATGGCGATCCTGAATCCACCAAGTTCCGCGGACAGCTCCTTAAGCGTGGCTTCACGGATCAGGATCTCGAAGGACGGTTCTTAACATTACCGTCGCCAAGCGACTTGGAAGACTGCCTGCTCGCGAAAGGGCATGAGCATCGACTCCGCGCGCTGCTGGCCGAAGCGACCTCGCAGCAGGCGCTGACATGCTCCTATGATCAGTTCGTGGCCCAGTTCAAGAACAACAAGGTTGCCTGTATCAGCCGGCTTGCACTGCAGGTGGAGACCGACGCAGCATTGGCAAGCCAGATGCCCGCTGAGTTCGTGGCGATCATCGAAGAGCTGAAGGGTGCTGCGCAGTGACGACCGAGCTGGACAACATTCTCGCCAGCTTGAGCGACATCCAACGTGAGGCGGTGCTCTCGACCGAGGGAGCCGCGCTCGTCCTCGCGGGACCTGGATCGGGGAAAACGCGCGTGCTGACTGCGCGTATTGCCCGAATTCTCGACGAGACGCGCCAGCGGAAATTTCGCATCCTCGCACTCACGTTCACGACCAAAGCAGCGATGGAGATGCGCGAGCGCGTTGATCTATTGGTGCCCGGACTTACCGAGCGAACCCTTATCGGTACGTTCCACGCGTTCTGCACCCAATTGCTCCGGCAGCACGGGTCGCATCTGGAGATGTCGCCGGACTTCGCGATCTTCGATCAGGACGCGGATCGCGAGGCCCTGCTTGTCGATGCGTTGGGCGTCGCCGCGGCCAACGGCGAGCCCGTTAGTGCGGAGGATGTTCGCTGGCTCAAAACGATAGACCAGCTCAAGTCTAGATTGATCGTGCCCGAAAAGGCGGCCGAGCGATTTCGCGATGCGAAGTCCGGTGAGGCAGCCGCGCGCGTCTACCGGATTTATGAGAACACGCTGCGCGCAAATAACAGCATGGACTTCAATGGGCTCATTTTGGGGGCGTGCCGTCTCTTGCGCGATGTTCCGGGCGTCGCCGAACGCGTGCGGCAAACTTATCCGTATTGGCTCGTGGACGAGTTCCAGGATACCACTCCAGCACAGTACCGGCTGATCCGGCTTGCTGCGGGGGATTCTTTCCGGAACGTCTTCGCCGTCGCGGATGACGATCAGATCATCTACCAATGGGCGGGCGCCAGCTATCGGCAGATCGAACGATTCCGTGCCGATTTTCAACCCGAGCTGATGCAGCTCGTTGAAAATCACCGCTGTCCGCCTGCGATCGTGGCCGCAGCGAATAAGCTGGTCGCTAACAATACATTCCGGACACCGGAAAAGCAGCCGATCGTCGCGGCAAAGCCCGATAGCGAAGATGCCATCGCCGTTCATGTGCTCGCGACGGACGGCGAGGAACAGCAATGGATTGCAGAAAGCATCGGCAGCAATGGCCGGGATTCATGGGGGCAAACCGCGGTTCTAGGTCGAACGCGCGCGATATTGTTGCCCATCGAACAGGCGCTCCAAGCGAAGGGAATCAAAGCCGTCGTAGCTCAACGGCGCGACCGCTTCATTTCCCCGGAATTCAACTGGCTTCAGGCCTGCCTCGATCAAGCACTCCGACCGAATGACGTTCGTGTGTTCCGCTTAATGGTGGATGCTGCCAACCGCGTTGCCAGCGACGAATTGGATGCCGAAATCCTGGCTGCTGAGGCCGATGCCGCAGGTGCTTCCTATTTTGAGCATTGGGCCAACACTGCCACTGCCAGCGGCAATGAGTATCTTGCCACCTTAGGAGGCTACGGGCTTCAACTCGCACAATCGCGTAGCCAGTGGCGAAGCATGGTCCGCGCGGCAATTCCGATTTTGGTGAGTAAGGCTGGCGGTGACGAGAGTGTTATCAGCGACGCGGCGGACGACAAGGCTGCCTGGGACGTCTGCTTAAAGGAGATACGGTCAGAGAAGGGCAGCGAGCCCGAACTGGATGAGGTCATTCAAGGACTAGCCCTTCGATCCAAGGAACCGCCTCACGATCCAGAGGCTGTGACCTTGATGACGATTCATGCGTCGAAGGGCTTAGAATTCGACTCTGTCTATGTCGTTGGGCTGGCTGAATCGGTCATGCCCTCTTGGCAAAGCGTCAAACAGGGAGATGCTTCAGCCGAGATGGAAGAGGAAAGGCGCAACTGCTTCGTTGCCATTACGCGTACTCGCGAGCGCCTTACGCTGACCTATGCCTCCAACTATCGTGGCTGGTCTAAGTCGCCGTCGCGCTTTCTTTCGGAAATGGGGCTTGCCGGCGGTTAGTTCAGAGCCGAGCAGGCCAGTCGCATCAGCCGATCGGCCCAAGATCGTGAGGAAAGAGCGACGGGTGGCCTTGGTGAGGTGAACCCATCTCCTCGCACCGAATATCAAAACAGCGCAGACGCTCGGCAAGGTGTCGGGCGACGTCCGCAACGGCAATCCTCCTGCGCCAGCAATCTGCTTCAGTCAGATCGCTGAGCAGTTCCGGCGCCGTGCCGGCAAGCGCCACTTCCAGATGGAGCGATAGGGCTTCTTCGTCGATTCGCATCATGTAGCTATGAGAACAAACGTGGAACAATGAGTCAATCCGATTTCCCCCACGCCGAGATGCCGTAGCGAGGCGCGTCGACGTGCGCCTTCCCGCGTCGAGACCGTAATTTTCACGACAACCGGTTCTGTCGATCCTTGCGGGCAAGAACCGGAGCGGCGTGTCGCCCTCCGGGCGGAGCGCCCAGATGACCCCGACCAAGCTGCTAATCGGCCAGATTCTGATCGTCTTCGCGATCGTAATCGCGGGCGTATGGGCAGCGACGCAGTGGGCGGCCGCGATGCTGGCATATCAGCCGCAGCTCGGCTTCCCCTGGTTCAATCTGTTCGATCGACCGGTCTATCGGCCCTGGGCGATCTTTTCGTGGTGGTATCACTACGACGCCTATGCGCCGCACGTCTTCGACAAGGCGGGGACGCTTGCCGGCGCCAGCGGCTTCGTCGGCTGCGCCGCAGCGATCTTCGGTTCGTTGTGGCGCGCGAGGCAACAGCGCCATGTCACTACCTATGGTTCGGCACGATGGGCGGAGCTGCGCGAGGTCGAGCGCGCCGGGCTGATCGGCGACGCCGGTGCTTTCCTCGGCCGCTATCATGGCCGTTATCTCCGGCATGACGGCCCCGAGCATGTCATGGCGTTCGCGCCGACCCGTAGCGGCAAGGGTGTTGGCTTGGTCGTTCCGACGCTGCTGAGCTGGACCGGCTCGGCCGTCATCCACGACATCAAAGGGGAGAACTGGCAGTTGACCGCCGGCTGGCGCTCGCGCTTCAGCCACGCGCTCCTCTTCAATCCGACCGACGCGCGATCGGCCCGTTACAATCCGCTGCTGGAAGTGCGGCGCGGCGAGAATGAGGTCCGCGACGTCCAGAACATCGCCGATATCCTGGTCGATCCCGAGGGCGCGCTTGAACGGCGCAACCATTGGGAGAAAACCAGCCATTCGCTGCTGGTCGGTGCGATCCTCCACATCCTCTATGCCGAGGAGGAGAAGACGCTGGCACGCGTTGCCACCTTCCTGTCCGACCCGCAGCGGCCCTTCGTCGCGACGCTCAAGCGGATGATGACCACCAATCATCTCGGAACGCCCGAACAGCCGCAGGTTCACCCCGTCGTCGCGTCGGCCGCCCGCGAGGTGCTCAACAAGTCGGAGAACGAACGCTCGGGCGTGCTGAGCACGGCAATGTCGTTCCTCGGCCTCTATCGCGATCCCACCGTCGCCGAGGTCACGTCGCGCTGCGACTGGCGCATCGCCGATCTCGTCGAATCGCAGCAGCCGGTCTCGCTCTATCTAGTCATTCCGCCGTCGGACATCAGCCGCACCAAGCCGCTCGTGCGTTTGGTGCTCAACCAGATCGGCCGTCGGCTGACCGAGAAGCTGGAAGGTGAGCCCGGCAAGGGCCGCAAGCACCAGCTGCTGATGATGCTCGACGAGTTTCCGGCGCTTGGCCGCCTGGATTTCTTCGAGACCAGCCTCGCATTCATGGCCGGCTACGGCGTGCGCGCATTCCTGATCGCCCAATCGCTCAACCAGATCGAGAAGGCGTATGGCGAGCACAATTCGATCCTCGATAATTGCCACGTCCGCGTCGCATTCGCCACGAACGACGAACGCACGGCACGCCGCATCTCCGATGCGCTCGGCACAGCCACTGAACAGCGCTCGATGCGTAACTATGCCGGCCACCGTCTCGCGCCGTGGCTCGCTCACGTCATGGTCAGCCGGCAGGAGACCGCTCGGCCCCTGCTGACGCCGGGCGAGGTGATGCAGCTGCCGCCGGCTGATGAGCTGGTGCTAGTCTCAGGGCTGGCGCCGATCCGCGCGCAGAAGCTGCGCTACTATGAGGACCGCAACTTCACCGCTCGCATCGCGCCGCCACCGGCGCTGGTCGACGGCATTTATGCAGACCGGCCGAAGGCGCGTTCGAACGATTGGGGCAGCTTCGCCCGCAGACCGGATGCGCGTCTCTCGCGCGCCGAAGATGCGGCCGAGGTCGAGGCCGAGGACGGCGGCCTCCAGCAGCAGCGCCATCCGGGCCTCAGCGAAGAGGCCACACCGAAGCGCGAAGAGCCCAAGCAGCTCGACCTGCTCGCCGCCGAACAGGAAGAAAGCGATCCCGCCACCGATCTGAAGACTATGGATCGCGCCCGCGGTTTAAGCGCGGTCGCGCGCGGCTACGGCCTCAACGAGGGCAGCGGGCGCGACCTGCTGCCGGGTCTGTGATCCCATGAAGTTCCGGCAGAACCTCTATATCGATCGCGCGCTCAGCGATGCCCTCGACGACCTGGCCAGGAAGCCGGGCGCGAACAAGTCACAGATCGTCAGCGATGCGCTGGCCGCTTACCTCGCGCGGCGCGGCACCAAGGAGATCGACGATCTTCTGAAAGGCCGGCTCGACCGCATCTCGCGCGAGATCGGCCATGCCCGGCGCGACATAGAAGTGCTGCTCGAAAGCCTGTCGCTGTTTGTCCGCTACCAGTTGATGGTCACCGCGCCACTGCCGGAAGCAGATAGCGCCGCGCGCGCGGTAGGGCGCGAACGGTTCGAGGCGTTCGTAACCCAGGTCGGCCGCCAGATCGGCTCGGGCAAACGCTCCATCGGTGAACTCGAAGAGGGGGAGGCGCTGCAATGAGCGAGACGCTCTCAGCCGATCGCCGCCGCGCGATGCTGCGCACCGCGATGGGACCGACTATTGCCGCCGCACTGTCCGATCCGGCGGTCATCGAGATCATGGTCAATCCCGACGGCGCGCTGCGGCTCGACCGGCTCGGCGAAGGCCGCACCGATACCGGAACGCGCTACGATCCCGCGCAGGTCGAGCGGATCATCCGGCTGGTCGCCAGCCATGCGCGAACCGAAGTCCATGCCGCCTCGCCGATCGTGTCGGCCGAGCTGCCTCCGCATGGCGAGGGTGCCGGCGAGCGGTTCGAAGGTATCCTGCCGCCTGTATCGCTCGCCCCGTGCTTCTCGATCCGCAAGCCCGCGGCGAAGATCTACACGTTGCTCGACTATGTGAGCGACGGCCTGATGCCGGCCGAAACCGCGCGGCTACTCAGCCTGGCGGTCGTTGATCGCAAGAATATCCTCGTCGCCGGTGGCACCTCGTCCGGCAAGACCACGCTCGCCAACGCGCTGCTCGCCGAAATGGCGCACCTCGACGAACGCGTCCTCATCATCGAGGATACACGCGAGCTGCAATGTGCCGCGTCCGATGTGGTGGCGCTGCGCACCCGGCCCGGCATTGTCGGCATGGCCGATTTGGTCCGATCGACACTGCGCCTGCGCCCCGACCGGATCATCGTCGGCGAGGTCCGCGGCGCCGAAGCGCTGGACATGCTCAAGGCGTGGAACACCGGCCATCCCGGCGGCATCGCCACGGTCCACGCGAACAGCGCCGTGTCGGCGCTCTACCGGCTCGAGCAGCTTGTGCAGGAGACGGTCGTCACCGTGCCGCAGCGCCTGATTGCTGAGGCTATCGACATGATCGTCTTCATCTCCGGCCGAGGCGTTGCTCGCCGCGTGGAGACGATCGCGCGCGTCGCCGGCTTCGATCCCGACGGCAACTACGCGGTCCTCGACCTCACCCCCGATCCTTCCAGCCAACCCCAAGGAGAATGACCATGCGTCTTGCCCGTCTGTCCCACCACCATTCCGCGCTTCTGGTCGGAGCCGCGCTCGGCCTCGCGCTTGCGGTCGCGAGCAGCGCCCATGCCGCTGGCTCGGGCATGCCCTGGGAGGAGCCGCTCCAGAAGATGCTGGAATCGGTCCAGGGACCCGTTGCCAAGATCGTTGCGGTGATCATCATCATCGTCACCGGCCTGACCCTGGCGTTCGGCGAAACCGCCGGCGGATTCCGCAAGCTCATTCAGATCATCTTCGGGCTTTCGATCGCGTTCGCCGCGTCGAGCTTCTTCCTGTCGTTCTTCTCGTTCGGCGGCGGGGCGCTGATCGCGTGATCGGCGGGGGTCAACATATCGAGGGGTTCGAAGCCCCGCTGCACCGTTCGCTCGCCGAGCCGATCCTGCTCGGCGGCGCCCCAAGGACAATCGCGATCGTCAACGGCACGGTCGCCGCCGCGCTCGGGCTTGGCCTCCAGCAATGGATCGCGGGGCTGGTGGTCTGGGCGCTCGGACACACGCTCGCGGTGTTCGCCGCCAAGCGCGATCCGGACTTCGCGTCCGTCCTGGCCCGGCACCTCCGTCAGAAGGGACATCTTGCATGCTGAGCCTGCGCGAATACCGCAACCGTGCCGACCGCTTGGCGGATCACCTGCCCTGGGCGGCGCTGGTCGCACCGGGCGTCGTGCTCAACAAGGACGGGAGCTTCCAGCGCACTGCGCGGTTCCGAGGTCCCGATCTCGAATCCGCCACCGAAGCCGAGCTGATCTCGGCCTGTGCGCGCGCCAATAATGTGTTGAAGCGCTTCGGCACCGGCTGGGCGCTCCACTTCGAAGCGGAACGCCGTGAGGCGCTCGGCTATCCGGCGAGCGGCTTTCCCGACCCGGCCTCTTGGCTGGTCGATGAGGAGCGCCGTGCCGGGTTCGAAGGGGCGGGTGCGCATTTCGAGAGCCGTTATCATCTCACGCTCACCTTCATGCCGCCGGCCGATCAGGCCGATACCGCCGGGCGGGCGCTGGTCGAGCGCAGCGACGACAGGCAGGGCCGCGACTGGAGGCAGGCGCTCGAAGCCTTCGTTGCGGAAACCGACCGCGCGCTCGATCTCTTCTCCGGGTTCATGCCGGACGTGCGGGCGCTCGACGATGCCGAGACGCTGACCTTCCTGCACGGCACGATCTCGACCGCGCGGCACGCCGTCGCCGTGCTCGAGACGCCGATGTATCTCGATGCGGTGCTGGCCGATACGCCGCTGACCGGCGGGCTCGAGCCGAGGCTCGGCGACCAGCATCTGCGCACGCTGACGATCCTGGGGTTCCCCAACCTCAGCCGGCCCGGGATCCTCGACGCGCTCAACCACCAGGACTTCGGCTATCGCTGGGTCACGCGCTTCATCGCGCTCGACAAGACCGATGCGACCAAGGCGCTGACCAAGCTTCGCCGGCAATGGTTCAACAAGCGCAAGTCGGTCACCGCGATGCTGCGCGAGGTCATCTATAACCAGCCGGTCCAGCTGCTCGACAGCGACGCCGACAACAAGATGGTCGATGCCGATCTTGCGCTCCAAGCGCTCGGTGGCGACCATGTCGCTTTCGGCTATCTGACCACCATGATCACGATCGCGGATGCCGATCGCGCCCGCGCCGATGAGAAGGTTCGTGCGGTCGAGCGCATCGTCAACGGCCTCGGCTTCACCACGATCCTCGAGAGCATCAATGCGGTCGAAGCCTGGCTCGGCTCGCTGCCCGGTCATGTTTACGCCAACGTCCGCCAGCCGATCGTCCACACGCTGAACCTTGCGCATCTGATGCCGCTGTCGTCGGTCTGGGCGGGACCGGTCCGCAACGCGCATCTCGACGGACCGCCTTTGCTCTACGCGGAGACGAGCGGCTCGACGCCGTTCCGGCTCAGCACCCATATCGGCGATGTCGGTCATATGCTGATCGTCGGCCCGACCGGCGCGGGCAAATCGGTGCTGCTCGCGCTGCTGGCGCTCCAGTTCCGCCGCTACCCTAGTGCGCAGGTCTATGTCTTCGACAAGGGCTTCTCCGCGCGTGCCGCGGTGCTGGCGATGGGCGGCGCGCACCATGCGCTTGGGCTCGGCGGCGAGCATGAGGGCGAAGCCCGGCCAATCGCGTTCCAGCCGCTGCGCCATATCGACCGCGGCGATGAGCGCGCTTGGGCGGCCGAGTGGATCGCGGCGCTGCTGGCGCATGAGCATGTCGCGGTCACCCCCGAGATCAAGGAAGCGCTCTGGTCGGCGCTGAACAGCCTCGCCACCGCGCCGGTCGAGGAGCGGACGCTGACCGGCTTGGCGCTGCTGCTGCAATCGACCGCGCTGCGCTCGGCGCTGGCGCCTTACACCTTGGAAGGCCCGTTCGGCCGGCTGCTCGATGCCGCCGAAGATGACCTCGCCATCGCCGACGTGCAGTGCTTCGAGACCGAGGCGCTGATGGGTCAGGCCGGCGTGGTCGCGCCGGTGCTCACCTATCTGTTCCACCGGCTCGAGGAGCGGTTCGACGGTCGTCCGACGCTGCTGGTGCTCGACGAAGCCTGGATCTTCCTCGACCATCCGCTGTTCGCCGCGCGCATCCGCGAATGGCTGAAGACGCTCCGCAAGAAGAACGTCGCGGTCGTCTTCGCGACCCAGAGCCTCGCCGATATCGCCGGCAGCTCGATCGCACCCGCGATCATCGAGAGCTGCCCGCAGCGCATCCTGCTGCCCAACGATCGCGCGATCGAGCCCCAGTCCCGCGCCGCCTATGAGCGGTTCGGCCTCAACGACCGCCAGATCGAGCTGGTCAGCCGCGCCACGCCCAAGCGGCAATATTATCTCCAGTCCGCCCGCGGAAACCGCCTGTTCGAGCTGGGGCTTGGTCCGGTCGCGCTGGCGCTGTGCGGCGCCTCCGATCCCGCCACCCAGACGCGCATCGACGCGCTCCTCGCCGAGCACGGGCAGGGCGATTTCGCCCGCCGCTTCCTGAGCGACGCCGGCCTCGACTGGGCCGCCGGCCTGCTCGCCGATTTCCCGAATTCCCCAGCCCCCCAAGAAGGAGAAGTGTAATGCGTATTCTCAACCGCAAATTCCTGATCGCGACCGCGCTCGGCATCGGCACCGCCGGTTCGCTGACGTGCGGGTTGATCACCGCGAGCGCCCCGGCGCACGCGCAGATCAGCGTGTTCGACCCGACCAACTACAGCCAGAATTTGCTGACCGCGGCGCGGACGCTCACCCAGATCAACAACCAGATCCAGTCGCTCCAGAACGAAGCGGCGATGCTGATCAACCAGGCGAAGAATCTCAGCCGAATCGACTTCCCGCAGCTTCAGCAGCTCAACCAAAACCTGCAAGCGATCGACCGGCTGATGGGTCAGGCGCAGGGGATCGATTTTCGGATCGACGGGCTGGACCAGCAGTTCGCCCAACTGTTTCCCAAGGACTTCAGCAATGCGCTGACCGGCAATAGCCAGGTGGTCGCCGCCAAGGCGCGGTTGGACGCGGCGATGTCCGGGTTCCGGCAGGCGATGGGCGTGCAGTCGCAGATTGTCACCAATGTCCAGAGCGATGCCGGCGTGCTGCGTGACATCGTTGCGCGCAGTCAGGGCGCCGAGGGCAGCCTGCAGGTCGGCCAAGCGACCAACCAGCTGCTCGCACTGACCGCCAAGCAGCAGTTCCAGATCCAGAACCTGATGGCGGCGCAATACCGTGCCGAGGCGACCGAGGCGGCGCGCCGTGCGCAGGCCGAGGCCGAAGGGCGGGCGAGGACCAAGAAGTTCCTCGGCACGGGTCAGGCATACACCCGCCAATAGGCGCATCGACGAGCTGAGGCGGCGCGCTCCCAGCTCCCCGAACGCGCCGTCTCGTCGCGGGGTCCGAAGGGCTTTCCCCCTCATGGCCGCCGGACCCCGCGACACCTTCCTCAAGACGAAAGTAGCTGAGCTGTGCAGGACCTGGGTGTCATCGATCGCTTCATGCAGGCGTTCATCCGCTACATCGACAGCGGCTTCGGCCTGCTCGGCGGCGATGTCGGTTTCCTCACCACGACGTTGATCGGGATCGACGTCACGCTGGCCGGCCTGTTCTGGGCGATGGGTGGCGAGGACAATGTCCTCGGCCGCCTGATCAAGAAAATCCTCTATGTCGGCGTGTTCGCTTTCATCCTGAACAGCTTCTCGACGCTCGCCGACATCATCTTCAAGTCGTTCGCGCAGGCCGGGCTCACCGCGGGCGGCGGGACGCTCAGCGCCGACGACCTGCTCCGCCCCGGACGGGTGGCATCGACCGGCTTCTCCGCCGCATGGCCGCTGCTCGATCAGGCGTCGAGCATGATGGGGTTCATCAGTTTCTTCGAGAACTTCATCACCATCATGGTGCTGCTGTTCTCCTGGGCGATCGTCATCCTCGCCTTCTTCATTCTCGCCGTGCAGATGTTCGTGACGATCATCGAGTTCAAGCTGACCTCGCTGGCCGGTTTCATCCTCGTGCCGTTCGCGCTCTGGAACCGCACCAGCTTCCTCGCCGAACGCGTGCTCGGCAACGTGGTCAGCTCGGGCATCAAGGTGATGGTGCTGGCCGTCGTCGTCGGGATCGGGTCGAATTTCTTCTCCGAGTTCGTGTCGTCGATGCAGGGCCAGGAGCCCGATCTCGGCGCGGCGATGAGCCTGGCGCTCGGTGCGCTTTCGCTGTTCGGCCTCGGCATCTTCGGCCCCGGCATCGCCTCGGGCCTGGTTGCCGGCGCACCCCAGCTCGGCGCGGGTGCCGCGCTCGGCACGGCAGTTGGCGCAGCCGGCGTTACCATGCTCGCCGGAGGTGCGGCCGCGGGCGCGGCAGGCGCGATCGGCGGAGGCGCGCTCGGCGCGATCCGCGCCGGCACATCGATGGGTTCGGCTGCCTCGACGGCCGCGCAACTCGGCCGCGAAACTGGCGGCTCCGCAATGGGCGGCATGGCATCCGCCGCCAAGGGCGCCGCTGCGCAGAAGATGGAAAGCACGCTCGGCCTGGGCGCCGCCGCCGAACGCGGCCGCAATGCAGCCTGGTCCGCGCTCAATCGCTCTTCCGGATCGTCATCCGGCGGTGGCGGTGGCGGTGGCGGTAGCGATGGCACCGGCGACGGCACGCCCGGCTGGGCGCGGGCAATGCGCGCCCAGCAGACCGCCCGCCACCATCGTCAAATCGCGGTGCACACGCTCCAGCAGGGCGACCGAGGCGGCGCTTCCGCAACCCCCGACATCAAGGAAAAGGAGTAGCCTCTCATGCGATTCAAACGTGCCGTCCAGCGCTATGGACGAACCCCCGAACCCGAGACGCCATACCAGCGTGCCGGCCAACTCTGGGACGAGCGGATTGGCTCCGCCCGGATCCAGGCCCGCAACTGGCGGCTGATGGCGTTTGGCGGACTGTTCCTGGCCACCGGCCTCTCAGGCGGGCTTATCTGGCAATCGATGCAGAGCCGGGTCATTCCCTACGTGGTCGAAGTGGATAGCCTTGGCGAAGCCCGCGCGGTGACGCCGGCCGCCACCGACTATCGGCCGACTGACCCCCAGGTCGCGTGGCATCTTGGCCGGTTCATCACCAACATCCGCTCGAAGTCGCTCGACCCGGTGCTGATGCGCGAGAACTGGCTGTCGGCATACGACTTCGCGTCCCCGCGCGCCGCCATCTTCCTCGGTGAATATGCGCGTTCGGCCAACCCGTTCGCGGACGTCGGGGACAAGACCGTCTCGGTGCAGGTCACCAGCGTCGTTCGCGCGTCGGATACCAGCTTTCAGGTCAAGTGGCTCGAGAACGCTTTCGAGCGAGGCAGCATGGCTGGTACCTCGCGCTGGACCGCGATCCTGACGGTATCGGTCAAGCCGCCGAAGAGTGCAGATACGCTGAGGAAGAACCCCCTCGGCCTCTATGTCGATGCGATCGACTGGAGCCGCGAGCTGGACACGCCCGCGACCACCCCGGCGCCGCAGGCACGACCGACGCTTGCCGCACCGCCACCTTCGAATATTCCGCTCGGCTCCCCGCTCGATACCAATCTCGCTGCGCCCGCGCAGCCGCCACTGGAGAACCGTCTATGAAAGCTGCCCTGCTTGCAGCGACCATATTGGTCGCCGCCACGCCCTCCTTTGCCCAAACCGGCACGTCGGTGAAGGCAACCCCGATGCCACTGCCGGTTGCAGCCACACCGGCGCCGTCCGCTACGCCGACTTCGGCACCTGTGGCGGCCGCGGTCCTGACTCCGGTTCACAGGCACGTGCACCGCCGGCCCAAGGCGCCATCGCCGGCAGTGGCGCGTGTGCGCACGGCGAACCGCGATGCCACCCAAGAGCCTCAGGCCCGGGGGTTCGTGAATGCCGTCCAGATCTATCCGTTCAGCGACGGCGTGCTCTACCGACTCTATGCCGCGCCCGAACGGGTAACCGATATCGCCTTACAGGCCGGTGAGGCCGTCGTATCCGTTGCGGCCGGTGACACCGTGCGCTGGACCGTCGGCGATACCACGAGTGGTTCGGGTGACGCGAAGCGAGTCCATATTCTCGTCAAGCCGTTCGCGGCAGGGCTGAGCACGAACCTCATCATCACTACCAATCGCCGCGCCTACCATGTGCAGCTCGAGAGCACGTCGGCGACGGCGATGGCGGCGCTGTCCTGGACCTATCCGCAGGATGAGCTGATCGCGATCCGTCGTACCGCCGAGCAGGAGCGGGCCGCGTTGCCGATTGCGACCGGCCTGGCGATCGAGCAGCTAAATTTCGGCTATGGGATCAGCGGCGACAATCCATCGTGGCGACCGCTGCGTGCGTTCGATGATGGCCGGCAGACCTTTATCGAGTTTCCGGCGAGCATCGCGGTCGGCGAGGCACCGCCGCTGTTCGTGCTGGGCGCCGACGGCGAAGCGCAGCTCGTCAATTATCGGGTGTCGGGCCGCTTCTACGTGGTCGACCGGCTGTTCGACGCCGCCGAGTTGCGGCTCGGCGCGAAGAAACAGGCCATCGTCAGGATCAGCCGCGGCGGCAACGATCGCCGCAAGCATGGACGGAGGGCGTCGTGACCGAAGAGACTTCCGCAATGCCAGCAACGGCCAAGGCCGATCCTGAAACGCTGGTACTCCGCGGCACGCCTGGGCGGGTCGTGCGGTTCCGCCGCGGTGCGGTCATTGCCATAGCGGCGCTCAGCTCGACGGCAATAGTTGGCGGAGCCTGGGTCGCGCTCAAGCCAGCGACGTTCCGGGTAGTCGCCGGAAGCGATGATCGCGGTGACGGCAGCGCAAAGGCGCCAGCCGACGCGCTTGCCAATGCACCGAAAAGCTATGGTGAGGTGCCCCAGCTCGGCGCGCCATTACCCGGTGATCTTGGACGACCGATCCTCGAGCACCAGCGCTCGTTGGGTATCGCCGCTCCGCCCGTCAGCGTGGATCAAGCCACGCAGGCTGCCGAAGCCGAGCGCCAGCGCATCGCCGCCGAGCGGAAGGCCGCTCGGGAATCCAGCGTGATGATGCAAGTGTCGGGCGCGAACCGGCCTTCCGCTTCTTCGTCAGCAGAGACTTCGCCCGCTTCACCATCATCGGCCACGGACGCGGCTGCGTCGCCTCGCCTGGCGCTCGACCCCGAGCGCGATCCGAACAGGCAACAGCGCAAGGCCGACTTCTTGGCCGGCAGGGAGGGCGCTGGTGACATCAATCCCCACGCGCTCGCGCCGGCGGCCTCGCCCTGGACGCTCAGCGCGGGCAGCGTGATTGCCGCCAGCCTGATCACTGGCCTCAACTCCGATCTGCCCGGGCTTGTGACAGCCCAAGTGACCGAGAACGCCTACGATAGCGTCACAGGCCGGACACTGCTGATCCCGCAGGGGGCGCGGCTGATCGGCAGCTACGACAGCGTGGTAGCGTTCGGACAGAAGCGCGCGTTGGTGGTCTGGCAGCGGATCCTGTTGCCCGATGGCTCTTCTGTGCGGATCGACAACCTGCCTGGGACCGACACAGCCGGTTACGCCGGACTGGCTGACAAGGTCGATGTCCACACCTGGCAGCTGTTGAAGGGCGTGGCGCTGTCGACGCTTCTCGGCGTCGGTACCGAGCTGAGCCTTGGCAGTAGCGAGAGCGACCTTGTTCGCGCGATCCGAGAATCCGCGCAGCAAAGTGGATCTCGGGCGGGCGACCAGCTTGTTGCGCGCAACCTCAACATTCAACCGACCATACGGGTCCGCCCGGGCTGGCCGCTTCGGATCGTGGTGCACAAGGACATCCTGTTGCGTCCGTGGCAGGCCGCGGGGAGGTAAACGTGGTGGACTTGAAACTCCCAAAGCTGCCCGATCGGACACCAGTCAAACTGGCAATCACCGTGCCGCCGGACCTGCATCGCGCGCTGACCGATTACGCCGCCATCTATAACGACGCCTATGGTCAGTCAGAGCCGGTTGCCGAGCTCATACCGCATATGCTGGCGTCTTTCCTCGCCAGCGATCGCGGTTTTGCCAAGGCTCGGGACTCGCTGACCAAAACCGGAAAGAACGATGGCTGAGTCCTCGGAGCGACCGGAACGCCTTATCAAACTGGATGAGGTCTGCCGGCGCGTCGGACTGGGTAAGTCCATGATCTACGAGATGATCAAAGAGGGCCGGTTTCCGCGACCGTACAAGATTTCGCCGTTCGCCTCCCGCTGGAGCGAG
Organism: Sphingomonas gilva; assembly: GCF_003515075.1. Lineage (GTDB taxonomy): Bacteria > Pseudomonadota > Alphaproteobacteria > Sphingomonadales > Sphingomonadaceae > Sphingomonas > Sphingomonas gilva. The sequence goes on from NZ_QWLV01000007.1 coordinate 199,168, forward strand.
ATCGAGATCGTTGCATGGATCGCAGAAGTGAAGGATGGCTTCGAAGGGAAGCGCCGAAAAGTCTAGGCGCCTTCGGCCCACGCCTACACAGGTCCCGTTGATCGTGGAGCCCATTCCTGCTAGCATTTGCAAACCGGCGATCTGGCCGCATAGGCAGTTGGTTCAAAGGGAAAAGCGCCCCAATTTCGCGCGTGGTACCTAGCGTGGCACTTCGGAAGGACTGGCGAAATCAGCGATGAAATTGCAAAGGCTTGTCGCCTGAGTTCGAATCCCTCCGTCTCCGCCAGTGCAGACGCTATATTGATATTGCAGGATAAATCCTGAGGCTTTGGCCCGACAGTATGGCTCCTCGAGCCATTCCCTTCACGAGAGAGCGCGGCTACCCCGACGATTCCCGCGCTTTCGGTGCCGTTTCTCAGCGGCGTCGTGAAGGAAGTATCGCCAGACGCCGTCGCCTGCGTTGGTGGCGATGAGGCGGCCGGCGTGATCGTAGTGGAGCTGCTGCTGCCAGGCGGGGGCGTCGGCGGCGTCGTGGGTGGCCTGGGCCGCGATCTCGCCATACGCGTTGTAGCGTGTGGCCTGGACGACGCCCTTGTCCCATTGGGCGCTCGGGGTGGCGCGGCCGGCGGTGGCCTGGGCGGTGAGGCGGCCGAGCCTGTCGTAGCTTGAGAGCAGGCCTTCGTGGCGGGCGGTCCCGTCCGAGGCGAGGCGGGTCCAGGTCCTCGCCAGCTGGTTGCCGGCGGCGTCATAGGCGTAGTCGAAGGTCCCGCCCGCGGCGTCGATCGTCTTCTCGAGCCGCCCGCCCGCATCGTAGAGGTTGCGGGTGACGCGCTCGCCCGCGTCGCCCGCGCCCGCCTGGCGGGTGCGGGTGAGGTTGCCGAGCCCGTCATAGGCGTAGTCGATCGCAGGCGTGACCGCGACGCCGTCATGGCCGAGGAACGACGCCCGCTCCTCGCGGACGAGGTGGGCCAAACTTCACGAAGCTCGCGCATATCGGAAACGGAAGTTCAGCATGTTCAGTGTACGAAGTTCGCGCATATCGCGGAGTGAGGTTTGAGGAATTTGAGGCTCAAAGGCGATTTTCGCGCGCGGGGCCGGACCGGATGGAAGGCGGCGTGCGCCTTACGGCGCAAGGCGAGGGCGGACGACGTCAAAGAGCGGGCCGGCGGCGAGCGCGGGCGAGTCGGAACAATAGCAGAACATTGACATGTAGGACAGCAGAAAAATTGCAGCTAGCTGCGGCGGTCGTGCGCCATCGCTGCCAACCGCAGCACCTATCGACTCTTTCGATGATCCGAGGAGCAGCGCTTTCTGCGGCAACAAATTATATTAAAATACGTTGCCTCAGGGTGTCGAGGAATAGATCTATGTCCTTAATCTCCTGCCCGGATGGGAGACCAATTTCAGAAAATACAGGACGAAGCTGCTTTTCTGTCCACTGCTTGGACTGTTCCAATATTTCACGCATCTCCGCGCGATTTTGAGAGTCGCGCTGATCGTATTGGGGCTTCAGCCAGTTATCAATCATGCTCCTAAGGTCGCCGTCATTCTCAATATCGAACGCCGCCAAGCGATTGGCATCACTTGCGCTAAGACCGTTCACATCGATCAGGCTAAGCCAGACGATCATGTCTCGTGGTTGGAAGCTCATGATTAATATCCATATCTTGGGAAGGCGGTGATCGCTCGGCCCTGGGCATTCAAATAAGCTTGTGCTGACATTTGCGTCCCATAGGTAAGCGACCGATTATATCCCTCACCGATCACTCGCCCGAACTCATAGGGGCGCTGAGCGAGCCTTGTCGATCCGGTGTTAGCAAAAATCTGCTCCGCGCGAGTGATGGTGTTTAGCTGATCCCGCGCGCTGAAGAATCGTGTAGCCGCGCTAGGAATTCTTTCGACGGCCCCTGTTGTTGGGTTAATGCCAAGTGCCGCTCGATCATATTGCGATGCCAAGCTAAGCTGTGAGCCGTGACGCTCGACGAAGTGCGCTCCCGACGTAGCTTGCTGCATTTCCTCCAGCCGTCGCATGGCATTGGCTTCAAGCTTGCCCTCAAGAATGACTCTGCGCTCGGCAGGAGTAAGGCTGGCGAAGCGGCTCTCCGCAACTCGCGTGACGACAGGCGCGGCTTCGGCGGCTTTGGTGACGAGTTTCGCGACCCCGGGAACGAGGCTCGCGCCGACATTGATATAGTCGCCGGTGGTGGCGTCGCCGCGGATGACGGCAAGCGTGGAGAGGCCGGTGTCGAGCAGCGGATTGACCTGCGGCACCAGTTCGAGTTCAGCCGCGTCGGCCATCAATTGTTTGCCGAGAAGCTCGCTGCGCTTGGCGGCGAAGCCCGCCTCGATCATCTCGTCGCGCGCCATCGCGCCCCAGCTTTGCTGCTGGCCCTTGAACGCGGCATAGTCGGCGTCCAGTTCGTTCATCGAGTAATATTCGCGAACCTCATGCGGGCGTTCGGGCCCCATATAGAGCGCATCCTGCTCCGCTTGGCGGGCGGCATATTCGGCGTCGCTCGGGATGTTCCGGCGGCTGGCGGTGACGATGATGTCGCCCGGCAATGCCTCCTCGCCGAGATAGGGCAGCGGCGGGAGCGCGCCGAGCAGTTCGGCAGCGCTTGGCGTGACGTCGCCCGAGACCAGCGGTCCGCCCGGATCGAGATTGATCCCGCCCACCTTCCCCGTCCTGCTATTGCCGGCGAAGGCGTCGCTGATGGCGTTCCCCAGTGTCCGCCCGAGGGTGTTGCCGATGGCGGAGGGGAGGGCGGCGAGCACATTGTCGCCGAAGCTGGTGCCTTCCACCAGACTGCGGGTGGCGGCGTAGCGGCGGCGCGGCGAGGGTGCCGGTGGGCGTGCGTCGCATAAGTCGCGGGTGTTGCGCAGTTCCGTTACGCAAAGTTGCTAGATTGTTACGCGAAGTTCAGTGTGTTCAGTCTCTGACGCGGGCGCAGGCGACGAGGCGGCACACCGGGCTTCGACGCGAAGCGGAGCAATTAGGTGTTGTATCCCCGGAATTACCTTGAGTTTCGTTCCCGGATTATTATCTAAATTCAATCAATATCATCTGTATAGCCCTGTGGAAACCATATTCCTCGTACGCTGGTGGAGCCGATATTGGGAGCAACATGTTTCTTATCTAAATCACTTAACTTAACATCGTCAATAATATTCAAAATAACAGGCATTGTTCTATTCCCAAAAATGTATCTCTGTATCAAGCCAATCGCCTCTTCTCGACTGAATGCCGATACACCACAACCAAGATTTAGTGGAGTCGGCTTATCAAGCTTTTCAAAATCTATCCAAAAAGTGCGTAAAGCGGTCATAATTTTCCTTTCGGCTCAAAGCGTATAACTGGTCCAAGATTTGGATTGCCATGCCCTGGGATAATGCCGTGATTCAGATCGAGTCCAGGTAGCCGATTCTCCAGACCCTCATAATATTTAAGGCTTCCTGGCGGGACAACGTAATCAATATCGCTTCCAATCATTCTAGAACCTCGGGCGGCCGAGCCAACAATTTCTAACGGTCTGCCTGCCTGATTCACTACATCTTGAATAATTGCTACTTCAGCTACAGTTAGGTCGCCAAGACCAGATGCTTTTGAGGCGCGTGCCGCGCGCCAGCTCTGAATTCCCCGGATGCTGCCATGCGCCAGATTGCCGCCCAATGCGGCGATGTCGAGCACAGCACTCGCGCCGTCGCCAGCGAGATAATCCAGCGGCAGCTTCGTCGCGCCCGTGAACGGCGCGCTCGCGCCCAGAATGTGGTTGCCATGCGCCGCAAGCGCGAGTCCACCCAATGCCGCCGCAATGCCGCCTTCTGCGAGCAGGGGCGCCGTAAACGGAGCGGCGCCCACGGCCATGATGCCGCCGAAGAACATGTCGACCTTTGTGAGGTCAGCATTGACCCGCGCCATCGTGTCGACATCTTCGATCCAGCGCACCTGACCCTCGCCCGTCTTCTCAAACCGGCCGAAGCTCGTCATTCCCTCGTTCCAGTGTCGGCTGCCATCGCTGACGCTGAACCTTTCGGTTCGTCCGACCCACTCCCCGTTCTCTACCGTGCCAGTCATCGTCCCTGTGGCAGGAGATGCGCCGCTGGTGGTCACATCCTCATAGCTGGGGCCGTAGGACCCCATGATCGCGTTGCGCGCCTCCCAGACGTTGCCACCCGCCGCCTCGAGGAAATAGTTGATGCGCGCGTTGTCGATCGCCTGAAGTGCGTAGGGATCGAGCCCGAGAAGGTTCAACGACAGGTCATCGCCGTAAAGACCGCGATCGAACTGCGAGAACGCCCGGCCTGCAGCCGCGTCTATCGCCCGCGAATTTACGAAGCCGGATTCACCGTTGGCACCTGCCGCCTTGCCCGTCCTGCTGTTGCCGGCGAAGGCGTCGCTGATGGCGTTCCCCAGTGTCCGCCCGAGGGTGTTGCCGATGGCGGAGGGGAGGGCGGCGAGCACATTGTCGCCGAAGCTGGTGCCTTCCACCAGACTGCGGGTGGCGGCGTTGGTGATGGCGTCGGCCATGGTCGAGGCGGCGTTGTTGCCGAACTTGCCCGCGCTTGCTTTGATCCCGAGCAGGCCTTTCTCGCTGCCCAGCCCGCGCGCGACCCCACCGCCGACCCCTGCGCCGATGCCGGCGGCGGCGACGGCGGCGAAGTCGAATTTCGATTGCAGCCTGGTCGCGACAGCGATCCCCTGGCTGACCGCGTTGCCGAGCGCGCCGCGGACGACATCGCTGCCGAACTTGGCCAGCCCGCTTGCGGTTCCGAACGCGTCGACACCTTGAAGCCCGCCGCCGACCGCGCCGCCGATCGCGGCGAGCGCGACGCCCTTCCAGTTGAACCCGCCTTGTTGCAGCCCGGTGGCGAGGCCGAGCCCCTGACTGGCGATCGAGCCCGCCGCACCCGCGGCCGCGCCGCCGGCGATCGCGCCGGCCGTCGCCGAGCCCAGCGCCTTTGTCAGCACCGGCGTGATCTGCGGCGCTATCCAGACGGTTACCGCCACGGCAACCGCGATCAGCAGGATCGCGCCGATGCCGCCGCAGCCGTCGTCCTTGCCGGCGGCGGCCTGCGGCTTGGCCTTGATCGGGGCGAGGTCGCCCTGGGCCTTACCGGGATCATAGGGGCGGAAGGTGGAGGCGTGGTTGCCGGTGCGCGTCACCCCTTGCGGGACGGTGAGGCTCTGCCCCGGCGCGAGCGTCTCGGCCCCCGACAGGCCATTCGCCTCGGCGAGCCGCCACCAGAGGTTGGCGTCGCCCCACAGGCTCGCCGCGACGCTCGCCAGCGTATCGCCCGCCTGGACGGTGTAGCGTCCGGGCGCTGCGTCATGCTCGCGCCCGCCGGGATCGTCCGCATTCTGGTCGAAGTCGGCGCGAATGCCCCAGTCGTTGCCGACATCGCCGATGCGCACGCCATCGAAGTAGTAATGCAGGTCGACCGGGGTGCTATACTGGCCGCGCTCCTGCCGGCGGAGCACCAGCCCTTCGGCATTGGTGACGAAGCTCACCGTGCGCGGCTGACCGTCCTGGATATACACCGAGGCGAGATGCCCGGCGTCGTCGTAATAATAGCTCGACGTGTTGTTCGCGCCCGATTGCGCGATGTTGGGATCGTAGACCACCTGCTGGAGCCGCGCGCCGTCCCACCACTGATAGACATTCTCGGTGTCGCTGGTCGGCTGCGCATTGCCGTTGACGCTGTTGGTCGTCCGGCTGTGCGTCACCACCCCGCCCATATAGACGCCGGTGTACACGCCCGAGCTGGTCTCGGCGCGGTAGTCGTAGGTGGTGGTCGAGGTTTGGGATGACCATTCACCGATTATCGAGACTGTCTGGGTCGCCAACTCGTCGCGCTTATTGTACGTCGAGGATGTCCCATACGCGACTCCACCCTCTGGCTTGTATTCCACATAACTCAGGACGCGGCCCAGTTCATCTCGAGAATAGGAATAACTTACCCATGACGATCCCATCGGACCCGCGTAAATCATATAAGGATTGACGATTGCACTTTGAGAAATCGTCGTTGTTCCGGATATATGGCCATCTATTGTGTAATTGTAGGTATCGGTTTTTTCACCATAATAATATCTCTCGACTTGTGACCAATGGTATCCTGAATAGACGTAGGGCGTATCGCTGTAAACCATTGGGCCTTGATTGGGATATACGGGCGTACCCATCCACCCCTGCCAGAGCAGCGAGTTGGTCATCTTGTTGACGGTCTTGCGCCGGCCGGCGGCGTCGTAGGTGATCTCCTCGCCCTTGTCGCCGCGCTGGATGACCGTGCCCGTCGCGCCGCGAGCGCCGGACAGCTCGCCCATATTGGTCACCACGCGGTTCATCGCGTCGTAGCGATACCAATAGTCCTGCGTCTCGACCGTGGAGGTGACGTTGCCCTGATAATCGATCTTGCGATAATCGGCGAGGACATGCCGGATATTGCCGACGAGATCATATTCATAGGCGACGGTGACCGGCGCGGAGCCGCTGACTCCGGTGTCGGCATAGGACGTCATCCGCCCGAGCGCGTCCCATTCCGCCTCGGCGTCCTGGTGCGAGATGGTGTAGCTGGTGGCGGTGCCGTTGTAATAATCGTAGTAATGTCCCGTCACCGCGTGCTTTTCGCGGGTGCGGTTGCCGCCCTCGTCATATTCGTAGGATGCGGTGGCGGTGGAGCCTGAATAGCCGTTGTCGGTGCCGGTGACGACCTGGGCGAGCTGGCCGCTATTGTACCAGCCATAGGCGACGTCGGCGCCGGCGCTCGTCTCCTGCGCGATCATCCGGCCGCCGGCGTCGTAGGCGTAGGTATAGTCGTGGTCGCCGTAATCGGTCCTGGCGGTGACGTGGCCGAACAGATCGGTGGTCTCGGTCGCGGTCTTGTTCGAGCTGTTGACCGTCTCCTTCACCCAGCCGCCGAAGCTGCCCATGCCGGTGGTGGCGATGCCGCCTTGCCATTCATAGCTGTAGAGGGTGGTGATCGCATCGGTCGAGCCGGCCGCCGTGATCTGCGAGATGATCCGGCCCTCGCGGTCGTAATCGGTGCGGTCGAGCACCGACGGGTTGAGCACGTTGGTGTTGTAGAAGTCGTTCCAGTGGCGGGTGCGCTGGCCGAGGATGTCGTAGGCGTAGTATTCGGTGAGGAGGCCGCCGCGGCGGGTGGTTTGGGTGAGGCGGCCATTGGCGTCGTATTGGCGCAGCTCGTCGCTCTCGATGGCGTTGGCGCCGGTGTGGAGCTCGTTCCTGAGGATGCGGGCGTCGCCGTGGATGTCGTGGAGGGTCTGGAAGACGCCGCCGTCTGCATGGAACTCCTTTGTCACGAGCGCTTCTGATCCGGGGCTGTGTCCGGTGCCTGCGAGGAGTGTGCGGGTGGTGGTGTTGCCGTTTGCGTCGATGGTGGCGACGAGGCGTCCGGCGGCGTCGTAGCGCAGCTGCTCGACGGGGCGGTGATCGCTGGCGAGGCCATCTTCGGCGGTGACCTTGACCTGGGGCCGGGTGATGCTGGTGAGGCGGCCCATGGCGTTATAGGCGTATTCGGTGCGGCGCCAGGCGTCCGATGCGTCGGGATCGTCGGCATTGGCGCGCGCGTCGCGTTCCCAGATCACCTCGCCGAAGGCGTTGTATTGGCGGGTGGTGGTGAGGGTGGCGCTTGTGGTGGCCGAGAGCTCGCGGTCGGGGGCGCGGGTCTGGATGGCCTGGCCGCGCTTGTCGTGGACCGTGACGGTGGTGACCGCGTCCGCGGCGCTGGTGCCGCCGGCGGCGGTGATGGTGGCGGCATAGTTCTCGAGCGTCAGCGGCGACGCGCCCACGCCCTGGAAGGTGAGGGTCAGCGTCTGGCGGCCGGCGGCGTCGTGAAGGAAGTATCGCCAGACGCCGTCGCCTGCGTTGGTGGCGATGAGGCGGCCGGCGTGATCGTAGTGGAGCTGCTGCTGCCAGGCGGGGGCGTCGGCGGCGTCGTGGGTGGCCTGGGCCGCGATCTCGCCGTACGCGTTGTAGCGTGTGGCCTGGACGACGCCCTTGTCCCATTGGGCGCTCGGGGTGGTGCGGCCGGCGGTGGCCTGGGCGGTGAGGCGGCCGAGCCTGTCGTAGCTTGAGAGCAGGCCTTCGTGGCGGGCGGTCCCGTCCGAGGCGAGGCGGGTCCAGGTCCTCGCCAGCTGGTTGCCGGCGGCGTCATAGGCGTAGTCGAAGGTCCCGCCCGCGGCGTCGATCGCCTTCTCGAGCCGCCCGCCCGCATCGTAGAGGTTGCGGGTGACGCGCCCGCCCGCGTCGCCCGCGCCCGCCTGGCGGGTGCGGGTGAGGTTGCCGAGCCCGTCATAGGCGTAGTCGATCGCAGGCGTGACCGCGACGCCGTCATGGTCGAGGAACGACGCCCGCTCCTCGCGGATCAGGCGGGCCAAACTTCACGAAGCTCGCGCATATCGGGTACGCAAAGTTCAGCATGTTCAGTGTACGAAGTTCGCGCATATCGCGAAGCGAGGTTTGAGGAATTTGAGGCTCAAAGGCGATTGTTCGCGCGGGGCCGGACCTAATGGAAGGCGGCGTGCGCCTTGCGGCGCAGGGCGAGGGGGCGGACGGCGTCAAAGAGCGAGCCGGCGGCGGAGCGCTGGCGAATCGGAACAATAGCAGAACATTGACATGTAGGACAGCAAAATTTGAAGCGGAGGGAAGGCTTAATTTTTTGCCATCTCGAACCAATGATCCACCGCCTCATCGATGCGTGATGCGGGAGCGCCATCGATTGCAACCGCTAAGATCACATTCATACAAATGGTGATTACGGCGGCTTCTTCGCCACTGCCAAAACCCCTTATTACAGGGTGATTCTCAAACGCTGAGTTTAATTCGCCGATACCCCAAGAGAGTCTATTAGAAGCACGACAAAGGGCTTCGCCAAAATAATAGCCCAACCTCATGCTCCACAAGTTGAAGAATTTATCATCGCCAGATTGTAACTCCGCTTGAGCTATATGACGCAATGCGAGAGAAACTGATTTCTGAGAGAAATTCAAATTGACAGCGTCTATGCGCATATTCGGAAATTCATTCCGCCCCATTTCCAAAAATGCCTGCAAGACGTTTTGTGCTTCATCTTCGCTTAGCCGATAGATCTCATTACCGGTTGAAAAGTGACCGTTCACATTCACTCCCTTCAATGAACCACGGATTTTATACCGGCATCCTGAAGCGCTTGAAGAACCTCAGGTTGTACACCTCGCCAGAAATGCCACTCAGCACCGCGAATTTGACCTGTTTTGATCAGATAAGTGTCTTTAGCAATTTGCCTATTGATAGCAGATGTCAGTTTGACGTTCAGGCCTGCCTTGGATTCATAAGAGATTCCGGCAAGAACCCGGTCGGCGTAGCGAGGACCTAGAGGAGTTTTGAAGGCACCGCCCGGCTTAACTCCTAAGCCTCCCAAATAATTAGCTAGCCGAGTTTCCCCCCACTCTCCAAGCGATTTTGTGGCAAGAGGAACTAATTCTCGAGACGCCGTAGGAACCGCTACTTCTGCGGTAAACACGCCCGCCCGCCGTGCGGCTATGATTTCCGCTGCGCCTCCGGTTGCCATGAGTGCGGCGTCCAGAAGTTCGCCTTTGGTGTACGGAGCGGTGTAGCCCGCGCCGGGTTGTCCATGTCCAACGATCGAGGACATCGGAATGCCGCCCGAAGCGATGTATGGCCGCCAGACCGGCGGGCTGATTTCGGTTTGGCTCCACGCGCTGTAATTATGAAGAAGTTCCATGCCCAGATTGGCGTTCGCCAGCTCCGCCCCGGCTCTACCTGCGCCCCACCCGCTGACGCTGCCATAGTGGGAAGGCTGGCCTGACCCGTTCAACCAACTGCCGAGCGGCTGCAGTATCTGGGTTTTCGGATGCGTAACGTCGTACCAGAGCTTTTCCAGGAAATTCATTCGGTTGCCGGTTATCACATATTCGCCGTTGCTATATTTTATGGTGGCTGTGGGACTCTTACCTTCATAGGGATCGAAGCCGATGAAGCGTGCTTCCTGCGCCAGGGATGCGTTGGTCGCGCTGCTCGTCACGATATCGACAAAAGGTGGAACCCCGACGGCCGCCCCCCCATTGGAACCGTTGACGCCAGCCCCGAGATACGGAACGCGCGGGATGCCCGCCATGTCGGCCTGGATGTCGGCGAGGAGTTGGTCACGGCTGACCAACTCGCCAGCTTTACTATTTGTCGGAGCGCTGTCTTTATGGTCGGTTGCTTTGCCGGTCCTGCTCGTGCCGGCGAAGCCGCCGGTCACCAGGTCGATGAGGCCTGCGCCGATGGTTTGGCCGATGACGGACGGGAGCGAGGCGATGATGTTGTCGCCGAAGCTGGTGCCGGTGGCGAGGCTGCGGGTGGCGGCGTAGGCGATGGCGCTGGCGCCGCTCGTCGCGAACTGCTGGCCGTGGGCGGCGAGGCGGGAGCCGG
>NZ_QWLV01000008.1:0-6356 GCF_003515075.1 Sphingomonas gilva
ATCTGCCGGAGCGATTGCCCGGCTTCATGAAGCCGGGCAATCGCACACCGTTCCTCGATCGAAAGCTGGCGGTATCTCGACATGGCAACACCTGTACGTGGTGTTGCACTTCGTTTGTGAACTCAGACCCTCCCCCGCTTCGCGAGGGAGGATTTGAATGTTACAATTTGCGACAAACTTCGTGCTTCCCGACACACGAGCGGCACATCCGGGATCGATAAGCGTGAGCTGACGGATCGGCCATGGGGCCGATCGACGATCTTCGAAGGATGGCTTTGCAATGAAGACCTTGATCCTCAGCAGCGCGGCGCTTGCCGTAGTCGCGACCGGCGGCATCGCCGTCGCGCAAGGGGGCCGCATGGCGCCCCCATCGACCAAGGCGGAGGCGACCGCGCAGGCGGCCGACCGCTTCGCCCGGCTGGACGCCGACAAGAACGGCCAGGTCACGCTCGCCGAGATGACCGCCGCGCGCGAGGCGCGCATGGAACGGCGCGAGGCGCGCATGGCCGCCAAGGGCAAGGACATGCCCGACCGGCCTGCGCGTGAGCCGCGCATCGGCAAGCGCGTCGACACCGATGGTGACGGCCAGATCAGCCTGGCCGAAATGACTGCGCAGGCGCTGGAGCGCTTCGACCGAATGGACGCCAACAAGGACGGGGCCATCGACACGGCCGAGCGCGAAGCGCAGCGCGAAAAGAGAAAGGAGCGCCGGGCCGCCCGCATGGGCGAGTGACGGCGACCCCTTTCCGTGCCGGGCGGGCGTCCCCCCTCCCCCAAGGCCTGCCCGGCACGGTCTTTTCCCATTGAAGGGATGTGATAGCAGTGGACGAGATGGCTCTCCCCCACATCCTCCTCGTCGATGACGAACGCTCGATCCGCGAACCGCTCGCGGTGTACCTCACCAAGCAGGGTTTCCGCGTGACCCAGGCCGACGGCGCGGAGGCGGCGCGCACGCGCATGGCCGCCTATGCCATCGATCTCGTCATCCTCGACATCATGATGCCCGGCGAGGACGGCCTCAGCCTGACGCGCCACATCCGCGCCACCACCAATATTCCCGTGATCCTCCTGACCGCCAAAAGCGAGGAGACCGACCGCATCGTCGGGCTGGAGATGGGCGCCGACGATTATGTCGTGAAACCTTTCTCGCCGCGCGAGCTTGCGACGCGCGCCAAGGTGGTGCTGCGCCGCGCCAACGGCGGCGGCCAGCCCGTGCGTGCGCCCGAAGCCGGCAGCTATGCCTTTTCGGACTGGGTGCTGAAGGCGGGCGAGCGCACTTTGGTCGACCGCGACGGCGTGTCGCTGCCGCTTTCGACCGGCGAATACAACCTCCTCCTCGCGCTGGTGACGCATCCGCGGCAGGTGCTGACCCGCGACCAGCTGCTCGACCTGACCCAGGGGCGCGAGGCCGCCGCGTTCGACCGTGCGATCGACAACCAGGTCAGCCGCTTGAGACGCAAGATCGAGGACGATCCCAAGAACCCCGCCCTGATCAAGACCGTGTGGGGCGGCGGCTACACGCTGGCGGCCGAGGTGACGCGGCTGTGAGCTTGCGCGGCTTCTGGCCGAAAAGCCTGGTCGGCCAGATCGCCCTGCTGGTCGCCATTGCGCTGTTCGTCGCGCAGGCGATCAACTTCGCGCTGCTGCTGCAGGGCGGGCGATCGCTGCGCCAGGCGCAGATCACCGGCCCTTCGGTCGCGCGGCTGGTGAGCGCGGTCGAGCGCGACCGCGAAGGCGGAATCGCCGCACGCAACCGCGCGATTCGCTTGATGTCCGCCAATCCGATCCCCTCCAACGCCGAGCGCCTGGGCGAGGTCGAGGCGGCCGTCGCACGCGGGTTCGTCGAGGCCGGACGTCCGGTGCCGCCGACATTCGCCGCGATCCGGCAGGTCGAGCGCGGTTCGTTCGACCGGCCGCTCGACCGCCACGAGCGCCGCATCCTGCGCGCCGGCAGCCAGCTCCTGATCGCCGCCGAAAGCGCGCCTGGGCGCTGGGTGGTGGTGAGCGCGCCTTGGCCAGGCATGGATCGCGGGATGATCTGGCGGCTGATCGCGCAGACGGTGATCATCTATGTGCTGGTGCTGGGTGCGGTCTACTGGATCGGCCGGCGCATCGCCCGGCCGCTGGCGGAACTGGGCAGCGCGGCGCATGCCTTCACGCCCGCCGATCCGGGACCGCCTGTCGCCGAGAGCGGACCGGAGGACGTGCGCTCGCTGATCGCCGCGTTCAACGCGCTTCGCCTGCGCGTGGTCGCGATGCTGGACGAGAAGGACCGGATGCTCGGCGCAATCGGGCATGATTTGCGCACGCCGTTGGCGGCATTGCGCGTCCGCATCGAATCGGTCGAGGACGAGGCCGACCGCGCGAAGATGGCCGACACCATCGACGAGATGAATCGAATGCTCGAGGACATTTTGAGCCTCGCGCGCATCGGCCGCGGCAGCGAGCCGGCGGTGGAGACCGAGCTGACCGCGCTGGTCGATGTGGTGGTCGAGGATTTCCGCGATCTCGGCGCCGATGTGCGCTTCGAGCCCGAAGGGCGCATCGTCCGCCGCGTGCGGTCCGCCGCGATGAAGCGGGCGGTACGCAACCTGATCGAGAATGCGGTCAAATATGCCGGGGCAGCCGAGGTGACGGTGACCCAGGAGGCCGATGCCGTCCGCATCGCTGTCGAGGACCGCGGGCCGGGCATCCCGCCCGACAAGCTGGCGCATGTGTTCGACGCGTTCACCCGGCTCGAGACCTCACGCAACCGCGACACCGGCGGGATCGGCCTGGGTCTCGCGCTTGCCAGGGCGATCGCCGCAGAGGCGGGCGGCGCGCTCGCCCTCGCCAATCGCGCAGGCGGCGGGCTGAGCGCGGTGATCACGCTTCCCTAAAACGCCGCCTGCCCCGGCTTCTGCCGCGTCACCGGGTGCGAGCTCGACAGCCCGCCATCGACGGCCCAGGCCTGGCCGTTGACGTAGCTCGCGTCGGCACTGGCGAGGAAGGTCACGACCGCGCAGATCTCCTCCGGCTCGCCGCCGCGCTGCATCGGATTGAGCTGGCCGATCTTGTGCTCCTTGCCGGCGGCGCGCGCGGATTCGTAGGTGGCGCGGGTCATGCCCGTTTCGATCAGCCCGGGGCACACCGCGTTGACGCGCACGCCGGTGCCGGTCAGCTGCTGCGCCGCGGTCTGGACGAGGTTGATCACCCCCGCCTTGGACGCCGAATAGCTGGCTGGCCCGGCGCCCGATCGCAGCCCCGCCACGCTCGCGGTGCAGACGATCGCGCCGCCGCCGCGCCTGGCGATCTCGGGCGCGGCATGCTTGATGGCGAGGAACGGCCCGATCAGGTTGACGCGCAGCACCTCGGCCCAGTCCTCCGCGCTGCTGTCGAACAGCCCGCCGCGCGCACTCCCGGTGATCCCCGCATTGGCGTAGAAGATATCGAGCCCGCCAAACCGCGCCCCCGCCTCCGCCACCGCGCCCGCGACGTCGGCATCGCTGCCCGCATCGATCCGCATCGCGTGTGCGGAGCCGCCGGCATCGGCGATCATCCGCGCGGTCTCCTCCACCGCATCGGCGCGGTCGGCGGCGATCACGCTCGCGCCCTCCGCGGCGAAGCGCCGCGCGGTCGCGCGGCCGATGCCCGACGCCGCCCCGGTGACAATGGCGACCTTGCCGGCGAAACGTCCTTCGAACATCGGCCTTCTCCTATGCTGCGCGCGTCCGCGGCTCGCGAACGATCAGGATGAGCGTCGCCAGCGCGGCGACGAGAAACGCGATCGAGACCCAGAACAGGGGGATATAGCCGAAAGACGCGGCGATCACGCCGCCCGCGAGCGGCCCCAGGCTGGCGATCGCGGTCTCGGTGGTGGTCGACAGCGCAAGCCGCATCGGAATGTCGTCGCGCGCGCCGAACTCGAGCACCAGCGTCGATGCGCTCATCATATAGCCCGATTGCGACGCGCCGAGCCCGGCGAACACCAGGAAGGTCATCGCGACGCTGTCGCTCTCGATCAGCAGCACCAGCGCGGCAATCCAGACGACGAGCGCCAGCATGAAGGTCAGCCGGAATCCCTTGCGGTCGCCGATCGGACCCCAGACGAGGTTGCTCAGCGTGTCCGCACCGAGGAAGGCGAGACTGAGCAGGCCGATATACGCGCCACTCAGTTCGTTCGAGCGGCCCGCATAGAGGATGCAAAACGGCAGCGACATGCGGCCGGCGATGGCGAGCGCCTGGGCGAGGACGAAGTGACGATAATCGCGGTCGGTGAACAGGCCGGGCAGCTCGCGCAACCGTTCGCGCATCCCCATGCGCGGGCGGACGGTGGGCGGCAAAGGCTCGATCATCAGCCGCTGCAGCACGAACAGCCCGATCGCGGTTAGGATGAAGGCGAGCAGGAACACCGCCGCATAGCCGTTCCCCAGCACGTCATGCTCGATGAACCAGGTGCCGGCGAAATAGCTGATCAGCGCGGCAAGCCCGCCGCCGGCGAAGTTGCGCCACGCCTGCAGGCGGCCGCGCTTGGCGATCGGGATCACCTTCGCCAGCATCATCTGGAACACGACGCGCTGCGAGCCCGAGAAGAAGCCGAACGCGAACAGCAGGACCATCGTGACCAAGAGCAGCGGCGCGCCGGTCATCAGCCAGCCGCTGAGCGCGAGCAGCAGCAGCGGCAATCGCATGCCGAGCCCGATCCTGACCGCGACCGGCATCACCCGCTGGCGATGCTCGACCTGTGTCGCGCCGATGATCGGCGAGAGGACCGAGCCCAGTTGCTGCAAAGCCTGGCCCAGCCCGACCATCGTCGCCGAACCGGTGATGCTGAACAGATAGGCAGGGACGAAGGTAGGCGCGAAAATCAGGCGGAAGCCCGTCATCCCCAGCATACCGTGCGCGAAATGCGCGATATAGTTGCGGCGCAGATTGTCCTCGACGAACGCGCCATACTCCGCCTCGCGCCGCGCGAGATCGGCCTCGGCGGCGAGCGTGGCGGGGGACTCGAGAGCGCCGGATTCAGTCATGTGCGACATAACGCGAGCCCACCCCGTTCGGGCTGAGCCTGTCGAAGCCCTGCCCTTCTTTAGCGAGCGCGAAAGAGAAGAACGGTCCTTCGACAAGCTCAGGACGAACGGGGTCGTGGGCGTAGTCCGTAATCGGCCTCAATAGCCGCTCAACCGCGCGTAGCGGTCGCGGTGATAGGCAGCGTTGCCCCACATCTGTTCGAGCACGCGCATCCGCTTCAGGTAGAAACCGGCATCATATTCGTCGGTCATGCCGATGCCGCCGTGGAGCTGGACCATCTCGCGGCTCATCAGATGGCCGACGTCATTCGCCTTGGCCTTGGCGAGCGATGCCGCCGCGCGCGTGTCGCCGCCCTGATCGAGCGCGGTGAGGCCGGCCTCGACCGCCGAGCGCATCAGCTCGATCTCGCTGAACAGGTTCGCCATGCGGTGCTGCAGTGCCTGAAAGGTGGAAAGCACCTGACCGAACTGCACGCGTTGTTTGAGATAGGCGAGCGTGGTGTCGAACGCTTGCCCCGCCAGCCCCAGCATCTCGGCCGCCGCCAGCACCGCGGCGCGGTCGAGCACGGAATCGAGCAATGCGTCGTCGCCGCCCTCCAGCTTTTCCGCGGGCGTATCGGCGAAAGTCACTTCGGCATGGCTCCGGAAATCGGCGAGTTGGCGGCGCGACCGAGACACGCCCGCGGCATCGCCGGCAACGAGATAGAGGCCGTCCGCCGCCGCGACGACGAACAGCCCGGCGCTGTCGCCTTCCGCGACAAAGGTCTTCGTACCGCTCAGCTTGCCGCCGGCTACGCTGGTTTTGATCTTCGCCGGATCGTGGCGCGGACCTTCATCGACTGCGACGGTCGCAACGATCTCGCCGCTCGCGATCCTCGGCAACCACTCCGCCTTCTGCGCATCGCTGCCGCCCAGCATGATCGCGGATGCCGCCGCGGCGGAGGCGGAGAGCGGGCTGGCGGTGACGGTCTTGCCCAGTTCCTCGGTCACCAGCCCCATGCTCAGCCAGCCGAAATCGCTGCCGCCGAACGCCTCCGGGATGATGATCCCGGTCCAGCCCATCTGCGCCATTTCGCCATAGACGGCGGCGTCGTAGCCGGCGGGTTCGTTGGCATCGCGCACCCTGCGCCAGGCGGTGACGGGGCTTTCGTTCGTCGTCCATTCGCGCGCCATGTCGCGCAGCATGGTCTGTTCTTCATTGAGTACGGCCATTGGAGTTCCCTCTCCCCTTCAGGGGAGAGGGCTAGGGAGAGGGGCCTGTTCGCCACCTCTCGAACTGGGGGGGCCCCCCCCCCCCCCCCCCCCCCCCCCCACGGGGGGGGGGGGGCAGCGCAGGACACACACAAC
>NZ_QWLV01000008.1:6366-161748 GCF_003515075.1 Sphingomonas gilva
GCTGTGTGTCGGGCTTTTGGTTTCCCCCCCCCCCTTCGGGGGTGTGGGCTTGGGTGGGGGCCCTGTTCGCCACCTCTCGAACTGCCCCTCTCCCCGACCCTCTCCCCTGAAGGGGAGAGGGAGGTTTCAATTACTGATGGTCCAGCATCCCCAGGATGCGCTTCGCCACCACGTTGTTCTGGATCTCGGTCGACCCGCCATAGATCGTCGTTGCCTTGCCGAAGAGCCAGGCGCGGACGTTCGAGAGCTCGGTGGGGCTGAAGCCTTCGCCTTCCCAGCCGAGGCCCTGCATCCCCATGATCTCGATCAGCAGCTCGGCGCGTTCCTGGCCCAGCCTGGTGCCGACGGTCTTGAGGATCGACGACACCTCCGAGACGCCGCCCGCCGCCTTCGATTCGGCCTGGACGCGCATCGCCGTCAGCAGGAAGGCGCGCCAGTCCATCTCGAACTTGGCGATGCGCACGCGAAGCTCGGGATCGGCGATGCGCCCTTCCTCGTCCGCGCCCACATATCTCTTGGCGATGTCGGCGAGGGTCGGCCCGCTCGGCATCAGCCGAGACCCGCCGCCCGAAAGGTTGGTGCGCTCGTGCTGGAGCAGCCGCTTGCCGATCGTCCAGCCCTGCCCCTCCTCGCCGACCAGATTCTCCTTGGGCACCTTCACATTGGTGAAGAAGGTTTCGCAGAAGGGCGACATGCCGCTGATCATCCGGATCGGCTTCACCTCGACGCCGGGCGAATCCATGTCGATCAAGAGGAAGCTGATGCCCTCATGCTTGTGGCTCTTGTCGGTGCGCACCAGCGCGAAGCACTTGTCCGCCCATTGCCCGCCCGAGGTCCAGGTCTTCTGCCCGTTGACCAGATAATGATCGCCCTTGTCCTCCGCGAACATCTGGAGGTTGGCGAGGTCGGAGCCGGCATTGGGCTCCGAATAGCCCTGGCACCAGCGGACGTCCGCTTTCGCAATCGCGGGGATATGCTCGCGCTTCTGCGCTTCGTTGCCATATTCGAGCAGCGTCGGGCCGAACATCATCACGCCCATGCCGCCGATCGGGTTCCACGCGCCGATCCGCGCCATCTCCTCGGAGAGGATGCGCGCCTCGGCGCGGCTCAGTCCGCCGCCGCCATATTCCCTGGGCCAGGTCGGCACCCCCCAGCCCTTCTCGCCCATCGCCTTGCGCCACGCCTCGCCATCGGGCGTCGGCTCGCTCGGCCCCTCGATCGAGGCGAGCGCATTGTCCTTGCCCTTCAGCGAGGGCGGGAAGTTCGCCGCAAGCCATTCGCGCGCCTCGGCGCGGAAGCGCTCGAGCGGATCGGTGGGCGCGTCGGTCGCCACCAATGTTGCCATGATCCAGTGCTTCTCCCTCGCGGCGACGGCGAAAGGCCGTAGCGCCATACTCTGATTTCCAATCCTTTAGAATTTGCGGTATGTGGAGGCTGGCGTCAAGCCTCAGCGTGCGGGCGCGCCGACCGCGGCATCCTGCGCCTCGGCGCTCATCGCCTCCGCCTGACGCGCGCGCAGCAGCTCGACGTTGCGCGCATGGCGTTGCTTGGTGATCGGATAGAACAGCAGGAACAGGCTGCCGATCGCCCATAAGCCGAACGAGCAGGGGATGTAGTGGATGAGCAGGCTGTCGGTCATCGCCTCCGTCACCGACGCCGGATCGACGCGCGCGGGGAAGGCCGACCAGGCGAGGATGGCGGACGCCGCCGAGATGCCCAGCGCGTTGGAGCATTGCTGCATGAAGCTCGACGCCGCGAAGAAGGTGCCGGCGGTGTGGCGACCGGTCTCGACCGCGCTGTCCTCCACCACGTCGGCAAGCATCGACGAAGTGTTGATCAGCGAGATCGCCACCATCGCGCCGTACACCGCGCCGTTGACGAACAGCACCGGCACCAGCATCGGATCGCCGGGCACGAAGAACAGGTCGAGATAGCTCAGCATCAAGGGCGTCAGCCCGATCGCCACGCCCAGCACGGCGAAGATCATCGAGCTCGCCCGCTTGCCGATCCGGTCCGAGAACCACGGCGCGAGCGGCGCGGCGAGCGTCGCCGCGACCAGGCTGTCGAAGGTCAGCAGCGCGAGCTGGGCGGTGTCGAGCTTGAACAGATAGGTGCTGAAATAGAGCGTCGTCGCGCTGTAGAGCCCGATCGCGGTGTATTTGAACACGCCGAAGCCGAAGATCGCCAGGAAAGCGCGATTGCGGAAGGATTCGAGCATTTCGCGGAAGTGCCGCCCCACCGGCATCGAATCCTCGCCGAAATCGCGCTGGCGCAGCCAGGGGATGCGGTTGTGCGTGCCGAGCCCGCAGATGAGGATCGCGGCGAAGATCAGCAGCGCACCGAAGATCGCGAAATTGACGTAGCTCGCCGGGTTGAGCTGGCCCTGCGGGTAGGCGGGCGTCTCGACGAAGATCAGCGCGAGCGACAGCGCGGCGAAGCCGAAGGCGCCGGCATAGCCGAACCAGTATCGATAGGAGAACAGCCGCGTCCGCTCGCGGTAGTCCTCCGCCATTTCGGGCGCCATCGCCGATGTCGTGATCTCGAATGCGCTGATCGAGATGCGCGTGAGCGCCGCCATGGCGAAGATCCAGAAACCCATCGCCATGTCGCTCAACCCGGTGGGCGGGAACCAGGTGAGCAGGAAGAACAAGGCGGTCGGCAGGATCGCGCCGTAGATGAAGGGATGCCGCCGACCCCAGCGCGACCGCGTCACGTCCGACCAGCGGCCAAGGAACGGATCGGCCACGGCATCGACGATCAGCGTCGCGGCGAGCGCGGCGCCGACGATCGCCGCGGGCACGCCGATCACCTGGTTGAAATAGAGCATCAGATAGCTGGTGAAGGCGGCGTTCTTGACGCCGTTGGCGATCGCGCCAGCGCCGTAGCTCATCCGCGTGCCGAGACGAATGGGCGGCGGCGCGGCTATGGCCGGTTTGTCGTCGACCGCCGGTACGCCGTCAGCCGCCGGCGACGCCGATCCGGCGCCGCCTTCCTCAACGCTCCACGCCATGTCCTCATCCTTCCCGATCGTCCGTCGCGACCGATGTTTAGAAGGTGCGGTATGGCCAGCCGCGCGTCAACCCCCAGGCGTGACTCCATACAGAACCGTTCGTGCTGAGTAGAGACCGAGTAGCGCGCCAGCGCGTATCGAGGGTTCGTATCGAAGCACTATCCCGGCGCCGGTCCTTCGATACGCCGTCTCGATACGCTGCTACGCAGCTACTCGACGGCTACTCAGGACAAACGGATTCCAGAAAAGTCTTGCGCTCCAGATTTAACGCTCAGCTCGGGCGAGCAACGCTTCGGCTTGCTTGAGATGCGGCCGGTCGAGCATCCGGCCGTCGAGGCCGACCGTTCCCGCCTGCGGATCGGCGGCGAAAGCGGCCACGACACGCCGGGCATGCGCGATTTCGGCCTCATCGGGCGTAAAGGCGGCGTTGATCGGATCGACCTGCGCCGGGTGGATCGCGAGCATCCCGGTAAAGCCCTCGCGCCGCGCGGCGCGCGCCATCGCCACCAATCCTGCCTCGTCGCGGAAATCGGCGTAGAGCGTCTCGACCGGCTGCACCCCGGCGGCGACCGCCCCCGCCAGGGTCAGCGAGCGCGCCATGCGATAGGTGAAGCTCAGGCCGCCATCGGCACCGGTCTTCGCCGAGGCGCCGAGCGCGGCGGAGAGGTCCTCCGCGCCCCAACTGAGCGCCGCCAGCCGCGGGCTGCCGCCATAGCTGCCGAGCTGGAACAGGCTGGCGGCGGTCTCGGTCGCCACCGCATGGATCTGCATCATGCCGCCGCCCCGCAGGTCGATCAGCTTGGCGAGCGAGGCGATGTCGCTTCCGCCCTGCGCCTTGGGCAGCACCACGCCGTCCGCGCCGATTGCGATGGCGACGCCGACATCCTGCGCCATGTCGGGATGATCGAGCGGGTTGATCCGCACCCATAAGGACGGCCCACCCGCGCGCGATCGAGGCACGAGATCGGGCAGCATCGCGCGCGCCTCCGCCTTGCGATCGGGCGCGACGGCGTCTTCCAGATCGAGGATCACCGCGTCGGCGGCGCTCGCCAGCCCCTTCGCGATCTTCTTCTCGCTATCCGCGGGAACGAACAGCCAGCTGCGGGGCGCGAATGTCATGGAGGCCTCCGGCGGGAGGAAAGTGGCGCGCCCGGAACGATTCGAACGTCCGACCCTCAGATTCGTAGTCTGATGCTCTATCCAGCTGAGCTACGGGCGCGCATTGGAGGGGGCGACATAGAGAGGGCTTCGGAGCATTGCAAGCCTGATCCGCGCACCCTAGACCCGCCGCCATGCGCACCCTTGCCGCCCTGCCGCTGGCGCTTGCCGCCGTGGCTTGCTCATCCTCCACGGGCGATTTCCCGGAGCTTGGCGTTCGTCCGATCGAAAGCCGCGGCGACGAGGTCCAGGGGCCGCCGCCCTCGACCGCGACGGCCGATCCCGCGGTCGCCGCGCGCGCCAGGGCGATCGCCGCCGAATCGGCCGATGCGGGCGCCGCGTTCGACGCAGCGCTGCCGGTCGCGCGGGCCAAGGCGGCGCGCGCAGGCCCCGCCGGCAGCGAAACATGGATCGAGGCGCAGCTGGCGCTGACCGCGCTCGACCAGGCCCGCGCGCGGACGGTGAGCGGGCTCGCCGAGATCGACCGGCTGCTCGTCGCCGAATATGCCGCCAACCGCCCCGTCGCGCCCGAGACAGCGGCGGTGGCGACCGAGCTGCAGGTCCGCGCCGAACAGCAGGCGCAGGCGATCGAGGCGGTGAAAGAGAGTCTTGCGCGCTAATGTTTAGGGGCGGGTGATTTGCCTCATCCTTCAACCCCGTCCGTCACCCCGGACCTGTTCCGGGGTCCATCGTGCCGCGAGAGCAACGGAGGCGGCGCTTGGGGAGACATGGACCCCGGAACAGGTCCGGGGTGACGGGGAAGTATGGATCCGCTGCGATCCCGAACAGGCCTACTCCTTCGGATTGAGCGCCTTCACCAGCGGCAGGATGGTCGAGAAATCGTCGGTCCAGGGCGTGAAGCCGGGCCGCGCCCTCAATGCGCGCCAGTTCGAATCGCCCGCCGCCAGCGCCTCCAGCTTGGCCGGGTTGCGCGACAGCGCGATCCAGGACGACGAAGCGGCGAGCGAATCGCTCTCGGCCAGAGCGCTCGGCTTGTAGTCGAGCATCGCGACGCTCCACCCGCCCGCGCGCGCCGCCGCCGCGACCACCGGATCGAGATCGAGATAGCGGTTGGAGACATGCACCAGCAGCAGCCCGTCGCGCGTCAGCACGCGGCCATAGGTCTCGAACGCCTCGGTGGTCAGCAGGTGCATCGGCACCGCGTCCGAGGAGAAGGCGTCGAGCGCGAGCAGGTCGAGGCTGCCCACCTCTCCTTCGGCCAGGCGGAGGCGCGCGTCGCCCATCACCACCTTGGCGTTCGGCAGGCAGCGCGCCAGGAAGGTGAACAGCCGCGGATTGGCGGCGATGTCGACCACCGTCGGATCGATCTCGTAGAAGCGCCAGTCCTGCCCCGGCTGCGAATAGCAGGCGAGCGTGCCCGCTCCCAGCCCGACCACGCCGACGCGGGCGTTGGGGCCGTAGAGCTGGGGCAGCGCCAGCATCGCCTGGCCGATGCCCGATTCGGCGACATAATAGCTGGTCGGCCGCCGCTCGCGATCGGGCGTGCCGTAGAGCTGAAGGCCGTGATAGGTGGTGCCGTGCGCCAGCGAGCGGATGCCCGCCGAGGGCAGGTCGCGCAGCGTGTAGACGCCGAAATAGCTGCGCGTTCGGGCATGGGGATCGAGGCTCAGGCTGATCGCGCGCCAGCCGCCGAACAGGAACAGCGCGCCCGCCAATGCGATGACGAAGGCGGCGCGGTAGCCGATGGCGAGGAAGCCGATCGCGGCGAGCGCGATGAACGCGATCCCCTCATGCTTCTCGCCCAGCCAGCCGCCCGGATTGAGCACGCCGATGATGACGATGTCGATCACCAGCAGCGTGAAGAACGCCAGGCGGATCACGCGCGCGCGCGGCGTGCCGCGCCAGAGCGCCGAGATTTTCTCGATCAGCCATTGCTGCGGCGCGAGCGCGCCCGCGGCGAGGATCAGGATCGGATACTCATAGGTCCAATCGAAGATCACCGGCGCGATCACCGCGGCGAACACGCCGCCCAGCGCACCCCCTACCGACATGGCGAGATAGAAGCCGGTCAGCCGGTCGGGCTCCGGCCGGCTGCGGTACATGGCGGTGTGCAGCGCGACCGCGATGATGAACAAGAGGAGGATGGCGATCGCCGCCGACAGGATCGGCCGCTCCTGGTTGCCCGAGACGACCACCCCGCCAAAGGCCAGGATCGATAATGGCGCGAGCCTGGTGATGGTGTCGGCCAGCGCGCGCCTGGGGCTGAACGCGACCGAGAAGCTGAGCAGATAGAGGCCGAGCGGGATCACCCACAATAGCGGCATCGCGACGATGTCGGTGGTGATGAAGGTCGTCGTCGCCAGCATCAGGCCCGAGGGGACCAGCGCGCAGGCGATCCAGTAGACGATGCGCCGCGCGGCCGGGCGCGCGCTGGTCGGCGGCTGCACCTCGCGCCCGACCACACCGCGCGGCAGGCGCAGCGCGCAGGCGATCACCAAAAGGGCGAGCAGCAGATAGCCGCCGCTCCACAGCCAGCTCTGGTTGTGGAGCGCCATCTGCGGCTCGACCAGCAGGGGATAGGCGATCAGCCCGCCGAAGCTGCCCAGGTTCGACGCGGCGTAGAGCGCGTAGGGATCCTTGCCGCCCGAGGCGAGCGCGTACCACCGCTGCATCAGCGGCGCCTGCGCGGCGACGGCGAAGAATAGCGGCCCGATCGACAGGCTGAGCAGCCACGGCACCCACACCACCGGATCGGCGGTGATCGACGGGTTCATCGCGATCAGCCCGATCGGCAGCCACAAGGCGGCGACGGCGAGCAGGGTGATGTGGATCAGCGACTGGTTGCGCGGCGAGAACCGGCCGATGCCGTGGGCATAGGCGTAGCCGCCGAGCAGCAGCGCCTGATAGACCAGCATCGCCGAGTTCCACACCGCCGGCGCGCCGCCGAGCCGGGGCAGCGCCATGCGCGCGATCATCGGCTGAACGAGGAACAGCAGGAACGAGCCGACCAGGATCGTCGCGACGAACAGCCAACCGCTGCGGCGCGGTGCGCTCTCGCCTTCTGCGGTTCGCGCCTCCAGCGCCGGAGCGTCCAAGCTCAAATCCCCAGCAGCCGCGCGGCATGCGCCGCATGATAGGTCAGCACGCCCGAGCAGCCGGCACGCTTGAACGCCATCAGCGTCTCCAGCACCAGCGCGTCGCGGTCTCCGGCTCCGGCCGCCGCGGCCGCCTCGATCATCGCATATTCGCCGGACACCTGATAGGCGAACACGGGCACGCGGAACTCCGCCTTCACCCGCGCAACGATGTCGAGATAAGGCAGGCCCGGCTTGACCATCACGCTGTCCGCGCCTTCGGCAAGGTCGAGCGCGACTTCGCGCAGCGCTTCCTCGCTGTTGGCCGGGTCCATCTGATAGGTCGCCTTGTCGCCCTTCAGCAGCCCGCGGCTGCCGACCGCGTCGCGGAACGGGCCGTAGAAGGCGCTGGCGTATTTGGCGGCATAGGTCATGATCTGGACGTTGGGCAGGCCGTTCTCCTCCAGCGCCGCGCGGATCGCGCCGACGCGTCCGTCCATCATGTCCGAAGGCGCGATCACGTCCGCCCCCGCCAGCGCCTGCACCACCGCCTGCTCGACCAGCACGTCGACCGTCTCGTCGTTCAGGACATAGCCCGCATCGTCGACGATGCCGTCATGCCCGTGCGCGGTGTAGGGATCGAGCGCGACATCGGTCAGCACGCCGATTTGGGGCGCCGCGTCCTTCAGCTCGCGGATCGCGCGGCACATCAGGTTATCGGGGTTGAGCGCTTCCTCGCCGCGCTCGCTGCGGCGGTCATGCGGCGTATTGGGAAACAACGCCACGCAGGGAATGCCGAGCGACGCCGCCTCGCGCGCGCGCTCGGCGATCCGCGCCACCGGCCAGCGCGATACGCCCGGAAGGCTGGCGATCGGCTCCTCATCGTCGCCGCTCGCGATAAACAGCGGCCAGATCAGATCGGCGGGGGTGAGCGTGTTTTCGGCATGAAGCCGGCGGCTCCACGCGGAGGCGCGCGTGCGGCGCAGGCGGAGCGCGGGAAAGCTGGCGGTCATCGCCGTCTTGCCTAGCCGGTTTCGATCCGAACGCAAAAGGGCTTCGGTTGCGAATGCACCCGAACCGATCGTTGCTGCGTTGCAGCGCATATGCGCCAGATCAAAACCGCCGCGATGGTCATCAACGCCAAATCCCGCAAGGGACAGGCATTGTTCGAGCAAGCGCGCGACATCGTCCGCGATTTCCCCTTCCCGGTCGAGTGCCACGCGGTGGAGAGGCCGGAAAAGCTGGACGAGATCGTGCTCGCGGCGCTGGCGAAGAAGCCCGATATCCTGATCCTGGGCGGCGGGGACGGCACCATCTCCGGCCTGGTCGATCACCTCGTCCATTCGGACTGCGCGCTCGGCGTGCTGCCCCTCGGCACCGCCAACAGCTTTGCGCGCACGCTCGGCATTCCGCTCGATCTGCCGGGCGCGCTCGACGTGATCCGCACAGGCCAGCTCAAGCGCATCGATCTCGGCATGATCGACAAGGATTATTACGCCAATTGCGCCGCGATCGGCATCTCGCCGCAGATCGCCGAAAGCGTGCCGCACAACCTCAAGAAATATCTCGGCCGCGCCGGCTATCTCAGCTGGGCGGTGTGGCAGTACGTCAAGTTCCGCCCCTTCACCCTCATCGTGGACGACGGCACAGACGTGACGCGGATGCGCGTGGTGGAGGTGCGCATCTCCAACGGCCGCTTCCATGGCGGCACCGAATTGGTCGAGGAGGCCGAGCTCGATTCGGGCGAGATCATCGTCCAGGCGGTGCGCGGCGGGGTGAAGCGCAACCTGCTATGGAGCTGGTTCGCCAGCGCGACCAAGCTGGAGGCGCGCCACGCCACGCTGATGCACTTCACCGGCAAGACGCTGAAGGTCGACACTCTCCCCCGCCTGCCCATCTCGATCGACGGCGAGGTGCTGGCGCACACCCCGGTGACCGCACGCGTCGCGGCGGGAGTGATCGAGGTGGCCGTGCCGGTCGAGGATGCCGGCGTCTAGCCCAACCGTTCGAGCGCCGCCGTCAGCCGCTCGGCCTCCGCCGCCTTGTCGGCATGGTCGGCCCGCGCCTTCTCCACCGCCTCCGGCTTAGCGCGCTCGACAAAGGAGGGGTTGTTGAGGCGGCCTGCTAGAGCATCGCGTTCCTTGGCGGCGGCGGCAATGCCCTTTTCGAGGCGCGTGCGCTCGGCGTCCAGATCGATCACACCTTCGAGTGGGATCATATAAACTACACCATTTGACACGATTTGAATTACGCTGCGGGCATCCACTGGGGCATCTTTACGACTGATTTCCTCACCCGTTTCAAGGTCGAGAGCCAAGTTCGAACTTAGAATGTCGAGCCGCTTCAAGCGCGCCACCTTGGCAAACGCAGACCGATGACGGGAGAACAATGCCATTATCGGTTCCGCTGGAACTTCTTTTCCCCACATGCCCTCGATTGAGAACTTAGAGTCCACCCATAGGTCCGTGCGAGCGCTAGGCGGAATATTCAATTCCGTCCGCGCGGTTCTAATCTCGCTCACCAGTGACATTAGCCAATCGACCTCGCGCGCCGCCACAGGATCGATCGCGCGCGCATCAGCCATCGGCCATTTAGCGACGATCAGGTCGTAGGGCCGCTCGCCCATCGCATGCCACAGCTCCTCGGTGATGAAGGGCATGAACGGGTGCAGCATGACGAGGATCTGGTCGATCACCCAGCCGGCGACCGTCTTGGTCTCCTCGTCGATCGCGCCCTTGATCAACTCCAGATACCAGTCGCAGAAGCGGCTCCAGACGAACTGGTAGATCGCGTTCGCCGCGGCGTCGAAACGCAAGTCGGCGAGCGCGAGGTCCACCGCCTGCACGGTCTTCACCGTTTCGCCGATGATCCACTTGTTGACCGCTTGGGCAGCCGCGGGCGGCTCCAGCGATGTGCTCGCGCCGATGCCGTTCGACTGGCAGAAGCGCGCGGCATTCCACAGCTTGGTGGCGAAGTTGCGATACCCCTCGACCCGCCTTTCATCCATCTTGATGTCGCGGCCCTGACTTTCCATCGCCGCCATGAAGAAGCGGAGCGCATCGGCGCCGTAGCGGTCGATCAGGCCCAGCGGATCGACCGTGTTGCCCTTGGACTTGGACATTTTCTGCCCGTCCGCCGCGCGCACCAGCCCGTGCAGGTACAGCCGCTTGAACGGGACATCGCCGAGGAAATGCATCCCCTGCATCATCATCCTCGCGTCCCAGAAGAACAGGATGTCGAAGCCGGAGATCAGCAGATCGTTGGGATAACGGCCGCTTAGGGTCTCCCTCGCCCCTTCAGGGGAGAGGGGCCTGTCCGCGGACGATAGACTCGGTGAGAAATCCCCCTCTCCCAACCCTCTCCCCTGAAGGGGAGAGGGCTCTTTTTCCGGCCAGCCGATCGTCGCGAAGGGCCAGAGCGCGGACGAGAACCAGGTGTCGAGCACGTCGCTGTCGCGCGTGACATAGACCTCCACCCGCTCGCCGCCGGCATCGGCAAGGATACGCCGCACCGCCTCTTCGTCGTCCTCGACGATGACGACATGGCGGCCTTCGCCATAATAGGCGCACATCTCCGCGAGCGCGGCCTCCTCGCTCTCGGCGACGAACAGCCGCTGCGCATTGCGGTCGCCGGGCGCGATCTTGAGCGTATCGCCCTCCAGCACGGGACCGTACCAGGCGGGGATGCGGTGACCCCACCACAGCTGGCGGCTGACGCACCAGGGCTGGATGTTCTCCATCCAGTTGAAGAAGGTCTTCTCCCAGGTCTTGGGCACGATCTCGATCGCGCCCGATCGCACCGCCTCGATCGCCGGCTGGGCCAATGTCGCCGCATCGACATACCATTGATCGGTCAGCCAGGGTTCGATCACCACGCCGGAACGGTCACCGAACGGTGTCTGGATCACGCGGTCCTCGACGCGTTCGAGATGGCCCGACGCATCGAGCATCTCGACCACCTTCGTTCGCGCCTCGAACCGGTCGAGCCCGAGCAGTTCCTCGGGGATCAGCCCGTCCGCGGTCTGGCAGACACGCGCGGTCGGCCCAAGCATGTTGAGCATCTGCCCCGCCTGCACGCCCGCGCGCCTGGCCACCTCGAAATCGTTGAAGTCGTGTCCCGGCGTGATCTTGACCGCGCCCGATCCCAGCTCCGGATCGGCATGCGCATCGGCGACGATCGGCACCAGCCGTCCCGTGATGGGAAGGCGCACCTCCTTGCCGATCAGCGCGGTGTAGCGCGGATCGTCGGGGTGAACGGCCACCGCGATGTCGGCGAGCATCGTCTCGGGCCGCGTCGTCGCGACCGACACGCTGCCGCTGCCGTCCGCCAGCGGATAGGTCAGATGCCAGAACTTGCCTTGCACCTCGCGCGTCTCGACCTCCAGGTCGCTGATCGCGGTGCCGAGCTTCGGATCCCAGTTGACCAGGCGCTTGTCGCGGTAGAGCAGCCCCTCGCGGTGGAGTTGGGCGAACACCTTGAGCACCGCGGCGGAGAAGCCCTCGTCCATGGTGAAGCGCTCGTCGCTCCAGTCCATCGAGCAGCCCAGCCGGCGCAGCTGGCGCGTGATCTGTCCGCCCGATTGCGCCTTCCACTCCCACACATGATCGAGGAACGCCTCGCGCCCCATTTCGCGCCGGTCGATACCCTGGCTGGCGAGATTGCGCTCGACCACCATCTGCGTCGCGATGCCGGCATGATCGGTGCCGACCACCCAACGCGCATCCTTCCCGCGCAGCCGCTCGTAGCGCGTCATCACGTCCTGCAGCGTATTGTCCAGCGCATGGCCGATATGCAGGCTGCCCGTCACGTTGGGCGGCGGGTTGACCAGCGTCCACGGCTCCGCCGTCGGGCGATCGGGGCGGAACAGCCCCTTCTCCTCCCAATGCGCATACCAGCGCGGTTCGATTGTGGCCGGGTCGAAGGTCTTGGCGAGTTCGGTCATGCGGCCGCGCATAACCGCGCCGCCCGCGCGGCGCCAGTGCCGGAGAATCGGGCTTCAGCCGTCGCGCGGCAACCGACGCGCGAAAATGCCCGAATCATCAATCGTCCGCTGAAGATCGGACGGCAGGTCGTGGAGAATCATCAGGTCGCCTTCGACCTTCTCCGCAACCAGCAATGGCTCCCCAGTCGAATTGTCGAACACATAGCAGTGGTCGACATGCTCCGCGAACCAAGGAAACTGCTCGAACGATCGCCGCCGCCGGGCGACGATCTTGTCGACCGGCACATCATGGCCGCCATTCCTCACCCGCTGACGAACCCGATCGATCTGCAGCTGAGCCGATTCGAGGAGGACATATATCATCCGTACTTCAAAGCCGGCCGCTTTGGCACGCTCGACCAGAGGGCGGTATTTGCCGGAAGATAATACCGTCTCGACCCCGATGGTCTGATACACGGCGATCGATGCGTTCAGCCATTCCTCGATGCGCTCAACGGCATGCAGATTGGCGGTTTCCAGGTCGGCATGCTCCATATCCAGGATATGCGCCGTCAGCAGGTCCGGATTGATGATCCAGACCGAGCCGCCCCAGCCTTCGATATCGGTGTGGTTATAAAGCGAGCTTTTGCCAGACCCGTTCGGCCCCGCGACCATCCATAATATTGGCCGTTCAGGCCGTCGCGGTGTCAGGCTCATGCTTCCGGCGATCAGCCGCTCTGATCCGACGGACGTTCGACCGGAAGGCCGCCTGAAGATCCAGGCCCAATGTCGGGCTGTCGGCTTGCACCACCTTCATGCGCACGATCGTGCCGTCGGCCGCCCGGACAGTCTTCGTCGGAAGGTCGCTCGGACGGATGGATTGGGTGCGCTTCGCCATAGTGTCAATGTGCGACTTTCGCACGTGAAGCGCAAGCCTGCGGCGTTCAGCGCCCCGTGATTCGCGCGATTTCGCGGGCGACCTGCTGATCGACGATCTGCGGCAGGTTGGCGTCGAGCCATTCGGCCAGCATCGGCTTCAGCATCTCGCGAACCATGCCCTCCAGCGTATCGCTGCCGGTCACCTCCGGGCGGACGACGAGGCGCGACAGCGCGTCGAGAGAGGTCTTGCTGGCGGCGGCGGCCTGGGCGGAGACCAGCTCCGCCTTGGGCGTTTCCTCCGCCGCGGCGTCGGTATCGACCTCGACTTGGGGGCCAAGCGCTTCGGGCATGTCGGCCATGGTCTCGCCGTCCTCCTGGTTGGTTTCGGCCATGGGCTCGCTCAGCTCCAGCACATCGTCTTCGGCCGTCTGGACCTCACGCGCCAGCGGCATGCGCGGCCGGCGCTCGCGGCGCTCGGCCACCGCCGCCTCGCCGTCTTCGGCGATGATGCGTTTGATGGAGGACAGGATATGTTCCATCGACGGCTCGCCACTCATGTCACCCATCCGCCGTCGACCCTATAGCTACGGTGCCGCTGTTCCTGCGGGATCATAGGGGGCCGTGTCAACGGGCCTGTCGAGCGCGGGATCCTCGATCGGCCCGACGACCGCCGATTGCGGGCGCGTGCCCGTGGTCGGCGGGGCGATGGGCCTTGGTGCGGGATCATCGTCCCAATCCCAGATCTTGCCGCGCACGCGGTCGTAATTCGCCACCGGATCATAGAGCGGGCCGCCGTCGAGGCCCAGGTCGTTGGCCTCGGCGCGGCCCATCGCCGCGAGCAGCGCGAAGCCCGCGACATAGGCGTCGCGCCGTGCGGTGACGAGCGTCACCTGCGAGTTGAGCAGTTCCTGCTCCGCATTGAGGATGTCGAGGATGGTGCGGTTGCCGACGCTGTTCTCGGCGCGCACGCCCTCCAGGCTCAGCCGGTTGGCGTCGACCGCGACCTGCGACGATTCGATCACCGCCAGCGCCGAACGCCAGCTCGAATAGGCGGCGCGGACATTGGCGATCACCGAGCGCTCGGTCTCGGTCACCTGCTCCAGCGCCTGGCTCCTGAGCGCCTGCGCCTGGCGCACGCGCGCCGCGGGCTCGCCGCCCTGGAACAGCGGCAGCGTCAGCGACAGGCCGCCGCTCGCCGCGGTGCCCGACTGGCCGACATTCACGCCGGTGTCGTCACCCAGCGAGCCGAGATAATTGGTGTAGTTGCCGCCGACGACCGCCGAGATCCGCGGCAGACGGCTGGCGCGCGCGACGCCGACATCGTAGCGGGTCGCGTCGGCCTGCTGGCGCGCCGCGCCCAGAAAGGGGTTCTCGGTCAGCGCGACATCGACCGCGGTGGTCGGCGCGTCGGGCATGTTGGGCAAGGGCGGCGGCGGGGTCAGCGTGCCGGGCGCGTCGCCGACCAGGCGGACATAGTTCTCGCGGCTGGAGATCAGCCCCGCCTCGGCCCCGCGCAGCTGCCCGCGCGCGATCGCCAGGCGCGCCTCGGACTGGGCGACGTCGGTGCGCGTCAGATCGCCCACCTCGAACCGGTCCTGCGTCGCCTGCAGATTGACCTCGAGCACCCGGACATTCTGCTGGTTGAGCTGGACGATCGATTCGTCGCGGATCACGTCCATATAGGCGCTGACGACATCGGTGAAGAGATCGGATTCGGTGCCGCGCAACCCCTGCCGCGCGGCGAGCACGCGCGCTTCGGCGGCATTGACGCTGTTGCGCACCAATCCGCCCTGGAACAGCGGCACCGACAGGTTGACGCCGGCGCGCAGCGAACGATCGGGCGAGGCCAGGCTGTTCGAATCGCTGATGATGTTGTTGTCGAAATCGGCCGTCGCGCCGATGCTGGGAAGGCCGGCGGCGCGCGCGATCGGCACATTCTCGTCGGTCGCGCGCACCTGCGCCCGCGCGCCCGAGAGCGTCGGGTTGCCGTTATACGCCTTCACCAGCGCCTCGCGCAGCGTCGAAACCGGTCCCGTCGCGGCGATCTGCGCCTGGGTCGGCGCGGGGGGCTGCGTCGCGGCCAGGGGCGTGGCAGGCGTCGCGGTCTGCGCCATTACAGGCGCTGCGAGCGACATCGCCGAAACCGCGGCGAGCAGGAAGGACGGGCGCTTGATCATGCTGTCTCTCAGAAACTGAAGCTCTTGGGACGTGCGAAGCCGGGCAGCGTTGCACAGTCCGCATCGGCGAAATCGATCAGGCCGAAGCCGGAAGAGGTCTTGCTGCCCACGGCAAGCCGCGTCACGCCGTGCTCGACGAGGCCGGTCGTCATACGGCCGCCGGGGGCGAGCTGCGCGACCAGCGCATCGGGCACCTGCTCCAGCGCCCCGTCGACGACGATCACGTCATAGGGCGCGCCGACGGCATGGCCTTCCGCAAGCGCACCTTCGACCAGCTCGACATTGCCGATGTTCGCCAGCGCGGCGCGGGCATGCGCCACGAGCGCGGCATCGCTCTCCACCGCGACCACCTTGGCCGCAAGCCGCGCGAGCACCGCTGCGGTATAGCCTCCCGCCGCGCCGATCAGCAGCACCTTGTCGGCGGGCGCCATGCGCGCCTCGGTCAGCAGCCGCCCCGTCGCCATCGGCGGGTTCTGCGTCCGCCCGCCGCCCAGCGCCACGCCGGTGTCGCGATAGGCGAGCGCGCGCGCTTCGGTCGGCACGAAATCCTCGCGCGGCACCCGCGACATCGCCTCGACGACGCGCGGATCGTTCACCGCATTCGTGCGCAGCTGGCTCGCGACCATCGCGTGGCGCATCGTCTCGAAGCTGGCGGAATCGATCGCGGGGCTGTTCATCCGGTCCTCGTGGCACAACTGTGTTATTGGCGCAATACACTATTGCTGCAGCGCCTTCTATCCGTTCGCCGCGCCGCCAACAAGGCGTTGCATTATGAAACTGAAATTATCTTCGCGGCACAGCCAGCTTGACACGGCCCCCGCCAGACCGCATCTGCCGCGCCTCACCTCCGGGGCCCGATGGCGGAGTGGTGACGCAGAGGACTGCAAATCCTTGCACCCGGGTTCGATTCCCGGTCGGGCCTCCAATCACGGAACTTGATATAGGTTAATATTGTTAATTATTTCAGGAACATAAGCGCTTCGCGCCCTGTTTAGGCTGGGATCGGTGTCTCGCCGGTCAGCCATGCTGAGCAGGAGTAGTTTTCCGATGTCCGTTCTCGACAAAGTCATCGCTGCCGTCACGCCGCCCGAAGGCGAAGAGGCCCGCGCAGATGCCCGCCAGCGAGCGCGCGCCACAGCACAACCCGGCGACTGGTTCTCGCTGATCCTCGACCATCATCTGAAGCTCGAAGATGCCTTCGCCGCCGTGAAGGCTGCCGGCGATCCCGCATCGCGCCGCGCCGCGCAAAAGCATCTCGGTGTCGTCCTCACCGGCCACGCCATCGCAGAGGAAGCGGTGATCTATCCCGCGATGGGCGAGACCGGTGAAAAGATGCATGCCGAACTGGGCTATAACGAGCAAGCCATGGTCAAGATGCAGATGGCGATGCTCGAGGCGCTCGATCCTATGAGCCAGGATTATCTCGACAAGCTCGAGCACATCCGTGGCGCGGTCGCGCACCACATGTACCAGGAGGAAGGCACTTGGTTCATCGACCTGAAGGAAAGCGCCCCGATGGCCGAGCAGGCGACGCTGACCGCGCGTTACAAGGAAGAATGGGACCGCTACGTCGGAAGTGACGCCTGATCGCGGGCAGCCTCAGGCGCAGTAATCGGGCAGCGGGATCGGGGTCGATCCGCTGCGCGTGCGCCATACGCCGTCGTTCAGCTTGTACGCCTGGCCTGCGCCGACGCGATTCTTGAGCGTGGTGCAGCCGACCGAGGCGGCGACGTCCTGCACCGTCACGCCCCGTTTGGCGGCGAGATCGGTATAGGCGGCGCGGCGCTTGATGTTGATCTGCTCCACCTCGGCGCGCAGCGCCGCGGAAGGCGAGCCGTTGAAGCCGAGATAGCCGTCGGCCTGCTCGCCGACCGCGCCCTTGGCGATCGCCGCCTGCACCGATGCCGATTGCGCATAGGCGACGCGCGACGCGCCCAATGCCGTGCCGGCGATGAGCGCGGCGGCGATGATCAGCTTGGTCCTGGTCTTCATTGCGGAAACAGCTCCGGATTGTTCTGGATGAGGTCCTGCGCATCCTGCTGAAGGCGCACCACCACTTCCTGGCGTACGTTCACGTTCAGGTTGATCTCGATGGGCTTTTCGGGCGCGGTGACCTGGACGCAGCCCGCCAGCGCCAATGCGGCGCCGATCAGCGGGAGGCCCAGTGTCTTCATGCCCGTCGGCTTCGCATCGCGACAGTCCGGCGTCAACATGGTTGGGATCATGGCAGCTCCTCGCTTTCCTGAGGCTGAACGTTCGGTTTTGGCGATGAAATGTCGGGCGAATCGATCTCGGGCAGCTGGCTGCGGATCAACTCGCTGGGATCGGTGAAGCTGCGCGCGGTGCTCAACAGCCCGCGGAACGGCGCCCGAATCGTGATGTTGAAGATGAACGGCAGGCCGATCAGCTCCTTGAAATAGCCCGCCTGCCCCTCGGTCGTGCCCTGGTTGACGCCGTTGAAGCGAATCTGCGTGACGATCTCGCCATCGATCGCGCCATCGAGATCGATCGTCAGGCGATCGTAGCGGATCGACTTGAGCGCATCGAAGGCGAGCTTGCCCCAGGTGCCGAGATCGGCGTTGGACACCTCGCCGACATAAGCCAGTGTGCCGCCGCCCGGCCGCACCGTCAGCCGGCCGTCGTCGATGCGTCCCCCGTTCGCGTCGAACACCATCGGCAGCTTGCCGTCGAAGATGCCGGTCGCAGCGACATTCTCGAACTCGAGCTGCTGGATGAAGCGCGCCGCGTCGAGCCCGTCGACGGTGAAGGTCAGCCGCCGCTCCGCCTGCTCGCCGAAATCGAGCACTGTCGGCTCCAGGATCAGTTCGCCGCCCGCGAAAGGCCAGCGTCCACCCTCGACCTGGACCTTCTGGTCGGCGAGCAGGCGGTAACGGATGACCCCGTCATTGACTGCGATCCCCGGATTGACCTCGGCGACCGTTGCGGTCTGACCGGGCGCCGAAACCAACCCGAGCAGGTCGGTGAAGCGGATCTCGGTCGTCAGCCCCTTCACCGGTCCGAAAGCGGCGGCGAGATCGGCGCCTGCGGTGCGGAACACGCCGGTGCTCGTCACGCCGCGCTGATCCCAGTCGATCCGGCCCTCGCCGGTCACGGTGCCGCGCACATTGGCGGCGACGCCCAGCGTCAGGCGCGTCAGCATCTCGGGCTGGAGGCCTTCATCGAAGGTGATGCCCGGCACCGCGAGCAGCGCGCGGCCCTCGCCCGCCGACAGGTCATGGCGGATATCGACATCGCCGACGCGCCGCGATGTCGTGGGCTCGGTTATGGTGCCGGTCGCGGTGATGACATTGTCGGCCAGCTTCAGCGCGACATCGGGCACGGTCATCGGTTGGAAACGCGGCGGCGTCTGCTCGTCGCTCACGCCCGTCGCGCCGGTCACGTCGAGCACGCCGTCCAGCAGCCGCCAGCGCCCCGCCGCGTCGGACAGGATCAGCGGCACGTTGGCGATCTGCCCGCCGCCGCCGCTGAACGCGCCCGATACCGCATCGCCCTCGATCCGGCCTTCGAGCCTGCCGAAGTCGAGCCGCGTCACCCGCCCCTCCGCGCCCAGCCGCGCGGCGAGGCCGTCGATCGCGAAGCCGCCCTGCGCCAGGCTGACGTCCGATCCGGCGGCCGCGAGCGTCACCGGCGTGCTGCCCAGCCGCCCGCTGAGGCGCGGCGCGGCGATGCGCGCGCCGCCGGTCACCCGCCCGTCCGCGATGCGTAACATGGCGCCCGATGCCGGGCACAGCCTGAGCGTCGCCGGATCGAGCACCAGCCCGGAGATCGCCAGTCGCTGGAACGCCATCGCCCCGCAATCGGGGTTGAGCGCCAGCGCGCCCGCGCCGTCCCAGGTTCCGGACAAGGGCAGCGTCAGCCCGTCGACCCGACCATCGCCGAGCGGCCCCGACAGCTCGATCCGCGTGGAGAAACGCGTGCCACCGCCCGGCGCCACGGTGAAATCGACCGGCCTGAGCGCCAGCCGCGCGCCTTCACCGGTGAGCGGCGACACCAGGGCGGTGCCGGTGATCGCCCCGCCCGGCCCCGCCTGCGCGATACGCACCGTCGCCGAAGGGAAGCCGCCGCCGCTCAGCGTCGCCAGCCCGTCAACCTCGGGACGGCCGCCCGGCCAGGCGAAGCGCAGCCCGTCCCCGTCGGAAAGCGTCAGACGCGCGCCCGATCCGCTTCGCGCGTCAAGCCCGGAGAGCGCCGCCCAGCCGCGTCCGTCATGCTGCTCGATGGCCAGCGCGGCGCGCGCGCGCACCTCGCCGCTCGCGCGTCGGGCCGCCTGCGCCAGTCGGTCGAGCAGCGGGCCGGCGGGGGTTCCGTCCGCCGCGCCGCGCGCACCATCCAGCGAGGCGATCATGGCCGGGGCGATCCGCGCGCGCCGCACCGCGACCGTGCCGTCGAACCGCCGCCCGGTCTGACCGAGCATATAGCCGCCCGCAGCCTCCAGCCCCTGCCCGCGATTGCCCGCGAGCAGGAAGTCGCGCACGGCGAGGCGCAGATTGCCGTCAGTGCGCGGCGTGCCGCCGTTGAAATCGATCTCGCCCGAAACCCCGCCCAGCCAATTCTCGCCGCTCGCCACTCGCGCGACCGCGATCTCCGCCTTGCCGCGCCAGCGGTCGAGGCTCTCCTCCAGCGCGAGATCGACGTCGATCGTGCCGTCCTGCGCACGAGCCTCACCGCAATCGGCCGCGTCGAAGCGCACCGGCCCGGCGATATGCGGCTGGCGCTCGACGACGCTGACCCGCACCCACGCAGTCGGGCTGGCGAGCGTACACCCTCCCGCCGCCAGCTGCTCGGACACCGCCGCCAGGCGGCCGGAGAAGCCGTCGGTGAGCGGCCCCGCGCCGTCCAGCTTGAGGCCGATCACGCCCGCCGGAGTCTCCAGCCGCATCCGCGCATCGGTGAAGCCGGCGGCGATGTCGGGCAGCGTGAAGGGCTTTCCCGAAGGCGGGGGGAGCAGCTTGTCGATCTCGCCGAGCGACAGCCGCCCGTCGACCAGCCGCCCGCGCACGCGCAGCCCCTCGGCATGGAAGCCGTGCAGCTCGGCCCCCGAAAAGCCGACCGAGATGTTGAGGTCGATCACCCGCGCGGTAAGATCGGGATTGAGCGGATCGCCGATCACAACATCGGTCAGCCGCTGGCGGTTGAACCCCAGATCGGCGATCTCGTAGCGCGCCTCCACCCCGCGCGCGGTGAGCTCGCGGTTGACATAGCCTTCGACGATCGGCTTGCGCTGAGTCCACACGCCCAGCAGCCCGACCGCCGCCACGCCTCCGGCGACGAGCGCGACACGCATCCGCCAGCGGCGCCGCGGCGGCGAATCGACCTCTGGGCCGGGATCATCCATGATGGCAGAAAGCTCTCGCCGGGAACGCGGTCATCGCAAGGCTTGCTAGCACGCCCCCATCCCCTTCGTCACGCACACAGGCGCGAAGCGGATTGCGACCGCCTGCGCAACGACTTAATCCCCCAGAAGCATGAGCGTTCCCGATCCAGAAACAGCCGGCCACCGCGCGCGCCTGCGCAAACGGCTGATCGAGAGCGGCGGCGATGCGCTGCTCGATCACGAGCTGCTCGAATTCCTGCTGACCCTCGCCATTCCACGGCGCGACACCAAGCCCATCGCCAAGGCGCTGCTGCGCGAGTTCGGCGGGCTGGCGGCGGTGTTCACCGCCGACGCCGAGGCGCTGTCACGCGTCGACGGGGTGGGCGAAGGCGCGGTGTCGGCGATCAAGATCGCGCAGGCCGCCGCGCTGCGCCTGCTGCGCGACCAGGCGAGCGAGCGGCCGGTGCTGGCGAGCTGGCAGGCGCTGCTCGACTATCTGCGCGCCGACATGGCGCACCATGCGATCGAGCGCGTCCGCGTGCTCCACCTCAACAGCCGCAACATGCTCATCCGCGACGAGCTGGTGAGCCAGGGCACCATCGACGAATCGGCGGTGCATGTTCGGGAGGTGATCCGCCGCGCGATCGATCTCGGCTCCGCTGCGATCATCCTCGTCCACAACCACCCGAGCGGCGATCCCGCCCCCAGCCGCGCCGATATCGAGCTCACCCGCCACATCATCGAAGCCGGCAGGCGCCTCGGCATCGCGGTGCACGATCACGTCATCATCGGCACCAAGGGTCATGCCAGCCTGCGCGCGATGGGATTGATCTGAGTCCACCTCGTCGCCCCTGCCCTTCGACTGCCTGCAAGGCAGGCGCTCAGGATAAACTTCAGCCTGCGGCTGAAGGCAGGGGCCGCTGAGCTTGTGGCGCTTCCGACGTCCCGTTTGCCGACTGCGGCCCCTGCCTTCGCAGGGGCGACGAATACGAAAACGGCCGCCGGATCGCTCCGGCGGCCGCATCGAGGCATGCATTGCCTTGGCTTAGGACGGCTGGCCAGCCGTCAGGAAGGTGGTCAGCTCACCCTCGGTCACCGCCTTGTCCTTGTCGGTGTCCGCACTGGCGAACGCACCCTCGATCCAGGTCTTCACTTCGGCACTTTCGGTGTCGACCGTCGGCTCGCTGGCCTTGCGCAGCGCGCCCATCCACGAAGCGAATTCGGTGTCGCTGAGCGAGCCGCTCGAATCCTTGTCATAGGTCGGGAACTCGGCCTTCACGACTTCGGCGACCTGCGCAGGGCCGGCTGCCGGGGCCTGCTCGGTCGGGGCGGACGCCGTCGTGTCGGGCGTCGCGGGCTGGGCCTGCGGCGCCTGCTGCATCGGATCGGTCTGCGGCGCGGTCTGCGTGGGCGCCTGCTGCTGCGGCGCCGGGGTCGTCATATCCTGGGCGATCGCCGGGGCGCCTATCGCGAGGGCGCTCGCAAGAAGGGCATATTTCAACATGATTTGCTCCTGACGTTGTGGTTGGGAATGCCGCTAGGGGGAAGCGCGCATTCCCGTGGGGATTGGTCACTTGAACAATCCCTAGATGGGCGGCATGGCTCCGCGCGGCCAGCCTTTGGGCGAATCCCCCGCCTCCCCGATGGCCCGATCCGTCCCGATTCCGTGGCGGTTGCGCGACGAACCGTTCATTGACGCGAAAGGCAGTCCCTATGGTCCCCCGTTATTCGCGGCCCGAAATGGCCAAAATCTGGGAACCCGAGACGCGATTCCGCATCTGGTTCGAGATCGAGGCGCACGCCACCGACGCGCTGGCCGAGCTGGGCGTGGTGCCCAAGGAAGCCGCCGCCGCGATCTGGGAGAAGGGCGCGTTCGAGGTCGAGCGAATCGACGAGATCGAGCGCGAGACCAAGCATGACGTCATCGCCTTCCTGACCAATGTCGCCGAACATGTGGGGCCCGAAGCGCGCTTCATGCACCAGGGCATGACCAGCTCGGACGTGCTCGACACCTGCCTGGCGGTGCAGCTGGCGCGCGCGAGCGACATTTTGATCGCCGATCTCGACGCGCTGCTGGAAGTGATCAAGCGCCGCGCGCTGGAGCACAAACTGACCCCGACGATCGGCCGCAGCCACGGCATCCACGCCGAGCCGGTCACCTTCGGCCTCAAGCTCGCCCAGGCTTATGCCGAATTCGCACGCAACCGGGAGAGGTTGATCGCGGCGCGCGCCGATGTCGCCACCTGCGCGATCTCCGGCGCGGTCGGCACCTTCGCCAATATCGATCCGCGCGTGGAAGCACATGTCGCCGAAAAGCTCGGCCTGGCTGTCGAGCCCGTCTCCACCCAGGTCATCCCGCGCGACCGCCACGCCATGTTCTTCGCGACCCTCGGCGTCATCGCCAGCTCGATCGAACGGCTAGCGACCGAGATCCGCCACCTCCAGCGCACCGAGGTGCTGGAGGCCGAGGAATATTTCTCGCCGGGCCAGAAGGGCTCGTCGGCGATGCCGCACAAGCGCAACCCGGTGCTGACCGAGAATCTCACCGGCCTCGCCCGTATGGTGCGCGGCTATGTCACCCCCGCGCTCGAGAATGTCGCGCTGTGGCACGAGCGCGACATCAGCCATTCGTCGGTCGAGCGCTATATCGGCCCCGACGCCACGATCACGCTCGATTTCGCGCTCGCGCGCCTCACCGGCGTGATCGACAAGCTCGTCGTCTATCCCGCCCGGATGGAGAAGAACCTCGACCGCATGGGCGGCCTGGTCCATTCGCAACGCGTGCTGCTGGCGCTGACGCAAGCCGGCGTCAGCCGCGAGGACGCCTACGCCCAAGTCCAGCGCAACGCGATGAAGGTGTGGGAGAGCGATGGCGCGCTGTCGCTGCTCGATCTGCTCAAGGCCGATACAGAGGTGACCGCCGCACTGTCGCCCGAGGAAATCGAGAGCCGTTTCGATCTCGATTATCACTTCAAGCACGTCGATACGATCTTCACGCGGGTGTTCGGCTAGCCTCGATTCACATAGACGCGATCACCCTCCCCGTTCGTCACCTCTCTCCCCGTTCGTGCTGAGCTTGTCGAAGCACCGTTCTGCCTTTTGCACGCCCAAGAAGGCCGCACTTCGACCAGATCGGTGCAAACAGGCTTGGACGGTTCAACCTGGTGGAAAAACAAGCCAGACGATTGCACTTTCTGCAATCGCGATTGATTGTAATAATATTGCGACGAAGCGCAACAAATCATAGGTGAGCCGAGCCGGAGCCAGTCCGGCGTCTCAAGGACCAGACCATGCGCACGCTTGAAAATGTCGTCACCAGCCTTCTTGCGCTGGCGGCACAGGCGCTGGTGGTCGGGGTGTTCGTCGCCCTTTGATCCATCGGCCGCCGCCCCTCGGCAGAGGGGCGGACAGGCCGGATGGGATCAGCCGATCACATCCTTCAGCTTGGCGAAGAAGCCCTTGGACTGGGGGCATTCCTCACCCGTCTCGGTCTCGCGGAACTGCTGGAGCAGCTCCTTTTGCCGGGCGGAGAGCCGGGTCGGCGTCTCGACGTCGATCTGGACGACCATGTCGCCGCGCCCGCGGCCCTGCAGCACCGGCATGCCCCCGCCGCGCTGGCGGATCTGCTTGCCCGACTGGATCCCCGCCGGGATACGGATCTCGTTGGGCTCGCCGTCCAGGCCCGGAATGGTGATCGTCCCGCCCAGCGCGGCGGTGGTGAAGCTGACCGGGCAGCGCGCGAGCAAGGTCGTTCCCTCGCGCTCGAAGATGCGGTGCCGCGCGACATGGAGGAAGATATAGAGGTCGCCCGGAGGCGCGCCTCGCGCCCCGCACTCGCCCTCGCCGGACAGGCGGATGCGCGTGCCTTCGTCGACGCCCGCCGGGATATTGACCGAAAGCGTCTTGGGCTTGTCCACCCGCCCCTCGCCGCGGCAGGCGGTGCACGGATCGGCGATCACCTGGCCCGCGCCGTGGCAGGACGGGCAGGTGCGCTCGACGACGAAGAAGCCCTGCTGCGCACGCACCTTGCCGTGGCCGCCGCAGGTCGGGCATTGCCTGGCGGCGGTGCCCGGCTTGGCGCCGGTGCCGGCGCACGGCTCGCAGGCGGCGGAGACCTCGATGGTCACCTCGGTCTGCTTGCCGTGAAACGCCTCTTCCAGCGTGATTTCCAGATCATAACGCAGATCCGCACCGCGCCGCGCGGCGGCGCGCCCGCCGGCCCGGCCGCCCATGAACTCGCCGAACACGCTTTCGAAGATGTCGGAAAAGCCGCCGAAATCCTGCGCGCCGTGCCCGCCGCCATTCTTGAACGCGGCGTGGCCGAACCGGTCATAGGCGGCGCGCTTCTGCGGGTCCTTCAGGCATTCATAGGCTTCGCTGACCGCCTTGAACTTCGCTTCGTGATCCTTGCAGCCGCCAT
Organism: Sphingomonas gilva; assembly: GCF_003515075.1. Lineage (GTDB taxonomy): Bacteria > Pseudomonadota > Alphaproteobacteria > Sphingomonadales > Sphingomonadaceae > Sphingomonas > Sphingomonas gilva. The sequence goes on from NZ_QWLV01000008.1 coordinate 31,302, forward strand.
TCTTGTCGGGATGGTACTTCATCGCGAGCTTGCGATAGGCCGACTTGATCGTCCCGGCATCCGCGCCGCGATCGCATTCGAGCAATTCGTAATAATCGACTTCGGTCATTAAAAAGCCCTCTCCCCTTCAGGGGAGCTTTGGGTCGGCCATGCTCCCAGCATGGCCTCAACAGCGCGGGGCGCTGTTGACCCCAAGCTGGTTGGGAGAGGGGCAGTATCAAATGCAATCATTTGAAACATCGCCACCTTACTCCCCCTCTCCCCGACCCTCTCCCCTGAAGGGGAAAGGGAGGAGACACGTCCTTACGCCTTGTTGTTCTCGTCAACTTCCGAGAATTCGGCGTCGACCACATTGTCGTCCTTGGCCGCTTCGGCCTCGGGCGCGTCGGGCTGCGGAGAGGCCTGCGCGGCCTGCTCCTTCTCGTAGATCGCCTGGCCCAGCTTCATCGCGACCTGCCCGAGCGCGGTGGTCTTTTCCTTCATCGCCTCGGCGTCGCCGCCTTCGACAGCGGTCTTGGCCTCGGCGACCGCCGCCTCGATCTCGGACTTGAGGCTCGCATCGACCTTGTCGCCATGCTCGGCGAGCTGACGCTCGGTCGAATGGATCAGGCTCTCGGCGTTGTTCTTCGCCTCGGCCCCTTCGCGGCGCTTCTTGTCCTCCTCGGCGAACTTCTCCGCGTCCTGCACCATCTGCTCGATATCGGCGTCCGAAAGACCGCCCGACGCCTGGATGCGGATCTGCTGCTCCTTGCCGGTGCCCTTGTCGCGCGCGCTGACGTTGACGATGCCGTTGGCGTCGATGTCGAACGTCACCTCGATCTGCGGCACGCCGCGCGGCGCCGGCGGGATGCCGACCAGATCGAACTGGCCGAGAATCTTGTTGTCCGCCGCCATCTCGCGCTCGCCCTGGAAGACGCGGATGGTCACCGCATTCTGGTTGTCGTCCGCGGTCGAATAGGTCTGCGACTTCTTGGTCGGGATCGTCGTGTTGCGGTCGATCATGCGGGTGAACACGCCGCCCAGCGTCTCGATGCCCAGCGACAGCGGGGTCACGTCGAGCAGCAGCACGTCCTTCACTTCGCCCTGCAGCACGCCCGCCTGGATCGCCGCGCCCATCGCGACGACCTCGTCGGGGTTGACGCCGACATGCGGCTCCTTGCCGAAGAACGCCTTCACCGCGTCGCGCACCTTGGGCATGCGGGTCATGCCGCCGACCAGCACCACCTCGGCGATGTCGGACGCCTTCAGCCCGGCATCGGCGAGCGCCTTCTTGACCGGCTCGATCGAGCGCTGGATCAGCGGTTCGACCAGCTTTTCCAGGTCGGTGCGGCTGATCGACTTGACCAGATGCTTCGGGCCGTTCTGATCGGCGGTGATGAAGGGCAGGTTGACCTCGGTCGACTGCGCCGAGGACAGCTCGATCTTCGCCTTCTCGGCGGCTTCCTTGAGCCGCTGGAGGGCGAGCTTGTCCTTGGTCAGGTCGATGCCCTCGTCCTTCTTGAACCCTTCGGCGAGATATTCGACCAGCTTGGCGTCGAAATCCTCGCCGCCCAGGAAGGTGTCGCCGTTGGTCGCCTTCACCTCGAACACGCCGTCGCCGATCTCGAGGATCGAGATGTCGAAGGTGCCGCCGCCGAGATCGTAGACCGCGATGGTCTTGCCGTCCTGCTTCTCCAGGCCGTAGGCGAGCGCGGCCGCGGTCGGCTCGTTGATGATGCGCAGCACTTCGAGACCCGCGATCTGGCCGGCGTCCTTGGTCGCCTGGCGCTGCGCGTCGTTGAAGTACGCCGGCACGGTGATCACCGCCTGGGTCACCGTCTCGCCGAGATACGCCTCGGCGGTCTCCTTCATCTTCTGGAGGGTGAAGGCCGAAATCTGGCTCGGCGAATAATCCTTCCCGCCCGCCTGCACCCAGGCGTCGCCGTTCGGTCCCTTGACGATGTGGTACGGGACCAGCTCAGTATCCTTCTTGGTGATCGGATCGTCGAACCGGCGGCCGATCAGCCGCTTCACCGCGAAGATCGTGTTGTCGCCGTTGGTGACCGCCTGGCGCTTGGCCGGCTGGCCGACCAGCCGCTCGCCGTCCTTGGCGAAGGCGACGATCGACGGCGTCGTGCGCGCGCCCTCGGCGTTCTCGATCACCTTGGGCTTGCCGCCTTCCATCACCGCGACGCAGCTGTTGGTGGTCCCCAGATCGATCCCGATAACTTTAGCCATGAATGTCCTCTTTCACCCCAAGAATAGATGTGCCCGGCCGCGGCCCGACAGGGTGGCCGCCGCCAGCTTTACCGGGGCGATATAGGGACCGTTTCGGTTGCCGCAAGTCGCCGCCGCCGCTACGAAAGCAGCGAGATTTCCTTGAGGATCGTACCGAAATGAAACCCGTTTCCCTCCTCGCCCCGTTCGCCCTGCTGGCGCTCGCCGGATGCGGGCAGGAGCCGCAGCTGCGCGTCAGCGACGGATGGGTGCGGCTGGCGGCCGCCCCCGGCCGCCCGGCGGCGGCCTATTTCACCGTGCATGGCGGCCCCGCGCCCGCGCGCCTGATCAGCGTCGATTCGAGCGTCGTGGTCCGCGCCGAGATGCACGAGACGACGAAGCAGGACGGCGCGATGCGCATGCGGCCGATCGAGAGCGTCGAGATTCCGGCGGAAGGCGAGGTTTCGTTCGCCCCCGGCGGCAAGCATGTGATGTTCTTCAACGTCAATCCCGGCATCAAGCCCGGCAGCGCGGTGCCGATGATCTTCACCTTCGCCGACGGCATGCGCATCCAGTACAGCGCCCGCGCCTTGGCCGCCGGCGATCCCCCGCCGGAGACGTGAGCCGCGGCCGCCCCCTCACTCCCGCCGAAACCGCGCTCGCCGCATCGGTCTTCGGCGACGCGATCGACTATGCGCGGGTGCGCATCCACAACCTAAAATGGGCGTTCTTCCAGCCGCGGCATGTGACGATGGCGCCCATGGGCGACATCCATTTCCACCCCAAGGGCGGCCTCTATTGCGACGATTTCTGCGCCGCGCCGCTCTCCGCGCAGGGGCTGTTCATCCATGAGATGACGCATGTCTGGCAGGCGCAGACGCGCGGACGCTGGTGGCTGCCGCTGATGCGCCACCCCTTCTGCCGCTACGATTACGCGCTGAGGCCCGGCCTGCCCTTCGAACGCTACGGCATCGAGCAGCAGGCCGAGATCGTCCGCCACGCCTTCCTGACCGCACGGGGCGCGTCGGTCCCCGGCGCGCCCGATGCCGGCGCCTATCGCGCGCTGCTTCCGTTTCGCCCCGCCCCGGCGTAGCATCCGCGCACGAAGGGGGGCTCAACCATGTCACAGACGCTCGATCGTTTCCGCTCGTCCACCTGGGGCTGGCTGCGCGGCACATTCGCCGGCTGGGGAACGCTGGCGCTGTTCGTCGCCGGCCCGGTCGGGATGGTGCTGGCGGGCGGCGGCGTGATCGCCGTGCCGTCAGCCGCGCCGCTCGTTCTCAGTCTTGCAGCGCTGGTGATCGTCCTGGTGAAATGGATAGCCAACCTCTCCACCACCTATGAGGTGACCGAGGACCGCCTCGTCCTCCACCGCGGCATCATCATGAAGTCGATCGACGAGATCGAGCTCTACCGCATCAAGGACGTGCGGATCGATTTCTCGCTGCTCAACCAGACCGCCGACATCGGCACCATCGGCATCACCTCGTCCGACGAAACGACCCGCGCCGGCCCGCTCGTCCTGCGCGACATCCACCGCGCCCGCGCCCGCCGCGAACGCCTGCGCGACCTCGTCAACGCCGCCCGCAAGAACCGCGGCGTGCGGGAGATCGACATGGTGCATGAGGATATTTGACGATTTACCCGGCTTTCATGCGGAGCCGGTAAGCGGAAGGCATGAACGCCGTCACGCCTATCGCGCCGAAACAGTCAAAGGGTGACAGTTGTGAAGCCGCACATCTTTTTCGCAGCAAGCTGATCGACCTATTTGCGGTCGTGGAAGTGTGGGCGAACGACACGCTCGAACGCGCTAACTCTAAGCCGCAACACCTGCTGGGGCAGAAGCTCGACACGATTCGCAAGCTGGCGATCAGCGAAACGGGCAATTTACCGAATGCCAAGACGGTTCTGCCCCTGCTCGATTCAATTTTGCCGTTTGCTGAACTGCGCAGCGCGCTCTGCCATAGCCAGATCAAGCGCATGAGTGGAACATGGGTCTGTTTCCGCCCGTCCGCCGCGCCGGGCGTCCTGAGATGGCGCCCCGTGCTGCTCGATAACCCGTCCATGGAGCAGATACTTCGCGATCTCGCGGAACTGGTCAGAGCCCTTCGAGACACTCGCCCCTGATCCGTCATGCCGGACTTGTTCCGGCATCCATCTCTCCACCGGCGCGGATCAGGTTTGTGGCACGATGCACCCCGGAACAAGTCCGGGGTGACGGCGGGATTGGGCCCGAACTACCCCGCCTTCGCCACGCCCACCAGCGCCGGGCGCAGCAGGCGGTCCTTGATCATGTACCCCGCCTGGATTTCCTGCACGACCGTGCCGGGCGCGGCGTCGGCGCTCGGCACCTCCATCATCGCCTGGTGCTTGTGCGGGTCGAGCGTCTGGCCGATCGCCTCGATCCGGCTGATGCCGTTGCGGCCGAACACCGCGTCGAGCTCGCGCGCGGTCGCCTCCAGCCCGGCGACCAGCCCCTTGAAGCGTTCGTCGACGCGCAGATCATCGGGGATCGCCGCCAGCGCGCGCGAGACATTGTCGGCCACCGACAGCACGTCGCGGGCGAACCCGGTCGCCGCGTAATCGCGCGCGTTCCTGGCCTCCTGCTCGGCCCGCCTGCGGACATTCTGCGTCTCCGCCTGGGCGTAGAGGATCTGCTGCTTCGCATCGGCCAGCTGCTCTTCCAGCTCGGCCAGCCGGTCATGCTCCTGAAGCTCGGGCGCGCCTGCCGCGGTTTCTTCGCGCAGGTCGGCTTCCGGGGCCTCGGGGGTCTCGTTCTCGGTCATAAAATCCTGTCTCATGTCATGAGCCGCGCAAGCGCCTGCGCGGTGAAGTCAACCATGGGCACGACGCGGGCATAGTTCAACCGGGTCGGGCCGATCACCCCCACCACGCCGACGACGCGACCGTCAAGCCCGCGCATCGGCGCCGCGATCACCGACGATCCCGAAAGCGCGAACAGCTTGTTCTCGGAACCGATGAACACCCGTGTCGAGGCGCCCTCGCGCGCCGAATCGAGCAGGCGCGCGATCTCCTCCTTGCCCTCCAGCTCGTCGAGCAGCTGGCGCACGCGGTCGAGATCGGCCATCGCCCCGTCGATCAGATTGGCCTGGCCGCGCACGATCAGCACCGGCCGCGCGCGCGAATCTTCCGACCATACCGCCAGGCCGTGCTCGATCAGCCCGCGCGCCGCCGCGTCGATCGCCGCGCGCCCCGCCGCCATGTCGCGGTCGATCCGCGCCTGCGCCTCGGCGAGCGTCAGGCCGGACAGCGTCGCGGTCATGTAATTGGCCGCCTCGCCCAGCGCCCCGGCGCTCACGCCCGGCGGCAGGTCGATCACGCGGTTCTCGACTGATCCGTCCATGCCGACCAGCACGGCGAGCGCCTGAGCGGAGGACAGCGGCACGAAGCTGAACTGGCGCAGCACCAGCTCGCGCCGCGGCACCATCACGAGGCCCGCACAGGCGGACAGGCCGGAAAGCGCGGCGGTGGTCGCCGCCAGCGCATCCTCGATCGGTCCGCCCTCGGCGGCACGGCGCTCGATCTCGGCGCGTTCCGCGATGCTGGGTTCCGCCGCCTGCATCATCCCGTCCACGAACAACCGCAGCCCGCTGTCGGTCGGCATCCGCCCGGCGGAAGTATGCGGCGCGGCCAGCAGCCCGAGTTCCTCCAGATCCTGCATCACGCCCCGGATCGATGCGGGCGACAGATTCAGCGCGGAGAATTTGGAGATGGTGCGCGATCCGACCGGCGCGCCGGTTTCCAGATAGCCCTCCACCACCATCCGGAAAACGTCGCGCGCCCGCGATGTCAGTTCGCCAATGGGGGGAGTCGTCATGCGGGTGATGTAGGCGGCTGGCGTGCGGCACTCAATGGAACTAGGGTGTGTACTCATGCCCTGCAATGGTCGTGATCGCCCGGAGAGGCCCGCTGGCAAGGAGCGCGGCGCAGACGCGTAGCTGGTGCTACGCGCAAGCAAGCGACGCGGCCAGCGGGCCTCTCCGGGCGACCGCTTCGCGGCGGGCGGCTTTTGGCGCACAGCGGCGTCGCGCGTCGGTCACGATGCTTCAGCATCGCTCCCTCCTTGCTCCTAGCCATGCGCCAAAATCCGCTCCGTCACGACCGTTGCAGGGCATGAGTACACACCCTAGAGCAGCGGCAAACCAAACCCAGGAGTCCCCATGCGCCCCAGCGGCCGTGCGCCCGATCAGATGCGCGCCATCACCATCGAACCGCGCTACACCCGCCACGCCGAAGGATCGTGCCTGATCGGCTTCGGCGACACCAAGGTGCTCGTCACCGCCTCGGTCGAGGAGCGCGTGCCGCCCTGGCTGCGCGGCAAGGGCCAGGGCTGGGTGACGGCCGAATACGGCATGCTCCCCCGCGCCACGCACACGCGCGGCAACCGTGAGGCGGCGAAGGGCAAGCAATCGGGCCGCACCCAGGAAATCCAGCGGCTTATCGGCCGTTCCTTGCGCGCGGTGACGGATTTGAAGCTGCTCGGGGAACGCCAGATCACGCTCGATTGCGACGTCATCCAGGCCGATGGCGGCACCCGCACCGCCGCGATCTCGGGCGCGTGGGTCGCGCTGCGCATGGCGATCGACGGCCTCGCGCTGGAGGCCGATCCGATCGTCCAGCAGGTCGCCGCGGTCTCGTGCGGCATCCATCAGGGCACGCCGGTGCTCGACCTCGATTATGAAGAGGATTCGGCTGCCGAGACCGACGCCAATTTCGTCATCCTGGGCGACAACCGCATGGCCGAGGTGCAGGCGACCGCGGAGGGCGCCTGCTTCGAGGAGGAGGAGCTGCTGCGCCTGCTCCGCCTCGCGCGGATCGGCTGCAACGCGATCTTCGCCGAGCAGCTGAAGGCGGTCGGCCGATGAGCGGGGAAGGCCCCGAGCCGCAGGCGATCCGCAAGCTCGCCCCCGGCAGGCTGGTCATCGCCAGCCACAACCCCGGCAAGGTTCGCGAGATCCGCGATCTGCTCGGCCCCTACGGCATCGACCCCGTCTCGGCCGCCGATCTCGATCTGCCCGAGCCCGAGGAGACCGGCACGACCTTCGTCGCCAATGCCGAGTTGAAGGCGCGCGCCGCCGCAGACCTGTCCGGCCTCCCCGCACTCGCCGACGACAGCGGCTTGTGCGTCGAGGCGCTGGGCGGCGAGCCCGGCATCTTCTCCGCGCGCTGGGCGGGCGAAGCGAAGGATTTCGGCCTCGCCATGCGGCTGGTCCACGAACATCTCGCCGCCAGGGGGCCGGAAACGCCGCGCGACGCGCATTTCGTCTGCGCATTGGCGCTCGCCTGGCCCGACGGGCATGTCGAATGGTTCGAGGGCCGCGTCGACGGCACGCTGGTCTGGCCGCCGCGCGGCGAGAACGGCTTCGGCTACGACGCGATGTTCATGGGCGTCGGCATGGACCAGACCTTCGGCGAGATCGCGCCCGAGGTCAAGCACGCCATCAGCCATCGCGCGGATGCGTTCCGGCAGCTGGTGGCGGCGGTGTTCTGATGTTCCGTCGCCCCTGCGAAGGCAGGGGCCTCAGGCGGCATAGGCGATGTCGGATGTGCCACAAACCCAGAGGCCCCCGCCTTCAGCCGCAGGCTGAAGTTTATCCTGAGCGCCTGCCTTGCAGCCAGTCGAAGGGCAGGTGCGACGGCTCAGTTCAGCGGGTCCTCGCCCTCGACATTCCCGGCGGGATAATAGCGGCAGACCAGGTAATCGTCGGCCGCATCGCTGGCGACGCCGCACCCGACCTCGCGCGTGTCCTTCCACACGATCTGGGTGTAGTGGCCGACGTCGGAGAGATCGCCGGTCGCGCTCATATTGGGCGCGTCGCGGCGGAAATTGGCCTTCTCGCTCACCCAGTGCGCGACCATCTCGTCGAAACCGTACGCCTCGCGCGTGCCCATCCACAGATTCTCGCCCTGCGGATCGTCGCCGTCGTCCTCGCTATGCTCGAACGCGCCCGCGGCGGCGAGCTCGGCGGCATAGGCGCGCGCGGCCTCGGCCAGCGCGGGGTTCCAGCGCAGCGGCGGCAGGCCGTGTTCGGCGCGCGCGCGGTTGTGCTGGTCGAGCATCGCCCGGGTGAATATGTGCGACCCGCGGGCTGCGGTGCGGGTGTAGCTTTCCTCGGCGAAGACGACCGGCCGCGATTCGGCCTCCGCCGCCAGCGCCGTCATCATCAGGATCGCCGCACCCAACATTGCGCTAGGATGCGGCGGGCATGTTGACGAAGCCTTCGCCGACACCGCTAACGGCGGATTCACCAGATGATGCGCTGGCGCTCTATATCCACTGGCCCTTCTGCGTCTCCAAATGCCCCTATTGCGACTTCAACAGCCATGTCCGCGAGGGCGTGGATCAGGATCGCTGGCGCGCCGGGTTGCTGGCCGACATGGCGCACGAGGCGGGGATGCTGCCGGGGCGCAGGCTGACGTCGATCTTCTTCGGCGGCGGCACGCCTTCGCTGATGCCGCCGGAAACCGTCGCCGCGCTGATCGAGGCGGCCGGGCGGCACTGGCGCATGGCCGACGATGTCGAAATCACGCTGGAGGCGAACCCCTCCTCGGTCGAGGCTGCGCGCTTCGCCGGTCTCGCCGCCGCCGGCGTCAATCGCATATCGCTCGGCCTGCAGGCGCTCGATGACGAGACGCTGCGCTTCCTGGGCCGCGCGCATGACGTGGACGAGGGCCTGTCCGCCCTCGACACCGCGCAGGCGAGCTTCGCCCGCGTCAGCTTCGACCTGATCTACGCGCGCCCCGGCCAGTCCGAAGCCGATTGGGACGCGGAGCTCGCCCGCGCCTTGTCCTTCGGCACCGAACATCTCTCGCTCTACCAGCTGACCATCGAACCGGGCACGCGCTTCGAGACCCTGGTGCGCACCGGCGCGCTCGTCCCGGCCGACCCGGACCATGCCGCGACGCTCTATGAGATCACCCGCGACCGCACCCGGGCGGCGGGCGTTCCGGCCTATGAGATATCCAACCATGCCCGCCCCGGTGCGGAAAGCCGCCACAACCTGACCTACTGGCGCTATGGCGCCTATGCCGGGATCGGCCCCGGCGCGCACGGACGGCGCGGCGGCATGGCGACCCAGCGCCACCGCAAGCCGGAAAATTGGCTGTCGGCCATCGACCGCAACCGCCACGGCATGGTCGAGGAGCTGGCGCTGACCGACGCCGAACGCGCGCGCGAGGCGATATTGATGGGCCTGCGCCTCGCCGAAGGCTTGCGACTGACGCCCCCATTGGAGGCTCATCTCGACCGGCGCGCGATCGCAAAGCTGGCCGATCAGGGGCTGATCGCAACCATGCCCGGCCGCCTGACCGTCACGCCCGCGGGAATGCTCCTGCTCGACGCGATTCTGGCGGAGATCGTCCAATGACCTCGCCCCTGCGAAGGCAGGGGCCGCTGGGTTTGTGGCACATCCGGCGTCGTGCTTGCCGACTGCGGCCCCTGCCTGCGCAGGGGCGACGCAGATGGCTAGTTCCCGAAGCTCCTCGGCGCGGGCGAGACGGTCACGATGCTGCCGCCGCGGACCTCCTGCACCTCCAGCGCGCGTTCGGCCACGCCGTCGCGGCCGAAGCGGAACGGGCCGTCGATTCCCGAAAACCCGTCCTGCCCCGTCAGCCGGCCGGCCGGGAAGTTCGATCCCACCCGCCAATCGCGCGCGATGCGGACCGTCAGCAGCACCGAATCATAGCCCAGGCTCGACAGCCGATAGGGCGCGCTGCCGAAGCGGGCGCGATATTTGCTGGCATATTGCCGGTACAAATTGTTGGGAACGCTGGCGAACCACGCGCCGTTCAGCGCGGCGTTGCCGGCCAGGCCGGTATCGGTGTTCCAGAGTTCGGTCCCCAGGATGCGCGCGGTGCGGCTTTGGCCCTTGCGCAGCATCGGCGCGGCGCGTGCGGCGGTCGAGCTCGCATCGGCGATCAGCACCGCCTGATAGGGCGAGCCCGCCGCCAGCCGCGTGATCGCGCCCGACAGCGATGCGGCGCGCGCGTCGTAGCTCTGCAGCGACACCACCTGCCCGCCCTGGTCCTCGACCGCGCGCAGGAAGGAGGTCGAGGCGCGCTGACCGTAAAGGCCGCCCGGCATCAGCCCGGCGAAATCGCTCACCCCCTGGCTGCGCGCATAGGCGACCACCCGCTCGATCGACTCGGCCGGGGTGTAGCCCATCACGAACACGCCTTCGCCGGCGACCGACACGTCGTTGGAAAAGGATATGACCGGCACGTCCGCGCGCCGGGCGATCGGCGCGGCGGCGCGGACGTCCTCGGCGAGCAGCGGCCCCAGGATCAGGCGGTTGCCGTCGGCGATGGCGCGCTGCGCGGCGGCCGCCGCTCCGGTCGCGGTGTCGTAGGTGGTGATGCGCACCCGCTCGCTCTTGGTGTCGAGCAGCGCGAGCGTCGTCGCATTGGCCAGGCTCTGGCCGACGCGGGCGTTGGCGCCGGTCATCGGCACCAGCAGCGCGACGCGGTGGCGCTCGTCGTCCTGCGGCAATGCCGGGATCGGCGCTGGCGTGGTGGTCGGCGGCGGGGTGACCGGCCGATCGACGGGAGCGCGCCCGCGCGGCACCACCGTCTCGCAGGCGGCGAGCAGCAGCGCCCCCGCGATTCCCGCAAGCCGCTTCCAACCGCCGCCCGATTGCCGGACCTGTACCGCCTCTGCCATGACACCCCTTGATATGAACGCTGAACTGGAACCCGGTCTCTATATCGTCGCCACCCCGATCGGCAATCTCGGCGACCTGACGGTGCGTGCGCGCGACGTGTTGAGCCGCGCCGACGTGATCGCCGTAGAGGACAGCCGCGTCACCGCCAGGCTGCTTCAGCATATCGGCGTCAAGCGCCCGATGACGCCCTATCACGATCACAATGCGGAGAGCGTCCGCCCCGGCCTCGTCGCAAGGATGGGGGGCGAGGCGGTGGCGCTGGTGTCCGACGCCGGCACGCCGCTGATCTCCGATCCCGGCTACAAGCTGGTGCGCGACGCGCGCGCCGCCGGGCACGCTGTCGTGACCATCCCCGGCCCCTGCGCGGCGGTCGCGGCGCTGACCCTCGCCGGGCTGCCGACCGATCGCTTCCTGTTCGTCGGCTTCCTGCCCGCCAAGGCGCAGGCGCGCGCCGCCGCGATCGCCGAGGTGGCGGGCATCCGCGCCACGCTGGTGCTCTACGAATCGGGCCCGCGCCTCGCCGCCACCCTCGCCGCGCTGGCCGAGGGCCTGGGCGACCGCGAGGCGGCGGTCGCGCGCGAGATCACCAAGCGGTTCGAGGAGTGCGTCACCGATCCGCTCTCGATACTCGCCACGCGCTATGCCGACGCCCCGCCCAAGGGAGAGATCGTCATCGTCGTCTCCCCGCCCGGCGAGCCCGAGGCCGCCAGCGAGGACGCCGCCGACGCCGCGCTCGCCGAGGCGCTCACCCGCCTGCCGCCCGGCCAGGCGGCGAGCGAGGTGGCGAAGGCGCTCGGCATCGATCGCAAGGCGCTCTACGCCCGCGCGCTGGCGCTGCGCGGCGGATGAGGGACCGCGCCCGCGCCGAATCGGCCGGCCGGCGGGCGGAGACGCTGGCCGCCTGGTGGCTCCGCCTGCGCGGCTGGCGCGTCCTCGCCCGACGCGCGCGGGTGGCCGGCGGCGAGGTCGACCTGGTCGCGCGCCGCGGCCGCACGCTCGCCTTTGTCGAGGTGAAGGCGCGCGCGACCGCCGGGGAACTCGATTTCGCGATCGACCGCCAGCGCCTCCGCCGCGTCGCCATCGCCGCCGAACGGCTCGCCCCGCGCTACGCCCGGCCGGACGACGATATCCGCATCGACGTCCTCCTCGTCGCCCCCCTCCGCCTGCCGCGCCATCTGACCAATGTCTGGCACGGGTGACATGCCCGCCCCATCTCTTTAGGGACGCCCCCGAACCTTCTCCCGGAGCACGCATGCCCCTCACGGTCGCCGTCCAGATGGACCCGATGGAATCGATCCGCATCAAGGGCGATTCGACCTTCGCGCTGATGCTCTCCGCCCAGGCGCGCGGCCACCGGCTGTTCCACTACCAGGCCGGGGACCTGAGCTGGTCGAACGACCGGCTGTGGACGCAGGCGCACCCGGTCACCGTCCAGCGCGTCGAGGGCGATCATTTCCGCTTCGGCGATCCGGTCCGGCTCGATCTCGGCGAGGAGGCCGATGTCGTGCTGATGCGCCAGGATCCGCCCTTCGACCTCGGCTACATCACCGCCACCCATCTGCTCGAACGGATCGCGGAGCGGACGCTGGTGGTCAACGATCCCGCATCGGTGCGCAACGCGCCCGAGAAGGTGTGGGTGCTCGATTTCGCGCGCTTCATGCCGCCGACCTTGGTCACCCGCAGCCTCGCCGACGCGCGCGCCTTCCTGGCCGAGCATGGCGAGATCGTCGTCAAGCCGCTGCACGGCAATGGCGGCAAGGCGATCTTCAAGGTCGGCCGCGACGGCGCCAACCTCGCCTCGCTGATCGAGGTATTCAACACCGCCTATCGCGAGCCGCACATGGTGCAGGCGTTCCTCCCCACGGTGGCCGAGGGCGACAAGCGCATCGTGCTGGTCGACGGCGAGATCGCCGGCGCGATCAACCGGATACCGGGCGAAGGCGAGATCCGATCCAACCTTGCCGTGGGCGGCTCGGCCGCCAAGACGGAGCTGACTCCGCGCGAGCTGGAAATCTGCGCCGCGCTCGCGCCCGAGCTCAAGCGGCGGGGGCTGCTGTTCGTCGGCATCGACGTGATCGGCGGCGAGTGGCTGACCGAGATCAACGTCACCTCGCCCACCGGCATCGTCGCGATCGACGCCTTCAACGGCACCGACACCGCCGGCATGATCTGGGACGCGATCGAGCGCAAGCATGAGGGAAGCCGCCGATGAGCGACTGGATCATCCGCCTGATCGAGCAGTCGGGCTATCTCGGCGTCGCCTTCCTGATGTTCCTCGAAACGGTGTTTCCGCCGATCCCGTCGGAGGTCATCATGCCGATCGCCGGGCTCAATGCCTCGCGTGGGCAGATGACCCTGTGGGGCGTCATCCTCAGCGGCACCGCGGGGGCGATGCTCGGCAACTGCTTCTGGTATTTCGCCGCGCGGATCATCGGCGTCGACCGCTTCCTGCCGCTGATCGACAAATGGGGCCGCTGGCTCACCATCGACCGGCGCGAGATCGAGAAGGGCGAGCGGCTGTTCGCGCGCTACGGCGCCGCCTTCGTCTTCTTCGGCCGCCTGCTGCCGACGATCCGATCGCTGATCTCGATCCCCGCCGGCCTGCTCAAGCTGCGCCTGTCGACCTTCGTCCTCTGGTCGACCATCGGCACCGCCGGCTGGACCGCGCTGCTCGCGACCGCGGGCTATCAGCTCGGCCAGCAGTTCGACGAGGTCGAGGCGGTGATCGGCCCGGTTTCGACCGCGGTGATCGTGCTCATCGTCGTCGGCTATATCTGGCGGCTGATCACCTGGCGTCCGGCCAAACAGGGCTGACACACACCAACGCCCTCCTGTCCCTGTCCGTGCTGACCTATTCGCGTTCGTGCTGACCCATTGCCGTTCGTGCTGAGCCTGTCGAAGCACCGTCCTTCTGCCCCACGCTTGTAGAAGAAAGGCGGGGTTTCGAACTCAGCCCGAACGGGACAGGCAGCGCCAACTCGCCTCACGCCCGGGGATGGGCGTTGCGATAGACGTCCATCAGATGCGCCGCGTCGACCGCGGTATAGACCTGGGTGGAGCTGAGGCTGGCATGGCCCAGCAGTTCCTGCAGCGAACGCAGGTCCGCCCCGCGACCCAGCAGATGCGTCGCGAAGCTGTGGCGCAGCGCGTGCGGCGTGGTCCGTTCGGACAGGCCCATCATCCGCCGCGCCCCGCGGACCGATCGGCGGACGACGGCGGGCGACAGCGGCCCGCCCTTCGCCCCGCGAAACAGCGGCAGATCGCGCGCCACCCCCCAAGGGGTGAGACGGACATAGTCCTCGATCGCCGCGCGCACCTTGGGCAGCAGCGGGACGATCCGCGTCTTGTCGCGCTTGCCGGTGACGGCCAGCGTCTCGCCCAAAGGCAACACCGCGCCGGTCAGCCCCAGCGCCTCGCCGATGCGCAGGCCCGCGCCGTACAGCAACAGCAGCACCGCAACGTCGCGCGCCGCGATCCACGGCTCGTCATGGCCTTCGGCGACGGTGTCGGCGAGCGCCACCGCCTCGTCAGGGGAAACCGGGCGCGGCACGCCGCGCTTGACCCGCGGTCCGCGCATTCGCGGCGGCTCCACCCCGGCGAAGGTGAGGAACCCGCGCACTGCCGAAAGCTCGCGCGCGGCGGACGCGTTGCCGATCCCGTCGTTACGCCGCCAAGCCAGGAACGCGCGCAGATCGGCGCCCTCGATCCGCTTGAGATCGGGTTCGCCGCCCCAATGCTGGCGAAGAAATGAGACCAACCGCTCCGCCGTCGCCCGATAGGCCCGCACCGTGTGCGCCGACCGCCTGCGATCGCGCGAAAGGTGGGCGGCCCAGGCGGAGGGATCGGTCATGTCCGATTACTAGTCGGCCCGGTCGACGCGCACCACCCAACCCTTTCCGTCGCCCCTGCGAAGGCAGGGGCCCATCCGGGCGCGCCTCGAACATCGGCGATTGCGGAGGGCGCCGATAGGCCCCTGCTTTCGCAGGGGCGACGGGGGCGTGGGGCCCTCATCCGGATATCCCCGCTACCCGATCGTCTGGCCCGACTTCGCCCAATCAGCCAGGAAGCCCTCGATGCCCTTGTCGGTCAGCGGGTGCTTGAACAGCTGGCGGATCACGGCGGGCGGCGCGGTCATCACGTCGGCGCCGATCTTGGCCGATTCGAGGACGTGGATCGGATGGCGCACGCTCGCCACCAGGATCTCGGTCGCGAAGTCATAATTGTCGTAGATCAGGCGGATGTCGCTGATCAGCCCCATGCCGTCCAGCCCGACATCGTCGTGCCGGCCGACGAAGGGCGAGATGAAGGTCGCCCCCGCCTTGGCCGCGAGCAGCGCCTGATTGGCCGAGAAGCACAAGGTCACGTTCACCATCGTGCCGTCGTCCGTCAGCTTCTTGCAGGTCTTGAGGCCGTCGATCGTCAGCGGCACCTTGACCGCGACATTGTCGGCGATCTTCCTGAGGATCTCGGCCTCCTTCATCATCGTATCGTGATCGAGCGCGACCACCTCGGCCGAGACGGGGCCGTCGACGATGCCGCAAATCTCCTCGACCACTTCCAGGAACGCCCTGCCCGATTTGTGGATCAGCGACGGGTTGGTTGTCACGCCGTCGAGCAATCCCGTCGCCGCGAGCTCGCGGATGTCGGCGGTGTCCGCGGTATCGACGAAGAACTTCATACGAATAGGGCCTTTCACAAAAGTGTCGCCGAGATGACGCGGAAGTGTAGTCCATCCGACACATATGCTTCAGCGCGGCGATTCGGTGCCGCTCTATAGCCGCCGCACGGGCTTCGTGCAGCGTCAGGAAGGGATTTCCGTGCGCTCAGTCTATCTTGCCGCGCTGCTGTTGTGCACCCCCGCCGCGGCGTTCGCCCAGACCGACAGCGACAGCCAGGTCTGGCTGACGGCGAGCGCCTCGACCGAGATCGCCGACGGCGTCGAGCTGAGCCTGGAGACCGTGCTGCGCTTCGGCGACGATGCGGACGGGCTGTACGAGGGGGAATATGGCGGCGATCTGGGCTTTGCCGTCGGCGACGGCGTGGAGCTTTCCGCCGGCTATCTGCGCGTGCCGCAATATTCCCGCGCCGGCGTGACCGCGCTCGAGGATCGGGCGCGGCAGGCGATCAGCTTCGGCATGGGCGAGTTCGCCGGCGGCAAGCTTTCGGCGCGCGTTCGGCTGGAGGAGCGCTGGCGCAACACCGGCAGCGACACCGGCTTCCGCCTGCGCCCGCGCCTGTCCTGGAGCAGGCCGTTCACGCCCGAGGGCAAGACCGCGCTCGTCGTTAGTCACGAAAGCTATATCGAGCTGAACGACACCGATTGGGGCCAGTCGTCGGGCTATGAACGGATGCGCAATTTCGTCGGCGTGACGACCCCGCTGGTCGAGGGCGTCAAGGTCGAGGGCGGCTATCTCAACCAATGGGGGGTGAAGCGCGATGGCGACCCGGCATCGGTCGACCACGTCCTGACGCTGAGCCTCGCCTATTCGTTCTGAGCGGGCGCGACCAGCATCACCTTCGCCTGCTGCTTGGCGATCTTGGTCAGCTTCAGCGTATAGGCGCCCGGCGTCAGGTCGAAATCGACGATCTTGCGAATCGTGGTGCAGCTGGGCCCATGGCCATGCCCTGCCGAGGTCAGCGGCTTGCCGCCCTGCACCAGGTCGATCCAGCCCGCCTGATCGAGCGCGACGCGGTAGCGCCCGCCTTTGGCTATGGTGAAGTTCGCGCTGGCCTCGCCATTCGGCGCCGGCAGCAGGAACGCCCGGTCCATCGCCATGCCGGTGCCGGTGGTAGACCATCCCTTGAGCGGCGCGGGCAGATCGGCGTCGATCGCCGGGCACGTCGCTTGCGGCAGCGGGGCCGGTGCGGCCTGCAAGGGGGCGGCGAGCAGGACCAGGGGCAAAAGCGTCATCATCGCGAGAGCTTATACGCTTCAGCCGGCCGGCCGCGCCAGCCCGGATTGCGGTGGAGCGCATTCCGCCGTTAGGGACGTCGCCATGTCCCGCGCCCGTGTCCTCCTGCTCAACGCCGCGCTCGGTCCGCTCGACTATCGCGTGCCGCACGGCATGACGGTGGAGCCCGGATCGATCGTCGTCGCGCCGCTTGGGCCGCGCCAATTGATGGGCGCGGTGTGGGAGGCGGATCGGATGCCGTCCGACGCAGAGGTCGGCGACAACCGGCTGCGCAACCTGCTCGCGGTCGCCGACGTGCCGCCGCTGCGCGCGCCGCTCAGGCGGCTGATCGAGTGGACCGCGGACTATTACCTCGCCCCGCCGGCCGCGGTGCTGCGCATGGCGATGCCGTCGAGCTCGGCGCTGGAGGGCGCGCGCACCGTCACGGAATATCGCGCGACCGGGGTCGTGCCCGATCGGCTGACGCCGCAGCGCGCGCAGGCGCTGGAGCGGATCGCCGACCGGCAGGGGCTGGTTCGCGAGCTGGCGCTCGCCGCGGACGTGTCCGACGGGGTGATCCGCGGGCTGGTCAAGGTCGGCGCGATCGAGGCGGTCGAGGTCGATATCGACACCCCCTTCCCGCCGCCCGATCCCGATCATGCCCAGCCGGCGCTCGGCGCCGAGCAGCGGACGGCGGCGACGGCGATCACCGATGCGGTGGAGGCGCGCGCCTTCCAGCCCTTCCTGCTCGACGGCGTCACCGGATCGGGCAAGACCGAGGTCTATTTCGAGGGTGTGGCGCAGGCGCTGCGTCAGGGCAGGCAGACCTTGGTGCTGCTGCCCGAGATCGCGCTGACCGAGCCGTTCCTCAAGCGCTTCGCCGCGCGCTTCGGTACGGCGCCCGTCGCCTGGCATTCCGGGCTGCGCCAGTCGCAGCGCCGGCGCGCCTGGCGCGCCATCGCCGGCGGCGAGGGCAAGGTGGTGGTCGGCGCGCGCTCCGCCTTGTTCCTGCCCTATGCCGATCTCGGCCTGATCGTCGTCGACGAAGCGCACGAGACCAGCTTCAAGCAGGAGGAAGGCGTCCACTACCACGCCCGCGACGTGGCGGTGATGCGCGGCCGTTTCGAAGGCTGCCCGGTCGTCCTCGCCACCGCCACCCCTGCCATCGAAACACATCAGCAAGTGGAAGTCGGCCACTACACCCACCTCACCCTCCCCGGCCGCTGGGGGGCAGCCGAATTGCCGGCGATCGAGGCGATCGATCTGATCGCCGAGCCGCCCGAACGGGGGCGCTGGATTGCGCCCAGGCTAGTCAAGGCGATGGAGGAGGTGCTGGACCGCGGCGAGCAGTCGCTGCTGTTCCTCAACCGCCGCGGCTTCGCCCCGCTGACCCTGTGCCGCACGTGCGGGCACCGGTTCAAATGCCCCAATTGCACCGCCTGGATGGTCGAGCACCGGCTGGTCCGCCGGCTCGCCTGCCACCATTGCGGGCACATCGAGCCGCCGCCGCGCGCCTGTCCGGAATGCGGCCAGGAGGACAGCTTGGTCGCCTGCGGCCCGGGCGTCGAGCGCATTGCCGACGAGGTGACGGCGCTGTTTCCGGAGGCGCGAACCGCCATCGTCACCAGCGACACGATCTGGTCTCCGGCCAAGGCCGCCGAGTTCGTCGCGCGGATGGAGGCGGGGGCGATCGATATCGTCATCGGCACGCAGCTCGTCACCAAGGGCTATCACTTTCCCAACCTGACGCTGGTGGGGGTGATCGACGCCGATTTGGGGCTGGAGGGCGGCGACCTGCGTGCGGCGGAGCGGACCTTCCAGCAGATCATGCAGGTCGCCGGACGCGCCGGACGGGGCGAGAAGTCGGGGCATGTCTATATCCAGACGCACAGCCCCGACGCCCCCGTCATGCGCGCGCTGGCGACCGGGGACGCCGACAGCTTCATCGCCGCCGAGACCGCGGCGCGGCGCGACGCTGGGGCGCCGCCGTTCGGGCGCTATGCGGCGATCGTCGTGTCGTCCGAGGACCAAGCGGCGGCGCAGGAGACCGCCACGCTGATCGGCCGGACCGCGCCGGAGGTGGAGGGGATGCTGGTCTATGGCCCCGCCCCCGCCCCGCTCGCCATGCTGCGCGGCCGCCACCGCTTCCGCCTGCTGGTCCATGCGCGACGCGCGCTGGATGTGCAGGAGGTGATCCGCGGATGGCTGGGAGCGCTCGACTGGCCGGCGAAGGTGCGGGTAACGGTGGATGTCGATCCGTATAGTTTTCTCTAGCTAGTCGCCCTCCCGTTCCAGCAGCGTCCTTTTGCGTTCCAGGCCATAGGCATAGCCGCCCAGGCTTCCATCGCTTCTCAGCACGCGGTGGCAGGGGATGATGACGGGGACGTGGTTCGATCCGCACGCCGTGCCCGCGGCGCGGACGGCGGCGGGGTTGCCGGCGGCGGCGGCGACTTCGGC
This sequence comes from Sphingomonas gilva, assembly GCF_003515075.1. Taxonomy (GTDB): domain Bacteria; phylum Pseudomonadota; class Alphaproteobacteria; order Sphingomonadales; family Sphingomonadaceae; genus Sphingomonas; species Sphingomonas gilva. The sequence continues at coordinate 50,527 of NZ_QWLV01000008.1, forward strand.
ATAGGTGCGTGTTTCGCCGGGGGGGATGTCCTTCAATGCCTGCCAGACGGCTTCCTGGAAGGCGGTGCCCTGGACGTCCAAAGGCAGATCGCGGTCGCGGCCGGGGGTTTCGACTTCGGCGACGACGCGTGCCGCCAGGGCCGCGAGCGCCGTGCCGCCTTCGACGATCTCGGCTGCGGGGAAATATCTGGCGAGATCGAGGCCGTCTTCGTCGAACGACACGCGGCAGAGGCCCTTGTCCGTGGCGGCGACCAGCATCTTGCCGAGGCTGGTGTCGACCACCGTCCAGCGGATCGTCACCCCCGCGCCGCCCTTGCGCCAGGCGCTGGGGGTCATGCCGAGGCGCTTGGTGCCTTCGTAGAAGCGGCTGGGGCCGGAATAGCCGGCCGCGTAGATCGCCTCGGTCACGCTGCCCTCCTCATTGAGCGCCACGCCGGCGCGGCGGGCGCGGAGCTGGCGGGCATAGGCGGCAGGGGTGACCCCGGTGGCGCGCTTGAACAGCCGGTGGAAATGGTGCGGGGCATAACCGACGCGACCGGCGAGCTCGTCGAGCGAAATGCCCTCTTCCGCCGATTCGATCAGCGCCACCGCCTCCGCCACGGCGACACGGTCGCGCCCCACCTCATCGGGCTTGCAGCGCAGGCAGGCGCGATAGCCGGCGGCACGCGCCGCCGCGCCATCGATGAAGAACTCGACATTCTCGCGCAGGGGATGCCGCGCGGGGCAGCTGGGCTTGCAATAGATGCCGGTGGTCCTGACCGCGCCGACGAAGCGGCCGTCAAAATCGCGGTCCCGCCGATTGAAGGCGGCCCAGGCGATATCGGGATCGATGATGCTTTGCTGTGTCATGCCGCCGATTTAGCGCGGGGCCATCCGGAGAGCGTCCCGCGCCTTGCGATCAAAGCATCGCCTCAATGCCGGTCGTAGTGAAAGCGGCACTGGATGATCTCCAACTGCTGTCCCTCGCCCGTGCCGCCGATTCGATACACCAGACGGTGTTCGGACGTGATCCGTCGCGACCACCAGCCGCGAAGCTGGTTCTTCAACGGTTCGGGCTTGCCGGTCCCGGTGAATGGATGGCGCCGACACTCCTCGATCAAAGCGTTGACGCGCACCAGCAGTTTGCGATCCTCGGACTGCCAGCCGAGATAGTCTTCCCAGCCTTCGTCGGAAAAGCTGATCCTCACGAATCGATCAGGTCGTGCTCGACACCCTTGCCCGCATTCATCTGCGCAATCGACTTGCGCAGGCGCGCGGCATTGACCGGATTGGATAGGAGGTAATTCGTCTCCTCCAGCGCGTGCCAGTCCTCAAGCGATATCATGACGACCGGCTTGCCGTTCTGGCGAGATATCACGACCGGCGCATGATCGTCGATCACGCTGTCCATCACCGCTTTCAGATTAGCGCGCGCGTCGGAATAGGTAATGACATCCATAAATTTAACATGCACAGATATTAGTACAATGTCAACCGCTGTTCGCGCGGAACAGGGCCAGCGTGCGTTCGCGGGCGAGGTCGGCGCTGGGCTCGTGATAATCCTTGCGGCGATCCGAGTTGAAGCCGTGCCCGGCTTCGTAGACGAAGATTTCGGCATTGGCCGGCTGCCTGGCGATCAGCGCCTCCACCCCTTCCATCGGGATGCCGGAATCGAAGCGGCCGAAATGAGCGACGGTCGGCGCCCTGGGCTCCTCCTCCGAATTGGGGATGAGGCTGCCGTAATAGGCCGAAGCCGCCGCCACGCCGTCGATGCGGCAGGCCGCGAACCAGGTGACCGAGCCGCCATAGCAATAGCCGGTGACGAACACCGGGCCTTTGCCCTTGAGGACGTTCACGCATGTCTCGACATCCGCGAGGGACTGGTCGAACGGATGCAGCTTGCGGGCGAGTTCCACCGCGCGTTCGAAATCCGGGCCGGTATAGTCGGCCTCGAAGCCGGGATGCTCGCGGTCGAACAGGGCGGGGGCGAGCACTTCATAGCCCTCCGCGGCATATTCGTCGCACTGTTCGCGGATGTGGTCGGTGACGCCGAAGATCTCCTGGACCAGCACGAGGCCGCCGCGGCGCTCGCCCAAAGGCTGGACGTGATAGACGGCGATCTCGGCGCCGTCGGCCATCGTCATCTGCTTCATTGCGCCATTGGCCATGCTTTTTCTCCCGACTCGCTGAACGGGTTTGTAGCAGCCGCCCGATTTCCGGCCAGCCGCTTGCATCCCCCGCCCCCCTTTGCTAACCGCGCGGCGACCCATCGGGGGGCGCCTGTCGCGCACCCCCTTTTCGCATGGGGCGAGCTCCTTCTTGGACCATGAGGATAAGGATCGCGTGGAGACTTCCGGCGGCATTCAGGCGAGTTTAGCGGGGCGCTACGCGACCGCGCTGTTCGAACTCGCGTGCGAGGCGAAGACCATCGACGCGGTCGAATCGAGCCTGGCGAAGGTTCGCGCGGCGCTAGACGAATCGGATGCGTTCCGCACGCTCGCCACCAGCCCGATCCTGTCGCGCGGCGATGCCGCCAAGGGCGTGGCCGCCGCCGCCGATTCGATGAAGCTCGACGGCACCACGCGCAATTTCCTAGGCGTGCTGGCCGAGAACCGCCGGCTTTCGCAGCTGCCGCAGATCATCCGCGCCTATCGCACGCTCGCCGCGCAGCATCGCGGCGAGACGACCGCGGAGGTCTCCTCCGCCCATCCGCTGACCGACGATCAGGTGGCCGAGTTGAAGAAGCAGCTGCGCGCCCGCGTCGGCAGCGACGTCACCGTCGACCTGAAGGTCGATCCCTCGCTTCTTGGCGGCCTGGTCGTCCGGCTCGGCTCGCAGATGATCGATTCGTCGATCCGTACCCGTCTCAACACCCTCGCGCATGCGATGAAAGGCTAAGGCAGTTCCAATGGATATCCGCGCCGCAGAAATCTCCCGGGTCATCAAGGACCAGATCGCCAGCTTCGGCAACGAGGCCGAGGTCTCCGAGACCGGCCAGGTCTTGAGCGTCGGTGACGGCATTGCCCGCATCCACGGGCTGGACAAGGTCCAGGCCGGCGAGATGGTCGAGTTCTCGAACGGCGTGCAGGGCATGGCGCTGAACCTGGAGGCCGACAATGTCGGCGTCGTGATCTTCGGCTCCGACGCCGAGATCACCGAGGGCGACACGGTGAAGCGCACCGGCACCATCGTTGACGTGCCCGTCGGCAAGGGCCTGCTCGGCCGCGTGGTCGACGGCCTGGGCAACCCGATCGACGGCAAGGGCCCGATCGTCTCCGACCAGCGCAGCCGCGTCGAGGTGAAGGCGCCGGGCATCATCCCGCGCACCTCGGTCAACGAGCCGATGCAGACCGGCCTCAAGGCGATCGACGCGCTGGTGCCCGTCGGCCGCGGCCAGCGCGAGCTGATCATCGGCGACCGCCAGACCGGCAAGTCCGCCGTCGCGCTCGACACCTTCATCAACCAGAAGTCGGTCAACGCCGGCGACGACGAATCGAAAAAGCTCTACTGCGTCTATGTCGCGGTCGGCCAGAAGCGCTCGACCGTCGCCCAGCTGGTCCGCCAGCTCGAAGAAAACGGCGCGATGGAATATTCGATCGTGGTCGCGGCGACCGCGTCCGACCCGGCGCCGCTCCAGTTCCTCGCACCCTATACCGGCTGCGCGATGGGCGAGTATTTCCGCGACAACGGGATGCACGCGCTGATCGTCTATGACGATCTCTCCAAGCAGGCGGTCGCCTATCGCCAGATGTCGCTGCTGCTGCGCCGTCCGCCGGGCCGCGAGGCCTATCCCGGCGACGTGTTCTACCTCCACTCGCGCCTGCTCGAGCGCGCGGCGAAGATGAACAAGGACAACGGCAACGGTTCGCTGACCGCGCTACCGATCATCGAGACGCAGGCGGGCGACGTGTCCGCTTATATCCCGACCAACGTGATCTCGATCACCGACGGGCAGATCTTCCTGGAGACCGATCTGTTCTTCGCCGGCATCCGCCCGGCGATCAACGTCGGCCTGTCGGTGAGCCGCGTGGGCTCCGCCGCGCAGACCAAGGCGATGAAGAAGGTCGCCGGCTCGATCAAGCTGGAGCTCGCGCAGTATCGCGAGATGGCGGCGTTCGCGCAGTTCGGTTCGGACCTGGACGCATCGACGCAGAAGCTCTTGAACCGCGGCGCGCGGCTGACCGAGCTGCTCAAGCAGCCGCAGTTCAACCCAATGCCGTTTGAGGAGCAGACGGTGTCGATCTTCGCCGGCACGCAGGGCTTCCTCGATGCGATCCCGGTCGACGCGGTGGTGCGCTACGAAAGCGCGATGCTGACCGAGATGCGCGGCAGCCACGCCGACATCCTGACCGACATCCGCGACAAGCGCGACCTGTCCGACGAGACCAAGGGCAAGCTGAAGAACGCGCTCGAGGCGTTCGGCAAGACGTTCGCGTAACCAGGTTCCCTCTCCCCTTCAGGGGAGAGGGCTAGGGAGAGGGGCAGTGCGAAGCGCTCGCCGACAGGCCCCTCTCCCCGACCCTCTCCCCTGAAGGGGAGAGGGAGAAGAAGGAACAAAGCGTTGGCCTCTCTCAAGGCGCTGAAAATCCGGATCGGGTCGGTCAAGTCGACCCAGAAGATCACCAAGGCGATGAAGATGGTCGCCGCGGCGAAGCTGCGCCGTGCGCAGGAGGCGGCCGTCCAGGGCCGCCCCTATGCCGAGCGGCTGGAAAAGGTGATGGCCTCGCTCGCGTCCAAGGTGGTGCTGAGCGAATCCAGCCCCAAGCTGCTCGCCGGCACGGGCAAGGACCAGGTGCATCTGATCGTCGTCGCGACCTCCGAGCGGGGCCTGGCCGGCGCGTTCAACACCAATATCGTCCGTGCCGCGCGCAAGAAGGCGGCCGAGCTGGAGAAGGCGGGCAAGACCGTGCGCTTCTACATCGCCGGCAAGAAGGGCCGCGCGGTGATCAAGCGCTTCCACGCCCAGCAGATCGCCGCCGATCACGAGATGGGCCACATCAAGTACGTGACGTTCTCGGATGCGCAGGCGCTCGCGCAGGATATCATCGCGCGCTTCGAGTCGGGCGAGTTCGACGTGGCGCACCTGTTCTACGCCAAGTTCCAGTCGGCGCTGGTGCAGATCCCGACCGGCCAGCAGATCATCCCCGTGCCGATGCCCGAGGGCGGTGCGGCGCAGGGTTCGGCCGCGGTCGAGTACGAGCCCGACGAGGAATCGATCCTGGCCGACCTGCTGCCGCGCAACGTGGCGGTGCAGATCTTCCGCGCGCTCCTTGAGAACGCCGCATCCGAGCAGGGCAGCCGCATGAACGCGATGGACAATGCGACGCGCAACGCCGGCGACATGATCAACCGCCTCAGCATCCAGTACAACCGCTCCCGCCAGGCCGCGATCACGACCGAGCTGGTGGAGATCATCTCGGGCGCGGAAGCGCTCTAAGTTTCGACACGCAAGGAAAGACGCAATGGCAACCGCCGCAGTTCAGACCACCAACAATGTGGGCCGCATCAGCCAGGTCATCGGCGCGGTCGTCGACGTCGCGTTCGACGAGCGCCTGCCGGCGATCCTTTCGGCGCTGGAGACCGACAATAACGGCAACCGGCTGGTGCTGGAGGTCGCGCAGCATCTGGGCGAGGGCGTCGTCCGCACCATCGCGATGGATTCGACCGAGGGCCTGACCCGCGGCCAGAGCGTGACCGACACCGGATCGCAGATCCGCGTGCCCGTCGGCCCCGAGACGCTGGGCCGCATCATGAACGTGATCGGCGAGCCGATCGACGAGCGCGGGCCGGTCAACACCAGCGCCACCGCGCCGATCCACGCTTCCGCGCCGCTGTTCGTCGACCAGTCGACCGAAAGCTCGATCCTCGTCACCGGCATCAAGGTGATCGACCTGCTCGCACCCTACGCCAAGGGCGGCAAGATCGGCCTGTTCGGCGGCGCCGGCGTCGGCAAGACCGTGCTGATCCAGGAGCTGATCAACAACATCGCCAAGGGCCATGGCGGCACGTCGGTGTTCGCCGGGGTCGGCGAGCGCACCCGCGAGGGCAACGACCTGTATCACGAGTTCCTCGACGCGGGCGTCATCGCCAAGGATGCCGACGGCAACGCGACCAGCGAAGGTTCGAAGGTGGCGCTGGTGTTCGGCCAGATGAACGAGCCGCCGGGCGCGCGCGCGCGCGTCGCGCTCTCGGGCCTGACCATCGCGGAATATTTCCGCGACCAGGAAGGCCAGGACGTGCTGTTCTTCGTCGACAACATCTTCCGCTTCACCCAGGCGGGCGCCGAGGTGTCCGCGCTCTTGGGCCGCATTCCTTCGGCGGTGGGCTATCAGCCGACGCTCTCCACCGACATGGGCGCGCTGCAGGAGCGGATCACCTCGACCAACAAGGGCTCGATCACGTCGGTGCAGGCGGTGTACGTCCCCGCGGACGACCTGACCGACCCGGCGCCGGCGACCTCGTTCGCCCACCTGGACGCCACCACCGTGCTGTCGCGCGCGATCTCGGAGCTGGGCATCTATCCGGCGGTCGATCCGCTCGATTCGACCAGCCGCGTGCTGCAGCCCGCGGTGGTCGGCCAGGAGCATTACGAGACCGCGCGCGCGGTGCAGTCGGTGCTGCAGCGCTACAAGGGCCTGCAGGACATCATCGCCATCCTGGGCATGGACGAGCTTTCCGAAGAGGATAAGCTGACCGTCCAGCGCGCGCGCAAGATCCAGCGCTTCCTGTCGCAGCCGTTCCACGTCGCCGAGGTGTTCACCGGCATTCCGGGCAAGTTCGTCCAGATCGAGGACACGGTGAAGAGCTTCAAGGCGGTGGTCGAGGGCGAATACGACCACCTGCCCGAGGCCGCCTTCTACATGGTCGGCGGCATCGAAGAGGCCGTCGCCAAGGCGCAGAAGATGGCGGCCGAGGCCTAATCAATTGTTCCCTCTCCCCTTCAGGGGAGAGGGTTAGGGAGAGGGGCATGTCCGGACACTTGCCCAGCACTCCCCCTCTCCCCAGCCCTCTCCCCTGAAGGGGAGAGGGAGCGAAGGTATCGACATGCTCCACTTCGAACTCGTCACGCCTGAAAAGCTCGTCCGCTCCGAGGAAGTCTATATGGTCGTCGTCCCCGGCAGCGAGGGCGACTTCGGCGTATTGGAGCATCACGCCCCGGTGATGTCGACGATCCGCGACGGCGAGCTTTCGATCTACAAGACCGAAAAGGGCGAGCCCGAGACGATCCGCATCCAGGGCGGCTTCGCCGAGGTCAACGAGAAGGGCCTGACCGTCCTCGCCGAGCAGGCGGGCTGATCAGCCGCCCATCGGCTTGAAGGCGAAGCGCGCCGCCTTGCCGCCGTCCATCAGCGAGATTTCGGCGTTGAGCCCGGAATCGTCGCGCCAGTAACGGATCTTCTGCGGGTAATCGTGCGCCGGATTGGCGAAGACTATCTCGCGCGCGCGCGATGACATCATCGGGAAGGTCACCGCCGCGCCGCCGCCGGGCTGGGCGATGAAGGCGAGCTTGCCGTCTTCGCCGCGGACGATGCGCATCGCTTCCCAGCTGGCGAGCTTCCCGCCCTTCCCCGTCCGTCCAGCGCCGATCATGATGCCGCCGCGCGGCGGGGTCCAGAATTCCTCCACCCAGGCGTCGCCCTTGGCCTCGACCCACGCGCCCGCCATCCAGCCGGGCTCCGCGACGGGCGCGTCCTGCGCGCCCAGCAGCATCAGCAACGCGACGATCGCCGTCTTCATGTCCCGTCCCCTCTCCCGCCGACGAGGTTCACGATCGGTTAGCCAATTGTCAAACCTTCCGGCCTATTCACCTTGGCAGACAGTAAACCCGCGTGTCCGGGGTGATGGGGATTTATTGATGAGCGCATTCGGCAAGCGACCCGGCTCCGCGGGCAACGGGGGCAGACCGAGCTTCGGCGTCGCCCGCCCGATGAAGGGCGGCGGCGCGCCCGCGCCCGAGCCGATCGGCGGCGAGCAGTTCCCGCCGTTGCCGGCCTCGCCCGAGCTCCTGTCCGACACGCCCGCGGGCGCGATCGATGCGATGCAGCGGCTGGCGGATCGCCAGGCGGCGTCGGCCGACCAGGGCAACAGCCGCGTCGAGGGCTTCGAGGCCTCGATCCACCGCATCAAGGAGCAGGTGCTGCCGCGCCTCCTGGAACGAGTCGATCCGGAGGCGGCGGCGACGCTCAACAAGGACGAGCTGGCCGAGGAATTCCGCCCGATCATCGGCGAGGTCCTCGCCGAGCTGAAGCTGACGCTCAACCGCCGCGAGCAGTTCGCGCTGGAGAAGGTGCTGGTCGACGAGCTGCTCGGCCTCGGCCCGCTCGAGGAGCTGCTGGCCGATCCGGATGTCAGCGACATCATGGTCAACGGGCCCGAGCAGACGTACATAGAGCGCAAGGGCAAGCTGCAGCTCGCCCAGATCCAGTTCCGCGACGAGGAGCATCTGTTCCAGATCGCGCAACGCATCTGCAACTCGGTCGGCCGCCGCGTCGACCAGACCACGCCGCTCGCCGACGCGCGCCTGAAGGACGGCAGCCGCGTCAACGTGATCGTGCCGCCGCTCAGCCTGCGGGGCACCGCGATCTCGATCCGCAAATTCTCCGAAAAGCCGATCACGCTCGACATGATGGCGGGCTTCGGATCGATGTCCTCGAAGATGGCGACGATGCTGAAGATCGCCGGCGCGTGCCGCTTCAACATCGTCATCTCGGGTGGCACGGGCTCGGGCAAGACGACCATGCTCAACGCATTGTCAAAGATGATCGACCCGGGCGAGCGCGTGCTGACGATCGAGGACGCGGCCGAGCTTCGGCTGCAGCAGCCGCACTGGCTGCCGCTCGAAACCCGGCCGGCCAATCTTGAGGGCCAGGGCGCGATCACCATCGGCGATCTCGTCAAGAACGCGCTGCGTATGCGCCCCGACCGCATCATCCTGGGCGAAATCCGCGGCGCCGAGTGCTTCGACCTGCTGGCGGCGATGAACACCGGCCATGACGGATCGATGTGCACGCTCCACTCCAACAGCCCGCGCGAATGCCTGGGCCGTATGGAGAACATGGTGCTGATGGGCGACATCAAGATCCCGAAGGAGGCGATCTCCAAGCAGATCTCCGATTCGGTCGACCTGATCGTCCAGGTGAAGCGCCTGCGCGACGGCAGCCGCCGCACGACCAACATCACCGAGGTGATCGGGATGGAGGGCGACGTGATCGTCACCCAGGAGCTGTTCAAGTTCGAGTATCTGGACGAGACGCCCGAGGGCAAGATCATCGGCGAGTACCGATCGATGGGTCTGCGCCCCTACACGCTCGAAAAGGCGCGCGCGTTCGGCTTCGACCAGGCGCTGTTGCAGGCGTGTTTATAAGCTAAACCGCCCCCCATGGTGAATTGGGCCAACGCACGTCCTGATTCGTGCGTTCGCACCGCGCCGCTCTTCGGCCTGATCGCGCTCGCGCTGATCCTGCGCGTCGCGGCAGCGCTTTGGCCCAATGTCCACCATCCGGACGCGATCTTCCAATATATGGAGCCGGCCTGGCGGATGCTGGGCGGCGACGGCGTCATCAGCTGGGAATATCGCTACGGAATGCGCGGCCAGCTGCTGCCGGTGCTGATCGCCGGACCGATGGCGCTGGGCGAATGGATCGATCCTGGCGGCAGCTTCGCCTTCTTCCTGCCCAGGATCGTAGCGGCCATCTGTTCGCTGTCGATCGTCTGGTCGGCCTGGACGCTGGGCGCGCGAGTCTCGTCGATCCATGCCGTGCTGGCCGGCTTCGTCGGCGCGATCTGGTTCGAGCTGGTCCATTTCGCGCCGCATACGCTGGGCGAGCCGCTCGCCACCGCTGCGATCATCCCTGCGGCGGTGCTGCTGACACGCGATGCGCCATCGCGGCGCGCGCTGGCGGCCAGCGGCCTGCTGCTCGGTCTGGGGTTCCTGCTGCGGTTCCAATATGCACCAGCGATCGGGGTGCTGGTGGCGCTAACCTGCTGGCGCGATCCTTCGCGGTTGCCGCCGCTGATCGCCGGAGGATCGATCGCGCTAGCCGCGGGCGCGGCGGCCGATCTGGCCAATGGCGCGACGCCGTTCGCCTGGCTGATCGAGAATGTGCGGCAGAACCTGATCAACGACCGCGCCGCGGGCTTCGGCGTGTCGCCGCCCAGCGCCTATCTCGGCCGGTTCTGGGCGATGTGGTCGGTGCTGATCGTCCCGATCGTCGCGGCGATATGGCGGGGCCATCGCCATGCGCCCGCGCTGTTCTGGGCGGCGCTGGCCAATCTCCTGTTTCACAGCTTGATCGCGCACAAGGAATATCGCTTCATCTTCCTGTCGGTCGCGATCCTGATCCTGCTCGCGGCGCTCGGCAGCGGCGACTGGACGCGGCGCCTGCGGGAGCGCGGCGTTCGGTTCGTCGCCCTCGCCGCCGCACTGCTGTGGCTCGGCGCGTCGCTGGTGCTCGGCATGACGGGCGACATGGCCGCATTCTGGCGTGACGGCGCCGGCAGCGTTCGGCTGTTCGACCGCCTGCGCGCCGACGATCGGGTTTGCGGCGTTGCGCTGGACGGCGTTCCCTTCCATCGCTCGCCGGGCCTCAACCGGCTGCGTCCGGGCACGCCGCTCTACCTGATCGATCCGGACGATCCGCTCGCCCGCAGCGACCATTACATGCCGGGCTATAACCGCATCCTGGCATGGGCGCCGGCGCGCCTGCCGAAAGGATATTCCACCGTCGCATGCGAGGAGGAGGGTGGCGGAAAGTTGTGCCTGTTCGCCCGCGCGGGCGGATGCGACGCCGATGCCGCGCGGCCGATCGCGGTCAATACGGTGCTGCGGCGATTGGATCGCTAGGACGGATCGACATTTACCGCCTCGCGGGATTTGGGTTCACGCGAAGGCGCTGAGGCGCGAAGAAGAAGGAAGATTGGTTCACGCAGAGGCGCAGAGACGCAGAGATGTGGTCCTGCCGCGCTGGCGGCTCTCATCTTCCTGAGGTTTCGCTTGGCGCAGCGTAGGGAGGTGAATGCGCTTCGTGCAGGGCACCGGCATCTCTGCGCTCTCCGCGTGAAAAACCGTCTTCGCGCCTTAGCGCCTTCGCGTGAACCAATCTTCCGAATCTCGATCCATCCCAGGTCCTGGCGGTTGACGATCGCGTCTCGCCCGCTAACCCGCGAGCGCATGACCCGCCCCTTCTGGCAGGATCGGCGCGTCCAGGCGCTGATCCTGCTGCTCTCAGCCATCATCCTGCGTTCGCCCGACTTCGGCAATCCGATCGTCGAGGTGGACGAGCAATTCTATGTGCTGATCGGCGACCGGATGGTGACCGAGGGCGCGATCCCCTTCGTCGACATCTGGGACAGGAAGCCGATCGGCACCTTCCTGATATTCGCTTTCGCCCGCCTGTTCGGCGACGGCTTCCTGCCCTATCAGCTGGTCGCGACATTGTTCGCCTGGGGCACCGCGATCGGCGTGCTGGTCGCCGCGCGGCAGCTGGGCGCGAAAGCGGCGACGGCGCTGTTCGCGGGGGTGATCTACCTCGCCTGGATCGAGATTTTCGGCGGGCGCGGCGGGCAGGCCGGCGTGTTCATGAACCTGTTCGTGACCTGGGGCGCGGTGCTGACGCTGCGGCTGCCGGCGCTGGCCGAGGCCGGGCGGGTGCGCGCGATCCTGTGGAACGGCGTCGCCGCCTGCCTGCTCGCCGGCATCGCCATCCAGATCAAATACACCCCGGCGGTGGAGGGCGCGTTCTTCGGCCTCGCCCATCTGTGGTTCCTGCGCAAGGCCGCCGGCGGCTGGCCGTCGATCATCGCGGCGGGGGCAATCTGGGCGCTGGCGGGATTGGCGCCGACCATCGCGGTGATCGCCGTCTATACCGCGATGGGCCATTATGAGGCGTTCATGTACGCCAATTTCTGGTCGATCGGCGGGCGCGGCAGCTATCCGCAGGCGACCGTCGTCAGCAAGTTCTTCGGCATCGTCGCCAAGACATCGCCCTTGTGGGTGGCGGCGGCGTTCGCGCTCAGGCGGTTCGACGATCCCAGGCGGGCTCTCCTGATCGGCTGGATCGTCGCGGCGTTCATCGCCTTCCTCTCGATCGGCACCTTCATCCTGAGCTATGCGCTGTCGCTGATCGCGCCGTTCCTGATCGCCGCCGTGCCGCTGCTCGACCGGCGGCCGCGCGCCGCGCTGCTGGTGTTCCTGTTCGCGGCGATCCTGTGGGTGCGCGACAGCTGGTTCTATTACGATGACGAGGCGCAGGTGCGCGAGGTCGCCGCGCTGATGAAGGCCAATAGCGGCGACGAATGCCCCTATGTGTTCGAGGGCGACACGATTCTCTACCATCTGGCCGACAGCTGCCTGCCGGGGACCTATCCCTTCCCTTCGCACCTGTGGCTGTCGACCGAAACGCACGCGATCGGCGTCGACCAGGCGGACGAGGTGCGGCGCATCCTGGCGACCCGGCCGCCGGTGATCGTCATCACCACCCAGAAGAAGGATGTGTGGGCGCCCGAGGTGCTCGGCATCATCCGCCGCGAGCTTGCCGCCAACTACCGCCCGATCCGCCGCGTGCCGCGCGAGGATTTCCAGCTGGTCGTGTATCTGCGCAACGACCGGGAGCCCGTTGGCATGCGGTGATCCCCTCCCGTTCTGGCTGAGCTTGCCAAAGCCCTGTCCTTCCCTTTTTCGGAGCGCCCAGAAGAACTACGGTCCTTCGACAAGCTCAGGACGAACGGGACAGGCGGTGTCGACCTAGCGCACGTTGAGCGCGATCGCCGCGAGCATCAGCGCGGCGAGCAGCGCGAGCACCTGGATCAGCGGCCAGGGCAGCATCGCCACCCGATCGGGATTGCGGCGGCGGCGGTTGCGCCAATCGGCAAAGCCCGCGAAGGCGACGACCGCCAGCGCGACGCCCGCCCAGCTCCACAGCATGACTTGCATCCGTAACCCTCGCCCCGCACAGTCGGTGCGAGCCAGATAAGGATCACGACGCCATGCGCCAGCCCCTCTTCGCCGCCTTCACCGCCCTCGCTCTGTTTGCCGCCCCCGCCTCCGCGCAAAACGCCGCGCCCGCAGCCGATCCGGCGATTGCGCAGGCGGTGGCCGCGCCGACCCGGACCGCGGCGAACATCGCGCGCGACCGCTATCGCCATCCGGCCGAGACGCTCGCCTTTTACGGCGTGAAGCCCGGCCAGACGGTGGTCGAGCTCTGGCCGGGCGGGGGCTGGTACACCGAGATCCTGGCGCCGCTGGTGAAGGACGGCACGCTCTACGCCGCCGCGCCGTGGGAGCGCGGGCTGAACGGCGTGAAGACGCTGCAGGCGGCGAATCCGGCGGTCTACGGCAAGATCAAGCTCGTCGCCTTTCCCGCGACCGAGGGCGCGCCGGCGGTGCCGGACGGCAGCGCGGACGTGGTGCTGACCTTCCGCAACGTCCACAACTGGCGCTTCGGTGGCGTGGACGCGGCGCAAAGCAATTTCGATGCGGTGTTCAAGATGCTCAAGCCCGGCGGCACCTTCGGCGTGGTCGACCACCGCCTGCCCGAGGGCATGGACTCGGCGCTGGAGGAGGACAGCGGCTACATGAAGGAAAGCTCGATCATCGCCTTCGCCGAAAAGGCCGGCTTCCGCCTGGTCGGCCGGAGCGAGATCAACGCCAACCCCAAGGACACGCACGACCATCCCGAAGGCGTCTGGACGCTGCCGCCGAGCTATCGGTTGAAGGATGTCGACCGGGCGAAATACCAAGCGGTCGGCGAAAGCGACCGGATGACGCTCAAGTTCGAGAAGCCGCGGGGGTGACTCGTCGCCCCTGCCAAGGCAGGGGCCGCTGGGTTTGTGGCACTTCAAGGTTCGGTATGCCGACTGCGGCCCCTGCCTTCGCAGGGGCGACGGTGAGCTCACCCCTTCAGCTTGTCGATCTTGCCCTGGAGCTCGGCGAGCTGGGCCTTGAGCGCGTCGATCTCGTCGTTCTTGCGCTGGACCTCGGTTTCGGGCGCGGCGGCGGGCTTGGCGCCGGGCTTGAACGCGGCGGCGGCGACCTCGAACATCTCCATGTTGCGCTTGGCGATCTCGGCGAAGGGCGAGTTGGCGAAGGCGCCCTCGACCGCCGACTTGAACTGCGCCTGGTTGCGGCGGAAGGTCTCCATCGAGGCTTCGAGATAGCCGGGCACCATCGCCTGCATCGAATCGCCATACATCGCGATCAGCTGGCGGAGGAAATTGACGGGCAGCATCGTCTGGCCCCGGCTCTCCTCCTCCATGATGATCTGGGTGAGGACATTGTGGGTGATGTCCTCGTCGGTCTTGGCGTCCACCACCTTGAACTCGCGGCCCTTGCGCGTCATCTCGGCCAAGTGGTCCAGGGTGATGTAGGATGAACTCTCGGTGTTATAGAGGCGGCGATTGGCGTATTTCTTGATGATGACCACGCCGTCTTCCGATTGCTTCTTCATGCCCGCCGACCCCGTTCGATGCCAATGACCGGTGCTAGCGCCTTTGATGCCGCACCGCAACACGGCCCGCGCCCGCTGCCGTTGTTCCTGCAGCATGTGCGCGAACAGACCGCAGCATCGCCCGAGCGCGAAGCGAAGGCGATGGCGGGCTTGCGGCGCTATCAGGCGGCGGACCGCGGCCTGCCGCGGGATGCGATGCCCGAGGCGGCGCGGACTGGGCGCGCGTGCCTGCGCGACTATGGCGGCGGCGGTCCGCCGCTTGTCGTCGTCCCCTCGCTGATCAACCCGCCCTTCGTGCTCGATCTTGCTGCGCACAATTCGCTGATGCGATGGCTGGCGACGCGTGGCGTACGGCCGCTGCTGGTCGATTGGGGGACGCCCCGACCGGACGAGCGCGGGCGCGACGTCGCGGCGCATGTCGAGGAGCTGCTGCTGCCGCTGATCGATGCGCTGGGCGAGCGGCCGCTGCTGGCGGGATATTGCCTGGGCGGGACGATGGCGCTGGCGGCCGCCGCGATCCGCCCGCCCCGCGCGCTGGCGCTGATCGCGGCGCCGTGGCGCTTCTCCGGCTTTCCCGATGCGGCGCGCGCCGAGATCGCGGCGCTATGGGCGGAAGCAGAGCCGATGTGCCGCACGCTGGGGCTGGTGCCGATGGAGGTGCTGCAATCGGGCTTCTGGAAGCTCGATCCGGCGCGGACGGTGGCCAAGTACGAGGCCTTCGCCGATCTGCCCGAGGACAGCGCCGAGGCCGCCGCCTTCGTCGCGCTGGAGGATTGGGCCAATGCCGGGGCGCCGCTGACCTATGCCGCGGGGGCGGAGATGTTCCGTCTGTTCGCCGAGGACGCGACCGGACGCGGCGCCTGGCGCGTCGGCGATGCGGCGGTCGATCCGCACGCCCTCTCCTGCCCCGTCGCGGACTTCGTGTCGCTGACCGACCGCATCGTCCCCGCGGCCAGCGCGACCGGGCTGCCCGGCCGGCGCGAGCTCACATCCGGGCATGTCGGCATGATCGTCGGCAGTCGTGCGAGGGCCCAGCTTTGGGAACCGCTGGCGGACTTTCTTTGCGCTGCAGCAACGCCTAGATAGCCGCCAACCGATCTTGCAGGAGACCAGCCATGACCGCCCCCACCGATGTCGTCATCACCGCCGCCAAGCGCACCCCGGTCGGCAGCTTCCTCGGCGCGTTCGCCACCACCCCGGCGCACGAGCTGGGTCGCGTCGCGATCGAGGCGGCGCTGGCGCAGGCGGGCGTCAAGGGCGAGGAGGTCGACGAGGTGATCCTGGGCCAGGTGCTCACCGCAGCGCAGGGCCAGAACCCCGCGCGCCAGGCGTCGATGGCGGCGGGCGTACCCAAGGAGGTGCCCGCCTGGGGCGTCAACCAGGTGTGCGGTTCGGGCCTTCGCGCAGTCGCGCTGGCGGCGCAGGCGGTGCAGACGGGCGACGCCGCGATCGTCGTCGCGGGCGGGCAGGAGTCGATGTCGCTCTCGCCGCACGCGCAGACGCTGCGGCCCGGCACCAAGATGGGCGGGCTCGAGCTGGTCGACACGATGATCAAGGACGGGCTGACCGACGTGTTCAACGGCTACCACATGGGGATCACCGCCGAGAACCTGGCCGAGCAATATCAGGTGACGCGCGGAGAGCAGGACGATTTCGCCGTCGCTTCGCAGAACAAGGCGGAAAAGGCCCGCGCCGATGGCCGTTTCAAGGACGAGATCGCACCGGTGACGGTCAAGGGCCGCAAGGGCGACACGGTGGTCGAAGATGACGAATATATCCGCGCCGGCGTGACGGTGGACAGCGTCTCCGGCGTGCGGCCCGCGTTCAAGAAGGACGGCACCGTCACCGCCGCCAACGCAAGCGGCCTCAACGACGGCGCGGCGGCGATCGTGGTGATGAGCCGGGCGGAGGCGGAAAAGCGCGGCAGCCCGGTGCTGGCGACGATCAAGAGCTGGGCCTCGGCCGGGGTCGATCCCTCGATCATGGGCATCGGGCCGGTGCCGGCGTCGAAGAAGGCGCTGGAGAAGGCCGGCTGGAGCGTCGGCGATCTCGATCTGATCGAGGCCAACGAAGCCTTCGCCGCGCAGGCGCTGTCGGTCGGCAAAGAGCTTGGCTTCGATCCGGAGAAGGTCAACGTCAACGGCGGCGCGATCGCCATCGGCCACCCGATCGGCGCATCGGGGGCGCGCGTGCTGACCACGCTGATCTACGAGATGCAGAAGCGCGACGCGAAGAGGGGCCTGGCGACGCTGTGCATCGGCGGCGGCATGGGCATCGCCATGTGCCTGGAGCGGTAAGTCAGACCCAGTAGCGCTTGAAGCGGTTGCCCAGGCCGGTGAGCAGCTCGTACTGCGACAGGCCGGTCTGGGCGGACGCGGTCGGCAGGTCGTAGTCGATCGCCAGCCAATCGCCCTCGGCCACTTCGGGCGCGGCGGAGACGTCGAGCGAGACGAGATCCATCGACACGCGGCCGATCACCGGGAACAGCCCGCCCGATGACGAGCCCTGGTTGGAAAAGCCCCGGCTATAGCCGTCGGCATAGCCCAGGTTGACGATCGCCACCTCGGTATCGGCCTTGGCGGTCCAGATCGCGTTGTAGCCGACCGATTCGCCGGCATGGACAAGGCGACGCTGAAGCACCTCGACCTCAGGCTGGACGACGGGACGGATATGTCCCGCCATCTCCGGCCGCGGAACGCCGCCGTACAGCGCAAGTCCGGGGCGGACGAGATCGAAGGCATAGGCTTCGCCCAGCATGATCCCGGCCGAATTGGCGAGGCTCATCCGCTTGGCCTTGGTGCGCCCGGCAAGCCCGGCGAAATAGGCGCGCTGGCGGGCGTTCATCGGACTGTCTTCGTCGGCGCAGGCGAGATGGCTCATCAGCGTGTCGATCTCTAGATTGTCGAGCAGGCCGGCGACGACATCCTCCACCGACACGCCGAGCCGGTTCATGCCGGTATCGACCATCACGTCGCACGCCCCGCCCTTGGCGCGCAGCCAGCGCTTGACCTGTTCGGGCGTGCTGAGCACGGGCCGCGCGCGCAGCGTGTGCGCCAGCGCCATGTCGTCCTCTCGCACGCCGTGGAGCACGGAGACGGGCAGCCCGCCAAGCACCTCAAGCTCCATCGCCTCCGCCCAGGTAGCGACGAAGAAATCGCGGCAGCCGGCATTGGCGAGCGCCATCATCGCCTCGACCGCGCCGAGGCCATAGCCGTTGGACTTGATCGCGGCGCCGCACGCGGCGAGCGGATTGCGGCTGGCGAGCCAGCGCCAGTTGCGGCCCAGCGCTTCGCCGTCGAGCCGCAGACGAAGGGGCGAGGAAGCAGGTGTCATCGCGTGGGCGGTTAACGCGCGCCCGGTTCGGCGTCGAGCGGTTTGACCGCCGCCCACCGCGTTTCGGGCAGGCCCCAGAGCGTCACCGCCAGCGCCATCGCCACCACCGCGAAGGTGTACCACAGGCCCGAATAGGGATCGCCGGTGCGCGCGATGATGTACTGGCTGATGACCGGCAGGAACCCGCCGAAATAGCCGGTGCCGATATGATAGGGGATCGACATCGAGCTGTAGCGGATACGCGGCGGAAACAGCTCGGAGAGCAGCGCGGCGACGGGGCCGTAGGTCAGCCCCGAAAGCGCGGCGAGGCCGAGAATGCCGATCAGGATGAGGACGACCGACCCGCCAGTGGGGGTGACGCGGTCGAGATCGTAGCCCGCTGCGGCGAGCGCCGCGTCGAGCGCGGCCGGGCTGGTGTCCGCCTGCGCCACGCCGCCGATGGTGACGCCGGTCCGCGGCGAGGTCGCCTTGGTATAGCTGACCCCCTTCTTCGAGAAATAGTCGAGCAGCCGGCCGCAATCGTCCTTCTGCGCCTTGGCGAAGGGATCGTAGCTGCACGCGGGGCCGGAGACGATGATGGGCGCGCGCTCGGCGGCGGCCGCCAGCCCCGGATTCGCCGCGCCGCCGATCAGGTGGAACAGCGGGAACAACAACAGCAATGTCAGCGCATAGCCGATCACGATCGGTTTCTTGCGGCCGATCCTGTCCGATAGCCAGCCGAACAGGACGAACCAGAAGAGTCCCGAGGCGGCGCCGATCGCGACGAGCGTCTGCGCGACCTCCGCCTCCACGCGCATCGCATTCTGGAGGAAATAGAGCACCTGGAACAGCGCGGTGTACCAGATCACCGTCAGCCCCGCTGCGATGCCGAACAGCGCGACCAACAGCCGCTTGCCGTTGCCCGGATAGGTGAAGGTCTCCTTGAGCGGATTGCGGGCGAGTTGCCCTTGCGCCTTGATCGCCTTGAACACCGGGCTTTCAGAGAGCTTCAATCGCATCCACAGCGACACCGCGAGCAGCAGCAGCGAGAAGATGAAGGGAATGCGCCAGCCCCAGGCGTCCCACGCCGTCTCGCCGACGATCCAGCGCGTGCCCAGCACGACGATGAGGCTGAGGATGAAGCCGCCGGCGACGCTCGCCTGGATGAAGCTCGTGTAATAGCCTCGCTTTCCGTCGGGCGCATGCTCGGCGACGTAGATGGCCGCTCCGCCATATTCACCGCCCAGCGCGAGCCCCTGCAGCACGCGCAACAGGAGCAGGATGATCGGCGCGGCGATGCCGATCGACGCGGCGGACGGAACGAAGCCCACCGCGGCGGTGGCGAGGCCCATCAGCGTGATGGTGACGAGGAAGGTGTATTTGCGTCCCAGCCGGTCGCCGAGATAGCCGAACAGCACCGCGCCGAGCGGCCGGACGCCGAAGCCGACGGCGAAGCCCGCGAGCGCGAGCAGCAGCTGGATGACCTCGCTGTCGGCCGGGAAGAACACCCGCCCGATGATCGCCGCGAGCGTGCCGTAGATGAAGAAATCATACCATTCGAACACCGTGCCGACCGCGGACGCGGCGATGACCAGGCGGATTTCCTTCTTCGACGGCGCGTGCGCCTCCACGGCGGCTGTTGCCATCCGCTCCCCCTCCCCCAACTCCTGGGGAATGGTGTAGCCGAACCGCACGGGGCGGCAAGCTGTGATAGGCTCTGAAAAAAAGGTGGGCGGACAGCCTTCGATTGGGCGAGAGGTTACCGAACGACACCAGCTCTGTCGCCCCCGCGAAGGCAGGGGCCCATACGCAGCATCCACATGCGCTGCGTTCCTTTGCAAGCGCCGATGGGCTCCTGCCTTCGCAGGGGCGACAGATGAATCATACGAATTGGAGGACGGTCGTCAGACCAGCTCGGCCTCGAACATCTTCTTGACCTCGGGCTTCAGGATCTTGCCGTTGGCGTTGCGCGGCAGCGTTTCGGCCGAGAACAGGATCTTCACCGGCACCTTGAAGGCGGCGAGATGCTGGCGGACCAGCGTCTGCAGCTCGGCCTCGGTGGCTTGCGCGCCGGGCGCGAGATGGACCACCGCCGCCGGCTCCTCGCCCAGCGTCTTGTGCGGCAGGCCGATCAGCGCGGCGTCGGTGACGGCGGGATGCTCGTAGAGGATGTTCTCCACCTCGACGCAGTAGATGTTCTCGCCGCCGCGGATGATCATGTCCTTGGCGCGGTCGACAATGTAGCAGAAGCCTTCCTCGTCCAGCCGCGCGAGATCGCCGGTGCGGACCCAGCCGTCGACGAAGGTCTCGGCCGTCTCTTCGGGCTTGTTCCAATAGCATTTGACGATCTGCGGGCCCCGCGCCCACAGTTCGCCGACCGCGCCGACGGGGAGTTCCTCCCGGCCATCGACATCCATGATCTTGAGATCCGACACCGGCACCGCGGGGCCGCAGCTGTCGGGCCGGTTGAGATAATCCTCGGCGGCATGGGTGGTGACGGTCGCGGTGGTCTCGGTCATGCCCCAGCCGTTGGTCGGCATCGCCTTGAAATCGCCGACGATCTTGCGGACCAGCTCGGGCGCGGAGGGCGCGCCGCCATAGCCGACCGCCTCCAGGCTCGACAGATCGTATTTCTCGCGATCGGGATGTTCGAGCATCTGCCAGGCGATGGTCGGCACGCCTCCAGTGGTGTTCACCCGCTCGCGCTCGATGATCTCGAAGGCGCGGATCACGTCCCATTTGCGCATGTAGATGCTGGTGTGCCCCGCCGCCATCGCGCCCATCAGCCCGGCGGAGAGCGCGGTCGCATGGAACAGCGGGATCACGGTGAGCCCCACCTTCTGCACGGGATCGGGGATCGGCTCGCCGCGGCGGAGCAGCGTGCGCGCCGCGACATAGGCGCTGGAGAAGATGTTGGTCATGAAGTTGCGGTGCGTGCCTAGCGCCCCCTTGGGCTTGCCGGTGGTGCCGCTGGTGTAGAGGATCGTCGCATCGTCCTCGGGCGCGATCGCTACCTGGGGCAGTCCGCGATCGGCGGGCAAATCGAGCCATGCCGAGGTCGGCCCAATGATGTTTTCGAGTTCCTCGACGCCATCGGGCGCGCCGCCCACACAGCGGCTGGCGATGACGCGCGCGAGATCGGGCAAGTCGCCGCGATGGGGTTCGATGCGGTCATAGCGCTCGCAATCGCAGATCAGCACCTTGGCGCCCGAATCGGCGAGGCCGTAGGCGAGCTCCTCGCCCGTCCACCAGGCGTTGAGCGGCACCGCGATCGCACCGGTCACCACCGTCGCGAAGAAGGACACCGGCCATTCGGGCAGGTTGCGCATAGCGATGGCGACGCGGTCGCCCTTCTGGACGCCCCCTGCGATCAGATCTGCCGCCAGCGCAGCGATCGCGCGGTACTGCGCCTCGTAACTGGTGCGCTCATCCTCGTAGATCGTCGCCAGCCGCGCGCCGTGCATGCGAGAGAGCATCACCAGCGCGGTCATATTGGGCGGCGCGTTCTTCCAGGTGCGGGTCGGGATGCCGCGGATGTCCACGGTCTCCATCTCGAAGCGGGCGCCGGGCGCGCACAATATGTCCTGTATCTGCGTCAGGCTGGCGGCGGGCCATGCGGGGGCGGTCCCGGACATCGGCGATCTCTCCATGTGTTTTTCGGTTCTCGAATTATGGGTTTGGAAGAAACTCGGGCCTGGTTCAAGATCATTCTTGATTCAGATGCGGCCTGCACGGCATAAGCGGGCGCGAAAAGGACGGGCGGGAATCCGCCGCCTAGAATGAACGGTATGGAGGGTGCGTGAAGCTGGCCAAGCCCGAAGCGTTGGGATTCGACGCCGCGCGGCTGGCGCGGATCGATGCGTTCCTCGACGAGCGCTATATCCGGGCGGGCCGGTTCAAGGGGCTGCAGTTCCTCCTCGCGCGCGAGGGCGAGCCGTTCCACTTCACCTCGA
This sequence comes from Sphingomonas gilva, assembly GCF_003515075.1. Classification (GTDB taxonomy): domain Bacteria; phylum Pseudomonadota; class Alphaproteobacteria; order Sphingomonadales; family Sphingomonadaceae; genus Sphingomonas; species Sphingomonas gilva. Next base: position 72,215 of record NZ_QWLV01000008.1, read on the forward strand.
TGGGGTCGCGCGGAGAGGATGGTCGTCCGGTCGAGGCGAACACGCTGTTCCGCATCGCCAGCATGACCAAGCCGGTCACCTCGATCGCGTTCATGATGCTGGTCGAGGAAGGCAGGGTCGCACTGGACGATCCGGTGCACCGCGTGCTGCCCGAGTTCAAAGGTGTCGGCGTTTACAACGGCGGCGGCGGGGGCGTGCCGTTCGTCACCCGCCCCACCGAGCAGCCGATGCGGATGATCGACCTGCTGCGCCACACCTCGGGCCTCACCTACGGCTTCCAGAATCGCAGCAACATCGACCTCGCCCACCGCGAGGGCAGACTTGAGGCGTGGCACGGCAATCTCGATCTCGACGGCTTCGTCGCCGCGCTCGGCAAGCTGCCGCTCGAATTCTCGCCCGGCGAGGCATGGAACTATTCGGTCTCGACCGACGTGCTCGGCGCGGTCGTTCAGCGCGTATCGGGCATGAGCCTGGACGCCTTCTTCGCCGAACGCATCTTCCAGCCGCTGGGCATGGTCGACACCTTCTTCCACGTCCCCGCCGACAAGCTCGACCGGCTGGGCGACGCCTATGCCTTCACGCCCGACGATCCACTGAAGCTGGTCGACAAGGCCGGCGGGCGGAGCGCCTGGTCGCGGGCGCCGACGCTGGTTTCGGGCGGCGGCGGGCTGGTGTCGACCAGTGCCGATTATCACCGCTTCTGCACCATGCTGCTCAATCGCGGCGAGCTGGACGGCGCGCGCATCGTCAGCCGCAAGACGATCGAGCTGATGACGATGAATCACCTCCCGGGGAACGGCGACCTGGCGGGCATGTCGCGCTCGCTGTTCAGCGAGGCGGTGCTCGCCGGCACCGGCTTCGGCCTTGGCTTCGCAGTCAACATGGATGTCGCCAAGGGCATGGTGCCCGGCTCGGTCGGCGAATTCTACTGGGGTGGGATGTACTCGACAGCTTTCTTCGTCGATCCGCTCGAACGCATCACCATGGTGTTCATGACCCAGCTGATGCCGTCCAGCACCTATCCGGTGCGGCGCGAGCTCAAGACCCTGATCTATTCGGCGCTTGCCGACTAACTGGAGAAACCAATGTCCGTGATCACCACCGAGCGCCAGGGCGATATATTCGTCATCACCTCGAACAACCCGCCGGTCAACGCGCTGGGCGCGGCGGTTCGGCAGGGGCTGGACGCGGCGATGGACGAGCTGGCGGGCGACGAGAGCCTGAAGGCGGCGGTGATCAGATGCGAGGGCCGCACCTTCTTCGCCGGCGCCGACATCACCGAGTTCGGAAAAGCCCCGGTCGGCCCCGACCTGCGCCAGGTGATCGACAAGATCGAGGCGAGCGACAAGCCGGTGGTCGCGGCGATCCATGGCACCGCGCTTGGCGGTGGATGCGAGGTGGCGCTCGGCTGTCACTATCGCATCGCCATCCCCTCGGCGGTGATCGGCACGCCCGAGGTGAAGCTGGGGCTGCTGCCCGGCGCGGGCGGCACGCAGCGCATCCCGCGCCTGGCGGGCGTCGCACTCGCATTGCAGATGAACGCGATCGGCGACCCCATCCCCGCCGCCAAGGCCAAGGAAGCCGGGCTGATCGACCGCCTCGCCACCGAAGGACAGCTCGCCGAGGACGCCATCGCCTTCGCGCGCGAAATCGCCTATGCCCGCCCCTTGCCCCGCGCCAGCGAGAAGCAGGCCAAGCCCGACCCGCAGGCGATCGAGGATTTCAAGGCGAAAAACGCCCGTCGCTTCAAGGGCTTCGATGCTCCCGCCGCGAACATCGCCTGCGTGGAGGCGGCGACGCGGCTTCCGTTCGAGGAAGGCATGGCGTTCGAGCGGCAGGAATTCATGAAGCTGATGATGGGCGTTCAGTCCGCGGCGCAGCGCCACATCTTCTTCGCCGAGCGAAAGGCCGCGAAGATCGACGACGTGCCCGAAGACACGAAATTGCGCGAGATCAGGAAGGTCGGCGTGATCGGCGCGGGCACGATGGGCGGCGGCATTTCGATGAATTTCCTGTCGGCGGGCATCCCGGTGACCATCGTCGAGATGCAGCAGGACGCGCTCGATCGCGGCACCGGCGTGATGCGCAAGAATTACGAGGGATCGGCGGCCAAGGGCCGGATCAAGCCCGAGGCGGTGGAGAAGGCGATGGGGCTGCTGACCCCGACGCTCAGCCTCGACGATCTGGCCGATTGCGACCTGATCATCGAGGCTGTGTACGAGAATATGGAGGTGAAGAAGGAGCTGTTCGGCAAGCTCGACGCCATCGCCAAGCCCGGCGCGATTCTCGCCAGCAACACCAGCTATCTCAATATCGACGAGATCGCATCGGCCACCAGCCGGCCCGGGGATGTGGTCGGCATGCACTTCTTCTCGCCCGCCAACGTCATGAAGCTCCTGGAGGTCGTCCGCGGCGCGAAGACCGCCAAGGATGTGCTTGCCACCGTCATGGCGATCGGCAAGCGCATCAAGAAGGTCCCCGTCGTCTCCGGCGTCTGCCCCGGCTTCATCGGCAACCGCATGCTCAGCCAGCGCCAGCAGGCGGCGAACGCGATGCTGATGCAGGGCGCGACGCCGCAGCAGATCGACAAGGTCCACACCGATTTCGGCATGCCGATGGGCCCGTTCCAGATGAGCGACCTGGCGGGCGTCGATATCGGCTGGCACCGCGACGAAAGCCGCATCGAAAGCATCCGCGACGCGCTGTGCGCCGAGGGCCGCTGGGGCCAGAAGAAGCAGGCGGGCTTCTACGACTATGACGAGAACCGCCGCCCCTCGCCCTCCCCGCGCGTCGCCGAGATCATTGAAGAGTTCCGCGCCAAATCGGGCAACGACAAGCGCGACACCTCGGACGAGGAGATCGTCGAGCGCACGCTCTATCCGATGGTCAACGAGGGCGCGAAGATCCTGGCCGAGGGCATGGCGCAGCGCGCCAGCGACATCGATGTGGTGTGGATCTACGGCTATGGCTGGCCGGTCTATCGCGGCGGGCCGATGTTCTGGGCCAATACCGAGGGACTCGCCAAGATCGTCGCCGGGCTGGAGAAGCACGGCTACGAGGTCGCTCCGCTGCTGAAGGAGAAGGCGGAGAAGGGCGAACGGTTCGCGTGATGGCGAGGCTCCATTCCGTCGCCCCCGTGCAGGCGGGGGCCTCAATCGGCAAGCACGTTGGTGCGTATGCCACAAACCCAGAGGCCCCTGCCTCCGCAGGGGCGACGGCGCGTGTCTGAACGCTCCGCCATCCAGACCGCCGCCGCGATCGCCGCGGGCGAGACCAGCGCCCGCGCCGAGGCCGAAGCCGCGATCGCGCGGATCGAGGCGGGCGACGGTGCGATCAACGCCGTCGTCGTCCGCGATTTCGATCGCGCGCTCGCCGCCGCCGATGCCGCCGACAAGGCCATAGCCGCGGGCGAACGCCGCCCGCTGCTGGGCGTGCCGATGACGGTCAAGGAAAGCTTTGACGTCGCCGGGCTGCCGACGACGTGGGGGTTCGAACAGTTCAGGACCTTCGTTCCCCAAGCCGACGCCGTTGCCATCAAGCGGCTGAAGGCGGCTGGCGCGGTGATCCTGGGCAAGACCAACGTGCCTCCTGCGCTTGCCGATCTGCAGGCGGACAATCCGGTCTATGGCCGGACCAGCAACCCGCACAATCATGGGCGCGTCGCGGGCGGCTCCTCGGGCGGATCGGCGGCGTCGCTCGCCGCCGGGTTCGTGCCGCTCGAGCTGGGCTCCGACATCGGCGGCTCGATCCGCGTGCCCGCCGCGTTTAACGGCGTGTGGGGACACAAGCCGACCTATGCCATGCTGTCGTCCGAAGGCCATCATTTCCCCGGCACCGACGGCGCGCGCGCCGCGCTGGCGGTGATCGGGCCGATGGCGCGCGATGCCGACGATCTCGCGCTGGCGCTCGACATTCTCGCCAATCATCCGCTGCGGCAGGCTGCGGTGCGGCCGGCGTCGACCTATCGCATCCTGGTGATGGCGGAGCATCCTTCCGCCAAGGTCCAGATGCCGATCGCCGCCGCGCTGGACGATCTCGCCGACAAGTTGGCCGATGCGGGGGTCGCAATCGACCGCCAGAGCGACCTGCTGCCCGATCTCGAAGCCCAGCACCGCCATTATATGAAGATGCTCAACATCGCGATCTCGCGTGGCGCGCCGCCCGAGGGACAGCCGCCGACGACCCTGGTCGAGTGGTTCGGCCTGCAGGATGATCAGGCGCGCAACCGCCGCCAATGGCACGCGCTGTTCGCCGATTATGACGCGGTGATCGCGCCGGCGCTGGGCGTCACCGCATTCCCGCATGACACGACTCCGCTTCCCAGGCGCGAGTTGGTGATCGACGGCGAGACGACGCCGTTCGGCGCGCAGTTCGCCTTCCCGGGCCTCGCCACCTTCCCGATGCTGCCCGCGACGAGCGTGCCGATCGGCGCAGATCCTGACGGGATGCCGATCGGCGTGCAGGTGATCGCGAACAGCTTCGCCGACCATGAGGCGATCGCCGTCGCGCGCATGGCGCATCAATTGATGAGGAACTGAGCCATGACCGATCTCACACAATTCCGTGCCGAAACGCGCGCATGGCTGGAGGAGAACGTCCCCCGGTCGATGCGCGAGCCGGTCAAGAGCGACGCCGACGTCAATTGGGGCGGCCGCAATGCGGACTATTCGAACAACCCCGACCAGAAGCTCTACATGGACCGCATGGCGGCGCGTGGCTGGACCGTGCCCGACTGGCCCAAGGCCTATGGCGGCGGCGGGCACAGCCCTGAGGAAACCAAGATCATCCGCGAGGAGATGGCGCGGATCAAGGCGCGCAATCCCTTGAACAGCTTCGGCATCTCGATGCTCGGCCCAGCGCTGCTCAAATACGGCACCGAGGAGCAGAAGCTGGAGCATCTGAACAGGATCGCGCGCGGCGAGATCCGCTGGTGCCAAGGCTATTCGGAGCCCAACGCCGGCTCAGACCTCGCCGCGCTCGCCACGTCGGCGGAGGATGCGGGCGACCATTTCATCGTCAACGGGCAGAAGGTGTGGACCAGCTACGCCGACAAGGCCGACTGGATCTTCTGCCTGGTGCGCACCGACAAGACGACCAAGCAGGGCGGCATCAGCTTCGTGCTGTTCGACATGGAGACGCCCGGCGTCTCGACCAAGCCGATCCTGCTGATCAGCGGCTATTCGCCCTTTTGCGAGACCTTCTTCGACGATGTGAAGGTGCCCAAGGCGAATCTCGTCGGCGAACTCAACAAGGGCTGGGACGTCGCCAAATATCTGCTGGGACATGAGCGCGAGATGATCTCCGGCATGGGCCTCGCCTCGACCGGTCGTAATCCGCTGATCGACGGCGCGATCGCCACGATCGGGTTGGATCATGACGGCCGTCTCGCCGATCCGGTGCTGCGCGCGCAGATCGCCTTGTTCGAGGTGCGCGCGCGCGCCTTCGGCATGATGTCCGAGCGCTTCATCGATGAGCTGAAGCACGGCCGCGCGCATCCCGCCCAGCCGAGCATGATGAAATATTACGGGACCGAGCTGAACAAGGCGCGCCACGAGCTGATGATGGCGGCGGGCGGATCGGACGCGCTCGAATGGGAGAGCGAAGCCTCTTCCGGCGGCGCCCTCCCCCGCGCCTGGCTCAGGACCAAGGCCAATTCGATCGAAGGCGGCACCAGCGAGGTGCAGCTCAACATCATCGCCAAGCGAATACTGGAGTTGCCTTCTTAGATCAGGTCGCCCCCGCGCAGGCGGGGGCCTCAGGCGGCGAGGACGCCGTCTGATGTGCCACAAACCCAGCGGCCCCCGCCTCCGCGGGGGCGACGGAGTGTTCAAATGCCGCTTTTCCTCAACGACGAACAGACGATGCTGCGCGATACCGCGAAGGACTTCGTCGCCGAGCATGCGCCCGCCGGCCATATGCGGTCCCTGCGCGACGCGAACGACGCCACCGGCTTCAGCCGCGATCTGTGGAGGCAATTCGCCGAGATGGGCTTCAACGGCATCCTGATCGGCGAGGATGACGGCGGCCTCGGCCTAGGCCATGTCGAGGCGGGCGTGGTGCTGGAGGAGATCGGGCGCAACCTCTCCCCCTCCCCCTTCCTCGCCACCGCGATCGGCGCGGTCGAGGCGCTGAAGGCGGGTTCCGCCGATCAGCGCGCCGAGTGGTTTCCCAAGATCGTCTCGGGCGAAGCGGTCGCCGCGCTCGCGATCGACGAAGGCGCCAAGCACCGCCCCGCCGCGACCGCGATGAAGGCGGAGCGATCGGGCAACGGCTTCCGCCTCACCGGCAAGAAGAGCTTCGTCGCGCACGGCCATGTCGCCGACCTGCTGATCGTCGCCGCGCGCACCGCGGGGGCGGCGGGCGAGACCGACGGCATCACCCTGTTCGCCGTGCCGAAGGATGCCGCCAACCTTTCCGCCACGCCCGAACGCCTGACCGATGCGAGCATCGCCGCGCGGATGACGTTCGATGGCGTGGAGGTCGATGCCGATGCGGTGATCGGCGAGGTGGATGGCGGCTGGGCCGCGCTGAGCCGTATGCTCAACGCCACCCGCGCGGGCGCTTCGGCGGAGATGCTCGGCGTCGGTGCGGGGGCGATGGACATGACCGTTTCCTACCTCAAGGAGCGCAAGCAGTTCGGCGTGCCGATCGGCAGCTTCCAGGCGCTCCAGCACCGCGCCGCGCATCTCTATTCGGAGATGGAGGTCGCGCGCGCCGCGGTGCTGAAGGCGCAGCAATTGCTCGACGCCGACGATGCGGCGGCCGAGGAGGCGGTGCATGTGGCCAAGGCGATGACCGGCCTCGCCACCATGCTCGCCGTGCAGGAGGGCGTGCAGATGCACGGCGGCATCGGCATGACCGACGAGTACGACATCGGCTTCTACATGAAGCGCCAGCGCGTGCTGGCCGAGCTGTTCGGCGATGCGAACTTCCACGCCGATGCGCTCGCCCGCGCGAAAGGCTACTGAGCGCGGCATGGCCGATTCGAACCCCCGCCCGCGCAAGACTCCCGAAGAACTGACGGCGATGCTCGTCACGCTGCTCGATGTCGAGGAGATCGACACCGATCTGTACCGCGGCGCGCGCCAGCCGGGCGGCGTCGGCCGCGTGTTCGGCGGTCAGGTGATCGCGCAGGCGTTGCAGGCGGCGCAGCGATCGGCCGAGGGCAAGCCGGCGCATTCGCTCCACGCCTATTTCATGCGGCCGGGCGACGAGCAGCGGCCGATCGTCTACCGCGTCGTGCGCGATTTCGAGGGCAAGAGCTTCGCCACGCGCCGGGTGATCGCGACGCAGGGCGGACAGCCGATCCTCAACATGGCGGCCTCGTTCCAGATCGAGGAGGACGGTTTGGCGCATCAGGACGCGATGCCCGAGGTGCCCGCGCCCGAAGAGCTCAAGTCCGACGCCGAGCTGCGCACCGAGATCGCGAACGAGGTGCCCGAGAAGTTCCAGCGCTTCTTTCGCGACCGGCAGAGCCCGATCGATATCCGCCCGATATCAGCGCGCAACTGGTTCAAGCCGGTCAAGGGGCCGCCCGCGCAGGCGAGCTGGTTCCGCTCCACCGCGCCGCTGCCCGACGATCCGGCGCTGCACCGCGCGGTGCTGAGCTACGCCTCCGACATGTCGCTACTCGGCACCTGCACGCTGCCGCACGGCGTCAACTGGCTGACGCATAACCTGCAGACCGCGAGCCTGGACCATGCCGTCTGGCTGCACGAGCCGTTCCGCGCCGACGACTGGCTGCTCTACGTCACCGACAGCCCCTGGGCGGGCCATGCGCGCGGGTTCAATCGCGGCAAGATCTACAGCCGCGACGGGCGGCTGGTGGCGAGCTGCGCGCAGGAAGGATTGATCCGGCTGCGCGAATAATTCGCCGGTATCCAGATACCCGAAAGTCACGAAAGTCACACTACGCACGCGTCGCACGCGCGCCCGGGGATCGGCGAGCAGGGCGATATCGGCCCGATACAATCTTCCGCATTCACGAGAGCGCGGCGAGCTCGAATCGATGACGCGGTCCATGGCACTTCACCTACATTCCAATTTCTCTACTGTTCTTTCTAACCTATTTGGCACATATAGGCAAGCAAAAAGTTTCACGTCTTATCGGCTGCCTCAAATCGTCACGCCGCCGTCGATCACCATCGCCTGGCCGGTCATGAACGCGGAGGCCGGGCTGGCGAGATAGACCACCGCGCCGGCGATCTCGTGCGGCTGGCCGATGCGGCGCAAGGGGGTGGTGCGGTTGGTCGCCTTTTCGCGCTCGGGATCCTCCCACAGCGCGCGGGCGAAGTCGGTCTTGATCAGGCCGGGAGCGATGCAGTTCACCCGCACATTGTCCGGCCCGTATTCGACCGCATAGTTGCGCGCGAGCTGGAAGTCGGCCGCCTTGGAGACGTTGTAGGCGCCGATCAGCGGCGATCCGCGCAGGCCGCCGATCGACGAGATGATGATGATCGACCCGTCCCCGTGCGCGCGCATCTCGGGCGCGACCAGCTGGATCAGCCAGTGGTTGGAGAGAATGTTGTTGTCGAGGATCTTGCGGAACTGTTCATCGGCGATGTCCGCAAGCGGGCCATAATAGGGGTTCGACGCGGCGTTGCCGACAAGGATGTCGATCCGGCCAAACGCGCGGCGGGTCTCGTCGACCAGGTGCTGCAGCGCCGCCTTGTCCGAGATGTTGGCGGCGACGGCGATCGCCCGCTCCTCGCCATGCTTTTCATTGATCGCGGCAGCGACGGGATCGCAGGCGTCCTGCTTGCGGCTGGAGATCACCACCCTTGCGCCGTGATCGGCGAGCGCCTCTGCCGAGGCCTTGCCGATGCCGCGCGAGGAGCCGGTGACGATGGCGACCTTTCCGGTCAGATCGAACAGGTTCATTTCCATCTCCGTCGCCCCTGCGCAGGCAGGGGCCTCTGAGTTTGTGGCACATCAGACGGGCCTTATGCCGCTTGAGGCCCCTGCCTGCGCAGGCGCGACGGGCTATTCCGCCCCCGCCTTCTTCGCGAAATCCCAGCTTGCCGCCGCCAGCCGGTAGACGCCGGCGGCCGATTTCTCCGCCTGCGCGGACGACGCCGTGCCGTCGACGATGCGCTTCTTGATGCCCTGGACGATGCCGGTCAGGCGGAACAGATTGTAGCTGAAATACCAGTTGAGATCGGGCACGCCGTCGCGGCCCGTGGCCGCGCAATAGCGATCGACCATCTCCTCCATGGTCGGGATGCCCGTCTCCGGCCCGGTCCTGCCCATCACCCCCGAACGGCCTTCGGGCTGGGTCACCCAGCTCATCAGGAAATAGCTGAAATCGGCGAGCGGATCGCCGAGCGTCGACAGTTCCCAATCAAGCACCGCGAGCACGTGCGGCTCCTCGGCATGGAAGATCATGTTGTCGATGCGGTAGTCGCCATGAACGATCGAGATGCGCGTCTGTTCGGGGACGGTCGCGGGAAGGAACTCGATCAACCGCTCGACCTCGGGCATGTGCTCGGTCTCGGACATGCGGTACTGCTTGGTCCAGCGGGCGACCTGGCGTTCGAAATAGTTGCCGGGCTTGCCGTAGTCCTGAAGGCCGGCGGCGACGTGATCGGTGGTGTGCAGCGCCGCCAGCGTGTCGCACATCGCGGCGTAGATGCCGGTGCGCTCGGCGGGCGCATAGTCGGGCAGCGTGCCGTCCCACAGATTGCGCCCGTCGGCGAAGCCCATGACGTAGAATTCGGCGCCGATCACCTCCGGATCGGTGCACAGGCCGTAGGGTCTCGCGACCGGAAAGCCGGTGGGGTGAAGCCCGGCGATGACGCGATACTCGCGATCGACCGCATGCGCCGAGGGCAGCAGCTTGCCGAAGGGCTTGCGGCGGAGAACATAGCGGGCGCCATCCGCGGCATCGATCAGATAGGTCGGGTTGGACTGGCCGCCGGCGAACTTGCGGTAGCTGAGCGGACCGGCGAAGCCATCGACATTCGCCTCCATCCAGGCGGCGAGCGCGCCTTCATCGAGCCGGTCCTTGTCCTGGACCTCGACCGTCTGGGGCGCCTCGTCGGTCATTCGAACACCACCACGGAGCGGGTGGCGTCGCCCTTGCGCAGCTCGTCGAAGGCGTGGTTGATCCGGTCGAGCCCGATCCGCTCGGCGATGATGCTGTCGAGATCGAGCAGGCCGCGCAGATAGAAATCGACCAGCCGCGGGATATCGACCGGGAAGCGGTTGCCGCCCATGAGGCCGCCCTGCAACCTCTTGTTGGCGAGCAGATCGAGCGCGGAGAGGCCGACCTTTTCGGCGAGCGGCATCATGCCGAGGATGGTGGCGGTGCCGCCGCGGCGCAGCACCTTGACCGCGGTGGCGGCGGACTGCGGGCGGCCGACCGCCTCGATCGCGTGGTGGACGCCGCCCCTGGTGATCTCGACCACCTCGTCGGCGGCGGTCTCGCTCATCGCATCGATGCTGTGCGTCGCGCCGAGCTTTTCGGCGAGAGCGCGCTTCTCCGGCACCGGATCGATCGCGATGATCTTGCCCGCGCCGGCGATCTTCGCCGCGTTGACCGCGGCCAGGCCGATGCCGCCGCAGCCGACCACCGCCACCGTCTCGCCCGGTTCCAGGTCGCAGCAGTTGAACACCGCCCCTGCCCCCGTCGTCACCGCGCAGCCGATCAGCGCGGCGCGGTCGGTCGGCATGTCGGGATCGATGGCGACGCAGGCGTGCTCGTGGACCAGCATCTGCTCGGCATAGGCGGAGAGGTTGAGCATCTGCGCCACGGCCGTGTCGCCGAGCATCAGCCGCGGCGGCTCGCCCTTGCCACGCCGCGTCGACGGATTGACGCACAGCACCATGCGGCCGGTGACGCAGAATTCGCAATGCCCGCAGAACACGCTCAGGCAGGTGACGACGGTGTCGCCGGGCTTGACCGTGGTGACGTCGCTGCCGACCGCCTCGACCACGCCCGCCGCCTCGTGCCCCGGGATGGTCGGCATCGCGTGCGGATAGGCGCCGTCGACGAAGTGGAGATCGGAGCGGCACACGCCCACCGCGGCGGTGCGGATCAGCACCTCGCGCGGGCCCGGCTTGCTGACCGTCACCTCCTCGATCGACAGAGGCTGCTTCGCCTCGAACAGGACTGCTGCTTTCATTCGTCATTCCATTTAATCGTCGCCCCTGCGAAGGCAGGGGCCTCAGCCGGCATGGGCGGTGGTCGGTGTGCCACAAACCCGGAGGCCCCTGCCTTCGCAGGGGCGACGATGCCCATCCTACCGCCGCACCGCCGCCTTCGCCGTCACCGCCTCGGGCAGCTCCGCATATTTGCCGAACTCGTTCCTCGCGATGGCGCGGTTGTGGACCTCGTCCGGGCCATCGGCGAAGCGCAGCGTGCGCAAGCTCGCCCAGGCCGAGGCCAGCGGGAAATCGCCCGAGACGCCGCCGCCGCCGTGCGCCTGGATCGCATCGTCGAGGATCTGCAGCGCCATGTTCGGCGCCGCGACCTTGATCATCGCGATCTCCAGCTGCGCGGCCTTGTTGCCCGCCTTGTCCATCATGTCGGCGGCCTTGAGGCACAGCAGGCGCGTCATCTCGATATCGATGCGCGCGCGGGCGATGCGCTGTTCCCAGATCGAATGATCGGCGATGCGCTTGCCGAAGGCGACGCGGGTCAGCAGGCGCTTGGCCATCAGCTCGATACCCATCTCCGCAACGCCGATGGTGCGCATGCAGTGATGGATGCGGCCCGGCCCCAGGCGGCCCTGGGCGATCTCGAACCCACGGCCTTCGCCCAGCACGAGATTCTCGACCGGCACGCGCACATCGGTGAGCGTGACCTCGCCGTGGCCGTGCGGCGCGTGATCATACCCGTAAACCGAAAGCATCCGTTCGATCTTCACGCCGGGCGTATCGAGCGGCACCAGGATCTGGCTCTGCTGCGAATGGCGCGAGCCCTCGGGATTGGTCTTGCCCATGACGATCGCCACCGCGCAGCGCGGATCGCCCACGCCCGACGACCACCATTTGCGGCCGTTGATGACATAGTGATCGCCGTCGCGGACCATCGACGTCTGGATGTTGGTCGCGTCCGACGAGGCGACCGCCGGCTCGGTCATGAGGAAAGCCGAGCGGATCTCGCCGTTCATCAGCGGGCGCAGCCATTGCTCCTTCTGCTCGCGCGTGCCGTAGCGGTGGAGCACCTCCATATTGCCGGTGTCGGGCGCGGAGCAGTTGAACACCTCGGGCGCCCAGCCGGCGCGGCCCATCGCCTCGGCGCACAGCGCATATTCGAGGTTGGTGAGCTGGGTGCCTTCGAACTCGAAGCTGTCGTCCACATGTTGCTGGCCGGAATGCGGCGGCATGAAGAAGTTCCACAAGCCGGCGGCCTTGGCCTTGGGCTTCAGCTCCTCGATGACGGGCAGCACCTTCCACCGATCGCCTTCATGATGCTGGTCGCGATACTCCTGGTTGCGGGGGGTGATTTCGCGATCGATGAAGTCCTGCACGCGGTCCCGGAAATATGTCTCGCGCTCGCTCAGCGTGAAATCCATCGTCGCTCTCCCATATAACTGTTCTCGTCCCGCCTAGACCATACCGGTTTTTCGGTAAAGCCCGATTGCTGGCGTCGATGCTCGCGAGCGACGCGGCAAAGCGCGCTTCACCGGCGTGCAAAAAAGGCTGGCCCGGCGGACCGACTCTGCTAGGCTTCGGCGATGCAGGACGCGATCCTAAACGGGACCGACGCCAGGGGGGAAACCGATCGTTACCGCGCCAAGCGCGAAATGATCGTCGCTGCGGCTTCGGAAGTGATGAACGAGCAATCGGCGAAGGGCCTCACCTTCGCCGACGTGGCGCGGCGCGTGGGGCTGAACACCACCAGCATCACCTATTATTTCAAGCGCAAGGACGATCTCGCCTCAGCCTGTTTCGACCGCACGCTCGACCGGTTCGAGGAAGTGCTGGACGCGGCGATGGCGCTGCCCGCGCCGCCCGAGCGGGTCGATCATTTCCTCGGCGCGCATTTCGACCGGCTGGAGCGGCAGGCCCAGGGGCAGGAGGGCGAGCTCGCCGGCCTCTCCGACCTGCGCGCGATGGACGAGCCGACGCGCGGCCGGCTGATGGCGCGGTGGCGCCAGGTGTTCCGCAAGACGCGCGAGCTGTTCGGCCAGGGCGACTGCCGGGCGACCAAGGACCTGCAATCGGCGCGCGCGCATGTGCTGCTGGAGAATGTGCTCTGGCTCAACGCGTGGATCCGCCGCTACGAGATCGACCAATATGGCCGCGTGCGCGAACGGCTGATGCAGGTGCTGCGCCACGGCATCGCGGTGCCTGGCGCGGCGTGGAAGCCCGATATCTGGCCGGTGGGCGAGCCCGCCGCGACGAGCGAGCCGAGCCGCACCAGCTTTCTCCTCGCCGCCACGCGCCTGATCAACGAGCTGGGCTATCGCGGCGCATCGGTGCAGCGCATCGCCTCCGAATTGAACGTCACCAAGGGCAGCTTCTATCACCATCTCGACGCAAAGGACGATCTCGTCATCGAATGCTTCAAGCGCAGCTTCGAGACGATTTCGGAGACGCAGCGCCATGCCGACGCCAGCGGCGGCGACGAATGGCACCGGATCAGCTCGACCATCGCGACCCTGCTCGATTTCCAGTTCTCCGAGCGCGGGCCATTGCTGCGCACATCGGCGCTCGCCGCGCTGCCGCCGCGCGTGCGTTACCAGATGATCGAGCGGTCGAACGGCATCGCCCGGCGCTTCGCCGGCATGCTATCAGACGGCATATCCGAAGGTTCGATCCGCCCGATCGACCCCCTGATCGCGGCGCAGGCGATCATGGCGTCACAGAACGCCGCATTCGATCTCAGGAAGTGGGCGGCGTCGATGGAGCCTGAGCTGGCGATCCGGCTCTACGCCTCGACCATCTGCTACGGGTTGTTCGACGACGGAGTCATCTAGGGTTTATCCCGTCCAGGTGAATTGTCGCCCCTGCGCAGGCGGGGCCATCCGCCCATCCACGGGTGCTGCCGACCAAGGCGCGTCGGGATGGGCCCTGCCTCCGCAGGCGACAAAAGGAGTGAGTCAGACGTATCGGGCTCAGCCCGCCGCCTGCTGCCTGCGCTTGAGCAGCGCGCCCGCGCGCCAATAGTGGAACAGCGCCCAAGGCGTCAGCGCGGCGAAGGTCACCATCGCCCAGCGCAGCGATTCCTCGCCGAACTGCGGACGCAGCAGATCGCTGATAACGCCGATCAGCGTCGGCCCCAGCCCCAGCCCGATCAGGTTGATGACGAGGAGCGTGATCGCCGCCCACAGCGCGCGCATCCGCAAGGGCGCAAGCCCCTGGATCAGCGCGAAAGTGGGGCCGAGATAGGTGCTGACGAGCAGGATCGAGAGCCAGTAGAGCGGGATCGCCATCCACGGATCGGATGAGAGGTAGAACAGGAAGGATAGCGGCAGGCCGATCGATTTCAGGCCGAACACCATCCAGCTCTGCGCGTGCAGGCCGTGCCGCACGGCGAGCCTGTTCGCCAGCCAGCCGCCGGCGACACCCGATATCGTGCCCATCACGCCGCCGATCGGCGCGACGATCCAGGCGATATCGGTGATGCCCATGCCGAGCGAACGCTGCAGGAAACTCGGCCCGAAATGGGCGTGGCCATAGCCGATCATCGAGGTGATGGTGACGCCCATGACCAGGTGGAAGGCGGGGCCGCTCGCGAACATCGCGCGGAAGCCCTCCGAAAGCGGCGGGATGGCGCCCTTCTTCTCGCCCTCGGCGACGATCTGCGCGTCGGACAGTCCGCGCCGCGGCTCCACGACGAACAGCTTGACGACCACCGCCAGCGCGATGCCGGGCAATCCGACGGTGAACATCGCCGCGCGCCAGCCGTAGAAGGCGGCGACGGTGCCGCCGATGAGCGTGCCGAGCGCGGCGCCGAGCACGACGCCGAGCGAGTAGATGCCCATCGCCCCCGCGCGCTTCTCCGGCGGGTAGAGATCGGCGATGATCGAGTGGCTGGGCGGGCTCGAGCCGGCTTCGCCCACGCCGACGCCGATCCGCGCCAGCAGCAGCTGCACGAAATTCTGCGCAAGCCCGCACACCGCCGTCATCGCGCTCCACAAGGCGAGAGCGATGGCGATGATGTTGACGCGGTTGCCCCTGTCGGCGAGCCGGGCGACAGGGATGCCCAGCGTCGCGTAGAACAGCGCGAAGGCGAGCCCGCCGATCAACCCCAGCTGCGTATCGCTGAGATGGAGGTCGGCGCGGATCAGCTCCTGCAGGATCGCGAGGATCTGCCGGTCCATATAGCTGAAGAAATAGGCCGTGGTGAGCAGCGCCAGCGTCCACCCGCGACGCTTCATCGCCAATGTGTCGGCGATTTCCTGGGGAACGTGCGGTGCGGCGCTGGACATCGACTACTCCTAATTTGTGCCGACGAAAACGGCCCGCCGCGCGCCCTTCCCCAAAGGCGCCCGGCGGGCCGAAGTCGTTTACAGGGTCACGCGATCAGAAATTCTGCGAGACCGAGATTTTCGCGGTGAAGCCCAAGGGGTTCGCCGTGAAGGGATCGTAATTCTGGTCGAGCCGCGCGAAGGGCGGATCCTCGTCGAGGATGTTGAGCGCGGAGAGCGCGACCGAGGTGCCGGTGGGCAGCGCGATCCGATAGGTGAAGTCGAGCGTGTTGAAGCCGTCGATCTCCTTGCCTTCGGTCACTGAATCGCCGGCAAGCGAGCCGGTGTTCGGGCCGAAGATGGAGGCGCCGCGCTGATCGGTGTAATCTGCCATGAAGTTATAGGCGAGACGCAGCGAATGGATGCCGAATTCCCCGCTTGCGAACACCTGCCCCTTCCACTCGGGTAGCGGATAGGCGGTGGTCTGGTAGTTGAGCTGCCCGACCGCATCGAACGCCGGCTGCACGACGACGCCCTCAACCACGACATCGGCGACCTTGTATTCGAACACATAGGTGCCGTTGGCTCCCAGGGTGATCTCGGTGTCCTCGCCAAGCTCGAACTGGAACTGCGCCTGCGCGTCGATGCCGGAGGTGCGAATGTTGTTGTTGTTGACGTATTGCGTCTCCAGCCGCTGCACGTTGGCGATGCCGCAAACGTTGTTGGAGAAAGTGAAGCGTTCCTCCAGAAGCTCGAAGCCATCCTCGCCGCAATTGTCGCTGCCGCTAGCGCCGAACAGCGCGTTGACTATGCCTTGCACCGGCTCCGCCTCGATCGGCCCGTCGATATCATATCGCCAGTAATCGATGGTGCCAGAGAACGGTCCGGCATTGAGAATGATGCCCGCCGAATAATTGGTCGAGGACTCGGGCGTCAGTTCCGGATTGCCGAGCACATCGACTGCGCGGAAGGACGTGCCGATGATCTGCAACGAAACGATGCTGCCATTGGTCGCCGCGATCGGCGGCCCGCGGAAGGTCGTGCCCGCGCCCGCGCGCAACGCCAGCCAGTCGGTCAGCTGAAAGCGGATGCGTCCCTGCGGATCGAAGGTCGACCCGATCAGACCGCCATAGTCTTCGTAGCGCGCCGAAAGCTGCAGGTTGATCGCATCGGTGATCGGCGCCTGGATTTCGACGAACGCCGCCTTGATATCCTGGCTCAGCTGGCGCGCGTTGTTGGTACCCAAGAACCCGAGCGCTCCCGTCTGCTGCGGACAAACCGCGTTGGGATCGAGCACCGAACCCGGGCAGGGATTCACGGCAAGATTATTGTTGTTGCCGTAAGCAGTCGAGAAATATTCCTTGCGATACTGGCCGCCGATAGCGAAGCCGACCTGACCGCCCGGCAACTCGATACCCGTCTGTCCCGAGAGGACGAGATCACCGACGAACAGCTCTGTTTCGGTTGTCGTCTGCGAATCGACGAAGAAATAATCGAAGACTTCCTTGGAGTTGATAAGACCTGCGCCCGGCGTCAGGCTGAAGGCGGCCGGATTGCGCGTCCCGGCATAGTTGGGATTGGTGTCGCCAGTAACGGGATTGACCTGCACCGCCGTCGAGAAGGGGTTGAAGAACAGACAACCATTTTGCCCGGCAAGAGCGGCGAGTTGAGCCTGGGTGAGACCGGCGCGCGACGCCGCGCTTTCGTACGGACAGCTGAACCCGCCGAAGCCGGCAAGCGCGTTTTGCAGACGGTCGCCAAATGTGTCCGTGCCTTCGATGTAGCGTTCGTAGAAATGATAGGTGAAGCCGGCATCCAAGGTGAGATTGTCGCCCAGCCGCTGTTCGAGGCCGGCGGTGAACCGAATGGAATCGGACGTACGTGGGCTCCACGCCGAACCGCGATCATTGTCCTCATCGCGGAAGGCCGGATTACCGCCCAGCAGGGCCGGGCGGAAAAGCACAGGAAAGGCAAGTGCCGGCGCAAGCGGAACCCCGCCCGCGGTCAGGCAGCCTGCGGCCGCTCCATAGGTCGCGCAATAATCGCGGAGCGACGGCGCATAGGTGGGAATCCCGAACACGCCCGCGCCGGCAGCCTGCGCCGGGGTTAGCACGCCGCTGGCCGGCACAGTGGTCAGAGGCGACGCCGCATATCCCGAGGGCGACAATGTCGGAAGATAAGTCGGCGAGGTCGTGATGCGCGAGCTCGAGAAACCATATAGCGCGCTTAGATTAAGCGTGGTCGATTCGCCGATGTCGATCTCGGTTTCGAGATAGGCCTGCAACCGCTCCTCTGGCTCGACCAGATTGCCGAACAGTCCGTACTGGTTGAAGCATCGATCGGTGGTCGATCCGGTGACGCTGCGGAAGCCGCCAAGATCCTCGCAACCGAGATCGCGAACGAAGTTGAGGCCGCCGACGGTCGCGTCGAAATCGAAGTTCCCCGGATTGCCGCCGCCGGTCCAGCCGCCCTGCGGGTTCACCTCATAAGGCTGGATGACGAAATCGCGGTCGGTGGTGCGCAGTTCGGACCGGCGCTGATAGCCGAACGAGGCGAGCATGCGGAAGCCGTCGCCATTGTGGCCATAGGCGATGCTGCCGCCGTAATCGCCGTCCGAGCCCTCGATATAGCGATAGTCGCCCGAGACGGTGAAGCCGTTCTGGCGCTCGCGGGTGATGAAGTTGACCACGCCGGCGATCGCGTCCGAGCCGTAGGTCGCGGCGGCGCCGTCTTTCAGGATTTCGACGCGGCCGATCGCCGCCTGGGGAATGAGGTTGACGTCGACCACGGGCACGCCGGTGCCGGCCGGCACCAGCCGCTTGCCGTTCAGCAGGACGAGGGTGCGCCCCGGCCCGAGGCCGCGCAGGTTGACCGAGGCGACGCCTTCGGAACCCTGCGCGCGGCTGTCGAACTGGTTGGCGTCGCCGATGACGCCGTTCGAGACGGGCAAATTCTTGATCAGATCGAGCGCGGTGGGGCTGCCCTGCTTGGCCAGGTCCTCAGCGGAGATCACCTCGACCGGCAGCGCCGCATCCTCGGGCGTGCCGCGAATCAGCGAGCCGGTCACGATGATGTTGGGCTCGCCGCCAGGATCGGCGATGGTTTCCTCCTGCGGCAGCGCCGCCGCTTCGGCGCCGACCTGCGCCCAGGCGGGCGTCGCCAGCCCGACCAGCAGCGCGCCCGCTGCGCCGCACGAAAGAAAAGCCGCTTTCCTCATAATGCCTCTCCCACTCCCTCAGAGGGCTCCCGCTCCTTGCTCGGCGGCATACCCGTTCATCTAATAGACGCATGACGCAACGGAAGGTCAAGGGCTCTTTGGGTTTCAACAAGAGACTGGGTTTTCGGTGTGACGATTTTGCTTCACCGCAGGAACCGGCGCGATTCACGGGCGAGGCGACGTCCCATTGCGCTTTCGCCGCGCTTCCGGTGAAGGTGTGGATCAAGAGGCGGCACCCCGCGCCCATGCGCCATACCTCATCTGCCAGCGCCGGACGGCGACCTGTTGCAACGGCGACGAACGGTGTACGATGTTCACGAAGCAGATTATTCCGTTGTCGTCTTCATCGTGGGAAACCACTGTCGAAATCGTCCAATACCTCTGCTGGGCCGGCGGGCTAAATCATTGGCAGCAAATCATTCTGTGGGGGAGATGATGGGGCTTTTGAAACGTTGGCGCGGCCGAAGCCGCAGCGCGAAGGTCGTTTTCGACGTGGCGGCGGATGTGAAGCACGAGGATGCGGCGACCAGGGAAGAAGCGGCCGAGCCGTCGACCTTCGCCGCCGGGCCGCCATCCTACGCCAGCCTGTTGAGCGAATTCACCGACGCCGAGCTCTCCCATGCGCTGGCCGCGAGCGAGCGCGCCGAGGACGGAAATATCACCGAGCTCATCGAACAGGAGCTCGACCGGCGACGCGCGACAGGTCGCCGCGCCATATCGTGACGCGTGATCGGCTGCGCGTTGAGCGCTTCTTAAAGGGTCGGGCCTTAGGGCGGGCATGATGACCCGGCCCATCGTTCTTACCGTGTTCGGCACCCGGCCCGAGGCGATCAAGCTGTTCCCTGTGATCCGCGCCTTGCGCGCCGATCCGCGCATCGACACGCGGATCTGCGTCACCGCGCAGCACCGCGGAATGCTCGACCAGGTTCTCGACATCGCCGGCGTGACGCCCGATATCGACCTCGATCTGATGGAGCCGGGCCAGTCGCTCGATCGGCTCACCGCCCGATTGCTGACCGGCCTTGGCGAGGTGATGGACGCCGTCATGCCGCAGCGCGTCATCGTCCAGGGCGATACCGCGACCGCCATGGTCGGCGCGCTCGCCGCCTATTACCGCCGCGTGCCCACCGCGCACGTCGAGGCGGGGCTGCGCTCGGGCGATATCTGGCAGCCCTTTCCCGAGGAGGTCAACCGCCGTATCGTCGCCCCGATCGCCGACCTGCACTTCGCCCCGACGGAAACGGCCGCGAACGCGCTGCTGCGTGAGAATGTCGATCCGCGCACGATCCATGTGACAGGCAACACGGTGGTCGACGCGCTATTGGCCACGCGGGCGCGGATCGCGGACCAGCCGGGTCTTGCCGCCGGGCTGGACGATCTGCTGGCGCGCTTCGGCGGCAAGCGGATCGTCCTGGTCACCACCCATCGCCGCGAGAATTTCGGCGGCGGAATGGAGAGCATCGCCCGCGCCATCCGGCGGATCGCCGGGCGCGAAGGCCTCGCGGTGATCTTTCCGGTGCATCCCAACCCCAATGTTCGCACTGTGATGGAGCGCGAGCTGGGCGGGCTGGACAATGTGGCGGCGATCGATCCGCTCGATTATCCTCACTTCATCCGCGCGCTGGACGCCTGCGACATCGTGCTGACCGATTCGGGCGGGGTGCAGGAAGAGGCGCCGGCGCTCGGCAAGCCCGTGCTGGTCATGCGCGAGACGACGGAGCGGCCTGAGGGCGTCGCGGCCGGCACCGCGCGCCTGATCGGCGCGGACGAGGACCGCATCGTTACCGAAATCTTCAAC
Organism: Sphingomonas gilva; assembly: GCF_003515075.1. Classification (GTDB taxonomy): domain Bacteria; phylum Pseudomonadota; class Alphaproteobacteria; order Sphingomonadales; family Sphingomonadaceae; genus Sphingomonas; species Sphingomonas gilva. Next base: position 92,589 of record NZ_QWLV01000008.1, read on the forward strand.
CTTCTGGACGACAAGGCGGCCTATCAGGCGATGGCCCGCGCGCACAATCCGTTCGGCGACGGCCATGCCTCGACACGGATTGCGGGGCTTGTCGCGAATGCTTTCGGACTCTGAACTCAAGGTCGTCGTTGTCGGCCTGGGCTATATCGGGCTGCCCACCGCCGCGGTGATCGCAAGGTCCGGCGCGCGGGTGCTGGGGATCGACGTGTCGGCGCGCGTCGTCGACACGGTCAATTCGGGCAAGGTCCATATCGAGGAGGTCGATCTCGACGGGCTGGTGCAGGGCGTGGTCGCGCGCGGCGCGCTCAGGGCGTCGACCGCGATCGAGCCGGCCGACGTGTTCGTCATCGCCGTGCCGACGCCGTTCGGCGACGATCACGCGCCCGATATCAGCCATGTCCTGAACGCGGCCGCGGGCATCGCGCCGGTGTTGAAGGCGGGCGACACCGTTATCCTCGAATCGACCTCGCCGGTCGGCACCACCGAACAGGTGCGCGATCTGATCGCGGCGGCGCGACCCGATCTGAAGGTGCCCGGCCTGACCGGAAACGGTGCGGATATCGCCATCGCCTATTGCCCGGAACGCGTGCTGCCGGGCCGCATCCTGGTCGAGCTGATCGACAATGACCGCGTGATCGGCGGCATCACGCCGCGCTGCGCCCGCAAGGCGCTGGGCTTCTATCGCCGCTTCGTGCGCGGCGCATGCGTCACCACCAATGCCCGCGCGGCGGAGATGACCAAGCTGGTCGAGAACAGCTACCGCGACGTCAACATCGCCTTCGCCAACGAGTTGTCGGTGGTCGCCGACGAGATGGGGCTCGACGTGTGGGAGGTGATCCGCCTGGCCAACCGCCATCCGCGCGTCAATATCCTCTCGCCGGGCCCGGGCGTCGGCGGCCACTGCATCGCCGTCGATCCCTGGTTCATCGTCCACGGCGCGCCCGACCACACCCCGCTGATCCGCACCGCGCGCGAGGTCAACGACGCCAAGGTGGATCACACCATCGCCCGCGCCGAAGCGCTGATCGCCGAAATGCCGGGCGCGCCGGTCGCCTGCCTCGGCCTCGCCTTCAAGGCCAATATCGACGACTTCCGCGAAAGCCCGGCGGTGAAGGTGGCGGCCGCCCTCGCCCGCCGCCATGGCCGCCGTATCCGCATCGTCGAGCCCTATGCCGAGGCGCTGCCGGCGGCGTTCGCCGGAACAGGCGCCGAACTGACCGATATCGACGAGGCGATCGCGACCTGCCCGATCTTCATCGTCCTGGTCGATCACGACCTGTTCAAATCGGTGCCACTGGATGAGCGCGCGGACAAGCTGGTCTACGATACGCGCGGCATCTGGCCGGATCAGCCGGCCGGCGGAGCTACGACAAAGCCGCTGCGCATGACTGGCTGAGGCGTCATTTCGCCGGCACTTGCCGACCATTTACGTTCAACAACAGCTGCCCCTCGAGTTTACGAGCGGGCGATCGGGTGATCGCGCCGATCAGGCCGTTCGGCACGCTCTGGCGCGGATTCGCCTCACGGAGCCGAAACGGACGCCGACCGTTGTACGCCACTGATGGCCACGTCGCTTGCCGCCTCCAGAGCGAGCGACTAGGTGAAGCCCGCAATTTGGTGAGACGGCGTGACAAAGATGTTCAACTTCCTGCGTCCACGGCAGCCGGTTCGGGCTTCGGGACCCGCTATTCCGCCGGGGATGCGGGTCTATGCCATCGGCGATGTGCATGGCCGCCTGGATCTGCTCGACCGTCTGCTCGATGCGATCGCCAACGACGACGCGACGCGCGAGAGCACCGAGGTGCGGCTGATCTTCCTCGGCGACCTGATCGATCGCGGTCCGCAATCCCGCGAGGTCATCGACCGGGTGCTGGCGCTCAAGGACAACGACATCGACGTCGCCGTCCTGCGGGGCAATCATGAGGAAGTGTTCCAGCTGGTGCTGGATGGGGACGAGGAAGCGCTGCGCTTCTTCAATCGCATCGGGGGCCGCGAGACGATCCTGAGCTACGGTATCGACGCGGAGTTCTTCGCCTGCGCGGAACTGCCCGAGTTGCAGGCCGCGCTGATCGAGAACGTGCCGGCCAGACATATCCAGCTGTTGCGCGAATGCGAGGATATGGTCGAGATCGGCGACTATCTGTTCGTCCATGCCGGCATTCGTCCCGGCACCGCGCTCGACCAGCAGAGAACGGCGGATCTGCGCTGGATCCGCGGCGGCTTTCTGGATTTCGAGGGAAGCCATCCGCGCATGATCGTTCACGGCCACACGCCATCCGCCGAGATCGAATGGCGATCGAACCGCATCGGCGTCGATACGGGCGCGTATGAGAGCGGGGTCCTGTCCGCGATCGGCATCGAGGGGGCGGAGCGCTGGGCGCTCAGCACGGCCCTGGAAACCGTCTGAACGCCCGAGCCAACGCATCGCACTTCCATCAACAGGCTGCTGGACGCTCGCAGCGGGGGGAAATCAGTGATAGAGAACAACACGATTGTCGTGGTCGGCCTGGGCTATGTCGGCCTGCCGCTGGCGATTGCCCTGGCGGATCGATTCACCGTGTGGGGTCTGGACGTGGATGCGGAACGCATCGCCGAATTGCAGCGACATCATGACCGGACGCACGAAGTTTCGGCGGATCGGCTGGCCGGAACGAAGCTGTCCTTGACCCAGGACCCCGCCGCCTGTCCGCCAGCCGACATCTATATCGTCACGGTGCCCACGCCGGTCGATGCGGAAAACAAGCCCGATCTGTCGATCGTGCTCGCCGCGACGCGCACCGTGGCGGCGATGCTGGACGGCGCACGCAAGCCCATCGTGGTGTACGAGAGCACGGTCTATCCGGGCGTGACGGAGGAACTGTGCGGGCCCGAGCTCGAACGCGTCAGCGGGCTGGCTTGCGGCGCGGACTTCTTCCTCGGCTATTCGCCCGAGCGCATCAACCCGGGCGACCGCGAACACACCGTCGATCGCATCACGAAGGTCGTGGCGGGGCAGACGGAGGCGGTCGCGGCGCGGCTGGCCGACGTCTACGGGGCGATTACCTCCGGCGGCACGTTCACGGCCAAATCGATCAAGGCGGCCGAGGCGGCCAAGGTCATCGAAAATGCCCAGCGCGACATCAACATCGCCTTCATGAACGAGATCGCGACCATCTTCGCCAAGCTGGACGTTTCGGTCTGGGACGTCCTTTCCGCGGCGAACACCAAGTGGAACTTCCTGCCCTTCCGTCCGGGTCTGGTGGGAGGGCACTGCATCGGCGTCGATCCCTATTATCTGGCGTATCGCGCCGAGGTGCTGGGCCGGGAGCCGCGCGTCATCCTCGCAGGCCGCAGCACGAACGACGACATGGCCGCGTGGGTGGCGGGAGAAATCGACCGCGCAGCGGGCGGAGAGCGGCCAAGGACGCTGGTGCTTGGCTTGACCTTCAAGGAAAACGTGCCGGACCTGCGCAATTCGAAGGTCGCCGACCTCGTCGCCGCCTTGCAGACGCGCGGTCACGATGTGACGGTCGTCGATCCACTGGCGAATGCGGCCGAGGCCAACCATGAATATGGCATCGCCATATCCTCCGAACCGCCGGCCGACCGGCGCTTCAACATCGTCATACTCGCCGTGCCGCACACCCAATATTGCGCCATGGACGAGCAGGCGATCAGAGCTCTTTTGACCGAAGGCGGGCTCTTCGCCGATATTCCCGGCGCTATCGCCCCCCGACTTTCCGATCAGACCATTCGAACCTGGACACTATAGCCATGGCATCCACCATTCTCGTCACCGGCGCGGCCGGCTTCATCGGCATGAGCCTTTCGCGCCGCCTGCTGGATCGTGGCGATCGCGTGATCGGCGTCGACAATCTGAACGACTATTATTCCGTACCCTTGAAGCGCGACCGGCTCGCCGAGCTGCGGCGCATCGGCGGCGATCGGTTCCGTTTCGAGCAGGTCGATTTCAGCGACCACGCGGCGCTCGATTCGGCGCTGGCGGGCTCCGATTTCGACAGGATCGTCCATCTCGGCGCGCAGGCCGGCGTCCGCTATTCGATCGACAATCCCCGCGCCTATGTGCAGTCCAACCTGGTCGGCCATCTCAACCTGCTCGAACTCGCGCGCCAGCGCGGCTCCTCGCATATGGTCTATGCCTCGTCCTCGTCGGTCTATGGCGGCAACACGCAGATGCCCTTTTCGGTCGACGACCGGGTGGATCATCCGCTGTCGCTCTATGCGGCGACGAAGAAGTCCGACGAGTTGATGAGCGAGACCTACGCCCATCTCTATCGCCTGCCGCTGACCGGTCTGCGCTTCTTCACCGTCTATGGGCCGTGGGGCAGGCCCGACATGGCGATGTGGATCTTCACCAAGGCGATCCTCGAAGACCGGCCGATCGCGGTGTACAATTTCGGCGATATGCACCGGGACTTCACCTATATCGACGATATCGTGACGGGCGTGGTCGCGTGCGTCGACAATCCGCCGCCCGATGACGGCCAGGAACATGCGGGCGGCAGCCGCGCGCCTCACCGCATCTACAATATCGGCAATCACCGTTCCGAACGCCTGGGCGACATGATCGACCTGATCGAGGCGGCCTGCGGCAAGCGCGCGATCCGCGATCTGCAGCCCATCCAGCCCGGCGACGTGCCGGCGACGTTCGCCGACATCTCCGCCATCCAGAATGATCTGGGCTTTGAGCCTGCCACCAGCATCGATATCGGCGTGCCCGCGTTCGTCGAATGGTATCGTCGCTACCACCAGGCTTGATTGGCGCGCTGCTTGTCGCCTCATGACCGACACGATATAGACGACCGCCCCGGCCGGCTCCCATGCCGGCATAGTATTTTGCGTTAATTGTTGAGGACACGCCATGCTGCCCCGCCCCCTAGCTGACGGTATCGGCCTGTTTACGATGGCTATTGCGGCGGTTGCGCTCGGCGGCTGCTCCTATAGCGGCAAGCGCGCCGATATCGCCTATGCGCCATCGACCTTCACCGCGCCGGACTCGCAATTCGCCATGGTGGACGAGGATGCCTATCGCATCGGGCCACAGGATATCGTCAAGGTGACGGTGTTCGAGGTGCCCGAGGTCAGCGGAGACTTCGAGGTCAACGCGCTTGGGAAGATCGACATGCCGTTGGTCGGCGGCGTCACCGCGCAGAATCTGACGACGACCGAGCTCGCCGCCGCGCTCGAGAAATCGCTCGGCGCCAAATATTTCCAGAACCCCGATGTCACCGTCGCACTCAAGGAGGTGCGCAGCCAGCGGGTCACGGTGGATGGGTCGATCAACGCGCCGGGGATCTATCCCGTCGCGGGCAACCTGACGCTGCTGCAGGCGGTCGCGATGGCGAAGGGCGTATCGGAAGACGCCAATCCCGAGCGCGTCGTTGTGTTCCGCACCATCGACGGGCGCCGGGCGGCGGCGGCGTTCGATCTTACCGCTATCCGCGAGGGGCTGAGCCCCGATCCGGAAATCTACGGCAACGATATCGTTGTGGTTGCGGGCTCGCGCTCCAAGGCTGCGTTCCGCGACGTTCTCCAATCGCTGCCCGTGTTGTCGATCTTCCGCTTCTTCTAGGATTCGGCGTTGGCCGCAGGCCTGCCGACACGCTAACGTCACTGGCCCCGCTGGCGGGTTTGGAGCTTTGATGAACGATTTGACGCCCAGCCAGCCCGGTTCGCAGATGCTGTCCGTGCCGGCAAATACGCCGCTGGTCCCCGTTCCAGATCGTGGAGCGGGCGCCGACATCGATTATGCCGGGCTCCTGCGCATACTCGCCAAATGGCGCCTGCTGATCCTGGGCGTCACATTGAGCGCGGTGCTGATCGCGATCATCGTGACGTTGCTCACCACCCCGCTCTACCGCGCGACGACGACGATCGAGATCGCCGAGGCGCCGGTCCAGATCGTCGAAATGGGTGCGGTCCAGCAGGGGCAGGTGGCGGGCGAGAGCTTCTTCGAAACCCAGCTCGGGCTGATGCGCAGCGACACGCTGGCGGAACGGACGGCGCGAGCCGTCAACCGCAGCGCCGGCGAGGACTTCGCGCCGCTCACCCCCGGCCAGATTAGCAGCGATCTTTCGGTAGAGCCGCAGGCAGGCAGCCGCCTGGTGGATGTTTCGTTCGTCAGCCCCGATCCGCGCATCGCGGCGACGGTCGCCAATACGCTGACCGACAACTTCGTCGCATCCAATCTTGAACGGCGCTTCGCCTCTACCGCCTATGCGCGTCGATTTCTCGAGAATCGCATCAAGACGGTGAAGGAAAGGCTGGAAGCCTCCGAACGGCAGTTGGTCGCCTATGCGCAGCGTGAAGGCATTGTGAATGTCAACGCAGGCCAGGAGGGCGGCGGGACGTCGCTCACCAATGCCTCGCTAGGCATGCTCAATTCGTCGCTCGCGCAGGCGCAGGCGGATCGGATAGCCGCCGAACAGGAGTTTCGCCAGGCAAGCGGCCGGGCAAGCCAGCGCGTCGTCAGCGACCCGACCGTGCAAGGCCTGCGCACGCAGCGCGCGCAACTGGAGGCGGATTACCAGGAGAAGCTCGGAACGTATAAGCCCGACTATCCGGCGATGGTGCGATTGCGCGAGCGCATTTCAGCGGTCGAAGAGAGCATTCGCAACGCGACGAGGACCGTGTCTGCGGCATCCGTCCAGGATCTCGAAGCCGCCTACCGCGCCGCGTTGGGGCGTGAACAACAGCTTCGAGAACGCGTCCAGAGCCTCAAATCCTCGGAACTCGACCTGCGTGACCGCAGCATCGACTATAACATTCTGCAGCGCGAGGTGGACACCAATCGCACGCTCTATGACGGGTTGTTGCAGCGCTACAAGGAAGTCGGCGTGGCGGGCGGCGTCGGCGATAATCTCATCTCGATCGTCGACAAGGCGAGCGTTCCGACGTCGCCGTTCAAGCCCAATCTGCTCTTGAACCTGCTCATCGCGCTCGCCGCCGGCATCGCCGTCGGCGTCGGCGCCGCCTTCGCAATCGAACTGGTCAGCGACAAGATCGTGACCCCCGACGACGTCGAGCACAAGCTCGGCGTTCCCCTGCTAGGCATCATCCCCGAGGCGGCCAAGGGCGTGAAATTCGGCGACGCGCTGACCGATACCCGGTCCGAGGTGACCGAGGCCTATTCGTCCTTGCGCACCGCGCTTCAATATTCGTCCCCGCACGGCGTGCCCAAGACGCTGCTGATCACCAGCTCGCGTCCGGGTGAGGGCAAGACGTCGACCAGTCTCGCACTGGCGATGAACCTGGCGCGGCTCGGGCTGCGCACCCTTCTCATCGATGCCGATCTGCGCAACCCGTCCTTCTCGCCGCTCGACGCGAGCGCTCCGGGTTTCTCCGATCTGCTGGCGGGCAACGATGACCTCGCCGCGGCGATCCAGCGTCCCAACATCGACAATATGTGGCTGGTGTCGAGCGGCCGGATACCTCCGGCGCCGGCCGAACTGCTGGGCACGCCGCGGCTTGGTGAGCTGATTTCGCGTTTTTCGGCTCTTTATGACGTCGTGGTGATCGATTCTCCGCCGGTCCTCGGCCTGGCCGACACCCCCCTGCTCGCGGCGCAATGCGAGGCGACCGTATTCGTCTGCGAAGCCGGAGGAAACCGGCGCTCCGCGATCATCAACGCCTTGCGTCGATTGCGCGGCACCAACGCCAAGCTGGCCGGCCTTGTGCTGACGCGCTACAAGGCGCGTTATTCGGGCTATGGATATGGCTACGGCTACGGATACGGCTATGGATATGGCTACGGATACGGCCATGAGAGCGGGCGGCCGAGCTCCGAAACCACCGCACGAACCATCCGCATAGGGACCTATACGGACGCATGAGAGTGGCAGCACCGTCCGTGCGGCTCTCGCTCGGGTCACGGCTCCTTGCGGCCCTGGTGATCCTGTTCGCAGTCGGCTGGCTGATCTTCCGCAATGTCGTGATCCAGACGGCTCCGGCGTCGGGATCGCACTGGCTCGCCCGGGTGTCGCCCAACGCGCTCGCCCTGGTGCCCGACGGCGCGTCGATAACGCCCGAGCAACAGGACGCCTTCCGCGCCCGCCTGGCCGCCGCCGCACGCCATGCGCCGCTCGAGGGATCGCCGCTCAGGCTCTCCGCCCAGCGCGATCTCTCGACGAACAACAGAGCCGACGCATTCCGAAAGCTGCTGATCGCGAAAGCCATCGATCCGCGAGACGAGATCGTGCGGCTGAACCTGATGGGAGAGCTCCTCCGGCGCAAGCAGCCGGAAAAGGCGATCGTTGAAGCCGAGGCGGCGATGCGGCTCTCACCGCAGCTCACGCCGCAGCTGGCGCCGCTCCTTCCGGCGATCGCGTCGACGCCCGCGGGCGAAGCTGCGCTTCGCCGGTCGATCGCCAATAATCCCAGCTGGCGTTCATACATCGTCAGGGAGGGCCGCTTCGCCAACGACGCGCCGGGCCTGGTCTTCGCGCTGGTCAACCAGGCATCGCTGCGCGATCCCGTCAAGCAAAGGCTGGCCGAGCAGTCGCGGTTCCTATGGCGGCTCATCAACCAGGGGGACTACGACACCGCGCTGCTCGCCTTCGTCAATCTGCTGCCGGCGAGCGAGGTGAGCCGAACCCAACCAGTTTACGACAGCGAATTCGACGGCAAGCCCGGCCCACCGCCGTTCAACTGGTCACTGAGCCCCGGCCGCGTCGACCGGGCGGTGATCAAGCCGGACAACAATGGCGGCGGCGTGCTGCAGGTTGAATTCTACGACGATCGCAATGCGCAGTTGGCTCTTCAGGTCATGCTTCTACCGCCCGGACGGTATCGGTTGCAGACCATTGCCAGCAGCGGCACGGGCATCGGCGACGGCGGGCTGGCCTGGCAGTTGGTCTGCCACCGTCCGTCGCAGCGAGGCCGGCCGACGTCGCTCGCCAGGCTTTCGCTGGGCGGGCTTTCGAACACGCCGCAAAACCACTCCGCGCAGTTCGAGGTGCCGCAGCAGGATTGCGCCGCGCAGGTGCTGACGCTCGATACGGCACGCTCCACCACGCCCGCCGCTCGACGGGCAACGATCAACTCAGTCACCGTGGAACAGCTGTGATAGCCAGATCTCGACGACGCCATTCCGGCCGGCGCGGACAGCCGCAAGGGCTTCGCCGGATGGGCCTCACCGCGGATCTGCTGCGATCGGGCTGGCTATGGACGACCATGATATATCTGGTCGCCTGCCTTGTCCTTGGCGGTTCGAGCGCGGGCGGCGCGATCGCCAATGCGCTGCTCCAGTTCGGCGGGCTGCTGATCATCGTGTCCGCGCTGGTTCTGCCGCGCCGGTCCGCGCTGCCCGGTGAAGCGCGTATCGGTCTGCTGCTCGGTCTGGCGGCTGTCGCGATAGCGCTGGTGCAGCTGGTGCCGCTTCCGTGGAGCATCTGGACAGGATTCGCCGGCCGCGGGATGATCGCCGACAGCCTGACCGCCTTGGGCGCCGGTCAGCCGGCCATGCCGATCTCGCTCTCGGTCGATCGCACGATAGCCTCGCTCCTGGGCTTCATTCCTCCCTTGGCCATGCTGTCGCTCGGCCTTCGCCTGGATCAGCCCGAACGGCGGCTTGCCCTGCTCGTCCTGATCGCGTGCGTCGCCCTGTCGAGCATTGTCGGCCTGTTGCAGATCACCGGCGCCGCCCAGGCTCTCTATTTCTACGAAACGACCAATTACGGCCGTTCCGTCGGTTTCTTCGCCAACGCCAATCATCAGGCGACATTGCTCGTCATGACGCTTCCGCTGATTGCCGCCAGCATCCCCCCATCCGACGGCAGCAAGCCATGGTGGAGACCATCCAACGCCGTGACGCTCTGGTTGTACGCGGCAACGGCGCTGATGGCGCTGTGCGCTGTCGCGACCCAGTCGCTGGCCGCTTTGGGCCTGGTCGTGGTCGCCGGCGTGGGCTCGGCGATCATTCTCCTGACCGGGCGCGAGCGCGTCGGCGGATCGCGTTCGTCCCTGATCGCCGGATCGCTGGTCCTGTGCGTGGCAATGCTCGGCGCCGGCCTCTATGCCATGCAGCAGTTGGCAGTGAATGCCGAGATCGGCGCAATGCCGGGAACGCGGCTGGATTTCTATCGCAACACGCTCAACGCCATAGGCCATTTCGGCCTGCTCGGATCCGGCCTGGGAACGTTCGTCGACGTCTATCCCGCCTTCCAGCCGGCGACGGAATTCTCCCGGACATATGTCAATCACGCCCATAACGACATCCTGGAGCTCGTTCTCGAAACCGGATTGGCGGGCGCGATCCTTCTGCTTGCCGCCGCCTGGTGGTTCGGCCGCCGCTCCCTCGACGCGTTGCGGACGACCGGCGGTGAGGGCCAGCTGGCGCGCGGCGCCGCCTTGGCCATTGTCGTGGTGCTGCTTCACAGCATGGTCGATTATCCGTTGCGGACCTCGGCCATCGCCGGCATCAGCGGCCTGCTCATCGCGCTTCTCTGCCGTCCAATCGTAAGCGCCTACCGGTCGGCCGACAGCGGCGAAGCATAGTCGCGAATCCGCAGGCTGGCCAACCACCGCGCTGGCCTATCGCTCCGCAGAACAGGAACGCGATGGATGCCGATCCCTCGCTCAAGGGCAAGCCGTTGAGGCGGAGTTGCCTGTTATGAACATAGTCCAGAATAAAAAAGGGGAGCTCGAGGCTCCCCTTTTCAATTCAGCACCTCAGAGGAGGTTGATCACGCACTCACGGGCGCGTCATCAGTCTCGCCATCGACAGCCGCCCAGATGCCCAGGCCGACGGCAACAGCCGCGAGAAACGCGACGACATAGCTGCCGGCCCCGGCGCCACTGCCGTCACCGTCATCGCCCGCGCCAACCTGGCTGAGGTCAGCGCTCGGCGCCAGTGCGGCGCAGCTCGTGCCGGTCAGCGTAACCATCGAGGAGGAACCGAAGGTCCGCGCACACTCGGACGACGAAAGACCAACGGAGGAACCCGCGCGGGTCATCACCTTGTCGCCAACACGAAGGCCGTCGCCAACACGAAGCGGGGCGATCACACCATTCCGTGAAACAAACGCTCCGCCGGAAACGCTTGAGACCGTCATGGCCGAGGACGCCGTCGTGGCCGTAGCGGCAATCGGCATCGCGACCATCGCAACACCCGCCACCACCGTCGACAATCGTGCAAACATAACCCTACTCCTCACTCTGAACCTCGCAGATATCAGACATCGCCCCCACTGCCAACGCCCAAGCCGATTTTTTTGTGCATTGCATCCAAACCCGTGAACGATTGGTTTCGATCGTGGTTCCAGAGCAAACACAAAATGACGGACCTCACTCGCGATTCCTGATTCAGTCATCGCGCGCCAAATCCGCTAAGGATGATTTTAACCGTCCGCAGGGCGATAAGCAAGTCGAGCCAGGCGGAGAAGTTTTTGATATAGTAGAAATCATATTGCAGCTTCACGTCCACGTCCGCCAGCTCTGCGACATGCCCCTGGTTGACCTGTGCCCAGCCGGTGATCCCCGGACGCACGATGTGGCGGTAGACGTAGAACGGCAGTTCCGCTTCGTACCAGCGCGACAGCGGCACAGCCTCGGGCCGCGGGCCTATCCAGCTCATCTCCCCGCGCAGGACATTGAACAGCTGGGGCAGTTCGTCGATCCGGGATTTGCGGAGAAACCGCCCGAGCTTGGTGATCCGGGCGTCGTTGTCGCGCGTGATGGCGGCATCGCGGGACGCCACCTCCCCACCGTTCACCATCGTCCGGAACTTCACCACGCGAAACAGGACGCCGCCATAGCCCGTCCGTTCCTGCCGGAAAAAGATCGGTCCGGGCGAATCGAGGCGTATGGCCAGCGCCACCAGCGCCATCGGCAGCGCCAGGATCGGCAGCAGCACGAGGCAGAGCGCGACATCCGCCAGCCGCTTCAGCTTGTGATAGGCGAGATTGGGCACCAGCGACCCAAAGCTGTTCTCCGATAGATGCTCGATCTGCACGCGCCCGGTCAGCGATTCGCTGATCTGCTTGAAATGATAGACCGGGCGGCCGGACAGCGCGGCGACCGCGAGCATGCGCTCCCACGCAGGATCGAGATCATGGTGAAGGTCGGCCACGATCGCCGAGTGGCGGTCCAGCGGCACCACAGGCTCCGCCATAGGTACGCAATCCACGCCGCTGATGGCCTTGACGTGTTCGACGCGCCCGCCGGGCACCATGTAAAGATGCACCCGCTGCCGACGGAGAAGCAGCACGCCGATCCAGAAAAAGGTGAGAACCGACAGGATGAAGCACGCCGCGATCAGACCGCGGCTGTAGGGCAGGCGCAGCACGAAGAAGGCGAACGCCACTCCACCGAATGAAAGCAGGAAGGCGGGGATCACATATGTCAGCGATTGCGCGCCGGGGAATGAGCCCATCCGGCGCGCAAGATAAATGCCGATCGTGATGCCGATCATCGCGCCGACGATGCTCAGCTTGGCGGGAGCGTCGCGCGCAAAGGATCCCGGATCGAATCCGAACCGCACGAGCGCCGGCAACAAGGCCGCGACGATCCAGCCCACGGCGAGCTGGAACCGCGCCGAACCGAGCACGGACCTCCGGCTGACGGCGCCGGGAATGTCTCGGGCCATATTGTTCACCGTGATATTTACCCCAATTCAACCTCGGTTAGCCGTCATGCCCGCTAGACCGACGCGCCAGAGACTTCAATTCAGCTTTTCAATGCAGAAGCCTTGGCTACGGCGCGCATATAGGCTTCCACGACGAACCGTTCGTCGAACAGACGCTCCACGCGCTCACGCGAGGCGCTTGCCATTCGGGATCGGCCGCCTGCGCCGGCGGACAACATTTCCATGAGCGCGTCGCGCAGCGCGATGGCATCCCGCGCGCGACAAAGAAATCCGTTCACGCCGTCATCGACCACCTCCCGACAGCCCGGAACATCCGTTGCAACCAGGGGCCGCCCCATCGCCGCGCCCTCGAGCAGCGTTCTTGGCAGCCCTTCCCGGTAGGAAGGGAGAACGACGATATCGGCCTCGGCGATAGCCTCTCGCACGTCGGCGACCGGTCCGCGATATTCGACCACGCCTTCCGCCATCCAGGCCCTGAGCATTTCAAGCGGGATTGATGCGGCGTTTTCCGGATCATGATCGCCAACCACCACGAACCGGGCCTGCACGCCGGATTGGCGAAGCATGCGCGCCGCATCCGCGAACTCCACGACGCCCTTGTCGCGCAGCAAGCGCGCGACGAGCAGAAAGACGGGCGCGGCGCCGTCTTGCGCGGGCAACGGGGCAACGCGGAAGCGATCAAGGTCGATGCCCGATCCGGGCAGAAGCGCCGCCTTGGTCGGGCTGACCAGACGCCGCGCGACGAACATCTCGAGATCGTCGGGATTCTGGAAAAATATCGTATGGCTGCGGGCGAGCGCCAATTTGTACAGGGTTCCCGCCACGGCCGCCGCCATGCGCCCGCGCAGGAACATCGTTCCCAAACCAGCGATATTGTTGATCACTGGAATGCCCAGCGACTGCGCCGCCAAACCACCGTAGACGTTGGGTTTGATCGTATAACCGAGCACCGCCACCGGGCGAAGCGCCTTCAGGACACGGCGAAATTTGACCAACAGCCGGATGTCGTGGATTGGCGACAGGCTCCCGCGCTCCATTGGTACGGGCACCAGTTCGCATCCGATTTCCCGAAGCGCGGCAGCGGGATGGTCCGGCGGCGCCATCGCCACCACGCGATATCCTGCGGCAACCAGCGCGCGAACCACGCCGGCGCGAAAGTTGGCCACATTCCACGCCGAGTTGATGCAAATCGCGACGACCGGCTGGGGAACAAGAGACATGCGATTGACGCCTTTCACGGCCTGACCATAGACGGGTTCGATGATTCCCTACTGGACGATTTTCGCATTTGCAGCATTGCTTTCGCTGCGCGACATTTCCCTACCCGTGGCGCTGCGCGGCCGCGCAGCGCATCTCAGCGTGATCGTCATCGCCGTCGCCCTGTTGGTCGGGCTGCGCTATGATGTCGGCGGCGACTGGGGCTCCTATCAGGGCTATCTGTTCCAGATGCGCTATCTCGACTTTTTCGAGATGCTCGAGAAGAAGGATCCCGGCTACCAGCTGCTCAATTATATCGCGAATGCGTTGGGGGCGGGCATATGGTTGGTCAATCTCGCCAGCGCGGCCATTTTTTGTTGGGGCTTGTGGCGCTTTGCTCGTACATTGCCCTCTCCATCCCTCGCCGTCCTCGTTGCGATACCCTATCTCGTTATCGTCGTCGCAATGGGCTATACCCGCCAGGCTGTCGCGATCGGCTTCATCATGGCGGCGTTCGCGGCGCTCCGTTCAAATCGCTTCCTGACAGTCGCGGCGCTGCTCCTGCTTGCTGTGCTGTTCCACCGCACCGCCGTCATCATCGTGCCGATAATCGCCCTGTCGCGCGCCAACAATCGCGGCTTGAGCATCGCCGCCTTCGGATTGCTCGCGGTGGTGCTCTATTATGTCTTTCTCGATGATGCGGTGGATTCGCTCGTCACGAACTATGTGGAGCGCAGCTACGATTCCACAGGCGCGATGATCCGCATCACGATGAACGCGATACCTGCTGCGCTGTTCATCCTCTTCGGTCGACGCTTCCCCCTCGCCCATGAAGACGAATACAAGCTGTGGCGCAACATGGCGTTCGCGGCGCTCGCCTGCGTACCGGCACTGTTTCTGGTCGGCTCGACCACGGTGATCGATCGGCTCGCGCTTTATGTGATCCCGATCCAGTTGTTCGTCCTGTCGTGGTTGCCGCTGGTCTTCGGCCGCAATCTCCAGGATAATCGGCCGATGGTTGCCGCAGTGCTGCTATACTCCGCCGCGATCCAGTTCGTGTGGCTGAACTTCGCCGGACATAGCGATGAATGGGTACCGTACCGCTTCTACCCTCTAGCGGTGGGCAGTCCGTCAGCCTGACCGGTACGCGCGGCGTTCGCCAAGCCGTTTAAGAGATGGATGGCGACGAGATAGGCCATCAACGCCACGGGTACAAAGCTCTCGGTCGCGACCGCAATCACCGACGCGATGGGCAGCAGCGTGGCGCTGACCCGCACATAGTACCAGCGAGCCTTGCGCTCGGGCATGTCGAGCCGTCCTTTCGACGCGAGATAGGTGACGAAGCGGTGATAGGTGAAGGCGATCAGCGCCAGCGCCAGCAGAAGCGGCAGGGTCGACGCCGGGAGAAGAAACAATACAGGTCCAACGAAGCGCATCAGCGACATCTGGATGAACGACACCGCCTTGTAGGCCGAGTTGGCGACCACGTTGTGATAGACGGTCACCACGCCCAACGCCGTATAGAAGGTCCACCAGAGCCAGTCGTCCGTCCACCCCATAAGCCAGCCGATCCCCGCCCATGCCGTCGCCCGGATGATGAGGAAGACGACAAAGTCGATGGCCCCGAAAGACACCTTCAGCCTCCGGCGCGGCGTCTCGTCATGGCGCGTGCCGGCGGTGTCGTTGGCGAGATAGCCGACCTCGTAGAAGGCGACGAAACTGACATAGCCGATCGCGTAGAGCCCGATCGCCGCAAAGGGTTCGTAGCCTCCCAGCATAACGAGCAGAAACCAGCCTGGAATCCAGGCCGACAGCGCGTTGAAGACGAAATCCCGAAAGCCCCCGAGGCGCGTCTGCCAGAGATAGCCGAACGGGACGAAGTGGATGAGCTTCCTAACGATCGACATGGATGAACTCCGCTTCGATTCCCGCATGGGCGGGATGGCGCTTGCCGCGATGGCGCACGATCACCGGCCGATCAGCCAAAGCGAGCAGTTGTGCGTCGGAGGCGTTGTCGCTGATAACCGTCAAGCGCCCTGCACAGCCTTGGCGAACATGTTCCACCAACTCGTGCTTGATACCCGTGAGATCTTGCGCCAAGCGCCCCGTCGCCCTGCCGTCGACGATCTCCAGCCGCGAACTGACATAATCCGTGTTCAACCTCGCAGCGATAGCGCGGACCACCGGATCGATACTGTTCGACACCAGCACGACGCGGTCACCTTGCTGCTGCGCTGCCCGTAGGCACGCATGCGTCTCGGCGATCTGAACGAGCGAGAGTCTCTCTGCGACATATTCCCTCGCCCACATGTCCAGCCGGCTCTCCGGCAGGCCTCGCAGAGTATGAAGCAATACGGCACGACCTAAATCGCGCCGGAGCACCAGGCCCACCACCCGAAGGCCGTAACGCAGTGGAGAAAGACGGCTGAGCGTGGCCGCCGTCGATAGGGCCGCGAAGCGCCGCTCGCTCCGTTCCGCCACATAGGTGACGAAACCGGCGGTGGTGTTTGCGTCATACAGCGTTCCACACACGTCGAAGATCGCGACCGCGCGTTCAGAAGGCATCATGCGCCGTCCCTGGGTCATCATAGATCTGTTGATATGTGCGAGCTGCGACCGGCAGGTCGAGAATGGGTCGCGCACGTGCTCGGAGTGCCATGGGATCGCGCGCGATCAGGCGCTCAAATGCATTGGCGGCCGCATCCAGGCTGTCATCGCTCAAATCGGGAAGGCTATGGCCGCCGGCCACTTCCGCCAATATCTCCTGCGTGTCGCCAACGATCGCATTGGCGTAGGTGGGGACGCCGCAGGCCAGATACTCGCCCATTTTGGTCGGCGATACCGCCAGGCTCGATATGGCGGGAACGTAGAAGCATAGGCCCGCATCCGCCGCTGCGATCAACGGCGGCACGCCGGTACGCTCCGCTTGGGTCGCGCGAATCGCCTCGACCGGCGGCTCCACGCCGCAGCGGCGCGCTTCCTTCACGATATCGTCGATTCCGTACCGTCCCACGAACAGCAATATAGCATCGCCATGTCTTTGCCTTATCCGTTCGAACAGGCGCAGCTTGTCGCCCAACATGTAGATCGAGCCGAGCGAACCGAGATAGAGCAATACAGGTGCGCCGGCAGGGATATTCAGGCGTTCGCGTACCTCTCGGCGCTGATCGGCGGGGCTTGGCCTGAACAGCTCGAAATCGTTGCAGCACGGAATGATCGAAACCGGCGCGCCGTCATAGCCCTGCCACGTGGTCAGCTCCCGGCGTGCCGCCTTGGTAAGCGAAACGATGTGATCCGACGCCTCCAGCAGGCGCGCCTCGTTTCGCTTCCAACGCTGGAAAAGCGGGCCATATATCAGGTGGCCGGCAGGCCAGCGCCCGCCGTCGCGCCGCGAATCAGGCCAGAAACCGCGCATGTCGAACAGCAGCGGAACGCCGGTGCGGCGCTTGAGCTCCAGTCCAACCATCGCGGCCGGATAGCTACGGCAATGGACCATGTCGAAACGCCCGCTGCGCATGGCATCGCGGGCCGCCGCGTGCATGGTGCGATGGTCGAGCGCCTTCGCCAGCAGCGGCGGCCTCGTTCGGAAACGCTGCGGCATCCAGGTCATGCCGTGGCGCGCCATGGTCGCGGCAACCGCGTCCCCAAGCTTGGCTCTTCGATCGTCGCTCTCGAAGCTGATCACGGTGATGCGCATGCCCGCGCGCGCGGATTCGACCAGATAGGGCAGCACCTGAGCTTGGCCGATAAAGTCCGTCAGCCCATTATAGCTTATATAGAGGATGTTCATGGACCACCGGGAACCGTAAGGGAGCGCCATCGCCATAGGGGCGGTGCCGCCGAAACGGAACCAGCGAAATGCCGAGCGAAGCCATCCGATCCTCGAAACTATGGGTGCGGATGCGAGCATTGGAAGAGCATGTGCCGCCGGGAATACGCGGCGCCCTGTTGCGAACGCTCGCCCCCGCGCGCAATCCCTATGAGCCGGTGAACGATCGGTTGCGGATGATCTTCATCCATGTGCCGAAGACGGCAGGATCGAGCATGACCGCGGCGCTCGGCGGCGGCCGGCAACGCAATATTCCGCTGGTCCGCTATGCGGCCTATGACCGCAAGCGTTGCGCGGACTATTTCAAATTCTGCTTCGTCCGAAATCCCTGGGACAGGCTGTTGTCCGCCTATAGCTACCTGCGCAGCCGCATCGGTTTGGGCGGTTCGGATGCGAGTTGGGTCGAAGCCAATATGGCCGATCTTCGCACCTTCGAACAGTTCGTCACCGCGATCGGCCGGGACGACGCCCAGGCGCGGCAGTTGATGTCCTACATGCACTTCATGCCGCAGCATCGCTGGCTGACGCTGGAGCCACATGGCGAACCCTATATAGATTTCGTGGGCCGTTTCGAACGACTCGATCAGGACCTTGCCGCTGTGGCGGACCGCCTCGGTCTCTCCATTCAGCTCGAGCACCGCCGCAAATCGGCGCATCGTCCATATCGTGAAGAATATGACGAACGGATGCGCGGCATCGTCGCGCGCCTTTATTCTCGCGATATCGAACTCTTCGGCTACGATTTTTGATGATCTGGTGGATCGACGCCAAAACCTGGCTGTCCGAAGCCATTGGCCTGGATAAGAACTTCCTCCATGTCTATGCCGGCGTAATCGGTTTGCTGGCGCTTGCCGCCCTGCTCAGGCGGCCGGTTGGTGACGGACGAGCCCTGGCGTTGGTGACGTTGCTGGAAGGCGTCAACGAGGCGATCGATCTTTACGGCAACTGGCTTGACGATCAGCGCCTCTACTGGGACCACAGCTTGGTCGATGCCCTCCACACCCTCGCGCTACCGCTTCTGATCGTCGTCTGCGCGCGCTGGAGCCGGCTGTTCATCTCACCAGGCGCCGTACAATCGGACGCAGCGCCTCCCGCCAGTCCGGCGGACGATAGCCCGTCAGGCGAATGAATGCACCGCTGTCGAGCCGGCTGTTGGCCGGGCGCGCCGCGCGCGTCGGGTAGTCGGCGGTCGCGATCGGCTCGATCGTGGCGGACGGACCGCCCCGCTCGGCGCTGAGCCTCATGATCTCGCGCGCGAAGTCCGCCCAGCTGGCCTCGCCCGAGCCGGCGAGGTTCAGCGTCCGACCGATCGCGATATCGTCGCCGGCGCGCCAGCGATCGATCAGCGCCAGCAGCCCGTCCGCGATTGTGAAGGCCGAGGTCGGCGACCCGGCCTGGTCGGCCACCACGCGCAGCACATCGCGATCGCCCGCAAGGCGCAGCATGGTGCGGACGAAATTGTGGCCGAACGGGCTGTGAACCCAGGCGGTGCGCAGGACGACGTGGTCCGGCGCGGCGGCGCGCACCGCCTCCTCCCCCGCCAGCTTGCTCGCTCCATAGACGCCGATCGGCGCGGTCGGCGCGTCTTCGCGGTAGAAGCCGGCGGCGCGGCCGTCGAACACATAGTCGGTGGACAGGTGGACGATGCGCGCACCGGCCTCGGCCGCCGCCGCGGCGAGCACGCCAGGCGCATGGCCGTTGCAGCGGAACGCCGCTTCCCGATCATCCTCCGCCGCATCGACCGCGGTATAGGCGGCCGCGCCGATCACCACGTCGGGCGTCGCCGCCCGCACGGCTCTGCGAACCGATTCGTCGCTCTGCAGATCGAACGCCGGCCGCGCGGCGAAGGTCAGGCGCAGGTCCGCTCGATCGGCGGCGCGTTCGGCGAGCGCCCGCGCCACCTGCCCTTCGCGCCCGGTCACCAGGACGTGCATCAGCCGGCGCCCAGCCGGTCGCCCGCATAATTGCCCTCGCGGATCGGCCGCCACCAGGCTTCATTGGCGAGATACCAGTCGATCGTCGCGGCAAGCCCGCTCTCGAAGCTGTGCGCCGGCCGCCAGCCGAGCTCTTGCTCCGCCTTGGCCGGATCGATCGCATAGCGGCGATCATGCCCCGGACGATCCGCCACGAAGGTGATCAGCGACCGGCGGGGCGCGCCGATCGCCAGCGGCATGCGCGCGTCGAGCGCATCGCAGATCGCCTCGACCACCTGCAGGTTGGTGCGCTCCTCACGGCCGCCGATATTGTAGCTTTCGCCGACCCGCCCACGCGTCGCGACCAGTTCCAGCGCCGCGGCGTGATCCTCGACGAACAGCCAGTCGCGCACGTTGACGCCGCGGCCATAGACCGGCAGCGGCCGCCCCTCCAGCGCGTTCAGGATGACGAGCGGGATCAGCTTTTCCGGAAAATGGAACGGCCCGTAATTGTTCGAGCAGTTGGAGAGCACCACCGGCAGGCCATAGGTTTCCTGCCATGCCCGCACGAAATGGTCCGACGCCGCCTTCGATGCGGAATAGGGAGATGACGGGCGGTAGGGCGTCTCCTCGGTGAACACGCCCGAATCGAACGGCAGGTCGCCGAACACCTCGTCGGTGGAGATGTGGTGGAAGCGGAAGCCGGATCGCGCCTCGCCCTCCGGCAATGCGCGCCAGTGATCGAGCGCCGCGCCCAGCAGCGTCACCGTGCCGACGACATTGGTGTCGACGAACGCCGCGGGGCCGTCGATCGAACGGTCGACATGGCTTTCGGCGGCGAGGTGCATGATCGTGTCGATCGCTTCCTCCGCCAGGATCGAGCGCATCGCGTCGCCGTCGCGGATGTCGGCGCGAACGAAGCGATAGGCGGGGTCGCCCGCAATCCCGTCCAGCGAGGCGAGATTGCCCGCATAGGTGAGCGCATCGACATTGACGACGCGGTAGCCGCCCCGCGCCACCAGGTGCCGGCACACCGCCGAGCCGATGAATCCGGCCCCGCCGGTGACCATCACGCGTTTCGTCATACTGCCGCCCCATAGCTGAAGGGGGATTCGATCGCGGCCAATCGCGGCGCGGCGCGATCCTTGTCGGACAATGTCCGCTCCGACGCGGCGACCGGCCAGTCGATCGCGAGCGCGGGATCGTCATGCGCAATGCCGCGGTCGTGCTCGGGCGAATAGGGCGCGGTGACCTTGTAGATCACCTCGCAATCGGGCTCGAGCGTGACGAAGCCGTGGGCGAACCCCTTGGGCACCAGTATCTGGTTCCACGCCTCGGCCGAAACGACCAGCCCGACCCATTGGCCGAAGCTTGGCGAGCCTTCGCGGATGTCCACCGCGACATCGTAGATCGAACCGCGCACCACGCGCACCAGCTTGTCCTGCGCGAAGGGCGGCACCTGGAAATGCAGCCCGCGCAGCACGCCGCGCGCCGCGGACATGCTGTGATTGTCCTGCACGAAATCGAGATCGACGCCCGATCCCGCCAGGACCACGCGGTTCCATGTCTCGGAGAAGAATCCGCGCGCATCGCCGTGCCGCGCGGGCACGATCTCCTTGACGCCGGGGATGGCGAGATCGCGGACGATCACCGCCCGCGCTCCGCCACGCGGCGCAGATAATCGGCATAGCCGGTCTTGCCGAGCGCGTCCGCGCGCGCGCGGAGCGCGGCCTGGTCGAGATAGCCGCACTCGAAGCCGATCTCCTCCAGGCACGCGATCTTGAGCGACTGGCGATGCTCGATCGTGCGGACGAAGGACGACGCCTCGTGCAGGCTGTCATGCGTGCCGGTGTCCAGCCAGGCATAGCCGCGCCCCAGCCGCTCGACGCTCAGGTCGCCGCGCTCGAGATAGGCGCGGTTGACGTCGGTGATCTCGAGCTCGCCCCGCGCCGAGGGCCGCACCGCGCGGGCGATCTCCACCACGTCGCCGTCATAGAAATAGAGCCCGGTCACCGCCCAGTCGGACCGCGGCCGCTCGGGCTTTTCCTCGATCGTCTCGGCCCTGCCCGAAGCGGGGTCGAAGCTCACCACGCCGTAGCGCTGCGGGTCATCGACCTGATAGGCGAAGACCGTCGCGCCCGATGCGCGCGCGGCGGCCGCCCGGCACTTCTCCGCCAGCCCGGGGCCGTGAAAGATATTGTCGCCCAGGATCAGCGCCGCCGGGCTGCCGGCCAGGAAGTCCGCGCCGATCAGGAAGGCCTCGGCCAACCCGTTGGGCGCCGCCTGCTCGGCATAGCTGAGCGTGATGCCGAAGGCCGAACCGTCGCCCAGCAGGGCCCGGAACTGCGGCAGATCGCGCGGCGTGGAGATGATCAGCACCTCGCGGATGCCGGCGAGCATCAGCACCGACAGCGGGTAATAGATCATCGGCTTGTCGAAGATCGGCAGCATCTGCTTCGACACCGCCAACGTCGCCGGATACAGCCGCGTGCCGCTGCCGCCGGCAAGGATTATGCCTTTCATCAGATGTCTTCCCCGCTGATTGCCGGTGCCCGTGACCGACCGTGCACCGGCGCGTTGCCGGCGGGCATCAGCAGGCGCAGATAGGCATCCGCCGCCGCTGTGGTGGTAAACTGGGCCGATCGCGCGCGCTGCCGATCGGGATCATGCGGCGCGTCGAGTTGCGCGAGCATCGCGTCGGCCAACGCGTCTGGATCGCCGCACGGCGCCAACCGTCCGAACTTTCCGTGGCCCAGGATGTCGGCCGGGCCGCTGGGGCAATCGGTGCTGACCACACGCAGACCGAATGACAGTGCTTCGACCAGCACGTTGCCAAAACCTTCATAGTCCGAGCTCAGCACGAACATGTCCGCCTCCCGATATGCCGAATGCGGCCGAGCGAAGAAGCCGGGCAGCGCCACCTGCTTCTCGATCCCCAAGCTGCGTACATGTTCCTCCAATGCCGGCCGCTGATCCCCCTCTCCGAGGATCATCAACTGCATCGGCCGCCGACGGCGGGCGATGGCGAAGGCATCGATCAGCAACCTGTGGTTCTTTTGGGATTTCAGACGCCCTACCGAAAGGATCCGGGCGCCCTCTCCCCGTGGCCAGGAAACGGCTTCGCCCCCGTCGTCGTCCCCGAACACCAGGGGATTATGGACGACGGCGAAGCGATCCGCCCTCATTCCCGAAAGATCGGCCAAATCGTCCGCCACCCCCTGCGAGACCGCGATCCGGCCGTCCGCCAAGGGATAGGTCGCGGCCAGGCTGCCCCGCAACATCGCGCGATGTATGGGCCCCCTTCCAGCATAAGCGCTGGACAGGGTATTGTGATCGCTCACGACCATGCGCGAGGGACGTCCGGCCAAGCAATTGGCCAGAATCGCGATCGAGGTGAGCGGCCACATCGCGGCGAGCAGCGCCGTGGGACGTTCCCGCCGCAGATAGGCAGCAAGCGGCCTGATCGCCCCGGTCAGCCGGCGCGCGTCCAGATCGATCGTGCGCGCACCAGGCGAAATCTTGTCGAGCAGCTCGCCGCGCCGTTGCATGAGCACGAAATCGACCGCGCAGCCTCTCGCCAGGAACTCGGCCGCCAATTCGGTGCGAACCCGCTCGACTCCACCGCCTCGCATGTCCGGCAGCAGAATGGCGATACGACAGGCGGGGGCTTCATTCATAGCGCCAGCCGGTCCAGCGCTTGCCGCGTCGCATCGATATCGACCACCAGATCGGCGACCCGCGCCGTCGCTTGGGGATCGACGGGATCGCAGATGATCGCGGCATAACGGTGCCCGACAAGAGGCGCCATGCGCGCATAGCTGGGATTGAGCAGGTTGCTCCGGCGCACGGGGGCGAAATCATGCGGAAAGCGCCGCTTGGCGAATTCCAGCACGGCGCCTCCAGACGGCATCCACAGCATGTTGGTCAAACCCGCCCCATGGATCGATACGAGCGCTTCCGCTGAACCGAACAGACGGACCTGTTCGGCAAAGGGCAGCGTTTCGGCCGACACGGTTTCGAATCCGCGCCGCGACAGCAAGGCGACCAGCGCATCCTCATTGGCGACCTTGCGGGCAAAGGCGTCGCGGCGGGTGACATAGATGCGTCTTCTGGCGGGTGTGGAAACGCCGAACCGCGTCCGCAGATGATCCCGTATCGCGGCAAGATCGGCCGGATCGAACTCGCCCTTGCGCGGCGGAACAGTGACGAAGCGCAAGCGATCGACAATGAAGGTCCCGCCCGCGGGCAAGGGTTCGATCACCGGGAAATTCATTGCCGCCACGGTTTCGCGCTGCACGTCGGAAATCTTCGGGAAATGCGGCAGCAACAGCACGCAATCCGGGTCAGCCGCCCGTGCGCGGATCATCCGCGGTACTGCTTCGGTAATCCAGTGGAAGAAGCCGCGCGACCAGTCCGAATGGGCGATGGTATAGGTCCGCCCTCCAGGCAATCGCCTCGCTGATCGCAAGATGGTTCCGGCGATAGCGCGCAACCGCGCCTCCCGCTGCCGGTGCGCATATGCATGGATCGAGCCCGGAACGAGCATGCCGCGCCGCGCCAGCAAGCCCGACCTCAGGATGCGGACCGGACCGATCTCCCGGGTTTCGAGAGGATGGCATACATAGTCCAGCGGCTCGAATTCATCGAGCACCTCGGCGCCGTTCCACGCAATCAGCGCTTGGCGGATCGATTGGGTATCGGTCATTGTCCGGCGATCAACGCAGCATGTCGCCAAGCGCGCTGCGCATGCCGTGGAAATTGCGATAGCCGCCGGATCGATAGAGATCGAACACCATCGGCAAACGCCGCAGCCGGCCGACCTTCGCCAGCTGCCCGCGACGCTGCAGGCTCGCGGCCTCACACTCGAGCTTCGCGATCGCTCGCTCCCCTGCCTTGGCAAATCCGTGATCCGCGAGCCATTGACACTGCTCGGACAAGCGCTGAGCAACCTCTAGACTCTGCCGTGCACGGCGCTCCCATCGCTCGGCGCCGCTTTGGGTCTGCAGCGCCTTCACCCGGTCGAAGGTACCAATCGGTTTGACTGAACTGGCCAGCCAGTTCGATTCGTTGTTTCCATGTCGCCGGTAAAGCTGCAATGGTTCGTCGACGAACACGCGGGCGCCCAACGGCGTCAGCAATCTGGCGATCCACAGATCGTGGGCCATCGAACTCGAAAGGGGAAGCACTAGCCGAAGGACGTCGCGCCGATGCGCCGTACAGCATCCGGTCGCCATTTTGCTGACGTCATAGCCGAGGCCGCGAATATTGGCGGATTTGCGAGGTCCGCGGACCGAGAGATCGCCGTTGCAGATGATCTGGTCGCATAGAACGCTGAGCGTGCGCGGATTTTCTTCAAACGGCCGCAGCATCCGGCTGATCTTGGTAGGCAGCCAGACGTCGTCCTGATCGGACAGGAACAGGATATCGCCCGTACAGCGGGAAAGCGCCGCGGCGAAATTGTCACGAACTCCCAGCCGTCGGTCGTTGACCTCGATCGATACCTGTATTCCCGATCTTACCGCGAATGCGCTGATGATCGCCAATGTATCGTCGGTCGAACGATCGTCATTGATGACGATCTCGTCCGGTCGCCGATCCTGCACGGCAAAGCTTTCCAGCTGCTCGGCGATAAACGCGCCGCCATTGAAAGTTGCCATGGCGATCGAGACGCGAGCGCCCATCCTTTCGTCCCTCAGCCGCGATAAATACCGAGGACACCGAAGGGCGAGATTCTTCTTCCCACCTTCTGGCGGATGGCCCGCAGTGGCGGAACCTTGGTCCGCGCCACATAGTCTTCGACCGCAGGGCCGTACTTATGGCCTATCGCCTCGAAGCTTCCAAAACCTTCCTTGAATGGCTGAACCACCTGCTGACGACGCCGGGCCGCCGCCTCATCGGTTTGAAGCGGTTTGCGCGCAATCAACATGCTGTCGCGCCACCGCCCGCCCTTCACGCGCAGCGCAACTTCGTCCGTCTCGAAGTAAACTTCGCTTATCTCGAGACCGGCAAGCGCCGCGATGGCGGCCCAACTATCCGGATAGTAGCGATAACAATCGACAGGAAACCGATGAACCTGGCCTCCACCTGGAGCGATGATGCAGGTATATCCTCCCGGCACCAGAACCCGCGCGATTTCGCAAGCCGTAACCCAGAAAAAGGGATTGTGCTCGAATGTCTGACCCGAGATGCAGACGTCGAAACTTGCGTCGGCAATCTCCTCCCATACATAAGGATTGCTCGGCACAATATCAACGTTTTTGCCGGCCTCAAGGTCCAATCCCGTATAAATTTCCCGGTCATCTTCAACAATTGACCGATATGTATCTTGTTCTCTGTAGGATTTCGATCCAACCTCGAGAACTCTAGTCTTACCTTCCAACGTCGGGAACTGGCCCCGATAACTACGGAAGAATGACATCATCTTATCAAAACTAGCCGAGTGCATTATTTTACCTTTCAGCTTCCCGGAGCCCGCAGGCCTCGCTTGAAATGTCCTGTTTCACCTTTGGGCGCACACTTTTCGATCACCGCAACCGCGCTGAAGAACTGGATTGACCCGATCTGCTCGCGAAACAATTCCGATGTCCCGTGACTGTGGAATCTGCCATTGATCTCGTCGACCAGAGTTTTCAGATACTCCACCGCCGTGCCCTTCCGGCGATAACCCCCTTCGTGCATTCCAGGCCAATAGGATGTCTGGAGGTCTTCGATGACATAGACGCCTCCGACGGGCATCAGCGGAAAAAGCGTCTCGAACGATTTGATGACGTGACGGCCGATATGGGAACCATCGTCCAGTACGATATCGACACCGCCCATCTCCTGCACGACGCTTCGTAGAAAATCGGGGTCGTCTTGCGAACCGATCCTCACCTGGTTGGGGCTTTCGACCCGCGTCGCGACACGAGGGTCAATGTCCACGCCGAAGATCGTCGCGTCGCTGCCAAGAACGGTTCGCCAGACTTCGAGCGAGCCGCCTTTGTTGACGCCGATTTCCAGCATCCTTACCGGCTTGCCGATCCAGGGCGCGATGATGCGGTCATAGATCGGCAGGTAGTGCGTCCATTTGTGCGCAATGCGCCCCTTATGATCGTAGAATGCCTGCTCGAAAGGTCCCGGAGATGGGCTGCGAATGGCGCTGACTTGTTCCTCCGAAAGCGTGAACGGTGCGATCGTACCCTTGTCCAACGACATTCCCAGCCGTCGACGAACGCCTCGTTCCAACCTGACCGCCAAATCACGCAACATGTTCAAGAGCTCCTATGGCATCGGCCTCACTGGACACGAGGCGGGCTTCCCTTAGTCGATGGAGTCCGCCGTGCCAGCGCCTTCGCGGCGATCGCTTTGAGATTGTCGGGAGCGTTGCGCCATCCGAACACCATGCCGACCAGCAAGAGAACTGCGAGAATCAGCCAGCGCAGCGGCATCTCATACGGCATCAGCACGCCCACGCCGGTCGCCAGAATAACAAGGATCGCGGTTGTTGCGAGGTGCCGCCAAAGCGGGATCAACTGGCCGTTATATTGCATCAGCACCAGCGGATCGATCGCGGCACGGGCGGACCACGCCAACGCCGCGCCTATTATGCCCAGCTCATTCATTAAAAAATAAAGCGTCGCGAAGTAGAAGGGCAGTTCCACGAGCAGCAACTTGGTCACGATGTCCGGTCGCCCACCGCCTTGCACCCGGGACATCGAAACACGCGCAAACGCGTTGGCCCACCACCCGGCGAGGATGATGTGAGCGATGGGTTCGGCGCGGGCGCCCAGTTCGTCACCAATCCAAATCCGCAGAAACGGCCCGATCATAACAATGCACGCGAGGGTGAACGGCGTCATCAACACCAGGGTGACTTCGATCGCATTGCGCTCGAGAGCATCGCGCCGGTCAGGCGGGATCGACGCAAAGCGCGGGAAGATCGCCGACGACAACGCATCGGGCAACAGCTTGGTACGCGATACGAGGTTGAACGGCACGGTATATAGCGAGACAGCAGCGGCGCCCAGCCACGACCCAATTAGCAAGCGATCGAATGAGGCAGCTAGTGGTGTCAAGATGGTCGTTACAGACATCCAGCCGCCGAACCGCAGTAACTGGCCAGCTCTAGCCCAACTTGGCCGATGAGGTGGACCAAGCGGCACCGCCTTGCGGGTTTGAAGGAACTGAACTGCCGCCGCCGCTATCCGGCAGACCAACGATGCGGCGATCAGCAAATCGAGCCTTGGTGCAATGAAATAGGCCACAGCCAGCGGCAATAGCGCCATCGCGATCGAACTGCTTGAGGACACGATATTCGCCTGCAGGAAGCGCTCGCGCCCCTTCATGGCGCCCATCGAGACGCTGTTCAGCATTCCCACGCCTACTGCGAGCGAAAGCCATGGAATTGCATCGGCAATTTCTGCTTTCACCTCCGGTGAGACTTTATCCAAGGTATCGAAATAGAAATGGGCACCGAGATATAGGGCTATGGTCCCAACAATTCCTGCGACGCAGTTCAGCCAAAGGGCCGTCCAGAAAATATCGCTGCGCTCACTGGCGCTGCCATCTCGAAGCATGGCAATGCGCTGCTGCAGGGATGGCCCCATGCCCAGTTCGAGAAACCCCAGATAGCCGAGCAGCAGCCAGCCGATCGAAAGCACGCCGTATCGCTCCAGGCCGACCACGTGCAAATACGCCGGCACCGTCACGATCGAAACAAACAGGGGCAGGACTTTGCCCACCAAATTGTAGGCCGTATTTTTAGCGATACTCACCCGGCAGGCCTATCGATGCTGTGGCACGGTCCCTACGCGGGGAGATCGGCAGCGTCCAGCCTGCTATAGCCCGTCAGTTGCTCGTCCCACCGCCACGAAGTGCGGATTGTCATACCCCCGCTCGCGCTTGCCATAGGTCAAGGGCAATCCATCGAGCGTGAGCACCTCCCCCCCGGCGGCGCGGAGAACCGCATGACCGGCCGCCGTGTCCCACTCCATCGTCCGGCCAAGCCGGGGATAAAGGTCCGCCTTCCCTTCCGCCACCAGGCAGAATTTGAGCGACGAACCGGCCGATACCAGATCGGAGATGGTGAAACGGGCGAGATAGGCGTCGGTCTCGGGCGTGCGGTGCGAGCGCGAGGCGACCGCGACCAGCCCCGCGGCCGGCGGTTGGCGTGCCGCGATCGGTTGGCGGCGCAGATCGCCATCCCGTTCGGCATCGATCCGTGCGCGCCACGCCCCGGTGCCGATATCGCCCGCCCATAATCTGCCCAGCGCAGGAGCATAAACCACGCCACGCACCGGCACGCCTTCGTCGA
Organism: Sphingomonas gilva; assembly: GCF_003515075.1. GTDB lineage: Bacteria > Pseudomonadota > Alphaproteobacteria > Sphingomonadales > Sphingomonadaceae > Sphingomonas > Sphingomonas gilva. The sequence continues at coordinate 121,403 of NZ_QWLV01000008.1, forward strand.
CAATGGCGATGTTGACCGTGAACTCGTCGCGCCCCGCGACGAACTCGCGCGTACCATCGAGCGGATCGACCAGAACGAAAGTCGATCCGGTTTGCGGAACCCGTCCGGCCGCCGCCTCCTCCTCGGCGATCACCGGCAGGGCCGGATCGAGCGCGCGCAGCCCGGCGAGGATGATCGCCTCGGCCGCCCGATCGGCTTCGGTGACGGGTGACGCATCGGCCTTGGTCGATATCGCGCAGGGGCCGCGGTAAAACGGCATGATCGCCTGGCCCGCGGCGACGGCAAGCCGCACCAGATCGTCCAGCGCGGGAAGCCGGCTCGTCAAATCACCGGGCTCCATGCGTCCAGGACGTTATCCACGATCGCCTCGGCGGCGTCTTCGGGCGACATCCGCGTGGTGTCGATTCGAATGTCCGGCGTCTCGGGCGCCTCATAGGGGCTGTCGATGCCGGTGAAGTTGGCCAGCTTCCCGGCGCGCGCCTTGGCGTAGAGCCCCTTCACGTCGCGCGCTTCCGCCACCTCCAGCGGCGTGTCGATGAAGATCTCGACGAACTCGCCTTCGGGCAGCATCCGCCGCACCATCTCGCGCTCGGCGCGGAACGGGCTGATGAAGGCGGTCAGCACAATCAGCCCGGCGTCGGTCATCAGCTTCGCCACCTCGCCCACGCGGCGGATATTCTCCACCCGGTCGGCATCGGTGAAGCCGAGATCGCGGTTGAGGCCGTGGCGGACATTGTCGCCGTCGAGCAGGAAGCTGTGCCGCCCCAGCGCGTGCAGCTTCTTTTCGACCAGGTTGGCGATGGTCGACTTGCCCGATCCTGAAAGCCCGGTGAACCACAGGAGCCGCGGCCGCTGGTTCTTCTGCCGCGCATGCGCCTCGCGATCGATGTCGATCGCCTGCCAATGGATGTTGTGCGCGCGCCTGAGCGCGAAATGGATCATCCCCGCGCCGACGGTCGCGTTGGTCAGCCGGTCGATCAGGATGAAGCCGCCCAGATCGGCGCTCTCGGCATAGGGCGCGAAGGGGATCGCGCGGTCGGTCGACAGGTTAACCACGCCGATCGCGTTCAGCCCCAGGCACTTGCTCGGCAGGTGCGCCTGGGTGTTGACGTCGATCTCGTATTTGGGCTCGGTGATCGAGGCGGGCACGGTCACGGCGCTGATCTTCATCAGATAGGGCCGGCCCGGGAACATGCTCTCCTCGGCCATCCAGACCAAGGTCGCCTCGAACTGATCGGCGACTTCGAGCGGCATGTCGGCGGCGCAGATCACGTCGCCGCGCGAGCAGTCGATCTCGTCGGCGAGGGTGATCGTGACCGATTGCCCGGCCACCGCCTCGTCCAGATCGCCGCCCATCGTGACGATCCGCTCGATGCTCGAGGTCTTGCCCGACGGCAGCACGCGCACCGCGTCGCCCGGCCGCACCCGCCCGCTCGCAATCAGCCCGGAAAAGCCGCGGAAATCGAGGTTGGGCCGATTGACCCACTGCACCGCCATGCGGAACGGCGCGGCCGCCAGTCGGTCCGCCTCGACCGGCACCTCCTCCAGATGCCCGATCAGCGAAGGCCCGGCATACCAGGGCGTGTTCGCCGAAGCGCCGGTGATATTGTCCCCCGCCACGCCGGAAATCGGAATGGCGGTGAAATCCTCGATGCCGATCGCTTGGGCGAAGCCGCGATAATCGGCGACGATCGCGTCGAACGCGCCTTGATCGTAATCGACCAGGTCCATCTTGTTCACCGCCAGCACGATCTGGCGGATGCCGAGCAGGTGGACCAGCGTCGAATGGCGCCGTGTCTGGGTCAGCACGCCCTTGCGCGCATCGATCAGGATCACGGCGAGGTCGGCGGTCGATGCGCCGGTCACCATGTTGCGGGTGTACTGCTCGTGGCCCGGCGTGTCGGCGACGATGAACTTGCGCTTCTCGGTCGCGAAGAAGCGATAGGCGACGTCGATGGTGATGCCCTGCTCGCGCTCGGCGGCAAGGCCGTCGACCAAGAGCGCGAAGTCGATCTCCCCGCCGCGCGTGCCGACAGCCTTCGAATCGGCGGTGAGGCTGGCGAGCTGGTCCTCGAAGATCATCTTCGAATCGTAGAGCAGCCGGCCGATCAGCGTGGACTTGCCGTCGTCGACCGATCCGCAGGTGATGAAGCGCAGCATCGACTTGGCTTCATGGCCGGCGAGATACGCTTCGATATCCTCGGCGATCAGCGCGTCGGTAGCATAGGCGGGATCGATCATGATGAAGCCCCACCACTAAACATCTCGTCATGCCGGATTTGTTCCGGCATCCATCGCGCCGCAAGCCCGACGCCTTGGGGCGGGATGCAGGTGGCGCCGCTCGCATTCGTGCCATGAGCGCCGCGCCTGTGGAGAAATGGACCCCGGAACAAGTCCGGGGTGACGAAAGAAGAGAAGTGGTTGCGGAGCATCGCGCCCATCAAAAATACCCCTCCTGCTTCTTCTTCTCCATGCTCGCCGCCTGGTCATGGTCGATCGCGCGGCCCTGGCGCTCGCTGGTGGTGGTCAGCAGCATCTCCTGGATCACGTCGGTAAGCGTCGCCGCGTCGCTCTCGACCGCGCCGGTCAGCGGATAGCAGCCGAGCGTGCGGAAGCGGATCGAACGCTCGACGGGAACCTCGCCTTCGCGCAGCGGAAAGCGCTCGTCATCGACCATCAGGATCAGCCCGTCGCGCTCCACCGTCGGCCGCGGCGCGGCGAAATAGAGCGGGACGATCTCGATCCCCTCGCGCCGGATATATTGCCAGATGTCGAGCTCGGTCCAGTTGCTGATCGGGAAGACACGGATGCTCTCGCCCTTGGCCTTGCGCGCATTGTACAGCCGCCACAGCTCGGGCCGCTGGTTCTTGGGGTCCCAGCGGTGGTTGGCGGAGCGGAAGCTGAACACGCGCTCCTTCGCCCGGCTCTTCTCCTCGTCGCGCCGCGCGCCGCCGAACGCCGCGTCGAAGCCGTATTTGTCGAGCGCCTGCTTGAGTCCCTCGGTCTTCCACATGTCGGTGTGGAGGCTGCCGTGATCGAACGGATTGATTCCCTGGCGCTCGGCGTCGGGGTTGCGATGGACGATCAGCTCCATCCCCGCCTCGGCGGCCGCCCGGTCGCGCAGCTCGTACATAGCGCGGAACTTCCATGTCGTATCGACATGCATCAGCGGGAATGGCGGCGGCGAGGGATGGAAGGCCTTCTTCGCCAGGTGGAGCATCACCGCCGAATCCTTGCCGATCGAATAGAGCATCACCGGCTTCCCCGCCTCGGCGGCGACCTCGCGCAGGATGTGGATGCTCTCGGCTTCGAGGCGGTCGAGATGGGTCAGGGACATGAGGTGATGCAATCTAGGTGGGGGAATAGGAATTCTGCAGCGGCGACTTCGCATGCCAATGTGCGATGCCCCTCCATTCGATGCGACCAAAATTTTCTTTTGTGGGGTACGGGATGAGCGCGCCGCTATGCGCTGAGGTCCCGGCGATCACGCACCGCTATCCGGTTGTTGCGGTCGAGCACATCTATGGTGAAACCGCGCTGGATGAGGATATCGCTGATATCGTCTTCCTTGGCTTCGAATATGATCCCTCGGCATTTGTCGATGGTCGCCGCCGCACCTGCCATCGCCAGGCGTTCCGCGCCCTCGAGATCGATCTTCAACAGATTGATCGTCTCGATGCCTGCGGTAGCTTCATCCAACGTCGTCGTCGTCACGTCGATTCGTTCGCCGGCGCCGTCACGATGAGCGATGCTGGCTGAACCGAACAGACGCGTCGGTACAATCGCGCTGACGATTCTTCCCGCAGTATCGGCCAAAGCCCGTTCCACCACCTCGACATTATCGAGATCGTTCAATGCGACGTTCCTGCGCAGGCAGGAGGCGGTAGAAGGAATCATCTCGATGGCCACCACACGACCGCTCTCGCCCACCAAGTGCGCGGCCAACACGGTGAAGACTCCGTTGTTGGCGCCCGCATCTACGAAAACGTCACCTTTCGACAGAGATCGTCTGATGATTTCAAGAACATGTCGTTCCCGCGACGGCAAGATATGGTAAAGATCGTCACTATCCGCTCGTACAAAGAAAACGCCGATCCCCTTGGCCCTTAGCGTTGCGTTCCAGGACAGCATGGGGCGCTTCCAGCCATTGAGTCCGCCCGCACTTGTCAAGGGTGAGGCAGCGATCGAGGCAAGCCAGCGTCCAGCGCTGCCTTTGCCGACCGGCTTCGTTTCAATCGCGACGAAAGCCCATTGCCAAAGGCGTCGAACATAAAGTCTCGGAGCATGAATCACCGTCTTGGCCGGAGCGGGCAAACGGCCGATCAGGCGGCGAACCGGCTTAGGAACAAGCCCTCGTAGACTCAAATCCATGAAGCCCCCTTCGCGTTCCACTTAGCATGCCGCCAAACATTGGCACAATGCGACGTTGCCTTCCATCTATCCGTTACGCTCGAGAATCGTCCCGTTCAGCTCCAAACTTCCCTGTATGATTGAGCGGCCGATGGCGACCGGGCCGGTGATGCGGTTGCGGCCTTGGAAGGTGCCCCGCGTGTGCGCGACCTTGTCGGATCGCTGGGACATGATGCAGTCGCGGTAGATCGGCCCGACGCTCCACGGCAGCACGCCGTCATGCGTGAGCAGGAAGCGGCAGCGGTCGAACAACACGTTCTGCGCACGCGAAAGGTCCGCGATCAGGTTCTTGCGCATCGTGAGCTTGCCCGTTGGCGATAATTTGGGATCGTCACGGAAATCGCAATCGACGAAGCGTGCCGCCTTGGCCGGATCGGGGTCGCCGAACGCGTGCACCAGCGTGCCGACGAACAGACAGGAATCGAAGGCGAAACCGGGCTTGCGCGGCCAGGCGCTCCAGTTGGAGGTGCCGATGAAGCTGCATTTCACAAACCTCACGTCGGCGCTGTCTCCCGAATCGGCGACCATGCCACAGCCGCGATTGTCCGCGAAACGGCAATCCGAAAGCCGAAGGTTGCGGATTTTCTTGCCGCGCTGCGCCTCGATGTCCAGTCCGGCAGCAGGCGCGCTCGCCACCCTGCCGCGCGCCGTCCGGGTGAATGAACAACCCGACAGCTCATAGCCGCGGCCGCCGACGATGCTCATGCCCTGCCGCCCGTTCGCGTCGGCCCGCAAGCCGATCAGGCGGCGGCGCACCCCGGGAGTCGCCCGGTCGACGCCGTCGATGTAGAACCCGTCCTGCGCATGGTGATGCGAATGAACATTGGTCAGCGTTTCGGGTCCGCTGTTGTTTCTTAGGGCCAGGCCTCCAGTCGCGATCTGCCAGCCCTTGTCGCCATATTTTCCGCCGACGACATGGGCGTCCTGATTTCCGTCCAGCTCGATATCATCGATCTCGACCGCCCCGGTGCATTGCTCGACAAGGATCATGTGACGGTAGGGCCGTTGTACCACGCCGCCGTCTTTCCGGCGATTCTGGCCTTGTTTCGGCGTGCCGTCGGCCTGGAACACACCGTAGCGCTGGCCGGCCGCGCAGCGCAGTCGCGCACCGTTTCCACGGATCGTCAGCGGCTTGGCGCACCCCTTGAACACCATCAGTTCGGCGGCCGACAGCCGACCGTCACGGCCGGGTCTCTGGGTGCCGACGATGTAGGTCGTCCTGCGCAGCACGATCGTGCCGCCTCCGTCGGCCGTGACCTTCGCCGATAGCCGCGCGAAGGCTGCGCTGTCGTCCGTGCGGCCATCGCCCTTGGCCCCGAACATTTCCGGCGTCAGCGCCTGGTCGCTCCCTGCCGACAGAGCGCGCGCGCCCACCATTCCGGGCAGCATGGCAGACGCCATCAGCAGATCGCGGCGATGCAACACGTTTTCACTCCGTCACGGCCAAGCCCGCGAAGCTACCCGCGTTCCGCCGCCATCGCCAGCGCCAGCGCGCCGAGCAGACCGGAACGGTCGCCCAATCCCGGCGCGCGGATCAGATCGGCGGGGCTGGCGAAATAGCCGGCCGCCAGGCGGGCGTATTCGCCGCGCACGCGGTCGATCAGCCCCGGCGTCGCCATCACCCCGCCCCCCATCACCACCACCTGCGGAGACAGGACCGCCACGACATTCTGCACCAGCTGCGCCAGATAGTGCGCCTCGATCATGTGCGCCGGATGGTCGGCGGGCAGCTCTGACAGCGATGCGCCGTGGCGGGCGATGATCGACGGCCCGTTGGCCAGCCCTTCGGCGCAATCGCCGTGAAACGGGCAGATGCCTGCGAGGCCGGCGTCGTCGGGATGCCGCGAAACGCGGACATGCCCCATTTCCGGGTGGCGCGCGCCGTGCACCGGCCGGCCGCCGATCGCGGCGCCTCCGCCGATCCCCGTGCCCACCGTCAGATAGACCAGGCTCGCCGCCCCCTGCCCCGAGCCCCAGCGCGCTTCGCCGATCGCGGCGGCGTTGACGTCGGTGTCGAAGCCGACGGGCGCGGCGAAGCCGGAGAGCGCGCCGGCCATGTCCGCGCCGCTCCATCCCGGCTTGGGCGTGTCGGCTATGTGGCCCCAGGCGGGATCGGCGCGGTCGAGGATCACCGGCCCGAAGCTGCCGATGCCGAATGCCGCTATTGTGTGCTCGGCGAACCAGTCGCGCATTCGGCCCAGCGTTTCGGCGGGCGTAGTCGTCGGGATACGCTTGGTCGCGATCACCCGATCGGGCCCGCTCGCGACGCCGAGCACGAACTTGGTGCCGCCCGCCTCGACGCAGCCGTACAGCGCCTCACCCATTCAGCCATGTCCGTATGATCAGGGCGACGATGCCCAGCACCGCGACGCTAGCCGCCCACAGTCCGACGAACCAGCCCAGCCGCCGCCATAGGGGCCGCTCGCTCAATGATAGCCCTCATGCCCGGTCTTGCCGCGGAACACCCAATAGCTGAACGCGGTGTAGGCGAGGATGACGGGGATCATGATCCCCGCGCCGATCAGCATGAACACCTGGCTCTTCTCGGGCGCGGCGGCGTCCCAGATGCTGATGCGGCCGGGCACGATGTCCGGCCAGATCGATATGCCGAGGCCGATCATGCTCAGGAGGAAGAGGTTCAGCGAGAGCAGGAAGGGCAGCCCGTCGCGGCCGCCGCCAATCCCGGTCCAGGCGAAATAGGCGCTGCCGACCACGAGCAGCGGCATCGGCACCGTCGCCAGCAGGCCCGGAAAGACGAACCAGCGCTCATAATATTGTCCCTCTAGGAACGGCGTCGCGGCGCTGACCGCGCCCAGCGCGACGACGGTCGCGGGGACGAGCCATCTGGCGAAGCGGCGGGCGTCGTCGCGCGTGCCGCCGTCGGTCTTCCAGATCAGGAAGGTCGCGCCGAGCAGCGCGTAGCCGGTCATGATCGCGAGGCCGGTGAGCAATGTGAACGGCGTCGCCCAGTCCCACCAGCCGCCGGCATAGGCGCGGCCCTCGACATCGATTCCCTGCAGGAGCGCGCCCAGCGTCACGCCTTGGGCGAAGGCGGCGAGCGCCGATCCGCCGGTGAAGGCGAAATCCCAGAAGGCGCGGTGGCGCGGGTCGCGCCAGCGGAACTCGAACGCCACGCCGCGGAACACCAGGCCCAGCAGCATCGCGATCAGCGGCGCATAGAGCGCCGGCAGGATAACCGCATAGGCAAGCGGAAATGCCGCCATCAACCCCCCACCCCCCAGCACCAGCCAGGTCTCGTTGCCGTCCCACACCGGCGCGATCGCGTTCATCGCAGTGTCGCGCTCTTTGCCGACGCGAAAGAAGGGGAACAGCAGGCCGATGCCGAGATCGAATCCGTCGAGCACCACATAGGCCGCAACCGCGAAGGCGATGACGAACGCCCAGATGACCGTCAGGTCGGCGTTGACCGCGAGGTCCATCACGCGCCTCCCCGGGTGTCGGCGGGATGGCCCTGTGCCGGGCCGGGCGTGATGCCGGCGGTGCGGATCGGCCCGTCCTCCTGTTCGATGACGCCCGCCTCATGGGGATGCGGCGCCTTGGCGGCGAGGCGCAATATGTACCAGGTGCCCGCGCCGAAGACGAAGAAATAGACGATGACGAACGCCATCAGCGACGCGCCTACGGCGGGCGCAGCGAGCGGCGAGGCGCTGTCGGCGGTCAGCAGATGGCCGTAGATGGTGTAGGGCTGGCGCCCCACCTCGGTCGTCACCCAACCCGCCAGCACCGCGATGAAGCCCGACGGCCCCATCAGGATTGCGGCGCGGTGCAGCCAATGCCAGTCGTAGAGTTTCTTGCGGACCCGCGCGAGCAGGCTCCACAGCCCCAGCCCCAGCATCAGGAAGCCGATCCCGACCATGATGCGGAAAGACCAGAAGACGATGGCGACCGGCGGCTCACGATCGTCGGGGATCGTGTCCAGCCCGGCCAGCGGCGCGTTCGGATCGTGCTTCAGGATCAGCGACGACGCCTTGGGAATTTCGATGGCATAATCGACGCGCTTCTCCTCCGGGTTGGGAATGCCTAGCAGGATCAGCGGCGCACCGTCGGGATGGCTGTCATAATGCCCCTCCATCGCCATCACCTTGGCGGGCTGGTGCTCCAGCGTGTTGAGCCCGTGCATGTCGCCGGCGAAGATCTGCACCGGCGCGACCAGCGCCGCCATCCACATCGCCATCGAGAACATCTTGCGGGCATGCGGATTGCCCTTGTCCTTCAGCAGGTGCCACGCGCCGACCGCGCCGACCGCGAGCGCAGTGGTCAGATATGCGGCGATCACGGTGTGGACCAGCCGATAGGGAAAGCTGGGATTGAAGACGATTTGGGTCCAGGGCGCGGCCGGCACGAACTGGCCGTCCGCGTTGATCGCGAAGCCCACCGGCGTGTGCATCCAGCTGTTGACCGAGAGAATCCAGAAGGCCGAGATGAAGGTGCCGATCGCCACCATCAGCGTCGCGGCGAAGTGCAGCCCCTTTCCCACCCGCTGCATCCCGAACAGCATCACCCCCAGGAATCCGGCTTCGAGGAAGAAAGCGGTCAGCACCTCATAGGCCATCAGCGGGCCGATGACGGGCCCCGCCTTGTCGGAGAAGACCGACCAGTTGGTGCCGAACTGATAGGACATGACTATCCCTGAGACGACGCCCATCGCGAAGGCGACGGCGAAGATCTTCAGCCAGTATTTGAACAGGTCGAGGTAGAGCGCCTTGCCGGTCTTCAGCCACAGCGCTTCCAGAACCGCCAGATAGCTCGCCAGCCCGATCGAAAAGGCCGGGAAGATGAAATGGAAGCTCACCGTGAAGGCGAACTGGATACGCGCCAGGATCAGCGCGTCCATCTGGTCGAACATGGTCTTGGGCCTCGCTCGCGCCCGCCATTACACCGCGCATGCGCATGCGGAAAGGGCAATCGCCGCTGCGGCGATTGCGCGCCATGCAATTCGTTTCGAGCAGGCTCGTTCGGCACAGTTCTGATACAATTGCCGGTTAGCGCGGCCTCACAATTGTCTGAGAAAGTCCGCCATGCGTCTTGCCGCCCTGTTCCTGCTGTCCGCGTCCTGGCCCGCGCTTGCGCAAGTGTCGCCGCCCGAGCCGCCCGCGAGCGAGGCGGAGGAGCAGGCGGCCGAAGCCGATGACGAGATGCTGGAAGACGAGCTCGCCGAAGAGATCGTCGTCGTCGGCAGCAGCCGTCCGCGCGGTTCGGTGATCGGCGATATCGAGCCCGAGGTGACGCTCGATGCGCGCGACATCCGCGCCTATGGCGCGAGCAACCTCGCCGAGCTGCTCGAGGAACTATCGCCCCTGACCGGCAGCATCCAGGGCCGCGGCGAGGGATCGCCCGTGGTGCTGCTCGGCGGCCGCCGCATCTCCAGCTTCCGCGAGATCCGCGATCTTCCCCCCGAGGCGGTGGCGCGCGTCGACATCCTGCCCGAGGAGGTTGCGCTCAAATACGGCTATCGGGCCGATCAGAAGGTGGTCAACTTCGTCTTGCGCCGGCGTTTTGAGGCGGTGACGACCGAACTCGAAACGCGCCAGGCGACCGCCGGCGGGCGGCAGCAATATGAGGCCGACGTCAACTATCTGCGCATCGCCCAGGGCAGCCGCCTTTCGATCGACGGCGAATATGAGCGCGCCAATCCGCTGTTCGAGGACGAGCGCGACCTGGTCGAGGCCGATCCCGACCGCACGCTCCAGTCGGCTTCGGACGCGGTCAAGCTCAACGGCAGCTATAACCGCACCATCCTCGGCAACGTCTCGGCGACGCTCAGCGCCGAGCTGGAGGGCGAGGACAGCCGCGCCGCGCTCGGCCGCGCGCTCGACGATTCGCAGCGCCTGCTGCGCGACCGCCGCACGCGCACCGGCAACGTCAACTATGCGCTGAACGGCGATCTCTCCCAATGGCAATGGTCGCTGTCGGGCGGCTACAACCGCGACTGGTCGACCACGCTGACAGATCGCGACATCGACGGCGGCGGCGTCCGCCGGGACCGTTCGGAATCGGTTTCCCAGACCATCGACACCGAAGGCACCGCGAGCGGCGAGCTGTTCGAGCTGCCTGCCGGCGCGGTCGCCACCACGCTGAAGGCCGGTTTCAACCTGCGCGACATCGCCAGCGAATCGACCCGCGGGGAGTTGTTCACCGCGACCGAGCTGTCGCGCGACCAGGCCAACGCCCAGGCCAATGTCGATATTCCGCTGCTCGATGACAGCGGTGTCGGCTCGCTGTCGGCCAACGCCAACGGCATGGTCGAGCAGCTTTCGGACTTCGGCACGCTCACCACGCTGGGCTACGGGCTCAACTGGGAGCCGCTCGACGATGTTCGGCTGATCGCATCGATGACGCACGAGGAAGGCGCGCCGAGCATCCAGCAGCTGGGCAACCCGGTGCTGGTCACCCCCAATGTCCGCGTGCTCGACGTGACCACCGGCCAGACGGTGGACGTGACGCTGGTGGAAGGCGGCAATCCGGGCCTGCTCGCCGACAATCGCCGGGTGATGAAGCTCGGCCTGACCGCGAAGCCGGTACCGGAGACCGACCTCACCTTGCTCGCCAACTATACCGACACACGCATCGACAATCCCACCGCGAGCTTCCCCACGGCCACGCCCGAGATCGAGGCCGCCTTCCCCGACCGGTTCGAGCGCGACGCCGACGGCACGCTGCTGCGCATCGACAGCCGCCCGGTCAATTTCGCGCGCAGCGAGCGGCGCCAGTTCCGCTGGGGCTTCAACTGGTCGGAGACGCTGGAGGCGCCGCCGCCCACCGGTGCGGACGGCCAGCCCCTGACGCCCGAGGAGATCGAGGCGCGACGCGACGCCCGGCGTGACGCGCGGCGCGAACGGCGTGAGGCCGGCGGCGGGCGCGGCGGGCGTCGCGGCTTCGGCGGCGGCGGACGGCAAGGCCGCATCAACCTGGGCATCTTCCACAACTGGCGGCTTGAGGACACCGTGCTGATCCGCCCCGGCGTGCCCGAGCTCGATCTGCTGGGCGGCTCGACGATCGGCGGCCGGGGCGGCGAGCCGCGCCACCAGATCGAGCTGCGCGCCGGCTATAACCGCAACGGCATCGGCGCCCGCCTGAACGTCGACTGGCAGAGCGCGACATCGGTGCTGGCCGATCCGGGCGGCGCCCCTTCCCCCAACGATCTCCGTTTCGGCGCGCTCACCACGGTCAATCTCCGCCTGTGGGCCGATCTCGGCCAGCAGCGCGACCTGGTGCGTTCCGTTCCGTTCTTCCGCGGGTCGCGCGTGTCGCTCGCGGTAGACAATCTGTTCGACAGCCGCATGGACGTGCGGAACGCGAGCGGCGCCACGCCGATCGGCTATCAGCCCGATCTGCTCGATCCCATGGGCCGCTCGATCCGCCTGAGCTTCCGCAAGCTGTTCTTTTAGGAACCGCGGCCCGGCGCACCTGTCCGCAATGCCGACAAAATATGTCTTGAGAACGCTCTCAAAGAATGCTTTATGACAGCCAAGGGACAGCAAAGTCTCACGTCATAGGGAGAGAGACGGAATGAAAAGGCTGGATTTCCGCTGATCGGTCACTGCCACGGGCGCTGACGCGAGTCGCGAATCACACTTCGAACATTGCTGGACAGATCGGCCGCTGGCCGGAGCGAAACGCCGTCGCGCGCTGCGATGGCGGCTGCACATTCGCATCTAACGACTTGAATTGACGATGGGGAGCAAGGGGCACATGACCAACTGGACGCGCAGGGCGATTGCGGGTTTCCTGACGACCACGGCGCTGGCGACGGGCGCGCACGCGCAGACCGAGCCGGCGAGCACGCAGGAGCCGCCGGTCGAGGCCGGCACCGCCCCCGCCACCGATCCGGGCCAGGGTTTCGGCGAGGAGATCATCGTCACCGGCATCCGCGCGTCGCAGGCCAAGTCGATCGACCTCAAGCGCGAGAGCGCCGCGATCGTCGACGCGATCTCGGCCGAGGACATCGGCAAGCTGCCCGACGTCACCATCGTCGATTCGCTGCAGCGCATCTCGGGCGTGCAGATCGTCCGTTCGGCCGGCGAAGGCGCGACGGTCAACATCCGCGGCCTGCCGCAGGTCGTCACCCTGCTCAACGGCGAGCAATATCTCTCGCCGGCCAATCTCGGCACCGCCCAGCCCAACCTCAACGACATTCCGGCGCAGCTGATGAGCGGCGTGGTGGTGTTCAAGTCGCCCGACGTGCGCAACGCGCTCTCCGGCATCTCGGGCACGCTCGACCTGCGCACGCGCCGCCCGTTCGACTTCAAGGACGGGCTGACCGTCTCCGGCCAGGGCGAGTATCAGACCGGCAAATACACCAGCACCGACGATTACCTGGTCAGCGGCCTCGCCAGCTATCGCACCGGCCGCATCGGCATCCTGGCGAGCGCGGCGTACAGCGACATCACGCTCGGCAACAATTACGCGGGCTTCGCCGGCGGCCATTTCCTCAACAACGACTGGGGCGGCAATGGGAACGCCGCCAATCCCGGCGCCGACTGGATCGCGCCGCACGGCTACGAAACCTTTCATCGCGAGGTGGAGCGCAAGCGCTTCGGCGCATCGGGCGCGATCCAGTGGGAGGTCGATGACGGCATCACCCTGACCGCCGAAGGCTTCTACACGCGCTTCATCGAGCATGATCTGCGCGCCGGCATGAACATTTCGAATCGCTGGAACGCGCTCGGCTGGATGAATCCCACGGTCTCCGAGGATTCGGGCGTCGAGATCACGCGGCTCATCAATAACGTGCCGACACAGCAAAGCGTGCTCGACGTCGACGAATATGATCTCGACGCCTGGTGGGTGAACTCGTTCAGCGTCAACCGCTCGATCAAGGCGGAATCGAAGAACTTCAACCTCGAGCTCGAATATGACAAGGGCGGCCCGCTGACCTTCAGCGTGCGCGGCATCTATTCGGACGCCGACTATCTCAACACCAACGGCCAGGTGCAGGGCGATCTCAGCAATTGGCAATACGGGCCCGATCGCCAGTTCACGCTGTTCCGCAACGCGGCGGACCGCACGCGCGGCACCTTCTATCCGGCAGATATCGCGTCCCAATATCCGGCATCCCAATACTCAAACGGCGTCGTCGGCGTGAATGGCGGCCGCTACGTCAATCCGAATCCGCTGGGCTACGGATCGGACCCGCAGCTGCACATCGACATCTCGGGCCGCAACATCGTCTGGAGCGGGTTCGATCGCGTGATCGGCGGCGGCCTTGGCGCCGACTCGACCTTGCGCGACTATATGTCGAACCTCGACAGCTACACGGTCGCCGCCTATTCGTCGGAGGGCAACAACCGCAACAATTCCGATCTCTACGCCGCGCGGTTCGACGGATCGTTCGACTTCGAAAAGGCCGATGGCGCGCTGTTCGGCTTCCTCAATCGGATCGACGCGGGCGGCCGGGCGAGCCGTCGGCGGACCGAGATTCAGAACTACCACCTGTTCTCGAACCTCTACGCCGGCAACGGCGCGTCCGATCCCAATGGCTGCGCGGCGCAGTGGAAGGCGATCGACGTCGTGCTGGACAACACCGCGGGCTGCACCGCGGGGGAGCATGTTCCCAATCCCAATTTCAATCCCGCGTTGCCGGTAAGCGCGAGCAATCCGGAGACGGTCTTCCAAGGCTATACCGCCTGGCGACCGACCAATCTCGGCGCGAACAACAACGTCTATTTCCTGGATGACTTCGGCTCCGTTACCGAAGGATTCCCCGGCATCTGGGTTGCCGATCCGCGTGATTTCAACGATCCGCTGGCGTTCCAGCAGCGCGTATTCGGCAACGCATTCCCGGTGATCATCCCGGGCACGTCCTACAATGTCGATTTCTATGAACAGAGCGGTTACGCGAACGCCGCGCTCGAATTCGGCGCGCTTCAGGTCAACGCCGGCCTGCGCGTCGTCCATACGCTGATCAAGGTCCGGCAGAACCTCACCGGCCCCGTGATCCCCTATGGCGATACCAACAGCGACATCGGCGACACGTTCGACCGCAACGATTATTGGGATTTCCTGCCTGTCATCAACGCGCAGGTCGACCTGACCGACAATCTGAAGGCGCGCGCCGCCTATTCCAAGACCATGATCCCGCTCGACCTTGGCAATTATGGCGGCGGCCTGACCATCTCCACCAGCGATTCTCCGGGCGTCGATCCCGACGACCCCACGACGGCGAACAATGCGCCCGAGGGCGTGCGTCAGGTCACCGGCGCATCGGCGGCCGGCAACCCGCACCTCAACCCCTGGCGATCGACCAACTATGATGTTGCGCTCGAATATTATTGGGGACGTGCGTCGCTGCTCAATGCGGGCGTCTTCCTGCTCGATATCGAAAGCTTCGTGACCACGGATTCAATCAACGACGGCCGCTTCCCCGACGGCGACGGCGTCATCCGCCGCACGGTGCCGTTCAGCCGGCCGATCCAGGGTACGGGCGGTTCGCTGCAGGGCGTCGAGTTGGGCGCCAAGGTGGCATTCGACGACATCATCCCGACCGATGGCATTCTAAGCAATTTCGGGTTCGACGCGAACTACACCTATTCGGACAGCGCCAACGAATCCGCCGCGCCGCAACTCGACGGGAGCAAGTTTCCCTTCCAGGACAACTCGGCGCATCAGTGGAATTTCGCTTTCTGGTATCAGGACAGCAGGCTCCAGGCGCGCGCCGCCTACAACCGGCGCTCTCCACGCCTGACCGGTCAGGTTAACGGCATCGCGATCTATCAGGATACCAGCCAATATGTGGACCTGAACGTCACCTACGCCATTACCGACAACTTCTCGCTCTACGGCAACGCCTCCAACGTCTTCGGCGAGATCGAGAAATACTACTACCAGTTCGACGAGGACTCGCGCCAGTTCGCTTGGCGCAACGAATTCGAGCCTCGCTATTCGGCCGGCGTGCGCTTCAAATTCTGATCCCCTCTGGCCGGCCGCGACCCGGGTCGCGGCCGGCCTTCTTTTTGGGGGAGCGGCGCGAAAGCCTCTTGCCACCACCTATCGATTGCGCGTCCTTGATCTGATGACAGAAGCCTCGCCCCACAGCATCCGTTCGCTCGTCATCGTCGGCGGAGGCACCGCGGGCTGGATGGCGGCGGCGGCGCTGGCGAAGCACTTCCACGGATCCGGCCTCGCCATCACGCTGGTCGAATCGAGCGAGATCGGCACGATCGGCGTCGGCGAGGCGACGATCCCGACCATCCGCCGCTTCTACGCCAAGCTGGGCCTGACAGACGAGGCCGTCATGCGCGAAACCGGCGCGACCGCGAAGCTCGGCATCCTCTTCCAGGATTGGCGCCGCGTCGGTGAAGGCTTCATCCATCCCTTCGGCCTCTATGGCCAGGATCACGGCGATATCGGCTTCCACCATCTCTGGCTGCAGGCGCGCGCGGCGGGCGACGACACGCCGATCTCGGCCTATTCGCTGGGCGCGATGCTGGCCGAGAAGCACCGCATGGCGCTGCCGCAGGTCAATCCGCCCACCCCGCTCGCGACCTTCGATTGGGCGCTTCACCTCGACGCCTCGCTGTTCGCGCAATATCTGCGCCGCTATGCCGAGGCTTCGGGCGTCACCCGCATTGACGCCAAGGTGGCCCAGGTCGAGCCGGGCGAGCGCGGCGCAATCGCCGCGGTCCGCCTCGATGACGGCCGGCGGATCGAGGGCGATTTCTTCATCGACTGCACCGGCTTCCGCTCGCTGCTGCTGGGCGAGGCGCTGGAGGTCGGCTTCGAGGACTGGAGCGAATGGCTGCCCTGCGACGCGGCGATCGCGGTGCAGACCGAGAACGCGCTCGACGATCCCCCGCCCTATACCCGCGCGCACGCCAAATCGGCGGGCTGGCAGTGGCGCATTCCTTTGAGGCACCGCGCCGGCAACGGCATCGTCTATTCGCGCAAGCTGATGAGCGAGGACGAGGCGACGGCGACCTTGCTTTCCGACCTGCCCGGCAAGCCGCTGATCGAACCGCGCGCCATTCCCTTCCGCTCAGGGCGGCGCACGCGCGCCTGGGCGGGCAACTGCGTTGCGCTCGGGCTGGCGGCGGGCTTCCTCGAACCGCTCGAATCGACCAGCATCGCGCTGATCGAGACGGGCATCGAACGGCTGAAGGAGCTGTTCCCCGACCGCCGGCTCAATCCGGCGCTGGCCGAGGAATTCAACGACGCCACCGCGCGCGAGATGGAGCGCGTGCGGGACTTCATCATCCTCCACTACAAGCTCACCCGGCGCGACGACACCGCGTTCTGGCGTCACTGCGCGGCGATGCCCGTGCCCGACACGCTGCGCCGCAAGATCGAGCTGTGGGACGCGCGCGGCGAGTTCATCCGCTATCGCTGGGAGATGTTCCATCCGGCAAGCTGGCTGGCGATGTACACCGGCTTCGACCGCATCCCCGAGGGCGCCAACCGCGCGTTGGACGGGATCGACAGGGCCAAGGTCTCGGCGGCGATGAAGCGGATGCGCGAAAGCGTCGCCAACACCGTCGCCGCCACGCCCAGCCACCGCCAGTTCCTCGAAACGCTCGATCGGTGACCGCGCCCGAACCCCTTCGCAGCATCTGCATCGTCGGCGGCGGCACCGCGGGCTGGGTCGCCGCGGCGATGCTCGCGCATCTTTGCCCGGACCTGGGCGTGGAGCTGGTCGAATCGGACGATATCGGCACGATCGGCGTCGGCGAATCGACCATCCCGCCCTTTCTCGAGCTGATCGCCAAGCTCGGCATCAGCGAGAGCGACTTCATCCGCGAAACGCAGGCGAGCTACAAGCTCGGCATCGAGTTCCGCGACTGGCGGGTGAAGGGCGAGACCTATTTCCATCCCTTCGGCACGATCGGCCCGCAGGCCGGGCTTACCGAGTTCTACCATCTCTGGCTGAGGGCCAAGGGCCACGGGCTTGCGCGCGGGCTGCAGGATTTCGCGCCCGCCGCCGTGATGGCGCGCGAGGGGCGCTTCACCCTGCCCTTCGCCGCGCCGCGCAGCCCGATCGGCGGCGCGGCCTATGCGCTGCATGTCGACGCCAAGCTGGTCGCGCGCTATCTGCGCCGCTTTGCGGAGGCGCGCGGCGTCACGCGCACCGAGGGCATCGTCACCGACGTCGAGGCGCGGCCCGACGGTTTCGTCCGGACGCTGCGGTTGCAGGACGGGCGCGAGGTGTCGGCCGATTTCTTCATCGATTGCACCGGCTTTCGCGGGCTGCTGATCGGCAAGACGCAGGGCGTCGCCTGGCGCGACTGGTCGCGCTGGCTGCTGTGCGACCGCGCGATCGTCGTCCAGACCGCCAATGCCGGTCCGCCCCAGCCTTTCACCCAGGTCAGCGCGCAGGATGCCGGCTGGCGCTGGCGCATTCCCCTCCAGCACCGCACCGGCAACGGCCATGTCTTCTCGACCGCTCACATGAGCGACGACGAGGCGACCGCCACCCTGCTCGCCAAGGTCGAGGGCGAGACCGTCACCGATCCGATGACGGTCCCCTTCCGCACCGGCGTGCGCGAGGCCATCTGGCGGCGCAACGTGCTGTCGATCGGTCTCGCCGCCGGCTTCATCGAGCCGCTCGAATCGACCGCGATCCACCTGATCTATCGCGGCATGGACATGTTCTTCCGCTACATGCCGGCGCAGGACTGCGACGGCCATCTGATCGACGAATACAACCGCCGGATGACCGCGGACTACGAGGAGATCCGCGACTTCATCATCCTCCATTACTGCGTCAGCGAGCGCGACGACACCGCCTTCTGGCGCGCCTGCCGCACAATGGAGCTGCCAGCGGACCTCGTCCGCCGCATCGCCCTGTTCCGCGCCGCCGGCGCCATCCCGGAGACGCTCGACGGGCTGTTCCGCAACGTCAGCTGGCAATCGGTGTTCGACGGAATGGGCGTGATCCCGCGCACCCACCACCCGCTCGCCGACCGGGTCGACATGGCGACCGCCCTGCCCGACCTGGACCGCGCCGCAGACAGCCTCGCGCGCGCCGTCGCGGGGCTGCCCACCCATGCCCGCTTCCTCGCCGATCACTGCGCCGCGCCGCCGCCCGAGGGCTCGCGCGCATGAGCCGCTTGCCGACCGGCCGGCGCTGCTGGCAAGACGACTGACCACAGGGGGTTCGATGCCGCACACGCGCCGACAGGCGGTCACCATCAAGCATGTCGCGGCGGAGGCGGGGGTCTCTCTGCAGACCGTTTCGCGCGTGATCAACAACGAGCCCAATGTGCGCCCGCAGGTGCAGGAGCGAGTCCACGCCGCGGTGGCCAAGCTCGGCTATGTCCCCAGCCTCGCCGCGCGGCGCCTTGGCGGATCGCGCTCCTACCTGATCCTTGCGCTGAACGACCGCGATCGCACCATCGACGGCTGGCGCTCGGGCGAGGGCACCGACTGGGTCGACCAGATGCTCCTGGGCGGCATGCTCAAATGCGCCGAGCACGGCTATCGCATGATCTTCGAGCTGGTCGACACGCACAGCGCGCATGTCGAGCGCGAGATCATGGCCGCGCTCTCCTCGCTCCGGCCCGACGGCGTGATCCTGACCCCGCCGCACGGCGACAACCCGACCATCACCGAGCTGCTCACCCGCCAGCACATCCCCTTCGCCCGCATCGGATCGGTCGGCGACGGCGCCGGCTTCTCGATCTCGATGGACGACGCGCACGCCGCCGAGGTCGCCACCGCACACCTGATCGCGCTCGGCCACCGCCGCGTCGGCTTCATCACCGGCAGCGACGAATATGCGCTGTCGGGCGCGCGGCTCGAAGGCTGGCGGAAGGCGATGCGCGCCGCCGGGCGGGACGATTCGGAAGAGCTGATCGGCCGCGGCGATTTCACCTTCGATTCGGGGATAGCCGCCGCGACCGCCCTCGTCTCGCTCGCCGATCCGGCGACCGCGATCGTCGCCAGCAACGACCAGATGGCGCTCGCCGCGCTGCACGTCGCGGAGGCGCGCGGCCTCGCGGTTCCGCGGGATTTGTCGATCGTCAGCTTCGACAACACCCCCGTCGCGCGCTTCAGCGTTCCGCCCTTGACCGCCATCGCCCAGCCGATCGCGGCGATGACCGCGCGCGCCGCCGAGTTGCTGATCGAGGCAAAGCAGGGCAAGCCTGATCCCGACGCACCCAGCGTACTGCCCTTCGAGCTGGTGGTGCGCGCCTCGACGGGACCATGTGACGGCTGAACCGAACGCGCCGGGCAACCGGCAGAGCACGCGCTTCCTTCTCCTCTACGCGCTCGCCTATGCCGGCGGGTTCGTCGCCTATGTCCCCTTCCTCACCATATTGCTGCCGGTGAAGATGGCGGTGGCGGCGGGCGACCTGAAGGTCGAATGGCTCGCCGCGGCGACGCTGCTCGGCGCGATCGCCGCGAGCATCGCCAACATCGCCTTCGGCTGGGCGAGCGACCTCACCCGATCGCGCCGCCCGTGGATCGCCGCCGGGCTGGCGCTGACCGTCGCCGCCTATGGCCTGATCCATTTCGCCTCGACCCCGGCCATGATCGTCGCGGCGATCGTCGGCTGGCAGATCACGCTCAACCTGATGCTTGCCCCACTCGCCGCGCTCGCGGCCGATCATGTGCCCGATGCGCAGAAGGGCGTGCTCGCCGGCCTCCTGGGCGCGGGCCAGCCGTTCGGATCGGTCGCGGCGATCGTCGTCACGCTGCCGGGCATCGAGGTGGAGGCGGTGCAGTTCGCCGTCATCTGCGCGATGTTCGCCGCGATGGTGCTGCCGCTGTTCGCGCTCCATCCGCGCCCGATCGCGCCGGAGCCGCCCGTCTCCGCCGAGCAGCGCCTGGTCCGCCGCCGCGACCTGACGCTCATCTGGTTCGCCCGCCTGTTCGTCCAGGTCGCCTGCGGCGTGCTGTTCAGCTTCTTCCTCTATTATTTCCAGTCGCTGCCGGGAGAGACGGTGTCGGTCGCGACGGTGGCGCGGACCGGCGGCGTCACCATGCTCGTCGCCATCCCGCTCGCGCTGCTTCTCGGCCGCGCGTCGGACCGGATCGGCGCGCGTCGTCCCTTCCTGATCGGCGCCGCGCTCGCCATGGCGCTGGGGCTCGGCGTGATGGGGGCGACGACCACCGTCCCCGTCGCGATCATGGCCTACGGGCTGTTCGGCTGCGCGTCATCGATCTTCCTGGCGCTGCAGGCGGTCTACACCATGCAGCTGCTGCCGTCCCCCAACCATCGCGGGCGCGATCTCGGACTGTTCAACCTCACCAACACGCTGCCCCAGCTGCTGTCGCCGGTGCTTGCGGTCACGCTGGTGTCGGGCCGCAGCTTCGCCACGCTGATGGGAACGCTCGCGCTTCTGGCGGTCGGGTCGGCCGTTCTGGTCCTGTTGGTGCGAAGCGAACGATGAGCATCCCCACCCCACCCATCATCGACAATGTCGTTGACAGCGTTGTCAGACTCGTGCGAAGCGACCGCTGAAACGGCTTGAATTTCCGGCGGTACGCCGTCACAACCGCTATTGATAACGTTCTCAATGGAACGCAGTTGGGGAGAGATTAATGCATTCGCGCACCAGCCTGTTCGCCCTCATCGTCGCACTGTCGGCCGCCCCTGCGACCGCGCAGCAGGCGAATCCCGCCGCCTGGCCCGCCGCGGAAAGCCCCGCCGCGATCACCGACGCCGCGACCGAGGCGAAGATCGATGCGCTGATCGGGCGAATGACGGTCGAACAGAAGGTCGGCCAGACGGTTCAGGGCGATATCAGCTCGGTGACGCCCGCCGATCTCGCCAGATATCCGCTCGGCTCGATCCTCGCCGGCGGCAATTCGGGGCCCTATGGCAACGAACGCTCGACCGCGCAGGATTGGCACCGGCTGACCGAGGAGTTTCGCGACGCCTCGATGAAGACCGGCCTCGGCATTCCGGTCATCTTCGGCATCGATGCGGTGCACGGCCACAGCAACGTGCCCGGCGCGACGATCTTCCCGCACAATATCGGGCTCGGCGCCGCGCATGATCCCGATCTGATCCGCCGCATCGGCGAGGCGACCGCGGCCGAGGTCGCCGCCACCGGAATCGAATGGACCTTCGCCCCCACCCTAGCGGTGCCGCAGGACGGCCGCTGGGGGCGCGCCTATGAAGGCTATTCGTCCGATCCCGATCTGGTGAGGAGCTATGCCGCGCCGATGACCCTGGGCGTGCAGGGCGAGCTTGTCGCCGGCAAGCCGCTCGCGCCCGGCCACATCGCCGCGACCGCCAAGCATTTCCTCGCCGATGGCGGCACCAAGGACGGCAAGGATCAGGGCGACGCCGAGATCAGCGAGGCCGAGCTCGTCCGCATCCACAATGCCGGCTATCCCGCCTCGATCGAGGCCGGCGCGCTGACCGTGATGGTCTCCTTCTCCAGCTGGAACGGCGTCAAGCATCACGGCAACAAGAGCCTGCTGACCGATGTGCTCAAGGGCCGGATGGGCTTTGCCGGCCTCTCGGTCGGAGACTGGAACGCGCACGGCCAGATTCCCGGCTGCACCACCACCGATTGCCCGCAGGCGATCAATGCCGGGCTGGACATGTACATGGCGCCGGACAGCTGGAAGGGGCTGTTCGAAAGCCTGGTGAAGCAGGTCAAGGCGGGCGAGGTGTCGATGGCGCGGCTCGACGATGCGGTCCGCCGCATCCTGCGCGTCAAGGCGAAGCTGGGCATGCTCGAAGCGCCGCGGCCGGCCGCCCCCGACGGCTTCGAGGTGATCGGCAGCGCCGAGCATCTCGCGCTGGCGCGCGAGGCGGTGGCGAAATCGCTGGTGCTCCTGAAGAACAACGGCTCCGTCCTGCCGATCAAGCCCGGCGCCAAGGTACTCGTCGCCGGGGCGGGCGCGGACAGCTTCGCCAAGCAGGCGGGCGGCTGGACGATCAGCTGGCAGGGCACCGACGTCACGGCCAAGGACATGCCCAATGGGCAGACGATCTACGCCGGCATCGCCCAGGCGGTGAAGGACGCCGGCGGCGCCGCGACGCTCAGCAAGGATGGCGCGTTCACCGCCAAGCCCGATGTCGCGATCGTCGTCTATGGCGAGGATCCCTATGCCGAGTTCCAGGGCGACGTGCCGACGCTCGACTATCAGCCCGTCGCCGCGACCGACCTCGCATTGCTCAAGAAGCTGAAGAGCCAGGGCATCCCCGTCGTCTCGGTCTTCCTCTCCGGCCGCCCGATGTTCACCAATCCGGAGATCAACGCGTCGGACGCCTTCGTCGCCGCCTGGCTGCCCGGCAGCCAGGGCGCGGGCGTCGCGGACGTGCTGGTGGCGCGGAAGGACGGCACGCCCGTACGCGGCTTCACCGGCACGCTCAGCTTTCCCTGGCCGAAGACCGCCGCCGCGCCGGTCACCGATCCGCTATGGCCGCTCGGCTACGGCCTGAAATATGGCGAGGCGAAGCCCGTCGCCCAGCTCTCCGAGGATCCCGGGGTCGATATCGCCGCCGCGCTCAACGTCGATCGCTATTTCGATGACGGCCGCGCGCTTTCGCCCTGGGCCATGTCGATCAGCGACGCCGGCGGCGCCCGCCCCGTCGCCAGCCCGCCGGTGGACAGCCCCGCCGGCGCGATCGCCACGCGCTCGGTCGATCTCGCCGCGCAGGAGGACGCCAAGCAGGTGACCTGGACCGGCAAGGGTTCGGGCACGCTCTCGATCGCGGGCCCCGCCGCCGATCTCAACCGCCAGCTGACCGGCGCCTTCGCGCTCGCGGTCGACTGGCGGATCGACAAGGCGCCCGCGCGTCCCGTGACGATCAGCTTCGGCGATCGGCCGATCGACATCACCGGGCAATTGAAGCCCGGCCAGGTGACGACGACGCAGATCCCGCTGCGCTGCTTCGCCGAGGCGGGGGCGGACATCACGCGGATCGGCACGCCCTTCGCGGTCACCACCGATGGCGCGTTCGCCGCCACCATCGCGCACGTTCGGCTGGAGCCGATCACCGCCGCGGTCAGCTGCCCCGCTCCGGCGAGTTGAGGAGGCAAGCAAAAGCGCAGAATCCGCTTTCCTACATCTAACCATATAGGTTATGATGGGGCATGGTTGCCGATTCGACCCCGGACATTCCGCCGCAGCGCGCCCTCTCGAGCTTTCCGATGCCGGGAGAAGGGTCCGGCAAACACGCGTTTGGGGGGTAAATTTCTCAAATGCGTCAACTTGCGGTTCCGTCGTTGATCGGATTCGCAGGGGAAAAGCGCGCGTTCGGTTTCGATGTCTCAAAACCGTCAACTTGCGGCGCTCTCGGCGGATTCGCCTAGGGTTGCGCCAGGCAGCCCAGTCGCAATGCCCGGGCGCGCTCGGGGACCAGCGATCGGCGCTCGACGCCGCACACCCTGCCCGCGCGATCGATCGCGACGGCGGTGGGCAGGCCCGGCGCGCCGCCCGACAGGCGCCGCATCATCGCCGTCGCCGCCCGCGGTTCTAGGCGGAGCAGCTGATTCTCCGGCACCCGCGCGATCATCGCCTCGGTGCCGCGCCGGGCGTCGATCGGCACGACGATCACCCGCATCGGCGCCGCTTGCCGGCCGATCGAGCCCAGCATGCGCAGTTCGCCATGGCAGGGCGCGCACCAGGAGGCGACGAACAGCAGGATGGCGTTCTTCGGCGGCGGCGTATCGGCAGGCGCTGCGGCCGTCAGCAGCAATGCAGTCGCAATCGTGACGATAAGCCTCTCGACTAGCGGCATTTTGAATGCATAATCGGCTTGGGGAATTGCAGGGGGCGCACAACCAATGATGACATCGATGATCTCGCTCTTGCTTGCCGCTGCGCAGGCTGCGACGCCATCTCCGGCAGCGCCGCAATCGCGCCAGCAGTTATTCGACGATGCGACCAAGGCCGTCAACGACGGGCAGTGCGAAGAGGCGTTGAAGCTGTTCGCCGCGCTCGACGCCAGGCCGGCCAGCAAGCCCAATCCCGCGGTCGAGGCGGTGATCGGCGTCCGCAAGGCGATCTGTCTCGCCCGGCTCGACCGCGGAGAGGAGAGCGAGGCGCTGCTCGCCAAGGCGATCCCGGTCCTGACGCCGCTTGGCCCGCAATATCACGGCGATCTGCGCGATGCGCATTTGCTGCGCGCGAAGTACGAGGTCGCCGGGCTCGACTATGCGTCCGCCCTGCCTCATCTCGAAAAGGCGCTCGCGGTATCGACCGGTTTCGCCCGGTACGAGCCGCTGTCGCTGCTGGCGCGCGTCACCATGTTCGACGAAGGCTCGCAGGCGCTCGCCTACGCCGATGAAGGCCTGGCCCTCGTCCGTCAGCATCTGCCCGACAACAAGAAGTCGATCGCCGCCGCGCACACCACCCGCGCACGCGTCCTCCTCAACCAGGGCCAGCACAAGCAGGCCTATGAGGAACTGCGCAAGGCGCTCAGCCTGCAGGGCGGCCTCGACCTGAAGGTGGGCGTGGCGGACATCATCACGCGGTCGGACCTCGCTCTCGCCGCGCTGCTCGCCGGAGACGAGGACGCCGCGCGCAAATATCTGGCCTATACCGGTGCGGGCCGGACGGAGGAGTCGCCCTTCGGCTCGGCGGTGGCGATGCACACGCCGATGTGCGGCGGCGACGCCGGCCTCAAGCCCGAGGATCGAGCGGTCGTGGAATTCGGCGTGACCGACGATGGCGCGATCAGCCATGCCGGGCCGATCTACGCGACCGGCGGGCGCGAAGCCGCGCTGGAGTTCGCCCGTGCGGTTTCGCAATGGTCGTGGCGGCCCGAACAGGTGGCGAAGATTCCGCTGCTGTTTCGCTATCTCACCCGGGTCGAGCTTCGTTGTTCCACGGTCGGCGAGCGGCCGGGCCTGACCGATACGCTCCAGTCGGACTTCGACCAGTGGCTGAAATCGCGTGGGCTCGCGCCGCTCGATCTGCCCGACAGCCCGGCGCTCGCCTTGCCCGTTGCGCAGGCGGCGCACGATCGTCTGAAGGGCGATCCGGACAATCCCCAGCGCATCGCGCCGCTGATGGCGCTGCTCGACAACCCGTTGGTGGCCGACAAGGACCGGCAGAAATACAGGCAGGAAGCCGAACGGCTGATCATGCGCGCCAGCCCGCCGGCTGGGGTGCGCACGCTGATCGGCATCCGTCGCATCGCGGCCGATGACGTGGACGATTATCGCCGTCATCTGCGTTCGCTTCTCGCCGATCCCGTGATCCAGGCCGACGCGCACGGCGCCGCGACGCTGAGGCTGCTCATCGCCGAGCGGCACTATCGCAAGCCGCCGCCGGACGATGCCGATGCGCTGCTGCAGGCGGTGGTGGGCGATTCGCGCCTGCCGGCGGACGATCCGCTGCGTGTCGCCGCGCTGCTCGAACAATCCTCGCGCGCTGCCGCCGCCGGCCGCATCGAGGACGCCCGCGCCGCCTTCGACGAGACCGGCCTGACCGAGCAACAATGCGAGCTGATCGGCATCCAACCCGCTATGCGGCGAACCGGAGCCAGCTCGAGCGATTTCCCGATGGAGGCGATGCGCTGGGGCTTCGAGGGCTGGGTGCGCACCGAATTCGATATCCTTGCGGACGGGCGCACGACCGCGCAGCGCGCCATCATCGCCTATCCTCCCTTCGTGTTCGAGGAAGCCGCGACCGGCATCATTGAAGATGCACGCTTTCAATCCAGCTATCGCCCTTCCGGCGGCGCAGCGTGCAGCGGCCGGCAGCAGCAGATCGTCTTTCGAATGCCGGGATAGGGCTTCGGCCCGCCTAACATAGACGCCTGAAAAGTCGCTGGCCGACATCTCGGCGGCTTGCCGATGTTCGTTCGGCTGGGATGCCGGCCGGATAGCGTTCGCGACATCATGAAGCGCGGTCCCGCCAACTTCTCCTGAACTTCGATCAGCCGGAACGCGCCCCCTATCGGCGCTGCGGATCCTTGCGCACACCTTCATAACGAACTGAAATATAAGTGATTTACTGCCCATTGTCGCCAATTTGTCAGATTAAACTTGCGTGACAGCCGGGATGTGATATTTCACCTGATGAGAAACAGTCTCACTTTGTGGGAGTTTTAGCAGCCAAGGCTGAAAAGCCGGGAACGTCAGGGCCGGGGGGAACAAAAACAAAAACCCGCTCCGAGTCGCGCCTGGAAAATTGGAGAGGGGGAATAATGGCTAATCGAGTGAACTTGCGTCAGCGCATGGGCGCGACCGCGTCTTGGACGGTTCTGGGTCTCCTGCTGGCGTGCGGCGGACAGGCGATGGCGCAGACCACGCCGGCCAGCGAGCAGACCGCCGCGGCAGACGCCTCGGCGGATATCACCCAGGACGATGAAGACATCGTCGTCGTGGGTTCGCGTGCCAGCCAACAGTCGTCGAACGCCCGGAAAAAGAACGCCCGCACCGCGACCGATTCGATCGTCGCCGACGACATCGGCTCCTTCCCCGACCGGAACGTCAACGAAGCCATTTCGCGTATCCCCGGCGTAGCGCTGGGCCGCAACGAGTTCGGTGAAGGCGAGAGCGTCGCGGTGCGCGGCAACGGGCCGGATCTTACCCGCGTCGAGCTGGACGGGATCGGCGTCCAAAGCACCAACGGCCTCGCCATCAATTCGGACAACGGCCGCAGCGCCGATCTGCGCGAGCTTCCCGCCGAACTGGTGAAGAGCGTCGACGTGGTCAAGGGTTCGACCGCCGACATGACCGAAGGCTCGCTGGGCGGCACCGTTCAGATCAAGACGCGCACCGGGCTCGACTTCAAGAAGCCCTATTTTTCGCTCCGCGCGGGCGCCGGGCAGAACTCGCTCGGACGTGACTGGACGCCGGATTTCAACGGCGTGGCGGCATCGCGCTTCCTGAATGACCGGCTGGGCGTGATCGTCAGCGGCACCTATTCCAAGATCCAGAACAACGGTCACGGCTACGAGAACACGACCAGCAACAATCGCGGCTATGCACGTCTGTTCGACTTCGACCAGTCGCCCGAGAAGACGTTCGAGTACAACATCAATACCATCGGCACCGATGCCGCGGATGTGGCGTACGGGAACAGCACCGCACCGGACGGCACGAGCTTGACGCCGCGCGAATTGGTTACCCTTGCGGCCGGCGCCCAGAGCAAGGCCGAGTGTTTCGAGATTTTCCCGCACAACCCGACCGGCACCAATGCACAGCGGTCGCAGCGTATTCTGGAGCAGCAGAGCTGCCTCAACCAGTGGAACGACTACACGCCATCGCTGATCCGGCATTTCATGAACGCCCAGACCGACGAGCGCTACGCGATCGACGGCCGGCTTGACTATCGTCTCACCGATGACCTGACCGTATTCGCCAAGGGAACGATGGCCAATCGCAAGGTTCACGACCAGAATCGCGGCCGCACCCCGGTCTCGCTGTTCAACCAGAACGTCAACGGCACCTTCGTCACCGACGCCAGCGGCTATCCGCGCGTGCGCTCGGTCTCGCCCAATGCGCCGGCGGGATATTATCTGTTCGATCCGAACTATGGGCTCAACAGCGTCAGCAGCAACGCCACCCTTGGTAATGTGCTGAACGTGGTCCCGAACAGCGTCGTGGTCGACGATGCGCACAACGTGACGCAGATGACGCTGACCAACAATCGCGTGACCATCGATCAGATCGAAAACATCATCGACACCAAGACCAAATATGCGCAGATCGGCGCCGAATATCGTGGCGAGCGTCTCGAGATCGACGCCATGGCCGGGTTGACCACTGCGAGCACCAGCCGCGGCGATATGCGCACATCGCGTTCCTACGCCTATGGCGACGCCACGCTGACGCTGCAGCCCAATGGCCTTTGGGACATCGATCTGCCCGAGAATTACGACGAGACCGATCCCGCGAACTACGTCCAGCTCGCGCAGCCGCCGTGCATCGGCGGGGGAACGCCGCCGTCCTGCATCGGACAGAATGACGTAGCCGCGGGTCCCACCACCGGTGACGGGACACCAGAATATACCGTCGGCCAGATGCCGCTCACCACGCCCAATTTCGGCGTGTCCTATTCGCCTGCGCTAGGCGAGGCCTCGGAACGGATCGCCAAGCTCGACCTGGCCTACAAGACCGACGACATCCTGCCTTTCTTCACGCGCTTCAAGGTCGGCGCGATGTACCGGAAGAACAAGATCGATCGTTGGGGCGGCGGCGGATACACCGCGCAGTCGGCCGTGGGCACCTTCGGCGAGGACGGCTACATTCCCGCCATTGTCGTGCCGACCGCCAATGTGCGCGGACAACTCCGCGCCTGCGAACCCACCGCCGGATCGTCCGCACCCGGCGGGCTTTCATGCAACTATGGCTTCGTTCCGAGCGTGAATCCCATCAACATCCGGTCGGGTGTGGATACGCTGACGCCGCAGGAGCTGCAGGATCTCTTCACCCGCACCCTGGAGGAAAGCGACTCCGAATATTTCGGCGACCTGCCGAACCGGGGGGACCTGCCGCCGGCCTGGCAGGGCATCCGGACGGACGAGTTGTTCGCCGCCCTCGGCGCCTCCCAGTTCATGAATTTCGATTGCTTGAAGACCTGCGTGGGCAGCGACGGCCAGGTGTACGAACAACCCGTCACGCGCGTGCAGGAGACGATCAAGAACGTCTATGCGATGTTCGACTTCGAGCAGGAACTGCCCTGGGGGCTACTGTTCAACGGCAATGTCGGCGTGCGCGGCGTCTTCGTGGACGTGAAGGGGTCCGCCCTGCTGACGCTCAACTCGATCCGGACGAACGAGAACTTCAATCCGGAGGATCCCAACAATCCCGGTGGAATCACCACCTTCACGTTCAGCCAGAATACCACGCTATCGGGCAGCACGAGCGACTGGTTGCCCAGCTTCAACTTCAACCTCTGGGGCTTCAACGAGTCGCTGGTTCTCCGCCTCTACGGCGGCAAGACCGTCGCACGTCCCAACATGAACAGGCTGACCGCAGGCGGAAACTGCACGATCGACGAGCGCGATCTGATCGAGACGGGCGGAGACACCTTCGGCTGCAGCGGACGGGTCGGGAATCCCGGCCTGAAGCCCTTCACCGCGTGGAGCTACAATGCCAGCCTCGAATGGTATCCGAACGCGGACACCCTCTTCTCGGTGGCCTACGGCAAGCTTGACGTGAAGACCGGCAATCCCATTGCCGTGACCAAGACGGCAAGGCCGTTCGAAGGGAGCGATCAGGTCGACCCGGTCACCGGCGAGCCGCTGTCCGACTATGAGTTCGACTATCCGACATGGGAGAACGGCCCGGGCTACAAGCGCGACATCTGGGAGTTCTCCGCCAAGACGGCGTTCACCTTCCTGCCCTGGTTCCTGAAATATACCGGTGCGGACGCCAACTTCTCGATCCTTGGTTCCTCGGTCACCAGCGGCCAGCAAGATCCGCTGACGGGCGATATCATGGCGCCGCCCGATGAATCGAAATACTACACCAATGCTTCGCTCTGGTATGACGATGGCAAGCTCAATCTGCGCCTCGCCTATCAAAAGCGCAGCGCTCGCTTCAGCTGCATCACGCCTTGCGGCGGCAACAACATCGACATCAACTATCCGGGCGAACAGTGGACCAACGTCCGCCTGGTCGGGCCCGGCTACAATCCCGGCGTGCCGCGGTTCAACGACGAGACGACGTTCATCGATGCCAAGGCCTCGTACAACATCACCCGCAACTTCCAGGTCTATGTCGAAGGGCGCAACATGACCCGGGAAGCGCAAACGGTCTCGACCGGCGAGTATGTGCCTTTCGCCGATGGTACGCCCAGGATCATGCGGCTGTCCTATGGCGGGCGGCGGATCATGGGTGGCGTGCGCATCCAGTTCGGAGGCAAATAAGAGGCGGCGGACATGGCGGCCATGCATTGGCCGCCATGTGTATAAGGGGGTCGGAGCAGGCCGCGGCGAAGAGCATCTGATGCTCCAGCGGCGTGCTGCTTCGGCCAACCTTGTTTCCAAGGCGGGAGATACCGTTATGCGTCCGACCTACCTCCTTCCCGCATTGCTGGCCTGCGCCGCCTGCGTGGCGCAGCCGCAGGCCGGTCCCGCATCGCAAGCAGCGCAAGCGTGCTTCTGGCCTTCGCAGGTCAGCGGCTTCAGCGACGCCGGTCCCGATCGCGCGCTGGTCCGCATCGGCACGCGGGAGACCTGGGAGCTGACACTCTCCCCTGGCTGTCCGGACGTCGATTGGGCGATGAAGATCGGCATCAAATCGCGAAGCGGCGAGCGGATCTGTTCCGGCCGGCCGGCCGAATTGCTCGTCCCGAACGCCAGCGGCAGCGGCCTTCGGAGCTGCATGGTAAGCAGCGTTCGCCGGCTGTCGCCCGAGGAAGCGGCAGTCGACGGGCAAACATCGGCGCCGTGAGCGCGGACGTCGCCAACGGACTTGCGCGCACCTCGCTGGCGCTCGGGCCTGAAGCGGCGCGCCGCCTGCTTGATCAATCGTCGCTGGGAGCGGTCGAGATTCCCCGCCCCACGCTCGACGAAATGCCTTATCGCGATTTCGTTCGGGCTCTGCTCCGCAAGCAGGGGTTCAAGCTCGACTTCAATCGGTTGGCGCCGGATGCAGCGCTGGCGATGGTAGCCGACCAACTCCTGGGCCCTGGCGCGTTCGACCGCGAGCGGGCGCTGCTGGCCGAAGACATCGCCACGCTGGCCGATTTTGCCGGAGGATTGGTCGGCGGCAGGCCGTCCATATCGATCCGGACCTACTTCGCGCCGGGCGATCTGGTCTGGCACGTCGACCGGGTGAACGAGCAAACCGCCTTCCGCTTGCTGTGGCCGCTCGGCCGGCCCGCGGGCATGCGGGTGACCCCGACCGAGAACATCGATGAGCCCATCCACCGCGCGTACATGCGTCGCGAGCACCCGCTGCTGTGCAGGCTGGATACGCGCGTCTTGCGCACGGGAGGCCAGGTCGAGGCGCTTTGGGCGCACCGGCCGATGCAGCTCGCCGCGATGGTCTCGGGGCAATTCCCGTTTCTTCTCGACCGGGAGGAGGAATGGGAAATCACGCCCGGCGCCATCAGCATTCACCGCGTGCAGACCGCTGCGCAGCCGGGCACCTATCACCGCTCGTCATGGGCCAACCGCGAATGTCCCGGCTTGCAGGTGGTGATCACGGCCGCGTCGGATTCCAACTGATGCGCTTGCGCCGTCTCGGACGAACCGAACTCAGCGTGTCGGAATGCACCCTCGGCACGTCGGCGCTGAAAGGCCTCGACATGACCGAGGCAAGCAGGAGGCTCGCCCTTGCGTTCGATCACGGGATCAACGCCGTCGAAATGGACGCCGGAGACGGTGTGGCCGCAAGCTTCCTGGCCGAGGTCTTCAGGCGGGAGGGCGTCCGGCAGTCCGTTCATGTCTTCGCGCGCGTCTCCTCGCTGGTCCCTTTCGACCTGCCCTCCCCTCACATCCTGGTGCAGCAAGCCTATCCCGGCCGGCACATCCAGGCCGAAACCGAGGCCTTGCTCGACGCCCTTGGTGTCGAACGGCTTGCGCTTCAGCAACTGCACGCCTGGTGTCCCGAGTGGCTCCGCGAAGGGGACTGGGCCGAGACATTCGAACGCCTGCGCGAAGAAGGGAAGATCGCCGGCCACGGCGTCTCCCTCTTCGATCACGATGTGGATGCCGGCCTCGAGGCCGTGGCCAGCGGCAGGATCGACGCGGTGCAGGTGATGTACAACATCTTCGATCCAGCCGCCGCCACGACACTCCTTCCGCTCTGCCGCAAGCACGATGTCGGGGTGATCGCCCGTTCGCCGCTCTACTACGGCGCGCTCGCTTCTGTGGCCGACAAGCTGCGGCGCCTCGCCCCCGAAGACTGGCGAAGCGGCTATTTCTTCGATGAGCACCGGCGCGAAACGGTCGAACGGGTGCAGAGCCTCGCCCGCGAGATCGCGCCGCAAGGCCGCTCCGTGTCCGATCTGGCGTTGCGCTTCAGCCTGTCACATCCCGCGGTCTCTACCGTTGCGGTGGGGATGCGCACCCGCGCACAGGTCGAGGCGAACATGCAGGCGCTACGTCGGGGCGGTCTTCGCGACGAAGAGCTTCGACAGCTGGCCGGACATGCCTGGCTGTGTTGAGACGGGCTGGCTGGGGCGGCAGGATTCGAACCTGCGAATGGCGGCACCAAAAGCCGCTGCCTTACCACTTGGCGACGCCCCAGCAGGCGTGGCGGCGCTTATAGCCGCCGCAACCCATCTGAAAAGGGGTCAGTCGAGCCTTTCGAGCCAGTTATGCGGATCGGGCAGCTCGCCGCGCTGGATGCCGACGAGCTGGTCGCGCAGCCGTTCGGTCAGCTCGCCGGGGCCGCCATTGCCGATCGAGAAGCGCATGTCCGGCGAGGCGACGCTGCCGATCGGCGTGACCACCGCGGCGGTGCCGCAGGCGAAGGCCTCGCGCAGGCGGCCGCTTTCGGCGTCGGCCTTCCACTGATCGATCGCATAGGGCGCCTCGCGCACGGTCAGTCCCTGCGCGCGCGCGAGCACCAGCAGCGAATCGCGGGTGATGCCGGGCAGGATGGTGCCGCCGAGCGGCGGAGTCTGGATCGATCCGTCGTCGAACACGAAGAAGGTGTTCATGCCGCCCAGCTCCTCGACATAGCGGCGCTCCACCGCGTCGAGGAAGATCACCTGGTCGCAGCCCCGGCGGATCGCCTCGGCCTGCGCGGCGAGGCTCGCCGCATAGTTGCCGCCGCACTTGGCCGCGCCCGTGCCGCCCGGCGCCGCGCGGGTATAGTCCTGCGACACCCAGAGCGAGACGCTGGGCGCGCCGCCCTTGAAATAGGCGCCGACCGACGAGGCGATGACCATGTAGAGATATTCGGCGGCAGGCTTGACCCCCAGGAACACCTCGCTGGCGAACATGAAGGGACGCAGATAGAGCGCGCCGCCCTCGATCTCCGGAATCCAGTCCCGATCGGCGCGGACCATCTGGCGGATCGATTCGAGGAACAGCGCCTCGGGAAGCTCGGCCATCGCCATGCGCCGCGCCGAATCGCGGAAGCGGCGGGCATTCTCGCGCGGGCGGAACAGCGCGGCGCTGCCATCGGCCAGGCGATAGGCCTTCATCCCTTCGAAGATCTCCTGCGCGTAATGCAGCACGGAGGTCGCCGGATCGAGCGTCAGCGGGGCGCGCGCGCCCACCTTCGCATCATGCCAGCCCTTCCCTTCCGCATAGCGGATCGTCACCATATGATCGGTGAACACGCGGCCGAAACCGGGGTTGACCAGCCGCTCCGCCCGCTCGTTCGCCGGCACCGGGGACGCGTTGGGGGTGAATTCGAAGGTCAGCTCAGCGTCGGCGGTCATGCGTCTTCCCAAGGCGAACAGGCACGGATCGGCTTGCCAAGCGGGTAGAGCCGATGGCAGGAAGCGTCAACATGGCTGCCACATTTCCATCGGCCTCGGCCCTCTTCCTGCGCGAGCCCGAAATCCGTCGCGGCGTGGAGCTGCTCTATTTCGGCTACAGCCACCTGACCCGCGCGATCGACGCGGGATTGGCGGAAAAGGGCTTGGGCCGGGCGCATCACCGCGCGCTCTATTTCATCGCCCGCCAGCCGGACCTGACCGTCGGCCAGCTGCTCGGCCTTCTGGCGATCACCAAGCAATCGCTCGGCCGCGTGCTGACCGACCTCGGCAAGCATGGGCTGGTGGAGGCGCGCACCGGCCCCAACGACCGCCGCCAGCGCCTGCTGCGGTTGACGCCCGCCGGCGCGGAACTGGAAGCGGCGCTGTTCGAGGCGCTTCGGGAACGCCTGTCGGCGGCCTATGCCAAGGCCGGGCAGGAAGCGGTCGGCGGCTTCTGGGCGGTGCTGGAGGGCTTGGTGCCGGCGGCGGAGCTGCCGCGGATCGAGGCGCTGCGGCGATAAAGCATCCGGCAAATTCCAACATCCGGCCCTCATCCCGGCGCAGGTCGATGGCCCGCCCAACCTCTCAAACTTGCAACCAAATGGTTGAACGTCTTTCGCGGAAATCCGCCATTTCGCGCATGTGAGCTTCAGTGTCTTCATAGTCTGGCGCGATCTTCGGCCAAGGCGGTCCGGCGCCGCCGATCGCCTTTTTGAGGGGGAATCGCTGGCAGGCGCGGCATGCATGATCGGAACATAACAGAAACACCATGATGTAGGACAGCGGAAATTGCTGTTCGGTCCATCGCCTGCGCGCCGGCCATACGGGGTTCAGGATCAGCTCCTCGTCCGCGCCTCTTCCGCCATCGCGCGGTTGCGGGCGGCGGAGGCGCCCAAGGTCGCGGCCAATAATTCGATCAGCGCATCGTCGCGGTCGAGCATGTTCAGCCCCTCGCGGGTGGAGCCGCCGGGGCTGGCGACGCGGTCGGCGAGCGTTGCGGGGCTTTCGGCCGATCCCGCCGCCATCAGCGCCGATCCCTCGACCGTCGCCAGCGCGAGGCGCTGCGCCTGATCGGCGGGCAGGCCCAGCCGCGCGCCGGCCGTCGCCAGCGCATCGATGAAGCGGAAGACGAAGCCGGGTCCGCAGCCGGAAAGCGCCGTTACGGCATCGAACAACGCCTCCCCACCGATCCATTCGACCAGCCCCAGGGGCGCGACCAGCGCTTCGGCTTCGCTTCGCCGCGCGTCGTCGACGCCATCGGCGTAGAGCGCGGTCACGCCCTTGCCGATCGCCACGGGAAGATTGGGCATGGCGCGCACCACCGCTTCCGCCGGGATCGCCGCCGCAAGCGTCGCCACCTCGACCCCGGCGAGGATCGAGAGCAGCAGGCGCGGCCCGCCTTCGCGCCCGGCGAACATCGCGCGCGCCGCGTCGAGCTGCTGCGGCTTCACCGCCAGCACCAGCGTCTCTGGCCAGCCTTCGGGCGCCGCGGACACATGGCGCACGCCATCGGGAAGATCGGGCGATCCCGGATCGATCACCGTCACCCGATCCGCAGCGATCCCGCTCGCCAGCCAGCCGCGCAGCATCGCGCCGCCCATGTTGCCGGCGCCAACCAGCCAGATGCCGGCGCTGCTGGACGGGCTTGGGCTCACGCCTCCCCGCGCGTCTCGATCAGCGCGGCGGCGAGCGCCTCCTTCGGGCTCTTGCCGCCCCACAGGACGAACTGGAAAACGGGATAGAAACGCTCGCATTCGTCTATCGCGGTCTCGACCAGCATCTCGGTCTGCTCGAGCGACAGCGTCGCGTCCTCACCGCCGTCGATCATCGCCGCGTTGCGATAGAGCAGGATGCCGCTCGAGGACCACAGCTCGAAATGGCCGATCCACAACTGCTCGTTGATCAGCCCGATGGTCTCATAGATCGCCACGCGCTTGTCGTCGGTGACGCGGATGTCGGGAAAGGCGAGGAACTGGAGCGCGCCGTCTTCCCCGCGCCAGACGCCGCGCAGCTCATAGGTGGTCCAGCTGCCCTTGAAGGTGCCGACCACCTCGTCTTCGCCGCGCTCATGCTCCCAGCCATGCGCGGCGAAATAATTCTCGAGCATGTCGATCGGCGCGACGTCATCGCGTTCCAGATCGCTTTCGTCCATTCTCATGCCGTCTGCCTGCGCGTCATATGCCGACCCTGCCCAACGCGGGGCGTGCGCACAAGCCTGCGCTGCGACAAAGCTGTTGGCGGTGTGTCGATGGTGGCGTCGTAGGGATGAAGCCGCTGGGCGGCCGTCCCTCTTCTTCGCGCCTCCGCGTGATCCCCGTTCTCCTGCAAAAAAGGCGACGTTCCCCTCTCAACTCCGGCTAGGTCGCTGCGCTCCCAGCCTCGTATCTCTCCCCTGAAGGGGAGAGAGTTTACGCTGTCTCCCTCTCTCCCCTTCAGGGGAGAGATACGAAGCCTTATGACCCCGGACTTGATCCGGGGGCATTAGGCGCAGTTGAGAGGGGGCCGCGCCTTCCACAATCCGCCAAACCTCGATCGTCAGGCCTTGGGCGCCGCCTTGGGCTTCGCGGCCTTTTCCAGCGCGTCGAGCCGGGCCTTGAGCGCATCGGCCTCGTCGCGTGCGGCGGCGGCCATCGCCTTCACCGCCTCGAACTCCTCACGGCTGACGAAATCGAGCCCGCCGATCCATTCGCGCGCGCGCTGGCGGGTGGCGGCCTCCGCCTCGCGCCCCATGCCGGCGAGCGTGCCGGCCGCGCCGTTCATGAACTTGACGAAATCGTCGAATACCCTGTTTTCGGTCTGCATGGAATGTTCCTTGAAATCTGTCAGAGCAGTATCTTGGTGCGCGCGCTCGCCGGCACAAGGGTTTCGGCGTTGGGATTGAGCCGATCGATGCCGAGCGTCAGCATGCCGGCAAAGCTGATCCATACCATATAGGGCACCATCAGCCACGCCGCCGCCTTGCGCATCCGCGCGAAGACGAAGGTCGCCGCGATCGAGATGGCCAGCATGAAGACGATCAGCCAGAAGGCGGCGGTCACCTGATGCGCGCTGAAGAATAGCGGCGTCCAGGCGAGGTTGAGCACCATCTGCATGACGAACAGCGCGACGCCGACCCCGCGCAGCCGCGCGCCGCGCGCATTGAGGATCATCGCGATGGCGAGGCCGAGCAGGATATAGAGCGTCGTCCAGGCGACCGGGAAGGCCCAGCCGGGCGGAGTCAGCTCCGGCTTGGCGAGCGCCCGATACCAGGCGTTCTCCTCCCCCGATTGCGCGAGCCAGCCGGAAAGGAAGCCGAGGAACAGGATCAAGGGGACGGTGACGGCCGCCCAACGCAGGAACGACATGCGCAACTGCCCCGGTGACGCGATCTCGCCCAAATTCCTGCTCCCCTATTCGGCGGGCTGCGGCGCCGCCCCGCCCGGCCTGTCGTCGCCCTTGCGGCCCTCCAGCTCCTGTTCGAGCTGGCGGGTGACCGCTTCGGGCGAGCCCGTATAGCGCGCCAGCCGCGAATAGAGAATCGGGATCAGGAACAAGGTGATGAGCGTCGCGATCGACACGCCGAAGACGATCACCACGCCGATCGAGGCGCGCGCCGCGCCGCCCGCGCCGCCCGCGATGATCAGCGGCACCGCGCCCATCACGGTGGCGATCGAGGTCATCAGGATCGCGCGCAGGCGCCGGCGGGCGGCGCGCGTGATGGCGGTCAGGATCTCCTGCCCCTCATCGCGCAGCTGGTTGGCGAATTCGACGATGAGGATGCCGTTCTTGGCCGCCAGCCCGACCAGCATGACGATGCCTATCTGGCTGTAGAGGTTGAGCGTTCCGCCGGTGAGCGCGATGCCGATCACACCGCCCGCGACCGCCAGCGGCACGGTGGTGATGATCACCAACGGATGGATGAAGCTTTCGAACTGCGCGGCGAGGACGAGATAGACGACGATGATGGTGAGCGCGAAGACGATCAGGATCGAGCCGCCGGTTTCCCGGAAGGACTGGCTTTCGCCGCGATAGCCGATCGCCGTCACCTCGGGCGACTGGCGCGCCTGGTTTTCGAGGAAGGTGAGCGCCTCGCCCAGCGAATAGCCTTCGGCGAGGCCGCCTTCGAGCGTGATCGCGCGCAGCTTGTTGAAGCGCCCCAGATCGCGCGGACCGGCGACCTGCGTCACGTCGACCAGGCTGGCCAATGGGATCAACGCGTCGCTGCGGCTGCGGACGTAGATCGACTGGAGATCGGCGACGGTCGAGCGCCCTTCCGCCTCCGCCTGCACGATCACGCGATACTCTTCGCCGCGATCGATATAGGTCGAGACGCGGCGCGAGCCGAGAAGGGTTTGGAGTGCCTGGCTCACCTCGTCGACCGACACGCCGAGATCGCCGGCGCGGGTGGTGTTCACCGTGATGTTCAGCTGCGGCTTGGTTTCCTTGTAATCCGAATCGAGGTTGATGATCCCCGGATTGCTGCGCGCCGCGGCGAGGATGCGGTCTCTCGCGGCGACCAGCCCCTCATAGGTCGGCCCGGCGATGACGAAGCCGATCGGCTGGCCGCGCCCGCGCCCGAGCGAGGAACGGACCTGCGCATTGCCGCGCACCGCGGGCTGCTGCTGGAGCAGGCGGTTGATCCGCTGGGCGACATCCTGCGTGCTCTCCTCCCGGTCCTTCCATTCCTTGAGAAAGACGATGAAGGAGCCGGAGTTGAAGTCGTCGCTCGATCCGAAGCCGCCGGGCGTGCGTGAGATGATCGATGCGATCGGCGAATCCTCGCCCTTCAACAGCGGCAGCAGCGATTCCTGCGCGCGCAGCACATAGCGGTCCATCTGGGCGAAGCCGGTGCCCTCGGGCGCGTTGATGTTGGCGGAGAGCACGCCGACATCCTCGGCCGGGACCAGTTCGCTCTGGATCGTCGAGAAGGCGAAGGCGGCGGCGGCGAACAGCGCGCCCGTCGCGACCAGAGCCATCGCCGGCCTGGCGAGCGCGGCATCGAGCCGGCGGCCGTAGGCGCCCTCCAGCCGCTGGAACTTCTCGTCGACCCAGGCGGTGAAGCGCCCGCGCTGCTCGTGCCGGAGCATCTTCGAGCACAGCATGGGCACCAGCGACAGCGCGATGAACCCTGAAAAGGCGATCGCGCCGATCATCGCCACGGCGAGCTCGCGGAACAGCAGCCCCGTCTGCCCGGCGAGGAACATCACCGGCACGAACACCGCGCAGACGACGAGCGTGGTGGAGACCACCGCGAAGGCGACCTGGCGCGTGCCCTGGAAGGCGGCGACGAGCGGCGTCTCACCCTCTTCGATGCGGTGATAGACGTTTTCGAGCACGACGATCGCGTCGTCGACGACGAGGCCGATCGCCAGGACAAGCGCCAGCAGGGTGAGGAGGTTGATCGAGAAGCCGAACAGCCAGAGCACGGCAAAGGCGGAGAGCAGGCAGATCGGCACCGTCACCGCCGGGATCAGCGTCGCCCGCCACGATCCGAGGAACAGAAAGATCACCGCGACCACGAGGATGGCGGCCTCGCCGAGCGTCTCCCATACCTTCTTGATCGATTCGCCGATGAAC
This sequence comes from Sphingomonas gilva, assembly GCF_003515075.1. Taxonomy (GTDB): domain Bacteria; phylum Pseudomonadota; class Alphaproteobacteria; order Sphingomonadales; family Sphingomonadaceae; genus Sphingomonas; species Sphingomonas gilva. The sequence continues at coordinate 160,628 of NZ_QWLV01000008.1, forward strand.
AGCGAATCGTCGGAGCCGACCTCCATCGTCATGCCCTCCGGCAGGTCCGGCCGGAGATCCTCCATGACCTGCTTGGCCGCCTCGGCGACGGCGAGCGTGTTGGCGCCGGACTGACGGACGACGCCGAGACCCACCGCCTGCCCGCCGTTCAGCCGGAACTGCTGATAGGGATTCTCCGCGCCTTCCTCGACCCGCGCGACATCGCCCAACCGCACGAGATAGCCGTCCGCGCCGCGGCCGACGATCAGCCGGGCGAACTCCTCGGGCGTCTGGAACGGGCGCTGCACGCGCAAGGTCTGGTTCTGCTCGGCCGATTCGAGCCGGCCCGCCGGCAGCTCGACATTCTGCGCGCGCAGCGCCGTCTCGACATCGCCCGGCGTCAGGCGAAAGGCGGCGAGCTTGGTGGGCTGCAGCCAGACGCGCATCGAGGTGCGCGCGTCGCCGCCGACGAACACGCGCGCGACGCCGTCGATCACCGAGAAGCGGTCGACGATGTTGCGATCGACATAATCGGACAGCTGCAGCCGCGACCAGCCGGGGCGCGAGATGACGAAGAACATGATCGGCGACGCGTCCGCATCGACCTTGCGCACCTCGGGCGCCAGCGCCTCCTCGGGCAGATCGTCGACCACGCCGCCGATACGGTCGCGCACGTCGTTGGCGGCAGCGTCGACATCACGCGTGGGCGAGAATTCGATCGAGATGTCGCTTTCACCGTCGCGCGAGCGCGAGGTGATCGTCTGGATGCCCTCGATGCCCGAAAGCTGCTCCTCGAGCGGCTGGGTGATCCGCGCCTCGATCACGCTCGCCGCGGCGCCGGTATAGGCCGTCTCTATCGAGACGATCGGCGGATCGGTATCGGGATATTCGCGCACCGACAGGCTGAAGAAGGCGACCAGGCCGACGATCACCATCAGGATGGCGATCACCGCCGCGAAAACGGGCCGCCGGACCGAGATGTCGGAGATGACCAAAGCTTAGGCTCCAAACTCGGTTAGAACAGGGTCGTGACGGAGCGGATTTTGGCGCCAGGCTAGGAGCAAGGAGGGAGCGATGCCGAAGCATCGTGACCGACGCGCGGCCGGGCCCCCGCAAAGTAATACTTTGCGGGGAGCCCCGAC
>NZ_QWLV01000009.1 GCF_003515075.1 Sphingomonas gilva
AGCCCGGGGCCAGCGTGGGGGGCGCCCCCCCCCCCGCCCCCCCGGCCCCCCCCCCCCCCCCCGCGCCGCGAGCGGATCGCTTGTGGCGCCCCCTCCACCATGCTGCGCATGGTCCCCCTCCCCCGCAAAGCGGGGGAGGACCATATTGTCCCAAAACCGTGCGCCCTGCGGGGCCGTCTCGACTCCGCGCGGCGAGCGGATAGGGTGGCCGCATGGCCATCGACCTTGCCGACTACGAAACCGGCGCCGATTTCCCCGGCGATTATTCGGATGCGCTGAAGGCCGCGCAGCAGCGGCTCGCGCGCGCGCAGACCGCGTTCATCGTCCACCAGCGCCGCGCGGTGGTCCTGTTCGAAGGCTGGGACGCGGCGGGGAAGGGCGGGATCATCCGGCGCCTCACCGCCGAATGGGACCCGCGCTGGTTCGAGGTCTGGCCGATCGCCGCGCCCAACGCAGAGGAAAAGGCGCGCCATTTCCTCTGGCGCTTCTGGCAGCGGCTTCCCGCCGACGGCAGCATCAACATCTTCGATCGCAGCTGGTACGGCCGCGTCCTGGTCGAGCGCGTCGAGGGCTATGCCAGCGAGGCCGAGTGGCGCCGCGGCTATGACGAGATCAACGAGTTCGAGGCGCAGCAGCGCGATTCGGGCACGCCGATCATCAAGCTGTTCGTCCACATCACCCAGAAGGAGCAGGACAAGCGCTTCAAGAAGCGGTTCGAGGATCCGTGGAAGCGATGGAAGACCGGCGCCGACGATTACCGCAACCGCGCGAAGCGGCCCGAATATCTGAAGGCGCTGGAGGAGATGTTCCGCCAGACCGACACCCGCTGGGCGCCCTGGACGGTGATCGACGGGGGCGACAAGAAGGCCGCCCGCATCGCCGCGCTGACTCATGTCGCCGAGAGGCTGGAGGCGCTGGCGCCGATGGACCCGCCCCCGCTCGATCCGCAACTGGAAAAGCTGGCGAAGAGGGAATTGGGCATATGATTTTCCCCTCCCTGAAAGTGAGGGGAAAAAGGGGTGGGTGTAGCGCCGGTCGAGGCTCGATGCCTCGATCGGCGCTGTCGGTTCGAGCGGAGGCGAGTCTTTTTTGAGCGCGCAGACGCGCGCACCCACCCCCAGCCCCTCCCTTTCAGGGAGGGGAGCGATTCATTCCTCTTCCAACCGACTTTGATCGCAAACGCCGGGACGGCACGCCGCCAGACAGCGCCTAATCCCCTTCCCGACACCATTCGGGAGATCAGCCATGTTCCGCGTCAGCGGCCTCGACGCCAAGCCTTTCACCCATCTCTACGGCCTTGACGACGACGTGCTCGCCTGGGAGGGCGCGATCCGCATGACGGCGGACGCCAGGCCCGGCTTTCCCTGCCGCGTCACGCTGGAGGACGCCGAGCCGGGCGAGAAGGTGCTACTGCTCAATTACGAGCACCAGAGCGCCAACACGCCGTTCCGCTCGCGTCACGCGATCTTCGTCCGCGAAGGCGCGACGGGGCGCGTCGAGACCGACCACCTGCCTGAACAACTCGCCTCCCGCCTCCTCTCGCTGCGCGCGTTCGACGCGGCGGGCATGATGACCGATGCCGATGTGGTGGAAGGCCGCGAGGCGCCGCCGGTGATCGAACGCCTGCTCGCCGCGTCCGGCACTGCTTATCTCCACGTCCATTATGCCCGGCGCGGTTGCTATGCGGCCCGGATCGACCGCTTGTGATCAAGGATAGCTGACCGCCATCACCTCATATTCGCGCTCGCCCGCGGGCAGGGCGACCTTGCGCACATCGCCCACGCCCGCGCCGCGCAAGGCGCGCGCGATCGGCGAATCCCAGCCGATGCGGCCGGCGCCGGCGTCGGCCTCGTCATTGCCGACGATGGTCAACGTGCGGTGATTGTCGTCCTCGTCGGCGATGGTCACCGTCGCGCCGAAGAATATCTTGCTCCGGTCGGCCTGCGCCGCCGGATCGACCACCTTCGCGGCCTTCATCCGTTTCGAGAGGAAGCCCAGCCGCCGGTCGATCTCGCGCAGCCGCTTGCGGCCGTAGATGTAATCGCCGTTCTCGGACCGGTCGCCATTGCCCGCCGCCCAGCTGACCGTCTCGACGATGCGCGGCCGTTCCTCCCGGAACAGCGCGTCATATTCGGCGCGCAGCGCGGCATAGCCGACGGGCGTGATGTAGTTGGGGCGGTCCATTGGCTGGAAGCTACGCGCATCTTTTCAGTTCGTCATGCCGGACTTGTTCCGGCATCCATCGTGCCGCAAGCGTAGGTTCGGCTTGTGGCACGATGGACCCCGGAACAAGCCTGTCCTGAGCTTGTCGAAGGGTCCGGGGTGACGGGTGTGCGTGGTGCTGGGCGACTCTAACCCGGTTGGCTCTTCCCGATATAGCGCGACAGCGGCGCATCCGCCCGATTGGTCGCGCGCTGGGGGTTCATCAGGCCGTAGACCACTGCGTTCTCCAGCACGCGCTGCACATAATATTTGGTCTCGGAATAGGGGATCTGCTCCAGCCAGCGCAGCCAGTCGACCTCGCCCTTGCGCGGATCGCCGTTGGCGCGCAGCCATTTGTTCACATTGCCCGGCCCGGCATTGTACGCGGCGAGCGCCAGCGGATAGCTGCCATAGGCGTCGTACATCCGCCGGAAATAGCTCGACCCGATATTGATGTTGTACATCGGATCGCTGGTCAGGTTGCCGGGAATATAGGGCAGGCCGAGCTTGCCCGCCTGCTCGCGCGCGGTGCCCGGCATCAGCTGCATCATCCCGCGTGCGCCGGCCGAGCTCACCGCCTGCCGGTCGAACTGGCTTTCCTGCCGCATGATCGCGTGCGCGATGACCCAATGCGCATTGTGCTGCGGCGGGATGGCGACGGTGGGATAGCCGCTCGCCACATAGTCGTTGAGCCCGTTGGTCCGTGCGCTGCGCCCGACCATCACGCCGAGGTCGGGCCGGTTGAGCCGCTTGGCGAGCTCGGCGCCGAGCAAATGGTCGGTGTCGGACTTGGCGTCCATCGCGATCTGGCGGAGGAACAGCGTCTGCTCGCTCCATGCGCCAAGCTCGCCCAGCATCTGCGCGGCGCGGACCACCTCGCGGCGGTAGAACTCCTGCCGTGCCGGCTCCGGCGCTGTCGCGGTGATGACCGGGGGTGGGGTCAGCGGCTGGCCGGTGCGCTCGCGCGCGAGCTGGCCGTAGAACTGGTCCGAATAGGCGGCCGCCTGCGCGTAGTAGCGGTCCGCCACCTCGCGCTGCCCCGCGGCCTCGGCCGCGCGCCCCGCCCAGTAATAGCCCTTGGAGCGCGTCTGCGGCGTCTGCGACCCGCCGGCATAGCGCGCGAACATGCCGATCGCGTCCGCCGGGCGCTTCATCTCATAGAAGGCGGTGGTCCCGGCGAGCCAGACCAGGCTGGTATAGTCGTCGCGCTCGCCATAGGGCTGGATCGAGACGTCGGTGCCCGGCGCATAGGCGTCGTCCACCTGCCGCGCGATGTCGTAGGCGGTCTGATATTGCCGGTCGTTATAGGCGTTGCGCGCCTGTTCGAGCAGCGCCTCGTACCATTCCTCGACATCGGTCGGCCTGACCGCGAGCAGGCGGCGCGTCGCCAGCCCCTGGCGCGCGGCGGCCAGTTGCCGGTTGGCGACCTGCCAGCCCGCGCGGTCGGCGAGATAGCCGGGATCGCTCGCCCCCAGCGCGGCGGCGGCCGCGCCCAGCGCCGCGGCGTCGCTCGCCCGCGTGCCATAGGCGATCCGCGCGGCGAACAGCGGCCGCCTTGCCGGCGTGACGAAGCTCAGCTGCCGGGTGGCGGCGGTGGTCGCATTGGCCCAGAGCAGCGAATCCATCCGCGTGTCGTGGTCGCCCGGCGTGAGCGCGCTGGAGAAGCGGCCGAGCAGGCGCAGCTCGTCCTCGGGCGAAAGCCCCGCCGCGCGCCATGCCTCGCGCGCCTGCTGGTTCGCCTCGGGAATGCGCTGCACCGCGGCGAGCGCCTCGGCATAGCGCAGATGCCCGGTCTGGGTCAGCGGCGGGTGCGCGTCGAAGAAGGCCGCGACCAGGCCGGGGTTGGCGCTGCCGGGGACGATCGCGCGTTCCGCGCTGCGGCGCAGCCCGTCCTGCTGCGGCCAGCCGCGATGGTCGATCAGGAAGCGCGCATAGGCGTCGAAGCCCAGGCTGTCCGACTGGCGCAGCCGCTTCCACTCGACGATCGCATCGGCCAGCCGGTCCGCGGGAATCGTCGAGGGCGCGGGCTGCGGCCGGGTGGAGGCCATCTGCTGCGCATAATATTGGCGCTGGGTGGGGGTCAGCTGCTGCTGGGCCGCGATCAGCGCCCCCGAAAGACCCATGGTGACGAGGGCGGATTTGAACGCGAGAGCAACCATGCTGGACATCATACGCAGCCAGTCCTTATTTGCACCTGAACAGTTCGCTTGTTCCCTCCGCCCGCGCCCCTTATGCCGCGCGCGCCCGCATATTTGAAGGAGTGCCGCAATGTTTTCCGGGTCGATTCCGGCTCTGGTCACGCCTTTTCGCGGGCGTGCGTTCGATGAGGCGGCGTATCGCGACCTCGTCGAATGGCAGATCGCCGAAGGATCGTCGGCGCTGGTCCCGTGCGGCACCACCGGCGAATCCGCGACGCTGAGCTTCGAGGAACATTTCGCGGTGGTGCGCGTCTGCGTCGACCAGGCGAAGGGGCGGGTGCCGGTCATCGCCGGCTGCGGATCGAACGACACGGCGGTGGCGATCCGCAACACCGAGGAGGCGAAGGCGGCCGGCGCCGACGCGGGGCTGCTCGTCCCGCCTTATTACAACCGTCCCAACCAGGAGGGCATCTACCGGCATTTCGAGGCGATCGCCGACGCATGCGATCTGCCGCTCGTCCTCTACAACGTCCCGGCACGCACCGTGACCGACATCCAGCCGGAGACCGTCGCGCGCATCGTCGCCGACATCCCGAGCGTCGTCGGCATCAAGGACGCGACCGGCGATCTCGCCCGCGTGTCGCGGCACCGCGAGAGCTGCGGCACGGATTTCTGCCAGCTTTCGGGCAATGACGATCTCGGCCTGGCGTTCATGGCGATGGGCGGGCGCGGGTGCATCTCGGTCAGCGCCAATGTCGCCCCGCGCCTCTGCGCCGATTTCTACGCCGCGGCCCTCGCGGGCGACTACGCGCGCGCGCTCGAACTGCAGGACAAGCTCTTCCCCTTGCACGCCGCGCTCTTCACCGACGCCTCGCCCGGCCCGGTCAAATATGCCTTGAACCGCGTCCGCCCCGATTTCCCGGCCGACCTCCGCCTGCCGATGACCCCTCCCTCCGAAGCCAGCCGCAAGGTCGTCGACGCCGCGCTCGCCCATGCGGGGCTGATATGATCCTTCTCCCATCATCGTCGCCCCTGCGCAGGCAGGGGCCGCTGGGTTCGTGGCACACCGGTCGCCGCGTTTGCCGACAGAGGCCCCTGCCTGCGCAGGGGCGACGGAACTGAATCATGGCCCGTCCCAAGCCCGCCACCTTCGACAAGGTCAAGACCGTCGCCGAGAACCGGCGCGCGCGGTTCGATTATTTCATCGAGCAGACCTTCGAGGCGGGGATCGCGCTGACCGGCACCGAGGTGAAGTCCTTGCGGAGCGGCGAAGGCTCGATCGCCGAAAGCTATGCCGAGGTGAAGGGGGCGGAGGTGTGGCTGGTCAACGCCAACATTCCCGAGTTCAGCCACGGCAACCGCTTCAACCATGAGCCCAAGCGGCCCAGGAAGCTGCTGCTGCACGAACGCGAGATCAACAAGCTGACCGGCGCGGTCGAGCGGCAGGGGATGACGCTCGTGCCCCTGTCGGTCTATTTCAACGGCAAGGGCCGCGCCAAGGTCGAGCTCGCGCTCGCCAAGGGCAAGCAGGCGCACGACAAGCGCGAGACGATCAAGGAACGCGACTGGAAGCGCGACGCCCAGCGCATCATGCGCGAACGCGGCTGACGGCGATGGGCGTGTTCCAGAAGAGCGTCGCCTGGGTGCGGCGCAACACCCCCACCCGCGAGCAGTTCGAGGGCAACCGCTGGCTGCGCCCGGTCGCGCACCGTGTGCTGCGGCCCGAGCTGTGGCGCTTCCACCGCCGGTCGGTGCCGCGCGGCGTCGCGCTCGGCTGGATCGTCGGCGTGCTGATCCCGGTGGCGCAGACCATCTTCGCCGCGCTGCTCGCGCTGCCCGCCCGCGCAAACGTGCCGGTGGCGGCGCTCACCACCTTCCTCACCAATCCCTTCACCACCCCGCCGATCTGGTACGCCGCCTATCGCATCGGCGACTGGGCGCTGCACCTCGATGCGCAGATCGACGCGCGGCCGGTGCAGGACACGCTCGATTCGTCGATCGGCGACCTGCTCAAATGGCTGGTGTCCGACGCCGCGCCGGCGACCGCGCTCGGTCTCCTGATCATCGCGGTGGTGGGCGCCGCGATCGGCTATCTGATCGCCGCGTTCGGCTGGCGCTGGTGGATCGCGCACAAATGGCGGAATCATCGCCGCAGGCATTGACGCGTGTGACGGCGGTCTAATACACCGGTGTAATAATATTTCCCGGTATAAGGATCGCTCTCCATGAAGGCCACAAGCCTCGCCTGCCTGCTGCTCGCCACCACCGCGCTCTCCGCCTGCGCGACCACCGCCACGAACGACGCCGCGCAGGTGACCAGCGCCGAGCAGACCGAGATCGTCTCGGACGCCGCCGCCGGCCCGGTCGAGCCCGCCGCCGCGCCCGGCCCGCAGATCGGCAGCTACGGCTTCGACGCCGCCGGCATGGATCGCGCGGTCGCGCCCGGCGACGATTTCGACCTCTATGCCAACGGCACCTGGAAGGCGGAGACCGAGATTCCCGCCGATCGCTCGAGCTACGGCGCGTTCCACGTCCTCGACGATCTCTCGCTCGCCCGCACCCGCGCGATCCTGGAAGAGCTGCGGAGCCAGCCCGCGAGCAAGTCGGGCGCGGCCTATGCCAGCTTCATGAACCAGGCCGGCATCGAGGCGAAGGGCCTCGCCCCGTTCAAGCCCTGGATCGACGACATCAAGTCGGTGAAGACCCACGCCGAATATGCGAAGCTCATCGGCCGCGCCAACCGGATCGGCGTCGAATCGCCGTTCGGCATGGGCGCCGGCATCGATGACAAGAACCCGGTGCGCTACGCCCTGTCGCTCGCCCAGGCGGGCCTCGCCATGCCCGATCGCGATTATTATCTGAAGACCGAAGACACCTTCGTGAAGTACCGCGAGGCGTACCGCGCGCACATCGCCAAGATGTTCACGCTCGCGGGCGAGCCCGATGCCGACGCCCGCGCCGCGCGCGTGCTCGCCTTCGAGACAGAGCTCGCCAAGGTCCACTGGACCAGGGAGGAGAGCCGCGACGCGGACAAGACCTACAACCTGCGCACCTTCGCCCAGCTGGAGGCGGAGGCGCCCGGCTTCGACTGGCGGGGCTTCTTCTCCGAATCGGGCGTCGTTCCCGAGGATCTGATCGTCGTCCAGCCGAGCGCGATCACCGCCAGCGCGGCTCTGGTCGCCAAGACCCCGGTCGAGACGCTGAAGGACGCGCTGCTGATCCGCAGCCTGGACAGCTATGCGAGCTATCTGCCCAAGGCCTTCGACGACGAGCGCTTCGCCTTTTTCAGCACCACGCTTTCGGGCACGCCGCAGCAGCGCGAGCGCTGGAAGCGCGGGGTCAGCTTCGTCTCGGGCATCCTCGGGGAGGATGTCGGCAAGATCTATGTCGAGCGCCATTTCGACGCCGAGACCAAGGCGGTGATGGACGATCTGGTGAAGAACGTCATCGCCGCGATGGACCGCCGCCTCCAGGGGCTGACCTGGATGGCGCCCGAGACCAAGGTCAAGGCGCGCGCCAAGCTCGCCGCCTTCACGCCCAAGATCGGCTATCCGAGCAACTGGCGCGACTATTCGGCGCTGGAGATCAGGCCCGACGATGCGCTGGGCAACGCGATGCGCGCCCAGATCTTCGAGCATGAGCGCCAGCTGAAGCGCCTGCCCGGCCCGGTCGACCGCACCGAATGGCTGATGACGCCGATGACGATCAACGCCTACGCCAATCCGACCCTGAACGAGATCGTCTTTCCCGCCGCGATCCTGCAGCCGCCCTTCTTCGATCCCAAGGCCGATCCGGCGATCAACTATGGCGGCATCGGCGCGGTGATCGGCCATGAGATCAGCCACCATTTCGACGATCAGGGCCGCAAATACGACGCCACCGGGCGCCTCTCCGAATGGTGGACGCCCGAGGACGAGAAGCGTTTCGAGGCGCTGACCGACAAGCTCGTCGCGCAGTACGACGCCTATGAGCCGCTCCCCGGCCAGCATGTCAGCGGCCGGCTGACGCTGGGCGAGAATATCGGCGATCTCGCCGGGCTGACGGTGGCCTATGACGCCTATCGCGCCTCGCTGGGCGGCAAGGAGGCGCCGGTGATCGACGGCATGACGGGCGATCAGCGCTTCTATCTCGGCTGGGCGCAGGTGTGGCGCACCAAGATGCGCGAGGCGGCGCTGCGCCAGCAGCTGCTGAGCGATCCGCACAGCCCCGGCGCGCAGCGCATCTGGGTGGTGCGCAACCTCGATCCGTGGTCGGCGGCGTTCGACACCGAGGGCGGCAAGCTCCACCTCGCCCCCGACGCCCGCGTCCGCATCTGGTAAGGTGGGGGCGTCGCCCCTGCGCAGGCAGGGGCCTCAGTCGGCATACGCAATGTTTGATGTGCCACAAACCCAGCGGCCCCTGCCTCCACGGGCACCCATCAAAGTAATACTTTGATGGGACCCGGCACAGGGGCGACGAGAAGGTGATCTGCAACGGGCCGACCGACCGCTAGGGGCGATCCACACCACTCACCCTTGACGCCCGCCGCTTGCGCACCACAAGGGGCCGGTCCTCATGCGCAGCCTGACCGCCTCATCCCAATCCAACGTCGCGTTGCGCGATCCCGTCGCGCTGGCGGTCGCGTCGCTCGCCGCGATCGCCGCCAGCGGGCTGGTCCTGTGGGCGGTGGGCAGCGCGATCGTCGCCGCCGCGTTCCTGGCGGGCGTGATCGCGATCATGGGGATCGTCGTCCTCGCCCGTCGCCTGGGCGGGGGGACGGAGCCTGCCGCGCCGGTGATCGACTGGACCATCGCCCGCGCGCTGGCGAGCGGGGAGGGCGGCGCGCTCGCCGTCACCGATCGCGCCGGCCGGCTCGTTTGCGCCAATGACCGCTACGAGGCCGCGTTCGGCGGCTTCGTCACGCCGCCGAGCCTGCCCGTCGGCGACGCCGGCGTGGCCGCGCTCACCGCCGCGGGCCGCACCGCCTGGCGCGACGGCATGGGCGGGGCGCCCGGCCTCGTCGCGAACGGCGCGCAGTTCGGCGTGACGGTGGAGCGGAGCGGCGCGCAGGAGGATCTGCTCGTCTGGCGCTTCGTCCCGACGGCGGAGACCGATCTGGCGGCGGACGCCGGCCGGCTGCTCGGCGGCAGCGCGGGCGACGCGCTGGGCCGCGCCGGGGTGATGGCCGCGCTGATGGCGCCGCAGGGGCGGGCGATCGCCGCCAACCGCGTGCTCCGCCTGCGCGCGATGGGGCATGAGGAAGGCGCGATCGAGGGCCGCGATTTCGCCTCGATGCTCACCGCAGACGGCGAGGGCGCGATCCGCTTCGCCAGCGAAGGCCCGCTCGGCCGGCCGTTGCGCATCGTCCACGTTCCGCTCGCCGCGGGATCGCCCTCGCTCTTGTTCCTGATCGACGACGATCGCCCCGTCGTCAGCGGCCGGGGGGGCGCGCAGACCTCCGAACCGGCGCGCGCGCTGGTCGATCTGCTGCCCTTCGGCCTCGCGCTGGTCGATCGCGACGGCCGCTTCATCCACATGAATGAGGCCTTCGCCCGCGCCGCCCATGTCGAGGCGCAGTCGCCGCCGGTCTATCCCGGCGACCTCGTCATCCGCGAGGACAAGGCGGCGGTCGCCGACGCGGTGCGCCGCCACGCCGGCGGCAATCCCTATGTCGCCGACATGGCGGTCCGCCTGCGCGACCATCCCGACGAGCCGGTCGCGCTGACCATCGCCGGCGCGCGCGGGCTGGGCGAAGCGGCGGTGCTCTTGAGCCTCAAGGACAACAGCGAGGAATCGAAGCTCAAGCGCCAGGTCGCGCAGGCGACCAAGATGCAGGCGGTGGGCCAGCTCGCCGGCGGCGTCGCGCACGATTTCAACAACATCCTGACCGCTATCATCGGGCATTGCGACCTGATGCTGATGCGCCACACGCCGGGCGACAGCGACTATGACGATATCCAGCAGATCAAGGCCAATTCGAACCGCGCCGCCGGCCTGACCCGCCAGCTGCTCGCCTTCTCGCGCCAGCAGACGCTCCGCCCCCAGGTGCTGCAGCTGCCCGACGTCATCTCGGAGGTGTCGAACCTGCTCAAGCGCCTGCTGGGTGAGACCGTCACCCTCCAGATCAAGCATGGCCGCGATCTCGGCGCGGTGCGCGCCGATCCGGGGCAGCTCGAACAGGTCATCATCAACCTCGCGGTCAACGCGCGCGACGCGATGCAGTCCAAGGGTTCGGGCGGCGTGCTCACCATCCAGACGCGCGCGGTCTCGGTCGCGGAGGCGCGCCGGATGGGCGACGATCTGCTGCCCCAGGCCGAATATACCGCCTTGAGCGTGTCGGACACCGGCACCGGCATCCCGGCCGAGGCGCTGCCCAAGATCTTCGAGCCCTTCTTCACCACCAAGGATGTCGGCAAGGGCACCGGGCTCGGCCTCTCCACCGTTTACGGTATCGTCAAGCAGTCGGGCGGCTTCATCTTCGCCGATTCGGCGCCGGGCAAGGGCGCGACCTTCACCATCTATCTTCCCGTCCACCGCGCCGAGGAAGCGCCGAAGGTCGCCCCGCCGCCCGCGAAGGAAAGGGTAGAGGCGGCGTGGGGATCGGGCACCATCCTCCTCGTCGAGGACGAGGCGATGGTCCGCGCCGTCGCCGAGCGCGCGCTGGTGCGCCACGGCTACACCGTGCTCACCGCCGAGCATGGCGAGGCCGCGCTCGAGCTGCTCGAAGACGGCGCCAATCCGGACCTGATGGTGTCCGACGTGGTGATGCCGACGATGGACGGGCCGACCCTCGTCCGCCACGCGCGCCAGCGTTATCCGTCGCTGCCGATCCTGTTCATGTCGGGCTATGCCGAGGAGCAGCTGAGGAAGTCGATCGACCTCGACAATGTCGCGTTCCTGCCCAAGCCCTTCTCGGTGCAGGATCTGGCCGCGGCGGTGCAGGTCGCGCTGGCGCGGCATGGGAAATAGGTTGGCCGTGTGCTGCTTGCTGGTTATGCAACCGCAATGACCAAGCGCCGTATTCTGATCGTCGAGGACGAACCCCTCATCGCGATGATGCTGGAGGATTTCCTCGAAGCCGGCGGCATGGCGGTGGCGGGCGTGACCGACACCGTGCAGAGCGCGCTGGCGGTGGCGGGGGAGGGCGGCGTCGATGCGGCGATCCTCGACGTCAATCTCTCGGGCGGTGAGAAGAGCTGGCCGGTGGCGCAGGCGCTGGCGGAAAAGAACATCCCGTTCCTGTTCGCGACGGGCGGCGGCGACGGCTCGATCGACGAGGCCTTCCGCGGCCGTCCGACCATCATCAAGCCCTATACGCTGGACGGCGTGACGAGCGCGGTGGGTGACTTGTTCGCGTGAAAATGGGCTAGAATCGCCGCCCCTGCGAAGGCAGGGGCCTCTGCGTGATCGGAATGCAAGTTCTCCTCTTGTTCTTCCGGAACAAACGCGATACACACCCCGTCATATTCGTGACCAAAGGAGCGCGACATGGCGGCACAGCTGAAGGTGATCGATAACGGCATGGCTACCACCACCGAAAAGCAGAAGGCGCTGGACGCCGCCCTGGCGCAGATCGACCGCGCCTTCGGCAAGGGCTCGGCGATGAAGCTCGGCAGCCGCGAGGCGATCGAGATCGAGGCGGTGTCGACCGGCTCGCTCGGGCTCGACATCGCGCTCGGCATCGGCGGCCTGCCGCGCGGCCGCGTGATCGAGGTGTACGGCCCGGAAAGCTCGGGCAAGACCACGCTCGCGCTGCACGTCATCGCAGAGGCGCAGAAGATGGGCGGCACCGCCGCCTTCGTCGATGCCGAGCACGCGCTCGATCCCGGCTACGCCAGGAAGCTCGGCGTCGACATCGACGAGCTGATCGTCTCGCAGCCCGACACCGGCGAGCAGGCGCTGGAGATCGTCGATACGCTGGTCCGCTCCAACGCGATCGACGTGCTGGTGGTCGATTCGGTCGCGGCGCTCGTCCCGCGCGCGGAGATCGAGGGCGAGATGGGCGACAGCCATGTCGGCCTGCAGGCGCGGCTGATGTCGCAGAGCTTGCGCAAGCTCACCGGCTCGATCAGCCGCTCGCGCTGCATCGTCATCTTCATCAACCAGCTGCGCATGAAGATCGGCGTGATGTACGGCAATCCGGAAACCACGACCGGCGGCAACGCCTTGAAATTCTACGCCTCCGTCCGTCTCGACATCCGCCGCACCGGCCAGATCAAGGATCGCGACGAGATCATCGGTAACTCCACACGCGTGAAGATCGTGAAGAACAAGGTCGCCCCGCCGTTCAAGCAGGTCGAGTTCGACATCATGTACGGCGAGGGCGTGTCGAAGATTGGCGAGATCCTCGATCTCGGCGTCAAGGCCGGCCTGGTCGAGAAATCGGGCGCCTGGTTCAGCTACGATTCGGTCCGCATCGGCCAGGGCCGCGAGAACGCGAAGACCTTCCTCAAGGAGAATCCCGAGCTCTGTTCGAAGCTCGAGGCGGCGATCCGCGCGCGCACCGACAAGGTCGCCGAGGAGATGATCGCCGGCGTCGGCCCGGACGACGAGGCTTGAAACGCGCTTTGGTGTGAACTTTGTGTGACCTTTGAAAGGGCCGGTATGCGCCGGCCAGACCAGAAAGGCCCGCCCCAGCGCGGGCCTTTCGCATTTCGCGGCGGCGTGCGAAGCATGGGCGCGCAAGGGAGCCCTGCATGACCATCACCGTCCATCACCTCGAAAACTCGCGCTCGCAGCGCGTCCTCTGGCTGCTCGAGGAACTGGGCCTCGACTATGAGGTCAAGCGCTACGAGCGCAACAAGGCGACCATGCTCGCCCCGCCCGAGTTGAAGGCGGTCCATCCGCTCGGCAAGTCGCCGGTCATCACCGACGACGGCGTCACCGTCGCGGAGACCGCCGCGATCGTCGAATATCTGGTCGAAAAGGCCGACGGCAGGCTCGGCCCGCCGGCGCACCGTGAAGCGGTGCTGCGCTACCGCCATTTCCTCCATTACGCCGAGGGCTCGCTGATGCCGCCGCTACTCGTGCTGCTCGTCCTCAGCCGCATCCCGATCCTCGGCAAGCGCGCGATGGCGCGTGTCCAGCCGATGCTCGACGTCCATCTCGATTGGCTGGAATCGGAGCTTTCCACCCGCGATTGGTTCGCCGGAAGCGAGTTCACCGCCGCCGACGTGATGATGAGCTTCCCGCTAGAAGCCGCCCGTTCGCGCGGCGGTCTCGGGCCCTCGCGTCCGCATCTGATGCGCTGGCTCGAGCGCATCCATTCCCGCCCCGCTTACAAGACAGCCCTCGCCAAGGGCGGCCCCTATGCCTATGCGTGACGGCAAAACACGAATTGGGGGACGCGTAGATGCCTGAAACCGCAGCCGAACGGGCGACCGAGAAGAAGGGGCTGTCGCTTCAATATCAGATGCTGGTCGGCTTCCTTGTCGGCCTGATCGGCGGCCTGATCGTCCACGTCTCCGCACCCGGTGCGCCGTGGGTGGAAGCGGTGACCACCTACGTCACCGGTCCGATCGGCCAGATCTTCCTGCGCCTGCTGTTCATGCTCGTCATCCCTCTGCTCTTTTCCGCGCTCGTCGTCGGCATCTCGGAAATGGGTGAGATACGCTCGCTGAAGCGCGTCGGCCTGCGCACGCTCGGCTATACGATTATCGTCTCGACCATCGCCGTCATCGTCAGCCTGGTGGTGGTGAACCTGCTCCAGCCCGGCAACGGCGTCGATCCCGTGCTCGCCCGATCGATGCTCGCCGACGCCGAAGCCGGCGCCCGCGCGATCATCGATCGGGGTGCGGAAACGCCCAGCGGCATGTCCGCAGTGGTCGGCATCGTGCCGGACAATGTCGTCGGCGCGATGGGCAGCAACGCGGCGATCCTGTCGGTGATGTTCTTCGCGCTGTTCTTCGGCATCGGCGTGATGCTGACCGACACGCCCAACGCCCGCGCGCTGAAGGCCGGCATTGAGGGTCTGTTCGAGGTGACGATGCGCCTGATCGGCATCGTCATCCGCCTCGCGCCGCTCGCCGTCGCCTGCTTCATGTTCAACCTGGCGGCGCTGTTCGGCTGGGACCTGCTCGTGCGGCTCTCGGCGTTCGTCGGCGTGGTGCTGCTCGCGCTCGCCATCCAGATGTTCGTCGTCTTCCCGCTGCTCCTGAAGTTCGCCGGGGGCAAGTCGCCCATCGCCTTCTTCCGCGAGACGCAGGAGGCGAGCGTCATGGCCTTCTCGACCGCCTCGTCCAACGCGACACTTCCCACCTCGCTGCGCGTCGCGGACGAGATGCTGGGCCTGCCGCGCCGCGTCGCCCGATTCGTCCTCACCATCGGCGCCACCGCCAACCAGAACGGCACCGCGATGTTCGAGGGCGTGACCGTGCTGTTCCTCGCGCAGTTCTTCGGCGTCGAACTGAGCCTGTGGCAGCAGGTGATGGTGATGCTCGTCTGCATCCTGGGCGGTATCGGCACCGCCGGCGTGCCGGCCGGTTCGCTCCCCGTCGTCGCGCTGATCCTCGGCATGGTGGGCGTGCCGCCCGAGGGCATCGGCCTCGTGCTTGGCGTCGACCGCTTCCTCGACATGTGCCGCACCACCCTAAACGTCATCGGCGATCTCGTCGCGGCCCAGGTTATTTCCGCCGGTGAGCCCGCCGAGGTGGAGGTCGCCGGCACATGATCTCCAGGCGATCGATGATCGGTGCCGGCCTGGCGCTCCCCTTCGCCGCGAAGGCATTCCCGCAGGAAATCGACACCAGCGGCCTGTCGAACATCACCGCCGCCGTCCATCCAATCGGCCTGGCCGAGCGGCGGGCGCGGCTGGAGCGCGCGCAGGCGCTGATGGCCGAGCACGGCATCGGCGCGATCCTGGTCGAACCCGGCGCCAGCCTGGTCTATTTCACCGGCGTGCGCTGGGGCCGCAGCGAGCGGCTGACCGCCGCGGTGATCCCGGCGAAGGGCAAGCCGGTGATCGTCACGCCCTTTTTCGAACGGCCCTCGGTCGAGGAATCGCTGGGCATCGACGCCGATATCCGCGTCTGGCAGGAGCATGAGGACCCGCTGACCGTAGTCGCGGGCGTGCTGCGCGATCGCGACGTTGCGGCAAAGCCCGTCGGCGTCGAGGAGACCGTCCGTTTCTTCGCCGTCGATGGTCTGCGCAAGGTGCTGCCGAGGGTCGAGATCGTCTCCGCCAACCCCGTCGTGCGCGGCTGCCGCATGATCAAGTCCGCCGCGGAGATCGCGCTGATGCAGGCGGCGACCAACGTCACCATCGCCGCCTACAAATGGATCTACCCGCGTATCCGTGAAGGGATGACGCCGCGCGAGATCGGCGCGCTGATGTCCGCGGCCACCCGCGCGCTGGGCGGCAGTCCCGAGTTCAACCTGATCCTGCTTGGCGAGGCGGCCGCCTATCCGCACGGCACCGGCAAGCCCCAGGCGGTGCGCGAGGGGGAGGTCGTGTTGATGGACTGCGGCTGCAGCGTCCACGACTATGAATCGGACGTGTCGCGCACCTTCGTTCCAGGCGCCGCTCCGGCCGAAGTCCGCCGCGTGTGGGATCTGGTCGCGGAAGGCCAGCAGGTCGCCTTCCGCGCCGCGCGCATCGGCCGGCCCGCCGGATCGGTCGACGATGCCGTGCGCGCCTTCTATCTCAAGCACGGCTTCGGTCCGGACTATGCGCTTCCCGGCCTGTCGCACCGCACCGGCCACGGCATCGGCATGGACGGCCACGAACCGGTCAATTTCGTCCGCGGCGAGACGACGAAGCTCGCCCTCGGCATGTGCTTCTCCAACGAGCCGGGCCTCTACCTCCCCGGCATGTTCGGCGTCCGCCTGGAGGACTGCCTGCATATGGCGGCAGCCGGCCCGCAATGGTTCTCCACCCCGCCCAAATCGCTCGACGCTCCGTTCGGTTGATGTTCTTGGCAAGCCGCATGTCCGCGATTAGATCGCACGCATGAGCTCGACCAACGACATCCGCCGTTCCTTCCTCGATTATTTCGAGAGCGCCGGGCATGCCCGCGTGCCGTCCGCCCCGCTGGTGCCGCACAACGATCCGACGCTCATGTTCGTCAATGCGGGCATGGTGCCGTTCAAGAACGTCTTCACCGGCCTTGAAACGCGCCCCTATTCGACTGCGGTGTCGAGCCAGAAGTGCGTCCGCGCCGGCGGCAAGCACAACGATCTCGACAATGTCGGCTACACCGCCCGGCATCATACCTTCTTCGAAATGCTGGGCAATTTCAGCTTCGGCGACTATTTCAAGGAACAGGCGATCACGCACGCCTGGACGCTGCTGACCAAGGTCTGGGGCCTGGCCCCGGAGAAGCTGACCGCTACGGTCTATCACACCGACGATCAGGCGTTCGATCTGTGGAAGAAGATCGCCGGGCTTCCGGAAAGCCGCATCATCCGCATCGCGACCAAGGACAATTTCTGGGCGATGGGCGCGGACGGGCCGTGCGGGCCGTGTTCGGAAATCTTCTACGATCATGGCGATCACATTCCAGGCGGCCCTCCTGGCAGCCCGGATGAGGACGGCGACCGGTTCGTCGAAATCTGGAATCTCGTCTTCATGCAGTTTCTGCAGGAGAGTGATGAGATCATCGGCGATCTGCCGCGTCCGTCGATCGACACCGGCATGGGGCTGGAGCGCGTCGCGGCGGTGCTGCAGGGCGTCCACGACAATTACGACACCGACACCTTCAAGGCGCTGATCGCCGAAAGCGGCGCGCTGACCCATACCCCAACCACCGGACGCACCCAGGCGAGCCACCGCGTGATCGCCGATCATCTGCGCTCGTCGGGTTTTCTCGTCGCGGACGGCGTGCTGCCGGCGAACGAGGGCCGCGGCTATGTGCTGCGCCGGATCATGCGCCGGGCGATGCGCCATGCGCGCCTGCTGGGCGCGAAGGATCCGCTTATGCACCGGCTGGTGCCGAGCCTGGTCGCAGAGATGGGCGCGGCCTATCCGGAGCTGGTCCGCGCCCAGCCGCTGATCGAGGCCACCTTGCTGCAGGAGGAGACGCGCTTCCGCCAGACGCTCGACCGCGGGCTCAAGCTGCTCGACGAGGCGACCGAGGGGCTGGGAGAGGGCGGCACGCTGCCCGGCGAAACGGCGTTCAAGCTCTACGACACCTATGGTTTCCCCTATGACCTGACCGAGGATGCGCTGCGCGCACAGGGTCTGCACGTCGATCGCGCCGGTTTCGATGCGGCGATGGCCGAGCAGAAGCGTGCGGCGCGCGCCGCGTGGAAGGGATCGGGAGCCAAAGCCAGCGACGATCTGTGGTTCGACATCGCCGAGGAAGCAGGCGGCACCGAGTTCACCGGCTATACCTCGACCGAAGGCGAGGGGCAGGTGGTCGCGCTTGTCAAGGACGGCGCGCTGGTGGAGCGGCTGGCTGACGGCGACGAGGGTGTCGTGTTGACCAACCAGACACCCTTCTATGGCGAGAGCGGCGGCCAGATGGGCGACGCGGGCGCGATCAGCAATGACAAGGGCTTGCGTGCAACTGTTGCCGACACGTCGAAACCACTGGGCCGGCTGCACGCCATGCATGCGAGGATCGAGGCGGGTGAGATCGCGATGGGCGACACCGTCCACCTCGCGATCGACGTCGCGCGCCGCGACATGCTGCGCGCCAACCATTCGGCGACGCATCTGCTGCACGCGGCGCTGCGCGAGCGCCTGGGCGGGCACGTCACGCAGAAGGGCAGCCTGGTCGCGCCCGATCGGCTGCGCTTCGATTTCTCGCACCCCAATGCCCTGACCGCGCAGCAGATCGCCGATATAGAGGCGGACGTAAACCGCGAGATCCGCGGCAACGAGGATGTCGTCACCCGGCTGATGACCCCGGACGACGCCGTCGCCGCTGGCGCGCTGGCGCTGTTCGGCGAGAAATATGGCGACGAAGTGCGCGTGCTTTCGATGGGCGCGCTCGCCGATAAACATTATTCGGTCGAGCTGTGCGGCGGCACGCATGTCCGCGCGCTGGGCGATATCGCGCTGTTCAAGATCGTCAGTGAGAGCGCCGTATCCAGCGGCGTCCGCAGGATCGAGGCGTTGACCGGCGAGGCCGCGCGGCAATGGCTGAACGGTCGGGACGAACGGCTGAAGGAAATCGCCGCGACGCTCAAGGCCTCGCCCGAGGAGGCCGCCGCTCGCGTTGCGACGCTCGTTGAAGACCGGCGCCGGCTGGAGCGCGAATTGGCCGACGCGAAGAAGGCGCTGGCGATGGGCGGCGGCAAGGCGACGGATGCGGCCGGGCCGGAGGATATCGGCGGTGTCGCGTTCCTCGGTCAGGTGGTCGACGGACTCGATCCCAAGGGTCTGCGCGGCGCGGTCGACGAGATGAAGCAGCGTATCGGATCAGGCGTCGCGGCGCTGGTCGCGGTCAACGAAGGCCGCGCCTCGGTCGCCGTCGGCGTGACCGACGATCTGGTGGCGAGCCGCAGCGCGGTCGACCTGGTCAAGCGCGCAGTCGCTGCTTTGGGCGGTCAGGGCGGCGGCGGCCGGCCTGACATGGCGCAGGGCGGCGGGCCCGATGGAGCCAAGGCTTCCGACGCGATCGCGGCGGTGCGCGAGGCTTTGGAGACGGTGGGGGCTTAGCACCCCATCCCTCCGTCACCCCGGACTTGTTCCGGCGTCCATCTCTCCACATGAACGGGCCGAGCTTGGGGCACGATGGACCCCGGAACAGGTCCGGGGTGACGGGTTGAGAGTCAGGCGCCCAAACGCACCGCAGCCTTTGCTCGTTCGGTGACCTCTTCCATGCTCCCGCCGGTGATCCAGCTGCCGCCAACGCACAGCACCGGATCGAACGCCAGCCATTCGGGCGCGGTCGCCTGGGTGATGCCGCCGGTGGGGCAGAAGCGCGCTTCGTAGAAGGGTGCGGCCAGCGCCTTCAACGCCTTCAGCCCGCCAGCGGCTTCGGCGGGGAAGAATTTGAAGCGATTCAGCCCCAGTTCCATGCCACGCATGATGTCGCCGGCATTGGCGACTCCGGGCAGATAGGGCACGCCGCTTTCGACGATCACGTCGCCCAGCCGCTGCGTCAGGCCGGGGGAGACGATGAACTCCGCCCCCGCGTCCACGGCTTGCGCGAACTGGTCTTCGCGCACCACCGTGCCTGCGCCGACGATCGCGCCCTCGACCGTCTTCATCTCGCGAATCACGTCGAGCGCGGCGGCCGTGCGCAGCGTCACTTCGAGCACGCGCAAGCCGCCCGCGACCAATGCTTCCGCGAGCGGGCGGGCGGTGGCGGCGTCTTCCACCACCAGCACCGGAATTACCGGCGCGGTTCGCATGATCTGATCGATACTCACTTGGCGAACTCCTGCGCATAGGCGGCCGCGGCGCCGTAGAGGCCCGGCTGGGGATGGGTGATGAGCTTCACCGGGATGGTCGACATAAGCGACTGAAAGCGCCCCTTGGCGACGAAGCGGTTGGCGAAGCCGGATTGCTTGAGCGCGTCCTTGATCCTGAGACCGAGGCCGCCGGCGATGACGACGCCCTTCGGGCCGTGCGCCAGCGCCAGATCGCCGGCGACCGCGCCTAGCGCGAGGCAGAACCGGTCGAGCGCGGCCGCCGCCAGGCTGTCGGTTCCCTCCAGCGCCATGCCCCACAAAGTCTTGTCGTCCACCTGCCGCACCGCGCGGCCCTCGATCGAGGCGAGCGCCTCATAGATTGCGATGATCCCCGGCCCGGCGCAGATGCGTTCCACCGACACGCGCGTATAGCTCTTGCGCAGCCGGGCGAGGATCGCGTCCTCCAGCTTGTCGAGCGGGGCGAAATCCATGTGCCCGCCCTCGGTCTCGATCACATGATAGCCATGGCCGGTGCGCAGCACCTGCGCGACGCCGAGCCCGGTGCCGGGGCCGCAGACGGTGATCGATCCGCGATCGGGGAAGGCCTTGTCCGGGCCGCACAGATGCTCGAAATGCTCGGGCCCTACCTGAGCCACGGCATGGCCGACCGCGCCGAAATCGTTGATCAGGACATGGCTGTCGAGGTTGAGCTTGGAGGGGATCAGCGCGGGGCGGATCACCCAGGGATTGTTGGTCAGCTTGATCAATTCGCCCGAGATCGGCGAAGCGACCGCGATCGCGCCCGCGCGCGGCAGCGGCCGGCCGAGCGTTTCGCCGAACGCCTCCCAGGCGAGTTGCAGGCTGCCATGCTCGGCGGTCTTCATCGTCACCGGTTCGCTCAGCGAAGCGACGCGCCCCTCCGCCACGTCAGCGATGGCGAAGCGGGCATGGGTGCCGCCGATATCGACGGATACGATTTCCATTTAACTCCCTCTCCCCTTCAGGGGAGAGGGTCGGGGAGAGGGGCCCGTCACCACCGTCTCGCACTTCCCCTCTCCCAACCCTCTCTCCCCCCGAAAGGGGGAGGGAACAGTTCACAATCCAGCCTCCGCCAACATTGCCGAGGCGCCCCTCTCGGCTTCGTCGCAATGGTTGCGCAGCATGGCGAACAGTTCGCGGCCGGTGCCGTCGGCGGCTACGGGCGCCGGGGCGAAGGGGCGGGCCGCCCATTCGTCCGCGGGCACCAGCGCCTCCAGCACGCCTTCGACCGCGCAGACGCGGACGATGTCGCCGTCGATCACCTTGCCCAGCGGCCCGCCGCCCAGCGCTTCGGGGCTGGTGTGGATGGCGCAGGGCACCTTGCCGCTCGCGCCCGACATGCGGCCATCGGTGACGAGCGCGACGCGGAAGCCGCGATTCTGCAGCACGCCGAGCGGCGGGGTCAGCTTGTGCAGTTCGGGCATGCCGTTGGCGCGGGGACCCTGATAGCGGACGACGACGACGACGTCGCGATCCAGCTCGCCGCGCTTGAACGCTTCCTGCACCGATATCTGATCGTGGAACACGCGCGCGGGCGCCTCGATTGTCCAGCGATCGCGTTCGACCGCCGAGACCTTGATGCAGGCGCGGCCGAGATTGCCGGCCAGAATGCGAAAGCCCCCTTCGGGCGAGAAGGGATCGGCAAGCGTGCGGACGATGGTCGAATCGCCGCTTTCGGCGGGCAACTCGGGCCAGGCGAGCGCATCGCTTTCGATCACCGGCTTGCGCGTATAGGCGCCCAGGTCGCCGTCGGCGATGGTCAGGATGTCGCGGTGGAGCAGCCCGCCCGACAACAGCTCGCGGATGACGAACGGTGGCCCGCCGGCATCCTCGAACGCGTTCACATCGGCCGATCCGTTGGGATAGACGCGCGCCAGCAGCGGCACGACCTTGGACAGGCGGTCGAAATCCTCCCAGTCGATCGCCACGCCCGCGGCGCGCGCGATGGCGGGCAGGTGGATCAGATGGTTGGTCGATCCGCCGGTGGCGAGCAGCACCACCGCCGCGTTGACGATGGCGCGTTCATCCACGCAGAGCCCGAGCGGGCGGTAATCGTCACCCTTCGCCCCCAGGCCGGCGACGCGGCGCACGGCCTCGCGAGTCAGCTCCTGGCGCAGCTTGGTCTGCGGATTGGCGAAGGCGGCGCCAGGAACATGGAGGCCCATCACCTCCATCATCATCTGGTTGGAATTGGCGGTGCCGTAGAAGGTGCAGGTGCCCTTGCCGTGATAGGCGGCGATCTCCGCGTCGAGCAGCTCTTCCGCGGTCGCTTTCCCTTCCGCGAAGCGTTCGCGGACCGCCGCCTTTTCCTTGTTGGGCAGGCCGTGACGCATCGGGCCGCCCGGCACCATCACCATCGGCAGATGGCCGAAGCGGAGCGCGCCGATCAGCAGGCCGGGAACGATCTTGTCGCAAATGCCCAGCAGCAGCGCGCCCTCGAACATGCCGTGGCTCAGCGCTACGGCGGTGGAGAGCGCGATGGTGTCGCGACTGAACAGCGACAGCTCCATGCCCGGATAGCCTTGGGTGACGCCGTCGCACATCGCCGGCACGCCGCCCGCGACCTGCGCGGTGACGCCGAACTCGCGCGCCCAGATCTTGATCTGCTCGGGATAGCGATAATAGGTCGCGTGCGCCGACAGCATGTCGTTGTAAGCGGTGACGATGCCGATGTTCATCGCGCCGCCGAAGCGCATCGCGTCGCGCTGCTCGTCGGTGCCGGCATAGCCGTGCGCCAGATTGGCGCAGCCGAGCCGGGGGCGATCGACGCCCGAATCGCGCTCGCGGGCGATCAGGTCGAGATAGCGGCCGCGCGATTCCGCCGATGCGGCACGGATGCGCGCGGTGACCGCTTCGAGCTCGACATGGAGAGTCATGCGTCCAACCAGTGGATATCGACGGGCAGCTCGGCATCCGACAATACGCGACCGATCGGGAAGGTGGAGAGCGGCCCTTCGTTGATCGCGCGCTCAACCACCGCCTTCTTCTCCTTGCCGGAAATGGCGATGGCGAGCGCCCGGGCGGAGACGATTGCCGCGCGGCTCAATGTCACGCGGTCGACCGCCGCTTCGGGCGGCAGCGGATCGGGGCGCACGCCCAGCGCGCGGCGCTCCTTGGGACCGGCCACGGCCTCGTCGAAATCGGGGCCGGGGAAGATCGAGGCGGTATGCCCGTCCGCGCCGACGCCGAGCAGGCAGAAATCGAGCGGCCAGTGGACGTCCTGCAGCCGCGCATCGGCGGCGCGCCCGGCGGCCTTGTAATCTTCGGCCGCATCGCTGGTGATCGGGAATACCCGCGCGCCCTTTGCCATGAATATCTTGGCGAGGCCGGTGACGTTCGACAGCTCGTGACCCATCGGCACAAGCCGGTCGTCGGTCGGGATGATCGTCACCCGCTTCCAGTCGAGCTTCTGCTTCGCCAGCGCCTCATAGGCCGGCCATGGCGTCCTGCCGCCGCTGAGCGCGATCACCGCCGCGCCGCGCGCGTCGATCGCGCTTTCGATGACGAAGCCCGCATCGCCCGCCACGGCTTCCGCGAACTCATCGGCATCGTCATAATCCCACCATTCGATCTCGGTCGTCATGGTGTCTCCTTCATGTGTTCATACGTCAGTCGTGCCACGTCACGCCGTCGCGCTCGGTGAGCGCGATGGCCGATGACGGGCCCCAGCTGCCCGCGGCGTAGCTCTTGGGCGTGATCCCGCCCGATTGCCAGCCGGCACGGATCGAATCGATCCAGCTCCACTGCGCCTCGACCTCGTCGCGGCGCACGAACAATGTGGGGTCGCCTTCGATCAAGTCCAGCAGCAGCCGTTCGTAGGCGATGCGGCGGCGCGTGCCGGCGAAGGCGCTCGTCAGCGACAGGTCGAGCGGCACCTCGCGCAGGCGCACGCCCTCGCGGTCCAGCCCCGGCTCCTTCGCCATCACCATCAGCCGGACATATTCCTCGGGCTGCAGGCGGATGATCAGCTTGTTGGGCTGCAGCGCGCCGCCACGCTCGGCGAAGATCGAATGCGGCACCGCCTTGAACTGGATATAGATCTCGGACTGGCGTCTGGGCATACGCTTGCCGGTACGCAGGTAGAAGGGCACGCCCTGCCAGCGCCAATTGTCGATGTGCGCCTTCACGGCGACGAAGGTTTCGGTCGTGGAGGGCTTGCCCAGCTCTTCCGCATAGCCTGGCACCGGCTGCTGGCCGACCGCGCCTTCCGCATATTGGCCGGTCACGGTGTGCGTCGCGACCTCTTCCTTGCCGATGGTGCGCAGCGATTGCAGCACCTTGACCTTTTCATTGCGGATCGCCGTCGCGTCGAACTGCGCGGGCGGCTCCATCGCGACGAGCGCGAGCAGCTGGAGCATGTGGTTCTGCACCATGTCGCGGATCGCGCCGGTATCGTCGTAGAAGCCGGCGCGACCCTCCAGCCCGACCGTCTCGCTGACGGTGATCTGGACATGGGCGATGCCGTTGGCGTTCCACACCGGCTCGAACATGGTGTTGCCGAACCTGAGCGCCAGGATGTTCTGGACGGTCTCCTTGCCCAGATAATGGTCGATGCGGAAGGTGCGATCCTCCGGAAACGCCCTGGCAACCGCATCGTTGATATGGCGCGACGATTCGAGATCATGGCCCAGCGGCTTCTCCAGGCCGATGCGGACGTTATCGCCCGCCAGGCCTGCCGATTTCAGCCCGGCGATGGTCGGCTCGAACAGCGAGGGCGCGGTCGAGAGGAAGATGGCGAGTCCGCCCGAGACGTCGCCGATCTTCCTCGCCAGATCGTCGAAGCCCTCGGTCTTCGAGGCGTCGAGCGGCTGGTAGAACAGCCGGTCGAGGAACCCGCCGATATGGCTTTCGTCCTTGCGGTCGTCGGGCAGGAACTCGTCGAGCGCCGCCTTGGCGAGATCGCGATAGGCGGCGTCGTCATGGTCCGAACGGGCGGTGGCGTAGATTTCCAGGCCCTGCGGCAACAGCCCGTCTGCATGGAGGCCGTAGAGCGAGGGCAACAGCATCCGTTTGGCCAGATCGCCCGTCGCGCCGAACAGCAGCAGCTTGGAAACGGCCTCTCGCATGCGTGTCTTCCCCCTCAGAGCCTCAGGCCCGCGGTCTCTTCGAGCCCCGCCATGATGTTGAGCGACTGCACCGCCGCTCCGGACGCGCCCTTGCCCAGATTGTCGAGCGTCGCGACCAGGCGTGCCTGGCGGCGGTCGTCATTGCCGAACACGCGCAGCGTCATTCGATCGCTGCCCGCATTCTCCTCGATCCGTACGATATCGGCCTGGTCGCCGTGAACCACCGAAACCAATGCGGCGTCCCTATAAAAACTATCGAGCGCCTCGTGCAGCACGGTGACCGGCGGCGAATCGACCAGCGGCACCTCGACCACCATCCCGCGATAGGTGCGCACGACGGCTGGGGCGAACAGCGGCGCACGCGACAGTCCGGCGCGCTCCTGCATCTCCGGCACATGCTTGTGCTGCAGGCCCATCGCATAGGCGCGAAAGGCGGTGTCCTCGCCGCCGCCCTCGAACTCGGCGATCATCGCCTTGCCGCCGCCCGAATAGCCCGAGACGGCGTTGACGGTGAACGGCGTCGCGGCATCGAGCACCCCGGCGGCGACGAGCGGGGCGACGAGCGCGAGAAAGCCGGTAGAATAGCAACCCGGATTGCTGACATAGCGGGCGCTTGCGATCGCGGCGCGCTGTCCGGCGGCGAATTCCGGAAAACCGTATACCCAGGCGGGATCGGTGCGGTGCGCGGTCGATGCGTCGATGAACCGCACCGGCGCGTCGCCGGTCAGCGCCACCGCTTCCCGCGCGGCGTCGTCGGGCAGGCACAATATGGCGAAGTCGGCGCCCTTGAGCGCACGCTCGCGCGCCGCCGGATCGCGCCGTTCGGCCTCGTCGAGGACGATCAGCGCGATATCGCGCCGTTCGCCCAGCCGTTCACGGATTTCGAGACCGGTGGTCCCGTGCGCGCCATCGATGAAGACCCGTGCGGTCATTCGGCCGTCGCCGCCAGCGCGTGCCGATCGACGAAGCCGACCGCGCCGGCCTCGCCCGCCTGGCCCCAGGCGTAATCGTCGGTGATCTCCAGCACGCGGAACACGTCGCCCTTTTCCAGCACGGCTATCCGGCCGGCATCGGGCTTTCCAGCGTCGAGGATTGCGACGTCATCGGCGATCGCCGCCGCCATCAGCGCCTTGGCATAATGCGGAGCAAACACCCGGTCGGCGAGCGCGACGTCGGCTAGGTCCCTGCGCACCGCGAAGCGCGCCGGATCGAGCTTCACGGACGGACCCGTGAGCGCGAAGCGGCTACGCGCCGGCGGCGGCGGGACGCCCTTGCTGGTCCGCGGCGGCGGAGAGGAACTGTTCGAACTCGCCAAGAAACTGGGCCCCTTCGTCGGTGCGGGCGATGAAGATGTTGCGCTTGTCGCTGTCATCGCGCTGGCGGCGCAGATAGCCGAGCGTGCCCAGCCTGTTCAAGGCGCGTGTGACGACGGGCTTCGACACCTGCAATTTCGCCGCCAGACCGCGCACCGTGTGCGGCCCCGGCACCAGATAAACCAGCAGCAGCAGCGCCATCTGGCGATTGGTGAGATCGGGCTCGCCCGACCGGACATAATCCACCAGCGTCTTCATCCATTGGCCGAGCCTGGGGTGGGCCACCTTTGTACCTCTCGCGTAATCGACTTCGAACCGAAGCGGGGCGGGCGGAGAAACCACTCGCAGGCGAAACAACGCACGGAACGCCGTGGGGTTTCGCACCTGTTCTTTCTCTTGTCCGAGCAGATGCGGAGGAGATCAGCCCGGTTGATCGCGAAGGGCGCGGCGACTATGTGGCGCGCAAGGCCTTGGCCGCTCTTCGCACATCGGGATCAGCATGTTCACCTTCCTCCTCGTCATCCAGGCGATCATCGCCGCCTCGCTCGTCGGCGTGATTCTCATCCAGCGGTCGGAGGGTGGCGGGCTCGGCATGGGCGGCGGCGGCAGTCCGGGCGGACTGATGTCGGCGCGCGGCGCCGCCAATTTCCTGACGCGGGCGACCACCGGCCTCGCCATCGCCTTCGTCACGCTCAGCATCATCCTCGCGGCGATCGCGTCGGTCCGTCATGGCGGCGGCGAGATCGATACCTCACTCGCCCGCACGCCAGCGCAGACCGCGCCGCAGGGCGCGCCGGCCGATCCGCTCGCGGCGGGCGCCGCCGCGGGGGCGCAGGCGGCCGGCAACGAGACCGCGCCTGCGGGCGACGTGCCGCTCGCGCAGTAAGCGCGCAACCCGAACCTTTATTTCCATATTTGCGGAGTCGGGCGCTTGTCGCCCGGCCATGCTTTGTCCTAGGCGTATCCTCCCATGACGCGGTTTATTTTCATCACCGGCGGCGTGGTGTCTTCGCTTGGCAAGGGCCTGATGGCCGCCTCTCTCGCGGCGCTGCTGCAGGCGCGCGGCTATAATGTGCGGATTCGCAAGTTCGATCCGTATCTGAACGTCGATCCCGGGACGATGAGCCCGTACCAGCACGGCGAGGTCTATGTGACCGACGACGGCGCGGAGACCGACCTCGATCTCGGCCATTACGAACGCTTCACCGGCGTTCCCAGCCGCCAGTCGGATAATGTCACGTCGGGACGGATCTACCAGACGATCATCCAGCGCGAGCGGCGCGGCGATTATCTGGGCGCGACGGTGCAGGTGATCCCGCACGTCACCGATGCGATCAAGGCGTTCGCCCAGGCCGATACTGAGGGTCTAGATTTCGTGCTGTGCGAGATCGGCGGCACCGTCGGCGACATCGAATCGCTGCCCTTCATCGAGGCGATCCGCCAGTTGAGGAACGAGCTGCCGCGTGGTTCCACCGTCAGCATCCATGTGACTTTGGTGCCCTACATCGCCGCGGCGGGCGAGCTGAAGACCAAGCCGACCCAGCATTCGGTGCGCGAGCTTGCCGCGCTGGGCGTCCAGCCTGACGTGCTGGTGTGCCGCTGCGAGCATCCGCTGCCGCCCAGCGAGCGCGCCAAGATCGCGCAGTTCTGCAATGTCCGGCGCGAAGCGGTGATCCCCGCGCTCGATGCCGCGAGCATCTATGCGGTGCCGCTGCAATATCATGCCGAGGGGCTGGACGAGGAGGTGCTGCGCGCCTGTGGAATCGTGCCCGAGGGCAAGCCCGACCTTTCGCGCTGGGAGGACATCGTCGATCGCTTGACCAATCCGGAGGGCGAGGTGACGGTGGGCGTCGTCGGCAAATATGTCGGCCTGCAGGACGCTTATAAGTCATTGAACGAGGCGCTGGTCCATGGCGGCATCGCCAACCGCGTGAAGGTCAAGATTCGCTGGATCGATGCCGAGCTGTTCGAACGCGGCGACAGCGACATCGCCGCGGCGCTCGAGCCGTGCCACGCGATCCTGGTCCCCGGCGCGTTCGGCGAGCGCGGCGCGGAAGGCAAGATCGCCAGCGTCCGCTTCGCGCGCGAACGCGACATCCCCTATTTCGGCATCTGTTTCGGCATGCAGATGGCCTGCATCGAAGGCGCGCGGTCATTGGCGGGAATCGACGGCGCGTCCTCCACGGAGTTCGGCCCGACCGAAGAGCCCATCGTCGGCCTGATCACTGAGTGGATGACGGCCGACGGCCTGCAGTTGCGCGAGGAAGGCGGCGATCTCGGCGGCACGATGCGGCTGGGGGCCTATGAGGCCAAGCTGTCGGGCAATTCGGTAGTGGCCGCGATCTACGGGGCGAATGCGATCAGCGAACGTCATCGCCACCGCTACGAGGTCAATACCGGCTACCGCGACGCATTGGAAAAGGGCGGGCTCGTGTTTTCCGGCATGTCCCCCGACGGCCAGCTGCCCGAGATCGTCGAGCGGCCCGATCATCCCTGGTTCGTCGGCGTGCAGTTCCACCCCGAGCTGAAATCCAAACCGTTCGATCCGCACCCGCTGTTCGCCAGCTTCATCGAGGCGGCGGTCAAGCAGAGCCGGCTGGTCTGATCCGACACCGCGCGTCGCCTGAGACGCGCTAACCTCCACATCACGACGAGCCGTTCGGCGTTCGCGTCCGGATAGCCACGCTTGCCTCTCGCCAAGAACAGCCTTGTCGTTATATCCTAGTTTTCAGATAGGAATAAAGGATCAACAAAGGGAGCAGGCAATGGGTGTGTCTTCGATCGTGGGGATTTTGCTGGCGACAGCGGTGCAGACACCTCATGAAGTTCAGGATGCAGAGCCGCCAGCGGATGTGGCGACGACCGAGTCCGCAAGCGGGGAAGGGGACATCCTCGTCACCGCGCGTCGTCGGCAAGAGAGCGTGCAGGACGTGCCTATCGCCATCTCCGTGATCGGCGGCGAGCAGATCGAGGCGACCGGCAACATCAACGTCAACAAGCTGCAGCAGCTGCAGCCGTCGCTGCAATTCTACACGACCAACCCGCGCAATTCGGCCGCCAACATTCGCGGGCTCGGCGCGCCGTTCGGGCTGACCAACGACGGTATCGAACAGGGCGTCGGCGTCTATATCGACCAAGTCTACAACAGCCGCATCGCGGCCGCGACCTTCGACTTCCTCGACATCGAACGGGTCGAGGTGCTGCGCGGCCCGCAGGGCACGCTCTACGGCAAGAACACCACCGCGGGCGCGATCAACATCACCACGCGCCAGCCCACCTTCACGCCCGAGGGACGCGCGGAGATCACCATCGGCAATCTCGAGCTGGTCCAGGCCAAGGCTTCGGTCTCGGGCCCGATCGTCGATGAGGTGCTTGCGATTCGCCTCGCCGCCTCGTCGGGCCGTCGGAAGGGAACGATCTACAACGTTACGACGGACAAGTGGGTCAACGAGCAGGACAATCTCGGCCTGCGCGGTCAGCTGTTGCTGCGCGCCAGCCCGAACCTCGATCTGACGCTGTCGGCCGACTACAATCGCCAGAATCCCGAATGCTGCGCGCAGATATATGTCCGCACCGGCGCGACGCAGCGACCGCTCAATCGGCAGTTCGATGGCCTGGCCGAAGCGTTCGGCTACGAGCCGCCCAGCCGCAACGCGTTCGACCGGCTGACCGATCTCGACACCGCGCTCGACGCATTCCAGGAAATCGGCGGGGTCTCGCTGCGCGCTGAATGGGATGTGGGGCCGGGCACGCTGACCTCGGTCTCCGCCTGGCGCTTCTGGAATTGGGGGCCATCCAACGACCGCGACTTCACCGGCCTGCCGATCACCACCGTTTCCGCCAATCCGTCACAGCAGGATCAATATTCGCAGGAGCTGCGCTATGCCGCCTCAGGCGAGACGCTCGATTATGTCGCGGGGCTGTTCGCCTATCACCAGAAGCAGGTGACGACGGGCGCGCAGGAACAGGGACCCGCGGCCAGCCGCTGGCTGCTCAACCCCACCAGCTCGGCGGCAAACGATTCCGCCACGCTGGACGGCCTCAGGTCGGAGAACGACATTCGCTTCAGCAGCACCAGCCTGGCCGCGTTCGGCCAGCTCGGCTGGCGCGTGACCGATCGGCTCAAGCTGCAGCCCGGCATCCGCCTGAACTACGACAAGAAGGACGGCAGCTATGTCGCGACCGTCACGAACGGCACGGGCACGCCGCTGACCAGCGACCAACGCGGCGTGCTCGCGCCGCAAAGCTACACGGCGGAGTTCAGCGGCTGGAACCTGTCCTACGACTTCACCGTGTCCTACGAACTGGCGGACGACGTGCTCGCCTTCGCCACCTATTCGAAGGGGTTCAAATCGGGGGGCATCAACCTGTCGGGCCTGCCGCTCGACGCCCAGAACAACCCGATCCTCAGCGTCGCCAGCATCCGCCCGGAAAAGGTCGACCATTTCGAGATCGGGCTGAAGACCCAGCTGTTCGATCGGCGCGCGACCTTCAATCTCGCCGGCTTCTGGACCGAGATCCGCGATTATCAGGCGACGGTGACCAACGGCCAGCTGGGCGTGCTGCGCGGCTATCTGGCAAATGCAGAGAAGGTGCGCGTGCGCGGGATGGAGGCGGATTTCAACATGCGGCCGAGCGAACGCCTCACCTTCTACCTGAGCGGCGCTTTCACAGACGCGAAGTACGTCAAGTTCACCGATGCGCCATGCCCGCCCGAGCTTTCCGGCGGACGGGCGACGCCGGCCGGCGCCACACCCGATGCGCCGGGCACGCCGAACGGCTTCAGTCCGGCCAATTGCGACATTTCCGGCCAGTGGCTGCCCGGCGTGTCGCGCTTCGCCGGCTCCTACGGTTTCGAGTATAACGTGCCCGCGAGCGTCCTGGGATCGAGCGGCCAAGTCTATTTCGGTTTCGATGGCAATGCGCGGAGCAAATTCTCGTCCAATCCCTCGCGTTCGGTCTACACCGATATCGAGGGGTATTCGCTGGCCAATTTTCGCCTCGGCTTTCGATCGGACGACGAATGGAATCTGTTCGGCTGGGTGCGCAACGCCTTTGACGAAGAATATTACGAGGTGCTCGCCACCCAGTCGGGCAGCACCGGGCTGATCGTCGGCCAGCCGGGCGATCCACGAACCTATGGCTTCACGCTCAGCAAGACTTTCTAGAACCGTCACGCGAAGCTCCCGAACCGTTCGCGCGACAACCTCGGCCCGCCAGCGACGGCGGGCCGCTTCTTGCATGTGCGTAGAGGATGCCGGCAAAGCCTTCGTCGGACGAGCGGCCTTATGTCGCCCGCCGGCCGTTTTGCGGCGATGCGCTTTGCGCACCAGTGCGTATGCCACCTTCGCCGCAAACAACAAACGCCCGGACTGTCACCAGTCCGGGCGCCTGCGTGACGATTGCTCGTCAGCCCCCTTAAGTACCTCCGCAATCGACACCCCGTGAAGGGCGGTGCTGGAGGTCTCCCCGAACCACGGCCTTTTGCCTGCGCTTCGAATAAGGCATTGCTATGCGGCCTTCGCCACATTGTCACCGCCAAACCGCCCGATGTGAACCGATTGCCCGGCCGCTGTGCTGAATCGGCAACAGGGCTGACGCCATTGCGCCGCAGCACCACGCACCGTAGAGCAGGGCCATGCACCACGCCGATACGGCCCGCCGCCGCCCATGATCCTGTCCCGCTACGAACGGATGATCGCCCGCAGATATCTGCTGCCGGGCAAAGGGGAGGGGTTCATCTTCCTCGTCGCCTCGATCAGCCTGATCGCCGTGATGCTCGGTGTCGCGGCGCTGGTGATCGTGATGAGCGTGATGAACGGTTTCCGCGCCGAACTGTTCGACAAGATCGTCGGATTGAACGGTCATGCCGTGGTGCAGGGCTATGGCGGGCGCCTGCCCGACTGGCGCGACGTGATCCGCGAGGCCAAGGCGACCCCTGGCGTCGTCTCCGCGACGCCGTTGATTGAACAGCCGCTGTTCGGCTCTTTCAACGGCCGGTCCGAATTCATCCTCGCGCGCGGCATGCTGGTGTCCGATATCCGGACCAACGAGGCGATCAGCAAGAATGTCAAGATGGGCGACCTCGCCGAGATCGTACCCGGTTCCAGCAAGGTTGCGATCGGCGCCCGGCTTGCCGAATCGCTCGGCGCCAGCGTCGGCGACACCTTCTCGATCGTCAACGTGCAGGGGCACGCCTCCCCGTTCGGAACCGTCCCGCGCGTTATCCCCTATACCATCGCAGCGATCTTCGAGGTCGGCATCTATGACTACGACAAGGCGTTCGTCGTCATGTCGATGGAGGACGCGCAGACGCTGCTGCTGCTGGGCGATGCGGTGGGCATGGTCGAGATTGAGACGGTCGACGCAGACCGCGTCGGGGAAATCCTGGCGCCGCTCGCCGCGCGGGTCGGAGACAAGGGAACCATCGCCGACTGGCGGTCGATGAACGAGACGCTGTTCGAGGCGCTGGCGGTCGAACGGGTGGTAATGTTCTGGATATTGTCGCTGATCATCCTGGTGGCCGCGTTCAACATCTTGTCTTCGCTGATCATGCTCGTTCGCGCCAAGACGCGCGACATCGCCATCCTGCGCACCATGGGTGCGAGCAGGCGGGCGATGCTGCGCATCTTCATGACGGTGGGGGTGACCATCGGCACGCTCGGCACAGCGGCCGGTGTCGTCCTCGGGTTCGTCGTGCTCTATTTCCGCCAGGGCATCGTCAACTTTGTCCAGACGGTCTCCGGCCAGAATCTCTGGGATCCGTCGATCCGCTTCATCACCGAGCTGCCATCGCGCACCGATCCGTTTGAGGTGATCGCGATCGTCGCGCTGGCGATCGGCTCGACCTTCGTCTTCACCCTCTACCCGGCATGGAAGGCGGCGAGCACCGATCCGGTGCAGGTATTGCGCTATGAGTGAACCGGTTCTCCAGACACGCGGGTTGAAGCGCAGCTTCACCCAGGGCGGCGTCGTGATCGAGGTGCTGCGCGGTGTCGACCTGACAGTGGCGCCCGGCGAGATCGTCGCATTGCTCGGCCCCTCGGGATCGGGCAAATCGACACTGCTTCAGGCCGTCGGGCTGCTCGAAGGCGGGTTCGAGGGATCGATCCGCATCGCCGGCGAGGAGGCCTCCAAGCTCGACGATGCCGGCCGCACGCGCATCCGTCGCGATACGCTGGGCTTCGTCTATCAGTTCCACCATCTGCTCCCTGATTTCAGCGCGGCGGAGAATGTCGTGCTGCCGCAGATGGTCCATGGCGCCACGCGAGCCGATGCCGATGCGCGCGCCGAATCGCTGCTGTCGTCGCTCAGGCTCGGCAATCGGCTGACCCATCGCCCCAGCCAGCTTTCGGGGGGGGAGCAGCAGCGAGTTGCGGTTGCCCGTGCGCTTGCCAACCGGCCGGCGCTGGTGCTGGCCGACGAGCCCACCGGCAATCTGGACGAGGCGACCGCCGATATCGTGTTCGCCGAGTTCATGTCGCTGGTGCGCGGCGAGGGATCGGCGGCGCTGGTCGCGACCCACAACGAACGGCTGGCGGCGCGGATGGATCGGGTGGTGCGGCTGCACGAGGGCGTGCTGGAGTGAGCGCCTGGCGCGAGACGCCGGTGCTCGCCGGGCGCCATGTCACGCTGCGACCGATTGCTCGCGAGGACCGCCCCGCATTGCTTGACGCGTTTGCCGGGCTGGAGGGCAGCTTCGCGACGATGGTGCCGAACGAGGCGACCATCGACGGCTGGTACGACCGGCTGGAGCGGGAGCAGGCGGCCGGACGGGTGCTGCCCTTCACCGTGCTCGACGCCGAGGGCCGCGTCTCCGGCGTCACCCGCTTCCTCAGGATGAGCGAGCCGCATCGCCGGGTCGAGATCGGCGGCACGGTCTATTCGCCGCGCGTCCAGCGCACCGGCCTCAACACCGAGGCCAAGCGGCTGCTGCTCGCGCATGCCTTCGATGTGCTGAAGGTGCTCTGCGTCCAGCTGCGCACCGATTTCCTCAATCGCCAGTCGCGCACCGCGATCGAGCGGCTGGGCGCGCGGATGGACGGCGTGCTGCGCGGCCATATGCTGCTCGGCGAACATCGCCGCGACACGGTGGTCTACAGCATCCTCGACCATGAATGGCCCGGCGTGCGGCGCAATCTAGACGCCCTGATGCGCCGATATGAGGAGAAGGCCAGATGAAGGCGACCGATTTCACCGTGAAGGGCGCGGACGGCCAGTTGATCGACCTCTCCGCCCATGCCGGCAAGGTGCTGCTGATCGTCAACACCGCCTCGCAATGCGGCTTCACCCCGCAATATGCCGGGCTGGAGGCGCTGCACCGCAAATATGCGGGCAAGGGCTTCGAGGTGCTCGGCTTCCCCTGCAACCAGTTCGGCGCGCAGGAACCGGGCGACGCCGCGGAGATCGCGAGCTTCTGCTCGCTCAACTACGACGTCACCTTCCCGGTCTTCGCCAAGATCGACGTCAACGGCGATGATGCCGACCCGCTATTCCAGCACCTGAAGGCCGAAGCGCCTGGCCTGATGGGCTCCAAGGGCATCAAGTGGAACTTCGCCAAGTTCCTGACCGACCGCGAAGGGAAGGCGGTGGAGCGCTACGCGCCGACGACCAAGCCCGAAGCGATCGAGGCGGATATCGTCAAGCTTCTGTGATGCTGCGTCGCCCCTGCGCAGGCAGGGGCCGCTGAGTTTGTACCACAGCCAACGCCGCATATGCCGACGGCGGCCCCTGCCTGCGCAGGGGCGACGACGTTCGTCTCACCCTTCCCGAATCGCTCCCCGCTGTTACACTCCGCCGCATGCCCCATTCCGAATTCGTGCCGCTGCGTGTCTTTTCGTCCTACACGATGCTCGACGGCGCGATCGAGCCGAAGGCGATCGCCAAGCGCGCGCGTGAACTGGGTTTTCCCGCGGTCGCCTTGACCGACCGCAACGGGCTTTATGCTGCGATGCCCTTTTCGGATGCGTGCCGGGGCGCGGGCGTGCAGCCGATCATCGGCGCGATGCTTTCGGTGCGGCGGCCCGACCTGCCCGAGGGCGTCGATGCGGTGTACGACTGGATCGCGCTCTACGCGCAGGACGAGGCGGGCTATGAAAATCTCTGCGCGCTGGTCAGCCGGGCGCATCTCGATCGCCCGATCACCGAGCAGCCGCATGTCGAGATGGCGGCGCTCGAAGCGCAAACCGAGGGGCTGATCGCGCTGACCGCGGGCGGGGAGGGGGCGCTCGCCCGCCTGTTCGCCGAGGAGCAGGCCGAGCGCGCATTCGCCTATGCCGACCGGCTGGAGGCGCTGTTCCCCGGCCGCCTCTACATCGAGATCGTCCGCCGCCTCGACGAGGTGGAGGGGCGCGCCGAGCCCGATCTGATCGACCTGGCCTATGCCCGCGATCTGCCGCTGGTCGCGACCAATCCGTGCTGCTTCGCCGATCAGGCCTTCCATCCGGCGCATGACGCGATGCTGTGCATCGCCAGCTCCAGCTATGTCGACAGCGACGACCGGACCAAAAGCTCGCCCGATGCCTGGATGAAGCCGGCCAAGGACATGAAGCTGCTGTTCGCCGACCTGCCCGAGGCGCTGGCCAACACGCTGGTCGTCGCCCAGCGCTGCGCCATCGCCGCGCCCAAGCGCAAGCCGATCCTGCCCAGCCTCGCCGGAGATTTCGCGGGCGAGGCGGCGATGCTGCGCGAACAGGCGCATGCCGGGCTGGTCGCGCGGCTGGATAGACTGGAAACCCTACATCGTTCCCATCCCAACGCCGTTCGTGCCGAGCTTGTCGAAGCGCCGTCCTTCTCCTCCAGCGTCGGAGAAGGAGGACAGGGCTTCGACAAGCTCAGCCCGAACGGAGTGGGGAAGGGGGGCTCCACGGGCGGCGGGTTGCGGGAAAAATATGCCGCCTATTTCGACCGGCTCGATTTCGAGCTCGACGTCATCATCCAGATGGGTTTCCCCGGCTATTTCCTGATCGTCGCGGACTTCATCAAATGGGCCAAGGCGAACGACATTCCCGTCGGCCCCGGCCGCGGATCGGGCGCAGGGTCGGTGGTCGCCTGGTCGCTGACCATCACCGATCTCGATCCGATGAAGCTCGGGCTGCTGTTCGAGCGCTTCCTCAACCCCGAACGCGTGTCGATGCCTGATTTCGACATCGATTTCTGCGAAACCCGGCGCGAGGAGGTGATCCGCTACGTCCAGGGCAAATATGGGCGCGACCGCGTGGCGCAGATCATCACCTTTGGGCGGCTGAAGGCGCGCGCGGTGCTGAAGGACACCGGCCGCGTGCTGCAGATGAGCTACGGCCAGGTCGACCGGCTCGCCAAGCTCGTCCCCAACCACCCGACCGATCCCTGGACGCTCGACCGCGCGCTGAACGGCGTCGGCGAGCTCGCCAAGGAATATGCCAACGACAACGACGTCAAGCGGCTGCTCGATCTGGCGATGAAGCTCGAGGGGTTGCCCCGCCACAGCTCCACCCACGCGGCGGGCGTCGTCATCGGCGACCGGCCGCTCGCCGAGCTGGTCCCGCTCTACCGCGATCCGCGATCGGACATGCCGGTCACCCAGTTCGACATGAAATATGTCGAGGGCGCGGGGCTGGTGAAGTTCGACTTTCTCGGCCTCAAGACGCTGTCGGTGCTCCAGAAGGCGGTGCAGATGCTGGCCTCCCGCGGCATCATCGTCGATCTCGACACATTGCCCTGGGACGACGAGGCGACCTTCCGCCTGATCCAGAGCGGCAACACGGTCGGCGTGTTCCAGATCGAATCCGAAGGCATGCGCCGCACGCTGACCGCGGTGCGCCCGACGATGTTCGAGGACATCATCGCCTTGAACGCGCTCTATCGGCCGGGGCCGATGGACAACATCCCGATGTTCGGGCGGCGCAAGAACGGACAGGAGGAGATCGCCTATCCGCACCCGCTGCTGGAGACGATCCTTGCCGAAACATACGGCATCTTCGTCTATCAGGAACAGGTGATGCAGGCCGCGCAGATCCTCGCCGGCTACACGCTGGGCGGCGCCGATCTGCTGCGCCGAGCGATGGGCAAGAAGATCAAGGCCGAGATGGACGCGCAGCGCGCGATCTTCGTCGAGGGTTGCGCCAAGACCAACGGCATCGCCGAGGCCAAGGCCAACGAGCTGTTCGACTTGATCGACAAGTTCGCCGGCTACGGCTTCAACAAGAGCCACGCCGCGGCGTACGCGCTGCTCACCTACCAGACCGCATGGCTCAAGACGCACTATCCGGAGGAGTTTTTCGCCGCATCGATGGCGTTCGACATGGGACTGACCGACAAGCTGGCGATCTTCGCCGACGACATGCGCCGCATGGACGTCGCCTGCCTGCCGCCGTGCATCAACGCCAGCCACGCCAGCTTCACCGTTGAGGAGACGAGCGAGGGGTTGGCGGTGCGCTATGCGCTCGGCGCGCTCAAAGGCGTCGGCGAGAAGGCGATGGAGGAGGTGGTCGCCGAACGGCGCGCCAATGGCCCCTTTGCCAGCCTCGACGATCTCGCCCACCGCATCGATCCGCGTTCGCTGAACAAGCGCCAGATCGAATCGCTGGCGGGCGCGGGGGCGTTCGACGCGATCGAGGGCAATCGCGCGGGCGCCTTCGCCGTCGCCGAAACGCTGATGGCCGTCGCGTCCAACGCCGCGAGCGCGCGGATCAGCGGGCAAGGCGGCCTGTTCGGCGACGGCCCCAGCACCCATGCCGCGATCAAGCTGCCCCAATCGGCGCATTGGTCGATGGCGGACCGCATGGCGCAGGAGAAGGAGGCGTTCGGCTTCTATTTCTCCGCCCATCCGGTCGATCGCTACCGCCATCTGACCCAGGCGCACGGCGCGCGGCCGTTCGCCGCGCTCGGCCAGGTGCCGATGCCCGCCGATGGCGGCCGCGTCGGCGCGGTGATGGCGGGGCTGGTCGAGGAGGCGCGCTGGCGCACCTCGGCGCGCGGGCGGCGCTATCTGATGGCGACGATCTCGGACGCGACCGGCCAGTTCGTCGCGACCTGTTTCGATGACGACGCCAGCGCCGATCTTGAGGAAGCGGCGCGCTCGGGCGGCTGCGGGCTGCTGACGGTGGAGCTCGATCGCAAGCCCGGCGAGGATCAGCCGCGAGTCACCATCCGCCGCATACAGCCGCTCGAAGGATTGGCGGGATCGGCGCGGCTCGTCCTGTCGATCGCGCTCGACCATGCCGAGGGGGCGGCGGCGCTCGCCCAGTTGCTCGCCGGTGAGCGCGGCGGGCGCGGCGAGGCGCGCGTCGCCGCGCCGCTGCCGGACGGCGGCGCGGCCGATCTCGTCCTCGGCCGCGATTTCCGCCTCGACGGCGAGCTTGCCGCGCGCGTCGAGTCGTTGCACGGTGTCGCATCGGCGGAGCTCAAGGCCGCCGACGCGCCGCGCCTCGCGCTGGCGGGATAGGGCAACGACCCACAAGAGGATGTGCGATGCTGGGTGGAATGCAGGACTACGAACTGCGCGTGCCGCGCCTGATCGATCACGCCGCGCGCGAGCATCCCACGCGCGAGATCGTCAGCCGCTGGGCCGATGGGAGCGAGACGCGGACCGACTGGGCAGGCATCGCACGCGATGCGAAGAAGCTTGCGCAAGCGCTTGAGAGGATGGGCATAAAGCGCGGCGACCGCGTCGCGACGCTGGCGATGAACCATAGCCGCCATCTCGTCGCCTGGTACGGCGTGATCGGCATGGGCGGCGTGATCCACACGATCAACCCGCGCCTGTTCGACGATCAGCTCGAATATATCGCAAACCACGCCGAAGACCGCGTGCTGCTCTACGATGCCGTGTTCCAGCCGATCGTCGACCGGATGAGGGACAAGTGGAAGACGATCGAGCATTACATCGTGTTCGATGGCGCTGGCGAGGATAGCTTCGAACGCATCATCGGCCGCGAGGACGGCAACTACGCCTGGATCGAGGGGCCGGAGCGCGAGCCGTGCATGCTCTGCTACACTAGCGGCACCACGGGCAATCCCAAGGGCGTGCTTTATACCCACCGCTCGTCCGTCATCCACGCGATGGCGGAGATGCAGCCGGCGGTGTTCAATCTCGATTCGACCGCGGTCGCGCTGCCCGTCGTCCCGATGTTCCACGCCGCCGCCTGGGGGCTGCCGTTCGCGGGCGCCGCCGCGGGAATCAAGTTCGTCTATTCGGCGGTCAACGAGCCCGCGGTGCTGTGCGAGCTGATGAACCGCGAGAAGGTGACGCATTCCGCCGGCGTGCCGACCGTCTGGCTCGGCATGTTCCAGCATATGGATGCGACCGGCGACAAGCCCGAGCATCTGAAGGTCGTCACCATCGGCGGCTCCGCGGCACCGCGCGCGATGATCGAGCGGATCATGCGGATGGGCGCCCGGGTCAACCATGCCTGGGGGATGACCGAGACCTCGCCGATCGGCACGATGGGCGCGCCCAGCGCCGACTGGGCCGATCTCGATTTCGAGACCAAGGTCGACATCACCTGCAAGCAGGGCCGCGTCCCCTTCGGCGTCGAGCTGCGCGTGGTCGACGACGAGGGCAAGGAGCTGGCGCGCGACGGCGAAAGCTCCGGCCGGCTGCAGATCAAGGGGCCCTGGGTGATCCAGCAGTATTTCCAGGACGACAGCGGATCGTGCACTTGTCCCGAGGGCTGGTTCGACACCGGCGACGTGGCGGTGATCCACCCCGACGGCGTGATGCAGATCACCGACCGCGCCAAGGACGTGATCAAATCGGGCGGCGAGTGGATCAGCTCGGTCGAGCTGGAGAACGCCGCGGTGGGCTGTGCCGGCGTGGCCGAGGCCGCGGCGATCGGCATCGCCCATCCGAAGTGGGACGAACGCCCGCTGCTGCTGGTCGTGAGGAAGCCCGGCAGCGAGGTCTCCGCCGACGATATCCAGGCGCATCTGGCGAAGCACGTCGCCAAATGGTGGCTGCCCGACGAGATATTGTTCGTCGACGAACTGCCGCACACCGCGACCGGCAAGCTGCTCAAGACCGCGCTGCGGGCTCAATACAAGGACCACCGGCTGGCGACCGCCGCCTGATCGCGGCGGTCATACGAGCAGCGCCGGCAGGCCCTGCCATATCACCGCGACCAGCGAGATCGCGGCGCCGAGCGCGGCGAGCGATGCGATCCAGCGGCGCGTGCCGTCGTCCGCGGCGCGGTTCGCCCGCATGGCGGCGGCGAGGAGCATCGCATCGGCGATCAGGCAGGCGAGCGTGACGAGGAGCGCGAGCATGCGCGCGGTGTCCGTCGTCAGGAAGACGCTGGCGACGATGTAGAGGCCGAAGAAATGGACCGCCCAGACGATCAGCCCGCCGAGCAGCAGCAGCCAGGCGCGCATCAGATCGCGCCCGGAAACAGGCGGGTGAGGAGCGCCGCCAGCGTCCCCTGCGCCGCGGTATAGGCGATGAACATCACCGTCAGGTCCATGCTGTTGTTGCGCGGCCGGGTGACGATGCCGCGGGCGTTGCGCGCGGCGAGGTAGAGCGCCATCAGCGCGACGATCGCGGTGAGGATG
This sequence comes from Sphingomonas gilva, assembly GCF_003515075.1. Taxonomy (GTDB): domain Bacteria; phylum Pseudomonadota; class Alphaproteobacteria; order Sphingomonadales; family Sphingomonadaceae; genus Sphingomonas; species Sphingomonas gilva. Next base: position 40,564 of record NZ_QWLV01000009.1, read on the forward strand.
CCCTGAAGCGCAAGGAAGGCGTGGACGGTGGCGCCCTGGCCGCTGGTCGCGCCGGTCAGCCCGGTGGCGCGCCAGCTCCACCAGTCGATGGCGAAGGCGAAGAGGGCGAAGCCGGCGGCGATCAGCACCAGCGTCGCCGGGGTCCACAAGGTCGTCCTCTCGCGCGCGAGCAGCCGCCGCGCGAGCAGGGCGAAGCCCGCCGCCGCCGCATGGCCGCCGATGATCGGCAGCAGCCACGGCGCGTCGGGCGGCGAGGTCCAGAAGGACGGGTGCACGCCGTAGAGATAGAGATAGCTGAACACCGCCATGACGAAGATCATGCCGATGACGACCAGCAGCACGGTCATCGCCCACCAGCCATGCGTGCGCGGGCCGGTCGCGTAGGTCGGCAGGATGATCCCCGCGCCGACATCGGCATGCGCCTTGGCGACCGGCCGGTCGGTCTCCCACAGCCAGCGCAGCACGCACAGCACCGCGAGCACGCCGCTCGCGATCGACGGGTTGTACGCCTGCACCGTCAGCAGCAGGAAGAAGCCGGCGGTGAAGATCGCCGCGAACAGGGGCCAGGCCGAGGGGCCGGGCATGATCTGGAGATATTCGGGCTCGGCGCGGATCGGGCTGGTGATCAACGTCTCACGGTGGCCGGTCGCCGAGTTGGGCAGGAAATAGCGGCCCGCCTCGACATCGTCGCTGAGCTTGGGATCGTCCCACAGCGGCTCACGGCTTTTGACCACCGGGATGCTGCGGGTCGAGTAGAGCCCTGTCGGCAGCCATTCGAGCGTGCCGCCGCCATAGACGTTGCCGGCCTCGTCCCCGGCGGTGAAGCGGAAGTTGCGGGCGAGATCGATGACGAACAGCAGCACGCCCAGGCCGATCATGTACGCGCCGATCGTGGAGATCATGTTGGTGACCTCCCAGTCGCGGCCGGGAAGATAGGTATAGACCCGGCGCGGCATGCCCATCAGCCCGGTCAGGTGCATCGGCAGGAAGGCGACCTGCATGCCGGCGAACATCAGCCAGAACACCCATTTGCCCAGGCGCTCCGACAACGCCCGACGGCTCATCATCGGCGCCCAGTAGTAGAAGGCGGCGAACAGCGGGAACACCATGCCGCCGATCAGCACGTAATGAAGGTGCGCGACGATGAAATAGCTGTCGTGCGCCTGCCAGTCGAACGGCACCAGTGCCACCATCACGCCCGTAAGCCCGCCGATGACGAAGGTGACGAGGCCGCCCAAGAGGAACAAGGTCGGCGTGTTGTTGCGCGGCTTGCCCACCGCGACGGTGGCGATCCAAGAAAAGACCTGGATCCCCGCCGGCACGCTCACCGCCATGCTGGCGGCGGAGAAGAAGCTGACCGACAAGGTCGGCATGCCCGTCACGAACATGTGATGCGACCACACGCCGAAGCTGATGAAGCCGGTGGCGAGCAGCGCGAGGACGATCAGCTGGTATCCCACCAGCGGCGTGCGCGCGAGCGCGGCCACCATCATCGAAACGAGGCCGGCGGCGGGCAGGAAGATGATGTACACCTCCGGATGGCCGAAGAACCAGAACAGATGCTGCCACAGCAGCGCGTCGCCGCCTCGGGTCGGATCGAAGAAGGGCCAGTTGAGCGCACGCTCCAGCTCCAGCAGCAGCGTGCCGAGGATGATCGAGGGGAAGCCGATGATGATCATCACCGCGAAGACGAGCATCGCCCAGGCGAAGATCGGCATCTTGTCGAGCGTCATGCCCGGCGCGCGGGTGCGCAGCACGCCGACGACGATCTCGATCGCGCCGGCGATCGCCGAAATCTCGATGAAGCCGATGCCGAGCAGCCAGAAATCGGCGTTGATCCCGGGCGAATAGGCGATGCTGGTGAGCGGCGGGTACATGAACCAGCCGCCATCGGGCGCAAGGCCGAAGAACAGCGAACAGAAGAAGCTCAGGCCGCCGACCAGATAGGCCCAGAACGCATAGGCCGACAGCCGGGGAAAGGGCAGGTCGCGGGCCGCCAGCATCTGCGGCAGGAGGAGGACGCCCAGCGCCTCGACCGCCGGCACGGCGAACAGGAACATCATCACCGTGCCGTGCATGGTGAAGAACTGGTTGTAGGTCTCCTGCGGCAATATGCCCTGCAGCGGCAGTGCGAGCTGGGTGCGCATTACCAGCGCGAGCACGCCGGCGAGGATGAAGAACAGGAAGGCGGCGCCGACATACCAGGTGCCGATGAAGTTGTTGTTGACCACGGTCAGCCGGGCCCAGCCGGTGGGGGCGTGCCAGATGCGCTCCAGCTCCTCCAGCTCGCCCTCAGGCCGCGGCTCCCTGGTCGGGAAGCGATCGTAGAGCTTCGGGTCGAAGCCGGTTTCGGAGGTCACTTCCGCGCCTCTAGATAGGCGGCGAGCGCCTGCAGGTCCTCGCCCGGCAGCACGGTGTAGCGCGGCATACGGTTGCCGGGCTTGATTGCCTGGCTGTCGCCGATCCAGCCGATCATCGTGCCGCGATTGTTGGGCAGGATGCCCGCACCCAGGCTGCGGCGCGATCCGACATGAGTGAGGTCCGGGCCGGCCAGCCCGTTGGCGGGGGTGCCGGCGATGCGGTGGCACGCGGCGCAGCCGGCATCGGCGAACAGCTGCGCGCCGCGCGCCGCTTGTGGGGAGAGCGCCACCGTCCGCGTCCGACGCGCCGCCATCATCGCGGCGAAATCCTGCGGCCGGTGCGCCACGACGACGAAGCCCATCAGCGCATGCGGTCCGCCGCAATATTCGGCGCATTGTCCGCCGAACACACCCGGCCGGTCCGCCTGGATCCGCATCAGGTTGCGGCGGCCGGGGATCATGTCGAGCTTACCCGACAGTCGCGGCACCCAGAAGCTGTGGATGACGTCGCTCGATTCGAGCTCCAGCACCACCGGCCGCCCCGTGGGGATGTGCAGCTCGTTGGCGTCGACCATCGTCGCCCGGCCTTCGCCGTCGAGATAGGCGACCCGCCACCACCACATCTCTCCGGTAATCCGCACGCGCATCTCGTCGCCGCGGATCGGGGCGGTGAGGCTGCGGGTGAGCGAGAGTCCGTAGACCAGCAGCAGCGTCAGCACGATCACCGGGAAGATTATGCCGCCGGTCCACACCGCCTTGGTCCCGCCGACGCGCGCCCGCTGACGCTTGCTGCCGAACAGAGCCAGCCAGAGGGCGACCAGCACGACGCCCAGCACCACCACGCTCATCACCAGCAGCACCCAGGCGAGCGTCGTGATCGATCCGGCATAGGGGCCCGCCGGATCGAACACCGGCGGCGGCCAGCCGGCCAGCGCGTCAGCGATCGCCGAGCGTGTAGAGATAGGCGGCGACATCGCGCGACTCCTCCTCGTTCAGCGGCATGGCGGGCATGTTGGTCCCGGGCGCGAGCGACGGCGCGTCGCGGACGAAGGCGGCGAGCACGTCGGGCCGGTTGGGCAAGCGGCCGGCGATCAGCGCACGCTCGGCAAATCCGTCGAGCGAAGGTCCGATCGTACCCTGCGGCCAACGGACGCCCGGAATGGCGTGGCAGCTGGCGCAGCCGACGCGCTCGATCGCCGCCTTGCCGCGCGCGGCGTCGGCTTGGGGCATGTGGTGGCGCTCGTCGGGTGGCGGCTTGCACGCGACCAGCAGCAGGAGCGGCAACAGGACATGGGCGGTTGGCAAGCATCCCCCCTGTCGGCGATGGAAAATGCGGCGTTTCGTCAGCGGAACCATTGTGTGCGGGGGGAGGTTCCCGAAACGATGTCGCGCGCCTCGCAACTGCTCTCTCGATGGCTCTGGCCGGCGTGCCTCGCGCCGCTCGCGGCGTGCGGCGTCGCCGAACGCACCGCCGCGGACCGTTTCACCCGGAGCGGCGAACTGCTGGCGCTGAGCGGCGGCGATGCCGGCGCGGCCAATGCCTGCTTCGCGTGCCACGGGCTGAACGGGCAGGGGAACGGCGCCGGCGCACCGCGGCTCGCGGGGCTGGATGCCGGCTATCTGGCGCGCCAGATGGATGCCTATGCGGACGGCCTCAGGCGGCATCCGGAAATGGAGTCGATCGCGCGGCAGTTCTCCCAGGCGGATCGCCAGGCGGTCTCGTTCCACTATGCCGCGATGCCCTTCGATCCCGGCGTGCGGGGAGAGCCGGTTTCGCCCCCGCCTGCGCTCTACACAGCCGGCGATCCCGCGCGCGGGCTGCAGCCGTGCGCGGCATGTCACGGCTTGGCGGGAGAGGGCGGGGGGCCTGCCAATCCTCCGCTCGCCGGCCAGCCCGCCGCCTATCTGGCGGAGCAGCTAGCGAAATGGCGCCGCAGCGAGCGGCGCAACGATCCCGGAAACGTCATGCTTGGCATCAGCCGCCGCCTGAGCCAGCAGGAAGTCGCGGCTCTCGCGGCCTATGCGGCGACGCTTCCGGGTCGTCCGGAATATCCGGCAGCATTCCCCGCAGCACGTCGTGACGATCCCAGAAATGATGCTTCAACGCCGCGGCGACATGCAGCGGCACGGTGATGAGCAGCGCGAGCACAAGCAGGTGATGCACGTCCTCCGCCACATCCATAACGATCCAGCGGGTGGTGAGCTGGAGCTGGTCGAACGGAATCTGCGGCCAGGGCACCAGGCCGGCGAGATAGAGCGGGCCGGGCTCCGCGACCGATGACCACATCACCCAGCCGCTGAGCGGCAGGCCGAAGAAGCAGACGTAGAAGACATAGTGGAACGCATAGGCGATCTGCGTCTGGATACCTTGCGTATCCGCGTCGTTCTCGGGGCCGGGAATGATGATCCGCCACACAAGACGGCCGACCGCCAGCAGCATGATCGGTAGCCCGACCGCACTGTGCACCTCATAGGCGTAGAGCTTGTCGCCGCCGGGCGGAATCCAGCTGGTGTACCAGCCCCAGCCGAGCTGGAAGAGCACCATGAACGCCATCACCCAGTGGAACACGACGCCGACCGGCGAATAGCGGTTCTGCTCGGTATGTCGCCTTGCCCAGGCGCGCAGCTTATCGATCATGGCAGGGCCGGCCGAGCCTCGCGCCGCAGCCAGCGGCCGAGCAGGACAAGCGCCGCGGCGAGATAGAGCCCCGCGGCGGGCGCCCACATGATCAGCCCGGCGAGCTGCTGATCCTCGAGCGGCGAGAACCCCCAGAGCTGCGGCCCGACCAGATGCGGCGCGTAGAGCGGGCCGCCGCTGAAGGTGATCAGCGCGCCCAGCAGCCCCATCTGCACCATCGTCGCCAGCAGCGCGCCGACGCCCGCGAGCGCGGGCGAGCGACGGAGCGCGGCCCAGAAGCCGAACGCACTGCCGAGCAAGGTCGCCTGCATCAGCCAATAGGCCGCATCGCCCGACAGCGCCCAGGCGTAGATGGGCGGCGCATGCCACAGCCAGAAGACCAGCGCATGCAGCGCGGTCCAGGTCGCCAGCCCGCCCGCCGGCCGGATCCGCTCGGACGCGAACGCCAGGACGATCAGCGGCGCGGCAACCGCGGTCAGCGCCACGTGATGCACCACGCGTGCCGCGAAGAGGGCCGAGGTCAGCGCACAGAAGGGCGAGATAAAGAGGATCGCCAGCAGCGCGATGGCCGCGGCGAAACGGTGCCGCCGATGACGCGCCTCCCCCGCGCGCCACGCATAAATTCCTCCCGCCGCGACGAGCGCGAGCAGCAGCAGCGGATCGAAATTCCAGCGCGCGAGCAGCTCGGCCGGGGATGGCGCCGCGCCGCAATAGGGCGTCCAGGCCTGCGGCTCGTTCATGAGGCGGCGTTCCTCCCGTTCCGTACCACTTCGGAACCGATCGGCGACGGGTCTGTTCCCTCTTCACACAGGGAGAGTCTCCATGGCGCATGCGGAAGCTGCCCGGCCGCGCAACCGTTCGCTGGTGCTGATGCTGCTCGGCGGTCTGTTCGGCCTGATCGGGATCGCGCTGGTGATCGGCGGCGTCTGGCTCGCGCTGCTCGGCGGCTCGCCTTATTATCTCCTGGCCGGTCTGGGCCTGGTCGTTTCCGGGGCGTTGCTGTTCCGCGGTCGCCCGGCGGGCGCATGGACCTATCTCGCCGTCTGGCTGCTGACCATCGTCTGGGCGCTGTGGGAGGTGGGGCTCAACGGCTGGGCGCTGGTGCCGCGCGTGATCGCGCCGACGGTGCTGCTCATCCTCGTCCTGCTCGCGCTGCCGCTGCTCCGGCCCGAAAGATGGCGGTGGCGCACCGCGATCGGCGGCACGGTCGCGGTGATCCTGGTCGTGGCGCTGAGCGGGCTCGCAATCTCGCGCATCAACCAGCCCCATGTCGGCGCGCTGCCGCCACGGATCGCATCGACCGTCGCCGATCCGTCTCCGCTGCGTCCGGGCACCGATTGGCCGGCCTATGGCGGCAGCTATGCGGCGCAGCGTTTCTCTCCGCTCGCGCAGATCACGCCGACGAATGTCGGCAAGCTGCGCCGCGCCTGGGTTCATCATACCCGCGACCTGCCGAGCGCGCGGGCGGCGGGCACCTACGGCGCGGAGACCACGCCGCTCAAGGTCGGCGACACGCTCTATCTCTGCTCCGCCAAGAACATCATGATCGCGCTCGACCCGGCGACGGGACGCGAGCGCTGGCGCTACGATCCCAAGGTATCGGACGAATGGATTCCCTACACCGCCGCCTGTCGCGGCGTGGCCTATTATGCCGTGCCCGATGCCGATCCGGCGAGCGCCTGCGCCGCGCGCATCGTCGAAGGCACGCTTGATGGGCGCATCATCGCCGTCGATGCGCGCACCGGCCGGCCATGCGCCGGCTTCGGCGCCGGCGGCCAGGTCGACATGAAGGCGGGCCTGGGCAGGGTGATCCCCGGCATGGTCTCGATCACCTCGCCGCCGACCATCGTGCGCGGCGTGATCGTCACCGGGCATCAGGTACTTGACGGCCAACGCCGGGACGCGCCCTCTGGCGTCATCCAGGGCTTCGATGCGGTGACGGGCGCAAAGCGCTGGGCGTGGGACATGGTCAATCCCGATTGGATGGGCGATCCGCCCGCAGGCCAGACCTATGCCCGCGGCACGCCCAATATGTGGACGATCGCCAGCGGCGACGAGGCGCTGGGCCTCGTCTACCTGCCGATGGGCAACTCGGCGGTCGATTATTGGAGCGGCAGCCGCCGACCGCAGGAGAATGAATATGCGACGTCGCTGGTCGCGCTCGACGTGACGACGGGTCGGCCGCGCTGGCATTTCCAGGCGGTCCATATGGACGTGTGGGACTATGATTTCGGCGGGCAGGCGACCCTGGTCGATTTCCCTACCGCCGGCGGCGCGATCCCCGCCATGGTGCTGCCCAGTAAGCAGGGCGACATCTTCGTGCTCGACCGGCGCAACGGACGGCCGCTGTTCCCGGTGCAGGAACGGCCGGTGCCGCGCACGGGCGTCGAACCGCAGCTGCGATCGCCGACCCAGCCCTTCTCCAGCTATCACACGCTCGCCTTCGACGATCTCGAGGAGCGCGACATGTGGGGCATGTCGCCGATCGATCAGATGGTCTGCCGCATTCAGTTCCGCCGCGCCGAATATCGTGGGCCGTACACCCCGCCCGTCGCCGATCGCCGCTACATCCAGTATCCCGGCTATAATGGCGGCAGCGATTGGGGCGGCATCGCGGTCGATCCGGTGCGCGGGATCATCGTCGCCAACTATAACGACATGCCCAATTACAATCGGCTGGTGCCGCGCGCGGAAGCTGAGAAGCTCGATTGGCAGCCGCGCGGGGCGGCGCGTGGCGGCAGCCTGGGCGGATCCGAAGGCGAGGGCGATCCACAGGTCGGCGCGCCTTATGCCATCGACGTCAACGCTGGCTGGCGGCTCCCCGCGACCGGCCTGTTGTGCAAGCAGCCGCCCTATGGCGGCATCCGCGCGATCGACCTGCGCACCGGCCGAACCATCTGGGATCGCCCGTTCGGTTCGGCCCGGCGCAACGGCCCCTTCGGCATTCCATCGATGCTGCCGCTGACCATCGGCACGCCCAACAATGGCGGCGCGGTGGTGACGGCGGGCGGGCTGATCTTCATCGCCGCCACCACCGACAATATCCTGCGCGCGATCGACATTCGCACGGGCAAGACGGTGTGGGAGGATGCGCTGCCGGCGGGCGGGCAGGCGACGCCGATGACCTATGAAGCGAACGGCAGGCAATATGTCGTCGTGATGGCCGGCGGACACCACTTCATGGAAACGCCGGTGGGTGACGAACTGGTCGCCTACGCTCTCCCTTGATCTCCGATCGCACCACGCCAAGCGCGCCGGAACCTCTCGATCATACGGATCGTTCTGGTGGCGAAAGGGTCTTTTGTGGCCGGTCAATCGCTTCCCGACGGTATCAGTTCGAAGAACCTCGAAGCTGCGAAGGGGTTGCGAAAGATCGCGAGCGCGCCGGTCTGGGTGCTGGGCGCGATCTTGCTGATCGCCCTGTCCGGGGTCCTTGGCGGCGGGAAGGCGGAGATCATGACGGCCTCCGCGCCTCGCGCAGACCTGACGGTCAAGATTCCGACGACGATGCGCAGCGGCATGTTCTTCGAGATGCAGATTGACGCCGATGTCCGCTCCGACATCTCCGACCTAGTCATCGCGCTGCCGCCGGGGCTCTGGCACGAGATGACCATCAACACCATGATCCCCGCGCCCGAGAAGGAGAGCCATGAGGACGGCGCCTTCCGGTTTTCCTACGGTCCGTTCCGCGCCGGAGACAAGTTGAGCGTCAAGGTGGACGGTCAGCTCAACCCGGCGCTGACGGTCGGCACGCGCGGCCATGTCCGGCTGCTCGACGGCGACACGCCGATCACCGCGCTGCCCGTGACCATCCGGGTCTTTCCCTGATGGACATCGTCCTCCGCGCGACCTTCATGTTCCTGGTCGTGTTCGCGCTGCTGCGCCTGCTCGGCAAGCGCGAGCTTGCGCAGATGACGCCGTTCGAGCTGGTCAGCCTGATCGTCATCGGCGACCTGATCCAGCAAGGCATCACCCACAACGACTTCTCGGTCACCGGGGCGACGCTGGCGATCGCCACCTTCGCCTTCTGGAGCGTGCTGCTCGGCTGGATCACCTATCGCTGGCCGCGCGTGCGCGATGCGCTCGAAGGCACGCCGCGGGTCATCATCCGTCACGGCGAGCTGCTGAGGGACAATTTGCGCGGCAGCCGCATCACGCCGGGCGAGGTGGAATCGGAGATGCGCCTCGCGGGCATCGCGCGGATGGACGACGTCGCCTGGGCGATCGTCGAGCCGCAGGGCAAGATCAGCTTCATCGGCCGCGGGAAGGACGAAGGCGGGCAACCGCCTGCCGAGGATACGCAGGCCGGCTAGACGCCGTCTGCGGATGCTCGACGGCGGGCTTCGGCCGCGATCGTCCGCCGGTATAGAGCAAGATATTCGTCGGCCATCCGCGCGACGCCGAACCGCTCCACTGCTGCGTGGCGCACCGCTGCGCGATCGATGCCGCCGACGCGCGCGATCGCCTCGACGGCTTCGTCGACGCTGTCGACGAGAAATCCCGTCATGCCGTCCTCGATCAGCTCGGGCATGGCGCCGCGCCGCATGGCGATGACGGGCGTGCCGCAGGCCATCGCCTCGACCACCGACAGGCCGAACGGCTCGTCGAAGTTGATGAGGTGGAGGAGCGCCCTTGCCCGCCCGAGCGCGGCAAGCCGCGCGGCTCCGCCTGCGACGCCGTGATAGCGGATGACCTCGCCGTCTATCAGCGGCGCGACCTGGCGCACATGATAGTCCTCGTCCTGGACGATCCCGTACATGTGCAACCTGAGGCCGCTTGCGCGCGCGGCCGCGATGGCTTCTACCGGGCCCTTGTCGGGATGGATGCGGCCGAAGAAAAGGAGGTCCTCGCTTCCGGCGGAATCGAAGGGGAAGGTCTCGACCGCGATGCCGTGATGGATGGTCGCCGCATAACGCAGCGCCGGATGGCGGTCCGCGGCGCTGATCGCGACATAGCTCACCCGGTCCTGATAGGGCAGGTACATCGGCAGAATCCGATCCGAGGAGAAGCCGTGGATCGTCGTCACGATCGGCGTCCCGGTCAGATTGGCGAAGGCGTGCGCCGGAAAATCGGCCTGGTTGTGGATGAGATCGAAGCGGTCCGCCTGCTCGAACAGATGCGCCAGGTGGCGGAACTCCCACACCTTGGCGTCGATCTGCGGATCCTCGTTATAGGGCGCGGGGACTACGCCATCGAGCCGCGCGGCGGTGACGCTGTCGAGCGTCGCGAACAGGGTCACATCGACCCCGCGAGCGAAGAGCGCCTCGGTAAGCAGGCTCGTTACCAGCTCCCAGGGGCCGTAATGCCGTGGCGGCGTGCGCCAGGCGATCGGCGCGAGCATGGCGATCCGCATCAGCCGCCGTCCTCGATCACGACGATCCTGCCTTCATGGCCCGCCAGCTCCGCATCCGTCGTTCGCCCGGGACATGTGGACGCCAGCACCTCGCGAGCGATGGTTCCGGGTGCGACCGGGAGGCGATGCGTTTCCGCACCGAAGTTGAGCGCGACGAGAAGCCGCTCGTCGCTATGTCGCCGTTCATAGGCGAGGACATGATCGTCCGCATCAAGCAGCGTAAGGCCTCCGATCGACAGGGAGGAATGCGCACGACGCAATCGCAGCAGCGTGCGGTAGAGCGCAAGCATCGAACTCGGATCGCGGCTCTGGGCCGCCACGTTGCGGTCGGGCCAGTCGGCGTTGAGCGGAAGCCAGGGCTCGACGGTGCTGAAGCCGGCGTGCGGTGAGGCGTCCCATGGTATCGGCGTCCGCGCGCGATCGCGGCCGATCCCGAGCCCCGGCTGGCGCAGGCCCTGCGGGTCGCGAACCCGGTCGGGCGGGATCGCGACCTCGCCGATCCCGAGCTCGTCCCCCTGATAAAGCGTAGGCGTGCCGCGCAGCGTCAGCAGCAGCATCGCGGCGACGCGGGCTTTCGCCTCGCCGACCCGGGCGGCGATCCGCGGCGCGTCATGGCTGCCCATCACCCAGTTGGGCCAGCCGAACGCGGGGAGCGAGGCCTCATAATCCGCAATGACCCGCCACAATGTGCGCGCATCCCAGGCATTTTCGATCAGCTGGAAGTTGAAGGGCAAATGGACCTGCGGCCGTTCGGCGGTGCCGTACCACCGCGCGTGGCGGTCATTGGGCAGGAATATCTCGCCGATGAGGACGCGGTCGCCATAATTGTCGGCAAGCGCGCGAAAATCGGCCGAGATGGCGTGCGCTTCGGGTTGATCGGTCGAATGTAGCTGGAGCACGCGATCGCGCTCGGTGCGGTCGGGCGTCCAATCGGGGTTGGGCGGATTGTCCTCGAACCGTTCGGATTTGACGATGTGCCACAGCACATCGATCCGGAATCCGTCGACGCCCCGGTCCATCCAGAAGCGCAGGACATCCATCATCGCCGCGCGCATGTCCGGATTGCGCCAATTGAGATCCGGCTGCTCCTTCAGAAAGGCGTGGAGATAATATTGACCGGTCGCCTCGTCCCACTCCCAGGCGGACCCGCCGAAGTCGCTGATCCAGTTATTGGGGAGACCGCCGCCGGGCGCGGCGTCACGCCAGATATACCAGTCCCGCTTGGCATTATCGCGCGCGCTGCGGCTTTCGCGAAACCATGGATGCTGATCGGAACTGTGGTTCGGCACGAAGTCCAGGATCAATCTCAGGCCGCGTCGGTGCACTGCCGCGAGCAACCGGTCGAAAGCGGCGAGATCGCCGAATATCGGCTCGATCCCGCAATAATCGGCGACGTCATAGCCGAAGTCGGCCATCGGCGACGGGAAGATGGGAGACAGCCAGATCGCGTCGACGCCCAGGTCGACGATATGATCCAGCTGCCGCTCGATCCCCGCCAGATCGCCGATCCCGTCCCCGTCGCTATCCTGGAACGACCGTGGATAGATCTGATAGATCACCCCGCGTTCCCACCACGGCGCCGCGCTCGACATCAACTTCAACCCCGCCCGGCCGGTTCGGTGTCGCCCGTGCCGGGAGCGTGACGAGGGGAGGCCGCCTCGATCAGCCGGGGGAGCGGCGGCAACAGCTCTCGGGCGAGGAAACCGAGCGCGCCGATGCGCTCCGCCGCGACTCGCCCAGCCTGGGCGTGCAGCCACACCGCCCAGCCAGCGGCGGCCGCGGCCGTCATGCCGCGTGCGAGCAGCCCGGCGGCGATCCCAGCCAGGACGTCGCCGGATCCTGCGGTGCCCAGGCCCGCGACGCCGCCTTCATAGGCGATCAAGCCTCCGCCGGGCTCCGCGATCAGCGTTCGGCTGTCCTTGAGCATCACCACCGCGCCAAAACGATCCGCCGCCTCCCGCGCGACGCGCTCTGCATCGGATGCGATCCGATCGCGCTCTATCCCGAGCAGTCTGGCGAGCTCGCCGTGGTGCGGGGTCATCACCGCGCGCCCGCCAAGACAATGAAGCAGGCCGGGCTGCGAACGGCAGGAGGTGAGCGCGCCCGCATCGAGCAGCACCGCCGCTTCGTCTCCAAGCGCCCGGCATGCCGCACCGACCAGACCGGCGGTCTGGTCGCGCTCCGCCATGCCGGGCCCGATGACCAGGGCGTCGCACGCCGCCGCCCTCTCCGCGAGCGGGCCCGCGGCGTCGGCTGCGATCTCACCCGTATCGTCGACGGTTAGGCCGATCACCGCCGCTTCGGGGAAGTTGACGCCGAGCATGGTCGCCGCTTCGCCGACCGTCGCCAGCTGCGCCTTGCCCGCACCCGCACGCAGCGCCGCGGTGCCCGTCAGCAGCAACGCGCCCGGAACGAGGCGTGATCCTCCCACCGCGAGCACGCGGCCACGTTCGTGCTTGTCCTGTCCCTCGCCGATCGGCGGAAGCGGGTTGGCCGCGCGCCACGCCGCATCCAGCGGAAACGCCCGGCTCATCCGCGCGCAGCGACAGGCGAGTCGGCGGCGTCGGTCACAGGCACTGCCTCCTCCTCGACGGGAAGGGTGTAATTGTAGCGCACCAGCTTGAGACAGCCGGAACGCCCGGCGCGTTCATCGAAGACATATTCCGTAACCGAGCAGTTGGCGACGTCGCCAGCGCCATCGATCGCCAGGATCTTACTCTCGTCCAGATTCTCCACGATGTAGCGCAGGCACAGGACCACGACCTGGTGGGCGACGATGAGCACCCGTCGTCCGGCATAATGCAGGCTGACCGTATCGAGCAGGGATCGCAGCCGCAGGATCACGTCGCACCAGCTCTCGCCGCCGGGCGGTCGATGGTAGAATTTTCCGAGGATACGGCGAAAATCCGCCTGGTCGGGAAACGCGCTCGCTACACCCATCGTGGTCAGCCCATCGAGAATGCCGAATTCCTTTTCACGCAAGCGTTCGTCGACGCACAACGGCTCGTCGGCGTCGACACCGCCGGAATCGCGAATCAACTGCGCGGTCCGCACCGCGCGGGCATAGGGCGACACGAGCACCGCGTCCGGTCGCTGATCGGGCGACATGTCGGCGAACCAGCGGCCCAACGCGCGAGACTGCGTCTCGCCAAGCGGGGAGAGCGGAACGTCCACATCGCGCCCGCTGAGCGCAATGCGCTCCAGCCGCTGGGCATGCGCCGCGTCGCGCGCGACATTGCCGGCGCTTTGGCCATGGCGAACGATCCACAATGTCGCAGGCCAGCGTTGCGCCATCAGCCTATCGCCGGAATGCGATCAGCGCGGCGGGCATTCGCGTCGGCACGCTGCGTGTGATCGAGCTTCCGGGCGCTGTCGACCATGGTGTCATCCTTCTTCGTCGGTGAGGACAGCCGATCGGCCGCTTCTTTCCCGCACCTCGCTCCAACCAAGTCGGAGAACCGACGTTCCATTTTTGTGTCGAGCGCCGTCTTCGTCGGCGGCGCGAGCGGAGGGCTGATCTCATCCTCGTCCTGGCTTGCCGCCGTTCGCAATCGACTGCTCGCTTCTTCGTGATCGACGCCGATGATCGAAGAGCGGCAATGGCATTCCTCTTCGGCATGGAACCAACGCGCTCTCGACTGGTTGAGCGCCAGGACTCAAATAAAACAGTGACTTAACAAAGGTTAGTATTGCTTGGACGCGCTTCTCCAGACGCCGCCGCGACGACACCCGACGCGCGTCCATGCCTGCGCGAACTTCTTAATATTTTAGAACAGGATGGGTACGACTTCGTCACCGTCACACCTGTCAGCCACGCCCGGGTGGTGGCGCGGACGCATCGCCGACAGGCGCGAGATATGCGGGACATCTTCGGCTGGAGCCTGCCGTTCGACGCCGCGCTCCTGCCGGCCGGCATGTTCGGGCGGCTGCAGGCGGGCGGCGTAATAGTCGAGGGCGACGATGGTTTGTTCGCGTCCAGGATACGGGTGTCGAGGGTGCGTGACACCCTGTTTCTCCATTCGGCCTATCCCACCACGGCATGGAACTCGGTCTTTCTCGGTCCGGACAGCTATCGCTTCGCCGAATTGATCCTGGCCCGCATGGGATCGCTGCCGGACGGCGCGCGCATTCTCGATTATGGCGCCGGCGCGGGGGTCGGCGGCATCGTGGCGGCGCGCACCCAGCCGGGTTCGACGCTGACGATCGCCGACATCAATCCCGACGCGCTGTTCCTGGCCGGCATCAACGCTGAGCATGCCGATGTCACCGCGCACGGCGTGGAGGTGACAGAACCAACCGAGGTCGAAGGTCCCTACGATCTGGTCGTCACCCATCCGCCGTTCATGATCGACGCCGAAAAGCGCGCCTATCGCGACGGAGGCGATCTGCATGGCGCTCGGCTCTCGCTTGATTGGGCGGTGGCCGCCGCCGGAAAGCTGGCTCCCGGCGGCAGGCTGATCCTTCATACCGGCGTCTCGATCGTCGATGGGGAGGATATGCTGCGCGACCGGCTGCGCGATGCGCTGCCTGGGGTGGGCCTGACCATGGAGTATCGGGAGCTCGATCCCGACATTTTCGGCGACGAGCTCGACAAGCCGGCCTATGCCGATGTCGATCGCATCGCCGCCGTCGGACTATGCGTGACGCGCATCGGAGGCGACGCTCAGATCGGGGGCGTATGGCGCGCCTAAGCGCCACGGCGATGTCAGCCGCGGGCGGGGCCGCGCCGATGCGGGTGCTCGAACGCAGCATATATCGCGGCCCCAATCTTTTCAGCGCGCTGCCGATGATCCGCATCCAGATCGATCTGGGCACGCTGGAGCATTGGCCGACCGACCGGCTTCCGGGCTTTTCGGGCGGGCTGATCGCATTACTGCCGGGGCTGGCCGATCATGGTTGCAGCTATCGCGCGCCCGGCGGTTTTGTCCGGCGGCTGCATGACGGCACCTGGCTCGGCCATGTCGTCGAACATGTCGCGATCGAGATGCAGCGCTTGTCGGGCGGCGACGTAACGCGGGGGAAGACGCGATCGGTGAAGGGCAGGCCCGGCTGTTACAACATCCTCTATCATTATCGCGACGAGGCGGTAGGCGTGGCCGCCGGCGCCCACGCGCTGCGGATGGCCGCCGCTCTGCTTCCCGCCGATCTTGCGCGGGTAGACGGCATCGATTTGCTGGGCGTGCCCGCGGCCGACGATCCGCTCGACATAGGCGCGATCGCCGATGAGCTGCGCGCCATGCTGCGATCAGCGGCGCTCGGTCCGACGACGCGCGCGCTGGTCGAAGAGGCGCGACGCCGCGGCATTCCGGCCGTTCGTCTCGACGACCGCAGCCTGGTGCAGTTCGGCCTGGGCAGCCGCCAGCGGCGCATCCGCGCGAGCATGACCGGCCGGACCTCGCTGATCGGAGCGGAACTCGCCGGCAACAAGCATGAGGCCAAGCGGCTGCTGGCCGAGGCCGGGCTGCCCGTGCCGCGCGGCACGGTGGTGCGCGAAGCCGAGGAAGCCGTGCTGAGCGCACGGCGGTTGGGCTTTCCGGTGGTGGTGAAGCCGCTCGCCGGGAATCACGGACGTGGCGTCACGACTGACGTGAGGGATGAGGAGGCGGTGATGCTGGCCTTCGCCCGCGCGGCCAGGCATGGCCGCAGCGTCGTCGTAGAGCGGCAGCTCCCCGGTGCCGACCACCGAATCCTGGTGGTGGACGGCAAGGTCGTGGCGGTCGCCGAACGTATGCCCGCGCGCGTGTTCGGCGACGGCCTGCACCGCATCGAGCAGCTGATCGAGTTCGTCAACGAAGATCCGCGCCGCGGCGTCGGGCACGAGAACGCGCTCACGCGGATCGTTCCCGATGCCGCACTGCTCGCCACGCTCGCACGGCGGGGCAGGACGCTCGGAAGCGTGCCCTTGCCGGGCGAAGAGGTGCGGCTCCGCGATACCGCCAAATCTTTCCGCCGGCGGCACTGCGATAGATCGCACCGACAAGATCCATCCGTATAATGTCGCGGTCGCGGAACAGGCGGCGGCGGTGGTCGGCCTCGACATCGCGGGGATCGACTTCCTGTCGCCCGACATATCGCTGCCGGTCCGCGAAACCGGTGGCGGGATCGTCGAGGTGAATGCGGCGCCGGGATTGCGCATGCACCTCGAACCCTCGGAGGGCGAAGCGCGCGACGTCGCGAAGCCCATCCTAGAGATGCTCTTTCCGCGCGGGACGCGGAGCCGCATCCCGATCTTCGCCCTCACGGGCACGAACGGCAAGACGACGACTGCGCGGATGGTCGCACGAATCCTGCGCGAGGCCGGCCTGAACGTCGGCATGACGACGACGTCGGGCATCTATTTCAACGATTGCCTGATGATCGAAGCCGACGCGAGCGGCCCCAAGAGCGCGCGCATGGTGCTGCGCAATCCCAAGGTGGATGTCGCCGTGCTGGAAACCGCGCGCGGCGGCATCCTGCGCGAAGGGCTGGGTTTCGACACATGCGATGTCGGCGCCGTGCTCAACGTCACGGCCGATCACCTCGGACTGAAGGGCATCCATTCGATCGAGGACCTGGCGCAGGTGAAGTCGGTCGTCGTCGAAAGCGTCGCCCGGCGCGGGCACAGCATTCTCAACGCGGACGATCCGATGACGGTGCGCATGGCGCGGCACGCGCGCGGGCGCATCGCGTGGTTTTCCGCAGAAGGCGGCAGCGCGATGTCCCCTGCATTGCGGGCGCATGTCGAAGGCGGCGGCATGGCGGTGGTTCGGGAGCCGGGCCCGTCCGGCGGCACGTTGGTGCTTCACCGCGACGGCGAGGCTGTCGACTTGATCCGCGCCGCGGATATCCCAGCGACAATGGACGGCATGGCGGAATTCAACATCCTCAACGCCGCCGCCGCGGCGGCGATGTGCGCCGCGCAAGGCGTGGCGCTTGACGCGATCCGCACGGGTCTCTCGCGCTTCACCACTTCTTTCGAGGAGTCGCCGGGCCGGCTCAACGTTCACGACGAACACGGTTTCCGGGTGATCGTGGATTATGCGCACAATCCGGCCGCGCTCGTCCAGCTCGGCGACCTGATCCAGGCGATGCGCGCCGATCATGGCCGTGTTTTCGGCATGGTGAGCATCCCGGGCGACAGGCGCGACGAAGACCTGATCGAGATGGGCCGGCTCGCCGCGTCGATCTTCGACGAGATCATGTTTCGCGAAGCACCCGATGGCCGAGGCCGCCCTGCCGGATCGATCAACGCGTTGATGAGCGAAGGTGCGCTGCTCGCGGGGATGCCCGCCAGCCGCGTCCACCGGATGATCAACGAGGAGGCCGCGGCCGACGCATGCCTGGGGGCGGCCCGGCCGGGCGATCTCGTCGTGCTGATGCCCACCGAAGTTGAGCAGATCTGGAATCAGGTGCTGGCGTTCGAACCCGCTCCGCCAGCCGCGATGCGCGCCGCTGAATTGCCGGTCGCATGACGGAGGAGAAGCCCGGGCCGCTGATCATCATTGGCGGCAACGAGGACAAGGACGGCGACCGCGCCATCCTCAAGGAGGTCGTCGGGCGGCTCGGCGAGGGGCGGCTGATCATCGCAACGGTCGCGAGCCACCAGCCCGAAGGCTATTTCGAGACCTATCAAGAGGCTTTCGGTGCGCTCGGCGTGACCGACCTCGTCGAGCTGTACGTCAATGAGCGTAGCGAGACCTTCGACGGCAGCATGAACGACAAGCTGATGAGGGCGGCCGGCATCTTCTTCACCGGCGGAGATCAGCTCCGCATCTCGAGTCAGATCGGCGATACGCCGATCGAGCGGCTGGTGCGCGACATCCACGCGCGTGGCGGTGTGATCGCGGGCACGTCGGCGGGAGCCTCGGTGATGAGCGGAACGATGCTGGTGAAGGGATCGAGCGCGGAGTCGCACCGCATCGGTGATCTCCACATGGCTCCCGGTCTCGGCCTGATGCCGGACGCGATCATCGATCAGCATTTCGCGGAGCGCGGCAGGATCGGGCGGCTGCTGGGCGCGGTGGCCCAAAACCCGCGCGTATTAGGGATCGGGATCGACGAGAATACCGCGATTGTCGTCGAAAACGGGCAATTTCATGTGATCGGATCAGGGGCGGTCACGGTCATCGACGGAGCCGGGATGACGCATTCCAACATCGCCGAGGCCGAGCCGGATCGTCCGCTGTCGATGCATGACGTGAAACTGCACGTGCTATGCTGCACCGATAGGTTCGAATTGGCCTCGCGACGCCCGTTCTAGGATAGTTTGGTGGTGCTCTCGCATCGCCGGTTTCCCCCGTCGACCGCCCGCGGCAGGATCGAAAGGCGTGCCGGCGCTCGCCTGAGGGGTGAGGGGGAGAGAGGGGGTATTCCGGTCCGGCCAGTCTAGACAAAAATTAAAATAAATTAGCTAGTTAGATCGTGAGGCTCGTCTCACATCTGAAGCCTGTGACCAACAGGTCGACCACACATCGCCGGTCGGATACGGTTTGTCAGACAATGTCACATGGACCGCTCAATTGGGCGTCTCATCCGCTTCCCTGCCGGCTTCCGATCAGAAGCGGCGCGTGATGCTGAAGCGGAAGCGAGGGTGCTCGTTGCCGCTGTCATACCGTTTGCCCGACAAGGGTATCGCGATCTCGACTCCAGCATCGGTGAAGGGAAGGATACCGGCGCGAATTCCGCCTCCCGCCGAGGCCAGCGAGCCGCCACCGAACCCATGTCCCGAATTCGAAACGCTCCCGCCGTCGGCAAAGATATAAGCCTGCGCACCGCGGTTGCGCGCGATGACGCCGTCCATGTCATAGCGCACTTCCACAGATCCGATCGCGCCGCGATCGCCGGAGCGCTCGCTATAATCATAAGCGCGCAGGAGGCGGCTGCCGCCCAGGCCCAGTTCTTCTGTCAGCAAAAGTGGACCGTCGGCGACCTGTCCGAGCACCGCCGCATTGAGGCTGAAATCGCCATAACGGCGACTCGTCCAGTCCGCCCAGACCGTCGCCGCGGTGAAGCGCGCGCCGGCATCGAAGCGGGAGGCGAGAGGATCGCCCGGACGCGTCGCATCGAACGCGTCGATCCCCTGGCTCACTGCGATATTTGAGCGAAGGCGACCGCCAAAGACGGCAATATTGGCATAGACGCTCGCGCGCAGCACAGTCAGCCGGTCACGCCGCACCGGGATGTCGGCCTTGCGCTGCCGAACATCCCGCACATCGAGCGAGGCGTTGAGCCATAGGCTGGCCGATCGGCGCCGAAGCAAGGGCTGGGCGGCGCCGATACTGCCGAACCAGCTCTTCCCTACGATCTCAGCCGGCGAGAGATAGGCGCCGGGCTCACTGCGCGACCAGGAGCCGGTGAGCGACACCTCCGTGCCCGACGAATGAATTCGGGACGAGTACTGCGCGCGCACAAACCCAAGCTCCTGGGGTTCGAACAGCGTATTATAGGCAGTCAAGCGCAAGGAGTCGGCGCCCGTCGCGACGCCGTTGACGTCAACGGTCAGGTTCACCGCTACGGGACCCAGTGTGCTTGTGCCGTCATTATCCACCCCGCCCCAGCCGGTGATGGGATGGTGGCTCGCTTCGACGACCAGGATCTTTCTTCCATTGCTCTGGATAACGCGCGACTTGCCCATGCGGACGCCCGCGATGTCGCCGGCGAGCAGCAGGCGCCTTTCAAGATCGGCCATCCTCACGGGCGAACCGGACGCGAGAGGCGAGAGTGCCCGCCGGACCGCGGCACTCGACGTGCCCTCGACGCGGACTTCATCAACCACGCCCTCATCGAGCACGATCTCGAGGATGCCGGCCTTGAGCGGTTGAGGGTCGATGCGGGCTGATGCGAGCACATAGCCCTTGTCTCTCGCGCGATCGGCGATCTGGTCTGCGAGGGCCGCCAATTCTTCGTTCGTGGCCGTCTTGCCGAGATATCCGTCGACGATGTCGGCGAAGTCAGCTTGCCGCAGCGCAACCAGCCCCGCGACATGCACACCTCCGATACGAACCGTCGCAGTGTCGGGCGTGGGCGCCCGATCAGGCGCCGGCGTAGCGATCAATCCATCCGCAGGGGCGGGTGTATGCTCGCGATCCTCGTACCGTTCGACTTTAGACGGATCGACGCGATCCAGCGTGGATTGTCCAACCGCGGGCGCGCCGGCAGCCAGGAAGATGATCGCGATTGCTGCAGATCGCATGCTGAAGGGCATTGCCGAGGTTGATCCTTGTGCACGGGCGTTTCTGGCCGATTACCTCCAAGCAGTTGAGAAACCGTCAACTTGCTGCGGCGGTAACCAAGTCTGTGAACCTGTCGATGACCAGGCGGCGCTATTGTCAGGCATGGGGAAAGGACGAGCCGTGACCAGATTGATCAACCGAGCGTTGCTTGCCGCGCTACTGTCCGCCACCAGCACGGTGGCTCTGGCTCAAAGCACCGAATGGCGCATCTCCGAGCTATCCGGGTCGGTTCAGGTCCGCCAGGGCACGACCAAGCAGGCCGCTCGCCGGGGGATGACGGTCGCACCCGGATCGATGATCCTGACCGGTCGCGGCGCCAGCGCAGTGCTCGTCCGCGACAAGGATTTCGTTACCGTCGCTGCAAATAGCCGCCTGGCTGTGCCGGCTGAGGAGCGCGGCGGACTGATCCGCATGATCCAGGAGTGGGGAAATGCGGTTTTCCGGATCGAGAAAAAAGGAAAGCCGCACTTCGCGGTTGATACCCCGTATCTCGCGGCTGTGGTCAAAGGCACGACCTTTTCGATCACCGTCTCACCGGACGGCTCTTCGCTGCAGGTGACCGAGGGCGTCGTGGAGGTTGCGACGTTGGACGGCGGGGCCCGAGATCTCATCCGCCCGGGCGCGATAGCGATGATCGGCGCAAGCGATCGCTACCGCCTGTCGATATCCGGCGACCAGCAACGGGTCATCGACTCGCCCGAGCGACCCACAACTCCTCCGACCGCTCCGCCTGCACCCGAACCTGCGGTGAAAAGCGAAGCACCACCGGTGGAATCGGAGCTGCTCAGCGAAGCCGTTCCGGCCGATAGCGTCGATACGGCATTTGTTAGCCGGCCGGCCGACCTCTCGGTGGTCACCGATGGCTTGATTGGCGGTGAAGCAAGCGTGGCTCTTGCAAGTCTCGCGTCACCCGTGGCCGCACCTCCTCCCGCACCGCCGCCGGCAACAGGAGAGCCGGGCGGCAACGACAATGGTGGTCCGGCCGGTGATCCCGGCGGCGCGGAAGATGACGGCCACGGAAACAATAATCCTGACGCCGGCAATGGCGGCAATGGCAACGACAATCCTGGGAACGCAGATGGTGGCGGCCCCGGCAATGGCGGACCCGGTAGTGCTGGGCCCGGTGACGGCGGCCCTGGCAACGGGAATGGCGGCGGCAACGGGAACGGCGGCCCGGGCAGCGGTGGTCCCGGCGGCGGCCCAGGTAATGGCGGGCCTGACAATGGCGGACCCGGCGGTGGCCCCGGCAGTGGCGGGCCTGACAATGGCGGTCCCGGCGGCGGCCCCGGTAACGGCGGTCCTGGCAACGGAGGCGGCAACGGGAACGGCGGCCCGGGCAATGGTGGTCCCGGCAATGGCGGACCCGGCGGTGGCCCCGGTAACGGCGGTCCCGGCAACGGGAACGGCGGCCCTGGCAATGGTGGTCCTGACAATGGCGGTCCCGGCGGTGGCTCCGGCAACGGCGGTCCCGGCAACGGGAACGGAGGCGGCAACGGGAACGGCGGCCCGGGCAATGACGGTTCCGGCGGTGGCGGCCCTGGCGACGGGAACAGCGGTCCCGGCAATGGAAACGGTGGTGGCAACGGCAGCCCCGGCAACGGCGGCCCTGGCAGTGGCGGACCCGGCAACGGGAGCGGCGGCAACGGGAACAGCGGTCCGGGCAATGGTGGCGGCAATGGCAATGGCGGCGGGCCCGGGAACGGCGGACCCGGGAATGGCGGTCCCAGTGGCGGCAATGGCAATGGGGGCGGCGCCGGGGACGGTGGCCCAGCTAATGGCGGCCCCGGCAACGGTGGCAACGGCGGTGGCAACGGCAATGGAAACGGTGGCGGTAACGGCCGCGGCGGCGACAACGATTAAGCTGCGGTTCCCGCTGACGCAGTTGGAGTAACAGTCTGTTGAGATGCCGGCGTTAGGACGACGAACCGTAAGCGTGGGGATGGGGAAGGTCGATCAAATGCGCGGTGTCGCTCGGCATCCATCGGCCCTGATATTCATGCTTGCGGCGCTAGCTGCGATTGCTGTTGGAATTGCGGGACTTGGGCGCCCACTGGAGAACTGGCTGAGCGAACAGCGCGACGCGGTCGCGACCCGGGACGCCACCGGCCAGATTGTGGTCGTCGAAATGGATGCTGCGAGCATTGCGGCGCTGAAGCGATGGCCGTGGCCGAGACGGAACTACGCGCACATCGTCGACGCGCTTGATCGCGCGGGCGCCCGCACAATCGCATTCGATGTCGATTTCTCCGCCGTTTCGAACCGCGAGGACGATCGACTGCTGGCTGAATCGATCCTTCGCGCGCGCAGTACCGTCGTCCTTCCGACCTTTCGCCAACGCGCCAAATCCGCCGATGGCCGGCAGATAGACTCGCTCCCCCTCGCGGAGCTGCGTGAGAACGCCACGCTGGCAGCGGTTGCCGTCGCTCCGGATCGCGATGGCATGGTCCGCAGGATGCCGCTTGGGACAATGACCGCCGGAACGCCGCGCCCGTCGCTGTCAGCCTTCATCGGTCGACGTAGCGGCGCGGCCGATGCCGATTTTTCTATCGACTTTTCGGTCCGGCCACTGACGGTGCCGCGTCTGAGCTTCATCGATGTTGCTCAAGGACGGATCGACCCCCGGCAGGTTGCCGGGCGCGATATCCTGATCGGCGCCACGGCGATCGAGATGGGGGATCGCTATGCCGTGCCGCGCTACGGCGTCCTGCCCGGCGTTATCATCCAGGCCATGGCGGCCGAGACCCTCATCCGCGGAATACCGCTCCAACTTGGATGGCTTCCCGGTACGATCACGGCATTGATCATGTGCATGGGGTTGGCCCGCTGTCGAACGCTTGCGGAAATTCAGACTGCATCGATTGTCGCTGGGCTCGGCATCTTCGCGATGGCCGTCGTGCTGGACGCCATCTGGGGCGCCGTTGCGGATATCCTGCCGGGCCTGGTCGCGATCGGGACGGTCGGGCTCGGCGTGGCGATACGGATGATCCGTGCTCAACGAGCTTACCGCCAATCCCACGACCTGGCGACCGGCATGCCCAATCGGATCGCCCTCATCGACCATGAGGTGAGCCCCCGGGAACTGGCGCTCGTGGTCGCCACGATCCAGGGATTTGATCGGCTGGCGACGGTGCTTGGGCCAACGGGTACGACGGCGCTGGTAACCCGGATCGCTGAGCGGATTACCTTCGCCAGCGACCGGGCCACGATGTACAGGATCGAGGACCGCACTATCGCCTGGACGATGTGCGCGGTCGGCGCGGAAGCGGCCGCGCGGCTTGATGCGGTAGCGGCCATGATGTTGAACCCCGTCGAGATCGGCGGCCGCAGTGTCGATGTGGCATTGGCTTGCGGGCTCGCAGTCGGCGACAATGCAGCCGATCTGCTCAGCCGTGCTTCGCTTGCCGCCTCCGAAGCCGCGGATGCGCACGTGCCATGGAGGATCGCGAGCGCCGACAAGGAGGAACTCGCCTGGCAAGTGTCCCTTATGGGCGAACTCAGCGCCGCAATCCTCGAACGCCAGATCGAGGTCGTTTATCAGCCTAAGCTCGATATTGCAGCTGGCACCATCTCGAGCCTTGAGGCGCTGGTGCGGTGGCGCCACCCGGTTCGTGGATATCTGCGGCCCGATGTCTTCATTCCGATGGCGGAGGAGAACGACCGCATTCTAGGTCTGACACTTTGCGTCCTCGAGCGCGTGCTCTGCGATCTGCGGCAGTGGATGATGGAGGGCAGGGTGGTGAAAGCCGCCGTCAACATCTCGGCTACACTTGTCGCGTCACGGGCCTTTGCGGACGAAGTCAAATCCTTGCTCGCCAATAGCCAGGTGCCCACCAGTCAGCTGATCTTCGAAATTACCGAATCCGCCACCATCTCCAATCCGAAAGAGGCAGTGGCGGCGCTCATCGAATTTCGTGACATGGGAATCGCCATTTCGATGGACGATTACGGGACAGGCCAATCAACGCTGACCTATCTGCGCGATCTGCCGCTGTCCGAATTGAAGATCGATCGCAGCTTCGTGCAACATGCGCACATCAATCCGAACGACGCTGTGCTCGTCCGCTCGACCGTCGACCTGGCCCATAAGCTCGGACTGAAAGTTGTGGCCGAAGGGGTCGAGGACGAAGGATGTCTCGATTTCCTCCGGACGATCGGCTGCGATATGGCGCAAGGCTACCTCATTGCCAAACCGTCGCCGCGAGCCATGGCGCTCGAGATCAATGCAAAGCTCGCTGCATAGCGCAGCGGCCCTTGGGCTACGCGATCCACTGGGACGACAAGGTGCCCGGCTACGGCCTGCGGGTCACATCCAGCGGGGTGCGCAGCTTCGTCGCGCAGGGCCGGGTAATGGGAAAGGCGGTCATCGTCACGATTGGCCGGTAGGGCCTCTATACCGAGGACAAGGCGCGCTCGAAGGCGCGGAGCATCCTGCAAGACAAGCGGCTCGAAGCGGCGAGGGCCGTGTCGTCGCCCTTCCAGCGCTGGTTCGGGTCAGCCGACGCCTTTTGCGACGAGGTGTGGGCGGGGATAGACGCTGGCACTTACGACCCGCGCGATATGCCCGTGGTTATCGCCAGCGTCGAACGCTGGCACCGCGACGGCGTGTGGGCGCGGTGAGCAATCACTTGATGCGTCCATCCTAGTGATGGCAAAGAAACCCTGCGGCACGGCAAATTCCGTCCGCGGGGCGTAGAATCCCCTCTGATGCGTAGCTCGGTCGAATTTTCGGCCGGGTGACCGTCGCGTATGTCCAAGGCTCGCGCCCAAAGGCGGCGGTGTCTCGGGCTACGCACGAGGATTCTAACACCTGGCTTTCGCCGGGTCGCTCCACTCTCGGCGGAGCGACAGTTGGTAACCAATCCAAGCAGACCACGAAGCCAAATTACGGGCAATGCGGGCCTCTACTATGCGGCTTGGCAGCTATCCCGGCGGGGATGGCATGTGATGCCTACCGTTCGCAACGCTCGCGGCTCAGACTTGATCGTTGTTAACGAGGACGAGACGATGTTCCTCGGTATCCAATCCAAGGCATTGAGCAAGCGAAGCGCGATTGGGCTTGGCCTGTCGCTCAATAGCTTACGATCTGATTGGTGGATTGTGACAGTTAGCGCGAACGCCGACGCGCCTGTCTGCTACGTTCTCTCCCTCGATGAGGTGCGAGAAATCGCTTGCCGCGACAAGGGTGGTCAGCAGCAGTATTGGCTTGAGCCGCGAGATTATGAACAGGCCCAGTTTCGGGATGCTTGGCATCGCATCGGTTCGTCAGCCTTGGACGGGACATAACCGGCGGCGAGAACTAGGACCGGTTCGCGCAGGGCGAATCGGGCGGATCGTACGGACGCCACCAAGATTGAGGCTTAGCGAGGCATCGCCTACCATCGCCGGATGACCGAAGCCGCCGTCGCCTATTGCAACTGCATGGAGGACGTGAAGGCGCGGTTGAAGCTCATCAAGGAGATTACCGAGGGGCGCTCACCGCTCGGGTCGGAGGGGTTGGACGGAGAGGTCGTCTGTCTGCTCCTGCGAAAGGTGCTAGAGCAGATCGCGTTCAGTTCGCTGGTAGCTCATCGGGAGACCTACGAGGCAGTGCATAACGACCTCGGCACCATCTGGCGAGCGAAGCGCCTCCTTGAGCGAATGGAGAAACTGCACCCCGAGTTCTATCCCTCGCCCGTAACGCGCGGGGTCAGTCAGCATCTGGGCGTTCACCACCACTTCGATCCGGTGAAGGACGGGTTCCTCACGAAGGACGAGTTTGTCTTCCTCTACGACACGGTGAGCAATGGCATACACACTTGGAGCCCGTTCAAGGACGCAGAGCGCGTGCTCGACTTCCAGCGTTCAATTGCGGAGTGGGTGGCGCGCATCACTGCGCTGTTGGATCACCACCTAGTTCACTTCGTCGGAACGAAGGACCTATGGCTGATACAGATGGACAGCCCGGAGGATCACAAGGTCCACGCATTCGTTGCCCCGATGGTGGCCGAGTTGCCGCCGGTCCCCACCGTAACGGTAAAGTTCCACTTCTGAGCGAGTGCGCGCCCGACAGAGGCTAGTATAACGCTAGCACGACCAACAGCGGCGCACTGAGCACGTTCCCTCACTGGCGTAAATTAATGCTTTTTCTGGAGAAGATGGTGGACGCACTAGGGCTCGAACCTAGGACCCGCTGATTAAGAGTCAGCTGCTCTACCAACTGAGCTATGCGTCCACATGGCTGCGGAAATCGGCGGCGTGTCCGTCGTTCCGTCGGCAGGGCGTGCCCGCTAGCATGGGGTTTCCCGCGATGCAAACCCCTTTGCGCGATTTTGTGTCCGGCGGTCAGGCAAAGCCCCGGCGGCCGCCGCTCGCGCGATCGATCGACATCATGATGCCGAGGCAGATCATCACCGTCATCATCGCCGATCCGCCATAGGAGACGAGCGGCAGGGGGATGCCGACCACGGGGGCCAGGCCCATCACCATCATCAGGTTGATCGCGAAATAGAAGAACACCGTCATCGACAATCCCGCCGCCACCAGCCGGGCGAAGCGCGTCTGCGCGCGCATGCCGACGCGTACGCCCCATCGCACGACGAGCACGAAGCCCAGGATCAGCAGCAGCCCGCCGACCAGCCCCCATTCCTCCGCCATCGTCGCGAAGACGAAATCGGTATGGCCCTCTGGCAGATAGTCGAGATGGCTCTGGGTGCCGCGGAGAAAGCCCTTGCCGGTCAGCCCGCCCGATCCGATCGCGATCTTCGACTGGGTGATGTGATAGCCGGTGCCGAGCGGGTCGCGCGCTGGGTCCAGGAAGATCAGCACGCGGTTCTGCTGATATTCGTGCATCATCGCATAGGCGAGCGGCAGCATCGCCGCGAGCACGACGGCGCCGCCGATGAACAGGCGCAGCGGCACGCCGGCGAGGAACATCACCGACAGGCCGCCCGCGGTGATCATCAGCGCGGTGCCGAGATCGGGCTGGAGCATGACGAAGGCGGCCGGCACGCCGATGAGGAGGCCGGCCGGCCACAATGCGCTCCATGTCCGCATCGCCGCGGCGGGCAGGCGATCGTAGAACCACGCGCAGGCGAGCACGATTGCGGGCTTCATCAGTTCCGATGGCTGGATGCGGATGAAGCCGAGATCGAGCCAGCGCTGGCTGCCGCCGCGCACCGCGCCGAGCAGTTCGACCAGGATCACCATCACCAGAATGGCGAGATAGCCGGGCAGCGCCATCTGCCGCCAAAAACCTTCGGGGAAGCGTGACAGCACCAGGGCCATCACGAGGAACACGACGAAGCGCACGCCCTGCAGCCCCGCCCAGGGCGTCACGCTGCCCCCGGCGGCGGAATAGAGCACGACGAGCCCGAATCCGCCGATCGCGATGACGGTCAGCAGCAACTTCCACGGCAATGCTGCGAACGGCTGGGGGACGATCGACGGACGGCTCATTCGCCGGGCACCACGACGGGGGCGACGGTGTTGTTGGCGCGGTCGAGGATCGGCGCCGGCGTCGGCGTGGTCGCGTTGGCGACGGTGCTCGCCGCCTCGGCGGGCGGGGCTGGGGGCAGGCCGGCGCCCGCCTTCATCGCCTTGAACGCCGCCGCCTGGCGCGCCATCCGCTCCTCGATCCCGCCGCCCCATCCGGCCTCGAGCGTCTCCAGCTTGGCGAGCGCCTTTTCGCGGTCGAACAGGTAGAGCAACGTATCGCTCGCGACCGGCGCGGCGGCGCCGGAGCCGGACATGCCGTGCTCGATCACCACGCTCGCGGCGTAGCGCGGATTGTCCACGGGCGCGAAGCACACGAACAGGCCGTGATCGCGATATTTCCACGGCACGCCGAGCCCACCGCGCGCCCCGCCCGAGATGCGGCGGACCTGCGCGGTGCCGGTCTTGCCCCCCAGCCTGATCCCTTCGAGCGGCAGGCGGCTGCGCCCGGCGGTGCCGTGGCCGTTGACCACCTCGTCCATGCCGGCCCGCACCGCGGCAAGATGCTCGGCCGGGAAGGGCAGCGGCGGCGCGGGCTTCTCCCGGCCCATCAGCAGGTTCGGCACCAGCGCACGGCCCGAGGCGACGCGCGAGGCCATCACCGCCAGCTGCACCGGATTGACCAGCAGATAGCCCTGGCCGATCGAGGTGTTGAGCGTGTCCGACTGCGCCCAGGCCTGGTCGTAACGCCGCCGCTTCCATGCGGGATCGGGCACCGTGCCGTAACGCTGCGAGGGGAGGGGCAGGGGATATTCCGCGCCCAGCCCCAGCTTGCGCGCCGCATCGGCGATCGCGTCGATCCCGACGCGGCGGCCCATATGATAGAAATAGGTGTTGCAGCTCCGCGCGATGGCGGTGTGCAGGTTCATCGGGCCGTGGCGGCCGAGGCAGCCGAAGCGGCGATTGCCGAGCTGATAGCCGCCGTTGCAATAGACGCGTTCCTCGGGGTCGACCCCTGCGCCGAGCAGCGCCAGCGCGGAGGCCGGCTTGAACGTCGATCCCGGCGGATACAGCCCCTGCATCGCCTTGTTGAGCAGCGGCAGATGGTCGTCGTTCGACAGCATGTCCCATTCGTCATGGCCGATGCCGTCCGAAAAGCTGTTGGGATCATAGGCGGGCATCGACGCCATCGTGAGGATGCCGCCGGTCAGGAGGTCGATCACCACGACCGATCCCGAATTGTCGCCCAGCCGCCGCGCGGCGAAGCGCTGCAGCCCGGCGTCGACGGTCAGGCGGATCGTCTCGCCGGGGGTGTCGGGCCGGGTCGTCAGCTCCCGCACCAGCTTGCCCCGCGCGGTCACTTCGACGCGCTTGGCGCCGGGCTTGCCCGCCAGCCGCGCCTCAAGCGTCTTTTCGAGATTGTCCTTCCCCACCTTGAAGCCCGGGGTCAGGTAGAGCGGGTTGCGCGTCTTCTCATATTGTTCGGCCGAGGCCGCGCCGACATAGCCGATCAGATGCGCCACCGCCGCGCCGTCGGGATAATTGCGGGTGAAGCCGCGCGCGGGCGCGACACCAGGCATCTCGGGCAGGCGCACGCTCACCGCGGCATAACGCTGCCAGTCGAGATCGGCGGCGACCTGCACCGGCTGGAAGCCGCGCGAGACCTTCAGTTCCTCGTTGATCCGCGCGAGATCGTCTGGCTCGAGCGCGAGCAGCTCGGTCAGCCTGGCGAGCGTCGCCTCCTTGTCGGTCAGCCG
Organism: Sphingomonas gilva; assembly: GCF_003515075.1. Classification (GTDB taxonomy): domain Bacteria; phylum Pseudomonadota; class Alphaproteobacteria; order Sphingomonadales; family Sphingomonadaceae; genus Sphingomonas; species Sphingomonas gilva. The sequence goes on from NZ_QWLV01000009.1 coordinate 70,293, forward strand.
GCTGGGGATGATGTCGACGCGGAAATCGGTGCGGTTGTTGGCGATCGGCTGGCCGTGCCGGTCGACGATCCAGCCGCGCCGCGGCGGGATCAGCGTCAGGTTGATGCGGTTGCTGTCGGCGAGCGTGGAATAAAGGTCGCCCTCGGCGATGGCGATATAGCCCATCCGCCCGGCGAGCAGCAGGCCGATGCCGGCCTGGACGCCGCCCAGCACCATCGCCCGGCGGGTGAAGGTGAAGCCCTGGGTGACGTCGGTCAGCCGCTTGGACTGCAGACCGAACATTAGGGTTCAAACTCAGCTAGAACAGGGTCGTGACGTAGCCGATTTTGGCGCACAGGTAGGAGCAAGGAGGGAGCGATGCCTTTGCATCGTAACCGACGCGCGACGCCGCTGTGCGCCAAAATCGGCCCGCCGCCGAAGGCGGTCGCCCATGGAAGGCCGCCGAGCGGCGTCGCTTGCTTGCGCGTAGCGAATGCTACGCGACTGCGCTGCGCTTCTTGTCGGCGGCCTTCCATGGGCGATCACGATCCCTGTTCTAGCTGAGTTTGAACCCTAGCCGCGCCAGCTGTCGAGCCGCGCGACGATGCGTGTCACCAGCGGAAACATCGCCGCGGAAAGCGCGACCTGCGCGCCGAGCGCGATAAAGGGCAGCCCCGCCGAAGGGCCGGGCCAGGCGATCACCGCGCCGCCCATGATCACACCGGCGATCATCGCGGTCCCGATGATCCAGTCCTGCCGGAAATCACGCCACAACATGCGCCGGTCTACCATATCGAGCGCAAGGAAACACAGGGTCCACAGCAACATGGCGCTGCCCAGCGGCTGCCCGCTCAACAGATCGTCGAACAGGCCGAGCGGCACCGGCGCCCAGATGCGGAACAGCTCGGGGCGCAGCAGCCGCCAGCCGAGCAGCATGAGGAAACCGAAGGGCGGCAGCAACGGCATGACGAAGATGTGCGGAAAAATCGTCATGCACGATCCCGCCATGATCGAGACCGCGGGAATCCACAGCGATCTGCCGGGCGTCGCGCTCCTGGCGATCGCGGTCGCGACGGGGCGCCTCATGGCTCCTCCGCGCCCGCCGGCGCAGGTGGTGCGGCGAGGAAGATCGGCTGGACGACGGCGAAATCGAGCCGATCCGGATGGGCAAAGGGCCGCGCCAGCGCGCTGTCTCCCAGTGGCCGCGTTACCTGCGCCACCGGCGTGCCCGGCGCGAACACGCCGCCCGCGCCCGATGTGACGAACTGGTCACCTGCGCGGAACGCGTTGACCCCGGTGGTGACGCCGCGGATCTCGACCAGCCCGTCGCCATGGCCATAGGCGAAGGCGGGCAGTCCGTCGCGCGCGCGGCGCACCGGAATGACGCTTTCGGGATCGGTCACCAACATCACCCGCGACACGTTGATCCCGGTTTCGACGACGCGGCCGACCAAGCCGTCCGGGCCGCGCACCGGCTGGCCGGGGAGCACGCCGTGGCGGCGGCCGGCGTTGAGCGTGCCGAAACGGCGCGTGCTGCTGCCGGTGGAGCTCACCAGTCGCGCGGTGACGATCGCATCGGTCGCGCCCTCCTGCAGCCGCACCAGCCGCCTGAGCCGCGCATTCTCATAGGCGAGCGAGCGCGCCTGGCGGACCAGCCGCTGCTCGGCGATCAGGCGGCGGCGGAGGTCGTCATTCTGGCTGCCGGCGCGGATATAGTCGCCGATCGCCTGCGGTATCGATCCGATCCCGCGCCGCGTACGGTCGGCGCCCGAGGATACCGGCATGAAGATCTCGGCCGCCGCGCTGCGCAATGCCGCGAAGGCGGGCGGGTCGAACTGCGAAAGCACGACCAGCAGCAGCCCCAGCGTGGCGCCGCCGATCGCCAGCACATAGGCGAGGAACAGGGAATATTGCGCCCGCCGCGAATGGCCGGGGCGCCGTTTCGCTGGCGGCGCCATGCGCGCGTCCTTCCTAGACGGTGAGGAGCACGCCGCGGAACGCCGGGTCTTCGAGCGCGCGGCCCGTGCCCAGCGCGACGCAGGTCAGCGGGTCCTCGGCGACGGTGACGGGCAGGCCGGTCTCGTCGCGCAGCACCTCGTCGAGACCGGTCAGGAGGGCCCCGCCGCCGGTCAGCACGATCCCCTGGTCGACGATGTCCGCCGCCAGCTCGGGCGCGGTGTTCTCCAGCGCGATGCGCACGCCTTCGACGATCGTGCCGACAGGCTCGGAAAGCGCCTCGGCGATCTGCCCCTGGTTGATCTGGATCTCCTTGGGCACGCCGTTGACCAGGTCGCGGCCCTTGATGTGGATCGTCTGGCCGACGCCGTCCAATGGCGGCTTGGCGATGCCGACATCCTTCTTGATCCGCTCGGCGGTCGCTTCGCCGATCAGCAGATTGTGGTTGCGGCGGACATAGCTGACGATCGCCTCGTCCATCTTGTCCCCGCCGACGCGGACCGAGGTGGTGTAGGCGAGCCCGCGCAGCGAGAGCACCGCGACCTCGGTCGTGCCGCCGCCGATATCGACCACCATCGATCCGATCGGCTCGGTCACCGGCATGTTGGCGCCGATCGCCGCGGCCATCGGCTCCTCGATCAGGAACACCTCGCGCGCGCCGGCATTCGAGGCCGCATCGCGGATCGCGCGCTTCTCGACCGAGGTCGAGCCCGAAGGCACGCAAATCACGATCACCGGGAAGCGCCAGGGCTTCGCCTTGCCGCCATGCACCTTGTGGATGAAGTGCTTGATCATCTGCTCGGCGACGTCGATGTCGGCGATCACGCCGTCGCGCAGCGGCCGGATGGCGGTGATGGTGTCGGGGGTCTTGCCCATCATCAGCTTGGCGTCGTTGCCGACCGCCTTGACCCGCTTGACACCGTTGATGTTCTCGATCGCCACCACCGAGGGTTCGTCGAGCACCACGCCGCGGCCGCGGACATAGACCAGCGTGTTGGCGGTGCCGAGGTCGATCGCCATGTCGTGCGACATGAATTTGAAGAGGCGCTGAAAGATCATCGGGGGGTGTCGGGTCCTGCCATGCACATGCGACTTGCTCCTCCCCAAAGCGGACCTCACGGTCGCTTGGGCAAGCGGGCTCGTCACGGGTCGCGGAAGCCCGTCGCTTGGGCTAGAGCTTCACCCATGTCAATACGCCGCCTGCCTGAACATCTGGTCAATCGCATCGCCGCGGGCGAGGTCGTCGAGCGTCCGGCGAGCGCGCTGAAGGAGCTGGTCGAGAACGCGATCGACGCGGGCGCACGCGATATTTCGGTGCGACTCGCAGGCGGCGGCGTCGACGGCATCGAAGTGATCGACGATGGCTGCGGGATGAGCCGTGGCGAAATCGCGCTGGCGGTGGAGCGCCACGCCACCTCGAAGCTGCCCGACGACGCCATCGAAGCCGTTCAGACGCTTGGCTTTCGCGGCGAGGCGCTGCCCTCGATCGCCAGCGTCGCGCGCGTCACGATCGAAAGCCGCGTGCGCGGCGAGGAAGGCTGGCGGCTGGAGATCGACAATGGCGCGACGGCGGGGGAGGGGCCGGCGGCGATTCCGCCCGGCACCCGCGTGCGCGTCGCAGGCTTGTTCGAAAAGGTGCCCGCGCGCCGCAAGTTCCTCCGCTCGGCGCGCAGCGAATACGCCGCCTGCGTTGATGTCGTCCGCCGGCTGGCGATGGCGCGGCCCGACATCGCCTTCACGCTCGAGCATGACGGCCGGCGCAGCCTCTCGGTCCAGCGCGATGAAGGCCGCCCGGCGCGGGTGGCCGCGCTCACCGATCGGATGCTGATCGAGAACAGCGTCGCGATCGATTTCGCGCGCGAGGGGATATTGCTCGGCGGCGTCGCCGGGCTGCCGACCTTCAACCGCGGCGTCGCCGATCATCAATATCTCTTTGTCAACGGCCGGCCGGTGAAGGACCGGCTGCTGATGGGCGCGATCCGCGGCGCCTATGCCGAAATGCTCGCGCGCGATCGCCACGCGGTGGTGGCGCTGTTCCTGGAGGTGCCGGCCGACATGGTCGACGTCAACGTCCACCCCGCCAAGACCGAGGTGCGCTTCCGCGATCCCGGTCTGGTCCGCGGCCTGATCGTCTCGGGCCTGCGCCGCGCGCTCGACGAGGCCGGCCATCGCAGCGTGCAGCGACCGAGCGAAGCCGCGCTGGGGGCATGGCGCTCAAGCCCTCTTCCCTTCAGCGGAGAGGGTTGGGAGAGGGGCCTGTCCGCAGGCGCACAGCCTGGTGAGGCATCCTCCACCTCCATCCCCTCCCATGAATGGGATGGGCGCGAATATCTTGCGGCTGTTCAGGACCGTCACCCGACTTTCCTCACGCAACCCCCACTCGGCCGCGCCGAAGCCGCCGCGCAGCCCGTCCCCGAAACCGCCAGCCACCCGCTCGGCGTGGCGCGGGGCCAGATCGCCAGGACCTACATCGTCGCCGAGGCTGAGGACGGCCTCGTCATCGTCGATCAGCACGCCGCGCACGAACGCCTCGTCCTCGAACGGATGCGCCGTGCGCTGTCGGACGGCGGCGTGCGCAGCCAGGCACTGCTCCTGCCCGAAGTGGTCGAGCTCGAAGAGACCGCCTGCGACCGGCTCGAGGCGCGCGCCGCCGAGCTCGCCGAGCTGGGGCTCGAGCTCGAACGCTTCGGCGCCCGCGCGATGCTCGTCCGCGCCGTGCCCGCCTTGCTGGGGCAGGGCGAGGTGCAGGGCCTCGTGACCGATCTCGCCGACGAGATCGCCGCCTATGACGAGGCGCTGAGCCTCAAGGAACGTCTCGATCACGTCGCCGCGACCATGGCCTGCCACGGCTCGGTCCGCGCCGGCCGCATCCTTTCGGTCACCGAAATGAACGCGCTCCTGCGCGAAATGGAGGTCACGCCGCATTCCGGCCAGTGCAACCACGGCCGCCCCACCTGGGTGAAGCTGGCGCACGGCGATATCGAGAAGCTGTTCGGGCGGAAGTGAGGGGCAGATGACCATGTAGCAGATATCCGTCATCACGTTGGGGATAGCCGACCTGGGGCGGTCCAGGCGCTTCTACGCGGAGGGCTTCGGCTGGGCGTCGATCTTCGAGAATGAAGAGATCGCATTTTATCAGATGAACGGCTTCGTGCTCGGCACCTGGCTTCAAGGCGGGCTGGAGGGCGATATGCAGGTCGCCGGGCTTCGCCGCCCGGGCGCCTTCGCTCTCGCGCACAATGTGGGCGGGAAGGAGGAGGTGCAGGTCCTGATCGACCGGCTGGCCGGCGCCGGCGGGCGCATCCTGCGCAAAGGCGACGCGCCGCCGCATGGCGGCTTTCGCGGCTATGTCGCTGATCCTGACGATCACGCCTGGGAGATCGCCTGGAACCCGGCCTGGAGGATCGACGAACGCGGCTTGGTGACCTTCGGCATCTAGCGGTTTTGAAGGCGGGCCCCCGCGCGCGCTTCCGCCCCGCCGTTCATCTGCGCGCAACCAATTGCGCCGCCACGCATTATCGCCCCTATGAAACAGATCGTCCCGCTCATCCTTGCGCTCATCCCGCTGGCCGCCGTCGTCAGCGCCTGCGTCGTCGCGCCCTGAGGAAGAACCTCAGACCACCTTGACGATGCTGTAGAGCATGACCTGCCCGCCGATGCCGAATTTCAGCGTCACGCCCGACGTCCCGTAGTAACCGAGCACCGGGCATAGCAGCATCGCGGGGCCGACCGCCGGTCCGCCGAACCCCAATAATCCGCCCTCCATCCCGGCGCCGAACCCACCGCCTGCAGATGCGACAGCGAAATTGGCGTTGCCCGCTTCGGTCATGGTATAGCGGCTGACGATCATCGGCCTGCCGATATAGCGGTTGATCGGATTGGGGATCAGCACGCCTCCGGTCACGCTGGTCAGCGGAACCCCGAATGCCTGCAGATAGTCGCCGATGCCGAAGCCGACGCCTTTGGCCAGCATTTCGAGCACGTCGATCGCCTTGGCGAGATCCTTGCTCGCGAACGGATTGAGCGCTTGCAGGGTCTTGAGTCCCTTGATGAGCGCAACCGGATCGAGGCTGTAGCCGACGCCGGCTCCCGCGCCGTAGACGATGAACTTCTTCTCGTCCGGCGGGGTCACCTCGACCGCCACCGACCCGATCAGCCCCACCTCGCCTAGCCCGGAGGACCACATATTGGTCACCTGCCACGTTCCCGGAATACGAACATGGGTCCGGTTGGGCGGGATCGGCGGCCGGTCGGGCTCGGGTGAGGGAGGTATGCCGGAAGACAATAGGTTGAGCATCTTCAGCGTATTGCCGCCCGGATCGACCACGCCGTCGATGTTGCGGAAGCGGCCCTTGCTCTTCCAGTGACGCTGGAAATCCCAGATTGCGTCGGTCAGAAAGCGAGGGCAGGCGCCCGTGCTCCCCGTCAGGGGCGGCGCGCCCCAGCTCTGCTGCTTCCCGCCATCTCCGTCGGCGATGCTGCTGAGCAGATCGATGACCTTGCGTTGGTCATCGGCATGGTTGAGGACGTTTTGCGCGTTATAACGAAGGCCGACCGGGCCGGCGAGCTGAACATGGGCCACGTGATCCCCCTGAAAACAGGTGCAATGGATACATGCGGCCCGAGTCGAATGGCGGCGATTTTACAACCCCGGCGGCTTCGCGACAAGCAATGGCGACCGGCCCATACAGAAAGGGCCGCCCGGATCGCTCCGGACGGCCCTTGATCTTGATCAGCGCTCGGATCAGGCCTTGTCGGCCTCTTCCTCGCCTTCCGTCTCGCCGCGCGCCGGCGCCTCGGCGGTCGCGCCGGGCTCGGCGTTGGGATCATAGTCCTCGGTGAAGCCCGCTTCGTCCTTCTCGAACATCGCGGCCATCACGTCGACGCCCTGTTCCTGCATCTCGGCCTCCTCGGGCGAGCGGGCGACGTTGACCTTGACGGTCACCGAAACCTCGGGATGCAGCGCGACCTTGACGGTGTACATGCCGATCGCCTTGATCGGCTTGTCGAGCACCACCTGGCTCTTGGTCACCTTCTTGCCTTCGGCCTCGAGCGCCTCGACCAGGTCGCGCACCGCGACCGAGCCGTAGAGCTGGCCGGTGTTGGAGGCCTGGCGGATCAGGGTCACCTGCGTGCCCTCGATGCCCTTGGCGTCCTTCTCGGCCTCGCCGCGGCGGTTGGCGTTCTCCGCCTCGATCCGTTCGCGGTTGGCTTCGAACACCTTGCGGTTGGCTTCGTTGGCGCGCAGCGCCTTCTTGTTGGGCAGCAGATAGTTGCGGGCGAAGCCGGGCTTCACCGAAACCACATCGCCGATGGCGCCGAGCTTCTCGACGCGTTCGAGCAGGATCACGTCCATGTGCGTGGTCTCCCTTACTTCACGAGGTAGGGCAGCAGGCCCAGATGGCGCGCGCGCTTGATCGCCTGGGCGAGCTCGCGCTGCTTCTTGGCCGAGACCGAGGTGATGCGCGACGGCACGATCTTGCCGCGCTCGGACACGAAGCCCTGCAGCAGGCGCACGTCCTTGTAATCGATCCGGGGCGCATCCTTCGCGGAGAAGGGGCAGCTCTTGCGGCGGCGGAAAAACGGGCGGGCCATCAGTTCAGCTCCTCGTCACGGTCGCGGCGGGGACGACCGCCCTCGCGGCCGCCTTCGCGGTCGCCGCGGCGGCTGTCGCGCTCGTTCTTGCGCATCATCACCGACGGGCCCTGCTCATGCGCATCGACGCGCACGGTCATGAAGCGGATGATGTCCTCGTTGATCAGCGTCTGGCGCTCGAGCTCGGCGATGACCGCGCCGGGCGCGTCGATCTCGAGCATCACATAATGCGCCTTGCGGTTCTTGGCGATCTTGTAGGCGAGACCGCGCAGACCCCAGGTCTCGGTCTTGACGACCTTGCCCTCGTTCTTCTCGACGATCTCGGTGGCGGCTTGCGCCAGAGCGTCCACTTGCGCCTGCGCCAAGTCCTGGCGCGCAAGGAACACGTGCTCGTAAAGAGCCATGTGTCTTACCTTCTCTTGGCCGATCGCTGACGCCGCACCATGCGAACGCCCCTCCGGCTGTCGTCTTCAAGTCAGACGGGGCGGAAAAGGATGAACCCTCCGCCCCGATGCCGCCGCCCCTGTCACAGAGGGGCCGGGAAATCAAGCCCCGGTGGACGCGTCAGGCCGGCTTGGCGGTCCACCGGATGAACAGCTCAGGCCACAGGCTGGCGGGCTCGCTCGCGGGCAGGCGCACGCCGAAGCCGTGCCCGCCATGCGGCATGAAATGCGCGCTGACCGGCACCTTGGCGGCGCGCGCCGCGGCGAAGCTGTCGATGCTGTTCTGGACGGGCACGACGGTGTCGTCGGTCGTGTGGAGCAGGAACAGCGGCGGCGTGCCGGCACCGATGTTGCGCTCGACCGCGTAGCGCGCCTGCATCTCGGGGTCGGGCGAGGGGCCGAGCAGCATCGCGCGCGATCCGGCATGGCTGCGGCCGGGATCGACGTTCGACACGGCGTAGATCAGGCCGGCGAAGGCGGGACGCGCCGACTGGCGATCGTCGGCGTCGATGGGCTTGTAAACCTTGGCGGCATGCTGCGTCGCCAGCGATCCGGCGAGGTGGCCGCCCGCCGAAAAGCCGATGACGCCCAGCCTGTCCGGATCGATGCCGAAGCGCCGCGCGCCGTGGCGAACGACGCGCATCGCGCGTTGCGCGTCGGCCAGCGGCGTATTGGCGCGGTCGCGCCACCCCTCGTTCGGCAACCGGTAGCGGAGCACGAAGGCGGTGATCCCCGCGGCGTTCAGCACGCGCGCGACGTCCATGCCTTCGTTCCGCAGGGAGATGAACTCATAGCCGCCGCCCGGGATCACCAGCACGCCGCGCCCGTCCGGCTTCGCAGGGCGGAACACGCCGATATCGGGGCGCGCCACCCCGCGCATCGCCAGGTCGCGATACTCGCCCGGCTTGCCCGTCACTTGGGCGTTGAGCGCGGGAAGCTCCTCGGGCGCGCCCGGCGGGCGGCCCGGCCACAGCGCGATATGCTCGGCCGGCGGCCAGCTCGGCAGCTCGTCGGCTGCGGCCTGGGCGAGCGTGGGCGCGGCGAGCGCGCCCAGCGGCAGGGCGAGCAGGTCGCGGCGGCCGAGCTCGATCATTGGAAGATCGACGCCCATTTGCGCTTGGCGCGCGTCTTCCAGTGGCCGCGATGATAGGCGTCGCTGGCCAGCAGCGGCATCACCGATCCGGCCTCCGCGAACACCATCTGCTCGATCGCGGTCGAGACCTTGCCCCACGACGCCGCCTCCTGCAGCGTCGAGGAGGAGCAGGCGCCGTCGCGCACGTCGGCGACGGTGATCTGCACCGCGTATTTGTGCACCGCGACGTCCTCATGGCCCAGGATTTCGGCGCAGACGACCGTGTCCTGGATGAAGTTCTTGGGCACGCCGCCGCCGATCATCAGCAGGCCGGTTTCGCCCGCCTTGATCTTGATGTCGGTCAGCTCGCGGAAATCGGCGATCGCGTCGATGGTGAGGTAGGGCTTGCCCGCCTTCATCGCATCGACCTGGTGCTTGACCAGCCCGAAGCCCGCCGACGAATCGACGAACGCCGGGCAGAAGATCGGCACGTCATGCTCATAGGCGAGCTTGACGAGGCTGTTCTCCTTCTTGCCGTGCTCGACGAGATATTTGCCCATCTCGCGGATGAAGGCGCGGCTCGAATAGGCCCTGGGCTCGAGCGAATTCGCGATCTTGTTGATCGTGAAGTCGCAGTCCTGCAGCTGCTCCTCGTCGATATAGGTGTCGTAGATGCGATCGATATAGAGCGAGCGCAGCGTATCGTCGTCGGGCACTTCGAGCGCCTGGTAATGCTTGTGGCCAAGCCCTTCGAAGAAATCCATGTCGACGATGGTCGCGCCGGTGGCGACGATGCAGTCGACCATGTTGCTCTTCACCAGCTCGGCATAGAGGTCCATGCAGCCGCCCGCCGAGGTCGAGCCCGCGATCACCAGGCAGATGGTGCAATCGGGATCGGCCAGCATCTGGTTGTAGATCTCGGTCGCGCGGCCCAGGTCGCGGCTGGTGAAGCTCATCTTCTTCATCGCATCGACGATCGGCCGCGCGTCGAAGCTCTTGATGTCGATATGCTCGACCTTGGTGGAGAGCAGCTCCGCCTTGCGGGTGTCGTTGACGGGGGTGTCGGTCATCTCATGTCCTTAGGAATTGCGTCGCCCCCGCGCAGGCGGGGGCCTCGGTCGGCAAGGGCGGGCGTCGGTATGCCACAACGCAGCGGCCCCTGCCTGCGCCGGGGCGACGTCATATTGAAAATAGGCCGTTACAGCGTGACGACGTTCGACGAAAGCCGCTCGTCCGCTTCCGCGTAGAGCGAGGCCATCGGCTCGTCGGCGACGATCACCGTCTCGTCCGAGCCGAAGCCGTTGAACGCGGTGCGCATCGCGCTGCCATAGGCGCCGAGCATGCCGATCTCGATATAGTCGCCGGCCTGGACGTCCGCGGGCAGCTCGAACGGGCCGGCCATATGGTCGAGATCGTCGCAGGTGGGCCCATAGAAGCTGAACGGATGGTCGCGCACCTCGCTCTCGGGCTCGCGCAGCAGGCGGACGGGGAAGCGCCAGCCGATATGCGCCGCGTCGAACAGCGCGCCGTACGCGCCGTCGTTGATGTAGAGCTCCGACCCGCGCCGCCGCTCGACGCGGACGATCAGCGAGCTGTACTCGGCGCACAGCGCGCGGCCCGGCTCGGCCCACAGCTCCGCCGAATAGCTGATCGGCAGGCTCTCGAACGCGCGGTGGATCACCGCGAAATAGGCCTCGAGCGAGGGCGGCTCCATGCCCGGATAGACGCTGGGGAAGCCGCCGCCGACATCGACCACGTCGACCGTCACCGCCGCCTCGACGATCGCCGCGCGGACGCGCTCCATCGCCTGGGCATAGGCGTCGGGCGTCATCGCCTGCGAACCGACATGGAAGCAGATGCCGAGCGCGTCGGCCGCCTGGCGCGCCGCGAACAGCAGCGCCTTGGCCTCGGCCGGATCGACGCCGAACTTGGCGGCCAGGCTCAGCTTAGAATGCTCGGACGACACGCGCAGCCGCACGCACAGCGTAAGATCGGTCGCGTCGCCGGTGGCGCGCATGATCTTTTCCAGCTCGTCGATCGTGTCGAGCGAGAAGGTGCGCACGCCGTGCGTGTGGTAAGCCTCGCGGATCGCCTCCTCGGCCTTGACCGGGTGCATGAAACACAAGGTCGCCTCCGGCAGCGCGCGCGCGACCAGCCGCACCTCGGCGATCGAGGCGACGTCGTAATGCGTCACGCCCGCGTCCCACAGCGTCTGCAGCAGCTCGGGGGAGGGATTCGCCTTGACCGCATAGAGCGTCCGCCCCGGAAACTTCTCCACGAAGAAGCGGGCGGCACGCGTGGCGGCATGCGGGCGTATCAGCGTGACCGGCTGAACCGGCGACAGCTTGGCGATTGCAACGCCGCTGTCGGCGTTGCGAAGGGCGGTCGCTAGCCCCAGCGCGCTATGATGCTCGTGCAACTCAAGGGACCTCCAAGTGCCTAGTGGCGGACGATAAAAGCTGCCTTGCGGTTGGAAGTCCCATGGGGCAGCGGAAGGCGCGATATATGGGGAGGGGTCCCCCCTGTAAAGTGGTTGGCCCGTAAACGCATGTTCGCGTCGCTGGAGTGTTGCAGAATTGAGACGGCCAACCGCTCAAGGCGTGGCGCAAGCTGCGGAGAAGATGGCGCAAATCCTGCCGCCCACGCCGCTGCTGCGGTTCGCGTGGCGGGATGCGCGCGTCCTCGCCAAGGCCGAATCGCTCCAGCCTATGGGCGCGTTCAAGCTGCGCGGCGCCTGGCACCGGCTGACCGCCTTGAGCCCCGACGAGTCGCGCGCCGGAGTCGTCGCCTTCTCCTCGGGCAACCATGCGCAGGGTGTCGCCTGGGCGGCGAAGCGCCTCGGCATTCCCGCGACGATCGTCATGCCCGCGGACGCGCCGCGGCTGAAGCTCGAAGGCACCCGCGCGCTGGGGGCGGAGATCGTCCTCTATGATCGCGCGCGCGAAAGCCGCGAGGCGATCGGCGAGCGCCTCGCCGCAGAGCGCGGCTGCGTGCTGGTGCCGAGCTTCGACGATCCGTGGGTGATCGAAGGGCAGGGCAGCGCCGGGGTGGAGATCGCCGCGCAGCTCGGCCGCCGGCCGCGCCGGATCGTCATCCCCTGCGGCGGCGGCGGCCTTTCGGCGGGTATCGCGCTCGCCTGCCCCGATGCCGAGATCGTCGTGGTCGAGCCCGAGGGCTGGGACGATATGGGCGAATCGCTCCGCCGCGGCGCGATCGTCCCCGTCGGCGCGAATCCGCCGTCCACCTCATGCGACGCGCTGATGACCACACGCGTCTCGCCGCTGACCTTCGATGTGCTGCGGGATCGTCGCGCGACCGGCATCGCGGTGAACGAGGCGGAGATCAGCCGCGCCATCGCCTATGCGGCGCGGGCGCTGCGGCTGGTGATCGAGCCCGGCGGCGCCATCGCGCTGGCCGCGCTGCTCGCGGGCAGGGTGCCGGCGGAGGACGACACGGTCATCCTGCTATCGGGCGGCAATATCGACCCACAAGCTCTTCTGGAACATCTCGATTTGGGGCGCGCCACTTGCTGATCGGCCACACCACCTTCCAGGTCATCCTGTCGATCGCCATGCTCGGCGTGGCGGCGCTGGTGCTCGGCGGCATCAGCCTGTTCCGCAAGGGCCCGGGCGAGCACCGCCAAAAGGCCTGGCTGATGCTCGCCGCCGCGATCGTGCTGCTCGCGAATGTGCTGATCTGGACGGTGTGACGGCGCGCGAACTCCTACCCGTCACCCCGGACTTGTTCCGGGGTCCATTTCTCCACCCGCACGGCTTCGCTTGTGGCACGATGGATGCCGGAACCAGTCCGGCATGACGGGTAAGATAGAGGGGGCATGGGCAAAGCCCATGCCGTCGGCCGGGGCTGGCGGCCCCGCCGGCCGGTTGAGCCGCAGTTTGCGCGCTCCAGCTTTCGCTGGAGCGACGTGCGGCTCAACGAATAGGGCTATTCGGATCCAGCCGCATGTCCAGATAGCGGTTCACGCTCCCCATCAGCTCGTCCATCTCGTTCTCGAAGAAATGGTTGGCCTTCGGGATCGTGTCGTGATGGATGGTGATGTGCTTCTGCGTGCGCAGCTTGTCGACCAGCTTCTGCACCGCGCCCGGCGTCACCACCTCGTCGCCTTCGCCCTGGATGATGATGCCCGAGGCGGGGCAGGGGGCGAGGAAGGTGAAGTCGTACATGTTGGCGGGCGGCGCGATCGAGATGAAGCCGCGGATCTCCGGCCGGCGCATCAGCAGCTGCATGCCGATCCACGCGCCGAAGCTCACCCCCGCGATCCAGGTGGTCGACGCCTCGGGATGGATCGACTGCACCCAGTCGAGCGCGGATGCGGCGTCGGACAGCTCGCCGATGCCGTTGTCGAACGTCCCCTGGCTCTTGCCCACGCCGCGGAAATTGAAGCGCAGGGTGGCGAAGCCGCGGCGCTGGAAGGTCTTGTAGAGCTCCTGCACCATGCGGTTGTTCATCGTCCCCCCCGAAGAGGGGTGCGGGTGGAGGATCATCGCCACCGGCGCCCGCGGCTTGGGGCCCGGCGCGAAACGGCCTTCGAGACGGCCTTCGGGGCCGGGGAAAATGACTTCGGGCATTTGACCTGCCGTCGCAAATGGGGTTCAGACAGTCGCGGTCCGGAAACGGGCCGCGGCGGGGAAAGCGCCTATATAGGCCGGGCCGCCGACATGGCAATCTTGGAGGGATTCTGGTCGCCGATCGCCTCTATCTGGATCACGCCGCCACCACGCCGGTGATCGCCGCCGCGCGCGCCGCGGTCGCGCACGGTTTCGAACGCTGGGCCAATCCATCCTCGCCCCACGCCCCCGGCCGCGCCGCGCGCGCCGCGCTGGAGGACGCCCGCCGCCGCATCGCCGCGGCGCTCGAATGGGATGGCGAGGTGATCCTCACCTCGGGCGCGAGCGAGGCGATCGCCATCGCCATCGGCCGCGCGCGGGCGGATGCGGTGCTGATGACCACGGTCGAGCATGACGCGGTGCGCCGCGCCGGCGGCAGGGAGGCGTACAACATTCCAGTCGGCGACGACGGTCTCGTCGCCGCGGATGCGCTCACCGGCCGCCTCGGCGCGCTGGGCGCGGCAAGCCCGCTGGTCGCGATCCAGACGGTCAACAGCGAAACCGGCGTGATCCAGCCGCTCGACCGGCTGGGCGCCGTGGTGCGCGAAGCGGGCGGCATCCTGTTCGCCGACGCGTCGCAAAGCGCGGGGAAGCTGCCGCTTCCCGATGCCCAGCTGATCGCGCTGTCGGCGCACAAGCTGGGCGGCCCGCCGGGGATCGGCGCGCTGCTGGTCGGCGATCTCGCATTGCTCGAAGCGACCGGCGGGCAGGAGCAGGGCTATCGCGCCGGCACCGAGAATTTGCCAGGCGCGCTCGGCCTCGCCGCCGCATTGGAGGCGCCGCACGGCTGGACCCAGCGCGCGGACGATCTGCGCGCGCATTGCGACGCGGCGATCGAGGCCGCGGGCGGAGACGTGGTCGCGCGCAACAGCCCGCGCTTCGGCGGCATCGCCAGCTACCGCATGCCCGGCGTCGCCGCATCGGCGCAGCTGATCCAGTTCGACATGGCGGGAATCGCGGTGTCGGCGGGCAGCGCCTGCTCGTCGGGTACGCTCAAGGCCAGCCATGTCCTCGCCGCGATGGGCTGGCATCCCGAGCCGGCCGGCGAGGTGATCCGCGTCAGCTTCGGACCCGAGACCACCCGCGCCGACGTCTATCGCTTCGTCGATTGCTGGCGCCGCATCGCGGGCAAGGACGCATGAGCGTCTATCTCGACTATCAGGCGACCACCCCGCTCGCGCCGGAGGCGCTGGCGGCGATGCTGCCCTGGCTCGATCGCCAGCACGCCAACCCGCATTCGGCCCATGCCGAGGGCCGCGCGGCGAAGGCGGCGGTCGAGGCGGCGCGCGCGGAGGTCGCCGCGCTGCTGCCGCCGGGCGGCGCCGTCGGCTTCACCGGCGGCGCCACCGAGGCGATCAACTGGGCGATCAAGGGCGCCGGGCGCGATGTGCTCGGCTTCGCGACCGAGCACGCCGCGGTGCTCGATTGCGCGCGCCCGATCGAGGCGCAGGGGCGAAGATTCGATATCCTGCCGGTCGACCGCGAGGGCAGGGCGGATCTGGACGCGTTGCACGGGCATTTGACTGCCGGAAAGCCAAGCCCAACCCGCCATTCCCGCGAAAGCGGGAATCCAGCCTCTTCCGCCGCCCCGCTCGTCGCGGCCATGCTGGTCAACAACGAGATCGGCGCGATCCATCCGGTCGCGGAAATCGCCGAGCAGGCGCACGCCGCCGGCGCGCTCGTCCTGTGCGACGCGGTGCAGGGCTATGGCCGCGTTCCCATTCCCGCAACCTGCGATCTGGTCGCCATATCCGCGCACAAGATCCACGGGCCAAAGGGAATTGGCGCCTTGTGGATACGCGATGGCATCGATCTCGCGCCGTTGCTCCACGGCGGCGGGCAGGAAGCGTCGGGCCGCTCGGGCACGCTCTCGCCAGCGCTCTGCGCCGGCTTCGGCGCCGCCGCCCGCCTGATGCGCGAACGCCGCGAACAGGACGCCGCGCACATCGAACGCCTCTGGCAAGTGGCGCTCGATATCCTCCAATCTCCCCTCCCTTCCAGGGAGGGGGCGGGGGTGGGTGGCGAGCGAAGCGAGCCCCGCTGGACGCTCAACGGCTCCACCGATCACCGCTACCAGGGCAACCTCAACATCCGCCGCGAAGGCCTCGACGTCGCCCGGCTGATGTCCGAGCTGCGCGACATCTCCTTCTCCGCCGGCTCGGCCTGCGCCAGCGGATCGGGCCGGCCCAGCCATGTGCTGAAGGCGATCGGCCTGTCGGACGCGGCGGCGCGCTCCAGCATCCGCCTCGGCTTCGGCCGCTACACCGGCGAGGCCGAGCTGGTCGAAGCCCTCACCCGCATCGACGCCGCCGCCCGCGCGCAGCGGATCGCCGCATGAAGGTCACCTTCATCCAGCGCAACGGCGATCCGCTCACTGTCGAGGCGGGGGAGGGCGACCGGCTGCTCGACGTCGCCCAGGCGCACGATCAGCCGCTCGAAGGCACCTGCGAGGGCCAGATGGCCTGCTCGACCTGCCACGTCGTCGTCGCGGCGGAGGATTTCGCCCGCCTGCCGCCCGCATCGGAGATGGAGGAGGACATGCTCGATCTCGCCGCCGGCGCCACCCGCACCAGCCGGCTCTCATGCCAGATCTGGCTCGACGCCACGCTCGACGGCCTCACCGTCCGCATCCCGGCGGAAGCGAGGGACATGCAGGGGCGCTAAAGGCGGCTCAGCACCCGGTCAGGAGCATGTCCAGCGCGCCCATGATCCGCTCGTGTTCATTGCCGAGCGAAGCGACAACCGGGCCCAGCTCGCGCGCCGTCACCGTCGCCGCGCCCTGCGTGGCCATGATGAAGCGGCGGCCATCGATCTCGAACACGGGATTGAGCCTCTCCGCGAACTTGGCGACGCGCGATTCCGGCAGCAGCGGAACAACGAAGCGCGTCTTCATGTGATCGAGCAGATCGGACTGGCAATTGAGCAGATAGCCTTCGAAGGCGTCTCCTCGGTGTACGTCGTGCTGCGCCATCAGAAGGTGCGGTGGCGCGCTAGCGGCAGTCCATGCTCCTCGACATAATCGTTCCAGCATTCGATCGCTTCGCGATTCTCTTCCCGCCAACGCTCCGCGCGGTCCTTGGCAACCTGCTTCTCAAGCCCGTTCTCGCAGGCCCGCGAGATGTTGACGCCGAGCTCGCGCGCCTGCCTGACGAGATCCACGTCGAGCGAGACGTTTGTAGCCTTGCGAATTACGTCGTGACGCATGACGGCCTCTCCGGATGAATGCGCATGATATATGCGCATCGCGTGAAGGCCGCAACTTACCCGCCCGTGCGGTATCTCGCCACGATCGTCGCCAGCACGGCTTCGTTGATCAGATTGCTGAACGCGCCGCCCACCGCGCCGTGGTTGTTCCAGACGATCTCCGCCTGCAGCCCCGAAAGGCCCGGCAGGGTCAGCCAGCAGCGCGCGCCCGCGCGCATGCCGGTCACCACGTCGCAGGCGAAGCCCGCGACCGACAGGTTGGTGACGATCACCTTGAACCCCGCCTCGCCCGATGGCCGCAGGATCGACGGGATATGCACGTCGAAGCGCGGCGCGCAGCGATCTTCCTCCGCAGCCAGCGCGTAAGGCACCGTCTGCTCGATCATGCGGCCGAGCACCGCCTCGCGAATTCCGTGACCGGTCCCCATCACCAGTTCCTTTCCGACGGGGCGTGATGCGCCTCCCGCGCTTAACATCGCGCGTGCGGATCGCCCTAACGCCGCGTTCACCACGATGCGTTGCAAACAGGGCCGACCTTCGCCATATGCCCGCACGGGAGTCGGGCGGACGTGGTCGTCGCCAACCTGGTCAGATCCGGAAGGAAGCAGCCACAACGATTTCGCCGCGGGTCGTTCCGGCTCCCACCGCGCGCTGCCAAGACATAGCGGAGCTATGGCGCGAACAGCAGCGCGCGCGGCCGGCGGCGCCTTCGGCGCCGTCCGACGACGCGGGCTTCGCCCGCGGCGCTTTTCCAGCCCCCCAGACGCATTCCCCCTGTCCTACAAGCCCCCAACCTGTCAGACTCGGCCACGAATCCCACGGAAAGCTCTCTATCCCCATATGCGCGAAGATCGAGAAGTTACGAAAGTTCACACCGCATGACCGACGGCGGCTTCGATCTCGGCGAACCGCCGCAGCCGGCCCGCGCCGAGGCCTACCGCGTGCTCGCGCGCAAATACCGGCCGCAGACCTTCGCCGCGCTGATCGGCCAGGACGCGATGGTGCAGACGCTGGCCAACGCGATCCGGCGAGACCGCATCGCCCACGCCTTCCTGCTGACCGGCGTGCGCGGCGTCGGCAAGACCTCGACCGCGCGGCTGATCGCCAAGGGCCTCAACTGCATCGGGCCGGACGGAAACGGCGGCCCGACGATCGAGCCCTGCGGCGTGTGCGAGCCGTGCCGCGCCATCGCCGAGGGCCGCCACATCGACGTGGTGGAGATGGACGCCGCCAGCCACACCGGCATCGACGACATCCGCGAGATCATCGAGGCGGTGCGATATGCCGCGGTCTCCGCCCGCTACAAGATCTACATCATCGACGAAGTCCATATGCTGTCGAAGGCGGCGTTTAACGGCCTGCTGAAGACGCTGGAGGAGCCGCCGCCGCATGTGAAGTTCCTGTTCGCCACGACCGAGGTGAACAAGGTGCCGGTGACGGTGCTGTCGCGCTGCCAGCGTTTCGACCTGCGCCGCATCCCCGCCGACATGCTCGCCGCCCATTTCGCCTGGGTCTGCGGCGAGGAGCAGGTCTCGGCGGAGCCAGAGGCGCTGGCGCTGATCGCCCGCGCCGCCGAAGGATCTGCGCGCGACGGGCTCTCGATCCTCGACCAGGCGATCGCCCATGCGGCGATGGAGGGGGAGGGGCGCGTCACCGCCGCGGCGGTGCGCGCGATGCTCGGCCTTTCCGATCGCGGCGCGATCCGCGCGCTGTTCGCGATGCTGCTGGAGGGCGACGCGCCGGGCGCGCTCGCCGGGCTCCGCCAGCAATATGATCTGGGGGTCGATCCGGGCGCGGTGCTGCGCATCCTGCTGGAGACGGTCCACGCCGTCACGCTCGCCAAGGTCCGGCGCGAAGGCGATCCGGCGCAAAGCGAGGAGGAGCGCGAGGCGCTGGCGAACTGGTCCGCCGGTCTGTCCTTCGCCACGCTGCACCGGCTGTGGCAGCTGTTGCTCAAGGGCCATGACGAGGTCCAGCGCGCCGCCTTGCCGATCGAGGCGTGCGAGATGGCGCTGCTCCGGATCGTCTATGCCGCCTCGCTGCCCGATCCCGCCGATCTCGTCCGGCGGCTGGCGAATGGGGAGGAGGCGCCGGCCGCCCAGCCGACGGCGCCGTCGCCGCAGTCCGGCCCGGCGAGCTTCGCCGCGCTGGTCGATCTGCTCGCGGCGAGGGGCAAGCATCAATGGGCGCTCCGCCTGCACGACGATGTGCGGCTGGTGCGCTATGCGCCGCCCGAGCTGGAGATCGCGCCGGTGCGGCCCTTGGGCGCGGACTTCCACCGTGAGCTGGCCGGCTGGCTCAAGGCTGAAACGGGGCAGGCATGGCGCGTCGCCGAAGGCGACGGGCCGGCCGAGCTGACGCTCAAGGAACAGGAGACCGCGCGCGAGGCCGCGGCGCGCGACGCGGTCCTCGCCGCGCCCAACGTCCGCGCGATCATCGAAGCCTTTCCCGAAGCCGAGCTGATCGGCTGGACAGACAATCGGAGTGCCGCATGAAGGATTTGAACGACCTGATCGCCCAGGCGCAGAGCGCCGCGGAGACGGTGCAGAAGCAGATGGCGGAGGCCCAGGCCGCACTCGACAAGATCGAGGTGGAGGGCGCCTCGGGCGGCGGCCTGGTCAAGGTCAAGGCGACCGCCAAGGGCCGCGTGATCGGCGTCGACATCGACGAGAGCCTGCTGCAGCCGGGCGAAAAGCAGATGCTCGAGGATCTTGTCGCGGCGGCGTTCAACGATTGCCGCGCCAAGGCGGACGCCGCCTCGCAGGCCGAAATGGGCAAGATGACCCAGGGGCTGCCGCTGCCGCCGGGGTTCAAGCTGCCCTTCTGACCGTTACGCTGCGGGAACATCTTCACCGTCCGGCTCGTTGCATGCACCGTCCAACAGGAGGGACTGCGACATGAGTGAAGAGCGTATCACCGAACGCACCGACGGCGTGACCACCGAGCGCGTGACCGAGCGTGGCGAGCCCACCCACACCACCACGGTGGTCGAGCGGCGCGGCGGGGGCGGCGGCATGCTGATCGGCCTGGCCGTGCTGATCGCGGTGCTGGTCGGCGCCTATTTCCTGTTCATGCAGGGCCAGAACGACGCCGCCGAGACCAAGGCGATCACCGAAGCCGCGCAGAGCGTCGGCGACAGCGCCGAAAAGGCCGGCGACGCGGTGGTCGACGCCGTGGACGGCGAGAACAAGTAATATGCCGTCGCCCCTGCGCAGGCAGGGGCCTCTGAGTTTATCGAGCCCCCTGCGCAGGGGCGACGGTACTAAGTCACCGGTCGGCCGTCGGGCGTCGCCGCGAAGTCGAAGACGCAGATCACGCGCGAGACCGCGTGCTCGGCGCACAGCGCGCCGACATGGCGATATTGCGAGGCGAGCAGCATCTTCCGGTGCCCGCGCGCCGCAACGCCGTCGTCGACGATCAGCGAGCGGATCACGCCCGCGGCATCGAAAGGCCCATAGGCGATCGACTCCGCGACATAGATGTCGCCGCCATGCTGCTTGACGCGCTGTCCGGGATTGCTGCCGTCGCGTCCGATATGGCCTCGCGCGCCGGCCTCGCCTTGGCTGATCGCATGATCGGTCGCCGCTTCGGCCAGCACATCGCTCCACGCGAGCGGCGGCAGCGCGGGCTGGCGGCCGAGGACGGCGATCGCATCGTCGAGCGCGGCAACGCCCTCGGCGGTCTGGAGCGGATAGCCGTCCGGCGACATGAAGATCCGTCCTCGAAACCACGTGCGCTGGACACGCAATTCCCGCGCATAACGCGCGGGATTGGCCCGAATCCGGTTGATCTCGGCAAGCAGTTCGTCGCCCGATGGCAGTCCGTCCTGCGCCGCGGCAGGGGTCGCGGAGGTGAAAAGCAGCAGCGCGATCAGCGTACGCACGCGTCGAGACCTTCGCGTCTTATGACGCCGATCCGCCGTCTGATCGTATTGCCGTAGCGTCGGGTGAAGCCAGTCGGGGATATCCCTTCACGCTTTTTCGGAAGCGGCAGGACGGCGGCGATGCGCGCCGCCTCGGTCTCGGTCAGCGAGGCGGCGCCATGGCCGAAATAGCGATGCGATCCCGCCTCAACGCCATAGGTGCCGATCCCGGTCTCGGCGACGTTCAGATAGACTTCCATGATCCGCCGCTTGCCCCAGATCCCCTCGATCAGCAGGGTGAACCAGGCCTCCAGCCCCTTGCGGAAGAAGCCGCCGCCCTGCCACAGGAAGACGTTCTTGGCGGTCTGCTGGCTGATCGTCGATCCGCCGCGTATGCGCCCGCCCTTGGCGTTGCGCACCGCGGCGCCCGCGATCGCCTCGAAGTCGAAGCCCCAATGATCGCAGAAGCTGCCGTCCTCGGCGGCGATCGCCGCGCGCGCCATATCGGGATCGATCCGGTTGAGCGGCGTCCAATCCTTGGTGACGCCGCGTCCGCCCAACAGGTCGCCCGCCATCGTCGCGGTGAACGGCACCGGCACGAAGCGGTAGATGACGACGAGCAGCAGCGAGATGAGGACGAACCAGAAGGCGAGCCGCCATATCCAACGCAGGATGCTCCGCACCCAGCCGCGCTTCTTGCGCGGCGGGCGTGCGCCTATCGTGGTCGCATATCCGCCTGTCATCGACAATCAACTAGCGCGAATTGCCGTGTCCACAAACTCAATCCGTTCGGGCTTAGCCCGTCGAAGCCCTGCTCTTCCTTGCCGGCATCGAAGGGGCAGGACGGTGCCTCGACCAGCTCAGCACGGCCGGAGAGAGTTGAGCGCGCTTATACCGCGGCGAGCAACCTCTTTTCACCGGCGAGGCGCATCATCGCCTTTTGCAGCTTCTCGAAGGCGCGGACCTCGATCTGGCGGACGCGCTCGCGCGACACGCCATAGACCTGGCTCAACTCCTCGAGCGTCTTGGGATCGTCGGCCAGACGGCGCTCGGCGAGGATGTGCTTCTCGCGATCGTTCAGATCCTCCATCGCCTCG
Source organism: Sphingomonas gilva (assembly GCF_003515075.1). GTDB lineage: Bacteria > Pseudomonadota > Alphaproteobacteria > Sphingomonadales > Sphingomonadaceae > Sphingomonas > Sphingomonas gilva. Next base: position 92,129 of record NZ_QWLV01000009.1, read on the forward strand.
TTGAGCATGTCGTGGCGCACCTCGGCTTCTTGCGCCTCGGCGACGGTCTGGTCCTGCAGCGGCGCGTCGTCGGCCAGCCAGTCCTGCCACTGCCCTTCGCCATCTTCGCGCATGGGCACGTTGAGCGAGGTGTCGCCGCCCATCGCCATGCGGCGGTTCATGCTCGTGACTTCGGCTTCGGTGACGCCCAGGTCGGTGGCGATCTTGGCGACGTGCTCGGGCTTCAGGTCGCCGTCCTCGAACGCGTCGAGGCGGGCCTTCATTCGCCTGAGGTTGAAGAACAGCTTCTTCTGCGCGGCGGTGGTGCCCATCTTCACCAGGCTCCAGCTGCGCAGGATGAACTCCTGGATCGAGGCGCGGATCCACCACATCGCATAGGTGGCCAGGCGGAAGCCGCGATCGGGCTCGAACTTCTTCACCCCCTGCATCAGGCCGATATTGCCTTCGGAGATGAGCTCGGAGACGGGAAGGCCATAGCCGCGATAGCCCATCGCGATCTTCGCGACGAGGCGCAGGTGCGATGTCACCAGCTGCGCGGCGGCGTCGGTGTCGCCATGCTCCTGAAAGCGCTTGGCGAGCATATATTCCTGCTCGGGCGCCAGGATGGGGAATTTCTTGATCTCGGCCAGGTAGCGGTTGAGGCTCGCCTCGCCGCCCAGTGCGGGGATCGTTGCGGGCACATTGCTGCCGGTTGCCATGGTGAAGTTCTCCCTAACGTCCGCGAGGGTGGAGGCCGGTACGGCCGGAGCCCCGCGGAAAACCTCGAAAAGCTATACGAAAATTGCCCTGAACAGTTCCTGCATGTCGCCCGGCATTTCGCTATCGAACGACAAAGCCTGGCTTGTCACCGGGTGAATGAAGCCCAGCCGTGCGGCATGCAAGGCCTGCCGTTTGAAACCCAGGGTTTCAAGGAGCGGCTTCATCTTGCCCGATCGCCCATAGACCGGATCGCCCAGCAGCGGATGGCCGATCGAGGCCATGTGCACGCGCACCTGATGCGTCCGTCCGGTTTCCAGCCGGCATTCGACCAGCGCCGCATCACGCGCCGCCTTGAGCGTCGCATAATGCGTCACCGCGCGCTTGCCGCTCGCCACGATGGCGATCTTCTTGCGATTGGCCGGCGATCGCGCCAGCGGGGCGTCGATCGCGCCCGCGGGCGGGGTCGGGCGGCCGCTGACGATCGCCTTGTACCGCCGGTCTATCGAATGCGCGGCGAACTGCTTCGCCAGCCCTTCATGCGCCCGGTCGGTCTTGGCCGCCACCATCAGCCCCGACGTGTCCTTGTCGATCCGGTGGACGATCCCCGGCCGCGCCACCCCGCCGATGCCGGACAGCGATCCGCCGCAATGATGCAGCAGCGCATTGACCAGCGTTCCGTCCAGATTGCCGGCGGCCGGATGGACGACGAGCCCGGCGGGCTTGTCGATCACGATCAGGTGCTCGTCCTCGAACGCCACCTCGAGCGGGATATCCTGCGCCTCGTTGTGCGGCGGCGCGGGGAGCGGCACCTCGATGGCGAAGGCTGCTTCGGCCGCCGCCTTCTTCGCCGGATCGCGCACCTGCAGGCCCCGCGCGTCGCGCACCGCGCCGCTGGCGATCAGCACCTTCAGCCGTTCGCGCGAGAGCGTCGGCACCGCGTCCGCCAGCGCGCGATCGAGCCGCCAGCCATTGGCTGCCGCCGTGATCGTCGCGTTGATAGTGGAAACCCCCCGGCTCATTCTTGTAGGAAGATGGGGATGGAGGCGCGTTTTTCAAGATCGGTGCTGGAGGCGCTTGCCGCCCTGGCGCACAGCGCGCCGGCCCGGGAAGTCTGCGGCCTGCTGACCGGGCGGGGCGATGCGGTGACGGGGCACATCGCCGCGGCGAACGTCGCCGCCGATCCCGCGACGCGTTTCGAGATCGATCCCGCGACGCTGCTCGCGGCGCTCAAGGCCGAGCGGGGCGGCGGCGAGACGGTGGTCGGCTGCTATCACTCGCATCCGTCGGACGATCCGGCGCCCTCGGAACGCGACGCGGCGGACGCGGCCCCCGACGGCAAATTGTGGCTGATCATCGGGCGGACCAAGGTCGGCCTTTGGCGCGCCGTCGCCGATGGCGGGCGTTTCGGCCGGTTCGAGCCCGTTGCCTGGTCCGTCATGACGCCATCCGGGTTGCGCGATGGGCCGGCCTTCTCCAAAAGGCCGGGCGAACCGCATATCCGGAGCCTCGACGCTTGAATATCAGCCCCCTGGACTTCGCCAGCCTGCTTTGCTCGCGCCTTTGCCACGATCTGCTGAGCCCGGTGGGCGCGCTCAACAACGGTCTCGAGCTGCTCGCCGACGAGCAGGATCCCGACATGCGCGCGCGCTGCCTCGAACTGCTCGCCGAAAGCGCACGGGCATCCGCAAATAAGCTGAAATTCTTCCGCCTCGCCTTCGGATCGGCGGGCGGTTTCGGCGAAACGGTCGACACGCGCGAGGCGCAGGTGGCGATCCAAGGCCTGTTCGCCGACAATCACCGGCTGGAGATCGGCTGGATGGTCGAGGCGGCGACCTTGCCCAAACCGGCGATCAAGGCGCTGCTCAACCTGGCGTTGATCGGCGGGGATGCGCTGATCCGCGGCGGCCGCCTCGATATCGGCGCCGAGGAGGCCGAAGGCGTGGTCGAGATGGTGGTGCGCGCCGAAGGCCAGCGCATCGTGCTCGATCCCGAACTGCGCACGGCCCTGGCGGGAGAGATCGCGCCCGATGGCCTGACGCCCCGAGCGGCGGCGGCAGCTTTGGTCGCGGAACTGGTCAGCAAGCATGGCGGCGAGGTCCGCCTCTCCGATCCGGCCGATCCAGTGCTGGTCTTCGGCGCGGAGATGCGCACGGGCTGAAGATGGAGAGGCACGCCGTCACAGGGTAAACCCGCTCTTAACCCGATCCCGCCATGGTCGCGCAAACTGAGGTGCGCAAAGGCCGGGCGGGATGGACGATCTGATCCAGGAATTCATCGCGGAAACGCGCGAGACGCTTGAGGCGCTCTCGGGCGAGATCGTCGCGTGGGAGGCGAATCCTACCGATCGGGCGCGGCTGGATGCGATCTTCCGCTTCGTCCACACGGTGAAGGGCAGTTGCGGCTTTCTCGATCTGCCGCGCCTCGCCCGGCTGAGCCATGCCGCCGAGGACGGCCTGCAGGCCGTGCGCGAGGGGAAACGCGTGCCCGACAGCCATTTCGTCGATGCCGTGCTCGCCATCGTCGATCGCATCGGCGAACTGACCGAAGCGATCGACCAGGGCCGCTCGCTCGACGATTCGGACGACGAGAACCTGATTCGCGCGATCGACGGCGCCCCCGCGATCGTCGCCGCCGAGTCCGCCGGCCCGGCCAATGATCGCGGCAAGCTTCCCGCGCGCAGCGTCAGACTGGGCGTCGAACTGCTCGACCGGATGATGGGCGGCATGTCGGACCTCGTCCTCGTCCGCAACGAGCTGGCCCGGCGCATTCGCGACGCGGGCGCCGCGCCTGAGATCGAAGCGGCGCTCGATCGCCTTTCGACCACCGTCGCCGACCTGCGTGATACGGTCACGCGAACGCGCATGCAGCGCATCGAATCGCTGTTCTCCGCGCTGCCGCGCATGGCGCGCGATACCGCGGCCGAGCTGGGCAAGGCCGTGACGCTGGTGGTCGAGGGCGGCGATGTCGAGCTCGATCGCGAGATGATCGAGATGATCCGCGACCCGCTGGCGCATATCATGCGCAATGCGATCGATCATGGCATCGAATCACCGGCGGAACGCACCCGCCTGGGCAAGCGCGAGAATGGCCGCATCCGCGTCTGCGCGCGCCAGGCGGGAAATCAGATCGAGATCATCGTCTCCGACGACGGCCGTGGGATCGATACCGAAAAGCTCGGCCGCAAGCTGATCGATCAGGGCACGCTCACTGCCGCCGAATTCGCTCGGATGAGCGAGGCGGCCAAGCGCGAGCTGATCTTCCGTCCTGGCGTTTCGACCGCTGCGGCCGTCACGCAGGTTTCGGGCCGCGGCGTCGGCATGGACGTGGTCCGCGCCAATGTCGAACGCATCGGGGGGGTGGTCGCGCTCGACAGCGAGGCGGGGCAGGGATTGAGCGTGGTCATCCGCGTGCCACTGACGCTTTCGATCATCTCGGCGATCTCGGTATGCGTGGGCGGCCAGCGCTTCGCGATCCCGCGCACCGCGATCGAGGAGATCGTCGCGGCGGACAATCCGATGCTCCACCGCGATCAAGTGGGCAGCGCCAGCGTCGTGCGCTTGCGCGATCGCGCGATGCCGCTGGTCCAGCTGGGCGACATCCTTGCCCTGCCCGCAGAGGGGAGCGGAATCATCGCGGTGGTTTCGGCGAGCGAAGGCAGCTTCGCGCTCGCCGCCGACGCCATCGGCGACCATGAGGAACTCGTCATCAAGCCGGCGGCCCCCCTTGTGATGGCGACCGGACGCTATGCCGGGGAGACTCTGCCGGACAGCGGAATGCCGATGCTGGTGCTCGACATCTCCGGCATAGCGCGCGTCGCCGGCCTGCGCTTCGATCGGACTGCGCGACCGGATCAGGACAATGGCGAAATCGAGGCCGCGGCGGACCGCAGATCGATACTGTTGTTTCGGGGCACCGACGGCATCCGGCGCGGCATCGGGCTGTCGCTGGTCGACCGAATCGAATCGCTTGGTCACGGTGCGGTCAGTATCGTCGGTGGCAAGCCGCACGTCGTACTCGATGGGCGCGTCGTGCCGTTGGCCGGCGGCGCCGCGATGACGGACGAGATTTCGGTGCTTCGCCTGCACGATGGAGTCGCGACCGTCGCCTACGCAATCGACCAGGCGCTCGACATCGTCGAGATCGCGCCGGAGCTCGCACCACCGTCCGAACGCGATGGCGGCATCCTGGGAATTGCGTTGATCGATGGCGATCCGGTGGAGATACTGGATCCGTACTGGCTGTTCGCCCGACAGGGCCAGGCGTCGTATCTCGAGCGGACCTGCGCGCTGGTTGCCGATGCCGACGGCTGGATGGCGGGCATGCTGCGCCCGCTGATCGAAAGCGCGGGCTACCGCGTCACGATGGTCGCTTCGCCGGACGAGGCCGAGGGGCCGGTCGTTTCGCTCGGCGAAACACGGGCGAAAGGTCCGGTGGTCGCGTTGCGTCGCGATGCCGATCCGGGCGGACCCGACGATCGCAGCGTCTATCGCTACGATCGGGACGGCCTGTTCGCCGCGCTGGAGCAACTGTCCGTGAAAGGAGGGCGCGCATGAGGGAGGAGCTGTATCTGATCACCGCGATTGCCGGACGCGCCGTCGCGATGCCGTCGCACTGTGTCGATTCGGTGGTCGATCTCGGGCCGGTCGTGCCGGTGCCCGCCGCGCCGCCTCACGTCCGTGGACTGGCGGCGCTGCGCAGCAAGGTCGTGACGGTGATAGACGCGGCGATCGCGCTGGGTGAGCCCGATGCCGCGCTCGCCGTAGGCCGCGCGGTGGTGGTCACGGTTACGGGGCATGTTTATGCCGTGCTGGTCGATCGGCTGGAGGATGTCGCGCCCTTCGCATCCTCGCGTCTGCCCGACGGCGTCAATCTCGATGCCGGCTGGTCAAAGGCCGCACGCGGCGTCATCGATCGGGGTGGCGAGGCGGTGCTGATCATCGATCCCGCCGCGCTGATCGCCGGCACGGGAAAAGCCGCCGAAATGCTCGCCGCTTAACGGCGGCGTTACTTTTGTCGGCTAATCCGGCGTCGCAACAAGAAGATACAGGGCCCCTTGCCATGAAAACCTGCCTCGTCGTCGATGATTCGAAGGTCATCCGGAAGGTCGCGCGCCATATCCTCGAGACGCTCGACTTCGACGTGCGCGAAGCCGGCGACGGGCAGGAGGCGCTTGAGGCATGCAGCCAGGATTCGCCCGACGTGATCCTGCTCGACTGGAACATGCCCGTGATGAGCGGAATGGATTTCCTGCGCGCGCTGCGCCAGACCGAAGGTGGCGGGGCGCCGAAGGTGGTGTTCTGCACGACCGAGAACGGCCTTGGCCATATCCGCGCCGCGATCGACGCGGGCGCCGACGAATATGTGATGAAGCCGTTCGACCGCGAAACGCTGGAGAGCAAGCTGCAGATCGTCGGCATGGCCTGAGGCCATGGCGATGCTGTCCCCACGCGCCGTCGAACCCGAATCCGTAGTTCTGCCCGAGACCCGCGTGCTGATCGTCGACGATTCGGCGGTCGCACGGGCGGTGTTCGCGCGAATCTGCGCCGAATGTCCCGGCGTCGCCATCGTCGGCAGCCTGTGCGACGCCTCCGCCGCGCTATCCTTCCTGGCGCGCGAGCGGGTCGATCTGATCCTGCTCGATATCGACATGCCGGGTACCGACGGGCTTTCCGCGCTTCCGGACCTGCTCGCCGCGGCCGAGGGCGCGCGGATCATCGTCGTATCGGCCTCATGCGAAGAAGGCGGCGCCGCAGCGGTCCAGGCGATGGCGCTCGGTGCAGCGGACACGCTGGCCAAACCTGCGCCGGGGAGCTTCGGCACCGGCTTCTCGACGCAACTGGCCGATCGCATCGCACGGCTGGCGAACGATACGGGGAATGTGGTCTCTGCTACGCCGGAAGCCGAACCGGAAACAAGCCTGAAGCCGTTCGACGTGATCGCCATCTCGGCGTCGACCGGCGGAATCCATGCGCTATCGCAGCTGCTCCGCGCGGTGCCCCGCGATCTGACGACGCCGATATTGGTGACCCAGCATCTGCCGCCTTCCTTCATGCCCTATTTCGCGGCGCAGCTGTCGCTGCTCGCCGGCCGTCCGAGCACGGTTGCGACCGATCGCCAGCCGGTGCTTCCGGGGCGGGTCTATGTCGCGCCGGGTGACGCGCACATGACCGTGGCGAAGTCGGCGGACGGCGAGGTGCAACTGCGCCTCCAGCGCCTGCGGGCTGCCTCCGGCTGCATGCCCTCGGCCGATCCGATGCTGGCGTCGCTCGCCAAGGTCTATGGCGCGCAGGCGCTGGCGATCACGCTGAGCGGCATGGGGCGCGATGGCGCGATGGGCGCGGCGGCGCTGGCGGAAACCGGCGCGCAAATCCTCGTCCAGGATGCGGAGAGCTCGGTGATATGGGGCATGCCGGGGGCGGTCGCGCGCGCCGGCCATGCCACCGCGGTGCTGCCGCCAGACCGGATCGGCGCGCTGATCGCGGGGGCCGTGCGATGAACGCCGGCATGACCGCCTCGCTGTCGCCGGCGGCCACGCAGGTGCTGACATCGCTGCTCGAATCGCGCACCGGCCAGCAGATCGAACCGACGCGCGTGTGGCGGATCGGCACCGCGCTCAAGCCGTTGCTGCGTGAGCTCGGACTCGACGGTTTCGACCAGCTCGTCGCGGCCCTGGTCGGTCCCAACGCGGCAAGCCTGGCCGACCGCGTGGTCGATGCGCTGCTCAATCAGGAAACCTCGTTCTTTCGCGACGCGCTGGTGATCGAAAGCGTCGCCACCGCGATCGAACAGCTCGATACGGCTGAGCCGTTGCGGCGCGTACGCGTCTGGTCGGCGGGGTGCTCGACCGGCCAGGAAATCTATTCGCTGGCGATGACTTTGCTCGATCGGGGCAATTTCCGCAGCGCCAGCCTGCCCGACATGCTCGCGAGCGACGTCTCCGCCGCCACCGTGGCCCGCGCGCGAAGCGGGCAGTTCAGCCAGTTCGAGGTGCAGCGCGGGTTGCCGGTTCGGACTTTGATGCGGTGGTTCGAACCGGCCGGCGAAACATGGCGGATTCGGCAGGAGATCACGCGGGCGGTGAAATTCCGTCAGCACGATCTGGTCGATGGACCGATGCCTCCAGGCCTGTTCGATATCGTCATGTGCCGCAACGTGCTGCTCTATTTTCCGCAGGCCGTGCGCGAGAAGGTGCTGGACCGGCTGGCGCGCGCGATCCGGCCCGACGGGCTGCTGGTGCTCGGGGCGGGCGAGACCGTGCTCGGCCTGTCCGACGCGTTCGCGCCCTGCCAGCGCTTTCGCGGGCTGTATCGCCGGCAAGCGGACGCGAGGTTTACTTTCGCCGCCTAGCACCTCAATCGCACGCATGTGCGCGACTCCCAATCCATCACGCCCGGCGGTCTGACCACCAAGGACTTCGCCATCGCAACGGCGATGAACGTGCTGTGGGGGCTGAACATCGTCGCGGCGAAGATGGCAGTCGACCTGATCGCACCGGTGACCGCGGCGCTGCTGCGCCAGGCGATCGTGCTTTTGGTGTGCATCACCGCGCTCAGGATCATCCGCGGCAAGATGCTGGCATTGACCGCGCTCGGGCTGCTTTCGGGCTGCGCCTTCTACGTCGCGGTCAATCTCAGCCTAGCGATCTCGGACAATGTCAGCGCGCTCGCCATCGCCGGCCAGCTCGGCGTGCCCTTCTCGCTGATCCTCGCCGTCATCGTGTTCCGCGAGCGCATTCGCTGGCCGCGCATCGCCGGCATTCTCCTGTCCTTCGCCGGCGTCGTGCTGCTGGTGTTCGACCCGGCTGCGGCCAACGAGATTCCCGGCATCGCGCTCACCGCGATTGCGTCCGCCATCTGGGCCTGCTGCTCGCTGATCCAGCGCTCCCTGCGCGGCGTGCCGGTGCTCACGATCTACGCCTGGGTCGGCTTCTGGGGCACCGCCGGACTGCTGCCGATAGCGTTGCATTGGGAGCCCGCGACAATGCGCGATCTGGGCTCTATCCCGCTCGCGGCCCTCGCCTGGGTGGCGTTCTCCGCCATCGGGTCGACCGTCGCGGGACAGGGGGCGATGTCGTGGCTGCTGCAGCGCCACCCGGTCAACCTCGTCACCCCCTTGACGCTTGCCGCCCCGGTGGTGTCGGTGGTGGTCGCGGCATTCTGGTTCGGCACGCCGGTGACGTGGCTGATGGCGGCAGGCGGCGGGATTGCGATGCTGGGCGTCAGCATCGTCGCGCTGCGCAGCGCCAGTCGCACGAACCTGGACGGAGGGGAGAAGAGGTGACGACGATCATCGACATGCCTTCGCCCAACTGGGACGAGCGAACGCTGCCGATCACGATGATCGTGCTCCACTATACCGGCATGGCCGATGCGCCGAGCGCGATCGCCCGCCTAACCGATCCCGAGGCCAAGGTGTCCGCCCATTATCTGGTCGACGAAGACGGCCGGACGCTGCGCATGGTCGCCGAGGAAAAGCGCGCCTGGCATGCCGGCAAATCGCATTGGCGCGGGCTGACCGAGGTCAACAGCGCGAGCATCGGGATCGAGATCGTCAATCCCGGCCACGAATTCGGCTATCGCCCATTCCCCGACGCACAGATCGACGCGGTCGTGCGGCTGGTGGCGACGATCAAGGACAGATACGAGATCACGCGCGGCAATGTCGTCGGCCATTCGGACGTGGCGCCCGCGCGCAAGCGCGATCCGGGCGAACTGTTCCCTTGGGCGCGGCTGGCGAAGCTCCGGCTGGCGCTGCCCCGCCCAACCCAGAACCTGATCGATCCGAACTGGACCGAGGCCGGATTCCTCCTCGCGCTCGAACGCTTCGGCTATGACGTCGGTCAGCCGATGGCGGCGATCATGGCCTTTCAGCGCCGCTTCCGCCCCGAGATGGTCGATGGCGAGGTGGATGCCGAATGCCGCCGCATCCTGCTCGCGCTGCTGCTCCCCAAACCCATGGGGGACGGTTGAGCCCGTCGCCCCTGCGAAGGCAGGGGCCGCTGTCGGCAAGCGGCGCGCCGGATGTGCCACGAACCCGCGGCCCTGCCTTCCGCGGGGCGCCAATATTGTGTCATTCCCGAGAATGCCCTACCTGAGCCGCGCCAGAGGGTCGGGCGGCCGCGCGGCGCGCAAGCGTCGCGAGGAAAGTCCGGGCTCCGCGGAACGACGGTGCCGGGTAACGCCCGGCGGAGGCGACTCCAGGGAAAGTGCCACAGAGAGCAGACCGCCTCGCAAGGGGCAAGGGTGAAAGGGTGCGGTAAGAGCGCACCGCGCGGCCGGCAACGGCAGCGGCACGGCAAACCCCACCGGGAGCAAGATCGAATAGGGGCGGCACATGGGCTTCGTTCCAGCTCGTCGCCCGGGTTGATTGCTTGAGACGGCGCGCAAGCGCCGCCCTAGAGGAATGGTCGCCTATCCGGCTTCACGCCGGTGGACAGAACCCGGCTTACAGACCCTCTGGCACCTGATTCCATCGCGGCTTTACACATTGTTTCGCCTGCGACACACTCCGCGTCCGCAACAGCCGGGGGAGTGGCATATCATGAGCATCGTCAATCGCGCGAAGAACATCCTGACATCGCCCAAGACCGAATGGCCGATCATCGGCGCCGAACCGGCGACGACGGGCGGCCTGATGACCTATGCCGCCATTCTTTCGGGCATCGCACAGATCTGCGGCATCATCGGAGCGCTGCTGTTGAGCGGAGCAATGGGCGCCGTCGGGATGGGCACGACATTCGTCGTCGCATCGGCGGTGGTCAGCTGGCTTCTGGGTCTCGCCATCATCTTCATCATGTCGATCATCGCCGGGGCTCTCGCGCCCAGCTTCGATGGACAGAAGGACAATCTCTCGGCGCTCAAGCTGCTGGTCTATGCCGGCACCGCGGTCTGGGTGTTCAGCTTCCTGTCGATCATTCCGATCCTCGGCTCGATCGCCGCGCTGATCGGTTTCGCCTATGCGATCTACCTGATCTATCTCGGCGCGCCGCACACCGTGCGCGTGCCCGAAGCGAAATCGGGCGGGTACGCTGCGGTGGTGGTGATCATCTGGCTCATCCTCTACTTCATCATCACCGCGGTCGTCGTCGGTGCGTTGATGACGGGCATGCTCGGCAGCGCCGCCATGGGTGGGGCGATGTCCACCTATTGATCGAATCGAAGGGCGCGTCCGGCTTTTCCGCCGGCGCGCCCTTTGCCTTTCGCGCGCATCCGCCTATCTGGGCGGCATGGCGCGTCCGACACGTTCGCATGACTGGGGCTTCCCGCGCTGGCGCAGCTATGGCGCCGAGCGCGAGGCGGTCAGCGTGCGCCTGTGCGATCGGCATGGCTGCGACGAGCCGGGCGATTGCCCCGCGCCCAAATCGCCCAACAGCCGCGAGCGCTGGTATTTCTGCGAGGCGCACGCCGCCGAGTACAATCGCAACTGGGATTATTTCCAGAACCTGACCGCCGAGGAGGCGGCCGCGCGCGAGGCCGAGGAACGACGCGCGGCGTCCGGCTATAGCGACGCCAAATTCTACGGCTGGGGAGGGGCGGGCGACGGCACGCGCTCGCGCGACGAGATGCGCGCGCTCGAGGCGTTGGAGCTCGAATCCGATGCAGAGTTCGCCGAGATCAAGGCGGCCTGGCGCCGGTTGGCCAAGGCCAACCATCCTGATGTCCGCCCAGACGACGCCGAGGCCGCGGCGCGCTTCGGCGTGATCCAGGCGGCGTGGGACGTGCTGCGCACCGCAGAGGAACGTCGCGGCGGCGCGGCGACTTGAAGCTGTTCGCCAGCTCGAACTGGGAGGCGAGCGTGCTCGTCTGCCGCAAATGCTCGAAAAGGCTGGGCGGCGGCTTCGGCCCCAAGGGCAAGATGCCGCTCGCCAAGGCGCTCAGGAAAGTGGGGAGCGGCAAGGGCCGCAAGGCGCGCATCGGCGTGGTCGAGGTCAAGTGCCTGGGCGTCTGCCCCAAGGGCGCGGTTACGGTGATCGACAGCCGCGACCCCGGACAGTGGCGGCTGGTGCGCGCCGGGGCAGACCTGGGCGAGGTCGCGGCAGTGCTGGGACTGAGCGGTGCAAAACCCAGCGGACGCTAACGGACCAGCCGAGGTTCGTCGTTCCGGCCGGTCATCCGCCGCCGCCCCAGGGCAATCGCGTGACGGGGCCGGTCAGGAGCTTGGACCCGAAGGCCTTGCGCATTTTGGCGGCGGCGCCCGCATTGTTCAGCACGACGCGCGTGCCGCTGGGCAGCAGGGGCTCGATCGCGCTGATCGTCGCCGACTGGCGGGCGCAGGCGGCGCGCACGTCCTTTTCGTCCGCATCGACATTGATCGCACGCGAGACGGATGGGCCCTGGGGCCAGGCGCTGGTGGATTGACGCCAGCTCATCGGACGGTGGCCAGCCGGCTGGTGGCGCCCATGGCGATCTGCAGGGCGCGAACGCGATCCCCATAGCCTTTGGCCAATCCGCGGTGCGCCATGCGCGCTTCCGGCGAAGCCGCATTGTCCGCCGCCAGTAACGAAAGCTGGTGCCGGCTCAGAAGATAGTTGAGGTCCATGGCTTCAATCCCGTTTGTAAGCGGGAGCACAATGGTCTCTCAGTCGCTGAAGCTTACGATGAATGCCAGCGATACGCATTCCTAGCAGCTATTCGTGCAGCGCGCCAGCACACGATATCCATTCCCCTGCGTCACAGGCGCGCCCACGCCGAATCGAGGACTCCTTGCGGCGGAAGATCAACCGTTTCGCCGAAAGCCGATTGCCTAGTTCAAAGATAGGAATATGATCGCCCTTCACGAAAGACTCGAAAGGAACGGAGATGGCGACCACGGCGCTTGCAGTTCCCGGCCCCCTTTCGGTGGTGACGATCGCCGATCGGCGCGTCGATCGACCGGCGTGGCGCACCATGCTGGGCTGGCCCGAGGCCGGCGACGAACACGTCCCCTTTGCAGCCGCGAACGCGCATCAGCGCAATGCGTCCGCCGCGCATCTCGATGATGCCGTCGCGCGGGCGGCGCGTCCGGTCCTGCTGGTCGCGGAAGGCGCAAGCTGCTTCGCCGCGGCCTGGTGGGCTCGGCTCTCACCGTCATCCTATGTCGAGCGTGTCGCCGGGGCGCTGCTGTTCAACCCGATCAGCGAAGACGAGCGCGAGGTCGCCGACAATATGCGCACATTCGCGTCGCCGCGCTCGGTGCTGCCCTTCCCATCGATCCTGCTCGATCGCGATCCCGTCAGCGACCGGCTCCGCACGATCGCGAACGATTGGGGCAGTCGCCTGGCCGACCGTGGCGATCTCGTCCGCCTGGCGGCGCCCAGGGTCAGCCCGTGGCGCCAGGCGCAGCGGATGATCGAGCGCTACACGGCGGCTGTGGTCAAGCGCGACATCCGCACAACGCGGGAACGCCTGCGGTAGGAACGTTGCGAGGTTACCGTCATGCCGGACCCTTCGACAGGCTCAGGACAGGCTTGTTCCGGCATCCATCGTGCCCAAGCACGGAATGTGCATCTAGAGAGATGGACCCCGCAGCAAGCCTGTCCTGAGCTTGTCGAAGGGTCCGGGGTGACGGTTACTTTGGGTCAGTCGCCACGTACCGCTCCGCCGTCGCCCGGATCAGGGCGATCATGTTGGGGATGCCCTGGGTGCGGTTGGAGCTGAGCTGGTTCCGCAGGTCGAACGGGGCGAGCGCCGCGGCGATGTCGGTCGCGACGATCTCCGCCGGCGTGCGGTCCTGCACCGTCTCCAGCACCAGCGCGATGATCCCCTTGGTGATCGCCGCGTTGCTGTCGGCCAGGAAATGAAGCCGTCCGTTATCGGTCACGGTCGGATAGACCCACACCGCGGCGGAGCAGCCGCGCACCAGCGTCGCATCGGTCTTCAGAGGATCGGGCATCGGCTCCAGCGCCTTGCCCAGATCGATCAGCAGACGGTAGCGGTCGTCCGCGTCCAGAAACTCATATTCGTCGTGTATCTCATCGAGGCGGTTCATTCGGCGCCTATACCGCCTATTGCCGGCTTGTGAACCGTCGCCCCTGCGAAGGCAGGGGCCTCAATCGGCAAGGGCGGTGGCCGGTGTGCCACAAACCCGGCCCCTGCCTTCGCAGGGGCGACGGCTTTCTACAGGTCCACCCCGGCGGCGATCGCTTCCAGCTTGCGGATGCGTTCCTTCAGGTCCGCGATCTCGATCCGCGCGCCGGCGTTGGGAACGGCCAAGCCGGGCTCGGCCGGGCTGGCGTGCGCGGCCAGTTCCTGCGCCTTCAGCTGCAGCCATCCACGCCAGCCGACCAGTGCGGCCGAGGCGACGATGGCGGTGGCGGCAAGGCCGGCGGTCGCCATCGTCAGATAGAAGAAGGGATCGGTCATCGATCGTCTCCGTGTCTCAGACGCGGTCGCTGTTGCGATCGCGCAGTTTCTCGATCTCGCGGTCGAGCGCGCTGGTGTCGTCGGTCGCCAGGCGTTCGAGCACCGCGATGCGTTCCTTGAGGCCGCGCAGCTCTTCGCGCAGCTGGCGGTTCTCCGCGCGGATCTGCTCATCGTGCAGGCCGTATTCGTTGCCATGCCTGTCGCGGCGGATGCCGTGCTTGGCTCGGATGATGCTGCCGATCGTGACGATCAGCACGATCCCGACCACCATTTCAAACGGACCCATGTCTTCCTCCCTGGAATAAGCCCTGTTTCCTCAGTTCAGCGGCGCGTCGCGCAGCCGTTCGATTTCGTGCGCGAGGTCGCCGCCGCGATCGGTGATGATCCGCTCCAGCACGCGCACCCGCTGCTCCAGCCGCTCGGTCTGCGCCGCATATTGGGCGGCCTTCTCGGCGGTCTGGGCGTTGAGCGCCTGGGCCATCACTTCCTTGTGCTTCAGCCAGCGCTTCATCATCTCGCTGCCGATGCCCAGGGTGACGGGAAGTCCGACCACGACCAGGGCCAGCATGAATATCGTGAAACCGTTCATCGTCCTGTCCCCTCAGTTGGCGCGGCCGCGCAGCTGCTCGATCTCGTTGGTCAGCCCGTGCGCGCCGTCGGTGACGATGCGCTCGACATTGGCGAGGCGATCCTTGATCGAGCCCAGCTCGGCGCGGAGCTGCGCACTCTCCTGGCTGAGAAGACGGACGCGCTCGGCCATCTCCTCATTCTTGCGCGGATAGATCGCCTGGCCCCAGGCGCCGTCCAGCGGATAGCCGTGCTTCATCCGGAGCCAGGTGGTGAACACCCAGCCGCCGATGGCGAGGATGCCCAGGATCGCCGCGACGGGGGCGAAGCTTTCGAACGGAAACATCTCGTGTCCTCCCTGCTCGCGGCGCTCAGCGCAGCTTCTCGATTTCGCGGGCGGTGCGCTCGGCGGGATCGGTGGCGATGCGTTCGAGCACCGCGATCCGCTCTTCCAGCCGGCTCACCTGGCCGTGCAGCTTCTCGTTCTCGGTCTCCAGCAGCGCGATCTTGCGGTCGGCGGCCGGATCGGCCTTGGTTGCATGGCCGTGCCATTCATTCTCGATCGGATAGCCATGCCTGGCGCGGATCCAGCTCGAGATCAGCCATCCCAGGGTCGAGACCACCACGATCCCGAAAACCATGAACTGTCCACCCGTCATTCGTCTTCTCCCCGTTCAGCCCCGCCTCAGCGAAGGCTGTCGATCTCATTGGCCAGGCGCGAATTGCGGCTGGTGTAGTGCATCTCAATGTTCGCGATGCGGCGGTCGATGTCGCGGAACTTGGAGCGGACATCGCGGGTGGTGCGCGCCGGGTTGGAGCGGACGCCCTGCCAGAACTTGGTGTCCTCCGGCGTGTCGTACATCGCCAGCGGCTTCGAATCGGCGAGCCAGCCGGCCAGCAGATAGGCGATCAGCGTCCAGGGGAAGCCGCCCATCAGCGTCAGGACGACGGTGCCGATGCGGACCCAGAGCACGTCGACCCCGGTATAGTCGGCAATCCCCGAACAGACGCCCAGCCATTTGGCGTTCTGCTTGTCGAGATAATATTTGGTGCGGCTGGCGGACATCTCAGTTCCTCCTGGAATAATCATGTTCGACATCCTCGCTCGACGACATGGTCGGGCGGAAGTCGGGATTGTCGGCGGCGATGATCCGTTCGATGGTCATCAGCCGGTCCTCGAGGCGGCGGGCGGTGTAGTGCAGCTCGTCGAGCAGCCTCTCGTCCTCGCCGGTCAGCGTCGCTGCCTGCTTCCATTTGGTGATGTAGTGGAAGATCAGCCAGGGCAGGCCGATGAAGAGCATGCCCACGACGAAGATGGGGATCAGATCGTCCATCGGCTCAGCCTTCCTTGGTCACGCGGGCCTTCATCGCGGCGAGCTCGGCTTCGACCTTCTCGCTCGACTTGAGCTCGGCGATCTCCTCCTCCAGGCTCTTGGGCTGCGCGCCCAGGCCCAGCGCGTCGGCGCGGCCCTCGGCCATGTCCACCCGGCGCTCCATCAGGTCGAAGCGCGAGAAGGCGTCATTGACCTTGTGGCCCGAATAGGCCTCGCGGACACGGGCGCGATTATGCGCCGCATCAAGGCGCGTGACGATCGAATTTTGCCGCGTGCGCGCCTCGGCCAGCTTGTTCTGCAGCTTGGTGATGTCGGCTTCGTAGGAACGCAGCGCATCGTCGATCACCGCGATCTCGGCTGTCAGCTGGTCGGCCATGTCGGCCGCCTTCTGCTTTTCGACCAGCGCGGCCTTGGCCAGGTCCTCGCGATCCTTGGACAGCGCAAGTTCCGCCTTCTCGGTCCAGCTGTCCTGCAGCTTCTCGAGCTTGGCGATGTGGCGCCGCATCTCCTTCTGGTCGGCGATCGACCGGGCGGCCGAAGCGCGGACCTCGACCAGCGTCTCCTCCATCTCGAGGATGATCATGCGGATCATCTTCGAAGGATCCTCCGCCTTGTCGAGCAGGTCGGTGACGTTGGCGGCGATGATGTCGCGGGTGCGGGAAAAGATACCCATCTTGTGATACTCCGTAGTGAGCTAAGGGGCCGGGACGGGGCAAGGGGTTCCCGCCCCGGCGAGGTTGTCGTCAGGCGAGGGGCCCTTCGACGGAAACGGGTGCCTGCTGTGCGGCGCGCGCCGGTCCGACCGCGCCGAGCACGCAGACCGTGCTGAAGACGATGGTCAGGAGCGCGGCTGCGACCGTGCTGCGGACCTCGTTCTGGTTGAACTTCGACATTGTGGTCTCCCTGAACCTTGTATTTCGCGCCCCGTTGTCAGGCGGTCGCTTGGTACTCAGCATGAAGCGTGCCAAATTCGAAAATGGCGAAATTCCGCGCTTCCTGTTCCACGATGAACGAAGCGGCTTGCCAAGGCTTGGCGAAATACGCCAACAGTTGGGAATGGAGCGGCAAACTCAGTTCATCGGCGAATCGAGCGCCTTTCTCGACGCGGTCGAGCGCGCCAGCCGGGCGGCGGCGCTGGATCGGCCGGTGCTCGTCATCGGCGAGCGCGGCACCGGCAAGGAACTGATCGCCGAGCGCCTGCACCATCTGTCGCCGCGCTGGGGCCAGCCGCTGATCACGATGAACTGCGCCGCCCTGCCCGAGACGCTGATCGAGGCCGAGCTGTTCGGCCATGAGGCTGGCTCTTTCACCGGTGCGGCCAAGGGCAGGGCGGGGCGTTTCGAAGAAGCGGATGGCGGCACCTTGTTCCTGGACGAGCTGGCGACGCTGTCGCAACCAGCCCAGGATCGGCTGCTGCGCGCGATCGAATATGGCGAGATCACTCGCATCGGGGCGTCGCGCCCGATCCAGGTCGATGTGCGCATCGTCGCCGCGACCAACGAGCATCTGCCCGGCCTCGTCGAACAGGGCCGCTTCCGCGCCGACCTGCTCGACCGGCTGTCATTCGAGGTCGTGACGCTGCCGCCGCTTCGCGCCCGCGGCGAGGATGTGATGGTGCTCGCCGATCATTTCGGCAGGCGCATGGCGTCCGAACTCGGTTGGGACAGCTGGCCGGGGTTCAGCAAGCCCGCGATCACGCTGCTGGAAAGCTATGACTGGCCCGGCAATGTCCGCGAACTGCGCAATGTCGTCGAGCGCGCCGTCTATCGCTGCCGCGATCCGCTGAGCTGCATCGGCACGATCGTGTTCGATCCCTTCGAATCGCCCTGGAGCCCGCGGTCTTCACAGCCAGTACCCCAGCAGCAGGAAGAAGCGCCGCAGCTGGTCGCGGTCGAGTTTCAACCAGAGACCAGCGACTTCCGCACCAGCGTTGCGGAATATGAGCGCAAGCTGCTCAGCCATGCGCTGGAGACCAACCGGTTCAACCAGCGCGCCACGGCGGCTGCGATCGGGCTCAGCTATGATCAGTTGCGCCACGCGATGAAACGCCACGCGTTGGGCTGAACGCTCCAAGCAAATAGAATCGTCAGCGCAACAAATCTTGCGCGACCAACCTGCGGCTTATGCGTTAGGGGACACGCATATCCACAACGCCAATAGGAGCGACCCCATGGCATTTGTCCTCCCCGATCTCCCCTTCGCAAAGGATGCGCTGCAGCCGCACATGTCTTCCGAGACGCTCGACTATCATCACGGCAAGCACCACAAGGCCTATGTCGACAAGACCAACGGAATGCTGGGCGAAAAGGGCCTGGAGGGCGCGAGCCTGAGCGAGGTGATCAGGGCGGCGAGGGACAAGGGCGACAAGGGCCTGTTCAACAACTCGGCGCAGATCTGGAACCACAGCTTCTTCTGGCAGTGCCTTGCGCCCGCTGAGAACCAGAAGCCCAGCGGCAAGCTGGCTGACATGATCACCGAGAGCTTCGGCGGCGTCGACCAGATGCTGACCAAGCTGAAGGAGGAATCGGTCGGCCATTTCGCCAGCGGCTGGGGCTGGCTGGTGCTCGACGGCGACCAGCTCAAGGTCACCTCGCTGCACGATGCGGACACGCCGGTCGTCTATGACGGCATGAAGCCGCTGCTCACGCTCGATGTGTGGGAGCACGCCTATTATGTCGATTACCGCAACGCCCGGCCGGACTATCTGGAGGCGGTGATCAAGAACATCGTCAACTGGGAGTTCGTCGCGCAGAACCTGGACGGCCAGGGGATCTCACGCGCCGATCAGGGCTGAATCCGCCGGAACTAGACGGCTCAACCAAGCTCGTCACCCCGGACCCTGTCGAAGGGGCCTGGGTGACGGGGGTAGCTCTTCGGTCTTCCAACGAAAAGGGGCGCTTCCCGCATGGGAAGCGCCCCTTCGACCAGACATCCGGCCCCGAAGGACCAGGACGATCTCAGTTCATGTTGTCCGCAGCAGCGTCGGCAGTCGCCTCGACATTGTCGGCAGCCGCTTCGAGGTTGTCGGCGGCGTTCTCGAGCGCCATCTCGCCCGTGGCCGTGGTGGCGTTGTCGGCCATCATGTCCATGTTGTCGGCCATCACCTCGAGGTTGTCGGCGGCCATCTCGCCATTCGCCTCGACGGCTTCCGCCTCGGGCGACTGGTTGCACGCGGCCAGGGTCATCAGGCCGGCGGCAGCGAGAACAAAGGTCAGCTTCTTCATTCCGGTTGCTCCAATATAGCAATATTCGCGGACCGGCCCGAATGCCGACGCGAGCGCTGTGATTTACCGCGCAGCGCAACCCCGTCAATCGCAAATTCATCTGGGGGCAAGGTTTGCGACGAAAAGATGGCACACCCCATCGCCTGAATCGCCCGGCGATTTGCGTCCGCGATCCCGCTCGGCTAGGGGCGCGGCGACAGTTTTCCCGACAGCTTTTCCGATGGAGTACCGCCTCAGATGGCCGTGCAATACAGCTATGTGATGAAGGGTCTGACCAAGACCTTCCCCGGCGCGAACAAGCCGGTTCTCAACAACATCCACCTGCAATTCCTGCCCGACGCGAAGATCGCGATCATCGGCCCCAACGGCGCCGGCAAGTCGACGCTGATGAAGGTGATGGCGGGTTACGACACCGACTTCCAGGGCGAGGCGTGGGCGGCCGAGGGCGTGCGCGTCGGTTATCTGCCGCAGGAACCGCAGCTCGATCCGAACAAGACGGTGATGGAAAACGTCAAGGACGGCGTCCGTCCCGTCGCCGATCTGGTCGACCGCTTCAACGCGATTTCCGCCGAGATGGGCGATCCCGGAGAAGACACCGATTTCGACGCGCTGATGGAGGAGATGGGCGTCCTTCAGGAGAAGATCGACGCGGTCGACGGCTGGACGCTCGACAACCAGCTGGAGATCGCGATGGAGGCGCTGCGCTGCCCGCCCGGCGACAGCCCGGTTACCAATCTCTCCGGCGGCGAGAAGCGCCGCGTGGCGCTGTGCAAGCTGCTGCTCGAAAAGCCCGATATCCTGCTGCTCGACGAGCCGACCAACCACCTGGATGCCGAAAGCGTGCAGTGGCTGGAGAATTATCTGAAGGAATATACCGGCAACGTGATCCTCGTCACGCACGACCGCTACTTCCTCGACAATGTGGTCAATTGGGTGCTCGAGCTCGATCGCGGGCGCTATTACACCTACGAGTCCAACTATTCGGGCTATCTCGAGAAGAAGGCCAAAAGGCTGGAGCAGGAGGAGCGCGAGGACGCCGGCAAGCAGAAGGCGATCCGAGACGAGCTCGACTGGATCCGCCAGTCGCCCAAGGCGCGCCAGACCAAGTCCAAGGCGCGGATCAAGGCGTTCGACGAGCTGGTCAAGAGCCAGGAGAACCGCGCCGTCGGCAAGGCGCAGATCCTGATCCAGATCCCCGAGCGGCTGGGCGGCAAGGTGATCGAGGCCAAGGGCCTGACCAAGGCTTACGGCGACAAGCTGCTGTTCGAGGATCTCGACTTCAACCTGCCGCCGGGCGGCATCGTCGGCGTCATCGGCCCCAACGGCGCGGGCAAATCGACGCTGTTCAAGCTGATCACCGGCCAGGAGCAGCCCGATTCGGGCTCGATCGACGTCGGCACCACGGTCAAGCTCGGCTATGTCGACCAGAGCCGCGACGATCTCGATCCCAACAAGAATGTCTGGGAAGAGGTGTCCGACGGTCTCGACGTGTTCCGCTTCGGCAAGCAGGAGCTGGGCACGCGCGCCTATGTCGGCGCGTTCAACTTCAAGGGCACCGACCAGCAGAAGAAGGTCGGCCAGCTATCGGGCGGCGAGCGCAACCGCGTGCACATCGCCAAGATGCTGAAGGAGGGCGGAAACGTCCTGCTGCTCGACGAGCCGACCAACGACCTCGACGTCGAGACGCTGCGTGCGCTCGAAGAGGCGCTGGAAAGCTTCGCCGGCTGCGCGGTGGTGATCAGCCACGACCGCTTCTTCCTCGATCGCCTCTGCACGCACATCCTCGCCTTCGAGGGCGACAGCCACGTCGAATGGTTCGAAGGCAATTTCGAAAGCTACGAGGAAGACAAGCGGAGGCGGATGGGCGACGCCGCCGATCGCCCGACGCGCCTGGCGTACAAGAAGCTGACGCGGTGAGGGTGAGAGCGGACGGGCGACTCAGGCGAGCCCGCCCGTCCCGATTTCCAGCGAATTGATCGTGGCGGCGGTGAGCGGTCCGCCGAAAGTCACCTGACGTCTTTCCGTATAGGTTTCGCCTTTGGGCGCCCACATCTGGTGGATCATGCTAGTTTCGACATCCACCACCCAATATTCGGGCACGCCATTGGCAGCATAGAGTTTTGCCTTGCGCGACATGTCGAAGCTGAGCGTCGCGTCGGAGACCTCGACGATCAGCCGCACCGATTCGAGCGGAATCAGGCCGGTTCCCTCCGGCTCGCTGGTGACGACGATATCCGGTTCGGGCGAGCTGCGCGGAGGAACGGCGATCGATCCCTCGACGATCGCTTCCCAGCCTGTCCCCTGCGCTTCGAGCGCCGCCGCCAGCAGAACATGCAGACGCGATTTCACCCGCGCATGCGGGCGATGCTGGGCGTTCATGAAGAAGATTTTCCCCTCGATCAGCTCGGTCTTGCGATAGCCCTCGAAGGCGCCGGATTCGTCGAGCGCGAGATAGTCCTCCAACCGCAGCTTCACCGGCAGGTGGCTGTTGTTGAGAGGCCGCAGCTCGGTCATGGACGGGACGATATCACGACGCGGCGACCGATCCTAGCGCCGCGCCCGTTACCGCACCCGCTTCACGAACATCCGCCCGTCGCGGTCCTCAGCGCGGAATTCGGGGAGGGTGGCGATCAGGTCGGATAGCTTGGCGAAGCCGTAGCTGCGCACGTCGAAGCTCGATCGGTTGCCGGCGATGCGGCCCACCTCGGACAGGCTGGCGAAGCCGTTCGCGTCGCGCTTGGCGGCCTTCCAGGCGTCGCCGAACAGCTTGACCAGGTCGTCGTCGACCGAGCTTGCCTCCGGGGCGGCGGGCTCGGGTTCCGGCGTGGCGGTCGTGCTCGCGGAGTTCCGCCGCGCAGGGCGTGGGGCGGGGGGCCCATCATCCGCCTGCGCGACGAGGCCGCTCACGTCGATGAAGCGCGTGCAGGCCTGGCGGAATCCCTCGGGGGTGCGCGCGCTGCCGAAGCCGTAGACCGGCAGCCCCTCCTGGCGGACGCGCATCACCAGCGGCATGAAATCGCTGTCCGAAGACATGATGCCGAAACCGGTCACGCGCCCGCGGAACAGCAGGTCCATCGCGTCCACCGTCATCTTCATGTCGGTGGCGTTCTTGCCCTTGGTGATGTCGAACTGCTGCTGCGGCTCGATGCCGTGCTTCAACGTCAATGCCGCCCAGGTCTTGAGCCCGGTCTTGGACCAGTTGCCATAGGCGCGGCGGACATTGACCTGGCCGAGCTCGGCAAGCACCGTCAGCACGGGATCGAGACTGGCGGGAGAGGCGTTGTCGGCGTCGATCAGCAGCGCGACATTGCCGAGGGGCGGATGATCGTTGTTGGTCATACTCCCGCGTAACACGGCTTCACGCCGGCGCGAACTCTCCAGTCGCGGAATCGAGCAGATGCAACTCGCCGCCGGCGATGCCGAACCAGGCGCCGTGGATGGTCAGCTTGCCCGCCGCCTCTCGCTCCGGGATGCAGGGGAAGGTGCGAAGGTTGGCGATCGAGACCTTGACCGTCTCGAACTCCAGCGCGCGCGCCGCCTCCGGCCCGTCGCCATGCTCGGCGACGATCCGGTCGCGCGCCTCGTCGAGCAGATCGATCCAGTGCGCGATGAAGCCGCCTTCTCCCGGCGCCGCGCCTTCGAACCGGCGCGACAGCGCGGCATGGACGCCGCCGCACGAGCCATGGCCCATCACGACCACCTCGGGCACCTCCAGCTGGGTGACGGCGAACTCCAGCGCGGCGGACACGCCGTGGCGACCGCCGCCCAGCTCGAATGGCGGGACGAGATTGGCGATGTTGCGCACGACGAAGATCTCGCCGGGCGATGCATCGAAAATCTGCGTTGGATCGACCCGGCTGTCGGAGCAGGCGATCACCATCACCCGCGGGCTCTGGCCTTCGGACAATCGCGCCCAGCGATCGCGTTCGGCCTGCCAGCGATCCTGGCGAAAGCGGTGATAGCCGGCGATCAGATCGGAAAAGTCAGTCACGAATGCGCTCCCTTTTGGGCAAGCGCTTAGAACAGCTTGCGGCGCGTTGTAAGGCGTCGCCCCGAAGATTTGGCTTTCCTAATAGGAAATCGTCCCGCAGCTTCCGCGTGTGAGACATATGTCGCCCGGTCTATCTGGAATAAAATTTCCTACTGGAGCAACGCAATTGCAGAACTGCCATGACTTATGCGACGCAGGGCGGGCCGCGACCGACGAATCGGCAAGCGGTCGCGGCGGGCTCGCCGATGGTTGTGGCGCCGCCGCACGGTCGCTATCTGGCGCGGCATGAACGAGATGACTCCGCTCCCGCGCGAACCGCGCCAGCGCAAGCCCGACTGGATCCGGGTGAAAGCGCCGACATCGGTCGGCTTCGGCGAGACGCGCGCGCTGATGCGCCGCCTCAACCTGGCGACGGTGTGCGAGGAGGCGGCCTGCCCCAATATCGGCGAGTGCTGGACCAAGAAGCACGCGACAGTGATGATCCTCGGCGACGTCTGCACCCGCGCCTGCGCCTTCTGCAACGTCAAGACGGGGATGCCGCGCAAGGTCGATCCGCTGGAGCCCGAGCATGTCGCCACAGCGGCCGCGGAGCTGGGGCTGGAGCACATCGTCATCACCTCGGTCGATCGCGACGATCTGCCCGACGGCGGCGCATCGCAATTCGTCAAGGTGATCGAGGCGCTGCGGCGGAACACGCCCAATACGACGATCGAGATCCTGACCCCCGATTTCCGCAACAAGCATGAGCGGGCGGTCGAGGCGATCGTCGCCGCGCGGCCTGACGTCTACAACCACAATCTGGAAACGGTGCCGCGGCTCTATCCGACGATACGGCCGGGTGCGCGCTATTACGCCTCGCTGCGCCTGCTGGAGAGCGTCAAGCGCCACGATCCGTCGATCTTCACCAAGTCCGGCGTGATGCTGGGGCTGGGCGAGGAACGGCTGGAGGTCCATCAGGTGATGGACGACATGCGCAGCGCCGACGTCGATTTCCTGACGATGGGCCAGTATCTCCAGCCGACTCCGCGCCACGCCAAGGTGATCGAGTTCGTCACGCCCAAGGCGTTCGACGCCTACGCCGCGATCGCGCGGGCCAAGGGTTTCCTGCAGGTGGCGTCTTCGCCGCTGACCCGGTCGAGCTACCATGCGGGCGACGATTTCGCGCAGATGAAAGCGGCCCGCGAGGCGAAGCTGGGGAAGGCCATATGATCCTCCCCGGAACGGGGAGGGGGACCAGCCGCAGGCTGGTGGAGGGGGCTTTCCACCAGCGCGGCGCTCGCGGTAAGCCCCCTCCACCACGCACTCCGTGCGCGGTCCCCCTCCCCGTACCGGGGAGGTATTGATGCCTCGCCACTCCGAAACCCGCCGCTTGCCCTACACGCCCGAGCAGATGTTCGATCTGGTCGCCGATGTCGGCCGCTATGACGAGTTCCTGCCTTGGGTGACCGCGATCCGCGTGCGGCAGAACAGCGCGACGGAGATGGTCGCTGACATGATCGTCGGCTTCAAGGGATTGCGCGAGAGCTTCACCTCGAAGGTGCTCAAGCACCGTCCGACCGACATCCGCGTCGATTATGTCGACGGACCCTTGAAGCACCTGACCAACGAATGGGTCTTCCGGCCGGACGGCAAGGGCGGCTGCGAGGTCGACTTCTGCGTCGATTTCGCTTTCAAGAACCGGATGTTCGAGATGCTTGCGGGGCAGGTGTTCGATCGCGCGCTGAGGAAGATGATCGGCGCGTTCGAGGAGCGTGCCGCCGCGCTTTACGGCGTCGGCTCCAGCCCCGAATCGGCGAGCGGCAGCAGCAGTTCGAGCGCGCAGAGCGCCGCCTGAAGGCGAATTCCGCCGCGGCCGAGATCGCCGAATTCCTTCAGATCGGCGATGATCCGATCGGGGTCGGCGCCGCGCACCGCGCGGGCGAAGACGACGGTGCCGACCGGCTTCTTCTCGCTGCCGCCGCCGGGGCCGGCAATGCCGGTGATCGCCACGGCGATATCCGCCTCGGTGCGGTCGAGCACGCCCTGCGCCATGCTCCATGCGGTCGCGACCGAGACCGAGCCGAAGGTTTCCAGCACGTCGCGCGCTACGTTCAGCTGGGTCATCTTGGCTTCGTTCGAGTAGGTGACGAAGCCGGCCTCGAACACGTCGGACGAACCGGGGATCTCGGTCAGCGCCGCCGATACGAGCCCGCCGGTGCAGCTCTCCGCCAGCGCCACCTTGCGCCCGGCGGCGCGGTTGGCGTCGAGCGCCTTGCGCGCCGCGGCGACCAGTTCGGCAGGCAACAGCAAGTCCATGTCAGCGGCCCGCCTCGAACGGACAGAGCGGAATCTTGCTCGCCTTGTCGCCTTCGGACGCAAGCTGGGCGATGGTGATGAACAAGGCGGCCGCATTGCGCGCCGGAAGCGGCTGAAGCAGTTCGACCACGCGGTTGATCGCCGGGCAATCCTTTGGCTTGATCTCCGCCGTCAGCATCGGCCCCATCATCGCCGAGATCATCGGCTTCGCCATGTTGCCGTCGAGGAAGGGAGCGACATCGTCTCCGGCGATCTTGCCGAAGGCGGCGCGCGCGGCGGGCCAGGCGGCGTCGGTCTCGGCCTGGAACTTGGCGATCAGCGGCGCCGGATTGGCGAGCAGCGCGGTGCGGGGCAGATGGGGACGACAGGTCTGGCTGGCCGAACGCACCACATCGGGCATGACATAGAGGGCGAGGCCTTCGCCCTCCGCCGCGGTGACGCACGGCTTGGCGTTCTGCGCCTGCGCACCGGCGCTGACGGCGAGGGAAATGGCGGCGACAATGGAAGCGGTGCGGCGCATAGGATCAGATACTCCCGGGCAGGCTCACGGTTGCAACGGCCTGCGCCGCGATTCCCTCTCCACGACCGGTGAAGCCCAAACGCTCGGTCGTGGTGGCCTTGACGCTAACCCGCGCCGGCGCGAGCCGCAACAGACCGGCGATGCGCGCCCGGATGGCGTCCCGATACGGGCCGATCCGCGGCGCTTCGCAGATGATCGTCACATCGGTGTGGATGATGCGGCCGCCTTCCGCTTCGACCAATCCGCGGGCATGTTCGAGGAAGCGATCGGAAGAGGCGCCGCGCCACTCGGGCTCGGACGGCGGGAAGTGGCTGCCGATGTCGCCCGCGCCGATGCAGCCGAGCACAGCGTCGGTGATCGCATGGAGCACGACATCGGCGTCCGAATGCCCTACCAGCCCGCGATCGTGCGGGATGCGAATGCCGCCCAGCCACAATTCCTCGCCCGCCGCGAGCCGGTGGACGTCATAGCCGAAGCCGGTGACCTGGACGCTGTCGATCATGCGCTCCAGCCGGTCGAGATCGCCGGCAAAGGTCACCTTGTCGAGCAACGCGTCGCCGGGCACCGTCGTGACCGTGCCGCCATTGGCGCGGACCATCTGCGCATCGTCGCTCGCCTCGCGATCCGGCGGCCAGGTGTCGTGCGCGGCGCGGATGACGTCGTAGCGGAACGCTTGCGGGGTCTGCACGCGGACCAGCCCGTCACGAGGCACGACGTCGCCAAGCGCGCCATCCGATCGCGCGAGCGTGTCGGCCACCGGAAGGCCGGGAACCGCGCCGTCATGCTCGGCAAGCGCGGCGATCAGCGCGTCGATAACCGGCACCGGCAACAGCGGACGGGCGGCGTCATGGATCAGCACATAGTCCGCTTCGATCGCGTCCAGCCCGGCCCGAACGGAATCCCGACGCGTCGCGCCGCCCGGAACGATTTTGATATCGCCGAGAACCTCACCAATGGCCGCGGGATCGCCGACCACGATCACCTCGCCGATGGCCGGATGTTCCACCAGCGCGGCATGCGCGTGCGCGATCACCGGCTTTCCTGCGAGCCGCGCGAACTGCTTGGGCACATCGCCGCCGAAGCGCGTGCCGGTGCCGGCGGCGACGAGGATGGCGGCGATGCGGGGAGGGGCGCTCATGGCTGGGGCGGCTCTACCGGCGCGCGCCTTGCGGGCCAAGGGGGTTTCGGCTAATGGCGCTGCTCGTTTTTTAGGCAGTATCGCAGTGCTCAAGCCCATCCAGATCGGCCCGGTCCGCATCGAGACGCCGGTGATCCTCGCGCCCATGACGGGCGTGACCGATCGCCCGTTCCGCGTGCTCGTCCGCCGTTTCGGATCGGGGCTCAACGTGACCGAGATGGTCGCAAGCCAAGCGGCGATCCGCGAGACGCGCCAGAGCTTGCAGAAATTCGCCTGGGACCCGAGCGAGGACCCGGTGTCGATGCAGCTCGTCGGCTGCACCCCGCACGAGATGGGCGAGGCCGCGAGGCTGAGCGAGGATCGCGGCGCGGCGATCATCGACATCAACATGGGCTGCCCGGTGCGCAAGGTGACGAGCGGCGACGCCGGTTCTGCACTGATGCGTGACCTGCCCAATGCCGCGAGGCTGGTCGATGCGGTGGTCAAGGCGGTTTCGGTGCCGGTGACGCTCAAGATGCGCATGGGCTGGTGCCATGACAGCCTGAACGCGCCCGAGCTCGCGCGGATCGCCGAGGATCTGGGCGTCAAGATGGTCACCGTCCACGGCCGCACGCGCAACCAGATGTACAAGGGCTCGGCAGATTGGGCCTTCATCCGAAAGGTAAAGGATGCGGTTTCGATCCCCGTCATCGCCAATGGCGATATCTGCGGGATCGAGGATGCCGATGCGGCGCTCGCGCAATCGGGCGCGGATGGCGTCATGATCGGCCGCGGCGCCTATGGCCGGCCCTGGCTGCTCGCGCAGGTGATGCACTGGATGCGGACCGGCGAGGAGCTGCCCGACCCCAGCATCGAGGTGCAATATCACCTGATCGTGGAGCATTATCACATGATGCTCGAACATTATGGCGGCGAGGTAGGCGTCAACATGATGCGCAAGCACCTCGGCTGGTACACGCGCGGGCTGCACGGATCGGCCGAGTTCCGCAACCGCGTCAACCAGGTGCCCGACGCGAAGGTCGCGCTCGGCATGATCCGCGAATTCTATGCGCCGTGGCTGAGCCGCGCGGCGGCGTGATCGACACGACTGCGCAGCCGGCGCCCTCCGAGGTGCTGGCGGCGCTTCCCGTCGCGGTGTTGCTGATCGGCCCCGACGACCGCGTGCGCAACGCCAACGCCGCCGCCGAGACGCTGTTCAACCGCAGCCAGACGGCGATGACGGGCCGGCCGCTCGCCGATATCGTGCCGATCCCCGGCGATCTGGCCGATCGCGGCGCGCTGGGCCGAGACCGCGGGCTATGGGCCTATGACGTCGACCTGACGATGCCGCATGGCCGCTTCCGCGTCGATCTGGTCGAAGCGCCCATCGCCGACCAGCCCGGCTGGCGGCTGCTGACGGTGCACAATCTGAGCTCACCGCACCGCACCGGCCACGGCGCGGAACCCTCGGGCGGGGCGCTCGCCGCGGTGGGCGCGGCGGCGATCCTTGCGCACGAGATCAAGAACCCGCTCTCGGGCATTCGCGGCGCCGCTCAGCTGATCGCTCAGGCCGGAGGGGAACTGGATGCCGACGCCCGTGCGCTCACGAGCCTCATCACCCGAGAGGTCGATCGCATCGCCGCGCTGATCGACGGGATGCAGCGCTTCGGCGATGCGCGGCCGCTGCCGCTGGAGGCGGCCAACATCTATCCCATGCTCGAACATGCGCGCGATCTGGCGAAAGCCGGATTCGCCGCGCATGTACGCATCAAGGAGGAATATGATCCTTCCCTGCCTGAGGTGGCGGTGCACCGCGACAGTTTCGTCCAGGTGATGCTGAACCTTTTGAAGAATGCGAGTGAAGCGGTTGAAAGCGTGTCCGATCCGCGGATCTCGATCACCGCCGCCTATCGCCACGGCATGGCGATCAGCCCCGGTGGCGGCCGTCCGCGCCGATCGCTGCCGATCGAGATCGCGGTCGCCGACAACGGTCCCGGCGCCCCGCCGGAGATCGCCGAGCATCTGTTCGACCCGTTCGTCTCGGGCAGCGGCAAGGGGCAGGGGCTGGGGCTGACGCTGGTCGAGAAGCTGGTCCGCGACATGGGCGGCATCGTCCAATATGCGCGCGAGGGAACGCCCGAGCACACCGTCTTCCGCATCCGCCTGGCGCGGGGAGAATGAGCATGGCAGGCCATATCCTTGTGGTGGACGATGACGAGGCGATCCGCCTGGTGGTGTCCCAGGCCTTGAAGCGCCACGGCCACCGCGTCGAGCAGGCGGAAAGCATCGCCGGCCTATGGGCGGCGCTGGAGGCCGGCGCGCCCGACGCGCTGATCAGCGACGTCATGCTGCCCGACGGCAACGGGCTCGATGCGCTCGCCGCGGTGCGCGCGCGCTTTCCCGAGCTGCCCGTCATCATCCTTTCCGCGCAGAACACGCTGACCACCGCCGTCCGCGCCGCCGAGCGCGGCGCGTTCGAGTATCTCCCCAAGCCCTTCGATCTCGACGATCTGGCGCGCGCCGTGGCGGAAGCGATCGCCCGGCGTCCGCACGGCGAGGAAGAGGCGACGCTTGATGACGAGGCGCTGCCGCTGATCGGCCGTTCGGCGGCGATGCAGGACGTCTATCGCACCATCGCCCGCGTCGTCTCGAACGAGCTGACCGTGTTGATCACGGGCGAATCGGGCACCGGCAAGGAACTGGTGGCGCGCGCGATCCATGATCTCGGCACGCGGCGCGCGAAACCCTTCGTCGCGATCAACATGGCGGCGATCCCGCGCGAGCTGATCGAGGCCGAGCTGTTCGGCCATGAGCGCGGCGCCTTCACCGGCGCGACCCAGCGCACCGCCGGCCGCTTCGAGCAAGCCGCCGGCGGCACGCTGTTCCTCGACGAGATCGGCGATATGCCGATGGATGCCCAGACCCGGCTGCTGCGCGTGCTGCAGTCGGGCGAGTTCACCACCGTCGGCGGCGCGCGCCCGATCCGCTCCGACGTGCGCATCGTCGCCGCCACCAACCGCGATCTGGAAAGCCTGGTGGGCGAGGGGGCGTTCCGCGAGGATCTGTTCTACCGGCTGAACGTCGTGCCGATCGCGATCCCGTCGCTGCGCCAGCGCCGCGACGATATCGGATTGCTCGCGCGCCATTTCCTCGATCGCGCCGCGCAGGAAGGGCTTCCGCGCAAGCGACTCGATCCGACTGCGGTCGCCCGGCTCGAACGCCAGAACTGGCCGGGCAATGTCCGCGAGCTGGAAAACATGATGCGCCGCGCCGCCGCCTTGGTGCGCGACGAGACGATCACCGCCGAAGGGCTCGCCCGTCTTTCCGCCGCGCCGGGGGGAGGCGGGGAGGGGCCCGTGGTCTCGATCGATGCGGCGGTGCGCGCCTGGATCGCCGAGCAGCCCATCGTCGACGAGGACATGCTGCATGGACGTCTGCTCGCGCTTGCCGAGCGCCCGCTTATCGAAGCGGTGCTGGCGCGCACGCGGGGCAATCAACTGCGCGCCGCGCGGATGCTGGGGATCAATCGCAACACGTTGAAAAAGAAGATCGACGATCTGGGCGTCGCCGCCAGGCCGGTTTCGGAGCGCGACTGAACGCGCAAAAGGCGTGTTCCCAGCGCCACGAGACTGTTGTAGCAATGCCACAATGGCCAGCGACGCGACGCTATCCCGACCCGAAAATTCTGGCCTCCGCCAACGGCTGATGCGCGCCCTGCGCGACGATGGCTATATGCCGCTGGTCGAGGTCGCGGTGGGCGTCGCGCTTATCCTCGTCGTGGTCGCCAGCTATTTCGTGCTGACCGGCGACGAGGGAACGCCCCAGCCGCTCAACCCACCGCTGGTAGCGTTTCTACTGGTGGCCAACCTTGTGCCGGCCGTCGGCGTGCTCGTGCTCGTCGGTCGCCGCGTGGCGATGCGCCGTGCGGCGGCGAGCGTCGGGGGAGGCGGCCGGCTCCACGTCAGATTGGTCGCCTTGTTTTCCGCGCTCGCCGCGGTGCCGATGCTGCTGCTGGTGATCTTCGCGTCGCTGCTGTTCCAATATGGCGTGGAATTCTGGTTCTCCGATCGCGCACGCGGGATGCTGGAGAACGCCAACATCCTGGCCCGCCAATCCTATCAGCAGGCGCTCGACCAGGTGGAGCTCGAATCGGTGACCGCCGCCAGCGATCTCGGCGCGATCCTTGAGGAGGAGCCGATCGACAGCCCCGGCTTTCCCAGCCTGTTCCTCCAGCAGATCTACTATCGAAACCTGACGGAGGGCGCGATCGTCTCGGTCACGCCGCAAAATGGCGTCCAGACGCTGGCGATCATCAACCCCTATGATCGCGATATCGAAAGCCAGATCGATCCGGCGGCGATTGCCCGGTTGCGCAGGGGCGAGCCCAGCGTGGTGCTCGATCGCGGCGATCGCATCGCGGCATTCGTGCCGATGGCCGGCCGGTCCAACATGTTCCTCTACGCCGCGCGGGCGTCGAATCCGCAAATGCGCCCGCAATATGCGCGCGCGGAGGCGGTGCTGAACGATTATCGCGCGCTGATGGGCCGATCGCGCGGCCTTCAGCTGCAGTTCAATGCGATCCTGCTGGGCGTGTCGCTCCTCATCGTCGCCATCGCGGTGTGGATCGCGTTGCGCGTCGCCGACCGCTTCGTCCGTCCCGTCGGCGAACTGGTCGGCGCGGCGCGGCGCGTGGCTGACGGAGACCTCACCGCGCGGGTGCCCGACCCGCGGACGCAGGACGAGATCGGCACGCTCGCCAGCGCGTTCAACCGGATGACCCGGCGGCTGGAGGAGCAGACGGGCGCGCTGGTCTCGGCGAACGCGCAGCTCGACAGCCGGCGCGCGCTGATCGAGGCGGTGATGTCGGGCGTCAGCGCCGGCATCCTGTCGATCGACGACGACGGCAATGTGCGCCTGATCAATGCCTCCGCGCTCGAACTGCTGCGTCGCGAGGAGGACGACGCGGTCGGGCATCCGCTCTCCACGATCGCGCCTGAACTGGCCAAGGCGATCGCCGATGGCGAGCGCGAGACGATTGTCCACGTCGATGCGCGCGGCGAGGCGCTGACGCTGGCGGTGCGAATCGTGCGCGACGCATCGGGCCATATCCTGACCTTCGACGACATCACCCAGCAGCTGCTCGATCAGCGCCGCGCCGCCTGGTCCGATGTCGCGCGCCGTATCGCGCATGAGATCAAGAACCCGCTGACGCCGATCCAGCTCGCAGCCGAGCGGCTCCAGCGGCGCTATGGCGGCAAGATCGACGCCGAGGACGGCGTGTTCGCGCGGCTGACCGACACCATCGTCCGCCAGGTCGGCGATCTCAGGCGGATGGTCGACGAATTCTCCTCCTTCGCGCGGATGCCCAAGCCCGTGTTCCGCGAGGAATCGCTGCTCGATATCGTCCGCCAATCGGTATTCCTGCACGAGGTCGCCAATCCGGCCATCGCCTTCTCCATCGCGGGCGGCGACCAGCCCTGGCCGCTGGTGTGCGACCGCCGCCAGCTCGGCCAGGCGCTGACCAACATCCTCAAGAACGCCATCGAGGCGATCGGCGCGCGTGGCGAGGATGCGCCGGCGGGACGCATCGACATCGCCTTCGCCGCCGAGGGCAAGACGATCCGGCTCGACATCGCCGACAACGGCATCGGCCTGCCGGTCGAGCGCGAGCGGCTGGTCGAACCCTATATGACGACGCGCGCGCGGGGCACCGGCCTCGGCCTCGCCATCGTCAAGAAGATCGTCGAGGAGCATTTCGGCACGATCACGTTCGACGACAATCCGGGGGGCGGATCGATCGTGAGCCTGTGCTTCGAACCGCAACTGCTCGCCGCGCTCGACGGCGGCGAAGATACCATCAAGCTTGAACGGACCCCCTGACCATGGCGCTCGACATCCTTATCGTCGATGATGAATCGGACATCCGCGATCTCGTCTCGGGCGTGCTCGAAGACGAAGGCTTCGGCACCCGCACCGCGGCGGACAGCGATGGCGCGCTGGCGGCGATCCATGAACGCCGGCCCTCGCTCGTGCTGCTCGACGTGTGGCTCCAGGGATCGAAGCTCGATGGGCTGGAACTGCTCGACGAGATCAAGGCGCGCGACGCGAGCATTCCGGTGCTGGTCATCTCCGGCCACGGCAATCTCGACACCGCGGTCGCGGCGATCCGCAAGGGCGCGGCCGACTTCATCGAAAAGCCGTTCGAGGCTGACCGGCTGCTGCTGCTCGTCCGCCGCGCGACCGAGACCGAGCGGCTGCGGCGCGAGAATGCCAGCCTGAAGGCGCTGGCGGGCCGCGACGAGGAGCTGACCGGCAGCTCCAACGCGATCAATGGGGTGCGCGCGACCTTGAAGCGCGTCGCCGCGACCGGCAGCCGTGTGCTGATCTCGGGCCCCGCCGGCGTCGGCAAGGAGGTCGCCGCCCGGCTGCTGCACAGCTGGAGCAACCGCGCTGAGGCGCCCTTCGTCATCCTGAGCGCGGCGCGAATGACGCCAGAGCGCGTCGAGGAGGAGCTGTTCGGGGTGGAGGAGGGCGACAAGCTCGTCCGCACCGGCCTGCTCGAACAGGCGCATGGCGGCACGCTGCTGCTCGACGAGATCGCCGACATGCCG
This sequence comes from Sphingomonas gilva, assembly GCF_003515075.1. GTDB lineage: Bacteria > Pseudomonadota > Alphaproteobacteria > Sphingomonadales > Sphingomonadaceae > Sphingomonas > Sphingomonas gilva. The sequence continues at coordinate 125,827 of NZ_QWLV01000009.1, forward strand.
ATCGCGACCCAGGCCCGCATCCTGCGCGTGCTGACCGATCAGGCCTTCGTGCGCATCGGCGGGCAGCACCAGGTGAAGGTCGACGTGCGCGTCGTCTCCTCCACCTCGCGCGATCTGACGCAGGAGATCGCCGAGGGGCGCTTCCGCGAGGATCTCTATTACCGGCTCAACGTCGTGCCCGTCGCGCTGCCGCCGCTGTCCGACCGGCGTGAGGACATTCCCGCCCTGGTCGAACATTTCGCCGCGCGCTATGCCGCCGAACGGCGCGTGCCGACGCCCGAGATCGCGCCGGACGCGCTGGTCGCGCTGCAGAGCCACGAATGGCCCGGCAATGTCCGCCAGCTGCGCAACGTCGTTGAGCGCACCGTCATCATGGCGCCGGGCGACCGGGTGGGGCGGATCGATCTCGATATGCTGCCCGCCGAGATCCGCGGAGAGACGGGCGGCGCGGGGGGCGGGGCGCAGATCATGGGCGCCCCCTTGCGCGAGGCGCGCGAGACCTTCGAGCGGGAGTATCTGCGCGTCCAGATCCGCCGCTTTTCGGGCAATATCTCGCGCACGGCCTCGTTCATCGGCATGGAGCGATCGGCGCTGCACCGCAAGCTGAAGATATTGGGAATCACCGAGGTTCGCGCCGACGACGATTGAGGATTGCAGCCAAACACCCTAAGTTATGCGCCGCGCGCCATGCGGGTGCGCGGATCGACGCCGGAAACCGGCGCATTGCGGGGCAGGATCCCGCCAAGCACAAGGGTGTGAACCATGGCCGACAAGCCCAATAATCTGCAGGACCTGTTCCTCAACCTGCTGCGCCGGACGAAGACCCCGGTCACGATGTTCCTGGTCAAAGGCGTCAAGCTGCAGGGAATCGTCACCTGGTTCGACAATTTCTCGGTGCTGCTGCGCCGCGACGGCCAGTCCCAGCTGATCTACAAGCACGCCATCTCCACCATCATGCCCGCCGGCAACGGAGACGCCTCCGCGATCGTGCAGGCGGTAGGAGAACCGGGCAAGAAGCCTTCGCTCTTGCAGGATATTTTCCTGAACGCCGTGCGCAAGTCGGATCAGAGCGTGACGATGTTCCTGGTCAACGGCGTGATGCTGCAAGGGCAGATCGCCGCCTATGACCTGTTCTGCATGCTGCTCCAACGCGAAGGCGTATCGCAGCTGGTCTACAAGCATGCGGTCTCCACCATCCAGCCATCCGCGCCGCTCAACCTGGCTGAAGAGCAAGAAAGCGAAGATTGACCACCGGCGGCTTCGAACGCGATGCGGGCGAGTTCGCCCGCGGCGCCCGTGCGCTCGTCGTGCTGCCGGATACCGGCGGTTCGATGCGCGACAACGACGCGCGCCTGGAGGAAACCGCGGGGCTTGCCGCTGCGATCGGGGTCGAGGTCGTCGGGCGCATGCCGTTTCGCGTGCGCCAGGCGCGGCCCGCGACTTTGCTCGGCAGCGGCCAGGTCGATCAGGTCAAGGATCGCGCGGAAGAGCAGGGCGCCGAGCTGATCGTCGTCGACGGCGCGCTGACCCCGGTGCAGCAGCGCAATCTGGAGACCGCGATCGGCTGCAAGGTGATCGACCGGACCGGTCTGATCCTCGAGATTTTCGGCGAGCGCGCCGCCACCGCCGAGGGCCGCTTGCAGGTCGAGCTCGCCCATCTCGACTATCAGGCGGGCCGGCTGGTGCGCAGCTGGACCCATCTCGAGCGCCAGCGCGGCGGCTTCGGCTTTCTCGGCGGTCCCGGCGAAACCCAGATCGAGGCCGACCGTCGCATGATCCGCGACCGGATGGCGCGGCTCAGGCGCGAGCTCGAAGGCGTGTCGCGCACCCGCGGCCTGCACCGCGGCCGGCGCCAGCGTGCGCCATGGCCGGTGGTCGCGCTGGTCGGCTATACCAATGCCGGAAAATCGACGTTGTTCAACCGCCTGACCGGTGCTGACGTCATGGCGGAAGATCTGCTGTTCGCCACGCTCGATCCGACCTTGCGGCAATTCTCGCCGCCCGGAATCGATCGGGCGATGCTGTCCGACACCGTCGGTTTCGTCTCGGAGCTGCCGACGCAGCTCGTGGCAGCGTTCAAGGCGACGCTCGAGGAGGTGGTCTCGGCCGATCTGATCGTGCACGTCCGCGACATCGCGCATCCCGACAGCGACGCGCAGCGCGCCGATGTCGAGAAGGTGCTCGCCGAGCTCGGCGTGGGAGACGAGATCGTCACGCCGCGGATCGAGGCGTGGAACAAGATCGACGCGCTCGACCCAGATGCGCGCGAGGCGGTGCTGGCCGACGCCGCGCGGCGGGACGATGTGGCGGCGCTGTCGGCGATGACGGGCGAAGGGGTGGACGATCTCGTCGCCGCGATCTCCGCCAACCTCACGCGCGCACACCGCCGCTACCAGATCGACCTGGATCCGGCCGACGGCGCCGGCGCCGCCTGGCTGCACGCGCATGGCGAGGTGATCGACCAATGGATGGCCGATGACCGCCTGATGGTCGAGGTCCGGCTGGCCGAGCCCGATTACGCGCGCTTCATCCAGCGCGACGCTTGACCGCCTGCCACAGCGCTTCCTTCGCGTTCAGGTCCAGCTCCTTGAACGCGTCGCCAGCTTCCGCTTCCATCGCGCGGAAACGGCGTTCGAATTTCGAATTGGCGATGCGCAACGCGGCTTCCGCATCGATGCCTTCGTGGCGCGCCCAATTGACCACCGCGAACAGCAGGTCGCCGATCTCCTCGGCCTTGTGATCGCCGATCGCGCGGTCTGCCTCCGCCAGTTCCTCATCCACCTTGGCGCGCGGACCGGTGGCGTCGGGCCAGTCGAAGCCGGTGCGAGCGGCGCGCTTCTGCAGCTTTTCGGCGCGAAGGAGCGCGGGCAGGCCGAGCGCCACGCCGTCGAGCGCGCCGCGATGCGCCTTGGCCGCGCGTTCGTCGGCCTTGATCTGTTCCCAAAGATGATGACCGCCCTCAGCCGCATCGCCGAAGATATGCGGGTGGCGGCGCTCCATCTTGTCGCCGATCGTCGCGGCGACGTCGGCGAAATCGAACGCGCCGGCTTCCTCCGCCATGCGCGCGTGGAACACGACCTGGAGCAGCAGATCGCCGAGCTCGTCCTTCAGATCGGCCATGTCGCCGCGCGCGATCGCGTCTTCGACCTCATAGGCTTCCTCGATCGTGTAGGGTGCGATCGAGGCGAACGTCTGGACGCTGTCCCATTCGCATCCGGTCTCCGGATCGCGCAAGCGCGCCATGATCGCGACCAGGCGATCCAGATGATCCGGACGATCCGGATGGTCCAGACGATCCCGATGGTCCTGACGATCCGACTGGTCCAGATGATCCGACTGGTCCAGATGATCCGGATGGTCCAGACGATCCTGACGCGAAGGGCGGGCTGCTTCGTTCAATCTCAAAGTCCGATAATATACATTATGTAAAATCTAGGCCGGTGGCGCGGGCTGGAGGATCAGGAAACCGCCCTCCACGCGCCAGCTGGCCAGTTGCGACAGGAAGTTCATGCCGAGCACGTTGGTGTCGCCGAACTCCTTGGCGACGACCACCGCCAGGTCGTCGGCGACGATCGGCCCGATGCGCATCTCGTCGATCCGCGCGCGCCGTGCGCTGACATCGCCGTTGGCCGTCGAGATCGTCACGGGAAGGCCGCTGTCGCCGATCTCGATGCCGGCCGCCATAGCGGCGCTGCGCGACATCGCGGTCACCGTCGCGCCGCTGTCGATCATGAAGCGCACCGGCCGGCCGTTGACCTCGGCATCCGCCCAGAAATGACCGTCCTCGCCAACCGCGATCCTGAGCGCGCCGCCTTGGACCTGCTGATTGCCGAAGGCGTCGTTCCACAGCCGCGCCAGGTGATGGCGTTGGCCGACGATCAGCGCCGCGCCGATGAAGATCGCCGCCCAGATCAGCGCCAGCTTCACGGTCTGGCCCAGCGGCACGCGCCGCGCGATCAGGCTGCTCAGCACCAGCACGAGGCAGCCGATGCCGCCGATAAGCCCAGCGGTCTGCCAGTCAGCCATCGATCACGATCTCCATGCCGTCATGGCCCGGCTCGACCCCGGCGGGCAGCGCGCGCGCCAGCGTCGCATAGTCCATCGACTGATCCATATGCGTCAACACCGCACGCCTGGGCGCGAATTCGGCGATCCAGCCGAGCGTGCGATCGAGATGCGGATGAGTCGGATGCGGCTTCGCCCTGAGCGCATCGACCACCCATAGATCGAGGCGCTGATACAATATCGCCATTTCAGGCGTCATTTCGTTAAAATCAGTCGAATATCCCGCTGAGGCCCGGCCATCCGCAGTTTCGAACACCAATCCCGCGGAGGTGATCGAACCGTGCGGCTGATCGACCACGGTCACCGCTATGTCGCCGATCTCGATGCGATCGGGCAAGTCCTCCCCCGCCACCGTCGGCGGATAGCCGTCGCGTCCGTTGAAGGCATAGGCGAAGCGCTCCGTCAGCGATGCGAGCGTTTCCGGCCGCGCCAGGCCGCGCACCGGCCGGCCGCGGGCATGGTAGAGCTGCCGGAGATCGTCGATCCCATGACAGTGATCGGCATGGTCGTGCGTCCAGATCACCGCATCGACATCGGCGACATCGGCGGCGAGCAGCTGCTCGCGCATGTCGGGGCCCGTGTCGATCAGGATGCGGGTGGTGGCGGTGCTGACGAGGATCGAGGCGCGCGTGCGGCGGTTGCGCGGCTCGGCGGGGTCGCAGACGCCCCAATCGTTGCCGATCCGCGGCACGCCCGAGGAGGTGCCGCAGCCGAGTATCCTGATCTTCACGCAGCCGCTTTCGCGAACAGTTCGAAGAAGTTGCGCGTCGTCGCTTCGGCCAGCTCCTCGATCGATTCGCCCCGCAAACCGGACAGGAACGCTGCGGTGTCGGCGACGAACGCCGGTTCCCCGGTCTTGCCGCGATGCGGCACCGGCGCGAGAAACGGGGAATCGGTCTCGATCAGCAGCCTGTCCAGCGGCAGCCTAGCGGCGGTCGCCTGCAGATCCTTCGCGTTCTTGAAGGTCACGATCCCCGAGATCGAGATGTAGAGGCCCAGATCGAGCGCGATATCGGCGAACTCGCCGCTGGCGGTGAAGCAGTGGATGACGCCGGGATAGGCCCCCTGCTCCATCTCCTCGCGCAGGATTCTCGCGGTGTCCGCCTCGGCGTCTCGCGTATGGACGACGATCGGCAGGCCCGTCTCGCGCGAGGCGCGGATATGCGCGCGGAAACTCGCCTGCTGCCGCTCCCGATCCGAATGATCGTAATAATAGTCGAGCCCGCTTTCGCCGATGCCGATCACCCTGGGATGCGCGGCTTTGGCGACCAGCTTGGCGGTATCGATGTTGGGATGCGCATCCGCTTCGTGCGGATGGATGCCGACGGTGGCGAACACGTCCGCCTCGCGCTCGGCGGTGGCGATGACGTCATCCCATTCACGCTCGCGGGTGGAGATATTGAGCATGGTGCCGACGCCACGCGCGCGGGCGCGTTCGAGCACGCTCGCCTGATCCTCGATCAAGCCCTTGTAATTCAAATGACAATGGCTGTCGACGAAGGTCACGCCGCTTCCTCCGCCAGCTCCAGCCGAGGGAACACGCCCTGCGGCGCGGGCAGCGCCTCGCCCGCCGCGATCGGCCAGCCGAGTGCTTCGAAGCTGCGCTTGTCGCCATCCTGTCCCAGCAGGTCGAGCAGCTTGTCCGCTCCGGCGGGAACCGCCCAGCGCGCCATGATGGCGATGCGGCGGATCGCTTCCGCAGTCACATACAGGATGGTGTCGGCGCGCGCCGGATCGGTTTTGCGCACCGCCCAGGGCGCCTGGTCGGCGAAATACTGGTTGGCGTCGCGCGCCGCCGCCCAGATCGCATCGAGCGCATTGTGGATCGCCAGATCCTTCATCGCTTCGTGCATTCCCGCTTCGGCGCGGTCGATGCTGGCGAACAGAGTTTCCTCGGCGTCGGTGCGGGGCCCCGCCTCGGGCACGCGTCCGCCGCAATTCTTGGCGATCATCGACAGGCTGCGCTGCGCAAGATTGCCGAGATTGTTGGCGAGATCGGCGTTGCAGCGGGTCACGATCGCTTCTTCCGAATAGCTGCCGTCCTGGCCGAAGCTCACCTCGCGCAGCAGGAAGTACCGGATCGCATCCACGCCATGCCGTTCGGCGAGCGCCATCGGATCGGTGACGTTGCCGAGACTCTTCGACATCTTCTCGCCCCGGTTGAGCAGGAAGCCGTGGCCGAACACGGAGACCGGCAGCGGCAGCTTCGCGCTCATCAGAAAGGCGGGCCAATAGACCGTGTGGAAGCGGACGATGTCCTTGCCGATGATATGCAGGTTCGCCGGCCAATAATCCTGATAAAGCTCGATATTATCAGGATAGCCGGCCCCGGTCAGATAGTTGGTCAGCGCATCGACCCAAACATACATGACATGCCCCGGGCTGCCGGGCACGGGCACGCCCCAGTCGAAGCTGGTGCGCGAGACCGACAGGTCGGCAAGGCCGCCTTCCACGAAGCGCAGGATTTCGTTGCGGCGGCTTTCGGGCCGGATGAATTCGGGGTTGGCCGCATAATGATCGAGCAGCGGCTGCTGATATTTGGAGAGACGAAAGAACCAGGTCTCCTCCTCGGTCCATTCGACCGGCGTGCCTTGCGGGGAAAGCTTCCCGCCCCCTTCCCCCTCGGTCAGCTCGCTCTCGTCGTAGAACGCCTCGTCGCGAACCGAATACCAGCCTTCGTAGCGGTCCAGATAGAGGTCGCCGGCATCCGCCATGGCCTGCCAGATCGCCTGGCTGGCATGGTGGTGATCGACATCGACGGTGCGGATGAAACGATCATAAGAAATATTCAAGGCATCCGCCATTGCCTTGAAATAACCGCTCATTTCATCGGCGAGTTCGCGCGGCTCGACACCGCGCCTGCGCGCCTCCTGCACCATCTTCAGCCCATGCTCGTCGGTGCCGGTGAGGAAGCGGACGTCGCGGCCCAGCTGCCGCTGGTAGCGCGCGATCGCGTCGGTCGCGATCGCCTCATAGGCGTGGCCGATATGGGGGCGGCCATTGGGGTAGCTGATCGCGGTGGTGATATAGAAGGGGTCGGTCATGTCGCCGGCGGCTCTATCGCATCGCCGGCGGGTTTAGAAGACGATTGGGCACACTCTGGCACTGTCGCCCCTGCGGAGGCAGGGGCCTATCTATGCCATCCATCAGCCGCTGCGCTTGGAGTGAGCTCGGATGGGCCCATGCTTTCGCAGGGGCGACAATAGATCTTGCTACTTGGCCAATCGCGCGACATGGCCGCCCATCTCGAAAGCGACGGTGGCGGGATCGAGATTCAGCGGCAGCGCGCTTGCCGCGAGTGCGCGCGCGGCTTCCCATGCGGCGATGGCTTCGGCGAGCGGCTGGCCGCGGCGCGATCGCGCCTCACGCGCGATGAAGCCGGGCGCACGATCGAGCATCGCCTCGTAACGCGGCTGCGCCGCCTTGCCGCTGACCGCGCGGCCAAGCGCGATGCGCTGGGCGTTGGTCGGATCGCCGCTACGGGCGATGTCGGCAAGCACGGCATCGATCGCAGCCAGATCGAGGCCCGCCATGTGCAATGCGCGCCCGACAGAGCCCTCCCCCGCTTTGATCAGGGCGGCGATTCTGTCGTCCGGGAGCGACGGATCGTGCGCACGAAGCGCCGCCGCCATGGCGTCATCGTCAAGCGCGGCGAAGCGCAGCAGCCGGCAGCGCGAACGGATCGTCGGCAGCAACCGGCCCGGCGCGTGGCTGACCAACAGGAAGACCGTTCCCTGCGGCGGCTCCTCCAGATTCTTGAGCAATGCGTTGGCGGCGGCGCGCTCTAGATCGTCGATCGAATCGATCACCACCACGCGGCGGCGCGAAAGCGAGGGCGCGGTGGCGAACAGCGGCTGCAACGCGCGCACCTGATCGATCGAGACGTTGCGCGCGAGCTTGCCCTCCGGATCCCATTCGGCGCGCGGCCTGGCGCGTTCCTTGGCGTCGGCGGGCAGGCGGTCGAGCAGCCGATAGTCGGGATGGCTGCCCGCTGCGAACAGATGCGCGGCCGGATGGCTGGATGGCGTCTGGAAGCCTCGCGGCAGCCCATCGGCATCCTGCGCCTCGGCCAGCATCCGCAGCGCGGCGATCCGCGCGAAGGTCCCCTTCCCTGACCCCTCGGGCCCGGCGATCAGCCAGGCATGATGGAGCGCGCCCGAATCCATCGCGGCGCGAAACTGCGCGAGCGCCGTATCCTGGCCCCGGATGATCGTCACGGCAGCCAGTCGGCGACAGCGGCGACGAGACGATCGGTGACGTCCTGCTTCGATCCGGTGGCGTCGATCAACCGGAAGCGGTCGGGCTCCGCTTCGGCGAAGCCGCGAAACGCCGCGTTCACGGCGCGGTGGAAATTCTCGTCGCGAAGGCCGAAGCGATCGTTCGCGGCGCCGTCGCGCGCGCTTGCCCGCGCCGCCGCCTCCTCGTCCGGAAGGGTCAGCACCAGCGTCCGATCGGGCAGCAGGCCGCGGCTGCCGAAGGCGTGCAGCGCCAGGATCGCGCCGTCGTCGATACCGCCGGCGACGCCCTGATAGGCCCGCGTCGAATCGAGAAAGCGGTCGCAGATCACCCAGCGTCCCGCCTCGACGGCCGGATGGATCAGCCGGTCGATATGGTCGGATCGCGCGGCGGCGAACAGCAGCGCCTCGGCATGCGGACTCCAGCGATCGACCGCGCCCGCCATCAGCAGCCCGCGGATCGCCTCCGCGCCGGCGCTGCCGCCGGGCTCGCGCGTGACCTCGCACTCGATCCCGCGCCGCGCCAGCGCATCGGCCAGCGCGCGCGCCTGGGTTGATTTGCCGACGCCCTCGCCGCCTTCCAGGCTGATGAAGCGCCCCGCCGTCACCCGAACAGCGACGTCAGGCCAAGCCAGGCGCGGCGGAAGAAGCCGGCTTCCTCCACCGCGGCCTCGGCGACCAGCGGCATCGTCTGCGCCGGCATGTCGGGGGTGCGCACCACCAGGTCCGCGATATGCTGCCCCTGCTTGATCGGCGCCTTGACCGGGCCGTTATAGACCACGCTGACGCGCATCTCGGACGCGGCGCCCTTGGGCAGCGTCACCGCGAGATTCTTGGGCGCGACCAGGCCCACGGTGTCGGCATCGCCCATTTGCACCTCGGCCGCCTCGATCCGCTTGCCCTTGGCCGCGAGCGGGCGCGAATCCCAGGCGCGAAAGCCCCAATCCATGAAGCGGACCGATTCCTCGGCGCGGCCGCCATAGGAATCGAGGCCCGCGACGACCATCACGATGCGGCGGCCATTCTGTTCGGCCGAACCGGTGAAGCCGTAGCCCGCCTCCTCGGTATGGCCGGTCTTGAGCCCGTCAGCTCCTTCGACACGGCCGAGCAGCGGATCGCGATTCTGCTGGGTGATCGCCGCACCGCCCATCGTCTTGCCCCAGGTGAAGCTCTCCTTCGAATAGAACTTCTTGTAGAGATCGGGGAAGTCCTCGATCGTCCGCGCGGCGAGCGTGGTCAGGTCCTCCGCGGTGACATAGGTGCGCCCTTCGTCCGGCCAGCCGTTCGAGTTGCCGAAGCGGCTGTCGTTCATGCCGATCTTCCTGGCATAGCGCGTCATCTGCTGGGCGAACGCCTCTTCGGTGCCGGAGATTTCCTCGGCCAGCACGACACAGGCGTCGTTCCCCGAAAGCGTGACGATGCCGTAGAGCAGATTTTCGACGCTCACCCGCTCGTTGGGCGACAGGAACATGGTCGATCCGGCCTGCGGACCGTGCCATTTCTCCCAGGTCTCCGGCCTGACCGTGACCATCTGGTCGAGCTTCAATTCGCCCTTCTTGATCAGGTCGAAGGCGACATAGACCGTCATCATCTTCGCCATCGAAGCCGGCGGCATGCGCATGTCTTCGTTCTTGGCGTAGAGCACCGCGCCCGAGCTCAGATCCTTCATGTAAGCGACCTTGGCCGGCGTATCGAAGGGCGGCGCCGCGGCCTGGCCGGGAATGGCGATGAGCAGGGCGGCGACGGGAACGGCGATCGGGGTCTTCACGGGGATACGCACCTCTTGGGCATCAGGGAACGGGTTGGATCACCGCGTCGCCGAAGCCGTCGGCGGCGATTTCGGCGCGCGCGGCGTTCGCGCTGCGGGCATCCTTAAACGGCCCGAGCGTGACGCGCCAGAGCGCACCGGCCCGATCGGCTTCGCCGTCGATCCGCCGGGCGAGCGCCCGGGCGCGGTCCTCGTCGTGGAAACTCGCGACCTGGATGCGGAATGGCCCCGGCCCAGCAGCCGTTCCCGCCAACGCCGGAGCCTGTGGCAGCGCCTGCCGCGCATAGCCCGAATCGACGCTGCGCACGCGTACCCGGCCGATGCCGGATATCCCCAGCCGCTGGGCCGCGGCACGCGACAGATCGATGATTCGCTTCCCGTGATAGGGGCCGCGATCGTTGATCCTCAGCACGACATTGCGACCATTGGCGATTGAGGTGACCTCGACATGCGAACCGAGCGGAAGGGTGCGGTGGGCCGCGGTCATGCCTGAGGGGTCGAAGCGCTCACCGCTGGCGGTGGGGCGCCCGGCCAGTTCCGCGCCGTACCAGCCCGCCATGCCTGTTTCGTCGTAATCCGCTGGTTCGAAGGGCCCGCCCATCGGTGGTCCGCCGGCGCACCCGGCGAGCAGCAGGCCTGCCGCCAAAAGGCTATTTCGCGACTTCATCCGCCAACAACCCCACCGACAAGGCGTAGAAATTGGAGCAGTTGTAATCGAGGATCACCCGGTAGTTGCCGGTGAGCAGATAGGCGGTCCGGCCCGGTCCGTCGGGCTCGATCAGGCTGGCGAGATCGCTGTCGCGCAGCCCCGATCCCGGTGGGACGCCGATGCCCAGCGCGCGCCATTCGGCGACCGTCCGCCAGCGGCTGTGGCGCTCGAAAACGCGAGGACAGCGCGGTGAGACGAGCCGATTGACCTGGTCCGATCGGTCGAGCCCGGAGGGCACGCTGACCGCGACGCCCCATGGCACGTTGGGCCGCCAGCCGGCATTGACGAAATAATTGGCGATCGAGGCGAGCGTATCCGCCTCGCTGCGCCAGATATCGGCGCGGCCGTCGCCGTCGCCGTCCTTGGCCAGCCGGAGGTAAACCGAGGGCAGGAACTGCGGATAGCCCGTCGCCCCCGCCCAGCTGCCCTTCAACTGCTCGCGCGACACGCCGTCGTCGAGCATCTTCAGCGTGGCGAGGAACTCGGGCTCGAACAGCGACCGCCGCCGGCCTTCATAAGCCAGCGTCGCGAGACTCCGCAGCAGATCGAAATCGCCGGTATAGCCGCCATAATTGGTCTCATGCCCCCAGATCGCCACCATGATCGATTCGGGCACGCCGGTGCGGCGCTCGATCGCCTCGAGGCGCGGACGCAGCGCCTGATACTTGGCGCGGCCGCGATTGATCCGCGCCGCATCGACATGGCGCGCCTTGTAGGGCGCGAACGGCGGGATCGCCGAGCTGCTCGATCCGCCCGGCTGGCCGCGGTCGAGCTCGACCACGCGCGGATTGTAGGTGAGCGTCGGCACCACCCGGTCGAAGGTGGCACGGCTGATGCCCATCGCCTCCGCCTTGTCGCGCAGGCTGTAGAGATAGGGCTGCAGACCGGCCGGATCCTGCGCCGACGCCGGAAAGGCCGTGAAAGTGAAACAAGCGGCGATCGCCGCGATAAAGGTCCGAATACGCAAAACTGTCCCCCGCATGGCTGGTTTGTGCCACATCCTGCCCGGAACAGCGAAACCTTTCACCCCGCCCCTTGCACAGCAGACCGCGCGGACGATATGCGCCTTGCCCAAGGACAGGTGGCCGAGTGGTTTAAGGCAGCGGTCTTGAAAACCGCCGTGGGTGCAAGCTCACCGTGGGTTCGAATCCCACCCTGTCCGCCATCAAGCGCGCTGACCGCACATCAGCATCGGCACCAGACCAGATTGGCGCAGGTGGCACAGTGGTCGGCTGAAAGCCCGTGCGTGTAGGGCGGTGGTACATTGTACAGCTCATGCGTCCGGCGCGCCGTGCTGGGCTGGTAATAGGTCTCTGTCATGGCCCAGTTCCGCCAGGCGCCGTTGAGGTGCAGGTTGCGGGCGATGGCCTCGTTGATCAGCTTGGGCGCGGCGCATCGTCCCGGCTGCGGCGCGTGGCCGCCGGCATGAGTCCCTTGCACTTCGGCAAGGGTCAGCGCTCCGCCGCCACGCGCACGGTACGGCGGCGCCTGATATTGCGCGACCGTATAGCCGAAGCGCGCAGCGGCCGCGATCATCGGCGCGAAATTGTCATGGTTGCCCGAGCATGCGACGAGTGTTTGCCCGGAAGCGCAGAGCACGCCGACCATGAACTTGTGCGCGTTGGGGTCGGTCATGATGAAGCCGCCCGCAGGCATCATCATCGGCTGGGCGGCCATCTCCGCGACGAAGCGCATCGCGTGAAAGCGGCTTTGCTGGCTTTCCTGGATCTGGTGACTGGCGCCGCGAAGGCCGCAGGCGCGACACCGACCAGCGCCATAGGTCAGATAGTTCATATGACAACTCCCCCGAGTGTGCCTCGAGGGAGTTGTCGCACCGGCCCGGAGGCCGGGCAAATGAGTTTTGCCCGATTTCGGAGTTACTTCTTGCCCAGCGACAGCCCGCCGAAGCGCTTGTTGAAGCGCGCGACCTGGCCGCCTGCATCAAGCATCTGCCCCTTGCCGCCCGTCCAGGCGGGGTGCGCGAGCGGGTCGATCTCGAGCGTCATTGTGTCGCCCTCCTTGCCCCAGGTGGAGCGAGTTTCGTACACGGTGCCGTCGGTCATCTGCACCTTGATCATGTGGTAGTCGGGGTGGACGTCTTTCTTCATCGGTCAGGCTCCTTGCGGGCTGGTTTCCGACCAGCCCTGGAAATGAAGCGCGCGCCCTACAGGGTGCGGGCGCAAAACTCAAGCGGAAGGCGGATCCGCGATCATCGCGGTGAAGTTGGCCTGCGCCGCGACCTTGCCGTCGACCAGCGCCTTGCCGGCAAACTTGCAGACCGTGGCCCGCTTCTGGGCGAATTCGACCTCCAGCCGAAGCAGCACGCCGGGTTCCACCGGCGCGCGGAACTTGGCTTCGTCGATCGCCATGAAATAAACGAGCTTGCCCGATCCGGCGAGACCGAAGCTTTCGACGGCAAGCACGCCCGCCGCCTGCGCCAGCGCCTCGACGATCAGCACGCCGGGCATGATCGGGCGGCCGGGGAAATGCCCCTGGAAGAAGCCCTCATTGATCGTCACCGCCTTGATCGCGGCGATCGACCGGTCGGGGATAAGCTCCTCGACGCGGTCGACCAGCAGCATCGGATAGCGGTGCGGCAGCGCCGCCATCACCTTGCGGATATCGAGCGGGTCGAATGCGGCCCGCTCGCCGGCGGCTTCGCTCACCGGCCCGGGTTCGTCGTGCTCGGCGCCGGTGTCGGCGTGGCGGGCGCGGTCCCGGCTGCCGGCTGCTGCTGCGGCGGCGGCGCGGTCGTGCTGACGCTCGGCAGTTGCTGGTTGAGCTGCGCGAGTACCGCGTCCGAGATATCGACATTGGCGGCATTGTAGAAAGTGTTGTTCTTGTCCACCGCGATCGTCGCGCCGCGCTGCTGCGCGATCTGGTTGATGATCGGCAGCATCCGCTGGCCGATCTGCTGGCGCACATAGGCGACGTTGCGCTGGAAGGTCGCTTCCTCCTGCTGCACCTGACGCTGCGCCGCCTGCTGCCTGGTCTCGAAGGCCTGAATGCGCTGGGTCAGCGCCGCATCGGGGCGGTTGTTGGCCGCCTTGATCGCCGCCTGAAGCGACTGGGCCTCGGTCTGCAGCGGCTGGCCCGCCGCCTGGGCGCGCTGCTGCAGCTGGGTGAGCTGCTGTTGGAGCTGCGTGTTGGCCGTTTTGCAGGCGTTGCAGTCGCGCATGACCCGCTCGGCGTCGACGATCGCGATCTTGGCGTCGGGCAGCGTCTGGGCGCTTGCCGGCGTGGCCGCGAGCGCGGCGGTGACGACGGCCGAAGCAGCCAGGCTGTTGAGAATTCGCATCAGAATTGTGTCCCTACGTTGAACGTGAAGAGTTTGGGGTCATCCCCCTCGGCGGTTATCAGCGCCTTGGCCACATCGATCCTAAGCGGACCGAACGGCGAATTCCAGTTGACGCCGAAACCCACCGAGAGGCGCGGCTTGGGCGTATCGCCCAGGAATTGCTCGAAGAACGGATTGGTCGTGTTGGTGAAGCGGGTGTTCACCGACGTGCCCTCGCAGGTTCCGCCTGCGGTCGCCGAATAGCCGACCTGGCAGGTCGTCACCTGGCCCGGATTGGACGTCGCATCGGAGGGGACGACGTAAAGGGGCCGGCCAGCGCTGTCGTTGACGTCGGTCACCAGCGGCAGCAGCGACGGCGAACCGTCTTCATTGAACAGCAAATTGCCGTCCTCATCGGTCGCCTGAGGGAACACCACCGTCGGCAGCGGCCGGGTCACGTTCCATAGCGCGCCGACATCGACGAAGATCGACGGCCGCAGACCCAGCTCGCGCGCGCCGGCGCCCAGCGGAATCTCCAGCTCGGCCCGGCCAAGATAGTAAGCGCGGCCGCCCAGCGCGTCGTCCACGATCCGATCGCGATCGGTGACCACGGCCTGATCTCCACCGGCTACGGTGCCGGTATAGGGCGACCGCAATATGCGCGGGCCGACGCCGCGGATGTCGAAGCCGCGGAACTGCGGTTCGCCCAGATAGAAGCGATCGGTAATGCGGACCTTGTCGATCCCGGGCCCGCGGCTTTCCTCAAGCGGCAGGATATAGCCGCCCTCCAGTCCCACCGAGAAAATGAACCCGCCGCCGACGTGCCAATATTTATCGGCGTCGAAGCGCGTGCGCAGGTAGCGGACGTCGCCGCCCAGCCCGGCGAAGTCCTGGCTCAGCACTGCCCGATGGCCGGCAGACGGCCGCAAACGGCTGTTCAGGCTGTCGTAGATGATCGAATAGCCGACCGACGACGTCGCGCGCTCGCCGATCGCGTCGCACAGATATCGCCCGGCGCGAAGCGGATCGCACCGGCCGCCGGTGAAGAACTGATTCTCGTCCAGCGACACATCGTCAAAGGTCAAACCGTACCGTGCAGCAACCGAAAGATACTCGGTGATCGGCACGCCCGTGCGCAGCTGGAAACCGGTCGACACCTGCGAATAGGTCGTCTGGCGTTCATCGCCGCTGTAGTTGAACGCATTGTAATCACGGCGGAATATGTCGCCGCCCACCGCGATGTTCTTGTCGAACAGATAGGGTTCGGTGAAACCGATCTCGGCCGACTTCGAATAGGTCGAATAGTTGACGCTGGCGCGCAGCTCTTGCCCCTTGCCGCGGAAGTTGCGCTGGCGGATCGAGGCATTGATGATGAAGCGCTCAAGGCTCGAGAAGCCGGCCGAGAGCTGTAATTCGCCGGTCGCCTTTTCTTGGACATTGGCTTCGAGCACGACGCGGTCATCGGCGACGCGCTTCTGCTCGATCTCCAGATTCTCTTGGAAATAGCCCAGCGAATTGATCCGGTCGGCCGATCGCTTGAGCTGGAAGGAGTTGAACGCGTCGCCCTCGGCAAGGCGCATCTCGCGACGGATCACCTTGTCCTGCGTGGTCGTGTTGCCGTTGATGTCGACCCGCTCGACATAGACGCGCGGACTCTCCGCGATCTTGAACACCAGCGACATGGTGCGCGCTTCCTTGTCGCGGATGAATTCAGGCCGCACATCGGCAAAGGCGTAGCCGACCAGTCCGGCGGTGTTGCTGATGCTCTCGACCGAATCCTCGACCAACTGGGCGTTGTACCAGTCGCCCTTCTTGATCGGCAGGCTGGCGGCGAGGCGCTCATTGTTGAAATCGCGTATTTCGCTGTCGACCTCGACATTCTCGATCTTGTAGCGCTCGCCTTCCTCGACGACGTAGGTGATGACGAAATCGCGCCGGTCGGGGGTCAGCTCGGCGACCGCGGAGACGACGCGGAAATCGGCATAGCCTTCGGTCAGGTAGAACTGGCGGAGCTTCTGCTGGTCATAGGCCAGGCGATCGGGATCGTAGCTCGTGCCCGACGAAAAGATGCGGAAGAAACGCGCCTGCTTGGTCAGCATCTGGCTGCGCAGCTTGCCGTCGTCGAACACCTCGTTGCCGATGATGTTGATCTGGCGGACCTTGGATTTCGGCCCCTCGCTGATCTCGAAGACGATATCGACGCGATTCTGGTCGAGCGCGACGCTCTTGGGCTCTACCGTAGCGGCGAAGCGGCCTTGCCGGCGGTAGAGCTCGATGATGCGGGCGACGTCCGCGCGCACCGCTGGGCGCGTGAAGATCTGCCGGGGCGCGAGCTTGATCTCGGGCCGGATCTTGTCTTCCTTCAGGCTCTTGTTGCCCTCAAGGACGATGCGGTTGATTACCGGGTTCTCGCGGATGCGGATCACCAGCTCGCCGGTCTGCACGCCGTCGATCTGGACGTCGGCGAACAGATCGGACGCGTAGAGATCGCGCAGCGCCTGATCGAGCGTTTCCTGGGTATAGGGCTGGCCGGGGCGCAGTGTCGTGCGCTGCAAGACGGTATCCGGCTCGATCCGCTGCGATCCGGAAACGGTCACGGATTTGATGATGCGCTGCTGCTCGACAGGTGCGGCCTGGGCGGGCGTAGTCGCGGGCGCGTTTTGCGGCGTCGCTGGAGCGGACTGTGCTGCCGGAGCAGGCTCGGGCGGCGTCTCCGGCGCGGTCGCGGCGGGCGGCGGAGCGTCCTGGGCGAAGGCCGGCATGGCTATCCCCGAAAGGATCGTGCCCACCATCAGGGCCGCGCTGCTGCGCTTGCCGAATGCGGTTGCTGTCTTCGCTGTCACCCGTCCACCCCAAACTAAATCGAGAGTTGCCATCTTCGTCATCCGCGAAGGGCCGCGCTGCCCTGCCCGAACCCGCTCAGCCGATCAACCCGGCGATCCTGTTCCAGACGCCGAACGACGCCAGGTCGTTGGTCGTCACGAACACCATCAGCGCCAGCAGCGCCACCAGTCCGCCCCGAAAGGCCCATTCCATCGCTACGGGGTTCACCGGCCGCCGCGTCACGCCTTCGATGGCATAGAACAGCAAATGTCCTCCATCCAGCATGGGGACTGGCAATAAGTTGATGAATCCCAGATTAATCGAGATGAGCGCGACCAGGAATATGAAGGGCGTCAGCCCCAGCGCCGCCTGCTGACCGGAGATTTCCGCGATCTTGAGCGGTCCGCCCAGCTCCTTGACCGAGCGTCGGCCGGTGATGATCTGGCCTATCGCCGAGACCATGTCCTGGACGATCTCGACCGTCTGGCGCACCGCCACACCCGGCGCGGCGAGCAGGGACACCGGCGTGGCCTGCGGCATACCGCCACCGATGCCGAGGCGCCCGACCCGATAGCTGTTGCCGAACCGGTCCTGCTCAACCGCCACGCCGATGCGTATTTCGCCTTCGATGGAGCGGCCCTCTCGCACGAACGTAAGGGGGACCATCTCGGCGGGCCGCAACCGAGCAAAGCGTGCGAGATCGTTGAACGTCTCGATCTCGCGCCCACCCAATGCCGTGATACGATCGCCAGGGCGAATGCCCGCAGCCTCGGCCGCGCTCCCCGCCTCCACCGAATTCGCCACCGCCGGCGTGCGCAAGTCCCCGAACGCAAGCGCGAACCCAATCAGGATCAGGATCGCGACCAGGAAATTGGTGACGGGGCCGGCGAGCACGATCAGCGCGCGCTGCCATAGCGGCTTGGCCTGAAAGGTCTTCGCCCGCTCTTCCGGAGGCAAGGCCAGCCATTCCGGATCGGGCTGGCTTGCCGGGTTCATGTCTCCGGCGAAGCGGACATAACCGCCCAGCGGCAGCCAGCCGACCTTCCAGCGCGTGCCGCGCCGGTCGGTCCAGCCCGCGATCTCGCGACCGAAGCCGATCGAGAACGCCTCCGCCTTCACGCCGAACCAGCGTCCGACGAAATAATGGCCAAGCTCGTGCACGAACACGAGCGGACCGATCACGAGCAGGAACGCCGCGATGGTCCAGAGAATGCCGGGGGCTTCGATCAAGCTACGCCTTCCTTCACACGCGCGTCCGCCAGGCCCCTCGCTTCGGCGTCGATCGCCAGCACGGCGTCGAGCGTCTCCGGCGCAGGCGGATCGTAGCAGGAAAGCGTATCGGCGACGATTGCGGCAATTTCGAGGAAGCCGATACGGCCTTCCAGAAAAGCCTTCACCGCGATCTCATTGGCCGCGTTCAATATGGCCGGACGCGCGCCGCCGGCCTCCAGCGCCTCACGCGCGAGGCGGAGCGCGGGGAAGCGCTCGGGGTCGGGGCTCTCGAAATCGAGCCGCCCGATCGCCGCGAGATCGAGCGGCCGGGCCGGAGTCGCCATCCGATCGGGCCAGGCGAGCGTGTGCGCGATCGGCACGCGCATATCGGGCGATCCCAGCTGCGCCAGCATCGACCCATCGGCATATTCGACCAGGCTGTGGATCACCGACTGGCGGTGGACCAATATCTCCAGCTGCTCGGGGGCGACCGGGAACAGATGGAACGCCTCGATCAGTTCGAGGCCCTTGTTCATCATCGTCGCCGAATCGACCGAGATTTTGGCGCCCATCGACCAGTTGGGATGCGCCACCGCCTGCTTGGGGGTGATGTCGCGCATCTCGGCGCGGCTAAGCGCGCGGAACGGGCCGCCACTCGCGGTCAGGATCACCCGGCGCACCGCCTTCGCCTGATGCGGCGCGAAGCATTGGAAGATCGCATTATGCTCCGAATCGACCGGCAGGATGGTCGCGCCGGTGCGCTTGGCTTCGGCGGTGACGATGCTGCCCGCGGAGACCAGCGCTTCCTTGTTGGCAAGCGCGAGCGTCGCCCCCTGCCCCAGCGCCGCCATCACCGGCTTGAGCCCCGCCGCGCCGACGATCGCCGCCATCGTCCAGTTGCACGGCATCGCGGCGGCTTCGCAGACCGCCTGCGCGCCGCCCCGCGCCTCGATTCCACTGCCGTCCAGCGCCGTTGTGAGCGCCGGCAAGCAACGCTCATCCGCGACAACGGCCAGTTTCGCGCCATGTTCGCGCGCGGCGGCGGCGAGACCGTCGACATCGCAATTGGCGGTCAACGCCACGACCTCGAAGCGCGCAGGGTCGCGGCCGATCAGATCGAGCGTCGATCGCCCGACCGACCCGGTCGCGCCGAGGATGCTGACGCGTTTCACGCGAAATGGTCCGCGATAAGGATGAGAATGAAGGCGATCGGGGCGACGGTCACCACGCCGTCGAGCCGATCGAGCACGCCGCCATGGCCGGGCAGGATGGTGCCCGAATCTTTGACCCCCGCCTTGCGCTTGAGCCCGCTCTCATACAGATCGCCCGCCTGCGCGACGATCGCGAGCAGCGGGCTCAGCAACGCCAGTCGCAGATCGAGCCCGCCATAGGTCGAAAATGCCATGCCGGTGAGCCATGCCGCCACCATGCCGCCGCCAAGGCCCGCCCAGGTCTTGTTGGGAGAGAGCCGCGGCATCAGCTTGGGCCCGCCGATCAGGCGCCCGGCGAAATAGGCGCCGATGTCGGTCGCCCAGACAATCGCCAGCGACCAGAAGGCGAGCATCGCGCCGTCGGGCAGGTTGCGGATCGCGAGCAGCGCGGCCACCGGAACGCCGACATAGGCGACGCCCAGCGCCAGCTGCCCCTGGCGGGTGACCGCGGCGACGAAGAACGCGGCGCCCGCGATCAGCCCCATCGCAAAAAAATCCGGCCCGGCGGCGAGCGGCGAGAGGATGGCGAGCGGCACCGAGAGCGCGAACAGCGCGATCCGCTTCTGCTTCGGCTCGACCCGCGCTAGGTCTGCCCACTCCGCCATCATCAGCAGCCCGGCGATCACCGCCAGCAGCCACAAGGCGACGCCGCCTAGCATGAGCGCGGTCAGGGCCAGCGCGATCAGTATCGCCGCGACCAGCGTCTTGCGCGGCAGGTCCGCCATCCAGTTTTTGGGTATGGCCACCGTTACAAGCCACCGTAGCGGCGTTCGCGCCGGGCGAATTCGTCGAGCGCCGCCCGCAGGTCCGCTGGCCCGAAGTCGGGCCACAATGTGTCGACGAAGAGCAGTTCGGCATAGGCCGCCTGCCAGAGCAGAAAGTTGGACAAGCGCTTCTCGCCCGAAGTGCGGATCAGCAAGTCGAGCGGCGGCAGGTCATGCGTGTAAAGCGCGCCTTCAAAGCGTGCCTTGTCGATCTCGCCGCCCTGGGCCGCAAGCATTCGCGCAGCCCGCAGTATCTCGTCCTGCGCACCATAGTTGAGCGCGATCACCAACTGCGGGCCCGTGTTTGGCGCGGTGCGCGCGATCGCATCCTCCACCAGGGCCCGAATCTCCGGGGTGAAAGCCGTGAGATCGCCGATCACGCGAAGGTGAATCCCGTCCGTCACCAGCTCGTCGAGATGCTGGCCGATGAAATGCTTGAGCAACCCCATCAGGTCGCCGATTTCCTCCTCGGGGCGCCGCCAGTTCTCCGAGGAGAAGGCGTAGAGCGTCAGCGTGCCGATGCCCATTTCGCGCGCCGCACGGGTGACCTTGCGCACCGCCTCGACGCCGGCGCGGTGCCCGGCGACGCGCGGCAGCAGCCGCTTCTTCGCCCAGCGGCCATTGCCGTCCATGATGATGGCGACGTGGCGCGGCACGCCCCCCGCACCGTTCGCGGGGGCCGCGGCTTCGGCGTGCGCTGACGTCACTTGCCGAGGATTTCCTTTTCCTTGGCGTGCGCCGCCGCATCGATGTCGGCGATCGTCGCGTCGGTCAGCTTCTGCACCTCGGTCTCGTGCCGCTTGCGCTCGTCTTCGGACAAATGTCCGCCCTTTTCATCGGTCTTGAGCGTGTCGTTGCCATCGCGCCGCACGTTGCGCGCGGCGATGCGGGCCTTCTCGGCATATTGCCCGACGAGCTTGGCGAGTTCCTTGCGCCGTTCTTGGGTGAGATCGGGTATCGGCAGGCGCAGCGTCTGCCCGTCGACGATCGGGTTGAGGCCCAGCCCCGCCGAGCGGATCGCCTTGTCGACCGGCCCGACATTGCTCTTGTCCCACACCTGCACCGACAGCAGGCGCGGTTCGGGCGCGGATACGGTCGCGACCTGATTGATCGGCATGTTGGCGCCGTAGACCTCGACCGTCACCGGATCGAGCAGCGTTATCGATGCGCGGCCGGTGCGAAGACCGGTCAGATCGTGCTTCAGCGCCTCGACCGCGCCGGCCATGCGGCGCTCCAGATCGGCCTTGTTGAACTGCGGGGCAGCCATCGTCTCTCTCCTTCAAGCCTTCTGCACGATCGTCGAAATGCCCTCTCCGGCGAGAACGCGGGCGAGATTGCCCTGCTCGCGGATGTTGAACACCACGATCGGGATATCGTTGTCCCGGCATAGCGCCACGGCGCTCGCATCCATTACCCTCAGGTTGTTCGACAGCACCGTATCGTAACTTACTGTTTCATAGCGCTTGGCTTCCGGCACCTTCTTGGGATCGGCGTCATAAACGCCGTCGACCGAGGTGCCCTTGAACAGCGCATCGCATTTGAGCTCGGCGGCGCGCAGCGCGGCGCCGCTGTCAGTGGTGAAGAACGGGCTGCCGACGCCGGCGGCGAAGATCACCACCCGGCCCTTCTCCAGGTGCCGCTCGGCGCGCCGGCGGATGAAGGGCTCGCACACCGCGGCCATCGGAATGGCCGATTGCACGCGCGTGTCGACGCCGATCTGTTCGAGCGCGTTCTGCACCGCGAGCGCGTTCATCACGGTTGCGAGCATGCCCATGTAATCGGCCGTCGCGCGTTCGAAACCCTTGGCCGCGGCCGCCAGGCCTCTGAAGATGTTACCACCGCCGACGACGACGCACAGCTCGTAACCCTTGGCCTTCGCCTCGGCGATCTCGCCCGCCACCCGCGCGGTGACGGCGGGATCGATGGCGAGCCCGTTCTCGCCCATCAGCACCTCGCCGGAGAGCTTGAGGAGGATGCGCTTGAACGGGGGCGTGGTCATAAGAAAGCTGGTTTCCGTCGAGACGAGATCGGGGCGGCGCGGACCTTAGTCAGGCCGGTACGCCAAGCCAAGGCTTAGCGCACATAAGCGAAAGCCGCCGCGCCCCGGGGCGCGACGGCTTTTGCAGGAGACCTGGCTCAGTTGCTCAGGCCGGCGGTGGCGGCGACCTCGGCGGCGAAATCGCTCGCCTCCTTCTCGATGCCCTCCCCCAGCTGGAAGCGGACATAGTCCTTCAGCACGATCGACTTGCCGGCATCCCTGGCCGCCTTGGCGACGACGTCGGCGACCGGGGTCTTGCCGTCATGGACGATCGGCTGGCTGAGCAGCGCATTCTCCTTGGCGAACTTCTTGATGCCGCCCTCCACCATCTTGGCGATGATGTCCGCGGGCTTGCCTGATTCGGCAGCCTTCTCGGTCGCGATGGCGCGCTCGCGCTCCAGCACTTCGGGATCGAGACCGGTCTCGTCGAGCGCCAGCGGGAAGGCCGCCGCGACGTGCTGCGCGATCTGCTTGCCCAGCGGCTGCAGCACGTCGTCGCCCGCGTGGCTTTCGAGCGCGACGAGCACGCCGATCTTGCCCAGCCCAGGCGACGCCGCGTTGTGGACATAGGGAACCACCGCGCCCTGCGACACTTCCAGCACCCGCGCACGACGCAGATTCTGGTTTTCGCCGATGGTGGCGATGTTGTTGGTCAGCGTTTCCTCTACGGTCGTGCCCGAAGGCATCTTCGCCGCCTTGATCGCGTCGATCGAATCGCCCTCGGCCAGCGCGACCTGCGTCACTTCGCGGACGAAGTTCTGGAACTGATCGTTCTTGGCGACGAAGTCGGTTTCCGAATTGACCTCCACGGCGGCGCCGCGAGTGCCCGAAACGGCGACGCCGACCAGCCCTTCGGCCGCGGTGCGGCTCGATTTCTTGGCGGCGGCGGCCAGGCCCTTGGTGCGCAGCCAGTCCATCGCGGCTTCCATGTCGCCGGCGGTCTCATTCAGCGCCTTCTTGCAATCCATCATGCCTGCGCCCGAACGCTCGCGCAGCTCCTTGACGGCGGCGGCGGTGATCTCTGCCATGTGTTCAGTCCTTTGAATGTCGATCAATATGGGTGCGGGCGAGGCCTGGCGCGTGAACGCCCTGCCCCGCCCGCATGTCCTTTGCGTTACGCGGGGATCAGGCGGTCGCCTGCTCCGAGTTGTCGGCGGGCGCCTCGGCGGCTTCGGCCGGAGCCTCTGCGGTCTCGGTCAGCGCCTCCTCGGCGGGCGGCTCGGCCATCGCGCCCAGGTCGTGGCCGCGGCTGGCGGCCTGCTCCTGGTTGCCGCGGGTCGCGGCGATCGCCACGGCCTCGCAATAGAGGCGAATCGCGCGGCTGGCGTCGTCGTTCGCCGGCACCGGGAAGGCAATGCCGTCGGGCGAGACGTTCGAATCGAGGATCGCGACGACCGGGATGCCCAGCGTGTTGGCTTCCTTGATCGCCAGCTCTTCCTTGTTGGCGTCGATCACGAACATCACGTCGGGAATGCCGCCCATGTCGCGGATGCCGCCCAGCGACAGCTCGAACTTGTCGCGCTCGCGGGTCAGCTGCAGCACTTCCTTCTTGGTCAGGCCGTGGGTGTCGCCCGACAGCTGCTCCTCGAGCGCCTTGTAGCGCTTGATCGAGCCCGAAATGGTCTTCCAGTTGGTCAGCATGCCGCCCAGCCAGCGATGATTGACATAATGCTGGCCCGAACGCTTCGCCGCTTCGGCTACGGCTTCCTGCGCCTGGCGCTTGGTGCCGACGAACAGCACCTTGCCGCCGGCGGCGACGGTATGGCTGATGAAGTCGAGCGCACGCGCGAACAGCGGCACGGTCTGCGACAGGTCTAGAATGTGGATGCCGTTGCGGTCGCCGAAGATGTAGGGCTTCATCTTCGGGTTCCAGCGGTGGGTCTGGTGGCCAAAATGCGCGCCCGATTCGAGCAGCTGCTGCAGCGTGACGACAGGTGCCGCCATAGGATGGTTCCTTTCCGGTTATGCCTCTGGGACGCAGTGACCGGACAATCGCCCGGCACCGGTATGTGCGCATCCCATGCGGTGTGGAGGCGCGCGCTTACAGCGTCGGCGATTGGATTTCAAGGCTTGACATGTGGAACATATAAAGAACATATAGCGCCACAGGCCGGAACGCGGAACTTATCCACAGGCTGTGGATTGCCGCCGGGCGATGGCCGGATTGGTTCGGGAGGTTCGCATGGTTGCCGTCATCAGCACGCTCGTCTTCGTCGTGGCCGCTTTCGCCGCGATCGGTGTCATCGCCGCGATGATCGGCGCCGAACGCGACCGGATCATCGGACTGCTCGACGGATCGCTGCGCGAAGTGGCGCTGCCCCGCGCCATCGCGGTCAGGCCGCGGGCGGCTCCGCATCGTGCGATGCGGCCGGCGCCGGTCCGCGCAGCCCTGCGCGCTGCCGCTTGACCCGGCGATAGCTCAGGATGCTGAACGGGATCGTGACGATATAGGCGGCCGACACCACCGACAGCGTCGCCCAGGGCGCGGTGATCAGCGCACCGGTGACCAGCGCGATCACCGCGATCGCTTCGAACCTGACATTCTGGCGGAGCTTGAGCGACGACCAGCTGTAGGTCGCGACGCTGGAGATCATCAGGAAGGCGACCAGCGCGATCCAGGGAGCGACGAACCAGGGATTGCGGAAATCCTCGATCCCCGTCCACAGCCAGAGGAACATCGGCAGGAAGGCGAGCCCCGCGCCCGCCGGCGCGGGAACGCCGGTCAGGAAGCCGGCGGACTTGTGCGGCTGCTCGGCCGCGTCGATCTGCGCATTGAACCGCGCCAGCCGCAGCACGCAGAACACCGCATGGGCGAGCGCGAACAGCCAGCCATATTGCGGGATGCCGATCAGCGACCAGAGGAAGATGACGAGCGCGGGCGCCACCCCGAAGGCGATCGAATCGGAGAGCGAATCGAGCTCGGCGCCGAAGCGGCTCTCGCCGTGCAGCGCGCGGGCGATGCGTCCGTCCATGCCGTCGAGCACCCCGGCGATCAGGATCGCCACCACCGCGCGTTCGAACTCGCCGGCGATGGCGAAGCGTATGCCGGTCAGGCCGAAGCACAAAGCGGTGACGGTCACCGCATTGGGCGCGATCGCGCGCAGCGGGATTCCCCGCTGCAGCGGCCGGAAACGGCCTTCTCGTTTCATTTGGCGCGCTTCATTGCGCGATTCCCGTGACGCCCTGTCCGCTGCCGATGCGCGCCAGCACCGTTTCACCCGCGATGGAGCGCTGGCCCAGCGCCACCTGCGGCGCGGTGCCCGCGGGCAGGAACACGTCGACCCGGCTGCCGAAGCGGATCAGGCCCACCCGCTGCCCTTTGGCGACGATGTCTCCGGGCTTGACGAACGGCATGATCCGGCGCGCGACCAGTCCGGCGATCTGGGTGAAGCCGATCCGCGTGCCGTCGCCGCGCTCGACCAGGATATGCTGTCGCTCATTCTCCTCGCTCGCCTTGTCGAGATCGGCGTTGAGGAACTTGCCGGAGATATAGGCGACGCGCTTGATCGTGCCGCCGATCGGCGCGCGGTTGATGTGCACGTCGAACACCGACATGAAGATCGATATGCGCGTGAGCGGCGCCGTCCCCAGCGCATCCTCGCCGGCCAGTTCGACCGGGACCGGCACCTCCTCGATCATCGTGATCAGCCCGTCCGCCGGCGCGATGATCAGCGTGTCGTCGGCCGGCGTCGTGCGGATCGGATCGCGGAAGAACGCCGCGACCCAGATGGTCAGCCCGACGAACGGCCAGAACAGCACATTCCAGATCAGCGTGGCGAGCAGCGTCAGCCCGACGGCGATCAGCACGAACTTGCGCCCCTCCGGATGGACCGATGGGAAGCGCCATTTGACGGTCGTCGTTCCGGCCGCCGGTTTCTCTAATGATGTCATCCCGCCTCTCTACGCAGCGTCCCGACGCCTGACAACGCGCACATGCGGTTGATCGGTCCGCGCGGCTCGCTGAGGGTCTGTGTTCGTGATCGGCAACGGTCTGGATCGCCCGGAGAGGCCCGCTGGCAAGGAGCGCAGCGCAGACGCGTAGCCGAAGCTACGCGCAAGCAAGCGACGTAGCCAGCGGGCCTCTCCGGGCGACCGCGCAGCGGCGGGCGGCTTTTGGCGCATGATGGACAGGTAAAACTGCCCCCGGCAGTTTTAGCCATGTCCGGGGGACATGGCGGCCTGTCCATCGTCGCTTGTCGGTCACGATGCTTCGGCATCGCTCCCTCCTCGCTTCTAGCCCTGCGCCAAAATCCGCTCCGTCCAGACCATTGCCGATCACGAACACAGACCCTAAACGCACCCGGCAACTCCCCTCCCCTAGGACAAGCGAGCATTCGATGGCGAAGATCAAGGTGAAGACCCCCGTCGTGGAAATCGACGGCGACGAGATGACCCGCATCATCTGGGAATGGATCCGCGAGCGCCTGATCAAGCCCTATCTCGATATCGAGCTCGACTATTACGACCTGGGCATCGAACATCGCGACGCCACCGACGACAAGGTGACGGTCGAAAGCGCCAAGGCCATCCAGAAATATGGCGTCGGCGTGAAGTGCGCGACGATCACGCCCGACGAGGCGCGCGTCGAGGAGTTCAACCTGAAGCGCATGTGGAAATCGCCCAACGGCACGATCCGCAACATCCTGGGCGGCGTCGTCTTCCGTGAGCCGATCGTGATGTCCAACGTCCCCCGGCTGATCCCCGGCTGGACCGATCCCATCGTCGTCGGCCGCCATGCCTTTGGCGACCAGTACAAGGCGACCGACTTCCGCGTCCCGGGTCCCGGCAAGCTCACCATGAAGTGGCAGGGCGAGAACGGCGAGACGATCGAGGAGGAGGTGTTCCAGTTCCCTTCCTCCGGCGTCGCGATGGGGATGTACAATCTCGACGATTCGATCCGCGACTTCGCCCGCGCCAGCCTGAACTACGGCCTGGGCCGCGAATGGCCGGTCTATCTGTCGACCAAGAACACCATCCTGAAGGCCTATGACGGCCGCTTCAAGGACATCTTCCAGGAGGTTTTCGAGAACGAATTCAAGGCGCAGTTCGATGCCGCGAAGATCGTCTACGAACATCGCCTGATCGACGACATGGTCGCCTCCGCGCTCAAATGGAGCGGCAAGTTCGTCTGGGCCTGCAAGAATTACGACGGTGACGTGCAGTCGGATCAGGTTGCGCAGGGGTTCGGCTCGCTCGGCCTCATGACCTCGGTGCTGATGACGCCCGACGGCAAGACGGTGGAGGCGGAGGCCGCGCACGGCACGGTGACCCGCCACTATCGCCAGCACCAGCAGGGCAAGGCGACCTCGACAAACCCGATCGCCTCGATCTTCGCCTGGACCGGCGGTCTCAAATATCGCGGCAAGTTCGACGGCACGCCTGACGTCACGCGTTTCGCGGAGACGCTGGAGCGCGTCTGCGTCGAGACGGTGGAAGCCGGTCAGATGACCAAGGATCTCGCGATCCTCATCGGCCCCGATCAGGCATGGATGACCACCGAACAATTCTTCGAGGCGGTGCGCGTCAATCTCGAAAAGGAAATGGCCGCCTGGGTGTGATCTAAGTTCCTCCCCGCTCGCGGAGTGTTGGGTTGGATTGCCCCCGGCAATTCAAGATCGTGCCGGGGGCACGATCGACCCAACACTGGGGACCAGCCGCAGGCTGGTGGAGGGGGCTCTCCACCGGCGTTGCGCTCGCGGTGAGCCCCCTCCACCACACGACTTCGTCGTGCGGTCCCCCTCCCCGTTCCGGGGAGGATTGAGAAGGAGTAGCCATGCGCAATACCAGGAAGGCATCGCTCGAGGTCCGCGTCGCCACACCGCGCGACGTGCCTGGCATCGTCGCGCTGGTCGATCGCGCCTATGACCGCATCTCGGGCTATTCGGCCGGCATGGTCCGCGGGCAGATCAACCATTATCCCGAAGGTCAGTTCGTCGCGCTGCATGAGGGCGAGGTCGTCGGCTATTGCGCATCGATGCGGATCGACGGCGCGGTAGCGCTGGCGCCGCACGACTGGGAGGAGATCACCGCGAACGGTTTCGGCTCGCGCCATGATCCGACGGGCGATTATCTCTACGGCTACGAAATGTGCGTCGATCCCAACCGGCGCGGCCTGCGCATCGGACAGCGCCTTTATGACGAGCGCAAGCATCTCGCCGAACGGCTCGAACTGCGCGGCATCGTCATCGGCGGGCGCATGCCGAGTTATGCCCGCAATCGCCGAAAGGTGGATGGGCCAGCGGATTATCTCGATCAGGTCGCCCAGCGGAAGCTGCGCGATCCGGTGATCGGCTTCCAGCTGCGCAACGGTTTCGAGCCCAAAGGGGTGCTCAAGGGCTATCTTCCCGAGGACAGGCAGTCCGCCGGCAACGCCGCGCTGATGGTTTGGCGCAACCCCTATGTCGCCGACGATGCCGACAAGGTGTATTCGTTGCCGCGCGGGGTCGAGAGCGTCCGCCTCGCCACGGTCCAGCTACAGGCGCGGGCGGTCAAGGATTTCGCCGAGTTCGTCCACAATGTCGAATATTTCGTCGATGTCGCGGCGGATTACCGTAGCGATTTCGTCGTCTTTCCAGAACTATTCACGCTGCAGTTGCTATCGTTCGAGAAACGCACATTAGCGCCTGCCGAGGCGATCGACGCACTGACATCGCACACGCCGAAGATCGTCGCCGAACTCAGCCGCATGGCGCTGGAATACAACATCAACATCATCGGCGGATCGCACCCGACCCGCACCGACGACGGCGATATCCAGAACGTCGCCTATATCTGCCTGCGCGACGGATCGGTCCACGCGCAGGAGAAGATCCACCCCACCCCCAACGAGCGATACTGGTGGAACATCAAGGGCGGCGAATCGATCGACGTCATCCAGACCGATTGCGGGCCGATCGGCGTGCTGATCTGCTACGACAGCGAGTTTCCGGAGCTCGCGCGGCGCCTGGTCGACGAAGGCGCGCGCATCCTGTTCACCCCCTTCTGCACCGACAGCCGCCAGGGCTATCTGCGCGTCCGCTATTGCTGCCAGGCGCGCGCGATCGAGAACCAGTGCTTCGTCGTCCTCTCCGGCAATGTCGGCAATCTGCCGGGCGTCGACAATATGGACATCCAATATGCGCAGAGCTGCATCCTGACCCCGTGCGACTTCCCCTTCGCGCGCGACGGCATCGCCGCCGAGGCGACCGAGAATGTGGAGACCTTGACGATCAGCGACGTCAACCTCGCCGATCTCACCTGGGCGCGAACCGAGGGCACGGTGCGCAACCTGACCGACCGCCGCTTCGACCTGTACCATATCCGGTTCGACAGCCATCCGCACGCCGGCGACACGCGCGTGCAGGGCTCAGTCCCGCCCGGACCGCACAGTCCCGGCGGCGGGTGATCGGATATGCTCGCGCCGGATGCCCAGCCCGATCAGCCGGGCCGGCAGCGTGCGCAACGGCGCGAAACGATCGAGCATGCGCAACGCGAGCGGCGCTTCGATCGCCTCCGGCGCGTCGAGCGCGGGTGACAGTATGCGGGTCTGCACCGCCCGCTGGAGTCCCTGTATCGCCCGGGTCGGCAGCATTCGCCGCGCCTGCACCTTGGCGAGCAGGGGATCGGGGTCCGTCCCGGCCAGCATCGGGCCGGCGAGGATGTTCGCGGTCGCGACCGCGTCCTGGATCGCCAGATTGATGCCGACACCGCCGATCGGCGACATCGCGTGCGCCGCATCGCCGATTGCGAGCAGACCCGGCGCGTGCCAGCGGGTCAGCCGGTCGAGCGCGACCGACAGGAGCTTGATCTGCTCCCAATCGACCAGCTCGGCGACGGTCAGCGCGGGCGAGATGCGGGCGATACGATCGCGAAACGCCGTCAGTCCCTGCTCGCGCACCAGCTCGGCGCTTCCCTTGGCGATCACCAGCGCGCATTGCCAGTAATCGCCCCGGTCGATCGTCACGAGCATGCCGCTCGCGGAGAATATCCCGCCGGTCGCGTTTTGCGGGGTCTCCGCCTTGGACAGGCGGAACCAGAGCACGTCCATTGGCGCGCCGAGATCCTCGAGCGGCAACCGCGCAGCCCCCCTCAGCACCGATCGCCGCCCGTCGGCCGCGATCACCAATCGCGCCGCTATCGCCTCGTCATTTGCCAGCCGCACGCCCGTCACGCGGCCGCCGGATGAAATCAGATCCACCGCCTCGGCATTCATGCGAAGCGCGAAGGCGGGAAAGGCCCGTGCCGAATCGGCGACGAAATCGAGGAACTCCCATTGCGGCATCAGCGCGATGAAGCGGGATTTGACCGGCAGCCTCCGGAAATCCGCCACGGCATATTCGTGCCCCGCCATACGCGCCGTGAGCTGTTCGACCTTGTCGTGCGGCCGCGCGAGCAATCCATCGATCAGGCCGAGTTCGCGAAACAGTTCGAGCGTCGAGGGATGCACGGTGTCGCCGCGGAAATCGCGGAGGAAATCGGCGTGCTTCTCCAGCACCACCGTCTTGAGGCCGGCCCGGGCGAACAGCAGCCCCGCCATCATGCCGGCCGGTCCGCCCCCGACGATGACGATGGGCGGCTGCATCACGCCGCCGACAATGCCTGATCGATCATCCGCCGCGCTATTTCGCGCTCGCCCATGATCGCGAGGTCGGCCCCCAGCCGCGTGAGATGATCGACCGCGGCGTCCTCATGCGCGCGCGCGACGATGCGCAGGCCGGGGTTCATGGCGCGCGCCTGCTCGACGATCTGGCCGGCCTCGAACGCATCCGGGATGGCGACGAGCAGCAGGCGCGCATCCTCGATCCGCGCCCGGCGCAGCACCGCCATGTCGGCCGCGTTGCCGGTCACGCGCGTGACCGACGGCTCGAGCGCCGCCGTGTCCGATTGCGTCTCGATCACCGTCAGCGGCCGCCTGCCGCCGGTCAGCGTCCCGGCGACGAGCGACCCGACGCGGCCATGACCGATCAGGACGATATGCCCCGGCGCCTCCTCGGCCGCAGAGGCGGCGGCGGGCGCCTCGCCATCGGTGACGTCATGGCGCCTCGCCACGCGGCCGATCGCCCAGAACACCAGCGGATTGAGCATGATCGACAGGATCGCGCCCGCCAGGATCAGATCGCGCCCCTCGCGCGGCAGCACGCCGAGCGATACGCCCAGCGCGGCGAGGATGAAGGAGAATTCGCCGATCTGCGCTAGGCTCGCCGAGATCGTCAGCGCGGTCCGCGTCGGCCGGCCGAAGGCGCGGACGATGGCGAAGGCGGCGATCGACTTGCCGATGACGATGATGCCCAGCGTCGCCAGCACCGGCAGCGTGTCGGTGATCAGGATCGACGGGTTGAACAGCATCCCCACCGAGACGAAGAACAGCACGGCGAAAGCGTCGCGCAGCGGCAGCGTCTCCTCCGCCGCACGCGCGCTCAAGGGTGATTCGGCCAGGATCATCCCGGCGAAGAAGGCCCCGAGCGCGAACGACACGCCGAACAGCAGGGTCGCCCCCGCCGCCACGCCCAGCGCGATCGCCAGCACCGCCAGCCGGAACAGCTCGCGCGACCCCGTATGGGCGACGCGGTGGAGCAGCCAGGGCACGAAGCGCCGCCCGACGATCAGCATCAGCGCGATGAAGGCGGCGACCTTGCCGATGGTGATCGCGAGCGTCCAGCCGAGATCGCTGCCGCTACCGGCGCCGGCCAGCGCCGGGATCATGACCAGCGCGAGGACCATCACCAGATCCTCGACCACGAGCCATCCCACCGCGACGCGGCCGCGCTCGGTCTCCAGGATGTTCCGCACCTGCAATGCGCGCAGCAGCACGACCGTGCTCGCGACCGAAAGCGCCAGGCCGAACACCAGCCCCGCGCCGATCCCCCAGCCCAGCATCCAGGCGAGACCCGCCCCCATCGCCGTCGCCGCGACGATCTGGACCAGCGCGCCGGGGATGGCGATGCGGCGAACCGACATCAGGTCGCGGACGGAGAAATGCAGCCCGACGCCGAACATCAGCAGGATCACGCCGATCTCGGCCAGTTCGTTGGCCAGGCTCTGGTCGGCGACATAGCCCGGCGTGAACGGGCCGACCACCACGCCCGCCAGCACATAGCCGATCAGCGGGGAGATCCGCAGCCGCTGGGCAACCAGCGCCAGCAGGAAAGCGAGCACGAGGCCCGCCACCATCGTTCCGATCAGCGGCGTGATATGATGTTCCGGCAGCGCCATTCTCCCTGTTGCCCCAAGCTAGGGTGGGCCGCGCGCGATGTAACCCCGAAAACCGATGCGAATCCGGCAATCGTTTCGCTGGCATTTGCTGCGACCGCGAAGCTAAGGTCTCACCTATGGCGTTGGAGATTCACAATCAGGGGTTCAGCGATGCGCTGGTGATATTGGGCGCGGCGGGGATCGTCATCCCGGCCTTCGCGCGCTTTCGCATCAGCCCGGTGATCGGCTTCATCCTGGTCGGCGTGCTCGTCGGCCCGCACGGGCTGGGCTCGATGATCGGGCAATATCCCTGGCTCTATTACTTCACCATTTCCGATCCTGCCTCGATCGAGCCCTTCGCCGAGCTCGGCATCGTGCTGCTGCTCTTCTCGATCGGGCTGGAGCTTTCGTTCCGGCGATTATGGTCGATGCGGCGGCTGGTGTTCGGCGTCGGCGCGGCGGAACTGCTGATATCGGGGCTGCTGATCGGCCTGGCGCTGAATCTGCTGGGGCAAGGCTGGGCGGGTGCGATCGGCCTGGGTCTGGCGCTCGCCCTTTCCTCGACCGCGCTGGTGCTGCCGATGGTCGGCACGGCGAGCGGCGTCGGTCGCGCCGCCTTTTCGATGCTGCTGTTCGAGGATCTCGCGCTGGTCCCCATCATCTTCGGCCTCGGCGCGCTCGCGCCCTACGCGCAGGATGCGGGCTGGAGCGGCGTAGGGATGACCTTGTGGCAGGGTGGGCTCACCATCGCGGCGATGTTCGTCGGCGGCCGCTTCGTGCTGCCCCGCCTGTTCGCGCAGGCCGCGCGGACCAAGAGTCCGGAGCTGTTCCTCGCCGCCAGCCTGCTCGTCGTGATCGTGGCCAGCGTCGCCACCGCCGTCGTCGGCCTCTCGCCCATCGTCGGTGCGCTTCTTGCCGGGCTGCTCATTGCGGAGACCGAATATCATAATGAGGTAGAGGTCGTAACTTCGCCATTCAAGGGTTTGGCGCTAGGCGTTTTTCTCCTCACCGTAGGCATGAGCCTTAACCTCGCCGAGATCGCCGCCAATTGGCTGGAGCTGACGCTCGCGGTGGTCGGCGTGGTGGCGGTCAAGGCCGCGGTCACCACCGGGCTGCTGCGCGCCATCGGCACGCGCATCGGCATCGCCACCGAAACCGGCGTGCTGATGTCGAGCCCGTCGGAAACCACGCTGATCGTGCTGGCCACAGCCGCGCAGGCGCAACTGATCCAGCCCTCGACCGCCGCCTTCTGGCAGACGGTCACCGCCATCGGACTGACGATCACCCCGCTGCTTGCGCGCGTCGGCCATGATTTCGCTCGCAAGGTGGAACTCGCGGCGGGCGGAGAGCCGGAGGTGCCGACGGGCATAGAGGGGCCGGGCGCGGTCATCATCGGCTTCGGCCGCGTCGGGCGGCTGGTTGCCGACATGCTCGCCGCGCACGGCAAGCCCTATGTCGCGGTCGAATCGGACATCGATTCGGTCGCGGAGGCGCGACGCGAAGGATATCCGGTGCTGTTCGGCGATGCCTCGCGCGCCGAGCTGGTCGATCGCCTCAAGCTCGGCCATGCGACCGCGCTGATCCTGACGATGGACGATCCCGTGCTCACCGTCTCGCTCACGCGGCGCGTGCGCGGCTGGGTTCCCAATCTGCCGATCATCGCCCGCGCGCGCGACACCGCGCATGCCGCCCAGCTCTACAAGGCCGGGGCGAGCGAAGCGGTGCCCGAAACGCTCGAAAGCTCGCTCCAACTTTCGGAAGCGCTGCTGGTCGACATGGGCGTGGCGGTCGGCCCGGTGATCGCCTCGATCCATGCCAAGCGCGACGAGATGCGCCAGGCGATCAAGCACGACGCCGAAATGGACCGCGAGCCGCGGCTGCGGCGCACGCGGCTGAGCGAGGTGGAGACTTAGGCGTAGCCGAGATTTTCACCGTCATGCCGGACTTGTTCCGGCATCCATCGTGCCACAAACGAGGCCGCTCTGACGGAGAGATGGACCCCTCTGAGTTCACAAACGAAGTGCAACACCACGTACAGGTGTTGCCATGTCGAGATACCGCCAGCTTTCGATCGAGGAACGGTGTGCGATTGCCCGGCTTCATGAAGCCGGGCAATCGCT